>CAXXHZ010000003.1:0-3179050 GCA_963666685.2 uncultured Desulfobulbus sp.
ATTCCGGAGCTGATGAACCGCTTTCGTATACCTTGACCCAGATACCCGATACTTTTTCAACTGGGCTGAAATCTAATGGGCTAACGGTCAACTATTCGATCGATACCGATACCAATACACTGACAGCGTCAACAAGCGCGGGGATAATTTTTACTTTCACGCTTAACGCCACGACAGGTGCCGCTGTTTTTGATCTCAATGATCAGTTGGATCATTCACCGCTCTATTTCGGTGGTTCGACTAACGATAATACTATGCTTTCAATTAAAAACCTCGGTCAGTTTGTGCAGGTAGAGGATGCTGATCATGACATTGTCAATTTTGGAAATACAATATCAATTTTTGTCGAGAACGACGTACCGACTGCCTCTGGCCAGGATAGCATGCTGGCCAATGAGACCCTTAATTCCGTCACCGCTTCTCTGGATATCCATTCCGGAGCCGATGAACCGGTCTTGGTAACCTTAGGACTCACCAACGGTGCTGCGGTGATGAGTACACTTGTGGGGGGGACGCAAGCACCAATGACCAACGATGGTGCTCCTCTCATATGGCAAGATAATCTCGATGGGAGTTGGTCGGCGGTGACCAGCAATGGAAGTGCTTCTTTTACCGTAACTCCTGATGGTGCAAGCGGGGGGACGTACACGGTTGTTATCAATGATGGCCTTGATGGTAGATCTTCCACTCAACTTATTGACTTCAGCGGATCTTTAAGTGGCGGGAATACCACGGAAGCTGTGTTCGGTACGACGGGTGCCACGGAACAGGTCATCAGTTCCAATGGCAACACCTCCACCGTGGAATACACCGATGGTCTTTTTGTGTGGGCGACGGCGGTCGATAATAATAATGACTCAACAACAGTGAATTATTCCGCTCAAGGTGTGGGGGTGGACGGGGGGGCAAAAATCAGTGGAACAGGGACTTCCGAAGCAACACTTAATTCCGAGGAGCTCTCTTTTAAATTCTTTTCTTCTATCACGGTTGAGACGGATAATGGAGCCAATGGAGTGCATGTGACTCAGGGTGCTGCTATGGATTTGGCTGCAGCAACAATTGTTTTCGATCACCTCGGAACCGCTGAAACCGCTTTCTATACCCTCTGGGATAATGGTACCCAAGTCGGAGAAGGGTCGATAACGGGGATAGGAGGCTTGGGCGGCAACTCAGGCGATGATTTGACCTATCATATTACTTCCTCTGCGACCTTCGATGAAATTCGTTTCGAGGCGGGTGGATCGGATACTGCTGAATATCGTATAGCATCTGTGGCTATTGAGACGGGTTCGTCCGGTTATGACCAAACAGTCGTTATCCCCTATGAGGTGCAAGATGCGGATGGAGATATTGCTCATTCCAGCTTCTCTGTGACCTTTGACGGTGATGGTGTCCTTGACGCCTCCCAGTATCATCTTAACGATTCGGATTACACAGGTTCAGGAGTAGTGATTGCGGGCGGCTCCGGGAATGAAATCATCATTGGGAGTGAATATGCCGACACCCTTCATGGTGGTTCCGGCAACGACATCATCGAAGGCGGCGGAGGTGCGGATTCTTTGGATGGCGGTGCTGGTGACGACACGCTTTCCTACTTACATGATACGGTCGGAGTGAATGTTGACCTTACCTCCGGTACCGTGTCTGGAGCCGTCGGAGGTGAAGCGCATGGCGATGATATCATTGGTTTCGAAAATGTGATCGGTGGTGCCGGTGGCGACACTCTGCTCGGTAATGTTGAGGATAATTACCTGGAGGGGGGGGGCGGTAACGACACTCTTGCCGGCGGCGACGGGAATGATATCCTTATTGGTGGCGTTGGCGACGATATTCTTTTCGGTGGCGCAGGCGACGATGAACTGCAAGGCGGAGATGGCGCTGATATCTTAGTCGGCGGGGCTGATAACAATACCCATCAAGCCGGTGGTATTGGCGATATTCTGGATGGCGGGACCGGTGACGATCAGCTCTTTGCCGGTACGGAGGGAACTACGGGCGACCACAGCGATATTGTGACCGGTGGCGAAGGGAGTGATACTTTTGTCGATATAGACAATGACGTGGTCATTGATCTCCATGCGGATGGAGGTGATCATCTTGATTCGTTGCTTCCTCCTGTCGATCCACTGGCCCACGGATAATTTGTTCAAAATCCCATAGACAAAAGGCATCTCCTTCATGATGGAAGAAGGGGATGCCTTTGTTTTTGGATACACGGGTAACGAGGCGATGGATTCGTTTTCAGCCGGTTTGTTTCCTCATTGCGGAACGGAGGGTTGATTTACCAGCAAGGCCAACCCCAGTCGCCCGCGGGTTGAGGTCTTGGCATAGATGGCACCAAGATGGGCCTTGACCGTACGCTCGGTGATATCCAATTGGGCGGCAATCTCCAGGTTTGCCAAGCCCTCGGCCACCAGACCGGCAATCTGGTATTCCCGATCGGAAAGGAGACGGAACCGTTGCCGCCTTTCCTCTTCTCTTGTTATTCCGTCATTTTTTCCATTTGCTGGTGCTGATTCGGCGATCAGCCGCTGCATTAATTGCTGATTAATCCAAACCGAGCCCGAGGTCACCACTCGGGCTGCCTCCTGCAGTCGTTCCGCGCTGATATAGCTGTTGGCATACCCGATGACGCCAAGCCGGATAAAATCAAGGCCTTCTGTATCGTCCGGCCTATCCGAGAGTATAAACAGTTTGCAGGCGGGCCGGCTTTTGCGGATGTAGGCGACAATCTCCAGATCCACCTGGGTACGGTGGAGAAAAAGGAGGTCAAAGGAGATTTTTTGCCCTACCAGAATGCTGAGATCCTGAAGCGTGGCTGCCTGGTAAACGGTATAGAATGCATCGAGTGCTGAAAACCACCGTTCCCGGAGGCCGGTATTGCCGCAACAGAGAATGAGATTCATGTTATCGCTCCCTCAGGGCGGTATATTTTGCGCGCAGGACAGGTTTGAGGAGATAGGAGAGAATGGTCTTTTTCCCGGTCAGAATATCCACGGAGACCACCATGCCGGGGATGATCGGCAGGGGGGCATTTTTTGTTCCCAAGGAGTTCTGTTTGGTCCGCAGACGAACAAGGTAATAGTCCTCCCCTTGTTTGTCGGTGATGGAATCGGCGCTGATATGTTCAAGGGAGGCATCCAGGCCTCCATAAATAGTGAAATCGTAGGCCGTGAATTTTACCTTGGCCTGTTGATTGGGATGGAGGAAGGCGATGTCGGCGGGTTTAATGCGGGCCTCTACCAGAAGCGAGTCTTCCAGCGGAACAATCTCGATGAGGTTCATGCCCGGTTGAATGGTGCCCCCGACCGTGTTGACCATAATTTGGTTGATGGTCCCATGCACCGGCGATCGAACCTCGGTGCGTTGGAGGCGGTCCATCAGCGCCTCGGAATTTGCGGTGATGCCCTCGATTTTCGAATAGGCGTCATTAAGCTCAGCGCGAGCGGTGTTTTGAAAGGTCAGTTGCGCTTCTTCCAAGGCTTTTTTTGCTTCCGCAATCTTCGATTCTACCTTGGGAATCGAAATCTTCGCTGTTGCGATATTTCCTCTCATTTCACTGGATTGACGCTGGAGTCGTAGTACCTCGACCTCTGAAACCGCTCCTTGGGAAATTAGCGGCTTGGTCATGGCCAATTCTCTTTGCAACAAGGCATAGGTGCGGGACAGTTCATCGAGTTTTGATCGGAGTTCGGCAAGTTCCTGCCGGCGTTGATAGTATTGTTCCTGCAAGATCTGTTGTTTGGCGGCTAGCTGCGCTTTTCTGGAAGTGTACAACTGCTGTTCACGGACGCCTAATTCCGGTTTTTCCTTGGCGACTTCCTTGGGAACAGTGAATGGCGTATTATGGGCTTCGGCTTCCAGCCTGGCGATTTGCGTTTTTAATGCCAGGTAGGAAACCCGGCTTTCCATGTATGGAGCGGAAAAACGGGTTTTGTCGATTTCGAGCAGGAGTTGGTCTTTGTCAACGATATCGCCGACATGGACCAGCAACTTTGAAAGAATGCCGCCTTCCAGATTTTGCACGACCTGGATCTGTTGCGAGGGGATAACCTTGCCGTTGCCCCGTGTAACTTCGTCGATTTCGGAAAAGGACGCCCAGGCGATGAAAAAAATGAAGAATAATGCCGTCAGCCAGACAATGAACCGTCCGCCGCGGGGACTCTGGACGAGCAGGGTCGTCCTGATGTCGGTGGCGAGATCCACATCAGCCGCCGGCAAGCGTCGAAAGATTCCGGCTGACTTGGGGGGGGGAGTTTTCTCCGGTGTGTGGTTGTTGTCCATGGTTGCCTGCGGTTAAATTTGGATTTGGCCGCTCTTCATGGCGGTCATGACTTGTTCCCGCGGACCATCCGCCACGACCATGGCGTTGTCGATGAGAATAATCCGGTCGACGAGATCAAGCAGAGAGCCGCGATGGGTGATCAGAATCAGGGTCTTTCCCGGAAGCAGTTGCTTCAGATTGGTCTTCAATCGGGTTTCAGTGCGATTATCCATAGAGCTGCTCGGTTCATCGAGGATGAGGATCGGCGGATCATGCAGCAGTGCTCTGGCCATGGCGACGCTTTGGCGTTGTCCCCCGGAAAGGCCTCGGCCCTGTTCTCCGATCTCAAGGTCAAAGCCCTTGGCATGTTTACTGACAAAGGCACTGACCCCGGACAGTTCCGCCGCCCGGAGGATGAGCGCATCATCCACATCCGGAGAGCCGAAGATGATGTTTTCCCTGATCGTGCCGCGAAACAGAGTGATATCCTGAGGCACATACCCGATGAAGCGGCGCAGCTGTGCCGGGTCGATCTGGCGAATATCGGTGCCGTCCAGCGTGACCATGCCGTCCGTTGGCTCGTAGAGTCCCAAGAGGAGCTTTCCCAAGGTCGTTTTTCCCGAACCAATGGGGCCGATAATCGCCACTCGCTCACCGGGCTCAAAGGCGAGCGAGATATTCTTCAGGGCCAGACCGCTTTGTTCGGGATAGCTGAAGTTGACCTGTTCAAAGGCAATCTGCCCCCGGCATTTGCTCCGTTGGAGAAAGGTCCGGTCATGCGGTCGTTCCACCGGCAACGCCATGATGGAATTGAGTTCTATCAGGGCTGCTTTGGCGCGATGGTAGCGGGTGGCGAGATTCACAACCTGGGACATGGGGGCTATGGCCTGTCGTGAGAGAATCATCAGAGCGATGATCCCGCCTTGAGTCAGTTCCCCGACGGACATGCGATACACTCCCGCAATCAGTGTCGCCACCACGGTCAGGTTCATGATAAAATCAGAGATATGGCTAACGGAAGAGGAGAAAAGCCGGGAACGGCTGCTCCAGGTGGCGATATAGCTGACCGCCTCCTCCCAGGCGCGTTGGATTTGACTTTCCGCTCCCAGCATCTTGATTGTTTCAATCCCCGACAATCCTTCCACCAGAATCGAGTTTTTTTGAGCCGAAGCATTGAAGCTTTTTTCCACGGCATATTTGAGCGGAGCCTGGACCATAAATGCGTAGAGGCCCATCAGTGCCACTGCGCTCAGGTGGATGGCAACGATCACTCCGCCCAGATACCAGATTGCGATCAATCCCAGAATCATAAACGGCAGGTCGATGAGGGCGGTAATGGAAAACGAAGTGATGAAATCGCGAATGGATTCGAATTGCTGTAATTTTTTGGAAAAAGCACCAATGGATTTCGGTCGCACCTCCAGGCGCAGACCAAGAACTTTTTCCAGCAGGACCGCCGAAATTTGCAGGTTGGCCTTTTTCCCGGCTTCATCGACAAAGTAGCCGCGCAATCCCCGCAGAAGGAGCGCGAAAACATAGACCACCCCGATGCCGATAGCCAGTACCCACAGCGTATCAAAGGCCAGATTGGGAATAACCCGGTCATAGACGTTCATGGTGAAAAAAGGGCTGGTGAGGCCAAAAATATTGATGAGCAGCGAGGCCAGGAGTACGTCGCGGTAGGTCCGCCAGGAGGAAAAAATGCTTCCCCAAAACCAGTCTTTCCTGTCCTGTCTCAGGTGGTAATCAAGCTGTTTATCCTTGCGGAATTTGGGACGGGTAAAAAAGGCATGGCCGCTGTACAGCCGCTCCATCTCCTCCATCGAAAGATGGGTCTCGCCGTTTCCGGTTTCCGGCAGCAGTACGGTCACCTGTTGTGCCGCATGATCGACGGCCACCAGCAGGCAGGCTCGACCGCCTTTAAGTAACAGGGTGGCCGGCAGTTCCAGGCCGGTCATTTTACTGAGCGACCGTTTCAGAAGCCGCGACACCAAGCCGACCCGGTCAGCTGCCCGGGAGAAGAGCTCCACCGTGAGACGGTCATGCACCAAGGGCAGTCCGGCACGCAGGGCGATGCGGGAAACCGGCAGGTTATACAGCTTGCCGAGCTGCACCAGACAATCGGTCAGCGGATCGTGGCCGGTTTCAGCTTTGTCCAATTCTTGCCATTCGTCGGGCGTACGAGAAGGTTCCTGTTTGGTCATAATCATTGATTGCTAATGGGCAGTTGTGGAGCGCTAATCTTGTATGTTATGATAATTCTATCACAAGGAAGCCAGTTGTAAAGATCCTCAGCAGGAGTCTCATTATGTTGTTCATCGAACGGGACGAGAACGGCAGTATTGCCGCCATTCGCCGGGTCCAAACGGAACCGGGCCAGGAGTCCGCCTCTCTGCATGACGAGGAAATCTTAAATTTTTTCAGAACCTCCGGTGAGCTGGAAACATTCTCACAATTGCTGGCTCTCTCGGATTTGTCCGTTGTCCGGGTGCTGGAGGATCTTATCGATCTGCTGATCGATAAGAAGCTCATTCTTTTCACCGAACTGCCGCCGGAAGCGCAGGAAAAGATCCGGGAGCGGAAGTGCCTCCGCACCAGGATCGGCAATGACGATTTGATGGTCGATGATATTCTTTGAAGCCTTCATCCACCCAAGGCGGCAATGGGCGCGGGCTGCTGGATGTAAAATCCCTGGACCGCGTCAAGGTGTAATTGAGACAGGGTCCGCCACTGGTCTTCATTTTCAATTCCCTCGACAATTACTTTAATGTCGAGACTGTGCGCCACATTACAGAGAGCATTGATAAAGAAATAACTGTCGCTCTGTTCATCCCGCAAGGTATTGGTGATCGCCCGGTCTATTTTGACGTAATTCGGCAGGAGTGTCTTGAGATAGCCGAAATGCACCAGTCCCTGCCCAAAATGATCAATACCGAGAAAATGCCCTTGTTGTTGAATGGTCTTTGAGAAGGCTTTGATTAGGGAGGTGTAGCGGAGCACACGGAACTCGGGGAATTCAAAGTTCAGCAGCAGGCCTTGCTTGGCGCATTGGGTCAATTGTCGATACAGCCAGGCGACGAACTCGCCGTCGGTCAGTGACAGAGGCGACAGATTGATAGCGATTCGCTGGGGGGCCAGCTTCTGCAAAGGTTGTGCAAGGATCTGCTCAATGATCATCCGGTCCAAGGCCGGCATCAGGCCCAGACGTTCGGCCATGGGAATGAACATGCCTGCCGACAGGTGCTTGCCGGAGCTGTCGATCATCCGGGTTAGGATCTCATGGTGCACGGTGTGTTTTCTATCCCGGTGACTGACCGTGGGTTGGGAATAGAGAGCGATGGAGCGGTTTTCGAGGATTTTTTCCAGCAAGGCTTTGCCTTCGATTTTACCGACTGTAATTGTCCCTTCCCCGTCGGTCAGCGGGAGAAGAACGGACTTGGTATTGCGATTATACCGTGCAGTGTTGAGAGCGGAGTCGGCCCGGGTAATGAGTTGCGTGAAGGAGGCCGCCTGTTCATAGAACACGCCGCCGCAGCAGAAGGTACTCTCAGCGGCCTCCGTCTGGTCTGCCGACGCCTGCTGATACAGATCTTCCAGGAAGGTATCGGCAACCCGAAGGGCTGTTTGTTCATCGGCATTGGGGAGGAGCAGGGCAAAATCACCGCCGCCCAATCTGCCGATAAAGGCCTCGGGCAGTTCACGGCAGCCTTGCTGGAGAATGAGGGCCGTCTCTCTGATCAGCCGGTCACCCACCTGGTAACCGTTTTGTTGATTGATGCCCTGGAGGTCCTGCAATTGGACGAGGAGAAAGACACCCTTAACCGCTTTTTCCTTGTCTCCGAGTTTCGCTGTAATCTGTGCTTCGAGATAGCGTCTGTTGCCGAGGGCTGTCAGCGGATCCTGGTAGGTCCGTTGTAACAGGGTGTCGGCAATGGCTGTCTGTTCGTCGAACATTTCCCGTATTCTTTCGGTCATTCGATTCATGGCAAGGACCACGCGACGAAGTTCGCGGGTACTGGGAAGCTGTTCCTGGATGCGAAATTGGCGGTCGCACAGGGCCAGTGCCTGTTCTTCAACTTTTTGCAGGGGTTTGAGCAAACGCCGTAGGCCAAGGCCGCTCAACAGGGCAAAGGTTAGACCGGTGAGGGAAAACCAGAGGGCGGCCGCCCTTGCCGATTTCCAGAGGGTCTGGTAGGCATATCCGGGATGGCTTGCAACCAAGACCGAGCCGGTCTGTTGCCAACCGTGCATGATCAGCGCGGCGGCCTCGGGGGCGGTCAGCGGTACGAGACTGATAAACCAGGCCGGAACCTGGTCGAGCGTGATTTTCTCGTGGCGGTCCACCAGCAGTTTCCCTTCGATGTCGCGAACTTGAATACATTTATAGTAGCCACGGTCGAAAAGGGCGTTGATCATGGTTTCCATGGCCGGGACATCACTCCCCTTGGCCAAGGTGGTAATGGAAAGACCCAGAGAGGTGGCCGTATCCTGGGCATGGGTTTCCATCTGATTGGCCAGAAAATCCCGGGTGCGTTTGAGCTCGCCCATCCAGAGTCCGCTGCACAGGCAGGCAAGGATGAGCAGGGTGCAGAGTAACAGTTGTCTGTATAAGGTCATGGAGCATCCTCGTCTTTGTGAAGCTCTTCGGTCATTCTTGCTAAAAGATCCTGCCAGCGTTTAAGTCGGCTGCTGCTTCCTATCATTTTCCCCTTGCCCCGTTGTTTGGCCAGCCAGAGACCGGATCCGTTCAAGCTGTAGACCGGAAGCAGATCGGTTCTTTTTGAAGAAGGCTCTATGGCGTTGACAAGGTTGTCAAGAACCAGCGGCTCCTTGCCGGGAGCAGGATAATAGGTGAGCACCATGTGGGCCTTGTTGAGGCGCAGTGCCTTGACATAGGTCAGGGTTAACCGGTTTTCCGCAACGCCGAGGCTGATCAAAGTGAAATATTTGGCTATGGCAAAATCCTCACAATCGCCGCCTTCACTGGCAAGGAATTCCACGGGCGTTGCCCAGTAGTCTTCTTGCTTCCAATGCACGGCATCCTCGATGAATGACATGGTATTAAAAAACCGATTCACTTTTTCGAGCTTTGTCCGATCGTCGCCGCCGGAACCGGTCCCTATCAGGTTTTGCCAGTCAAGTAGCCGCTTGCGTGCACCGGGGCCATATTGCCTTTCCGCCTGGTGCAGAGTTTGTTCGTTGATGACAAAGGATTCCCCGGTAAAGACCGGAACAACTGTCCCCAGCAGAACGAACAGAGGAAGCCAGCGGGTTGGAATGCGGGAGAGAAGAAGACGGAATCCACCGGTCTGCATGAGGTCACCGGTGGAGAGGCAATAACAGGGAGGAACAGCTGTAAAAAGAGCTTAGGGGCGCATAAAGTCGGAGCCGAGAAACGGGGAAAGAAGGCGGCAGAAAAACATACCGCCTTTCGGATTTGTCCATGGACTGATTGTCGAATCCTGCAACAGGCTTGCCGGCAGAGGGGACGATATCAAGACTCTTTACTCGGCTCTTTCTGCGTTACCACCGGAGTCTCGGCCTCGTCAACAATACCTTCTTTGGGCCACGCGAGTTGTAAGGCGGGCAGTAACGATCCGGTTCCGTTCAGGATCCTGTACTGGGCATAGAGATCTTCATATTCAGCAATTATCAGTTGCCGGGATGCATCAATGCGCTCGGCTTCGGCATCCAGGACATCAAGCAGCGTCCGTTGGCCGATATTCCATTGCTTGGTGTAGGCGTTTGCTGTTGCCGCGGCAAATTGCTGGCGTTTTTGCAGATAATGGATTTTCTTTTTTGCCGCTTCATGCGCTCTCCAGGAAAGTCGGATGGATTCAACTACCTGACGATGCGTATGATTTCTGATTTCGCGGGCTTCGTCAATTAAATGAAGGGTCTCGGCTTTTCTTGCATCATCTTTCCAGCCGTTAAACAGATTATACCGCAACCGAACAAAGACGCGCAGATCTTCTCTCTTTTCGCTGTCGTAGGTGGATCCGTAGCTTATTTCATCTTCGTACACTTTGTCGATTTCCAGGTCGACGATCGGCAGAAAGGGACTTTTTGCGACTTCGTCCTGTTTGTGGCGGGCTTCAAGATCAGCTTGGGCCGATTTGAGTTGAGGGTGAGCGGCGAGGGCGGTCTTCTCCGCCTGTTCAAGGCTCGTCGGCAGCAGCGTTTCGGCAATCCGGGGTCGGCTGAGTGCCATGGGCAGATGACCGACCAGTGCATAATAGTTTGTCTGCGCATCCGATAAGTTCTGTTCGGTAACGATGGCATTGGATTCGGCTAGATTCAGGCGGCTCTGAATCTGGTCCATATCGGCGCCGCGATCAATGCCGGATTCACTCCGAAGCTTGATTTGATCACCGATTCGTTGATGCAGTACCAGATTTTCCTTGGCCAGGTCGACCGTGGCTTCGTTTTTGAGAACTTCCAGGTAGACATTAACGGTTTTGAGAGCAGTATTGTCGGCGGTACTCCGGACAACATACGCTTCCGACTTAACCCGTGCCTTTTGTCGATCCACCTCATTTAAGGTTGAAAGTCCGGCAAAGATATTCTGGCGTACCCCGATGCGGATCTGTTGCGGGTCGAGCTCACCATCGAAAGGTTTCTGAACCCAATCTTTTCCTGCGCCTGCTTCGATATCAAGGGTGGGGAAGTAACCGGACCGGGCCTGTCGAACTTCTTCATCCCTGGCAAGGCGATTGTGGCCGACGGCGCGGACATCCGGATTGGTTTTAATCATTATTTTTACCGCATCCTGAAGGGTCTCGGCATAGGAAAAGGGAGTGAGGACAAGGCCTCCAATAAAAGTCATGCCGAGGATTACGCGGATTTTTTTGGCAACCATTTAAAACCTCTTGTTCCTATAAAAAAAGGGGAGCCGCTGATGCGATATATTTTGAAAGATAATATATACCCTATTATATTGGAACTATAATGTAAAAGAGATTTTTCACCTGTTTCGTTTATTTCTTTTTCCGGTTTATGCTTCTGAATGTTCGGGGCTGATTTCGACTTTGATGGCCTGGGCGAGTTCATGGAGAGAGTAGGGTTTTTTGATAAACTGGAGAATGCCGAGTTCCAGGGCCGTGTTGATGTTCTCGATATTGGAATAGCCACTGGTAATAATAGCTTTCTGGCCCGGTGTATGCTTAAGAATTTGTTTATAGGTTTCGCAGCCGTTCATTCCCGGATCCATGAGCATATCAAGGATAACTAAATCGACCGATGTCGTTTTGATAACCTCTATTGCCTCTTCCCCTGATTTGACTGTAATGGTTTTGTATCCGAGGCGGGTAAGCAGGCGTTTGGCGATTTCCCGTTGACTTTGTTGATCGTCGACGACCAGAATTTTCTGGCCATTGCCGTTGTAGTGGCTGAGAGAAGGTGATTGCTGCTGAGGTTGGGGCATCCGGTTTTTTTCCACCGGAAAATAGAGGGAGAACAACGAACCTCGACTGCTGCTGACTACATCGACGAAGCCGCCGTGGTCATGCACGGTATTCCAGACAACCGAGAGACCAAGGCCGGTGCCGCTACGGCCCATCACCTTCTTGCTGTAGAACGGGCTGAAAATTTGTTTCAGGTCCTGCGCGGAAATGCCGGGGCCGTCGTCCTCCACCGAAACCATCACATACTCGCCCGGTTCTATGGTTTCATACCCGTGATAGGGTTTGTGGTACTGCACATTTTTAGTGGCAAGGATGATATGTCCCTGGGCTTGAATAGCCTCGGCCGCATTGTTGACGAGATTCATGATCGATTTGGAAAGATGCATGACCGAGCAGTTGATGTTTTGCAGCTTTCCTTCCAGGTAGGATGTTACTTTTATCTTCGGGTACCGTTGGCTTATTTCTCGAAATTCAACGGAGTTAAGATAGCTGGAGATGAGCGGGTTGATATTTTGTATCTCTTTTTTACAGGTCGATCCGCGGGCAACGGTCAGGAGATCATTGACCACTGCGGCCGCTCTTTTTCCGGCCTCCCTGATCATGTAAAGCTCTTCTCGGTATTTAAAATCCTCCCCGAGGTCCATGAGCAGCAGTTCGGGATAGGTTATGATGCCTGCCATGATGTTGTTGAGGTCGTGCGCCACGGAGCTTGCCATTAAACCAAGGGACTCCATTCGCTGCGCGTCCGTGAGTTTTTTCATCAGTGCCATCTTTTGCTGCATGGCGGTTTCATTGGCGGTGACGTCACGGAGGGCGGCCACCTGCACCGGGCGCCCTTGGAAATCAATTTGCTTGACCCTGATCTCCACCGGAAAAGAAGTGCCGTTTTTTCTAACCCCCCGTGCCTCAAAGGGGCCGATCGTTTCGGGATCTTCCGGCTTGGTCAGAGGGCGGATGGAACGACGGTTCAGCAGGACATCGAAAATTTGTCTGCCCAGCAGTTCGTTTTCCTGATAACCGAACATCTTGCACAGTTGCGTATTGGTCTCCAGGAGCACACCTTTTTCATAGATGATGATTCCTTCCCAGGTGGCTTGGGCCAATTGGCGGAATCGTTTCTCGCTGTTGTGCAGATCCTGTTTGAGTTGATTGTGCTGAATGCCTCTGGCAACGGTTCTGAGCAGTTGTTCAGGGCCGCAGGGCTTGCGGAGATAGTCGTAGACCCCTTGACGGAGGGATTCCACGGCATTGTCGACCGTGGCGTTTCCGGTCAGGATGATAACGGCTGTGCCGGGGTACTCGTCGCCAATGCGTGCGGCGATGTGGTTGCCGTTTAAGTCGGGCAGGTCGATGTCCACCAAGGCGACCGAATAGGTGCATCGTTGCAGAATGTGGAAGGCCTGCACGCCGGTATTGGCGATATCTACTTGATATCCTTCCGCTTCAAGAAGCGTTTTAAGGCTGTCGCAGAAACGGGGTTCATCGTCGACGATGAGCACGGAGTGCATCATAGGTATACAATTTCTCAGTCAGAAGAGTATGGCTGCCAATCAAATTGAGTTGTCCGTCGAAAGCAACAGATTGCGCACAGGAGACGTTTTGAAATTCATATACGAGTTATTGAAGCGTTTTTTCCGGTAAATGTCCAATGAAAAAAACGAATTGTTCAATGGAGACAAGGCCTTTAGGCCGGCAAGGTGAGCGAGAACACCGTGGTGCCCCGGCCTGACTCGCAGGAGATGGATCCGCCTATCCGGTGTGCCAGTTTGTGGACAATCGCCAGGCCCAGGCCAGCGTGTCGGCCCGTTTTAGTTGAAGTTCCGTCCTTGTAAAGGTCAGGCTGCAGGGAAGGATTGATGCCGGGGCCGGTATCTTCCACCGATACGATTACAGTATCTAAATGGACGGCGGTCCGCACAGTGACAGTACCTTGCCCGTCTACTGCATCCAGAGCGTTCCCTAAAAGGTTCTGCATGATCTGGCGGATGGACCCGATTTCGGTACTGATCATGAGTGGTTGGGTCCATGGAGAGAAAATCAGGGTGACTCGGTCATCATCGGGAAGGGAGGCGCGGAACAGACTGAGGATTTCCTCCAGGTGCCGGTGGAGATCCACCCGTTCAACAGTGATCTCGGTCCCCTCTCGGGCCAGATCATCCAGGCCTGCGGTAATATCACCGATTCGTTGCAGTTCGGTGTCGATAATCGCCAATTCCTCGGAGATGGACTCGCCTTTCCTGCATTTTGTGTTGAGGATATGGACGTAATTGCGAAGGGTAGCCAACGGATTATTGATTTCATGGGCGATTTTTCTGGCAACCATGCCCGCGGACTGCAGACGTTCCGTGACGATCTGTTCCGTTTGGGCCGCCTTCATCCGCTCCAGATAAAAAGAGATGGCAGCGTGGTTGGCGAGGAGGCGCAACGGCGTCCATTGGCCGTTCAGGGAAAGGCGTGATTTTTCTCTGAGACCGATGAGGAGCAATCCCTGGATTTCTTGCCGATGGATCATCGGAAGTGCCGCCATTCCGGTCGTCCCGAGGAGACGGAGTAATTGGGCATCGAGAAGATTGACCGATCCCTTCGCCTCCGGCCCTTTGCTGAAGAAATGGAGCAGGCGCCGTTGTTGCATGGCCTGTCCGGGCAGACTGTCCTGGTGATGTTCAGGGAAAAGAGCGAACCCCTCGGTTTCCCGCGCCAATTTGTTGTCCGGTGAGGCGTGGCTGCGTAACGCCCCTGTCTGGGGATCCAAGAGCATGATCAGGCAGGTGTCTTCATTAAAAAGAATTTTCAGTCCCTGCTCCATCGCCATGATAATCTGTTCGTTATTCTCCGCCCGCAGTAAATTATCGAGCACGCCGTTCAACTGGCTGATATCACGGACACGGGTAATTAAGCCCAGTGAGGTTTCTTTATGGACCTCCTGGCTTTCCGGTTCTTGATCATGGGAGGTCCTGTCGTTGCGGGGAATATGGATACCGAATTGGCCTGCAAGCTTTTCGATCTCTTCTTCCAGGCCATCGAAGAGTGCCTCGACCTGCGGCGGTGATAAGCGGAAATAGCGATCGGCCGCATCCCTGCAATCTTGGTCGGCTGGGTCGCTGTGGCTGAGCAGGTCGGAGAGGCTGGCTATTTTGGTCAGCGGCAGGGCCTGTTCGACTTCAGCAATCGGGTGATGATGATAGCGGATGGCGTCGGCGAGTAGGGCGGGCAGCCGCCACTGTTCGCAGAGCCAGGCTCCGGCCTCGCAGTGATTGATATGGAGTTTTTCCTCTTCAAGAAAAGCGAGTCGGCCGTTATGGCAGCGAACCCCTTTGAGCAGCAGCGGCGCATATTTACCGGGAAAGGCCATCCAGAGGAGCAGTTTGCCGATGTCGTGCAGGAGCCCGGCCAAATAGGCCTCGGCAGGATCCGGATAGGCGATTGTAACGGCAATTTTTTGGCAAAGCAGCGCATTGAGGTAGGAATGATGCCAGAATCGATCGATGGACAACAGGCCATTGGTTTCCACCCGGCGAAAGACCTGCTGCACGGAGATGCTGATCGCAAGATTTCTGACCGTGTCCGCTCCCAGATGTATCACGGCCTGTTCGATGTTGGTAAAGGCTTTGCGGGCTCCGATAAAGGCGGAATTGACCAACTGCAGCAGCTTGGCGCTGATCGCGGCATCCTTGTCGACAATACGGGCGATGGCAGGGAGCTTGATCTCGGGATCATGGCAACTGTCGATCAGTCGCACCAGTACCTGCGGCATGCTCGGCAGATTGCCGGAAACCTTGAGGTGGTTGAGGACATTGTGTGCTTCGGTCATTGCTATTCTGTGGGCAGGGAAGAAAGGCGGATCTCAAAAAGGACTGATTATTGATTGTATAGCAGAGCACAGGGGAGAAATCCAGCAATCAGGCTCTAATCGCCCCCTCTTTTTTTTGTTGAGCAGGCGAGAGGTCAAACTGCCAACCGTTTTTTACCGGCAAGAATTCACTTGACCCTATTTATTCCCATTAGGTAGTGTCTCGCTCAAGGAAATATTAGCGGCAACACCGAATCAGTACAATCTATTTTACTCATGGGGGACGGACTCTTGAAAGTAAACGGGCAGGCATACCGTTCAATCTGGCCGGCAGCAGATGGTGTGGGGGTTGAAATCATTGACCAGACCCAACTGCCTTTTCGTTTGGTTGTGGTTCGCCTGGAAAGTTTGGAGGCGGCAATGGATGCGATCAGCCGGATGCTGGTTCGCGGCGCCCCGCTTATCGGCGCCACCGCTGCCTACGGGCTATGTCTGGGACTGTGGCAATATGCCTCGACGGTTTCCCTTGAGGAGATGGCGGAACGTTTGATTGCCTGTCGGCCGACGGCCATAAATCTGCGCTGGGCGGTTGAGCGGATGCTGGGCGTGCTGCTGCCCCTGCCGGAGGAGTTGAGGCAGGCGGAGGCCTATCGGGAAGCAGGTCGAATTTGCGAGGAGGATGTCCGGACCAATGAGGCGATCGGCGGCCACGGTGCGACCTTGATTGCGGAAATCTGGCGCAAGAAGGGCGGGCGAGAACCGGTGAACATCCTGACGCACTGTAATGCCGGCTGGCTGGCCACTGTGGACTGGGGAACTGCCCTTGCCCCGATCTATAAGGCAATGACTGACGGCATTCCGGTCCATGTCTGGGTGGATGAGACCCGGCCCCGCAATCAGGGGGCCTCCCTGACCGCCTGGGAACTGGTGGCCGCCGGAGTGCCCCATCATCTGATCGTCGACAATGCCGGCGGCCATCTCATGCAGCACGGCCACGTCGATCTCTGCATCGTCGGCACCGACCGCACCGCAGCAAACGGCGATGTTTGCAACAAGATCGGGACCTATCTCAAAGCCCTGGCCGCTCGCGATAATGGGGTGCCTTTTTATGTGGCCTTGCCGGGTTCCACCGTTGACTGGCGAGTGAACGACGGCCTTGCCGAAATTCCCATTGAAGAGCGGGGCGAGGAGGAGGTCTTGCACATCCAGGGGCAGGATGATGACGGTATGCTGCGGTTGATCTCGATAACCCCCGCTGCCACCAGGGCGCTCAATCCCGCCTTTGATGTGACGCCCGCCCGACTGGTCACCGGTCTGATCACCGAACGGGGCATCTGTGCGGCCAGTCGGGAAGGATTGCTCGGGCTGTATCCGGAGCAGGGCTGATGACGGAATCCACTTTGCGGCAACACTTGCTGGCAACCGCCCGGTCCATGAACAGCCGAGGACTGAATCAGGGAACCTCCGGCAACGTCAGCGTCCGGAGCGGCGACGGGTTTCTCATCACCCCTTCGGCCTTGCCCTATGAGCAATGTGTCGAGGCGGATGTGGTGTGGCTGGACGGGGACGGTCGGGTCACGGGGGGCCGCAAGCCTTCCTCCGAATGGCGGCTGCACCGCGACATCTATCGCCATTTCTCATCGGCGGGCGCGATCCTTCACGCCCATTCTCTTTACAGCACCACCTTGGCCTGTCTGGAACGGCCGATCCCGGCGTTCCATTATATGGTCGCCATGGCCGGCGGTGATTCGATCCGTTGCGCGCCCTATGCCACCTTCGGTACCCAGGCACTGTCGGATGCGGTGATCGAGGCCCTGCGCGATCGATCAGCTACCCTTCTCGGCCATCACGGTATGGTCTGTTTTGCCGCTGATCTTGATCAGGTGCTGGCCCTGGCCGTTGAGGTCGAAACCCTGGCGCGTATTTATCTCCAGGCTTTGCAGGTGGCGGCCCCCCCCCTGTTGTCGGATGAAGAGATGACGGAGGTCTTACGTCGTTTTAAAGATTACAAGGCGTGAGCGGATCACGGACAGGGCCTTTTCAACGCAGGTAGAGCAGGGCGCCGATCTGGTAGATCGCCACCGCAAGAGTATATGCAAACACGGTGTTGAAGAGTATGGAAAAGGCCCCCCATTTCCAGGATCCCGCTTCTTTGGCGATGCAGATCACCGTGATGAAACAGGGTGCGTAAAACATGATGAACACCAGCACCGCCAGAGCGACCACCGGATTCCAGTTGGCATCTTTGGCCAGTTGCGCACTTAACGATGAGGTGTTCTCGGAATCGATATCTCCCAGCGAGTAGGCGGTGCCCAGAGTCGAAATAATGACTTCTTTTGCGGCGATTCCGCCGAGAAGAGCGATGTTGGTGCGCCAATCTATCCCGGCGTAACGGCTGATTCCTTCGCAGGCAATACCAATGCGGCCGCCAAAGGAATATCTGAGTTTCTCCATGGTTTCTTCCGCATTGATCTGCTGCAGGGCTTTGTTCGGCCCCGAGGTGTCCGCCGGAGCCGTTGCACCGGCTTGGGCTCCTTCTGTTTTGGTTGTCCGTGCCATGGTCGCCATAACTTGCTGCCGTTGCTGCTGGAACTGGTCTAGTTTTTCTTTCGGCAGTCCGGGATAGGTCATCATGGCCCAGAGCAGAATGGAAATGCCCAGGATCACGGTTCCCGCTTTTTTAATATACTGCCAGGTTCGCTCCCAGGTATGGATCAGTAGCCCCTTGGCGGTGGGAAAGCGGTAGGGGGGCAGTTCCATGACAAAAGGGGTTGAGGCTCCTCGGAGCACGGTCATGCGGAGGAACTTGGCGGCGCACAGAGCCACGACCCAGGCGGCCAAGGTGGCGAGGAACATATATCTGGCCTGATGGTCTGAAAAAAAGGTGCCGATCAGCAGGGTGAGCACCGGCAGTTTGGCGCCGCAATTCATAAAGGGGACGGTCAGCAGGGTGGCGAGCCGTTCCTTGGGGGAACGCAGGGTGCGGGTAGCCATGACCCCGGGTACGGCGCACCCTCCCGCGATGCCTCCCGAGACGATAAACGGCATCACCGAGGAGCCGTGCAGGCCGAAAAAGTGAAAAATACGATCCATCATAAAGGCGACCCGGGCGAGGTATCCGGAATCTTCCAGTACGGCGATGCCGAAAAACATGAACATGATAATTGGCACAAACCCGAGTACACCGCCGACTCCATGAACCACGCCGGAGATGATCATCGATTTCACCGGACCATCGGGGAGCAGGGCGTCGACACCCTGATCGAGCAAGGCGAATAAGGATGACAGCCAATTGACCAGCACTGTGCTGTAACTGAAGGTAAAGGTATAAAGAGCGTATAAAACTCCGGCCATAATCAAGGGGCCGAGGAAACGATGGGTAACGATCTTGTCGATCTTGTCCGAGGCGTAAAGACGGTCGGCGACAAATTGTTTGGTGATGACGCCTTGATGCAGGATTGATTTAATATAGCCGTAGCGGTGGTCGGCAATAACCGCCTCTGGATAGACATCGAGCGTTTGTTGGAGATGGGTAACGACCTCCTCGCAAAGGGCATTCAATTCGCTGGCTGCGGCGGGGTTGACGGCAATTGCCTTTTGAACGATCTGGTCGTCGTTTTCCAGGATCTTTATGCCGATCCAGCGTTCAGGATAGATGGCGGTCAACTCCGGGCATTCCCTGACAAACGGCATCATTGCCGTGAGAACCTCATCAATATCCGAGCCGTAGCGGAGGAAGACCGGCTGTGGTTCGGGGTGATTCGCAGCAACGTGCACGACAACATCAAGGAGTTGGGGCACTCCCTTGCCGGTACGGGCAATAATCGGAATGATCGGCACTCCAAGCCGTTCGCTTAATTTCTCCGCATCAATGGCGATTCCCCGTTTCTCGGCAACATCGACCATGTTCAACGCGATGACCAGAGGCACCCCGAGTTCGAGGAACTGACAGCTCAGGTACAGGTTGCGCTCCAGGTTGGAGGCGTCGACCACATCGATGACCACGTCGGGTTTTTCATTGACCAGAAAATCTCGGGCTACCAATTCCTCGACGGAATAGGCGGTCAGGGAATAGGTGCCCGGCAGGTCAATCACCGAGAGCCCCTGGCCCTGATGCAGACAACATCCCTCTTTTTGCTCAACCGTAATGCCGGGGTAGTTACCGACATGCTGACGAGCGCCGGTGAGGTGATTGAAAAGCGTTGTCTTGCCGGCATTAGGGTTGCCGGCGAGGGCGACGGTGAGAGCATTTTTCATGGGATTCTATCGGGTTGGGTTGATGTTGGTGTGCTCAGCGGGGGAGTGTGCTCGTTGCTGCAAAGAGAGGCGGAAGATCGGGGGGAGATAAAGTAACGGCTTGTTGTTCCGTAGGTTCGTGCAGCTGGAAGGACAACGCGGCGCTGTGGCTGCCAGGGAGGGGTGATAAATACACAGTTGGTACTTTACTGTTGAGAGCGAGGAAACGGTTTTTTGAGTGATGAACAGGTGGGAACGGAGGCGCAACCCGAACAACTGCAATCGCAGGAAAGAGTCTTCGGATGACGGAACGTTCGCCATAACCGCAAGCCTATAAAGATGACGGCTCCGGCAACAACCATAAAAACAATGAGATTCTGCATAACCTGTTTCCGCCAAAAGAAAGGAAAGGATCCGCCGTGATGGCGGCTATCCCAAAGTGCCTGTACCTGTGTTTGCATTGGTAACGGGACGGGGCAACGCTCAAGCGGTTAGACCGGGGTCACTAAAATGTTGGCCGCAGTAGGCGCATCGAGACTCAAGGTGCTTCCATTGATTTTGATCATGCACTGCCGACCGCCGCCTTTGCAGAGCAACTCAAACTCCGAACCCGGCAATACACCAAGATTTGCCATTTTAGCGCAGGTTTTCCGATCCCCGTTGATGCCGCAAACCCGCATTCGTCCACTGCAGCAGGCCTCGGGAAGAGGCGTGCCCGCCTGCATCTGTCGATGTCCGCATCGCAACCTTCGCTGGCACTGAGGTACAAGGTCGCTGAGCAGCATGCACGAGGTTTTAAGTGGATTTTTTGCCATGAACAATAACTCATTCCGGAAGCGTTCCGGTGTTGCCTGCTTGCCAACTCACAGGAATGTACAAGGTAAAATGTATACTGGAGAAGGCAATGTAAAGCGTCTTACAATTTCATTTGTTAGGTACACCAAACAATTATCACTGTCAACAGCTTTGCCAAGATACCTCTGGTATTAATTCCGGATGGTACGGGAAGAAAACAAGGGAGCCGTTGCAGCTGATCCAGCTGGTTTTGTAGGAAAAGAGAGTTGAAGGGATGGGAAATCGGAGCCTCGCGGGCAGAGGGCAGGCTTCTGCCCTCTGCGGAGAAAATTAAGAGGCGATTTCCACTTCGATGTAATCGGCCTCGTTGTTGCGTAGAGTCAGGGTGCCCCCCATGACTCGAAGGGCGACCGGATCATTTAAAGGGGCCCGCTGTTTCACCGTGATCTCGGTGCCCGGAACCAGACCCATCTCGCGGATGCGGCGGCCAAGTTCGCCGCTCACCTTAACCGCGGTAATGGTCCCGGTCTGGTTTATCGCCATTTTTCGTAAATTGATGCGTGCCATAGGTTCCTTGTTATTTGGTTTCGTTGAGTTTGGCCCAACTGTCGCGCAGGGTAACGATCCGGTTAAACACCGGCACTCCATGTGCACTCTTGACGGTGTCGAGGCAGAAATATCCCTGGCGTTCGAACTGGAAGCGGTCGTCACTCGTTGCGTTCAGCAATTCCGGCTCCAGCATGCAGTCTTTAAGGATGGTGAGTGATGCCGGGTTGAGGAATTCCTTGAAATCCTTTTCTTTGTCCATGTCGGGAAATTCCGTGGTGAACAACCGATCATAGAGACGCACCTCGGCCTTGAGAGCATGGGGTGCGGACACCCAGTGAATAGTCCCTTTAACCTTACGACCATCCGGCGCGGAACCGCCCTTGGTCTCAGGATCATAGGTGCAGCGCAATTCCACTATCTTGCCGGTTGCATCCTTGATCGCTTCCCGGCAGGTGATGTAGTAGGCATACCGCAACCGCACTTCCCGACCGATACTGAGACGGAAAAACTTTTTTGGGGCATCTTCCAGAAAGTCCGACTGTTCAATATAGATTTCTCGGGCAAAGGGCACGGTACGTGTGCCCATCTCCGGATACTGGGGATGATTCTGGGCTACTACTTCCTCGGTTTGCCCCTCAGGATAGTTGGTGATGACCACCTTGAGTGGATCGAGCACACCGAAGACCCGGCGGGCATTTTGGTTGAGGTCGTCACGGATGGCGTTTTCGAGGACGCCCATGTCGATCCAGGATTCTCGTTTCCCCATGCCGATGGTGGTGCAAAAGTTGCGGATGGAGGCCGGGGTGTAGCCCCGACGGCGAAGTCCGGAAATCGTGAGCATCCTCGGATCGTCCCAACCGGAAACCTGCTTTTCGTTGACCAGCTGCAGCAGTTTGCGTTTGCTGGTGACCGTGTAGTTGATGTTGAGTCGGGCAAACTCGATCTGCCGGGGATGATTCGGGGTGTCGAGGGTGTCGAGCACCCAGTCGTACAAGGCACGGTTGTTTTCGAATTCCAGGGTGCAGAGGCTATGGGTGATCTGCTCCAGCATGTCGGAAAGACAGTGGGTGAAATCATACATCGGGTAGATGCACCATTTGTCGCCGGTCCGATGATGGCTGGTCTTCATGATCCGGTAAATGACCGGATCGCGCAGGATGATATTGGGGGAAGCCATATCGATCTTAGCTCGAAGCACACAACGGCCTTCCTCGATTTCCCCCTTCTTCATCTGAGAGAAGAGCGCGAGATTTTCCTCAATGGAGCGGTTGCGATAGGGGCTCTCCTTGCCGGGTTCGGTGAGTGTGCCGCGGTATTTTCGCATTTCGTCGGCATTGAGGTGACAAACATAGGCCTTGCCTTTTTTGATCAGTTCGACCGCGAAATCATAGAGTTGGTCAAAATAGTCGGAGGCGTAGTAGAGGTGCTGTCCCCAGTCGAACCCGAGCCAATGCACATCCCGTTTGATCGATTCAACATAGACCGTCGATTCTTTGCCGGGATTGGTGTCGTCAAAACGCAGATGGCAGCAGGAATTGTTCTCCACTGCAATTCCGAAATTGAGGCAAATGGATTTGGCATGGCCGATATGAAGAAATCCATTGGGTTCGGGGGGAAAACGGGTGACAACGGACTGGTGTTTTCCGGAGGCGAGATCCTCGGCAATAATCTGGCGAATAAAATCAAGGGGCTTGCTGGCGGTCTCTTTTTCTGATGTCATGGGTTCATATTCCGTTGGCAATAAATAATTAGGCTGCAGCGAAAAGCTGATCGATACGCTTCAAGCGGGCCAGTACCTTTTCCCGGCCCAGGGTCATGACGATGTCAAACATGGAGGGCCCGGCCAACTGGCCGGTGAGCACGGTTCGCATGCCGTTGATCAGAATTCCGGGTTTGATTGCCAGTTCATCGGCCAGTTCCCGGGAGACCCGTTCGGTTTCCTCGGCGCTGAATTCGGCGAGTGCGGCAAACCGCTCGGCAAGCCGGGGGAGCCAGATGGCGAGATCCGGGAATTTGAGAACGTTTTTTGCCAGGGGTTTGGGATCGATCGCATACTCATCGGCGAAATACGCCCGGCCGGCACCGGCGAAATCCTTAAGGGTGTGGAATCGATCACGGATCAGGTTCAGGGTGGCCAGATACCAGTCACGCTTGGCTCCTTCATACGCCGGATTCCAAAGATTTTCCTTTTCCAGTTCTTTGCGTACCAGGATGCCGAGTTCATTAAGATCCATGGTGCGGAGGTAGTGCTCGTTAATGGCGATCAGTTTGGGATCGGTGAAGAATTTGAGGTCGCCCGGTTTGAAATTGAACACCGAATTGACCCGGCTGATCCGTGACAGGGAAAAAGCTTCGATCAATTCCTCGCGGGAAAAGAATTCCTGTTCCGTGCCGGGGTTCCAGCCGAGCAGGCAGAGAAAATTACAGAGCGCCCAAGGAATAAAGCCGTTATCGCGGTAGAATTGAACGGCAACCACCTCGCCATGGCTGCGCTTGGAAATTTTTCGTTTCTGCAAATCCAGCGTCAGGGGCATATGGGCAAAGACCGGCAGTTTGGCCTGCAGAGCTTCGTAGAGCAGAACCTGCCGGGTGGTGTTGCTCATGTGATCCTGGCCGCGAAGCACATGGGTGATCCGGTCCCGGATGTCGTCCACCACATTGCACAGGAGATAGAGGGGTTTGCCGTTGGAGCGAACAATAACGAAATCCTCGATGTCGCTGTAGGCCCGTTCTATGCACCCGAGAACCTCATCGTTATAGGCCAGTGTTCCTTGTCGGTTCGGCACCTTGAAGCGAATGACCGCAGGAATGCCTTGCGCCTCTTTCTCCTCCACCTCTGCTGCGGTCAGGTGGCGGCAGGTCCCATCGTAGCCGAATTCACGTTTGGCAGCCACCGCAGCTTCACGTTTTTGTTCCAGAGTTTCTTTTGTGCAGAAGCATTTATAGGCCAATCCTGCAGCCAGCAAACGGTTGGCGGCTTTGAGATGGTCGTCGGCAAACTCCGTTTGAAAATAGGGACCTTCGTCCCAGTCAAGACCGAGCCATTGCAGCCCCTCGAGAATGCCGTCGATCGATGCCTGGGTGGATCGTTCCGCATCGGTATCTTCTATCCGGAGGATTAATTTGCCGTTATGTTTTTTGGCGAAGAGCCAGTTGAATAAGGCCGTCCTGGCCCCGCCGATATGGAGGTAGCCGGTGGGGCTGGGGGGAAAGCGAACGCGTACTTCTTCCATGCAAAACTCCTGTTTTTGTGACAGTGCTCTCTTCTCCTCGCCGGTCCGGCACAGGAAATTCGAGATATATAGCGCCAACAGCATTTATCTTCAAGGGGAAGGTGAACCCGTACGGATGAAGATTGCCAGCAGGCGAGATTGCTCAATCCGGAAAAATCAGTATATACTTTAACATTGTGGCGATCCAGGAATATCGGTATATTCCATGGTCCTTGTATTCGGCCTCGGGGAGGTGGTTGCCTTTGGGCGCTGCATTCGTTGCCGGGAGTATGGGTTCTTGCCCGGTCGACCTGGAAGTATGTACTCATCGGAAGGTATGGGATCAGAAAAACGATTTTTTTTTTAATGGACAATTATGAATGATAATCTTTCAAGCTGCGGCGAGTGTCCTGATGGTCGGGTGCGGGATGCTGCCGGCAGATGTGTTATGCCGACGGTGACCTTTGCTTCTTTTGTGCTGTCTCTCAATACCTCGGCGCTCTACCACATGGGGGCGTTACCGCACCCGGAAACCGGGAAACGGCTGGTTGATCGTGAACTGGCCAAGCATACCATCGATACCTTGATGGTGCTTGCCGATAAAACCAAAGGGAATCTTGAGGCCGATGAACAGGAGTTGCTCACCCGCATTCTTTATGAATTAAAGATGCGATTTGTGCAATTGTAATTGTCTTAAGCGATACCCGTCGATTTCGTAGTATGCAACCGAAGAAACTCACGCTCAAGGCACCGGCAAAAATCAATTTGTACCTCAATGTAACCGGACAACGGCCGGACGGCTATCATACCCTTGAGACGCTCATGCAGAAAGTCAGTCTCTATGATGAGCTTGAGTTGAGACCGGGTGATCCGGGGGTTCGTCTTTGTTGTCCTGATGGTACCCTTCCGGAAGGGCAGGATAATCTCGTCCATCGGGCGGCGTCACTTTTGTTGGAAAAGGTCGGGCAGCGGCGGGCGGGTCCACTTCCCGGGGTGGATATCACCCTGCGGAAAAATATTCCGGTTGCTGCAGGATTGGGGGGAGGAAGCAGCGATGCAGCATCGACCCTGAAGGGCGTGGATGCCCTTTTTGACTACGGCTGCACCGGAGAAGAGCTGGCCGCGATAGGGATACAGCTGGGGGCGGATGTCCCTTTTTTCCTTGCCGACACCTCAACTGCCCTCGCCACCGGAATCGGTGAAATTTTGCAACCTGTTGCCCCGCTGACCGGCTACCGCGTTCTCCTGGTTAATCCGGGGTTTCCCGTGTCTACGCAATGGGTTTATCAGACTTTTGCCTTGACGAAAAAAGAAAAGGAAAGTAAAATACAAAATTTCCAGAATAAAATCGATATTGCAGCTTCGCTGAGCAGGTCCGTACAAGATAAGGTACCGGCAGCGTCACTGCAAAACGATCTTGAGACTGTAACCATGTGTAAATATCCTGAGATTGAACAGGTGAAAAACCGGTTGATCGAACATGGTGCGGCTGTTGCCCTGATGTCGGGCTCGGGGCCCACGGTTTATGGTCTTTTTGTTGACGAAGAGTGCGCGATAAATTGTCGTGCTTTTTTTAAAGAGTGCTTTGAGCATGTTTATTTGGTTTCTTTTTTGGCGTGAAAGAAGTGTTTTTGCGGTTCGTTCAGTCCGTCAGGTTCTGGGCTGGGGCGTCGTCAAGCGGTAAGACACAAGGTTTTGATCCTTGCAATCGGGGGTTCGAATCCTCCCGCCCCAGCCATTTTTAAGAGAGTTGTACGTTATGGCCAATAACCTAAAAATCTTCACCGGGAATGCCAATCCGGCTATCGCAAAAGAAATTTGTGATTATCTGGATGTACCACTTAGCGCCGCTGAAGTGAAAAAGTTTTCAGATGGCGAGATTTCCGTTGAGATCGGTGAGAATGTGCGCGGTGCTGATGTGTTTATTATTCAGCCGACCTGCACCCCGGTTAATGATCACCTTATGGAGCTGTTGATCATGATCGACGCGGTACGCCGGGCTTCAGCGAGAAGGATTACCGCCGTTGTTCCCTATTACGGGTATGCTCGTCAGGACAGAAAAGTCAGGCCTCGTGTGCCTATTACCGCAAAGGCTGTTGCGGAGATGCTTACGGTGGTCGGTACTCGCAGGGTGCTTTGCATGGACTTGCATGCCGGTCAGATTCAGGGTTTTTTCAATATTCCGGTTGACCATCTTTATGCCGCGCCTATCATCCTGAAATATATCAGGGAGAAGTTCACCGATGTGGTGATGGTCTCTCCTGATGCCGGCGGAGTCGAGCGTACACGCGCCTTTGCAAAAAGATTAAACGCGGGCTTGGCTATTATCGATAAACGTCGGGAGCGGGCCAATGAATGTAAGGCCGTGCATGTGATCGGTGATGTTGTCGGAAAAACGGCAATTTTGCTTGATGATATGGTCGATACCGCGGGAACGCTGTGCGGGGGTGCCGATATCTTAAAGGAAGTCGGCGCTAAAGAGGTTCATGCCTGTTGCTCGCATGCTGTTTTGTCCGGTCCGGCTATCGAGCGCATTAATAAGTCCTGCTTGAAGTCACTTTTGGTGACAAACTCCATTCCCCTGAAGGAAGAGGCCAGGCAATGTGAAAAGATAACGGTACTGTCGGTGGGCGAATTGTTGGGTGAAGCTATCCGCAGGATTCATAATGAGGATTCCGTCAGCTATCTGTTTGTTTGATTTTGATACGTTGTTGCAACGAATTGTTATAGAGCCCCGAAGTAAGGGAGGAGGTTTTTAATGTTACAGGTGAATATGGAATCTGCGGTGCGCACGGTCTTCGGCAAGGGTCCGATGCGGCAATTACGAATGCGGGATATAACACCTGCCAATCTTTATAGTGGCGGAACAGAACCTGTATCGCTCCAGTTTAATACTGCGAAACTCTTTAAAGATTTATTGTTTATCCAGAGGCGTAATGCCGTGGTGACTTTGCAGGTTGAAGGAGACAGTAAAGAACAACGGCATGTGCTTGTTCAGGAAATCCAGAAAGAACCTGTATCCGGTAGCCTGTTACATGTCGATTTTCTTGAGATTGACTTGAACAAACCCGTTAAATTCAAGGTTCCGATTGAGTATGTCGGTACGGCTAAAGGCGTTGATTTGGGTGGAGAGTTGCAAGTATTTAAGGGGGAGATGCAATTGCGTGGCTGTCCTTTGGATATACCTGATGTCATTAAGGTCGATATCACGCCATTGGAGCAAGGCGGAGCTGGCTTGACTTTCGGCGACCTCCCGATTCCTGAAAAAGTCGAAATGCTTGAAAAATCCGACACCCTCTGCGTCATCGTTTATTGAATTTTCCGACGGATGGAACGTCACTTCTTTTGTCTTCAAAGATACTGATCCCGAGCCGAATCTGATTTCGGCTCGTTCTGTTTATCGCATCTGTTTTTTTCATGGCGGATTCCAGATTTCTCTTCGTGGGCCTTGGTAATCCAGGCCGAGAATATCATCTCACCCGGCACAATATCGGCTTTTTCTTTATCGATTATCTTGCAGAGGTTAATGGTTGGCGGCTTGAAACTTTGAAATTTCAAGGACTGTTCGGTCAAGGGCGCATTTGTGGTGCCCAAGTCTTTTGCCTTAAGCCGCAGACGTACATGAACCGATCCGGCGAATGTGTTCGGGGTTTTGTTGACTATTTCAAAATTCCTTTAGAACACATACTCATATTACACGATGATATCGATCTGAGTCCCGGTCGGTTAAAAATTGTAAGTAGGGGTGGGGCAGGGGGGCATAACGGTGTTCGCTCCATTGCGCAGCACCTCGGTGTGCAGAGTTTCGCCCGGATGAAGATAGGGATCGGACGACCGAATGAAATTGCAGGGGGGCAAGGGCAACCGGTGGATCAATTCGTTTTGTCAAAAATGACGGAATCTGAGTTGGAATTATTTCGTCAGCGGGAAAGTCTGGTTGATGAAGCCGTCGGTTTATTCGTTCAGGAAGGGGTCGCGATTTGTATGAATAGAATCAACGGGCGGTAGCCCCCTTCCTTGGGAAGGTTACTTTCGATATTCTTTTCTGCATTGTTATTAAGGTCCTAAGGTGCTCCCTCAATACAGACTCTATTTTTAGCTCCATCTATTCTTTCTCCGTCTCTGTTACTATCCAATCTTTGCTAATATTCAAAAAATATGCTACAATAGTATTTTAAGAATATAAGAGCACCCCCCTCGCTGGATTCTGTCAGCGTAAGTCTACTATCTGCTGTTTTCGGAGGCTCCTGTGTTTTCAGAAGGTGATATGGCTGTATATCCAGCCCACGGCGTAGGGCTTATAGAAGCCATAGAAAAACAAACTATTGGCGGTGTTGACCAGAGTTTTTATGTTATGAAAATTCTCGACAACGATATGACTATCATGATACCCACAGCAACCAGCTCCAACGTCGGTTTGCGGGCGATTATTTCAGTGGAAGAAGTCGCAAAAGTAATTGATGTTCTGAAGGAGCGCGATATTAAAATTACAGCGCAGACTTGGAACCGCCGGTATCGTGAGTATATGGAAAAGATTAAGACGGGCTCTGTTTTTGAAGTGGCCGTTGTTCTCAGGGATCTTTTTCTTTTAAAAGAAGATAAGGATCTTTCCTACGGCGAACGGAAGATGCTTGATACCGCCAAAAATCTTCTGGTCAAAGAGTTGTCACTCGCCAAGCAAATGGAAGAAGCATTGATCGAGCAACAAATCGAACAACTTTTTGGTTAAACGGCCGAGCGCCCCCATTGATCAATGACAGGTTCGACGGCACAGAAGAGCCGGGAAGAGAATGCACCGGGCCAGAACGAGCGGCAATTTGTTTTTTCCGTGCAATCTGATGAGATCGGACAACGGCTTGATCATTTTCTTACCCGTAAATACCCTCGGCAGTCCCGTTCCTTTCTTCATAAACTAATAGGATCGGCCCATATTCTCGTTGACGGATGCTCTGTGAAGGCCGGGTACCGATTACGGATAAGCGAAACGATCACCATTTCATTTCCTCCTCGGCAGTCTTCGTCGTTGATTCCTGAATCTGTCGATTTTTCGGTTCTTTACGAGGATGAGCATCTCCTGGTTATTAGTAAACCACCGGGCTTGGTTGTACATCCGGCCAGCGGTCATCACAGTGGAACCTTGGTGCACGGATTGTTGTATCGATGTGAAAATCTCCCTGCCGTCGACGACGGTCGGCCGGGGATTGTTCACCGTTTGGATAAGGATACCTCCGGCATTATGCTGGTGGCGAAAACCGAACATACCCTGCGCACCCTGATGTCCGACTTCAAAGACAGGAAGATCCGGAAAACCTACCACGCTTTGTTGTTACGATGTCCGCACGAGCGTGACGGTCGAATTGTCGCCCCTATCGGCAGGCATCCGGTAGATCGGAAAAAAATGGCGATTTGTCCGGATCACGGTCGATATGCAGCCACTAACTGGCACATCCTGGAACAATTTACCAATGGCTGGTGTCTGGCTGAGATAGGCATTGAAACCGGAAGGACGCACCAGATTCG
Source organism: uncultured Desulfobulbus sp. (assembly GCA_963666685.2). GTDB lineage: Bacteria > Desulfobacterota > Desulfobulbia > Desulfobulbales > Desulfobulbaceae > Desulfobulbus. Next base: position 29,770 of record CAXXHZ010000003.1, read on the forward strand.
AGTGCACATGGCCTCGGTCAGGACCCCGGTGGCCGGTGATGTCCTCTATGGCGGTTCCGTAGACCGAAAAGCCGTTGTGAGGCCCTTGCGTCAGATGCTGCATGCCAGCACTCTTCTTTTGAGCCATCCTTTTACCGGCCAGGCTCTGCGTTTCACCGCACCCCTCTGGGAAGATATGCAATTATTGCTCGACACCCTGCGTGAAGGCACTCGTTGAGTTCGTTTCTTCTCGGCATAACCGGTGGCATCGGATCGGGAAAGAGTAGCGTGAGTCGTCTGCTGGCGGAATATTGTCGGGCGGCACTCATTGATATCGATAGCTGTTGCCGGCAACTTCTTGAGCGTAATCAGCCCGGTTGGGGGGCCTTGCGTTCCGCTTTGGACGGTACTTTTTTTCTCCAAAACGGTGAGCTTAACCGTGTCGCCCTGCGCGAACGTATTTTTCAGGACGCTGAAACCCGTGCGTTGGTTGATTCCCTTCTCCATCCCCTAGCGCGTGAAGCAATGCGTCGGGAAGTGGCAGGCCATCGAGAGCCCCTCGTTTTTGTGGAAATTCCCCTGTTGTACGAGGCACGATGGCAGGATGATGTCAATGCGGTTTTGGTGGTCTATGCTCGTCCGGGTGCGCAGTGTTGTCGGGTTATGCATCGTGACGGCGTATCACGAAAAAAAGCAACCCAGGCAATCAGGGCGCAGATGGACTTGCAGGAAAAAGTGAAACGTGCCGATTTTGTTATCGACAATAGCGGTCTATGGTCTGCCACCCGCGAACAGATCATTGTATTGGGAAATCAGCTCTGTGAAAGATTTGCGGGACCATCTCGTCAAGAAAGTGCTTGACAGACGAACGTGAAACAAATAATTAGCTCAGTAACATCTCAACAAATCGGTTTATATCCATCGGTTTCTTGTTCTGATTTTTCACAAAATATATAATTTAACCGGACAGCGTGCCGCATTCCGCCTGGACTGGTTAAATAAACTGGATATCCGTATATCAATAGGGCTTGTCCCCGCCTTTTTATCCAGTCAGTTCATTGCAAATTATTACGAATAACTCTTCTTTTTTTCATTACTGTTACTCTCGTTCGGGGTGATGGAGACCGGCCTTGTCAGCCTTCATATCCACTTCAAAGAACGACTCCCATTTTATTATAACTGATACCGCTTTCAGCGGTTATATCGTACTGACCTCCTGGAGGAACAACCGGTCAATGAATCCAACTGAGTTGAAAAATAAAAAAATTAAAGAACTCATCAGTCTCGCTGCATCTTGCAACATCGAAGGATACAGCAATATGAGCAAGCAGGAACTGATTTTTGCTATTCTTAAAGAGCAGGCGGACGAGGATGGCAAACTCAGGGGCAGTGGTGTTCTTGAAATTCTGCAGGATGGATTCGGTTTCCTCCGTGCTCCGGATTATAATTATTTACCAGGGCCGGATGATATCTACGTATCACCGTCGCAGATTCGCCGCCTGAATCTACGTACCGGCGATACCGTAGAGGGTGAGGTGCGTGCTCCCAAAGATAATGAGCGCTATTTTGCCCTGCTTAAAGTCGACACCATCAATTACGAATTGCCTGAGGCTGCTAAAAATAAAACCGCCTTTATCAATCTGACGCCGTTGCACCCGGATGAGCTGATCAATCTGGAAACCTCTTCGGATAACATGTCCATGCGGGTGCTCAATATCGCTTCTCCGCTCGGCAAAGGACAGCGCGGTTTGATCGTGGCTCCACCTCGAACCGGCAAGACCGTGATGATGCAGAAAATTGCCAATTCGATCGTCGCCAATCACAAAGAAATTATACTGATCGTCCTGCTGATTGATGAACGCCCTGAAGAGGTTACCGACATGCGGCGCAACGTCGATGCCGAGGTCGTTTGCTCAACCTTTGATGAACCTCCCCAGCGTCATATTCAGGTGGCGGAGATGGTTATTCAGAAGGCAAAGCGGTTGGTGGAGCACAAAAAGGATGTCGTTATCCTGCTCGACTCCATTACTCGTTTGGCCAGAGCCTATAATACGGTCACTCCGGCATCCGGTAAAATTCTTTCCGGTGGAGTCGAGGCCAACGCTTTGCATAGGCCGAAGCGCTTTTTTGGGGCAGCCCGAAATGTTGAGGAAGGTGGCAGTCTTACCATCCTTGCGACTGCTTTGATCGATACCGGTAGTCGGATGGATGAAGTCATCTTTGAAGAATTCAAAGGCACCGGCAATATGGAAATCGTGCTTGATCGCAAAATGGCCAATCGTCGGATTTATCCGGCAATTGATCTGCAAAAGTCGGGGACAAGAAAAGAAGATTTGCTGCTGCCACCTGAGGACCTGAATCGAATCTGGATCCTGCGCAAACTTCTGTCCTCCATGAATCCGGCCGATGCCATGGAATTTTTGCTTGATAGAATGCGGCAGACGAAAAACAATCAGGAATTTTTCGCATCTATGAACCGATGACTTCCGTTTTTTCTTTCAAGAAACGGTGAATGAAGATATATTGTTATTTTTTGAGTCAATTTTCAGTGGACATATTTTTAGAAGGAGCCCAACGCATGAAACCAGATATCCATCCAGAATATCATAAAATTAAGGCACATTGTGCCTGTGGCAATGAAATTGAGCTTGGATCAGTGAAAACTGAAATCAAAGTTGAAATTTGTTCTGCCTGTCATCCATTTTTTACCGGTAAACAAAAATTAATCGACACGGCCGGGCGTATTGAGAAATTCAAGAAAAAATACGCCGGTTTTCAGAAAGATAAAAAGTAATATCCGTACCCCTCACTTTTTCTTTTTGCCCTCCTGACCGCAGGAGTCGACCTGTACCGGAATCCTTGCCACCTTTACCGTGGCGAGGAAATTCTTGTATTCGATTTGGCTGTTGTCACGGGGGCTTTTTTTATTTTGAATACTTTCTGGTATGTTTGAGAATCTGCGTGATATCGACGAAAAACTGAGTGCGCTTGAAAGGCAACTTTCAGATCCTCAGTTAGTGAGTGATCAACAACGTTACCGGAAAGTGGTTCGTGAGCATGCCCTTGTGGTAAAAATGGCCGAACTGTATGCTTCTTACAAGTCGGTTTGTGCTGAAATAAAGGAAAATCAAGAGCTTGTCCGTACAGAACAGGACGATCCCGATTTAGTCGAACTTGCCAAAGCGGAATTGGAAGACCTCGCCTTGAAACAAAGCGAACTCGAAACCGCGATTCAGCTTCGTCTTTTGCCCAAAGATCCCAATGATGAGAAAAATATTTTTCTTGAGATCAGGGCGGGAACAGGTGGTGATGAGGCTGCACTTTTTGTAGCGGATCTTTTTCGCATGTACAGCCGCTATGCAGAGACACAGGGGTGGAAGGTCGAAGTGATGAGTTCCAGCCCCATCGGGATCGGCGGGTTCAAGGAAATTATCGCTCTGGTGAGCGGGCATCAGGTCTATTCCCGTTTGAAGTATGAATCCGGAGTGCACCGGGTACAGCGTGTGCCCGATACAGAGGCGCAGGGACGTATCCATACATCGGCGGTCACGGTTGCCATCATTCCTGAAGTGGATGAGGTGGACCTGCATATCGAACCTCATGAACTGAAGTTCGATATCTACCGTTCTTCCGGCCCCGGCGGGCAATCGGTTAATACCACCGATTCCGCCGTCAGGGTGACCCACCTGCCCACTGGTTTGGTCGTCACCTGTCAGGATGAGCGATCCCAACATAAGAATAAGGCCAAAGCCCTGCAGGTTTTGCGAGCTCGATTGCTCGACAAGATGGAGCAGGATCGACACGACCGAATTTCCGAGGATCGGAAAACTCAGGTCGGCACCGGGGATAGAAGTGAACGTATTCGCACCTACAACTATCCGCAAGGCCGAGTGACGGATCACCGGATTAATCTCACGATTTACCGGCTCGATCAGATTGTAGCCGGTATGCTCGACGATGTCATCATGCCGATTATCACCCATTATCAGACGGAAGCACTCAAATCTGCCCAATAGTCCCCCACAACACATCTCGCACTCGATGAATATCGACACTCTGCTGGCGGATGCCGCTCTGCAATTGGCTCAGGCCGGTATTGCAGAGGCGGATCTTGACGCCCGCTTGCTGTTTCAGCATCTCGCGGAAATGACGAGAAGTCAGCTTATTGTACACGGTAAACAATCCGTGGATGAACGTACCTGCAAACAGTACCGGTGGCTCATCGAACAACGAAGCCAGCGCATTCCCTTACAGTACCTGACCGGAGTACAGGAATTTTGGTCTCTGGATTTTATCGTTACTCCTGCTGTTTTGATTCCCCGGCCGGAAACTGAATTCCTACTGGAGCAGGTTTTGGCAACTTGTTCCCTGGGAGATGGAATTTCCAGTGGGCTTGATCTCTGTACCGGTAGCGGCGTGGTCGCGGTTATTCTCGCAAAAGAACTTCATTGTCCCGTTACCGCCGTCGATATTTCCGAGGCGGCTTTAACGGTGGCCGCAAAAAATCTGGCCCGGCATCACCTCTGCAAACAGGTGGCGTTAGTCTGCGGTGATTTGTTTGCCGCGCTCAATCCACATCGGAAATTTGACCTTATCGTCAGTAATCCACCTTATATTGCCGATGCCCAAATCAGACACCTGGAACCGGAGGTCGCGGTGGCGGAACCCTATCTGGCTTTATCGGGAGGGCCTACCGGCTTGCACATCATCGAGCAGATTGCAACCGGGGCGGAAGCCTTTCTGAACCCGGGTGCTTGGATTTTTCTTGAGATCGGTGCCGATCAAAAACAGGCGGTGGAAGCTCTTTTCACGGCTAGGGGATATGACGAAGTCAGCGTTCTCAACGATTGGGCCGATCGGCCCCGGGTTGTACAGGCGCGGTATACCCGCAGTCATTGATATGGCTCCGGCAACCGTACGTATTTTCACTCCTTTATTTTTTTTCTGAATTTATGGATAAGCTTATCATCGAAGGCGGCTTGCCGCTGCATGGAACGGTCAGCATCAGCGGCGCTAAAAATGCAGCACTACCCCTCATGGCCGCAACGCTCCTGGCCCCGGGCCGACATATCCTGCATAATATTCCAGACCTGCGCGATACCAGAACCATGCTCAAACTCCTCGAGATTCTGGGGGCGCAGTGGGAGCGCTCCGGGCAGACGATCCGGATCAACACTGATGTCTTGACCGGGGTGGAAGCTCCCTATGAGCTGGTAAAAACAATGCGGGCCTCGGTTCTGGTTTTGGGGCCGCTTCTTTCAAGGTCCGGTTTTGCGCGCGTTTCTCTTCCCGGAGGGTGTGCCATCGGTGCTCGGCCGATTAATTACCACCTTCGGGGATTTGAAAAATTGGGCGTGACCACCCGGCTCGAGCAGGGATATGTCGAAGCGAATGTGAATGGGCGGATGCGCGGCGGGACTATTTATTTTGATATCCCTTCCGTCACTGGTACGGAAAATGTACTGATGGCCTCGGTGGTCGCCCAAGGCGACACGATCATCAAAAATGCAGCCAAGGAACCCGAGGTCGGCAATCTTATCGATATGCTCAATGCCATGGGCGCAGAGATTGAGGGAAAGGATACGGATCGTCTACTCGTTCATGGTGTGGACCGCCTGCATGCAACGGAGTCCACTATCATACCCGACCGGATCGAAACCGGAACCTATATGATTGCCGTGGCTGCTACCGGTGGTGCGGTGACCATAACCGACTGCAACCCGGCGCATATCCCCGCTCTTTCAGAGAAACTGATGCTTTGCGGCGTTGATATCACCACAACGGAACATACCGTGACGGTTTCATGTCCCGAAGTCAACGGCAGAAGTCGTTGTGATCTGCGCAGCGTCGATATAACGACACTTCCTTTCCCGGGCTTTCCCACCGATCTTCAAGCGCAGTTCATGGCATTGATGGTGCAAGGCGACGGTACCTCGATTATTCATGAAACGATTTTTGAGAACAGATTTATGCATGTCGCTGAACTGAAACGTCTGGGTGCTGATATCGCCATTGAGGGCTCCCGTGCCGTAGTTCGGGGGCTCGGGCGGGATAAGCTCTGTGGCGCTCCGGTCATGGCTACGGATCTGCGTGCCTCGGCTTCCCTGGTTATCGCCGGTCTTGCCGCCGTCGGCCTCACGGAGATTTTACGAATATATCATCTTGAACGGGGTTACGAAAACATGGTGGAAAAACTGCAAGGGTTGGGCGCGAGGATTAGCAAGGTCAGGGCATGATGGCCCGGGGGAGGGGCAGACAGACCCGCATGATGCACGTATAGGCGGTGCTGCTGTCGATCTCAATCGTGCCCTGATGGTTTTCGACGATCTGGCGGACGATTGCCAGGCCCAGACCGGTACCGTCGGCTCTGCTCGAGAAAAAGGGAGCGAAGACTTTTTTTCGTAATTCCGAGGGGATCCCCGGACCTTGATCGCGAATTTCCACCTGGATTGCCCCCTGACTTTTGCCGTTTATTTCCTGAGCGGCAATAACGATACCCCCTTGCGTCGCATTCACCGCTATGCAGGCATTTTCCAAAAGATGGGTCAAAATTGTCTGCATTTGCTGCCGGTCGGCCCAGCAGTTGAGATGAGGAGCGATATCCTTGGTGATCTCTGCTGTGGACGTCGTATTGCTTGCAGATAACAGCTTGGCAATGACTTCGTCGGTCAAGCGGTTCAGATCAAACCATTCAGGCTGGATGGGTGCCGGTCGGGCAAATTGCAGGAAATCGGTAATGGTTTGAGCCATCCGATTGGATTCACGGAGAATAATCCCCAGCAGGGTCTTGAGCGTGGCAGGATCAAGAGATGAGATATTGGCCTGCTCCATGGACAGAATCTGGGCGGAACCGGAAATCGCAGCCAGGGGATTTCTGAAATCGTGGGCAATGGAGGCGCTCAGTTCGCCGACAGCCGCCATCTTTTCCGCCTCGCGTACCTGTTGTTCCATACGTTCGATCTGGCTGATATCCTGCAATGTAATAACCTTCCATCGGGCCTGCCGATCTTCCAGGTCATCTGACGCCGGCATGTTGAGATACGAAAAGGAATACCCGATTCTAATCAGCGAGCCGTCTTTTTTCTGAAAATCACAGACACAACGGTCTTGGTTTTTTTGTAGAAGAATGGAGGGAAAACAGCGATTGAAGGGCTGCCCGAGGAGCTGCTCCCGGGGATACTCGGTAATCCGTTCCGCTGCCTGGTTATAGGACGTGATGAAATCACCCTGATCCGTGGTGATGATCCCTGTGGAGATATCGTCAAAAATCTGTTTGTAAAGGAGGGATAGTCGGTCGTATTCCAGTGCTGTTTTGTTTAGCTTCTCCTCGGTAAATCGCAACCGCCGGGCCAGTTGACCGCTCAACAAGGCAACAAGGAAAAAGATGAGACCATAGATGGCGAAGAGATTGGAACTGGTAAAAAAGGTACTGGGAGCTTTATAGGCTGTGGTAAAAAAATATTCGGGAACCCAACCAAACAATTCGCATCCGAGAAGCGCTCCATAGAGCAGGGTTGCCGCCGCGGCGAGAATAAGGCCCCCGGTTCGGTAAAGGATCAATCCGCCGACGATAACCGGTAAAATAAGAACAGGGGCAAATACGGACTGACTGCAGCCTGTGGCATAAACGAGCACAGCGGTGAATACGGTGTCGAAGAACAGCTGGATCAGGCCGAATCGGCGTATAGGCCGGAATTTTTTCTGGAGAAGCAGGAGAGAGGCTCCGGAAAAGGCGTAGAGACCGCAGAGGAACCCAGAGGTCACCAGCAATGACGGAAGAAGAACGGCATGTCCTTTCCTTTGGAAAAACGAGGTGAAACCGATAATCAAGGTGAAGAGGAATACCCGGATCAGGATCCACCAGAGGATATGCCGCCGTGTTTCCTGTTCACTGTCGGTAACCGGGGCCAGGGCCCGGGTGAGGAAATGGAACATGGGAGGGTACCGTTGCCTTTGCTGGAATATATACTTTGCGGCCTTTTTCGAGGCTGCGATATCAGTCGATATTGTGTTTTTTGGTTTTATACCGCAGGCTGCGAAAACTGACTTTCAGCAGATCGGCGGCCCGCATTTTTGAATTATCGGCCTTGGCCATGGCGTGGAGGATCATTTCTTTTTCCACCCTTTGCAGAATTTCTTCCAGGCCCTGTTCGTAGAGTTCCTCTTCATCCTGAGCGGCAACAAAGAGCGGTGCCTTGCCTCTCTCCGGATCCGGCTTAATTTTTTCCCGGCGGTGCAGGGAAAGAAGAAGGCTTTCGGGCAGGATGATGTTGGACGATTCCAGGGCCACACCCCGTTCGATAATATTCTCCAACTCGCGAACATTGCCGGGAAAATCATATTTCATCAGCACTTCCATGCCATAGGAGGAGATAGTCTGCACCTCCTTGCCGAGCAGGGCGGAATATTTCTTGAGAAAATAGTCCACCAACAGCGGCACGTCGCCGATACGTTCCCGGAGAGGCGGCACTCTGATGGGAACCACCGCAAGGCGGTAGTACAAATCTTCCCGGAACTTTCCTGAAATAATTTCCTGTTCAAGGACCCTGTTAGTGGCGGCGATGATTCGTACATTCACCTGTCTGGTTTTGGTCGACCCCACCGGCATGAATTCTCGCTCCTGCAGGACCCGGAGGAGCTTGGTCTGGATGATAGGGGTAAGTTCACCGATCTCATCGAGAAAGGCCGTCCCCTGATCGGCCTGTTGGAAAAGCCCGGCTTTGTCGGCGATGGCCCCGGTGAACGAGCCTTTGACATGACCGAAAAGTTCGCTCTCCAACAGGCTTTCGGGAATGGCGCTGCAGGTAATGGGCACAAAGGGATGGGCAGCGACTCGGGAACGGTTGTGGATGGCCTTGGCCACCAGTTCTTTCCCGGTTCCGGACTCTCCATAGATAAGGACATTGGCCGGGGTCGGTGCTATTTTCATGATCAGATCAAAGATCTTCATCATTTCCGGACTCTGGCCGATGATTTCCGGAAAACCGCTGACCGGTGCGGTATCCGCCTGTTGTTTCTTTTTCAGTACCGCCCGAATAACTGTTTTGATCTCTTCGACATTAAAAGGCTTGGTTATGTAGTCGAACGCACCGTTTTTCATGGCGGCCACCGCATCATCGGGCGAGGCAAAGGCGGTAATCATAATAGCGCCGATATCCGCTTGCAGCTGTTTGAGTCGAGCCAAAAGCTCCAGTCCGCCCATGCCGGGCATCCGGATATCGGAAATCATCAGATCAAACGACTGTTTCTCGGCGAGTTCGAGGGCGGTTTTCCCCTCGGCTGCCGTCGTAACTCGATATCCTTCCTTTTCAAGAAGGATTTTGAGAAACTCGCGCATGCTCAGTTCATCGTCGACAACGAGAATGGAGGCCATGATAATCCTTGTAAAAATCAATCAAAATCAGTCCATTAAGTATAAGAGTCAGTGTATCCCCTAGTGGAAGATGAAGTCAAACATTATCCGGAACCAGTTTACAATAGATTAGGGATGGGGTAGAAAGAGGCGTTAATTCTCTCGGTTGTAAAAAAAGAAAATGGGTGTGACCAGCGTGGAATCACAGGAACAATTTGATCAACAGACGTTGTCTGAGCATCTGGCTGAGCTCCGTTCGTGCTTGTTGATCTCTCTCGCCGCCGTGGCTGTTGGTTTTGCCGCTGCCTACAGCGTTATCCAGAAACTCGCCGACTGGTTTCTCCTGCCTCTCATCAAGGTGCTGCCCAAGGGAAAATCTCTTATTTTCACCTCGTACCAGGAAGGGTTTTTTTTTATCTAAAGCTCGCCCTTGTCTGCGGCTGTGTTGCGGCCAGTCCTGTCATTTTTCTTCAGATTTGGCGATTTGTTTCTCCCGGACTGTACCATCATGAAAAACGGGTACTGATTCCCTTCACGGTTATTTCCACCCTTTGTTTCGTTAGCGGGGCCGCATTCGGATATTTTGTGGTTTTTCCGCCAGCCTTTCGTTTTCTCATTGGTTATTCCAGCGCTTTTCTTGAACCCATGCCTGCGGTTGATGACTATTTTTCATTGGCCCTACGTTTGTTTCTCGCTTTTGGTGTTATTTTTGAACTTCCTGTTTTTATGGTGTTTCTCGGGAAAGTTGGGGTGGTGAATAAGTCTTTTTTAGTGAAGAATAGAAAATATGCGCTGCTTATCGCTTTTGTTGTGGCCGCCATCCTCACCCCGACGCCGGACGTGGTGAATCAACTGTTGATGGCCGTACCGCTGATCCTGCTGTATGAGGTCAGTATTGTGGCTGTGGCTGTTTTTGCCCCAAAACCCTTAGCCGGCTTCCCCCCCAAAGGGGAGACTGAGGCCCAGGCGCCTGACCCTCCCGAATAGGGAAAGAGGTTGAGCAGGGCATCCAGGCATTTCCGGAGCGATGGGATACGATGGGAGCGATACATTTGTTCTTGCCGATTTTGTAAAAATTCGTTTACCCTGAAGTATCCGGCAGCAGGAATCCGCGTATGGAAAAGACGTTGGCCTCCGCTGCCGATTAACGGATAAAACGTCAACAGGAGGAAGTGTATGACCTATATTGCTGATTTTGAGAAAGCCCTGGAAATTGGTCGACCACCAAATATTTCAACCCTGTTTCCCAACTCACGGGCACTGATCGTTAGCGGCAAGGTGATTGATCGCGCCTTGCTGGCCAAGAGCGGGGCGATGACCATTGCCGCCAACGGCCGGAATAACCTGATCATCCGGGGGGCCCTGCAAGCCGCGCAACGGGCCCATGCCGCCATTATTATTGAGATCGCCCGTTCCGAGGGCGGGGCAAACGCCTATTGCCCGGTCAATTACTGGAATATAGCCCGGCAGGTGGATGCACTTTGCAACGAGCTTGCCGTCACCGTGCCGGTTGCCATTCATGCCGATCATTACGGCATCAAAAAGCCTGCGGATGTCCCTTTTGCGGCCGGCGAAATTCCGACAATTTTTGAGGCCGGCATTACCTCGATTGCCATTGATGCCTCGCATATGCCCGATGCCGACAATCTGCTGGCCAGTATTGAACTGGCCGGATATGTCCCGTCCTGGGCCGGTTTGGAAACCGAGGTCGGTGAGATCAAAGGGAAACTCGGCCTTTCTACCAAGGAAGAGGCTTTATTTCTTGTCCAAGGATTGAATGCTCATGATATTTTTCCTGACTGGATCGCGCTTAATAACGGTACGACCCATGGCCTGGAGGCTTCGGCTCAGGGAATCCAGGTGGAGCTGACCGCCGAGATTCACAAAGCCTTGGCCGGATATGCCCTTTCCGGAGCGCAGCACGGGACTTCCGGCAACAATTCCGACCGACTGCGGGCCATCGCCGCTCAGACCTATTCCACCAAGGCCAATGTTGCCACTGCCCTGCAGATGGTTTCCTGGGGACTGATGGTGAATGATTACGGCAATGCCATCCTGGATGATACCGGCGAGTTTATTAAAATGTCCGGAGAAGGGGTGACAGAGGAACTCTGGCAGGCTATGCGCACCCATGCCGAAAGCAAGGGTTGGAAAAAAGGGGAGTATAAAAATCTCAATCTGCCCTTTGAAAACAAGATCATGGGACAGCCCCGGGCTGTACGCGAGCGGATGGCCCGACGGGTGGAAAATTTCATCTATACCTTGTTGGTCGAGGTCTTCAATGCTGCTGATACGGCCCGTTTCGGCGTTGAGGCCATCCTGGAGGCAGGCAGTTATGATATCGGTCCTAAAACCGGTCGGATCGAGTCGCCCGAGGACTGGACCGAGGAAAAAATCAGGGAACGGGCGGCCTTTCTGGCAACGGATAAGGGGCCGCAGGGTAATTTCGAAGATTGAACCGTGCCCTGCAAGGGATGGTCCCGTGCATGAAAAAGAACGGAAGGGGGAGACGAAGCCACGGAGCTTTGTCTCCCCCTTCTTGTTTGGAGTTCTTGCAGAGGCCCTTTTCGCTGAGCAGGCTTGGCGCGATCACACTCCCTGTCTTGTCCTTTCGGTGGAAAGGGACCAACCGCGACACGGCAACGCGCAAGCGGACCGAGGTTATTTACCCATAAGCTCGAGAACACTGCGGACAATGCCCTCTGTATCTATGCCTGCATTGTTCCAGAGGGTGGATTGAGGGCCGTGTTCGATGAAGGTGTCATTATACCCGAGAATCTTCACCGGAAGATACAGGCCCTGTTCGTTGAGCAACTGCAGTACGGCGCTGCCGAAACCTCCGAGGGCATTGTTATCCTCAATGGTCACGACTCGCCCCGTTTGTCTCGCCCAGGAAACGATGAGGTCGCTATCCAATGGTTTGAGAAAACGAGGATTGAGCACTGCAGCCCCGATACCTTGCTCCTGCAGACGAGTTGCGGCGGCCATGGCCGGGTAGACCCTGTTGCCGAACGGCAGCAGGAGCACATCGTTTCCTTCCCGTAAAACCTCCCCTCTGCCAATGGCCAAACCCTGAAAAGAGGCATCCAGAGCCACCCCCTCGCCGCTGCCTCTGGGATAGCGGAGGACCACCGGTCCATTATGATTGAGGGCCGTGTAGAGCATTTGCTGTAACTCATTTTCATCCTTGGGTGCCATCACCGTCAGATTGGGGATGAAACGGAGAAAAGAGAGGTCGAAAACGCCATGATGGGTCGGGCCGTCGGCACCAACCACGCCGCTGCGGTCCAGAGCGATGGTGACCGGCAGGTTGGGCAGGCAGACGTCATGGATTAGCTGGTCCAGGGCGCGCTGCATGAAGGACGAGTAGACGGCGAAGAAGGGCCGCATTCCTTCAAGGGCGAGTCCGGCGGCAAAGGTGACGGCATGTTGTTCGGCAATGCCGACATCGAAAAAACGTTCGGGAAATTCAGTGCTGAAGGGGAGCAGTCCGGTCCCCCCGGGCATGGCTGCGGTGATCGCCACCAAGCGGGTATCGAGGCGGGCCAGACGGCAGAGGGTCTCGCCGAAGACCTTGGTGTAGGAAACCGTCCCGTTCCCATTTTTTTTCGGCTTGCCGGTGGCGATGTCAAAAGGGCCGATGCCGTGAAAGTCGCCGGGATGGGTTTCCGCCGGTTTGTAGCCCTTGCCCTTGGTGGTGATCACATGGACCAGTACCGGCCCGTGGTTATGATCGCGCACATTTTCAAGCGTTGCAATCAGGTCTTCCAATTCGTGACCGGGGATTGGACCGATATATTTGAATTTCAAAGCCTCGAACAACATTCCGGGGGTAAAAAAGCCCTTGAGGCTCTCCTCGCTCTTACGCAGCACCGTGAGAATATTCTCCCCCACCGAAGAAAGGGCGAGGAGTCGTTCTTCAATGTGATCCCGCAATCGGCGGATGGTTTTTCCGGTCAGTTTTCTGCTGAGAAAGCTGGAGAGGGCACCGACGTTTTTTGAGATCGACATCTCATTGTCATTGAGGATGACAATCAGATTTTTGCCGAGATCACCGGCATTGTTGAGCCCTTCGAAGGCCATGCCTGCGGTCATGGAGCCGTCGCCGATAATTGCGATGACCTTGGCCGTATCCGCTTGGATGTTTTTCGCCAATGCCATTCCCAATCCATAGGAAATAGAGGTGGAGCTGTGACCGGCCTCCACCGTATCGTATTCGCTTTCCGTCCGTTTGGGGAAACCGCTCATGCCTTTATACTGACGCAGGGTGGCAAAGCGGTCCTTGCGTCCGGTGAGCAATTTATGGGCATAGGCCTGATGGCCGACATCCCAGACCAGCCGGTCGCGCGGCGTATCAAAAACATAATGCAGGGCCATGGTCAGTTCGACCACGCCCAGACTGGGGGCCAGATGGCCGCCGGTTTCCGCAACCGTGGCAATGAGTGTTTCGCGAATTTCCTGCGCGAGGATCTCCATCTCCGGCAGGCTGAGTCGGCGGAGATCCCGGGGCGATGCAATAGCGTCCAGCAGAGGGCAGGGCCGTTCCGTCTGGGTATCCACAATGAGCATGATTATTTTTTTCGTTCCACAATATAATCGGCCAGAGCCCTGAGTGGATCCGCCTGTTGGTCAAAAGGGGCTAAAGCAGCGAGCGCTTCCTGCACCGCTTCTCTGGCCATGGTTCTCGAAATTTCCTTGCCGAAAAGCGAGGGGTAGGTGACTTTATCGGATTTGATATCGCTGCCTGCCGGTTTACCCAGGTCCGCAGTCGTGGCCTCCACATCCAAGAGGTCGTCAACGATCTGGAAAGCAAGACCGATGTTGTCGCCATAGGCTTTCAGTGCAGCCACCTGCTCTTCACTTGCCCCGGCAACAATCGCGCCGCAGGCCACCGAGGCGGTGATTAAGGCGCCGGTTTTGCTGCGGTGAATGTTGCGTAGTACTTCATAACCGACCTCTTTGCCGGCATAGAGCATATCCAATGATTGGCCGCCGACCATACCCAGGGGACCAGCGGCTCGGGCAATGACCTGAATGATTCGGATCCGTGCCGAATCGGGAATGGCTGTGGAAGCCGATCCGCTCAGCAGATCAAAGGCATAGGTAAGCAGACCGTCGCCGGCGAGGATGGCGGCTGCTTCGCCATACACCGTATGGTTCGTCGGATTGCCCCGACGCAGATCATCATCGTCCATGGCCGGCAGGTCGTCATGGATGAGCGAGTAGGTGTGGATGCACTCCAGGGCACAGGCCACGACCAGTGCGTGTTTTTGGATTTTCTCGCTTCCGTTGACGGCCTCGGCAGCCGCCAGGCAGAGGGTGGGACGAATCCGTTTGCCGCCGGCGAACAGACTGTAGCGCATGGAATCAATGTGTTTGCTGAAGGTCCCGATAGGTTCCAGCATAAGGGCGGCAAGGCTTTCCTCGATCCGCTGCCGTTGTTCATTCAGATAAGTCGTTATTTCCACCGTCTTCCTCTGCAAAGGGCACTGCAACCAGATGGTCATCTTTTTTCAGCAGGAGATCGACTCGGCTTTTCGCCTCTTCGAGCCTGCTGTTGCAGAATTGCACCAAGGCAATGCCTTCGTTGAATTTATCGAGACTTTTATCCAGGCTCAGATCTCCGGCCTCAAGCTCATCGGTGATCTGTTCCAGTCGGGCCAGCGCATTTTCGAAGGTTTTTTTTGCCATAAACCGATGTCGTCCGCTCCGTTCTGATGACGATTTTGTTTGCTGAAAAAAGAGAGCAAGGGTAATCGTCTACCTTAAACATTCTATCTGTTGGTTTCAACATTTGATTCGTAATGACAGCTCTTATTGAACGATTCGTTGCCTGGCTTCAGTTTGAAAAGGGGTATTCACTGCATACGGTTGACAACTATCAGCGGGATGTCCGCGAGTTTCATCGTTTTTGCGGTAGTTCCGCCCGGGCTGAATTGATCACCGCCGCAACGGTGCGCTCTTTTGTCGGGTCCCTTTACGCCGGTAATGCCAGTGCTTCAGTGGCACGGAAACTCTCCGCGCTTCGGACTTTTTTTCGCTACCTGCAGCGGGAGCGGGTGGTCACTGCCAATCCGCTCGCCGCAGTTGTCAGCCCCAAGTTGGGCTCTTCTATTCCTGTGTTTCTCACCGTGGACGAGGTCTTCGGCCTTCTGGAGGCACCGGTTGCCCCGGACCGGTTTTGGCGTCGGGACCGGGCGGTAATGGAGTTGCTCTATTCCACCGGCATGCGCGTCTCCGAGTTGGTGGCGGGCAATATGGAGCATTTTGATTTTGTGACCGAAATGGTTCGGGTCAGGGGCAAGGGCAACAAGGAACGTCTGATTCCTTTCGGCAGTGCCGCCAAGGAGGCCGTGCAGCAGTACCTTCCCGAGCGCGAGGCCCTGACAGTCGCCCGCATCAGCCGGGGGCAGGTCGCTGAACGTGCAGCCCTTTTTCTTAACGGGCGGGGGGGGCGGCTGACGGCACGAAGTGTGGAACGTTCTGTCCAGATGTACGGTGTGCGGGCCGGGATCGGAGTGACCGTCACCCCGCATGCCCTGCGGCATTCCTTTGCCACTCATCTGCTGGAAATGGGCGCGGATCTGCGGACGGTCCAGGAATTGCTGGGACATGTCAGCCTGTCAACCACGCAAAAATATACCCATATCAATATCGATCATCTTTCCAAAGTGTATGATCAGGCGCATCCGCAGGTCAAAGGGAGCAGGGGGCGAAAATCAGGGGGGCAGGGGAGCGAAAGCCGGTGAGGGGATTGACTCCCCCTTGCATAATGTTTACTACTCAACACCATATTCCCTTCCCTCGAAACCACATGAATTGAAAATATGACTACTCAAAAAATCCGTTCCACCACTATTCTTGCCATTCGGCACAAAGGTGAAGTCGTTATCGCCGGTGACGGTCAGGTATCGCTCGGTCCGACCATCATCAAGCATCAGGCAAAAAAGGTTCGGCGGCTCTATCACGATCAGGTCATCACCGGATTTGCCGGATCCACTGCCGATGCTTTCACCCTTTACGACCGGCTGGAACAAAAACTCGAACAGTATAACGGCAACCTGATGCGTGCCGCCGTCGAACTGGCCAAGGACTGGCGGATGGATAAGATGCTGCGTCGGCTCGAGGCCATGCTGATCGCCGTGGATGCCAAATATTCTTTGCTGCTCTCCGGTACCGGCGATGTCATTGAGGGAGATGACGGAATCTTGGCCATCGGTTCCGGCGGCCCTTATGCCCATGCTGCCGCTAAAGCGCTGATGGCCCATTCCGATCTCGATGCCGTCGCCATCGCCCGAACCTCTTTGGAAATTGCCGGCTCCATCTGTGTGTACACCAATACTAATATCACTGTTGAAAAGATATGAAAGAACTCAATTCGCTTACTCCCAGGGAGACCGTTGCCGAACTCGACCGTTACATCATCGGCCAGGCGGAAGCTAAACGCTCAGTGGCTATTGCCTTGCGCAACCGTTGGCGGCGACAGCAGGTTGCTTCTCCCTTGCGCGAGGAGATCGCCCCGAAAAATATCATTATGATCGGCCCGACCGGAGTGGGGAAAACCGAGATTGCCCGACGACTGGCTCAGTTAGCCCAGAGCCCTTTTTTGAAGGTTGAGGCTTCCAAATTCACCGAAGTCGGCTATGTCGGTCGTGATGTTGAATCGATGATCCGCGATCTTACCCAGCTGGCGGTGAATATGGTCGCCAAAGAGGAGGAGGAAGGGGTGCAGGGCAAGGCCGAGGCCCAAGCCGAAGAGCGTCTCCTCGATCTCCTGCTGCCGCGACCGTCCGGTCACGGAGCCGGTTTTTCCGAGCAGCCGAACGTTATTCCGCTGGGCTATGAACGCGGAGAAGCCGATAAGGAAGAAACCCGAAGCGTGAGCACCAGGGAGCGATTCCGTGAGATGTTGCGTCGGGGCGAATTGGATGAACGAATGGTTGAACTGGCGGTGGCTTCAACCGGCGGAACTCCGGTGGTGGAGGTTTTTTCAGCCTCCGGCATGGAGGAGATGCAGAGTTCGCTGCAGGATGCGTTTTCCAAATTTTTTCCCAAGAAGAAACAGGCGAAAAAGATGAAGGTCCCCGAGGCCCTGGAATTCTTGAAAAAAGAAGAGGCCCAGCGGCTGGTGGATACCGAGAGTGTCACCGAAAAAGCTATTCGCCGAACCGAACAGTCGGGAATCATCTTCATTGACGAGATCGACAAAATCGCCTCTCGCGGCGGCTCAAGTTCCGGTTCACCCGAGGTTTCGCGGGAAGGCGTTCAGCGCGACCTGTTGCCGATCGTCGAGGGGACCACGGTCACTACCAAGTACGGGCCGGTGAAAACCGACCACATTCTCTTCATTGCCAGCGGTGCCTTTCATGTCTGTAAACCTTCCGATTTGGTGCCCGAACTTCAGGGACGGTTTCCTATCCGGGTCAATCTGCACGCCCTCGGCGAAGAAGAATTTTTCCGTATTCTCACTGAACCGAAAAGTGCGCTGATTAAGCAATACCTGGCGTTGTTGGCCACCGAGGATATCCGGCTGGTCTTCGATGAGGAGGCCATCCGGGAGATGGCGCGGATAGCGGTGCAGGTCAATCTGAAGACCGAGGATATCGGTGCCCGTAGATTGCATACCGTCATCGAACGGGTCTTGGATGAAATTTCCTTTGATGCCTCGGATCGGGAAGAATTGGGGTTCACGGTCACCGCCGAGTATGTGCGTACCCAGTTGACCGATATCTCCGAGAATGAGGATCTCAGCCGCTATATCCTCTGATCGCGGCGCAGGTCTTTCCTTTTTGAACTCCTCTCCTTACAAAACCGGGGGCATTGACCATGGACCTCTCCATTGAACCTGATTTGAAATATTGCCCTCAATGTGCCGATGAATACCGGGCGGAAATCGTAACCTGCGCCACCTGTGGCCTTGCGTTGTTGACGGGGGTGCAGATGCAGGCCCTGCTCGAAAGCCGGCGTCAGGAAAGCGTGCCCCGCTCACTGGAAATTTTTCCTGATGAGCCGATGACTTCGATCCGCAAAGGGCCGGTACTGCAGATGAAGCAGCTCCAAACCTATCTCTTACAGCAGGGGATTCCGTCACTGGCAGTCAAGGAAGGCCTGGAAAATTGCAATACGGGATGTCGCGGTGCCGAACTGGTTTTGCAGGTGCGCACGAGCGACCTGCGTGAAGTTGTCGCTGCGCTTGAGCAGGAACACCGGCAATCTACCGGTCTCTCAGACCATGACACCAGTCTCGCCGGTGCGGTCTATAATGTCCACGAAAAAGAAGCGACTTGTCCGGCCTGCGGGTATCAGTTCCCCACGAGTTTGACAAGCTGTCCTGATTGCGGACTGTGTTTTGCTTAAGACCACCGAGCAGGTCACCCTTGATCATGCCTCTGACCTCCTGTTTCTTCTCAAACGCCATTGCAGGATTTTGTGAGTTTGTGCGCCGTGTTGTCGGACTTTCTTGACGATAAAAGGTGTTTTGCTATACAATCTTCAACAGTAGTTCTCGCCGTTTTTTGTTAGATTGTTTAGGGGGAATCGTTGGCCCGGCAGATGACGGACCAGGAAACGCACCGTGGTCCGGGTTCGGGTTTTCCGCAAATAACAGGCTTTGCCTGTCTTCTTTTATTAGCACCTGTTGAGGATTTTTTTTGCACCATTCCTCTAGAGATACTGCCTCTGCGCATCCCATCATCACCCTGACGACCGATTTCGGTCTGCAGGATCCCTACGTCGGTCAGTTAAAGGGCGCTCTTCTCAAAGGGTGTCCCTTGGCCACAATTATTGACATCACCCACGCCATACCCGTTTGGGATGTGGCTACCGCCGCAGTGACCATTCGTACCAGTTACGCTTTTTTCCCGCCGGGAACCCTTCATTTGATCGTGGTCGATCCCGGGGTTGGGGGACAGCGTTCGATCCTGACAGCTGCGGGCGACGGTTATTTTTTTGTGGCTCCGGATAACGGGATTTTATCGCTTTTAGTTGCCGATAACAAAATTGAGGGTATCCATCGGGTGGAACAGGCCTCTTTTTTTGCCGACTCCGTCAGCCCGACTTTTCACGGTCGCGATATCATGGCTCCCGTGGCCGCTGCTTTGGCCGGAGGTCGCTCCCTGCACGATTTCGGGGCTGCCGTCCCTTTGCATGAACTGACTCAGATTGTCACACCTGCCGTCGTTGCGGAAGCGGATGGCCTCCAACTTCAAGGCCTGATCCAGCGTATTGACCATTTCGGCAATATCCGGACCAACATTCATGCCGGTCATGACCGGTCGAATTTTGATTTTTTCGATTTTCTTGAACTCGGCGATCAACGTATTACACAACTTGTCAAAACCTATTGTGAGGGGCCGGAAGGTGGGCTCCTTGTTCTGATCGACAGTTCCGGCTATCTGGAAATTGCAGCAAACCAAGCGAGCGCAGCCGAGATTTTGGGCTGTGCTCCCGGAGAGGGGGTTACCGTACATTTCGTACAAAAATAATCAGTAATTCATATTCTTACAGGAGGAAAATTATGAAGAAGTGTCTGTTGGGGATTGCTCTTGCTTTATGTGTTCTACCGGCGTGCAGCCAGGTCCAGATGGGAAATCCGGATGCAAAAACCATGGCAACCGGCAGTGCCGGAGGCTCCAATGCGGCTAATGTCAATACGAATTTGGAACGGTGCAGCTCGCCTTTCGGTACACTGGCCATCAATGAAGATCAAGCCTCCGACTGGTACTCCTGGCTCGGACGTCACGGGTTGCATTCCACAGTCCCTGTCCTGCGTCTTCTTGCGCAGCAGAGTAACTGCTTTGTCGTTGTTGAACGGGGAGCCGGAATGGACAGTCTCATGCGCGAACGGGATTTGATGCAATCCGGAGAACTGCGGAAAAGAAGTAATTTTGGGAAGGGACAACTGGTCGCCGCTGATTATACGGTGACTCCTACACTGATTTTGCAGGATAATGACATGGGCGGGGTCGGTGGCGCCGTCGGCGGGCTCTTTGGCTCCGTTGGTGCTGCGATTGGCGGTTCGATGAAGCAGGCAGGGGCTCAGAGCATGATGACCCTAGTGGATAATCGCTCCGGCGTCCAAGTGGCGGTGGCCGAGGGCAGTGGCAGTTCAATGGATATCGGTGGTGTTCTCGGCTTGATGGGAAGCCATGGAGGAGGGGGGCTGGGGGCCTATAAGAGCACCCCGGAAGGCAAGGTCATAGTCGCTGCAATGACCGATGCCTTCAGTAATCTGGTGCGGGCAACGAAAAATTATCGGCCCCAGGAGGCCGCCGGTCCGCATGGCCATGGTACCGGTGGTAAGCTCAAGGTATATTAATCCGGGAAGAAAGGGGCCGCTGTTCGTTGTTCATGCGCGGTGCGGACAGCAGCCCTTGACCACCCGGGAGATTTCCGGCGGAATTTTTTTTCTTCTTTGCAGCACATTTCTTTGATTCTGGTGCCCGGCGCGCTTATACTACATTTGTAGCAGGGTGTTCGCTGGTTGTTGTTCATGTACGTCAGATTAAACCTACATCAACACGAGGAGGAACAACATGGCTGTCAAAGTTTTCATCAAAAGGAAAGTTGCGGATCAACAAACCCCTGAACTGGAGGCGCTTCTCAGAAAAATGAGGGCCTTGACCCTCAGCCGAAAAGGGTACATTTCCGGAGAAACTTTTAATCGACTCGATGAGCCGGGAGTGAGTCTGGTCATCAGTACTTGGCAATCCCTAGATGACTGGCGGGACTGGACCCTGAGCAAGGAAAGAATCGAGGTGCAGACGGAAATCGATAAGTTGCTCGGAGCGCCGACTGAGTACGAAATTTTTCAAAATATATGATGCCGTATAGGTAAACCGGCAGTTGCTTTTAAACTGCCGGTTACATGTACAGAAAACGGGGCCCGTCATGAGTGATGGGCCCTTTTTTTATATCGTATTCCGCTTTGCTTTCAAAATGATCCGTATCGGATTGTCATTGTGAATAACCATTGCCATTGCGGCCGTTGCGCCGCTGTACTTCCGGTTTTTTCATCTGCACGGCAAGCGAATGCACACCGCAGAGCCGGGTAATCTTGTGAAAGAGATCGGCACCCGGACGAATGCTCATGTCCTTCAATACCTGGATATCAACCTCACCCCGGTTATCGAAATGAAGCGTAAGCAGCACGGGCGTACTTCCGTGATGGTGATAGAGCAGTTCCTTCAACTCCATCATGTGTTGGCGGGAAGTTGCCGTTGCCCGCAGGGTGATGATGGCCCTTTCGGTGTAGCGTTCCAGGGCCTCGGCCAGCACTTTGACCTCCTGTGCGATCACTTTGGCGCCTCGTTCCCCCTGTTGCACCGTGCCTACCACAATGAGCGGTTGATCGCTCCCCAGCAGGTGCGAACATTCGGCAAAAGTCGACGGGAAGATAATGACTTCGATGCTGGCCCCCATGTCTTCCAGCACCGTGAAAGCCATGCGCTCGCCTTTTTTGGATTTATGTTCTTTGTAATTGTTGATCAGTCCGCCGATTCGGACCACTTGACCATCCCGTAGTTTTTCCATACCGGCGATATCAACATCCACCACCCGGCGAAGATCGTCCATGACCCCTTCCAGCGGATGACCGGTCAGGAAGAAGCCCACCGTTTCCTTTTCATAGGCAAGTCGTTCCAGTTCAGGCCATTCCTTCACGTCAGGGAGTTCTATCTCCACAGCCTCGGCCTGTTTGGCCGCGGGCTGCCCAAAGGAAAAAAGGTTCATCTGGCCGCTCATCCGATCGCGCTGCACAGCTTTGGCCCGATCAAGGCACTGATCAAGAATTTCCATGAATTGCGCTCTCCGGCCGTTCATGGAATCAAAGGCACCGGCCTTGATCAGGCTTTCGATAACCTTGCGGTTGACCTTGGAAGAATCGATCCGGCCGCAGAAATCACTGAGTGAACGATACGGCCCATTTGCCTTACGTTCGGCCAAGATGGATTCAAGCGCTGCTTCGCCGACATTTTTCACCGCTGCCATGCCGAAGCGAATGCGGTCGTTGATAACCGTGAAATCATTAAAGGATTCGTTAATGTCCGGTGGCAGAACCTCAATCTTCTCCTGGCGGCATTCGTTGATGTATTTGACGACCTTATCGGTGTTTTCGACATCACAGGAGAGCAGCGCTGCCAGGAATTGGGCCGGATAATGGGCCTTGAGGTAGGCGGTTTGATAGGCGATGAGGGCATAGGCCGCCGAGTGCGACTTATTAAAGCCGTAGCCGGCAAATTTGGCCATGAGATCAAAGATGTATTTGGCCTTGTCTTCCGGAACATTGTTAGCTTTAGCCCCGGCCATGAATTTGCCGCGTTCTTTTTCCATGACCTCGGGTATCTTTTTCCCCATGGCCCGGCGGAGAATATCCGCATCGCCCAAGCTGTAACCGGCCAGGATGTTGGAGATTTTCATTACCTGTTCCTGGTAGACGATGACCCCGTAGGTCTCCTGGAGTACGGATTTGATCTGCGGCAGCGGATAATCCGGCAACTGACGGCCATGCTTGGTTTCAACAAAGGTGTCCACCATGCCGGAATCAAGCGGACCGGGACGGTAGAGGGCGACCAGGGCGATGAGGTCGGAAAACTGCTCCGGCTGCATTTTAATCAGCAACTCGCGCATGCCGTCGCTTTCCAGCTGAAAGACCCCGAGACTGTCGCCCCGGCAAAGCAGGGCAAAGGTCTTGGGATCGGTCATCGGAATTTTGCGCAGATCCACGGTGGTGCCGAGATCGAATGCAATGAGCTTGAGGGCCCGGTCGATAACGGTCAGGGTTTTGAGACCGAGAAAATCGAATTTGATCAATCCGGTTTTCTCGGTGTACTTCATGTCGTACTGGGTGAGGATTTCCTTGTTCGGACCGACGCAGACCGGGAGAAATTCCACCATGGGTCTCGGCGAGATGACGACCCCGGCGGCATGGGTTGACTTGTGTCGAGCCAGCCCTTCAAGCGTCTGCGAGATAGTCAGCAGTTCCCGCACGCCCTCTTCCTTCATGGCCTCGCGTAGTCGGGGTTCTTTTTCGATAGCTTTTTTCAGGGTAATTTTAAGCTCTTCCGGGACAAGCTTGGCAATCCGGTCAACCACGGGCAGTGGGATTTCCAGCACCCGGCCGACATCGCGCAGCACTGCCCGCGCCTTCATCGAACCATAGGCAACAATCTGGGCTACATTCGCATCACCGCCATAGCGTTTACGGACATAATCAATGACCTCGTCGCGTCGGTCCTTGCAGAAGTCGACATCAAAGTCCGGCATGGACATCCGTTCAACATTGAGGAATCGCTCGAAAATCAAGCCATAGGGAATCGGATCAATATCGGTGATCGACATACAGTAGGCCGCCAGGCTCCCCGCTCCGGAGCCTCGTCCGGGGCCTACCGGTATCTGCTGCTGCTTGGCCCAGTTAATAAAATCGGCCACGATGAGAAAGTAGCCGGAAAACCCCATTTGTTTGATGACCTCAATTTCCATGGTCAAGCGGTTCCGATAGGTGGCCTCCTGTTCCGGGGTCACGTCTTCCATCTCATGGAGGTGATCAAGCCGTATTGTGAGGCCATCCCAACAGGCCTTGGAAAAGACGATATCCAGCGTCTCGCCTTCGTTTAACGGAAAAACAGGGAAATGATGGGCTCCGAATTTCAACTCAAGGTTACAGCGATCCGCGACTTCCAAGGTGTTTGCCAGGGCTTGGGGACAGTATTGGAACTGCGTGGCCATCTCGGCGGGAGATTTAAAAAAGAGTTGATCGGTGTTGAACCGGAACCGCTTGGGATCATTGATGGTCTTGCCGGTCTGGATGGACAGCAGAACCTCATGGGCGTAGGATTCTTCCCGGTTCAGGTAATGGCAGTCGTTGGTGGCGACCAGTTTGATGTTCAGTTCGTCGGCCAGGGTCAATAGCCCCTCATTGGCGATTGTTTGCTCGGGAATACCGTTTTCCTGGATTTCGAGATACAAACGATCACCAAAGACCTGTTGCATTTCCAGGGCCTTGGTCCGTGCCCCATTGGGATCGTTGTGAGTCAGCCGCCAGGGTATCTCACCCTTGAGGCAGGCGGTGAGCACGATCAGTCCTTCCTGGTGTTGATAGAGAGTGGGCCAGTCAATTCGGGGCCGATAATAAAACCCCTTGGTCTGGGCCAGGGAGGCGAGTTTCATCAGATTGGCGTAGCCGGTGGCATTCATGGCCAGAGCAACCAGATGAAAATTGTGCCCCGCAGTCCGGTCGTGCAGCAGCATGCTTTTTTCCGCCACATAAAATTCACAGCCGACCAGAGGCCGTATTCCCGCCTTTTTGGATTTTTCGTAAAATTCAAGCGCCCCGTACATAGCGCCGTGATCGGTGATCGCCACAGCCTCCATGTCGAGTTCCTTGGTACGCTGGATGAGATCCGAGACGCGGATGGCGCCGTCGAGCATGGAATACTGGGTGTGAACATGCAGATGAACAAAGGGTGCGGACATAAGATTCGGGATGGTTTAATTTTTTTTGAAAATAACGAGAAAGGCGGAATCTCGCCATAATGAACGGTACGATAAAAACGGTCTTTCTACTGAGCCATCTCTCAGGATGTGATGGACATTTTACAAGTCCATCAATAATAAAAACAAGGATTTGGGAAGCCGTCGAAGGGGCGGGGCCGGTTGTGCACAGGAGGGCGTATATTACACGGACGGTGATTTTTTGCACCTTTGAATTTCAGGATGCTCCTCCACCCGCAGGGGTTACAATATCGTCGGTCCCGGTCGGTCATCTTCGTGAATATGAAAACGTTCCTGAATCCTGGCAAGCGGAACCAAGTCGGCCTTGCGGGCTGATGGCGTGAGAAAGGAGAGGAGCTTGGTCCTGAGCACGGTGGAGTTCAATTCGCTTTCAATGGCCACAATCCCTTCCATGATGATCTTTTGCAGCAGCAGTTCCTGGTTGGTCCGTTCCCGCAGGTTGGCGGCAAAGGGGATGAAAAAGAAATTGGCGAAGATGAGGCCGTATAGGATCGAGGTGAGGGCGATCGGCACAGTCTTGAGAATAATGCCGGTGTCGTCGATGCCGGCAAGCATTGGAATTAAACCGGCGACCGAACCGACGATACCGAAAGCGGGGCAAAAATCGGCAATGGTGCGCAAAGCCCGCTCGCTGTCTTCCCTTCGAAGTTTGAAAAAATACATTTCCGTATTGAGAATATCGCGGATCTGGTGCGGTTCGTAATTATCAACCAGGCAGCCCAGTCCCCGACGCAGGAAGAGAATGGAGGTCTCATGTTCATCCTTTTGCAAGGAGAGGATGCCTTCCATCCGTGATTTGATGGAGAGATCGATCAGGATGTCGACAATTTCTTCTTCCGATTTCAAGGTGGTTGCATAGGAGGCCTTGACGACCCGGCTGACGATTTTGAGACGTTCAAATTGAAAACTCAGCAGGGCGGCGATGGCGCTGCCCCCGGCGACAATCATCAGGCTGGCAATATTAAAGTAAAAGGTGAGCTGGCCTTTGATAAGAAAGCCACCAAGGAAAATAAGGCCGCAGAGGGTGAGTCCGATTACGTTTTTTCGTTGCATCAATGGTGCCTGATTATTGAAGATTGACGGGTGAGGGGGCTTCCGCTTGCGGCAGTTCCTTGGAAAGAATAATTTCCACCCTTCGGTTGACTCTCCGGTTTTCTTCGGTGGTATTGGGTTTGAGCGGCCGGAAGGAACTGTACCCGGCAACACTGAACTGTCTGGGAGCTAATTGTGTTTCGTTGATGAGGAAGCGGGCAACGCGGCTGGCGCGGGCCAGCGAGAGCTCCCAGTTGGAAGGATATTGTAAGGAACGAACCGGCTTGGAGTCGGTATGGCCGATGACATTGATCATATACGGGGTTTTTTTTATTATTTTGGCAAGTTTTTTGAGGGAATCGAGGGCATCGGAAGTGAGCTCAGCTTGACCGGAGGGGAACAGTAAATCTCCGGTGAGGATGATCCGCATGGTTTTGTCGGGAACGAGCTCGACCGATGCGAAGCGGTTCAATTTTTCACTGGCCAGGGTGACTTTGGACAGGTCATATATTCCGGTGATCAGTTCTTCGCGTTCCTTTTCCGCCGGCTGCTGCGGTGTGGCTTCCTGGTGCTGATGCGTCTCTTCAGGAGGGGGCGGCGAAGGGCCGGATGCCGGGGCGCGTTGTTCCTCGAGAGCTTCCGGTACGGGAGAGGAGGGGAGGGGCTCTGATGACGGGGCCGTGGATGGCGGCTGTTTTTCCATGGCCTGATGGCGGATGAGGATGTCGGCTCCGGTCTGTTCTCGGTGCGGCAGCGAGATTTCCTGTAACTGGCCTGATGTCTTTAAAGAAACGTCTTGGGAAATGGGGTGAAAAACGAGGGCGGATGTTTCCTTATCGACCTGCACCGGGATGGTTTCATCGGCGATTTTATTGGGATGACCATGGGCGAGAATCTCCTGGTGGCTTCGCTGGTGGGCAAAGAGTGTGAGGAAGAGAATGAACATGGTCATCATCAGGTCGGACCAGGCAATGGACCAGTGCGCCGGGCGGGGGGGTGTCCGCGAGCGGTAAAAGGAATCTTCCACCACAAAAACCGGTTGCGAGGCCTGCTGCCGGTCCTGGCTGAGAACGGAGGGTTCCGTTTGGATGGGTGCCGGGATTTCGGGCAATCCCTTGGGGGAGGGAGTGGTTGGGGGGAGTAATTCGTTTTCCATAACCTTTCTTCGACCGGTTCCAACTGGAACAAAAGCGGATTGTCCTTTTTCTGGAGGAATACAGGCCGATTTTAGCAGAATTGTTTTAAAAAGTCATTTTTTGATACGAGGCATACTCTCAGAGTGTCATGGATTTTGTACCAGTCCATCATAAAATACGTGACTGGGTGCTAAAGCTTTCCCCGACTCAGGTCGAAAAGACGATAAGGGAGGATTGTTTGTTCAGGGATGAAGACAACAAGGCCTTATGCTTACCTCAAATCCAAAAGAACCAAGGACGGGATATCATGAAAATCGCGGAATCCACTATCCAGCTTACCAGCACCCATGCCGCCGTTGAATATTCTGAAAGTCGTGAATCGCTCAGTATCCGGCAACACGGTGAAAACTCGGTCGGCAGCCATCAGGAAAACAAATACAAGGGTGATAAAAAGGCAGCGGCTCTGGCCTTTGTCGAACAGGCCGCCACGGTTTCCTTGTCAACTGAGGCCCGGCAAAAGGTTTCGGAATCAACGCAGGTTGCATCTCCCGGCGAGGACGATCAGTTTGTGATGGATTTCAATTTGCGAATTCTAAAGGCCTTGTTTGAAAAAATTACCGGACGCAAGATGCATCTTTTTGCCCCCGTGGCTGTTGAGCAGCAGGTCACTGCAACGTCTTCGGTGCCCGTTGCCGAACAGGCAGGGAACGCGTCGGCAACTGAGGGTTGGGGGGTGGAATATGAACGTCATGAAACGTATTATGAGGCCGAGTCGTCGCAATTCAATGCTCAAGGGCTAGTGCAGACGACTGACGGTCGGCAGATTACAATCAATGTGGAGCTGAACCTCAGCCGAAGTTTTACCAGCACCCAGGATGAGAGCTTTCGTGCCGGCGATGCGCTCAAGGATCCTTTGGTTCTCAATTTTGATGGAAATGCTGCTCAGTTGACCCAGAACACCTTTAGTTTCGATATCGATGCCGACGGGACTGAAGATCAGGTTTCCTTTGTTGCTCCGGGATCCGGCTTTCTTGCTCTGGATACCAATAATGACGGGGTTGTCAATGACGGCAGTGAGTTATTCGGCGCTTTAAGCGGTAACGGGTTTGCCGACTTGGCGGCTTATGATCAGGATACGAATGGCTGGATCGATGAAAATGACGAGATCTATTCCCGCTTACGGATCTGGACCCAAACCGCTTCAGGAGAAAATCAGCTGATCGCTCTGGGCGAGAAGGGGATCGGTGCCCTTTACCTCGGTCGTATCGATACCCCTTTTGCCATCAAGGACAGCGGTAACGAGTTGCAAGGTCAGGTTCGTTCCACCGGTCTTTTTCTCCGGGAAGACGGGAGCTCGGGAACCCTGCAACAGCTCGATCTTGTTGCTTGACGGTTATTGGTTCAATTGATATAGGATCAAATCTACGATATTTTTTGCATTGGTTATCCCCCTCCTATCTAAAATTTTACTGAAGCAAGAAGGATGCATATGGAGAGACAAATTCCGCAGGGAGTTCAGGGCAAAGAAACGCTATCCGTTACGTATGAGGATACCGCCGCCTGCTATGGCAGCGGATTGGTTAAGGTCTTTGCCACCCCGGCCATGGTTGCCCTTATGGAGAAAACGTGTCTGAATTCGGTGTTGCCCTATCTGCCCGAAGGCTCCGGCACGGTCGGGGTCAAAGTGGATATTGTCCATAGTCGGGCGACTCCGGTCGGTATGAATGTCACTTGTGAATCGAAGTTGCTTGAGGTCGATCGTCGCCGTCTGGTGTTTGAAGTTGTGGCCCGTGATGAAAAGGGAGAAATAGGCAGCGGCCGCCATGAACGTTTTGTCATCGACACCCGGAAGTTTATGGAAAAATTATAAGGGAACTGTTCAGTCTGTCGGGGGTGCCGGGGGCGTGTGTGCTGTCGGGCTTCCACCTGTCGACTGTTCACCTTGTGTTTTCTCCTGCGGTGTATTGTACCGGCCTAACACCCCGTACAACATGTCGGGAAGGTCGTTTTTCTGCCGCGAGCTGCGTTGAATCTGTTTGAGACATTTGTCGAAGGTTAAGGGCTCGCCCAGGAAAATATGTCGCAGTATAAGCGAGATAAGACGGGTGATAGTGGTCAGGTTCGAGATGCGAGACTGGAGCTCATGATCTCGATCAAAGGCGGTTGAGGCGAATACCTCCACCGGTTTTCCCTGTACTTCACTTACCGAAAGATACCATTTATTCCGGTCCCGATCTATGGTTCGGTATCGTTTGCCGTCCAGGACCTCCGGCAGTTCCGCCTCGCTTTCGATTATCCCGGGGGACGTGGACGGTAAGATAGACTCTTTTCGGTACCTGAGCCAGAGTCTGCCGACAACTTCCGGCTGTTCCCGGATGGATCGGGCAATATTTAGGCAGGATGAGCACATCCCGCTTCCGTCCGCGAGGCCTTGGTTCTGCGTGCAGCCGCAAATGGCACAAGGGGGTGTTGTTTGCTCGGATTTCAAAATGCTGCTCCGTTGAAATGGATCAATTTACGTATCGTGAGCGTTTCTTTTTTTTTGCAAAATACAACGGTAGCGTAAAAAGAACAAGGCAGGAAGTCGCGGTGTCTTTTGAAGACGCCGTGCTGTTCCGGCCCGCTTAATAATCCCCCTTGCTGCCGGATGCGCAGCGGTACCTACCCTTTTCCCTTGCAAGATCAAGCTGGCTTGGTAAAATCTGCCGTTTTACATACGGTCCAACCGTTTTTATCCTTTTTACCACTTTTCGAGAATTGCAATGGATTACAGGGAAACACTGAACCTGCCGCAGACCAAGTTTAAGATGAAGGCAAACCTGACCCAACGGGAGCCGATGGTGCTCAAACGCTGGGAAAAGGAAGAGCTCTACCAGAAATTGCAGCAGGCGGCCGCAGATCGGCCCCTCTTTGTACTCCACGACGGACCCCCTTATGCCAACGGCAATATTCATTTAGGTACCGCCTTTAACAAGGTGTTGAAGGATATCATTCTTCGCTCCAAACGGATGGCCGGATTCAACGCCCCTTATATTCCCGGCTGGGACTGCCACGGGCTGCCCATCGAGCATAATGTCGATGTGGAGCTGGGTGCCAAGAAGCAGACGATCTCTCTTCTGGGCAAGCGAGCCGCCTGTCGGAGTTATGCTGAAAAATGGATAAAAACGCAACGGGAACAATTCAAAAGGCTCGGAGTGCTCGGTGACTGGGCGCAACCGTACCTGACCATGAATTTTTCCTATGAGGCGGTTATTGCCCGGGAATTCAATAAATTCTTATTGTCCGACGCGGTCGTTCGTTCAAAAAAGCCGGTGTACTGGTGCGCTACCTGCGGCACGGCGCTGGCTGAAGCGGAGGTGGATTACGCTGACCACACCTCTCCTTCGGTGTATGTCAAGTTTCCGGTTATCGACGATCTCAGCGGGATCATACCCGCACTTGCAGGACGAAAAGTCCAGGTCGTGATCTGGACCACGACCCCTTGGACCTTACCGGCAAACATGGCCATCGCCTTTCATCCCGATTTTGAATATGCCGCGGTCGAAGTAGGGGATGAAGTCTGGATCCTGGCAAAGGAGCTGGTTGCCTCCTGTATGCAGCTGTTCGGTGTCGACAACTCAACCGTCATCGCCACTTTTTCCGCTGCCGTTTTGGAGGGAAAACGCTGCCGCCATCCTTTTATGGAACGCGATTCTCTGATGGTTCTGGCTGATTATGTCACTGCCGATTCGGGGACCGGCTGTGTTCATACCGCTCCCGGTCATGGTGCTGACGACTACCAGACCGGCTTGCGTTACGGGCTTGAGGTGCTGTCGCCGGTGGATGACGGCGGCTGTTTTACGGCGGACGCCGGCATCTATGAAGGATTGCAGATTCCGCAGGTCAACCGGCGGATCATTGAAGACATGGCTGCCGCGGGTTCCCTGATAAAAGAGACGGCTCTTAATCATAGTTATCCTCACTGCTGGCGTTGCAAGAAACCGGTGATCTACCGGGCAACGGCGCAGTGGTTTATTTCCATGGAGAGCCAGGATCTTCGCACCAAGGCGTTGCAGGCAATCAATGAAGCGACCTGGACGCCGGCGTGGGGAAAGCAAAGGATCTACGGCATGGTCGAGTCGCGTCCGGACTGGTGTCTTTCCCGCCAGCGCACCTGGGGCGTCCCAATCACGGTTTTGACCTGCACCGGCTGCGGTGAGATCTTGAAGAATGAAGCGGTCTGCGCGCGGATCGATGAACTCTTTGCTCAAGAGGGGGCTGACGCTTGGTTTAAATATGATGCCGCGGAGTTCGTGCCCGCCGGTCTTACATGCACCTGCGGTTGCCGTGACTTTAAGAAAGAAAGCGATATCCTCGATGTCTGGTTTGATTCCGGCACCAGTCATGCCGCCGTCCTGGAGCAACGTCCGGAATTGCGGGCACCGGCGGATTTATATCTTGAGGGCAGTGATCAGCACCGCGGTTGGTTTCAATCCTCCCTGCTGACCTCGGTCGGCAC
Source organism: uncultured Desulfobulbus sp. (assembly GCA_963666685.2). GTDB lineage: Bacteria > Desulfobacterota > Desulfobulbia > Desulfobulbales > Desulfobulbaceae > Desulfobulbus. The sequence goes on from CAXXHZ010000003.1 coordinate 61,277, forward strand.
CAGAGGGAGGGCCCCCTATAAAGGAGTGCTTACCCATGGCTATGTGGTTGACGGTCAGGGCAAGAAAATGTCGAAATCAGTGGGCAATGTCGTTGCTCCGCAGGAGGTGATCGATCAATACGGTGCCGAGGTCCTGCGCCTCTGGGTTGCCAGTGAAAACTACCAGGACGATGTCAAGGTTTCCGGAGAAATTCTCAAACATGTTTCCGATGCCTATCGCAAGATGCGCAACACCCTGCGTTTTTTGCTCAGTAACCTCTATGATTTCAACCCCGATCAGGACAGTGTTGCTCCGGATGCTTTGATGGAAATCGATCGTTGGGCCCTGGTGAAATTCGCCGAAATGAGTGAACGCGTCACCCGGTCCTATGATCGCTATGAATTCCATGCCGTGTACCATGGACTCCATAATTTCTGCGGGACGACCATTTCCAGCCTTTATATGGATATCCTCAAAGACCGGCTGTATTGTTCCGCCGCGACCGCACCCCAACGGAGGGCTGCGCAAACCGTGATCTACCGAATTCTGGACGGGCTGTTGCGATTGATGGCACCGATCCTGTGCTTCACCGCAGCGGAGGCCTGGGAACACCTGCACGGCCTTGGCCAGGATGCAGCGCTGGAACGTTCGATCTTCTTTGTCGATTTTCCGCAAGTAGACGATATTCCACGAAATGACGTCTTTGATAAACGCTGGGAAAAGTTTTTGTCCTTGCGGAACGCGATTACCCGGGTACTTGAAGGTGCGCGCCGGGATAAGATTATCGGCCTTTCGCTGGATGCGGAGGTGATCCTTCGGGTGGATGCGGAGTGGGCGGATTTTCTTGCAGAGAATCTTGAACAGTTACGGGAACTCTGTATTACCTCTCGCTTGCATTTGGTTGAAGAGGACGATCAAATCGATCTTTCTTTTGTTGAAGTGGAATCTCTTCCAGGCGTTAAGATTGCGGTACAACCGGCGCCCGGTATGAAATGCGAACGTTGTTGGACCCTTGCGACTTCCGTGGGCAAGGATCAGGAACATCCGGCCCTTTGTGCCCGTTGCGCCGCTGTTGTCCGGCAATTGGCAGGCTGAACAGACCATGCGAGTGCTTTTGTTTTTCGGAGTGGTGCTGGCGGTCCTTGGGGTTGATCAGGCGACGAAATTCTACATCTTTCATAATTTTATTTTGCAGGAGAGTAAGGTAGTTATCCCGGATTTTTTTAATCTGACCTACCTTACCAATAACGGCGCAGCTTTCAGCATACTGTCCGGGCAACCCACCCTGTGGCGTCAGGCCTTCTTTATCGGCGCGGCCGTGGCGGCGCTTGTTTTCATCGGACTGGCACAAAGAAGCTTTGGCAGAAACAGTACGTTGTATACAGTGGCGCTCTCTTTGATTGCCGGCGGGGCCATCGGCAATCTGATCGACCGGATCCGGTACGGGTTTGTCATCGATTTCCTTGAATTCTATGTCGGTCGTTACCATTGGCCTGCTTTTAATGTTGCCGATTCCGCCATCACGGTCGGGGTCGCTCTTTTTATTTTTAAAAATCTTGTACTTGAACGACATAGAGACCAACCCGGTACTCCTATATCAAATTAAGAATATGAAAAAAACAGCGATTATCTTTCCAGGACAAGGCTCCCAGTATCTCGGTATGGGGCGGGATTTCGTCAATCAGGACCCCGAGTCCTCGGCACTGCTCGACATGGCGGAGCACATCTCGGACTTCCCGCTCCGGCAGCTCTGTTTTGACGGCCCGCTGGAGGACCTGACCCGCGTCCTCTATCTGCAACCGGCGCTCACCGCGGTTAATTTGATCTGCTGGCATCAATTTCGGAAGCGTTTGCCCGGTTTTGTGCCGGCCTTTCTTGCCGGTCACAGCCTTGGGGAATATTCCGCTTTGTATGGCTCAGGAGTGTTGACGCTTGAAGAAACACTGGGACTGGTGACCAAACGTGGTGAGTTGATGGAACGGGAGGGGGCGAGTCATCCTGGTGGGATGCGGGCAATAGTCGGCTTGAGCATCGAGGAGGTCGAAGCGATCCTGGCGGATTTCTCCGGTCCCGGGATCGCGGTTGTCGCCAACCACAATACGGCTTCTCAGGTCGTGCTGTCCGGTGACACCTTGGGGCTTGATACTGTTGGTGCGCGATGCGTAGCCCAGGGTGCCAAGATGATCCCCTTGAAAGTCAGCGTTGCCAATCATAGCCCGTTGGTGGCAGGTGCGGTGGCGGATTTTTCTGCCTATATGAGCGGTATCACTTTTCATCAGCCTCAAATTCCGATACTTTTCAACGTGACCGGTGGATATGAAGAGCGAGCTCTGGAAATAAAAGCAATTATGGCCAAGCAGATTGCTTCACGGGTCCGTTGGCTGGAAAGTGTCAACCGAATGATAGAAGAAGGGGTTGAAGTTATTGTTGAGTTAGGCCCCAAGACCATTTTGACCGGGATGCTGAAAAAAATTCTTCCGAAAAATTCAAACGTTACCTGCCTGCAAGCCGATAATCCGGAAGCTCTGGATAAGGTTGCTGAAATCCTTGTTGCGTGATAACAGCCCGGACCACCATGTTTTTCTTCTCGCTTGACAAGCGATGGCGTCTCGGGTAATAATGAACGTTTTCTTGTTCCTGTGTCGAAAAACTAGCGTATTTCGGCCTTTTTGCCTTAAGTTATAGCTCCTCAAAAACACCTATATATCTTATGTTCGAGAATCTAACCGACCGCCTTGAAAACGCTTTTAAAAAGCTGCGTGGACACGGCAAGCTGACTGAAGAAAATATTCAGGAGGCTATGGGCGAGGTGCGCACGGCGCTGTTGGAGGCTGATGTCAACTTCGCTGTCGTTAAGGACTTCATTGCTTCGGTAACATCGAAGGCTGTCGGACAGGAAGTGCTCACCAGCCTGTCGCCGGGGCAGCAGGTCGTCAAAATTGTTCATGATGAGTTAGTTGAGTTGCTGGGGAGTCAGGCTGAGCCGCTTCGGCTTGATGGACGGCAACCGGTTGTAATCATGCTTGCCGGTCTTCAGGGGTCGGGAAAAACAACCACCGCAGCAAAGTTGGCCTTGCAGCTCAAGAACAAGGGGCGCTCGCCCCTGTTGGTGCCGGCGGATGTGTATCGTCCTGCGGCAATTGAGCAATTACAGGTCCTCAGTGAACAGATTGATGTGCCGGTTTTTGCCTCGACCGCCGAGCAGAAACCAGTTGAGATTGCCCGGCAAGCCTATGCCGAAGCCGTCAGCAACAGTTACGATACCGTGATTATCGATACGGCCGGTCGCCTGCATGTTGATGATGCTCTCATGGTTGAGTTACAAGATATTGCTCGTGCGGTACCTTTGACCGAGGTCTTATTTGTTGCCGATGCCATGACCGGCCAGGATGCAGTCGTCGTTGCCGGCAAGTTTAATAGTGATCTCGAAATTACCGGTGTTATCCTCACCAAGATGGAAGGGGATGCCCGTGGCGGGGCTGCGTTGTCGGTGAAAAAGGTAACCGGCAAACCGATCAAGTTCGTCGGTGTCGGGGAATCCGTCGATGCCCTGGAAATTTTCCATCCGGACCGGACCGCGTCCCGAATCCTCGGTATGGGGGATGTGCTCTCGCTTATTGAAAAAGCGGAAGCAGTAGTTGATCAAAAAAATGCTGAAAAACTTGCAAGGAAAATCCAGAAGAACGCATTCACTTTTGAAGATTTTCTTGAACAGATTCAGCAGATCAAAAAAATGGGCAGCTTGGAACAACTCATGGGGATGATTCCAGGAATCAACAAGTTGCGGCAATTGAAAGATGCGCCCAAGCCGGATGAAAAAGAGCTCAGTAAAACCGAGGCGATCATTCGGTCAATGACGCTGAAAGAGCGCCGTAATCACAGGATTATTGATGCCAGTCGACGTGTTCGCATAGCCAAGGGCTCCGGGACTTCTGTCGCCGAGGTCAACAGGGTTCTGAAAAGTTATACTATGATGCTGAAAATGATGAAGAACCTGAAAGGCAAAGGTGTCATGGCCGGCGGAAAACGTCGTAAGCTCCCCAAAGGGCTTACGCGATAAAATAAATAATGACTAAAATTCTATTGATAAAATATCGTTCCATCAACGCTGGCAGGGTTCAGGGTTGATATGATGAAGTTCACTGGAGGAGAATAAACAATGGCAGTTCGTATTCGTTTGACTAGAAAAGGCCGGAAAAAACAACCCTTTTACCGCATAATCGTGGCCGATAGCGCAGCCCCGCGTGACGGCAAATTCCTCGATATTCTTGGGACCTATGATCCGATGCAGAACCCGGCAGTGGTGATGATCGATAATGAAAAACTTGATACCTGGATGAAAAAGGGCGCTCTACCGACGCAGACAGTCGAAAGCCTGATCAAAAAACAAGTTCCGGGAGTGGTTGCAGCGGTATAAATGAAAGAGCTGATTGAGTTTATCGCTGCAAAATTGGTTGATCATCCTGAGGAAATTGTTGTAACCATGCAGGAGGATGAAGAAAATATTACAATCGAGCTGCGGGTTGCTCAGGAAGACTTGGGAAAAGTTATCGGTAAGCAGGGGCGAACGGCACGGGCAATGCGTGCAGTGCTGGCGGCTTCCATGACAGGGGGAAATAAACGTACCCGGCTTGAAATCCTGGAATAGTGACACTACAATCTTCTTCTCAGACCGCTGATTTTGTTATTCTCGGCATTGTTGCTCGGCCACATGGTATTCGCGGCGAACTGAAAGTTCGATCTTATATGGAAATACCGGGTGACCTTTCCCGTTATCGACAGCTGTATCTTTCTGCCGATAAGGGGAAAACCCGAGTTCCCTATACGAATATCCAAATCAAGAACAACGGAAATACGGTTATTCTTAGGCTGAAAGAGTGTACCACCCGAGATCAGGCCGAACAGCTAGCGGGAATGGAGATATGGGTGGCGAGCAGTGAGTTGCCCTCTGTCGGTAAAGATGAATTTTATCTCTACACACTTGAGGGTAAGCAGGCCTGTCTTGAAACCGGTCGAAATCTCGGGAAGATAACGGCAATAATGAGCGGAAATGCCCAGGATCTCCTCGTCATACGGGATGCGGAGAGGGAATATCTTGTTCCGGTGGTGCGAGAATTTATCGTTGCAATCAGTGATGAACAAGTCGTGCTGGAGTTGCCGCCCGGATTGCTCGAAATCAACAGATGAATTTGGTTGCTTCCTGTTCGATGTTTTTTGATATTTTAACGATTTTCCCGGAATTTTTTGCTTCTCCCCTGCAAGAAGGAATTATTCGTCGTGCTTTAATTGACAACAGGATCAATGTAGCTATCCATAATATCCGTGAATATAGCTTCGATCGTCACCATATGACCGATGATCGGCCTTTCGGCGGCGGCGAGGGAATGGTGATGAAGCCGGAACCCTTGGCGGAGTGCTTGAAATCGATTCCCCTCGATAAACTATCCACTCGAGTCGTTTTATTGTCGCCCAAAGGACAGCGGTTTTCACAGCAGACCGCACAGAGGTTAAGCGGATATAGTCGGCTTGTTTTTGTCTGCGGTAGATATGAAGGGGTCGATGAACGTTTCCGGGAAAAATATGTCGATGAAGAAATATCTCTCGGTGATTATGTCCTGACCGGGGGCGAGCTTGCTGCTTTAGTCCTGATGGATGCAGTTTCCCGTTTGCTGCCTGGAGTCCTTGGCTGCATGGATTCGGCAAACAACGATTCTTTCACCTGTGGCCTGTTGAAACATGCGCAGTATACCCGACCGCGGGTCTTTGAAGGTATGGCCGTTCCAGAGGTTTTACTTTCCGGAGATCATGCTGCAATTGCCCGGTACAGGTTCGTTGAATCGATCAAAATGACCCTGGAACGACGACCGGAATTGCTGGCGGAAACTGAATTTTCCTCGGCGGAACAAAAAATACTCAAAAAGGAAGGGCTGTTTGGCCGGATTCAAGCCATTGGTAAAGTGCCGGGAGCCGCATCCCCGCAATGAAGGTTGATGTCGCTCTGGTTCATTATCCGGTTATAAATCGCAATGGGGTAACGATTGGATCCGCCGTCACCAATCTTGATCTGCACGATATCGCCCGGGCGGGTAAAACCTATGGGGTCGGCACGTACTGGGTGATTACACCTTTTCAAGAGCAGCAGGAACTAGCTGGGCAGATTGTCGGTCATTGGACCAGAGGATATGGGGGGACGGTCAACCCGGACCGAAGCGATGCCCTTTCGATTATTGCAATCTGTTCCAGTCTTGCGGAGGCTGTGGGCAGGGCAACGGAAAAGTTTGGAGAACGTCCGTTAATTCTTGCCACCTGTGCGAAAGTGCAAGCCAACACTTTCGCCTATGCCGAGATTCGGAAGCGGGTTTGGCAAGGATCACCGGTACTGCTGTTATTTGGAACGGCCTGGGGGCTGAGTAACGAAGTTTTGGCAATGGCTGATGGTTTTCTTCCCCCGTTGCAAGGTACCACCGGTTTTAATCATCTTTCGGTACGCTCGGCGGCCTCGATTATCATGGACAGACTGCTCGGGGTGGGGGATGAACAAATGATGGAAAATACGTAAGAAAAAATATATTGGTGCAATCAACCCGTAATCGGGGAATTGTGTACGATAATTTGAAGGGTTATGGGTTTTTAATTCCAGGATGATTTGGAGGCATCCATCGGCGGGGACCAACAGATGACAGCGTCTTTGCCGTAAATGAACGAGTATGGCTATGCATATTTTAGATAAGATTGATTCGGAGCAAATGCGGTTTGATATTCCGGAGTTCAGACCTGGGGATACCGTAAAGGTCCATATCAGAATCATGGAAGGGAATAAGGAACGTGTCCAGATCTTTCAAGGCGTGGTTCTCAAACGGAAACGTGGGACCATGAACGCAACGTTTACGGTTCGTAAAATTTCCCACGGCGTTGGGGTGGAAAAAACCTTTGCTCTTCACTCCCCGCGTATCGAAACCGTAGAAATGGTCATGCGTGGTCGCGTTCGTCGTTCACGTTTGTTCTACTTGCGCGAGCGTCGGGGTAAAGCCGCACGTATCCGTGAGCGCGGTATTCTCTGAGTCGAGAGGCCTTTTTCTCTCTCCCGATTGTTCCGGGAGAACCTGCTCGCTAGTTTGCCTGCAATAGAGGGCATCCGATAATCCGGAAGATTATCGGATGCCTTTCGTTGTATTTCAATACTCCTCTGCGCTCAATTATTTCTCGATGACTCTTGCAATGCATGGTCTTGTGCGATGAACCCATGCGACGCCTCTGCGCCCCTCTTTGATTTTCCCGATGCGGAAGACACTTTTCGTTTTGAACGCTGCCTATACGGGCAGGGATATTCCAATGTCGCCGGTCTTGATGAGGCCGGACGTGGACCGCTTGCCGGTCCCGTCGTTGCTGCTTGCGTCATTATTCCCCGTGACTGTGACTACACCCTCTTTAAAGATTCGAAAAAACTTACTGCACACCGCCGAACGATTCTTTTCGATCTGCTGCAGGCAAATGGTGCCTTGATCGGAGTTGGGCTTGCCGGACCTCGGGAAATTGAACGAATCAATATTCTCCAGGCATCGTTGCTCGCCATGAAAAGGGCGCTGGTTGATTGTACGGGAAAGAATAATGGAGCTTCACCGGAATATCTTCTGGTTGACGGAAAATTTCCTGTGCCCTCAGAGGTAAAGCAGCGTACCCTTGTCAAAGGAGAATCGAAAAGTGCGTCTGTCGCGGCTGCCTCGATTATCGCCAAAGTAACCAGGGACCGATTAATGGCGGAGTATCATCTTCAGTATCCCCAATACGGGTTTATACGCCATCAGGGCTATCCCACAAAAGAACATCGATTGGCTGTCAGCCAGTATGGCCCCTGTCCGTTGCACCGCCGAACCTTCCGAGGGGTGAGCGAATTTTTGGACCTCAGCGATTACACAACGGTTGTAGAGGATACTCCTGAAGTATGACCCGTCCTTCCTTTGGCTAAGGGACGAACTTAGTGACTGAGGGCAAAAACGGGGAGCCCATTTATGTTCTTCAGAAAAAAAAAGGAAACAGCAGCCACCGGTCGCTTGGGGGAAACCTATGCCGTCGAGTACTTGATACGACATGGATATGAAATTTTAAGAAAAAATTATCGAAAACAGTTTGGCGAGGTCGATATTGTCGCCTGTGAAAAAGGAACCATTGTGTTCGTTGAGGTTAAGACGAGGCGTTCAGATATCTTTGGTACCCCCTCTGAGGCGGTTGACGGAAGAAAACAGAGACAGTTGTCGAGAATTGCCCAAGACTACCTTTTGAACCATCAACTCAATGATGTCGCCGCCAGATTCGATGTGGTCGGCGTTACCTTGGACCAACATAATCGACCGGTAACGATCGAACTCATTAAAAATGCCTTTGATGTCGTCGGATAGAGGGAAAATGAAGAGGACGCCTCCAGAACAAGCCCCCGCACCTGTGGCTATAACCATGGGGTGTCCGGTGGGGATCGGCCCGGAAATTATCTGCCGACTTTTGAGCCGAGACGATATATCCGGCTCAGGTCCATTTGTCGTTATTGGTGATATCGATGTCCTCCGGCAGGCCGCAGCTCTTCTCCAACTCCGTCTCCCTTGTGTACCCTGGCAGCCCGGTCAATCCATAAGCAAAAGGACTCTTCCTGTTTTTCAGGTCGGTTCGCTTGGGCCTTTACCTCTGCGCTGGGGGCAACCCGATGCACGTACCGGAAAAGCGATGGGACAATACATCGAGGCTGCCGTTCAACTCATCGATGCTCACCATTGCAGCGCTCTGACGACTTGCCCGATCAGTAAAAAATGGCTGCAGCAGGGCGGATATTCTTTTCCCGGACATACTGAAATGCTTGCCGCACTCACCAAAACCGCCAAGGTTCGGATGATGATGGCAGGTTCCAGGTTGAAGGTCGTGCTGGTAACCATCCATGAACCGTTGAGCCGGGTGAGCAGTTTACTGTCCCGGCGTGAGATTGTCGACTGCATCAAGACGACCCGAAGAGCATTGCAGCGGGATTTTGCCATCAGTCGTCCCCGGATAGCGGTTGCCGGTTTGAATCCCCATGGTGGGGAAGATACCCTGTTCGGTGATGAGGAGGTCCGCATTATCGGACCGGCCATTGAAGAAAGTTCCATCCAGGGTGATGTCAGCGGGCCTTGGCCACCGGACACGATTTTTTATAAGGCGGCGAATGGGCAGTTCGATGCGATCATCGCCATGTACCATGACCAGGGGTTGATTCCTTTTAAACTGCTTCATTTTCATGACGGCGTTAATGTCACCCTTGGACTTCCGCTTGTCAGGACCTCTGTTGATCACGGTACGGCCTATGATATCGCCGGTCGCAATGTGGCTGATCCTTCAAGCCTGAAGGCGGCTCTTACCCTTGCCCAATCTATTGTCGTTAACAGAGCCCTAAGGGATGCCACATGAACAAGGGGGTACTCATCGCCTTTGAAGGCATTGACGGCACCGGTAAGTCCACACAATTACCCTTGCTGGCCACTTATCTGAGGCAGCAGGGACATGCGGTCATTGAGACCAGAGAGCCGACCGACGGAACCTATGGCCGGAAAATTCGAAGCCTTTTTTTGAACCGGCAGCAGATTTCGCCTGAAAAGGAGCTGGAGTTGTTTGTGCTCGATCGCCGTCAGCATCTTGCAGAATGTATTTTGCCGGCCTTGGCGCAAGGAAATATTGTGCTGACCGACCGCTATTATTTTTCAACAGTCGCCTATCAAGGTGCGGCGGGCCTGAATCCGGCAGATATCTTTGCCTGTAACAGCTTTGCCCCGGAACCGGATATGGTCGTGCTCCTGACCCTGTCCGCTGAAGAAAGCGTGGCCAGAATACGTGAACTGCGGGGTGAGGCGCTCAACGATTTTGAGCAGTTGGACCAGTTGAAAAAGGTGGCCGCCCTCTTTGCATCCTTTTCCCACGGATGTATAGTACGAATCCATGCCGCTCGCCCTGTTTTGGAGGTGCAATCCGCTATTCGGGGTGCGGTTCAGCAATTGCTCGAAAAGAAGGGTCTCGAATGCACCGGTTAGTTTTTTGCTCCAGTCACCGATCCTTTGTGGTGTTAAGCTGCCTCGCGTTTATACTTTGCGGGTGTCTGCAGAAAGCCGAATCAGTGGCAACAACCCCCGCGCCCCCGCAGCAACTCCCCGCGTATAGCGACAACGATACCGATCGGGGGTGCTCCTATTTTTATTTTCTTTGGGGCCGCCATGCCGAGCTTCTGCTTCAGTTTGACGAGGCTTTGGAAGCCTACGAAAAGGCCCTGATTTGCGATCCGCAAGCAGCGTTTATCAGCGAGAAAATACCGCTTTTACTGTTGCGGTTGGAACGAACTGAAGAGGCCGCCCACTGGCTCCAGACCTATCTGGAGGAACATCCCGAAAATCTAGGGATGCGGATGCTTTATGCCAGGGTACTCCTTCGTCAGAAAAAAAATACGTCGGCGATGCAACAATATCAGAAAATCAACGATCTGCATCCCGATGATCCGGTTATTCTGTTGCTGCTGGCTGAAATGTATCTGTCCAGTAATCAGCCCGAAAGGGCATTGCCGCTCCTGGAACGGGTTTTGTCTCTGGACCGGAGGTCGTATCCCGGTCATGTCCTGCTGGCCCGGCTTTTTCAGTTACAAGGAAAAACCGATGAGGCCGTAGGCCAGTACCGAAAGGCCTTGGATCGAAACTGGTCAAGTGAATTGCAGATGGAACTTGGCGAATTGTATATAAAAACAGCTCGCTATGATGAAGCGGTTGCAGTCTATAAAGATATTACCGCCCACGAAGAGCAGAATGAAAGTGCCCGTATAGCCCTTGTGCATGTGTATCTGCTGCAAAAAAAAGATGCACAGGCCTTGGCTGAACTCGACAAACTCAAAACCTTTGCCGACCAACCTCGGCGCGTCGATCTGACCATTGCCCGTATCTATGCCAAACAAAAACATTATGACAAGGCCATTGCGATAACGGAAAAGATTCTGGAAAAGGAGAATTTATCGGAGGGCAGGTATTTTCTTGCCGTTTTGTTTGTTCAGGGGGAAAAATATGAACGGGCGCTGAAACAATTGCGACAGATCGATCATAAGGCAGCAGAATATACGGAAGGCCTGTTTCTCCAGGTCAGAATTCTGCGTGAACTCAACCGATTGGAAGAAGCGAAGCTGCTGCTGGAAAAAAACATCAGTGCCGTTGAAACCCGGAACCCCGAGCTCTACATCATGCTTGCTGCTCTCTATCAGTTGCAGGGGAGAGATGATCTGTGCAAAACGACTTTGCTTGACGGCATCGAAGTCTATCCGGGTAATGAAATTCTTCTGTATGAATACGGCCTGCTCCTTGAAAACAGTGGAGATCATAATGCGGCGCTCTTGATCATGCAGAAAATCATTGAGATCAAGCCGGACAACGCTGCTGCCCTTAATTTTGTCGGGTATAGCTGGGCAGATAAAAAGATCAACCTGGATAAGGCGTTGGACTATATTCAACGGGCAATCGAACTCAAACCCGAGAATGGCTACATCCACGACAGCCTTGGTTGGGTTTATTACCGGCTCGGCAAGATCGAACAGGCACTCAAAGAGTTGGAAGCTGCGGCGAAGCTCTCTCCCAACGATCCTTCCATTCTTGATCATCTGGGGGATGTGTATCTGGAGAGCGGTCGGGTCCAACAGGCTCTGGAAGCCTACAAGAAGTCCGTGAAGTTTTTTTCGAATGATGAAAAAGAAAAAAGTAAGGTTTTGGAGAAAATACGGATTATAAAAAAACAAGGATTGCGGTGATGCGCAGGGAATCGTCAGGTTTTCTTTTTTTTTCTCTTCTGCTGTCCTTGGTTGTGTTATCAGGCTGCGCCGCCAAACTGCCGCAAACCCTTCCTCTTGGTCCGAACCAGCAAGAGGAAGCGGAATGTCTTCTCACTTCTTTCTTTCAGATTCAACGACCCAAGGCCCTTGATGCCGACCTTCGACTTGGTTGGGATGTCTTTGGCCATAAAGGGAGTGCGGATGCGATCCTGCAGGTGCAGCAGCCTGCTTTCCTGCGTTGTACAGTTACCGATCCTCTGGGAAGATCCCTTTTACTGGCGGTTTCCGACGGAACTTCGTTTACCCTGGTGGACAACCGCATCGGCTGTATATATCAAGGAAAGACGGATTCCGAATTTTGGTATTCTTATATGCCAGAGGATATTCGACCTGAGGATCTCTTTTTTCTCCTGGGCGGACTACTGCCCAATGTGGAAATGGAGGCCATCGGAACGACGCAAAATCCGGAGCGGACCGGGTTTTGGTATGTCTGGCAGGATAGCCGATCCCTGATTCATCATGCTTTCCTGAACAGGCGGAGCAAGGAGATGACCCGCCATTTGCTTCTTGATGCTCGTGAAAATCTGCTCTTGGATATCGTCTATTCGAATTACAGCGGGTTGCGGAATAGTGGTTTCAATTGGCCTCGGCATCTGCAACTGACGGGCACGGCCATCTCCGGGACGCTGACCGTGCAGATCAATACCTTGTATTCACACCGGCAGCTCGCTGCTGCAATCTTTCATTTGGTGCCACCCCCCCATTTTCCAGTCGAAGAGGTTCGCTAACTTATTTTTTGATTGTATTCACGATAATGACAAAGAGATTATCTTCTTTGAAAAACACCTGTTGCAGGTCATAGCTGCGGTTAGGTTCCAAATCGAGGACCACTCGAACCCTATCTGGATTCTTGTGTTTGGCGATCCGGATGACTTTGACGAATTTTCCGTGTGTTTTAATGGAGTTCTTTGCTGCGCCAACCATTTGGGTGTTGTTAAAGTCGCAGATAACCCGAGGAATACCTTCCTCTACGCCATGAATGGTTGGCGGGTGGAAATCGTTGAGTTTAAACAACACCATTTCCCCTTTGGGTGAGCTTCCGTCGAATTTAATTGATTCAAGCTTCGGGCCCTCTTCAGCCTTTGGGGAAACAGCAGGTTGTGTAGTCGCCGTTTCTGCCGTGGTTGGTGGATTTGCGGTTTCCACAGGCTGCGGTTGCGTTGCAGTGGGAGCTGAGGGATTTTTTATTCTGTCCGGATTGATAACGCTCTCTGCGGTTTGAGGCGGCGCTTCCTTTGCAGCAGGTCGGCTTTTCTTTCTCGGTGTTTCTGCTGCGATGGGGGAAGGTTGGTTTGTCGTATCCTTTTTTTCAGTAGATTGCGTTGATCGGTGAGGTGTTGATTTTTCAACCGGCTCTGAAGCCGTACCGTTATGGGGCTGCGCCTGAGCGCTTGCTTTAATCGGGCCTTTTTCGAGACGGCTTATTTTCCCGGCCTTCTTGAATGCGGAATCGGTTTCAGGTGCGGCGGCCTTTGCAGCGGTCGTAAACTGGATAGTCAGCGTGGATGCTTCCTGATCGAATTTCTGGGAATAGGTAAGTCCATTCAATGAGGCGACATCAAAGACAACGCGGGTTTTTAAATCTTCATCGGTGTGCATGCCCACCCGGATGCGTTTGACAATGGTCCCGTTGGTGGCGGTATTATTTTGTATTTCCCGACCCTGTATCAGTCCTGGAAAATCAAAGACAACCCGGGGATTTTCGCCTTTTAAAGTGAATATTTTTGGGCTATAGGAGCCGTTGAGCTGCAGGACAATCCGTTCGGATGTGGATGACCGGATGGCATACTTGATTTTTTGTAATTCAGGTTTGCTGGCAGCGGCAGCAAGGGTACAGGCCAACAAGAGGGGGAGGAGCTGTCCGGCAATGAGGGAAAGGAGCGTTTTTTTCATTCTTTTCTTGGGGGAATCATGTAAAGGAATTCGGGCCCCGATCTGCCGAGGTCCATGGTCACAATTTTTTCTAATTAAAAGCAAAAAACATGCCGCAATTTTTATCGGTAGGATGTATTTTGTCGAGCCATGGTTTTTGTTTTTCCCGCTAACCTAGCCGGCCTTTTTTCTTCTGTACTTTTAAGTTGTTATGTTCTCTCTCGAGTGATTTTTAATCGATTGCTCGGTTCTCTTTATTCAAAGGCAATGCCTGTATCGTTAATCATGTCCATGAACAAAAAGCTCGACCTTGACCAGATTCTTCCTCTCGTACGTAAACCGGGTCAATATGTCGGCGGAGAGTTGCATGCGGTAAGCAGCCGGCTGGATGCCGATGCCCTGAAATTTTGTCTCATTTTTCCTGATCTTTATGAAATAGGCATGTCACATCAGGGATTACAGATTCTTTACCATATCCTCAATAACCAGGAAAGGGTTGTTGCGCACCGTTGTTATGCCCCCGATGTGGATATGGAAAAGGAGCTCCGCGATCAAGCGCAGTCTCTTTTTTCGTTAGAGGCCCAGGTCGGACTGGCGGCGTATGACGTTTTTGGAATTACCTTACCGTATGAACTCTGCTATAGCAACATCCTCACTATCCTTGATTTGGCCGGTATCCCCCTCCGCGCAGCGCAGCGTGGCGAGGAGCACCCCCTGATTATCGGCGGCGGGTCTTGTTCGCTTAATCCCGAGCCGGTAGCCGATTTCTTTGACGCCATCGTCCTTGGTGACGGCGAAGAGGTCATTGTTGAACTGGCCGAACTTCTGCTGCGGGGCAAGGATGAGCAGTGGAGCAGGCAGGTTGTCCTTGATCAAATGGCGTCCATTGTCGGCGTGTATATTCCCGCTCTTTTTGAGCCCCAGTTTCAGGATGGCCGTCCGAGTGCGATCAAAGCCCTGAAACCGGGATATAGCTCGGTGCGGAAAAGGATTTTGCCCAGGTTACCCGCCTCGTCCCTGCATCATCCTTTGGTGCCCATCGTTAAGCCGGTACATGACCGACTTGCCGTGGAAATCGCCCGCGGCTGCACCCGGGGGTGCCGATTTTGTCAGGCGGGAATGATCTACAGGCCGGTGAGAGAACGAACCGTGGAAGAGATCATGGCAATAACGGAGGAGGGAATTACCTGCAGCGGTTTTGAAGAAGTGGCGTTGCTTTCCCTTTCCACCGGTGACTTTTCCTGCCTAAGTAATCTGATGACCGCCCTTATGGATCGGTTTGCCAAGGACTATGTTTCGGTATCCATGCCCTCCATGCGAGTCGGAACTTTGACACCTGCTATTATGGAGCAGATCAAGCGTGTCAGAAAAACCGGTTTTACCGTTGCTCCTGAAGCGGGATCCGCCAGGCTGCGGGAAGTGATCAACAAGGGAATCACCGAAGAGGCACTCCTTGACACCTGTCGCGATGCCTTCGCACTCGGCTGGAAGCTGATCAAGCTTTACTTTATGGTGGGATTGCCGACCGAAACGGAAGAAGATGTCGAGGCGATTATCGCCTTGGCCAAGAAGGCTCGCGCACGGGTCGGACAAGGCAAGGGGCGGCCGGTTCAGGTCAATCTCGGCATCGCCACCTTTGTGCCCAAACCGCATACCCCTTTTCAATGGGAGCCTCAACTCAGCTTGGAAGAGTCAAAAAAACGCATTAATATGTTGAAGCAGCTTTTGCCCCGTCAGGGCTTCAAAATGAAATGGCATGATCCTGAGCAGTCGTTGCTGGAAGGGGTCTTTTCCCGAGGTGACCGCAGGCTGGCCGGATTGATAGAAACCGCCTGGAGAAACGGTGCCCGTTTGGATAGCTGGTCCGAGCATTTTAATCTTGAACGGTGGCGGCAGGCCGCAACTGCGTGCGATATTGACCTGGAAGAGTACCTGCGTCGGCGGGCGAAGGACGAAGTCCTCCCTTGGGACCATCTGCACAGCGGCGTGGATCGGGCCTTTCTTGAAGCGGAATATGCAAAGGCTTTGGAGCAGCAATATACTCCGGATTGTCGGGTCCATGGATGCCAAGGCTGTGGCCTTTGCAATTTCACGACGGTTCAGCCGGTACTGAATGCCTCTCCGGAAACACCGCAGGAACCTGCTGTTTCGCCCCTTCCGCCGCCGAAAACGGAAAAGGAAGGAGGACATCATCCCGTTATTACCTACCGGGTACACTATAAACGTCAGGGAGAGAGTCGATTTTACGGACATCTTGAATTCCTGCAACTGGTATTCCGTGTCCTGCATCGAGCTCAGCTGCCGGTCGTTTTTTCCGGAGGGTTTAATCCCTCGCCCCGCGTTTCCTTCAGTCAGGCCCTCCCGGTGGGGGTCGAGAGCATGGACGAATATTTCGATATGGATCTGGACCGGCCTCTGGCATCCATGGCCGATACTGTGGAAGAACTGAATAACCAATTACCCGAGACCGTGCGGGTTGTCGCTGTCCGGTTCGCTTCACGTCGGGGGGCGATGAGCGGTATCGCCAAGTATGAAGTCCGCAGCCCGGCTTTTCCGGCGGAAGAACTGAAGAGCAAAATAGCGAATTTTTTGAGTCAGGAAAAATTCATCATTGATCGATTCCGCAAAAACAGACACAAGGAACTCGATCTCCGCCCCCTGGTCACCTCTATGGAGGTGCATGAGGGGGTCCTTTCTATGGAGCTGTTGAGCCATCAGGGACAGCCTGGTGCCAACCCTAGAGAAATATTACAAAAAGTCCTGGGCTTCTCGGAACGGGAGGCCCTGTTGGCAAGGATACTCAAAACGAGTACCCGGGAAGTCGCGGCACCTTCTTGAGAAATTTTCCGGATTACTGTAGATACTTGCCGAGGGATAGGTGCGCAAAAAATCATGGCTTGGGAAGCATCCGGGCTGCAATACATTCAAGGCCCGTCTGTAGACAGTTGGCTGAGGACGTGTTGAGACGAACTGACTACTGCCAATGAAGTACTCGCACCGGAATACTGTTTTGCCGTGGTTTACGGGACTGTTCCTCCTCCTGTTTGGGTGGCGGATTGGATGCGCAGCCTGTTGCTCCATAGCCGGTCTGAGCACACAAAGTGCCTATGCCGTGGCCGATGGTAAGGGCCGAATCATCGACTCCTGCAATATTGATCAGCCGCTGGTGCCGGCCAGTGTGCTCAAGCTGGCCACGGTGTTGGCGGCCCTTCGTCTTCTCGGTCCGGAATACCGGTTTCGGACCGAATTCCATATCGATGGCCACAACAATCTCTATATTAAAGGGTTCGGTGATCCAACCTTAATTTCCGAGGAGATTATCGGCATTGTGGCGCATTTGCGTCAGAAAGGATTGCGGCGGGTGCAAACCCTTTTTATCGACAGTTCGGCCTTTTCTCTGGCCATGCAAGTGCCTGGGCAAGAAAACAGTGAGAATCCTTACGATGCACCGGTGGGCCCGTTGTCGGTGAATTTTAACAGTATACCTTTGCGCAAGGATGCGGCGGGACGAATTCAGTCCTCGGAACCGCTGACCCCGACCCTGCCGATTATGCGCGAATTGGGAAGGGGGCGGAAGCCTGGTCTGGATCGGGTGAACATCTGTGTTCATGGTTGTGATCCCGATGTCCGGATGGCGCAGTATGCCGGAGAACTCTTCAGTGCGCTCCTGCGGCAGGCGGGCGTGCCGGTCACGGCCTTCGGCGGGCTCCGATCCGTTTCCGGTAAAGAGGCGCGGTTGCTGTATGCGCACCACAGCACCCAGACTTTGCGAGCGATCAGCCATTCCCTGCTGCTTTATTCCTCCAATTTTATGGCCAATCTCGTCTTTTTGACCTGCGGTGCCGAACACTACGGGTATCCTGCGACCTGGGAAAAAGCGCAGCGGGCAGTTCATGCGGCATTGGTTCAACAGATAGGAAAACCCGCCGCATCCGGCATCCTGCAAGTCGAAGGATCCGGTCTTTCGCGACGGAATCGGGTGACGGCCCAGGCCATGATGCACGTGCTGGCAGCATTTTATCCTTATGCGGATTTGTTGAAAAAGGAACATGGTGTTGCGCTCAAAAGCGGAACGCTGACCGGTGTTTACAACTATGCGGGATATTTAGCGGACGGCAAGGCCTTTGTTCTTCTCCTCAACCAACAGGCAAATTCCAGGGCTGATTTGTTGGAACGGATTAAACACCATTATGCTGTTGTTGCACCCCCGGAGAGGAGGTTGCATGGAAAACAGCCGGGGCAAACCGTAAAACACAGGTCGAATCAAGGGAAGGACGGAGCGGGACTGGAATAGACAATCCTGACTTTGGTCTTATAGTAATGTTGCGTTAGGGAAATAATTTTAAAATTCATTTTTTTTTAGATATGAGTGTTATGGAGTATTATCAAGTTCTCGGGGTCGCCAAGACCGCAACCGCCGCCGAAATTAAAAAGGCGTATCGTAAATTGGCCATCAAATATCATCCCGATAAAAATTCGGGTGATAAGGCTGCTGAAGAAAAATTTAAGGAAATCAGCGAGGCCTATGCCGTCCTGTCGGATCCGGAAAAGCGCAAACAGTACGACACCTACGGTTCCAGCGGTTTTCGCCAACGGTATTCTCAAGAAGATATTTTCCGTAATTTCGATCTCAACGATGTCCTTCGCCAGTTTGGTTTCGGCGGAGGCTTCAGGAGTGCGGGTGGGTTTCGGACATCCGGCGGGGGAGGATCGCCCTTTGATACCATTTTTAACCAAGCCGGGGCACGCGGCGGCAGTTGTCGTGGCAGCGGATGCGGTACACAGCAAGTGGTTAAGGGCAACGACCTTACCTACGAGTTGCTGGTAACTTTGGAAGAAGTGCTGCATGGTGCTGAAAAAACCATCAACCTGCGGCAGAACGGGCAGACGCAGAGTGTTTCGGTCCGGGTGCCTAAAGGAATTGAGACCGGCAAACGGCTGCGACTTTCCGGAAAAGGCGGCGCATCACCTTCCGGCGGACCGGCCGGCGATCTGTATCTCAAAATTCAGGTAGCGGATCACCCGGTTTTTCAACGTGTGGATGACGATCTGGTGATTGAGCGGCGGATTCCTTTTAGCGAGGCCTGCCTTGGCACCACCCTTGAGGTTATGACTTTGGATGGCAAGAAATTCAATGTCAAGGTCCCGGCCGGGGTACAACAGGAGGCTAAACTTCGGATAAAGGGCCATGGCTTGCCCGCCGGCCCGATCGGTCATCGTGGTGATATGCTGGTAAAAATTGCGGTCCTGATCCCCAAAACCCTGACTCCGGAACAGGAAGAAGCTATTAAGTCGCTGGCCGCCGTGTCCCTGTGACGGGAGGGCGACGGCTGTTGAGATCGGAGTCGGGGAGACCCTGCAGGGAGGGCGCTTCGAGTCGAATGTTACTCTTGTGCTCCGAAAGGCCTGTCAACAGATAACTTTAACATCCGGTATCTCCTCTTTTGGCCATTTGGGGCTGCGGCTCAATCGTAAAATTCTCGACGCAGCGCTGCTACGTCTGCGGTTTTGCGCTGGTCGCCACAACCCAATCCAACCACAATCCGCGCGTATTTTCATCCACGTTATTTGCGGCGTAGCCCTTAGCGTGTCAATACAGCTCTCTGATCGAGTCGCCCAGGCGTCTGATTCCTTCAACGATGGTCGGTTCATCCGAGCAGGAGAAATTCAGGCGCAACGTATTGCTGTCCTTCCGATCCACATAGAAAGGTGTGCCCGGTACAAAGGCCACTTTCTTTTTGATGGCCGCTTCAAAAAGTGCCATTGACGACATTTCCTCCGGTAACGTCACCCAGAGAAACATCCCTCCTTCCGGATTGGTGGAGTGTACACCGTTGGGAAAATATTTCTTGATTGCCGCGATCATAGCTTCTTTCTGTTTGCCGTACTGGCGGATGATGGCGGTGATGTGCTCATCGAGATCGTTGTCCGCGAGATAGCGATGAAGGATTCGTTGGGCCAAATAATCGGTATGCAAATCCGAAGCTTGCTTGGCAATTACCAATTTGTCCATGATAGCCGGCTGTGCCACCAGCCATCCCAGGCGCAGGGCCGGGGCCACTGTTTTCGAGAACGAGCCGAGCAGAACGGTGTTTTTCGGCAGAATCTGTTTAAAAGATATCTTGCGCGTTCCGGAAAAACGCAGATCTCCATAGGGGTCATCCTGGATAAGGAGGCAGGAGCTGTCGCGCATCAGATGGGCCACGGCCCTCCGATTGTCATCGCTGTAACTGATGCCGCTGGGATTTTGGAAGTTGGTCACGGTGTAGAGCAGTTTCGGTTGCCGTTCACTCAGTACCCTGCCGAGCGCTGTGGTATCCATGCCGCCCTCGCTCACCGGTACCGGATGAAATCGGGGACGGTACATGGCAAAGGCCTGGATTGCCCCAAGATAGCCGGGTTCCTCAATGATCAGATCGTCTCCTTCGTTGATGAAGGTTTTGCCTAAAAGATCCAACCCCTGCTGCGATCCGGTGGTGATGAGAATATCCTCCACTGGAATCTCCAGTCCCTCCTGCTGCCGGTAGCGTTCGGCGATAAACTGACGCAGTCCCAGATACCCCTCGGAATTGGTATATTGTAGGATGTCATACCCTGACTCTTCAAAGACGTCATTGGCTGCCTTCTGCAGGGCTTTGACCGGAAAGAAGAGCCGGTTGGGGAGGCCGCCGGCAAAGGAGATGATCGAGGGGTCGATGGTCACCTTGAGGATTTCGCGGATAAAGGACTTGGGAACATCGTTGATGCGATCGGAGAAGGTATTTTCCATGAGAAACCTCACAGCTCGGCTGTGCCGGGCAAAACGGGTTGAACGGGGGATGAGAAAGGCCAAACGCCTTGGTGAGGTGGGGGTCTTTCAGATAAAGGTTGCGCGTTTACGATAGACAGTGGCCTGACTTTTTGCAATTAATTGACCGCTATTTTGTTCCGTGACCACAATATCATAGAGTGCCGTGGCCCCTCCGAGATGGACCTCTTTCGCTTCAGCGACGAGATGATCGCCCACCCCGGTGGCACGGAGAAAACCGGTGGACACATTGAGGGCTACCGCTGTCTGTCCGTGCGAATTGCTCGCAGCTGCAAAGGCGATATCCCCCAAGCTGAACAACAGCCCGCCATGGGTCATACCGTGAAAATTGAGCATTGCCTCGGTCACTACCAGCGAGACCCGGCTGTATCCTGGTTCGATGGCTTCGATGAGAGCCCCCAGCCAATTGGCATAGGGATCTTGGCGGATATGGTTTTCGATGTCGGGATTTATCACAACTTGTTTGGTTGGGTAGGGTGTATTGTACACACCGGTATCAGAAGGTAGGGCGCATGGAATGCACCGGGCTTCATGGCTTAGTGCTCTTGTGGACCAAAGTTAGACCATCTCGGATGTTCACCCCGCCGGTATTTCCTTTTTTGCTCCGAAGATATTCGGGGGGCAAAAACTGTTTGAGCGCAGCGAGTTTTTGCCCCACCGTTTCCGGAGTTTGGGATTTCAATAATTCGCATCCGCAAAGGCCAGCCAACCCCCGGCCCCGATCAATTTTTTATCAAAGGCATTGAGGCTGAACGAACACGCAACACTAGTATCACCACTGGTAGCCGTCAGTTTCTCCTTCTCCAGATCCACCGCCACCGTCACCTTGCCCTTAAGCGCAAAAAGCCGATCCAGATCCGCCTTGCCCACCTCCACGGCCAGAATGCCGCAGTTGAACATGTTCTGGCGAAAAATACGGGCAAAGCTCTCGCCGATAACCACATTGATATCGTTGACCTCAAGCGCCCAAACCGCATGCTCTCGGGAGGAACCGCAGCCGAAGTTGGAACGGGTGATCAAGACCTGGGCCTCCTGCAACTCAAGCGAGTGTGGGTCAAACTGCTGACCTTCCAGATGCAGGTCCTCCAGCAGGTGCGGTTGTAGGGCTTTCTTGGTAATTTCCGTCAGATATTTGGCGGGGATGATTTCGTCGGTATTGATATCGCTTCTATCGATAAAGGCCGCTGGGCCACCAAACTGTTTCATATATTCTTTATCCTTTAGGCTTTCTGGAAAATTTCAGTCAAGAAAACGGCGAGGATCGGTGATCGCGCCGGTGATGGCTGCCGCGGCCGCACTGGCCGGGCTCATCAGATGAACCATCCCGCCCTTGCCCATGCGTCCGTTGAAATTGCGGTTGGTGGTTGACGCACAGGCCTCGCCCTCGGCGAGGACGCCGCTGCTCATGCCGAGGCAGGCACCGCAGGTGGGATTGAGCACACAAAAACCACTGTCCATAAAAATCTTGAGCAGTCCTTCTTCCATGGCCTGGGAAAAAATGGCAGGGGTCGCCGGGGTGAGGATGCCGCGGACCGAGTGGGCAATGGTTTTGCCACGGAGAATGGCGGCGGCCTCACGAATATCCTCGATACGTCCGTTGGTGCAGGAGCCGATATAAACCTGGTCGATTTTAGTTCCTTCCATCTCGAGTATGTCTTTGACGTTATCGGGCTTGAAACCGTAGGTGACCTGCGGCTCAAGCGTACCGACATCCAGTGTCAGAATCCGTTCGTATTGAGCATCGGCATCGGAATGCCATCGGGTGAAAGATTCGGCGGCCTGCTCCACGCTTTGGTACTCATCTTTGATAAAGGGCCAGAGATATTGAGCGGTGACCCTATCCGGTCGACAGACGCCGGAGGTGGCTCCGGCCTCGACCGCCATGTTGCACAGGGTCATCCGCGAGGACATATTCATCGCATCGATCACCGGGCCGCAAAACTCCATCACCAGATCCGTGCCGCCGTTGACCGTCAGTGTCTTAATAATATTGAGGATGATATCCTTGGCAACAACTCCCTTGGGCAGGGTGCCGATCACCTCGACTTTCAGTGATTTCGGGGTGCGGAAGGCGCAAACCCCTTTGAGAATGCCGACTTCCAGATCGGTGGTGCCGACCCCGGCGGCAAAGGCCCCGAAGGCACCGTGGGTGCAGGTGTGAGAATCGCCCATGATGACGGTGTTGCCCGGACGGATGAACCCTTTTTCCGGGAACAGGGCATGGCAGACGCCGTTGCGGCCGATATCGAAGAAATCCTTAATATTGTGGCGTCGCGCCCAGTCGCGCATGATCTTTGCTTGGGTGGCGGTTTTGGAATCCTTGGGCGGGGTGACATGATCGATGACCGCCTTGATCCGTGCCTGATCACAGACCCGGTCCATTCCCTTTTCCATAAGATCCATGATGGCAATGGGCGTAGTGATTTCGTGACACATGATGACATCGATATCAAGCACCATGTTCCCCTGTGTCGGGGTATCCCGCAGATGGGCGGCAAAGATCTTTTCAGTGATGGTTTGTCCCATTGAGCAACTCCAGATAGATGAAAACGGAAAAAGTAATGCCAAGCAAGCGGAGGATTTCTCCGTCCTTATTGTTAATGAAATCGAAATAATTACACCCGACGTCGGGGTTCGTCAATTTTTTTCCTGAAACAACGCTAAATCCGGAGAAAGGGATATCACCTGTACATAATCGGATTGATTGCGTATAGTGCATCCGATTTTTCCCGGTCAATCGGAAGGCAGGTTTATCCCGTTTATTTCAACATAAAAGTAGGGACCTATGAACCCATTTTTTCTGCAGCCATGCGCCGCTGTTTTTTTTCTCATCGTCTGTTTTCTGCCGATACAGTCCTACGCCGCTCATGGGGTCAGTATCGACGGTACCCTGAAATATTCGAAAGATTTTAAACAGTTTGAGTATATCTCAACCGAAGCTCGCAGTGGCGGAACGCTCATTTTGCACGATCTCGGCAGCTTTGACAAAATGAACCCTTTCACGCTCAAAGGGGCGGCTCCCCGGGGATTGTCATCCTATGTCTTTGAGACTCTTGCCGTGCCGAGCCTGGATGAGCCTTTTGCCGAATATGGATTGATTGCCGAGGATATTGCCTTGGCCAAGGATAAAAAATCGGTGACTTTCACGCTCAATACCAAAGCCCAATTCTCCGACGGTTCTCCTGTGACCGTCGGAGATGTCAAATTTTCCCTGGATACATTGAAGAGTGATAAGGCACACCCCTTTTACCAAATGTATTTTCGTGATATTGAGGGAGCCGATATTCTTGACAAACAACGGATTCGATTTCGTTTTTCACGACCAAACCGTGAGTTGCATATGATTGCGTCCCAGTTACCGGTGCTGAGTAAGCAGTTTTATACCCGCCACCCCTTTGATCCTGCCGGCGGCAACGAGGCGATGACCGGCCCCGTTGGTTCCGGGCCCTATCTGGTTGCCGAGGTTCTGCCGGGCAGGTCGATCACCTATAAAAAGAACCCCGACTATTGGGCAAAAGATCTTCCCGTACGCAGAGGCATGTTTAATTTCGAGACCATTGTTATTAAATATTACAAGGATCCGGTTGTCAGCATAGAGGCGTTTAAGGCCGGGGAATTTGATTTTATGATGGTGAATATCGCCAAGCAATGGCAGCGAGATCTTACCGGCCGACGTTTTGATTCCGGCGAATTGGTCAAGCAGGCCTTCCCGCACCATAATAATGCGGGGATGCAGGGATTTGTCTTTAATACAAGAAAACCACTGTTCAATGACCGGTTGATTCGCAAAGCCTTGGGACTTGCATTTGATTTTGAATGGACCAATAAGGCACTGTTCTTTTCCCAATACACCCGAAATAATTCTTTTTTTTCTAATTCCAACTTTGCCGCCCGAGGATTGCCTGATGCAAGCGAGTTGCAATTGCTGGAGCCTTTTCGCAGTCAATTGCCCCAGGAGGTTTTCACGCAGCCGCTCACTCCGCCTGACACGGATCCGCCTAAAAGTCTACGGAACAATATGGAGGAGGCGAGGGAGCTCTTGGAGCAGAAGGGATGGCGCATTCGGGACGGGTTGCTCACCAATGCACAGGGGGAGGTTTTCCGGTTTGATATTCTTCTGGCTGATGCGGCCTTTGAACGTGTGATTGCCCCTTATGTTAAAAACTTAAAAAAACTTGGGATTACGGTAACGTATCGAACTATTGATCCGGCATTGTATGCCGATAGGGTAAAAAATCTCGATTTCGATATGGTGGTGGCAACATTCGGACAATCGCAATCCCCGGGTAACGAACAGCGCGATTACTGGACAACGCCCGCGGCAAACCGTAAAGGGTCGAAAAATTTGGCTGGAGTGAGCAATCCGGTGATTGATGCTTTGGTCGACGATATCATCTATGCGGGAACTCAGGAACATTTGACAGCGGCTTGTCGAGCATTGGACAGGGTCTTGTGGTATGGTTATTATCTTGTTCCAAATTGGTATCTTGCCAACCACCGCTTGGCTTATACCGCCCAATTGAGGCATCCCGCTAAACTGCCGCTTTATTATTCCTATGATCAGTGGCTTGATCTGTGGTGGCGGCAATGAGACATACGATTGGAATTCAGGGCAGAGAAGCTTTTACGCTCCAATGATTTTTCTTTTTGAGTACAAAGGGGAATTGCGGAATACATTGTCCACACACGTTGAATAAGACCTGATCAATACACAGCATGACTACGACCACGGAAAAGAATAGTAAAGATTCTCAATGGATCTACCTTACAGGTAAGGAGATTTATCATTTTTTTAGTCGCGTAAAGGGCCGGCTGCAAGGTATGCACGTCTATGCTTTGGTGGGCAAGAGTGGTACGGGGAAAAGTTTTCGGGCTCAACTGCTCGCAGAAAAGATTGGAGTACCCTACATCGTTGATGACGGTTTGCTCATTCATGATGCAACCATTCTGGCCGGCCGGTCGGCAAAACAGGAAAAAAATTATATCAGCGCCATTAAAACCGCCTTGTTCACGGACCCGGCTCATCGGGAAAGCGTTGTCCAGATGATCCAGGAAAAAAAAATTAAAAAAATTCTCATCCTCGGCACTTCTGAAAAAATGGTGACCAAGTTGGCCGAGAGGCTTGAATTGCCCCCTATTAGTCAGATCGTAAATATTGAGGAAATAGCCAGCCAGAAAGATATCGAAAATGCGATCAAATCACGTTTCGAAGAAGGAAAACACGTTATTCCGGTTCCTGCTATTGAAGTAAAGAGGGATTACGCTCAGATTCTTTCGGATACCATCCGTATTTTTTTTAAAGGCGGTAATCATCCCGATGGCGTCAAAAAAGCCCGTTTTTTTGAGAAATCAGTGGTTCAGCCCAGTTTTAATGAACAAAAGAAGGGCGGGACCGTTACGATCTCCGAGGCAGCGTTGACCCAGATGATTTTACATTGCATCGATGAACACGATGGCGAGATTCTGGTACGAAAGATCAAGGTGAAAATGGGAAGGGCAGGGTACAGCATCGATCTTTTTATCGACGTGCCTTACGGAAAACCCCTGACCGGAGACTTGCACGGGTTGAGAACCTATATCCGCAATAACATACAAAAGTATACCGGCATTGTGATTGATCATCTGGAAATATCGATCGATAATATTTCTCAACGAAAAAAAGAAACGACCCCAAAAACTAAGAAATAAAAATAAGGGTACGTTCGAGCCGGACCAGCCTTGGTTTTTTTGTGTGGGCGTGTTTCTCCTTTCATACGTTCAAATTTCTTTGAGCTTTATACGTTTTATTACGATACAGGGTGCGACGCAATCAATCGGTAATGCATACTTTGCTCCCTGCCGTTGGGATCAAAAGCGGGGCGGGTACGGGACGAGAAACCGGAGTTTTTCTCTTCTTTTCTCAAAAAATGTTAAATGGGCGCAGGTTGTTACGAGGAATCAATGAAAAGGAGGGTTCCGTACATTGGTTAATTGCAATTAGCACTTGACTCCTGCCGAACTGTCTTGTTATAAGTCCGAAGTTTTAAGTGATTTTTTCGGAAGTGGCTGTTGTGAATGTTGTTGTCGGAATGGTTTTAGGGCGTCTTCAGGGTCTCTAGAGCGTATCTGAGGCATTTTTTTAGCCGTAGGTACGAAATATCCCATAGTTCTCGCCTTACCAGTCTCCCCTCCCGAAAGGGCTTGTTCCATTCATTTACACATTTCTGTCATCACTTTGACGTGCCTCTGCTGTTTATGCAATCGGCAGTGGTTGAGTGGTTTTTTCGGAAGTGGCAGTGGTTTAGTGCTCACGGAAGAATCCTGAGTTTACCCCCTACGGGCTGCACGACGTATATGGAAACAGGGGATCGGTACGTCTTCGTCTCAGCACGATATCTTCCATCTTTCTTGGTCTGCCCCTGTCTTTTGGAAAACCGTCACTCGCAGCGTTCAGACTTATCACTTGACTCGCACTTTGCTGGTTTGTTATATCACCATCATTTTATAAGATTTTTTAAGGTGTGGAGAGGACGACACATAGTTTGAGGAAGGCCACATGCAGGAGCGTTTAGGAGCTCTAGAGCACATACCGTTTGTTAGAGGTAGGTGATTTCCCCCCCTCGCTTTTTTGCAGAAGCCGTTCCTCAAAACGACTGTTGAGTCCGCGAAACACCAAGTTTGTACTTGTCAACTGGGATTTGAATTAACTTTTACTTCTCTGGGGGACCTTGTACCCACAAAGTCAGGTCCGCCGCAAAAGGATGCGTCTATGAAAATTCATGAGTATCAGGCCAAGGAACTATTCCGAAAATACAATGTCCCCACTCCTAATGGAAAGCTTGCCCACACAACAGCAGAAGTTGAAAAAATTGCTGAAGAATTTGGTTTGCCTGTTGTTGTTAAGGCTCAGGTTCATGCCGGTGGCCGTGGTAAGGGTGGCGGTGTAAAGTTAGCGAAAACCAAAGAAGATGTAAAAACAGTTTCCGATTCGATCATCGGCATGACTCTGGTCACCAAGCAGACCGGTGCCCAAGGGAAAAAAGTACGCAAAGTACTTGTAGAGCAAGGCTTGAATATCAAAAAAGAGCTGTACCTTTCGGTTATTCCTGATCGTGAAACAGCAAGCGTCGCCATTGTCTGCAGTCAAGACGGCGGTATGGATATTGAGGAAGTCGCCGCCAAGACCCCCGAGCGGATTGTTACCGTCAATGTCAGCCTGATCACCGGTTTCCAGCCTTTCCATGCCCGCAAGATATGTTTCGGGCTTGAGCTCGAAAAAGATTTGCATAAAAAAATGGCCGCCGTGGCTAAAAATCTCTATGAACTGTTTGTTGCTTACGACTGTTCCATGGTTGAGATCAACCCATTGATCATCACCGGAGAAGGAGATATTCTCGCCTTGGATGCCAAGATGGACGTCGACGGCAACGCCATGTTCCGCCATCCTGATGTCAAGGAAATGCGGGATATGGACGAGGAAGATCCGGTCGAAGCTGAAGCCGCTAAATTTGGCCTGAACTATATTAATCTTGAAGGTAATGTCGGAAATATCGTTAATGGTGCCGGTTTGGCAATGGCTACCATGGATATCGTCAAGATGGCGGGTGCTTCACCAGCCAACTTCCTCGATGTCGGGGGCGGAGCTAATGCTGAAGCCATTGAAAACGGCTTTCGTCTTATCATGAAGGATCCGGCGGTCAAGGGTATTTTGATTAACGTTTTCGGCGGAATTCTTCGTTGCGATATTTTGGCCAAGGGTGTTGTTCAGGCTGCCACCAAGCTCAAACTCTCTGTTCCTGTTGTTGTTCGCATGGAAGGCACCAACGTCGATGAAGGCCGTAAGATCCTTGCCGAGTCCGGACTTGACCTGATCAATGCCAAGGACCTCGCCGATGCAGCCGATAAGGTGGCCAAGATCGTTTCCTGATGAAAAATGAGGATCAGTTAGCGAGAAACCCCTTCCCTGCGCCGTCATAAGAGCTGAAAGGATCCGGACGGGAAACTTAGGGCTGGTGTAAGAGAACTGCTGACTGCTATCACTGGTTATTGAACACTCAAATTTCATAGGACGAAAAAATTTCAACCCATAGAGGAATGTATAATGAGCGTTTTTGTTAATAAAAATACCCGTTTAGTTGTACAAGGAATTACTGGTCAGGAAGGCCAATTCCATACTCGATCCTGTATTGCCTATGGCACCAATGTCGTTGCCGGTGTCACCCCTGGCAAGGGTGGACAGAAGATGGACGAGGTCCCGATTTTCAATTCCGTAAAGGAAGCTCGCGATAAAACCGGTTGTAACGCCTCCATGATTCTGGTACCGCCGCCTTTTGCCGCCGATGCTATCATGGAAGCCGCTGATGCCGGTGTGGAATTGGTTGTGTGCATCACGGAAGGTGTTCCTGTCCTTGATATGATGCGGGTTAAAAATTATCTTGCCACCAAAACCACCCGTCTCATCGGACCAAACTGCCCCGGTATCATCACTCCCGGCGAATGCAAAATCGGTATTATGCCTGGACCGATGCATAAACCTGGCGGACCTTGGGCTGTTGTCTCCCGCTCCGGCACCCTGACCTACGAGGCTGTCCATCAGTTGACTCAGGTCGGCTTCGGCCAAACGACCGTTATCGGTATCGGCGGTGACCCCATCAACGGCACCAACTTCATCGATTGCCTCAAGGAATTCAACGCTGATCCCGAAACCAAGGCCGTCATCATGATCGGTGAAATCGGTGGGAACGCCGAGGAAGATGCATGTGAGTGGATCAAGGCGAATATGACCAAACCGGTTGTCGGTTTCATCGCCGGTCTGACGGCTCCTCCTGGCCGTCGTATGGGACATGCCGGCGCTATCGTCAGCGGCGGCAAGGGTACTGCCGAAGCCAAGATTGCTGCAATGAAAGCAAGTGGAGTACATCACTGCGAGAATCTCGGCAAGATGGGCGAACTTTGTAAAAAAGTCTTTAAAGGATGAGTTGACTAATCGAGTGGCTGTTTCGGCTGCACTCTATCCGAAACAGTCACTGCTTTTATAATCGAGCACGGAATTTTTACTGAATTCTGCAGCAAGGAGAAAGCATGAGCACCAAAGAAAAAATAGAGCAACTGAAGCAGAAACGGGCCAAGGCCTTGTTGGGCGGCGGTCAGGATAAAATCGACAAGATTCACGAAAAGGGCAAATTGACTGCTCGTGAGCGTATTCAATCCCTGCTCGATCCGGGTACCTTTGAGGAATACGATGCCTTCAAACTCCATCGCTGCTACAACTTCGGCATGGAAAAAACCAAGTTTTTCGGCGACGGTATCGTCACCGGTTACGGCAAGATCAACGGACGCGGCGTTTATCTCTATGCCCAGGATTTTTCGGTTCTGGCTGGATCACTTTCCGGTACCTTGGCTGAAAAAGTCTGTAAGGTCATGGATCTTGGTGTCAAGAACGGTATGCCTGTCATCGGTTTGAACGACTCCGGCGGCGCCCGTATCCAAGAGGGTATCGAAGCCCTTGCCGGCTATACTGAAATTTTTACCCGCAACGTTCTCTCTTCGGGTGTTGTTCCGCAGATCTCCGGTGTCTTCGGACCCTGTGCCGGTGGCGCCGTCTACTCGCCCGCTTTGACCGACTTCATCATTCAGGTCAAGATCCAGTCCTACATGTTTCTCACCGGTCCTAAAGTCGTTAAAACTGTGTTAAACGAGGACGTTACCACCGAAGCCTTGGGTGGTGCGGTTATGCATACCACCAAATCCGGTGTTACCGACTATGCTGCTGAAGACGAGATGGACGCCATCCAGTACATCAAGGATCTGATGAGCTATCTGCCGCAGAACAACATGGAAGATCCGCCCTACGTGCCGACCGATGATCCCATCACCAGGAAATCTGCTGTTCTCAACGAGATCATACCGGATAATCCCAACGCTGCTTATGACATGAAGAAGGTTATCACCGAGACGGCTGATAACGGCATCTTCTTCGAGATCAAGAAGAATTTTGCCCCGAACATCATCGTTGGCTTTGCACGTTACGGCGGTCGAAGCATCGGCATTGTCGCTAATCAGCCTTCCTACTATGCTGGTGTTCTTGACATCGATTCTTCCATCAAGGGCGCTCGTTTTGTACGTTTCTGTGACTGCTTCAACATCCCGGTCCTTACCTTCGTCGACGTCCCTGGCTTTCTGCCCGGCACCACACAGGAATTCGGCGGCGTCATCCGCAACGGCGCCAAGCTGCTGTATGCCTATGCTGAATCGACGGTGCCAAAGGTAACGGTTATTACCCGTAAATCCTACGGCGGCGCCTACTGCGCTATGTCGTCCAAGCACCTGAGAACTGATATCAACTACTCCTGGCCGACCGGTGAAATCGCCGTTATGGGGTCCAAGGGCGCGGTCGAAGTCCTGCACGCCAAGGGCGCCAAAGCAGCAGAAGATCCCAGAGCGTTCCTGGCGGAGAAAGAAGCAGAGTACAACGAACAGTTTTCGAATCCATATTGCGCAGCTGAGCGTGGTTACATTGACGATGTTATTGAGCCTGCTGAGACTCGGTACCGGATCATCAATGCGTTTGAGTCGATTCAAGGGAAACGCGACACCATCCCGATGAAAAAACATGGCAATATCCCGCTGTAAGCACTTTCATGTAAGAGCCGATACTTCAAATTTTCGGCCAAGACTCAGAGGATGACATAATGGCAGATGCAAAAAAAAAGATGGCTGCAGCCCTTGCAGCCGTAAATGCCTATATGCAGCAGGAAGAGGAAGCAGCCTATCAGGCACAGTTGGCTGCAGCCAGACCCGCCGCAACCGGGACGAGTTTATGGGCATTAGCCGGCCGTCAGGATATTATGAATTTCCGCAGGCTGATTCAAATGAAAGCATTTTGATGGTTTTTGCTACTATTTGACGTCTAACGACAACGTATATAACGTATAACAGGAGAAATTGACAATGAGCGACCAAGTGAAGATGACCGCCATGAATTACGCAAGCGACCGGCCTGCAGCTGAAAATCCGGTCAAAATTATGGATTTAAGTCTTCGTGACGGACATCAGTCTCTGTTCGCAACTCGCGGACGTACGGAAGACATGATTCCGGTTGCGGAAATGATGGACGAAGTCGGCTTCTGGGCTATTGAGACCTGGGGTGGCGCTACCTTTGATACCATGCATCGGTTCCTGAATGAAGATCCATGGGAGCGTCTTCGTACTCTGAAACGCTATATCAAGAAAACACCTTTTTCCATGCTGCTTCGTGCACAGAATCTTGTCGGATATCGTAATTATGCCGATGATCTGGCCACTGCCTTTGTTGATCGGGCTGCAGAGAACGGCATGGATATATTCCGTACCTTTGACGCGTTGAATGATTACCGTAACTTTGAGACGGTTGTTAAGCAGATCAAAAAAAGCGGTAAACATTTTCAGGGATGTATTTGTTATTCTTTGACCGAGCCGCGTCTGGGTGGAGATGTTTACAATACCAAGTATTACGTTGATCGGGCCAAGGCTCTTGATGATATGGGAGCTGATTCCATCTGTATCAAAGATATGGCCGGATTGATTGCTCCGTATGATGCATACAATCTTATTAAAGCAATCAAAGAAGTCACAAAGACCCCGATTCATCTGCACAGCCATTTTACCTCAGGTATGGCCTCCATGAGCCATCTTAAGGCCATCGAAGCTGGCTGCGATATTATCGATACCTGCATGACTCCTTATGCATATCGCACTGCGCATCCCGCTATCGAACCGTTGGTCATGTCTTTGATCGGCACCAATCGCGACACCGGTTTTGATATCAAGAAGTTGTTCGCCATCAACGAGGTGCTGGAAAAAGAGGTTATGCCGAAGTACAAGCACCTGATGGATGATTCCAAGTGCTCGATTATCGACATTAACGTTCTGCTTCACCAGACCCCGGGTGGTATGTTGTCCAACTTGGTTAACCAGTTGCGGGAAATGGATAAGCTTGACAAAATCGACGACGTCTTCACGGAGTTGCCGAAAGTACGGAAGGATTTGGGGCAGATTCCGTTGGTCACCCCGACCAGCCAGATCGTTGGTATCCAGACCGTCAACAACGTCCTTTTCGATACTCCGGAAGAGCGCTACAAGATGATCACTGCTCAGGTTAAAGATCTGTGCTACGGTCTCTATGGTAAAACCGCTGTACCGATTAATGCTGAAGTACAGAAGAAAGCACTCAAGGGGTACGCACGTGGTGAAGTGCCGATAACCTGCCGTCCTGCAGAAGTCCTTGAGCCGGAAATGGAGAAGGCTAAAAAGGAAATCGGTGATCTTGCCAAGGATATTGATGATCTCATCCTCTATGCCATCTACCCTGTAACCGGTAAGAAGTTCCTTGAGTGGAAATACGGTATAACCCCGGCACCTCCCGAAGTTATGCCGATCACGCTTGAGGATGTTAAGAAGCGTGATGAGCTCGTTACCAAGGCAAAAGCCGGCAAGCTGGTTGAGCCGAAAGCCAATGCCCCAGAGAAATCTGAAAACGTTCGCACCTTCAACGTCTTTGTTGATAACGAATATTTCAGCGTAGAAGTAGATCCTACCGGAGATTTCCAAGCAATGGCTATGCCGGCACCGCGTGCAGCCGCACCGGCAGCCGCACCTAAGAAGGCAGCCGCCGCCCCTGCAGCAGCTGCTGCCCCTGCAGCTGCTCCAAAAGCTGCAGCTGCTCCGGCTGCGGTTGTTGAAGGCGGTACCCCTCTGTTGGCCCCTATGCCTGGCATGATTATCAAAAATTGTGTTAATGTAGGTGATGCCGTTAAAACCGGTGACGCCTTGGTTATCCTTGAGGCCATGAAAATGGAGAATTCTCTTGGTTCTCCATGTGACGGTACTGTCAAGGCCCTCAATTTTGGTTCCGGTGACTCGGTTGCAAAAGACACCGTCCTTGCAATTGTCGGCTGATAAATAGCACCTTTTTGAGTTATTAGAAGTAAGAAAAGAGGGACTCCGGGTGAACCGGGATCCCTCTTTTTTTTTACTATTGACCGGCTACAGTCAATGGGTCGCCGCCCATTGAATTAAATCAAATGGAGATATTTTGCCTGTTCCCATAATTGGGTTGCCAAACGTACAGTCGCCTGATCAACCATCCTGCCTTCCACTGCTATAGCTCCTTTTCCTTGCGCTTTTGCCGCATCATTTGCCTCGATAATTTTAGAAGCCAGTGCAATATCTTCTTGAGATGGTGTGAAAATCTCATTGATGATATCAATTTGTGATGGATGGATCGCCCATTTGCCATCACATCCCAAGGCACAGGCCATTACCGTAGAACGCCGTAACCCGTCAAGATCACTAAAATTACCGTAGGGGGCATCAATGGCAAGGGTATTGTGTGCTTTAGCATTCATCACCAACCTGCTTAAGGCAAAATGCCACCGATGACCTGGATATAACTCTTCTTCCTTTTCCCCATGGCCTGAAATCGATACCAAGCGAGCTCCAATTGAAGCCGAGTAGTCCGCGATTCCGAATACAAGGCTTTTAACCCGCCCGCTGGCCTCTACGATTTCAGCGGCTCGCATCAATCCCTCCGCTGTCTCGATTGATGCTTCAATACCAGTTACTCTGGAAGTGTTTTTGTTCATCTCAATGCCGTTCAACATGCGATCAGCAAAATAAATATCGGCAGGATGATTTACTTTTGGAATAACGATAGCGTCTATTACCTGGCCTGCGTTTTCTGCCACTTCAAGGAGATCGCGATATGCAAAAGGGGTGTCAAGTGCATTGATTCTGACAGTTACCGTCTTGTTTTCCCAATCCAGATTGAGAAGGGAATCGATAACTTGGTCTCTCGCTGTTTCTTTTTCAGATATGGGTACACTGTCTTCCAGGTCCAGCATGATAACATCGGCTTGGCTCTGATTTGCTTTGCCATGCATTTTCTTTACGTGACCCGGTACGGACAAGTTCGATCTTCGTGGTTTCATCTCTTCTCCTTATTGAAGGGTATTTCTCTTTTTGTTATTGAGCGTAATGTGAACGGCATATTGGCTGATAATATCTTCAGTCGGAACGTGTATTACGCGATCTGCTGAGTTCATTTTGGTATCGGAAAGGGCAATTTTTTCCTCCCGTGTGAAGAAAACCGTAGATGGAGCCAATATCATATGGCCATGGGTCCCGTAGTTTTTGAAGCCTAGAGGCTCTTGTAGGGGAGGGGGTGGGATGATAATAGATTGGAATTATGTGATATCCTCACTCATCCAGGTTAAGTTATCTGTATTGTTTTCTCCTAAGAGCTGGAGGGTATCCTGAGTCATATCGGGGGAGATTAAATTTTTTTGAGTTTTATCAGAAGGCGAACCATTTTTTTTTCTTTTTTGACCCGCATAATGTCACCCTGTTTCGTCCTAAATTTTTAGCCTCATATAAGGCTGCGTCGGCAAGCCCGATGAGGTCGTCTTTTTTGAAATCGCCTCCCGCGGGACGGGCACAGGCAACACCGATACTGATGGTGATATGATAGGTGTTGGTTCCATCTTCAAAAGAATATTCTTCCACGGTCTTTCTGATTTTCTCAGCAACGAGCATGGCTTCATCCGCATCGGTTTCCGGAAGAACAAAGACAAATTCTTCTCCACCATACCGGGCGATCAGGTCATATTCCCTGATCACTCCTTTGCTCACCCGGCAGAACTCCTTAAGAAGAAAATCGCCTGTTTGGTGCCCATAGGTGTCATTAAATTTTTTAAAATGATCGATATCGGCAAGCAGCAAGGAGATTGTCCGTTCGTTACGAATGGAACGGTTTATTTCAGAATCAAGAAAATTTTGAAAGAATCGGTGATTGTTGATTTCGGTTAGGCCATCGAGATTTGCTAGATTTTCCAGAAGCTTATTTTTTTGAGCGAGTTCTTCCGTGATCTTTTCAAGCGCCATTTTTGATTTAATGAGTTCACGATTAATCTCTTCATAAGAGAGATTAATAAGGCTGAGGCGAAGGTTGGCCTCCTGAAGGATTTCAGCTACGGACTTGACGGGATTGATCTTGATGCCGAAGAATTGAGCAGACTGGTCGATAACCTTGTTGATGACTTTTAAGATTGTATTGATTTCCAGTGCTTTAAGGCCTAATAATTTTTTAGCCTCGCTGCGAAATAGTTTATGATACACTTCCGGGGTATCGGAATAGAAAATTTTAGCAAGTAAATTCGCCAGATAGACCGCTCGTATATTCCGCTGATTATGAAGATTATTCTCCTTATAGGCTGTGGGCTGGTGATGGTATTTGATGGGGAGACGTAAACTTTCAGGCAGTCCCCAGATATGGGTGACCTCATAACCGACGGTAGAGTGAGAAATCCCGATGAATTCTTTTTCCAACAGTTCCTCATCCGTATCAATTTTCGTCTTTTCGCGTTCCTGTTTTTCCTGGAGGACCTGGTTATATTCATCACCCAAAGTTGCGGCGAAAATCAATTGACCGATGTTTTGCAGCAGACCGCAGGTAAAGGCTTCTTCCGTATTGGCATTGGCTACCTGATCAAGAATTAATTTGGAAGCTGCCGCTTCGATCATTGAACGTTCCCAAAACCGTTCAAAGTCGAACAGCGATTTGCTCTTTTTCCCTCCCATGGAGAGA
Source organism: uncultured Desulfobulbus sp. (assembly GCA_963666685.2). Lineage (GTDB taxonomy): Bacteria > Desulfobacterota > Desulfobulbia > Desulfobulbales > Desulfobulbaceae > Desulfobulbus. The sequence goes on from CAXXHZ010000003.1 coordinate 97,410, forward strand.
AAGGAAAAGCTGAGCACCAGACTCCGAACGGCATTGATACCTAAGATGGAAACCGCCTGGTTGATTGAAGCGATCTGTTGAGGGAAACTATAAAATGCGGAGTTGGCTACGCGCAAAACCTTTGCAGAAAGCGCTATGTCCTGGGAAATTAAATTGGCAATATCAGTGAGGGTCGTGTCTTCCTGAGCCGTGAGCGTGAGAAGTTTTGATGCAATAATGGGGAGTGTCGGGAGTTCTTTAGAGGTCAGAATGGTTTCAAGTACTTTCTCCGGTAGCCTTTTCATTGCTGAAACCTGTTGATCCCGATGAAGTGAGGTGGATGAGCATCTTTCGGTAGTCATGTAATAGGATCGACTTGTCGTGCCTGCTCAAGAGGTATGTTCAGAATATCAAACATACTTTTAATATATAATGTTTTTTTGACTTATCCAAGAGGCTATCTGGGATATGAGTTCTTTTTCAAGCAGTAACTTCAGTACGGCTGCCATACATTCAAGAAGTTGGTTCAGGCCTTTGAAAATGAATATATAATATCCTGATGTCTGCCACGGGAGGGCTTTCCCGTTCATTCCGGCTTTGGCGCAACATCTTTTTCCAGTGGGTCATTTTTGCCACCATGGAGCATCTTGAGAGGGCTTATTGTCTTTACAAGGTGAGCATATGATGCAATTACGTCGGGAAAGGATGTCTTAAATGCAAGTACGGGGAAAATGTATGGGATTATGGCTTGCCGCTCCATATTCTATTGGGGTAGGAACAGGGATGGCCCGTATAGGTATTAAAGTTCAGGCTATCTCCACGTGATACGATATAGTCCGGCGTTAAAGGAATTTTTCCGCCTCCACCCGGTGCATCCAGAGCGTAAGTAGGGACGGCCATTCCCGAAATATGACCGATTAATTGGGACATTATTTCCAACCCGGTATCCACAGACGTGCGGAAATGGGAGGTCCCCTTCGTCTGATCTGCCTGGAAGAGATAATAAGGTTTGACGCGCATAGCCAGGAGTCCGCGGAAAAGTTGGGCGAGGGTCTCGGCGGAGTCATTGATGCCACGCATCAGTACGGTCTGGCATCCCAAAGGAATGCCGGCATTGGCTAGGAGCGTACAGGCTTGATTCGCCTCGGGGGTTAACTCTAAGGGGTGATTGAAATGCGTGTTGATGAAGAGGGGGTGAAATTTGGCGAGCATGGAGGCCAGATCCGAGGTAACCCGGGAGGGCAGAGTGCAGGGGATGCGGGTGCCAATCCGGATGGTGCGGATGGATTGAATTGCCCGCAGCCGAATCAGGATGTCCTCTAACCTTTCATCACTGAGCATCAAAGGGTCGCCGCCTGAGAGCAGGACATCGGTTATTGCAGGCGTTCTTTTCAGATAGGCAAGTCCCGCTGCTATGGTTTGCTCGGTGATGATCATGTCCGGTCGTCCGACTTTGCGTTTTCGTGTGCAAAAACGGCAGTAGACGGGGCATTGTGAGCTGATGAGAAATAAGGCTCTGTCCGGGTATTTGTGCACCAGATTAGGCACGGGACTTAGGTTTTCCTCGTCCAACGGATCCGTTAATCCTTCCCCATCGATCAACTCCAAAGGATCCGGTACGGATTGGAGCCAGAGCGGATCTCCCGGTTTTTGAATCAGATTCAGATAATAGGGACTGATCCGCATGGGGTAGACGGCGGCCACCCGTGCAAGTTCTTCACGATGTACAGAAAAACGGCGGCACAAATGCTCAAGCGAAGCAAGGGGTGATGTTGAGGAGGGAAAACTGGCCTCATCTTTTTTTGTTGTCATGCGGTACTCCGTGGATATTGCAATTCTCCAAGCACGTAACTTCCTTCCAAGCAGACAATTAAGGAGCAACATCGTTGGCGGAAAGGCGAGGTGCCGGCGAGGTGCCGACAGGGTGGGCTTTTGAAGTTCCTTCTCAACGGTGTATAATATATAGTTTTCACGGATTCAACCCGCATCGAGAGTATCATGCGTCGTCATTTTATAGTCATTCCCGTATTTTTCCTGTTGTTGATCTCCGCTCTTTGGGTAGGAGGGAACCTGGCCTATCATCAAGGCCTTGCTTCCCTGGCCCGGGAAGGGGAGGTGCGGCTGGCATTATATATTTCGTACCTGCGTGGAGTGCTTGAGAAATATGAAGGGTTGCCGGAATTGCTTGCTACCAACAAGCAGTTGGTAACGTTTCTTCTTAATCCAGGCAGTCGCGAACGAATCAACGCTCTCAATCTGTACCTGGAAACCATCAATAATATCAGCGATGCTGCTGATACGTATCTTATGAACAGCGACGGGCTGACCATTGCCGCTTCCAACTGGAATACTCCGAAACCCTTTGTCGGCCGCAATTTCAGTTATCGCCCCTATTTTAAACAGGCGATGCAAGGCGGATTGGGACGCTATTTTGCCTTGGGCAGTACCTCAAGTGAACGCGGTTATTATTTTGCCTACCCGGTTCGTTATAATCACGCCATCCTGGGAGCGGTCGTCATTAAGATCAATATCAAACAAGTTGAGGAGAACTGGGGGGATCAGGAGAAAATTTTTCTGGTCGCCGATCCAGACGGAGTCGTATTTATTACCACCCGGGAAAAATGGAGATTTATGACGCTGAGACCGTTTACGCCGGAAACCCGTAAGCAGATGATTGAGAGTCAACGCTATCCCAACGCTGCGCTCGTGCCGCTTAACTTCATCGAGGAAAGACAGGCGGAGCAGGGAAAGATTGTCAAACTTATGCCCCCAAAGGGAGGCAAGACAAAGACGTTCCTCCGGCAAGAGGCGACCATGCCCCATGCCGGTTGGCAGGTCTACATTTTTTCCGATTTCAAACCTGTGGAACAAAGAATAGTGTTGACCCTGCTGGGCATTGTAGGCCTCGGCGGTTTGGGAGTCCTTTCCTTGCTGCTGTTATGGCAACATCAGCGGCAGATTGCCGAACGACAGCGTTTTGCCGAAAAAAATCGCAAACTGCTGGAAGAAGCAAATGAAGTGCTTGAATCACGTGTTTCCGAACGAACCGCCGCGTTAACGGAAATCAATCACAGGTTCAGCCAGGAAATTCAGGAGCGCCGCAACACCGAAGAAGAACTGCGAAAGACCCGAAGAGAACTCATCCATGCCGCAAAACTTGCGGCTCTCGGGCAGATGAGTACAGCCATCACCCATGAACTCAATCAACCACTTGCCGCCATTCGTGCGTATACTGACAACGCCAGTCAGTTCTTGCATAAAGGGAGGGTGGAGGATGCGCATTGGAATCTGCATCAAATCAATGAATTAACGGATCGTATGGCGCAATTGGCAATTCAATTGAAAATCTTTTCCCGCAAAAGCAGCGGTCGAATGGATATCGTTCCCCTCCACGGAGTGATCGATGGTGCGCTGGAGGTCATGGCACCAGTTCTCACCAAAGCCAATGTGCAACTTGATATCAAATTGCCTCCGGACCTGGTTGGAGTGCGAGCCAACGCTGTTCTTGTACAGCAGGTACTGGTCAATCTTTTGGCCAACAGCCTGCAGGCAGTGGAAGAACAGGAAGAAAAAAAGATTGAAGTGACCTCCATGATCGAGAACGACAAGATGGTGCTTCGTGTCCACGACAACGGCCTCGGCGTAGACCCGGCACTTGCGAAACGAATTTTTGAACCCTTTTATACCACCAAAGATCCCGGGAAAGGACTTGGTTTGGGACTGACCATTTCCGCCCGTATTATAGAGGAAATGGGAGGCCGCATCAGAGTCGTTCAAACCGGGACCGGAGCGTGTTTTGAAATCACCCTTAATACCCAATGAACCTGAAATGAAGCTATTGACCAAGGTACTGTTTATTGATGATGAAATGCATATTCGCCAAGCCAACCGCCAGACTCTTGAATTGGCGGATTTCGAAGTGACCTGCATGGAGTCGGCGGAGGAAGGTCTTGGTTGTATTACCGACGATTGGCCGGGAGTTGTGGTGTGCGATATCCGCCTGCCGGGAATGAGCGGTATGGAATTTCAGAAGAGGCTCCAGAGTATCGACCGCGACCTTCCGGTTATTTTGATTACCGGTCATGGCGATGTATCAACAGCCGTGCAAGCCATGCGCAATGGGGCCTACGATTTTCTGGAAAAACCCTACTCGTCGGACAGGTTTGTGAAGACGGTGTCCAAGGCCCTGGAAAAAAGAATGTTGACCCTGGAAAACAGAGCACTGCGGACCGAATTGGAATCGTTCAGCGCTCCCGGACCCAGATTCATCGGAATTACTCCGGCGACGCAAAGGCTCCGGGCGACCATTAGTCAGATTGCGGATACCGATGCCGATGTCCTGGTGGTTGGGGAAACCGGAACAGGCAAGGAACTGGTAGCCAGATTACTCCATGAACACAGTCGACGTCGGACCCGGAACTTTGTTGCGGTCAACTGTGGTGCAGTGGCTGAAAATATGATCGAAAGCGAGTTGTTCGGTCACGAAGCCGGTGCCTTCACCGATGCGCGTCTTACCCGAATCGGCAAGTTCGAGCATTCAAATGGCGGAACGCTTCTCTTGGACGAGATTGAAAGTATGCCGTTGCAAGTTCAGATACACCTTCTCCGGGTGCTGCAGGAACGGGCAGTGGAACGCTTAGGGTCCAACAAGCTCATACCCCTTGATATCCGTGTGGTAGCTGCCGCTAAAGTCGATCTTCGAGAGGCGGCCTGTCGGGGGACCTTTCGTGAGGATTTGTATTATCGCCTCAACGTGGTCTGCCTTGAGATTCCGCCCCTGCGGAAACGGCGAGAGGATATCCCTTTGCTGTTTCATCATTACCTGCTGGTTGCCGGTCATCGCTATCAGAAGGAGGTGCCGATGCCGAAGCAGGCACAGGTGAATCTGCTTATGACTTATGACTGGCCGGGCAATGTTCGTGAATTACGGAATCTTGCTGAACGGTATGTCTTGCTGGGCGCTCAGTACGGATGGTCTCTGGAACGGATCCTTTCCGGTGACGGAGTCGAACAACTCAACAGTCTGCCGCAGCAGGTTGATGCCTTTGAACGCGCTATTCTGGAGCAGACTCTGGCCGACTACAACGGATGCATCAAGGACGTCATGGCCGCCCTTTCCATCCCCAGGAAAACCTTGTACGACAAGCTGCGAAAATACGGTCTCGATAAAAAAGATTTCAAGTAAAGAATATTTTGCATTTTTCAATGGTTGTTCGGCCAGAGCCTCCTTCAATTGGGTAGTTTTCCCCCCGGAGACAAGGGGGGATGGGTGGATTTCCGCCCGTTTCGAAAGGGGGCTGAGTCTTCTTTTTGTCGTATAACTCTCCGTATTGTTTCCTTTATGCTCTTTCATGCTCTATGTGGACCTATTCTTGCTTAGATGGAACTGGTATCACAACCAGCTTGTATGTCCATTTTTTTATTGGAGTGGAGCCTGTTGGTTCGGATTTTTTCCGGGCTGAAATCATAACAATTTGTACGGAGGGATTATGTTCGAGAGGATGTCCAAAGCATTGCTGGCAACGGCTATTTCAATGGTTCTCGTGGCTGGACCGGCTCTGGCCGCTCCCATTGTCATCAAATTTTCCCATGTTGTTGCGGAAAATACGGCCAAAGGCTTGGCGGCTAACAAATTCCGCGATCTGGTAAAAGAAAAGATGGGTAACAAGGTCGTGGTGGAAGTCTATCCGAGCTCCCAGTTGTTTGATGACGACAAGGTCCTGGAAGCGATGATGCTTGGGGATGTGCAAATGGCCGCGCCCGCTCTTTCTAAATTTGAGCGCTACACCAAGAGTTTGCAATTGTTTGATCTCCCCTTTTTGTTCAAAGATATGGCTGCGGTTGAGCGATTCCAGAAAAGTAAAGACGGACAAAAACTTTTAGAGTCTTTAAGCAAGAAGGGATTTACCGGTCTGGGATATATACATAACGGATTGAAACAGTTCTCTGCCGATAAACTGATGCGGGTACCGGCTGATGCCGAAGGACTCAAGTTTCGGATTATGGCCTCCGATGTTCTCGCTGCTCAGTTCAATGCTTTGAAGGCCGTCCCGCTGAAGAAACCTTTTTCCGAGGTCTTTATTCTTTTACAGACCAAAGCCATTGACGGTCAGGAAAACACCTGGTCAAATATCTTTTCTCAAAAATACTATGAGATTCAGCCGTATATCACCGAATCCAATCATGGTTTGCTGGATTACATGGTCGTAACCTCCACCGAATTCTGGCAGGGGCTCCCCACCGACATCAGAACCGAACTGACGCAATTGCTTGACGAGGCCATTGCCTACGGGAACAAGGTTTCTTTGGAAAAATCAATCGAAGACAAACAAAAGATTATTGATTCCAAACGCACCGAGATCATTACATTAAAACCCGAAGAGCGCGCTCAGTGGGTTGAGGTCATGAAACCGGTATGGAAAGAGTTTGAGAAGGAAATCGGAAAGGATCTGATTGACGCAGCGTATAAAGCCAACCAGTAATTAAAAAAAGGTACCCGAAACAGAGGGCAGGCGTATTCGACTGCCCTCTGTTTCTTTTCAGAAAGAGGAAACCCCCATGTTCCTGCATGTGCTTAACAAGGTTGAAGAGGCAATTATTTGTCTCATGCTCGTCGCCACGACGGGACTGGTTTTTATGGATGTGGTTATGCGATTTGGATTTAACGCCGGCTTCATCTGGTCCCAAGAGCTGACTTTACATATGTCGGCATGGTTTGTTCTGTTCGGTGCCTCCTACGGGATTAAACATGGTTCGCACATCGGAGTAGATGCCTTTGTGAAACTCTTTCCCTCGATTGGTCGGCGTTTTCTCACTATTATTGGCTGCCTTTTGGCTCTGTCTTATTGTGGCTTGGTTTTGTATGGCGGATGGATTTATCTCAAAAAAGTTCGGGCAATAGGGATTCAGCTGGAAGATTTACCGATAGCGACGTGGGCAGCTCGCTCCATTCTGATTATCGGCTTTGTTTTTATTGCCATTCGGCTTCTGATTTTGCTGTGGAGCGTCATAAAAGGGGAATCAGAAATATTTCGTCATGCCGATGAGGCCAGGGCGTCTATGGAACTTGTTGAGGAATTGAAAAATGAGGAGAACCACGCATGACCACCGCAGCACTGTTTGCCTTGCTTTTGATTTGCATGTTGCTGGGCATGCCCATTGCGTTTGCGTTGGGTCTTTCCAGTATCGCGACTATCTTGTTTTTCTCCAATGACTCCATTTCTTCCATCGCGCTGAAGTTGTTTGAGGCATTATCATCGCACTACACGTTGCTGGCTATTCCCTTTTTCATCTTATCCTCGGCATTTCTTTCCACCGGCGGGGTTGCTAAGCGCATTATCCGTTTTGCAATGAGTATTGTCGGCCACATCCGTGGTGGTATGGCCATGGCTTCAGTTCTGGCCTGTATGATTTTTGCGGCAGTGTCCGGCTCTTCTCCGGCTACTGTTGCGGCTATCGGTTCTATTGTTATTGTCGGTATGGTTCGAGCCGGATATCCGGAGAGTTTTGCCGCCGGCGTTATAACGAATGCCGGAACCTTGGGCATCCTTATTCCACCTTCCATCGTTATGCTCGTCTATGCTGCGGCAACCGAGACTTCCGCGGCCAGAATGTTCATGGCTGGTTTCCTTCCAGGTTTGCTCATGGGAGGGCTATTGATGATAGCAATCTACATAGTCGCCCGTATTAAAAAAATTCCTGCACAACCCTGGGCCGGTTTCAAAGAGATGTTCAGTTCCGGAGCCGTGGCTCTCGGCGGACTGATGTTGATCATTATTGTCTTAGGCTCAATTTACGGAGGAATAGCCAGCCCAACCGAAGCAGCTGCCGTGTCTGCCATCTACGCTTTTGGGGTTGCCGTTTTCGGTTACCGGGATATTGGGCCGATGAAACATATTGCCTGGAAAAAAGAGGAAGAAGGTCTGGGCGCGGCAGCGGTGAGGAATGTTGTTCAATCGATCATCGCCATTCCCAAATGCGTCACCGATCAAGAGGTGAATAAGGTATTGCTTGATGCCTCCAAAGTCAGCATCATGTTGTTGTTTATCATCGCCAATGCCATGCTGTTTGCGCATGTGCTTACCACAGAGAGAATCCCCCATCATCTGGCGGAAATCATATTGGGTATGGGCCTGGAACCCTGGTCCTTTCTTGTCGTGGTGAACTTGTTGCTTTTAGCGGCAGGCAACTTTATGGAGCCTTCGGCCATTCTTTTGATCATGGCCCCGATTCTTTTCCCTATTGCAGTGAAGTTGGGCATTGATCCCATCCACTTAGGCATCATAATGGTCGTGAACATGGAGATCGGCATGTTAACTCCGCCGGTGGGATTAAATTTGTTTGTTACCGCAGGTATCACAGGCCGTAGTATAGGCTGGGTCATTAAGGCCTCGTTTCCTTGGCTGCTGCTACTGCTGTTCTTTCTTGCTCTTATTACGTATATTCCTCAAATTTCGTTATTTTTACCCGAGCTTATCGATAAGTTACATGGATATAAATAATTCGAATTTCGGAAGTCGTCGCGCAAATGATTCATGATGTTTTCCGGACATCCCAAGGAGAAAACGATGGTACCCAGGCCAGAAATTCATACGATACTGTACGCTACCGATTTGGGTGAACAAACCCGTCCGGTGTTCAGGATGGCTGTGAGTCAGGCTCGTCGATATGACGCGCGCATTCTTATGGTGCATGTCCTCCCCCCTTTGGGAACGAGTGCTCAGTCCATCGTTGATTCGTACCTGTCCAAAGAAGATGCTGAAAAATTGCATAAGGAGGGGATGCGTCACCTTCTGGAAAACATGAAAGAACGATTGGTTAAATTCTGCCGGGATGAGATTGCCGCATATAACCTCAACAGAGTTCCGGTGACCGAAATAATCGTGGTGAGTGGAAGCTATCCCAGTCATGAAATACTTCGAGTAGCTGAAGAACATCATGCGGATATGATCGTTATGGGTAAATCAACGCACAGTTTTTTTAACAGCGAAATTATGGGCACTACTGCTCGTCGTGTAACCCGCTACAGCCCTGTTCCTGTTCTTCTTATTCCTAATAAGCCGAAGGCATAACCTTTCAGGGATTAAGGCATATGGTCTCAAAGTCCATATGCTGTTTCAGAATTTTTGTTCCTCCGCCTTCTGAAACAATCTTCTCTACAGCTGGCGCATTGCGTATTCTGACCCCTGCAATATGGGTCACCGGTGTTCCGGAAAAAACTTCCGGATGCATAAAGGACGACGGCCCCAGAATGATGGCAGCACGGGGATTCCCGAGGTGGGAAAGCAGTTGATCTAGAGTTCCGGTGACTACGGATGTGGCGGTGATTATGGCAACACTGCATGCGGCTAGAGCTGATAGCCCCTCATCGGGAGCCATCGTGCCGGGTTTGTCACTTTTCAGTTCAAGAATATCCAGGCGGCAGCCGATTCGGTGAAGCCGCGGAACCAATGGGCCGAAAAAACCTACCATAACCACATGGTCGGATGGTTGAATATCGATAAGTTCCAGGATCTCAACGGAGATGGTTTCCGGATGGGGTCTCCCCGCCCCAAGGGCATTGGCGGTTGCAAGGCCGATTGTTCTGTAGAGGAAATTATCGGTGGCTGCCAGCATATCAAGAAGTTCTCCTGCCGGCTTTCCGGCAAGTGTCCCGGCTTCCGGCGCGTCGGAACAGCATCCGGAGTGCGCCTGCCCTGTCCATGCAATCCCTGTGTTTCCGTTATCAAGTCGTACACTTGTATATCTCATGCCGATGCGTACATCGGCCACGGAGAGACCTTCCGAAACAGGGCTCAGAAAGTTGATTATTTTCTGCTGAATTGTTTTATCCATGAATAATCCTATTAATAATTTTATAATTGAACAGTTTAATCAGCCGCCCGGATTTATGGGTCGGGTGAATTTTCTGGTATACACCCGGCCCCGGCATGGGCATGATTTTATGGGGGTACAAGTATCCTGTATCTAACCTCTTGGTTACTCTTGTGAAATAGGACCATAAATACGAGGCGAAGGCAAGGGCGGAACCGCGAGAGATTGTCCGAAGCAAGCCGGAGCGCCCAACTTTGAGCCGACGAACAGAAAGGGCAGACAAGGCCAAGTTTCCGGGCGCGTCAGCACACTATGGCGAAGCCTCCCGTCTCCTCTTACTTTTTTTGCAGGGAGGTTGCGACGCCCCATGAGATCGCTCATACACCTGTACCGGTTTTTAAAACCGTACCGGATCCAGGCCGGCATTGCTTTGGTATTGCTCTTCGGTATGGTGGCCGCTGACCTTGCCATACCTTACCTGACCCGGAGAATCATCGATCAGGGGATAATGCCAAAAGATCTTCATGTTATCCTGCTGACCGCACTCTCCATGGTGGGAGCCTCCATCCTTTCGACTATTCTGGCCCTGTTGAATAATTATCTGTCTGTGGAAGCCGCCATGGGGTTTGGGGCTCAACTTCGCAGCGCCCTGATGCGCAAGGTTCAGTCCTTTTCCTTCGGGAATTTGGATAAGCTCCAGACCGGCAAATTGCTGGTTCGTTCGACCAGTGATGTCACCATGGTACAAACGATCCTCATGCTCTCTTTGCGCATCCTTACCCGTGCACCGATCTGGGCTCTCGGTGCCATTGTCATTTTGGTTTACACCAGTCCCGGTCTGGGATGGATCATGGCGGTATGTATTCCTCTGATCAGTGTTCTGGTGTGGCTCTTTGCCGGCAGAACCCATTCCATGTTTCTGAAGGTGCAGCAGTATCTGGACCGTTTGAATACGGTACTTCAAGAGAATCTGGCCGGGATAAGGGTGGTCAAGGCCTTTGTCAGAACAGAGCACGAGACGGCAAGGTTCCGGAACGCCAATGATGCCCTTATGGAAGAGACCATCCGTGTCTCCCAGCTTATGGCGGTTTTTATTCCGTTCATGCTGCTTCTCGTGAATTTAGCCATAGTCACAGCGGTCTGGGTGGGTGGAAAAAATGCAATTTCCGGCAACATGACCACAGGACAGGTCGTCGCAGCCATCAATTATCTTTCCTTTGCCCTTTTTCCGATTCTTCTGCTCGGTACAATGATTGCTCCCCTGGCAGCGGCAGCAGCGTCCGCGGGCCGGATTTTGGAAATTTTGGACACCGAGCCCGAGGTGAAACCCTTCGGGAAGAATACGGTAAAGCCCTCTCTGATTACAGGTCGGATTGCTTTTGAAAATGTTTTTTTCAATTATGGTACGAATGGCGGAGAATCTGTGCTTTCCCATATCTGTTTTACGGCTGAACCGGGTGAGACCATTGCCATTCTTGGAGCCACAGGTTCAGGTAAATCTACTCTGGTCCACCTGATTCCGAGATTTTATGATGTGACGTCAGGCCGGATCACCCTGAACGGTATTGATGTCCGGGATCTGGACTTAAATTCCCTGCGAAGCCTGACCGGTATAGCCCTTCAGGAAGCCGTTCTTTTCAGCGGAACGGTGCGGGACAATATACGTTACGGCCGGATGTTATCCTCGGAGGCGCAGGTCCGGGAAGCTGCCCGGATTGCCCAGGCAGATGCATTCATTATGGCGCTGCCACAAGGATATGATACTGTGATTGGGCAACGCGGGGTGACGCTTTCCGGCGGTCAGCGTCAGAGGATATCCATTGCCAGAGCCTTGCTGGTCAAGCCTGAGATTCTTATTCTGGATGATGCAACCAGCGCTCTGGACATGGAAACCGAACTTAAGCTCCAGGACGCTTTGAGCCTTTTTATGGCCTCTTTGAAGAATCCAACCATCCGGTTTGTGATTGCCCAGCGAATCAGTACGGTGATATCGGCAGACAGGATTCTTTTGCTGGACCAGGGGCGGATTGCTGCCGTCGGCACTCACCATGAACTGCTGTCTTCCAATGTCATGTATCAAGATATCTGTCGTTCTCAGTTAGGTGAGCCACAGGAGATCTCCAGTGGCTGACGAACAATCAAATCGGAAATCTTCGCCAATACTGTCCGGAATGACCGGCCCAAGGGGCGGCCCCCCAGTCCGTACTGGTGAGCGGGCAAAGGATACGAAAAGTGCGCTCCGGCGCTTGATGCAGTATCTGACTCCTTACAGGCGGCTACTGGTCTGCGCAGGCCTGATATCCGCATTGGGAACCAGCATGGTCATCACCGCTCCATACCTCATGGGCCGGGCCATTGATCAACTTGTGGATCAGAATATCGACAATCTTTTCCGGACGGTGCTCCTCATGGCTGCGGCCTATGGGGTTGCTGCGGTGGCCCAGTGGATACAGGGCATTATGATTGTCAAGATAGCCCAGAAGGCTGTGCGGACAATGCGGTCAGACCTTTTCTCCCATATGCAGTCCCTCTCCTTGAAATTTTTTGATACAAGGTCACAGGGAGAACTCATGAGCCGGCTAACCAATGATATGGACGCCATCAGCCGGGTATTGACCAATCACGCAACCCAGTTATTTTCAGGGGTTTTGACATTAGCCGGTGTTCTGGCTGTTATGGTCGTCCTGAGCCCCTGGCTGGCAATGGGCTCCCTGATCGCCTTTCCCCTGATGCTCGGGCTGGTGGCCACGGTGGGCAAACGGACCCGAAAAACATTCAGGAGCTACCAGGAGCATCTGGGAAACCTGAATGCCGTTCTTGAAGAGACTTATAGCGGCCAGCGGGTCGTGCTGGCATTCGGGCAGGAGGAAAGCGTTCTGGACGGATTCGACAAGGTCAACGAAGCGGTCAGGTTAAATGGGGTTAAGGCTATGAGCCTGGCACTGGTGGTCATGCCCATGATGGGGATTCTCTCCAACCTGAACATTGCCATTCTCTGCGGTCTTGGTGGCTGGCTGGCCATCAGAGGCCTTGTGTCGGTGGGGACAATCGCAGCTTTTATTTCATATTCTCGGCGCTTTGCCGAGCCTCTCCGCCAGCTCGGGGATCTTTACAATCAGATCCAGGCAGCTCTGGCCGGGGCAGAGCGTATTTTCGAAATCCTGGATATTGTTCCAGACCAGACCGATTCCCCAGGGGCATTGGAACTGTCGCGGATACAAGGGGATGTCTATCTTGACCATGTGACTTTTTCTTACCTGCCGGGGGTTCCGATACTCAAGGATATCTGCATTCATGCCCGCCCGGGGGAAAGGATTGCGCTGGTGGGCCCTACTGGCGCGGGAAAAACAACCTTGGTCAACCTGCTTTCCCGTTTTTATGATATCGAATCCGGCACCATCCTGATCGACAGTCAGGACATCTATACCGTGTCCAGGGACAGCCTTCGGCGACAGCTTGGGGTCGTGCTTCAGCAATCCTTCCTGTTCAGCGAGTCGGTCATTGCCAATATCCGATACGGCCGCCTTGAGGCCACGGATGAAGAGGTGTTCACGGCGGCACGCCTGGCCCATGCAGACGGGTTTATCCGACGCCTGCCTCAGGGGTATGGCACCCTTCTGTCGGAAAGGGGAGGGAGTCTTTCCGAAGGCCAGCGCCAGCTTTTATCGATAGCGCGGGCCATCCTGGCAGATCCTGCCATTCTCATTCTGGATGAGGCCACGAGCTCTGTGGACACCCGAACGGAACTGTTTATCCAGCAGGCCCTGGAGCGGTTGATGCAGGGCCGGACCAGCTTTGTCATCGCGCATAGGCTTTCCACAATCGTCAATGCCGACCGGGTTATTGTGATTGATAATGGCCATATTGCCGAGCAGGGAACCCATCAGGAACTGCTTGCCCAAAAAGGGGTTTACCACCGCATGTACATGAGCCAGTTTCATGAATCCTTGACCACCATAGCTTCTGGTAAATAAGAATAAGGAGCAAGCGAAGACTTGCCCCCCCCTTTTTTTTTGAATCAGGTACCTGTACAGAATCTTTATCCTAAAGCCACATCCAGTATCATCATTACCGAAAAACCAACCATTGTTGCCATGGTTACCGTATCGATATTTTCATATTTCCTTTGAGACTCGGGGATGAGTTCTTCCACCACAACAAAAATCATGGCTCCAGCCGCAAAGCAGAGAGCATAGGGTAAAATATTCTGCATTTTTAAAACAAATAATGCGCCGATAACTCCTGCAACCGGCTCCACTAAGCCTGATGCTTGTCCCATAAGAAAGCTCTTCCATTTGCTCAGGCCTTCTCTTCTCAATGGCATTGATACGGCAGAGCCTTCGGGAAAGTTTTGGATTCCAATTCCAATAGCCAGGGCAATTGCTCCGCCGATGGTAGCAGAGGGGAGGTGAGCGCCAACCGCTCCAAAAGCTACACCTACTGCAAGACCCTCTGGTATATTGTGTAGAGTTATTGCCAAAACAAGAAGCGTACTTCGTTGCCACGAAGTTTTAATCCCTTCACTTTTGTCAATAGCCAGGTTCGGATGAAGATGCGGCAGGAATTTGTCAGTCAACCGCATGAAAATTCCTCCCCCCATGAACCCGATGACAGCAGTTAACCATGGGATCTGCTTCAATTGTTCCGCCATTTCTATTCCAGGGGCGAGAAGAGACCAGAAACTGGCAGCGATCATTACGCCGGCAGCAAAGCCAAGCATCGAATCCATGAGCTTGTGGTTGATATCCTGTGTGAAAAAGACAATTGCCGCACCTGCCGCTGTCACGCTCCAGGTGAAGAGTGTGGCAATGAATGCCTGCATGACGGGATCGAATTGAAGGATGAAGTCAACCATTATTTCTTCTCGCTATTATGAGTTGGTAAGTTGGGGGGCATAAGTTGGGGGGCAAGTCTTTGCATGACTCTTGTTAGTAAAGACGTTTTCTCCACGCCTTCCGCGGCCCATCATGTAATACCAGGTACCTGAGTATTCTATTCGAAGAAATCTTGTCGTGCTGTTTGTTTATGGTAAATGAGAATAAGAGTCAAACAAAGATTTGCCCGCCCTGGACCAAAACTGAAAAAGATTTCAGCGTTGCTTCGTTCCAACCTATGGTCCACTTTGTTCCGAAATCAGTGGTCCGGCTTAAAGCGGAATCGGTGGCACATTTTGGTCGGAATACGCACCCGTCTACCATTGAAGGGCGAACCACTCCTTTTCTGAAATTCAATGTTGAATCGCTAACCACGGCATGCACTGCGATGGCAAAAGCCGCCGCGCGTGAAGCCGAACGTTGAGCATAAGGTCATAATCAATGGCCCTTATCTCTCGCGGTGCTGCTCGGCCCGACGTTCCCCGTGGGAAAATCTCCCCCGCAAGGTGGGGGACTGGGAGCGCGGGCGTCCCGCCCGCATCGTACTTCGCAAAAGCGGGCGGGACGCCCGCGCTCCCAGGTTCACCT
Source organism: uncultured Desulfobulbus sp. (assembly GCA_963666685.2). Taxonomy (GTDB): domain Bacteria; phylum Desulfobacterota; class Desulfobulbia; order Desulfobulbales; family Desulfobulbaceae; genus Desulfobulbus. Next base: position 112,664 of record CAXXHZ010000003.1, read on the forward strand.
TAGAGGTGTTTGGTATTTCCCGGAATCTCGAGAAAGGAGCAGCCGTCATCATGCTGTAAATCTAGACCTGACCCGCTGATGTCTCAGGCCCCTGTCCATCCATAACTCTCCGTCCGGGAAATAACCCTGAAAAATGCGCCGTCGGTGGAGAGCCGGGGCTTGTTCTTGTACTCTAATAAAAATCCCAGTATAAGACATTGCTGTAACATTCTGTGGCCTGCTTTCCCTCCTCCATGGAAAGCACGGTCTTCACTACGTGCAACAACGCGACGGATTTTTCTGTTATTGAAAACCTCTTGAGATGATCTTGCCGTAAACTTCGGCTCTTTGTTGCACATCAGTTGTTTCCGAATGTCGGAAATTCGTCTCGATTTCAGCGAGACATTCTCTTTTTGAAGACAACATCCTTACTGAGATGGACTTTGTCTTCTCTGGATGAGGTATGCATGTGACTCCCCGTGCTCGGTCATATGTTTTTCACCTCACCTGAAATAGTTGATGTTTGATGTTGAGGTGCTCCATGAAAAATGCGCAATGTGTGCAACAAGTTCGAAAAATTATTGCCCTTGATCCGGCAGTGGAAACCATTTTGCTTTCCGAACTCCCCTTGGAGGAGAAACGGCTGCAGCTCCGTGGCCATCTCTCCAATACTTTGTTTGATATCTTCGATAATTCCAGGGAAATGGCCTCGTTGGAATGGGTTGTCTTCCGGGATGCGGTTTGGGTGCTGCGCAACATACTGAATACCCGCAGTGAGGAGTTGGCCGGGTTTTCGTTGCTGGCTTATCTGGACGGCCTGCTCCATGATCGCCATCATGGGCCAGCGCCGACCTCCGCTTTTCTTGCCGAGTTGCAGCACCTGTTTAAAGGGATCAAAGGTCTGACCAACATCTATACCGAAAAGCCGCCGGCCTTTCTTAAACACAGTGGCAGGACCGCGGCCAAACTGCGCTCGGCGGATCTCTCACGGATGGCGAGCAAGGTCCAGGCGTTTTGCAAACGCTATCCCTCCGGCATGGATGACGCCTTGATTCGGCAGCGAAGCCTGAACAAGCAGCGTCTTTTTCATTATTTTCAGATCAGCGATCTGGAATGGAACGATTGGAGCTGGCATACCCGCCATATTGTCCGCGATGCCAGTATCCTTGAAAAACTGATCACGCTTTCGGATGAAGAACGGACCGCCATTACCATGGCCCGCGAGCAGCGGATCCCGTTTGGCATCACCCCCTACACGGTGTCTCTGATGGACGTGGACAACGGCGGCACCTGGGATCGGGCCATCCGGGCACAGGTCATTCCCCCCATGCAGTACGTAGAGCGGGTGAGCGCCTTGCGGCAGGATTCCTCCTGTTCCAATGATTTTATGGTGGAGGGCGACACCTCCCCCATCGACGGCATCACTCGCCGATATCCCGGGATCGTCATCCTCAAACCGGTGTTGACCTGTCCGCAGATCTGCGTCTACTGCCAGCGCAACTGGCAGATTCAGGATGTGATTTCCCCGGACGCGGCTTTGGGCGAGCAAAAGCTCGAACAGGCCCTGCAGTGGATCGAGGAGACCAAAGAGATCTCCGAGGTTCTGGTTACCGGTGGTGACCCGTTGATCCTCTCCGATGAGCGGCTGGAGATGATCCTCGGCCGACTGGCGCAGATGGAGCATGTGGTGCGAATACGCATCGGTACCCGCACCCCGGTGACCCTGCCGCAACGGATCACTGAATTTCTGGTGCGGACCATTACCCGCTTTCACGAACCCGGGCGGAGGGAGATATTGATCATCACCCACTTCGAGCATCCCACCGAGATCACGCCCGAGGCTATGCAGGCGGTGCAGCTCTTTCGTCAGTTCGGCGTCGGCGTCTACAACCAAATGGTGTTCACCTATTACAACTCGCGTAAATTCGAGGCCGCCACCCTGCGCCAGCAGTTGCGGCTGATCGGGGTAACACCCTATTACACCTTCAATACTAAGGGCAAGGAGGAGACCGACGCCTACCGCGTGCCGATCGCCCGCCTGCTTCAGGAACAGCAGGAGGAGGCCCGGCTTTTTCCGGGAACGGTGCGCACCGACGAGATCGTGTTCAATGTGCCGCGGCTGGGCAAGAACTATCTCCGTGCCGGGCAGAATCGGGACATGGTCGCCATTTTGCCCGACGGCCGCCGGGTCTACGAGTTCCATCCCTGGGAGAAGAAGATGGCCCTTATGGAAACCTACGTCTACACCGATGTCTCCATTCACGCCTACCTCAAGCGACTGCAGCGTGACGGCGAGCAGGTCAAAGATTACAACTCGATCTGGTATTATTATTAAGGAGACTGCGGGTGGATTCAGTGGCTGGGGCTTCCGGTCGTGGGAAGGGGCAGTGGCAGGGGACGAGGTCTGAAAACATGAGTTTTTTTGTAGCGAAAAATCTTACTTGTTTTGAACAGTAAACTTTACTGCGATGGCCATTTTTTATTATCTCCATGATTGAGTTGATGTCATGGAATAATTTTAAGACTTGAAGTGGCAAAATGCAACTTTTTGATTGTTATGGGTGGTGTCTTGGCGAACGGTGAAATAACCTGCCGGCCGAGGGACTGCCCACCTTTTAAGAACGCGGTTATTTCCGGTCATGTTATGCCCTTATTTCGTCAATTGGCAGTAGTTGCCTGCCATGACGGACAGTAAGAATTGAAATTCGCATTATTTCAATTCGATAAATTATTTTGTAATTACAGTGGATAAGTTCTCTGAATTGACTGTTTCCAATTTCTGGAACAATTCTTCCGAGTTCAGGAGAGACCTCTAACTGTTCAACTTTCGAAAAGATACCTTTTACCCACTTTTCAGCAGCTGATGGCTTATCTCGAGCAATATATCCAACTATTTCAGAAATTCTATCAAGGGACAGCGGGGACCATATTATGTTCATTTTGTGATTCGTTGCAAAACATGGTTCAACGCTTCAGTGTGTTTAAGGCCTTGCCCATTATCAATTTGCTGCAAAGAAGTTTGAACATCCATGAGAAGTTCTATCTTCTCTTGCATGGCTTCAAACTCGTTGGCGTCAACAAGAACGGCAACGCCTCTTCCGTGTTGGGTGATTATAAGAGGTCGTTTAGTATCTTGGATTTGCTTTATAAAGTTCGCTATACCAGTCCTAACCTCAGATAACGGTCTGATATCTTCGTTAACTTTTAGCCTTTGCATCTTGTATCTCATTGGTTTATTTTTCGTACACTATAACGTACAAAATAATGACGATCAAGATGTTTCTGGAGGCGTAACGGTGAAATAACCTGCCGGCCGACACGCTGCCCACCTTTTAAGAACGCGGCTATTTCCGGTCATCCATGATAAGTATTGTCAAGGGGAAAAACGGAGATTTCCTGTTGCCCTCCAAGAGGCACTAAGCCCTTACCGCTATAATGCCTCCTTTTCTGCCGAGGGGGGTAGCGGGGGCGAACGAACGGTCCGAGAATGGGCCTCGATAATGCTCGTCGGAGGATTGGTCGTTTGGCCGTAGCGGATCGTAAGGATTGTTTTATTTCCTTGTGGCTTTGTTTCAACCTGCCGCAACTCGTTCTTTTTCTTCTTTTTCAAAGGGTGATGGCCTCGTAAAAAGTGAAAATTTCCTGGTTCTGTCATTTCGACCGCAGGGAGAAATCTCTGAAATAACGGGGAAATTTCCAGTTGAATTGCTTCTCAGAATGGGGAGAATCGACTTTTTACGATGTCATCAAAGGGTCAGCGTTGATCACGCGACCAGACATCCATTTGCTGCAACTGAGGCCGGATACGGTTTACGCGATCCCGTACCTTCAATGACTTCGGCAGAAGATTGAGTTTGGGTTAACCCGCCGACCTCGAAACAGGTTTTATGTTGTAAAATTATAGGGTCAGACCTTGGATTATAATAAATCAAGACCTGACCCTTTCTTCTCGGAGAAGGAAACTTTACTGATAAGCGGACCGTGTGCTCCGCTTCGCTACGCACACGGTCCGCTTATCGCCCGCTGTTGAGCATCGCTCAAACGTCCTTGACAAGCTCCGCTCACGCTCCGCCTATCAAGGGCGTTCGAGCGGAAAGCCGCCTCGTTTTGGACCCGAGCTTCGCTCGATCCAAAACAAGGCAGCTTCCGCTCAACAGCGGGCGATATGCCTAATAGCTGCGACATCCACACGAACGCAAGGCACACACCAACACCCAATAATGACGAGCTCAATACGGCAGCGGTCTTATTCATGGGATAGCCCAAAAGAGCACTTTTGATGCCCCTCTAAAATCTGACCATACCCCATCCCATGCGATCCCAAGATGAACACGAAACCAGCTGGAATAAGCAATCATACGCAAACCGTTCCACAGATCAATGTGATCGCCAGCGCAAGCACGGTTCCGGGAGGGGCCGGGGCCAACGAGGCAGGAAACAACGTTCGATTGGGGTTACGGAGTAATCGCGCGCGATGAGCCGTCCATCGAATGTCCATCAAGGGCAGATGGAGAGACCTTCCTCGGAGAAACCGGTCTACTCGACAAACCAAGAAGATTAAATAGATCTGTCCCCATTTCGTGTCATGTCCCCATTTCGTGTCATAGTTGGGTGTTTGGATGCAACCAATCTATCATTCCGCCAGCCATCTTTCTATGTGTATCCGGATTGTTGGAGCCCCTTATTCAAAGGGGCAGGTTTAAGTAAGTGCCATTCAGATCTGTTTGAATGCATAAGTCCCAAGAGCGGAAGAAACCTCCATGTGGGTATAATATGAACAACTGTTGGGTCGAGAACCAGCTCGCCCAAAATACACCACAGGGAGGTTTCTATGAGCACATGTTACTTTATTGGGTTGGATATCCACAAGAAGATGATTGCCTACTGCATCAAAACCATTGACGGTCGCCTGGTAGATCAAGGGATGGTTTCCGCAGACAGGGTATCGTTGAGTGCATGGGTACAGCGCCTACCCGGTCCATGGATCGGAGCGATGGAGGCCACCATTTTCACAGGCTGGGTGTATGATTTTCTCGCGCCCCATGCCCTGGCGTTGAAGGTGGCCCACCCCGAGATGCTCAAAGCCATCACTGCGGCCAAGAAGAAAAATGACCAGGGCGATGCGGAAAAGATCACCGATCTCCTGCGGGTCAACTTGTTGCCGGAATGTGTCATGCTCCCACAAGAAATCAGGGAGTTGCGGCGGATTCTACGGTATCGCAATCACCTGGTGCGGACCGCGATCAACATACACAACAAGATGTCCGGTCTGCTGATGGAAGTTGGGGCGGGCTATAGCAAGAACCGCCTGCGCGGCAAGAAATATTTCCATGAACTGCTGGACCGGCTTGATGAGATACCGCCCTCGGTCAAGGAACTCCTGATGTTGAGTCGTGCCGGGTTTGAGATGTTCCAGACGTTCCAGAAACGGCTGATCCAAGCCTTGCGGAGCAATCCGCTGATCCAGGAAAGGGTTAACCGCTTGATGACCATTGCCGGGGTCGGCGAGGTTACGGCGTTGACCTGGGTTTTGGAAATCGGGCCAGTTTCGCGATTTGGCTCAATTCGCCAGGCCATCAGTTACTGCGGGCTGTGCAGTGCGCAACGGGAATCCGCCGGCAAGCAACAGCGGGGACCGATATCTAAAAAGCGCAACAAACATCTCCAGACTATCCTGGTCGAGGCGGCGAAATTAGCTCCGCGCTGGAACCCGCAACTGGCTGAAATTCATCAGCGGGAATTGAATAGAGGCAACCGGAACCGGGCCACACTTGCGGTGGCCAGACGACTGGTCGCCTACATGATGGCGGTTGATAAAAGCGAAACCAGCTTCGTCATCCGCGAGAAACAAAAAGCGGCTTAGGAAAAAAACAACATACGCTCTCCCAAAAACCACGATCTTCCCGCCGGTCCTCGCCGAATTGGGGTCTCTGTAAGCGAATTGAGCGATACAGCGATTGATCTGTTTCGAGGCCAGCGGGTTGACCCACACTCAATCTTCTGCCGAGGTCAATGAAGAGACGGGGTAACGTCAACCGCCTCCGGCCTCGAATGCAGCAAATGGATGTCTGGTCGCGTGATCACGCTGACTCATTGGACAAGAAGAAAAAGATCGAGTTGCGGCAGGGTGTTTGAAAATCGCAGGGCATTGAATCGAGTCACCGACCCGCTCCAGCGGGAGGGCCATTCCTCCGACGAGCTCACTTTGGCCCATTCTCGGAACGGCCCTCCCACTTCCGCTCCCACCGAGGTATAGCCAAGATCGGGGAAGCGGCAAAGCGGGCGCAGATTCATTCCTGGGCGAGACGGGAAACCTCCGTTTTCCCATTGACAATACTTATCATGGATGTCCCCATTTCTGTGTCCCCATTTCTGATGCCATTTCTGATGGTACGCCGTCCCTCTCGATTCAAATGTTCGCAATTGGCGATATTAATTAAAGGCTGGAGATCCATGCAAACAACGCAATGATTGCAATAATAGCAATCACGCTGATTACGGCTCCCACTGTGTTTCCGTTTTTCTTTCTTCGATTTCGTGTTTCCTCATCAATTCCGTCAGTTGAAGCAGATGGCATGCACAGAAGAATAATGAAGCCAGGAATGCCTCCTGCGAGAATCCACAGCCACCAATTGAAACCCTTTTTGTTAGCGATTGTTGCCATAATAATGGCTACGACGATACTTATGATTGCTCTCATTGTCTCGTTCTCCTTGTCAGTTGCGAACCGCGGTGCTGACCGGCGCCGTGCGCCGATCAGGCAAACGAAGTTTGAATGATCGGTGTGCGGTGTCCGGTCAAGCACCTTGTTCCGGCGCAAGGCGACGGGGCAAGGGGCTTGACGAAGTCAGCACCGCGGTTCCTGGCGGCGCAGCCGCCAGGAACGCCAAGGGTAACCAGCGGCGGCCACTGAACTTGCCGCGATTAGCGCAGCGCTGCTCCCCGCCGTCTGGTTGACCCGCTTGTTCGGCTTTGCCGATTGTTTTGTTAGGAATTAAATCCGTCCCCTTTTTCGCTTTGGAACAACACCATGCGCCGGGCGCTACAGACGATGCTGGCCGACACGCCATTGGTTAAAAACCTGGACAACCCGCAATACATGAAAATCCTCCTTGAGGGGAAAGCAAACCTCGAAGAACTTTTCGCCAGCTTGGATGCCGCCAGCCTCAAAGAGACTGAACAACCAGGCGACAACGACCGTATCTTGCCTGGGTTTAGGCCGCTGATACACCTGGACGATTTGCCGGGCCAGATATTCAAGTCACTCGGGGCTTATCCCGAGTCGGCCAAATCCAACTGAATTTTGTTACCATAGGCTACAGGTATGGTGCTCACCCAATTTTCGCCTTAATGTGGTTAACAATCCGCCTTTGAGCCTCAATAAATATTTCATTTATAGCCTTGTTGGCACGTTCATGGCATGCTTTTGGCAAATTGATTGTAGTGCCATTTGCACCTTTTGCAACGCTTGAAATTTCTTCCGTCCAAATAGTTTGCTTTTTATTGTTAACAATGCCGATCAAAGTAAATTCTAGTGAAATTGTATTCTCAGACTCCATAGTTGCAAGAGCTGGGTGTTTTGATTCAACACGTCCAACACGAACCTGCAATATATAAGATGCTTGATCTTGGGACTGGTCGGCTTTTTCTATACCAAATAGTGATGACATCAGTCCTAGTGAATTTTTTTCAAATGTTGGATAAAAATCCGCTAAATCCCAATTTGGAAAAACCTCAATACCTTTTGCTGACAGAAAACTGTTACGATCAATAGCCCATGCCTTATTGTCGATAATGCGTGATTCAAAATTAGCCCCAACATGAAGTGCGTTCAACTTCTGAATTGACAGTGGAAAACAACTACTAAGTAACAATGTCAGACACATGAGAATAAAAAATTGAAGTTTTGATCGCATACATTGACCTCATTTAAGTAGCAAGTTAACAATTTGTGCCTCAAGATCCATATCAGGAATCACCTTGCCAACCGCACCAAGCCCAAAAACATTCTTCAATTCATGTTCGTTTTCATATTTCTCATTAATAGCTTCAAGTTGGCCTCCAATTATTCCTCTCCAGCTTCCATACACAACTGAATTGTCATTAATTATTTTTCCTGCTTTATTGTCGTATAGCAACATAGAAACATAAATATTACGTCTAGAGTTAGCAAGATCTTTCTCGAATGATTCTATGTATGGAATAACTGACAAATCGTATTGCATATTTTTTAATCGTGATAAAAAATGTGAATTTTTAATTAAATTCAACTCTTCTTTTGTAACTGATTTTTCATTCGAATCGTTTGCATAGACAAAAATACATTCTTTTAAAATTCTTCCTGTAGATAAAATATAATCTTTAGGGTTAATAAAATCAGGAACAATTATATTGTGATCAGTATTGTTTATTAACGGAAAGACAACAAGTGTTTTCATTTTTCTGTGATCAACAGCTGTTACAATTGGAGAACAGCTTGCTATTAATAGTAAATAGCTTAGTAAAAAAATTGCGTGCAAAACGTTTTTGTTATTACGCATTATGCCACTCCTTTTAGTTTAGCCCAGCGAGACCATCCCGCCGAACGCCCGCTGTTGAGCGGAAGCCGCCTCGTTTTGGATCGAGCGAAGCTCGTGTCCGGGACGAGGCGGTTTTCCGCTCGAACGCCCTTGATAGGCGGAGCGTGAGCGGAGCCTGTCAAGGACGTTTGAGCGATGCTCAACAGCGGGCGATAAGCGGACCGTGTGCGTAGCGAAGCGGAGCTCACGGTCCGCTTATCGGGGGCTTTTCAGCGGGCGCGCGCTTTTTGCGCTCCGTTGCAAAAGCATTGTTGGACCTTGATTTTATTCTTTCCAGTCTGGATATGTAGCCTGAACCCGTTTCGAGACGTTGAAATAGGAGTACCAAATGGCGAAGCCGATCACGCCAACGAGCACTCCCTTCACGGTACCCGGAATAAGGTCTTTGGCATTGAGCCCCGAAAGGAACGAAACCGGAATGCTTACGAACGTCCAGGCAAGTATCAATTTTAGGAGTGCCTTTGCGTTCTGGACTGCTCTTGGTTGGATGTCTCGGAGTCCCCTAGCTACCTGAATGCCTCGCACAACCAAATACAGGCCAACGGCTGTGTCAATCAGACCGGAAAGAATGATGCCAGGATGTTTGTCGAGTAGAATCATATAGCCAATCCATGACATAATCTGGCGCAGTCCGAAGAGAATCGGCCCGACATAAAGATTCATCACAACCAAGAACTTGAGCCAGCCGTGAACACCGTAGAGTGGATTGCTCATGTCGGAGGCTGGGGTTACATGTGTCGTTGGTGACTGCGCAATTTCGGGCGTTTGAGCTTCTTCGTTCATTCTATAATCCTCCTGTTGTCACCGCGTCGTAATTCGTGAGAAGAAGATGGCGGTGCTTCATCTCCTGCCCAACGCTGCAAATAACCGGTGCGAATGTAGCGCAGCGGAATTTGCATCCGAGTTAATTTGCCTTGTTATGAGTTTTTAATTTGAAGTACCTGAAATCTCTTTTTAAAGCCAAATTTTTCATAGAAAGGGATGGCATCTTCATTCCCCTCAGCCACGTAAACACTGACTTGACTGCATTCAAGACCGGAAAGCCATGACATAGCGGACTCTGTGAGCAACATACCAAGTGATGCCCTTTGAAACTGTGGCTTTACGTAGAGTGAATCTATTTCTCCAGCACCATTGCTTGATGATGCTATGCAATACCCCACCAGTTCAGAATCTTCCTTGGCTGCAAATATCGCTAATTTATCCATTGCAAGCAGCTTTTTAGAACGCTCTGCAAAAGTAAAAGATGAAAAATGGACCTTAAAGTTTTTTGATCTTTCATAGTGGTGTGAGTTTAGCTCACGCCATAAAGGTTCAATTTCATCAATACTGTCTTTGGGAATTTCTACGATTTCCATTTTTGCTCACTCATAATCGCGGTGCTGACCGGCGCCGTGCGCCGATCAGGCAAACGAAGTTTGAATGATCGGTGTGCGGTGTCCGGTCGAGTACCTTGTTCTGGCGCCAAAGGCGACAGGGCAAGGTGCTCGACGAAGTCAGCACCGCGATTCTCGGCGACGCAGTCGCCGAGAACGCAGCTATTCAGCCGCGCGGCTTTTTGCGTCGGCTGCAATAGCATTGTTATGCATTTTTACTTCGATAAACCACTTGGGCTTCATTTCATCAAAGTCAATCCGTACGTTTTGGGTTAAGTAACTGGCAGAATCCAAAACAACACCTTGACCATTTACCCTTTTAAAGACAACCCAGTGCCAGAAATCCCTTCCATCTTCTTGATGGTGTTTAATGGACAAAAGTGCCAGATCTGGCAGGCTATCCCATGATTTAAACGAATGTTCTTTTTCGGACGTATCTATCCTGTACGCAGCCAACATACGCCTAACATATCGCGTATCAGACCAGAGCGATTTATCCGTAGCGTAGACACCCATTTTATTAGCGATCTGCTTCATTTCTGAGTATGTCTTTCCCAGAATGTTCGCTACGGATGCAATACCGCACCCTGTTGTTTCTTCCTGTATTACTGACTCCATTTTTCCGATACCCTTATGCATAACGCCCGCTGTTGAGCGGAAGCCGCCTCGTTTTGGATCGAGCGAAGCTCGGGTCCAGAATGAGGCGGTTTCCGCTCGAACGCCCTTGATAGGCGGAGCGTGAGCGGAGCCTGTCAAGGACGTTTGAGCGATGCTCAACAGCGGGCGATAAGCGGACCGTGTGCGTAGCGAAGCGGAGCTCACGGTCCGCTTATCAGTAATGATAGGCCAGCTAAGTTAAGGGCTAACCGGCCAAAATATGAAGAAAGAATACACGGTGAAGAGTGTCTTGGTCAAGGCAATTAAAAACCCTGTATTTTTAGCGTCTCCAGGACGTTACGTCCTTTTTTTGTCTCTTTGTTGAGTGATCCGGGTTGAAAAATGATCCTTGAATCCAGCGGCCGATTCGATTATTTTAACAATATGACAAAGTCCAAAGAACAGCCGCAGCAACCATCAAAAGCACCGGTATCATTCCCCCGCTGGCGGGAGGTTTTGCGTAGTGAACCGCTCACTCCGGCGCTCGCCCTTTCCCACGAAGGGGAGATTTTTGCGTATTTGAAGTATCTCAAAGCATCGCGTTGCAGAGCCTCGGTGGAAAGCGTTCTGGAGTATTTGCACAACCTGGACGAGCAGGGGAGGCCGACCGAGGCCGCTCGTTGTGCTTTGCGCTGGTTTTTTCAGGCCGCTGCCCAACAGGCCCGGAGCGGGGTTGATGAAACAGCACCGGAACCGCCGGAACAGCCGGAACCCGTGCACATTATCCGGATCGAGCAGGGGGATCAGGGCGGCCCGGCATGGGAGCAGCGCATGGTCACTGTTTTGCGGACACGACAGCTCCAATGGCGCACTGAAGAGGCGTATCGGGGTTGGGCCAGGCGTTTTGCCCTTTGGCTGCACGAAAAATCCGTTGAAGAGGCCAGCGGCGATGATATTCGCCGCTATTTGGAGTATCTGGCGGTGGAAGGCAAGGTTTCCGCCAGTACCCAACGCCAGGCTATGAATGCCCTGGTGTTTCTTGTCCGGGAGACGATGGGTCGCGATCCGGGGGATTTTTCCGGGTATCGACGCGGGCATGCCGTCAAACGGATACCTGTCGTCTTGAGTCAACGGGAGTGCCAGGCGTTGTTTGCCCAGCTCTCAGACGTCTATCGGCCTATGGCGCAGTTGATGTACGGCGCGGGTCTGCGTCTCCTGGAACTCTTGCGGCTCCGGATACAGGATGTGAATTTTGAGCAGGGAATCGTGAGTATCCGTCATGGCAAAGGCGGCAAGGATCGGGTCAGCGTGTTGCCGGAAACCCTGCGTCTTCCCTTGTTGGAGCACCGGGAACGATTGCGCCTACTTTTTGAGGAAGATCGGCGGGTGGATCTGGCGGGTGTCTGGCTGCCGTCTGCGGTGGAGAACAAAATTCCCACAGCCGGGACGCAGTGGGTCTGGCAGTGGTTTTTCCCCTCTCGGCAGCTGGCGCTTGACCCTCGTAGCGGCGTGCGGCGGCGGCATCACATCCAGGACGCCTCCTTGCAAAATGCCATCCGCAAGGCGGCGCGGGCTGCCAATCTCTCCCAACGGGTGACGCCCCATACCCTGCGTCATTCCTTTGCCACTCATCTGCTGGCCAACGGCGTCGACATCCGCACCTTACAGGAGCTTCTTGGCCATGCCGATGTCGCCACCACCATGATCTATACCCATGTGCTCAACCGGCCCGGGCTGGCCGTGCGCAGTCCGCTGGACAACTTGTAGTCGGCAGCTTTCCGCGGATCAACCGAGCTCGCTGTTTTTTCTTAAAAAACGACGGCCCCTGATCGCGGTGCGGTCGGAGGCCGATTTTATTTTTTGGTAAAGCGGAGCATAATCTTATATTTCGCACCGTCGAGATCCTTGGGCAGCATCGTGCCATCGGGGATCAGGAGGGTGAGGACCCTTGCTTTCCGGGGGTCCTGGCGAAATTTTCGTCTTCGCTCCTGACCCAGCGGCCCGACAATCCGTTGTCGTGGTTCGCGAATATGGAGTAGTTCCGCTTCCACCGGCGCACCGCTGAAACCGGGTTTGTTGACGGGCTCGCCGAGCGGCACCATCGATCCAATGATAATATCCACCATATTTTTTCCTCCCTGAAATAAATGATAGTGCGCATCTTATCGTTTTTTTGTTCGATTTACCCTGTTTTTTTCATGTGTCGCACCGTGCAGCCCTCCAGTTCCAGCAGGGCCTGCTTCAATGCGAGCCCGCCACCGTATCCAGTGAGGCTGCCGTTGGCTCCGATCATGCGGTGGCAGGGGATGATAATCGCCACGGGATTGACATGGGCCGCGCCCCCCACGGCCCTTGACTTGTTGCGGCCGCCGACCTGATCGGCCACCTCCCCGTAGGTCCGGGTCTGGCCGTAGGGAATGGTGCGCAGCTGTTCCCATACCTGTTTTTGAAAGGGGGTGCCGTGGATCGAAAGGGGCAGGTCGAACCGGTGCAGTGTTTTGTTGAGGTAGGCCAGTAGTTGCCGGCCGGCTTCGTTCAGCAGGGGATGGGCGGCGATGTCCACCCGGGTGGCCGAGACGGGGAGCGATAAGGCGTCACCCGCAAAGGAGAGCGCGCAGAGGCCGTCCCGGTCGGCTGCCAGGAGGAAGAGGCCAAGGGGGGTAGGGAGCGTGGCATACACAGGCATGAGTCCTCCATTATGGGAAAAAGTCGGATCCTGCCGTGGGGTGATCTGCCTCACCCGCACAGCTGTTCTGCAGCGCATCGAGTAACAGGGTTTCCAGCCTGGTTTGTCGGCTGAGTACTGCTCCGGCCAGGCGGTACAAGGTTTGGAGACGGTCGTCTTCGGTTGTGTCGAGGATGGCCTTGCAGTTATAATTTAAACAGAAAATGGGTTTGATCAGAAAAATACACCCCTGCTCGCCCAGGAAACAGCAATCGGCTGCGCTGTTGTGCCTGGGTTGTATGGGAATACCGAGGAGGAGGTTGATGAGGAGGAGGATGCTGTCCGTGTTGTCGGCCATGTAGGCGCTGCAACACCCTCCGCCCGGCCGCTCGGCGCATTGGCTGCAGAGTCGGCCCAGATTCATGGATTGCATGTGCGCGCTCAGAGCATGGGAGCCGTGGCGCAGCCTGTCCAATTCCTCGCGGATAACGGGCGAGGCGTTCAGGTGCGCTGCGTGGCATTCATGGAGATCGAGGGCTGCTTGCAGTTTCGCAGCGACTGTGCCGCTGTAGTAGGTTCGGAGCAAAAAGGCGGATCGGGTTGTCATCGTTTGGTCCGTGAGTTGAGGATTTGCTGCATGAACTGCTTCCACACCGGAGCGGCCGCCAGACCACCGGTTTCTCCCGTGCCCAGTGAGGTGTTGTGATCATGGCCGATCCAGACGCCGGTGGTCAGATTGGGGACGGAGCCGATGAACCAGGCATCGACGTAGTTGTCGGTGGTCCCGGTTTTTCCCGAGGCCCCAGGAATGCCGGCGGCGTTTTTCCCGGTGCCCCGTTGGACTACCTGGCCCAGCACGGCGTTCATCCAGGCGGCGGTCTTTCTTGAAAGCACCTGGCGACCGGTGGCCTGCGGCCAGGGGGTGACCCGACCATCCCGATCCGTTACCCGGGTGATGCCTACGGGGGTGTGAAACATCCCCTGATTGACAAAAGGGGTAAAGGCTGCGGTCATTTCGAGGACGGAAATCGGTGAGGCCCCCAGGGCCAGGGTCAGGTCGGGCTGGAGAGAAGAGGTGATGCCCAGATTTTTAGCCAGATGCATGACCCGGTCAAGCCCAATCCGTTGGAGGAGGCGGACCGCGACCACATTGCTGGAGTCCACCAGGGCCTCGGCCAGGGTCAGCGATCCCTGGTATTTATTATGGAAATTCCTTGGACGCCAGAACTTACCGCCTCCACCGCGTAGAGAAATGGGCGTGTCTTTAAAGACGGTTTTCATGGAAAAACCCTTTTCCAGTGCAGCGGCATAGACCAATGGCTTGAATGCCGATCCCGGTTGGCGGTTAGCCTGTATTGCCCGGTTATATTGATTTTCATTGAAATCGACCCCGCCGATCATTGCCCGGATTCTCCCTGTTCCGGCATCGAGCGCCACCAGCGCCCCTTGAGGTGCAGGCTGCCGGGGATGGCGTTTCATCACCTTGGCGACACCGTCTTGAATCGCTTGCGCCGCAGCCTCCTGCAAACGGCTGTCAATGGTCGTGGCAACCGTCATCCCTTTTTGATAGAGATCGGCCTCGCTGTACCGGGAGAGGAGTTGGGAGCGGACATACAGGGAAAAATAGCCGTTCAGCGATTTCCGCCAGTCTCCGGCCAATTGCAAACCCTTTTCATAGGCTGTGCGGGCCGCTTCGGCGGTTATGATGCCATCCTCGGCCATACGGTTGAGCACATAGCGCTGTCGGGCCCTGGCGGCCTCCGGTTGCTTGATCGGGGAATAGTTGGTCGGCGATTGCGGCAGACCGGCGAGCAGGGCGATCTCGCCCAAGGTTAACTGGGCGGCCTTCTTGCCAAAATAGGTCAGGGCTGCTGCTTCGACGCCATAGGCCCCTTCGCCGAGGTAGATTTCGTTGAGATAGATGAAGAGGATATCCTCTTTACTCAACATTCGTTCCATCCGGTAGGAGAGGATGGCCTCGGTGAATTTACGAAGATAGCTCTTTTCTCTGGTGAGCAGCAGGGCCCTGGTGACCTGCTGGGTGATGGTGGAGCCCCCTTGGCTGCGCCGACCGGAGCGGAGATTGTTGAAGGCGGCGCGAAAGATCGACCAGCCGTCGAGGCCTCCGTGTTCCCAGTACCTGCTGTCTTCGGCGGCGACAAAGGCCTGGGGCAGGAGGGGGGGCATCTCGCTGCAGGGAATGACGATGCGGAATTCCTTGGCAATGGTATCAATGGGGCGGCTGTTGCGGTCAAGAATGAGGGTCGCCACCTGGGGACGGTAGGCATCCACTGAACGGAGGTTGGGCAGCGACATGAACCAGGCCAGCACGATACCGATCAGCAGGGTGACCAGTCCGGCGGTCGAGAGCAGTATTTTGATGAGAACGCGTTGATCCAGGATCCTTCCCGTAAAGGGAGGCGGCTCCGGGATCGGTTCTGTTTTTAGGGAGGGTTTGGTGGACAAGAACAGGAAGAAACAGTAGTGTTGATTTCAAAAAACAGGGGCGCCCTCCGCTCCGGAGAGGCTGCTTTCCTCCGGATCGATGACGGCCTTTATCCGGGGTAGTTACCATGATTTCAGGATTTGAGCACCCTTAAAGAAAATTTCACCAGTAGAGCCTTGTGTCTCGAATACGGATTCTTTCAGAACAGTTAGCCAACCAGATTGCCGCCGGTGAGGTGGTGGAGCGGCCGGCTTCGGTGGTCAAGGAACTGTTGGAAAACAGCCTGGACGCCGGTGCGACCCACATCGATATCCACGTCGAAGGCAGCGGGGCGGGCCTGCTACGAATAGCCGACAACGGTGCCGGTATGGATGGCGATGATGTTCTTTTGTGCATCGAGCGTCATGCCACCTCCAAGCTGCAGGAGGAAGGACAACTCGCTGCGATCGCCACCCTGGGGTTCCGCGGCGAGGCCATTCCCAGTATTGCCTCGGTTTCCTGGATGACCATTCTTTCCCGGCCCCGCGAGCACGATCTCGGCACCCGGGCGGAGATCCGCTACGGCAGCCTGCAGGCCGTGCATGAGGACGGTTGCGCTTGGGGCACGGTGATCGAGGTGCGGCATCTCTTCGGCAATATGCCGGCGCGGAAGAAATTCCTCAAATCAGCCCGTACCGAGATGCACCATATTGAAGAAGTGGTGAAAAACCAGGCGTTGGCGCATCCGCATGTCGGCTTCAGGCTCCATGTGGACGGCAAGGCCGTGCTTTCCTATCAAGCGGAGGCGGAGCTGGAACAACGCGTCCGCGAGGTTTTCCGCTACCGGGACAAACTCCTGCCGCTCCATGCCGAGGCCGTTTCCGGGGAGAGCGAGGCCATGGGCCTGGAAGGGTATCTGCTTCTGCCCGAGACGGGGCAATCCGGCTCTGCCCGTTTGCGCCTCCTGGTCAACGACCGACCGGTGCAGGATACGATGATCCGCCATGCGGTCAACGAAGGCCTGCAGGGTTTTCTCATGAAAGGCTATCAAGCGGTCGGGGCGTTGCTGTTGACCATTGCGCCCGATCAGGTGGATGTTAATGTCCATCCGGCGAAACGCGAGATCCGTTTCCGCCGGAGCGAGGTGGTGCATCGTTTCATCGCCGACCGGGTGGCCGTCGCCATGGAAGACTACCAGCAGACCTTGCGGACACGTCTTTTTGCTCCTGCTCGGCCTGCGTCACCTGTGCCGGAAAGGCCGGAAAGGCCGGAAAGGCAGGAAAGGCAGGGAATGCAGGGAATGGAGCGGCAACCCGAGGCCCAGCCCCCGCGCCAGGCCTCGTTTGCTTCGTTTACCCCTCTGGCCACCGCTGAACCCGACGCGGTTCCAAGGCAGGTACCGGAGGGGCCTTTGCCCGGTTTTTCCCCTGATCGCTCTTTGGACTCCCCGCCATTGCCTGTCCGCAGGGCGGAAGAGGGCCCTTCCCTGTATTCCCCGACCAGGGCGGAAACGACCGAGGATTTTTCCGGCCTGATCCTTATCGGCCAGCTTTTTTCCCTTTATCTGCTCTGCGAAAAGGACGGGACCTTCATCGTTATTGATCAGCATGCCGCCCATGAACGGCTCCTTTTCGGCCAACTTCGCCAGGGGTACCTGGCGGCCAAGGTGCCCCGGCAGACCCTGATGTTCCCCGAAACCGTGGAGTTGACCCCGGTGCAGGCCGAAACCCTGGAGCAGCGGCCGGACGAGGTGACGGCCTTGGGTTTTGAGGCGGATCACTTCGGGGATACCACCTATGTTATTAAGGCGGTCCCGGCACTGGTCAGTCATGTTGCCCCGGGAGCCTTGCTCCGGGAAATCCTCGATGGGCTCAGGGGGCCGGCGGAGCGGGATGCCGCGCTTCCCGTGCCCCGGGCGGTCGATGATCTTTTGGCTTCCATGGCCTGCAAGGCGGCAATCAAGGCAGGCAACCGACTCCAGCCGGTGGAGATGCTCAACCTCCTGCAGCAGATGCAGGCCGGCGAGGTCTTTTCCCACTGCCCCCATGGCCGCCCGGTGATCAAGAGCTTCTCCGCCCAGGAGGTGGAGAAATGGTTCCACCGCCACGGCGGCTGACGGGACCCACTGAAACGGCAACATCAAATATAAAGACCGGACCATGATTTGACAGTACGATCCGGTCATGCTACAAACACGGCTTTTTCACCGGAATCGTCCGGTTCGATGCTACGTTCGATGCTAATCGATGCTAATAATAGGGATGCAAAGGCAAAGAAGATGGAGATAACGACAATCAGGATCGATACCCCGGAGGGGCAGCAGTGCCGCGTCGCCCTGCGCAACCGCTTTATCGAGGAGAACGATACCGCCTGCCGGGAGGCGGTGGCCGATATACTTACCCGTGTCCGCCGGGAAGGGGATGCAGCGGTGCTCGACTATTGCCGCAAGTTCGACAGCCCGACCCTGTCCCTGGAAACCCTGCGGGTGACTCCCGGGGAGTTCGACCGGGCGGAACAGGAAGTGGATGCCGATTTCCGCGAGACCCTGCGTTTTGCCGCCGCCCGAATCCGCACCTTCCATGAACGTGAACTCGAAGATTCCTGGATGCTGACCCGTGAGGACGGTACTATTACCGGTCGGCTGGTGCGGCCGGTGGATTGTGCCGGTCTCTATGTGCCGGGCGGCAAGGAGGGCTCAACGCCTTTGGTTTCCTCGGTGCTGATGAACGGGATTCCGGCCCAGATTGCCGGGGTTGAGCGCCGGGTGATGGTGACCCCGTCCAACCCTCAGGGGGGCGTCAGTCCCGCTTTGCTGGTGGCGGCCCGCGAGATCGGCATTGACGAGGTCTATAAGGTCGGTTCCGCCTGGGCCATTGCGGCCCTGGCCTTTGGTACCGCCACCATTCCGGCGGTTGATGTCATTGTCGGGCCGGGCAACCAGTACGTGGCCGAGGCCAAACGCCAGGTGATGGGCCGGGTGCGGATCGATATGATCGCCGGCCCCAGCGAGGTTTTGATCGTGGCCGATGAGACGGCGCAGGCCGCCTTTGTTGCCGCCGATATGCTGGCCCAGGCTGAGCACGATCCCCAGGCCCTGGCCATGGTGATCACCACCAGTGCACAGCTGGCAGCCGAGGTGGCCCTGGAGCTGGAAAAACAATTGCCGCAACTGTCGCGGGCCGATATCGCCCGGGTCGCACTCAAGAATCGGGGGCTGATTCTTTTGGTCGAGACCCTGGAGCAGGCCATTGAACTGGTCAACGAGATTGCCATCGAGCATCTGGAATTGCAGGTCAGCGAGCCTTGGCAGTGGCTGCCCCGTATCCGCCATGCCGGAGCCATCTTTCTCGGTTCCTGGACGCCGGAGGCTGCGGGTGATTATGTTGCCGGTCCCAACCATGTCCTCCCGACCATGGGTACGGCCCGGATCTCTTCGGCCCTGGGCGTGGAAACCTTTTTGAAGAAGAGCTCAATTATCTCCTATTCGCGCCGGGCCCTGGAGGCCGACAGCGTCCATATTCGGAGACTGGCCGCTTTGGAGGGTTTGACGGCCCACGGCAATTCGGTGGCGGTGCGGGTTGGCGATCGATAAGCGACGGCTCCTGGAACAAGGGGCCGAACAACTGGGGATTGTCCTCGGGCCGGAGGGGTACGAGCGGCTGCTGATCTATGTGGCGGAGCTGGCAAAATGGAGCCAACGAATCAATCTGATCGCCCGCGACA
Organism: uncultured Desulfobulbus sp.; assembly: GCA_963666685.2. GTDB lineage: Bacteria > Desulfobacterota > Desulfobulbia > Desulfobulbales > Desulfobulbaceae > Desulfobulbus. The sequence goes on from CAXXHZ010000003.1 coordinate 132,008, forward strand.
CCCCGGAGCTGCAGGTTCTGGAGAATCATTTTCTCGATTCGCTCACCCTCTTGCCCCTGCTGGGTCAGGAGAGCGATCCTGTGCATCTGCTCGATGTCGGCACCGGCGCCGGTTTTCCCGGTCTGGTGCTGGCCGCGGTTATGCCCGAGGCCCGGTTCACTCTGGTGGAACCGCGCCAGAAACGGGTCACCTTTCTCCGCCACCTCATCCGTACCCTGGGGCTGACCAATGTCGAGATCCAGGTCGACCGGATTGAGGCCTATACCGCTGCCTGGCAGGGCCGCTTTTCCCATATCACCAGCCGGGCGGTTGCCGAACCGAGCCTATTTCTTCCCCTGATTCGACCTCTGGTCACCCCGGCAACACGGGTCATCCTCATGCTCGCCCGCGTGGAAGCTCTGGCCGGGATCGAGCAGATGCCCTCCGGTCCCTGGCGGGTCGTGGCAACCAAGGCCCTGATCCTGCCCTTCTCCAACGCGCCCCGGCTCCTGGCCGTGACCTGCACGGCATGATACTTCTTGCTGGAATAATTGCCTTTGATCTGGTAGTAACTACACTCTTTCAGCTCCCACATAATCACGGAATTTTTCCGTTTCTCGACGAGGAATACTATGGCACATAAAATTGCAATTTTGGCCGGTGACGGTATCGGCCCGGAAGTCATGGCCGAGGCCATCAAGGTGTTGGATGCGGTCCAGCAAAAATTCGGCTTTACCCTCAGCTATACGTCTGCCGATGTCGGCGGTATTGCCATTGATAATCATGGTGAGGCGCTGCCCGCATCGACGCTTGCGGTCTGCGAGGCGAGCGAGGCTATCCTCTTCGGTTCGGTGGGCGGCCCCAAATGGGAAAGCCTGCCCCCGGCCCAGCAGCCGGAACGGGCGGCGCTTTTGCCCCTGCGCAAGCATTTTGATCTGTTCTGCAATCTGCGTCCGGCCAAGGTGTTCAAATCGCTGGCCAGTGCCTGTCCGCTGCGGGCGGATATTGTCGGCGACGGGTTTGATGTCCTCGTGGTGCGCGAACTGACCTCGGGCATTTATTTTGGGCAGCCCAAGGGACGCGACGGCAACGGACCGGATGAACGGGCCTGGGATACCAAGATCTACAAACGTTCCGAGATCGAGCGCATCGCCCGCATGGCCTTTGAAGCCGCCCGGCTGCGGGGACGCAAAGTCACCTCCGTGGACAAGGCCAATGTCCTCACCTGCATGGTCTTCTGGCGCGAGGTGGTTAAGGAGGTTGCCAAAGACTATCCCGATGTGGAGCTCAACCATATCTACATCGACAACGCCACCATGCAGCTGGTCCGCGATCCGCACCAGTTCGACGTCATGCTGTGCGGCAACATGTTCGGCGACATCATCTCCGATGAGGCCGCGATGCTCACCGGTTCCATGGGCATGTTGGCCTCGGCCAGTCTCAACAGCTCCAAGTTCGGCCTGTTCGAGCCCGCCGGCGGCTCCGCACCTGATATCGCCGGCCAGGGGATTGCCAATCCCATTGCCCAGATTTTGTCGGCGGCCATGATGCTCAAATACAGCCTGGGGCAGGAGTCGGCTGCAAGCGCCATTGAAACAGCGGTTGCCGCGATTCTTGACCGCAAGATCATGACCCAGGATATTGCCACGCCCGGTGTTACCCCGGTAACGACCGTTGCCATGGGCGACGCCATTGTTAAGGAGATTCTGGCCGCACAGTAACCGATACCAAGAGGAGGGAAAGGCATGTCGAGACGAAAAAATATTGTCCTCATCGGCAACCATGCCGCTGCTCGGCTGGCCGCCGATGTCGCGGTGGCGCTCGATATTCCGGTGACCGAAATGATCACCCGGACCTTTGCCGACGGCGAGGTGTATCATGCCTTTCCCCGGGATATTGCCGGTCATGATCTGGTGATCATTGCCAATACCCCGGACGATGCCGCCCACCAGGAACTGATCGACCTGATCTCCGGGGCCCGTTACTGGAATGCCCTGTCGGTCAACGTGGTCATCCCCTATCTGGGCTACTCGACCATGGAGCGGGCCAAACCCGACTCCGGCGAGATCCCCAAGGGCATCACCCGCACCCGGCAGATTTTCCGGGCCCGGCCCGACTATGTCGCCTTTCTCGATCTCCATTCGGAATCGGTGATGCATGCCCATTCCGGTGAGGTCCGTACCAGCCATCTCTGGACGGAACAAACGGCTGCGGAGAAAATCCGGCAGCTACGGCTTGAGAATATGGTGCTGGTGTCGCCGGATTACGGCTTTTCCAAGCGGGTGGCGCGGCTGGCCGGACTGCTTGGCTGCCCGCACACCGCCGCCAACAAGGACCGCTACGATGTCGATCAGACCATTGTCGGCCAGTTGTCCGGTGCGGTGCGCGGTCGGATCGCGATTATTTGCGACGATATGATCCGCACCGGCGGTTCCATGCTGCAGACCGTGGACCGGTGCTATCAGGCCGGAGCCATCGGGGTGATGGTGATGGCCACCCATCTGGTTCTGGCGGGGGGGGCCCGGGAACGCTTTGTCGAAAAGGGGATCAGGTGCATCATCGGTGCCGATACCTATCCGGGGCGGGAGAGCGACGGCCTCCTGCAGATTTATTCGGTGGCCCCGGTCATTGCCGATGAGTTGAAGAGTTATTTTCGTATTCAATAATTTTGGATTTTTTTTGATCAATCTTGGAAGGAAGCTATGAAAAAAGTAGGTATTGTTGGCTGGCGCGGCATGGTCGGCTCCGTACTCATGGAGCGGATGCGGCAGGAAGGGGATTTTCAAGGCTATGAACCCCGTTTTTTTTCGACCTCGCAGGCCGGTCAGGCGGGCCCGGAGGTCAACGGTACGGTCTATGAACTCCTTGATGGCCGTAATCCGGCCCTGCTCAAAGAGCTGGATATTATCGTCTCCTGCCAGGGCGGCAGCTATACCACCGAGATCTATCCGCAACTGATGCAGCTGGGCTGGCAGGGTTACTGGATTGACGCCGCCTCCAAGCTGCGGCTGGATAAGGATTCGATCATCGTCCTGGATCCGGTGAACCGCAAGGTTATCGATCAGGGGCTGGCCCAAGGGATCAAAAAATACATCGGCGGCAACTGCACGGTTTCCCTGATGCTGATGGCGCTTGGCGGATTGTTCGAGCAGGGCTGGGTCGAGTGGATCAGCACCCAGACCTACCAGGCCGCCTCCGGGGCCGGGGCCAAGAACATGCGCGAGCTGGTGGAGCAGATGCGGCTGGTGGGCGAGAATGCCGAAAACCTTCTGGACAATCCTTCGGCCATTCTAGAGCTCGACCGCAATGTGATCGAAACCCTGCGTAACCCGGCCTTTCCCGTCTCCCATTTCGGGGCGCCGCTGGCAGGCAGTCTTATTCCCTGGATCGATACCCTCATGGACAACGGCCAGACCCGCGAAGAGTGGAAAGGCATCACCGAGACCAACAAGATCCTGGGCATGAGCGACCGGCCGATTCCGATCGACGGCTGCTGCGTCCGCATCTCCGCGATGCGCTGCCACAGCCAGGCCTTTACCATCAAGTTGAAACGCGATATCCCGCTGGTCGAGATTGAGCAGGCCATTGCCCATCAGAATAAATGGGTTTATCTGGTTGAAAACACCAAAGAGCAGACCCTTAAGGAACTGACTCCGGCCCGGGTTACCGGCACCCTCGATATCCCGGTGGGCCGCCTGCGTAAGATGAACCTCGGACCGGAATACCTGAGTGCTTTCAGTGTCGGCGATCAGCTGTTGTGGGGGGCTGCCGAACCGGTGCGGCGGATGTTGAAGATCGCTTTGGAGTATCTGGGATAAAAATGAAGAAAACGAGCAACAGACGGAGCGATTGATTGCCCGCCTGTTTTCGGATTTGCTTATTGTCAAAGCCGCTTCTCTTGCCGGGAAGCGGCCTTTTTTTTTGTTTGTGGGAAGTCCGCAGGGATTTTTTACATTGAGAAGTGAGATGTATTCTCTGCCTCAGGATTCCGTCGATGAAGTCTAATTGGTGGTGACCGTGATTGTCACCTCACGGTCACCACCTAACCACAAACACTGTTGGGGGAGTGCATTGTGGGCATCACTTCTCTATTATTTGAGCCACGGTTTTCCAACCGGAAGAATGGGTCTGCCGAAAACCTGAGCATAAATTGCCGCTGCCATCATGTACAATGCAAAGAATGCGCAAGCGAACAGATCAATGGCTGTAAGTCTCAAGAGCTGTTCCTTCATGCCGGCGAGAAAGACCAGATCCAGTCCGATAAAACCGAGGAAAAGCGTTGTAAAAGTCAGCGCCATTGCCGTATGAATTCTCATTGCGGCGATCCACATGAAAAACGTATAAATGGTGTATCCCATGATGAAAAGACCCGTGTCTTTAGGCGTAATTTTCAGAAATGTCCATTCCGCGGGAATACAATCGGAAAGCAGCCAGATCAAGCCAAGAGCCATCCAGAAGGCACCATACGAGCAAAACGCACTGTAGCCGAAGTTGTTGCCGCACTTGAATTCCTGAAAGCCCGCCATAAGTTGCATCAGACCGCCAACAATCATCGCCGCACAGAAGACGGTTCCTGTACCCCCCCATCCCATATTATGAAACTGCAAGAGAATGGTTGTCATACCAAATCCTGCCAAACCGACAACTCCTGGATTCGCTACAGGTTTTACTTCCGCCATTTTTTTCTCCTTTTAACAATAATTAAACAAAAGTTAATTCAACCCCCAAAAGTTGGTGGTGAGCCTAAAACTCACAAATTGTTCAATCGTTCTTAGCAAAATTTTGTAGAGAGCAAACCTATCAGAATTGATAGGATAGGCACGAAGCTACCTTGCCTGTCTGTTATGAATTCTGCAAACAACACAGGTCGTAATTATGGAGTTGGCGATGGTCCTGAGATAAGGCGCTGGTCGAACTGGGGGGAAGAGTTTGAGGTGGATGAACCGAGTAACGAAAAGGAACGAGCAGCGCTCATCTGCGGGCGCTAAGCGAACCGTGTGCGGAGCGAAGCGGAGCTCACGGCCTGCGTATCAGGTGAATAATCCATCTTGAAATCGTGGTTTGGTGTTCAAATGAGAGAAACTCTTTTTGTTTAGAAGTGTACCAGATTATTGGATGTCGCAACTGCTACGGCATGGCTGCGGCTTACAGTTTTAAGTTTAGCATTAATATTTTTCACATGGAAATTTATGGTTGCTTCAGCCACGTTCATGATGACGGAAAGCTCCCAGGAGGTTTTTCCTTGGGACAACCACTTGAGTACTTCGCGCTCTCTTGTGGTGAGAAGACCTTGCAGCCTTTTGGCTTCACCTTTCACCCGCAATGATGAGAGCGCGATGTGAACGTAGGGCGAGAGCCTTTCAAAAATATATTTCCCCCTTTTTTTATCATTGATTTTCTTTTTAAATTTTCCGCCCACGGTAATAATCGTCCAAGGAAGACCTCCACCTCTGCCCCCCTTGGTAAAACAGACCCAACCCTCGTTAATTCCGAAATCGCAGGCTAATTCAATAAATTTTTGGTCATGAGGAAACCTGTGATAAATATCGTCCCAATACTGAGGGACACATTCTTTTTTAGCTGCCAAAATAACAGGATCGTCAGAATCAATACGCCAATTTGCGAGGCAGAGGTCAATCCAATCTTGCGGGTAGTTGATATTGAGGGCATCGGCAGGGTGCATTTTATTGGAGAAAGGTCCGGGACACCCAAAACAAATATAATCACCTCCTATAAGCTCTCTTAACGAATGAGCTATGTCATTGAATTGATTGCTATCCTCAATAAAAACCAGAGAATGAATTATCTCCAGTAATTCGTTGAGCTCGTAAACCGTCAGCATATTGGAATTCAGCAAAATGCCCTCAGCGTTTTGGGTAAATTTGAACAAACTGATAAACCACAGCAGCAGACTGGATGGGGAACGAGGTATTATACAGTTTCGGGCTAAAAAGCCGACGGATTAATTTTCTTTGGGAGCTCCCAGTCCCCACTTTGCTGGGGAGATTTTTCAACGGGGAGCGTCGAACGAGAGCACTGCAGCAATAATTGAAGGGCCGTAGGGCGGGTTGCACGCACCATGAGTGGTGCATGCAACCTACCCAACCACCTTCCGTAGGCATGGGTTGGGGGGATGCAGGTTAGCTCAACGAGACGTTTTTTCTTAGGGACTCGGCAGTCCTTGATCTACAAGGTATTGATCAGTTCGCTGACTTACGGGCTTCGGCCAGCCAACCTTCCCATTGTGTTTTATTCTTGGCAATCCACAATTCCACATGGCGCGCGATGTCAGCCTGATTTTTTTGCCCTTCATTCATCAGGGTATTCTGCGCGTTGATATCTTCGAGTGGAAGCGTAACATTCTGAAAGAACGTCTTTGCGGCCGGATTTTTTTCCAGAAATTTCTTGTTGGCTACAATCCGGATGTCTGATGCGACGAAACCCAGCTTTATCGGATCGGTAACCGCGCCTGTGATGCCGTGCGCTGTCATCCGGTCTACTCCGGATTTTTGAGATTTTTTGGGGATGATCCGGGGGACGTTGATCCACATTACGTCTTGTCCCGGTTTCAGCTTGAAAATGGTCCAGTTCGGCGCCCAGGTGTAAAAAAAGATGGGTTCTCCCTGTTGGTAAGCAGCAAGAGCCGCCGCCATCCCGGCTTCATAGGAGGCCTTTACGGGATTGATATCATTTTGGAGATGGTAGACCTTCATATGCCAGGAGATGACATTCTCGCAACCCCAGCCTGGAGGACAGGCGGTCAGGTCAGCCTTGCCGTCACCGTTTTTATCGAAAGCCTTTTTTACCTCCGGGCGTTTGAAGTCATCAAGGGAGAGGATATGGTATTTTTCGACATCCCTTTTTGAAACCAGATAGCCTTGGAGGCCGCCGGCCTTGACGACATACCCTATTTTTTCCGCCTTCTTGTTGAAATTTTTCGGCAACTGGCTGTTGTGGTTTGGAAACCAACCGTTGGTCCAGTAGTCGACATCACCCCAAACCACTGATTTGTAAAAAATCGGATCGGGGAGGTCTTTGGGCTTTTTCACGTCATAGCCGAGCATTTCGAGCCCGCGCCGAACAAGGGCTTCCTGGAAAAATCCCGTGTTCCAGGTTGCCCGTGCGGGTTGTACGGTTATACCCTTTCCCGGCAGGTTGTTACCAACTGCCTGCACTACGTTCGCACCCGTCAAGATCAGTAGGGCAACAAGGGTACCAAACAAAAAGTTCTTGGCCATCCGCTTTCTCCTTTATTTTTTTTTCTTCGTTCCCATGGACTGCGTAATCCTGTCCAAAATGATGGCCATGAGGACAATTGCAAGACCGCCGATGGTGGCTTGGCCAATATCAAGGGTGTTCAGGCCGAGAATGACCGGTGCTCCCAATCCGCCCGCGCCGATGAGCGCCGCAATGACAACCATGGACAGCGCCATCATGATCGTTTGATTCAGCCCCGCCATAATGGTGGGGAGGGCGAGCGGAATTTGCACCTTGAACAACACTTGGCTCCCTGTTGCTCCAAAGGCCAGGGCCGCCTCGATAAGTTCCGGATGCACCTGGCGGATACCGAGTGCCGTCAGTCTGATGATGGGGGGCAGGGCAAAGACGATGGTGGCCAGAACACCCGCCACATTGCCGATGGAAAAGAGCATCACGATCGGCACCAGATAAACAAACGCCGGGGTGGTCTGCATTGCATCCAGGATCGGTCGCAGAATGATCTGGAAACGGTCGCTACGGCCGGCCCAGAGGCCCAGGGGTATGCCGGAAAGGACACAAAAGACGACGGAAGAAAAAACCATGGCCAGGGTGGTCATGGTTTCGGTCCAGAGGCCGAGCAGTCCAATAAAGACCATGGTCACAACGGTATAAAGGGCCAGCTTGATTCCTGAAACCTTCCAGGCTATCAATGCCAGTATCAGGATGATCACGAGGGGATGCGTTGCTTGGAGACCCTGATCCATCCCGCTCAGGGTGAAATCGACCGGCCACTTGATTATCTGGAAAAACCATCGATACCCATCAACCAACCATTCGATGAATTGGTTAACCCAGGTATCCAGGGGAATGACTTGGTGACTAAACATTTTTCTCACTCCTGCTGATAGGGTTTAAGCGTTTAAAGGTTGTTGTCTGCGGTACCTTGTTCGAAATGGTCGCCATTATCCGCCCGATAAAGAGTGCGAAGAAAGCGGTTTTTGGAAACGACACCCCGGTAGATGTTGTTTTCATTCACCACTGGAATGGGCCAGGAATGAGAGGCGACCTGCGGGAGAATAGCTTGAAGGCTCTCGGTAGCCTGTACGGCTTTTGCCTCCTTGAGAAAAGCCTGTTCGATTTTGCTTTTACCCGATCCGACCTTCACTAATTCACGGAGAGAATCGGTGGATACGACACCGCAAAACCGGTGCTCCGAGTCGAGAACGTAGGCAAATTCCCGATCCTGGTTGTTCAGCATTTCCAGAATGGCACGGGGGCTGCCGGCAGGTGTGTGCCAGACGGCTGTCGCCTGATTGTCGCGAACGATATCACCTGCCGAGATCACACCGGTAGGGTCAACGCCACGGAAAAAAGCCCGGACATAATCATCGGCGGGATTTTGAAGAATCTCTTCCGGGGTCCCCACCTGGACCACCCGGCCCCCTTCCATAATGGCTATCCTGTCACCGATACGAAGGGCCTCGTCGAGATCGTGGGAGATAAAAACAATGGTCCGTTCCTGCCGGTCCTGCAGTTTGAGCAGTTCATCCTGCATCTCGGTTCGAATAAGGGGATCAAGTGCCGAAAAGGCCTCATCCATCAGCAGGATTTCCGGGTCGACGGCCAGGCTACGTGCCAGGCCGACTCGCTGCTGCATTCCGCCGCTCAATTCTTTCGGAGAGGCATTTTCCCAACCCTCCAGACCAACCTGTATTAATGCCGTCATAGCGCGATCTCTCGCCGCTTTTTTCCCCATGCCGTCCAGTGCGAGGCCGAAGGCGACATTATCGATTACATTCAGGTGCGGCATCAGGGCAAAGGATTGGAAGACCATACTTGTTTTGCTCCGTCGAAATTTGACGAGAGCGGCTTTCGACATTTTGAGCACATCTTCGCCGTCAATCAGTACTTCCCCCGAGGTCGGTTCAATCAGTCGGTTGAGCATGCGCACCAAGGTAGATTTTCCGGAACCGGACAGGCCCATCACGACAAATATCTCCCCTCTGTAAATCTCAAAAGATGCATTCTGCACACCGACGGTCAATCCGGTCTGTTCGTAGATTTCTTCCTTGGTTTTCCCCTGCTCAAGCAGTCGTAACCCCTTCCGGGGGTCATGACCGAAAATTTTATAGAGATTCCTTATCGTAATTTGCTCCATGCTTTTCCCCTCAGGGTTTTTAAAGTCGACCCCAACCTGCATTGTTCATGAACCGGTGTTGCTGAACAATTTTTTTTGAGGCCGTAATCACCCCTATTCCTGCAAGTAAACCCGCTGCTCATGCAGCGGGTTTTCCGGTCGAGTAGTTCATCGGTTGTCAGAAGGATACAATCACAGAGGCTTCCACCAGCATGGAGTTGTCGTTCCCTCCGGTGTATTCCTTGGCTGCTGTGCCGGGTGCGGCCCAAGCCCCGACGATGCTGAGAGTGACATGATCGTTTACGGTGTAGTCCGCATAAAGATTCACCTCATCGGCGAATTTATCGCTGGTAACCGGGGTTCCGAAGATATTTTTTTGATCCAGGCAAAAATCATAGTAGATGAGGCCAACGGAGAGGGTGTCGCTGGGGCTCATTTTCAGATGAACCATGTTGACTTTTTCGTTGCTGTTGAAAAGAAAGTACTCACCGGTGATTTCGCCCATGAAATGGGTTCCCCAACCGCGGCTGAAGCCGTAAAACATCGGGTCAAAGGATTGGTACTTGTTGTCGTCGGGATCTTTATCGCCGCTGAAAAAGGCATAGCGATAACTCAATGTGGGTTTCCAGGGTAACTGTGAAAAGGTGTAGCCGGCCTCCCCGTACCAGGCGGTGGCATCCACGTCGACCGGTCTCCCTGGTTTTCTCGCACATATTGGAAGGCAAAGAAGATGTCTTTTTCGCCCAGAGCGGCAAGAGGGGTACCCTGAGCGCGAATGCTGTAGATCTGCATCCCCTCACGATTTTCATAAAAGCCGCTATCGGCTCCGGCGACGTTCATCCAACTTGCTCCGATTGTGCCCAGTTGTGGATCGACATGCTCAATATTGAGACCGCTCAATTCGGTATGAGCCGAGTCGGCACCTGATTTGAGGTAAAAAAGATCTCCGTTGAGAAGCGTGGTCTTAATGCGCAGAAGAGCCGTCTCGTCAAAGGCACGGTGGGGACCCAACCAGTAAGCGCCCTTTTTGCCGTCATAGTTCCCGTCCATGATCAGAAAACCGTCGCCGATGGAAAACTCCTGGCTGCCAACCGAGATGTCCAGGGCATTTTCCCCAAAGGCCGACAGGAGTGTGCCTGACTTCCAGCCGGCGTACGCCTGCTCTTTGGAAATTCCGTGGTCAGCGTCAGAGGTAAAGCCGCCAGAATCACCATCACCGCTGGTTCCGCTGGCGACATAGCTTAATCCGCCATAGAATGTCCCGGTCCCGGTTGTCGCATAGGAGAGATTGAGAAGAGGCTTGAGATAGCCTTCCTGCCACGTGACCGGATCCTTGCTGTCGCCAAAACGTCCGGCACCGAAGTTGACCTTATCGTTATAAACAAATCCGGCTCCCCCTTCCAGGGTGAGAGCAGCCTTGGCGCCGCCTTGATCATAGAGCGAGATTTCGGCCCAAGACTGACCGGGAAGCCAGATGCCGAGAACCGTCAAGGCAACGATAGTCAGCGATATGCGTTGTTGTGCACTGTCCAATGTTTATTCTCCTGGAGTAAATTTTTTCAGTGACTCGTGGCAAACGGTCCTTATACGACCGCGTAAGGCCGAGCCATCGGAGAGGAAGTGGTCTTCCTTCACTGCTCGTTCAACCGAGCCCTATCAAATCAGTGATTCTGCAGATAACGTACAAAGGCCGGCAGCGCCGGTTTCCCCTCGACGGTTTTGACGCCTTTGAGCCATCCTTGATAGATTTCAGGGTGTTTTTTGACCCAGATCAGCCCTGCCTGGCCGCGTGTCAGCCTTTTATCCTTCCGGAGCATGAGTGATATCTCGTTCATCATCGGAATAGGAAAAGTGAAATTTTTGAGAAACACGGCTACATTCGGTTGTTCTTCGGCGAAACCTTTGCGAATATTGGTATACACGGTGGCCGTGCCGTTATGGGCACCGAAGGTTGCCTCTGTACTGCCCGTCAAATATTTCATGTCGATGATGCTGTTCATGTAGTGCGGGGCCCAGCCTAAAAAGACGACCCATTTCTTCTGCCGAACAAGGCTTTTGACTTCCGTGAGCATAATCGGCTCACTGGTTTCAACCAACTTGAAGCCGCCAAGCCCGAAGAGGTTTTGGTCGATCATACTTTTGATGATCTTATTGCCGTCATTGCCGGGCTCGATTCCGTATATTTTGTGATCGAGCTTGTCGGCGTATTGGGCGATATCGGAAAAATCTTTCAATCCGGCATTATAAACGTAGGCAGGAACCGCCAGGGTATATTTGGCCCCCGGCATGTTGGCCTTATATTGGATCACCGTTCCCTTTTTAAAAAACTTCCCGGCGATGCTGGCCATGGAAGGCATCCAGTTGCCGAGAAAGATGTCGGCATCGCCCATGCTGAGCGCTTCATAGACAATGGGTACGGAGAGGACGGTGGAGGTGCTTTTATAGCCGAGGCTCTCCAGAACCGACACACCCAGCGCCGATTTGACGGAGACGCCTGTCCAGTTAACACTGGCAAAGCGTACCTGGGGTGTGGCGAAAGAGGTTCCGGCAATGAGAAGTGCGGTTATGCATAGGGCCAAGGTGGTGAATAGTTTTCGTTTTGAAACATACGGCATGAAGTTCTCTCCTTTCTTCAATGAGTGGCGACCGATCCGGGGTGGGCCGGTCGGATCATCACGCTCCAAACCAATTGATCGGCTCGGGCTGATGATTCTGGTAAATGTGTTTAACCTCCATGTATTCTTCCAGTCCGATCCGTCCGAGTTCCCGACCCAGGCCGGACTGTTTGTAGCCGCCCCAGGGGGCTTGGACAAAGTAGGCGTTGAAGTCGTTTATCCAGACCGTGCCGAAGCGTAAGGACTTTGACAGGCGATGCATCCGGCCCGGATCCCGGGTCCAGAAGCCTGCAGCCAGACCGTAGATGGTGCTATTGGCCCACATAACCGCTTCTTCCTCGGTGGTGAAGCGTTCAACGGTGATAACCGGTCCGAAGACCTCTTCCTGAACAATGCGCATCTCGTTGGTGCAACCGGTGAACAAGGTCGGCAGGTAGAAAAATCCCTTTTGCAGCTCCGGATCGGCAGGTCGCCGACCTCCTCGTTCCAGCTGCGCCCCCTCTTCCCGAGCGATTCGAACGTATTCCTCGACCTTGTCGCGATGCTCGCTGGAGATCAAAGGGCCCATCCGGGTGCCCTCGGCAAATCCGTCACCCAAGCGAATTTTTTCCATCCTGGACTTGAGTCCGGCAACGAAAGAATCATGAATGGAGGCCTCGATCATCAGTCGGCTCCCGGCGGAACAGATCTGGCCGGCATGGAAAAAGACGCCATTGAGGGCATGGTCAAGGGCTGTATCGAGATCGGCATCGGCAAAGATTATGTGGGGATTTTTCCCGCCCAGCTCAAGAGCAATTTTTTTCACATTGCCGCTGGCGGAGCGCATGATCTGCTTACCGGTGGCAATGCCGCCGGTAAAGGAGATCAGGTCGACTTGATGGCTTTCGGCCAACTCGGCACCAACCGTCGCGCCGGGGCCGAGGACGGTATTGACGACCCCCGGGGGAATGCCGGCCTCAAGGCAGAGTTCGGTCACCTTAAGAGTGCTCAGCGGGGTGATCTCACTTGGTTTCATGACCACGGTACATCCGGCTGCAAGGGCCGGCGCCAATTTCCAGGCTGCCTGCAGCAGGGGATAGTTCCATGGAAGGATCTGGCCGCAGACTCCGACCGGTTCATGCACGACGCGGCTTTCGGTATTGGCCTTCGGCGAGGCGATCACTTCACCGCCGCATTTGTCGGCAAGACCTGCGTAGTAGCGGAAGATACCCGCAATATCGTCCATGTCCCAGCGGCTCTCTTCGACGGTTTTACCGGTGTCGAGGCTCTCAATGGCGGCCAGTGTCTCGCGGTCGCGTGCGATGAGATCCGCCAACCGAGAGAGGAGTACTCCCCGATCTGCCGCCGCCATGTTCGGCCATTGTCCGTTGTCGAAGGCTCGGCGGGCTCCGTTGATCGCTGCTTGCGCATCTTCACGTCCCCCCTCGGCAACCTCGGCGATCACCTGACCGTTAAAGGGGTTGATGATTGGGCGGGTTTGTCCCGTACGGGCCGGCACCCAACACCCGTCGATAAACATTTTTTTTGCATCGCTCATTGGCTGTCGTCTCCTTTGGCGTGCCGATAAAAATCTGCCTGAGAAGGGATTTCCGGGGCATTGCCGAGGATGAGATCAGCCGCTTTTTCCGCCACCATCATTACCGGCGCGTAGATGTTGCCGTTGGTGATGGCCGGAAAGATGGAGGCATCCACTACTCGCAGGTTCTCCACGCCATGGACCCGCAGATCGGAGTCGACAACGGACAGTTCGTCATAGCCCATTTTACAGGTGCAACTTGGGTGATAGGCGCTTTCTCCTTCACGGGCGACGAAGTCGAGTATTTCTTCATCGGTCCGGACATCCGCTCCCGGCGCCAGTTCTTCTCCCCGCAGATCATCAAAGGCCGACTGGGAGATGATCTCACGCGAGCACCTGATGGCTTCCACCCACTCTCGCCGTTCCTGTTCCGTGGAGAGATAGTTGAACATGATTTCAGGATAGTCGGCAGCGCGGGCTGACCTAATCTTAATATGGCCCCGAACATCGGAATTCATCGGTCCGACGTGGAGTTGGAAGCCATGCCCTTGAACCGGCGACGAACCGTCGTAGCGGATGGCAATAGGCAAAAAGTGAAATTGCAGGTTGGGATAATCGACCTGTTCGTTGCCCCGGATAAATCCTCCGGCTTCGAAATGGTTGGTCGCCGCCGCACCCTTGCGGCGAAAAAGCCAGTCAAATCCTATTTTGGGTTGATTGTACCATTTGAGGGCCGGATACATGCTGACCGGTTTTTTGCAGGCATACTGTATGTAGAGTTCCAGGTGGTCCTGTAGGTTTTCGCCGACACCGGGCAGGTCATGCACGACGTCGATGCCAAGACCGCCCAGTTCGGTACCGTTACCAATGCCGGAAAGCTGGAGCAGCTGCGGAGAATTGATGGCACCGCCGCAGGAGATAATTTCACCGGCGTAGGCCCGATGCATCTTGTTCCCTTTGAGATATTCCACGCCGATCGCTTTTTTTCCGTCGAAAAGGATACGCGTCGCCATGGTTCTGCACTTGACGTTGAGGTTCGAGCGATTTTTGACAGGGTGAATGTAGGCACGGGCGGCATTGAGACGACGGGCTCGGTAGATATTCTGGTCAAATCGGCCAAACCCTTCCTGCTGATAGCCGTTGACATCCGTGGTCAGCGGATATCCCCTTTGCTCGGCAGCCTTGAAAAAAGCCGTGAAGAGCGGATTGTCACAGGCCGCCGTGGTTAGGAAAAGCGGGCCGTTGGAGCCATGGTATTCGTCCGCACCCTGCAGGCGCGTTTCCGCCTTCCTGAAATAAGGCAGGCAATGGGCATAGTCCCAGGTTTCAAGGCCCTTATTGCTTCCCCATTTCTGGTAATCCATCGCATTGCCACGGATATAGATCATGCCGTTGATGGAGCTCGAACCGCCAAGTACCTTGCCGCGCGGTTGGGCGATTCGGCGACCGTGCATATTCGGTTCCGGTTCTGAATCATAGAGCCAATTGTAGGTTTTGTCGGTTAACAGGTAGGTCAGGGCCGCCGGCATATGAATACGGAAATCCCACCTGTAGTCGGGCTTCCCGGCCTCAAGGACCAGCACCTTATGTTTGGGATTGGTACTGAGACGGTTTGCCAGCACGCTGCCGGCGGAACCACCGCCAATAATGATGAAATCAAAGAGGTCTTTTTTCATAGGTCTTTTACCTTGTCGTGGTTGGAGAGGGTCCCGTCTTCTTTGAGCAGGATTTCGGGCCGTTGGGCTTCGGCAGGAGCCCGGTTGTTGTGAGCGGCCAGGCAATGACGGAGTGCGGCATAGTGGATACTGATGGATGCAAGTGCGCTCAGCGGCTCATTGTCCGCAATTTGTTGAGCGGTTTCATACCAGTTGATGATGGTTTTCTCTCGATAGTCCGGATGCTCATACAGGGTTTGATCATGGGAGCTGAAACCGAGTTGGAGTGCACGCATGATCCATTCGAAGATCGGGTTGCCCGCCATTTTTGCCAGGAGAATATTAAGATCCCTGTCCATCTCTCCCAAAACCTTCATGTCAGGCTCCGGCTGGTCGATAAAGACAAAAAGTTCTTTCGTCTTCTCCACGAGCAGTTGTTTTTCAGCGACACTGGCGCGGGCGATTGCCAGATAGGTGATGGTGCGATCGATACTTTCACGGAATTCGGCGACGTGTATCGGGTCAATATGGTTTTGTTTAAGAAACAGGGCCAGGGATTCACTGACATTGGAGACTTCAATTTTCTTGACGTATGCTCCCCCTTTTGACCCCTTGCGGATTTCAATCAATCCTTTCTGTTTCAGAACGCGAATGGCCTCCCGGATGACACCTCGGCCGGTTTGAAACTGGTGTTGCAATTCTCGTTCACTGGGCAGGCTTACGCCGGGCAGGATTTTTTCACTGAGAATGGCCACCTCGAGCTGCAGGGCCACATCTTCGCCGGCTCGGCCGACTTGGGCTGGGATGAATAAGGGGGGTAGGGACATGAGTTTGAGCGCCTCTCGCCGGTTTGGTCGTACCAAATAAAAAATAAGTCTTAATGAAAAAGGAATAGATTGTATTTATTTGCTGTTAAATCAAATGTATACATCTAAACCTGTGTCGTTGTTTACCTTGGGTTGCTCGTGAATCATAGATAAAACACCATAAATGGTCGTACCATTCTAGGGGAACTTGAAGGGTTTGTCAAGGCCGGGGGGGATGGAGAGGACAACAGGAAACCTTGTCCGCATTTTTTCTGAACGGGGTTCGCTACAACGGCAAGCCCTATATCTCAATGCGGTTAACTCGAATGAGGGAAGAAAAACAGGAGAGGTGTTGAAAAACCGAGAAACTAAAGGCGGAGTCCGGCAAACCTTCGGAGCAGGTGGTGATGCAATCGTCGGATGCCGCTGCCATGGAATACTTGCAGAGGAACCGGAATCTCCCGGGACCCAAACGGTTTGGCCTGTTGATGCAGTTCGAGGAAAGCGTCGGACAACTGATCGACCAACTGTCGTTTGAAGGGCATTTTTTCAGCAGAGTATTTTTCTGCAGTTTGGATGATCATCGGATTGGTATTGATCTCCCATACCTGAATTTTCCCCTCCCGCAAGCCGTAATCTATGCGACCGTAGGCTATTCCCGCACATTCAAATATGTGCATGAGCCTGTCGCGGTGCGGGTTACAGGTGAGATAATCTCGTTCCTCGTCTCGTAACGGTTCCGGATCGCGGTCCTTGGTGACCCAGTCCGTTGAAAAGATAATGTGGCCGGGAATTATTCGATCGCCAATGCGGAATGCGGAGAATTTGCGGTACAGTCCATCGGGTCCGCAGGTCTCGCAGAATTCCGTGGTAATGATTTCCTGTGGATTTTTGCCCTCGGCCACAGCTTTTTCAAGCGCTTGCCGATGTTCGTCAGGGGTGTTGAGAAGGCCGGTCAAAGGACCGTTGTGATCGTTTGCCATGCGCAGGAAAGCCGGATAGCGGATCTCCTCTCCCTGATGATCGAAGGGAAAGGTGCGAAAGTGGTTCATCCCCCTTTGGGAGAGCAGGCGCAAGAGTTCGTAGCGCCGCAACAGCCCTTTCGGACGATTGATAATCAGCGCTGGGGTCAGCTCGGAGGCGATCAGTTCGCAAAACCGCTCGACTTGCCGCAACTCCCAGGGCAGGAGTCGTTCCAGATCGGAGAAAAGATAGGTTCCAGGTTGAACGGTTCGTATCCGTGTAAGATCTTTGTACGGAATAATTCGAAAAAATTGTTCAACCTTGTTCGGCCAATGGAGGAGAAACGGCCTGACCGTATAATCATGTTTGACAAAGAAATTGATCATCGCTGAATCCAGTGGGTTTGTTCGTAGACAAGATTGACGATTCGCCATCCCTCGGGTTCGTTCACCAAAGTCAGGACATCCACTCCCTTGCGATTCTCAGCATCTGCGGTAAGGCTATAATCAGCCTTGATGATGGCGATATTTCCGTACCGATGTATTTCGATATTATCCCATTCTTCCAGCAGCCGGGTATTCTCCAGGGCATATTCCCGCTGCTCGGGCATGGCATCCCGGAGCGTAAGAATGGAGGTGGCGCTTCCCTGTTCCGTTTTGATGACAAGTGCCTGTTCGTTAAAAAGCCTTTGCCATTCGGCCAACCGCTTTTCCGTGTAGAGCTGTGGGTAAAGAGCCGTGATAGCCTCAAGAGTCAACGGTTCGGCAGGAAAAGGGACACCACGAATTGCTTGTTTTTTTTCTCTTTCCTCCATTATTCAGCTGCCTGAGTCATCGGTGCAAACTCAATCGGCACCCAGGCATAGCTCTCCTTGGCCTCGGCGCGGACATGACCGATGCCGGGGAAGGGAAGGTGCATCCCGGCCACGAGCGTCTTGCCGGCGGCCATCTCTTTCATCAGGGCCTTGCGGGTGGCGATGGCCTGCTGTTGATCGACATCAAACTCAATCGACACGCCCGGCCGGGCAAACTGGACGGCATGGGCATGGACGATATCGCCCCAGATCAGCAGCTTCCGGCCCTGGGATTCCACGGCATAGGCGGTATGGCCCGGTGTGTGGCCGTTGGCCGTGACCGCCAGGATGCCGGGTACGATCACGCTCCCTTTGGTGAAGGTCTGCCATTGACCGGTGGCCTGATAGGGGGCCGCGATGTCACGTGCCATCTGAAAGTACGGCTGCCGTTCTTTGGGAGCGTCGGCCGCCACCTTCTCGGAGAGCCAGTAATCGTTGTCCGCCTGCGAAACCCAAACCGTGGCCTTGGGGAAAAGCGGCTTGCCGTCCTGGTCGTTGAGCCCGCCCATGTGGTCGGCGTGCATATGCGTTATGATGACCGTATCCACCTGCTCCGGCCTGTAGCCTGCGGCCTGCATATTCTGCAGGACATATCCCAGGGTCGGGCCGAACTGCTGGGAAGCCCCGGTGTCGACCAGCACCAGATGGGCACCGGTATTGATGAGATAGGCGTTGACCGCTGTCTGCATCTTCGGGTTACCGACAAACATTCGGGCCAGCAGGCGATTCAGGTCGGTCGGTTTGGCGTTATGGAGCAGTTGGGTGTCCAGTTGGATGGCCCCGTCATACAGGGCGGTGATCTCAAAGTGTCCCAATGGCATCCGGTAATAGCCGGGCACCTGGGTTTGCACCGGGGGGGCTTGGGCCTGCACAAGGGAGGTCAGATTGAAAAATAAGGTTGCGGCAAAGAGCAGCAGGAAGGGGATGTATTTGGACATGGTATCTCTCCTGGGAAAAGGTTGAAGGGAAATTGCAAAAATATATACCATCCCTCTTGCGATTTTACATCGTTGATCGTATTCGCTGCTACCCAGACAAAAACAGAACACCTGGTTCAGGCCAACAGCGCCACTCCTTCAATATATATGCTTAAAAAAAGAGACGGCATACACTTTGCAATTATCACTCTGTCTCCGCCGCGGTGGTTATCTTTTCGTCATTCAATGGTTGCTTGCATGCCGGCTGCAGGTCATCGAATTGTTGAAAGAGCACGCTTTCACCGTTAAGGTAGTCTTAGAAGAGAAGGCCCTCTCCCCTGAACACAAAGAAAAAGAGCTTGGCTGTATCGTGAGATATTATGTGCATTACTAAGAAGCAAAACGATAACTCCACGACGGGATGTCGTGCGGGTGCACTCAACCACAGCGATCTTCGGGTGATAGAACGTCACGCAGGCGCGTGTCGGGGCAAGATTGTGCCCCTGCTGTTTGCCATGGGCAAGTCCTTATCGGAAGGAAACGACCTGTCCCGGGCCCTGGAAACCTTCCTTGACTACATGCGGAACGACATGGCTGTGGAGCGAGCCATGATCAATTTGCACGATCGTGAGACCGGCCGTATTTTCATCCATAAGTGCATGGGATTATCCGATGAGGAACAGGCACGGGGGGTATATTTTCCTGGGGAGGGCATTACCGGACAGGTGGTTGAATCGGCATGCCCGATCATCGTTCCGCGCATCGGGAATGAGCCTGCCTTTCTCAATCGAACGGGAAGTCTTTCGCGGCCTGAGGACCGGGACCATGCCTTTCTGTGCGTGCCGATTTTGCGGGGCAAGAAGGTGCTCGGCAGCATTAGTGCCATCCGCCGCTACGATAACGAGGAACTGCTGGAAAAACATGTGGATGCCTTGACGGTTGTCTCCTACATGCTGGCGCAGGCCGTTGAGCTTTATCTTGTCGAAAATGTGGATAAAGTTCTTTGGGAACAGCGGCATCGGGAGCTTGTTGAGGAATTGCGTGCGCGGTTTAAGCCTGCGAACATTATTGGTTCCTCAAAGGCGATGATGGAGGTTTTTGCCCTGCTGCATAAGGTCGCGAAAACCAAGGCCACGGTCCTTTTGCTCGGGGAAAGCGGTGTCGGCAAGGAGATGATCGCCAATGCCATCCACTTCGACGGCCCCAATCCCAATGGCCCCATGGTGAAATTCAATTGCGCGGCTTTGCCGGAGAGCATCCTTGAAAGCGAACTGTTCGGTCATGAAAAGGGCTCGTTTACCGGGGCGACCCAACTGCGCAAGGGACGCTTCGAAGAGGCGGATGGCGGCACGATTTTCCTTGATGAGATTGGGGAGTTATCGCTTGCTGTTCAGGCGAAGTTGTTGCGGGTGCTGCAGGAAAGGGCCTTCGAGCGGGTGGGGGGCAATAAAACCGTAACCGTCAATATCCGCATTGTCGCGGCCACCAATAAAGATCTTGCCGAAATGGTAGCCACCGGCACCTTTCGCCAGGATCTTTATTTTCGTCTCAATGTTTTTCCCCTGCTGATTCCTCCGTTGCGTGATCGGGGGAGCGACATTATCACCTTGGCCGAACATTTCACCTCCAGCTTTTCCAAAGAAAATGAGAAAACCATCAATCGGATAACCACACCGGCGCTGAATATGCTGATGCATTATCATTGGCCGGGCAATGTCCGCGAACTGGAAAACGTGATCGAACGTGCCGTCATCCTCACCGAGGACGATGCCATTCACGGTCACAATCTCCCCTTGTCGTTGCAGGCGCCTCTCTTTCCAGGGTTGGATATCCAAAACGGGTTGGAGGCCAAACTGGCGTCCATTGAATATGAGATGCTGGTGGAAGCCCTGCGGCTGCATCAGGGCAATGCCACCGAGGCGGCCCAGGAACTGGGATTGACCCGGAGGACCATGGGATTGCGCATGAAAAAGTACCATATCACCTACAAGCAGTTTCGCCGGGTGATCTCACCGCTCGCTTCAAGCACGGAACCCTGATACGAGCGGATCCCTCTGATGGATCCCCTCGTATACCCACGGGTTCGCCGATATAGGTATCAACCCGCTCGCCGTAGTCTCAGATGAGATGCCGGGGGGCTTGTGAATTGCTGACAAGCCCTTTGTACCAAAACGAACACCAGGACCGGTGACCCGCTCACCGGACCTCGTGGTTTCCCCCCTTTTTTCCTTCAAGGTCTTGCCCCCGCTCCTCACCTCTCTCTCCCACCCCCCTCATTTCATCTGCTTTCTCCCGAAACAGGGTGGCCCTGTGCCGTTGAGCAAGCAAAAATACGGTTGCGAACATTCGAACGGCAAGAAGATACCATTCCGTACGAAACGCAGCCCTGTCGGTTCGCACTGACCTCATTC
Source organism: uncultured Desulfobulbus sp. (assembly GCA_963666685.2). Lineage (GTDB taxonomy): Bacteria > Desulfobacterota > Desulfobulbia > Desulfobulbales > Desulfobulbaceae > Desulfobulbus. The sequence goes on from CAXXHZ010000003.1 coordinate 153,060, forward strand.
GTTGAAAAACAAGAAACGGCCTCGTTTCTCAACTTATTGATAATGCAATGTTTTATTTTGAAAACATGCGGTTTGGTCGAAGAGTATCGCTCCAAGAATCATTTGGCACGCTTATCGCTATAAAGCAATCAAAGGAAGGATATCCCCTCCTGGCAACCCTCTCTCCACAGGAGTCTGACAATGACACGCAAGATTGCAATTTACGGCAAGGGCGGCATCGGAAAATCAACAACCACCCAAAATACGGCAGCGGCTCTGGCCCATTTCCACGGCAAGAAAATATTTATCCATGGCTGCGATCCCAAGGCTGATTCCACACGTCTCATCCTCGGCGGCAAGCCCCAGGAATCGCTGATGGATGTGCTGCGCGAAGAGGGTACTGAAAAGGTCACCAATGAAAAGGTTATAAAAGTCGGTTTCAAGGATATTCGTTGTGTGGAATCAGGCGGTCCCGAGCCCGGGGTCGGTTGCGCCGGTCGCGGTATCATTACCGCGATCAACCTGATGGAAGCCAACGGGGCCTACACCGAGGATCTTGATTTCGTTTTTTTCGACGTCCTCGGCGACGTTGTCTGTGGCGGCTTTGCCATGCCTCTGCGCGAAGGGAAAGCACAGGAAGTCTATATTGTCGCGTCAGGCGAAATGATGGCGGTTTATGCGGCGAACAACATTTGCAAAGGCCTGGTCAAATTCGCCAAGCAGAGCGGGGTTCGGTTGGGCGGAATTATTTGCAACAGCCGTAAGGTGGACCGGGAACGAGAGTTCCTTGACGAATTCACCGCTGCAATCGGCACCCACATGATCCACTTTGTCCCCCGTGACAACATGGTACAGAAGGCCGAGTTCAACAAAAAGACGGTGACTGAATACGATCCCACGGAAAATCAGGCACTGGAATACAGTGAGCTCGGGCGCAAGATCATTGAGAATCAGAACTTTGTTATTCCAAAGCCTTTGATGATGGAAGAGCTTGAAGCCATGGTGGTCAAATACGGCCTTGCCGACTGACGCGGGATTGCAAAGGAGAAACAACATGAAAATGATCAGAGCAATTGTTCGACCCGATGCCGCCGACAGCGTGGCCGATGGGCTTGCCGAAGCCGGCTTCTTTTCCATGACCAAACTCAACGCCTTTGGTCGCGGCAAACAGAAAGGCATTACCGTGGGCTCGGTCCATTATGATGAGCTTCCCAAAGTAATGCTCTTACTGGTGGTCGAGGATCACAATGTTGAGGAGGTCATCAAACTCATCAAATACAAAGCCTATACCGGCAACTTCGGCGACGGCAAAATTTTCGTCACCCCGGTGGAAGAGGTTGTCACTGTCCGCACCGGCGTGACCGGACTTTAAGAGGTGACGCTATGAAGGAAATAATAGCGATCATCCGCCCGAGAAAGATGGGGAAAACCAAAGACGCCCTCGAAGCCCTGGGGTTTTTAAGCCTCACCGCCATGCCGGCGATCGGACGCGGCAAGCAACGCGGCATTGCCAATGAGGTCAGTTGCGACATCCCCCCGGAACTCATGGGACAAGGGAAATCCGGGGGCATGAAATATATTCCGAAACGTTTTTTTTCACTGGTTGTGCGTGATGCCGATGTCCGTGTCGTGGTGGAGACGATCGTCAAGGTGAATCAGACGGCCCAGATAGGCGACGGGAAGATATTTGTCTGTCCGGTTGACGACGCCGTGCGGGTGCGCACCGATGAATCCGGTGAAAAAGCCATTTTGTAACTTACTCCAAGGAGGAGCGAGCCATGCCCTATCACGAATTTGAATGCAGCAAGTGCATACCCGAGCGAAAAATGCACGCTGTTATAAAAGCGGCGGGCGAGGATTTGACTTCAGCCCTGCCATCCGGATACCTCAACACCATCCCAGGATCGATTTCCGAACGCGGCTGCGCCTATTGCGGCGCAAAGCACGTAATCGGTACGCCGATGAAGGATGTTATCCATCTCAGTCACGGCCCCATCGGATGCACCTACGATACCTGGCAGACCAAACGGTATATCAGCGATAACGACAATTTTCAGATCAAGAATACCTTTGCCACGGATATGAAGGAAAAACATGTCATCTTCGGCGCTGAAAAATTGCTTAAACAAACCATTATTGAGGCGTTCAAGGCCTTTCCGAAAATCAAAAGAATGTCGATCTACCAGACCTGCGCTTCGGCTCTGATCGGCGACGACATCGATGCCATTGCCGCAGAAGTGATGGAGGAAATGCCCGAGGTCGACATCTTCGTCTGCAACTCTCCGGGCTTCGGGGGACCGAGCCAATCGGGGGGGCATCATAAAATCAACATTGCCTGGATGAATCAAAAGGTTGGAACCCTGGAGCCGAAGATCACCAGTCCCTACGTCATCAACTATGTCGGTGAGTATAACATCCAGGGCGATCAGTACGTGATGATGGATTTTTTCAAACGAATGGGTGTGCAGGTTCTTTCCACCTTTACCGGCAACGGCTCCTATGATGACCTCAGGGGGATGCACCGGGCCCATCTCAACGTGCTGGAGTGTGCCCGTTCCGCTGAATATATCTGCAACGAGCTGAAAAAAAGATACGGCATTCCGCGGCTGGATATTGATGCCTTCGGCTTCGCCACCCTGGCGGAAGGACTGAGGAAAATCGGTTTGTTTTTCGGTATCGAAGACCGGGCCCAGGCGATCATTGATGAAGAAACCGCCCGGTGGCAGCCGGAACTCGATTGGTACAAGGAACGGTTGCGGGGCAAAAAAGTATGCCTGTGGCCCGGGGGATCGAAACTCTGGCATTGGGCCCATGTCATTCATGATGAATTCGGCGTTGACGTGGTCTCGGTTTACTCCAAATTCGGCCATCAGGGCGATTTTGAAAAGGGGATTTCCCGCTGCGAAGAAGGGGCTCTGGCCATAGACGACCCCAATGAACTCGAAGGGCTCGAAGCCATGGATATGCTCAAACCCGACATTATTTTCACCGGTAAACGACCGGGCGAGGTCGCTAAAAAGGTTCGTGTTCCGTATCTGAACGCGCATGCCTACCACAACGGGCCCTGGAAGGGGTGGGAAGGGTGGGTCCGGTTTGCCCGCGATATCTACAACGCTATCTATTCGCCGATTCATCAGCTGACCTTGCTGGATATCAGCAAAGATGTCATTCCCACAGACAAAGGTTTTATGACCCCGCGGATGCTCTCAGACGAGAATCTGAGCGAGGAGATTACCTCTTCAACCGTGTTGCGCCCGTATACAGGGAAATATGACTGTCTGGCGGATTTGAGCAAGAAGACCTACCCCAGCTTTGAAACAGACCTGGCCCATGCGGCGTGAAGGAGGCAATCATGGATGACCTTATGAAGGATAAAATTGAGCAACTTTTGGATTATATAATGAAAAAATGTCTCTGGCAGTTTCATTCCCGTGCCTGGGACAGAAAAGATCAGAATGAGGGCGTCCTGACCAAAACCACGCAGTTATTGTGCGGTGAACCCGTCGAACTCGAAACACCGGCGGACCGATGTTATTGGGTGGATGCCGTCTGCCTCGCGGAGGCCTGTAAAGATCGCTACTCCTGGCTGGCCACGATGCAAAAAGAGGAAATCAAGCAACTCATGCAAGGGCTGCATGAACGTATGGACCATTTGACCATTACCGGGTCGCTCAATCTTGAGCTCACCGACCAGCACTATTAAAAGGAGCGTTGCCATGTATTGTGAAGTGAAAGAAAAAACACGGGCCGCGGTCATCAACCCGATATTCACCTGTCAGCCCTGCGGTGCGCAGTTCGCCAGTATAGGCATTAAAGAGTGCATCGGGATCGTTCACGGCGGGCAGGGCTGCGTTATGTTTGTTCGCTTGCTGATCTCGCAGCATTTCAAGGAAAGCTTTGAAATCGCCTCGTCTTCCGTGCATGAAGACGGTGCCGTATTCGGGGCCGTCAAGCGGGTCGAAGAAGCGGTGGATGTCTTATTGATGCGGTATCCGGCGGTCAAAGTCATCCCGATCATCTCGACCTGTTCAACGGAGATCATCGGTGACGATATCGACGGCGTGGTCACCAAACTCAATGACGGCCTGCTCAAGGAAAAATATGCCGGCAGGGAAGTCCATCTCATCCCGATCCATACGCCGAGCTTTGTCGGCAGCATGGTGACCGGCTACGATATCGCGGTGCGGGACTTCATTATCTATTTTGCGAAGAAAACCGAACCGAGCACCAAACTGAACCTGATCACCGGTTGGGTCAACCCCGGGGATGTCACGGCCCTCAAGCATCTGCTGGCGGAGATGCAGGTTGAGGCAACGGTTCTGTTTGAAATCGAGAACTTCGATTCTCCGCTGATGCCCTACGGGAATTTTGTCTCCCACGGCGATACCACCATCGAAGACTTGGCCGGAACGGCCAACGCCATCGGCACCATCGCTCTGAATAAGTATGAGGGCGGCAAGGCGGCCCAGTATCTTGAAAAGGAATTTGGCGTACCGACCATCATCGGCCCGACCCCGATCGGCATCCGCAACACGGACACCTTTCTCCAGAACCTGAAAACGATCACCGGAAAACCGATTCCTGAATCGCTGGTGCGCGAACGGGGGATTGCCCTGGATGCGTTGACCGATATTACCCATATGTTTCTGGCCGACAAAAGGGTGGCCATTTTTGGGAATCCCGATTTGGCCATCGGCATCGCTGAATTTTGTCTCGACCTGGAGATGAAACCCGTGTTGTTGCTTCTTGGTGACGATAACACCCAGTACCAGCATGACCCCCGGATCAAAGCGATGCAGGAAAACGTCGATTTCCCGATGGAGATCATTACCAACGCCGATCTCTGGGAGTTGGAAAACCGGATCAAGAACGAGGGATTGGAACTCGATCTCATCCTTGGCCACTCCAAGGGTCGGTTCTCCGCCATTGACAATAATATCCCCATGGTGCGGGTGGGGTTTCCCACCTACGATCGGGCCGGATTATACCGGCATCCGGTGGTCGGTTACGCCGGGGCGATCTGGCTGGCCGAACAGATGGTCAATACCATTTTCACTGACATGGAGTACAAGAAAAACAAAGAGTGGATTCTCAACGTTTGGTAACCGATGCGGGGGCCGCATTGTGACTCTGCCGGTTCCCCCGTTACGAGGGTCCCTTTCTCGCGGTGTGAATACGTAATCCGCAAAAGGATACAGCATGAAAGATTTTTACAGTAGATCCTATCAATTATATTTTGTCTATGGTTCCGATATGAACAGGGAACAGATTACGTCCCGCTGTCACAACCCTGAAGTCTTTGCCGTGGCACGGTTAAGCAATTATCGCCTCTCTTTTTTTGGCTATTCAAAAATATGGGACGGCGGGGAGGAATGTTTGATCAGTGCGCCGGGAGAAGATCTGTGGGGGGTTATTTTTAAACTCTCTTTTTCCGATGCAGACCTTCTTGATGCCTGGCAGGATGTCCGTTTAGATGGCACTGGGGCGCATTTTCTTTATCCCACGGAGGTTGTCGATACAGAGGGGCATTGCATCCCGGTGCTTCTCATGAAAAGAAATTTTTTAGGCGATCCGGCAAGCCCCACTGAAGAGTACCTCCATCATATTGTGACAGGGGCTCAGTTCCACGCCTTGCCTGCAGACTATATAGACAAGCTGAAAATGATCGAGACCAAGAAGGCAGGTTTCCCGGTGCCGAAAAAATCCCAATTCGACCGGGCCGTTTTAGCGAATTTGTCATGTGATTGTGAGGGTGACGATTCGTGACCGCACCTTTTAAACAGGATAAACTCGTATACCGAAACAACGGTTGAAAAAACAAGGAATCATGATGCATGAATCAACGATTGGACACCCCCACCACGGCCCCATGCGACGCAAGAACAGGGAGATTACTGATCGCGCCGAGATCGATGCAATTCTCCGCTCAGCCAATCTCATGCGTATCGCCTTGGTTGATGTCGACATACCGTTTCTCGTGCCCGTCTTCTACACCTTTGACGGTACGGCGATTTATTTCCACTCGGCGAAAGCCGGCACCAAAATAGAAATAATGAAACGCAATAATACGGTGTGCTTCGAGGTGAGTATTGATCACGGTATCATTGAAAATGATATTGCCTGCGACTTTGAAGCAAAGCATCGTACCGTCATCGGATTCGGCAAAGCTGCTTTCGTGGTGGATGAAGCCGAGAAGATTAAAGCCCTCGACGGGATTGTGGCGCGATTCTCAGATAAAAAATTCGAATATCCAAAAACAAACCTGGGACTTACGGTGGTTATTCGTATTGATATTGAATCGATCAAAGGAAAGCAACACGGCTTCTGTTAACGCTGTACGTTTGTTGGAGCTCAGCGTCTCGCACAGCCGGATCCGCTCTGTTACGGCTCGCGGATGAGCCGGAGCAGTTCGTCGGCAGAGATCTTGGCGCTGGCGTCGGTTTCGTCAAGCAGGCTGTCGGCCAGGTCGCGCTTCTCAGCATGCATGCGCACGATTTTTTCTTCAATGGTGTTTTGGGCCACCAGCCGGTAGACAGTCACCGGCCGTTCCTGGCCGATGCGATGGGCCCGGTCCGAGGCCTGATCTTCCACCGCCGGATTCCACCAGGGGTCCATGTGGATGACATAGTCCGCTGCGGTCAGATTGAGTCCCAGTCCACCCGCCTTGAGGCTGATGAGAAAGAGATCGCCCTGGCCTGCCTGAAAGGCCTCGACCTCGCGCTGCCGCTCCTTGGCTGGAGTCGAGCCGTCCAGGTAGCGGTAGGGAATGTTGCGGCCATCCAGATACTCGCGGATCAGGGCGAGGTGGCCGACAAACTGGCTGAAGACCAGGGCCTTATGGCCGTTTTCCAGCAGTTCCGCCACCACCTCGCCGAACAGGGTCAGCTTCGACCCCACAAGGGGAGTTTCGGGCAAAATAAGCCGCGGGTGGCAGCATGCCCGGCGGAGGCGGGTGATCTCGGCGAGAATCTGCATCGGTTTTTGCGCGGCCGGGCCTTGTTCTGCGTCGATCCGCTCCAGGGCTTTTTGCCGCAGGGCCTCGTAAAAGGCGGTTTCTTCCTTGCTCAGCTCGACCTGCAGTACCACCTCGGTGCGCGGCGGCAGTTCTTCCAGCACCTGCGACTTGAGGCGGCGGAGGATGAAGGGTTGCACCAGTTTTTTCAGCCGGCGCCGGGTCTCGCGGTCGTTGTATCGCTCAATGGGGGCGGCAAAGCGGGTGTTGAACCGCTCCCTTGATCCGAGCAGCCCCGGATTGATGAAATGAAAGAGCGTCCAGAATTCCCCCAGATGATTCTCAATTGGCGTGCCGGTGGTAACGATCTTGAACTGCCCTTTGAGGCCCATGGCGGCCTGCGAGCGTTTGGTGCCGGCATTCTTGATGGCCTGGGCCTCGTCGAGGACGATGGTCTGCCAATCCACTGCGGCCAGCATCTCGGATTCCTGGTGGAGCAGGCCGTAACTGGAGACCAGGACGTCCATGGGGCCGAGATCCGCGACCAGGGCCTCGCGATTGCTGCCGCCGAAGGGGTGAATCTTGAGCGTCGGTGCGAAGCGCTGCGCCTCATTCATCCAGTTAGCGCAGACCGAGGTCGGGGCCACCACCAGGGTCGGCCCCTGCGGAGCGTTGTGGAGGATGACGGCCAGGGTCTGAACGGTTTTTCCCAATCCCATATCGTCGGCGAGACAGGCCCCGAATCCCAGATGCGCCAATCGGGCTAGCCATTGGTAGCCCTCCATCTGATAATCGCGGAGCTGGGCCTTCAGGGTCGAGGGCAGGGCGGGGGTGACGGCCAGTCCGTCGCGGATGCGCTCCAGGCGTGCATACCACTGGGCATCGGCATCAAGTCCGCCGACCTGTTCGGTGAGATCCTCCAGCGCCAGGGCCGCCAGGGGATGCACTCCCACTTTTTTGCCGCGTTTGTCGGTGTAGGCGGCCAACTCGTCCAGGCGTTTGCGCAACTCCCGGGAAAGAGCCACAAACTGCCCATCGCCCAGGGGGAGGAAGCGGTGGGGCGTGGTCTGGAGGAGATCGAGCATTTCCTTGAGGTCCAGCACCCGTTCCTCATCCACACGCAGTTCGCCTTCCATTTCAAACCAATTGGCCGTGCTCCGGATGTGGAGTTTGAGATTGGCAAACGAGACCGTTTTGCCGACCTTGAGTTTTTCCCCTTCAGGCCATTCGACTACGGTCTCGCCGCGTTCCCGGGCCTCCTGGAGTTCGACGAGCACTTGCAGCGCATCCTCAGGAGTTTCGGAAAACCATTGTCCGTCCATATCGGGTAGGGCGGCGAGAGCGGGCAGGTTCTGTTCCAGGGTTGCGGTTCGTGTTTTTTCTTCCTGCAGATTGCGCTCGGTCTGACACCTGCGGCCGCTGACATCGGCCATGAGATTTTTTGTCCCCTGGCCTGGTTTGAGATAGGGGCCGTCATCCTTGAAGGGTCTGACCAAAATCTCCAGGCTGAGCCCTTGGCCGTGGGGCAGGAGGTGGACGCGGGGTGTGGAGTCGGCCGCAACGCTTTCGATGGAGTGGGCGGTGCCGGGAATGGTGGAGTGGACGGTAACCAGGGAGGCGACCTCGGCCAGCACCGGCGCGATCTCCTCCTGAGCCGTGGCCGGAAGGGCCAACCCCTTGCCGCCCAGGATCCGGGCCAGGCGATGATGGGCCTCGGAGAGTTCGATCACCCGATATCGGGTGGGTGTTTCGCGCACGAGTACAAAGGGCTCGTCATTGGTAACCTTGGGGATCAAGCTGATGACCACCTCTTTGCCCTGGCGCAGCACCATAATCTCCGGTTCGCCCTTGAGCATCTCCACCGGCGTTGTGGGCGAGTCGGCAAGAAAGAGGAACGGATGCCCAACCAGGGCAGGAAGCGCCCGTTTCAGGTTGAATTCGTACTGGTTACCGTAATAATATTCCGAGCGGTGGATAGCTGACCGCAGGGGTTGGTCGGCTTTGGTCAGTCCTTCCAGGCGATCCCCGCTGACCAGCCGTTGCAGGGCAATAGGGCGGCCCTTGGTCCAGGCGCCCTTGGCAGTCAGTTTCTGTTCAAGCGGGCTGATGTCCTCCAGTGCGCCTGTTCTGGAAAACCGGAGCAGATAGACAATGCGGCTTTGCGGTGCCTCGTCCGAATTTTTGTCTTTGGTCACTGCGCCTGACACGGCTACCCGGAGGGCGCGCAGGCTTTTCCGCCACGGCTCCTCGATCACAATACCGGCAGTCAGGGACACAAGACCGGTCGCGGCACAGGTTGTACGGATGAACTCCCGACGGTCCGGAATTTCCCGGTCGGCTCGACAGAGAAGTTCGGCATACTCCATGGCCAGCCAGTTCAGATTCGCCTCACGGGCCCGGATAAAAGAGGAGTCAAGGACCTTAATTTCCTTCCGGGACAGCTGGCCGCTGAGGCTGAAGGAAGCCATGCCGACAAACAGCAATCCTAATCCTCCATCGATTTTCTTCCAGTCGTTCCCCAGAGCAACAAGGGGGGCGCGCGCCTCCTCCGGAGAGAAGCCGTTCTGGCTGGCCAGCATGGCCGTCAGGGCGGCAAGAATGGCGGCCATAAAGGTGGAATATTCGTATCGGCGTCTGAGCTGGTCAAGGTAGGTCCCGGCCTGTTTGAGGCTGTCGGCATCCCCTTTACGGAGCAGGGCCAGGATGAAAAAAGGAGCTGCAAGGTTGCTGAAGAAAAGGGTGCGTTTGCGTTGTTGTCGCCGAAATTCTTTGAGGTCTGCGGTAAAGAGATTGAGCGAGTCCTCCAATCGTCCTTCAATCAAGGCAATCCAGCCGGTGAATCCGAACGTATACGCATTGGTCGCCTGTCGCTCTATTTCATCGAGGAGTTGCCGGGCTTGCGCCGGTTCTCCCCCCAGGAGGAGGCGGATGATCAGATCAAAGGTAAAGCGGAGGCGGTCATCGGCCGGAACAGCTCCTCGCAGGGCCGGGACGAGGGCGAGTTCCAGGGCCTCCCCGTCCGGTTCCAGATTGAAGAAGGTGTGGTTGAAAATCCGGGAGAGGAGCCGGGTTTGCATGATGGGGGACAGGGTTCCAAACCAGGCGGCATCAAAGGGGTTGTTCAAAAGGCGGACCAAGGGATCAATCGAACCCGTTTGGGCCGTGCAATCGTTGAGCAGGATTCTGGTGCAGTGTTCCAGCTGCTGGCTGTTCCCATCGAGCAGGGCGATACGCAACTCCCGCAGGGTTCGGTTGCAGGCGGAAACTAAGCGGAGGCCCGTGAGATGAAAAAAGGAGGACGGCGCCGGCAAAGCAGCACGAACCGCGTCGACAATGGCCTTGGCCAGGGGGACGGGAACAGGGAGAGGGCGCGGCTTGGGTTTCTGACTTTTGGGAACCCAACGGCCCGCTAGTTTTTTTTGGGCTTTCTCCGCGGGCAAAATCGGCACGACCCTGGACTGCTTGTCGGCAAAGACCCTGCGGGCAATGACTTCCAGGATCACCTCATTGACCAGAGAATGGTCATCGATAAGATGCAGACTTTTCAGTCGCTGTACCTGGGGCAGGAGGGTCGGCACCGGGGTAGCATCGGGTGTCTTTTTTAAGGGAAGACCTGCATTCCGGCAGATGTCCAAGAGGGCATTGTGCGTCAAGGGTTCGGCCGCTATGGCCAGGACCTGGAGTGCCGATAATTCCGGAGGAGAGAGGCTTTCCATCTGTTCCAGAAGAGTTTCGCGCATGATGTGAGGAGGTTGAGTGGCCATGTGAAGCTCTGTGATTAAAAAGACATTGGGCTGCGACCGGACCTTAACGCAGAATAAAACCGAGAACTTTCAGGCCCCTGGCCCAGTGGCCCCAGTGTCCGGACTGAAAAGTGGCGGTCATGTGTTTGGGATGAAAGAGAACCGTGGCATCCAGATCGAGATGACATTTACGGTCGTAATTGGTGTGACTGATGCGAAGGGTCCAGGTCCCGTCGGGGTTGACGTGGACCGCTTCCACATAGGCGGGATGGCCGGTCGGCATGCCGCGTCGGGAGTTGGCATCCAGGACCATGACCGAACCTGCTCTCGGGGTGGAAGTGGTGGCCCCGTTTTTTCGGGCACAGGCGAACCATTGCACCGGGCTGGTGTCGCCCAGTCTGCAGGTACTGATCCCGGTACGGCAGCGGGCATAGATCAGGCTCTGCGGCTGACAACAACGGGTCGTCTTTCGGTACCTTTCTTTGGGGGACGTTGCGCGTCTGCCTGTCTTTTTTTCTTTCTTCTTTGAATGGCTTCCTTTTTTCAGTTTTGTTGTCTTTGCGCCCTTAAGGGTTGGTATGGAGTGCTTTTTTGGGGTGAGCACGGTGACCGCCGGTCGCAGATGGTAGCAGTGGGCCCGGTTTCGTTCACTGTGTCGAACCGTGCGTTGGTCCGTGCAGGACGTGCTTTGATGGTTTTGCCGCAAATCCACGATGGACTCGGAAGGGGGGATACTTTGCCCCTGTGCGGAGGCGGTGGTTTGCGTTTCTTGTAACGGCGGAGTCGGGGCGGAAGCGGGAGGTCGGGTGCAGCCGGCGGAAAAGAGCAGGAAAACCAGGATATTGAGGAACTGTATCGAGAGCGGGATGGATTTCATTTCCAGTTCCTGAAAGAGAAAGGTCGGGTTCAGTGGAGGACGCCTTCGGCCAGGGTAAGCCGGTGGTCCATGGCGGCGGCCAGTTCCATGTTGTGGGTGACCATGACCACGGCCAGGCCGAGATGTTCACTTAATTCCCGCAGCAGGGCAAAAACCCGGTTGCCGCTGGCAGCATCAAGGTTACCGGTGGGCTCGTCGGCCAGCAGCAGGGCCGGATCCATCACCAAGGCACGGGCCAGGGCGACCCGCTGCTGTTCGCCGCCTGAGAGTTCACCGCTGCGGTGCTGGAGGCGCTCGGCCAGTCCTACCTGTTCCAGCAAGCCTTGCGCCTTTTTTTGGAGGGCGGTATGCGGGCACCCGTTGATCAAGCCGGGCATCATCACGTTTTCAAGCGCCGTGAATTCGGGGAGCAGGTGATGAAATTGGAAAATAAAACCAATGTGGCGGTTGCGATGATCGGCCAGATCCGCCTCATTCTTACCGATGAGGTCCTCGCCCCGGAACAGGAGTTGGCCGGAATTCGGTTGATCCAAGGTGCCGAGGATCTGCAGCAAGGTGGTCTTGCCGGAGCCCGAGGCACCGACAATGGCCGTCATTTCCTTGGGCGCTACAATCAGGTCGACCTTATTGAGGACGGTGATGGTATCGAGGCCGCTGCGGTACGATTTGCACAGGGCCGTGGCCTGCAGAAGGGGGGGGTTATTCATAGCTCAAGGCCTCAGCCGGGCGGATACGCGATGCTTTCCATGACGGATAGAGCGTCGCGGCCAAGGTGATGAGGATGGCGGAGACGGCGATCACGCTCACATCAAAGGGTACCACCTTGATCGGCATGGTGGACATGGGGTAGACATTGGCCGGCAGCTCGATGAGTTTGGAATGCTTGAGGATGGCGCAGAGGGTGAGGCCGGAGCCCACCCCGAGCATGGTCCCGGAAAGGCCGATGACCGCCCCCTGGTAGAAGAAGATCCGCATGATGGCCTTGGTGGTTGCTCCCATGGATTTGAGGATGGCGATATCGCGATTCTTTTCCATAACCACCATAATCAGTGCGCTGATGATATTGAGGGCCGCCACCAGGATAATCAGATCCAGGGCAATGAAGATGCCGAGTTTCTCCAGCTTGAGGGCAGCAAACATGTTCCGATTGAGCTGCATCCAGTCGCGAACGACGTAACCCCGGCCGAGAACCTGTTGCACGGCGGCGGCGATTCGGTCTGCCTGGTCGACATCGTTTACCTTTATTTCTATGCCGTGTACCCCGCGACGCAGATCAGTGAGGCTGCGGGCCGTATCCAGGTTGATGAAGCCCATGGTGGAATCGTATTCGAACATCCCGGTTTCAAAGATACCCACGAGAACGCAGGTCCGAACTCGGGGCATCACACCCATGGGCGAGAGCGGCCCGTTGGGCGAAAGCAGGCGGATTTTGTCGCCGACCTCGACTTGCAGTTGCCGAGCCATGTCGCGCCCCAGGACAATGGCCGGGATAGCGTTCGGAGCGTCAAGATCGGTCAATTGGCCGATTTTCATCTTTTGGCCGATGCCGATGACCTGCATGGCACCGGCAGCATCAATGCCGCGCAGCACGACCCCGGTGGATTGGGCGGCCGAGCTGATCAGCGCCTGGGTGTAGATATAGGGGGTGGCGGCTTTGACTCCCTCAACCGTTCGGATTTTTGCCATGACCCCTTCGGGATCGGCGATCACGCCGTCGTGACGCTGCACTAGAGCATGGGCGTTAACGCCGATGATCTGGTCGCGCAGGCCCTCGGTGAAGCCGGTCCAGACCGAGAGCACCACGATCAGCGCCAGGACGCCGACCGCGACCCCCAGAATGGAGATGATGGTGATCAGCGAGATGAATTTCTGCTTCCGTTTGGCCCGCAGATAGCGCAGGCTGACAAACCATTCAAAGGAGGCCATGGACGGCTGATTACTCGGCGGTTTCCGCTTTCAGCTGCGGGAAAAGAATAACATCGCGGATCGACGGGGCATCGGTCAGGAGCATGACCAGCCGGTCGATACCGATGCCCTCGCCGGCTGCCGACGGCATGCCGTATTCCAGGGCGCGGACATAATCGCGGTCCAGGACCGGATGGACCTCATCGTCATCGCCGCGTTCGTCGATCTGTTTCTGAAAACGCTGCAGCTGGTCGATGGGGTCGTTGAGCTCGGAAAAGGCGTTGGCGATCTCGCGGCCGGTGATGAAGAGCTCGAACCGGTCGGTGACCGACGGGTCGTCTTCGTTACGCCGGGCCAGCGGCGAGACCTCGGTGGGATAAGAGGTGATGAAGGTGGGGTCGATCAGCCGTTCCTCGACCAGTAATTCAAAAAGCTCGGTTTTGGCCTTGCCCGGACCGGCCTCGGGCTGCAGTTCGATCCCTTTTTCTTTGGCCAGGGCCATGACTGCGGCATCATCCTTGAGAATGGCCGGGTCAATGCCGGCAATCCGCTCCAGGGACTCTTCCATGGTGAAGCGCTGCCAGGGCGGGGCCAGATTGACCGGGGTCCCCTGGTAGGTGATGTCCATGGAACCGGTGATCTCGTGGGCCAGCCAGGAAATCATCTCCTCGGTCAGGTCCATGAGGTCATGGTAGGTGGAGTAGGCTTGGTAGAATTCGAGCATGGTGAATTCCGGATTGTGACGGGTGGAGAGGCCCTCATTGCGAAAATTACGGTTGATCTCAAAGACCTTTTCGAATCCGCCGACCAGCAGCCGCTTGAGATAGAGTTCCGGGGCGATCCGGAGGAACAGGTCCATGTCCAAGGCATTGTGGTGCGTTTTGAACGGCTTGGCCGTGGCCCCGCCGGGGACCGGCTGCATCATCGGGGTCTCGACTTCCATGAAGCCGCGATTATTGAGAAACTCGCGGACCAGACGGATAATCTCCACCCGTTTCTTGAAGATGTCGCGCGCCTCGGGGTTGACGATCAGGTCGAGATAGCGCTGGCGGTAGCGGGTTTCGACATCGGTGAGGCCGTGGAATTTTTCCGGCAGGGGGCGCAGCGATTTGGTGATCATCTGCAGGGTGGTGGCTTCCAGCGACAGTTCGCCGGTCTTGGTTTTAAAGAGCCGGCCCTCGATGCCGACGATATCACCGACATCCCATTTTTTAAACAGGTCGTAGACGCCTTCGCCGAGCAAGTCGCGGCGGGCATAGACCTGAATGCGGTTTTCGGCATCCTGGAGATGAAAAAAGGCGGCCTTGCCGAATCGGCGCATCGACATGACCCGACCGGCAATGCGGTAGGATTTGCCGCTGTCGTCGTGGGTTTCAGCCTCCAACGTCGTGCCCTGCGGCAGAACCTCGCCGATGGGCTGGGGGGAGTTAAAGGTGTTGCTGAACAGCTTGACACCGGCTGCCGCCAGAGAATCCGCTTTTTCGCGCCGTTGTTTGAGAAGATTACTTGTTGTTTCCATGTGGGTATCTGGCTGAATGTGGGTTATGCCGGGCGCTTGGTCCGCAGGCTCAAGGTCTGGTGACACCCCGCAGGCAAGGAGAGGATTTGCTGAGTACTAAACAAAAAGGCCAAAATAGTGCGTGGTGTGCCTGATGTCAATTCCTTTCAAGGAGCGCGACGGATTCGATGTGATGGGTCTGGGGAAACATGTCCACCGGGGTGATATGGGCGAGCCGGTAGCCGGAGGCAACAATCAGGCGGAGGTCGCGCGCCAGGGTCGCCGGATCACAGGAAATGGAGATGATCTGCTGCGGCCCGAGGCGGGCCAGGAGGGAAGAGGCCTTACCCAGGCCCTGACGGGGCGGGTCCATGAGGATGCGGTCGAATCGATGGTTGCGGGCAACCAGGGTCTGCAATTGCTGCTCAACATTCCCGGCGATGAATCGGGCGGTGGACAGGCCTGCCTCAAGACGGTTGCGACCGGCCCAGTGCAGGCTGCGCCGGTTATGTTCGATTCCGGTCACCTCGGCACCCATGAGGCCCAGGGGGATGGAAAAGTTGCCCATGCCGCAGAAGAGATCAAGGGCGGAAAAAGGAGCGGCTTCGGACTCGCCGTTACACAGGTCCAGGGCCAGCTGAATCAATCGAACGTTCTGCTGCGCATTGACCTGGAAAAAACAGCGGTGATCCCAATCGAGCCGGTAGGCATGGCCTTGAAAGGTGAACTGCTGGGACAGATCGGCGGTTGCGTTTGCAATGGTGTTGTCGCGGCCGGGCTTTTTTTGTTGCAGCTCCACCTGGTCTGCCAGGGTGCCCAGTTCTTCCATAAGCGCTGCGTCAATGGCCGCCGGGGCTGTTGCACGCGGCTGCAGGACCAGAATGACCTGCCCGCTTGCCGGAGAATGGATCAATTCAAGGGCTTCGATCCGATCCTTTAACCGCTGCGGCCAGTTGGAAGCAAACAGGCCGGCCATGACCCGATTGATCGCATCGGTGGCCAGCAGGCAGTGCCGGATCGGTACTACCTGATTGCTGGCATTTTGATGGAAACCGAGTTGCCCTGCCGGGTCAAGGTGCAGGCGTACCCGGTGGCGATAACCGAAGGCCTCGGGCGAGGGCAGGGTCGGGGACACCTGGTTGACCGGCAATTCCAGGTGGGCGCGTTCCAGTGTTTCCCGCAGGATCTGCTGCTTGATCACCAGTTGGGCCGGGTAGGCGGCGTGTTGCAGATCGCAGCCGCCGCAGGTGCCGTAATAGGGGCAGGGCGGTGCGATCCGTTCCGGTGCGGCTTCGATGATCCGCACCAGCTCGACGTCCTTGTGACCACGATGGGCTTTTGTCTCCCGGACCACCACCGTCTCGCCGGGCAGGACCCCGGAGACCATTGCCACCATCCCGTCCGGGAGGGTGCCCAGCCCTTTGCCGCCGGCAATGACCTTTTTAATTGTAAGCGTATGTTCCATTTGCACACTGTAGCAGTTTAATGCTAGCATATTCAAGATATGATTGAAGAATTGAACACAGCATACCCAAAGGACACGAGCGTGAGTACACAGACAAAGGCCAAAATTCTCATTGTTGACGATGAACGGGTGCACCGGTTCATGCTGCGGTCGCTGTTTGCCGAATGGGGGTGGGCCGCGGAAGAGGCGGATGACGGCAGTACCGCAGTCGCCGCAGTGGAACAGGGGCCTTTTGATGCCATTCTCATGGATGTGCGCATGACCACCATGGACGGCATGGAGGCCCTGAAACAAATTCATGCCATTAATCCGGCTATCCCGGTGGTGATCATGACCGCTTTTTCTTCGGTGGATTCAGCGGTTGCCGCCATGAAGAAAGGGGCACACGACTATCTGACCAAGCCGCTTGATTTCGACCGGCTGCGCACCACCCTTGAGGTGGCCATGGGGCATCGCCGACAGGAGAGCGAGGTGGTGGAACCGGGGCAGCCCTTTGGCGACGAGAGCCGGATTATCGGCACCTCGGCTCCGATGCAGGCGCTATGGGATTTGATCGTCCATGTGGCGCCCACCGAGGCCACCGTGCTGATTAACGGTGAATCCGGAACCGGCAAGGAACTGGTGGCCGCGGCCCTGCATCACAAGAGTCTGCGGCACCAGGGACCGTTCATCAAGGTCAACTGCGCCGCCCTGGCCGAGACCTTGCTGGAGTCCGAACTCTTCGGGCATGAACGGGGCGCGTTCACCGGGGCGGATCGTCGCCGGGAGGGACGGTTCATTCAGGCGCATGGAGGGACGCTGTTTCTCGATGAAATCGGCGAAACCTCGCCCGGGATGCAGGCCAAACTTCTGCGGGTACTCCAGGAACATGAACTGCAACGGGTCGGCGGCCAGGAAACCATCAAGGTGGATGTCCGCATTCTTGCCGCCACCAATCGCGATCTGGAGGAAGAGGTTGCAGCCGGCCGTTTCCGGGAAGACCTGTATTATCGGCTGAAGGTGGTGGAACTGGAGGTTCCGGCTTTGCGCGACCGGCAGAGTGATATTCCCCTGCTCGCTGCGTATTTTCTCCGGATTTTTGCCGAGAAAAATGGAAGACTGGTCAACGGCATCACTCCCGAATGTATGGATGTGCTCAATCGCTATCCTTGGCCGGGCAATGTACGTGAGCTGGAGCACTGCATTGAGCGCGGGGTGATCCTGATGCGGGGCGATTATCTGGAAATCAATGCCCTGCCTCTGGCGATCCAACGATGGGCCGGAATGAACGCGCCCAAGGAGGTCGAGGAGCCCGCCACCTTGAAGGAGGCGGAGAAAATGCTGATTCTCAAAACCCTGGAAGAAACCGGCGGTAACCGGAGTGAAGCCGCCCGTCGTCTGCAGATTACTCGCAAGACCCTCTTGAACAAGCTGAAAAGTTATAATATAAGCTGAATCCTGAAAAAGGGTGTGGTTGCAACCGCTAGAGGAGAATCGTCTGCCGCGAATTCCTCTTGATTGCCGGCTCGCACCATACCGAAAACCTCCGCTTCTTCTCCGGCCCAATGAAACGAATGTCAGATCTGCTCCAAGCCGCGTACGCCGTCAGCCGTTTCCTTCTGCAGGAACGCGATCTGGCGAGCTTGCTTCAAGGCATCTGTGACCGGCTGACAGGTACGGGGCTTCATTCTTCGGCCTTGCTGGTGTTGCTCGACCAGGACTCAAGCGGGGTGATTACCGCTGAAACAGGTCTTGGTAGCCGTTTTGCACCCATCATGGAGCGGTTGCGGGAAGGGCAGCTCCCGGATTGCGGCCTGCAGGCCTTGCAGGCGGAAGACGGTGCCATTGTGATCTGCGGCGAATGCGATTGCGGAGCCTGCTCGGTCCCGGGAGGGCAGGCCCCGCACGCTCTTTGTGTGGCCCTACGCTGCAGCCCCAGCCTTTCCGGATTTCTCACTTTACAGCTGCCGCTTGGCTTCGAGCCGACTGCAACCGAGCGGCAGATTGTTACCGATCTTGCCGAATCCATCACCCTTGCCCTGCGGCAATTGTTTGCCAATGAGGCCGCAAAACAACGGGAACAGGAGCTGAAACGGATTGAGGAGCGGTATGAATTGGCCCTGCACGCCTCCCAGGCGGGATTGTGGGATTGGAATATTAAAACCGGCGAGATGTATACCAGCCCCGACCACTGGGAACTTCTTGACTATCGGGAGGGGAACGGCGATTCGGATATCACCCGGCGTTTCATCCATCCCGATGACCGGGACAAGGTGCTTGCCGTCCTCAACGAACATCTGACCGGCAAGACCGATGAATACCGGATTGAATACCGGGTCCAGGAAAAAGACGGCGAATGGACTTGGTTTCTTGATCGCGGACGGGTGGTGGAACGGGATGAAAACAACATGCCGGTCCGCATGACCGGCACCCATCAGAACATCAGCCTGCAGAAAAAACAGGATCAGGCGGTGGCCGGGATTCAACAGCAGCTGCACGCCGCTGTCGACCATGAACGTAATTTTCTCCAGACCGTGATCGACAGTGCCGGAGATCCGGTGATGGTGATTGATCTTGACTTCAACCTGCTGCTGATCAACCAAGCCGCCGTCCGTCTAGTTCAAGGCAATGGCAATATCGAATCGATGCAGGGACAGAAGTGCTATCATCTGTTCTGTGGAACGCAAACCCCCTGTCGGAATCTCCGCTATCCCTGTCCGGTGACCGAAGTCAGTGTCCATCGGCGGCAAACCAAGCTTGTCCATAATCCCTATCACGGCAATGGTGTCAACAACACCTTTGAACTTGAGGTCTCGCCGCTCCGGAACAGTCAGGGGGAACTGTACGGGATCATTGAGGTGGCACGGGACATCACTGATCGGCTGCGGATCGAAAGGGAGCTGCGCGACAGTCAGTCGCATCTGTATCGACTGGCGCACCACGATACCCTCACCGGTTTGCCCAATCGGCTGCTGTTCCGGGACCGGCTCGCCCAGGCTATCACCAAGGCCGGGCGCAATCGGACGAAGGTCGCCATTCTTTTCCTCGACCTGGATCGGTTCAAGACGATCAACGATACCCTCGGTCACGATGCCGGCGATGCCCTCCTGATCGAGGTCGCGGCCCGGTTGCAGCGACAGTGTCGTCAGTCCGATACCGTGGCCCGGCTGGGCGGAGACGAATTTATCTTTATTCTCGAAGCGATTACTACTCGGGAGGATGCCTCCCTGGTCGCCGCCAAGATCATGGCGGCCCTGAGCGTGCCGGTTTCCATCAAAGAACACCAGCTCAACATTACCACCAGCATCGGTATTGCCCTCTTTCCCGACGATTCCAACGATATCGAAGGCGCGCTCAAATGTGCCGATATTGCTTTGTATGCGGCAAAAGAGCTCGGGCGGAGCACCTTTCAGTTTTATCGGCCGGACATCCCCCAGAAACGGCGGCAGCAGCGCTTGAGCGATCAGCAGTTTCGTCTTGCCCTTGATACGGGGCAGTTGTTTCTCGACTACCTGCCGCAATACGAATTGAGCACCGGCAAGCTTGTCGGTTTTGAGTCCCTGCTGCACTGGAATCATCCGGAGATGGGCCTGTTGACGCCTGAGAGCTTCATTCCTGCTGCCGATGAGTGCGGCATGCTGGCCGAACTGGGGGCGTGGCAGCTGCTTGAAGTCTGCCGGTCACTGCAATCTTGGCGGCAGCAAGGCGGGGGGGAACTGCCGGTAACAATCAATATTGCCTCCCGGCAGTTGTTGGAAGCCGACTTTCTGCCTCTGATCGAACGAATGACGACCCGGTATGCAATTGCTCCGTCCTTGCTGATCCTGGAATTGCGGGAGCGGGCCATCACCGACGCCACGGCCCAGGGGCTCACCTGCCTGGAGCAGATCAGTCGGCTCGGTCTGGGGCTTGCGGTTGACGATTTCGGCGCGGATCGATGTTCGCTCACCCGTCTGCAACAACTGCCGTTGCAGCGCATTACCATAAATCGCGAAATAATCGGTAAGGTCCTGACCGACCAGAGGGCCGTAACCCTGACAACCGCTATCCTCGCCTTGGGGCACGCCCTCGGGCTGACCGTGCTCGCCGACGGGGTCGAGCAGGAGGCCCAGCTCGATTTTCTTCGCGCCCACGGCTGCGATCAGGTTCAGGGGGCCTTGTTTTCGCCCGCGTTGGCCGGCGAAAATGTATTGCCGTTGCTTGTTTCCTGCACACAGGCCAGTTGACGCCTTTCTTCCCCTATGGTATGACCCCAGCTTGTTTTTTTCCGAAGAGAACGGAATCTCTTTGCGCCTTTTCTCAGACTGCCGGGCGAGGCGACTGCCTTTTTCAACGAATCATCAATTCCTTTTTTGAGCACTATCTGAATGCGTACTAATATTTTGCACATCGGTGCGGGCGAACTGAACTACGAAATCCGCAATATTGTCTGTGTCGGCGAAAAACTGCAGAAGATGGGGGTGCAGATCAACTGGGAGAATATCGGCGACCCGATTACCAAGGGTGAGCAGGTTCCGGACTGGATGAAGGATATCGTGGCGGAAGCGGTGCGCGAGGACGCGACCTATGCCTACAGCCCGACCAAAGGTTTGTTGGCGACCCGGGAGTATCTTGCAGCCTGTACCAACCGCAGGGGCGGCGCCCAGATTGATGCTGACGATGTTATTTTTTTTAACGGCCTGGGCGATGCTATTTCCAAGGTTTTCGGCTTCCTCAAACGAACCGCCCGGGTGATTGTGCCGACGCCGAGTTATACCACCCATTCCTCGGCTGAAGCGGCGCACGCGGGAGACCAGCCGGTTACCTATATCCTCGATCCCAACCATCTCTGGTACCCGGATCTGGAAGATATTGAAAACCATATTAAATACAACCCGGCAGTGGCCGGTATTCTGATCATCAACCCGGATAATCCGACCGGAGCGGTCTATCCTGCGGATGTGGTCCGGGCAATTGTCGAAATTTGCGAAAAGAACGATTTGTTTCTCATCTGTGATGAGATCTACCAGAATATGACCTACAACGGTACGGTATCGGCACCGCTGTGTACGGTTATCGGCGATAAGGTTCCTGCAATCTGTATGCGCGGCATCTCCAAGGAAATGCCCTGGCCGGGAAGTCGCTGCGGTTGGATTGAAGTATATAATCGGCACCGTGACCCCATGTTCGCCACTTACGTGCAGTCGATCGTTAACGCCAAAATGCTTGAAGTCTGCTCGACCACCCTGCCGCAGACCGTTTTGCCGCGGATCAAGGAACATCCGCAGTACCGGGTGCATTTGAAGAACCGAATCGCACGCTACGAACGGTATTCCAATCTGGCTTATGATATCCTCAAGAATGTCAAGGGACTGCTGGTCAATCGCACCAACGGAGCCTTTTATATGAGTGCGGTGTTTGAGGAATGGGTGCTGAATCACCACCAGACGCTGCCCATCGAGAGCGATGAGGTGCGTGAAACTGTGGAGCGTCTGGTCTCGGGGCCCAACATCCAGCCGGATAAACGTTTTGTCTACTATCTGCTGGCAGCCACCGGCATCTGCGTTGTGCCGCTGTCTTCCTTTGCCACCGACCTGCAGGGCTTCCGGATTACCTTGCTGGAAAAGGAGGAGGAAACCTTTGTCGAAATCTTCAAGACTATTGCCCGCAGCATTAAAAAGTACATCAATTCGCAGCAGAGTTGTGCGCACTGCGGCTGAAATGCGCTCCTCGATGACGCCCCCCGGACCCTTTTCCCCCCCTGCCGCCTTTTGGGTTGCAGGGGATTTTTTTTGTTTTTTTTTGAGCGTCCCTTATCATTTTTCCAAGGATTTTCAAGTGTTTTCCTCGGTGGAAACCCTTCTTCAGGGCCTTGACACTGGTTTTCCCCATACTTATTGTTGGCACCAGATTTGACCGGGTTGAGCGATGAGAAGTGTGCTCAGTACCTGTACTTGGTAATAGAGGCAGCTGCTTACAGACAATCAGAACTTAGGAGAGATTAGGTGATAGACGAGGCAAAAGAACAGGAACCTGTCGGTGAACCCATAGCAGATACATCCGAAGGAGACCTGGGCGATGTGGAGACTATTACAGGGGGAGAGGCAGAGACGGCAGCAGAGGGAGAAGCCTTGCGCCGTGAGCTTGACGACACTCGTGATCAGCTGCTGCGGGTTGCTGCGGAATTTGATAATGTCAAAAAACGGATGGAACGGGAAAGGAGCAAACTGCTCAAATATGCCGGTGAAAATATCCTCCGGGAACTCCTTGCAACCTTGGATAATCTGGATCGGGCCGTTGACCAGGCCGGTACTGCCAGCGACGATGATTCCAAAAAATTAGAATCCATGCTGGAGGGGCTTGAGCTGACCAGAAAAGGATTGGTGGCTACCCTGGAACGGTTCGGAGTGGAGCCGCTGGTCTCCGTGGGGTTGGTTTTTAATCCCGACGAGCACGATGCCCTGACCATGGAGGCCAGTGCCGAAATGCCCGCCAATCATGTCTTGCGAGAGTTTGCCCGGGGGTATCGATTTAAAGATCGTGTCCTGCGGCATGCTCAGGTCGTTGTTTCGAGTGGACCTGGGAAAGAGGCTTGACAAGGCGCTGTTCATTCGCAAAGTAGCAGAAAGAAACACCTCAATTTAAGATTTTACAAGCTTTACGCTGATTATAAATACAGGAGAAAAAAATCATGGGAAAAATTATAGGGATTGATTTGGGAACCACCAATTCATGCGTGGCGATCATGGAGGGTGGTGATCCCAAGGTTATTGAAAATAGCGAGGGCAACAGAACCACACCTTCCATCGTTGCCTTTTCCGACAGCGCTGAACGTTTGGTCGGCCAGATTGCCAAGCGCCAGGCGGTGACGAATCCCACCAAGACGCTGTTTGCCATCAAGCGGCTGATCGGTCGCAAATTCAGTGATGCCGAGGTGAAAAAATCCATCGGCATCAGCCCCTTTAACATTGTTGAAGGCCCCGGCGGTGACGCCGTGGTCGAAGTAGACGGAAAAACCTACACCGCCGCCGAAATTTCAGCGATGATTCTTGGTAAAATGAAACAGACCGCCGAGGAATATCTGGGCGAGCCGGTCACGGATGCAGTGGTCACGGTGCCGGCCTATTTTAACGATGCCCAGCGCCAGGCTACCAAGGATGCCGGTAAAATTGCCGGGCTCAACGTTATGCGCATTATCAACGAACCGACAGCCGCTTCTCTTGCTTATGGTTTGGATAAAAAAGGCGAGGAAAAGATTGCGGTCTTCGATCTCGGTGGCGGCACCTTCGACGTCTCCATCCTCGAGATCGGCGACGGTGTCTTTGAAGTCAAGTCGACCAATGGGGATACCTTCCTTGGCGGCGAAGATTTTGACATGCGTATTGTCGATTGGCTGGCCGATGAGTTCAAGCGGGATCAGGGTGTGGATCTGCGCAATGATAAAATGGCTCTGCAAAGGTTGAAAGAAGAGGCGGAGAAGGCCAAGAAGGAATTGTCCACCGCTATGGAGACGGACATCAACCTGCCGTTTATCACTGCTGACGCTTCCGGTCCCAAACATCTCAATGTCAAGCTGAGCCGATCGAAACTGGAGAGTCTGGTGGATGATCTGATCGACCGTTGCGAAGGACCGTGCCGTACTGCACTTAAAGATGCAGGACTGAATCCCTCCGAGATCGACGAGGTTATCCTGGTGGGCGGCATGACCCGTATGCCGAAGGTACAGGAAAAGGTTAAGTCCATCTTCGGCAAGGAGCCGCATAAAGGCGTCAACCCTGATGAAGTGGTAGCTATCGGTGCGGCCATTCAGGGCGGGGTTCTCAGAGGCGATGTCAAAGACGTGCTTCTGCTCGACGTAACCCCTCTGTCCTTGGGTATTGAGACCTTGGGCGGCGTTATGACCAAGTTGATCGAGAAGAACACCACGGTGCCGACCAAAAAGAGTCAGGTTTTTTCCACCGCCGCCGATAATCAGCCCGCGGTTTCCATCCATGTGCTCCAGGGCGAACGCGAGATGGCTCAAAACAACAAAACCATCGGTCGTTTCGAGTTGTCCGACCTCCCGCCAGCGCCCCGAGGAGTCCCGCAGATCGAGGTTGGCTTTGATCTCGATGCCAATGGTATCCTGCACGTTTCCGCCAAGGATCTGGGCACCGGCAAGGAACAGTCGATCCGGATCACCGCTTCTTCCGGCCTTTCCGAGGATGAGATCGAGCGGATGAAGAAAGATGCGGAACTGCATGCGGAAGAGGATAAAAAACGCAAGGAATTGGTTGAGGCGAAAAACAATGCCGATTCCATGGTTCATATGACCGGCAAAAGCCTGAAAGAGCTCGGTGACAAGGTTGATGCCGAGACCAAGGGCAATGTCGAAAAAGAAATCGAAAATGTGAAAAAAGCCCTGGAAGGGGACGATCTCACTGCCATCAAGGAAGCCACCGAGGCCCTGACTCAGGCGTCGCATAAGCTTGCCGAACTGATGTATGCGCAAGCCAAGGGGCAGCAAGACGGCGGTACCGATGCCGGAGCAGCCGGAGCAGCCGGAGGTGCCGGAGCGGCGGGCGGTAGTGCAAAACGCGGCAAAGATGACGACGATGTCGTTGACGCTGATTTTGAAGAAGTAAAATAACCGATCTGCAGCCCGTGTGAAGCGGGCCGGCCGGAGCCTGGGAGTGCGGAGTATTCTGCACTCCCTTTTTTTTTGGAATTGCGCTATAACGATGCGGTTTACAAATATTTTATCACCATATTGACAAGAGAAAGCCATGAAACGAATACTATCGGGAATCCAGCCCTCCGGAAAACTCCATATCGGTAATTATTTTGGTATGATGCAGTCAATGATTCATCACATGGAGTCAGCGGAGCTGTATGTATTTATCGTCGATCTGCACGCCCTGACCTCGGTGCAGGATCGGGACCGCCTCCGCCTGGGCACACTTGAGGCAGCGGCTGACTTTCTCGCCCTGGGACTGGATCCGGATCGTTGCACGTTCTGGGTGCAGTCCGATGTGCCGGAGGTTTGTGAGTTGTCCTGGCTGTTATCGATCATGACCCCCATGGGACTTTTGGAACGGTGCCACTCCTACAAGGATAAGGTGGCCAAAAATATTCCGGCCAGTCATGGCCTTTTCGCCTATCCGGTGCTGATGGCGGCTGATATCCTCCTTTATCAGGCGGAGATTGTTCCGGTGGGCAAGGATCAGAAACAGCATCTTGAAGTGGCCCGGGATATCGCCATCCGGTTCAATAACGCCTATGGCGAGACCTTCGTCGTTCCCGAGCCGGAGATCAATGAAGGCACGGCAATCATTCCCGGACTCGATGGTCAGAAGATGTCCAAATCCTATGACAACACCATCCCTATTTTTTTAGAGGAAAAAGCCCTGCGCAAGAAGGTAATGGCCATCCAAACCGACGCCACTCCGGTCGACGAGCCCAAAGATCCGGAACAGTGTAATCTTTATGCCCTGCTCAAGCTTTTCGCCCCGCCGGATAAGATGCGGGAGGTGCATGAGCTCTATGTCAACGGAGGTGCTGCCTACGGCTATCTCAAGCAAGATCTCTTTGAGTTGATCAATGCCTATTTTGCCGGGGCTCGGGCCAAGAAAAAAGAACTGCTTGATAATACCGATTATCTGCGCCAAATTCTGGCCACGGGTGCGGAAAAAGCGAGAGCAAAGGCCATGGTAACTTTGGAACTCGCCCGTGACCGGATGGGCTTGAAGTATTAAGGAAGGGGGCGTTGTTGGGGACGAATTGAGGCCGGAGACCGGTTTATACGGCGTCTGATCAGCTGTAAAGCGATACTCTGCCGACTCTTCCCCTCATGATCGGAAAAGACGCAAGGCGGGCAGGCCCCCGCCTTGCGTGTGCTGCGTTGTTAAGGCGAACTCAGAAGTCCACCAGTTCGACATCAAAAACCAGCCAGGCCTGGGGAGGAATGACCCCGCCGGCACCCCGCTCGCCGTATGCGAGTTCGGGCGGAATGATCAGCGTCCGTTTCTCACCTTTGGTCATCTGGCTCAACGCTTCATCCCAACCCTGAATAACTTGGCCGGTTCCCACGGGAAAGGCAATGGGCTCGCCGCGGTCATAGGAGCTGTCGAATTTGCGGTTTCCCTCTAAAAGACGGCCTGTATAATGGACCTTAATGTTGGTCCCGATCGCAGGAACCTCACCCTCGCCTTCCTTCTCAACAGTGTAATAGAGGCCGGATTGGGTCCGTGTTGCCTTGGGCCAGCGTTCCTTGATTGTTTTTTTGATTTTTTCCTGCTGCTCCTTTAATTTTTTGCCCGATGCACTCTTGATGCCCTCCAGGGCGGCATCAAAGGCGGCCTGATCTGTTTTGAAGTTTTCCGCGTCCTTGCCGATTCGGATGATTTCAACGGTCTTGATCGGATCGCCCTTGTCAATTTTATTGACCACATCCTGCCCCTCTACAACCCGGCCGAAGACCGTATGCTTGTCGTCGAGGTGCGGGGTGGGGACATGGGTGATGAAGAACTGACTGCCGTTGGTGCCCGGTCCGGCGTTGGCCATGGAAAGGATGCCGGGACTGTCGTGGCGCAGGCTTGAATCGAATTCGTCAGGAAAGGTGTAGCCAGGGCCTCCGGTACCGGTTCCCAGGGGGCAACCGCCCTGGATCATGAAATTGGCAATGACCCGATGAAAGGTCAATCCATTATAAAAAGGGATGGCGGTGGGCTTGTCGCTGCCTCCGAGGTGCAGGGTCCCCTCCGCCAGGCCGACGAAATTGATCACCGTTAGCGGTGTCTTGCTGTAAAAGAGTTTGAGCAGAATATCTCCTTTACCGGTAGTGATTTTTGCGTACAATCCATCTTTCATTTTTTTTACCTCGGCTGAAAATACAGGGTGTCCGGAACAAAAAAGCAACGCGGACAGAAGCAGTAGCGAGAGCAGTCTGTTCATTGCGGTCTCCAGCGATACGATTTGTTCTTTGATGTCGTTTTTCTTTTCCGCCCGTCATGGGGGGAAGAGAGTGGAATACGGAATTAGGGCTTGCATACAAAGAGGATCTCTGCTTGTCAATAAAAATGATGCTCCGTCGCTCGGCCTGAGCACGGGGTATTACTCTGGAAATACAGTGAGTTGAATTGTCCAATCCTCCGGTAATGACGGAGTTGTTCGCTCGGCGGTAAAGGTCCTGGGAAAATACCCATTGGGGGGAAAGCGCAGGAGCTGAGTTTGGGATCGGATGGGCACCTTGTCTGGTACCGGCGATACCTCCGTTCCGGGAGTAAGACAACCTCTGAGATGCTTTTTTGCGGTACTTCGGCCATTCAAGGTTGACGGATTGGCCGTATCCCGGTTAAATGAACAGATTTTTGCGCTGCATAGGTTGCTCTGTCGGGAGGCCCTTGGAAAGATTGCCGTACCTGCTCTATAGTATTCTGGGAACCGGTCTGTATCTGGTGGTGCGACTCTTTTCTCCCTTGATACGGCGTTGGGGCGGCAGGTACGGATACGGCCTGAAGCAGCGTTTCGGTCGATATACCGATATTGCCGAAACCCGAGTGCCGGGCCATCGGACCCTCTGGGTCCATGCTTCTTCGGTGGGCGAAGCGCAGGCCGCTCTTATTCTGATCAGCGAATTGCTGAAAACCGGCGAAGCGATACGAATTATCCTGACCTCCGCCACCGAGCAGGGTAACAGGATGGCTCGCAGCCGCCTGCCGGAGACCGTTTCCTGTCTGATGGCACCGCTTGATGTGCCTTGGGTGGTCCGTCGGACTCTGCAGGCCTTTCGTCCCGACGTATACATCTGTCTCGAAACCGAGCTCTGGCCTGTCACACTGACTGAAGTCAGAAAGGCGGGTATTCCTTTGCTCCTGCTCAATGGTCGGCTTTCGGAGCGATCCTACACTCGCTACCGGTGGATACGTCCCCTCATGCATTCCTTGTTGCGAGGGTTTCAATCGGTTGCGGTTATCACCGAGGCCGACGGGCAACGTTTTGTTGGTCTTGGGGGCCCTGAAATCCGCATTCAGGTTTGCGGCAATTTGAAGTATGACATGCCGGTCGAGCGTCCTGAAGAGGTCCGCGCATTGTGCCGCACCCGTTTGGGTGTTTCCACTCAGATGATTTTTATCTGCGGTTCAACCCACGAAGGTGAAGAGGAGCTGCTGCTCCCGGTTTTTCGCCGGCTGGTCGCTGCCTTTCCCTTGGTTTGGGTAGTGGTCCCGCGGCATCTGGAGCGGCTGGCGGCAATTCAGGCATTTTTTCATCGTTCCGATCTCGTCTTTGACCGGTACTCGGAGCTGAAGAGAAGGGATCGTGGCGCCGATGTCGTTCTTGTCGATACCATGGGCGATCTTGCGGATCTGTACGCCGGTGGCGATTTTATATTTTGCGGCGGGAGCCTCGTTGACCGGGGGGGCCACAATATCATGGAAGCGGCCCGCTGGGGCCGCCCCGTCTATTTCGGGCCGTATATGAAAGATTTCCACGACGCGGCAGAGTTGCTGGCAACAGCGGGCGGTGGTTTTCAGGTGGCGGATTCCTCCGAGTTGACAACACTGTTGTTGCACCATTTTGCCCATCCCGAGGAATATCGGACCGCTTGCGTCAAGGCAGCGGGTGTCGCCGCACGGCAGCGGGGTGCGGTTGCACGGCAGGCCGGGCTTGTGCGGCAGGCGTTACTCTCGGTGAAAAAAGACGCGGGACAGGCCTCTTTTCGCACTTGATGCAATTGCAATTGGCGATACCGCCAGACGTGCTTATCATGGTACTGCTGAATGAATCGATCGGATGTGGTACGAGACCTCGACGTCTGTCTGTTGTATGGAAATAATTAACCTTCCGGAATTTCGTTATTTTTAGGTAAGCAATGAAAGTATTAATAGGACTTGAAGACGGCACGGTGATGGCCGCACACTCCTTCACCGGATCCGGTGAAGCCGTGGGAGAGATGGTGTTCAATACCAGTATGAGCGGTTATCAGGAGATATTGACCGATCCCTCGTATACCGGTCAGTTGGTGACCATGACCTACCCGATGATTGGCAATTACGGGGTCAATCCGGAAGATATGGAGTCATCCGGTGTCCATCCCCGCGCCTTTTTGATGCGTGAATATCAGGCTCAGCCGAGCAACCACCGCTCCACCGGAAATCTTGCAGACTTTCTCGTCCAATACGGCGTATTGGGTGTCGAGGGACTTGACACCCGGATGCTGACCCGGTTGATCAGAAACACCGGTGCCATGAAGGCCGTGATCTCCACCGAAGATTTGGACGGCGCTTCCCTGGTTCGGCGAGCCCGGGAATGGGCCGGGATGATCGGTCGCGATATGGTGGCGAGGGTGGCGGGTACCGAAAGCTATCGTTGGGAGGGGAACGCGCCTGTCCTGGGCAGCGGTTTCCCGGAGAACGAAGCAGGCGGATTTAAGGTTATTGCCTATGATTTCGGCATCAAATACAATCAATTGCGGCTCTTGACCCGAAAAGGATGCCGGGTGCTGGTGGTTCCGTCAACCACCTCGGCCGAAGATGTTCTTGCCCTGCAGCCGGACGGCGTTTTTCTCTCCAATGGTCCGGGAGATCCGGCCGGGGTGCGCGGCGTTGTCGGCAATGTGCAAAAATTACTCGGGAAGGTGCCGATTTTCGGGATCTGCCTTGGTCACCAGATGCTGGGTCTTGCCTACGGCGCTACCACCTATAAACTTAAGTTCGGTCACCGGGGCGGCAATCAGCCGGTTAAGGATCTGGTCACCGGCAAGGTGGAAATCACTTCTCAGAATCATGGTTTTTGTGTTGACCCCGCCAGCTTGCCGCCTTCGGTTGAAGTCACCCACATCAATCTCAATGACGGCAGCCTCGAGGGCATGCGCCATCGGGAGTGGCCTGCTTTTTCCGTGCAGTATCACCCCGAATATGCGCCGGGACCCCATGATGCCGAATACCTCTTTGACCGGTTCATTCAACTGATGGAGCAGGCGAGCTGATTGCTCGGTGGAATAACGAAAGATGCCTAAACGTACAGATATACACAAGATACTTATTATCGGCTCCGGGCCGATCATCATCAGTCAGGCCTGCGAATTCGATTATTCCGGCGCCCAGGCGGTTAAAGCCCTCAAAGAAGAGGGGTTTGAGGTTGTCCTGATCAATTCCAACCCGGCGACCATCATGACCGATCCCGGCCTCGCCGATCGGACGTATATTGAGCCGATTACCCCTGAATGCGTGGCCAAGGTTATTGAGCGGGAACGGCCCGACGCCCTCCTGCCCACGTTGGGCGGCCAGACCGGCCTGAATACGGCGATCAAGGTCGCCGAGATGGGCGTGCTGGAAAAGTACGGGGTGGAACTGCTGGCTGCCAACATTGAGGTTATTCGCAAGGCTGAAGGGCGTGAGGAATTCCGCGATGCCATGCATAAGATCGGCCTCAAGGTCCCTGAATCCGCTATCGTTCATACCCTCGAAGAGGTCTTGGCTGCGGGCGAGGCGATCGGCTTTCCGATCATTGTTCGTCCGAGCTTTACCTTGGGCGGCACCGGCGGCGGTGTGGCCTATAACCGGGCCGAACTCATTCGGATGGCCACTTCCGGGATCGATCTGTCCATGACCAACGAGGTCATGCTGGAGCGTTCCTTGCTCGGCTGGAAGGAGTATGAGCTGGAAGTGATGCGGGACCGCAATGATAACGTCGTCATCATCTGTTCCATTGAGAATGTCGATGCCATGGGGGTCCATACCGGTGATTCCATCACCGTGGCCCCGGCCCAGACCTTGACTGATCGCGAGTATCAGGAAATGCGTGATGCCGCCATTGCCATCATCCGGGAAATAGGGGTGGAAACCGGAGGCTCCAATGTCCAGTTTGCCGTCAACCCGGAGGACGGTGAGCTGATGGTCATCGAGATGAATCCCAGGGTCTCCCGATCCTCGGCCTTGGCCTCCAAGGCCACCGGGTTCCCCATTGCCAAGATCGCCGCTAAACTGGCGGTCGGCTACACCCTGGATGAGATCAAAAACGATATCACCCGGGAGACCTATGCCTCGTTTGAGCCGACCATCGACTATTGTGTGGTCAAAATTCCTCGTTGGACCTTTGAGAAATTTCCGGAAGCCGAGGACATCCTCACCACAGCGATGAAATCGGTGGGCGAGACCATGGCCATCGGCAGAACCTTCAAGGAAGCCTTCCAGAAGGGCATGCGCTCACTGGAAGTCGGCCGGATGGGGTTTGGTTTTGACGGCAAGGATGACATGTCCGCCATGCATCAGGATGACCTGGATCAGGGATTGCTTCGGCCGAATTCGAAACGGATCAGCCATATCTTCGAGGCCTTGCACCGGGGAATGTCCATTGAACGTATCTATGAGTTGAGCCAGATTGACCCTTGGTTTCTGCATAATTTCAAGCAACTGGTGGATAAAGGCGAAGAAATCCGGGGCCGGGGTTTTGCCGGGTTGGATCGCGACTCTCTCTATGAGGCCAAGCAACATGGTTTTTCCGATGTCCAGTTGGCGCATTTGACCGGGACTTCGGAGAATGATATTCGTGCCCTGCGGATTGATCTGGGGCTGGTACCGGCATACAAGCTGGTGGACACCTGTGCTGCTGAGTTCGAGTCCTACACGCCGTACTACTATTCCACGTATGAACAGGAAGATGAGACCAAGCGCACTGACCGTAAAAAAATTATGATCCTCGGCGGAGGGCCCAATCGGATAGGGCAGGGGATTGAGTTTGATTACTGTTGTGTCCACGCCTCTTTTGCCCTGCGTGAAATCGGCATTGAGTCGATCATGGTCAATTCCAACCCGGAAACCGTATCCACGGACTATGACACCTCGGATAAACTTTATTTTGAACCGTTGACCCGCGAAGATGTGTTGAACATCATTGACCGGGAGCGGCCCGATGGGGTGATTGTTCAGTTCGGCGGCCAGACCCCGCTCAACCTGGCGGTGCCGCTTGCCAAGGTCGGTGTCCCGATCATCGGCACCCCGCCTGATGCCATTGACCGGGCGGAGGATCGCAAACGCTTTCAGCAGTTTTTGCAGAAACTGGGACTGCGGCAGCCGGCCAACGGGACGGCCCACACCCTGGAAGAGGCCTTGGCCGTTGCCGACGAAATTGGCTATCCGGTGGTTATGCGGCCCTCCTATGTATTAGGCGGCCGTGATATGCGGATTGTCTACAATGAGCAGGGGATCCGTAATTTCATGGCTATTCCCGGAATGACGGGGGGCGAACATCCGGTCCTGCTCGATCAGTTCCTTAAAGATGCCATTGAAGTTGATGTCGATGCGGTCAGCGACGGCCAAATGACGGTGATCGGCGGCATTATGGAGCACATTGAGGAAGCGGGCATCCATTCCGGCGACTCGGCCTGTGTTATGCCGCCTCATACCCTGTCCGCCGCTATTCTTACTGAGATCGTCGCCGCAACCAAGGCCATGGCCAAGGAACTCGGCGTTATTGGCTTGATGAATGTCCAGTATGCGGTGCAGGGCCCGACCCTTTTTATCCTGGAAGTCAATCCCCGGGCCTCGCGGACCGTGCCCTTTGTCTCCAAAGCGACCGGCGTACCCTTGGCAATCATCGCCACCAAAGTTATGTTGGGGATGACGCTCGAACAGCTCGGTTTTACGAAAGAAAAAGTTCTGCCTCATTGGGCGGTGAAGGAAGCGGTCTTTCCTTTTGACCGGTTCAAGAATGTTGATACCCTGCTGGGTCCGGAGATGAAATCCACCGGTGAGGTCATGGGTATTGATGATGATCTCGGCCAGGCCTTGGCTAAATCGCAGATGGCGGCCGGATCGCAGCTTCCTCTGAGCGGCACGGTCTTTATCAGTGTCCGTCATGGAGACAAGGCTGCGGTGGTGCCGGTGGCCAAAAAACTCGATGAGCTGGGGTATACTCTTCTGGCGACACAGGGAACGGCAGCTAAACTTGCCGAGAGCGGTGTTACCTGTACCGAAGTCAATAAGATTTCCCAGGGGCGGCCTCATATTCTCGATAAGATTGAAGACGGTAAGGTGCAATGGATAATCAACACCTCCGCCGGGAACCGGACCACCGAGGATTCCTATATCATCAGGCGAGCCGCCTTGGA
Organism: uncultured Desulfobulbus sp.; assembly: GCA_963666685.2. Lineage (GTDB taxonomy): Bacteria > Desulfobacterota > Desulfobulbia > Desulfobulbales > Desulfobulbaceae > Desulfobulbus. The sequence goes on from CAXXHZ010000003.1 coordinate 186,526, forward strand.
TTATCATATTCCCTATACCACCACCATTACCGGGGCCCTGGCCATGACGCTTGCTATGGAATCCTTGCGGCATAAGGAAGTCGGCGTTAAGACTATCCAGGAGTTTGCAAAGGGCATTGACTGAGAGAAAATCGGTGTTAATGTACATCGTTCAACCGAATCCGAAGAGGAATGCTGCGCAAGGAGTAGCCCTGTTCTCTTGACGATGATTTTTTGGAGATGATTTTTGAATACCTTTTATAAAAATTTAAGTATGTGGCTGGTCATCGCCCTGACCATGATTCTGCTGTTTCAGTTGTTCAACAAGCCGCAGCGTCAGAGCGACTCTATTACCTACAGCGAGTTCTGGTCGAGCGTGGAAAAAGGCACCATCCACAAGGTCAACCTTCAGGGCGGAGAGATCTCCGGAATCGGCAAGGATGGTCGGCCATTTCGGACCCTTGCGCCCAACGATACCGAACTGATTCCCATGCTCAGACAGTCGGATGTCGATATCACGGTGAAGAAGCCGGAGGAGACGCCTTGGTATCTGACGATCTTCGTTTCCTGGTTTCCGATGCTGCTGTTGATCGGGGTCTGGATCTTTTTCATGCGGCAGATGCAGATGGGCGGCAAGGGCGGAGCGCTCTCCTTCGGCAAGACCCGTGCGAAACTGCAGGAGGAAGGCGAGGTCAAAATTACTTTCAAGGATGTTGCCGGTATCGATGAGGCCAAATCGGAATTGGAGGAGATTATCGATTTTCTCCGCGATCCGCAGAAATTTACCAAACTCGGCGGCCGCATCCCTAAAGGCGTACTGCTTGCCGGTTCTCCCGGTACCGGTAAAACTCTGCTCGCCCGCGCTATTGCCGGTGAGGCCGGGGTTCCGTTTTTCACTATTTCCGGTTCGGATTTTGTTGAGATGTTTGTCGGTGTCGGTGCTTCTCGGGTGCGGGATCTCTTCACTCAGGGAAAGAAGAATGCGCCTTGTATCATTTTTATCGATGAGATTGATGCGGTCGGTCGTCATCGCGGTGCCGGATTGGGCGGTGGGCACGACGAACGTGAACAAACCCTCAATCAGTTGTTGGTGGAGATGGACGGTTTCGAGGGCAATGACGGTGTCATCATTATTGCAGCCACCAACCGGCCCGATGTTCTCGATCCTGCCTTATTGCGTCCCGGCCGTTTTGACCGTCAGGTGGTGGTGCCGGTTCCGGATGTCAAGGGCCGGGAGATGATCCTCAATATTTACGGCAAGAAGACCAAGTTGGCTGCGGATATCGACATGGCGGTCATTGCCCGCGGTACTCCCGGATTTTCCGGGGCTGACCTTGAAAACCTGGTCAATGAGGCGGCATTGCTGGCTGCCCGTGAGGGGAAGGAAGAGGTGGATGCCGGGCATCTGGAGCGGGCCAAGGACAAGGTGATGATGGGCGCGGAGCGTAAATCCATGATTATCAGCGTCAGGGAAAAAGAAATCACCGCGTATCATGAGGCCGGTCATGCACTGGTGGCTCGTATGCTGCCGGGTACGGATCCGATTCACAAGGTGACCATCATCCCCCGCGGCCGTGCTCTTGGATTGACCATGCAGTTGCCCATGGACGAAAAATATACCCATGGCCGCACTTTTCTCCTTAATTCCATTGCCATTCTTTTTGGCGGGCGGGTTGCGGAAAAACTGATCTTCGACGAAATTACCACCGGTGCCGGCAACGATATTGAACGTGCCAGTGAATTGGCACGGAAAATGGTCTGCGAATGGGGGATGAGCGACGAACTCGGCCCCATGTCCTATGGGAAGAAAGAAGAACAGATATTTCTGGGCCGGGAAATTGCGCAACACCGCGATTACAGCGAGCAGACTGCGCAGAAAATCGATGCAGCGGTGAAGAAAATTATTATTGAGGCCAATGACAAGGTAACGTGCTTGCTTGAGGAAAACAAAGATATCCTTAAAGCCTTGGCCGATGACCTTTTGGAAAAGGAAACCATCACCCTGGACGATATGGATCGGATCATCAACCGTTTGCGCGGCGAGCAAACCGAGGAGATCGTCGAGGAGACGGCGGTAACAACCGAGTCCTGAAAGCAGCAGATCCTTGTTCGCATTCGAGATAACCCTTTTTTGCGGTAGGGTGGGCCGGATTTTCTTTGGAGAATTCAGTCCACCCTTTTTTTATTGGAGGAGCTGTCCTGAATTTGTAGGAGCCCCCCTGTGAACGATGCAATATGTATTTAATGGAGGGGAAAATGCAAATAATGGGAATCCTCAACGTCACCCCGGATTCTTTTTCCGATGGCGGCGCTTGCACTAGCGAGCCGGGACTCGAAGCCCGGATCGAGCAGTTACTGGCCGAGGGAGTGGATATCATTGATGTCGGCGGCGAGTCGACTCGGCCTTTCGCCGAACCGGTGAGTGCGGCAGCGGAACTGGCGCGGGTGCTCCCGGCTCTTCGGGCAATCCGTGAGCGCAGTGCACTCCCGGTCTCGATTGATACCACCAAGGCGGTGGTGGCCCGCGAGGCTTTAGCGGCCGGGGCAACGATGATTAACGACATCTCCGCACTCCGTACCGATCCTGAGATGGTCGAGGTTGTCCGCAATTTTGAAGGGCCAGTTATCATCATGCACATGCAAGGCTGTCCGGGCGATATGCAGGTGCGTCCCGGATATGATGATGTGGTGGCGGAGATCAATGCCTTTTTTATTGAGCGGATCAATTGGATGGAGCAGCAGGGAATCAGGCGCGACCGGATTGTTGTCGATCCCGGTATTGGCTTTGGCAAAACCCTGGAGCACAACCTGACGATCCTCCGCAATATACCCGCCTTTCAACAGCATGGCTGTCCGGTATTGATCGGCCACTCCCGCAAATCCTTCTTGGGACAACTCCTGGATATTCCGGTGACCGAGCGCGACTGCCCCACTGCCGTTGTCTCCGCCTTCTGTGCCCGGCAAGGAGTGGACATTCTCAGGGTGCATAATGTGCGGGCCACCCGGCAGAGTATAACCCTCAGCGCCGCCTTGGCTTGAGAACGGAAGCCTTTTGTGGCGCATCTTCCGCCTTTTTATTGAAAAAAGAGTTGAGTCGATGTACCTTTTCCCTTTTTTAAAGGCTGGCGTGCGGGTCTGTAGCCGTCTTTTTCTTTTTTGACTTTTTTTCGATTTTTCCCTCGCAGCACCCTCCGGTAAAGCTGACAGCCCAATGGGCCGACTCGTTGGGTGGCAGGCAGGGAAGCCTTTGTCACCGTTTTTTATACTTTATATTTACAACAAGGATACATAGCATGAAGCAATTTAAAATTAAAACGATCAATGCCATTGCTCCTGAAGGCCTGACGCTGTTTTCCGAGCGGTTTGCCGTAAGCCCGGATGAGGCCAATCCCGAGGGTATCGTGGTGCGCAGTTCCAAGGTCGATCTCACGGCGTATCCCGAACTCCTGGCCGTGGCCCGGGCTGGAGCCGGAGTCAACAATATTCCGTTGGACGAGGCCTCGGAAAAAGGAATCTGCGTTTTTAACACCCCCGGCGCGAATGCCAATGCGGTTGTGGAATTGGTGTATACTTCACTGGGGATCTGGCTCCGCAATGTGGACAAGAGTATCGATTTCTGCAAGGGACTTTCCAGGATGAATGATGAGGAGATCAATCGTGAGGTCGAGGCCCGCAAAAAGATCTTCAAAGGCGAGGAAATGGCCGGAAAAACTCTGGCGGTCATTGGACTGGGCAAGATCGGTATCGGCGTTGCCAACGCCGGTCTCCATCATGGTATGCGGGTTTTAGGTTTTGATCCTTTCCCGGCTATGGATAACATTCACACGCTTGCGCCCGAGGTTATTTTGGCCCGTTCCCGTCGAGAGGCTTTGAGGGAAGCCGATTTTATCACCATACATATTCCGCTTAATAAAAATACCACGGGCTATGTTACGGAAAAGGATTTTCTCGAATTCGTCAAGGAGGGTGCGATACTGATTAACTATGCCCGCGGCCCGGTCATTGATGAGGATGCTGTCTTAGCCTCTTTGGCCAGCGGGAAACTGAAAGGGCATATTTCTGATTTTCCTTCGGTTAAATTCCTCGATCATGAGAAAATCCTGGTCACTCCTCATCTTGGCGCCTCCACTGCGGAGTCCGAGGAGAACTGCGCCACCATGGCGGTTCGCGAGCTGAAAGGGTATCTTGAATTCGGTAATATCGTGCACAGTGTCAACTTTCCCAATATCGAAACCATCCCCACCGTAGATGTTCATACCCGACTGACCGTTATCAATCGGGATCAGCCCGGCATGATTGGGATGATCAGCAATATGCTGGGCAGCGAAAAGATCAATATCATCAACTACACCAACAAGAGCAACGGCACCTTGGGATATAACATCATTGACTGCGCAGGTCCGGTTTCAGAGGAAGTTCAAATGAAGATCACGCAGCAAGACGGTGTGTTGCGGGTGCGGGTTATTCCTTTAGAGATTCGAGGCTGTTAGCCGGGTGTATAAAAAGTATCCAGTTCGGAGCGTAGAGAAAACAAGACAGGGGAAAAAGTTGTCTTTTTTATTTCTTTGTTTTTTGGTTATTTTTTCACTCCCCTTCTTTCTGGCTACCGAGGAGTGAGTGTAAAATATTGAACTTGTAAATCGTGCTCCTGGTCCTGAAAACAACGAAGCTTCGGGTAATATGCTGAATTTAAATAACAATTTTTTTATTGCCCCTTGTTTATGAAAATGGCATGAGGTGTGCTATAAATAAACTGTAGTTTTTCATCTCTTCTCTCCTTTACCGGCTCGATTCATTGTGGATCGAGCCGGTTTTTTTTGAGCCATGCAGCTGAACGGTATTGCCCTGAACCTGATTGCACAGCCGACCTATCAACAGCCGTCTCTTGATCGGGCTGTTGACGAGGTGCTGTCATCCTTGGTTTTTCCCGGAAATCTCCGGACAGCCCGGATTTTACTCAAGCCCAATTTGATTACCGCCGGAAATGGTACCTTGCCTTGCACGGAGGGACGTTTTATAGCGGCCGCAGCACGCTGGTTTCTTGTCCAGGGTTCGCAGGTAGCAGTCGGCGATTCTCCCTCCTTCGGCTCGGCCCGGGCGGTGCTCCGGGCCATTGGGGCCTTGTCGACTCTGCAGGCCCTTGGGGTGCCGGTGGTTGAATTTCGGCAAGCCCGTGAGACGGTCCTGCCTTGCGGCCAAAAGGCGGCCCTTGCGGACGCAGCCTTGGATTGCGACCTTCTGATTAATCTGCCGAAGGTGAAGGCACATTCCCAGATGGGTGTTACTCTGGCTGTGAAAAATTACTTCGGTTGCCTCTCGGGTTTTCATAAACCCTGGTGGCACATGGTCCATGGTGGTGACAACGGCCGGTTTCCGGCCTTGCTGGTGGATCTCCTGAGCGTTCTGCCCGCCGGGATCTCATTGGTGGATGGTATTGTCGCCATGCATACGACCGGACCGATTCACGGCCAACCCTTTCCTTTGGGATTGATTGCCGGCGGGGTGAATCCGGTGGCCATCGATACCGCTCTGCTTGCAGTCCTGGGGGTCGATCCCTTGCAGAGCCCTTTATGGCTGGCTGCCCGGCAGGCAGGGATCACCGGAAGTTCCCCGGAAGAGTTGGAGTTTACCCGGATGACACCGGCTGCACTGAGAGTGCACGGTTTTGTTGTCCCCGATGAGCTTGCTCCCATTCGTTTTAATCCGTTCCGGTTTGTGCGCAATGCCATAAGGCGGCTGCGTCTCCGTGCAGGGGGCGCATAACATATCAGGCCGGGAAGAGGGAACCGGGGCAATCGGCACCGAAGGGGCGAGGAGGGCTCCTGATTTTCGCGGCATCAGCCTCTCACGCGGAATCGGAGCTGTTTCAGTTGAATTATTTCGATATTTTTTGTATTTATACTTTTTTTTGTGCATGCATATACAGCGGTCCCTTTGCGGCTCAGATCCGGTCTCAACGGGGATGCTGTCATTGCCTCACGGATAACCACTGCTCTTACATCGGCCCGGACGGAAGGGCCGTTATTGTTCATATTGTTTTGTTTTTTTTAAACTCCAGAAGGAGATTATCCTATGTCAAATCACCTTTTTACTTCTGAATCGGTTTCCGAGGGCCATCCGGACAAGGTTGCCGATCAAATCTCTGACGCCATTCTTGATGCTATCCTTACCCAGGATAAACATGCGCGGGTTGCCTGCGAGAGTCTGGTCACCACCGGCATGGCCGTGATCGCCGGAGAAATCACCACCTCCGCCTGGGTTGATATGCCCAGCATCGTCCGGGAAACCATCAGGGAGATCGGCTATAATTCTTCCGATATGGGATTCGACTGGCAATCCTGTGCGGTTCTCACGTCCATCGATAAACAGTCGGCGGATATTGCTCAGGGAGTCAATGAAGGTTCCGGGTTCGATCTTGATCAGGGCGCGGGCGACCAGGGGTTGATGTTTGGTTATGCCTGCGATGAAACCAATGTCCTTATGCCCATGCCGATTACCTACGCCCATTATCTGGTCAAGCGGCAGGCCGAAGTGCGGAAGGCGGGCGTGCTCCCCTGGCTCCGGCCGGATGCCAAGAGTCAGGTGACCATTGAATACGAGGATAATGTGGCCAAGCGCATTGAGGCTATCGTCCTTTCCACCCAGCACAGCCCGGATATCGATTATAAGGCCCTGCAGGAGGCGGTGATGGAGGAAATCATCAAGCCGGTGCTTCCGGCTCACATGATTGATTCCAAGACCAAATTCTTCATCAATCCGACCGGCCGCTTTGTCATCGGCGGGCCGGTGGGCGATTGCGGGGTTACCGGCCGTAAGATCATCGTCGACTCCTACGGCGGCCGGGGCTCACATGGCGGCGGTGCCTTTTCCGGTAAGGATCCGTCGAAGGTCGATCGTTCTTCCTCCTATATGGGGCGCTACGTCGCTAAAAATATTGTTGCAGCCGGACTGGCCACCGAGGTCGAAGTCCAGGTGGCCTACGCCATCGGCATTTCCAAACCGGTATCGATCAATGTCAAGACTTTCGGCACCGGCAAAGTTTCGGAAGAACGTCTGGTGCAGATAGTCGGTGAGGTCTTCGATCTCCGGCCCAAGGCCATTATTCAGCAGTTGGATCTGTTGCGCCCCATCTATCACAAGACTGCGGCCTACGGACATTTTGGACGGGAGTTGCCGGAATTCACCTGGGAGCGCATTGATAAGGTTGATGCGCTGCGCAGTGCCGCCGGACTTTAAGTTTTTCTTCTTTTTTGAATGAATTTTTCTTCCCCCTCTCCGGGAAGAACAGGAGCAGCATATGAGTGATTATAAAGTAGCGGATATAAACCTGGCCGGCTGGGGACGGAAAGAACTCGCCATCGCCGAGACCGAGATGCCCGGCCTGATGGCTCTGCGAGAGGAATTCGGCAAGCAGAAGCCCCTGGCGGGTGCTCGCATTGCCGGTTGCCTCCACATGACCATTCAGACGGCGGTGCTGATGGAGACTCTGGTCGAACTCGGCGCGGAATTACGCTGGTCATCGTGCAATATTTTTTCCACCCAGGACCATGCGGCTGCGGCCACTGCGGCTGCCGGCATCCCGACCTTTGCCTGGAAGGGCGAAACCGAGGAGGAATTCTGGTGGTGTATTGACCAGACAATCTTCGGGCCCGATGGCTGGCGGCCTAACATGATCCTGGATGACGGCGGTGATCTCACCCTGATCATGCATGAGAAATATCCTGATTTGATGAAGGATGTTCGCGGCATTTCCGAGGAAACCACCACCGGTGTTCACCGGCTTAATGAGATGGCCAAACAGGGGAAGCTGTTGACCTCGGCTTTCAATGTCAACGATTCGGTCACCAAGTCGAAATTCGACAATCTTTACGGTTGTCGGGAATCACTGATCGACGGTATCAAGCGGGCCACCGATGTGATGATTGCCGGCAAGATCGCGGTGGTTGTCGGTTACGGCGATGTCGGCAAAGGCTGCGCCCAGGCCTTACGTGGCATGGGGGCTACGGTGTTGGTCACTGAGATCGATCCCATCTGTGCGCTCCAGGCCGCTATGGAAGGCTACCGGGTTGTGACCATGGAAGAGGCCGCACCTCAAGGCCAGATTTTCGTCACCTGCACCGGCAACCTGCGAGTCATAACCAGGGCCGATATGGATGTCATGCCGGACCAGGCGATTATTTGTAATATCGGCCATTTTGATTCGGAGATCGATATCGCCGGAATTCGGTCCCTGCCTTGGGAGAACATCAAACCCCAGGTCGATCATGTCATCTTTCCCGACGGCAAGCGTCTGATCGTTCTTGCTGAAGGGCGGTTGGTCAATCTCGGTTGTGCCACCGGTCATCCGAGCTTTGTGATGAGTAACTCCTTTACCAATCAAGTGCTGGCACAGATCGAGTTGTGGCAAAATTCCGAGGCCTACGAAAATCAGGTCTATTTTCTGCCCAAAGAGCTTGATGAAAAGGTGGCCCGCCTGCATCTGGCAAAGATAGGGGCCCATCTGAGCATCTTGAGCCGGGAGCAGGCCGACTATATCGGAGTTGATGTTGCCGGCCCGTACAAACCTGAGTATTACCGTTATTAAATTTTTTTGTTGTTGATTTCGAGGCAGGGTGAAGAGGAACTCACCCTGCCTTTTTGTTTTTTATGGACAGATGGGAGAACGATGAGAGACAAAGAGCTGGTGACCGTGATCGGCGGCGGCCTGGCAGGCTGTGAGGCTGCTTGGCAGATAGCGCAACAGGGCGTAAACGTTGATCTTTACGAGATGAAACCGGAACGCTTCAGCCCGGCACATGAATTGGCACAGTTGGGGGAGTTGGTCTGTTCCAACTCGCTCCGCTCCAATGCGGTGGACTCCGCCGCCGGACTGCTGAAAGAGGAGATGCGGCAACTGGGATCGCTGCTGATGCAGGCCGCGGATACGACCGCAGTCCCGGCCGGTAAGGCGCTTGCTGTTGATCGTCGTCGGTTCGCCGCCTTTCTCACCGCAAAGATTGAAGGGCATCCCTTGATTTCGGTGCACCGCCGGGAGGTGAGCCGTATTCCAGATACAGCGGCGGGACCGGTGATCCTCGCTGCCGGTCCGCTGATGTCCGCATCCCTGGCCGAGGATCTTCAGACCCTGACCGGCAGCGATAATCTCGCTTTTTATGATGCGATTGCACCCATTGTCGATGCGGAGAGTCTCGATATGGAGGTTATTTACCGTAAATCGCGCTGGGACGATGCCAGTCCGGGGGATTACCTTAACTGCCCCATGGACCGGGAACAGTATGCGCGGTTTATTGAATTGCTTGGGGCTGCCGAAACTGTGGCTTTACACTCTTTTGAAGATCCGAAATATTTTGAGGGTTGTCTGCCGATTGAGGTGATGTGCGAGCGGGGGCCGGAAACCCTGCGTTTCGGCCCGATGAAACCGGTCGGATTGGCGCATCCGCAAACCGGTTGGGTACCCCATGCAGTGGTCCAGCTGCGGGCGGAAAATCAGGAGGGCACCATGTATAACCTGGTGGGCTTTCAAACCAAGCTGACCTATCCTGAACAACAGCGGATCTTTCGCACTATCCCCGGCCTTGAACGGGTTGTCTTTCTTCGTTTCGGGTCGATCCATCGCAATACCTTTGTCTGCGCGCCAAAGGTGCTGGAACCGACCCTGCAGATGAAGGGACGGTCCGGTTTGTATCTCGCCGGTCAGTTGTCCGGGGTCGAGGGTTATATCGAATCAGCGGCCATGGGGTTGCTGGCCGGTCTCAATGCCGGTCGCCAGGCTCAGGGGAAACCGGCCCTGATTCCACCGGAGGCAACCGCCCACGGGGCCTTGATTCGTCACCTCACCGGGTCGGATCCGGCCCATTTCCAGCCGTCAAATGTCAATTTCGGTTTGTTTCCGCCTTTGATCGGCAAAACCTATAAAAAAGAGCGGGGCCGGATCCGCGCTGAGCTGGCCCTGGGGCAGATCAAGGAATGGCGGCGGCAGTTTATCGAGGAAGATTCGGTCACGCCTCTTTAAACCCCCAGTACGGATAGTCGAGCAGATAGGACCCAATTTTCCCCGGGGTCTGCTCTCGGCTGGCGACCAGCCAGAGTTCGTTGGCTCGGTTCTCCGGCGAACTGCTGTCAAAAGGATTCCACTGGGGCAACAGGACCATGGCGTTGTCGGCGGAATAACCGATGTCGCCGGAGCCCTTGAAGGATCCGAGGTGGGGCTGCCGGTCAAACTGACCGTCCTGCGCGCGTGCAAGCTCGGAGATCACGAGAAAGCTGACGGCCATTTCGTCGCGGATTGCCTCCAGTTGACGTAACCAGCCGTCAATGCCGCTTCGTTGCTGATTGATGTCCTTGAACGGCAGCTTATGGAGACTGTCGATGACCACGATGGTGTAGTCGGAGTTGGTCTCATGGCGGAGAAAATCGATATGGCGGCGCATGGTTTCCGGCGAGAGTTTGCGGTCGTTGACCACCCGCAGCCAGTGGAGACTGTTTTGCAGGGTCTGCCGTCCCTGCTGCAGACGTTGGCGCTCCGCAATGGTCAAGGCATTGCCCTTGATCTGATCCGAGGAAAGCCGGCTGATCCGAGAGAGGATGCGGAGATAGATTTTTTGGCGACCGTTCTCGAAATCATAATAAATCACCGGCAGATGCCGAAGGGCCATCTCTGAGGCAATCTGGATAAAAAAGGCTGATTTTCCGGCCTTGGGTGTCCCCCCCATGATATTGATGCCGTGAATGCCCCCTAAAGCCTGATCCAGTTTGGTGAAACCGCTGGTCAGGTTACCGTAAAACTCCCCTGATTCCCGGGCCAGTCGTTCGTTGAAGGTGTGGAACTCGCTGGCAGGCGAGGGAAAAGGGGAAAAGGCGCGCGCTTCCCGGATCATGGTGAACACGGTCTTCTGAAAGAGGGCCTGGGTTTCGGTGGCCAGGTGGAAGAGCGATGCATTGCGGGCCGCATTTTCCGGCCAGTGGACGATCCGAACCTTGAATCCTGCCCTGGTGGCAAAGGCCTTGGCCATGGCTGTTGATTCGGCATTATGGTTGACCCAGAGAAAGATTGTCCGTATCCAGGTGAGCTTCATGGGATCGAGATGCTCAAGATCTGCGGCCGAGGGTACGGCGATGGCCGGTAATCCTAACTGTTTCAAGGCAAGCAGGTTTTTTTCCCCCTCCACCAGAAACAGGGTGCCGTTTTCGCAGCGTTCGATTTCTTGAGCGTTAAAAAGGCGGAAAGCTTCGCTGAAAAAGCGTTCATCGCCGTACCAGAAGAAATCTTCCGCCTTTTCCGGATGAACACAGCGGGCAGTGTAGCAGTTGCCGTCGGTCTGGACATAGGGGTAGACCAGATAGCGGCCGTTATACCCGATGCGGAGCTCGGCAAGTGTTTCCGGACCGATGCCGCCCGCCTGGAAGGATTCGATCAGTTCAGCCGTCAGTTTGTCCGCAAAACCGACAAGTTCATTGTTGATATTTTTAACGGGATACTCGACCTCTCGTCCGAAATAGTCGCGGTCGGGATCGTAACCCGGTGTTTGCAGCAGACTCTGGCCGCGCAGTCTGGAAAAATGGAGGGGGAACCCGCCGCTGACGCAGCGATTCAGGCAGCGGAAATAGCCGTGGAAGAAACTTTCCTGGTTGAGAAAAACCACCAGCCGTCCCTTTCTCCCCCCCTTGTTTGAGGTGCAGAACGGGCAAGGTGCCTGGAGGGTGTTGTTCTTCCACTCAGCCCCGGGTAATTGCTGCAGATAGAATGCGGTGACAACATCGGACATGACGACTCCTTGTAACGCTTTGATGTACAGGTTTTTTATTGAAGCAGAATCATGGGATGGATTCAATAAAAGATCATGAACGGTGAGAGAACCCTGTTCAACTTTTAAGCAGGGATGCTAAAGGGGGCCATTATACCCTTGTCGGGCCTGAGCCAAAGTTGCAAAACGACAAGCGGAGACAGGATGTTCAGCCGAGGATGGATTGCAGTTTCTGCGGATCCAGCGGATATTCGAATTTAAAGTGCACGGAAAAATCGTTCTCTACAATATGATAGGGCTGGATACTGATGACCATGCCTTTGAGATAGAGAAAATGTGCCTGGCCACCGACGGGCAGGACCACCTGCATCTGTCTTCCCAAGAGGAGCCGGGCATTTTCCTGCTTGGAGATACGGATGAGAAAGGCCAACCCTCCCCGGGAAATATCGACGCTTTCAGCGCGGAATCCGCGGCCGATGGTGGTGCCGAGGGTGGTAATGGGGATCACCTGAATCTTGCGCGACAAAGTGAACCGCTGACCCTTTCGACGGTCCAGACCCTTTTTTTTCAGCAGGGATTGGATATTGTTGCTGGCGGTGTAAAATTCCTGCAGTTTGTTTCGCAGTCCAGGAAATTGTTCCTGCCGTGCATTCAAGGTCGCTTGCTGCAGAATGTGAATTCTGGAAGGGGTGAGCGAGGTCAGGCTGACGGTCCACAGGGAAGGCGTGAAAAAGTTTTCCCCCGCGATGTGGCCTCGATTGAGACTGGTGATGAAAATTTCCTTGTCGCCAATTTTGTGCGAAACCTTGATGCTTCCCTGGGTAATGAAAAAAAGGGCATCGTTTTTATCGCCCTGACTGACGATGGTTTCTTCCGGTTTGTAGCGGCGTTCAATGAATTCGGGGTATAGGGTCTGAAATTCTTCCGAGGTCAGCCGGTCGGTGAGCTCGGCCCAGATCCCCGGATCGTCCTCGCTGATTGCTCCTTGTTTTTCTTGAGCGATGATCTCTCCGGAGCGGATGATTTCACCCAGCGGTTGGCTGTCGATTTCATAGATCCCCTTTTCCCCGTCGTCATATTCCTGGTCGGATTCCCTACCTTTTTGAGGCGCCGAGACTTCGCGTATCGTTTGCAGGGCCTGACCGGCAGCCTGCCGGACCTCGTCGCTGATTCCGCCTAACCCCAGGACCTTTTTACTCTGCACGACCCGATGAAGCGAGGCTGTCGCCCGTTTGGAACCAATTGTCTCTAACGTCTTGCAAATGGCAAGTTGCAGATCATTTTGGTTCTTTCCGAGAAAGGGCTTGGTGCTTTCAAGCAGATCGGTGAGGGGGCGGACAAAGCGTTCATCATGGGTTGCAGCAATCTGGTTCACGACTTTGATCTTCAGCGGATCGGCGGCCGTGTGCAGGGCTTGGAGGAGAAAATCCTTCAGGTGTTCATCGCCGATGGCAATGGCGGTGTTGATAACCTCTTCCTGAACCCGGAGATCACTGTGTTCGATAAAGGGCCTGATCGTTTCAAAAAGCGACGGGTTGCCGATTTCTCCGAGGAGGCGGACGATATTGCGGATGACAAACCAGGGAGACTCCTTGTGCAGTTGTTCCAGAAGGATGCTAATCGCCGTGTTGCCTGTCTGCTTAATAAGGGAGAGCAATTGCTTCCGCTCAAACCGTCTTTCATTGCTCATCAGCTGCTGCAATTGGAACTTTGCGGATTGGCCCCCCATGGCCACGAGCAGCTTGCCCGCAGCTTCCCGATGCGTATCGGAATGGAGATATTGGTTCAGCAATTGTTCGAGAACCGGTTGAGAACAGAGGTTGTTCAGGGCTTCAAGCGCCTGTTCCTTGAGCCTTGGATTCGTTTCCTCCCCCAGTGAGGGGGCTGTTGTTAGAGTCTGTAAAAAAGATGTATTTTCGATGGCTTGGTCGTAATCACCTTCGGCAAGATAATGGTTGGTGAGCCCGCCGATTGCGTTCAAGGTCTGGCGGATACTCCCTTCATCGGTATCTTCGCGTTGCAGACCCTGTTTCAGTGCAGGCAGCAATTTACCAATACGCTGCCATTGGTCGACATCGACCAATGCTTCGGCAATGGCGGCCAGGGTCGAGGCGGCATGGGTCCGGGTTGAGGGGTTGGGATGCTGCAACGCAACGGCCAGCTGCATGAGAAGATTATCGGCTGTGCTCTCTTTCCCTTCGTTTAAAAGATTTTTGACGATTTCCGGGAGAGATTGACGCAATGCTTCCTTCTCAAGCCTGCTGATATCCCCTTGAAGGAGATTGTCGAGGTCCCCTTTGGTTGTCTTGCGGCGTTCCTGTTCCTGCCGATTTTTTTGTTCTCGGCTCATCGCAATGATTGCCCGCATTTTTTCTCCGCGGACCGTTTGCAGCAATCGTTTATAGGCTTCTTCGATATCCTTGTCCGGCACTTCCAGCGGTAGAGCCTCCCGACCTTCAGTGATCGCTTGGAGCTGGTCGGCGATTTTTTCGAATTTTTCATCGGACAGCTGGTTGATAACCTGTTGATAGAGCTGTTCCCCAAACAGATTTTTGTATTTTTGCACCAGGATCAGGCCGATTTCTTTTTCATCGAAAGAGGCGAGATGGGAGCCTGCCTGGGTCGCGACCTGCAGCTGTTTTTCCTTGTTGAGCAGGGTATCGTAGGTGTCCAGCATGCCTTCAAAGGAAGAAAAATCCGCTTTTCCGTTTTTGTAATTGACCGGATCCATGGATTGTTGAGCAGCCGTGACCAAAACCGGGGCCGACCATTCCGGTTGTTGCAATCGCATTGCCAGCCGTTCCGGGAGGACGGGCCTCTGTCCCGGCAAGGCTTGAAGGATACGGGCATCGATATTTTGGGCGATGGCCGTGGAAATTTCCGGTCCTTTTTTGGTGTGGGCCAGGCGTTTGAAGACGGCATCGTCGGCGGGCATGAATTCCGGGTCTTTATCCTTGCCGATCTGTAGGGGGATGTCGCTGGTCAGGGTGGCGATCATCCGGTTGAGCTGTTTGGGGGTCAGGTGGTCAACGGTCTCGTCGAGGAGCTCGTCGGAGACCTGGGTGATGACCTGACGGTAGAGTTGTTCGCCGAAAAGGCCCTTGAATTTCTGGGCAATGATGTTGCCGAGGGCCAGTCCTTCCATGGAAGCCAGCTGGGCCCCGGCCTGTTGCGCGACTTGGGTCTGTTGTTCCTTGCTGAGGAGTTGTTCGTAATGGCCGAGCATGCGGTTGAAAGCGGAAAGGTCAACCGGACCGTCCGGCTGCACCTGAGGATCGGCGATCTGCTGGGCTGCGGTGGCCAGCACCGGTGCGGACCATTCGGGTTGCCGGAGGCGCTGGAGGAGCTGCTCGGGCAGTTGGGCCAGGGTGGTGTCGGGATTGAGGAGGAGCTGACGGGCATCGATATTTTGGGCGATGGCCGTGGAAATTTCCGGTCCTTTTTTGGTGTGGGCCAGGCGTTTGAAGACGGCATCGTCGGCGGGCATGAATTCCGGGTCTTTATCCTTGCCGATCTGTAGGGGGATGTCGCTGGTCAGGGTGGCGATCATCCGGTTGAGCTGTTTGGGGGTCAGGTGGTCAACGGTCTCGTCGAGGAGCTCGTCGGAGACCTGGGTGATGACCTGACGGTAGAGCTGTTCGCCGAAGAGGCCCTTGAATTTCTGGGCAATGATGTTGCCGAGGGCCAGTCCTTCCATGGAAGCCAGCTGGGCCCCGGCCTGTTGCGCGACCTGGGTCTGTTGCTCCTTGCTGAGGAGTTGTTCGTAATGGCCGAGCATGCGGTTGAAAGCGGAAAGGTCAACCGGACCGTCCGGCTGCACCTGAGGATCGGCGATCTGCTGGGCTGCGGTGGCCAGCACCGGTGCGGACCATTCGGGTTGCCGGAGGCGCTGGAGGAGCTGCTCGGGCAGTTGGGCCAGGGTGGTGTCGGGATTGAGGAGGAGCTGACGGGCATCGATATTTTGGGCGATGGCCGTGGAAATTTCCGGTCCTTTTTTGGTGTGGGCCAGGCGTTTGAAGACGGCATCGTCGGCGGGCATGAATTCCGGGTCTTTATCCTTGCCGATCTGTAGGGGGATGTCGCTGGTCAGGGTGGCGATCATCCGGTTGAGCTGTTTGGGGGTCAGGTGGTCAACGGTCTCGTCGAGGAGCTCGTCGGAGACCTGGGTGATGACCTGACGGTAGAGCTGTTCGCCGAAAAGGCCCTTGAATTTCTGGGCAATGATGTTGCCGAGGGCCAGTCCTTCCATGGAAGCCAGCTGGGCCCCGGCCTGTTGCGCGACTTGGGTCTGTTGTTCCTTGCTGAGGAGTTGTTCGTAATGGCCGAGCATGCGGTTGAAAGCGGAAAGGTCAACCGGACCGTCCGGCTGCACCTGAGGATCGGCGATCTGCTGGGCTGCGGTGGCCAGCACCGGTGCGGACCATTCGGGTTGCCGGAGGCGCTGGAGGAGCTGCTCGGGCAGTTGGGCCAGGGTGGTGTCGGGATTGAGGAGGAGCTGACGGGCATCGATATTTTGGGCGATGGCCGTGGAAATTTCCGGTCCTTTTTTGGTGTGGGCCAGGCGTTTGAAGACGGCATCGTCGGCGGGCATGAATTCCGGGTCTTTATCCTTGCCGATCTGTAGGGGGATGTCGCTGGTCAGGGTGGCGATCATCCGGTTGAGCTGTTTGGGGGTCAGGTGGTCAACGGTCTCGTCGAGGAGCTCGTCGGAAACCTGGGTGATGACCTGACGGTAGAGCTGTTCGCCGAAGAGGCCCTTGAATTTCTGGGCAATGATGTTGCCGAGGGCCAGTCCTTCCATGGAAGCCAGCTGGGCCCCGGCCTGTTGCGCGACCTGCATCTGTTGCTCCTTGCTGAGGAGTTGTTCGTAATGGCCGAGCATGCGGTTGAAAGCGGAAAGGTCAACCGGACCGGTGGGTTGGATTTGTGCGGTGCCACTTGAGCTTGATTCCGTTTGCACTGCCTGTTGCGCAATGAAATTACTGATCAGGGCATTGAGCTTTGGCGGCGTCAGATGTTGCAAGGTGGAATTGAGTATTTCGTCGGCAACCGGGGTTGCCGGGAGATGGGCGACTAGCCGGGAAAGGAGGACAGGGTCAAGATCCGACAGGGCGGTGGCCGATGTCCGGATGTCCTGAGCCCGTTGATTGAGATTAGTTTCCCTGCTCAGGTTTTGGAGGAGTTCGATGATGCTTTCGGATATTCCTGCCTCGGCTTGACGCCTGCCGGTCGCCTCCGGCAGGCGGTTGATCAGCTCTTGGATAAGTTCCGGTGATATGGCATGCAGCGGCCCGTGGTTTTCCGTCTTGCCAAGGACGAAATTCGCCAGTTCCTCATCACTGATATTAAGACCTGAACCTATCATTTCCTCGCGAACGACCTGTTCGCCTTCATGAACCGCAACATATCGTTTGGTATCCACCGATATGGAAGCGATTCCGGCACGTTCCAGGAGGGCGGATATCGGCTCCGTCAGTTCCTTATTTCCGAGGAGATCAGCTAAGGTTTGGGTGAATTTGACACAATCCTCAAGGGAAAAGGAGGCCAGAAAGGTGAAGGAATGTATTTGTAGTCGGTTTAAAAGGGTTATCAACCCCTGGATCTGCGGTCGCATTTGATCCTTGTCCGATAAATGCTCACCGCAAACGAGAATTTTTTGGTCAAATAAAGCAATATTGACCGACTCCTCCGCACTGCTTTGCAGCAGAGCCTGAAAGGCTTTGAGAACAAAATCATTACTGCGGTGAACCTGCGGATTGGAAGCCGGATACAGTCGAATCGTTCTCAACGCCGTATACAGCCTGACCGGAAAGTCAATGAGAAGGTTTGTTTTGTCCGGAGATGGGGGAAGCGGAGGTGAGTTCATTTTTTCCTGCCTCGTAACAAGAACCTTCTGACTTTCTTCATTAGCTGATTTCAGGTAGGCTTTATCGGTTACCTTTTCTGAACCTTACCAACTCATCATCCCTTAACTCTCTTGCATCAGGATCCAACATTGCAGCCCTTTTGATTTCCTCGTCGGTCATAGTTTGCACTTTTTTCCAGTCTGTAGAACCTCGGAGACCTCGTGCGCTCACTCTACTAACTCTCTTGACGGCCATGACTATTTGTCCTCCTTGTTCTTCTTGACTGGCTTAAACTGTTTTAGCTCTTCATCTGTGGGTAGTGCTGAATCAGGATCATTTTTTGCCGCATCATTACTTTCTTCATCGGTGATCTCGTCAACTTTTTGCCAGTTAGTCTTGCCTTTCGACTTCTTTACTTCTTCAGCAGTAATCTTCCTTAATAGCCCTAATTGAATCTCCTGATATTCAAAATATTCCGCGTTCATAAAGCGCACACTCTTTCTTGTTTGCCTTTCGTGCTGAAATGACCCTGATAGTGTTTTCCGATCTTTCAGTGTAAACCACAAAAAGAGCTCTCTCGTTTGACATTTCGATTACTTGATACCGGCTTTCACCATAATCGTGCCTATTATCAAGCTGGTCAGGCGAACCCGAACTGCGTCAGGCAGGCGCGGGACATCGTTTAGCGAACAGTACCCATTTTCAAGGGCTGAGTCAAGTTGGCCCACATTCAACCTGTTGATAACTGCTTAAGGTAAAAACAACTCTTTATGATAACCATTGAGCTTTAGCCAGTTTCAAAAGGCGTTTAGGGGCAGGTCCAATTCGCAACGCGATAGAGGTGGATTTTTCACGAAAAAATGACGGATTCCGTCTGCAACACCGCGCAGGATATTCGGGCTGGCTTTTTTTTCCGAAGAGCTCAAGCCGCTTGACAATGGGGGATTCAACGTGGTTGCAGCAGATGATGCTTGAGCAGCACCCGGACAACGGTATTGAGCGGCAGACCGACCACATTGCTGTGGGAACCGGTGATGGAGCGGACCAGGAACGATCCTTTTCCCTGGATGCCGTAGGCTCCGGCTTTGTCCATGGGCTCTTCCGAATCGACATAGGCCTGCAGAATGGGGTCCGTATAGGTGTCGAAGGTAACCAGAGTGGTGCAGGTTCCTCGTTCCTCAATGGCCCGTTGTCTCATAAGCACGGCAAAACCGGTAATGACTTGATGGGTTTGGCCTTGGAGGGTTTTTAAGATTGTCAGGGCATCGCTGCGGTCACGGGGTTTGCCAAAAATGGTACCACCGAGGGCTACCACAGTGTCGGCTGCGATCACGCAGGATTCGGGATGGGTCGCCGCAATTTGCGAAGCCTTGGCAGTAGCCATGCGAAGAGCAAAGGATTCGGGTTCTTCCTCAGGCTCCGGCGTTTCGTCGATGTCGGCAGCGAGCACCCGATACTCCATACCGAGTTGGGAGAGAAATTCCTGTCTGCGCGGCGAGGAGGAGGCCAGCAGAAGGGGGCAACGGGCGATAAACATAGCAAGTAAAGTGATTACGAGTTGAAGACTCTGGTGGGGTAATAAATTTTTTCCAGAAACAGACCGCAAGCCGGAGCGGTGGGACTGGCATATTGTCGATCATGGGCAGCGAGAATAGCCGCGAGTTCCTCGGGCGGGCGTTTGCCCTGTCCTATGTCGATCAGGGTTCCGGCAATGTTGCGCACCATTTGGCGGAGAAATCCATCACCGGTAAGCCGCAGCGACCAGCAGTCGGGACATCCCAACTGCGGAAAACAGCCGACGTGCATGAGGGTACGGATGGGACCGCGCCCGCCGACAGCGTTTCTATCGCGGGACCCGGTTCGTTCGAAACTGGAGAAATCATGCGTACCGATGAGCAGCTCGAGAACCGAGGCTAGACGATCCGGGTTAAAGGTACCGGGAAAATGGGCCCGATACAGGCGAGCGGAAGGCAGCTGCACTGCGCCGGTGAAAAAATCATAACGGTAGGTTTTTCCCAGGGCGTTATACCGGCTATGGAAATCAAAAGGGGCGGTTTCGGCACCCAGAATGCGGATGTCGCGGGGGAGCAGCGAGTTGAGTCCTCTGAAAAAAGCGAGTACCGGGATGTGCGTTGTGGTGTGAAAATGAGCCACCATTCCCAAGGCATGAACGCCGGCATCGGTCCGGCCGGCACCGTGCAGGGAGATCGGTTCCGCGCAGAGGAGGGTGAGCCTCTTTTCCAATTCTCCCTGGACGGTTACGCCCCGGCTCTGTCGTTGCCAGCCCTGATAGCTACTGCCGTCATAGGCGATCAGGAGCCGGATGGTACGGGACATCAGGGGAAAAGGGGCGCACCCATGAGTCCGGTGGTCTCCGGAAATCCGTTCATGAGGTTCATGTTCTGCACCGCCTGACCGGAAGCCCCTTTGACGATATTGTCGATGGCCGACATAACGATCAGCCTCCCGGTACGCATATCCTTTTGCAGCGAAATATCACAGCAGTTGGATCCGCGGACATATTGGGTTGCCGGTGGAATGCCGGCGGGCAGTACTCTGACAAACGGTTCGTCGCCATAGGTGTCTTCATAGAGTGCCTGCACATCGGTGCTGTTGCCTTCGCTGGTCAGAGAGGCATAGATGGTACTCAGTATCCCCCTCGAAATGGGGAGAAGGTGCGGTGTAAAGGTAACGGTTACCGGGGTACCTGCAGCCGCTGTCAGTTCCTGCTCGATTTCAGGAATATGGCGATGGGCGCCCCCTACTTTGTACGGCTTGAAGCCGTCGGTGACTTCGCAGAACAGGCTGCCCACATTGGCTGCTCTGCCGGCACCCGACGTCCCTGATTTCGAGTCGATGATCAGAGTGCTGGGATCGATCAGGCCCTTGCGAAGCAACGGCGCCAGTGCAAGGATGGCCGAGGTGGGGTAACAGCCGGGATTGGCCGTCAGTCGTGCTGTCTTGATTCGGTCACGGTACAGTTCCGGCAGGCCGTAAGCCGCCTCGGCAAGGAACTGCGGGCTTGAATGTTCCTGGTACCAGGCTTCGTAAACCGCAGAATCATGGATTCGGTAATCGGCACTGAGGTCGACGACCTTTTTCCCTGCCGCCAGTAGCCCGGGGACAATATCCATCGCGGTTTTGTGGGGAACGGCGGTGAAAAAGAAATCGGCACGGTCGATGAGTTCATCCACCGTCAGGTTTTCGCAAAGGATATGTACCCGTTTTCTCAGGTTGGGGAAAACCTCAGCGAGCTGTTTCCCGGCATATTTCCTCGAAGTGGCTACAGTGAGATGAATCTCGGGATGGCCGGCCAAGAGTCGTGCCAATTCGACTCCGGTATAGCCGGAGGCACCAATAATTCCAACATGCAACATGATAGGTATCCTCTTTAAGCACCAATGGAGCAGGGTGTCCTCTTACAAAAAAAGGGAATAACGAAGCATTCGTTATTCCCTGGAACTTAAATATAGCTGAAAAATCGAAACTGAAAAGCTCCGATCAATACCAATTAACGCTTGGAGAACTGGAAGCGGGCACGAGCACCGCGTTGACCGTATTTCTTTCGCTCTTTGGCGCGAGGATCGCGGGTCAGCAGGCCTGCTCTTTTCAGAGACAGACGCATTTCCGGGTTGAGTTCCTGTAAGGCTTTTGCAATACCATGAACTAAGGCGTCGATCTGTGCTGATTTGCCGCCGCCTTTCACAGAGGCCATAACATCATATTGATCTATGGTTTCAGTAACAACAAAGGGTTTGGCGACCTTTGGCTCGAAAAAAATGTTGCCGAAGTACTCGTTCAACGGCATCTTGTTGATTGCGAGTTTACCGCTGCCGGGTTCGATCCAGACTCTTGCTATTGCTGTCTTTCGTCTACCGGTAGCGTATGTCTTCTCCTGGGCCATAATCGTGTACTCCGTTGTCAAATCTCTATATTTTCAGGTTTCTGGGCCTGATGGGGATGATCTTTACCGGTGTAGATCTTCAATTTTTTCAATTGCGCCCGCCCAAGTTTGTTTTTCGGTAACATGCCTTTCACGGCCATCCGAATCAACTCTTCGGGTTTCTTGGTCAGGATTTCACGGGCGGTCTGGGGTTTAATGCCACCGGGGTATCCCGTATGATGATAATAAACTTTACCGTCAAGTTTGTTTCCTGTGAGGTGCACTTTTTCAGCATTGACAACGATAACGAAGTCACCGTTATCCTGGAAGTTGCAGAACGTCGGTTTATGCTTGCCCCGCAGGCGACGGGCTATTTCCGTGGCAATGCGCCCAAGAACCCTGCCGTCGGCATCGGCTACAAACCATTTACGATCAATTTCATTTACCGGCGTATAATAGGTTTTCATTCTCTGCGCCTCAACACTTTAAAAAAAAAGGTTCGAACAGAGGTCCGAACCTGGAATCTCTTTTTGGAGCGGGAAACGAGATTCGAACTCGCGACTTCAACCTTGGCAAGGTTGCACTCTACCACTGAGTTATTCCCGCTTGTTTTTCCGTAACAGCGAGACAGACTTTAACAAATTTTTTGACTTCGTGTCAATAAATAATTTTCATTGTGAATGATTTATTTGCAGGAAATGAGCTGCGAAAAGAGGTGACGAGGCAAGGATGGACGGCTATCCTTCATTCCAAGGAAGCAAAGGGTGCTCGTAACTTTTCAATTTTTTGATATTGTTGTTTTGCAGAGGTCCTTGCCCCCTTTGGGCAGAAACCGTTTGTCGCGCTCGATTTATATTTAAGGAAAATGAATCGGCCGGGCCTGTATCAGGTGTTGAGTCTGTCGATAAAATTGACTACAGTCAATAAATGATTTCCGTGGAACATACTATCGAAACGCTTCAACAGCAATAACTCGGCAGCAGCGCCGGCGTGAGGTGCAGGACAATGGCAGAGAACGCCACCCGTAAGGCAACAATTCATCGTACAACGCAGGAAACCGATATTCAACTCGTCCTCTCCCTTGATGGTATGGGCAGGGCAGCCCTTCATACCGGTGTCGGTTTCATGGATCATATGCTGACCCTGTTTTCCGTGCATGGCCTTTTTGATTTGGAAATCACGGCGCAAGGGGATACCTACGTTGACGATCATCACACGGTTGAAGATATAGGGATATGTCTGGGGATGGCCTTTCAGCAGGCACTTGGCGATAAGGCGGGAATCTGTCGATACGGTCATGCCTATGTCCCCATGGATGAAACGCTTGCCAGGGTCTGTGTCGACTTTTCCAATCGGCCCTATCTGCATTATCAGGTCCCATTTGGCGAGGCCAAAGTCGGAAACTTTGACATCCCGCTGGCAAAGGAGTTTCTTCGGGCTTTGAGTCTTCATGCCGGTTTGACCTTGCATGTCGATCTGCTGCATGGCGAAAACAGTCATCACATCCTTGAGGCCATCTTCAAGGCGCTTGGTCGGGCGTTGGCCATTGCCGCCGGTCCGCATCCGCTGGTGCTGGGGCAGCTCTCTTCGAAAGGTGTGCTTTAGAAATCCATTGTTCCTGTCTGAATCGGTTTTTGCGTCCGGAGAGGATACGATTCCGGATGGGCCGACAATGATGTAAATTATAAAAAGAGATACATAAGGAGAATCATGGTGACGGCAATGACAAAGTTGCAAATCGGATGGGCTGTGTGTTGTTTCTTCGCTGTTGCGGGCTGTGCTCAAAAAGAAGGAGCTGCTCCTGTTGCTCCTGATGTCGGGATAACGGTTTCGTGTATTGCCGTCATGCCGGTTCAGCCTGGAGTTGCTATCGAGGAACTGGCCTCTCCGGCTGAGGTTAAGACGCTCACGGACGGCAGTCAGGTAATGAGCGGCATGTTGAAACAATTTTTAACCGGCAAGGCAAAGGTGTGGTTCGTGCCCGATGCTCAGGCTCAAGCCGGCATAAACGAAAATGCCGCCGACAGGCTGACCTCGATACGACGAATCGCAGAGGAATCCGGCTGTAATGCGGTTCTGGAGACCACCCTCAGTCGCTATAGTGAAAGAGTGGGCGGCGATTACGGGGTGAAACAACCGGCAGCGGTGACCTTTGCCTATAAACTCTATGAGGTAGGCGAGGGCAGAATGCTCTGCCATGGCCGGTTTGATGAACAACAACAGTCGGTGATGGAAAATTTACTGACCCTTCCCAAAGCAAAAACTAGGGGACTCACTTGGTTGACCGCCGAGGAACTATTGCGTGCAGGTTTACAGGAAAGGCTGGGGCAGTGTTCCTATCTTGACGGCAAGTAAGAGACCTGATTTTTGTCGACTTTGGTGCGGCTGACGCGGGATGTCAACCGGCGAATCGGTCGGGCCATGCATGATTATGCCATGCTGGCCAATGGCGACCGGGTTTTGGTTGCCGTTTCCGGCGGTTTTGATTCCCTGGTATTGGCCTGGATGCTGGACGGTTGGAAGAAAAAAGCCCCTATCGGCTATGAGTTGCGGGCCGTGCATGTCGATATGGATCCGGACGGCGATGCGCCGGGCATTGCCGCCCGGACTATTGCCGAAAGAGTGCGCTGCCTCGGGTTGAGCCTTCTTATCCTTCCCGCCCTGTGGCGGCCGGATCGGCAGCAAAGGTCCTCTGCTTCGTCGGACCACGATTTCTGTTTTCAATGCGCCCGATCGCGGAGGACGCAGTTGTTTGAGTATGCGCGGCAGTGCAACTACAACAAAATCGCTTTTGGTCATCATCAAGACGACATCATCGAAACGTTTTTGCTCAACGTGACCTGTGCCGGGAATATCAGTACGATGCGGCCCTGCCAGGAGCTGTTTTCCGGACGCCTGACCCTGATTCGCCCCTTTGCGTATCTCGATAAGGCGGAGATTGAAAAGATCGGACAGGAACTCGGAATCGAGCCGGTTCGATCTTCCTGCCCGCTCTCGGAAAAAACTCGGCGCCGGGATATCCATTTTCTTGCGGAATACATCTATCAGAGCATTCCAGGTGCGAAAAAAAACATTTTTGCGGCGCTCGGTAATGTCCGCCGCAACTATCTGTTACAACAGTCCGCTGGAGGATACCCCGATGCAAACGGGAAATGATTGTCTTGTCTGTTTTTTGCGGCAGGCCCTGGCCACGGTCCGCCGCAGCACCCCTGATCCGGAACAGCAATGGCGCTTGACCGGAGAGATCGGGGCCATGCTGGCAGGCTTTGATCCCCAGGTTCCGCCACCGGAAAACGCGGTGCACTACTACCGGCTGATTGCCCGTCGGACCGGTGTCGCCGATCCTTACGCCGCCGAGAAACAGGAAAGCAATATCTTTGCTCTGGGACTGGAGGCACGGACCAGGGAATTGATCCTGCAGGAGGACGATCCCCTGCTGGCGGCATTGCAATTCGCCATCAATGCCAATGTTCTTGATTACGGCGCCCAGCATCAACTCGACCGGGAAGCGGCTCTGGCCTCCTGTCGGCAACCCTTGATGATCAACCATTATCCGGCTTTGGTGCAGCAGCTGAGCGCAAAGCCGAATATTCTTTATCTCGCCGATAACTGTGGGGAAATCGTCTTTGATAAACTGGTGATCGAGCACCTGCTCGCCGCAGGCTGCAAGGTGACCGTGGCCGTGCGGCAGGACCCCATCATCAACGACGCCATGCTGGAAGATGCCGTGTACTGCGGTCTGGACCGCCTCTGCCCGGTCATTACCAATGGTGCCGATGTGCCCGGTACGGCTTTGGGGATGTGCAGTGAGGCCTTTCGTCGGCAATTTGCCGGTGCCGACTGCATCATCAGCAAGGGGATGGGCAATTTTGAATGCCTCTCCGAGGTTACCGCACCGATTTTTTTCCTCTTCATGGTCAAATGCAGCAGCGTGCTTGCCTATCTTACCCTTCGATTTCCCGAGTTGGGGCTGCAGATCGGATCGTCGGTTCTGTTGCAAGGCCGGCAGAGCCCCTAGGATCGGGCCTGGCGATGCGGCTGGCGATTATTGCCGATATCCATGGCAATTACCGGGCGCTGCAGGCGGTATTGACGGATATTGACCGGGCAAGTGCCGACCGGATTATTTCCTTGGGCGACAATATCGGCTACGGCCCCGAGCCCGAGGAAGTGGTCCGAACCCTGCTGGAACACCGGATTGATTCGGTTATGGGCAACCATGAACTGGGCCTGGTCAGTCGCAGCTATTACAATCGTTTGCAGGGCACGGCCCGCGAATCACTGTCCCTGACCCGTGACCTGCTGAGTGCGGATTCCCTGCTCTGGCTTAAGGAACTGCCCGTTTTTCATATCTGTTGCGGTGCCCGTTTCGTCCACGGCTGTCCACCTCAATCGATAACCGTGTATCTGCTTACGCCTTCGGATACCCGATTGCAACGACTGTTCGCCTCCTATCCGGAACCGGTTTGCTTTGCCGGGCATACCCACGATTTCGGTTTCTTTCAGCAGAAAGGCGGGGCGATTCATCGCCGTGAACTTGCGGTTGAGAAACTGATGCTCGATCCGCAGAGCCGTTATCTTCTCCTGCCCGGCAGTGTCGGACAGCCGCGCGATATGCTCAGTTGGTACGCCAAGTACATGCTCTGGGACCCTGACCGCCGGGTTCTTGAGGTTCGGGCCGTGCCCTATGATGTCCAGACGACCATCCGACTTCTCGGGGAGCGTCATTTCCCGGTTTCCAATGCCCGGCGGCTTTTTTGGTAAACTGATGCAACAGATCGGCAGATATCAGATCATCCGTCGCCTCGGCAAAGGAGGCATGGGTACGGTGTATAAGGGGCTGGTGCCGGTGATCGACAAGGTGGTTGCCATTAAACTGCTGGATCCCGCCGAAATCATGGTAGATATTCTCGGGAAAGAGCGACTGCAGGAGATCTTCACCTTTGAGGCGAAGACCATGGCTGCCTTTAACCAGCCTTTCCTGGTCACCGCTCATGACTACGATTATGACGAACAGGGGCGTCCCTTTTTTGTTATGGAATATATCTGCAACAATCTGGGCGACATGATCGGCGAGACCTTCCGGATCGAACAGGATTCGCGGGTCATCGCTGCGGCCAAGGTGCTGCATTATGGCCGCCAGCTCCTCCAAGCCCTTGATTTCCTCCATCATAACGATATTATCCATCGGGATATCAAACCCCAGAATATCCTGGTCACCGATGAGGATACCGTTAAAATCTGCGATTTCGGCATGGCCCTGGTACATGGGGTCGCCTTTTCCGGCCCGGACAATATGCAGATCGGTTCGCCCTGCTACTCCCCGCCCGAGCAGCGGAAACACCCCGGGGGCGTGGACGGCCGCGCGGATCTTTACTCCGCGGCGGTTCTTCTCTACCGCATGCTCACCGGCAAGTTACCCGGCATGCAGAGTTTTTCTCTGTCGCGGGTGAATCCTGTCTATAATCGTGCCTGGGATGAGTTCTTTGCCAGAGCTCTGCGTTGGAATCCGGAAGAACGCTTTCAATCGGCTGCTGCGATGCTGATCGACTTCGAGCAGCTCACACTGCAGCAGCCGGAGCGCGCCGGACGCTGTCCGATTCCGGACTCCAACCGGCCGTTGTCGCCCTTGCGGCAGGAGCCGATTAATATCTGCCAGTCGCGGGCCCGGTCGTTGTTCGCGGTCAACGAGTTGTACCGCCCCCTTGCCCCGGTCTGCAACCGGTTTGAGGTGCGTGGAGAAACCGTGGTTGATCAGTCCACCGGCTTGGTTTGGCAGCGGCAGGGTAGTCCCTATCCGCTTTCTTTTGCCAATGCCTTCCTGTATGTCGACCAGCTCAACGGACAAAAGTTCAACGGTTGCGATCACTGGCGTCTGCCGACCGTCAACGAGTTGCTCAGTCTGTTGCCGGATGGCGAATCGGCTCCTTTTCCGGTCTTCCCGGCCCGGCCAATGAACTGGTTGTGGAGTTGTGACCGCCATGGACATTACGAAAGCTGGTATGTTAACATGGACATGGGCTTTGTCGGCATCCAGGATGCGACCTGTCTCAATCAGGTTCGGGCCGTTTTCAGCAGCACCCTGTGAAAAACCGGCTTGAAAATCGCGGATCCTTCCCCCGTCTTTAGAAAGGAACGATGCATGGAATTCCCCATATCACATTATTTTCTCCTTCGTTCCCAATCGTTGCAACTGGCCGCCCGGCATGTGGAACGCTATCTAGCCGGTAACCAGTTGATCAGCTATGCCGAATTTTTTGTTCGACCGGAAGAAATCCTCAACGGTTCGGATGCCGAATTTTGGCCCACCCTGGAACAGGGATTGGAGGCAAATGCCGCCTTTGGCCGCAGGATGCTCGATCATCTCAAGGAAGAAGGACTCACCACCCTGGATCAATTACTGGAATTGCAGCAGGGCTATGCCACCAAGATCCTCCATACCCTGACCCATCTGCTCGACGGGTTCATCGGTGTTGACTCGGTGTTGTACAATCTGGTGGAGGACTCGCACCGGGTGAGCGAGGTGCTGGCTGCAGCCATCCGTACAACGCCCCTTGAATATTGGCTGGTTCCGGTGCGGACGGGTAAGGCGGAGATTTCGGTGCTGCATCCCGTTGGAATGCCGCCTCAGGGTTGATGCCCTCCACGCTTGCGTACTTTCCTGTGGTAGCGCTGTATAAAGGCGGAAGGCAAAATCTGCCACAATGATGTGCAGGCCTTGCAAAAATCTGATAAAATGAATTCATT
This sequence comes from uncultured Desulfobulbus sp., assembly GCA_963666685.2. GTDB lineage: Bacteria > Desulfobacterota > Desulfobulbia > Desulfobulbales > Desulfobulbaceae > Desulfobulbus. The sequence continues at coordinate 214,725 of CAXXHZ010000003.1, forward strand.
CTGAAAACAAGTCAAGGCGGCCTTTTTCGTTTGCCCCCGGTATCAGCGGAGCGCATCCGGACGGTGGTTTGGAGCAGGTGGTCATCGGCGCATTGTCCGCAGGTACATCAGCGCGACGGAGTCCGTCGCCGTCATTGAATGCTCTTGCGATTTTCAAGGGGGGTGTGATGCGACTTTTTCTTTTCGGATCCATTCGTAAAAGTTTGATTGTTCTCGTCCTGCTGGCGGTCCTGCCGGCACTGGCAATCATGCTCTATACCGGTCATGAGTTACGTCGCAAGGTGGTTGACGACGCCAAGAGCTTCGCCCTGCATCAGGTCCAGGTTATGGCCGCCCATCACCAGCGGGTGGTGGATAACGCCCGTTTGCTGCTTATGACCCTGGCCAAATCCTCTGAAGTTCGGAGTCTTGATGCAGTTGCCTGTAAAGAAGTGCTGGCCGATATACTTGCCCGCAATTCCGCCTATGTTTCGCTGTCTCTGGCCGATTCCAACGGACAGGTTCTGGTTGCGGCTCCCGAGACATCCGGCCCCCTCTCGAATATAGGAAAAAATCCCTACTTTCAGGAGGCTCTGCGCACCAAGGCGTTTACCGTGGGTGACTATACCCTGCTGAAAACTCCACGGCGAGTCGTGCTCCAGTTTGCCCAACCCGTTACCGGAATTGCCGGCAACCCGGCAGGAGGTCTTCTGGTGGCGGCCTTTGACCTCAGCTATTTCGGCAATATTTTTTCTGATACCCCTTTACCGGATCGATCGGTTTTCACCCTGACCGATGTCCATGGCATGCGTCTCACCCGTTTTCCGGAGACCGAGAAATATACTTGGGTTACCGACCTGCCGCAGATGGTGGCGCGCATGTCCGGCCGTGAGGAGGAGGGCACCTTTCTCGAGACCGGGGTTGACGGCGTCAGTCGGCTCTATAGTTTCAAACGCCTCCATTTCCAAGGGGCTTCCTTTCCTTATCTGATGATCCGCCTGGGCATTCCCGTGGATCAGGCGCTGGGCGAGGCCCGGTTTGTGGTCATCCGTAATGTCGTTCTTCTGGTCCTGGCAACGATTCTGGCCTTGGTCACGTCCTGGTTTGTCAGTGAGTTCACTATAATGCGCCGTCTCAACCGGCTAATGGATGCCGCCGGCAGGCTGGAAGCAGGCGATCTGAGCTCTCGGAGCGGTTTGGCTCCCGAGAAAGGAGAACTGGGGCGATTGACAGCTGCCTTCGACAGTATGGCGGAAGGTCTGGAGCGCAAGGAGGAAGAACGCTGTCGGGCCGAAGAGCAGTTGCTTCATCTTAATGAGGAATTGGAAGATCGGGTGGAACAGCGTACCGAGCAACTGGCCGGTGCCAATCAGGAACTGCAGAAAATTCTGGAGGATCTGCAGCAGACTCAAAGACAGCTGGTTCTTTCCGAAAAACTGGCGGCTCTAGGTGAATTGGTAGCCGGCATAGCGCATGAGATCAACACCCCGGTGGGAGTGGCCCTGTCTGCCGGATCGGCCCTGGCGGAAAAGACGCATGCTCTGGTCGAACTGTTTTCCCAGGGAGAAATGAAACGTTCCGAACTGACCCGGTATCTGGAGGATGCCCGGGAAGGCACGGAAATGATCTTTGCCAATCTCAACCGGGCCTCGGAGCTCATTCGCAGTTTTAAGATGGTTGCCGTTGATCAGGTTTCCGGAACCCGCCGGACCTTCAATGTAAGAGAATACATCGACGAGATTCTTCTCAGTCTCCGCCCCAAACTCAAGAAAACCGCCCACCGCATCGAAGTCCTCTGTGACGAGCATCTGGTGATCGACAGCTATCCCGGGGCCTTTTCTCAGATCCTGACCAATTTTATCATTAATTCCCTGATTCATGCCTTTGATGCGGATCAGGCCGGCCTCATCCGTATCGAGGTCACAAAAACCGACGCCCTCCTTGAGCTCCGCTATAATGACAACGGCAAAGGCATGGCCCCGGATATCCGGGATAGAATATTTGAACCCTTTTTTACCACGGCCCGAAGTCAAGGTTCAACGGGTCTGGGCTTGCATATTGTTTTTAATATTGTCACCCGGACCCTGGGCGGAACCATTACCTGTGAAAGCACACCGGGTCAGGGCACACGCTTTCACGTAGTTATGCCCGTCTTCGATTGAGGTACCCATGTCCGATTCCGATGAAATTTTGTTTAAAGACGAGCCGCCGGAGCCCACCCGGACTGCTCTTTCGCCCCTGTCTGAAACCGACGAGCCCTGGAAGATCCTCATTGTTGACGATGAAGCGGACGTGCACAGCGTCACCACCTATATGATCAAGGGAACGAGATACCTAGGGCGCAGATTTGAGTTTCTCCATGCCTACAATGGCCGGGAAGCCCGGCAGATCCTGGAACAGCACCACGATATCGCGGTGATTCTCTTGGACGTGGTCATGGAGACCGAGGACAGCGGGCTCCACCTGGTGCATTTTATCCGCGAGGAGCTGCAGAACCGGGCCGTGCGCATCGTTCTCCGCACCGGCCAGCCCGGCAAGGCTCCGGCAGCCCAGGTCATCCTGGAATACGATATCAACGATTATAAGGAAAAAACCGAGCTCACCCTGGAGAAGATGCTGGTCACCGTCATCTCGGCCCTGCGCAGCTACAACTTCATCACCACCATCGAGAATAATCGCAAGGGGCTGAAAAAGATTATTGAGGCCTCCTCGGATATTTTTGAGCGGCAATCACTACAGAAGCTGGGCAGCGGGGTTCTCGGTCAGTTGACCGCAATCCTGCAGTTGAGCGAAGATGCCATGTACAGTCATGCCTCGGGCCTGACTGCTTCCGGAATCAAGGGACAGTCGGTGGTCTTGGCGGCCACGGGCCAGTTTTGCCGATATATCGATTGCCCGATCAGCGAGATCGATGCCTCACCGATGCAATCCACCCTGGATCTGGCCCAGACCCAGCCGCGCGGTTTTTATTGCGCGGGGGGCAAATGCGCCTGGTATTTCAAGAGCCGGACCGGGTCGGAGAATTTTCTTTATTTTGAGATTGCCAAGGAACTCAACGAAGACGATCATGATCTGTTGGAGCTGTTTTTTACCAATGTTTCTTTGGCGTTTGACAATCTTTTTCTTAATAAGGGCATTGAGGATACCCAGAAGGAAATTATTTTTCAGATCGCCGAGACCATGGAGTGCCGGTCCGCCGAGACCGGCAGCCATGTCCGCCGGGTGGCGGAATATGCCAAGCTTCTGGCGGTGAAATACGGACTGAGTGAGGAGGAGGCGGAAATGCTCAAGCTGGCCTCCACCCCCCACGATCTCGGCAAAATCGGTATTCCGGATTCCATTCTCAATAAGCCGGGTGCGCTGACCCCGGAGGAATACGACACAATCAAGACCCACGTCTATCGCGGCTATAATCTGCTTATGAGTTCATCCAGTCCGATCATCAAGGCCGCAGCCCGTATTGTCCTTCTTCATCACGAACGCTGGGATGGTCAGGGGTATCCCCAGGGCCTCAAGGGCGAGGAGATTCACATTCACGGCCGTATTATCGGGGTTGCCGATGTCTTTGACGCCCTGTCCAACAAGCGCGTCTACCACGAGGCCTGGGGCTGGGAAGCCGTCTTTGCCTATTTCAGGGAACAGCGTGGCAAACATTTCGACCCGAAACTGGTGGATATTCTGCTGGAAAATCAGGAGGCATTCAAAACGATCTGGTCACGGTACAACACGGTTGGTTTGCAGTCCTCCTGAGAAGAGCGTCGTCAGGATGCGTGCTGCCCCTTGGCCGCGAATCATTGGCCGCAAATCAGAGGGGGGAAAAGCAGGGAAGGGGAGCAGGCTTTATGAAGTCTGCAATTGCAACAACTGGGTGGTCAGGCCGGTCATCTCCGCTTGTTTGGCGCTCATTTCACTTTTGGCCGCCTCATCGCTTGCGGCCTTTGCGGCCAGAGCCGTAATTTCCTGCTGCAGGGCTTCGATTTCTTTTTCCAGCTCCGCGATGGTTTCCTCATTGGAGGAAGAAGCGCTCGAGGAACCCGAAGAAGCGGCAGCGCCACCCGTGGCAGCGGCTGTATCCGTACCACTCTCTTCCGTTTCCGATTCGGTCGACTCCGTGTCGGTGTCGGCCTGGGCGGAGAGATTGCGGCCCTCTGCGGAGATGTCCACCGTGTCGCCGGAGACCAGCAGTGTGTTTGTGCCTTGCGCGTCTTCCGTCGTGTTTTTTGGGCTGTTGGCTTGCGTAACCGATTGAGTCGTTGTCAGCATGCTGCTGCTGATTGCCGTTACATCCATGTTGATCCTCCTGGTAAGAACAGAACGATTGGCCGTTTTTGCATTATCATTATTAAGGGCAGGCAACGGCTTGTATTTTTCCGCCTGTCTTTAGTAACGATATCGCTTTATACAGGGCAATTCAAGCCGGCTTGCATCATCCGGGTAAACCTTTGCATTTCTTTACATAAAGGGCTCATCCATAAACAAGCCATTGCCGGAGGATGTTCTGCGACGGACTGCGTCTTGGTTTTAAACTCCTTGCGGATTGATGGTGTAATTGTTGCTAAGTGTACTCTTTTTCTTGAATTTTTTCAGTAATTCAGGGTATGAAAAGGGAGTCGGAAAACAACAGGCGGATATGGTCATCCATTTAACCAGCAATAAAGGAACGGACGGTATGGGAAAAATAGGCAGAAATCAATCCTGCCCCTGCGGCTCGGGGAGAAAATATAAACACTGCTGTCTGCCTGCCCAGCAAGCGGGGTCAACGGACAATCCGGCCAACCGGATGAAGGTCTCGCTGATTTCGGCGATCAAAAAAATTCAGCAGGCGGCGGTTGAGAAGAAAGTGGTGTTTCAGGAACTCGGTGTCTTTCTCTTTTTCAGTACTGCCGGGGGCGATGCCTGGTTGCTGGAGGTCACCGAATCCGATGCGGTACAGGTCGCACGAAATGGCGAGGCGCTTGATGTGCCCATTGATGAAAATCCTGAGACCATTGAAATCAACTTCAGCCATACCTTTGCTCTCCGTGACCGGCAGTTTTTTCTCACTGCCTATGTGGACAAGGCTGAAACACTGCTGGATACGGCTCCCGTGCAGCAGATCCATGCAGCGATCAGGCGGTTACGCAAGCATTATCCTGCCGAGATGCTGGACAAAATGCATGTGGCAGATGCCGACTCTGCGGGGGAATGACGGAGACTTTAATGCGCTCATTTTTCAACAGGTTCCGCTGGCTCCCCCTGATCCTGGCCATGGGAGCCGTTTTTTTTCTGTCACATCTGCCGGGAAACAGCTTTTCCCTGCCCCACATCGTCAATATCGACAAAGTACTGCATTGCCTGCTGTACACCGGGCTTGGTCTGACCGCGCTTATGGCGCTTTCCCCCCGGTTTCGACAACAGCGGCCTGTGCTCGTCAGCGGCGTGGTCGTCCTGTTTTGCCTGTTCTACGGTGTTACCGACGAATTTCATCAATCCTTTGTTCCCGGTCGCAGCAGTGACCTCTTCGATGTTGCCGCCGATGCCACCGGCGGCCTGCTGGCGGTGATCTGCGGATGGTGCTGGCGGCATTGGGGAGCTGCGAGGAGAGTGTGAAGATTTTTTGATGCGTAGCCTGGTCCTCGACGATATCCGGCAGATAGCCTACGAAAAATATGCCGGCGAGGCGAATCGTCCGTATCTGATTTTTCTGCACGAAGGGTTGGGCTGTACTGCGCTGTGGCGGGATTTTCCAGAACGATTGTGCCAACGCACCGGCTGTCCGGGGCTGGTCTATGATCGGCTCGGCCACGGCGGCTCATCACCGCTTCTACACCGCCGAACCATTCACTATCTCCATGAATACGCCCTTTTCGAGCTGCCACGGGTAATCGAAGCCGTGCTCCCCGAAGCAACGCCCTTTATTTTGATCGGTCACTCGGATGGCGGCAGCATCAGTCTGATCGCCGGCGCGGAACGTTCTCCTCTCTTGCAAGGCATTGTCACCCTTTCGGCCCATGTTTTTGTCGAGCAGATCAGTATTGATGGTATTCATCAAGCGGAAGCAGCCTTTTCCCAGGGTACATTGCGGAAAGGACTTGACCGATATCACAGCGAAAAAACCGAATCGCTGTTTCAGGCCTGGGCACAAACCTGGACAAGCCCCTGGTTTCGATTTTGGAATATCGAATACCTGTTGCCGTCGATCGAGGTGCCGCTCCTGGTACTTCAGGGGCGTGATGACCAGTACGGCACCTCAGCCCAAGTGGAGGCTATTGTTGATCAATCGGGCGGTCCGGCCACACCGTTGTTCCTCGAAGACTGCGGCCATGCCCCACATTTGGAATTCCCGGAACTGACCCTGGATTGCATAGCCTGCTTTGTCAACCGGGTCCGAACCCTCGGATAGTCCCCGGTTAACTGCAAGACCGAACCTTGAAACGGGAGGATGCTCCCCGCAATTCCCAATTGGCCGAAAGGCCGACCCCTCCGGGAATATCCAGCGAGGGCCCAGCTCCTTATATCTGCCGCATGGAATCCTTCCTTCCTCGCCAGTGGCATGCAATACAATTTCAGTTGCAACGAAATTTTCGTATTATTTCCCTGCATTCAGCAATCGGGCCATATCCTTGGCAAAATAAGTGAGGATGATGTCGGCACCGGCACGGCGGATGGCGATCAGGGATTCGGCCATCACCCGCTCGCCGTCGATCCAGCCTTTTTCAGCAGCGGCTTTGATCATGGCATATTCGCCGCTGACCTGATACGCAGCGATCGGCAGGTCAAACTCATCGTGCAGGCGACTGATGATATCGAGATAGGCAAGCGCCGGTTTGACCATAAGGATGTCGGCGCCTTCGTCCACGTCCATGGTGGCTTCCCGCAAGGCTTCCTTGCTGTTGGCCGGGTCCATCTGGTAGCTGCGTCGGTCCCCAAACTGGGGCGTGCAATCGGCGGCGTCGCGGAAGGGACCATAAAAGGCTGAGGCATATTTAACCGCATACGACATGATCGGCACCATATGAAAGGAACTTTCGTCGAGTACCGTGCGGATCTCGCTGACCCGACCATCCATCATATCCGAGGGGGCCACCATGTCGGCGCCGGCCTGGGCATGCGACAGCGCGGTCTTGGCCAGCAGCTCCAGAGTGGCGTCGTTATCAACCTCGTTCCCGACCAAGCAGCCGCAATGGCCGTGGTCGGTGTATTCGCACAGGCAGACATCGGTCACCACGGTCATGTCCGGCGCTTTACTTTTCAATTCCCGGATGGCCTTTTGGATGATACCGTTTTGAGCGTAGGCCCCGGAGCCGAGCGCGTCTTTTTTCTCCGGCAGACCAAAGAGAATAACGGAACGGATACCCAGGGCCAGACAGTCTTTGGCCTCTTTGGCCAACTGATCGATCGATAGCCGGAACACACCGGGCATGGAAGCAATTTCCTGGCGGAGGCCTTTACCGGGCTGGACAAAGAGGGGGTAGATCATCTGATCCGGTACCAGTCGGGTTTCACGGATCATGGAACGAAGGGTTTCGGTCCGGCGCATTCTGCGGGCACGGAATTCAGGGAAAACCATAGAGGCACCTCAGGTTATTTTTTTTTGATGATTTTTCGGGGTAATTATTCAGCCAACAGGGGCGGATAGGCGGGGCCCTATTTGACGGTGATGTCCAGGGCCTTCACTTTTTTGTGCAGGTGACTGCGCTCCATGCCGATCAGCTCCGCTGTCTTTGAGATATTTCCATCATTTTCCTGGAGTTTGGCTTGAAGATATTCTTTTTCAAACTGACGGCGGGCCTCTTTGAAGGAGGCAATGTGCTGGTAGCCGGGACCCGCAGGCTGGGAGGGGAGCGGGAGCAGGGGTGCATTGCCGAGGAAAAGGGCAACATCTTTTACTTCGATGCGGTCGCCCGGGCTCATGATAACCAGCCGTTCGACCAGATTGCGCAGTTCGCGGACATTGCCCGGCCAACTGTGGCGTTGCAGCAGTTCCAGCGCTTCGGCCGCAAACTGTTTTCTGCCGATCCCTTTGCGACTGAACTGGTGGATGAATTCCTCCACCAGGAGGGGGATATCCTCGCGGCGGTCAAGAAGATCGGGAACGGCAATAGGGACAACATTAAGCCGGTAGAAGAGGTCTGCCCGGAAATTCCCCGCTTCAATTTCTTCCTCAAGGTTTTTATTGGTTGCCGCCAGAACCCGGACATCAACCTCAATGGTTCGGGAGCCGCCGACGCGCTCGAATTTTTGTTCCTGAAGAATACGTAACACCTTGGCCTGGCTTTTCAGGCTCATATCGCCGATCTCATCAAGGAAAAGGGTGGAGCCGTTGGCTTGATCGAATTTTCCTTTTTTATTCTCCGTGGCCCCGGTAAAGGAACCTTTGACATGGCCGAAGAGCACGGATTCAATCAATTCTTCAGGGATTGCGGCACAGTTCACCGCGATCATGGGGTGGCTGTTCCGCAGTGAGTGGCGGTGAATGGTCTGGGCCACCAGCTCTTTCCCGGTGCCGTGGCCACCGCGAATCAGGACCCAGGCCTCAGTAGGGGCCACCCGTTCGATCTGTTCGAGCAGTTTGGTGATCGGGGGGCTGGTGCCGGTTATGTTGATAACGACCGGGCCGCTTTCCCGCAGCAGTCGGTTTTCCCGCTCCAAGCAGGCTAATTGTACCCCTTTGTTGACCGAGAGGATGATTTTATCATAGGAAAGGGGTTTTTCGATAAAGTCGTAGGCCCCGATGCGGGTGGCCTGTACTGCGGTTTCGATGGTACCGTGACCGGAGATCATAATGACCGGCAGGTCAAAACGCTGTTTTATCAGTTTGAGCGCTTCAAGGCCGTCCATTCCCGGCATCCAGATATCAAGCATGACCAGGTCGATATTTTTCTCGTCCAGCAGCTGCAGTCCCTCTTCGGCCGAGGCTGCGCCAAGGGCAAGGAATCCTTCATCGGTAAGGATACCCGAGAGCGCCTCGCGGATGGAGGCTTCGTCGTCTATAATCAGAATGGTGTTGGGCATCGGTGCAGGATCGGTCGGGCCGGAAAAAAGAAATTGCTGTCAGGTGGTATGCATGGGCGGGGGCTACCGCTTTTGACTGCTCATCATATCAGGTATCAAGCGGCAGCTCAACTGTAAATACGGTGCCGGTGGGGGTGTTGTCGTAGGCCCGGATAACGCCGCTATGTTCGGTAACGATGGTATGGGCGATGGCCAGGCCGAGGCCGGTGCCGGATTTTCGGGTGGAAAAATAGGGTTCGAAAATGCGCAGTTTGACCTCGTCGGCAATCCCCGGGCCGTTATCAGCGACACCGAGCCGGATGAGATGTCGATTGTCGCCATAGCCGAGGGTGACCTCGATGGAGCCGCCATCGCTCAGGACGGAGACGGCGTTATCGAGCAGATTGATGAGCACGCGTTTGATCTGAATGGTATCAAATTGGAATTCCGGAAGCGTTGGGTCAACCGTGCACCTGATAGCGAGCTGTTTGTGGGCTTCCTGGTAGAGAAAAACCACTTCTTCCACCAGGCGGCCGAGACTTTTCAACTCTTTGTGCAGTTTCGGCATGCGGGCAAAATCCGAAAATTCGCTGACCATTTTTTTGATCTCATCGACCTGATTGATAATGGTGGCGGTGCACTGGTCGAAAATTTCCCGGTTTTCGGTAATCGTGTTGAGATAGCGTTTGCGCAAGCGTTGGGCCGAGAGTTGGATCGGGGTTAATGGGTTCTTGATTTCATGGGCGATACGGCGGGCAACTTCCTGCCAGGCGGCGAGGCGTTGTGCTTTTTCCAGGTTGGTGAGGTTGTCGAAGACGATGACAAAACCAATGGGATTAAACCGGTCGTCGACCATCCGGGTTATATTGACCTGGAGGGAAAGGGTCTCACCCCGGCGGATGGTAACCCGGAGATGCCGTTCGATTGAAGGTTTGCCGGTATCGAGCAGTTCCTTGATGAAACTTTCAACGATCTGCACGTGCTGTTTAGGCAGGGCCTTATGAAAATCCTTGCCGAGAAAGGCCACAGGTTTAATGGCCAGCAACTGCTCGGCAAAACGGTTGATGGTGGTGATCCGGTTGTTTTCATCCAGGGCAATGACACCGGCGGCAACGTTTTCAAGGATGGTTTCCAGATAGCGACGACGCTGCTCCGAAACATCGTTGCTTTCCTGCAAGGCCTGGTGCGTTTTTGTCAGCTGTCGGTTAGAGGCCAGGATGTCGGAGGTCATGGAGTTGAAGGAGTCGACCAGGAGCCCCATCTCGTCGTCCGCTTCTTTTTCGAGAATAAAATCGAGATCGCCTTCGGCAACCCGCCTGGTGGCTTCGGCGAGTTTGTTGATCGGGCCGGTAAGGCTGCGGGCGATATAAAATCCGAACCAGATTGCTCCGAAGAGGATGAGCAGGGTGATGATGAGCAGCATGATGATCAGGCTGAGCTTCATGGGCGCCTTGAGCATGATCATCTGCTGATAGCCGGCGATCCCATCCGACACCGACTGCATGGTTTCAAGCCGAGTTGAAGGGATGAGTAGGCTGGTCACCAGAAACCAGGTCTGCGGGGGGGAGAGATGCACCTGTACCGGGACAATGGCTTGGATCAGTTCACCGATGGTAGTTCGTTGGGTGACAACCTCGGTGCGGTCGTTGGCAACGGCCAGTCGTAAGGCCTCGGAGGGGATTGCCGGGATGGCGATGGGGAGTACCCTTGGACCTTTAACCGAGAGCAATTCCTTGCGCTTGCCATTGAGCAGCAGAATGCTGTCCGGAGCGCCGGGCAGATCGATCTCCAGGGTTTTGGCGAAGAACCGTTGCAGGGCGGCCATGTCGTTGAGGTCAAGGGTGCCACTTTCGAGAATCGACGCCAGCTGCCGGCCCGCATACTCGGCTTGATGGCTGGTATCGTGCAGGATGGATTGTGCCAGCTTGAGGGATGACTGCAGGGAATCCTCCACCTTGGAGTTAAACCAATAGTCCATGGAGGTGGAAACAAAGCGAAGGGCGACAATAAAAAGGATCACCGTCGGTACCAGGGAAAGCGAAACAAAGGAGATAACCAATCGGGTCCGCAGACGGGAGCCCAGGATTTTCTGATTGCGCTCAAAGACCAGTTCCACCAGATTGCGTAAAACCAGGTAGAGCATGGTCAGCAGCAGCAGACCATTGATATTGATCAGCGCGAAAATCAGAATCGTGCTGGAGATGGGCAGGTTAAAGTCGCCGCTGAGTAGCCCACGCTGCACATAGCCCAGCATTGGGATAAGGAGGATACAGAAAATAATGACAAAGCGGATGAGCCGCTGTTTTTTTCTTTTCTGTTCTGCGGTGAGCATTCAGATAACGATTTTCAGGTTAGAACCTGAATTCAATGGTTCGCCAGTCGGTTTCGAAATCCCATATTGAAGAGAAGGGCAGAATGCGTTGCAGACCGAGGGGCAGGGAACCTTTTTTCAAGGTGATTTTAAAATGGATGGCATAAGGGGCATCCGGAACGAGCCGGGCAAGAGTGATCACTTTGACACCGTTGAGTTCGGCCATTAATTGTTTGGCCTGTTCAAGGTCAACGGTGGTAACGACCTTGTCTTGCTGATCGGAAAAGGCGATATGGTATTCCTTTTTGTCGCTGTCGAAGGTCATGGTGTGGGTCACGGATGATTTGACAAGGGTTGTGTCGACCCAGTTTCTACTGGTTTTTACCAGTTCCAGATGGAAGGTGAAGATAATGGGGATGCCGTTTTTGACGTCTTTGATCATTTCCGGGGTAAAACAGTTTTTCACTGTGGCGAAGAATAAAAGGTCAGGGTCTGAAGTGGTAACGATTATATCTTTGATTTCAGGGGATTGATCACTGGCGGCAAAGGGTAGGCCGGGGCAGAGAAACACCAGGAAACCGCAGAGGAGAATGAGTTTTATGTTTAATGATTTCATTGAGTTGTCGAAGGGCACGGGGTGACGGTATTTTGTCAAGTTAAGGTCAAAAAGAAATGTAATTGTAGCATATACATGATGGGCTGTTTTTTGTCCATGACAAGGACAAATCCGCCGGGAGGAAGTTGCCGTTCCAAGGGCTATGCGTGGAAAGGGACGATATCAAAGGCTGCAGCCTTTGTCCGCCTTTTTTGGGGAGCGCGGATGGGGGGCTCGCGTGGTACTGTCCAACGAATTCCAACCTCGGTACGCCGAAAAGGAACTGAGGCTCTGCCCACCGGTTCCGCCTTGATATTCGAGAGGGATGAAGAAGAGTACGAGGGTGTGGAAACGTTGTCGGGGGCAACCTACCACTCGACGCGCAGGACATTGTCCAAAGGTTTGACCCGCGCAAGTTTGATGCGTACTGTATCGCCCGGTTCGACCGGAAAAGCGGGATTGGGCGGAAGGTCGACGTCAAAGAGGCAATCACAAAGCAGAAAATTGACTCGTTTCGGACCGATTCCGACCACCAGGGCTTTGACCATCCGGCCTTCCTGCGATTCGAGATAGCGGAGGATCCAATAGCGGTGGCGCTGCTGGCGAATCGCATTGGCCCGGCCGAGTTTCTGTTGAATAATACCGGTAAAAGTTTTGCATTCCTCTCCCGAGAAAAGGATGCCTTGGCCGTGGATCATGTGGCTCAACTGGTGCTGCATGACCAGATCAAGAAAACGACGGATCGGCGAGGTGATGGTGGTGTAGCTGTTGAGGCCGAGTCCGCTGTGGGGTTTGGGATGCGGCGTGAGTTCACCGCGTGCTAGAAAACGACGCTGTCGCGCAATATCCTGGAGACTGTTATTGACCCCGGAGATGAGTCGTTTTCGTGGAGGAGGCTGTGAACGGAACAGACCTGGGGCCTCGCGTGCGGTGAGATAGGATGCGGCAGTGCCGTTGGCCAGAATCATCAGCTCGGAAACGAGGTTGCGGGAGGGGGTATCCACCGGCGACAGATAGACCTGGATATGCTTGCGGTCGCGGATATCGATATTAACGTCCGGCACGGATAAAAGGAGCGCCCCCCGGTCAACCCGTTGCTGTCGTAACTGCTGACGCACAATATTCAAGGTCGTCAAGTCCGGATCCTTGCCGATCAGGGTGTCCGCCTCCCGGTAACTCAATTGACGTTTGACTTCAATGATAGCCGGCACGATAGTGGACTGGAGCACTGTGCCGTCGGCAGCCAGAGTGATCAGGAAGCTGATGGTGGGGCGAGCTTTTCCCTGAATCAGGCTGCAGATGTCAAGCGACAACTTTTTGGGCAGCATGGGGATGTGCCCTTCGGGAAAATAGATGGTCGTCGACCGTTCCCTGGCCTCGGCAAAAAGGGGACTTTTGGTCGGTACATAATAACTGACATCGGTGATGTGAATGCCGACCTGGATGGTGCCGTCCTCGTTTTTCGCAATGTGGAGAGCATCATCGAAATCGCGGGTCTGACTGCCGTCGATGGTCAGGGTATTCAAGGCCCGGAGATCCTTTCGTTTAGGATCGGCAAGCAGTTCTTCCACCGTTGCCTCCCGCAGGGATTCGGCTACCTGCAGGCAGGGATCCGGAAACTCCACCGACTGATCCGATCTGAGCAGGGCCAGGTTTTCGTCCGCATCCCAAACGCCGGCCTGCACCAATAGCTCAAAACCGGCATGGGGAGCGGTAAGGCCTGCCTTTTTCAACACCTGGCGGATAAAATCATCTTCAGCACTTTCGGGGCCGAACAGCACCGATTGGCTGAGCCAGTGCAGGCAGCGTTCGCGTTCCGGCCAGTCGCTCTCGCTGACCGGGATGCCCTGCATGAGTTTTTTTAAATTGTCTGCAGCCTGATCCAGCAGTTGAGCCTTTTCCTGTTCTTTTTGCCGCTGCCGCTGCAGCTGTTCAACCTGCTCCGGGCTGTGGACGGCTATCATGCCGTTTTTAAATTTAAAAAAAAGGGAGCCGGAAAAAATTGCCCGGAGAAAGGCGGCGCGCTGATCATCGGTCACCATACCGCCGAAGTGGAGCTCGGTCAGAAAGTCCGGTGAAAATTCGTCTTCGGTCTCCTCACAAACGATTTCCCAGAGTTCGTCCAGGGTGATTGCCTCGGCCAGTGCGGCGCGGTCGGCGGCGCATTGTTGCAGCCTGGCGGTCAGTGTTTCCCGGGGCGCATTCTGCGGAAAGGTCTGTTTTGAGGCGATGAGGATTCGTGATTCCGGCAAATTGATTTCCCGTCCATTTTGATTGAGGAGGTGAATCTTTTTGTCGGCGATGCCGGTGACAAGGCCGCAGTAAAATCTGCCGCCATCTATGAATTCAATAAGGCTGCCGGGAAAAATCATATTGTTAACACATTGCGAAGTTCTAAGGTCATGGTAAACTACAGTGGATAGCAAGATTCCACCTCTTTGTCATTATTTTCTTCAGGGAAATTTCCTGAATCCCCTTCAATATATAGGAGAGCGCTCATGGAAACTTCTCTTTATCATTCCGGAGTTGTGGCGATCATTGGCCCACCCAATGCCGGTAAATCGACACTGCTCAATCATCTGCTCCGGCAGAAGATCGCCATCGTCACCCCGAGGCCGCAGACCACGAGAAACCGGATCATGGGAATCATCACCGGCTCCGACTATCAGATGATTCTGCTCGACACCCCCGGTCTGCACGAGGCCAGAGAGGAAATGAATCGGCAGATGGTGCGGGTGGCGATGGAGAGTCTGAGTGAAGCGGATGCGGTGCTCTTTCTCACCGATTGCTCGGACATGGCTGCAAAGAAACTGGAAAAACGGAGTGAAGAATACCGGGGCTATTTGAGCGGAATAACCCGCCCGGTGGTCTTGGCCCTTAATAAGATGGACCTGCTGCAACCGGAACAGTTGTTGCCGGTGATGGACTGGTATCGCAATGTGCATCCTTTTGCGGCCATTGTGCCCATATCGGCCTTGCAGGGGACAGGTGTCGAGTCCCTGACAACGGAGCTGGTCGCCCATCTCCCGGAAGGACCGCAATATTATCCGGAGGATATCCCCACTGATGCCACCGAACGGTTCATAGCCGCCGAGATTATCCGCGAGAAGGTCTTTCTTTTAACCCGCGACGAAGTTCCGTATTCAACCGCCGTGGTCATTGAGGCTTTTGAAGAAGCTGCAGAGGCAAAATCGGTGGTCATTCGGGCAACAATCCTGGTGGAGCGCAATTCGCAGAAGGGGATTCTGGTCGGCCGGGGGGGGGGCATGCTCGCCGCCATACGCAAGAGCGCCGCGGTCGATATCGGAAATCTGCTGGGCTGCCGGGTCCGACTGCATCTGTGGATCAAGGTCAAGAAAAACTGGACCGGCAATACCCGTATCCTTCGCGAGCTGGGGTTGGCGTAAAACGCGACAGAGCGCAAACGGCAACCAAGGGGGAGGGTCCCGAAATCAGCGACCCGGTACTTCTTTTGATTTATTTCGACCCGAGGCCATGTTGAGGCTTTTGAGGATAATCAGGGCGGTGCGCAGCTGATTATCCTGCTCCAGTCTTTTGGCGATCTGCTGAATATCCTCGACCTTTTCGAAATTTTCTTCCTGATTTGTTTTTTCGGTGTCGTCTGCTTCCGGTTTCGGCGGTTTTTTGCCGAGGGTTTCATTCTTAAAATGGCGGGGCAGGTCTTTTTCCCTGATAGCCTTAAAGGGGCTGGCGGCATCGGTTTTGGCGTCTCCCGGAGAGGTGAGGGGCACGATCATGTCGGGCTTGATACCGGTGGCTTGAATCGAACCGCCGCTGGGTGTGTAATATTTGGCGGTGGTCAGACGGATGCCCGCGCCATCCGGCAGGGGCAGGACAGTCTGGACCGAGCCTTTCCCAAAGGTGGTTGTGCCCAGAATAATTGCCCGTTTATGATCCTGGAGGGCACCCGCTACAATCTCAGCCCCGCTGGCGGACCCCCCGTTCACCAGGATGACCAGGGGATAAGCATTCGGAGTGTCGTTTTGATGGGCCTTGAAGACCATCTGCTCCTGACGGTACCGCCCTTTGGTCGAAACGATGACGCCTTTGTTAAGAAAGATATCGGCTATGTTGACGGCTTGGTCAAGCAATCCTCCTGGATTATTGCGTAAATCGAGCACCAGTCCTTGGGTCGGATGCTTCTTTTGCATGTTTTTCAGCGCACTTTTCACATCTTTCGTCGTGGTTGCCTGGAAATTGGAAATCCTGAGATATTGAAATCCGGGTTCCAATTCCATGGATTTGACCGAGACCAACGGGATGGCTTCCCTGACAAGGGTCAGGTCCTTGGTCTCTTTCCAGCCCTCGCGATGAATAGTGATGGTCACCGAGGTCCCCTTGGGGCCCCGAAGTTTTTTGACCGCTTCCATGAGCGTTATGGTTTTGGTGAGTTCGCCGTTGATCCGGATAATCTGATCGCCGGATTTGATGCCCTGTTTGTCGGCCGGTGTTCCCTCGATGGGGGCCACGGCAGTAAGCACGCCGTCGCGGACGGAAATTTCGATACCGACTCCGGTGAAACTGCCGGAGGTTTCCTCTTCCAGCTCTTTGAAATCTTCCGGCGTCATATAAGACGAATGAGGGTCAAGCGAACCGAGCATGCCGTTGATGGCCCCGTTGATCACCTTGTGGGAATCGATTTCATCAACATAATACTGCTGGACCAGGGTCAGGACATTCGCGAAGGTTTCCAGATCTTTATAAATATCGCGTTCCTGTTTGCTCTCGTCGGCTAAAACGGAGGAGCAGGAAAAAAGGAGGGTAACCAGCAGGGCAATTGAACGTATCATTTGGCAGTTGGAAAACCGGGTAAAAGAGATGGGAAAGGTCTGCAAGGGCCGACAACGGTGCTTTCGGCTCATGGTTCCCGGAGGTGTCGACCATGGTTGCAAACAGCTTAAGTTTTGTAAATTAACGGGAATCGGAGAGTGAGGCAACGCTTATTCACAACGGATGGAAAAAACTCGACGTTCAGGGGCGCGGGTGCGATTCGGGGAGGGTGAGTGCTCCCGGCTGCAGCCAGGCAAGCGGATCTTGCGCTATGGCGCCGTGGCGAATCTCAAAATAGAGCCCTTGGCCGAAAATCGTGGTGTTTTTTCCGGTCCGGCCGATAATCTGCCCCTGCCTGACCGAAGCGCCCTCTTTGACGCGAAGGTCATTGAGCCGGGCGGTGACCGTATAGTATTGTCGATCATGGTCGATAATCAGCATTTTTCCGTATCCGCGCATCGTTCCTGAAAAAATGACCTCGCCGTCATATACGGCATACACTTTGGCTCGGTCCGGGGTATTGATGGTGATGCCGTTGGTAAAGGTGGTGTCATCGGTTTCAGGCGAGGGGTGTCTGAACAGGCTGATGACTTTGCCCCATGCCGGCGGCGGTAATGTGCCCTTGCTACTTTGAAAATCGAGCTCCTGTCGGTCTCGGGTTTTGTTGCTGCGGGTGAAGGTGGCGGTCAGATTGCTCTCCGCCTTTTGCATCTCTTTCACCGCCTGCTCATAGAGGGCTCTCTGGGTTTGCACCCGCTTGAGCAATACGTTTTTTTCTTCAGCCTCTTGCTGTAACACCGTGTTTTCCTGGTCAGCCTCTGTCAGAAAATTTTCCAGCACCGATTTTTCCAACTCATGGGAGCGCTTGACACGATCAATTGCGGCAACGTTGTTGCGATAGGCGGCAAAAACCGACTGGTCATAGGTGATCAGCGAATGAAAGGCGTCATTGGCCAGAAGCAGCTCAGGCAGGGTTTTGCTGGAAAAGGCGATGTTGTAAAAACCCGTTTTCCCCATAAGATAAAAGGCCTTGAGGCGTTTTGTCAAATGCTGCTGCAGGTCCTTGTTTTTTTGAAGGATTGTCGTCAGTTCCTTTTCCTTGGCATCAATGACCAGCTGCTGTTCGTTCACCTGTGCCTTGAGGGCCTCGATTTTTGTTTTTTGTTGCCTGATTGTTTCGTCCATGTATTCCAGTTGGCCCAACAAAGAAAATTCCTGTTGACCGCTCTGTTCGATTTTTTCTTCGTGAAGTGAAATTTCTTCCCGGAGTTTGCCGATGGTAACGGATTGCTCATGCAGGTTTTCCGGCAGCACCGGCAAGCAGTAAGACAGCGACAGCACGGTGGTCAGAAACACAGTGACAGGAAAAAAAAAGCGCATGGGCAGGTGATTAGAGTTGAAGGATTCTTCTGGTGGTCGAAAAACTACCGGCCGCGCAGAGCAGGGTGGCGATCCCGATTATGGCGAGAATGTTCGGCCAGGGGAAAAAAGTAAACGGTAAAAGGGTAAGCGTGGCCGGACCGGCGAACTGGAGTTTGATCCAATTGAACAAGAGCAGCAGAGCGGCGATGCCGCAGCTGGCCCCCAGTAAACCTTGAAGCGCGCCTTCCAGGAGAAAGGGCATGCGGATATAGTTGTTGGTGGCCCCGACCAGGCGGAGCAGTTCCAACTCCTGCTTTCGGGACAACAGGGTCAGGCGAATGGTGTGGGCGACCGTAAAGGTCGTGGTCATGATCAGCAGCGAGCCAGAAAGAAGGACGACCACCCGCATCAACCGGATAAACGAAAAAAAGCGCTCGATCCATTCTTTGCCGTACTGCACCTTAAGGACACCGGGCAAAGTCTGCAGGTAGTCGGAAAAGCGTTTTATTCGGGAAAGGCTGTCAAGGGAGCGGACCGGATAGACCTCTATGGAGGGGGGCAGAAAATCGGCGGGCACTCCGGTCAGGACATCGCTATTGTCGCCGAGTTGTTTTTCAAACCGTTTGAAGGCCTGTTGGCTGCTGATAAATTCGATCCGATCGACCTGATCGAATTTAAGGATTTTCATTCGATACTGCTCTTGCATGGCCGGGACAGGATTTTCATCAAGATAGACGATCAGCCGCAGGTCGTCCCCGAGTTCCCGGCTGACATGCAGGGCATTGGAATAGATCAGATAAAAAAAAGAGAAGATCAGCACCGACAGGGAGACGGTGACTAGGGTCATGACCTGGGATTTCCAAGTGAAGAGCATGTTGCGGCAGGTATGCTGCAAAACAACGGTCAGAAAGCGCATACCTTATATCTCCGAATAGGGGAAAGGTGACGACGCGGCGATCTCTTCGCCGGCCTCTTCAAGGGGATCCGACAGTGGGGAGCGTATCCGTCCGAAGCGAAGTTCAATAACCCGGTGGCTGGTTTGTTGGTACAGGGATTGGTCATGAGTGGCGATGAGAATGGTTGTGCCTTGCCGGTTGAGTTGATGGAAAAGCTCCATGACTTTTTCGGTGGTTTCAGCGTCGAGATTGCCTGTCGGCTCATCGGCAAGAATAATTTCCGGGAAATTGGCCACGGCGCGGGCAATGGAGACCCGCTGCTGTTCCCCTCTGGACAGCTCTTCGGTGGGCGTCGCATATTTCTTCAGCAGATCAAGCTGACCGAGCAGCGCTCGGGTTCGTTTTTCGATAAAGGATTGGGGGCGGTAGACGATCTCCATGGCGATGGCGATATTTTCCGCCACGGTCCTGTCGGGCAGGAGTTTGAAATCCTGATAGGCCATCCCGATTTTTTGCCGCAACTGGTGAATGTGGCGCTGCGGTAACTGGGCGACATCCATGCCCGCCACTTCCACCACCCCTTTGGTCGGCTTTTCGATACGGCTGATGAGTCGGAGCAGGGTGGTCTTTCCGGCACCGCTCATCCCGGTGAGGTACACGATTTCTCCTTTGGCGATGGTGAGGGAAATGTCCGAGATGGCCTGCACCTCAGGAGGGTAGACCTTGGTCACCTTGACCAGATCGATCATGACGTCGGGATAGGTTGTTTCCTGGCTCATCGATTCGCTGCTGCAGTGGCGGAATGGAGGTTTCGGCGATCAGGCCGTATGCATTAAGGCACTCTTTTTTGAAAGGGTCGCCGGTGGATAGGGTTGGTCGGACACCGGTCGGATATGGTGTTCCGATCAATATACTTAAAAGATATATATCTTAAAATATTCATTTTACCAAGTGTATTGCTTTTTCAACAGTCGCTGTGACCCGAACTTCGATTCGCGGCTGGGTCCGGATTTGGTTTTGGGAAAAAGGCGGACCATAAAAATATTTACGATGGAGGCGAGGCCCTGTTATATTGAAACCTTCTCCCCCAAAGGGAACCGGCGACCCCCAAGGGGGGAAGCAAACGTCATTGTTTTGCAGTCGGGTTGGAAAAGAAGGAGCATGCAATGCGCTACAAAGCGGTACTTTTTGATCTGGACGGGACCCTGCTCGACACCTTGGATGATCTGGCCATGGCGGCAAATCGTGTGCTGACATCGAGAAAACTGCCCGTGCACCCGGTGGAGGCCTACCGCTATTTTGTCGGCGACGGGATCCGAATTCTGGTTGAGCGTATCCTCCCCGCTGAATTACGCCAACCGGAGATAATAGATACGGCGGTAACGGCGTTTCAAGAGGAATATGCGAAAAATTGGCATGATCAATCCGCACCCTATCCCGGTATCGACCGAATGCTTGATCGGTTGACCGCAGAGGGCCTTCGTTTGAGCATCCTCTCCAACAAGCCCGATGCCTTCACTCGTTTATGTGTGCAGCGTCTCCTGCCGCGTTGGACCTTTGACCCTCTTTTCGGCCAACGGCAAGGCATGCCCAAGAAACCGGATCCCGCCGCTGCACTTGAAATTGCAGGACGTTTGGGGCTGAGCCCGGTTGAGATACTGTATGTCGGCGATACTGCAGTTGACATGCACACGGCCCGTGCCGCCGGTATGGATGTGGTCGGTGTTCTTTGGGGCTTCCGCACCGCTGAGGAATTACAGGGCGCCGGCGCACATTGCCTGATAGCCTCCCCTGAAGAACTGTTGCCTCTCCTTTCCTCCTAATCTTTTACAACAGGTTATTCACTTTGCTTTCTCTCGATTATTCGCTGCTCCGTACTTTGGCCCATCCCTGTGTCGGTGCTTTTATCGGCTATCTCACCAACAAAATAGCCATACGCATGCTGTTTCGACCCCTGCGCCCTTGGCATATTTTTGGCTTCAGGGTGCCCATGACCCCTGGCGTCATCCCTTCAAAACGTCATCAACTGGCAACGAACATCGGCGAAATGGTGGGCCGCCACCTTCTGGGCGCCAAGGATATCGGCACCGCCATTTCCGAGGAACCATTTCAGGAGCATCTTGCCGGTCTGGTTGATCGCAAGGTGCAGGAGGTCTTCAAGCGGGACCTCGGTCCCTTGCCCGAAATTATTCCGGACCGTTTTAAAGCCTATTTTCAGATCGGCGTTAAAACTCTGAAATATCAACTGAGTGAGGGGGTGAACACGTATCTGGGGAGTACCGATTTTGAAGAAAAGATGACCGCTTCCATCGAGAGCCGCCTTGAAGACCTCGCCGATCACGACCTCAACAGTCTGCTTTCTCCGGAAAACCGGCAGTCCCTGTATCTTTTTGTCAATAAGGTGATCGGCGATCTTTTGGACAGCGGCAAAAGCGAGGAGTGGCTGGCAGAGCACCTCTTTGCCAGTTTGCGGCGGTCGGCCGCAGAAGGACGTAGTCTCGGCGATCTCCTGCCGGAATCTTTGGTTGTCCTGCTTCGAAACAGTATTCACAATCAGGCATCCTCGATCTTGGAGCAGATGGGCGGCCGGATGTCCGATCCGGTGCTGCGCAAGGAAATCATCAAGGGCATTCAGGGGGGCGTCGATCATTTCCTCGATTCGCTCGGGCCGGTGGGCGCCATGGCCCGCGGTTTCCTTGAAATGGATACCCTTGAGCAGAAGGTGGGAGAATATCTGGAGGACAAGGAAGATGACCTGATCGCCTGGCTGCAGAATCCCGTGGTCCAGCAGCGTATGGCGGCCGTCTTGGACGAGAACATTGACGCCCTTTTGCACAGGCAGCTTTCCGAATTGCTCTCCGGGGTTGAGGAGGAGCGTTTGAGCTCGATATGCCGAACCGGTGCCGCTCAGTTGCTGGCGGTTTTTCGGACAGAAGGGACACGGGCCAATCTGAGCGCCCTGCTGCATATCGGTATGGAGGAGGTGCTGGATAACGGCCGGTGCTCATTGGGTGATTTGGCCCGTCAGTTTTTTCCACAGGACAATGGACTGAAAATCCGTCATACCCTCATTCAGGAGTGCCTCTCCCTGTTCCGTTCGACCAAGACCGAGCGACTGGTCAACTCCATGGTCCAGGCCATGGTCGATACCCTTCTCACCCGGCCGATCGGCAGACTTTACGATATCGTGCCCCATGGCATCCGCCAGGGGATCGTAGAATACAGCATTCTGACCGTCAACCGAATGTTGCTGCAGGAAGTCCCCGGGGTGGTTGAATCGCTCAATATCAAACGGGTGGTCACCGACAAGGTCGATTCGCTGGACCTCTTGCAGCTGGAGCGGCTGCTGCTCTCGATCATGGAAGAACAATTTAAATATATTAACCTGTTCGGGGCCCTGCTCGGGTTTATCTTAGGACTGATTAATCTCGGGCTGATCAAGTTTTTGTAGCCCTGCGGCACAAACGGAAATTTCCTGGAAGCCGTTCCCGTGCCCTGGTTTCGTATCTTACGAAGGGGAATGAAAAAGCCCTGTCACCTTTGCGGTGACAGGGCTTTTCTTTATGTCGAAAGGGGGAGAAAACCGAACGACTTATGGAGCCAAGAGGTGCAGTTCAACCCTTCTGTTTTGTTGTCTGCCCGCTGAGGTTGCATTGTCGGCAATCGGATTCTCATGTCCCAATCCCTTTGCGGTTAATTGCGTTGTTGCAACGCCTTTGTCCGTGAGATACCGGAGCACTGCCTGGGAGCGTGAAATGCTCAGTTGCAGGTTCCGTGCAGGATTGCCGATCGAATCGGTATAGCCGATGACCTCCACCTTGAGTTGGGGTAACCGGGTGAGGGCGGCAGCGACCTTATCGAGCGTTTTTGGAGCCTCGGGAAGGATAACCGCCGTGCTGGATTTGAAATTGACCCCTTCGAGCACAATATCTTTTTTTACCGGGCAGCCTAAGGCATTGACCGGAGCGCCCGAGGGAGATTGAGGGCAAAGATCGACGCTATCGGCCACCCCGTCACTGTCATGGTCCTTAACGGCGGCAACGGTGTCGGCGGTATCCGTCAGCTTTTCAGCAGGGAGCGCGGGAACAGCTGCCGGTTCTTCCTCTGTTTTGGCCTCTTCCGGTTGTTTTACGGGGACTGCGGCATTGTTTTGGCCGGTTTTGAGTAATTCCTGCAGCTTATCTTTTTCCGCCTGCAGCTCCTGTATTTTTTTCTCTGCCGCCTGGGCTTCTTGGACTTGGGCCTCCATTGCAGCGTTGCTCGCGTCCATATTTTTTTTCGCCTGGGCGGCGGCTGTCTCCATCTGAAGCACCTGGTCGTGAAGCGTGGCTATCTGTTGTTTAAGATTCGGCACAAGCTCCATCTGCTGCTGTAAATAGGTTTTATCCATCAATTCGTCGATCCGCGCCTTGGCTCCGGTGAGTTCGTTTTCAAGGGTTTTTATTTTTTCCTGATCAGCGTTTTGCGATTGTTGCAGTGCGTTCAAGGCGCTTTCGGTTTCGGCAGCCTTCTGTGCAACCGCCTGTTGCGAGGTCTGCAGTGTCTGCAGCGCGACGGTGCCTTCCTTCAGCTTTTTATGGAGTGCGTCGATTTCTTTATCGGCGTTGGCCAAGTCCTTGAGCTTGGTTTCCGCCTCCATCAAGGCTCTGGTTTTTTCGTCCAGTGATTTTTTCAGAGGTTCAATTTCCTGGATTTGCGCCTGAAGGGCCGCCAGCTGCCCTGCCAGATCCGCTTTTTCCGCCTCCATCTGCGTGATCGTGGCGGCATTGGCCTCAGCCTGGGTGCTTAATTCCGTGGTTTTCGCCTGAAGGGCTGTGAGCTCTTGGCCTTGTTTCTCCGCCTCTTGCAGGGCGACGGTTTTTTCTTCCAAGGATTGGGTCAGTTTTGTATTTTCTGCCTGGACCATGGCGAGTTCTTTCAGTTTGTCCTCGGCATTTGCCAGACTTGTTGATTGTTTTTCATAGGCGGTCTTGATTTTTAGCAAATTCTTCAGATCAGCCTGCAAGGCCTCAAGCTGACTGGTCAGGCCGATTTTTTCATCGTTCATCGAGGCGATCTGAGCGCGGAGTTCTTCGGTTTGGGCTTGAGCGCCGCTGATGGCCGCTTCTTTATCGTTGAGTTGATTCTGAAGTGCATCCGTGCTTTCCAAAGCAGCCGTTATTTTCCCCTCGGCTTCCTGAAGAGCGGTTTGGGAGTGCTTCTGAGCGGATTCGAGTTCCTCGATTTTCTTCTGCGCAGCCTCCGCGTCCGCCTGGTATTGGGTTACTTGTAAGGTGGTCTGTTCACCGCTAGCCCTGAGATCGGCCAACTGCTTCTGGAGTTGTTGAATCTCCGTTGCTGTTTCTTTTTTCACCTGCTCGAATGCTTGGGTCCGTTCATCCAACTGGTTTTGGAGAGTCGCCTCGGCCTGTGTCTGAGCGGCAATCTCCTGGTTCAGTGCTTCAATGGTGAGGGTGGCGTCATGTAAAGCCGCCATTTTTTCTTGCAGCGCCGTTTCCTGAGCCTTTTTCAGCTCTTCCATAGCTGTTTCTGTCTTCTGCAACTGAGCTGCCGTTTCGGTCAACTGTGTTTTGAGCGTGTTCGTTTCGGCAATTTGTTCTCCGTAGAGGGTCTCTTTTTCCTGATGAGCGCGTTCCGCTTGCTCCAAACCTGCCTTGGCAGTATTGAGTTGGGCCAAGGTGTCGGCGAGCTGAGCCTTCAGAGCCTCGGTCTCCCCGACCTGTTTCTGGGATTGCTGCAGGGCCGTATTGTAGAGTGTTTCTTTTTCTTTGTTCACACGTTCGGCCTGCTCCAGACCTGCCTTGGCGGTATTGAGTTGGGCCAAGGTGTCGGCGAGCTGAGCCTTCAGAGCCTCGGTCTCCCCGACCTGTTTCTGGGATTGCTGCAGGGCCGTATTGTAGAGTGTTTCCTTTTCTTTGTTCACACGTTCGGCCTGCTCCTGTCCTGCCTTGGCGGTATTGAGTTGGGTCAAGGTGTCGGCGAGTTGTGCCTTCAGAGCCTCGGTCTCCCCAACCTGTTTCTGGGATTGCTGCAGGGCCGTATTGTAGAATGTTTCTTTTTCTTTGCTCGCACGTTCGGCCTGCTCCAGACCTGCCTTGGCGGTATTAAGTTGGTCCAGGGTATCGGCGAGCTGAGCCTTCAGAGCCTCGGTCTCTTCGACCTGTTTCTGGGATTGCTGCAGGGCCGTATTGTAGAGTGTTTCCTTTTCTTTGTTCACACGTTCGGCCTGCTCCAGACCTGCCTTGGCGGTATTGAGTTGGTCCAGGGTGTCGGCGAGTTGTGCCTTCAGCATCTCGGTCTCCCCGACCTGTTTCTGGGATTGCTGCAGGGCCGTATTGTAGAGCGTTTCCTTTTCTTTGTTCACACGTTCGGCCTGCTCTTGCCCTGCCTTGGCGGTATTGAGTTGGGCCAAGGTGTCGGCGAGCTGAGCCTTCAGAGCCTCGGTCTCCCCGACCTGTTTCTGGGATTGCTGCAGGGCCGTATTGTAGAGTGTTTCTTTTTCTTTGCTCACACGTTCGGCCTGCTCCTGTCCTGCCTTGGCGGTATTGAGTTGGGCCAAGGTGTCGGCGAGCTGTGCCTTCAGTGCCTCGGTCTCCCCGGCCTGTTTCTGGGATTGCTGCAGGGCCGTATTGTAGAGTGTTTCTTTTTCTTTGCTCACACGTTCGGCCTGCTCCAGACCTGCTTTGGCGGTATTGAGTTGGTCCAGTGTTTCGGTGAGCTGCACCTTCAGACCTTTACTTCTTTCTGCCTGTTCCTGAAATTGCTGTTGAGTTGAACTGACAAGGAGTTTTTGCTCTGCAAGGGCTTGTTTCGTTTTATCCAGATCGGTTTGGGAGGTCTCGAGTTGGGTGAGCGTTTCAGTTAACCGGGCCTGTATTTTGCTATTTTCTTCTGTGCGTTCCCGGAGTTGTTGTTGTACCGTTTTGACGAGCGTTTCTTTTTCCTTTACGGTTTGTTCGGTTTGTGCCCCGGTACCTTTCAATGCTTCTAGGGTTTTGTTGAGCTTTTTTAAAGCGGCTTGAGCCTGAGCCAGCTCGGAAAGGATTCCTTCCTTGTCGGCATTCAGTGCCTTGATCCGATCAACGGCTTCCTGCAGCTCTTTATTTTTTGCCTCGATATCGGCAGATTGGGTGGTCGATTGCGACAACAGCTGCTGGTATTGGGCGGTGGCTGCATTTTGGGCATCAAGGAGTTGCCTGATCTGCTGCTCTTTTTGAGCGAGTTGAGCTTCTAGTCCGGCCTTCTCATGGGCGGGCTGGGGTTGCACTTTCAGTTCGACAGGAGGCGGTTGCATTGTTTTGCGCGAAACCGTTTCAGGCTCTTTGGACATCTGCGCCTGGGGTGCAGCGGTGTGATCCGGTTCGGCCGGGTGTGCTTTTTCCGTTTTTTGCGGGACAGGAAGTTTTTCCGGCACTGCCTTTGGAAGAGCTTGTGGGGCAGCAGGTGTTTGCGAGACCGGCACCTGGGCGTGTTCTTTGGGATCCGGGTTTTCCTTGATCATCTTGCTGTTATAGCTGGCGAGCACGATGTATATCGCAACACCTAAAAGGGACAGGAGAATCAGACGGATTTTCATAATGTTTGCTTTTTGGGTTGAGGTCATAGGTGGGGAAAGGGACGCAATTTTATAAACAGGGCTTGAGAATAAGGGTAGAGAGCGGCGGCAGAGTTAAGGAAAGGGTCTGCTCCTTGGCATGACACGGTTCCGGCAGGGTGTTGATAACCAGGCCGTTGCCGACGCCGCTGCCGCCATAGATATCCTGATCGGAATTGATCAGCTCTCGGTAGCCCCCTGACCGGGGAACGCCGATGCGGTAGTGCTCACGCACCACTGGAGTGAAATTACTGAGAATAATCAGAAAATCTTCAGGATTTTTTGCATAACGGATGAACGAGAGCACGGAGTTGTCCGAGTCGTTGGCATCGATCCAGGAAAATCCGGTCCAATCGAAGTCCGCCTGATAAAGGGCCGGTTCATTCCGGTACACCAGATTGAGATCGCGGACGTATCGTTGCAGACCGCTATGGCGGGGAGCATCCAGAGCCTGCCATTCCAGGCCGGTGTCGTGATTCCATTCCTGCCATTGGCCGAATTCTCCACCCATGAACAGCAGCTTTTTGCCGGAATACCCCCACATGAATCCCAGATAGGCGCGCAGGTTGGCGAATTTCTGCCACTCATCACCGGGCATCTTGCCCAGCAGCGATCCCTTGCCGTGGACGACCTCATCATGGCTCAGCGGCAGAATAAAATTCTCGTGAAAGGCGTAGAGCATGCCAAAGGTCATCTGATTGTGATGGAACCGCCGGAACAGGGGATCCTTGGTCATGTACCCGAGGGTATCGTGCATCCAGCCCATATTCCATTTGAGGCTGAATCCCAGGCCGCCGAGATGGGTGGGGCGGGACACCATGGGCCAGGAAGTCGATTCCTCGGCAATGGTCAAGACGCCGGGGAATAGGCCATGCAGGACCTCATTGGTCTTACGGAGAAAGCTGATGGCCGCAAGATTTTCCCGGCCACCGTATTCGTTGGGAATCCATTGCCCTGCTTCCCGTGAGTAGTCGAGATAGAGCATGGAGGCGACCGCATCGACACGGAGTCCGTCAATATGATATTTGTCGATCCAGAACAGCGCATTGGAAATGAGAAAGGCGCGGACCTCGTTGCGGCTGTAATTAAAGATGAGCGTTCCCCAGTCCTGATGCTCGCCCTGCATGGGGTTGGCATGGGCATACAGTTGGGTACCGTCAAAAAGGTTGAGTCCTGCACCGTCCTTGGGGAAATGCGCCGGTACCCAGTCGAGGATAACCCCTATACCGGCGGCATGGCATTGGTCGATGAAGAACATGAAATCCGCGGGGGTGCCGAAGCGGGAGGTGGGAGCAAAAAAGCCCAGGACCTGATACCCCCAGGAGCCGTCAAAGGGGTATTCGGCAATGGGCAGCAATTCAATATGGGTATAGCCCATCTCCTGGACATAGGGGATGAGGGTGGCTGCCAATTCCCGGTAGGTCAGGTAGCGATGACCCCAGACTTCATCCGCTTCTTTGCGCCAGGAACCGAGATGCACCTCGTAGATGGAAATCGGGCTGTCCAGGGACTGATGTTGTGTCCGGTCCGCAATCCAGTGGTCGTCGCTCCATGGGTACTGGTCGAGATGAGCGACCACGGAACCGGTGCGCGGCGTTTCTTCCATGGCAAAGCCGAAGGGGTCGGCCTTGTCGAGTTCCTGTAGATCCTGGGTAGTAATACGGTATTTGTAGACGGCAAATTCAGCCAGACCGGGAATGAACAGGGTCCAAATGCCGGAGTCCGAGGAATACATGGGGTGACGGGCCGTGTCCCAGTCGTTGAAGTCGCCGACAACCGCAACCTGTTTGGCGTTCGGAGCCCAGACGGCAAAGACCACGCCCTCTGTTTGATTGAAGCATGCCAAGTGGGCCCCTAATTTTTCATAGGCCCGTTCATGCGTCCCTTCGCTGATCAGATATCTGTCAAAATTGCTGAGCCAATCAGCCGGAACAGCCATTCCTGCCGAGATTTCGCGCATCATTGTGATAGTCCTACCTTTTGCAAGGGTCAAAGATTGGAAAACATGTTTAATTTACAGTATCGACCGATGAATGTCATGGGGAAATATCATTTTTGTCATTCCTTTGACGCGGCAATAAGGGCACCGTCGGGTTGGTGCAGGGCAAGAAAAGGGGGTGCCCCTGTCAAGGAAAACCCCTTAGCGGCAACGTTGGAGAATGGCGGCCACGACCTCCGGAGTATAGTCACGCAGTCGCCAAAGGCGGGCCAGTCCCTTGCTGTTTTCGGCGATCCGGGGGATATCGGTGTCCGGGATTCCGAGATCCTGCAGCGAAACCGGGGCCTGGACCTGGTGCAACCATTCCTCCAGTCGGATCAGGGTCTGTTCCGCATCGAATTCCGTGCTTTTTTTCAGAGGAAAGATGCGCTGACCCAATTGACCGATGCGAGGGGCCGCAGTTTCGGCATGGTAACGCAGCCAGCCGAGCATGACCACCGCCAATCCCGCTCCATGGGGGACATCATACAGGGCACTGAGCGAATGTTCGATCAGGTGCATGGGAAAGCCGACCCGGCCCAATCCGGCGGCGGTCAATCCGTTAAGGGCCAGGGTGGCGGTCCACATGAGATTGGCCCGGCCGTTATAATCATGCGGGTCCTGCAGACAGCGTTCGCAGGAGGCCATGGCATTTTCGATCAGCCCTTCCATCAGCCGGTCCTGCACCGGTGTGTCGGGGTCCGTTGTGGTCAGGTAGAACTCAAGGACATGGCTGATGGCGTCCACCGCACCATAAACGGTGTAGTCGGGGGGGACGGTAAAGGTCGCTTCGGGATCGAGAATGGAAACCTTGGGAAACAGCAGCCGGTGGCCGAAACCGAATTTTTCCCGGGTGGTGTCGTTGGTGATCACCATACCTGAATTCATCTCGGAACCCGAGGCGGCCAGAGTGAGCACGGTGGTGACCGGCAGGGACTGCTTGACGCCTTTTTTGCCGGTGAAGAATTTCCAGACATCATGGTCAACGAGGGCGCCGACGGCAATGGCCTTGGCCGTATCAATGACTGAACCGCCACCGACCGCGATAATTACTTCGGCCCTGTGTTTTTGGGCGAGCTCTATTCCGTGGCGCACATGCGAAAGCAACGGGTTGGAACGGGCACCGCCGAATTCGGCCAACTCGATATCCGCCTGTCGCAGGGCGGTTGTTGTCTGCTCGTAGAGCCCGTTATGTTTTATGCTGTTTTGCCCATAGACCAGCAGGCCCCGCTGACCCCAGATCCTGGATTCCGGGCCGATGGCATCTCTGGTGTTGCGGCCGAAAAGAATTTTGGTCGGATTATGATAGACGAAATTCTGCATTAGGTCGGTCTTGCCTTTTTTTTTGATTGAGCAGGTGCCTGTCGCGTCGCTTTTCCTTGATCTTGGAAAAAAAGCGGAACACAACGAAATAGGTGAGGATGCCGGCCGGAAGGGCAAGCACCAGGCCGCCGGAGAGCATCACCAGCACGGCATCGAAACCCATCTGGCGGATGATACTGAGGCTGTCCATGAACCCGTTTGTTTTGATCAAGGTGAGGATGTTTTGGATGTTTTCCCAGGTCAGACGGCCCGGCAGGAAGAAATTACCGATTTTCCAGGCGAGGAAATACTGGGGCACAAAGGTGAGGGGATTGCTGACGATATTGGCGGTAATGATGCCGGCAATCGGATTGACGCGGAAAAGTAGAGTGAATCCCAGGATAAGGACATTATGGAGCGGCAGAGTCGGAGTGGCCCCGACCGCACTTCCTATGGCCGCCCCAAGGGCAAGCGAACGGGTGGACCCTTGCAATCTTTTGAAACGCAGAGAGTAAAAACGAACGGTTCGTGACAAGCTCATGGCATTAAAAAATTAAGAGTCAGGTTGGTTGATTATACAACAGAGACGAGGTGCGCATTTTTTCCCGATCTCCCTTTCTTACCAATATTGCCACTTCCCGGTTGTAAAGACAAAAAAAGCCAGAGCGATATTGGTGACCGCATGGGCCATAATGCAGGTGATAAGATCTTTTTTGTAGATCCATAAACCCGCCATGAGAAGGCCGTATACGGTTGCTGCCGGCCATTCATACGGGGCATGGCCGGAGATAAAGGTTGCTGTGGAGAGGCAAACCGCCCACCAGGACCAGGCCCCGGGAGCGACCTCGTTTATGGACCGGTGATCGAGCACGATATGAATCGGATCTTTTTCCTTGTTTTTTCGGGCTGTGTCCCATTGCAAGGCTAGGCGGAAGATAAATCCTCGCATCATCAATTCTTCAAAGACTGGGACCAGTAATCCGGCGCTCAACAGACGCAGTAGAAAGGCATTGAACGACCAAGGGGGGCTGTTGTCCGGTTTGACGAACGGAAAGAGCAGGGCGAGCCATATAATCAGACCGACCAGCCCGGCACCGATACCGACCAGCAGTGAATCACGGGGCGATCCGGGTCCTCTCAACGAACAGTACCAGGGCCACGACCAGTACAGCAGGAGGGGCACCACGGTGAGCTTCAGGAGATAGTTGGGGCCGGCCGATAAATATTGAGGAGGAATGGCGGCAATCCCCACATAGGCCAGATATGGGGCTGCGTAGGGCAGAATGAGCTGGCGATTGGTAATCATCTCGGCTTGCTGAAGGGAAGCGTCGTTCAGGAGACCGGTTGCTGGGGATTCTCTTCCGAGTGTTCCGCCTTTTCCAGTCGTCGGGTGCGGATGAAATCGATCCCGGCCCACAGCAGCAGAACGCCGCCGGCTATCCTATTGAAAAGGATATGTTTGAGCATTTCGGGATCAGACGAGATCCAGCCGTCGTAAGCACACCAAAGGCCAAATCCGGCCAGGAGGACGGGGAAAACATAGGGGCTGATTTGTGGCGGAGCAACGGTTTTTTTCTCTGTCATGGCTCGGTTCCTTCTGCAAAAAAAGGTAAGGGGCAGCAACTACGATGACATGATCGCTCGGCTTAAATGGACAAAATTTTCAAGGGTAAGGGTTTCCGCCCGCACTGAGGGGGCGATTCCGGCGTTCTCGATGCGCCGGCTCAGTTCTTTTTTATCGCTGACCAGACTAGCGCTATCCAGGGCATTGAGCAAGGTTTTGCGGCGCTGGCCAAAGGCGGCATGCACCACCCGGCTGAAAAATTTGCGATCAAAGGAGCCCAAGTCGCGAACCCGCTTTGGCTGCGGATGAAAGCCGATACGAACTACTACAGAATCCACCTTGGGGCGGGGGTGGAAATCGGCCGGATTGACCTTGAGCAGCATTCTCACCTCGGCGCAGGCGGCAAGCAGGACCGTGGGCGCGCCGTAATCTTTGGTGTTCGGTTGCGCCAGCAGCCGCAGGGCCACTTCCTTTTGCAGCATGACCACCGCAAAGTCCATCAGGTCGGCATGATCGATCAGGCGGAAGAGAAAAGGGGTTGAGATCGAGTAGGGGAGGTTGGCGACGATTTTCAGCCGTTGGTTCGGCTCAATGAGATCGGCAAAATCCACCTTCAGAACATCGGCATGCAGGAGTTCGACATTGGCGGGCAGGTCTCCTTGTTCTCGATGCAGGTTGATGATGCCGGAATCCGCTTCCAGGCCGATCACCCTGGTCACCGCCGCGGCCAGAGGGCGGGTGAGGGCGCCGAGGCCGACGCCGACCTCGACCACCTGATCCTCGGGGGAAAGTCCGGCCAGATCGACGATCCGTCGGGGCGTATGCTCATGTACCAGAAAATTCTGGCCGAGTTTTTTGTTCGGGGCCAGGCCTTTACGTTTGAGAATCTTTCTGGTCTTTTCGTGGGTCATGAGCGCTTTAGTTGAGTGGCGAACGAGAATAGGCGTCGGTGTCGGGATCGACCCGGTTGCCCCGGAGAAACTGGTGGAACCCCGCGACCGCGATCATGGCGGCATTGTCGGTGCAGAAAATCGGCGAGGGCATGAACAACTGGAGATCGTTTTCCAGGCACTGCTGCCGCATGACGGCACGCAGCCGGGGGTTGGCCGCCACGCCGCCACCAAGGACGATGCGGCGGTGCCCAGTTCGGGCGCTTGCGGCCAGGGTTTTTTTGACAAGGACCTCGACCACGGCTTCCTGGAACGAGGCGCAGATATCGGCAATTGCCAGGGGCTGGTCCGCACGCCGCCGGGTATTGACATGGTTGGCCACCGAAGTTTTGAGCCCGCTGAAGCTGAAATCGAGGCTCTTTTCCCCGAGCCAGGCGCGGGGGAAGGAGATGGCTTTCGGATTTCCTTCAACAGCGAGTGCGCTGATCACCGGTCCGCCGGGATAACTGAGATCGAGCAGTTTGGCTATCTTGTCGAAGGCCTCGCCGGCGGCATCGTCGCGGGTGCTGCCCAGACGGGTATAAGTGACCGGATCGTCCACCGCATAGAGGGAGGTGTTGCCTCCGGAAACGATCAGGGCGGTGTAAGGGAAATCCGGTTTTTCCTCCTCAAGCAGGCAGGAAAGCAGGTGTCCGGCCATATGGTCGACCCCGACGCAGGGCAGTTTACGGACCAGGGCCAGGGCCTTGGCAAAGGTGAAGCCGACCAGCAGCGAGCCGACCAAGCCCGGACCCCGGGTGGCGGCAATGAGATCGATATCGGCAAGCCCGACCCCGGCCTGTGCCAGAGCTTCCGAAACCACCGGTCGAATTGCCTCGATATGACGGCGCGAGGCCAGCTCGGGGACAATGCCGCCATATAGGGAATGAATCTCATTTTGACTGGCGATGACCGAGGACAGCAGGTGGTTGTCGGGCTCGAAAACAGCGGCAGCCGTATCGTCGCAAGAGCTTTCAATGGCAAGGATGAGCATGGGGCCGCCGGGTTGCAATCAGTCTTCTTCGGTGTTATCTGTATGAAAAAGTATTCGGTTGCTGTTCGTCCGAATTCCGAGCACAACCTTACTATCGCGAGTACCATACCCAATGAAATCAGAAATTACCAGTTCCACCTCAGAAGGCAGCGGCTTGACCGATTTATTTTGCCGTACCATTTCGTACTTGCGTCTCAGTCTGACTGATCGCTGTAATCTGCGTTGCATGTACTGTGTCACCGAGGACGAGTCCAACGGCTGTCTCTCCAAACTGCAGCACGACGACCTTCTCACCTATGAAGAACTGTTGCGGGTTGTCCGGGTGGCGGTGAACATGGGGATTACCAAGGTCCGGCTCACCGGGGGCGAACCGTTGGTGCGGCGGAGGGTGCTCGGGTTTATTCGGGACCTGACCCAGGTCGAAGGGCTCGACGATATCCGCATCACCACCAACGGGGTGCTGCTGGAACGCTATGGTCGGGAACTGTATGATGCCGGGGTCACCAAGGTCAATATCAGCCTGGACAGTCTCCGCCGGGAACGGGTTGCCGAGATTACCGGGGTTGACTGCTTTGAGCAGGTTTGGCGCGGAATCGAAATCGTTCTGGCCTTGGGGTTTTCCCCGGTCAAACTCAATATGGTGGTCATGCGGCATATCAACGACGACGAGATCCTCGATTTTGCCCGGATGTCGCAGCGCATGCCCCTGCAGGTGCGGTTTATCGAATTCATGCCCATCGGTGCTTCCAGCCGTTGGAATGCCGATACCTATATGAGTACCGATGAGATTATGGCCCGAATCAGAGGGCTGGGCGAACTCCTTCCTCTGCAGAAAGGCTGGCATGATGGCCCGGCCCAGGTCTTTCGGCTCGGTGCGGATGCACTCGGCACCCTCGGGTTCATCAGTCCGCTGAGCCATCATTTTTGTGACCGCTGCAACCGATTGCGTTTAACTTCGGCGGGCACGCTCCGTGCCTGTCTCCTGCACGACGAGGAAACCGATCTCCGGGCCCTCCTCAGAGCGCAAGCACCAGATTCGGCGATTCGGGAGGCCCTGTTGGTTGCCATCCGCAACAAGCCTCAAGGGCATCGGTTGGAGGAGCGGATGCGACAATCCGGCAGCGACTGCCACGGGCGGATGTCACGCATCGGCGGATAAGGGCAGCGTTTTTTGTTTTTTCCCCTCTCATTTCAGAGAAAGGGGGAGACCCTTTTTGTAACTCTTCAGCAATACCACCGATGCCCCTGGTACCCATGCGTTGCATGGGTACCCTCAGCCGCGTTCCCATGTGGCACATGGGAACGAGAAACCGGTAAGGCTACGGACCGTACTGAATAGTTACAACTCTTCTTCAGCTGAGCTTGCGTTGTTCGAGTTCGTCCCAGCGGTTGTAGAGTTGGTCGGTTGCGGCTTGCAGGGTTTGCTGTTCCTGCCAATACTGCTGGAGTTGGGTCGGATTTGCCATGACCTCGGGGGCATTCATCAGTTTTTCGAGTTCTTCCAGCCGGGATTCGGCCGCCAGAATGGTTGCCTCCATTTGGTCGTACTCGCGCTGGTCCATGTAGGAGAGTTTGCCCGGTTTCTGAACGGCGGGCGATTTCTCCTTAGCGACCGGCGTTACTTTTTTTTGTTCCCTGCGCTCCCGGTGCTGCAGCATTTCCAGCCATTGGTCGTAATCGGCAAAATATTCGGCATTGCCTTGGCCGTCGAAACCGAGCACCAGGTTGCAGACCCGGTCAAGGAGAAAACGGTCGTGGGTGACCAGTACCAAAGCGCCGGGAAATTCGGTGAGGCTTTCTTCAAGCACGTCGAGCGAGGGGATGTCGAGGTCGTTGGTGGGTTCGTCGAGCAGGAGGATATCCGCGGGTTGGCGCATCAACCGGGCAATGAGGATGCGGGCTTGCTCGCCGCCGGAGAGGCGGTTTACCGGGGTTTCCAACTGGTCGGTGCGGAACAGAAATCGTTTCGCCCAGGTCACCACATGCTGGCTCTGTCCTTGGTAAAGGACACTATCGCCATCCGGAGCCAAGGCGCGGCGCAGGGTCACTGAAGTGTCGAGTTGTTCGCGGCGTTGGTCAAAATTGACGATGCGCACCTTCTCGGCAACGGTGATCGAGCCCTTGTCCGGCTTGAGGCCGTTTTGATGGCCGGCTGCGGCCAGGATGTGCATCAGCGTCGATTTACCACAGCCGTTACGGCCGAGCAGGCCCAGACGCATGCCCGGGGTCAGGGTGAGGTCCAGGCCTGCAAAGAGCGAGGGGCCGTGGAAATGTTTTTCCAGGCCGGTGGCCTCCAGCAGTTTTTTGGTTTTGCGTTGGGTGCTCTCAAAGGCAATGGCCACCTGCCCGATGGAACGATTTTTAGTACGGACCTCGCCCAATTCCTCCTGCAGACGTCCTGCTTCCTCTATCCGGTATTTGGCTTTGGTGCTGCGGGCCTTGGGGCCGCGCCGCAGCCATTCGGTCTCCCGCCGTACCCTGTTGCTCAGGCGTTCCTCCAGGTTTTGCCGCTGCAGGAGGTAGTCATCCTTTTTGTCAAGAAAGTCCGCGTAGGTCCCCCGGACCTGGAAGGAGCCTTCGGGATAGACCGGAGCCAGCTCGATAACCCGGTTCACCGTGTTTTCCAAAAAACGCCGGTCGTGGCTGACCATGAGAAAGGCGGCAGGACTTTCGGGCAGAGTGGCATTAAGGATGCCCTCCAGCCAGAGGATACCCTCGATGTCCAAATGGTTGGTGGGTTCGTCCATGATCAGGACTTCGGGTCGGGTGACCAAGGCACGGCAGATGGCCAGTCGTTTGCGCCAGCCGCCGGAGAGCAGCTGTACCGGTTGCTGCGGATCCGCGAACTGGGCGCGGCTGAGCATGGCATGGACTCGGTTGTATTGTTCCGCCTCATCGATATCCAGATCGCGAACTGCCTGATACAGATTTTCGATACAGTTGGCTTCCTCGCTAAAGACATCTTCCTGAGTGACGTAGCTGGTGCGGGTCAATTTCTGGAGATAGACCACGCCTGCATCGGCCTGCTCAAGACCGCACAGGATCTTGAGCAGGGTGGATTTGCCCGAGCCGTTGGGACCGATCAGGCCGGCCCTGTCGCCGGGGCTGAGCACCAAGGTGATATCGGAAAACAGGGTTTGGGCACCAAAGGCCTTGGTGAGACCCTGGCAGCTGAGAAGAGCGCACATGGTAAGTATCTGAGAGTTTGTGAGCCGCTTGCGGCTTGCTGTTTGATTATGAGAAGTCGCTGTTCAAATTGATGTCATCGGCCCGTGGATAGGAGCCGAGCACTTCATAATAGGCACATATTTGTTTGAGAATATTGCCTGCCTCGTAAATAACCGGATCTTCAATGTGACCGATCATGTCGAGGAAGAACAGATACTTCCATTGCTTGTCCTTTGTCGGCCGCGATTCGATCTTGGCGAGATCGATATTTTTAGCCGAAAGGATGGTCAGGATTTCGTTGAGGGCGCCGGGACGGTTGATTAGGCCGATAAGAATCGAAGTCTTGTCGCAGCCGCTCTTTTTCGGCGATTTACGGCCGATGACCAGGAAGCGGGTGGTGTTACCCTGGTAATCCTCGATCCCCTTGACCACCACTTGCAGGCCATAGGTGTTGATGGCCAGAGAGCTGGCAATGGCGCCGATATTGGGATTGTCGGCCGCCATCTGGGCAGCGGCGCCGGTGGAAAAAACCTCCAGGGTCGGAATCTTGGGGAGGTTTTTTCGGAGCCAGTTGCGGCATTGAGCCAAGGGCTGGGAGTGGGAGGCCACGGTCTTGATATCCTCGATGTTGCCCGAGCGACAGACTAGGTTGTGGGTGATGGCCAGCTGGATTTCACCACAGATTTGGACTTTATACTTGAGAAAGGCGTCAAGCGAATAGGTGACCGCGCCTTCGATGGAATTTTCCACCGGTACGATACCGTATTGGACCCGTTCCTTTTCAACCTCTTCAAAGACCTCGGCGATCGATTCCATGGGCCGGTAATCTGCGGTCTGACCGAAGTATTTGACACCGGCGAGATGGGTGAAGGTGGCCTCTGGACCGAGATAGGCCACGGTCGCCTTGCGCTGGGACAGACGGCAAGTGGTAATAATTTCGTGGAAGATGGAACGGAGCGCCTTGTCTGGGAAGATCTCATTGTTGTTTTTGCGGAGCCGTTCGTAGATTTCCAGTTCCCGCTGCGGGTCCCATTTGGCCCGGCTGGTCTCGTTCTTGAGTTGGCCGATTGTTTTGGCGCAATCAAGGCGTTCCTTTAATAAGTCCAAGATAGTGTCGTCTATCTGGTCAATGCGTTCCCGCACCTG
Source organism: uncultured Desulfobulbus sp. (assembly GCA_963666685.2). Lineage (GTDB taxonomy): Bacteria > Desulfobacterota > Desulfobulbia > Desulfobulbales > Desulfobulbaceae > Desulfobulbus. The sequence continues at coordinate 252,307 of CAXXHZ010000003.1, forward strand.
CGGGATATTGAGTTTTTGGTCCATGGTGTCCGTGTGGTCAGGAATATGCGTTAATCAGGGGTGATGAACCCGGCATGAAAAGGGCCTTCGAAAACCGGATCTGAAATCGGTTTTTTTAAAAGCTCGTTCGCCTGCTCATCGTGTCGGTGATGTCTCAAAGCTTTTTAATATAGCATTGATGCCGACGTAAGGGAATAACTAAGGGCCCTTTTGCAAATAACATTGAGCCCGCAACCGAAGATGACTCCGAGATGAGATGCCGGATGTTCAAGTGAGTCGTTGACGGGCCTCAGGAGGCGAATGAGGCGGAGTCGCGGGCTGAAGGACGGATGTAGGTGGCGGGGACGCTTTTTCTATCGGGATTTATTAACTTGTAATATCGGTAAAAAGAATGTATAGTTAGCGAATCCATCAAATAGCAAATTCTTTTTCTGATATCTGACGCTGTCATTCCATATCATTTGATACCTTAAAAGTTATTGCTTACTACCCCCTCTTCGGAAGAAAAAGCATGAAACTTTTTATTGGTAGCCTTCCCTACAATATCACTGAACCTGAACTTTCTGAACTTTGCAGCCCGTTTGGCAGCGTTGTCAGTGCCAAGCTCATCGTCGATCAATTTTCCGGGCAATCCAAAGGTTTTGGCTTTGTTGAGATGTCGAGCAGGTCGGAGGGGCATAAAGTAATGGACGGATTGAATGGCAAAGAGTATAATCACCGTACACTTGTGTGTAACGAAGCCAAACCGCCGGTTAAAAAAGGCCAACGTCGTAGATAAGATATCTTTCCTCCTATTTCACCTCCCCCTTCACCCAGAGTTTACGTGCCCATCGGACATTTGACGGATGCACTTGATCAAGCCGACGCAGGTTTCGTCGCTTGTCCAGCCGCGCACAATCTTTCTGCCGCAACCAAGGCAGGGCTTTATCCAAATTTGAGCAATCAACATCGATATATTTTCAGAGGTTCGGCGGTGCAGCATTCTACCGCGTACCGATCAAGGAAACTGTATCCAGTCGGTTGCAGGAGTAGTAATGAGTTTTAACGATTTTCATTTTAACACCCACATTACAAACAGTATTCAGCGTTGCGGTTACACCGCGCCAACACCCATCCAGCAGCAATCCATAGCATCTATCCTTGAACGGCGCGATCTTCTCGGTCTTGCCCAGACAGGCACGGGAAAGACAGCAGCATTTATTCTTCCGACCGTGCAGCACCTCATGGAAACCTCCAGCAGGCAGGTCAGGGCCTTGATTGTTGCCCCGACCCGTGAGCTTGCGGAACAGATCAACGATTTTACCAAAAAAATCATTCAGGACACCACGTTGCGAAGCATCGCCATCTATGGTGGCGTCAGCAAGCAGGCGCAGATTGGTAAGATTCGTAACGGCGTCGATATCGTTGTGGCCTGTCCCGGCCGCCTTCTGGATATCCTAAACGATAAGGCCATTGACCTCAGTCATGTCGAAACCTTGATTCTTGACGAGGCCGATCACATGTTTGATAAAGGATTTTTGCCCGATATCCGCCGAATCCTGCGTCAACTCCCGAAAGAAAGGCAGTCGCTTGTTTTTTCTGCAACCATGCCGGGTGAAATCAGATATCTCGCCGAAGAAATTCTCAATAATCCGGTAAAGGTACAGATCAACCACACCCGTTCGGTTAAGAGTATCTCCCATCAGCTGTATTCCATCGCCCAAGGGCAGAAGACGGAGTTGCTGATTCATCTGCTCAAGCTGGAGCACATCGAAACGACGTTGGTCTTTACCCGTACTAAATTCAAGGCCAAGAACCTGGCGCAGAAATTGGTGCAATCCGGTTTTCAGGCTACTTCACTGCAGGGAAATCTGTCGCAGAACAAACGGCAGCAGGCGCTGGACGGTTTTAAAGACGGCACTTACAAGATCCTTGTCGCAACGGATATTGCCGCTCGGGGTATTGACGTCACCGGCATTTCCCATGTCATTAACTATGACATGCCGGATACAGCCGAGGCCTATATCCATCGGACGGGGCGTACCGGGCGAGCCTCCTGCACCGGTGAAGCTCTCACCTTCGCCACTTCCGAGGATACTCGGATGATTCGGACGATCGAGCAGTCTTTGGATGGGAAGATGAGCCGTCAACTTATTGATTCTGCAGTTCTTGCTTCGCGGCATGCCGAACCGGATACCCGGAGCGGTGAAAGGAGAAGAACCCCTGCAAATCATACATCGAAAAAATCTTCAAATCCGCAGCGTCAGCGTAGCCGATCCGCTTCATCAGGGGTTTTCGGCTTTTCCGGGCGTTCCAAGTAAGGACCGGGTTTGATTCAGAAACATATTACTGAATTATCCTGTTGATTATTCAGTGTATTACCAATGGTCTCGAAGTGAGACCAACCACACATCTGTGTGACATATTCACACAACGAAAAGGAGTTACTACAATGGCTGAAGGAACTGTAAAATGGTTTAATGATTCTAAGGGTTTTGGTTTTATCGAGCAAGATGGCGGTAAAGATGTATTTGTACATCATTCCGCTATTCAGGCTGACGGGTTCAAATCTCTCCAGGAAGGAGAACGCGTGAGCTTCAATGTGGTCGATGGAGCAAAAGGTCCGTCAGCTGCTAATGTAGTTAAACGCTGAAATTTGAGTCTGTTTTGATATAAAACCCCGCCTCAGGCGGGGTTTGCTGTTTTTGGCATTGTTTATCAATCGTAGTTGTCAAAAGGAGAATGTTTTGGCCAGACGCACAAATTATAAGAACGAAAAACGAGCGAAAGAACTTGATAAGCAGAAAAAGAAAGAGGCAAAGAAGGAGCGGAAAATGAATAAAGACAGGACCGCACCGGAAGAAATGGAAACCCTGGTGAATGAGGATGAAACCGCACCGGAAGAAGTGGAAACTCCGGTGAATGAGGATAAAACCGTACCGGAAGAAAACGTGTAATTGTTTGCCGCCCTTTTTTTTTGCACTCGCTTTTTCTCTTTTCTGTAACACCCTTATGGTATTGCTGAAAGACGGCTCGCAGCTTGGCTCCATCCGGTGTCCAGGAGGAGCTTACCTTTTCTCCGGCGAGCCTGTTTTTTATCGCATCTCTGTAGTTTAGCATGGAATTTGGCTGTGATGGATGTCGTTTGAATTTTTCCGCATCCACTTTGCAGTATGCTCCTCCCTCCTTATCCTCCCTCCCCCTCTTTTTTTTGCATATCACGCCAGTTTTCCGGCTCCTTATTTCCAAGCCGAGGCGCTTCCGGCAAGATACCCTTCGTTGCAGCGGTGCCTCTTTTTAACAAAGGGTATGCTCTGTTCCGAAGTAGTAAGAGGCTCCCCCCCCCCCATTGTTCCGCGGGGGACAGTCCCCTTGAACAGAGGGGGACAGTCCCGGAGATCGATGGAGCGCGGGCGTCTCGCCCGCATCGCACTTCGCAAAAGCGGAAGGGACGCCCGCGCTCCCAGTGAAATCTATGCGCACATATTCTATAGTTTTTCTGAGAGAAGGTATACGAGAGGCGGGTGTTTATCCCTTTTTAGTGGTCGGTTCCGTTATGAAGCGTGAGAGATACAAGGATTGGAGCACGATGAAGATCAAGGTTAAGCCAAGCATGCCGAAGAGTTTGAAGTTAACCCAGGTGTCGCGGTCGAAATGGCTCATGACATAGAGATTGGCTCCGCCCATGCAAAGAAAAAAGACGACCCAACCGAGGTTCAGACGTCGCCATACCGAGTGGGGTAAGGTCAGGTTGGTTTCGAGCATCCTCTCGATTGCCGTCTTTGTGCCAAAAAGTTGGGTGGCGAGAAAAACTCCTCCAAACAGCCAGTTGATGACCGTGGGTTTCCATTTGATAAACTGCTCGTCGTGCAGGTAGAGCGTCAAACCGCCGAAAATAAGGATAACCGCGAGGGTAACCAGTTGCATGGGGGCCACGGTGCGGGTTTTGAACCAGGTGATGGCGATCTGGAGGAAGGTAGCGACAATGGCCACCCCGGTGGCGACAAAAATATCGAAAAATTTATAGGCGATGAAAAAAAACAGGATCGGGAAAAAATCGAAGAGGAGTTTCATTGGCGTCGGAGGAGGTCTGCGGTGCAGAATGTCGGTTATTCTGGAGCGGTCGGGTGATTACAGCCGCCGTTATGTAAAGCAGTACAGTAAGCATCTATTGCGCAGCAGACAAAAACAAAATGTCCTCGTTCCCTTGCGCCGCACGGGAACGAGAGGGCGGTGGGGAACGAGGACTGCAACGCACAGATATTCGTGGTCCAACAAAGCGGGTGCTATTTCCCCATGGCCTCTTCCAGGATGCTCCGGCTTACCGCCAAAGTAATCTCCTTTTTTTCCCCCAGTGCGGTCATTCGGTGTTTTTCCAGCGCTCCAACGATATCATCGATTTTTTTCGCAGTCACGCCGTAGGTGTCAAGACGGGTGGAAACCCCGAGCCCTTCGAAAAAAGCGCGTGTTTTTTCAATGGCCTGGTCGATTCGCTCGTCTTCACTTCCTGTGGTGATATCCCATACGCGCTCGGCATATTGTGCCAGTTTGGCCCGTTTTTGCTCTTTTCTTACGGTCCAGACCGCCGGTTGGAGAATCGCCAGGGTCTTGGCATGGTCGATGCCGAACATGGCGGTGAGCTCATGGCCGATCATGTGGGTTGACCAGTCCTGCGGCACACCGGCGCCGATCAGTCCGTTGAGCGCGTTGGTGGCGCACCACATCAGGTTGGCGCGGGCATCGTAGTCGGTGGGGTTGTCGATGGTCGTTTTACCGATCTCGATCAGCGTCCGCAGAATACCCTCCGCGGTTCTATCCTGGAAACGACCGTCAACCGGGAAGGTGACATACTGCTCCACCGTGTGGATGAAGGTGTCGATGATACCGTTGGCAACCTGGGTGGGAGGCAGGGTGTAGGTGAGGGTAGGGTCCAGGATGGAGAATCTGGGAAAAGCCAGGGGGCTGGAGATAACGAATTTCCCGCCTTGATGACTGATCACTCCGCCTGCATTCATTTCCGAGCCGGTTGCCGGCAGGGTGACAACCGTGCCGATCGGATGAGCCGAAAGCACGGGAACAGGTTTGGATCCGCTGTGCAGCAGATCTTTGGCATTGCCGGTGTAATTGGCGGCCAGGGCGACGAATTTGGTACCGTCCATAACCGAGCCACCGCCGACTGCCAGCAGAAATCCGATTTTTTCGTGGTGCACCACTTCCACCGCCCGCATCAGGGTGGAGAAGCGGGGGTTGGGTTCAATGCCGCCGAACTGGAGAGCCTCGCGTCCGCCCAAGGCCTGCATGACCTTATCCAGGGTGCCGAATTTTTTAACGCTGCCTCCGCCGTAGAGCACCAGCACCTTTGCATCAACGGAAATCAGTTTGTTGAGTTCCTTGAGCCGGTCTTTTCCGAAAATGATCCGAGTCGGATTGTAGAAATCAAAATTAAGCATGGGATGGATCTCCTTATGGTCAAGAATTGACGAATACTGGGTGCAAGGCATGGATTATCAGACCGCAGCCTTGCTGAGTCCTGTCTTGGCTTTGCGCGGGTTTAAATGCTGCTCCTTTGGTTGGTGGATCATAGGCCAGCTTCCGAAACTGCCGCATATCGGCCTGATTTACAGGAGCTTTTCGATGCCACTGTAGAAGAAATAAAAGGAAAAGAGGAGCAGGAAAAACGCGCAACCGCCTATAAGCCGTCGATAAATTTTTTCGCTGAACAAGCGTTTTCCCCGGGCTATGCCGAAGGAGACCAGGGAATACCACATCAGGTCGGCCAGGATATGGCCGACGAAAAATGAGGCCACACCCAGTAACCCGAATCGTGTCGAATGGAGGATATAGCCGAGGCCGATTGAGGCCCACCAGATCAGCCAGTAGGGGTTGGCGGCGCTTAAGACGATACCGGCAATGACCAGATTTTGTTGTTTTTCTACAGCGACCGCACCGGGTAAGCGCAGTGTAGAAAGGTTCTTCAGCATGGAGGTTGCCATCCAAAAAAGCGTGGCCCCGCCGAGCAGAGAAATGCCGATAAAGACCTCGTCGCGATGAAGAACAGCGGCAAACCCGGAGAGCAGGGCGATGACCAACAGCAGTTCCAGAAGGCCGTGTCCGAAAATCATCAAAGGACCGGCTATGGCCCCGCGACGCGAACTTTCGCTGATGGTGACGGTCAACAGAGGCCCCGGCATCAGGGCACCGGAAAGCGCGATCATAAAGGATGAGGCAAAGATGGAGAGCAGGGGGAGCGTCATTGTGCTTGTGTTGTGATTTCTGGGGCCGATTTTTCCGGATCAGCCGTTTGTCCTGCTGTGTCGCCCAACCAGCAGCTGATGGAGACTTTGTAAAGTGATGTCAGGAGGTTCATTACGGTGGTTTTCTCGGTATTGGGATCGGTGAACTGCGGTGAACGCCTGGGGCTGAGTCACATATATTTTTAACGGACAGGGGCTAGCTTATCATGCCGAGAGAAATTAGTGTATAGTTTATGGTTGAGGATTGGAATGTTGAGCTGACTGAAGAGGTGTAACTATGCGTAAAATACTAGCTCTTATCTTGTTCCTGCTGCTCTGTCCGACGCTTGTTCTTGCTGATCGTCATCGGGCCTATCGCTCCGGGCCGCCCCCCTCGCATTATGGACCAAGATATGATTACCGCCATCATCATCATCACCATGATGAGAGTTGGGTTCCGTTGGCCATTGTCGGCGGTCTACTCGGGGTGATAGCTCTTTCGCAGATGGCCCCGCCACCGCCTCCACCTCCGCAACGAATCTGCCGGGACAGCTATAACTATTACGATGAACATGGTCAGTATCTCTACACCCGGTATGTCGACAGGCCGTGTAATTGATTTTGTGACTATTCAGCAATACCATCACCATCAAACATATCAAACGGGAGCCTTATTTGAAGGCTGTGAACCGATAACCGGAAGCGTTCCCGATGATTGTAAGGAGGATATATGACCCGACAGGAATCTTTTACGAAAGCAGAGAATGATCTCCTTCCCAAATTCAGGAAGATGATCAATGAAGCCGAATCCACCGAGGATGTGAAGAAATTTTTCAGTTATTGCACCCAGGAATTACTGAGCCGTGCTTTTGAAGGGCGGTTGAAACTCGAGTTTGAGGATGTTGGATTGGTGCCGGACGGGGAACCGCCTTTTGTGATCAGCGAGGAGGTCCGTTCTCAAGAGGGATTTGCCGACGTCTGGAACGCCTCCGATCTGCCCCAGATCGTGACCCGTTTCGCAGAACTTGCTTTGAATCATTATAAGCATCTTGCAAAAAATCCCGGAAAAACCGAAGCGAAGATGCATCGGCAGACAACCACAGGGGGATGACGGAGGCGCCATTTTTCGGCGGAACAAGGGGCTGCAAGCGGAAACCATCACCATTGCAGTCCTCTATTATTATCCGGCAAACAGCAGGCAAGGAGAGGAACATGCACGAAGCGCTTTTTTATCAACGTTCCGACAAGGACGCGGTCGATTGCGGTCTTTGCTGTCATCGCTGCCATATCCCGCATGGTAAACGTGGCCGTTGCGGGGTTCGCGAAAACAGGGATGGGCAACTGTTCAGTCTGGTCTATGGCAGGTTGGTGTCGCAGAATATTGACCCCATCGAAAAAAAACCGTTGTTTCATTTTCTGCCGGGCAGCAAATCCTTGTCGATTGCAACGGTGGGCTGCAATTTTCAATGCCTGCACTGCCAGAATTCCCAGATTTCCCAGTATCCGTTGCTCCACCACGGTGAGATCACCGGCACGATCTGCAGTCCGGCCTCGGTGGTGGATGCGGCGGTACGCTCCGGTTGCGCCAGTATCAGTTACACCTATGTCGAGCCCACTATCTTTTATGAGTTTGCCTATGATTGCGCCCAGCTGGCCCGTGCGCAGGGGGTGAAGAACGTTTTTGTCAGCAACGGCTTCATGACCCCGGAGGTTTCCCGGCACCTTGCACCTGTCCTCGATGCCATCAACATAGACCTCAAGGCCTTCAGCGACGGATTTTATCAAAAAATCTGCAAGGCCCGGCTGGAACCGGTGCTGGAGAATATCCGTCTTCTGTATCAGTTGGGGGTATGGGTGGAAGTGACCACTCTGGTCATTCCCGGGCTCAACGACTCTGAGGACGAACTGCGCTCCATCGCCCGGTTTATCAAAAGCGTTTCCGTCACCATGCCCTGGCATGTGACCGGGTTTTATCCGACCCATAAGATGCTGGACCGACCGGCAACCCCTGTTGCCACCTTGCATAAAGCCCGGGAGATCGGTTTGTCCGAGGGGTTGCTGAATGTCTACGAAGGCAATGTACCCGGCTCCGGCGGCGAGGACACCCGCTGCCCCGCCTGCGGTACACCGCTTATTCTCCGTTCCGGTTTCAGCTGTCGACCGGTGGGCATGGTCAACGGCTGTTGCGCTGCCTGCAACCAACCGATTGCCGGGGTCTGGAGTTGACTGTTTTGCCCTGCAGACAGGATGCCATCAGAAACAGGGCCGATTATGTCGCCATCGGTCGGCCTATCAGCACCTCCGACCAACCTCTTGAAACGGTTCTCGCCATTCAAAAAGAAAATCAGGAGGCTCTAGATCTGAAAAACTCGCCGGAATAAGGGGCTTTTTTTTAGTCTGCCTTTTGACTCCGACTCCATTGGTGGTCTGGTCCTCCGGTTCTGTTCCGTTATTGCGAGGAGCGCAGCGACGCGGCAATCTCCAGCCGCTTTTCACTTGGCGGTCGTCATTTATTTTTACACGCTCAGCTAAAGCAACACATTCCCCCTGGTTCCCATGCGCCGCATGGGAGCCCTCTTCTTGATGTGTCGCATCTTGACCCACCGAAATTTTCAGTTCTTTCTTACAATAAAGAATCGTAATTCGGCAGCAATCCACAATAACCGACTCCATACCGCCGGCTCCCCCGACTATGCCTGCAACGCAGGCAAGAGAAGTTCCCATGCGGCGCATGGGAACCAGAAAAACCAGCAGAATTCGAAATACATTGTTCCGGTCACTCCTGGTTCGGTCCGTCGTTGCGAGGAGCGCAGCGACGCGGCAATCTCCACCAAGTTTTCCATTTTGCAAAAATAACAAGCTGTAATGGAATGTTCATCTCTGGTACCCCTGCGCCGCATCCTGATAATGAGCAATAGCTCCTCCCTTTAATCAGAAATCGTGACTGGACTGTCTGTTCATAACAACCGAAGCTCATGCGCTGACTCCTGAGTACGCCTGCAACGCCGGAAAATGAGGTGTTTCTTGTTTTTTTTTGCTAAAAATCAATCTGCTCCAAGGTAAGATTCATGGCAGTGGCTATTTTCTTGAGTGTGCTTTTTCGTGGTTTTGCCGCAACTTCGGATTGTGCATAAGCGGCTTGTGAAATTCCCATTCTGCGTGCTACTTCCGCTTGGGTCAAGGTAAGGTGTTCGCGCCAAGCTCGTATTGGTGTCCAATTGTTGTCAAAAACAAAATTAACCACTTCGTTTGGTACTCCGGATTGTTCTCGGTCGCGCAGTGCAAGCCATTCTGCGTAGGGTATGACCACATAAGCGGGTGTCCCATCTGTCCCTTTGATTATTTGGATGCTAGTATGTGCGTTCATCGCGCTTTCTCACTTCCTGGATTTCTATGATTTTCACAGTTTCTTCCCAGTCAAACAACACTCGGTAACGGCCAACTCGTAGACGGTATCCGTATGCATGATTTTTCAATGTCTTGACGTTTTGACAATGTGGCATAGCAACCAATTCATTGACTGCGTGGCGGATATTGGCGTTGTCTTGCCGGTCGATTTTCCGTAACTGTTTCAATGACTTTGGTAGCCATATGATTTTGCTCATAGTAATAATATATAAGTTTTAATAAGGTTTGTCAAAATCTCTTTTTTTTGTTTTTGCTTGTTTCTGCGCTCTGCGCTTTGCGTTGGTGCCAATTATGTCGTTTCCGTCATTACGAGGAGCACAGCGACGCGGCAATCTCCTGCCGCTTTCTCTTTTTTTCTTGTTCCCATGCGCCGCATGGGAATGCATCTTCTTGATGCGTCGCATCTAAATAAGAGCGCATGCGAAGAGTTTTCTAGTTTTTGCGCGCCAGCTGCAGGACGTGCAGCGAGCGATAAAAGCTGTCCGTGAAAGTGTAAAAAGTCCTCGCCATCCCTCCATTAAGCCCGTTGACAGGGTCGTTAAACATAAGTATGATTTTATCATACTCTTCAAGGGAGACAAAACATGCGTACAGAAAAAGCGGAACGAATCACTATTACTCTGCCGCCTGATATGCTCGCCACAATCAAGACCAAGGTTCAATCCGGAGCCTACGGGTCAACAAGCGAGGTCATTAGAGAGGCAATGCGGCTTTGGGGGAAACAGCAAGAAGAACACGAAGCGCGGCTTGCCCTCATTCGCCACCGCTTAACAGCCTCGGTCCAAAGCGGCGAACCGGTACCGCTCGATGACGCGTTCAAAGCGATCGAACGAATGCACCAACAGCGGTTAAAATCGAGTCCCGATGGAAAAATATGATGTTTACCTGCTGCCGGATGCAGTCAAAGACCTTGAAAGCATCTATGGCTACATTGCGGACAAGAGCGGTTACCCTGAAAGAGCGTGGGGCTACGTGGAAAAACTCCGCCAGAAATGCCATGACCTGGAAACAGAGCCTCTTCGAGGGCAACGGCGCGATGACCTCATGCAAGACTTGAGGATCGCGCCCATAGATAAAAAAGCGATTGTGGCCTTCATCGTAGATGAAAAGAAGCAGACCGTCCTTATCCTCAATATTTTTTATGGAGAATAAAACAAGCATACAAGGGGTCTACAAGGGGTCAAGTCTGCTCTTGGCTTTTTCTTAGTATCGTAGTGATTTGTTCCAGATGCTTTTGCAATGTTTTGTCTTTGTCCTTTCGGGCTTTTATTCTCTCAACCGCACTGCTGACTGTGCTGTACTTACTGATCGAAAAATGTTGCCCGACAACGGCAAGCGTTTCACGAGATCGTAAGCGAACAAGGTATATCGCCACATCTCTTGGTAAATTTTCTATGCCGCGTTTCGAGACGGCAAGAGTCTCTTTTTTCACTTTAAAATATTCGCATACAATTGAAACGATATAATCCGCTGTAGGAGCAAGATCAGTAGATCGTGGAATCTCATCCTGGCAGCTCAAATGCTTAAACTTTTCCTTGACCCACTGTTTGAAAGAATCACTACCCAATACAGAAGGCAGATTCGTTAAAGAATAAAATCGTTCTATCTTTTCAGGTTCCCCCAGGGAAACAAAGTCCAGATAGGCGGTTTTTTGACCACTCTTTTTTTCACAAAGCATAGACATCAGTCTATCCTTTTTTAACCAATCCCATTTCGCTGCAGTCGATATATACCCATGGTGACTGCTATAGGTATAGTCCTGTAACCCCTTGCCAAGGCCTGCCCGTAGAGGGTTTCTGTGGATATAGCGTAAAAATGAAACTATTGTTCATCTGTAATTACCTGGATTTTTACCTGGCAAAAGAACCGGAAGAATCAAGAATATTCCGGTCACCCGGGTCCGCTCCGTCATTGCGAGGAGCGCAGCGACGCGGCAATCTCCTGCCGCTTTCCCTCTGTCGGCCATTTTTTCTTGTTTCCATGTGCCGCATGGGAATCGCGCTCCGAATGCCTGCATTCCTGATAAAGAGTTGTCGTTCCTCCCGTTAACCAGGAACCGTGGCTGCGTTTTTATTCGATTTTAACAGATAACAGATGGTTCTAATAGGGGCCAGATCAGGGGGCCGGAATCACCGGAACAAGGGACCGGATTCCGCTGGAATCGGTGGCCGACTTGCTCCGGAATACGCAACCGGAATAGGCAACCAGTGATGGCGGCGCAAAAGCTTCGATCTACAACGTCGTAACGTTTTTTCCGACATTCGGTATACCTTATGTATGCCTACGCGCCGTGGAAAACGCTATTCCTTGTATATTTATGTTTTTACTTAGCTATCTCTCAGGATGAAAGCGGGCGTTCCGCAGTGGTAAGCCGCTTGAGATCCTTCATGACCAGAAAGAGCTGGTAAGGAGTTGTTGGGCTTGGATCGAAATTGAAGTGTTCGTAGAAAGCCTTCGCGCTATCATCTTTAGCCACGACAAACAGGGCGCGTATGCCTGCAATGTCGGCGGCCTGTGCTGTGCGGAGCAACGCATCTTTGAGGAGGCCTTGCCCGATTCCTTTACCTTGCTCCTGCACATCGACAGCAAGACGAGCGAGAACCATAACCGGAACAAGATGACGGGCGAGACCCTTGGTTACTCTCTCCGGTGCGCCTTCGCGCTCCACTGCGCCAACAGCAAGGCTATAATAACCAATAACTGCATTGCCACGCGTCGCAACATAAGTTTGTGCACTGTTCGCTTGTTGGCTTGCCAAGGCAAAACTTTTCAAGAAACGATTAAGTTCTCCATAGCCGCATTCGAACGACTCCGTATTGTGCTCTAGCCGGAGTTTTGCTATCAACGCAAGCGGGGCTGAAGTTGGGTCGGTCATTCGAACACGGTCGGTTCATGCATCAGGGATTCAAGTCGGGGACGCGGCTTTGTTGGAGCATCAAGGGCATCCATGAATGCCGCCCATTGGGTTTCGTCAAGCTGGAAAATTCTCTGTTCAGCCAACACTTCAGCGGCCTCGCACAAGGCGACATCAAGCACGAATTCCGTCACGGTTTTGCTTTTGGCAGCCGCCGCCTGTTGCAGGATGCGTTTCGCATTTGCCGTGGTTCGTATATCTAATCGTTCTGTTTTTGCTTCGGTTCTCAAGTTCACAATTTTCCCTCCTTCTTTATTGTATATATAATTATAACATCCGGACAGCGTCCGGACAATGCAAAGCTGAATCAAAACAAGGGGTCAAGTCTGCTCTTGGCTTTTTCTTAGTATCGTAGTGATTTGTTCCAGATGCTTTTGCAATGTTTTGTCTTTGTCCTTTCGGGCTTTTATTCTCTCAACCGCACTGCTGACTGTGCTGTACTTACTGATCGAAAAATGTTGCCCGACAACGGCAAGCGTTTCACGGGATCGTAAGCGAACAAGGTATATCGCCACATCTCTTGGTAAATTTTCTATGCCGCGTTTCGAGACGGCAAGAGTCTCTTTTTTCACTTTAAAATATTCGCACACAATTGAAACGATATAATCCGCTGTAGGCGCAAGATCAGTAGATCGTGGAATCTCATCCTGGCAGCTCAAATGCTTAAACTTTTCCTTGACCCACTGTTTGAAAGAATCACTACCCAATACAGAAGGCAGATTCGTTAAAGAATAAAACCGTTCTATCTTTTCAGGTTCCCCCAGGGAAACAAAGTCCAGATAGGCGGTTTTTTGATCACTCTTTTTTTCACAAAGCATAGACATCAGTCTATCCTTTTTTAACCAATCCCATTTCGCTGCAGTCGATATATACCCATGGTGACTGCTATAGGTATAGTCCTGTAACCCCTTGCCAAGGCCTGCCCGTAGAGGGTTTCTGTGGATATAGCGTAAGACTTCGAGAAGGTGGCTGTCCGCATCAATAAGTACGGCTTTGTATCTGCCCCGAAAGAGCTGGCCGTCTTTGTCGTGACAACGGTTGAAGCGCTGGGTGTATACCCCGTTTATGTGTCGCATGCAGCGGGATAAATTGCCGACAGGAGTATGGACCAGCAGGTGATAATGATTGGACATCAGACAATAGGCAGCTATCTTGATATTCCATCTTTCATCCGTCTCCTGAAGCAGCCTGATGAAGGTTTCATAGTCATTGGGGTTCAGGAAAATATTTTCCTTTCTCCTGCCACGATTCATGACATGATACCAAGCGCCTGGGTATTCTATACGTAGCGGTCTGGACATAATCGAAATTTAGAACAAATTTATAATACAGAAACAATTAAAAGCCAACAGCAGACTTGACCCCATTTAGGTCGCTAACTGAATTCCAGTTTCTTGTCGAATTGGTTAGCGTTTGGATTTTTTAGAGTTGACTACTGATTTGCGTAAAACGTCAATGCAGAAATTATTCAGGCTTTCTCCTGCCTGAAGTGCTCTTATCGCTAAGGCTTGATGAAGTTCACTCCCTGTTCGGAGTTGAAACTTGCCCGAATATTTTTTCCCGATTGTTGCTGCAGGTAATGGCTTAGAATCGTTTTTATATATTTCAATCCAATCGTCGACTATCCGGCAAAGTTGATAAAAAACATTTTCTTCTTTGTCCCCGTGGCAACAAGCACCAATCCAACCAGGAACTGAACCGACATAGCACTGATCTTCCTCCGACCATTCAACGATTTTAAGATAACAATCTCGATCTTTCATCAGTTAATCTCCATAATTTTCTGCTTGATCAATCTTTCTTGATAAGGTTTTGCGTCATCTCCAAGTTTGCCTGAAATCGTAATAGCTACACCTTTTTCATGTAAAAAATTGCGATGACTGCCTTTTTCGCCTCGGTTGATAAAACCAGCGTTTTCAAGATCTGCAATAAGTTGGCGAATTTTTCTTGGCATGGAAATATAGTGCTACTTTGGTACACTTGATATCAAGTGGGAATCTTCATTTGGAGTTAGGCTTCGAAGATATCATATATAAAAAAGCCAAGAGCAGACTTGACCCCTTTTCTATGCCTTTTCGTGGTTTTGCCGCAACTTCGGATTGTGCATAAGCGGCTTGTGAAATTCCCATTCTGCGTGCTACTTCCGCTTGGGTCAAGATAAGGTGTTCGCGCCAGGCTCGTATTGGTGTCCAATTGTTGTCAAAAACAAAATTAACCACTTCGTTTGGTACTCCGGATTGTTCTCGGTCGCGCAGGGCAAGCCATTCTGCGTAGGGGATGACCACATAAGCGGGTGTCCCATCTGTCCCTTTGATTATTTGGATGTTAGTATGTGCGTTCATCGCGCTTTCTCACTTCCTGGATTTCTATGATTTTCACAGTTTCTTCCCAGTCAAACAATACTCGGTAACGGCCAACTCGTAGACGGTATCCGTATGCATGATTTTTCAATGTATTGACGTTTTGACAATGTGGCATAGCAACCAATTCATTGACTGCGTGGCGGATATTGGCGTTGTCGTGCCGGTCGATTTTCCGTAACTGTTTCAATGACTTTGGTAGCCATATAAGTTTTAATAAGGTATGTCAAAATCTCTTTTTTTTGTTTTTGTTTGTTTCTGCGCTCTGCGCTGGGGTCAATTATGTCGTTTCCGTCATTGCGAGGAGGGCAGCGACGCGGCAATCTCCTGCCGCTTTCTCTTTTTTTCTTGTTCCCATGCGGCGCATGGGAATTCTCTTCTTGATGCGTCGCATCTAAATAATAGCGCATGCAAAGAGTTTTCTTGTTTTTGCGCGCTGCAGGACGTGCAGCGTGTGTATCGATTTCTGGCGGAAAAATATCGGTGCCGCTCAGCGAGCGACAAAAGCTATCCGTGAAAGTGTAAAAAGTCCTCGCCATCCCCCCACTAAGCCCGTTGACAGGGCCGTTAAAGGTAAGTATGATTTTATCACACTCTTCAAGGGAGACAAAACATGCGTACAGAAAAAGCGGAACGAATCACTATTACCCTGCCGCCTGATATGCTCGCCACAATCAAGACCAAGGTTCAATCCGGAGCCTACGGATCGACAAGCGAGGTCATTAGAGAGGCAATGCGGTTTTGGGGGAAACAGCAAGAAGAACACGAAGCACGGCTTGCCCTCATTCGCCACCGCTTAATAGCCTCGGCCCAAAGCGGCGAACCGGTACCACTCGATGACGCGTTCAGAGCGATCGAACGAATGCACCAACAGCGGTTAAAATCGAGTCCCGATGGAAAAATATGATGTTTACCTGCTGCCGGATGCAGTCAAAGACCTTGAAAGCATCTATGGCTACATTGCGGACAAGAGCGGGTACCCTGAAAAAGCGTGGGGCTACGTAGAAAAACTCCGCCAGCGCCAGAAATGCCACGACCTGGAAACAATGCCTCTTCGAGGGCAACGGCGCGACGACCTCATGCACGACTTGAGGATCGCGCCCATAGATAAAAAAGCGATTGTGGCCTTCGTCGTAGATGAAAAGAAACAGACAGTCCTTATCCTCAATATCTTTTATGGGGGCAAGGATTACGAAATCCTGATGTCGGAAGCCCTCCCCCCGAAATAGGCTGATCCGCCGTTAAAACGACACCCGCCCAACTCTATTACCGAAGAGCTTTATCGCCGCAAAAGCTGAAGGTGTGAAGGGGTTTTTACCTCCACAGTTTTTCAAACCGGGCCGGATTGGCGGCGGTATAAATGACCGTGTGCTGAATGTTCCGGTGACTGGAATCAGAAGAAAAACGGTTGGCCACCGCCAAAGAGGCCGCCAGAAATATTGCCAATTATGTCGTATCCGTCATTGCGAGGAGCACAGCGACGCGGCAATCTCCTCCAACAATTCCCTTTTTTTCTTGTTTCCCTACGTCGCATCCACATGACAGCTTATGCGAAGAGTTCCTCCCTGCAATCAGGAATTGTGACTGGGCAGCCTGTTCATAATACCGAAGTTCCTCCGCTGACTCCTGAGTATGCCTGCAACGCAGGAAGAGGAAGTTCCCATGCGGCGCATGGGAACCAGAAGAACCAGCAGAATTCGAAATACATTGTTCCGGTCACTCCTGGTTCGGTCCGTCGTTGCGAGGAGCGCAGCGACGCGGCAATCTTCAGCCGCTTTCCCTTTTGCGGAAAGAACAAGCAGTAAAGACATGTTCATCAGGGTACCCAGTACTGCATGGGGACCAGGAAAAAAAGACCTGCCTTGCTGCATTCAGGCAGATAGCTTTTGGTTGATCGTTTACGGTGACAATTTTTGTCACTCTTAACCTTTTGTGTCACCGGAGCAGCGTGTTTTGGTTCAAAGTCATACCAATTTTATTTACGTGAACGGACTGTTTCTCATCATATCCCTATTGCCATCGAGACTTCGCAATAGGTTATATTCCCGCCCAAAAATGAACTCAAGTAAGTAAAAGTATATTGTTGAAATGATAGGGTTTGTTTTCACCCCGAAATGGCGATTGTAGCGGTATTAAATTTCTGCTCAAACGGTTTTGACGGTTTTGAATAAGATTTTTTTTGAAATGGCATGATTTGTGGATAATTACAGGAAACGGTATTGAGCAGTCGCTGAACAGACTGTTTGGAACAAAGCACCTTTTAACCACACCCTAAGGAGGGAAAAATCATGATGAAACGACTTGCAAGATTACACAAGGACAGCCAGGGCTTCACCCTGGTGGAGTTAATGATCGTCGTTGCAATTATCGGCATCTTGGCGGCCATTGCTATTCCGCAGTTTGCAGCCTATCGTATGCGGGCCTTTAATGCCTCGGCAAAGGCAACAGCCCATAATGCCATTGGTTCCCAAGCTGATTTGCGTTCTGAATTAGGTTCTTATGGTCACTCCGAGGCTGGCGCTCAATTGTTAACAGATACTGAAGCTGTCGGTGGTGGGTATGCTATCGCCGACGCAGCCGGAACACCGGCATTAGCTATTGGCGCCACTGGTGCAGCGGGTGCGGGCGGACGTATTGTGGGCACCAATCCGGCGACCAACGCGGTCTTTGCTATTTCCTTTGGTTACGGAGCCAACATGGTTGCCTCTATTTCCAACACCGCCAACGGCTTAGCTTATATCGCTGTTGCCCGTTCTATTCAGGGTGATACCCAGTACGCCATTGATGGTGATGTCACCAACCAGGTGTATAGCGCCAGCAACTCAGGCGCTTATCCAGGAACTGCAATGGCTGCAGCGGATCTTGTCGGGCTTGTCGCGGGTGGCGTGAATAATGCCAACGATTTTGATACCGACGGTGACCCCACTACCGCAGCTGATGCGTTACCTTGTGCAACAGCGCTTCCTCGTGCAGCTTGGGCCGCTGTGCGATAAATTTACAGGGATAATTTTCCCGCAGTCAAACCCTCTCCCGGTTTTCCGGGAGAGGGTTTTTTGGTACAACAAGGCAAGGAAGGGGAATCCCTTCCTTGGGGTACAGTTTCAAAGCATATCGATCTTCCTCGTTTCTCCTTGTGTAACTTTTCCCCGTCTTGTATTCTTCTGTATGCTTGAAATCGTTGATATCTTTCCTTTCTGTTCATCTGCAGCCCAGCGTGTGTTTCTTGTCCCAATACCAGTTCGGCTCCAAGGAGTGAGGATTATATGACAGATCCCGCCATTGAAATACTCAACCTCGGCAAGGCCTTTGGCTCTGCTCGCAAAAAAAATCAGGCGGTTGTTAACCTTTCCTTGCGTATTCCGCAGGGCGAGGTCTTCGGCTTTCTCGGTCCCAACGGGGCGGGCAAGTCCACCACCATCAAACTGTTGCTGCATTTTCTTCGACCGGATACCGGGAGCTTACGGATCATGGGGCATGCTGTGGGGCAGGAAGAGTTCCGCCATCGAATCGGATATCTTTCCGAGTTCCCCTTCTTCTACGATCATCTCACCGCCCGGGAAACTTTGCTGCTTTCAGGCCGATTGAGCGGCATGACCCGGCAAACAATGAACCAGCGTATTCCCATGCTGTTTGACCGCATGAATCTGACTGAAGCGGCCGATCGCCGGGTCAAGGGATTTTCCAAAGGGATGAAGCAGCGCTTGGGTATGGCCAATGCCCTGATCCACGACCCGGAGGTGCTGATCTTTGACGAACCCATGAGCGGGCTTGACCCAGTAGGCCGTCATCAGATCAAAAAGCTTATCGCTGAGCTCGGGCAGGAAGGTAAAACCGTCTTTTTCAGCTCGCATATATTGAGTGATATTGAGGTGTTATGCGATCGTATTGGTATCATCAACAAGGGCGTTCTACTCTATACCGGTGGATTGGAAGACTTCCTGACCGATGGTGCGGGGCTGGAAGAATGTTTTATCAGAGTCATTGAGGAAGACAACCATGCAATCGTTGCGTAACATTTGGTTTCTGGCTCTTGCCACCTGCACCGAGGGCATCCGCCACCGTGCATTATGGGCTATTGTCTGTCTGGCGGTGCTGCTCACCATGGCCAACCTGGGGGTCACCACCTTGTTTACTTGGGATCTCGGCAAGGTGTCGGTGGAATTTGGTCTTTCTGCTGTGGCCTTCACGGGTCTGCTGCTGGTCTTTTTTCTGGGCATGAAAATTCTGGCCGATGATCTGGAACGCAGCCGGATCTTTATGCTGCTTTCCCGGCCGGTTTCCATTTGGCAGTACCTTGCCGGGAAGTTCCTGGGTTTAGTCCTCGTCTTGGGACTCTCTACAGTTATTCTTGGCTTGGCTGCCGCCCTGTCCATGCATTATGTGCTCTGGAAATATCCCGCCTATGTGCCGCTCAATTTTTCCTGGATCAGCTATACCATGGCCCTTGTCTGCCAGTGGATGAGTCTGGTGGTGGTGCTGGCGGTGAGCGTGCTGTGTTTCAGTTTTGCCAGCAGCCCCTTTGTTGCCTTGCTGCTGTCGGTTTCCTCCTATTTGGTGGGGCAGAATATGGGACTGCTGCGACGGGTCGTGGTGGAAAATCCTTATGCCGGGGTGATGACCGGCCAGGATAATCTGGTGATTGCTCTCTCCTGGATATTCCCCAATCTGTCGCTATTTGATAAGAAATACGAGGCTGCGTACGGCTTGGCCTTCAGTGGCCAGGAATTTTTATTGCTGTGCCTATACGGGATCTCGTATTCAGCATTGATGATTTATTTTGCTACCTTACTATTCAAACGTAAGGAACTGGCATGAGCAGACGGCTGACATTCCATCTCTTCGTTGGTTCGATTCTGGTCTGTTTCTATGCGGCCAGCTATAATGCCGTACTCCAGGAACGCGGCGGTGCCGGAAAATCAGCACATTCCAGTTCAGGAATTTGGAATTTGCCGCCTATGGCGCTTCTTGCCGTTGCCGGCGAATTCAAGGGGCTAATGGCCGATTACCTCACCCTGGAGGCAGGGGCGCGAGTAGGCACCCAGTTGGTGCGTACGCCTGAAGGTGGATTCCGGGTGGTCGATAAACAGCACGACTGGGCGAGCCTGCACCGAATCTTTGTTACCAGTCAAATATTGGATCCTTCCTTTGCCCAGACCTATATCGTCGCACAAGGTTGGCTCCCCTGGAACCCTCCCGGTATGTTGGCGGAAACCCAGGGAATATTGAAAACTGCCGCTAAAAATCGTCAATGGGATTGGCAACCCCTCCATACGTTAGGGTTCAATACGTACTACTTTCTTAATCAGCCAGTAGAAGCGGGGAAATTGTATTTGGATGCAGCCAAGGTACCTAATGCTCCGTTATTTTTGGCGATCGTCGGTGCTCGTCTGGTTCAGAAGGGTGGAGAAACAGGATCTGCAATTGTCATTATGCAATCCATGCTTGCCGTTAAAGACAAAGATGAACCTGGATACTCTGAGATGGTTGACCGTCTGCATGCCTTGGAAGGGGTTTTGGTGATTGAAAAAGCAATCAGTAAATATACAGAAACAATGGGTCGCAAACCTTCGTCGCTCTCCGAACTCACAACCTCAGGCGTACTCACCGCTCTACCACCCAACCCATACAACCTTAACTACTGCATGGATACGGCAGGCCTTATCTATTTTGATAAACCGAATTGCAAGAATCTTACGCCCGAAAAAGGCAAACAATAATCAGTCTTTTTGCTTAGCTGCCAGCGGAAAAACTTGCTTTGACCAGGTGGTTGGCCATGGTCGATAATAATCGATCACAATAAAGAGGGGCAATTCTGAGAACGGCTGATGAAAAAATCCTTTCCTGGGTCCCACTTCACCAGTAAAAATTCCGACACTTATCCCTCTGAAGGAAAGAGCTGAGGCAAGAAAAGTACAAAATGCGAGGGCAAGGGCTCAAATTTGATCTGACCATAACTATAGCCTTTCTGCTAATTGCCGGTATGTTGTTGACAGATTTTGTCATCATGGTTTTTTGGCAATATCATGCCAACCAGGCATCCCAGGAGAAGTTGCACCATCTCCTGGCACTCATGGTTGCCAGTATTCAAGACTCCTCCGTATCATTTGTTCCCGGCAATGCACTCCTCGCCGAATTGGACCATCAAGGTCTGTGCCTGCAGGTAATTTCTGTAAACAAAACTGCCAATTCCTCTGCTCGTTCCTGTGCCCAAAACGGGTATTTGTTAACATCTGTCGAAGCTGCCCTGCGTGATCGACAAAAGGTCACTCGTCAGATCCATCAGCAGGGCCAATCGGATTGGATGGGGAAAAAGGTGCTTGTCGTCGCCCAGCCGCTCTATAAGGGTAAAGAATTGGTCGGTGCCGTGGGTCTGGCAGGACCAATTGAAAATTTTTTTGATCTTGTGTCGGCCCACCAGCGGCACATTCTTGTCTATATACTTATCAACACGCTTATCTTGACTGTTATCGGTTTTTTTCGGCTTACTCGTCAAATTTTTCGTCCGCTTGACCGGTTGATTAACGTGGCTGATAATTACCAGGCGCAGGAACCTGTCTTGTTCTCAGGTTCTGGAAAATATAATGAAATCAAAGTATTGTCTGCAAGTCTCAACTTGATGGTGCAGCGGATAGAGCATGACAAAGGAGTGCTCAAGCAAACCATAGGAGAACTTGCCGAGAAGAATAGGCAGTTGAAGGAAAATCAGAGGGACATGGTCCGTGCGGAGAAACTGGCTTCAGTCGGCCGGTTGGCTGCGGGTTTGGCCCATGAAATTGGCAATCCGCTCGGCGTCGCACAGGGGTATCTGCAATTATTGGGTATGGGTGGCAGCGGTGACTCTGAGCAAGCTGAGTATGTGGCTAAAGCCTTGCTGGAATTGGGGCGGGTGGATGGTCTCATTCGGCAGCTTTTGGACTATGCCCGAACCTCGAAAGGCGAACCTGAGCGGTTTGATGTCCATGTTTTACTTTCAGAACTTGCGGAAACTCTGAAGGTGCAACCGTTTCTGGATGGTGTTTGTCTAGGACTTGCTCTACAGGCGGAGAACTGCATCGTGTTTGCGGATAAGGAACAGTTGCGGCAGGTGATCCTCAATTGTCTGATTAACGCCTCGGATGCTATTAAGGTTTGCAAGAAAAAGGGCGAGGGGACAATCTTTTTAACAACTTCACTTGCCGTACCATTCACGCCTGGTGATAATCCTTATCTGTTACAGATAGCTATAGAAGACAATGGCGAAGGCGTAAGCCCTGAATTACTCGATACGGTTTTTGACCCATTTTTCACCACCAAGGAGCCGGGGTCCGGGACCGGACTTGGCCTTTCGGTTTCTTTGGCACTGATTGAATCCATGGGTGGATCGATACGCTTGCAAAGTGAGGTAGGTGCGGGAACAATCGTGCAGCTTTTGCTCCCCTTGGAGAAAGAGGTCGCAATCGGATCGGATGTATTTTTTCAAGATAAAGACAGTGGGTCCGTTCATTCTTCAGGGGAACAAAGATGTTGAAGACCATTCTCGTCATTGACGATGAAGCCAACATGCGGCACATGCTCAGCACTCTGCTCACCAAATACGGATATTCGGTTGATGTCGCCGGGGATGGAGCTGAAGGGCTCACTCGAACGGAACAGGATAACTATGATTTTATTCTCTGCGACTTAAAGATGCCGGTCATGGATGGCATGGCATTTCTTTGCAAATTGCAGGAGAACCGGCATCCTGCCACTGTGATTATGATGTCGGCCTACGGCACTGTTGACCAGGCGATCGAAACCGTCAAGCAGGGGGCTTACGATTACATCTCTAAACCGTTCAAGGTTGAGGAGATTCTGTTGGTATTGCGCAAGGCGGAAGAGAGGGAGCGGTTACGCCGGGAAAATGTGCAGTTGAAAGCACAATTGGATTCCATTGATGGCCAGCGTTCCTTCGGCGGTATGGTGGGGAAAAGCAAAGCGCTGCGGGAGGTTTTCCAGCTTGCCGAAAAGGTTGCAAAGTATAATACCACCATTCTGATCACCGGTGAAAGCGGAACCGGCAAGGAACTGGTGGCAAAGGGCATTCACCAGGCAGGGAAAGGGAAGGGCGCGCCGTTTGTGGCGGTTAATTGCGGCGGCATTCCGGAAAACTTATTGGAAAGCGAGTTTTTTGGGTATGTCAAAGGAGCCTTTACCGGCGCGGACAAGGATAAGAAAGGGTTGTTTGAAGAGGCGGATCAAGGCACACTGTTTCTTGATGAAATCGGGGAATTGCCGCTCGATCTCCAGGTAAAGTTGTTGCGGGTGTTACAGGAACAGGAGGTGCGGCGGGTCGGTGCGGTCAAGAATCAGGCGATTAATGTTCGGGTGCTGGCTGCGACCAATAAAGATCTGGCCGGTCTGGTTAGGCAGGAGCTCTTCCGCGAGGATTTATTTTACCGGCTGAATGTTATCAATGTTCATGTTCCGCCGCTACGGCAGCATAAGGAAGATATTCCAGTGTTCTGCCGGTTCTTTCTTGATAAATTTGTTATCCGATTGGGTATCCAGATGCAGGGTATTGCCCCCGCCGCCATGGATCTGCTGATGCAGTACGAATGGCCGGGAAATGTCAGGGAACTGGAAAACGTGTTGGAACGGGCACTTATTCTCACAGATAAAAATATCATTTTACCGGAACATCTACCCGGACAGTTCGGCGCTACAAACGAGCATCGACGTATCGATGATTTTTTCGGCACCTATTCACTCAAGAAAGCGAAAATCATCGTGGAAAAGAGGTTGATTATGCGGGCGATGGAGTATGCAGGAGGCAATAAGAGTAAGGCGGCGCTGTTATTGGAGTTGAGCTATCCGGCTCTGTTGAGCAAACTTAAGGAATACGGCGTGTAAGCGTTGGTGCTAATTTTTTTTTACAGATAAAAAAAATCGGGGCTGCAATATTTCACCCGAGTTCGTTGTCTGCGCCAAGACGAACAATAATTTTGCTGGTGGCTTGTGCCGACTGAAACCCTCTCGCTGCCTGGCCGGTCGATTGCTTATGTCTCAATTATCCTGTTATTAACTGTAACCGTTGATGGTCGACTGGCAATCTCTGCCAAGCTCAATTATGATTACATCGTAAAAAGTAGATTCTCCCCATTCTGAGAAGCAATTCGACTGGAAATTTCCAGGTTATTTCAGAGGTTTCTCCCTGCGGTCGAAATGACAGAACCAGGAAATTCTCACTTTTTACGAGGCCATCAATTATAAAAAATTATTTCAATATTTCTGTATTGTTAATTATTTTTACAATGGGACTGGCCACTGTTAGAATCTTTCCCCGCTTATCTGCTCCCGTATTTCAGTGTATAATGCTGTTTTTTCGATATTTTTGTAAATTCAGCATCCTGAATCAATGGTTGGGCTGTATATTGCAAAATAGCTTTCAGTTTTTCCAATGCGTAACGTCAGAACTCCTGACCTCGGCAATTTTGTTTTAAATTCTGCATCTACCTACACCCTGGAAAAACGTAAGGATTGGCGGTTTTTTGGGCACCTAAAGAGAAAATTGATGAAATTTAACATTTTGAATTAACATATTTTTTAGGCATGAAAGTCATGCTATTTTCCGAAAATGGTACCATGGAGAACCTCTCGATTTCAGGAGTTCTGAACGTGAGATTTCTCTACGCAAACATAGTCGGTTAGTTGATATGAGATTGAGGGGCGATGAGTAAGTTTTTTTCAAAGTGAAGCTTGATGGAAAAAGAAATGTAAATATTCTGCGAGTGAGGGATATGCAAAGCAATATGGGGCAAAAAGGATTTACTCTGGTTGAGCTAATGGTAGTTGTAGCAATTATTGGTATTATTAGTGCTATTGCTACCCCCTTCGTGCAGAGTTCTCTCTTGAACATGCATCTGCGTAGCACTGCCAGAGATATCTATTCGGTAATGATGCAATGCAAAGCCGAAGCGATCCAACGGGGTGGAAATGTGACGCTGCTGTTTGTCTCTCCGCTTCCTGGTGGTTCTCCAGGTGGCACCTATACCATGTTTGTCGACAATGGTGCTGGTGGCGGAGTTGCTAATAATGAAGCTATAGATGGCACGGAACGCGTGCTCGTTGCTGCAACACCGTTGCCCAGTCGGGTAACTTTTGATCCTGCTGCTGTTGACCCTGATGGAAATAGCGATGGTGTGAGCTTTGCTAACAATGCTTTGGTCTTTACGATGCGAGGGATTCCTGTTCATGCTATCACTGGTGGTCTTGGCGGGGGGACAGTGGCGCTTCGATCAACTGATTCCCTTGGTAATACAGAAAGACAGCGAACTGTTGTTGTTTCAACTGCTGGCAGAATTACAACCCCATAAATTGGGAGGAATACAAAAATGGTTCTTTTGTACAGGAAAAGTCTTCTCAGTTTAAAAACCAATGAAAAAGGGTTTACCCTTGTTGAGTTAATGATCGCCCTGCTTGTCTCTGGTCTGGTTATGACAGGTGTTGTTTCTGTTTATGTTGTTCAGTCCAGAAGCTATTCAGTGCATGGCGATATTGCCAATATTCAGCAGGACCTACGAGGGGTGTTGGCAATTATGCCCATGGAGATTCGATTGGCTGGCTGCGATCCCACCGAGAGCGGCCTGCCGGGAATAGTCACAGCCACCAATACTCTTTTTCGATTCACCATGGATACCAGAACTGGTACTACCTCAAACGTTCCTGATGGTGTTATCGGCACCCAAGAAAATATTGCCTATGGGTTGGCGGCAGGAGTTGATACTAACGGTGACGGTATCGTTGATAATGGGGGGGGGGCCTGGAGTGGGGTAGCCTCTTTGGGGAGACACCTTGGTACAGGCGCTCTCATCCTCCAACCTCTTGCTGACAATATTCAAGCCCTTGAATTCAATTATATTCTTGAAGGTGGTATGGCTACCAATGGGACTGGTATAGCTACTGCGACGCAGGCAAATAATCCGATAGCAAATGTCAATGCTATTCGCGCAGTGCAAGTGTCAATTTTAGCTAGGACAGCAAATCAGAGCCAGGGTTTTTTTGACACAAAAACCTATACGACTGCATCGGGTGTTGTGTGGAATCCGCCCGATGATGGGTTCCGCCGTAGGCTGGTGGTGACCAATATTCAATGCCGGAATATGGGAATCTAAAGATGAATACGTATGTAATGATGAAAAGTCAAAAAGGTTCAACCTTGATTGAGGCCATGATAGCTATTGTCATTTTGACCATTGGTATCATGGCGGCAATGGGTATGCAGATCAGGGCAATGGGCGCTAGTTCCGCAGCCCTAAACCGGACTGATGCAAACAATGTAGCAGCGTCTCTTCTGGAAATTTTTAAAGCGTTACCTTTTGATGATGCTATTTTGGCGCAGACGGTTGCTAGCCCTAATGCTCTTGTTGATGATGCCACTACTGCAAAATATACCGCTGCTGCTTTGCCCCGAATGGTGCCATTTGTCGCTTCAGTGCCAGTGGCAGGAACCATTGTTGATCGCTCCGGGATCACCTATAATCTGTCCTGGGCCGTGCAGGATAGAGTCTTGTCCGCTACCAATACGCCGAATAAAATTATCAGGGTTTTCATGACTTGGAATTCCGTGATAGGGCAACAGCGGTTGGAAATGACCACCATAAAATACAAAAATATTCAATTGTAATTTTCAGGTAAAGGGTGACCCTATATGTTTTTTCATCTGCAGCAACATAAGAAAAATGGCATGACTGAATCGGGATTTGTGCTGGTTTTTTCGATGGTTATTTTGTTGATGCTTTCCTTTCTTGGTATTTGGGCACTACGAACTTCTACATCTGAATTGAATGTGGCGGGTGGCTTGCAACAGGCTGATAGGCAATTTAACCTCGCTGAGGGTGCAGCCAACAATGAGGCGGTGGGTGTCGGGTTTTCACTCAAGACCTTTTATCAAATTTCTAATCCTGCTCTTAGGAATCAGCGTTTGGCCCCAGCTACAGACGCAACTTTCGACCCAGGAAATGATACACCTAATACTTTTGCTGGCATTACGGCTGCTGACCCCACTACCTGGCCTTGGGACAATCTGTTGCAGAATTATGTAAGCCCTCCTGTGAATACTCCCAGTGAATTTGATTATCGCTATCTGGTAACTTATCTTTATGAAGAGGACAGGGCTTTCATTGGCTATAGTGCCAGCGATTTTTCTGCTTACAAGCATCAAATACAGGGCACAACAGTCACTGCTCCGGTAGTTGTTGAGCTGGGCGGTATAAGAATAGGTCCTAAATCAAGTTTGTAAACTGTCGAAACGGTAACTATGCATTTTTCGTAATATCCTAGCATGAAAAAAGATTTCTGCCATATAAACACCAGAGGAGTTGTCATGAAAACGACCAAGGATAAATATTGCGTACCCGCAGGCGGTGTGTCTCTTCTTTTGGCGATGTTGCTCTGGTTTGTACCGCCGGCCTTGGCCAAAGATACGGATATTTATACAGTGAACGCCAAGAGCAATGCTTATATCCTTATGGATAGTTCTGGCTCGATGGCGTGGCCTATCTATGAGGATAGCATCGATTATGGGGCAATGTTTGACTACCTCTTCACCTTGAATGACTCACCGGTGAATGACTATCCTGATTATATCTATGATCCTGTCAATGGCGCTGCTTACTACCGACATCATAAACCTGCCAATCAGATCTATCTTATCAAGGCTACAAACGGCGTAAAAGTGAATATCGCCACAGTGAATGGACAGCCTACGTGCTTTACCGGAGATACTGGTGATACATCAAAGACCTGGGACAGGACGACCATTGTTGATACCCATATGATTATTGATAGTACAGGTAATCTCAGTCACGATGGTGGTCCAGATCCGGGGCGGCTTGACGTACATGATGGACATGTACGTTTGGATGGTTCTGTTTTACCTAAGGGAATGGATATTTTAGAACACGATCCTGTGACCCTTAAAGACGGTTCCATTGTTGATAATGGTTTCGTCGGTCTGCTCGGTGCCCCTGGAATTTATTTTTCTGGTTATGAAGGGGTTGTGCTTGGCGCCCTTAATCCAGTTGAAGATGATGATAGAAATACGTATTTCTTCGTAACGGGTAACTGGGTTAATTTTAAGGCTATGCTAGGCCTAAAGTATAACGGCGTTAATGGTAACGATTACGCATGGAAATATGAAACTTATCTCATAGACCCGAGTTCCTGGTCAGTGGTTAACATCGGAGCGGATTATCCTTCTTTAACTGCTAATTATACAAATAATCTAACTGAAGCAGACACGGTGCAGATCATATCGCATCCTGGGTCTAAAAAGATTCAGGTTCATTTCTCTGCATTTGATGTGGAGGGAAATGGCAACGTCGCAACCTTTTCCTATGATTATGTCAAACTATATGATTCGCGTGGTGCAGTGGTTGCACAGTATGACAACGATAGAAAACCAACAAGTGTGGATGGTGGCTGGTCTCCTGAGATTAGTGGTGACAAGGTGGTCGTGAAGCTGAAATCAGACGGTTCAGTAGTCGGAACAGGTTATGTGATAGACAAAATACGCGTGGTGGATAATGCAACAGGCGGAGGCGCATATCTCACCCAGAGTCGTACTGCTGCAGCCAAGGATGCCATGATCTCTGTGGTTGATGAACTCCGTGGCAAAATAAACTGGGGGCTTTTTTCTTTTGATATATCTGGTGGGGCTAACGGCGCAAGCGCCTTGCGGTTGATTAAAACCACGGATACTGATGCTGCTCAGAGAGAAGATATGATCAGCAAGCTCAATACAGTTCAAGCAAATGGTGGCACACCTCTTATGGAAGCCCTGCAAGATGTGTGGAAACAAGGATATTATGACCGGAGAGATTTAGCTGACGGTTTCAGAGACACAACTTGTAGCAGTAATTACGTTATTTCCATGACTGATGGTGCCCCTTCGGTTGATACAGACAATTCAAGAATGGGAGTCACCGTTAAAGACTGGGATGGTGATGGCTGGACTCAAGACCCAACCCAGGGGAATGCTGCAAATTATTACGATGATGTGGCCCATTGGATGTACACGCACAGCTGGCGTACTTTTAACACCATCGTTCCAGAACCTACCAAATGCTATGAAAATGTTATTACTCATCATATTTCATTTGGTGCCAAACACCCCCTCCTGAATGATGCGGCCTATGGTAAAGAATCAGATCCATTGCCTAGGGGGTCTGGTGGATCGTATATATCGGCTAATAATAAGGAGCAAATGGTTTCTGCCATTTATTCAATAGGGCTTGAGATGTCCGGGTCGATTTCTTTCACCGCACCCGTAGTGTCGGTGGATGCCAACAACAAGATTCAAAATGGTGATGATCTCTATATGGGGCTTTTTCTCCCGGAGAATGGAACCTCTTGGGCCGGAAATTTAAAAAAATTCAAGCTGGGCGATGGGGAAAATCGATTCAAGATATATGGCAACGATGCTGCCAATAATTTGGTCCGAGCTACCAATGCAGATGGGGTGTTTCAAAATACCGTAGATGATATCTGGGATAACGATGATGATTCGAATGGGGCTGCCGATATCAAGGATGACGGGGTGGGCGAGGTGTTGTTGGAGGATGTAAGCGGTTTTTTTGCTGCTGGTACTGCTGGCGCACCTACTTCGACTGCCTTCTGGAATCGGCCTATTTATACCTATAAAACGGGAGTAGGGATGGTGAAATTTGACCGTGCTCACATCACTTTCGCTGATCTTGGGGTCGCTGATAATGCCACCAGAGACAAACTGATCAATTACACCCATGGTTATACTTATGCAGCTGATGCTACTACTGGTGCGCCGGTGGCGCCGCTGCCGGTGCGTGAGTGGATACTTGGCCCCATCGTCCATTCTCGGCCAGTGGTGATTGAATATTACGATACCAATGATGTGACGCTCCCTGTGGTGAAACGGTTGGTGGTAGTAGGCAGCAATGATGGCATGCTGCATGTCTTTGACGACCGAAACGGCCGCGAGGTGTTTGCTTTTATCCCCCCGGATATTCTGCCTAAACTCAAAACTGTGCAGTCAGCCACTGGTCTCTATGATACCGTTGATGGGCTCATAACTCTCTATCGACGAGATCAAAATCCGAAGTATCTCATTTTCGGTGAGCGCCGAGGAGGAAGCGCTTTTTGGAATCTGGATGTATCTAATCAGGATCCATTGCAATGGACCGTCAATACCAATTGGCCATATACCAACCCCGATATTGGTCAATCCTGGTCGGAGGTAAAGGTGGCAAGTCTTCTGGTTGATGTAGATACGAATGGACTCAGAACTTATAAGGATGTCGCCATATTTACTGGAGGTTACGATTCTGATGAAGATTTTTACCCAGAGCCATTTACCGATGCAAATTCCGATGGAAAGATGGATGCTGGTGAATGGGTTGCTGCTACTCAGGACAAGAATGCAAATGGTTCTTATGATAAGTATAATTCCGACAAAGATAAAATCGGTCGCGGTATCTTTGTGGTTGACATTGATGAGCCCACCAAGATTTGGAAAAGCACTGTCAACGGCACTGCACAACAGGTTCTGCCTTTTTCCGTCACCTATGGGGCCACAACAGATGTCTCTAATAATGTGGCACAGAAGCTTTCTACCATGAAATTTTCCTTTCCTGCGAGCCCTGCCGTGGTGACAGGATCCGATAAATATACCTATTATGACACTGCAACGTCCCAATCGGTCTCAACCGTACAAGGAAACGTCCTGTTGGCGTTGTATGGAGTTGATGTATACGCCAATCTATTCAAAATCCGGTTTGTTGTTAATCTAGAAAACTCTAAACCTAATGGGGCAATTCCTAATTGGGAGGAAATTAGTGCCAGTTGGTCGGTGAACAAGGTGTTTGCCGCCAATCCAGGAAGCATGAGTGACAGCGGTAGGATGGGCGTCGGTGACGATGCGACAGATCAAGGCCGCAAGGCTTTTTATCCCCCTACCGTATCCTGGGGCGGTACAAAGGGAAAGTTCGTGGCTGGGAATTATTTATTTCCCAATGTGACTTTTGATACCCGCGACACTATGGCATCGCTTTTCTTTGGTACAGGAGATCGCGAAAATCCCAAATATACGATGATCCGTAATCGTTTTTATGGCATCTATGATGATTCGTCGGTGACGGCTAAGCTGAACACTACTACACCGGCAGCAGATGTACCCGTGACTTCCGCCCCATATCATGAAGACGATTTATTGAATGTATCCTGCGATGAACTGGGGAAAAATTCAACGATAAAATCTTGCTATTTAGGGAGTCCCTTGCCTAATGGCGCTACTTGTGTTGCTGCTACTGCGGATGCAGATATGAAGAAATATCTTAATTCGTTGTTAACGGACAATGCAGTTTACGGTACGACGTCTGCCTTGGAATACGGCATAAGTCACGAGAATGATGCAAAAGGATGGTATATCATACTTAATGATCAGGGAGATAGTGCAAAGTGTAGCCACATTACATATTTTACAAGTCCTGATAGTACCCAAAACAGTTCCCATGATAATCATGTGGGGGAACATATACTGAGCCAAGCGATTCTCTACTATGGTAATCTCTATTTTACTTCGTATCAACCATCTATCTCTGACCCCTGTAATCCACAAGGGAATGGATTAACCTATGCTTTGAATTATCTGGATGGTAGCGCTGCATTTGATTTGAATCCAGACATCGGTAATGCCGACTATGTTGAACAGAAAGATATTACTGATCGATATAATAAATATACCGGTATTGTTGGTATTCCTTCAGGTTTTTCCATTATTAATCGAGATGGTCGTGCTGCAGCTTGGGCCAGTGTGGGGTCTTCGCTGAAGGGCCCAGGTGTTGATGGCGATCCTGAGATCCCTTCACCTGGTTTAGGGCTGGAGCTATATTACTGGCGCGACAGTAATAGTCAGCAGCCATAATTTTTGGTTACTGATGACGTCGAAATCATGGACGAATAAGCAAGAATAAGGAACAGTAATATTAAAAATGTGAGGAAATTATGTGCACTGGAATCAAAAAAACGATTTTGTTTTATCTGTTTTTAGGAGCAATATTTTCTATTCTCCCTGTTATGAGTTGGTCAATGCTTGTTGTGCAAACCGAAGTTGTTTCGGGTAATATTAGCAATAAATTTGCGGACCATTCTATTAAACTAGACAACGAAAAGATTTACCGCCCTTCACGAAAAGGGCTCGTCCTTGATCTTCCCGTTGGGGAACCTGTAACCTTGAGGTATATGGTTGAAGATTCAAAGAATGTATTTTTTGAGTTCGCCCCTGGCTTAAACTCCTTAAAGGAGTTGGAACCGGTGCATTCCTTAAAAGATAATATCCCGAAGTAAAAAAGTGTGATTGCAAAAATGAGGGCGGACCTCTTTGGAAGAGCATTCGAGGTCGATTATCTGGATGAAAGCCTTAATCGAATCTATGTAAATTTTGCTTCGAAGAGCATGTGCTAAACTCATCGCTTGTATCAATTACTTTGATACACGCCATGAGTTTTTTTCTTGACTTCCGATGGCCTTCCCTATAAATAACTAATACAACTGAATGCCGGTTCAGTTTTTTTTCTGCGGTAGATCATGTCCGGCGAATCTGATCGGAATTTATGTAGGTTAAATGTTCTCACAAGAATAAAATCAGAGAGGGAAAAAATTATGAGTTCAAAATTAGTAGCGCCTCATGGCGGAAAAGGTCTTGTTTGTGCCCTGCTTGAAGGTGCTGAGCGTGAAGCGGAATTGAAAAAAGCCGCAGGCTTGAAGCAGGTTGAAATCACCGCTCGCGCCAAAGGCGACCTGATCATGATGGGTATCGGTGGTTTTTCTCCTCTTACCGGTTTTATGACCAAAGCCGATTGGAAAGGCGTTTGTGAAAATTTTCAGATGGCAGACGGCACCTTCTGGCCGGTACCGATAACCTTGGATGTTACCACTGCAGATGCAGCCGGAATCACCGTAGGTGATGAGATCGCTCTGGTACGGAAAGGCGAGACTTTTGCTACCATGAAGGTCACCGAGAAATTCGAAATGACCGACGCCGATAAAAAATTCGAGTGTGAAAAAGTTTTTAAAGGCGAAGGCGAAGAGTCTGAAGGCGACAAATTCTGGGAAATCGCGCCGAAAGATCATCCCGGCGTCATCATGGTTATGGCTCAGAAAGAAGTCAACTTGGCCGGCCCGGTAAAAGTTTTGTCCGAAGGCGAGTACAAAAAAGAGTATCCGGGTGTCTATCTGAAACCTGCCGAGACCCGCGCCATGTTCGACGAGCGTGGTTGGGCCAACGTTGCTGCCCTGCAGTTGCGCAACCCGATGCATCGGTCCCATGAGTATTTGGCTAAAATCGCAGTTGAAGTTTGTGACGGCGTTCTCATCCACAGCTTGATCGGTAACCTCAAACCAGGCGACATCCCAGCCGACGTTCGTGTTGAAGCTATTAAGATTCTCATCGAAAATTATTTCGTGAAAGAGAATATCATCAACGCTGGTTATCCTCTGGATATGCGTTATGCCGGTCCTCGCGAAGGCCTGCTCCATGCAACCTTCCGTCAGAACTACGGCGTTAACAATATGCTGATCGGTCGTGACCATGCTGGTGTTGGCGATTTCTACGGCTTATTCGAAGCTCAGCAGATTTTTGATCGCATCCCTTACACCGGTGATCCTTCTAAAGACCTGCTTTGCAAGCCGATGAAGATCGACTGGACCTTCTATTGCCATAAGTGCGATGGTATGGCTTCTCTGCGTACTTGCCCGCATACCAAAGATGACCGCGTTATCCTTTCCGGAACCAAGCTGCGTAAAGCTCTTTCCGAGGGTGCTGAGGTTGTTGACCACTTCGGACGTGAAGAGGTTCTGGTACGCCTGAGAGCATACTATGCCGGTCTGACCGAGAAAGTTGAAGTTAAGATGCAGGGTGCTGCATCCGGTTCAGCTATGTAATTTTCTCAGTTCTTTCTGAGATTGCAGACAAAGGAGATACCGCCTCGTGCGGTATCTCCTTTTTTTATGGATTTCAGGCATAACTCTTCAACGTTCCGCAGCATTACCGGTTTCTCGTTCCCATGTGCCACATGGGAACGAGGGGCATCGGTGGTATTGCTGAAGAGTTACATTCAAGCAAGGAAAAAATCGAACTCATGCAACCGGTTCTTTTTTCGGGTTGTTTGATTCGAACCTTTCCCACTTTTTTTTCGGCATTGCACAACCCTTTTTTTCGGGAGGAGAGGAAATCAGATGACGGCTCAACAAACTATTCAGGTCGGACTTGGCGCCAGAAGTTATCCGATCATCATCGGTGCCGAAGTAATGAAGGATGTGGGCACATACCTGCAGGAAGCCAAGATTGCTAAACGATATGGGATTATTTGCGATGACCGGGTGTTGCCGTTGTATGGTGAACAGATTCGGCATTCATTGCAGCAGTCCGGGCTTGCGTGTGAATTACTCTCATTTCCGCACGGAGAGGCCAGTAAGCATCTGCAGACAGTCGGTACCTTGGCCGGTGAACTCGCCGAGCGGGGATTTGACCGCGGCGATGCACTGCTGGCCCTGGGGGGCGGGGTTACCGGAGATATCACTGGGTTTCTTGCTTCCATTTACATGCGAGGCGTCCCTTTTGTGCAGGTGCCGACTTCCCTTTTGGCACAGGTCGACAGTTCCGTCGGCGGTAAAACCGGAGTGGATATATCTCAAGGTAAAAATCTTATTGGTACTTTTTATCAACCCAAGGCTGTATTTATTGACATCGAAGCGCTTAAGACCTTGCCGGAAGAAGAATTCTTGGGTGGAATGGCTGAGGTTATCAAATATGGTGCCGCCATTGATGCGGACTTTTTTACCTGGCTCAGCGACAACCATGTTGCTATCCTCTCTCTGGATCCAACAGTCATCGTGCCGATGATTCAGCGATGCTGTGAGTTAAAGGCCTCGGTGGTGGAACGGGATGAAAGGGAAGGCGGCTTGCGCCGGATTCTCAATTTTGGACATACCATCGGCCATGCGGTGGAAGCTGCTTCCGGCTATCGCTTGAACCATGGCTTTGCTGTGGCTATCGGTATGCGAGCGGTGGCTGAGTTGGCAGTTCGTGGAGGCTACGCGGATAAAGGCCTTGTCGATACCTTGACGGAATTGTTGCATCGGTACCGATTACCCTCTGCAATTCCTGCCGCTCTGAATCGCGATGCTATCCGAAAATATATTCGTGCTGATAAAAAAACCGTTGGTGGTCGGGTTTTTTTTGTTTTGCCCGAAGCTATTGGTAAAGTACGTATCACCGATCAGGTAAACGACGTTGATATTGACGCAGTGCTCGCCTGTGTTTGAGTCGGGCGAGCGCGTTGTATCCGCAACCTTCCTGCTTGTGGTGCTTTATTTTAAAAATTTTTATCATTGAAACATATGCCGATCTACGAATTTTTTTGTGACAACTGCAATACAGTCTTTAATTTTTTCTCCAGTCGGCCCAATACGGAGAAGCGTCCTGATTGTCCCAAGTGCGGTAAGCCGCAATTGCAGAAGATGATGTCGACTTTTGCGACCATCGGTAAAGCAAAGGAAACGGAGGAAGATGACCCGCTGGCCGGCCTGGATGAATCAAAGGTAGAGCAGGCCCTTTCCGGATTGATGCGCGAAGCCGAGCATTGCAATGAAAATGATCCCCGGCAGATGGCCAATCTGATGCGTAAATTTTCCGACAAAACCGGGCTTTCCCTGGGGGGGGCGATGGAAGAAGCTCTTGCCCGCATGGAGGCCGGTGATGATCCGGAACAAATTGAACAGGAAATGGGTGATCGGATGGAATCGGAAGAACCGTTCAGCCTGGAGGGCATAAAGAAAAAAATGCAATCCGTTTCCAGGCGCCCTTTTCGGGATGAGCGGTTGTATGAGTTGTGAGCGTCGACCATAATTTCTCTGCATTTTATCCTTCGACTCCTTACAATAGGGACAGAGAGATACAAAGTATCCATCGTCATCGGTGCTCGGCACCAGGAGGGAGCAGTTATGAAAGGAAAACTGGTCATTGTCATGGTGGGCCTGCCTGCCCGGGGAAAATCGACCATGGCACGCAAATTGGGGCGCACCCTGGAACTCGATGGTGTCAAGGTCAGGATTTTCAACAATGGTGAGTTGCGCCGCAAGCTCGATATTGATGAAAACACTTCTTCTTCCGAGTTTTTTTCTCCGAGCAACCCCAAGGGGCGGGAACTGAGGGAGGAGATTTCCCGAATCAACATCGAAGAAGCCCAGTCTTTTCTTCAGAACTCAGGTGAAGTGGCTATTATGGATGCCAGCAATGTTACTCGCCTGAGGCGGCAAAATATTGCGGCAGCCTTTCCCTCTGTGCCGTTGTGTTTCGTGGAGTGTCTCAATGCCGATGAAGAGGCCTTGGAGGCCAACCTGGAACGCAAGGCCGGACTCAAGGAGTTCAGTGATCTGCCTCGGGAAAAGGCTTTGGAGAGTTTTCTCAAGCGCATCGCTTATTACGAATCGATCTATGAATCCCTGGACACCGAGGGCAATTATATCCTCGTGGATTCGTTTGAAAGTTGCATCCTTCAAGAAAGGATTACCACTGTCCTGCCGTATTACGATCGGATTCGCGACATTATTACCACTCGGGTTGTTCGCAACCTTTTTCTCGTGCGACACGGCGAAACATATTACAACCGCGAGGATCGCATCGGCGGCGATTCCAATCTTACCGACAAAGGGCTGGAACAGGCCAATGCCCTGGCGGAACATTTTGCCACCATTCGTATCCCCATCATTTTCACCAGTAATTATGAGCGAACCCTGCAGACGGCCACCCCAATTGCCGAGCGCCAGGATCCTTGCTCGATTATCGCTCTACCGGAATTTAATGAGATCAACGCCGGAGTCTGCGAGGGGATGACCTATGAAGAAATACGAAAGAAAATGCCGCATGTTGCCAAAGCGCGGGGGCCCAACAAGTACCGATATATTTATTCGGGGGGAGAAGGGTACAAATCCATGGAAGAACGGGTGCACCGAGGATTGAAGAAGGTATTTTTTCTTAATAATTACGACGAAAATATTCTGATTGTCGGTCATCGGGCCGTTAACCGGATGATTCTTTCAAGTTTCCTTTCCCGTCAGGAGGAAGAAATTCCCTACATCTATATGCCGCAGGATCGCTACTACCATATCCAAATCGATCCGCATAAACGGATTTTTGAACTTGTGCCCTATAAAAGTACCTTCACTGCGGGGGGTGGGTGGTAGCCGGAATTCGAAAATGCAGTGTAAGTAAGGAGGCGGAATTTATTGCAGGCGAGTGGTGTCCTCCTCGGCAACGCCGTGCTGGACGCCATGTTTTTGTTCTTTTTCCGCAAGTTGCGCTCGGGCCTCTTCCTCGGAAATACCGAGTGAACGGGCCAAATCAGCAATCTCATAGCAGGGGCTCCCATCCGGGGCATACCGTTGCGGTTGCAATTCGGGAAAGTTCTCTTGTGTGGCGTGGCCACTGGCCTGCTGCAGCATTTCCCTGATTTCGTGTGGCCCGTAGAGCAGCAGCCATTCGACTGCCTCTGCCCAAAGCCGGCTGTCCACGGTCGGGTGTTGCAGAACTTTCATCGCCGAGTCCTCGGTCCATTCCTGTTTGAATGCTGTCATGTATTTCTGCCTTGCTGAAAGGAAGTGTTCGGGCGGACCCGGAATCAATGGTGTCGTTTTTCTCAGATAGCCGTCCCAGGATGACCGGCCGCAACTTTTTATTCCCGAAATATTTTTTCTCTTTGGTAACGACCTTTGCTCTCTACTATAATCAAAACAGTGAACACGGCAACCGATTCATATAAGGAGCAGAAGATGGGCGTGGATAATGTTGTTTTACTTGAGGCGCTGGAGTGGTTCGATGAAAGCGGAAAAGAACTGCTGCATCGCCTGCCGGAACAGGGTTCCGGTGAGATTAAGTT
Organism: uncultured Desulfobulbus sp.; assembly: GCA_963666685.2. Lineage (GTDB taxonomy): Bacteria > Desulfobacterota > Desulfobulbia > Desulfobulbales > Desulfobulbaceae > Desulfobulbus. The sequence continues at coordinate 290,129 of CAXXHZ010000003.1, forward strand.
TGGTTCGCAGCTGACGGTGCGGGAGAGCCAGGCAGCCGTCCTTTTTTACAAAGGGAAAGCCTGTGATGCCTATGGTCCCGGTCGTCATACCCTTAAGACGGGCAATATTCCCATTCTCACCAAGCTGTTATCCGTTCCTTGGGGCATGATAAGTCCGCTGCGCGCCGAGGTTTTTTTTGTTAATCTCAAGGTTTTTACCGATCTCAAATGGGGAACCCGCGATCCCGTTGCCTTTCGTGACGCCGAACTCGGACTGGTTCGTCTCCGCGCCCACGGGGTCTTCAACCTCCGCGTGGTTCAACCGGTTCTGATGATCAACACCCTGACCGGAACCATGGGCAAATTTACCACCGAGCAGGTCGAGGATTATCTGCGTCAGGTGATTGTCAGTCGGTTCAACGATTATCTCGGTGAACATCTCCACAGCCTGTTTGATCTGCCCGGTAATTTTGACGAAATCGCCGAAGGCCTGCAAAGGCGACTGGCTTTGGATTTCGCCCGATTCGGTCTGGCCCTGGACGTCCTCTATGTCACCTCCATTACCCCGCCTCCTGAGGTGCAGCAGGCCATTGATGACCGCTCCCGGATGAGTGTGATTAAGGATATGGATAATTTTGTGCGGATGAAGGCGGCCATGGCCATGGAAAAAGCGGCGACCAGCAGTGGCGAAGCCGGGGCCGGACTCGGGTTGGGGCTTGGCATGATGATGCCGGCCCTGTTTGCCAATGTGCAGCCAAACGGCAACCATGCAGCCGTCGGAGGCCGTGAAGCGGAGGCGCCGTGCCCGGATTGCGGCATGATGATACCGGCCAGTGCTCGTTTTTGTCCCTTTTGCGGGCATCAGCAACTGCTTAATCAGCAGTGCGATAACTGCGGCCAGAACCTGCCGCCGGGGGTGAAGTTTTGTCCACGGTGCGGTCATTCGGCGGAGGAGCGGGCTGTGGAGATCATCTGTCCCCACTGTCATGTCACCAACCTGCCCAGAGCGGTGTTCTGCAACCAGTGTGGCGAAAAATTAGGATGAAGCGGTGAACACCATCAGCAGGTCGCAACCGGAAGTGAGGTCTGATGGACATCCGGGTTGAACAGGGCTGCCCGCAGTGCGGAGCCTCGATTGTGCTGAGCGAAACCGAGCGCTTGCTGACCTGCACCTTTTGCGGTACCCGAAATTACCTGCAATGTAATGGACCCTTCCGCTATGTTTTGCCTCTGGCAGAGCAATTTCAAGAAGGCCGGTCTTTATTGGCACCCTATCTTCGTTTCAAAGGGACGATTTTCCTGGTGACCGACAAGGGCATCGAGTTCCGGGTCGTCGACACCACCCAGGTTGCCAATCCGGTACCCGGTCTGCCGCCCTCCTTGGGGGTCCGGCCGCAGGCCATGCAACTGCGCAGGATTGACCGGGCAACGGGGGATCATTACCTGCCGCAGACACTCAAGGCCAGTGTTATTCTCGAAAAGGCGGCCACCATCAGCAGCCTGACCGCGCAGGCCGGCAAAAATTTGTATCATCGGGCCTATATCGGCGAAAGTCTCAGTGTTATCTATCTGCCCCTGATTACCCAACAACAGACCTTGTTTGATGGGGTAACCCATACCCCCCTTGCCGGTATGGAGGAGTTGACCGGGGTTCCCTTGCATGGCAAAGGGTTTAACGAGGCTTGGCAGGTGCGGTTTCTGGCGACCCTTTGTCCGCACTGCGGTGCCGGATTGGAGGGTGCCGGCGATTGTCAGGTGATGACCTGCGCCAACTGTCGGACGGCTTGGGCTTTGGGACCGGAGGGATTAACCGCGGTTGACTGGCGGATTCTTCCCGGTGATTCCGCAACCCGGCTGTATCTACCGTTTTGGAAGGTTGCTGCCCATATCCCGGCCCTGAATATCTTCAGCTTTGCCGATTTCGTCGAGCGGACCAATCAACCCTTTCTGGTCCGTCCCCCATGGCGGGAGCGGAGCATGAGCTTTTGGATACCGGCGGTCAAGTTGCGACCGAAAATCTTTCTCCAGGCCGGACGTCAGGCGACATTGGGTCAATGGCTGCTCAGCCCGGTTGCCGGCAGGATGGAGCCGAACCGGTTTCCGGTGACTCTGCCCGCCTCGGAAGCCCTGCAGGCGGTCAAACTCATGCTGGCTACCGCCACAACCAGTCCGCGGCTTATTTATCCCCATCTACCCCAAGTCCGGTTGACTGAGGTACAGCTCCAATTGGTGTATCTGCCGTTTATCGACAAGGGGCACGAATGGATGCAGCCCGATGTCGGCATTGTCATTGGGAAGAATATTCTTCGTTTCGGGCGTTCCATGTAGTTTTGACACTCCATGGGCACCGTGGTATAGCTGAAAAATGATGGCGGACCGGCCGCCGTATCGAAAACTTTTTCCTGCCTCTTCTTTTATGATTGGATCTATGCGCGAACACGAACATTTTATGACAGCGGCCCTGGATGGGGCCCGTCAGGCCCTGATTGCCGGCGAATTCCCGGTAGGCTGCGTCATGGTTGCCGAAGGACGGATAGTGGCCAGTGGCTACCGACAGAACAGCGGTGAAGAATGCCGTAACGAGATCGACCATGCCGAAATCCTGACTTTGCGGCGTTTGATCGCCGAACAGCCCGGACTTGATTTGGCAACCGTTACCGTCTACTCGACCCTTGAGCCCTGCCTGATGTGTTATTCCACCATGCTGCTTTCCGGCATCCGCAGTTTTGTCTGGGCCTATGAGGATGTAATGGGGGGCGGGGCCAATCTGCCCTTGTACATGCTCAATACCCTGTATGCGCAGATGCGGGTACATCTGGTTGACCGGGTATTGCGAGCCGAGAGCTTACGGCTTTTTCAGCAATTTTTCCAGACCGGAACCTACTGGCAGGACAGTCTGCTCGCCCAGTATACCTTAGCCCAGCCGGTAGAAGAGGAAAACGTATGACCACAGCACTTATGGCGCGAACCGTGGGCTTTCAGCCCGGAGAGCGCAATGTCTTTTTTCATCTGCTCACCGCCTGCAATCTTGCCTGTCGCCACTGCTACATCAACCCTGCCCAGCACGGTACCGCCACCCTGCCGCTTGCCACCGTGCTGCCTTGGCTGAAGCTGTTTGCCCGGCCGGAACGGCAGACCAATCTTATTCTTCTGGGCGGCGAGCCGACCTTGCATCCGGATCTGGCCGCCATTATCAAGGCCGCAAAATCGATGCGTTATGCAGTGACCGTGGATTCAAACGGGTATTTGTTTCATAATTTGCTGGACAAGGTCACCCCTGAAGAACTCGACTATCTCAGTTTCAGCCTTGACGGCCCGGATGCGGATGTCAATGACCCGATTCGTGGCAAAGGGGTTTTTGCGGTGTGTACCGACAATATCCGCAAGGCCGTGGCCGGCGGATTCGCCACCAGCGTTATTTATACGGTTTCCGGACTCAATATCGAACATCTGCACCGGATGCCCGCATTGCTCGCTGATCTGGGCGTAACGCGATTTTTTATCCAGGTTATCGGTCTGCGAGGTAATTCCGTGGCGAGCAATCCCGCAGAATCCGTCAACTGGCAGGTCGAGCCGGATCAGTGGCTCGCCATTGTACCCCGCGTAGCCGAAGAGGCGGCTCGACTCGGCCTCCACGTTGTGTACCCCAAGGTATACCTGGACCGGGATGAACCGTTTCAGTGCGCGGGCCTCGTGGCGGAGAATTTTTTTATCTTTCCCAATGGTCGGGTCTACCAGTGTCCGCTCTGCGAGGATCACCCCATTCACAGTTACACTATTGAGGACAACCGGTTGGTGCTCCGTGAAGGGCTCAATGAAAACCGGTTTTTTCCGCTCAATATCCCTGAGGGTTGTGTGATGAACCGCTTGCTGCAGCCGGACAATATCAGCTATCACCCGGACGGTTCCCCGGTGCACCGTATTTCCTGCTGTCTGCTCAAGCAGGAGATGCGGCCGGTTCAACCCTAAAAAAGCCTTTCGGAAACATATTCTATAAGCCCTGGTTGAGGATATCTATTCCCGCCTTTGGAAAAGATGGGGGAGATGCATGCGTTATTAGATTCCTGACACGCTGAAATTGAGCGCGGAGGTGGTCAGTATGACAAGCAACACAAACCCGGCATTCCTTCATCGTTTTTTCCCTCATCAATTCCCCCTTCTTCTGTTCATTATTTCGCTGCTGGTGTCAGGCCTCCTGACCACCTCGCTCTTTGCTGGGACCCGGACGGTTTTTGTCGGTGTCTATGAAAATGCACCGAAAATTTTTACCGTCAACGGTCAGCCCAAGGGTATCTATATTGACGTTATAGAATATATCGCCCAACGCGAAGACTGGGATCTTCATTATGTCCCCGGAACCTGGGGTGAGGGCTTGGATCGCCTGGAAAAGGGGACCATCGACCTCATGCCTGATGTGGCCTATTCAGCGGAGCGGGGAAAATATTATTCGTTTCACGAGGTGCCGGTTCTCTCCTCCTGGTTTCAGGTTTATGCCATCAAGGGAAATACTATCCAAACTATTCTGGATCTCAACGGCAAACGAATCCTCATCCTGGAACGCTCCATTCAGCAGGAAGCCTTTGTTCGCTTGAGTAAAGGCTTCGGGCTGCAATGCACCCTCATTGCCGTTCCGGATTACAAAATCATGTTCGAGATGGTCGCCAAGGGGCAAGCCGATGTTGCCGTGACCAACCGTTTCTACGGGATGACGCATGCCAAACAATATGGGCTTGAAGATACGGCGATTCTTTTTGAGCCTTCCGATCTCTACTATGCGGTCACCAAAAATGACCCCAAAAGTTTACTGCGTGCCATAGACAGGCATTTGACGGAATTGAAAGAGCATCATGATTCGTTGTATTATGCCTCGTTGCGGAAATGGACTTCAAAAAATATCGCTTTCAAATTACCGCTCTGGTTGAAGATCACCGCATCCGCGGTGGTTGGGATTTTGGCTGTCAGCCTGCTCGGCAGTGCGCTTTTAAAGCGTCAGGTTACGCTTCGCACCCGCGAACTGCAGCTCGTCAACCAGGAAATGGAACAACGGATTCTCGAACGTACGGCTGAACTGGCGGCCGTTAACGAGGAGCAGCTCACCATTTTCGAGTCAGCGGGCGTCGGCATCGTGATGTTGCGGGACAGGGTCATCGTTCGCTGCAATCGTAAGATGGAAAAAATTTCCGGATACGCAGCCGCTGAACTTGTGGGTGCATCAACGCGTCTCTGGTATCCGGACGAAACCGCGTTCATTACAGGCGGGAAAGAGATTTATGCGCAGATGGCCAAAGGCGAGACGGTTTGCATCGCACAGCCGATGACACGTAAGGACGGCTCTCCATTCTGGGCACGGTTGAGTCTTCGCGCTTTTGACCGAAACAATCCGCTTAAAGGTGCGGTCGGCATTGTCGAGGACATTACCGATGAACGCGAAGCCGCCGAAACTCTGCGCAAAGCCATGGAAAAAGCGCAGGAGGCCGATCGGATTAAATCCGCCTTTTTGGCGACCATGTCCCACGAACTGCGAACACCGTTGAACTCCATCATCGGTTTCACCGGCATTATGCTCCAGGGGTTGGCCGGACCACTCAATGAAGAGCAGCACAAACAGATGGCCATGGTGCAGAAGAGTTCCCGCCATCTCTTGTCGCTGATCAACGATGTGCTCGATCTTTCGAAAATCGAAGCTGGGCAATTGAGTCTCTCTCCAGCACCCTTTGCATTGAAAGCTTCCCTTGAGAAGGTAGCCCAGCTGGTGGCCCCGCTTGCCGAGCGTAAGGGGCTTTGCCTGCGGGTTGATATCTCCGAAGAGATCGGCATCCTCTTTGCGGACCAACGCCGTTTTGAACAGGTCATTCTCAACTTGATCAATAATTCCATTAAATTCACCGAAAAAGGGCAGATTGCCCTTGTCTGTCGCCTTGATGTCGACAACGATCAGTACCTGATATCGATCGCCGATACCGGCATCGGTATGCGTGAGGAAGAACTTGCCGGGCTTTTTCAACCGTTTCACCAGATCGATAGCGGCCTCGCACGTAAACACGAGGGCACCGGCCTCGGTCTTTCGATCTCTAAAAAACTCCTCGATCTGATGGGCGGTTTTGTCGAGGTGCAAAGTCAATGGGGGCAGGGAAGCCGGTTTACGGTTCGCCTGCCTCGGCAGGCAGGAGGTGCGGTATGAACAATCGGCTTTTAATTATCGAGGATAACGAGCAAAATCTGTACATGATGCGTTTTCTGCTGGAAAGGAACGGCTTTATCATCATCGGAGCGGAGGATGGGCGTAAAGGTATCGAAATGGCCCTGAGTTGTAAGCCGCTGGCTATTCTTCTCGACATCCAGCTGCCCGAAATGGATGGCTATGCCGTTGCCGCTGAATTGAAAAAACATAGTGAACTTGATCAGGTCCCGATTATTGCCGTCACCTCTTATGCCATGGTGGGCGATCGGGAACGGATTCTCGCTGCCGGTGCTACCGGGTATCTCGAAAAACCGATTGATCCTGAGACCTTTGTTGCCGATATCACGCAATATTTACCGGAAGGTCGGGATGGGGTAGGAGGATAATATGCGCATATTGAGCGTGGATGATAGGGATGAGAACCGGTATCTGGTCGAAGCGCTCCTCAAAGGAAACGGCTATGAGGTCGTGTCGGTTGCCAATGGGTCCGAAGCTTTACTCCAGCTGCAATCCGAGGCCTTTGATCTGATTATCAGCGATATTCTTATGCCGGTTATGGACGGTTTTGAACTCTGTCGGAAAATCAAGAAGGATGAACGGCTGCGTCGTATCCCCTTTATTGTTCATACGGCCACCTATACCGGCCCCCAGGATGAAGCCTTTGCCCTGAAGATTGGTGCGGACAGGTTTGTGCAAAAACCCTGTGAACCGGAGGTCTTCATTAACATCGTTCAAGAGGTTTTGGCCGCGGTCAAGGACCGAAAACCTACGACATCACCTGGACCTGAACAGGAAGAGGAGGTGTTGAAACTCTATAATGAACGCCTGGTGAGAAAGTTGGAGCAGAAGATGCTGCAGCTTGAAAAGGAGGTCGTGGCCCGACAGAAGGTTGAGGAAATTCTCCGGCAGAGCGAAAAAAAATACAGGTCGCTGTATAACAGCATTCGTGATGCGATTTTAGTTGTCGACACCGGAAGAACAGTTATCGATTGCAACCAGTCTTTTAAAGATCTGTTCGGCTATTCGCTCGCTGAAATAGCAGGGAAAGAAACGCGTATTTTTTTTGAGAACGAGGAGGAGTATCAACGGTTGGGTGCAGTGCTCAGCGGTCATATCGCTGACCACACTTTTTTACATGGCGTTCATTACAAGAAAAAAGATGGGGTGCTCTTTCCGGGTGAGGCCCATCTGTATTCTCTGAGCAATGATGAAGGGAAACTGACCGGTTTTATCGGGCTTATTCGGGATATTACGGAAACCGTGCAAAGGGAAAAGATTCAAAAAAATCTGGAGGCCCAGTTGCACCAAGCCCAGAAAATGGAATCCGTAGGCCGCCTTGCCGGCGGTGTGGCACACGATTACAACAATATGCTGAGTGTTATTCTCGGTTATGCCCAATTAGCTCTGGGGCAAACAGAGCCCGGCTCGTCGTTGCAGGGCTATTTGCAGGCTATCCTGGATGCAGCTCAACGTTCCGCCGGTATCACCCGGCAACTGCTGGCCTTTGCCCGTCGTCAAGTTGTTACTCCTCAGGTGCTTGATCTCAACAATACGGTGGAGAGCATGCTCAATATGCTAGGGCGGCTCATCGGTGAGGATATCACCTTAGCCTGGCACCCGGAACCTCATCTCTGGTCGGTTAGGATCGATCCGTCTCAGATCGATCAACTCCTGGCGAACCTCTGCGTCAATGCCCGCGATGCCATCACCGGGGTAGGGCGAATAACCATCGAAACCGCCATGGTGACCTTTGATGCAATCTATTGCGCTCGCCATGCCGGAGCTCTTCCCGGGGAGTATGTGCTGCTTACGGTCAGCGACAATGGCTGCGGCATGGAAAAGGAGATCCTCGATACTATTTTTGAACCTTTTTTCACCACCAAGGAATTGGGCAAGGGGACAGGTCTCGGCTTGGCGACCGTTTACGGTATCGTCAAGCAGAATAATGGTTTTGTGGAAGTGTACAGCGAACCGGATATTGGAACGACCTTTAAAATTTATCTGCCGCGCCATGCAATGCAATTCGTTAAGGTTGAAAACGAAAGCAGTGCGGCAGTCCCGCGTGGAAATGGCGAAACCGTGCTGGTTGTGGAGGATGAAGCGGCAATGCTTAAGCTTGTCAGCACGATTCTTTTTGATCTGGGCTATACGGTGCTCACGGCAAATACTCCTGCAGCGGCCATCGACCTCGTCCGTGAACAACCCGCTGGAATTCAACTGTTGCTCACGGATGTGATTATGCCGGAAATGAACGGGCGGGATCTGGCAGACCGGCTCGGCCTCCTGTGTCCTGGGTTGAAATGTCTGTTTATGTCTGGGTATACGGGCAACGTCATCGCCATCCAGAGCATGCTGGACGAAGAAGCGCACTTTATTCAAAAACCCTTTTCCGTCAGGGAATTGGCAGCAAAGGTGCGGCAAGAATTTCTATCATAATCTTGGGTCCGGAGAAGCAGGCCGATGCAGTGCTGTTGCGGGCGGACAGACGGTATCCGACCTGGCTTTTTATTGGCGTCACAAATTGGAGAGGCAAAGGGTTGATTGGAAGCCGGATGAAAGAACGCCAAGCATTATTCAGACGAAGAACCCTTTGCTGCGGATGATGGTATTGTTTTTTTTCGGAAGACTCTGCCGGCAATAATGCCGGCTTCATAAAGGGCGAAAAGAGGGAAGGAGAGCAGGGTGGTGGCGGTCAGTTCTCCGGTCGTCAGAAGAAAAGAAAGAACAACTATGGCTATATAGAAATAGGTGCGTTTTTTTCTGAAATGATCGTTGCTGATCAGGCCGGATCGCATAGCCATGACCATGAGAAAGGGGATTTCAAAAGCGATACCGAAGGCAAGCACCATACGACCGGTAAAGGTTAGATAGAGTCCTAACTTCAGCAGAGGTTGGAGGTTTGGTGCTGCGTAACTCATGAAAAAGTGGAGCATTCTCGGCAGGACGATAAAAAAGGCGAACAAAGCGCCTCCAGCGAAAAGCAGCGTTGCCCAAAGCACGATCCGTCGGATCAGTTGCTTTTCATTGTCCAGTAGTCCAGGGGAGATGAATAACCAAATCTGATACAGTATGAAGGGCGCACTGACAACGACACCGACTAGGAGAGAGAGGGTCAGGTAGCTGACAAAGGCCTCGGTCAATTTCGTATAAACCAACTTACCCAGTTGCGGATACGCAAGGTAGAGGGGCTGTACACAGCAGGCCGCAATTTGATCCTTGAATAAGTAGGCAATGCTGCTTGTCAGAAGAATCGCAAGACATGAATGAATCAACCGTCTTCGTAGCTCTTCCTGGTGTGGCCGGAAGTGCTCAAGCGCTTCAATCATGGTGTTTTTTCCGGCAGTTTCGCTTGTTCTATTTTTTGATGCGTTTCAAGCCGTTGCTCTTCGTCCGCATCGGTAGGCGTTTCGATAATTTTGTCGATTTCCTGGATTGGAGCGTCCCCTGCCGGTGGGGTTACGTCTTCGAGCATGCCGGGTACCGGTTGCATGTCAATGATGTCCGATTCCGTATTTTCTTTCGCAGGATTGATCAGTGGGGCCTGCCAGGCAGAGGGATCGACATCAATCATTTTCTCTCTGAGTTCCTCTGCCGTTTTTTTCAGGTCTTTATGGACGGAATCCAGGACCTCGCCCTCCTGGGTCAGGCTATCTTTGACCTGATTCAGCGTTTTTTTCATTTCCATTAACCCTTTGGCGAGGGAGCGGGCGAGACCGGGTAACTTATCAGGACCGACAACGATCAGGGCAACGGCGAAGATAACAATCATTTCCGGGAGGCCAATTCCAAACATGGGTACGTACCAAGAAAAAATTAGGGGGTGGGGGGGACGGCAGGCCTGCCGTTGCAGAACCGGAACTTTACGGGATTTGAGAGGTGGTGTCAAGCAGTGGTGCCCGTACCTTGAGGGTAATTACCGAACCTTTCGGTCCTTGCCGATTAATTGGATCAGAACCGGGATTGTTGGAGGTTCGGTTCGATCTATTTCACTGTTTTGTCGATCGTATTGTAAAATAAGAGCAAATTTCCTCTCGTTTGACTTTTTAAGATTTTTCTGCTAGATAAGACGGGTTCGGTGCAGGTTTATTATTCTTGTTCCACACTAACGGGGCATTATCCGTTTTTATATATAAATATTAGGGAGATAGCATGGCCAGTGTCGTGGTTGTCGGCACCCAGTGGGGTGATGAGGGAAAGGGGAAGATCGTTGATCTGTTGACCCGGTATGCTGATTATGTTGTCCGTTTTCAGGGCGGAAACAATGCCGGGCATACCTTGGTGGTCGACGGGAAGAAATATATTTTTCACATTATTCCCTCCGGTATTCTGTATGAGAATAAAACCTGCGTAATCGGCAATGGCGTGATCGTTGATCCCGGTGTCCTTTTGGAAGAAATTGCCGGTCTTGCAGAGAAGGGATTTTTTATCACCCCGCAGAAGCTTCTTGTCAGCAGTAACGCCCATCTGATCATGCCGTATCACCAGAGTCTTGACCTGGCCCGGGAAGCTTCGCTTGCCAAAGAAAAGAAAATAGGGACAACCGGTCGGGGTATCGGTCCTTGTTATATTGATAAAGTGGGACGGGTCGGCATGAAGGTCGGCGACCTGTTGGATCCTACGCTTTTCAAAGATAAGCTGCAAGCTGCGCTGGAGGAGAAAAATTTCATTCTGACCCGGCAGTACGGGGCCGATCCGGTGGATTATGCCGCGATTGTTGATCAGTTTGAAGAGTTTGCCGAAAAGTTGACTCCCTTTATTGCCAATGTTTCCGTGGTGCTGGATCAGGCCCGGAAAAAAGGGAAAAATATTTTGTTCGAAGGGGCTCAAGGCACTCAGCTCGATATTGACCACGGCACCTATCCTTTTGTTACCTCATCGAATACCATTGCCGGTAATGCCTGTATCGGTTCAGGTTTCGGCCCGGCCCATATCGATGAGGTTATAGGAATTCTTAAAGCCTATACCACAAGAGTCGGCGAAGGTCCTTTCCCCACGGAACTAGCGGAAGGAGATGCCATCGGTGATGCTCTGCAGCAAAAGGGGCATGAATATGGGGCGACAACCGGCCGACGGCGTCGTTGCGGTTGGTTTGACGCCGTGGTCGCCAATGATGCCGTTCGGCTGAACGGGTTGACCGGATTCGCCGTAACCAAGCTGGATGTACTTTCCGGACTGCAAAAATTAAAAATGGCCACCAGTTATCAGGTGGAGGGCGCTCGTTACGACTACATGCCGGAAAACATCCGTAAGGCCCGCTTGGCGGAACCGGTCTACGAAGAGATGGATGGTTGGAATACGGATATTACCGGGGTCCGTGCTTTTGAGGACCTGCCCGACAAGGCCAAGGCCTACCTGCATCGTCTGGAAGAACTCACCGGCGTGAGCCCGGCGATTGTTTCGGTAGGACCGGACCGCGCAGAAACCCTGTTGTTGCGCAATCCTTTTGCCAGCTGAAATTGTTCAACTTTTCACGGTGTCTTGTTAAATCCGGGAAAGTGGTTATTTTTTTAAAAAATATTGATATTTTATCCTGGATTCACCCTCTTCTGATTATCTGAAGAGGAGGGGCTGGAGAGAAGTTTGTATGCTCCCGGAGATAGTTTCGCTCCGGGATTTTTATTACAGGAGGGAGACAGCATGGCTCGTATTACAGTAGAAGATTGCCTGCAAGCAGTGGGTGATGATAATCGGTTTTCATTGATTCACCTTGCCGTTGAGCGGATTCGGCAACACCGGAAAGGGGAACCGTTTCTTGTTGACGGCAAGAACAAGGAAATCGTTATGACCCTGCGGGAAATTGCTGCGGGTAAAGTAACTTTTGGAAATATCTTTGATCTTCCCAAGCAACGCAAGGCTGAGAAGGCCACGGAAGTGGTAACTGAAGAGAATAAAATCGAAGAATAGCAACGGTGTAGTGTACGGATTATGAGCAAAAGCTATTATGAAATCCTCGGGGTAAATAAAGAAGCCTCGGCTGATGCCATTAAAAAGGGCTATCGTAAACAAGCGATGAAGTATCACCCCGACCGAAATCAGGGCGATGCAGCAGCTGAAGCAAAATTTAAGGAAGCCGCCGAAGCTTATGAAGTTCTCAGCGATCTGCAGAAGCGGCAGATTTATGACGCCTACGGCAAAGAAGGTTTGCGCAACAGCGGCTACAGCGGCCCCGGGAACAGTGAGGATATTTTTTCGCACATCAATGACATTTTTGGCGACATCTTCGGTTTTGGCGGTGGCGGAAGAGGCAGGCGCCGCGATCCCAATGCGCCGGTGCAGGGGGATGACCTGCGGTATGATATCAGGATTTCCTTCATGGAGGCGGTCCACGGGATCAATAGGCAGGTCGAAATAACCAAGAAAGAAACCTGCTGGACCTGTGAAGGGACCGGAGCGCGACCAGGCCATAAAACGCAGGTCTGTCCAAGCTGCCAGGGACGCGGCCAAGTCCTCCGTTCACAGGGATTTTTTCAAGTGAGCACAACCTGCCCTCACTGCAACGGTTCCGGTCAGATTATTACCGATCCTTGTAACGATTGTCATGGGGCGGGGCTGGTCAATCGGAGTAAGAAGGTGAGCGTCCGGATACCGGCCGGAGTGGACACCGGCTCGCGAATGCGGCTTTCGGGCGAAGGAGAAGGGGGCCGTCGTGGTGGCCCGGCGGGCGATCTCTATGTCGTCATTCATGTCGATGACCATGAGTATTTTCAACGTGACGGCCAGACCATATTTTTACGCCTGCCGGTTTCAATGGTCCGTGCCGCCCTGGGATGCGAAGCGGATGTTCCCACTATTCACGGCACTACCAAATTGAAAATACCTGCCGGGACCCAGTCCGGCGAACGATTTTCCTTGCGCGGAGAGGGGGTCCCGAGTCTGCGCGGCGGCGCCAAGGGCGATATGGTTGTTGAAGTCCAGGTGCAAACTCCCCAAAAGCTCAGCAAGGAACAGAAAGAACTTTTGCGCCAATTTGATGAGTTGAGTAAAGAGCATGAAGAAGAGGGGTTCTTCTCCCGTCTGTTTCATGGAACGCTTGGGAAGCAAAGAAAAAAAGCGGAAGATCCTGAAAAGGTGGCTAATGGCTGAAGAACAGCAATTTACCCATTTCGACGCCGCCGGAAATGCGCGAATGGTTGATGTCACTGCGAAGGGCGAGACAGTTCGTCAGGCGATAGCGGCCGGCGTGATCACCCTGTCGGCTTCGGCATATGGCATGATACGGCAGGGCACGATCAAAAAAGGAGATGTGCTCGGGGTCGCCCGAATTGCCGGCATCATGGCAGCGAAAAAAACGGATCAACTTATTCCGCTTTGTCATCCCCTGATGATCACAGGGCTCGATATCGCCTTTTCATTCAAAGATGAACAGTGCTCCATAGGGATAGAGGCCACTGTGTCGATGACCGGGCAGACCGGGGTCGAGATGGAGGCCTTGACAGCGGTGTCCGTTGCAGCGCTCACCATTTACGATATGTGTAAGGCTATCGACAAAACAATGGTGATTTCGGATATCCGTTTGTTACGGAAAAGCGGCGGCAAGAGCGGATTGTTTGTCAGGCCTGCTGCCACATGATATATAATAAATAAATTATCAGATAGACCACCTTGCTGGAGAACAATAATGGAAGAAAAGGATTTGTTGCAGTTCAAAGAGCAGCTTGAAGCGATGAAGGCTGATATCAATATCGATGTTGAGCAGACCCTGACCGAAATGACCAGCCAGACGGGCAATATCCCTGATCCCAATGATCGGGCCACGATGGAATCGGATCGAAGTTTCGAACTTCGTATACGGGGAAGGGAACGGAAATTGATGGATAAAGTCGACGAGGCCCTGGCTCGGATTGATGATGGGACCTACGGTGTTTGCGCAGGTTGCGGCGAGGAGATTGCGGTGAAAAGGCTCAAGGCCAGGCCCGTGGCGAAATATTGTATCGACTGCAAAACACGGCAGGAACAACGGGAAAAGGAACAGGGCCGGTAAACCAGATGCCTGAATTACGAAGAGATCCAATTCTCGGGCGATGGATCATCATTGCTCAGGAACGGGGCAAGCGGCCGACCGATTTTTTGATTGAAGAATTTAAAGTCAAAGGAGGCTTTTGCCCTCTTTGTCCCGGGAATGAAAAAACGACGCCGGACGAAGTATTGGTCTATGGTCGGGAGTGGGGGTACCCTAATGCTCCTGGTTGGAAATTGCGTGTTGTCCCGAATAAATATCCTGCTCTGGTTATCGAAGGGAATCTCGACAAACAGGGAGAGGGGCTTTATGACCGCATGAACGGCATTGGCGCGCATGAAGTTATTATTGAAAGTCCGAATCATCTGGACCGATTTTCCCATCTGCCGCCGCACGAAATGGTGCTGACCTTCCGAGCCTTCCGCGATCGGATCCATGATCTGTCAAAGGATACCCGTTTTAACTATGTCGTGGTGTTTAAGAATTTCGGCAGAGCAGCAGGCGCCTCGCTTGAGCATTCTCATTCCCAACTGGTAGCCCTGCCTATATTGCCACGGATGGTCACTTCTGAATTGGATGGCAGCTTATCGTATTTCAAGTACAAGGATCGTTGCGTTTTTTGTGATATTATTCGCCAGGAGATTCAGCAAAAGGTTCGTTTGGTCTGTGAAAACGATTATTTCGTTACAGTCGCGCCCTTTGCCCCCCGGTCACCGTTCGAAATGTGGGTCATGCCGCGGTTCCATAATTCATCGTATATAGAGCAGGATGAGGCCTCGCTGAATGCACTGGCCGAGATCTTTTCCGAGACGCTGCGACGTCTGGACACGTGTATCCCGCATGTTCCCTATAATTTCGTTCTGCACACCCAACCCTTGCGTTCCGACCCCTTAGACCACTATCACTGGCATTTTGAAATCGTTCCCAAATTGACCTCCATCGCCGGATTTGAATGGGGAACCGGATTCTACATCAATCCTATGCCGCCGGAGGAAACCTGCAGGTACCTCCGAGAGGTTAACCTGTAGGAGGATTCGTGGAAAAGAAACGTATATTACTAGTTGACGATGAGGAGAGCATTCAACTGCTCTATCGTGAGGAATTCGAAGAGGAAGGCTTTGTGGTTGATTCGGCCTATAACGGTGTCGATGCGTTGGCAAAGTTTCAGGAAAATCCGCCCGATCTTGTTATTCTTGATATTAACATGCCAGGTATGAACGGAATCGAGGTCTTACGGAAGATGAAGGAATTCCGCAAAGATCTGCCCGTTATTCTCAGTTCCGCCTATCAGGAATACAAGCAGGATTTCGGTACCTGGGCCTCTGAGGCCTATGTTGTGAAATCAGCCAATATGGACGAACTTAAAGCCACGGTTCGTAAACATCTCGCTTAACCGGCGGCCCCCTTGGCCGTGCAGGAAAACAGGGTGTAACCGAGTCTTACCCCCCGGTGAATCCCTGATTGCTTCCATGAAAGATATTCAGAGCCTGCACGATTCTCGTCGCATCAATATCCGTAAGGTCGGTGTCAAAACCATCACCTATCCGATCATCGTCCTGGACAAGGAGCGCAATACCCAGCAAACGGTGGCTAAGGTCAACATGTATGTCAACCTGCCGCATCGCTTCAAGGGGACACACATGAGTCGGTTTGTTGAAATTCTCAACCGGTTTCATGGTCAATTCAACCTCAAAACCTTTCATTTGATTCTAGAGGAAATGAAATCCAGGCTGGATGCCGAAGCAGCTCATCTTGAAATCGAATTTCCGTATTTTCTCAAAGCGCGGCCGACTGCAAAAAATCCCGGGATGGAGCGCTATGATTGCCGATTGCACGGGTCACTTTCCGGGCAGCTTGATCTCGTCGTCGAGGTTGCTGTTCCCGTACCCCTGACAGCCGTTTTTTCCGGATTGTGGGGGATGGTGACTGTTGCTGTGCGAATGAATCGTTTTCTTTGGATCGAAGATTTGATTGTGCTGGTCGAGGAGGCAATAATTCCGCAACCGGCGCATCCTGATGAGGTGGAATCCCTCTGTCGGCGGATCGGTTCTGTTCTTCGGGGTAGCGGGGCCCTGTATTGGTATAAAATTGTTGTGAAAAATATTGCCACCGGGTATTCAGCATTTGCCTCCACGGAATGGTCTGAATCCATGGAAAACGATACGGACCAACCGGCCGATGGGACCTCCCCGAGTGAGGCAACGGGACCGGTTTTGATTTCCCCTTCCTGATTATCGATCAACTCCATACTACACAGACTGCGATGAGTGAACTCCTTTTTGAAATTGGCACAGAAGAAATTCCGGCCGGATATATCCAGCCGGCCCTTGAAGCCCTGGCTGAAGGCATGGCTAAAAAAATGTCCGCTTTGGATCTTACCGTGGATACGATCCGTACCTACGGGACCCCTCGGCGAATGACGTTAACCATCCGCGATCTGCAATCCCGGCAAGCCGACCGTCGCCGGGAGCACATCGGGCCTTCAAGAAAAGCCGGCTTTGATGCAGAGGGACATCTCACCAAAGCGGCTATTGGATTTGCTCGATCCCGTGGGCTCGATCCGCAACAATTGCAGGTTGTGGCTACGGCAAAAGGGGAATATCTGATGGCTGTTGAGGATGTCACCGGCCAAGATACGGCGACACTGCTTCCAGGGGTGCTGGAGGCGCTTATTCGTGAATTGGTGTTTCCCAAATCCATGCGATGGGCTGACTACGATATGGCATTCGCCCGACCCATTCAGTGGTTGCTTGCCCTTTATGACCATGCGGTTATCCCCGTGAATATCGACGGAGTACCCTGCGGGAATACCACCCGTGGCCATCGGTTTATGGCACCTGTTGCCTTTGAAGTCAACGGAATCGATACCTACCTGAATGGTCTCAGTGAACGTTTTGTCATTATTGATCCCGCCCTGCGAAGAGCTCAGGTTATCGAAGAGGTGCAACGGGCTGTACGTGAGGGTTCGGGAACGCCCGGGGCACAACCGGTATTGCATGAGGGCCTGCTCGATATAGTGACGAATCTGGTGGAGTATCCTTATGGCGTTTGTGGTCATTTTGATCAAAAATTCCTGCAATTGCCGCAGGAAGCCTTAGTGACCTCAATGCGTGAACATCAGAAATATTTTCCGGTTGCTGGGGCCGATGGCAACTTGTTGCCGCTTTTTGTGGCAGTGAACAACACCAAGGTCGAAGATCGCTCACTCGCCGCCAACGGCCATGAACGCGTGTTGCGAGCTCGCCTCGAGGATGGCTTGTTTTTCTTTAACGCTGATCGCAAGAGGCCACTTGCCGATCGATGCACCGAGCTGAACGGGATCGTTTTTCAGAAAAAATTGGGCACGATGCAGGCAAAGAGCCAACGGATTATGACTCTTGCCGCTCTTTTGACCGCCGGATGCGCTCCGGAACTCAAAGAAGAAGCTGTCCGGGCTGCACAATTAGCCAAAGTCGATCTCTTGACGGATATGGTGGGGGAATTTCCTTCGCTGCAGGGGGTCATGGGGAGAGTCTATGCCCTGCATGATGGCGAAAAACCGTCGGTGGCCGCAGCCATAGAAGAACACTATCAGCCGCTTCGGGCCGGCGGTGCCTTGCCGCAATCCCTGCTCGGCGCTTTGGTCGGCATAGCTGACAGGATGGATACCCTGGTCGGTTGTTTCGCAATCGGCGAGAAGCCTACGGGCAATAAAGACGCTTTTGGTCTCAGACGACAGGCAATCGGATTGATAAATATTATCCGCGGCCTGAACATCTCCCTTTCTTTGAGCGAAATTGCCACGGCCGCTCTTCAGGGCTACGGAGAGATTGTTGACCGGAATTCGGAGGTTGTGGGCGAGGTTCTCGCTTTTATCCGACTTCGGTTTGAAAATGAACAGATTGCATTGGGGCTTCCGCAGGAACTGGTGGAGGCTGCGACTGCCGTAGGCTTTGACAATCTCGCGGATTGTCTGGCGCGTATCGAGGCCCTTGATGGGATTCGCGGTCAGGAAAGTTTCCGTGTGCTGGCCGGATCCTTTAAGCGAATCAGAAATATCATAAAAAATAACAAAGATACCGAGGTCAATCCCGATTTGTTGACGGAACAGGCGGAACAGGAACTCTTCTCAGCATTAGCCGGAGTTCGGGAAAAGGCCTTGCCGCTTATCTGGGACCGGGAATACCAAGCGGCTCTCTTAGAGATGTTGAAGATGAAGGAGCCGGTTGATCATTTTTTTGATAAGGTGATGGTTATGGCCGATGATGCACCAGTTCGGCGGAACAGACTGAATTTATTGACGGCACTGGGCGAACTGGTTCTCCATGTGGGCGATATATCAAAAATGAATGTGGAAAAGGAGTAATAGTTTTTAGAAAGGGGGCATATCCCCCGCTTTTTTTCATACCAGATCGGAGTACATAAAAAAGGCTGTCCTTACCGGGGCGGCTTTTTTTTATGCCCAATCGTCTGTGGAAGATGCAGGAAATTATTTTTTATGACAGGTGCTGCATTTTTTCAGTTCCGGTTTGTTGTTTTTCCGGTGACATTCCAGGCAAAGGGCATGAGATGCGCCTCTGAAGGTATTGATTTTATCAGGCATGCCGGCTTTCGTGTTATGGCAGGCTTCGCAAGTTTCGATTTTCTGGCCCTCAGCATAGGAAAGGCGTTTGCCGTCTTCGCCCATACTATGGTGGCAGGATTGACATTCCAAACGTGCCTGGTGTGCGCCATGGGGAAACTGAGCGGGTTTAGGAGGAGTCGCCGGATCAATAGTGGACTGCAGAATGATTTCCGTGGGGCCCTTGTCTGCAGCCTTTGCATCACCGATGAAACAAGGCGCACAACCAAACGCCAGAATCGTTCCCCAAACCAGCATTTTTTTCATGTCATTCCTCCTTCGTTAAAATAAGTATATCAATTGAAAAGTACGATGATATAAATGCAAATTTATAGTGTTATTTTGAGGTATTGTCAAGCTGGGTACGCTGTATGAAGACAGGGTACGCACTCGTGCGGAAAAACGTTCATTATTCAGCTTGAGCCGTAACTATGCAGTCCAGACAGAAGAAAATTAACGCCGAAATAGGTAAAAAAGACGGCCACAAATCCGATGATTGCCAGCCAGGCAATGCGACGACCGCGCCAGCCTCTGGTAAAACGTGCATGAAGGGTGGATGCATACATGAACCAGGTAATAATCGACCAGGTTTCCTTAGGATCCCAACTCCAATATGTGCCCCAGGCTTCATTGGCCCAGATGGCGCCGGTAATAATCCCTGCCGACAGCCACATAAAGCCGAAGATAATGGTTTTGTGCGTGAGATCGTCAATAACTTTCAGTTCCGGCAGCGAGGCTGAGAGAGGATGGGCGTTTTGTTGCTTATTTTCGGCGGAGAGTTTCAGCAGATACATTATCCCTAGAGCAGCGGCCACGGCAAAGGCACCGTATCCAATGAAACAGGTGACGACATGGGTTATCAGCCAGTTGGACTGGAGGGCCGGGATCAAGGGGTTGATCCGGGTATCAATTCTGTTGGAGAAGGAGGCATAGGCCATGGCGATGGCCACGCAGGGCATGACAAAGCTCCCCATCATTCGGGTCTTAAAGCGGAATTCCATAAAAAGGTAGAAGATGGAGGTGCACCAGGTGAAAAAGACAAGTGATTCGTACATGTTGGTCAAGGGGGCATGGCCAACCCCCATTTGATAGGATTCATACCATCGCAGACCGATTGCTGCAGTCTGCACCAGAATACCACCTGCTGCCAAGATCATGCCTATCAAACCTGCTTTCGGCATTTTGAAGATAAAGAGGCCGAGGTAAAAAGCTGCTGCAAGCAGATAGGCAATCATGGTGATGCCGAAGAGTTGTGAGCTGTCCATAATATATTTGTCCGGAGTCAGATGTCGTAGTAATGAATATTGATTTCGATTATTTTTCTAGTTTGCTGATACATTCGGAAAATTTATCCGCAAAACCCACTTTGTTCTTATTGGCCTCGCCAACGAAGAGCACACGCGTCCCGCCTTCATTCGACTGCACCAAAGCATATATCTTACGATGCGACAGGAAGAAAGCGATGAAAAGGCCCAGAAGCATAAACAGGCACCCCGTATAAACCAGCCATACCCCCGGATCTTTGGCAACTTGCAGTCCGGTTGCGTAGATTTGCTGCGCCTGGAACCGATAGGTGCCCGAGGCCCGTTCGACAAGCGTCTCCTGATTGATATCGACCCAGAAGATAGATGGTTCGCCCTGATTATCGGTGAACCAGACTTTGAGCCTTCGTGTGACCTCTCCCTGATTGACCCGATTGAGGATGCCGTAGCTGATACCGGCTTCTCGCCAGTCCGTCTGTTGGGCCGGAGCAATGACCTCTTTCTTTTCAGCGCCGGTCGCCTGGTTTTTGAGGATGACAATATAATTCTGGTAGGGCTGATAACTCGATTGATAAAAAGTTATGCCTTTGTAGGTCAACGGGTGGTTGACCTCGATATTGGTGGTAAGGACGGTTTTGCCGCCCTCGAGAACGGTTACCTCGGAGCGGTAGGTTTTCGGCATGCCGTTCGGGTAATATTCGATATTGAAGGCATCGCAACGTACGCTGAATCCAAGGTCAAGGCGGGTGTTGTCTTTTTGGGAAAAGATGTGATCACTGCTCTCGGTTTCCGGAATCATGATGGAGCCTTTAAAGGCAAAGTGCGGGTTTCGGAGAATTTTTTTGGCAACGCTCGAAGATCCGACCAAGGCTCCGACCAGGATGATCAGAATGGAGCAATGCACCACATACACACCCAGACGACTCCATGCTCCTTTTTGGGCAAAGATGACGGTCCCGCTTTTTTCTTCGGCTTTTTCGGTTTTCCATCCTTGTCTGTTGAACAGTGCGGTTACCCGCCGGGTGGCTTCTTCCGGCGCAGCAACAAGGAGGATTGTTTGACGCAACGGGAATTTTTCCAGCTGTGCCGGTTGAACGGCAAGACCATCTCGGCGGATGGTCCGGATGACATGGGGGATACGTTTTAAACTGCAGATTATCAGGTTGAGAGAAAAAAGGGTAAGCAGCCCCAGAAACCACCAGGAATTGTACATGTCGGTAAGGTCGAGAACCTGCAGGAGCCGGGCTGTTTTCAGGCCGTAATATTCTATATAATAATTCTGCGGATTGTTTTGGGGGATCACCGTGCCGATAATGGAGGTGGCGGCAAGAAAAAAAAGAAGAAACACAGCAAGTTGTACAGAGGCGAACAGGGCGACGAATGAATTATTTTTTTGTTGGGTCATAGGACGGTATCGAATGATTTTTGTGTGGTTGAGACACTTCTTGTGCAGCGTTGTGCCAGCTTAGGACGCGCGGCGCAAGATCTTTTCAGCAAGGGGCGAGTATGGGGTCAGCAGGCAAGAATAAAAGTTTTTATTATACCACCTTGTAGCGATTCCCGGCAGTGTTTTCATCGGATAAGCATTGAACTGTTTGTAATCACTAAATTCCGGGTACCGTGTCCATAGCGCAGGGAAAGGGTTTGTTCTCTCATTACTCGGGCAGTTCGTCCAGTGCCTGATTGAGCAGTTCCAGGGTGTGGACCGCCTTGATTTGCAAACCGGCTCGGTTGATGCTGTCCTGCAACTGCATGATACAGCCGGGACAACCGCTGGCAACGAGGGTGGCACCGCTGGCTTGCAATCCTGCGATTTTTCGATCGCCGATTACCCGGCTCAAGTCGGGATGGGCAGCGGTGAAGGTGCCGCCCAAGCCGCAGCAAAGAGCTGCATCCTCCATCTCGACGAAATCGACCTGGGGCAGGGCTCTCAGGAGTTCGCGTGGTTCTCTGGTAATGCCTTGGGTGCGCAGATGACAGGGATCGTGATAGGTGACCCGCTGTCGCCGGTCCTGCTTGGGGCAGGACGCAAGGTGATCGAGGACGCCCTGTTGCTTGAGGAACTGGTGGATGTCGATGATGTCGGCGTGGAAAGGGTTTCCTGCTTTTTCCGCATAGTGGCCTGCAAGTGCACCATGGCAAGAGGCGCAGGCAGTGAGAATGTATTTAACCTTGCGGGCCGCAAACGCCTCAATGTTGTTGCTGGCGAGCTGCTGCAGGAGCGGGCCGTTGCCTGAGGAGATCGCCGGCATGCCGCAGCAACCCTGCGCCTTGGGGAGAAAAACGGGAAAACCGAGTCTCTGCAGCAGCCTGACCAGGGCTTCTCCGACCTCAGGGTACAGATAGGTGATGGCGCAACCGGCAAAGATGCCGAGCACCGGTTTGTCCGGATCGCCCTCCGAATACTCGGAAACCCTGGCAAAGAGATTGCGGTCCGGGAGAGGCGGGAGGGTACGATCCTTCAATGCGGCTGGAGAAAAACGCAGCTGCAGGCCGCTGTTTTCGGGGATCTTTTTGAAAAGCAGGGGCGAGAGCAGCTCAGCTCCCTTGATCAGCCCCCGGAGCAGGGTCCGGGAACCGGTGAGAGCGGCCACCTTCTTGCCGATTTGCGACAGCCCTTGTTCTTCGGTGATACGGCGTCTGAGCGCAGCGACAATGCGGTCGGTGGGAACCTGGTTGGGGCATTTGGTAACGCAGGAGCCGCAGAGCAGGCAGAGACCGATTTCTTCCTGCATTCGTGGTTCCAGGCCAATGGCACCGGTAAGCACCGAGGCCGCCAGCACGATTTTCCCCCGGGCCACCGAGCCTTCCCTGCCGGTTTCCAGGTAGACCGGGCAGTGGGCCTGACAGGCACCGCAACGGACGCATTGAGCCATTTGCAGGCCGTAGTCTTCAAGAGTTTTTTGTCCGACCATGGTGATTCACACAGGAGGGGCGATACGGCCGCCGTTTTCCGGAGGTGTTTCCGGGAAAATTTTTCCCGGATTCATGATGTTATGGGGGTCCAGTGCCTTTTTTATACTTTGCATGACCGCAAGGGTTGCCGTATTCAGTTCCATGCCGATATACGAGGCCTTGGCCGTACCGATACCGTGTTCGCCGCTGATTGCTCCCCCCAGTTCCACCGTGGTGCGGAAGATATCGTCAAGCGCTTGTTGCACAGTTTCCTTCATGCCGCTTTCCGCCAGATCGACCATAACATTGACATGGATATTGCCGTCACCGGCATGACCGAAATTGACGATGGGCACTCCGTAGCGCATTGAAATCGCCTCCAGTGCCCGAATCATCTCCGGTACCCTGGAGCGGGGGACCACGATATCCTCATTGAATTTATCGGGGTTAAGTCGGCGCAGGCTGGGGCTGACACTGCGGCGGACCTTCCAGATGGCCTCCGATTCGGCAAAGGTTTCGGCGATTCGGGTCTCCAGTACACCCAGAGGACGGATAATCTCAAGGATTTTTCGCGCCTGGCCGTCAAGGATTGCACTGTCGCCATCCACCTCGATAATCAGCACCGCCCGGCAGGCCATCGGCAGATCGAGATCCATGGCCTTGCGTACGCAGTCGATGGCAGAGGCATCCATGAACTCAAGGGTCGTGGGAATGATCTTGCCTTGGATGATGGCTGAAACCGCCTGAGCGGCCCCGTCGATGGTCTCAAAGGCCACTAGCAGGGTCTTGCGGGCCTCGGGTTTGGGCAGCAGCCGCAGGATGATTTGGGTCACGATGCCGAGGGTTCCTTCAGAGCCGATAAAGAGCCGGGTCAGGTCGTAACCGACCACGTTCTTCATGGTCCGACCGCCGGTGCGGATGATCTCACCTGCAGGAGTCACCACCTCCAATCCCAGGATATAATCACGGGTGACCCCGTATTTGACGCATCGTGGCCCTCCGGCGCATTCGGCAATGTTGCCGCCCAAAGTGCAGAAATCCTTGGAGGCCGGATCAGGCGGATAAAAGAGCCCCAATTTTTCCACTTCCTTCTGCAGGCGCGCGGTGACCACACCCGGCTCGACAACCGCAATCAGATTATCGGTGTCGATTTCCAGAATCCGGTTCATCCGGGTGAGAACCAGCACAATGCCGCCCTTGATCGGCAGGCTACCGCCGGTGAAACCGCTGCCCGCTCCCCGGGGCAGAAGGGGAATTTTTTCGGCGTGGGCCAAGCGGACGATGCGGCTGACCTGGTCGGTGGTGGTTGCGTGAACAACGACCTCCGGCAGAAACTGCTGCTGGGTGGCATCAAAGGAATACGTAATCCGGTCCACGGGGTCGAACGAGACATTCTCCGTCCCTACGATGCCTTCCAGTGTATGCAGGATCTGCTCATTCAGCATTGTATTTCTTTTATTCACAGGAACATCTCAGCTTTTGGTGTTTCCGGGCAGGTGTACGGTCATCTGCGGGAACGGAATTTCCCAGTTGTTGGCGTTGCAGCATTCGACGCACCATTTGGCGAAAGCGCGCTCCAGTCGCCGGTAGATGGCGGCCTGTTCGCCCTTGAAATCAGCGACGACGATCAGGTCCAGCGACGAAGCCCCTGCCTGGAGAAAATCCACCGTCAGGTTCAGGCAATCTTTACCGTATCCGCTTTCCTCCAGTTTTTTGAGGATGAATTCGTTGAGCGTTTCCGGGACTAGGGTGGTGATGTCCGCCTGCAGGTTGTAAGAAAGACCAAAGGCCAGCCGGATGCTGAAATTACGGGAGAGGTTGGTCGGGGACAGGCCCAAAAAAGTAGCGGTTTGATAAATCGTGCGTCGGCCGCCGAGTTCCACAACCTCGACCTGCTCATGAGAAAGGCTGGTTACCTTGGCAAACGGTTTGCCGTCTATTGCTACCCAATCTCCTTTTTGGCACGGAAACCAGGGCTCATCCATATTATAAGGGCGCGAAATAAGGCCGATCATGCTTTCGATCGGGATTCGTATATGCAGCCCCAATGCAGGATTGAACAGTTTGCAGAAGAGGTTGATGGAATCCACCTTCCACGGTACGCCATTGTAGATGACGCGTTCACCTTCACGGATTGAACCCATATTCAGCACCAGGCGGATCTGTTGCCACATCTTAGGCAGGGCCTGGCGAACCGTCCAAACAAGGCCTAAGAAAAGGATGATGCTCATGCTGAGCAGGAACCAGTCTTCGGCGGCATAAAGCACGAAGATCAAACCGCATATGGCCGAGACGACCGAAAAGACCTGGAAGAAGATATCGAGAATCCGGACATGGAAGGGGCGCTGTTCCTTTTTGGATCCGGGAAGCACGTAAAGAATCAGACGAGAGATCACTTTGAACGCCAAAAGGATGACGATAAAGGTGAACAAGGCGATCAGCAGGTACAAACCGCGGGTGCGAAAAAAATCCCGAATGGAGTTGCTGGAACTTTCGTACAGGGAGACGTCTTTATCTTCAAGTTTGTTCAACTCCATCTGGGTCAGATCGAGTTTGCTGCGAATGCGTTTTTCGACATTCTGCCAAGCGGGGAGTAACTCCCCTATATACATTTTGATTTTGGGATTTTTTGTTTCAGTGATGAGCGTATTGAGATTTTCCACTGCCTGATGCGCTGTTGCGGCCTGTTTCGCGTATTCGTTGATCGCATCCTTGAGCTGCGTTTTTTGTCGGGCACGGGCAGTGAGTTGCTTGAGTTCCTGGATCCCCGGTTCGAGCAGGGAGGCAAGTTCATTTTTCCAGCTGAAAGCTGCTGGTTTTTTTCCAGAAAAGAAGTCGGGTTCCACCCCGGTGGCGGTCCGTTCGAAATCGGCTCCGGTTTCGGAAAACTGCTTGTCAAGCTTGGTCAGGTCTTCCTGGAGCCCTTGTTTTTCAGTATCCGAAGTGCTGGACCGCAATTTTTTTTTGGTGACCGTCATCTGCTGTTTGATATTTTTTTGCAGATCCACCAGAGAAAGCAGCATATCCAGAGTATTGGTCTCCTTGCCGGTTTTCTCTTCTTGTTGCACCAACCTCTTGGTCAGGATTGATTCGATTTTGAGTGGAGGTTCGTTTTCTTCCGGGGGTTCCACAACAACGTGCGCAACAGGGCAGATGCCGGCGAGCCATGGTGGGGTGGTGGCTATGATCCGAACGGGTTTCCGTTGCAAGAAAAGATCGTCCCATGAAAAGTTCTGCGGGGGTGGCATCGATATTTGAGAGGTGGGGGCGAGCAGGGGCGGAACGTTGTTGCCCCAGCCGACGGTTTTGCCGACGGAGCCGGATTTTTTTTCTACCGTTTTTTTTATCCGTTTTGGTTTTAAGGTTTGTGGAACCGGTTGCGTCGGTGCCGGGGGCTGCGGGGCGTTTTTTTTGATGAGCGGTTTGAGAGGCGCTTTCGATGCACTCGGCAACACTTCGGATAAAGGCAACCAGTCCGGTTTGTTGGAAAACGGCGCCGATGGTTTTGGTGCGATTATCAAGGGGGGCACGGTCTCTTCAGGCGGAGGAGTCTGCGCGCTGACGGGCACCGCGAGAACCAGGATAAGCAACAATGAACAAAAGAAAGGTCTACGCATAATCAGAATAAGAAAGAAATAATTTGCAGGTTTAATGGGGAGCAGGCCTTGGGACGGCTCGGGAAAAGAACAGCTTTTGGGGCAATCGTTTGGGGCCGATCAGGGGGCTAGCCGTTCGATTTTCCAGAGTTCATCTTCTTTGCTGCGGGTATAGAGGAAACGGTCATGGAGACGGCTAGTCTGTCCTTGCCAGAATTCAATAGTCGCAGGGCGCACCCTGTATCCGCCCCAGAAGTCGGGCAGCGGTATTTCCCCTTTGAAAAATTTGGTTTTGATTTTGTCCAATTCCATCATTAACAACTGGCGGGAGGAGAGCACGGAACTTTGATGAGAAATCCAGGCGCCCAACTGGCTGTCGCGCGGTCGGCTGGCAAAATATCTCGCTGATTCCGTTGCACTGACTTTTTCGGCAATCCCGGTGATCGCCACCTGACGCGCCAGTTTGATCCAAGGGAAAAGCAAGGCAACTCGTTGGTTTTCTCCAATTTGGATGGCCTTGCGGCTGCTGTAATTAGTGAAGAAAACAAATCCGTTGTGATCGAAGAGCTTCAGCAGCACGGTGCGCAGGGTCGGTTGCCCATCCGCACCTACCGTGGCCAGGGTCATGGCGTTGGGCTCTGGTAGTTCAGCCGCGCAGGTTTCGGTAAACCAGTGTTCGAACTGACGAAACGGGTCCGGATTCAGCATCTCCCGAGTCAGCACCGGGTTTGCATATTCTTTGCGCAATCCTTTGATATCCATAATACCCTGCTCTTTCATTTCTCTTAGAAGACGGTTGTGGTCACCCCCAGCATGATAAGCTGATCTCTCTACCAGGTCAATATCGTCTCGTTAATACTTTTTTTTTCCCGCAAACGCTTTGCCTCTTTTCTCAAAGAGCTCCCGGTCGATTTGAATCCTGCTTTCTTTTCCAGGCGACCGGCCAGAGGTTGTTGGTGGTCTTTCGGTATCAAATCATTGCTTTTGGGGTATTGATGCCAGGGGGGGGCAGATCAGATCAGGTCTGATTCAGCGCCTCAAAGAGGGCGGGCAGGGCAGAGGCGCTTGATTCCCGGATGAAGAACCCGTGTGTGCTTTTTTCGGCCAGCTGGGCAAAGGGGTTGGTCTCAATGTTGACATCAATGATGACGCCGTCGTGAAGATATACCTCGCGGACCACCTGGTTGGGCAGGTTGGTCGCCCCGGCTGTGCCGACCACGATCAGCAGAGCCGTTTCCTGGGCCGTTTTGAGCGAACTGTGGAAGTGGTAGTGATGCTCATTGTAACTTTCGTCGAACAAAAGGACGTGCGGACGGGATCGTTCACCGCAGAGGGGGCAACGCAGGTGTTGCCTATCGGTTTCGGTGAGGTTTTCCTCTTTGGATTTGGCCGTAACCGCCTCTGGAATCGGGTAGACTGCCTCGCTGCATTCCACCGAGCAACGCATATAATCGACATTACCGTGGATCTGGTAGGTATGGGCCGGGGTGTTGCCTGCGCGCAGATGCAGGCCGTCGACATTCTGGGTGATCAGGGTGAAACGGTCGCCGAACCGTTTTTCCATGGCGACCAGGGCCAGGTGGCCCGGATTCGGTGCAGCTTGCCGACAAATGCCCCTGCGATACAGGTACCATTTCCAGACCTCATCCGGTTGCTGGGAAAACATATGAAAGGTCGCCATCTCCTGGGGGTGGTAGACCGTTGAACCGACCGTCCAGTATCCCTCCGGGCCGCGAAAGGTTGGGATCCCGCTCTCCGCTGAAATTCCTGCCCCTGTCAGCACCGTAATGCCACCGTTTCCTTCGGCAATATTTCGAAGCACATTCCGTATTGTGTCTTGCATGGTATTTCTCCTTGAATGACGAATGCTGCAACCGGCAACGATTGCTGCCCGGAGGCGGGTCTATTTTTGAGTCGAGCTGTATTAAGTACGGAAAAACAACTTTTTTCAAGATGAATAATTTTTTTTATGGGAGGGGGATGAATTTCATCCGGTTTTTCGGGGGCTGTCAACAAAAAAAAAGAACATTTCCGGTAGTGGCGGAAAAGGAAGGAGGGGAAATGAGCCGAGATACTGATCGGCAATGACGGAATTGATGGCGTGAATGGCCGGAAGAGAAGATGGAGACTGGTTTCGGAATCGAACCAAACAGCTCCCTTTTCACAGGCAGCTCAACGGGGTTGAAGCCCGCGACCGGCACCAGCCAGCTCAACCAGTCCTATGGGGTTTATATATAGCATCAATCGGATAATTCAATGAAAAAATTCCGTTGCCGGGAAACCGGCATCGGCAGAAATCAGCAAGAGGATTGATCGTCCTTGGCCTGATGCGGACGATTGTTCTTGATGGAGTCATCCTCCTGGTCCATCTCTTCATATATCTGATGCAGATGCACCGGCGAGGTTGTATGGCGCAGTCGGAGATTGAGCATTTCCACCATAAGTGAGAAGGCCATGGCAAAATAGAGATAGCCCTTGGGGATGACATGGCCGGTGCCTTCCGCCAACAAGGCGACTCCTACCAGGACAAGAAAGGCCAGAGCCAGCATCTTGACGGTCGGGTGCGTCTCGACAAAATCGCCGATTGATTCAGCGGAAAACATCATGACACCAATGGCAATGACTATGGCCGTTATCATGACCCAGAGATGATCGGCGAGACCGACAGCGGTGATGACCGAATCCAGTGAAAAAACAATATCGATAACAGCGATCTGGGCGATGACCAACGGCAGTATGGACGCCATGTGCTTGGGGCCGTGAACCTCTTCGCCGCCTTCCAGGCTTCCGTGAATTTCCGTGACCGCTTTATAGATAAGAAAGAGTCCGCCGCTCAGCAGCACCAGATCACGGCCGGAAACCGGATGGTCGATAACGACAAACCAGGGTTCCACCAGTCTTGCCAGCCAGGCCACCGACATCAAGAGAAGAATGCGCGTACCCATGGCGGCCAAGAGACCGAATTGCCGGGCAAATCGGCGTTTGTTGGGGGGCACCTTGCTGACGAGCAGGGTGAGAAAGATAATATTATCGATGCCGAGAACAATCTCCAGCACTGTAAGCGTCAGCAGGGAACTCCAGATGCTGATATCCCATAACCATTCCATTGTGATGTCTCTTTTCCTGTAACCGTGATTGTCTTGTAACGCCTCCGGTGGAGCGTCTGCTGCGGCTATGCGTCCGGTTCCGCCCGATAATACGGCTGCTTGTTAAAACCGGGTGAGGGAGGGAAATCCGAATATTCAGATTCGTTCAAGAATTCTTCTTCTTGTGGGACAGGATTGCACCTTGCCGTATTTGTCCAGCATTTTGTAGAAAACCGATTCGGGGACATATTCGCGGAGAACCTGTTCCCAGCCGTCTGATCCCACCAATCCTTTGACCAAGCTGGAGCTGACTTCCACAAGGTGCCGCGGCGACATCATGAACAGTGTCTGGATGGTTCCGTTCATGTTGCTGTTGACGTACCGCATGCCCCGTTCATAGGTATAATCTTTTTCGTTCCTGATACCGCGAAGGATATAATCCACTCCGATTGATTCGGCGAATTTTACCAGAAATTTGTTTTGAAATTGCACCACCTCCACATTTTTGAATTCGGCGCATACCTCTTCCAGCATCGCCACTCGTTCTCCTGTCGTAAAGGTGTATTCCTTTCGTGAATTTTCTCCCACCGCAATGAAAAATCGAGAGAACAGCTTGGAACCTTGTTCGATTATCCAGAGATGGCCGTTGGTCGGCGGGTCGTAACTTCCAGCGTAGATTCCTATCATAGAAAATCCTGTAGCATACGTTGTGGATGAAACGTTGTCCGCCTTGCTCGGGTCGCACGGAGAGACCGGCAGTCGATCGTTTTCCGGATGATGAAACAAGCCGCTGCTCTTCTCTTCCCCCAAAAGTACGGCCTTGCCGTCGACAGATGCCCGGAGACCTCACGGTTGTTTTCGTAACCGGGAAAGACTTCGTTTCTACTGCCGTGCAGGTAAGGGGAGAAAAAGGCTTGTTGAGTGCTGGTAAGCTATAGCAAACCAGCGTATTGCCCGTCAACAGTATATTCCGGAGGGTAGGGAAGGGATAATGGTTCTCCTCCCGCATTCCGCATCAGCACGGTTCATGGTTTCTTCATTTTTGCCGGTTATGCTGCGATAAATCGCAAAAAGATCGCCGCAGCTCAATGAAAGAGGTCCAGCATGACCAGCGTTTCCATAATCATTCCAACCCGCAACGAAGGGGAGAACATTGCTCCTTTGCTTTCACGTATCGAAACCGCCATGGTCGGAATGCACGATGAAACCGAAATCATCTTTGTCGATGACGGCTCAATCGATGCCACCCGAGCGGAAATCCGCAATTATAGCGGCTTGCTGCAGGTCAGGCTCCTCTGCCGTGACCATGTTTTCGGCCTGGCCTCCGCAGTTCGAGACGGCGCCAAGATGGCCCAAGGCGAGTTGCTGGTGGTGATGGACGCCGATCTCAGCCATCCGCCGGAGAGCATCCGAGAACTCCTGGCTCCCCTTCGGGCGGGAAGCCACGATATGGTGATCGGCAGCCGCTACATCCCGGGCGGCGGCACGCCGGAGTGGCCCTTTTTCCGGAAACTGGGCTCGCGGCTAGCCACTTTGCCGGCCCGTTTGTTCACCGAGGTTCACGACCCTTTAGCCGGTTTTTTTGCAGTGCGCAAAGAGATTTTTTTGTCGATTGACAACCCTGTTTCCGGGTTCAAGATCGGGCTCGAAATCCTTGCTACAGCCGGTGACCGGCTACGCGTTACCGAGATCCCGATCACCTTTGTCGACAGAAAAAGGGGCAGCTCAAAGATGAATGGCAAGGTGCTGATCGATTATCTGCGGCAACTTGCGGCGCTTGGCGGTTTCCCTCTTGATGTTGGAAGCAAAAAAGAGTTGGCTCTTCTGACGGGAACCGCTGTCGCTGTTGATCTGCTTTTGTTTCATTTTTTGCAGATCCGGGGGTATCAGCTGGCTGCCGTGCATATCTGCAGTTTTTTGTTGGCCTGTAATCTCGGGTACCTTCTCTGCGCGGCCACCACGCAAACATCGCTTTCCTCTCTTCGCCCCTCTGCCCTTCTCCGGTATCAGTGCGTCCTCCTGCTGGTCCTCTTTCTCCGA
This sequence comes from uncultured Desulfobulbus sp., assembly GCA_963666685.2. Classification (GTDB taxonomy): domain Bacteria; phylum Desulfobacterota; class Desulfobulbia; order Desulfobulbales; family Desulfobulbaceae; genus Desulfobulbus. The sequence continues at coordinate 321,725 of CAXXHZ010000003.1, forward strand.
GGGGGGATGATGTCCGCCCTGTCGACATGGTTTACCGATACGGCCTGGCCGCTTTTTCTGGCCGCCGCGTTTTCCAGTCTGTTTGCCTCGGCAACAGGATTTCTCTTTGTCTCCCAAAAATGGCGGGGCACCGACAGGGCAGGCAACTGGCGCCTGGCCGCACTGCTGATCATTTCCTATACCGTCCTGCTTAGAATTCTTTACCTCGGCGGGTATGAACTTCTCCAGGAAGAAGCCTATTACTGGAACTACAGCCAGCATCCGGCCATGGGCTATCTCGATCACCCGCCCATGGTGGCCCTGCTCATCTGGCTCGGAACCCATCTCCTGGGTAATTCGGAGGCTGGGGTTCGTTTTGGCGCTTTTTTTTGCTGGTTCCTCACCGCCTGGTTCAGCTATAAGCTCACCCTCTCCGTTTTAGGCAGGAAGGCCGCCTTGAATGCCCTGGTACTGACTGCGGCGCTCCCTCTTTTTTTTGGGACGGCTTTGTTTATTACCCCTGATGCGCCTCTTCTTGCTTGCTGGGCAGGTACCCTGTTTTTTCTCCATCGTGCCCTCGTCGATGAAAATCCTTCCTCCTGGGCAGGCGTCGGGATTTTTCTTGGCCTCGGCTTGGTCTCAAAATATACCATCGTCCTGCTTGGTCCTGCGATTATTCTTTTTATGCTGATCGATACACGATCACGCCGCTGGTTTTTTAAACCGCAACCCTATCTCGCGGCAATAACGGCGCTCTTGATTTTTTCTCCTGTCATTTTTTGGAATTATCAGCACCACTGGGCCTCGTTTCTTTTTCAAAGTCAACATAGGATTGCCAACGCTTTCAGGTTCTCCACCCCAGAACTCCTGGCGGCCATACTACTGCTGCTGACCCCGACCGGACTCCTTGCCATCTGGAACTCCAGCCGGAGGTATGGCAAAAAGGAAACGGAAGACAATGCTTTTGTGACCAGTCGCCACCGTCGTCATCGGCTTTTTGCCTGCTGTATGGCCCTTCTTCCCCTTTCGGTCTTTGTTTTCTTCAGTTTTTCCAGAGAGGTGAAACTGAACTGGGCCGGTCCTTTATGGCTGGCCTTTATCCCGTTGATGGCCACATCGCTGCCCTTCCGGTATGTAACGGGGACGCTTCGACCGTGGCCGTTTAACCAGCGACTCTGGTCGACTACCTTGCTCACCCTCGTTCTCGGCTATGGTTGCCTTCTCCATTATTTTACCCTGGGGATTCCCGGCATTCCTTTTGAAATCCATACCTTTCTATTCGGAGGGGACGATCTGGCCCTGCAGGTTGAACAGACGGTCGATACAATTGCAAAACAGCAAGGGGTCCGCCCGCTTGTTGTTGGAATGGATAAATACCGGACTGCCAGCGGTCTGGCCTTTTATCGCAAGAAAAACAGTTCCCTTGCCGCAAAAGGAGCGCTGGAGCGGCCGGTCGGCGAGACCACCGGTCGGCAGCTGTTCGGCATGAATGCGTTGATGTTCAATTACTGGATGCCTTCTGCCCAAACGACTTCCACCGAAGTGCTTGCGATCTCCAAGAGCAAAGAAAATATTGCTGATCGCGTCTTTGCCGGCAAGGCAACCCATCTGGGGAGAATCCACAGCTACACCATTAAAAAACACGGGAAGGACGCCGGATCGTATTGCTATCGGCTTATGACCTTGAACACTCCTGAAAAAATCTTCACTCCATCCCCGCCTTTAACCGTCCTCTCCTCGATTAGGGGAAATTCGAGCTCAAAGAAGGAACTCCTCATGCAATAATCGTTTTCCTCCTCTTCTCATTTGAACAGGGGCCGTTTGGGAAAAGAAGTACAACCTTTTTTCCAGGCCACATGCTATATATCTTTGGCTACCCTCGAAAATAAAAGAAATCGTGGAAGCACCGGCCTCCTCCCGAGGAGGCCAAAAGGTATGTCTCCGTCGCTCCGGCAAGGTATTGTTACAGCCTCGCTTTCCTGAAAAAAACAAGGCGTTGGGTTGTAAACAACGCAGTGTTACCGCAAAGGTCTTAATGAAAATTCGTAAGCTTACCCCGGAAAATGAACCCAAGGTTGCTGCCTTGTTGCAGCAAGCGTTTTCTCGTAGTCGCTATGAAGTGCAACTGTTTGAAAAACTTCATGAAAAAGGAAGGTCGCTCCACGAATGGGTATGTATTCATCGCAACACGGTTACCGCCTATATCGCTTTTTCAAATGCGTATGACGGCCCCACGGTCTGTGGTCTGCATCTGGCAATGTTGGCAGTGAAACCGCAGATGCAGCATCAGGGGATCGGCTCCGAGCTCCTTCGTTTTTCCTTGCGGCAGGATGTCATCAAGGAAAGCACGCTCTTTGTTTGGGGAAGTCCCGGATGGTACCAAAAATTTGGGTTTGTGCATTGTGCCTTGCCTCTTTGTCCCTTTGATAAAGACAATGCCCATTTTCTCAGCATCCGTAATGCCGCATCTCACCGCTATACCGTGGGCTATGAACCGGAGTTCGCCAAAACAAAGAGATGATTAACACTCTGCCGCTCTCCTGGCCGATTCCCATCTGATTGTATTCTCTTGCCGTGCCTCCTGCACCCCCCTGCTTTTCCATATTCCAACTTTTGTGAATTGATAGGTAGGGTATCCATTCTCTCTCTAATTTTCATATCTTGTTCTTTCTTCCCCCTCGGCACATAGTTGATGCTGACCATCTAATTGAGAGCATGGGACACCTCGGGATCATGCTCCGCGCCGGGTGCCCCCTCTTTATACCGATGGTTCGCCGCCTGCCTGGATCAGGCAGGGGAAAGGTTCGAGACCATCTATGGCAACTTTCAAACGAGACGCACATGAATTCCTCAATACTCCATCGGATGTTTTCTCGGGCCGGAGTGACAATTAACGGTGATGATCCCTGGGATATCCAGGTCCATGATGATCGGTGGTACCGCCGGGTCCTGCAGGAGAAAAATCTCGGGTTAGGCGAATCATATATGGAAGGCTGGTGGAGCTGCGGAAAGATTGATGAAATGATCTGTCGGCTGTTGCGGGGCGGCCTGGACGATCAGTTAAAAGGCACTTGGCGGTACGCCGCCTCTTTTTTACCGGAGATCCTGTTCAATCTGCAGTCCATGGCGCGCAGTCGTATGATTGCGAGGAAGCACTACGATCTCGACAATGCGTTGTTTTTCTCCTTTCTCGACTCGTATCATCAATACAGTTGCGCTTTTTTCGACGGCACCGATGATCTGGAACAGGCGCAGCAGAAGAAACTGGCCCTGATCGCTCAAAAGCTGGAGCTGTCGGTTGGGGAGCGCGTGCTGGATATTGGTTGCGGTTGGGGAGGACTGGCCTTCTATGCTGCCGATCGCCATGGCTGCAAGGTGACGGCAGCCAATATCTCCCGGGAGCAACTGCGCTACGCCCGCGAAAGCTGCAGGAATGTATCGGTGGATTTTTTCGAAGGTGATTATCGAACCCTCGAAGGGCGATTCGATAAGATTGTTTCGGTGGGCATGTTTGAACATGTCGGTAAAAAAAATTATCGCACCTTTATGCAAACCGTGAATCGATTGCTGTTGGATGAGGGTATTTTTCTCCTCCACACCATTGGCAGCAACACCTCCAAGGCATACTGCGACCCATGGATACGCCGCTATATTTTTCCCAACAGTATGCTGCCGAGTCTGCGGCAGATATCCCAAGCGGTTGAGCATTTCTTCGTGATTGAAGATGTGCACAATCTTGGGCCGCATTATGATAAAACCCTTCTGTCCTGGAACGAACGATTTCAGCAGGCCTGGCCGATGTTGGCGCAACGTTACGACACCCGCTTCAAGCGTATGTGGGAATATTATCTTCTTTCCTGCGCCGGGGCTTTTCGGGCCCGAACCCTCCAACTCTGGCAGATTGTCATGATCAAGCAAAACTGCAGCAGGTCGCAGCCTTCCTGTCGATTGTAAAGGCGTCCTTTTCGGTGTGTAGGTCGCGCGCCATCCGCACCTCTGCCTTCTTCCTCTTCCCTGCGTTGTTGGGGCCCCCCTCTCCACCACTTCAGCGAATATCGAAAATTTTGGAAATCAGCCCACCCTCCATACGAGCAGAGGAAGGGAAGGGTTTTAAACGCCTCTCTCGTGTGTCTTTTACGGAATGCTGCCGAGAAATTTCCTTTGTCTTTTCCCGGGAATCTTTTTAGACAGTAGGGAGTGCTTTCAGGAGATAGTGTGGCTCTCCGGCGAGTTTGAGATCGATGGCCCCGTCGGGTTTGTAGGACACCTTCGTGATGATCGGCTATGCTCGTTCCCTCCCTGTTTTTCAATACCTTTTGAAATGCCGTGAAAAAAACCTATCTGTTCCTCCTCATTACCGTTATTGCCGCCCTGTTCTTTGCCTACCGCTACCTGACACGGGAAACGCCGATCAGCGTTACGGTGCAGACGGTTGACAGCGGCATGGTCGAGGCCACGGTATCCAATACCCGTGCCGGATCGGTCAAGGCTCGACACCGGGCCAATCTTACTCCGGCAACCGGCGGCCAGATCGCCACCCTCAATGTCCGCAAGGCCGATACGGTCAAGGCGGGACAGGTGCTGCTCACCCTGTGGAACAAAGACCTCCAGGCGCAGTTGTCCCTGGCCCGCAGTGAAGCGGTGGCAGCCGAGGCCACGGCCCGGCAGAGGTGCCTGTTGGCTGCCCTGGCCCAGCGGCAAGGCGCACGGCAGACTGAACTCCGGCAGCGTCGCTCAACCTCGGAATCCGCCTATGACGAGGCGGTGGCAGGTGCGCAGGCCCAAAAGGCGGCCTGCGATGCAGCCGAGGCCCAGCGGCTGGTCAGTGCGGCCCAGGTGGATGCGGCGAGCGCCATGGTTGAGCGGACTATCCTGATCGCCCCCTTTGACGGTATCGTGGCCGAGGTCAACGGTGAGGTCGGCGAATACCTCACCCCCTCGCCGCCGGGAATAGCCACCCTGCCCGCAATCGACCTGATCAACATGGAAACCCTCTATGTTGCTGCGCCCATCGATGAAATCGATGCCGCCCAGATCCGACCGGGCATGGCCACCCGCATCAGTCTCGATGCCTTTCCCAAACAGACGTTTTCCGGCAAGGTGCGCAGTATTTCCCCCTATGTGCTTGAACTGGCCAAACAGGCCCGCACCGTCGAGATTGAGGCTGATTTTGTCGATCATTCCGCACCCGGTAATCTCCTGGCCGGGTACAGTGCCGATGTCGAGATTATTCTCGATAGCCGGTCCTCGGTCCTGCGTATTCCCACCGAGGCGGTGCTGAAAGACGGTTTTGCCTATGTGCTCCAGGCCGATACCGGCCGGGTTCAGCGGCGCCCGATTACCACCGGCCTCACCAACTGGAAGTTAACCGAAGTCACCTCGGGGCTGGCCAAGGGCGAGCAGGTGGTGACCTCCATCGACCGGCAGGGCCTGAAGGATGGGGTTCTGGTTCAGATTGAAGGCAGTGCGGAGACGGCGAAGCCATGATCGAACTGCGTGAGGTCAGCCGTATTTTCACGGTGGGCGGGCAGGAGGTGCGGGCCATGGATCGGATATCGTTGACCATCGAACCGGGTGAATACCTGTCGATCATGGGGCCTTCGGGTTCCGGCAAGTCAACCCTGCTCAACACGCTGGGCCTGCTCGATACCCCCAACAGCGGTGTGTATCTCCTGGAAGGCCAGGATGTCACCAGCCTCAGCGATAATCTGCTGGCCGCTACCCGCAGTCGCAAAATCGGTTTCATCTTCCAGTTTTTTCATCTGATTCCTCGCATGACCGCCCAGCAGAATATTGAACTGCCCCTGCTCTTGGCCGGGGTACCGCGCAAAGAACGGATTGAGCGCAGCGCTCGCCTGATCGACTCCTTTGGTCTCAGGGACCGCCGGCAGCACCGCCCGGATGAACTCTCCGGTGGTCAACGGCAGCGGGTGGCCATCGCCCGGGCGGTGATCAATGATCCCACGGTACTGCTGGCCGACGAACCCACCGGCAATCTCGATCGCCACGCCGGCGCTGAGATCATTGAATTGATGGAGGAGCTGAACCGAGGGGGCCTGACCCTGGTGGTGGTTACCCATGACCCGGAGATCGGTGAGCGCGCCCGGCGGCGGGTCCGGGTGGTGGATGGCCGTATCGCCGGCGACAACCTGCGCGCCTGAGGTCATGCGGCTCTTCGACGTCATCGGCTTTGCCTTGAATAGCCTTGGCAGCAACCGGGTGCGGACTCTGCTGATGCTGCTTGCCATGAGCATCGGGGTGGCGGCCGTGGTGTTGCTCACCGGTATCGGCAACGGCGCGCGGCTCTACATCGTGGATCAGTTTTCCTCGCTCGGCACCAATCTGGTGATCGTCATTCCGGGACGAACCGAGACCGCTTCCAACACTCCCGCAACCCTGGTAGGCGAGACCCCGCGCGATCTTACCCTGGCCGATGCCAAGGAATTGGAGCGCGGTGATGCGGTTCGCCGCTTAGCGCCGCTCAATATCGGTGAGATGCATGTCGCCCGACAGGGCAAGGAACGGGAGGTGCCGGTACTCGGTTCGACAGCGGACCTGCTTGCGGTGCATCATCTCCGCCTGGAACGGGGTTCCTTCCTGCCCAAGGAGGACATGGAGGTCGCCCGTCCGGTGTGCGTGCTCGGGGCCAAGGTCTATCGGGAACTGTTCGGGCAGGAAAATGCCCTGGGGGAATTGGTGCGGCTCGGCGGGTTCCGCTGCCGGGTGATCGGTATTCTCGGCACTGAGGGGCGATCCTTGGGGTTGGATACCGAGGAGCTGGTGATCGTGCCCGTGGCCTTTGCCCAGATGCTGCTGAATACCGAAGGCCTTTTTCGTATCCTGGTCGAAGCGAAAGACGTGGGCGGCCTTGAGCGCGTAAAAAAGTTTATTGCCGCCACCATCGCCAAACGCCATTACGGAGAGGAGGATGTCACCATCATCACCCAGGATTCGGTATTGGCCACCTTTGACAAGATTTTCCAGGTGCTGACGCTCACCGTGGCCGGGATCGCCGGTATCAGCCTGGTGGTGGCCGGGATCCTGATCATGAATGTGATGCTCATGGCAGTGGCCCAGCGTACCGGTGAGATCGGTCTGTGCAAGGCGTTGGGTGCCGGTCAGTTGCAGATCATGGTGCTTCTGGTGACCGAGGCCCTGCTGCTTTCAAGCATCGGCGGCCTGATCGGGTTGCTGCTCGGTTTCCTCGGTTCCAGAGCCATCGTTCACTTCTATCCGACCCTGCAGACCACGCCACCACTCTGGGCCATTGCCGCTGCCATGGGCACGGCCCTGTGCACCGGTTTTCTTTTTTCGCTTTTGCCCGCCCGCCGAGCAGCTCGGCTCGACCCGATCCAGGCTCTGGCCCGTCACTGAAGGCCATGGATATCCTTGATCAGGTCCGCTTCGTCACCACCTCCATCCGAGCGAAACGGCTCCATTCCTTTCTTACCGGTTTAGGGATAGCTGTGGGCATTGCTGCGGTTATTCTGCTGACCTCTTTGGGCGAGGGATTGCAGCGCTTTGTCTTGGCCGAATTCACCCAGTTCGGCACCAACCTGATTGCTATCAATCCGGGTAAGGTCACTACCATGGGGACCTCGCTTGGCGTCATCGGCTCCGCACGCCTCCTGACCCTGGAAGATTGCGATGCCCTGCGCCGGATCTCGCGGGTCGAGGCCGCAGTTCCCATGGTTCAGGGCAATGCCGAGGTCAAGGCAGGCAGCCGGACCCGGCGGATCACCATTTACGGGGTGGGGCCGGAGATGGACCGTGCCTTCCGCATGCGGGTGAAGAGCGGCCGCTTCCTGCCGCCGGACGATGCCCGCACGGCCCGGCCTTTTGTGGTGCTCGGGCACAAAACCCGGCAGGAGTTGTTTCCGGGCATGAATCCCCTGGGAGAACGTATCCAGGTGGGGAATGTTCCTGGTCGGGTGATCGGGGTGATGGAATCCAAAGGACAAATTCTCGGATTTGATATGGACGATACCGTCTATCTGCCTGCGGTGCGGGTCCTGGATCTGTTCAACCGCGACGGGTTGATGGAGATCGATATCCTCTATCGGGAGGGGGCTGAGGCCAAAGAGATGGTGGCTGCCATCAAGCGGGTGCTGCTGCAGCGTCATGGTCAGGAGGATTTTACCATTACCACCCAGCAACAGATGCTCGATGTCCTTGGTTCGGTACTGGGCATGCTCACCGTGGCCGTGGGCGCTTTGGGAGGCATCTCGCTTTTAGTGGGCAGTGTCGGCATTTTCACAGTGATGACCATTGCCGTGCGCGAGCGCACCGCAGAGATCGGTCTGTTGCGGGCCCTGGGTGCTACCCGGTCGCAGATTCTTTTGTTTTTTCTCCTCGAAGGAACACTGCTGGCGGCACTCGGTGGCGGGGCCGGGTTGATAGCGGGCCTTTGCTGCGCCTTTCTTATTCACACCTTTGTACCGCTTCTGCCGGTGCATACTCCCTGGTCCTTCGTTGTTCTTGCGGAGCTGCTGGCCCTGCTGATCGGCATCATCGCCGGTGTTCTTCCCGCCCGTCAGGCCGCCCGGCTCGACCCCCTTGAGGCCCTCCGTTCGGAATAGGAGCGTGCCCATCGGAAGGGTTTTCTTGGTTTTATATGTATTTTCCCCATGTATGAGTTGAATGAAGTTTTCCGATTTCAATCGCCATCACCCGAAGAACTCAGGCCCTGTCGGTATGCTCTTTGGCCTTCTTTTTTAGTACCAATTCCACCAAATCTTTCTGCAAGCTGTCCAGGAACTGCGCATAGGGCAGGGTACTGTGGTTTTTGCCACCGTGCTCAATCGTTTTGGCCTTGGCGGCAAGCTCAGGCAGGCCGCATTGCAGCAGTGTCCCCTTCAGGGTATGGGCGGCTTCGCCCATAGTCGTGTACTCCTTTTTTTCAAGAGCCTCCCGTGTTTTCGCCAAATTGTCGGTTATGCTTATCCGGGCCGCCAAGAGCAGCCGCTCAATCTGGGCCGTGGTTAAACCGGTGGCGTCTTGCAGATATTTTTCTATTTGCTGAATGGTAATCGGAGAAGTGGATGCAATGTTTTTCAAGGAAGTTGGTGAAACCATCCGCTGATTTTCCGAATTCGGCATAAGAAACCTCTGTCAGTTACGATTAGCATTTCTTTTGCCCTGGCCTCTCGGTGCATCTTGAAGTTGAGGTGGGGATGATTACATTTATCCAGATGTTTTAGAGGCAGGTCGTCTCTTCTCTTGAGCAGAGATAGCATATAAAAGGGTACCTGTTTTTTTTCGGACTGTGAATGGAATAGTGAGGCAACTCATAGATTATTAAGAAAATTTATCAACTGGAAGACCACCAAGCGGTGCCACCGCGGCATCCATTCGAAAAGGAAGGTGTCCCTGCGGTCGAGGAGAAAGAGAGAATGCAGGTTTTATGAGCAAATCATGGTAGAGTGCCCCTTCGATAGACACAAATCGACCGGGCCTTATGCGGATTGATACCCGCCTCAAGACCGAAGAGGGCCTTTTCCTTCGTTTCCATTTTAAAGGATGCGGAGGTCGGAGAATTCGGCGAAATCATCGTAAGCGTTCACCAGCACCGAATCTGTTTTGTTATCGGTCGGCAAACGTACCAAGAGTACAGTTTACTGACCTCTTTTGCACATCTTCGGCACTGGTAAACGCTTATAGCTCGGAGGTTGTACGAGATTATCAGGTTTTCCGGTGAACGGTTACAAATCATCAGAGGGGAAATCGTTATGGAGAGAGTGGATGAAAATAAGCAAAGTTCGGCCTTGCAAAATTCGGCCTTGAATAGGCTGACACCTGAATACATTCTTGAGCACGTTGAATCCGCGTTGGGTCGCGCCTGCACTAATCTCTGTCGTCCCTATAACAGCTATATCAATCGCGTGTATGAGTTGGAAGACAAGGACGGCAACGGCATGGTTGCCAAATTCTACCGGCCGGGACGGTGGACACCGCAAGCCCTGCAGGATGAACATGATTTTTTGTTGGAATTGGCAGCGGAAGAAATTCCGGTCATTGCTCCGTTGCCTTTAAAGACAGGGGGAACACTCGCCCATGATGGAGAAATGTATTTTGCCGTTTTTCCGCGAAAAGGGGGACGATGCGTTGATGAATTCAATGATGACCAATGGCTGGCGATCGGACGTCTGCTCGGACGCATGCATCTGGTGGGATCCAGGACAAGAGCACAGGGCCGGACGCAGATGCACCCGGCAGTCACCACGGCAGCCCAGGTTAATTTCATCCGGAAAAGCGGTCTTGTTCCGGATGATCTGCTTGGACCCTATACAGAGAGCACTGCCAGAATCATAGAGGCTATTGAGCCCCTGTTTGCAAAAACGGAAGCCATCCGGATTCATGGCGATTGCCATTCGAGCAACTTGATTTATCGTCCGGGAGAATCATTTTTTCTGATTGATTTTGACGATATGGCCATCGGTCCGCCGGTTCAGGATTTCTGGATGCTCCTGCCGGGTCCCCTTAATGATTCTTTTAGCGAGGTGGAGCTGTTACTTGAGGGCTACGAAACCTTCAGGCCGTTTGATCGGAGCAGTCTCCGCCTGATCGAACCCCTGCGGGCCATGCGTTTTATCCATTATTCCGCTTGGTGCGCCCATCAGGTAGTGGAGGATGGTGCCACCAGCGTTATTCCTGATTTCGGTTCGCGCCAGTATTGGCAAGCTGAGATTGATGACCTCATCGATCAATTGGAACGGATCAAAGATGGGGGGAGACCGAGCGGTAATATGCTATAACTCGCCGGTGTATGCATGATGTCCACACCGACGTATTTGTTGACAGGCTCTCCTTTTGCAGAGAGAGGTTCGCTCTTGAATGCGGAAGGAGATTAAAAGGCAGTATTCAGGGAATCCGTTGCGTTTCCAGGATTTCCATTATAATCAATCAATGAGCAGGAGAGCAGTTTATGAACAAGATTTGCGGGGTTTTTGTTTACGCAGCAATTGCTGTGACCTTGGCCGGTTGCGGTGCAGCCACAATCAACCCTAACTACACGTCCGCCAATCCCGAGTTGATGCGTATAGGTGGAGACACTCCCGGCAACAAGGAGCCGGAGATCGTTAATCTGGGGTCCTATTGCCTCCAGGTCGAGGAAAAATGGAAAGCCGACGGAGAAACACCGGACGGACAGAAAATTTGGACCAAGGACAGTTTTCGGAGGGCCATCCCGTGTCGGTAACATGGGTTACCTCGAAATATCGGAAGGTCTGAATTGGTTTATAATTCCCGTCTGATCCGTCCGGTACTTCGAGGAATTGCTGCATTCTGTGGGCCTGTTTGCATAGAACCTGAACAACATTGCGCTCAGATTTGGGCTGGAGTTGCTTGCTGCGATTGAGCGGCAACCAAAGACAAGCCGAAGATGAGATGCCGGAGGTTGCAGTTCTATGCTGACAGGTCCTCAATGTATCTTTTTTATATCTCGAGAATTCCGGACAAACATGTAGGGTACCCCGGAGGAAGGGAAAACTATTTCTTTTCCGACCGGGTTCGTTGGATTGTGGCCGGAATCATTCCTTTCATTTTTTGTTTCAACACGAGTCGGTTCCAATAGGTAAACGGAGCCCGGGCAATGGTCCGTTTTTTCTTCGATGCGGGGTCCTGCCTGAAGAGAAGATCCAGGAGATGGACAGTCGGGGTTGCACGGTTCAAAAATTCGGTGCATCCGGCGCAATAGGCAACGAGGTTTCGTGTTCCTGCTTCCCGGCGGCGAATCGCGGTCCATCCTCGGGCAAATTGCGGTTTGACACAGCCAACAGCTCCACCCTCCCCGCAGCAGACCGTGAATCGTTTATGGTGTTTCATTTCCACCGGGGTGTACCCCAGGTCGGAGAGGAGGCCGCGGACCGCCGTCTGCACGGCAGGATCGTCACGCAGGGCACAAGGATCATGAACGCTGACCTCGATGCCGGAGGTGGGGACGAGGGGCTTCCCCAGGCCGTGGGCCTGAAAAATTTCATAAATGGTCTCAACGCTCAGCCCTTGGCCGTATTGGCGAAAGATCTTGGTGCAATTAGGGCAGGCCGTTATCACCGACCGAACGCCGTGGCGCACGAGCCATGCGAGCATCTCGCCGAAGACGGTGTGGAAAAAGGCTGTCCGTCCCAAATCATGGGAAGGTTTGGTGCAGCAATCCAGCACCAGGCCAAGCGAGGGGATGATCTCGCGGAGATGTTGATAGATCTGCAAGGTGACCGCGGGTCGAGTACCGGGGAGTGCACATCCCGGGAAGAACACCGTATCGCACCCTTGCGGCAGGCCGTACCATGAAAAAAGAGGAGAAGTGCCGCAGGCCTCGTAACGGATCAGGGCGCGATAGGGTTTTTTCTTGAAATATCCGGACTCGACATGTCGACGCCGGATTGCAAGAAACAGAAGGCCCGGATCGAGCTTTTCCGGACAGACTGTTGCGCACAGGCCGCATAGGCTGCATTCGTAGGCGATTTCCCGGTGAAGAGGCGTGTTGAAGTCAAACTCGATTGAGATGGATTTCGGGGTGCCGTATTGGGAGAGGAAATTGCAATTTCTGACACAATTGCCGCACTCGGTGCAGCGATTCTTCATCTCTTGAAGCGCGATGGTTAAGGAGGGAAAGCCTGTTTCGGAAAGCACCGTGACGGATTGTTCCTGTTTTGGGATGGGTTTGGCCCTGGTTCCGGTACCCTCGCAGCAAACGGCCGATCATGGATGCATCGGCTCCAGGGCCGTGCACATGGAATCAGTTGTGAACAAACCGCTTGGGTCGGAATTCGGGAGCAGAGAAAGGTTGCCAAGAACGCCGCTGCGGAAATAATGTATGCCGCAGCGGCAGGATCAGGCAGTTATTTAATGGAATCGGCCGGATACCCTGCACCTATCCAGGCGAAGATTCCTCCGGGATGACGGAACACATTGGTATAGCCGAGTTTTTTCGCCCAAAGAGCACCGTTGTGGCTGCGGGTGCATTTCACAAAGCCGCAATAGAAGACGATGGTTTTATCCTTGTCCGGGCCCAGCAAGGCCTTGAAGTCCTCAATGCTTTTTCCGCCGGTTTCCTTGGTGTCCCATTCCTTCATTTCCGGGATGGGAAAGAGAAACTGCTTTGCCCCGGGAATGTGATTTTTCTTGTACGAGTCTTCATAGGGCATGGTATCGATGATGACCAGGTCTTTGCCGCCATCGATCATTCCTTTTAATTCTTCAGTGGTTATGAGACTGTACCCGCCCTGTTGCATTTCCCGTGTCAGCTTGACGGCTGATTGTTCTTTGGCGACCTCTGCTTTGAATTTGTTTGTTCCAAACAACGCAAAAGCAGGCGAACTCAGCCCGAGAATACACAGACTGACAACCAATCCTTGCAGCATTCTTTTTGTTTGCACCATGTTTATCTCCTCAAACAGTATATGAATTATTTCAGACGACCAGCCTGTAATCGGACCCGGCCGCGACTCCAATACACAAAAAATACCGACGCCATCATCACCATGTCCCTCTCCAGGGAGCTTTTCAATCCTTTATAGGCCTGTTCAGGATCCTCGGGACCGAAGCACCCGCAGTCGATGTCCAATCCCAGATGGATGCCGTAGACGAGCACAGCCATAAAGAGCACCAGCAGGCCGGTGAGAACGGTCAGGCTGCCGCGCAGTCCCAAGGCAAGACCCACCCCGGTAAGGACTTCCATAATAGGTAGGAACAGGGCAACTGGAAAAACCAGCGCATCGGGCAGCAGTCCGAAACCGGAGACGATCACGGCAAATCTCTGCGGATCTATGAGTTTTATTAATCCGGAATAGATAAAGAGCGCTGCCAGCACCCAACATACGCCGTGCTCCACCATCGGCAGTAAAAGACGGGCAGTCTTCCCTCGACGGGAAAGGGACGTGTCTGATTGTACCTCTTGATCGGTTTTGTAAGCCGTATACGGATTTTCTTTGTCCATGGCAAAACCCTCTATCACACTAAAGAAAACCCTTTTTGTCAAATAGAAAAAACCGATCTGTTGCGGCGAGGGAGAGCGCGAGGATGCGGCGCTGAAAGGCACATTTTGTTTTTAGGGGTACTGGTTGACAGGCACTCAGGCCTGCCTGCTCCTCATTTCCGGACGAACCCAGGTGAACAGCAGCATTGCAGCGCCCAATGCACAGCCGCTTGAAAAGAAGAAGGCCGTCTGTGGTTGCAAGGACTGATAGAGCCAGCCGAAGACGATCGAAGCCGGGAGCAGCATGGCGCCGGTGACCAGATTAAACCAGCCGAAGGCCGTTCCTTGATGCCCATCCGGGGATAGGTCGGCCACCAAGGCTTTTTCGACCCCTTCGGTGGCCGCCATGAAAAGGCCGTAGCAGCCAAAGAGAGCAAAAAGGATGAAACCGTTGTGGTGCAGTTGCCCCATGGCCAGATAAAAAAGACCATAGGCCAGATAGCCCCCGGTCAGGACACGAAGACGGCCCCATCGATCCGAGAGTGCGGACAGGGGAGTTGAAAAACACATGGCCACCGCCGATACCGCTGCCCAGAGCAGCGGAATATGGGCCTGCGACACACCCAGTTCTCGCGCGCGCAGCAGAAGAAACATGTTCGAGGAATTGCCCAGCGTGAAGAGGGCTGCCACCGGAAGATAGCGTCGATAGGCGCTCGGCATGGCCTGCAGGTGCCAGTCGAACCCTTTGGTGGTGGGCGGCGGAGTGCGGTGCTCCGCTTCCTGGAGCATCAGGGCCAGGACGATACAAAGCACGGCGGGGACGATGGTCCAGAGGAAGATTGTCTTCAGCTCCATGCCGGTGCCCAGCAAGAGAGCCGCCATCATCGGCCCGATGACGGCACCGGCGTTATCCATAGCTCGATGCAGTCCAAAGGCAAGTCCCCGGTTGCCCGCGACAACGCTGGCCGCCAGCAGCGCATCGCGCGGAGAGGTTCGCAACCCTTTACCCACTCGGTCCGTAAAGCGGAGAAGGAGTAAAAACGGCCAGTTGGAGACCAGGGCGATCAGCGGCCTCCCCAGACCGGCAATTCCGTATCCGAAGACGATCCATGGTCTGGCGCGTTGCGTGTAATCAAAGATGACGCCGGAAAACAACTTGAGCAGACTGGCCGTCGCCTCGGCTATCCCCTCAATGAGCCCCATGGCCCGTGGTCCGGCCAACAGGACCGAGGAGAGGTAGAGCGGAATCAGCGGGTAGATCATCTCGGAGGCCGCGTCATTGACGAGGCTGATCAGGCCGATCAACCAAACGGCCCGAGGCAGGCTGCCCAGGGCTTGCAGCATTCAGCGTTCTCCGGTCATGCCGTATTCGATGGGGGTCTTGACATAGAAGATATTGATTCCTTCTTCTTTGAGCCGTGTAAATAAGCGTTCGGCATCCGAGGCGCTCACCGCCATGGTCACTTCCAAGGGTTGGTCGGTTAATTCGAAAAAGTGCGTGGAACGTAATTTTCGATCATGACCAAAGCCTTCCACCGCTGGAATCAGGGTGGCTCCGCCGATGCCTATATTTCTTGCCTCTTCGAGCAGCCACTTGGCCAGAGAGCGTCCTTTATGATTTCGATCCTGCTGGGTGAAAAAGGTCAGTTGAAATCCTTGCATGTCTCTCTCCTTATTCAGAACTGTTTGCAAAGGGCGACCGTGGCCAGCCCCAGCAGGGTCATGGCCAGGGAACCGGCAACATGTAGGGAAATAGCCGCACCGGCCCAGAGCATGCGTCCCTGCTGTAACAGGGTGACGACCTCGGCGGAGAAGGTCGAAAAGGTGGTCAGGGCCCCGAGAAAACCGGTGATGACCAGTAATCGCCATTCCGGTGCCAGGTTGGGAAGGCTTGCAAAAAGGGCAACGGCAATACCGATGAGATAACCGCCGAGCAGATTGGCGGCCAGTGTGCCGGGCGGTAAGGTGGGAAAGAGGGTGTTGAACGATCGACCGAGCAGCCAGCGCAGGATGGCCCCGGTCGAGGCACCGACACTGATAGCCAAAAGAGAATTGAGCATTTTTCGGGATAACTCCTTGCGGGACAGGGGGTTGGGCAAGTGCGAAGGCCTTCGCCGGAATCAGCGTCGGATCTGATCGATGATACCCCCGTCCGCAGAGAGAAGTTCCACGAGCAAGGGCATCGCGCCCACCGCATGGGTGGAGCAGGCAAGGCACGGATCAAAGGCACGGATAACGGCCTCAATGCGGTTGAGTAACCCTTCATGGAGTGCGCCGTCAACAATATAGTGTTGCGCAGCTTGCAAGATGCCCTGATTCATTGCCAGATTGTTATGACCGGTGGCGATGATCAGGTTGGCCCATTCGATCAGGCCGTCCCCGTTGACCTTGTAGTGGTGGATCAAGGTACCGCGCGGTGCCTCGGTCATGCCGATGCCTTCCAGGTTGTTGACCCCGGCCACGGCCCGGATATTTGTATTGAGAATTGTCGGATCGGCAAGCAGGATTTCAAGCATCTCCACCGCATAGAGAACTTCAACGAGCCGGGCATAATGATAATGAAATGAGCTGAGCACCGGCCCCTGCTCCAGAGCACGAAAGGCGGCCAGTTCCCGGTCGGCCAGTTCGGTGCCGCAATGGGTGGCGATGTTGAGCCGAGCCAGGGGACCGACCCGGTACATCCCGCCGGGATAGCCGAGGGGTTTGTAATAGGGGAATTTGAGGTAGGTCCAGGGCTCAATCGCTTCGCCGATGTAGTCTTGGTAGTTCTCGGGGGCAAGCCGGTCGGCAATCACCGTGCCGATGCCGTCGATGATCCGCACCGGGCTGTCGTAGTGCTCCAGACTGCCGTCAGTGCTGCTGAGTCCGAGGAACAAACTGGGGAAACGAGCAAAAACACGGATGTACTCCTCATAGTGTTCCAGTGATTGTTTAAAGCGATTCAGGTGGAGAAGAGTGAGTTTTTTAATCTCCGGGATCTCCTGGAGAATGGCCTCGCGTGCCGTAGTCTCAAGAGGCGTATTGACCCCGCCGGGCACCACCCAGGTCGGGTGAATTCGTCGCCCGGCCAAACGTTCGATGACTTGCTGGCCGAATTGGCGTAACCGGATGCCGTCTCTTGCAAATTGGGGGTCAGCTGCGGCAATGCCGAAGAAATTCCGTCTTTCCGGGGAGTAGTCCATCCCCAGCAGGAGATCCGGAGCGGAAAGATAGAAAAAATTGAGTGCATGCGATTGGATCAATTGGCCGAAATTGATGATCCGCCGAAGATTTTTTGCGGTCTCCGGAATCACGACCGCCAGCAACTGGTCGCAGGCTTTGGCCGAGGCCAATGCATGGCTCACCGGACAGATACCGCAGGTCCTCGCCGTCAGCGCGGGCATCTCGGAAAAGGGGCGGCCCTCAATGAATTTTTCAAATCCCCGTACCTGGGTGACCTGAAAATGGGCATTATCGACCCGACCTGATTCATCGAGCAGCAGCGTGATTTTGGCATGTCCTTCAATACGGGTGACCGGCTCAATGGTGATACGTCTTTCCATGATAAGGCTCCTATGCGCCGAAACGGGTGGTCAGTCGCAGGTCAACGGATCGGCCTTCGACCAGGGCGCTGAGGGCTGTAAACAAGGTGTCGGCTGCGGGCGGGCACCCGGGAATAAAAAGATCCACAGGGACAAAGGAATGGAGCGGCAGGGCCTTCTCATTCAGGATCGGCAGTTCCATGGCCGGAATTTGCGGATTAAGCGCCTCCCGTTCGAGGTAGACGGAAGTCAAGACCTTGTTAGCGCCTGAAATATTGCGCAGAGCCGGGATATTGCCGGTGACGGCGCAGTCGCCCAAGGCAATCAGGTAACCGGTTCGCGCTCGTACTGTCCGCAGCTTGTGTTCATCCTCCATGGTGCTGACCGCACCCTCGATGCAGGTGATGTCCACGGCCTCAGGAAAGATTTTAACGTCCACCAGTGGGCTGTAGACAAAATCGATGATGCCCGCCAGGTCGAGCAGTCGCTCGTCCATGTCCAGGAGCGACATGTGGCAGCCGGAACAACCATCGAGCCAGAGCGTGGCAAGACGCAATTTCTTCATTTTTGCTCCTGGGTGCGATTGGCAATAAGGGAGGGAAGGTCAGGACGTTTTTTCTGCATTTCGGCCACGGATTTCCCCTTTTCAGACAAGGCGCCGGTGGGACAGACCTGGACGCATTTACCGCAACCGGTACAGGTTGTCGATTGGCCCCATGGGGTGTCGAAATCCGAAATGATCAGGCTGTGGATGCCGCGGTTTTTAACATCCCAGGTGTGTGCGCCCTCAATCTCTGCGCAAACCCGGACGCAACGGATGCAGAGAATGCAGCGGTTATGATCGAGGACAAAGCGGCTGTGGGAGGCATCAATTGCCATGGCAGGATAGAGGGAGGGAAAATCGATATGATCGACCCCTAATTCACGGGCTCGATCCTGGAGTTCGCAATGGCCGTTGGAGACGCAGACCGCGCAGATGTGGTTACGTTCGGAAAAGAGGAGCTCTATGATGTTACGTCGGTAATGAAGCAAACGTTCGGTATGGGTCGTCACCTCCATGCCTTCCTGGATATGGGTGACGCAGGCGGGGAGCAGTTTTGTGTTTCCGCTGATCTCGACCATACAGAGCCGACAGGAGCCTTGGGCGGAAAGTCCTTCCAGATAACAGAGGGTTGGGATGGAAATGTCGTTTTTGCGGGCCACCTGCAGGATAGTCTCGGAGGCCAGTCCACTGACCTGAAGGCCGTTGATGGTCAGAGTAAGAATTTGCGAAGTCATTGTGCCTCCTCCGGTTGCGGCGGGGTGGAATCCGCAATCAGGTCGAGATATTCTTGGCGGAAATACCGGAGCGTACTCAGCACCGGGTTGGGAGCGGATTGGCCAAGGCCGCAGAGGCTGGCGTTTTTTACCAGATCGCAGAGCATCTCCAGGCGGGAGAGGTCGGCGATGGAGGCTCGTCGCTCGCAAAATTTTTGCAGCAGGCCGTGGATCTGGGCCGTTCCCACTCGACAGGGGATGCATTTGCCGCAGGATTCATCCATACAGAATTGCATGAAATATCTGACGATATCAACCATATTCGAGGTCTCGTCCACAACGATCATACCCCCTGAACCCATGATCGATCCAAGCGCGCTCAGACCCTCGTAGCTGACCGGGGTGTCGAGATGTTCAGCCGGAATACAGCCGCCTGAAGGGCCTCCAGTCTGGACCGCTTTGAAAGTATGTCCGTCGGGGATACCGCCGCCGATATCGAAGACGATTTCGCGCAGCGTCATGCCCATGGGCACTTCAATTAAGCCGGTATGTTTGATTTTTCCAGTCAGGGCAAAGACCTTGGTTCCCTTGCTCTGTTCCGTGCCCAGGCCGGCAAACCAGGCTGCACCCCGTTCCATGATCAGGGGGATGTTGGCATAGGTTTCGACATTGTTGATCAGGGTGGGGCAGCCCCAGAGACCTTTTTCCGCAGGGTAGGGCGGTCGGGGCCGGGGAGTACCGCGTCGGCCCTCGATCGATTGGAGCAGGGCGGTTTCTTCACCGCAAACAAAGGCTCCGGCCCCCAGGCGAATCTGAATGTTCAGATTAAAGGCGGTGCCGCAGATGGCGTGACCCAGCAGATTTTTGCCTTCGGCATCGCGGATGGCCCGTTTCAACCGTTTTACCGCCAACGGGTACTCGGCCCGCACATAAATGTAGCCGCTGTCGGCACCGATCGTATAGGCGGCGATGATCATCCCTTCAAGCACCGCATGGGGGGTGCCTTCGAGAACGGATCGATCCATGAACGCACCGGGATCTCCTTCGTCGGCGTTGCAGACCACATATTTCTTGTCCCCTGCGGCCTTGGCAACCGTGGACCATTTGAGACCGGTCGGATACCCGGCACCGCCGCGTCCCCGCAAACCGCTTTCCTGGATCCGATTGATAATTTCCTCCGGCCGCATTTCCGTGACTGCCGTGAGGGCTGCGGCATAACCGCCTGCTACCAGGTAATCGTCAATGCTCTCCGGGTCGATTCGTCCGGACAGTGCCAGTACATTTTTGTGTTGCCGGGTGAAAAAAGGGAGATCTGCGGGAAGGAGCAGTCGCTGCACCGGTGCGCCATCCAGGGCGGCAATAATCTCGGCGGCATCATCCGGGCTCACCTGTTGGTAGGAAATATCCGCCGGCAGGATGAGAACGATGGGTCCGAGTGCACAGAGTCCCATGCATCCGACTTTTCTGACCAGGATTTGGTGCTCACGTCCCTCGGCGGTAATGACCCGACGGAGGGCTTTGACAATTTCGTCGTTTTTCAGACAGCCGAGTCCGGCACAAACAAGGATATGATGGGTAAATCCATTGAGAAATTGCCGACGTTCCTCCGCAATCTGCTGCAGTTCTTCACGATGCATCGCCCAGCCACTCCTTGATAATTGCGGTTGTTGCCTCAAAAGTTGTTTTACCGGTGATAACGCCATCGGAAAGGATCACCGGTGCCAGTGCGCAGGCCCCAACACAGCGGACCTCTATAAGGGAAAGCCTGTTATCCTCGGTGGTTTGGCCGGGTGTTAATCCGTATTGGTCTTTGACCCAGGTCAATATCCGATCGTTGCCCTTAACGTGGCAGGCCGTGCCGGTACAGACGGTCAGCGTATGTTCACCTTTAGGTTTTGTATTGAAATGGTTGTAAAAGGTCGTGACACCATAGACCTTGCTGGGTGGAATTTGTAATCGGGTGGCAATGTAGCTGAGAGTGTCGGTGTCCAGATAACCGAAGGCGTCTTGGGCGGCATGCAGGGTTTCGATGAGGCCGTCGGGATGGTAATCGTGGAGTTGCATGGCCAAGTCAATGCTTTTCCATCGTTTGTCCGTTTGCGGGGGGATTGCTTGTACGTCGGGCATGTGAGGACTCCTTCGGGAAAAAGGAATTTTTATCGCGTTAGGGGGGAAGGCCGCGACTCGCCGTATCTTTTCCTATTTTATCGACAGTTGCAAGGCTTCTTTTGTGGCAATTTGTTCAGAAGCGACATCCCCTCTTCTTTTTTGCATTTTTGTGTACATATTTGTTATATGTTGATAAAAAAAATTACAGCCATGAATGGTGTCAGGTTTTATGTACTCGATAATTGTAAACATGCTTTTCGTAATTGGCTATAATTAAAGAATAATTTATAAGGTCCCGAACTGGCATCTCTGTTGCTTAATCTGGATTGTGTTTATTTGACATTCTCGGAATGGTCGGCCTCAAGAGAACGAGAGAAAAAGGAGGGGAAAGGTTTGGAAGGACTGGGGGCTGTTTGAGGATAAGTATCGGGTACACAAGGGGGATGGTTCTTCCGATATCACAAGCTGTGAATAACTCACTTGTTACGATGAATGACCACTGATAGAGGCGGCGGAGAAACGACCCGATTTGCCGATATCGTCGGCTGATTTAAAAGACAAGCGTATCGGATTGAAACCGAGAAAATGCTAAACCATCATGGCGGGAGTGGGAACGTTGACCGGCTGCCGGAAAGGAGTGATTTATGAAATTTGTCAGTGCGATTATCAAGCCCTTTAAGCTGAATGAAGTGCGCGAGAGCTTGACGGGCCTCGGTGTTAAAGGCATAACGGTTACCGAGGTCAAGGGCTTTGGTCGTCAGAAAGGGCATACTGAAATGTATCGCGGGGCGGAATATGTGATAGAATTTATTCCCAAGTTGAAGCTTGAGGTCGCGATTGATGACGACCAGGTTGAGCAGGTTGTTGAAGGTATTAAGAAAGCTGCGAATACCGGAAAAATCGGTGACGGCAAGATCTTTGTTTTTGATCTTGAACAGGTGATGCGTATTCGAACCGGTGAGTCCGGTCCTGAAGCACTTTGATTGTTAAGGAGCCTATTCATGAAAAAATGTACTGTTTTGTTTCTTGCCTTCATCTTGACGGTGTTAACCGTCGCGCTAGCCGGTGATGTTTTTGCCGAGACTGCCGGCACGACCGTAATTTCGGCCCCCACAGTCGCTCAGGTTGTAACTCCTGTTCCCAATAAAGGAGATACGGCCTGGATGATTGTTTCGACCATGTTGGTTACCCTGATGACGATTCCGGGATTGGCTCTTTTTTATGGTGGATTGGTCCGTAAAAAAAATATGCTTTCCGTGCTGATGCAGGTGTTCACTGTTTTTTCTCTCTGTATTGTTCTTTGGGTTCTTTACGGATACTCCGTTGCTTTTACGGAAGGCAATGCCTTTTTTGGAGGGTTCAGTAAAATTCTGCTTAAGGGTGTAACTGTTGATTCAGTGGCTGCTACCTTCAGTAAAGGCGTTGTTATTCCCGAGTTAGTCTACGCCTTTTTCCAGGCTACCTTTGCAGCTATTACCCCGGCCTTGATTATCGGTGCCTTTGCTGAACGCATGAAATTTTCAGCTGTTCTCGCCTTTATCGTCCTGTGGTTTTCTTTTGCCTATCTGCCGATGGCTCATATGGTTTGGTATTGGGCAGGTCCTGACGCCTATACCGACCCTGATGCCGCTACCAAGGCAGGGTTGACAGCAGGTTTTCTCTTCCAGAAAGGGGCCATTGATTTTGCCGGGGGGACGGTGGTCCATATTAATGCAGCAATTGCCGGTCTGATTGGTGCGTTTATGGTGGGTAAGCGGGTCGGCTATGGCAAGGAGTCCATGGCTCCGCATAGCTTGACCATGACCATGATCGGAGCCTGTTTGCTGTGGGTGGGCTGGTTCGGTTTCAATGCCGGTTCCAACTTGGAGGCAAATGGTTTGGCCGGTTTGGCTTTCGGGAACACGATGACGGCAACCGCTGCAGCTGCCCTCTCCTGGACGTTAACGGAATGGATGCTGAAAGGAAAGCCCTCTATGTTGGGGGCAGCCTCCGGTGCGGTTGCGGGTTTGGTGGCCGTAACCCCTGCGTGTGGTTGGGTCGGCATCGGTGGTGCATTGATCATCGGCTTGCTTGCCGGTATTGTCTGTCTCTGGGGTGTGAATGGGCTTAAGCGGATGCTCGGTGCAGACGATGCTCTGGATGTCTTCGGTGTTCATGGTGTCGGAGGTATATTGGGAGCAATTCTTACGGGTATCTTTGCTGATCCTGCACTCGGTGGGGTGGGCGTGTATGACTATGTTGCCGAGAAAGTGGCTGATTATTCCATCAGTGCCCAGGTAACAAGCCAGTTTTGGGCAATTGGGACAACGGTTCTCTGGTCCGGCATCGTTTCGATTGTGGCGTACAAGTTAGTTGATTTAACCATCGGCCTGCGTGTGAGTGAAGAAGAGGAGCGCGAAGGTCTGGATACCATAAGTCATGGTGAGTCGGCCTATAATAACTGAGTCACCGTTTTTTCTCTTTTGTACCGACAAAGACGGGCGTCATGCGACGCTCGTCTTTTTTTTTGCCGATTGGAGTGCCGGCGGGGGTGCCTGAGGGCATTTTTAAGAAAGTTTCTCGGTGTGTTTAAAGGAACAGGTCGACGAGAGGTCTACCACGCACCTTTTCGGTTTTGCTTGAGACCGGGCTGGGTCCGGATTTGGTTTTCCTTGGTGCTGACTGTTTCATTTTCGTTAAACCGTTCAAGGGTTCTGTCTCTCTTTGCTTACATTGTTGTGTTTGGGCTGGTTTCTCTACCGTGACGGAAGGTTGTTAATATGTCTACGTAAATGTATTAAAAGAATTATCCAAATGACAAATATGAAACAATTTTTTCTGAAATTTAGTCTCCTGGAGGCTGTGCTAAAAGGATAGTGCTCCTATCTTGCTGAAAATATAATATAAAAAAATAGGTACTCTTCGATGGCACTGAAAATGCTACTACATCAATCAAGAGAGACAGGAAGGTGGTACCCCTTTGTCACCAATTTGATGTGGCTGAATATAAATACCAATCAGGAGGAAGGTTATGAAGAAAATCGAGGCGATTATCAAGCCATTCAAGCTCGAAGCCCTTAAGGAGGGCCTCGCTGAACTCGGCATTACCGGCATGACGATAAGTGAAGTCAAAGGCTTCGGTCGCCAGAAAGGGCATACGGAAATATACCGGGGGGCAGAATATCAAGTTGAATTTATCCCTAAAATAAAGGTCGAGATCGTTGTTGGCGTAGATTTAGTTGATCAGGTCATCGCTAAAATTATGGAAAGTGTCAATACCGGAAAGATAGGCGACGGTAAAATCTTTGTCCTGCCTGTGGATAAAGTATGCCGGATTCGTACCGGTGAAATCGATCTTGAAGCTATTTGATATTTCCTCTAATCCCAACTAAAGGAGTTGAAGCAATGAAAAAGTTATGCGCAGCAACCATCTTGCTGTTTCTCGTTCTACCGGTACTCTGTTTCGGGGCTGATACGGTATCCCCCACCATTACGAGCAATAAAGATGCAATAGATATTCTCCAGAAAAACCTTAACTATGTCTGGACACTGGTGGCGGCATGTTTGGTATTTTTCATGCAGGCCGGATTTGCTATGGTTGAAACCGGATTCACCCGTGCGAAAAGCGCAGTCAATATCATGATGAAGAACCTGATGGATTTTGCTATTGGTTCCATCGCGTTTTGGGCCATTGGTTTTGGCATTATGTTCGGAGCGAGTAAGACGGGTTGGTTTGGAACCACCGATTTTTTTCTCTCCGCTTGGACCGGACAAGGCAGTGATCCGTGGGTGTTGGCATTCTGGATGTTTCAGGTCGTGTTTGCCGCAACTGCTGCAACAATCGTATCCGGAGCCGTTGCTGAACGAACCAAATTTGTCGCGTATCTTATTTATTCGGTGACCATTTGCTCTGTTATTTATCCGGTTTTCGGCTCATGGGCATGGGGCAGCTTGTTTCATGGTGGAGGCTGGTTGGCAGATCTTGGATTTATTGACTTTGCCGGTTCTACAGTGGTGCATTCAATCGGTGGTTGGGCAGCTTTGGCTGGTGCCGTGGTACTTGGTCCGAGAATCGGCAAATACGGCCCCAAAGGTGAAGTGCGAGCCATCCCCGGGCATAATATCCCCATCGCGGCACTTGGTGTATTTATCCTCTGGTTAGGTTGGTTCGGATTTAATCCGGGTTCAACTACGGTTGGCGACAGTACTATTGCAATCATTTTTGTCACCACCAACCTTTCGGCTGCTGCTGCCGCTATAACCGCGATGTTTACCTCTTGGATAATGTTCAAAAAACCGGATATCGGTATGAGTCTCAACGGCGCTTTGGCAGGGTTGGTCGGTATTACCGCCGGTTGTGCTAACGTTACGCCCACCAGTTCCATTATCATCGGTGCGGTTGCAGGTGTGCTGGTTGTTCTTTCGGTTGTTGCTATAGACCGTATGCATATTGATGATCCGGTGGGTGCCATTTCCGTTCATGGTGTCTGTGGAGCGTGGGGTACTCTGGCTGCCGGTCTCTTTAATATGAATGGTATGACCGCGAAGATTATCGGCGTGCAGCTTACCGGCATTGGGGCGGCTTTTGTCTGGGGCTTCGGTATCTCATTCATCCTTTTTAAAGTGATCGATTTGACCATAGGTATGCGGGTCAGTGAAGAGGAAGAAATGATTGGTCTCGATATTTCCGAACACGGCGCCCATGCGTATAATGATTTTCAGACGATGAACTGACCGTTCCGCAACATTCTTTTCGTCTTCATATTTAATGGACTCGTAAAAAGTCCGTCACACTCTAAAAGATGGCTAGGTAAAAACACAGATATACAAGGAGCAGTGTTTTTCCCGGCTCGAAGGTATACATAAGGTATGTCGAGAGTCGGGAAAAACGCTACGACGCAGAAGATCGAAGTTTTTACGACGCCATCATATTTATCCCCGCAGTGTTCATCGTTGCGGGGATAATTTTTTTTTTCAAAACGCTGTATCCGGCATCCGAAAAAAGTGGCTTTAAGAAGTTTTCAATGCATTGGAGGCTGTAACAAGTTTTGCAATAACCGCCCAAGTAGTTTATGTTCATCAGCTGTAAAAATGACCTGGGCGAGACGGGTCTTTTGCCCTCTGGCAATAATTTAATCTGCAGGTGAAAAATGATAAATAAAGTGATTTTAATCGGAAACCTAGGAGCAGACCCGGAAATTCGTTACACCCAAAACGGTACCCCCATGGTTTCATTTACAATGGCCACCACAGAGAGATGGAAAGGCCAGGATGGTCAGATGCAGGAACAGACCGAATGGCATAGAATTGTCGCCTGGAAACGCTTGGCCGAGATATGTGGTGAATATCTTTCGAAAGGATCCAAAGTCTATATAGAGGGTAAATTGCAGACAAGGAAGTGGAAGGATCAAAGCGGCAACGACCGCTATACTACTGAAATTGTCGCCCGCGAGATGAAAATGCTTTCTCCTCGTAATTCAGGTGGAGGCAGTACAGGGGGCGGAAGTGGGGAGTTCGCCGGATCCGGTTACGGGGGAGGGGAATCCTTTCAGGAGCCACCCCCTATGGGGGAGGATGTCCCTTTTTGAACATCGCTTTGCATGCATGAAAGGTAACAGCCCGGATAGATTGCCAGATTTTCCGGGCATTTTTATGGTGCACCTTTGGATCGGCGGATTATCCATGGAGGCCGGATCCCAAAAGCTACCTGCCTGAATTTTTTTTACAGAAAACCTTGCTGTCGGATTCAAAAAGATTCAGGCGGTAGCACTAAAGGAGAAAATTGTGTCAGAATTTAAGGGCGTCACCGTGGTTAAAGAGGCAAATGTTTATTTTGAGGGCAAAGTAACCAGCCGTGCCGTCATCTTTGCCGATGGGTCAAAAAAAACTTTGGGAATAATGCTTCCGAGTGAATACCTCTTTCGCACCGATTCTCCAGAGATTATGGAAATTCTTTCCGGGGAGATAGAGGTGCTGTTGCCTGGGGAGAGGGACTGGAAGGCAGTGAAAGGTGGTGAATCTTTTAAAGTCCCCGGTAATGCGCAATTCAGTCTCAAGGTGAAATCGCTTACTGATTATTGCTGTTCCTATGGGTGAAACTTATTGGTCGTTTTTTTATTTGTTCTTCATAATTTTACCTGGAATCGAAGGGTTATTCAGCATCCGGTAAGAGACGGCAAAATCCGTGTGCTTTGTCGGAAACTATTTTTCTTGACAGATAGTACCGGTACCGATAATGAATAGCCGTTCATTTTTTTTAAAATCACCAACAACTTGTTGTCCACAAGCAGGTTTACGTTTTTCTATTATGTCTAAGGGAGAGGTCTGATTCATGATAACGGAACTGGTTCTTTCAGCAATCGCCTTAATCGGAATTGCTTTTATTATTCCGCTTTTTATGCTGGCGACTACGGTTTTTGGTCCCCGAGCCGGCGGAAAGGAAAAAAATGACCCTTACGAAAGCGGCGTCAAACGCATGATTGGGCTGGCCGAGCAGAAATTCAGCGTTAAATTTTATCTGTTGGCCATTCTGTTTCTTCTGTTTGATATAGAGGCAGTGTTCATGTATCCATGGGCCGTGACGGTGCGCCAATTGGGTTGGTTCGGGTTCACGGAAATGGTAGTCTTCATGCTGCTGCTCTTAACTGGACTTATTTATATTATTAAGAAAGGGGTGCTCAATTGGCGTTAGGATTAGAAGCAAGTTTAGGTGAATCGGTACTTACCACCAAGCTCGACGCAGTAATTAATTGGGGGCGTGAGTACTCTCTCTGGCCGTTTGTATTCGGAACCGCCTGTTGTGCGATCGAGTTTATGAGTGCCGCCGCAAGTCAGCTTGATATTTCCCGATGGGGCGCAGAGGTTGTTCGTTTTTCGCCTCGGCAGGCTGATCTGCTCCTTGTTTGCGGAACCATAAGCTACAAGCAGGCACCGATTCTCAAACAGATTTACGAGCAGATGCCCGAGCCCAAATGGGTTGTAGCGATGGGGGCTTGTGCCAGTTCCGGTGGCGTGTATGATAACTATTGCACGGTTCAGGGGATTGATACGATCATCCCGGTAGATGTCTACATTTCCGGATGCCCTCCACGGCCCGAGGCGGTTCTTGATGCATTGATAAAAATTCAGGACCAGATCAAGGGTGAAAGTGTGCTGAACGATCGCCACAAAGACTTTAAAGGGATTCTCGATTGATATGAATACGACGGCGCTAGAATTAATCCAGGCCGCGTTTCCGGATGTGACCTGCACGGCCAACCTGGATGCAGTGGTTCTCACCGTGCAGCCTGAACATCTTGAACAAACGCTTGCTCGCCTGAAGAATGATCAGGCCTTAAATTTTGGGTTGCTGCTTGATGTGACAGCGGTCGATTATCTCGAATATCCGGTGCAACAGAAAGCACGATATTTCGTGGTTTATATTCTTCGCAATTGGGAAACCAACAGGGTGGTAGAGGTGAGAACGCCTGTCTCCGACCCTGATACCGGAGTACCTACCGTCACCCACCTTTGGGGATCCGCCGATTGGGCCGAGCGTGAGGTTTTTGACCAATACGGAATACAATTTCAAGGACATCCCGATCTGCGACGGATTCTTAATCATTGGCAGTTTCAAGGCCATCCTCTGCGCAAAGATTATGAAATTACCCAGGGGCAGATCTGTTACGAGACGGACAGTCTTGAAAAAGAGATCAAATCTCGGCTCCAGCAAAAGGGCTGGGATCAGACCACCCAAGAAGACATCAACACCGAGATTATGTATCTCAATCTTGGACCTTCTCATCCTGCCACCCATGGCGCCATCCGTATTTTAACCGCGCTTGACGGTGAAACCATTCTCGCCAACATTAATGAGATAGGATATCTTCATCGGGGTTTTGAAAAAACGGCGGAAAATAGAACATATAATCAAGTCATCCCCTTGACTGATCGACTTAATTATTGTTCCTCTCTGATGAATAATATTGCCTATGCCAAGGCAGTTGAATCATGGCTTGGTGTAGAAATTACCGAACGCGCCAAATTTATGCGGGTTATTCTTGCCGAATTTTATCGCGTACAAGATCATCTCGTTTGTTTGGCCGCGAACTTGGTCGATATGGGTGCTTTGACCAACTACTGGTATCTCTATAACCAAAAAGAAGCTTCTTATGATTTTATCAGCCGGTTGACCGGTGCACGACTGACCAGTTCCTTTACGAGAATCGGCGGAATGTACCGTGATTTTTACGAGGGCTGGGAAAATGATATGGAGAGTCAATTGCGCGATATTGAAAAAGGCGTCAATGATTCCCTGAAGTTGGTGCTTAAAAACCGTATTGTTCATGATCGGACTCAGAATGTTTGCGTCATGTCTGCTGAAAAGGCCTTGTCGTACGGCTATACCGGACCGTGTCTGAGGGCGAGCGGTGTTCCCTTCGATCTGCGCAAAGATAATCCCTACTATCATTATGAAGCCTTTGATTTTACAATTCCTGTGGGCAGTAAAGGGGACATTTATGATCGGATGATGATCCGATTTGAAGAAATTTTTCAAAGTATCAGCATTATCCGTCAGGCGGTGAAAATGATTCCTCAAGGATCTGTTTTCATCAGCAACCACAGCATTGTTCTCCCACCTAAACAGGATGTTCATTCGAATATCGAAGGGCTTGCCAATCACTTCAAGCTTATCTTTGAAGGAGTGAATACCCCTGCCGGTGAGTGGTATGATTCTTTTGAAGCGGCTAACGGTGAGTTGGGATTTTATTTTGTGTCCGACGGTTCCGGAAAACCCTATAAATGTAAGGTACGACCGCCTTGCTTTTACATGATGAGTGGTTTTCATGAAATGGTAGAAGGGGAAATGATAGCGGATGCAGTTATCAATCTGGGCAGCATCAATATTATTGGCGGAGAGTTGGACAGATGAGTGATCGATCACAGCTAATAGAAACGGGAACACCGTTCGCTTTTGATGCACAGCGGGATGCTGAATTTGAGCGGCTTGTACCACGATATCCTACACGAGAGTCTTTGATTCTCCCGTCATTGTGGCTGGTTCAGGAACAAGAAGGATGGATCAGCGCCGAGGCAATTGCCTATATCGCTGACCGTATCGGGACATTTGCCAGTATGGTGTATGAGGCGGCTACCTTTTACACGATGTATAATCTGCAGCCAAAAGGGAAAAACCATATCTGTGTCTGTTGTACGCTCTCTTGTTATCTTTTAGGGAAACAGGAAATAGTCGATTATCTCAAGCGTGAAATAGGTATTAAACCCGGTGAGGTCAGTGCAGACGGACGATTTAGCCTTGAAGAGGTTGAATGTCTTGGACATTGTGGAACCGCTCCGGTTATTCAGGTCAATGGTGAGTTCTACGAAAATATGAATGTAGAGAAAGTCAAAGAACTCTTGGCCACGCTGATATAAGGAGAGCGAACGATATGCAAGTAAAACTACTGAGTTCCAGATTTGATATACCGGACGCTCATAAAATAGAGGTTGCTCAAGAACATGGCGCTTATTCCACCTTGGATAAGCTTTTTAGTATGCAACCGGAAGAAGTTATCGAACTTGTTAAGGCAAGTGGGTTGCGTGGTCGTGGTGGTGCCGGGTTTCCTACCGGGTTGAAATGGTCCTTTCTTCCCAAAAATATCGATAAACCCGTTTATTTGACGGTAAACTCGGATGAATCGGAACCGGCTACGTTCAAAGACCGATATATTTTGGTCCGTGATCCGCATATGCTGATAGAAGGCATCATCATCTGTTGTTATGCTATCAAAAGCCATACTGCCTATATTTATATCCGCGGTGAATACACAACCCAGGTTAAGGTTTTGCAAAAGGCTATCGATGAAGCCTATGCCGCAGGATATCTCGGTGACTCGGTAGACGGAAAGGACTTTAAATTGGACATAACCGTACATCGAGGTGCGGGTGCGTATGTCTGTGGTGAGGAAACAGCGCTTCTGGAATCCATTGAGGGGAGAAAAGGTCAACCGCGAAGCAAACCCCCGTTTCCTGCAGTTGAAGGCTTGTACGGTTGTCCTACTATTATCAACAACGTACAGAGTATCGGATCACTTCCGTTTATTCTCGCGAACGGCCCTGAAGCCTACAAGGCTTACGGTACCGAAAAAAGTCCTGGAACGCATCTTTTCGGAATCTCCGGATTGGTAAAAAAACCCGGAATGTACGAGTTGCCTTTAGGGCTTCCTATCCTTGAAGTTATTGAAAAAGTCGGAGGCGGTTTACGAGAAGGGAGAACACTGAAAGGTGTTATCCCCGGAGGAAGTTCAACTCCCGTTCTTACCCCTGAGGAAGCAGAGACCGTCACCTTGGACTACGAGTCCATGGCCGCACACAAGACCATGTTTGGATCCGGCGGTATTGTTGTTCTCGATAATACCGTGGATATGGTGAAGTTAGTCGAAAATCTTATTCACTTCTATCATCATGAATCCTGCGGACAATGTACCCCCTGTCGCGAGGGTCTGGGGTGGATGCTTAAAATTATTCAAAAGATAATCCGAGGTGAGGGAACAAAGGGTGATATCGACCTGTTGTTGGAATTGTGCGATAACATCGAAATGAAAACAGTATGCGTTCTTTCGGCAGCTTGTACCATGTCGACGCGCAGTTACTTGAATAAATTCCGGCATGAATTTGAGGCATATGTTCAAAACAATGCCTCTACTCAAACCGCGATGTAACGGGGATAAGGGTTACCATGGCTGATAAGGTAAAACTGTTTGTTAATGGACAGGAAGTAGAAGTTGAATCAGAGAAAAATCTGATCGACGCTATTGGTGCTGTCGGCATTGAGATTCCTCATCTTTGCTATCATCCGGCGCTGGGGGCAGACGGAAACTGCCGCATGTGTCTCGTTGGTATCGAAGATGGTAGGCCACCTCTGGTTCCGGCATGTAAAACAAAAGCTGTTGAAGGGATGAAGGTTCAATTGGATGCCGATAAGATTAAAAAAATCCAGCGAGATATTATGGAGCTGGAATTAATCAATCATCCAACGGATTGCCCTATTTGTGATCAGGCAGGAGAATGTAAACTGCAGGATTACTACATGCGATATGATGGTCAAAAAAGTCGAATGACCGTCCCCCCGGTGCTGAAAGGCAAGAAAATCGATTTCGGCAGTGGCGTGGTCCATGATCAGGAACGTTGCGTTCTCTGTGCTCGCTGTGTTCGTTTCACTCGTCTGATTACCAAAACCGGTGAATTGGGGATTGTTAACCGCACAGACGCCGCCCGCGTGAACATTTTTCCAGGCCGACCTTTAGCAAACCGCTATGCACTCAATGTCGTTGATCTCTGTCCGGTCGGTGCCATGACCAGCAAAGATTTTCGTTTCAAACAAAGAGTATGGTTCTTAACAAAAAGCAAAAGTCTCTGCCATGGGTGTAGCAAAGGGTGTAGCATTTACATTGATCATAACCGGGAAAAATATAAAGACGATGTGATCTATCGTTTCAGACCGAGACTGAATCTTCAGGTCAATGGATACTTCATGTGTGATGAAGGCCGTATGACCTACAAACTGGAGAACGACCATCGATTGGTGGACCCACAAGTCGACGGATCCAATGTCGGTCTCGATACCGCTGTCGAAGCCGTTCGCCGCTCTTTAAGCCAAGCTAAAAAAGCAGTTTTTCTTGTTTCTCCAAGCTGCTCGTTGGAACAAATATATACCATTCAAAAATTCGCCGCTTCTTGCCAGGCAACTCTTTCCGGATACAGTGACGGGTACATCAAGAAAGGAGATGGTGACGATTACCTTATTCAGGACGATAAGGCAGCAAATCGCTCTTCCTTTCCGTTACTTGGAGTGGAGAGCTCGAAATCTGGATTCGAGTCTGCAGTTAACGGTGCGGATTTACTGGTGAGCTTTCAAAACGATCTTTCTCGTTCTTTCAGTGCCTCGGAACTTGAGGAATTACGGAAGAACATGAAGGTTGTTTGTATCGGGAGTTATGCCAATGCGATGACCGAGACCGCCTCAATCGTTCTTCCCGTTGCTTCGTATAGTGAAGATTCCGGCACTATTATTAACTGTGATAATATTCTGCAACGGTATGAGACTGCCGTAGTTAAAAATACACCTGCCGTAGACCTCATCCATCTGGTAAATCTCCTTGGTGGAGAAATTAAAACCTGCAAGGAGGCAAGGGCAGACTTGGCGGCTGGTAATGCCGCTTTTAGCCGTATAGACTTGGAGCAAATACCCTCCGAAGGGATCGCATTAACCGATAACGAGGTTTCAAATGTCGCAGCTTGATATCTTACTTCTTGTTCTCAGGGTGGCATTCGGCGCTTTAGTACCGCTTTGCTTCATTGCTGTCCTAGTGTGGATGGAACGACGAGGAGCCGCTTTTATTCAGGATCGCTCCGGTCCCAATCGGGCAAATATTTGTGGATATAGGGCTGGCGGTCTTGTACAGAATCTAGCAGATGCCGTCAAATTGATCACCAAGGAAGATGTCATTCCCGGACATATTACGCACAAGTTTTATTTTGTCCTAGCACCGGTAATCGTTTTTCTGATCGCCCTCGTATCCTTTGCCGCCGTTCCGTTTGCCGATGTCTTGGTGATCAACGGGAAGCAATTTATCATGCAGGCTATTCCGACTGATTTGGGGATTCTCTGGTTTTTAGCCTTGGCCGGATTTGGCGTCTATGGAATTATTCTCGCCGGTTGGTCGTCGCATAGTAAATATGGCGTTTTGGGCGGGCTTCGTGCTGCAGCTCAGGTTATAAGCTATGAGATTCCCATGGGATTGGCCATTATTAGTGCCCTTGTTGTTTATGGGTCAGTTAATCTCACGGAAATGGTTCAATATCAAGGCCAACTTCTTTTCGGATTTATCCCGATGTGGGGCGTTATTTTACAACCCCTGGGTGCCATTATTTTTATAGTCGCTGCTTTTGCGGAAACCAACCGGACACCCTTTGATCTGGCTGAAGGTGAAAGTGAATTGGTTGCAGGATTTCATGTTGAATATAGTTCGATGAAATTCGGTATGTTCTTTATGGGTGAATATGTGGCCATGTTCACTTCCAGTGCTTTGATTATCACGCTTTATTTTGGCGGATTCCAGATTCCTTGGTTATCAACCGAAACCTTAATCGATCATGCGCGATCCATCTCGGTGCTGATCATGCTCCTGCTTCCGGTTTTTGCAAAGCTTGTAGCCGTCTGGATCGATAAAAACAACCGAAGTCATTATGAAATGGTTGATGACCCCAGAGTCCGTGAAGCTCAAGTCTATATAAAAGGGATTTGGGGGCTGGTTGCTGCCTTAGAGATTGTTCTTTTTATCTATCTGATCACGGTTTCCGGAGGTGTAGCTGATCACATTCTTGTGACTTTCCTACAAATCATCACCTTCTTAGTTAAAACGACACTCATGTGTTTTGTCTATGTCTGGGTTCGTTGGACTTTGCCTCGTTTTCGCTATGATCAGTTACAGAAATTGGGCTGGCAAATATTGTTACCGCTTTCTCTGCTGAACATTTTCGTTACGAGTGCAATCGTCATTGCATTGAGTTAATAGAGGAGCTGGCATGAGTGCAAAAATTAAAATAATGGAACGTAAAGGAAAAGACCTTTACGAGCGACTGTATCTTATTGAGGTCTTTAAAGGAATGGCAGTGACCTTTGGTCACTTTATTACCAATTTCCTCGACAACTCCAAATTATATGTCCGGCATTATCCGGAACAACAACCTGAAATCACTGCACGCTGGCGTGGGCGTCACCGTTTGACCACCCATGAAGACGGCACTATGAAATGTGTGGCCTGCTTCATGTGTCAAACGAACTGTCCGGCCAACTGTATAATGATTGAGGCCGGAGAAAGATTAGACGGAAAAACTGAAAAAATGCCGGTCAAATTCGAAATTGATCTGCTCGAGTGCATCTATTGCGGATACTGCGTCGAGGCCTGCCCTATGGATGCCATCCGTATGGATACAGGGATATTTTCAGTTACCGGGAATGAGAGGAAACCCTTTGTCTTAGGTCTTGAGGATCTGCTGGCCACCAAAGGTGCATTTACTGAAGAAGAGTACAAAAAAGGGGGCGCTTGATATCATGTTTGCCGACGGGCTATTTTTTGGATTTGCAGTTCTCGCTGTGCTTGGAGCGGCTGGGCTGATTATATTCCGACATCCAATGAACGGGGCAATGAGCTTTGTTGTTACACTTATCTCATTGGCTGGACTTTATGCACTGCTTTCAGCAAAACTGATTTTTGCTCTGCAGCTCATAGTCTATGCCGGGGCTATCATGTCGCTCATTGTTTTTATCATCATGTTCCTCAACATTCAACCGGACGACCTGCCAAAGGAAGAAACAAAACTTGCATATATACTGGGCAGTATAATCGTTGTTTTACCTATAGGTTGGTTCTTCACTAAAATTGTCAAAACCTTGCCTATGAGTTCCACTGAAATCATAGGAAATAATTTCGGCGGAGTTCAGCAGGTCGGATTACTTCTTTTTAAGGATTGGTTAGTCCCTTTTGAAATCGTATCGATTCTCTTGCTGGTATCCTTAATCGGCGCGGTTATTCTCGCTGGAAAAAGGAGGGTGAATAAGTGATTCACAATTATCTCATTTTGAGCATCATCCTTTTTTGTCTTGGGATCGTGGGTGTTATTTCCAGACGGAATGTCTTCACTGTCTTTATGTCCATCGAATTGATGCTGAATGCTGCGAATCTGGCTTTTGTCGCATTTTCCCGCATTCATGAAAGCATGGATGGACATGTTCTTGCGATGATGGTTATGGCGGTAGCTGCCGCAGAGGCAGCGTTGGCATTGGCCGTTGTGATTTTACTGCATAAACATAAAAGTAAGCTCGATACTAATGTATTCAGCCTGCTGAAAGGGTGATTCCATGGAACAAAGTGTAAATTATTTGGGTCTGATTCCACTTTACCCGTTGCTCGGCGCGGTAATAATCGGACTTCTGCACGTCTTTACCTGTAACAGGGTGAAGTTGCCTGAAAAATTGTATGGCATACTTGCCTGTGTCGGACCGATTTTATCCTTCATACTGGCACTTAAAGTATTTATTGCCCTTAAAGCTTTGCCTGTTGAATCCCGTTTTTTGAGCCATAAGGTATTTACATGGTTTAGTGTTGGGGATCTGCATATCAATATGGGATTTCTTGCGGATCCATTGAGCTGCCTGATGATTTTGTTTGTCACCTTTATCGGCTCGCTCATCCATATTTATTCCATCGGATATATGGGAGGAGATAAAAACTACGGAAAGTTTTTTTCCTACATGAATCTTTTCCTGGGAAGCATGTTAATACTTGTTCTGGGAGACAACCCGGTTGTTATGTTTGTCGGCTGGGAAGGTGTCGGGCTCTGTTCATATCTTCTCATCAGCTTTTACAGTGAAGATCGACACAATGTTCTTGCGGGAAATAAAGCTTTTATAGTGAACAGGGTAGGGGATCTTGGCTTTGTCCTCGGCATGTCCTTTCTTTTTTGGGGCATCGGTTCCCAAGGTTTTGATTTTCTCAGTCTGAAAGCAAATGCAGCACAATTGACCGGAGCGGCTTCTCTTCTTATCTGTCTCCTCCTTTTTATCGGTGCTACCGGCAAATCTGCCCAGATACCTTTATATGTCTGGTTACCCGATGCCATGGCCGGTCCTACCCCTGTTTCCGCGCTTATCCATGCGGCAACCATGGTTACGGCCGGTGTCTATATGGTTGCGAGATTCAGCTTTATTTATTCCACAGTAGAATTGGCCGGAAATGTCGTAGCTTGGACAGGTATTCTTACGGCGCTGTTAGCCGCAATTTTCGGTATGTATCAGGATGATATCAAAAAAATTCTAGCCTATTCAACTGTCAGCCAGTTAGGCTACATGTTTGCCGGCGTCGGAGTTGCCGCCTATTCGGCTGGTGTTTTTCACGTCGTTACCCATGCCTTTTTCAAGGCCTTACTCTTTTTGGGCGCAGGCTCGGTAATTTATGCCCTGCACCATCAGCAAAATATCTGGAAGATGGGGGGGCTGAAATCTAAAATGCCGACAACCTATATCACTATGGTTATCGGCGCTCTGGCTCTTTCCGGTTGTCCTCCTTTTTCCGGATTTTTCAGTAAGGATGAAATCCTCTACAGCGCGTTAGCGTCAGGTCATTTCGGAATTTGGATGATCGGTGTCCTGGTTGCCGGAATGACGGCGTATTACACTTTCAGAATGATATTCCTCGTTTTTCATGGAGCACCACGTGATCAACACGCTTTTGATCACGCCCAGGAATCACCGAGTGTTATGACCATACCCCTTATCATTCTGGCCGTGGGCGCACTGTTCGCTGGCTTCCTTAATCTCCCTGGAATTTTCGGCGGAGACCAGATGGTCTCTCATTGGCTTGCTCCCAGTTTGACGGAGCATCATCCCCACTCGAGCCTCATTATAGAAATATTAGCGATTGGTGCCAGTGTCCTTGCTTTTGTCATTGGTATTAAAATTGCGTATTCGAAATTTGGTCAGGGTGCAACGGAGCCTGTATTTAAAGGATTCGCAGATTTTGCCTATCACAAATTCTATGTCGATGAATTGTATGATGCCTTAATCGTTCAACCTTATAAAGCGATCGGTTCCAGCATTTGGAAAACCATAGAACCTAATGTCACGGACGCACCGGTTAAAGGAGTATCGAGACTCTATATGATGCTTGGTACGGCTTATAAAGTCTTTCAGGTCGGCTACGTTAGAGTCTATGCAATTTATATGGTCGTAGGGCTCAGTCTTATAAGCCTGTTTCTCTCTCAATCGTTGAACTAGATAAGGTGAAAGAATGTTCGAACATGTCCTTTCCGTCATAATTTTTTTACCAATCCTTGCCGGGTTACTCCTCTTAGTGACTCCGGTCAGTAGGCCTATCGCTCGGTTTACGGGACTTACCCTCTCTTTGGCCACGCTGGTTTTAAGTATAGATTTATATACTGGTTTCGCTTCTACCGGGCATCTTGAATTTGTTGAGTATCTGCCTTGGATTCCTTCTCTTGGTATTTCTTACCATCTCGGAATAGACGGCATCAGTCTTTTTATTCTAATGGCGGGATCGGTCCTTCTGCCCATGGTTTACTTTGTCTTCTCAACCAAGGAAAGGGGCTACTATGCTAACCTGTTGATCGTTCAGGGAGCCATGGCCGGTGCTGTCTGTGCAGCCGATATGATTCTCTTTTACATCTTCTGGGAACTCATGTTGCTGCCGGTTTTTTTCATGCTCGGACTCTATGGCGGTGCACAACGTCTCTCCGCCACCTTGAAGATTACGCTTTATACCATTGCCGGATCCTTGCTGATGCTGGCTGCTATTATCTATCTTGGTGTAAGCTACCATTCCCAATTTAATGAATGGAATTTTGCCATTGAAAAAATGGCGCAGCTGAACTTAACCGGTAGAATCGCTGCTGTCGCTTTCTTCGGTTTCATGATCGCTTTTGCAATCAAAATCC
This sequence comes from uncultured Desulfobulbus sp., assembly GCA_963666685.2. Classification (GTDB taxonomy): domain Bacteria; phylum Desulfobacterota; class Desulfobulbia; order Desulfobulbales; family Desulfobulbaceae; genus Desulfobulbus. The sequence continues at coordinate 359,978 of CAXXHZ010000003.1, forward strand.
CTCTTTTTCCTTTCCATACCTGGTTACCGGATGCCTACACCGAAGCACCGACGGCAACCACCTTTGTCCTCTCCGCCATCATGGCCAAAATCGGCGTGTATGGTATTATCCGTTTCGTTGTCCCCGTGTTTGATGAAGAGTTCGCTCGATTCGCGATTATTCTTGCTTACTCCGGTGTTATTGGCATGATGTATTGCGGGATAGCTGCAATTACCCAAAAAGATTTCAAAAGGATGCTTGCTTTTTCTTCTGCGTCGCATATGGGCATCATTGCACTGGGGGTTTTCTGCATGAACATGCAAGCCCTCACCGGAACCATCTATCAAATAGTTGCGCATGCGACCAGCACAGGCGTGCTGTTTCTCTTTGCAGGAATACTTGAAGATCGGACACAAACACGAAAGATTGAAGATCTCGGTGGAATTGCTTCGAAAGCGCCTGTTTTTGCCTTATATTTTGCCATAGCCATGCTTGCTTCAGTCGGCTTGCCAGGTACCAGCGGTTTTATCGGTGAATTTATGATCATCTTGGGTGCCGTTAAATTCAATACTGTCATCGGCGTTTTGGCAGGAACCACTTTGATTATCGGCGTTTGTTATATGCTGTGGATGTTTCAACGGATCTTTTTTGAGAAGACCAATACCGTTTCCGAGAATTTTAAAGATTTGACCCTTGTAGAAGGCCTCACCTTTTTACCGGTGATAATTCTCATCATCGTCATGGGAATTTATCCTCAACCGTTTCTCAGTAAAATCACCCCTTCAACGGCACTGCAGTTCACAAACAATCCCGCTGTTGTTGCCCAAGCCGATATAACCAACGCTCTTACACCTGAGCTTATCCTTGAACAGAAATAAGGCCGGAATTTTATCATGACGAACGATTTAATGTTACTCTTACCACTGCTTATCGTTGGTGCAGGGGCGATTCTGTTAATGCTCACTTCTGCATATGAAAAATTAAACGATGAATTTGCCGCCTATGGAAGTGCGATTTTTTTCGCACTGGCCTTTCTCGTTCAACTCAGTTCGTGCATAACAGGCAATGTCGTCCTTTTTTCAGAAACCTTTAGCGGAATACTTGTAGTCAGTAATTTTTCCAAAGCTGCCGGACTCATCATTTTGGCCTGTGGATTTTTTACCGCACTGAGTTCGCAGACGTATTTTAAACAAAATAATTTTAGTACTCCCGAATATTATAGCCTGACCATGTTTGCAGCCACAGGCATGCTGCTTTTAACCATGGTACAAGAATTGATCTCCGTATTCATCGCATTGGAAATCATGTCCTTGGCTATCTATATTCTTGTTGGCTATGATCGAAAAAATGTGATCAGCACGGAAGCCGTATTGAAGTACCTTATTCTCGGAGCCTTTGCCGGGGCCTTTTTTACCATGGGCAGTGCTTTTATTTATGGGGCCACCGGCAGTACTAAATTTATCAATATCGGGCAATATATAGCCGCCCATGGTTTTCTTCAAACACCTGCCCTTATTGGGGGCTCCTTTTTCGTTCTTGTCGCTTTTCTTTTTAAGGCTGCTGCCTTTCCCTTTCATGCATGGGTTATTGATGTCTACGACGGTGCCTCCGTGCCCGTTACCGGTTATATGGCAACGGGATTAAAAACCGCTGTCTTCGCAGTTTTTGCCAACTTCATTATTCTAGATGTAACGCTGCAAGCGGGATGGATTGAATACCTGTTCTATATTTCCGTATTTACCATGTTTGTCGGCAACCTCATTGCCATAGGTCAACAATCTCTTAAAAGAATGCTCGCCGCTTCAGGTATCGTCCATACGGGCTATCTTTTGATTGCACTCGTTGCCGTAAGCACGAAAGATTTTACGGGAAGTGTCATTGTTTTTTATCTCGCGGCCTATTCCATCGGCACACTGGGGATTTTCGCTGCCCTCTCCTATCTGGGCGGTGCAGGGGAAAAACGTAAAAACTTTGATGATTTCAAAGGCCTGGCCAAAGTCAAGCCGTTCTCTGCTGCGGCCATAAGTATATTTTTACTCTCCATGGCCGGTATCCCGCCGACCGCCGGATTCATGGGGAAATTTTACATAATAACCAGTGCCATAAATGCAGGACAGGTAACCTTAGCCGTTCTCGGTATCATCAGCAGCATCATCTCCATGTGGTATTATCTGCGACTTATCATCAATATGTATTTTTATGAGGCTGAAGATAAATTTAGCGAAACCGTCCCCTCTGTTTTTGCCCCTGCCTGCACCTTTGTTCTTGTCATCTGTGTTTTTGCTATAAGCTTGTACCCTATTGCTATCTAGATCTTTCAGGTATTTTTTCACACAAATACTCATATCCCGGGACGTGTATTAAATGTCCCGGGATATAATCCTCCTGATTTTATATCAATTTACTTCATACTTCTAAAATCAAAAAGCTCTGCTTTCAATACATCTTTCTCACTGTTGCGACAGAGGCAAGTAACGCAATTCATACTCTGCCTATTCAATACCAAACACCATCAACTGCAAACGAGAGCCTGAATTCAGGATCAACGAAACAAGCGTTTCTATTCCAGTATGCGGTGAATATTATATGGAAAAATTTTCTTCAAATGACATCCTTCCCGTTTCAACCCCAAGTAGTATTTGCAGAAATTACTTCCTTTAGTTCGCATGTATTGCATGGAATGCAGGGAATATGCAACAATCAGAAAACGTGGTCGGAAGCAAATAGCTGATCTGACAGCATCAGAATCTGCAGAACCTGTCCCAGAGGGATTGCATGAAGGACAAGTGCAGGTGTTCATGGGTTAGTCCCTTGAACAGTGGGCCGATGGGACCGATGATTTGTCGCTTGGCCGGTATATAGATGAGGAGGAGGTAGCAGATCATCACGATCAACGCTCAGGCGACCACGGCAGCAAAAGTTTCACCCTGCCCCTTGCCTAGCTCCAGGAGTTGCTTGCAGTCTAGACGAACACAACAAAATATTTTTCTTTATTCCTGTACCCGTCAAACTTTTGGGGTCCCCCCGCAAAGCCGGGAGTTTACCCAAGGGAAATTAGGCATGATTTTGTTGCGGTTCATCCCTCACCCCCAACCTTGTATGCCCTGTCCGTCATTTCCCGCCCATGAAAGTCCAACCGTCACGAGTACGAAGAAAGCGGCCTCGTTCCATGAAGCCGGCACCAAACACCTCGGCCGCCCGGCCACGCCAGAACGGGTTGTCGCTGTTAACGCCCAGCACGTAATCACAGATATAGCCAGGAAGCCCCTGGGGTTTGGCGCAGCCGAGTTTCTCGAAGCGGGTAATCGAAATCCACATCTCACTCCCCGCCCCTGCGGTTAAAGTACCGAGGCATTCCATAGCCATCAAGGGATCGTTTTCGTATTGCCCGTTCCGGCATCGCTCATAGTTGGAATGCGACTGACTGTTGATCATGTCGACTTTTGCCTTGAGGGCAAACAGTATCTCTCTGGCGTCCGGTTCCTCCGGACTGGATGGGACGGAACGGTCTGCGATGGTGATCGATTCAATCTCCAACCGCTGCACGGCAGCCTCGGCAGCCTTGGCATACGCCGGTTCGGGCGATGATGTGCCGAGGTACTTTTCATCTACGTAATGCAGTGCTGTTTCATGAACAATTGTGCGTGGATCGCCCTGCGGTTTGAGTCCTCGCATGAGTTCTGTAAATGCGGTATGGATATCCGGAGATGCAATCAGTTTCTCTCGCCTGGCCTGCACCGACGACGCAACCTCGGCGGCATCATCCACGACGATAAAGGGCCCAAGATTGTTTACCGCCTCCATCAGCTTCCGTTGCACCAAGTTCAGCTTGGCTAAGCCCTGGAGTGTTTTGGGAGTATTCCGAACTGCTTCCCGCGCCGCGGCGATGATCGGATTGAAGATGTTCTTTGCTTTGGCCTGTGCCAACCTGTTAAGGGTTGACGAAACCTCCGGGGGCAATTCCAGATGGCGGGAATCTCCCATGAGCTCACGCAATACCGAGATGGAAGCGGTGGTCGCAGGTAAACTGGGAACGGCCGCCACCCTATCCATGAGGACGGCGACAGCGATGGCCTTCCGTTTTCCGGCAATGGCGGCGGCGAACTGTTCGCGGTCGCTTTTTGAAAGATCCTGATTCCGGCTGCGGAAATCGGCCTCGATGGCGCTAAGCCGAGCCAGTGAATCCTTTCGCTCAGCTATCGACTCGATTTCTGCCATCGCAGTTGTGAACCAGGTTTTACTCTCCTCTCGGTCCATTAATTTGGCGCTGAACTCGTCGAAACCAACTTGGCCGCTAAATGGCCGACCGACAAAAGGGTTGACCAGCACATCGGCCTTAAGACGGACCGAGCACAATACCATGACCGAGGAGAGCGCACTGCGTTCTTCCTGCGTTGTCTGCTGAAAGGGCAGGCCAAAAACCGGCACGAAATGCTGATCGGTAAACAGGGGAAGGGCATGGGGAAGCGTGCTGTTGTAGTTCATTCTGCCGAGATCACCGGCATCCGACAGGGGCTGCAACCAGTCCTGCAGTACCCGACATTGGCCATCGAGCGAAGCTGCTTCCACAAGCCGGCCTCCGATTGACGGGGAAAAGTCTACACGAGGCCCCTCTCCTGCATTAAGCGCGGCAATAGCTGGTGGCCCTAAACGTTGCAGCCTGGTCACGGTGTTCTCCCCTTGTCTCGGCGGTCGCGGGGTGATTCGCTCAATCATGAGAGCGTCTCCCGCCCCTCTCTTGAGCGCGAGGATAAAATCACCAAGCATGCCCCGCTTTGATTGTCCGGCCAGGCGCCCCTCAGCACGCTCCACCTCCAACGGCACGAAACCGATCCGGCCATCCTCGAGGGTCAGCAATGGCCGCAGGCGGACGCAATAATGCTCCTGCAGCGTTGGTTGGGAGTAAATCGGACGCACAATCTCATAGCGCCCATACATGTTGATGCCCTCGCCGACAAGTGTGAGTCGCTCCTGCATGGAGAAGTCCTGGTTGAGTTTGCTGATTTGATCCAGGGGACCAGCCGTGCTCTTTAAGTCAAGTTCATACCCCGCCCAGGATCCGGCCGAAATTCCGGTGCCGTTCAGATCGGGCAGACGGGGAGGCCCTTGGTAGTTCAGCTGAAAGCTGTCACAACGCCAGGTTGCAGCAACTTTTTCAGCCGTCCCCTTGATCTGTTTTCCGGTAGCATCCAACTTGCCTGTAAGGGAGCGAAACCGAGACGTCGAGTTACCGGATAACATTCTCGGGTTAAGCAACACCGTTGGCAGCAAGGAGACTTCCTCGGTGGACGTCTGCCCACCGAGAGCAAAACGTTCGTCATTGTAGAAGACTTGGCGTTTCTTAACCCAGGGCCAGCTGATCGTTGCCATGCCGCCGATGGTACTTCCGTCCCCGAGGATATCGAAATCAAGAGGGATTTCAACTGCTGAATTTTTGCAGGTAATACTCCCTTTCCAGTGCCCTTCCAGGGGGCTCCGGTTTGGTGCCGGTAACGGTTGCGCGTTCATGCCGGCCGCGGCACTCGACAGCGCAGCCGTTGTCCGCTTTGCGATGAACTTGCGTTGCCCAAGTTGTTCGCAGTAGCGAAGTTCGCCCTGCATACTGAGACCATTCTCGTGGACTGTTCCGTTGAGGCCAACGGCAGGGAAGCCGGGTTGCCGTTCGATCCATTGAGTAGGCAGGATACTGATCTGCCGATTGGCAGCGCTGTAACGGCCACGAACGCTGTAGGCACCGGACTTTTCCGGATGCTTGGGAACGGTGAAGTGCAGCTCACCTAACAACAGTCCCGTTTCAGTGCTGTCCAGCTTAAGGGTAAAACTGGTGTCGATGTATTCGCCACAGCTGAAACTGCCGGACCATTCTCCGTCCAGAACCGTATCCGCTGCAGCAACGTTCCGAAAAAAAAAGAGCACAACAGGAAGCAGAAAGATGCCGATGAACCAAGGGCGCACATGTGAGGTAGTCGGATGCATAGCCAAATCCTTGGGAATGGTACGGGGAGAGAGAAAACAATCAATAACTATTGGAAATATGAACCAAACATATGGTTTCACGTCAAGCAATTTCCCAAAACCCTCCTGAAACCATTGCGCCTCAAGCATCCCCCCATGCCGTAAACAGACCGCCTACTGCATAAGGAAAGCAGAGGTTGATCAGTCACACTTCAGGAGCAGGCCGGAATGATCCAATGCCCGGCTTAACTCCGGCGAGGCACACAAACGGTCTGATAATCTCCAGGGACGTCTGCAGAAACGGTTGCAAAACTTACGGCTGGAGGCCCAGATCTCTTCTTTGCCACCGGTGGTTACCGGAAGACTACTGGTAGTGCCCGCGGGATTGCTGTATGCGATGTCCGGAAAAAAGCCGCAATCTTGCCAGGCTGTGGACACCCAGGCAGCTGCGGCCAGGGCGCGAGCCATTATAATGGCCATTGAGCGCAATCTCGGTTTTGTTCCCGTGGTTCGGGAAATCGAAAAACTGGGTGATGACATTGAAAGCCGTATTCCAGGGACCGGTCGCCTGCGATTCATAAAGGTCAAGGGCCACGTGTCTGGAGCACAATCCATCACTGTCACCCGCAACGAAATACTCTACTCACTGAACAAACCAGACGACTTCATCCTTGCCATTGTTGAGTTCATGGGGGATAACGAGCAGCGAGTGCATTATCTGCGACAGCCCTTCAAGCGAGAGCCCGATTTCGGCGCCAACAGCGTAACCAACAAGGATTGATACGACCCCATCCACTGCAGACCTCGCTTGCAGGAAAGACTTTTGCGGGGTCGTTTCAATCCTCTGGTCAAGAAGCCCGGCCTGATTCGGGCACGATCTTTGAACTATGGGGATTGCTTTGGACAGGTAGGCTATTTGAGATGCTGGGGTAGCCGTGTCCAAGTGGAAGTTCAGTTTTTAAGTGTATCGGCAAGTATCCTGACGATGTTATTCTGCCCTTGGAGAGCGATTGTTCCACGGTTGTTCAACCTTGGAGCGAGGAAAAGAGGCGAGCAGGCGCAGTTATCCTGTCGGTTTTCTGACAAGAGTCGGTAAGACCTTGGGCTTATCGTCTTTTCGGCCTGCTTTTTCGCCCTATCCTGTCGAATGGGAAGCCATTACCCTGCCGCGGTACGGTAGGATCGAGCAATGCCAGACCATGGTTGAACCGCCTGCCGGCCCAGCCACTGTTGTCCCTTGTGCTGCTGGCAGCCGGGGCAGTGGCGGTTGCCGCAGCCTCGGGGAATAAGATGAAGGTGGTGACAATCCGGACATCGAAGGATCGTCACACTATTAGCCTCGGTGCGGCAACTGCAAATATCGGCAATTACTTTACGATGTTGCTCGGGCATCGAAGATCCAAACCGACGGAGGTATTCCGGACCGAAGGTGCGAAAGATCTCATTGATAACGCTCATTGCAGATCTCCCATCAGGGCATTGATGCGTACCAAGGCATCCTCCAGCCCTTTCTGAGTCAGGTGGAGGTAGACCATGGTGGTCTCGGTATTGGCATGGCCGAGGTAGCGCTGGATCAGACGGATGTTGACGCCCTGATCGAGGGGATGGGTGGCGTAGGTGTGACGCAGGGTGTGAACTGAGACGTTCTTCTTGTTGATGCCCGCCCGCTGGATCGCATCCCGCAGAGCGCCCTGCACTGTGGTGACCGCCATCGGGGAAAAGTGGCTTGGTCCACCTTAGCCTGCCCGCGTCCCGAGGCAGGAAAAAGCATGGTTGGATGTCGATGCGTACTCCAGCTCCAATACGCCCGCAGAATAGACAGCAGCGCGAAAGGTAGGGTCACGCACCGATCCTTGGCCCCTTTGCCGCGATGGACAGGGATTATCATCCGAGAGGAGCTGTCGATATCTCCGATCTCAAGATGGAGAGCCTCCTGCAGTCTGAGGCCGCAGGCGTAGACAGTGGTGAGGAAGGCACGGTTGTGGTTGGTGTGCACCTGGGCAAGGACCAGCCGGACCTCTTCTTGGGAGAGAACCGAGGGCAGCTTTTTCTCCCGCTGGGCACACAGGTAGTTGAAGGTGCCCCATTCGCGCCGCAGCACTTTGGTGAAGAAAAAACGCAGACTGCTGTAGCAGATGCGCATGGTGGCGGGTGCCCAGTGGTCGACATTTTTCCGGTGGAGGAAGTAATCCTGCAGTTCCTCCTCCCCGACGAGATCTGGAGTCTTGCCGGTATGGTCCACCAGCATGCGGATGGCCCGCAGGTAGCCTTGTTGTGATGTTTCTGCATATTCGGCAAGTTGCAGGGCCTTGAACGCTCTTTCGTACCAGTCGGTCATGATGATTGCTCCTTTCCAAAAGGGTTGATGGATGGAAAGAAGCAGACCGGAAAACCGGCTGGTACGAAAGTATTTACCGAGACAATGGATGGGTCAAGGGAGGAGACAGTGGGTATGCGGGAGTTGCAGAACGGGACTGCTGCGGAGCGGCTTACTTGAACAAGGTAAAGTTGAACTGACGGGCGATCTCACTGCCTCCAAGCAAAAGAGATGACGGAAATCTCCTTGTAACAAGGTGTTGTCAGTCAACATCTTGCCTGCTTGCCTACAAGTTCTGCGGAGGAGCCTGGAAGATATCTTTTGAGCGATTCACAATTTTTCAAACCCAGGTTTTGCCGAAGATTGCTGGTCTAATAAAAATATTGTATCAAAATAGGATAAAGTCGATGTCGTTCAACACTGTTATCAGATAACTTGAAAGGAGGGAAAAATATGAAGATTTTATTCTCGATAAAGGTAGTTATTTGTTTGTTGATGGTTTGGCCGATCGTTGCAAGCTCGGCCCTGGCCCATGATTCACAAGCCAGCCAACAAGGAGGAACCGTAACAGGCAAGAATACGATTAAAGATCGCAGAATTATAACCCCCGAGATGAATGCACGTGAAAGAATCGAAATACAGCATAATATTAAAAAACGTGCTACTGCCAGAAGAAAGGCCTTGATACAGAAAGCTGAAATGGAGAGACAGCAACAGGAAAAAAGTGCAGTAAGTCCAGGTTCGCCCGGTGGCCAATGACTTGGGTTGACCGTACCAAACGGTTAAATAGAGTATACCACTACTTCTTCTAGGAGGAGGGATAACAATGAAGCGAAAATGTTTGCTGGGCCATTTAGGCCTCTTAATGCTTACTGCTGTATTTGCGTGGGGGGGGGTAGCGCCCCAGACAGCCTTGGCACTCACAGATCAGGAAGTACGTGATCAGGTCCGCCTTACCGGTATAGCCGATATCAACGGTGCCGCTAACTGGGCATATAGTCCGCCTTTGCAAAAATTCGTTGATGATCTTCCCGGTCTCTGTGGTTCTACTATTGGTCCAAACAGTAACGGAACGAACTCCCTCGGTCAGTGCATTCCGGTAGGTGAGCCTGATCAAGTAACATATCCCGGATCTGATTATTATGAGATTGAGATTGTTCAATTCCGCGAGCAAATGCACAGTGATCTTCCCGCTCTTGTCGGTGGAGATGCGACAACAGCCTCAGAAGGAGGAACGCTACTCCGCGGCTACCGGCAAACCAATATCCCTAGTGGCAGGCCCACTTGGGCTGCGACGCCACACAATCTAGGCGTAACGATTGTTGCCCAAAAAAATCGCCCGGTCCGTCTCAAGTTCACCAATCGCCTGCCGACCGGTGATGCTGGTGATCTCTTTATTCCGACAGACACCACCATCATGGGGTCCGGACCTGGACCTCTTCATGATCGGACGGGAGATTCACGAACAGATGAAGAAGTCTGCCAAGCAGAACCAGGCGTATGTTTCAGTCAGAACCGCGCCACATTGCATCTCCACGGTGGCCGTACCCCATGGATCAGTGACGGCACTGCCCATCAGTGGATAACGCCAAAGGATGAAATCACCGGAGCACGGGATCCCTATTATTCGAAAGGTGTGAGTGTAAGTTATGTCCCTGACATGTGGTACAATGCCAATGGTGACACAATTACCGAATGCGCAGGGAAAACCTCATGTAGCGTTGCCGGCGCTACCAATAACCCCGGAAAAGGTTCCCAGACATATTATTGGACCAATGCACAAAGTGCGCGTCTTATGTTCTATCATGAACATGCCTGGGGTATCACTCGGCTCGGTGTATATGCCGGTGGCGTTGCCGGATATCTGATTACCGACTCGACTGAAACCAAATTGGCCCAAAATAATCTCATTCCGGATGAAAATCACACTCTTCCGTTGATCATTCAAGACAAAACCTTTGTTGATCCGGATACAATAGTCGATGATGTTACCAATAGCATAACAAATGGCGGAACTGATCCTACCTGGATTTGGGGAAGCAAGCCGGGATCCCTTCGTCCCGCATATAGCTCAGTCGGGGCTGAACCTGTTAAAGGGGATCTGTGGTGGCCGCACGTCTATGTGCCCGCGCAAAATCCTTTCAATCCTGATTTTACCGGAATCAATCCTTTCGGACGCTGGCATTACGGACCTTGGTTCTGGCCGCCCACCAATGTATCTTATGTCCCCATCGCCAATCCTTACTATGACGGTATTGCCGGTGAGCAAGCCACTAAGGCACTTAATCCAGAACCTCCTCAAATTCCTAATACCCCCAAAGTGTCTTGGGGTGCTGAAGCTTTCCTGGATACCCCGGTAATAAACGGAACTGCCTATCCCAAACTTGATGTGGAAGCAACAATCTATCGCTTTCGTATTTTGAACGGCGCTCATGACCGTTTTTGGAACCTGCAGTTTTATGTGGCTGACGCTACAAACCCGACGGAAGTAACAATGGTTCCAGCTGTGTTGACATCGGGTTTTCCAGGCGACGGAGACGGTGACTTCTCTTGGCCTACGGATGGCCGCGAGGGTGGCGTTCCTGACCCGACAAGACGAGGACCGGCCATGGTGCAGATTGGCACCGAGGGCGGATTTTTACCGGCACCAGTCAAGCTGCTCAATCGTCCGGTCAAATGGAACACGGATGCTACTACCTTCACTGCCGGGAATGTACTGCCCCAGAACCAGGGTGGCGGCACCCTGTTCCTGGGGCCTGGTGAACGGGCCGACGTAATCGTCGATTTTTCCCAATTTGCCGGTAGGACCATTATTCTTTACAACGATGCACCGGCACCGTTTCCGGCAATTGACCCGCATTACGATTATTACACCGACGATCAGGACAATACCGATATAGGAGGCGCAAAATCGACTTCAATCGGTTACGGACCGAACACTCGAACGCTCATGCAGATTGTAGTTGCAGGAACGCCGGATTCTACTCCAGGGCCGGTGAACGAGCACCCAACAACTCTGACAGCCCTGGTAAACGCATTTAACCCCCTGAGTCTAGGAGGGTTGGGGATCTTTGATGAAGGGCAGGAACCGATCATTGTCGGACAATCAACCTATAATACAACTTATAACAGAATTTTCCCTGCTACTTGGCCTAACTGGGGATTATCAAGAATTACCGATACCTCCCTCAGCTTCATGACGCCCGATGGTGCAATTGTAAGCAACTATCCCATGGAACCCAAGGCTATTCAGGACGAAATGGGAGAGGTTTTTGACGATTTTGGGCGAATGAGTGCAAAATTGGGACTTGAACTGGCTCATACTACCGCCGGAATCCAAACTTTCGTTTTGCAGAATTTCGTCGATCCCCCCACTGAAATAGTGCAAAATGGTCAGGTCCAAATCTGGAAAATTACCCACAACGGTGTGGACACACATTCCGTCCATTTTCATTTGTTCGAAGTACAACTTCTTAACCGTGTGGGCTGGGACGGTTTCATCTACCCACCCGACCCCAATGAACTGGGATGGAAAGACACTATTCGAATCAGCCCCCTTGAGGACACTATTGTGGCCTTGCGACCGGCCAAGGTTCCAACGCCCTTTACTGTCCCTAACAGCCGACGCCCGCTGAACCCTGCATTTCCTTTAGGTGTTCCAGCAGGATTCACCAATATCGACCCCAAAACAGCTGCGCAGCTTACTACACCGGTTATCAACGAAGTCGTAAACTTCGGTCATGAATACCTGTGGCATTGCCATATCCTCAGCCATGAGGAACAGGACATGATGCGGCCACTCGTTTTGAATGCTGACAGCCTGCTCTATACTTTGAACGGCGCTAATGGCCTCTGGCAGTGGAGCAGGGGAGATTGGAGCCAGATCACTACTGCACAACCAACCAATATTATATCCTCTGGCACCTTTGCCTATGGAACAATTACCGGAAACGGTTTGTGGGAGTGGAACGGGTATACTTGGAAGCAAATTACTGCCATTACGCCGACTGAAATGGCAGTTTCCGAATCAGTTTTATATGTGACCTTCTCAGGTTATGGGCTTTATCAGTGGAAGAATAATACCTGGACAAGGCTTTCTTCGTTGCTACCGACAAACCTCGTAGCTTCCTGTGGCAATTATTTATATGCGAATTTTGCAGGTTACGGTGTTTATCAGTGGAATGGGACTGCATGGATACGGCTCAGTTCACTTCTTCCTTCCCATATGGTAGCCTCCGGAGCAAATTTGTTTGCGAATTTTACAGGGTACGGATTGTATCAATGGGCGGGAACCGCCTGGGAAAGGCTTTCCCCACTTCTCCCAACTAACATGGTAGCATCTGGAGTGAATTTATACGCATCCTTTACCGGTCGTGGCGTATATCAATGGACCGGGACTGCATGGATACAGTTGGGTACGCTTACCCCGACCACAATGGCCGGCTCCGGTTCTGCCCTGTACGCAACCTATTCCGGTTACGGATTGTATAAATGGAATGGAACTGCATGGAGTAGACTCGATACAACTATTCCGGTCAGCATGGTCGCCTCTGGCTCGATTTTGTACGCTAATTTTGGTGGTGTCAACGGCGTCCGTAAATGGGAATTCGGAGCATGGTCCTCTCTGCTGAACACTAGTGCTGCTACTAATATAACTGCGGGATACTAAATAAACTTTTTATTTATGAATCTGCTCAGGCATGCCGTCGTAATTGGCGACATGCCTGAGCTTTTTGAAAGTAAATTCGATAAAATTATTCGAGCGCCTCTACTGTGGGTTGCATAACTCCGCAGAATCTCTCAGTCGAATTTTTGTATCCCTCTCCTTTTGTTTTCCGATCAACTCAGTGAGGCAACATATGGGGCCCTTCTGTCAAGAAATGTATCAATCGGGTATTTTGTTATCGCTGAATGATAGCCACCCCGGTAAGAAGGATTTTGTTTTCATTTAGAACTGAAGGAAAACAGATTATCCATTTTATTTATATCCGCTTATTGTTCTGATTATCCTATGACATCCCACACGCCAGGAAAGCATGAGAAAACCTATCTACGTTACAAAACCCTACCTTCCGCCGCTTGAAGAGTTTATTCCGTACTTGGAAGAAATATGGGAAAATAAAATTCTTACCAATGGTGGCCCATTTCACCAGAAATTAGAAAAAGCTCTTTGCGAATACCTCGGACTTGAACATATCGCCTTATTCACCAATGGCACCCTTGCGTTGGTTACAGCTTTACAAGCCTTGCGTATAACAGGTGAAGTAATAACCACCCCATATTCATTTGTGGCTACTTCACATTCTTTGTTGTGGAATAGCATCAAACCGGTATTCGTAGATATCGATCCAATTACGCTCAATCTTGATCCGTCAAAGATTGAAGCGGCAATCACACCTCAAACTACAGCAATCATGCCAATTCATTGTTATGGGCATCCCTGCGATGTAGAAGCTATCCAAAAGATTGCCGACATCTATAATCTTAAAGTTATTTATGATGCTGCCCATGCTTTTGGTGTGAAAGACACACAAGGTAGCATACTCCGACATGGCGATTTGTCGGTGCTGAGTTTCCACGCAACCAAAGTCTTCAATACTTTTGAAGGAGGCGCTATCGTCTGTCCCAATGCAAAAATCAAACAACGCCTGGATCATTTGAAAAATTTTGGGTTTGTAGATGAGACTACTGTTGTGGCGCCCGGTATCAATGGCAAGATGAACGAATTTAGTGCAGCTTTAGGCCTATTGCAACTGCAGCACATTGATTATGCGTTAATGCGACGTAAGGAAATAGATGCCACTTATCGGGACCTTCTAAGCTGCGTGAAGGGTATTCGTTGTGTCCATGAAAGTGGTGCAATAGGTGCCAACTATTCTTATTTTCCAATTCTGGTGGATTCGGAGTATCCGATAACTCGGGACAGTCTGTATAAAAAACTTAAGGTTCAAAAAATTTTTCCACGTCGCTATTTCTATCCTCTGATTTCTGATTTTCCCATGTACCGAGGATTACCCTCGGCACATCGCGAAAATTTACCTGTAGCCACGGATACAGCACTAAAAGTGTTGTGTTTACCAATTTATCCCGCGCTTCAGAGGGAGGAAATTATAAGAGTTGCTACATTAATTAACGATATGAAATCGCCATGAAAAAGCCAATTGTCATATTCGGAGCCGGTGGATTTGGCCGTGAAGTTTTACAATTAATTGATGATATAAATGAAGGCCAACCCACGTGGCATTGCGTCGGCTTTATTGTGGACGCCAGTTATGACGATAAATCTACTATCCATGGGTTAAGTATACTTGGCGACACGGAATGGTTGGTTTCAAATCCTGATATTCATGTTGTTGTTGCTGTTGGTTCATCTTCGGCACGTTGGAGGATTACTAACTTGATCAAAACTAAGTGCAAAAATAAATTTGCCACACTGGTGCATCCTCGTGCCTGGATAGGTAAAAAAGTAGAAATAGGCTGCGGGTCAATAATTTGTGCAGGGGCATTGATTACGACAGATATAATAATCGGAGAACATGTTCACGTAAATATTGGGTCGACTATCGGTCATGACACTATAATTTATGATTATGTAACATTGAATCCAGGAGTAAATATTTCTGGAAATGTAGTTTTGCATAAAGGGGTAGAGATGGGTACGGGTAGTATAGCTATTCCAAGGTGTAAAATTGGTGAATGGTCGACTATAGGTGCAGGTTCTGTAATCTTAAAATCTATAAAAGATAATAGTGTTGCAGTTGGAGTTCCTTCTCGAGTAATTAAAGAGATGACTTTTAATTGGTATAAATAATATTTTTTTAATTATACTATGACAACTTTTGTTAAATGATAACAAATTTTAAGCAATTAATCATTCCCGTTAATTGTAGATTTCATTTTTTTTAAATTCATGAATATTCTTCATTTGGTCCAAGACGAAAAATTTATCTATTTTTTTTCGTCTATGATGGACTCGGTAGGTGGGGGTACGCACCGCTACTTAGTTCATAAATCCTCAACCGATAAATATGTTAATAATATTGAGCGAGTTAAACCATTTAGAGTTGTTGATGACAATTATTTTCACTCTGAATTAATGCAAGAGGACCTTGAAAGCTGCGATGTCTTAATTGTGCATTTTTTAACAATTCAAGCAGCCAAAATGATCAATCATGCGTCCGAGAGAATAAAAATTGTCTGGAGCGGTTGGGGGGCAGATTATTATTACTTGTTATCTGGAGGACAAGCTGCGCTTATGGGGCCTGAGACGCAAAAACTCGCCTTAAAGCTCAGTTTAATTTATGCCGGAATAAATCCAATTCGATATATACGGCTTTTTTTGCGGCCTTTACGCAGGGTGTACACTCGTCATGTACATCTAATGCCAGCAATAAAGCGTGTTCAATATTTTTCAGCTCCTTTACCAAGCGATTATTCATTGCTTCGTCGTAATCTGGGAAAAATATTCTCCGCAACCTACGTTCAGCTTAATTATGGAAGTCTAGAAGAGACGTTTTCCGTCGGTATTGAAGATATTAAGGGTAAAAATATTTTAGTCGGCAATTCCGCAAGTCTAACCAATAATCATATTGAGATTTTTAATTTATTAGCGAAACATGAATTGTATGACAAAAAAGTCGTTGTTCCCTTAAGTTATGGTGATTCTGAATATCAAAAATTAGTTGTTGAAGCAGGGGAAAAGGTTCTCGGAGATAAGTTTCTTCCTATATTGAATTATTTACCTCTTTCGGTGTATAACAATTTGCTCTCATCCTGTTCTTTTGTAATTATGAATCAATACAGGCAGCAAGGGTTAGGGAATATAGGTACTGCTTTGTACGGGGGGGCAAAATTATTTTTGAATAAAAAAAATGAATCTGCTGTTTTTTTTAAAGAGAATGGTTTTTGTATTTATGACATTGATGAATTAACAAATAAACTTAATGATCCGTTTGTAAATCTAACAATTGAACAAAAAAATAAAAATAAAACATTGTTAAAAAAAATTTGGAGTCATGATCTCGTAGAAAAAAACTTTTTTGAATTTATGAATTTACTTGTAACTTAGTTAGCTGTAACCAGAATTACTATTTTTAGCTTTTTTAGCCTCGTCCGCAGAATCTGTGGGTTGCCCTTTGATAAGGAGGGAACATTATGAGTTTGGCCAACGTACGTCTGAAAGCGGAATCGAGGGTTCCATTTACGAGAGCACCTCTCAGGGCGAGCATGCCATTGCCGTTTTCTTTCGATCAGACTCGATCCCTGGCGGGACTCCACCCGGCGGGAG
The DNA here is from genome assembly GCA_963666685.2 of uncultured Desulfobulbus sp. Classification (GTDB taxonomy): domain Bacteria; phylum Desulfobacterota; class Desulfobulbia; order Desulfobulbales; family Desulfobulbaceae; genus Desulfobulbus. The sequence goes on from CAXXHZ010000003.1 coordinate 376,516, forward strand.
GTTGTCCGCCTGGCAGCCAGGCAAAGTTTGCCGCATTTGGGGGGCGGGGAGCGAATCGCTACTCCGCTGTTTCCTGATGATGGACACCGATGAACTGTTCGACAAGTGAGCCCAGCAACTCTGCCTTTTTCTCCTCGAGCGCATGAAAGAAATCGGCAATGCCACACCTTTTGCCGACTCTGCTACGGCTTAGACTGGGTGAAGATTCGGGCCAGTACCGGCGCCTGAACCTGCAATGAATACCTGTTCTCAACCGCTTGTCGCCCCGCCCTGCCCAGTTGGTATCGCAGAGCCGACGATTCCAACAACTGTACCAGTGCCGCCTTCCACTCCGCTGTATTGGCGGCCAATAACCCACACTGGATAGTTCGAACAATATCGACATTAACCCCCACTGGCGAGGCAATAACAGGAATGCCACACGCCATGTATTGAATTAACTTATAGCCGCATTTACCCTTTTCCCACGGGCCATCGGGTAATGGCATGATGCCAATATCCATCTGCGCAATCAGCTCGGCTTCGGATGCCTCACTCCAGGGCGCAACCTCAACATCAAGGCCTGTGAATTCGGGGGCGATATCGACTGAGGCACCAACCAGCAGCAAACGCGCATTATGTTTTTCGCACTGCGATGTCAGCACCTGAGCAATGTCAGTAACATAGCGCTGGGTAGAGGGTGAACCAATCCAGCCAATCACAGGGCGCGCGGACAATAAAGATTCTCTTGTTTTATAGCGTGTTGCGTCAACCACCGTTGGCACCTGCTCGACGCGAACAGCACCCGCCGCTCTCGCCCGGCTTGCCAGATAATCATTACCAACCACGACGCAACTTGCATAACGCATTACAATATCAATTTTCCAGCCCAGAACCCGGCGCAGCAAAAGATTCCCTGAGAGGTCGTAGTTATGAAAGATTGCATCGTCATAATCAACCACGTAGCGCTTGCCCAGCCAGTGCAACAACCGCTCAGCAAGCGCGGGCATATAGGGAAAAATTTCTTTTTCAATCCAAATCAGATCGTACCTGAATGCACTCAGTACCACGAACAACCTGTGCAGATAGAGCATTACTATATGCAATGGCGCCCGTTTGCCTTGCCGATAAAGCTGGTCAAGGTATTGATCGTCTAAAAGACTACTGACGGTAATCTGAAAACCATTGGACTCCAAAAAAGGTAGGTACTGCAAAAAGCGCAGGCGGGTGCTGGCACCCTTGCGGGAGTATTTGGAGAGGAGGAGAATTTTCATAAATATCTATAACAATTTAGCGCGTCTCGTTTTTGAAAAGCCATTTTGGCAACCATGCCCACAGCATAACGTAACCAGCCCACGTCTCTTTAAACCTAGGCAAAGCACGCCGGGCCAAAGCCAACACTGAACGAGTCAAAGGTTCGAGAAAAAATGTTGTGAACAAGACAGTTAACGCGGCGGGGACAGAGAAATGTTTAAAGGCATACTGCAACCGACTACGCAGCGAATAAAACAGCCGTCTCGCCTTGACCTGGTTGGAGGTGCCACCACCGGCATGAAAGGCCTGCGCATCGGCCAGATAGAACGTGTTCCAGCCGGCCTGGTGGGCACGATAAGAAAAATCAACTTCTTCGAAATAAACGAAGAAACGCTCATCAAAGCCTTGCAACTGCTCAAAAAGGCGGCAACGAACAAAAAAGAAAGCACCAATAACCTGATCGACTTGACGATCAGCCAAATGATCCCATTCGGTCATGAAGTGATTCAGATGTGGAAATATTCGATCCAAACCAACTGCATGCGTCAGAAACCTACAGGTGGAAGGAAATCGCGCGCAACTGCGGGAAACCTGATCGTTCTCCTCAATCAACTGCACACCGCAGATACCCACCGCTTGGTTAGCCGGTTCCTGCATAAAATTGACTACCTTGGTTAGCGTCCCCTCGAAGAGCGCTGCATCCGGATTGAAGAACAGCAGATAGTCGCTATCGGCGGTTTTTGCCCCCAAGTTACAGGCCTTGCCGAAACCGAGGTTTTCACCGGTACGTATCAGGTTTACATTTGGAATCGCTTCTACCGCTAACTCCGAACCATCAACCGAGCCGTTATCAACGACAATGATTTTTTCGACAAGATCGCCACCGAACTGAATGATGGAATCGATGCAGGTTTTAAGTTGAGGGCCGGCGTTCCAGTTAACGATGATGATAGAGACTTTTGTATCGGCCATTATTTGAGCACCTTTTTGTTCTTTGGGCAGAAGGGACAAAATGGAGCACTGCAAAGACTGCCAAATAGACCACAAATATATTACGTGAAAATACATCCATATTCAAAGAGATAAAAAATGCTGAAACCAACAACCAATAAAAAATCTTAGGGCTTTTATCATAAGGATAAACCTTTTCATATTTGTGAAATGATTTAAAAATGTTAGCCATAAACATTAACAGCATGATTAAACCTAATAAACCAAATGGAATGCTAAAAGAAGCCAAACTAATATCCGATGTGAAAATTGGCTCACCGGAAAATATGACATAGGCAAATGGTATGCCTAAGCCTTGCCCAAACGGCAAAGTAGAGCGAAGTATATCTAGATACTGAATATAGAGACCAACCCTGCCAACAGTAAACGCCTGCTCAATCTCAGTGCCAGCCGAATTTGTTAAAAATAATCGCTTTTGCAAAAGTGCAATCATATTATCGGACGCAAGAAAAAAGAAACTCGCTGCAACAATAATGGCAACAATAGAAATATAAATTATAGGCTTAATAGCTTTCTTAAAAACAAACAATTGAGTGACAATAAAAAAAAACATCAAGCCCCCAAGCATTGTCCGATTTTGTGTAAAAACAGAGCCTACAAAAATAAAAAAAACTGCAAAATCCAATAATTTTTTTTTATATTTATCTCTTTCGATCATCAATGCAGCTAAACCAAATAACGCTAGCAGGTTACTACCCCAATACATCCTCCCGTGTTTTATAATTATTTCTGAAACCTCATCACTTGCTGCAAATGCATACGCAATAAAATTCTTAAAGAAAAGATGAATTATAATTGCCAAAAATGCCGATAATGCAACTGCCAATGTAATTCCATTTAGAAACTTTGATTTATCGATGTAAAGCCGTGATAGTAATGCCATGCAAGCAACTATAAACGGGAGGAAATGCCTTGTTTGATTTATCCAAGAGTTAAAACTAACATCAAGAACAACAAGCGAATATGATGAGTACATCACAAATATTGCGACTACAAACAATACGTAACCATTGTACTCTTTCGCAGCACCTCGCTTGATAATGATAATGATAAAAATAGAGCATAGAGATAATAGAATAAGCTCGTAAGCATCAAAGATTGCGAAACCAACACTCATATGAAATACCTGTGCGAAGGGAATTGTAGCCATGCAATACAGCAAAAAGATAACGATTTTATCCATAAACATTAAGCGCTTAATGTGTAATATAAAACGACCATCATATACCAGTGGAATCGATTTAAGAAATGACAAATGTTGAATATGCTCTCTGTCGATACAGAAAAATCGTTTAGCGGCAAACCATGAAAATATTAGGATGATTACAAAAAAAATAGTTATAGTCTATTTTGTTTTGATAATAATATATTCATATAAAGTTAAGTAGATATCGATATTGATTAATATAAATATCTGCAATCTTGTCGTTGTCGAAATAACTTTTGGAAAACTCAAAAAGATTATCGTCTGATCGCAACAATTTATTCTGTAAATTCAAGTTATTTTCATCAAAAACATCTATTATGTCTAAATCACCAAGGCCAAGATCAACAACACAACCAAGTTCCTGGTTCGTGTTGAGCAATGCAACAGCCCCTATACAATTTTGATTGACGACAATGGGAAGCGAAGCTGCCAAATATTCACCAATTTTAGTACCAATTCTAATTGTCGATCGATGGAAGAACATCATTCCAAAATCAGCTGCCGACAAATACTTACCTACCTCGTGAAGTTCTGGAGAAAATATGAAAACGTTTTTTCTTGAATCGAAAGCATCTGCAACTATACTCGCCGCATGCTTGGGAACAAGAAACATAAATTTGAAATCATGGGTCACCTTTGAAAGCTGATCGTAAAACTTTATGTAAAAATCAGGTCGATGCCATCCATGATTGGACATTCCCCCTAGATATACATAAACACTTTCTGATTCAGTGATGTCAAAGTTAACCCGAATCTCAGCGCGATGTGCTAAGTTCCGCTGAAATTCCGTGCACTTCACGTTATTTGGTGCAATAAAATGATTAAATGAATCATGATTTCTTTTGTAATGGTCAACATAAGTTGGACCGATACAAGCAACGGCATCGGCTTCTTTTAAAAAAGTTTTTTCGGTATCTTTCCAAAAGCAAAAAACTTTCGATTTATCATTCCAAACACCGGCAGTGATATTCTCCTCCGGATAGTCAGAGCGCGGATCAAATAACACTGCAGTGTCAGGAATAAATTTTTTCAAAAAAATCGCGATTGAAGTAGCAGGGTAAGACCTGCAATGAAATAATTTGTATGCGCAAAAGACTCTCAGGAACAGCAACAATGGCAAACTTAAAAGTTGAAAAGTTACAACAGCAACTTTATTCCAAGTGCCGTTTGGTCGCCACCCAACATCTGTTTTTTTTAAAGATAGATTAGGTACAGGCCACGGACAAATATTAGGAATTACAACAAAACCTATTCCAAGATTTTTTAGTCGCTCTTTTGTGGAAGTATTGTCTTTTTTATGATTATATATAGTTAATACACCTTGAAAGGAAAATACCGTTATCTCAAACTCTTCAGCTTTTGCTTTAATTTCACCTAACAACTCAATTACCTGACGGACAAGAAGGTCAGCATTTAAATTTTCGCCAACCGTCAAATATCCAATCTTAGCTTTATCTACCATAAATACTTCTCATATTTATGGCTGCAGACAACCAACGGACAAACCGATCCATGCGGTTATTACCCTCATGTCCGGTCTGTCGCCAGAACGGCGCGAAAATGATCGCTTTTTTTTGTGTGTTCAGCATTTTTTCTCTTAAGCCATTATTCTTTGCGAACGGGAAAAATTTTGCAACGCGTTATCATTTAAACTGCCTTGTTTTTTGGCGTGCGTCCCGGTGAAGCCAGTTGCCCCACCGCCGCCAGCCAGTCGCGATTCAGCAAAAAGCTCAAACCCAGATACAAAGGGGCTGAGATAAGCACCGCAACGACCATGTGCAGATAAACATTTGTCACCGGCACGGTTATGAAATACGCCGGGGCAATTGCCATCCCGGCAATCAGCAGCGGGCGTAATGCGGCAATGGTATATTCCAGCAGCCCGGCTTTGCATATCGGCCGCACCAAAACATACCACCCCGGTATGAAGGTCACGACCGTAAAACCGAGCAGCGCCCATGCCAGCCCCAGGGTTCCATAATGGGAACCCATCCAGAGTAACGGCGGCACCAGGCATAACATGGCCAGGTTCCATTTCAGTTCTAAATCGGCACGTCCCATGCCCAGCAGCAAACTGCCCACAGGGTTACCCGTGGCGCGTAAAAAACCCCAGATAGCGAGCAGGCGCAATAAATCGGTCGCCGCTAGCCATTTATCCCCCAGTATAATGCTCACTATCTCGGGGGCAAAAAAGGTAATGCCCACATATAGGGGGGCGTTGGTCGCGGCGGTCATGTTCAGGGTTTTCAGGTAAATAGAGCGAACTTTGGGGATATCGGCTTGCACTTGGGCAATAAGCGGAAAGCCCACTCGGGTAATGATCGGGTTGACCGTACCCTGGATTTGAAACACAACCTGGCGAGGAAGACTATACAGGCCCAGGGCGCTCGCCGCTAACATGCGCCCGCCCAATAACAGGTCAATGCTGCGATTGCATTCATTGACGATGTTGTTTGCGACCAAGGCGCCACCAAACTTGAGAAAAGACCGCACATCGGTCCATCGGAAGCGCCATATAGGGCGCCAACCGCGGGCCAAAAACAACCACGCCAGCACAGTGCCTGCCACTGCATTCACGATGGCCCCCAAAATCAAGGCATAGACGCCCCCGCCGACATAAGCGGTAGAAACCGCAGCGGCAAAGCCCACTACCGCTGAGGTTATTTCTGTTAAGACTAACAGACGAAAATCCAGTGCTTTCTCAGCCGTCATCCTTACTTGCTGCCCCAGGGCAGTGATGACAAAGGTGCTTGCCGCAAGCATCAGCAACGGAGTTAAGCGTTCGTCGCCGAAAAATCCGGCAAGCAATGGGCTGCACGATAAGACCAACAACGTCAACCCGCCGCCCATGGCAACATTCAGCCAAAACAGGCTGGAGCGTTGTTCCGGCGTCACCACCTGGCGTTGCACATAGGCGCTGTTTACGCCCAGATCGGTAAATATCGTGGCAAAGCCAAGCACCACCGCCACCATCGCCATCAAGCCGTAGTCTTCTGGAGCCAGCAACCGTGCCAGTACCGCTACCTGTGCCAATTGCAGTAAGGCCCGGGCAACGGCAGCCGTTGTGGTCCAGCGCACAGCGGAAAAAGTGCGGTGTTTAAGGGTCATCGTTTTTTAGCCGTCACGTAATAACCCGATGTCTCCAGCGCCCAGTTTCTGTCGACTTTATCCAGCAGTGGCGCTGCTTTTTGACCAAGGTGCCAAAAGGGTAGCAACACCGCTTTTATCGCCCAGCGCAGAGGCCGTGGACCACGAATGAAACGTTGGCTAAAGTAATTCATCTTCAGGCTCCACATGGTGATAAACCCTGATTGTGGCTCCATCACAACACATCGACAAAGCCTGCCTTTTCAAAAAGATATTTAAGACCATGGTGCGTGTAGTAATTGTTACAAAATAATATTTATAAAAAGTTCTGTCATGGTACACTCCTGTTATGATGGAACAAGAGTGTATAGCAAAAAGAATTGATTCAGTATATGGCCTATGGGGTACCGGTAATAGCCTCGCCTGTTGGTGTGAATGTCGATATTGTTACTCGTAGTCAGTGTGGTCTGCTTGCCGATACGCTCCCCGAATGGAGCAGTTCATTATTTCGGCTTCTGGAGTCGATAAAGCTACGCTACCGGTTAGGTGCCCCCGGGCGCAAGGCGGTAGAAAATACCTATTGTTTGGCGGTTCAGGCTCCGGTAATGTGCCGAATCTTTAATGAAGTCGTTAGCCGGAAAAATTTCTGAAAATGTGTGGCATAGCAGGTTTTTTCCAAAAAGGGGTCGTTGATCTTTCCCTTGAACGCATTGTTGCCCGGATGAGCGATACACTCATTCATCGAGGTCCGGATGATTCCGGAATATGGGTGGATGCAACTTTCGGACTGGGATTGGGGCATCGTCGTCTGTCGATCCTCGATCTCACCTCGGCAGGAAAACAGCCCATGCATTCTGCGTGTAATCGTTATGTAATAGCCTTCAACGGTGAGATTTACAACCATTTGGATTTGCGTCAACAACTGGCTGTCTCCAAAGGCAGAGTGCCCGTCTGGCGTGGGCATGCTGATACCGAAACTCTGTTGGCCTGTTTTGAGGAATGGGGCATTGAAAAGGGCCTTCAGTCCTGCGTCGGCATGTTTGCTTTCGCTGTATGGGATCGCCAGGAGCGCGTTTTAACTTTAGCCCGTGATCGAATGGGCGAGAAACCGCTTTATTATGGTTGGCAGGGCGATATATTATTGTTTGGGTCTGAGTTGAAGGCGATCAAGGCCCATCCGATTTTTTCCGGAGAGATTGATCGCGATGCTCTGGCACTATTTCTTCGACATAGTTGTGTACCGGCCCCTTATTGTATTTATAAAGGTATGGCAAAATTGATGCCTGGCCATTATTTAAGCTTTCCGTTGAGCAATCCGGAGGCCGCGAAATTGGTAACTCCTGTTGCTTATTGGCGTCTGAACGACGCTGCGGAAAGTGGTCAAAGTCATCTTTTTACGGGAACAGCCAATGAAGCGGTGGATTTGTTAGAGAAACAGCTTTCTCAGAGTGTTGCTGAGCAAATGTTGGCAGACGTGCCGGTCGGCGCCTTTCTCAGTGGGGGCGTGGACAGCAGCACTATCGTAGCTTTAATGCAAGCTCAGAGTTCACGGCCGATTCGTACTTTTACCATTGGGTTTGATGAAGGGGGATATGATGAAGCCGTATATGCCAAGGCTGTTGCCCGGCACTTGGGCACTGAACATACTGAATTGTATGTAAGTCCCAAAAATGCCCAGGCAGTGATTTCTCTCCTGCCTTCGATGTATTGCGAGCCTTTTAGTGATAGTTCGCAGATCCCCACCTTTTTGGTTAGCGAGATGGCTCGCCAGTCTGTAACAGTAGCCTTGAGCGGCGATGGCGGTGACGAATTATTTGGTGGTTACAACCGCTACCTGAGCGCACGAAAAGTATGGAGCAAAATGCAGAGTTTGCCAGCGCCTGCTCGCCTCATGGTGACAAAGGTGTTGAAGAGTTTTGCACCGGAAACCTGGGATAGGCTATTTGAATTGGTCCGGCCTTTTTTGTCAAGGCGTCTATATCTGGAAAATCCGGGTGAAAAGGCACGGAAACTGGCCGGAGTACTTTGTGTAGCCGATAAAAAAGTTTTCTTTCAACAACTGGCCAGTCATTGGAATGATCCGGCAGGCATTGTTATTAATGCGCACGAACCGCAAACATTATTGACCGACTCAGCTACGTGGCCCATGGTCGACAGCTTCGAGCACTGGATGATGGCCATCGATACCCAAACTTTCCTGGCCGACGATATTTTAGTAAAGGTCGATCGTGCCGCTATGGCCAACGGTCTGGAAACCCGAGTACCCATGCTGGATCATCGGATCGTGGAATTGGCATGGAAGATGCCTTTGGATTTGAAAATTCATAACGGCCAGGGGAAGTGGCTGTTGCGGCAGGTCCTGTGTCGCCATGTACCACAGGAATTAATTGATCGCCCTAAAATGGGTTTTGGTATTCCGCTGGATAAATGGCTGCGCGGCCCGCTTCGCGATTGGGCAGAGGCGTTGTTGGATGAATCCCGACTGCAACAGGAGGGATATTTTCATTCTGCAGCAATTCGTCAAAAATGGATGGAGCATGTTTCTGGTAGGCGTAATTGGCAGTATCACTTATGGGATGTGCTGATGTTTCAAGCATGGTTAACGGAGCAGAAGGCTTGATATGGCACATATTGTCTTGATCGGTGCTTTGCCTGAATCTCTGACCAATTTTCGTGGCGATCTGATTCGCGCATTAGTGTCAGCGGGTCACCGGGTGACCGCTATGGCTGCTCCTGCCAGCGCAGAAGAAGTGCAGGCTATTCACTCATTAGGTGCTGTTTTCCTGCCCTTTCCTGTGTTGCGTAATGCTTTGAGTCCATGGGGCGATATGCAAACTTTGCTAGCCTTGCGTAAAGCTTTTCGTGAACTTAAACCGGATACTGTGCTGGCCTATACTGTTAAGCCTGTAGTTTGGGGCGGGATAGCTCTTTTTGGCCGATCTGAGGTGAAATTTTTTGCACTAATCACCGGGTTGGGATTCGCTTTCCAGGGGCAAGGCTTACTGCGTATGATGCTGACGCGGTTGGTATCCTGGTTGTACCGCATCGGGTTAGCAAAAGCTGCTGGGGTAATATTTCAGAACACGGAAGATAGAGAAGTGTTTGTCTCCAACCGACTGGTACCTGCCTCAAAATGTTTCGTAGTGGCTAGCTCGGGAGTAGATGTATCGCGTTTTAATGTGGCACAGATGCCCGCGACAGCTCCAGCTTTTCTTCTTATTGCCAGGCTGCTCGGCGAAAAGGGTTTGCGTGAATATGCTCATGCCGCACGATTGGTGAAGCGTCTTTATCCCGATACGGTATTTCGTCTGCTTGGTCCTCAGGATCCTTCGATCAATAGGATTCCAATGCAGGAAATACTATCGTGGCAGGCGGAAGGGATTGTTGAATATCTGGGATCAACAACCGATGTGCGCCCGTACATAACGAATTGTCATATTTTTGTGCTTCCTTCGTTTTATGGTGAAGGCGTGCCTCGAACGATTATTGAAGCCTCCGCTATGGGGCGACCAATTTTAACCACCGACAATGTGGGGTGTCGTGATACGGTTATTCCAGGTGAGAATGGATTCCTTGTACCTATTCGCGATTTTGAAGCATTAGCTGATCGTATGATATGGTTTATTAAACACCGTGATCAATGGCCGCGCATGGGGAAAGCTAGTCGCCGTATCGCTGAGGAACGATTCAACGTGCAAAATGTTAACAATGAAATGCTGCGCATCATGAATTTAAAGGTAACATAACTCTTTCTGCATGAACTTGTTGCCAAGCATTTTTGTAAAATTATTGCAATTTTCACGAAATCACATATCCATGATTTTGGTCGTAAAGTTGATTAATGCAATAATTATATTGTTTTCTATTTTACTTGCTTTCTCAAATGGAGAAGCCGATGATTTGCTAACTGTAAATAAAAATTTCTTATTTAATGCGCGACTTGATAATGTAAATTTATCTGAAGTAAGGATGTTTTTCGAGAAAAACTATGGGGTCACGTTTTGTGGTCAAGATTCTCTGTTTCAAACAAAAATAACCAGTTATTTTGAAAATATCAGTTTGGATGAGGCGTTGAAAAGAGTTTTAATAAGAAAAAATTATGCTTTTGTATACAATAGTCATGGTGAACTTTTAATAGTTACCCTGTTTCCAGGAATAAACGATTCAGCATTAATGAATAATATTATTAAGTACGATGAAAATTCCAATAAAAAAACAGATGATGTTTCCGATCCTTTTTTAGTGAAAGATTATGTTGATGATATTACTCGATCAATGCCAATTAAAATTGATCAAAACAGGAAAAACAAAAACGATTCAATAATTAACCAGGATTTTCAAGTTATAAAAAATGCTCCTGCTCCTGGAGGATAACGATAACTAATTCCTGAATCAGTGAAGCCCCGAGTCGGACCTTTCTTCTCAATGCTAGGAGGGTCGATTTTCGGCTTCAGCGGAGCCGGATCACCCTCTGTGTGCTCGACGTCGAGGCTATGTCGGCGATTGTGTGCCACGAAGGCAAGTACTCACCAGTGCAAGCCATGCTGCACAAAAGATGAGGGAAGGCCCCTCGAAGTCGCCATGCAGGTGGAGGCTTCAAACTGCCGTAAGCTGCGTCGGTTAAGAGCCGGGGTGGTGAGCGTTACGGAAAAGGCGGGGATAAACCCGTCAAGTAGGTCTCAGGGAGACGAACGTAAGTGAATCACTATTGAAGTGTCGAAAGCGTAGGGATGAAGTCAAAACCGGGGGGTAGTCGTTATTCCGGGATAAGTTCGGCGGTTACCTGTTTACTGGCCGGGCGGCCTCCGGCATGAAGGTGGCGTGAACCTGAGACAGGCTTTTGTGTGGAACGTGGGAACCTGTCGCTCTGATGGTAAGGGAGAAATACAAGTGGAGGTCCCACGAGTATGAGAGTACCGAAGCAGAGCACAGGGACGGAGCAACCCGTAGTAGCGATGAAGATTCTGTAATGGAATTGGAGCGAAGGGGGAGCATTATCCAGCTTGGAGTAATGAAAACAACTGGAGACAGGAGGATTTGATTGAAACAAGCAAAGCCGTTTACTATTTCCAAAATGGATGTATGGGAAGCATATAAGCGGGTGAAGACCAACAAGGGCGCCGCCGGGGCAGATGGACAGTCGATTGAAGAGTTTGAAATGGATCTGCAAAGCAATCTGTATAAGCTCTGGAATCGAATGTCATCCGGCAGTTACTATCCGCCACCGGTGCTTCGGGTAGAAATACCCAAAGGTGACGGACGGATGAGGCCGCTTGGAATACCGACAATGTCAGACAGGATAGCCCAGCAGGTTGTGAAGCAGCATCTGGAGCCGGAATTGGAAAAGTATTTTCATCCCGACTCTTATGGCTATCGACCGGGCAAATCTGCTCTGGATGCAGTCGGTCAGGCACGGAAGAATTGTTGGAAATTCAATTGGGTTTTGGATCTTGATATCAAGGGATTCTTTGGTGCGCCAGGATAAGCCCGGCGCTTTCAGCGGGTGAGATTCCCGCCCCGGAAAGGGGAATGAGCCGCCCCACCGGGAATCGAGTCTTGAGCTCATGAAGGCAACGACATGGGTTAAGCGTAGACAGAGCGATGTCTGGGCCGTAACGCAAGTGAAGCGATTGAGCCTCGTTACACATCCGGAGGCCGACAGGGTCGAAAACCTGGAAGGCTACAGTAGGCGACCGCTAAGGGCGATGGTCGCTGGAGACTCCGGCGGGGTCTGAGAGCACGGCACGGACAGAAACGGAAGCGTCATGGAACCTGGGAGATCCACCGTCGTCTTGGTGTGGCTGTATGGGACTGAGTATGCCGACCGAATGGACCATCCTGAGGAAGGCAAATGCAACGATGGAAGTCGGACTCGCTGGTAGTACTCTGAGCGCGGGAAAGCCGCGTACATGGGGAAGCGGCGGGGCAGGTTGAGTAGCTGATCTGGGGAAACATTCCCTGCACTCAGAGGTAGGATAAGGATGTCACCGCAACTGGATCAGATCGTTGGAAAAGCAAAGTCAAACCCAAAGCTGCAATTCACTTCGTTGGCGCATTTGCTCACACCGGAGTTTCTGAAGGAAACTTGGCGGCAAATAAATCGACGTGGTGCGAGTGGCGTGGATGGTGAGACGACGAAGGAGTTTGAACAGGACTTGGATGAACGGGTCCGGGGGCTGTGTGATCGCTTGAAGCAAGGAATCTGCCGGGCTCCACCGGTCCGCCGTGTGGAGATTCCGAAAGGACCGGGCAAGGTAGGTACGAGACCGTTGGAAATTCCAACGGTTGAAGACCGCCTGCTGCAGAGGGCAGTAGCACGGATACTGGAATCGGTGTTCGAGGCGAATTTTCTGGAATGCTCGTATGGATTTAGGCCTGGACGGAACCCCCACGGCGCCCTTAAAGCGTTGCGTGCGGTGATCGTGACGAAGAAGGTAGGCTACTTGTTCGAGGCCGACATCCGAGGATATTTTAACCATATCCAACATGATTGGCTGTTGAAGATGGTAGCTCATCACATTGCAGACCCTGTGATCCTGAGGCTGATTGGTAAATGGCTAAACGCGGGTTTCATGTTGGGTGGTGTCGTAACGCGGACCGAAGAAGGATCGCCACAGGGCGGGCCAATCAGCCCGATCCTAGCAAATATCTATCTGCATTATGTGCTTGATCTTTGGTTTGAAAAGAAGGTAAGGCCATGGTGCTCGGGAGAGGTATACCTGACGCGGTCTGCGGACGACTTCGTGGTTAATTTCCAATACAGACGTGATGCGGAGGGATTCGCAAGAGTCCTGCCCAAACGATTCGAGAAGTTCGGGCTGGAATTGGCAGAGGAAAAGACGCGATTGATGCGTTTTGGACGCTTCGCGCGGGCTGACCTGGAGAGAACCGGCAAGAAACCGGAAACGTTTGATTTCCTTGGATTCAAGCACGTGTGTGGATCGGATCGTGGGGGCAAATTCGCCCTTATCCGAATACCATGCGTTAAAAGTTGCCGAAAGTTCCTGGCCAAGACCAAAGAATGGCTTAAGCGGCATATGCACTGGAAACGACGCGATCAACAGCGTCAACTCGTGTCAATGCTGCGAGGTTTCTATCAGTACTTCGGGATCCATCATTGCAAACCGAAACTCGACAAAATTCGTCGGGAAGTACGAAGGCAGTGGAGCCTCAGTCTGCGACGGCGCAGTCAGAGGCATCGGATGTACTGGAGCTACCTCAGGAGTTGTTCTTGGTTTGAACTACCCTACGCGGTGTCAACACTACATCCGTCGGTTTGACGAGCAATCAACGAGTGCAGCCTGGGGAGCCCGTTGCGGGAATTCCGCACGGCGGGTTCTGCGAGGGGGGGGTGGGTACAAGAGGGTAACCTCAAGGCCCACCTCTACCCACCACAATATCGATCATGATCTCATGATGAAAGCAGTGCGCAGACATACGGATCAGAAGTGGATCCTTCTGTATGTGGAGAGGTGGCTGAAGGCCCCTATACTCATGACAGATGAGACACTTTTGTATCCGAAGAAAGGGACTCCGCAAGGAGGCGTGGTCAGCCCGTTGCTGGCTAATCTCTTTCTGCATTATGCATTCGACAAATGGATGGAACGTGAAAACCCCTCCATTCCGTTTGAAAGATATGCCGATGATGCGGTGTGCCACTGTCAAAGCCAAGCCCAGGCGGAGAGGCTGAAAGAAAAGCTGAGTGCGCGTATGTGGGATGTTGGACTGGAGTTACACCCTGAGAAGACGAAGATAGTCTATTGTAAAGACGATGATCGTCGGAAGGGATATCCCTGTACGAAATTTGATTTCCTTGGGTATACATTTCAACCCAGGAGGTCAAAGAATAAGTGGGGAAGGTATTTTATCAACTTCTCCCCTGCGATCAGCGATAAGGCCGCCAAGGCAATTCGTCAGACCTCACGGCAATGGCACTGGCCAGAGCGTAGTGACAAGAGTCTGGAAGATCTGGCCAGGATATTCAACCCAATCGTTCTGGGGTGGATAACCTACTATGGTCGTTACTATAAATCTGCAATGTACCCAACTCTGAAATGCCTGGATCGCCGATTGGTGATGTGGGCAACAAGGAAATATAAACGTTTGCGTGGACATCGGAGGAGGGCGCAACACTGGTTGGATCGTATTACGCAAAAACAGCCATATCTGTTTGCCCACTGGAGACTGCTCCACGCACATGCAGCGGCTGGATGATAGGAACCGGATGAGCGGAGACGTTCACGTCCGGTTCTGTGAGAGCCTGAGGGGGTGGTTCCCTTGGGCTACTCGACTGTTCATTGATAATACCCTGTTTTCTTGGAGTGAGGATAGTTCTCTGGCGTATTTTACTGTTTTTCCAACATTGTTTTACTCGGGCAGCCGGTATTAGCTTCCGATAGACCGTGCCGAAGGCGACAAAGGCCGGGCAGCACCGGCTGAAACGAAGCGTCAACCGTCTGCCTTTGGATATCAGGCGGGCGGCAAGATACATCAGTTCCTGGATAACGGTCTTAATCCGTCTGCGTTTGGCCGGGTGCCGCAGCGGTGCTTGCGATCCCAGCAGGCCCTGTTGACCAATGTACCTGAGAATGTTGTAGGCAAAAGCCCCCAGAGCCATGATCAGGGAATTGGTGGCGAACTTGCCGCTGGGCAGGCGTTCCAGGTCCAGATCTGTCTTGAATTCGCTATGAAACTGCTCGGAGGTCGCATGTTGACGATACAAATCGATCACCATCTCCGGTGCCAGCGACAGGTTGGTCCACCACCCCTCCAGAATGACCTCCGGCGCAACAAGAAGCTGACCGTGTTTGTCAATGGTTCGTTCGGTCACCCGGACAATCCGCTTGAGTTGATAGACGGCTCCGTTAACTTCCTTGCTTTCCTCGACGACCAGTGTGCCGATGCTCTTCCCTGGCCGGGGAGTGACCACCTCGCCTTGGGCGAAAACACGGTCGCGCCACTCCCTGACATTGTTTTTCCGAGGATTCCATTTGATGATGTAGCAGACCTCGGCCTTTTCCAGGGCGATCAATGTCTCCAGCGCATCGTGAGCCGAGTCAGCCCGGACCAGGATTTTCTCCTCGGTCAGCGTCTTGCCCTGGACAATCACCCGCTGGAGAAATTCCACCGCGCCCTTCTGGCTATGCTGGCTTCCGGGCCGGAGTTCCACCTCCAGGCACCAACCTTCCAGACCGAGATAGGCGGCGATCGGGGCGTAGCCATCATAGTTATGGTAGGTGCGGCTCACCCCCTCTTTGCGTGTATTGGAATTATCTTGCGGAAAAACACACACATCCAGAGGCACGAACCCTGGGACTGCCGGGCTCACCTAGACTTTGAGCTGCTTGAGCATGGTTTGGGAACATTTGACAATGGCGGGGATCATCCTCGATCCCGCGGCATCCAGCCGCTGCCGCAATCGTTCCACCGAGGGGACACGGTCAATACCCAGCGCCTCCAGGAAAAAAAGGTCATCCCGCATGGCGTCAATGGCCTGATAGTCGCTTTTCCCCAGGCAAAGCAAGCCAAGATAGCTGCGGAAGATGTCCGGCTCGCTGATATGACCGTTACTTTGCCCCAGCCTGCCGACATGCCGGCCAAGGTCGCTGTACCGGTTGATGCAGGCACCGGCCAGGGCCAGCCCGGAGTGGCTGGTGTAGAATTCTTCACTGCTTTGTTCCAGATTCATTCGTTTCATGTTTTCACCTGCCAAGTGAGTTTTAAGGACAGGTGTATATTACAATATTTTTGCTTAAATATCAATATTATAATTGGAAAATCAATGCTTTTTAATTGATGATTTATCACTGATTCAGGTAATTTATATATTAATTTCTTATTAGTTAAAACGTTGAGATGTTAAATATGAAGTGCATTATTTGTTGTTCTAATAGCAGATATTATTTTTCAAAGACATATTCAGAAAGTCCTTTCGACAATATGATGCGTTATATTGGAGAAGTCGATTACTATAAATGCGAGAATTGCGGTTTTGTTATTTCCTGCACGCACGCCCAGTTAAATGAAAAACAATGGGAAAATTTGAATTATTCGTTTCACAGTTATATCGAAAATTCGAATAATGAAAAGAAAGGTAATCAGCCTCCATACGCTGAACAGGCAATGATGTTATCATTTTTGGGGAAAAATCGAATTATTCGTATCGATGATATCGTTGATTATGCAGCTGGGTACGGTACGTTGAGTAAAATATTGTTTAAGTATCATGGCATTAAAATTAAAAAATTTGATAAATTTATACAAAATGAAAATCAGGATGTTTATATCAATGAAAAAGAGTTGAAAACTTACAAGACAGTAATTAATTCTGCAATGTTTGAACATATTTTAAAGAGAAGTGATTTGGAAAGATTGAACAATACTGTTGCTGTCGATGGTTGTTTGATAATTCATACAGTTGTTTGTGAGAATGTTCCAAACGATCCTAATTGGTTTTATTTACGTCAACCGGTTCATACTGCATTTCACACAAATAGAAGCATGGAAATATTGATGAAACAGTGGGGGTATCGTTCGTCTATTTATTCACCGCAAAGTAAATGTTGGGTGTTACTAAAAGATAAAATAGAGAAGGTTGAAAAAAAAATAGATCAATTAAATAATGAACTGCAACATCCCTGGTTTTATTGTAAGAATGGATTTGTCGATTACTGGAAAGGATTTTGATAAGGCGGGTTCAACTTTGAAATGCAACTTCAGAACACAGGGGGCTTACGGGAAAAAATACATAACGATACCAAAAGAGGAGGTATGCCATGTGCCAAGTAAGAACAACCAATTAATGAGTTACACCTTCTCGTAAAAATACCTTGAGGACAGTCTGGAGGATAATCTTCATATCCAGCATAAACGATTGATTGAGCAGGTAATAATGGTCAAACTCCACTTTTACGGGGATAGGTAATTCATCCCGGCCATTAATCTGTGCCCAACCTGTCAAGCCCGGCGTGAGTCGGTGGATTCCTCTCTGTGTTCTGAGCTCAATCAGATCATCCTGGTTGAATAGTGCAGGCCGGGGGCCAACAATACTCATATCTCCTTTGATGATACTTATCAACTGGGGCAGTTCATCTAGGCTGGTTTTTCGAAGTATTCTGCCAATTCCAGTCACAAATCTATCCGGATCTCCCAGCAGATGTGTCGCCACGGCAGGTGTGTTGGTGCGCATGGTCCTAAATTTTGGCATCTTGAATATCTCGTTATTTTTTCCGACACGGTTGGACCAATACAGAACAGGTCCTGTTGATGTGAGCTTGATCACAACAGCTATAACCAGCATTGGAATCAACAACACAAACATGGTAGAAAGGGAGAGGACTAGATCAAAAATCTGTTTCATGGCGATAATTGTTCTTCACTGTCACAGGAAGCGGGGAGCATCCGACACTTATGGGATTATTTAACACGTCGGATCCTCTTCGGGCGTGTGGCTCGCTGCTCCTTGGCGTTTTGCTCGTACTCCTCGAAGAAGGAATCGAATTTTGAATTGTACTTGGCGCAACGCAGTTTGAGGATGTTGTTTGCGTAATCGACTTTCCACCAGGCACCGGATCTCTTCAACCGAATATTGCTGATGAACTTATTGCAGCTATTCCAGTTTTGAGCTATTTTGCTGAATTTTCATTGTTTTTCCAGGGAGATCTCGCAATCGAAATTACCCAAAAACAGGAAGTTACCTTTTTCAAGGGAAGAAGTGTGAATAAAAAGCATACAACTGTCTAAATTCAAGAGACAATAGTTTACGAAAAGCCTGTGAAAAAATGATCATAAATCAACCAGATGCATTAAAAGGGGAATAGCTGAACTTATTGGCACTTTCGATTGCTCCGCTGCCTAGCGGGTAGCCACCTCGCCGCAAACGACCATATTCGATTCTATCTTTGTTCTTTTTCAGGTAGTTTACCAGTTTAGCTTTTTCGGTTTCCGCTGTGGCTGTTCTGCATTTCATCCTGTTCAGGCCAGCGATGACATGAGATGCATTATTGTGAAAGAGTCGAACTTTGGTCTGCTCTATCCACTCATCGGCTTTCGTCGATTCAGCAAACTGAGATTTGGCAAAATCGTAGAGGTGTTCCGAGCAGTGGAAATAATCAAGGACTTCTCGGTAGTTAGGAAAATATTCTTTGACGCAGTCCCATATCCAATCGGCTCCATCACCTACAAAACAAAGGCGGACTTTATCCAGCGGGATAATATCCTTGTCTCTCAACTCGGCAAGGAAACATCGAAATTCAGCGACGTTACTGATTTGATGCCAACTTAAAAGGTGCACAATCTTGTCCTCGTCGAGCAAATAGCCCCGGATTCCTTTAGCTTCGCGCCAGCAATGGGGCCCCTTATCTTCTGTCCTTATGGGCACCATGGCGCCGTCAGCAGAAAAGACAAGCACAGGCCTTCTGAAGTTCTCCTTCGAAATATCTTCTATAATTTTAGACACTTCCTGAGAAGTTGGAGTGATTTCCTTGAGGCTGATTTCAGCGGCGACTTGATTGGTAAGTTTGTGCACTGTATCGGCGGAAAAGCCAAAACGGTAAATCTCGTTCATCATTTCCGCAGCTTCTTCAAAGGTTTCCTTGGCCCCGAAGAGAAAAGCTATTTTTTGCACATCATACTGGTACTTGCCATCCCTCAGATTAAGAGCATCTTCGTACGGGGTATGGATGGTTTTACATTTTGGGCAAGCATAGTAGGGACAGTGGATGACAATGGTGCCAATCGTGGTAACACACTCCTTTTTATTGGAATATTTTTTATGAGCCTTGGTGCCGCAACATCTGCATGCCGGAGCCGAGATATGCCTATCGAGTTCACCTTGAATGATAATCTGGACCAATTCGGGATCTATTGACGGGTACTTTTTTCTGGTAACTGATCAGGGGGGCTAATTTTTCGCTGGCGTCATGAGCCAGCATTTGTTACGGTGCTGTTATGGAAACCACAGCACCTCTGTACAAAATTCGGGGTCGCCTCCTCAACCAGCACGATTTGGCCGAAATCCGTCAGGTCGTTGCCGACCATTGGAATCAGGGCCGTACGGCGATCTCAAAAATACTCTGCCAGCGGTGGCAATGGCGACAACCCAACGGCCAATTGAAGGACATGGCCTGCCGCAGCCTGCTTTTGACGCTGGAGAAAAAAGCCGAACTTACCCTGCCGCCTCGTCTGCAGGAAACCTATCGCTTCCCGCGGCGGGCAGATCGCCGTACCTATACCATTGACACCACGGAAATGGCGGGTGCTGTTTCCGCGTTTGGCTCTTTGACAATCAAGATGGTTCGCCAAACTCCTGATGATGGGATATGGGATTACCTGATTGACCGTTATCATTATCTGGGCTCGCCCTGGATCGTCGGCTCCTCGCTGAAATATCTGGCCTACCTTGACGAACGCCTGGTGGCCTGTCTCGGCTGGGGATCCGCCGCCTGGAAAGTGGCATCCCGCGATCAACTGATCGGCTGGAACCGTGAACAGCGGGAACGCAACCTGGCCAAGGTGGTCAATAATGTCCGCTTCCTCATCCTGCCCTGGGTCAACGTTCGCCATCTGGCCTCCAAGGTCCTGGCCCTGAACATCCGCCAACTGGAGCGCGACTGGTTTGCCTTCTACCGGGAGCCCATCTGCCTGCTGGAAACCTTCGTGGAGATGGGTCGTTTCCAGGGGACCTGTTACCGGGCAGCCAACTGGGCCAAGGTGGGGGAGACCACCGGGCGCGGTAAATATGACCGCTACAACCAACGGACCGAGCCGGTGAAGGCTGTCTTCCTCTACCCGTTGAACAAAAAATTCAGGGAGCAACTGCGTGGCTGATATGGAATATGCGCCCCTGGATTTCCAGATCAGCGACGCCGAACTGGAACAGTTGCCCCCTTCGGCTCTCCGCCCCATCATCCGCACACTGCTGGATCATAATGCCCTGCAGGACCAGCGAATAAGGGAGCTTACGGCTGAAGTCAGCCAACTCAAGGCCAGGCTTGATCAGAACTCGTCCAATTCCAACAAGCCGCCCTCATCCAATTCACCGTACCAGGAAAACACGCCCAAACCCGACAAGAAGAAATCCGGTGGACGCAAGGGGCACACAGGGCACCGCCAGCAGCTCATACCACCGACCAAAACCGAGATCGTTCATCCCGGCCCCTGCACCTGTGGCTGCCGGACGTTTGCAGAGTTACGTCCCTACCATACCCATCAGCATATCGAGTTACCCGAAATTGCGATGACAGTCATCCATTTCATCCTCTACCGGGGCAAGTGCACCAATTGCGGGAAAACCGGCAAAGGATATACACCAAAAACATTTCAAACCGGCTTTGGCCCCCGACTCTGTGCTCTGGTGGCCGAGATCGGCGGCATCGAGGGGAACAGCCGACAGGCTATCCAGTCCTTTTGCTCCTCGGTGCTGGGTATCGGTATCAGCCTCGGAGCAATTCAGAATATAATCGACCGGGCCTCCAAGGCCATCCACCCTCATTACGAGGCGATCGGCGACAAGGCGCGTACAGTGGCTGTCAACCATGTTGACGAAACCCCATGGAAAAACAACGGCAAGCTCAACTGGCTTTGGGTGATGGCCAGTTCGGTGGTCGCCTATTTCATGGTCCACACCAATCGTTCCAAGGACGCCTTTGCAGTCCTGGTTGGGGGCTGGGAAGGCATCCTGGTCAGCGACGGCTATCGGCTGTATCAAAACTGGGTGCATGCGCGGCAAACCTGCCTGGCCCACCTGATCCGACGGGCCAAGGGGCTGGCCGAGCGAAAAGATCCGGAACTGGTCCGATGCGGAACTTGGGCCAGAGACGAATTGCGTCGCCTCTGCAAAATGGCCAAGGATCCGCCAACGAGAGCTGAGTGGAACGCATTTTATGCCCGGCTCAACCGGCTGATCGCGCTGTATATCGACTCCGACAGTGAAGCGGGGAAGCTTGTCCGCCATATCGATACGGAAATGGGTTCGCTCTTTACTTTCCTGCTTGAGGAGGGCGTTGACCCCACCAACAATTTCGGGGAGCGCATGCTGCGCTATGCCGTGCTCTGGCGAAAACGAAGCCAGGGGACCAACAGTGATAAAGGCAAGCGATGGGTGGAACGCATTGTTTCCCTCAGGCAAACCTGCCGCCTGCAGGGCAAATCATCCTTTCACATACTCGTGGACGCGATGAACGCTTCTTTCAAAGATCAACAGCCAGATTTGGAGTGGATCAGGTCGGCGACTTGAGGTGGAGGGGTACCCCCTGATCGCTTACCTTTTCTGATCTTGTCGATGATCTCAAAAAGCGTGTTATGGGGCGCATCAACACACTGGATGATATGAGCTATTTTTTGATCAAGGATATTATCGTACATGTCTTTATAACACTTGGCCCAATCCCGAATTTTCCGCACTGCCGCCATGGCATAACCTCCTGATTTTGCAGGACATTATATCATAAACGCAGCAGTATTTAAACAAAAAATCGGCATAACTGACTAAAATTATTAAATAAAAGTACCTTGCCTGCTCTGCAGAAAAATTCCATAAGCATCGGATGCTCCCCAGGAAGCGTCTCCAACTTGCAGCACTGGCCAACAGCCAACCGAACAAGATTTTCCAGATACTTTTCAGACTCAGCGCTTCCCTCCACAGAAGCCCATGGGGCCATATCTTCTCCGGAAAAAGGAATATACGGGTCAGTCTTGGTTTTATAGAAAATTCGACCCAGCAGACGACCACGAGCACCGACAAATCCTTCCTGTTTGGCGGCGACAGATGTCGGTGTGGATGAATGTATAATCCTGGCTCGATAGCGACCTTCATTCCCTGGGAGAGGGGGGCATTGTTGTCAACATTGCTCTTTAAACCATTTCGCTGTTTCCGATAAACCCTCTGCCATTGTGAATGGAGGCTTCCACCCAAGTTCCCGGCGTATCTTGCTGCTGTCTACTACCAGGGAGCCCAGTAGACGTTCTATTGCCATTGATTTTCCGGTCAGCTTGCCAGCAAGGCGTATGAGTGATGGCGGAAAGGGGATTAAGCGTGCCGGGCGATCGAGAGCTGTTGCTAATAGTTGAACGAGCTTCGGGGTGGAGACATCTTCGCCGTCACTGACCAGGAATGTTTTACCTGCGGCTTGGGGGTGTTTTGCGCAGGTGACGATGGCATCGATCAGGTTGCCCAGGTAGATCAAGCTGCGCGCGTTGGTGATACACGCAAGGGGGAGTGGTAAACCCCGCTCAACTGCTTTCGTCAGGTTCAGGAAATTTGCTTTTACTCCGCAGCCGTAGACCAGAGGCGGCCGGATGATCACCACTTCAAGACCGGTATCCAGGGCAACCTGACGCAGTACATCCTCCGCTTCTCGCTTACTGACACCGTAGGGGCCTTCCGGCGCCAATGGATCACTTTCCGTGTACGGCACAGGCTTCCCCTCACCGTTTACTTTAACCGAACTCAGAAAGACCAGTCGTCTTACCCCGGCAACAGCTGCCTGCCGTGCGAGACGTTTCGTGCCCGCGACGTTAATTCTGCGAAACTCAGCTAATGGGCTGCCAGCATCCTCATCAATCACATGGACCCGCGCCGCCAGGTGGATAACGGTGTCGATTCCTGTCAGTGCATCCGACCAATCGGTGTCGGAGCCTATGGATTCTATTAGTGCAGTTTGCACGCCTGAAGGCTGGTTTTTTGGGGCGTTGGCAATTCGGACGCACCCGCGTACGCTAAAGGCATTTATCAAAAGTTTTTCACAAAGTGGGCGGCCGACGAAGCCGGTTGAGCCGGTTACCAATACGTTCTGTTTGTTTAAAGACTCACTGGTCAAAACGTTAGCCTCCTGTCGTTCTTCTGATGGAGACATTCCTTCATCCATCCTTCCAGCCGATCGATTAGCACTTCTCTTTTAAAGTTTGCATCACAATACGCTTTTCCTCGTCGACCCATTGCTTCCCGATTTTCCATGGACATTGAATATATTGTTAGGACAGATTTAGCCAGTGCGTTTGCATCCCCCGCTGGAGTTACCAATCCGGCATTGGATTCCATAATCAATCGCCCACCTTCTCCATCAAGGGCGGCAATTATCGGTTTTCCGCAGGCCATATATGTTTGAACTTTAGAGGGAATGGTCAGCGCAAAAATTGGCTCTCGCTTCAGCGTAACCAACATGACATCTGCCCCTGCGAAAAATCCGGTCATAGCTCCTGGAGGATATCTGCCAAGCAAATGTACAGTGTTAGACAGGCCGCGTAGCGTCACTTCTTCCTTAAGCCATTCAAATTTGCGACCATCCCCTAATATCACCCAATTAATATCAGGAAAATCTTTGAGTTTTTCCGCAGCTGAAAGAATGGTTCCGAAATCCTGCGCTGCTCCGATATTCCCTGCAAACATGATGATAAAACCTGGCGGCAGTGAAATGTCTGATTTTAGGTTGGGTTGACATTCAACAGGTTTATATAGGCTTTCAACACTATTCGGGAAAAAAAATATACGTTCTGGACTAACGCCATAGCTCTCAATTAATGGAGCAAATGCGGGTGATTGAATTAAAATTCTGTCACTGTGACGATAAATGAAGCATACCAGCTTCCTGACACTGTCAATTACTCTTTTAGATTTGATTGCGCCGGTAGCTGACAAACTTTCAGGCCAAAGATCTTGCACCCAAAAAAGTATCGGGACAGATTTGAATTTTTTCAAGACAAGGGCAGGTAGACCAACCGTTATCGGAGACGGTTCGAAAACGAAAATAATGTCGAATTTTTCACGACAGTAGTATAAAGGCGATAGAATGCTGGCGAAAAAAGCAAACGATAGGTAGTTGAGAGCGAGTCGTATGCCACCTCCGTTGCCCCTAGGTACCAGAGGCACCCGAAGGATGCTGACACCTTTATATTCCCCCCGAATGTTCTTAAATAAACCGTACCCGGAGAAAAAATTACCACTGGGGTAATTGGGCATTCCGGTGAGAACCGTGACTCGGTGCCCTCTATCCACTAAACCTACAGCGAGATCATTAATACGAAAGTTTTCTGGCCAGAAATACTGGCTAACAATTAAAACATTCATCTATCCCTGCTTCTTCCATATTGTCCGATTAACATAATCCGTATAGCTTAAAATGATCCGTAATACTTTTTTCGAGACGTTGTTGGTGTCGTAGTCCTGCACCAACTGGAATTCTCGCTGCACTCCAGCCGCATGACCGACGACTACCTCGATCGACTCCATGACACGGTCAGTCTGCAGCCCGCACATGATCAGGGTCCCTTCGTCCATCCCCTCCGGCCGTTCATGGGCTTGACGGATAGTAACCGCCGGAAAGTTCAAAATGGAAGACTCCTCGGTGATCGTGCCGCTGTCCGAGATCACACAGGTCGCGTGCATCTGCAGTTTCACATATTCAAAGAACCCAAGGGGTTTGAGAAACTGAATGTGCGGATCAATGCCTTTCTTCCCACGCAGTTCAAGTTTTTTTCTGGTGCGTGGGTGGGTCGAGAAAATGATAGGGCGCTCGTACTTCGCGGCAATGGCATTCAGGGAGGCGAGAAGGTTTGCGAAGTTCTCTTCGCTATCGACATTCTCTTCCCGATGTGCACTGACCACAAAGTACTGCCCCGCCTGCAGCTTGAGTTTGTCCAGAACATCAGACGAGTCGATTTGAGATCGATAACACTTGAGGACCTCCTTCATCGGAGATCCGGTTTTAAGCACCATCTCAGGTCGCACCCCTTCCGACAGAAGGTACCGCCGGGCATGCTCCGTGTAGGTCATGTTGATATCGCTGGTATGGTCAACAATCTTGCGGTTGATCTCTTCGGGCACGCGCAAGTCGAAGCAGCGATTCCCCGCTTCCATATGAAAGATTGGAATCTTGCGCCGCTTGGCGGAGATGGCAGCCAAGCAACTATTTGTATCTCCCAGCAGTAACAGCGCATCCGGTTGTTCCTTCTCCATCACCTTATCCGCCTTGGCTATCACATTGCCGACCGTCTGGGCAACCGAATCGCCGACCGCATCGAGAAAATAGTCCGGCTTGCGAATTCCCAACTGCTGAAAGAAAATCTCGTTGAGTTCATAATCGAAATTCTGGCCGGAATGGACGAGAATATGCCGGGTGTGCGCGTCAAGTTCATGAATAACCCGGCAGAGTTTAATTACCTCGGGCCGGGTTCCAACAATCGTCATTACCTTCAGAGGCATCAGTTCTCTTTCCTTATCGGGGTAGTTTTAATTCTTCAATCATCGCGGGCCAGGATGGAGGGGAATAATTGAATTCCTCTTGAAAACGGGTCGAATCAAGACTCCGGTCACAGCAGAATGTCTCATTGGGCAAAATCTCGATATTGTGCCCAAGCTTTTCCCTGAGAAGGAGCAGCAAATCATACTTGTTGATCGGATCACTGGAGACTTGGTATACACCATGTGCGTCAGGGTGCTCCACTAGCATTTTTTGAATAATCCTGCCCATCTCCAGGGTGGTAAAGCCGGTGAAGGTAGCATTCTTGAAACCATTCACCGTCCCCCTCTGAGCAAGAAACCATTCCAAGAGACTCTTGTGACGCCAGAGTTCTCTGCCGATGATCGAGGTGCGCAGAGTCAGACAATTCTCATCCTGGACTTCACCGAGAAACTTGGTCTTGCCGTAAAGGTCTTCGGCGTCAGCAGGGTCACTCTCCTGATAGTTCCCCTTCTTGCCGTTGAATACACAGTCGGTACTGAAATGAACCAGACGAGCGCCAATTCCCTTGCAAAGAACTGCCAGACGATGCGGCAGCAGGGCGTTGATCTCAAGGCTTGGGATGCTTTCCTTCGCTGTCGGCCGCTGTTTGACAATACCGATGCAATTAATCACCACCTCAGGCCGAAAATCGGCAAGAACTTCTACTAGCCGCTCCAATGATCTCACATCGAGTCCGGTGTAAACCATATCTGCTGGAAACAGGCCGAACTGTTTATAGGCGGTCAAATCCTGCCGCAGGGTGCAGCGCACTTCATAGCGTTCCTGTAAAAATATGAAAAGCTGGTGACCGAGCATGCCGTCACCGCCAAGAATCAGTATGCGCATCCTATCTCTCCTTTGAGTTCCTGTTGAATATAATCGAGCTGAAGAAGCTTCTTTTTTACCTGCTCAACATTCAACCGTTCTGTATTATGAGAATTGTAATCCTCCGATTGGGAGACCGCCTGCTCCCCTTCAACGAAAAACTTATTGTAATTGAGGTCACGGTTATCGGCAGGAATGCGGTAGTAGCCGCCCAGATCCTCGGCATGGGCCATTTCCTCACGGGTCATCAGCGACTCATAGAGTTTTTCTCCATGGCGGGTGCCGATGACCTTGATCTTGTTATCGGCCTGGAACAGTTCAAGTAGCGCTTGGGCGAGATCGGCAATGGTGGAGGCCGGA
Organism: uncultured Desulfobulbus sp.; assembly: GCA_963666685.2. Lineage (GTDB taxonomy): Bacteria > Desulfobacterota > Desulfobulbia > Desulfobulbales > Desulfobulbaceae > Desulfobulbus. Next base: position 403,456 of record CAXXHZ010000003.1, read on the forward strand.
TCCTTCTGCACAAAGATATCGCCCTGCTGTCCGTGCTCGTAGGCGTAGAGGACGAGGTCGATGGCGTCGTCAAGGGACATGAGGAAGCGAGTCATGTTGGGGTCAGTGATCGTAAGAGGTTTTCCCTCTTTGATCAACTTGATGAAGAGGGGGATGACCGAGCCGCGAGAGGCCATCACGTTGCCATAACGCGTACAGTTGAGCGTCGTCTTAGCAGGGTCGACAAAGCGCGATTTAGCAACGACTATCTTTTCCATCAACGCCTTGGACATGCCCATGGCGTTGATGGGATAGACGGCCTTGTCAGTGCTTAGGGCAATCACCTTTTCGACGCCTTTGGCCAAGGCGGCGTTAAGGACATTTTCGATGCCCAGAACATTCGTTTTTACAGCCTCCAGCGGATAAAATTCACAGGACGGGACTTGCTTCAACGCGGCTGCCTGGAATACATAGTCCACGCCTTCCATCGCCGGTAGTAGGCTGTCGATATCTCTCACATTGCCGATATAGAATTTGATTTTGGAATTGGCTAAGTCAATCCGCATGTCCTCCTGTTTTTTTTCATCTCGGCTGAAGACACGGATTTCTTTGATGTCCGTATGGAGAAAACGCTTAAGGACAGCATTGCCAAAAGAACCGGTTCCACCTGTTATAAGTAGTGTTTTGTCAGCGAACATAATCACGTTTCCTGTAGATTTAGGTGCTCATTAATTGTCGGTTTGCTTGTAACTCGCGGCTTGCGCGAAGAATAGAAATGTCTCATTCGCACAACGTTTCCACGAGTATTTCTGCACTTTTTCAAACGATTTTCTAGCAAGCCGCGAACGAAGCTCTGGACTGTCAAAGAGTGTTTTTATTGCACTGGCAATTTCTGTAGGGTGCTCCGGATCAAAATACACCCCAGCATCACCAAGCAACTCAGGCATTACAGACCTATTTGAACAAGCGATTGGCAGTCCTGCAGACATTGCCTCAATCAAAATTTGGCCAAAGGTCTCACAGCTTGAGGCAAACACAAAGACATCCGCCTCGGCATACCATGTATGCAGCTCAGCATAGGGGATCGTCCCAGAATAACAAATAAACTGGCCTTCCGGATCTATCCGGTCAAATAAGATTCGTAACCGTTTCAAGGCAGATGGCGACGCCGGTCCCACCAGATTCAATTTTACCGGCAGGCCGTTTTTCCGTAACAGTGCTACTGCCTCCACAACATGCTGCTGGTGTTTATATTTTTCTATAGAGGAGACATAGAGAATGCGAAAAGGTTCTTCAATCGAGTAGCAATTCACAGCTAATGGCTCGCGAGGCTGGCAGGAAAATCGTCCATCAATGCCGTGCGGCACAATCAATGCCAAACCATTGATTGACTTGATTACGCGCATTACAACATCTTGAGCATAATGACTAAGAAAAATTACCCCGTTGGCTTTGCGAAATGTATGTGACTGTATCCAGCGCAAAAGTATCATTTTGAACGTGAAAAAAGACCAGCCATACCGTAGCAACTCTCGCCACTCAAATGGTAGCAAATTCTGGCTAAAAGTGACCATTGGATAAAAACTTCCTGTATACGAACCACCAGGGACGAACAGTACATTACAGCCAGCCATGCGAACCTGCCGGGAGAGTTTAAAGCTCTGCCAGAAGGTTCGATATAGCAGGCCTTTTTCCAGTATTGGCTCATGTCTTTTTTCTAGCCAGGGGCGGTCTTCAATTCGATCCAACGTAGATTTAACACTCCAGATTACGATTTGGGAAAACCCGTGAGACAAAGGTTCTGCGGCTCGGAGCACCTCGACCAGATGAGTTATACCACCACCGGCACGAATATTAGAAGCATCAATTCCTAGTATCATCAAATCACCAATAAGTTGTTTTAGAGATGGCACTAGGTCATCTCTTCGAAGGCATGGGCATGCCAGGCGAAGTTCATGGTGCGTTTTTTTCGTATCGAGCAGGTTCTCAAGGAGCCAGTAAACCAAACCTTGATGGTCTCGTAAAAAGTCCCAAAATGGCTATTTTTCATATCGTAACATGCTGAATTTACTAGGTGCAGTTTTCTTGCAAACGACTTTTTACGAATCCATCAAACCTTAACATGATGATGTCTTTGCTGTTCATGGTAACCCTCGATAATTTGGTGTGGATTAAACCCTTTTCACATAAATCCACACCAAATGACGAGAAGCCATAGTGAAGAACTAAAAAAAAATTAGTTTTTAATACCCATTATCTTTTTTAAATATGATTTCATTTTTTTACTTAAAAATTTAGTTGCCACGCGATGTAAAAAGGGCCTTGGTTTAAGATAAATTGATATAATTTCAGCGAAGGTTTTGGATTGGATATCCAGCATAAATTGATCTCTTTGAGGGTGGGGTTTCGTTGGTTCTTTCAGTTGAGGGTTGTTTTCTATCGCTTGTGACAGTTCGACCCTTTCGTAATGAGCAAACAACGCAACGCTGACCAATAGTTTTTGGGATTTTAAAGAGTTGGCCAAAATGATAGATAACCCTTTGTCATTATCCAGATGAGGTTTAAGATTTTCAACTCCCCAGAAATCACCAATTGTAAAGTCCGCAACACGTGGAATTGTAGCGAATGGGCAATTCTGACAGGATGGTCGCAGTATTAAATTCCCATAAAATGCCATTTCATATGGATCGTCTATACCTATTTTTTTGTATATGTCACCAGAAAAAAAATTAAGAACCATGCTATGTGGTTCCCAATGTTCTGACTTATCTCGAAATGACACCTCTTTTATATCAGAATGATACAATCCTTTGATATGTTCAAGATAAGTTGCAAAAACTAACGGACTTGGCACACCATGGCAAATAATCTCAACTGTTAAAAGATTAAGATAATCTTTTTGCAAAAAAGCTTTCAAGCCCGCAATTTGGCATGGTGTTCCTGAAAACAAAACTTTTTTTCCCTTTTCCAAAAAAGATTTTGCCTGCCGAAAGGAGTAGCCAATGTCGCTTTGAACATATTTAGATTTTCTCTGATCAGATAACCTCTGTATATCAAAGGAAAATCGGTGCGATACTTTAAAACAATTTTCAAAAACTGCACCAAATATAGCGTAGTTATCGCTGCAAAAGGCTTGAGCAATGGCCGTAAACGCCCCCCCCGAAGTACTTTCCCGCAATATTTCGTTATCCTTGTGGTACAGAGCATAGGCCTCAGGAAGATTGATTTGCTTCAGATTTTCAGAATGACGGAGTGGGCAAACTTTTTCACATAAACCGCAATTAATACAAGATTGCATATCTATGCGAGGATACATAAAACCTTCAACATCGGGCATCATTACAACATCTTGACGTGGGCATATATTCTCACATGCACCGCACCCACAGCATTTAGTTGGATCATTAAAAAGGTTCACCATAGAGATTTCACTTTGTTCTATCTGAAGTTTCGCATGTCATCCGACAGCCATCGGATAGCAATAACTCGTTGAAATTTTAACACTTTATATGGAAAAGCAGCTCCAAATGTAGTAGTATTGTTATTGCTAAGTAACCATAACTACACACAAAAAGGAGCTGCCGTGAACAAGAATATCTCATTTTCACTGTCAATCCAACGGGAAATAGAGAGGCATGGCCTCAATGTTGAATCCGAGGTTAACAATTCCTTCAATGAGCTGGGAATCAGAACGCTTCTCCATCAGTCCGGAATCCGGAAAGAGAAGGGCTTCCCTCCCGTCACACTGCTCTTTGTCATGATCGTCTTGCCGCTCATCAAACACAGTCTATGCTCGTTGTGGTCCGGCCAATTCTTTGCCAACATCATTGCCGCTCAGAAAGACACCTACTACCGATTTTTAAATCATCCGTGCTTTAACTGGCGTAAATTGGTTCTTTTACTCGCATGCCGCGAGATTGCCCGCACCGATCGCAGCACCTTGAACGACAAGACAATCATTGTCGATGACACCATCTTGGGCAAAACGGGCGAAAAGATGGAGCTGGTGAGCTATCACCATGATCACACCACCAACCGCTCCAAACTGGGATACCAGATGCTCCAGCTCGGATATCATAACGGTGCCCGCTTTTATCCCGTAGATTTTGGTTTTCATACCTCCGCCAACCAGGCAAACGGTCGGCGCCGTGAGCTCGACAAGCGCTGCTGCGGCTGGAAAAGGCGCATGGAGTCCTTCGAAAAGAAAACCGACCTCATGGTGGCGATGCTCAAACGGTGCTGGCAAAACGATATTAGCGCCCGCTTTGTCCTTTTCGACTCCTGGTTTGCCAGTGATGCGGTAATTTCAAAAATCATAACGATCGGTTATGGCGTTCTCTGCCGACTCAAACGCAACAAGACCCGTTACACCTACAATGGCTCCCCCAAAACCCTGGCGCAACTCTGGCATGACGTGGCCAGGCATGAACTGCGGTGGGTCAACTCCTGGCGGATTAAGGCCGCCCTTGTTCGCGTTGAATTACCTCTTTCCGGAAGCGTGGATCTCGTCTTTGTTCGCTGGAACAAGAAAACATGGCACGCGTTCCTCTGTACGGAGACCGACTTGGATCTTGCCGAAATCCTCAACTATTATTCACGCCGCTGGGCGATAGAATGCTTCTTCCGAGACTGCAAGCAACTCCTGGAGCTGGGTAAGGGGCAAAGTGAAACTTTCGATGCCGTGGTCGCCTGGGCGTCGATCGTGATGATCCGCTATCTCCTTCTCGTTTATATCCTGGCCAAACGGCAGATCATCGGTTCCATCGTAAGCGATCAGGGGGTACCCCTCCACCTCAAGTCGCCGACCTGATCCACTCCAAATCTGGCTGTTGATCTTTGAAAGAAGCGTTCATCGCGTCCACGAGTATGTGAAAGGATGATTTGCCCTGCAGGCGGCAGGTTTGCCTGAGGGAAACAATGCGTTCCACCCATCGCTTGCCTTTATCACTGCTGGTCCCCTGGCTTCGTTTTCGCCAGAGCACGGCATAGCGCAGCATGCGCTCCCCGAAGTTGTTGGTGGGGTCAACGCCCTCCTCAAGCAGGAAAGTAAAGAGCGAACCCATTTCCCTATCGATATGGCGGACAAGCTTCCCCGCTTCACTGTCGGAGTCGATATACAGCGCGATCAGCCGGTTGAGCCGGGCATAAAATGCGTTCCACTCAGCTCTCGTCGGCGGATCCTTGGCCATTTTGCAGAGGCGACGCAATTCGTCTCTGGCCCAAGTTCCGCATCGGACCAGTTCCGGATCTTTTCGCTCGGCCAGCCCCTTGGCCCGTCGGATCAGGTGGGCCAGGCAGGTTTGCCGCGCATGCACCCAGTTTTGATACAGCCGATAGCCATCGCTGACCAGGATGCCTTCCCAGCCTCCAACCAGGGCTGCAAAGGCGTCCTTGGAGCGATTGGTGTGGACCATGAAATAGGCGACCACCGAACTGGCCATCACCCAAAGCCAGTTGAGCTTGCCGTTGTTTTTCCATGGGGTTTCGTCAACATGGTTGACAGCCACTGTACGCGCCTTGTCGCCGATCGCCTCGTAATGAGGGTGGATGGCCTTGGAGGCCCGGTCGATTATATTCTGAATTGCTCCGAGGCTGATACTGATACCCAGCACCGAGGAACAAAAGGACTGGATAGCCTGTCGGCTGTTCCCCTCGATGCCGCCGATCTCGGCCACCAGAGCACAGAGTCGGGGGCCAAAGCCGGTTTGAAATGTTTTTGGTGTATATCCTTTGCCGGTTTTCCCGCAATTGGTGCACTTGCCCCGGTAGAGGATGAAATGGATGACTGTCATCGCAATTTCGGGTAACTCGATATGCTGATGGGTATGGTAGGGACGTAACTCTGCAAACGTCCGGCAGCCACAGGTGCAGGGGCCGGGATGAACGATCTCGGTTTTGGTCGGTGGTATGAGCTGCTGGCGGTGCCCTTTGTGCCCCTTGCGTCCACCGGATTTCTTCTTGTCGGGTTTGGGCGTGTTTTCCTGGTACGGTGAATTGGATGAGGGCGGCTTGTTGGAATTGGACGAGTTCTGATCAAGCCTGGCCTTGAGTTGGCTGACTTCAGCCGTAAGCTCCCTTATTCGCTGGTCCTGCAAGGCGTTATGATCCAGCAGTGTGCGGATGATGGGGCGGAGAGCCGAAGGGGGCAACTGTTCCAGTTCGGCGTCGCTGATCTGGAAATCCAGGGGCGCATATTCCGTATCAGCCACGCAGTTGCTCCCTGAATTTTTTGTTCAACGGGTAGAGGAAGACAGCCTTCACCGGCTCGGTCCGTTGGTTGTAGCGGTCATATTTACCGCGACCGGTGGTCTCCCCCACCTTGGCCCAGTTGGCTGCCCGGTAACAGGTCCCCTGGAAACGACCCGTCTCCACGAAGGTTTCCAGCAGGCAGATGGGCTCCCGGTAGAAGGCAAACCAGTCGTGCTCCAGTTGGCGGATGTTCAGGGCCAGGACCTTGGAGGCCAGATGCCGAACGTTGACCCAGGGCAGGATGAGGAAGCGAACATTATTGACCACCTTGGCCAGGTTGCGTTCCCGTTGCTCCCGGTTCCAGCCGATTAGTTGATCGCGGGCCGCCACCTTCCAGGCAGCGGATCCCCAGCCGAGACAGGCCACCAGGCGGTCGTCAAGGTAGGCCAGATATTTCAGCGAGGAGCCGACGATCCAGGGCGAGCCCAGATAATGATAACGGTCAATCAGGTAATCCCATATCCCTTCATCAGGAGTTTGGCGAACCATCTTGATTGTCAAAGAGCCAAACGCGGAAACAGCACCCGCCATTTCCGTGGTGTCAATGGTATAGGTACGGCGATCTGCCCGCCGCGGGAAGCGATAGGTTTCCTGCAGACGAGGCGGCAGGGTAAATTCGGCTTTTTTCTCCAGCGTCAAAAGCAGGCTGCGGCAGGCCATGTCCTTCAATTGGCCGTTGGGTTGTCGCCATTGCCACCGCTGGCAGAGTATTTTTGAGATCGCCGTACGGCCCTGATTCCAATGGTCGGCAACGACCTGACGGATTTCGGCCAAATCCTGCTGGTTGAGGAGGCGACCCCGAATTTTGTACAGAGGTGCTGTGGTTTCCATAAAACACCGTAACAAATGCTGGCTCATGACGCCAGCGAAAAATTAGCCCCCCTGATCAGTTACGTTCCATCGGTCCGCTGTTCAAGGAACTGGCCCATGAACATCTGCATTTGGCCCTTATGCAATCGCTATGGGAGAGATTTCGGCAGATTCTGATGTTGTCAAGTCAGCTATTTTCTTCCAATCATGACCCGGAGGAATTCGCCTATTTACTTGATATACTTGAAAACGCGTTCAATCCTCTCTCGTTAGAAGGGTGTGCGAAACTCTAGGTTCTATTTATAATATCATTAGCTTTCACAAAATGTTCCAGGCTTTTTACCAGAAATTCGATTGATTCTTTCCTCATTGAATCAATGTTAAAATTCACTTGATCATAATCGATCTGATTCGATAATTTTTGTAAGTCATCGGTATTTTTAATCAACCTATTTGTGATTCCTGCAGTTTTAAGAATATTTTCAATCCTAAGGAAATTTATTCGTGGTTTTATTACAGCAAATGGCTTGTTGAGAATAATAGACAGGGCAACGCCGTGAAATGAGCTAGTCAAAATAAACTGAGCATGATTTAGCAATTGCAGGAAGTCATTGGGGCCTGCAGCACGTAAAAAAGTGTCGCACATGCATTTCTTTCTAAATCCTCCGATAAGTATAATTTTAAGGTTGTTTTTTTGGGCAATTTCTTTTGCGATATTTTCTAACAAATCATCGGGATTAATTGCATAGATTAAAAGATAGCGGCCGAATTGATTTGGCCTAAGGTTTTTTTGATAGTATTCTTTTTTGTAAAAAAACACAGGATCAAGAACATGAGTGGCATTATCTATGCCAATAGACTTTAGTTGGTCACAACTTTTTTTTTCACGAATTGAAATATGTTTATAATCACGAATTTTTTCTTTTAGGCTAATGAGATCCTCTGTTTCTAACAATCTTCCCATGCTGGAAGCGTAAGACATTTTGTTTGTACCTTTGGAAAATTTAAGATAGTAGGCATCATCTTGCCCGCAAGGAAAATAAGGGTTCCAGACCTGATCGCTGCCCGTTATATAGACGTCGGCAAGGGGGGGGGTTCTATTAAGTTGTGAAAAATTCGTATATCTTTTAGTCAAACGAGCATGTTCTTGATAATATTTAATAAAATTCAATTTTCGTTTCAAGTAATAAGGGAAAAATAATAAATTTACGATTAAGGTTATTAATCTACCAAATTTATTTTTATAATTTGGAATATAGTCAATCAGCTCTGTGTCAAACCCTATTTCGTTTAAAAATTCACACATTGAACAGCTTTGAATAGTAGAGCCGAAATTGTTTTCAACATTATGAATAGTGATAATTTTTATTTTCATGCTATTTTATTATGTAATGTTTCGCTAATAATATTAGCTGAGAATCCTGGAGCTGCTGTTGCAAACAAAGATTCAACTGTATGAAAAGGAATTTTTTTATTTTCATTTATATTTATGAATTCTGAAACTTTAAGAGTATTTTCCGTGAAATTATCTGTTTCTTGATTTAAACATATTGATAATGGATAATTATTTAAAATATTAATTACTGGATCAAGTTTATTTTTAAAAAAATGTATTATAGGTTTCCCTGTAGACATGTATTCAAAAATTTTGCTTGGTGTTACAGAGAAATCACTATTTCCAATTGAGAGTAAAATATTGCTTTCTGAAATATAATTTCTTGCTATAATACTTTTTACGCTCCCGTAATTAATGATACGTCCAGGTGATTTTATGCAGCATTGATCGACAAAATCATTACAATTGCCTAAAATAAACATGTGTAATATTATTTTTAGATTAATTTTGAAAACGTCCATAAAAATTCTGAGCGTATAGTATGGAGAACGCATACTCTTGTCTAAAACCCCTGCATAAACAACATTTATTGCGTCATTTTTTAATCTAAATTTTTTATCTATAATAAATTTTTTAACTAAAGGGTGTTCTATCAAATAAAATTTTTCATGGTATTGTGGAAAATTCGCTCGTAAATACTGATTCCAAGTGTCTACAAATAGGACCTTTTCGCTGAGTGAAATCATTTTTTCTTCTAAGGCAAGATGATTTCTCATCTTGAGTCGTTGATTCCAATCTGTCCTGTGAAGCGTTTTGCTCTCGCTAAACTTATCAAAAAGAAAGGGTATAATTTTAATTCCTGGGTAATGTTTTTTGAGTTCCATAGCCGCTACTACAGAATCAAAAGGGTTGCAAGTCGGGATAAGCACATCGATTCTTTTTAACTTGTCAAGAGTTGTTACGTATGCCTTGACAAGGTCATAGTCAATGCTTTCTCGTGACAGCAATGTCTTTAAAAAATACCAACTCTGATGTAATTTGATTCTAGTTTTTATCGTTGCACCTGGAAAAAATGTTTCATTTTTAATAAGTTCATCAAGCTTATGTCTATTTTTCATTTTTTTTGTGAAAATTCTGACAATGTCATGCTTTCTATAACGTTCTTCTGGGGGCTGAAGAGTGGTAGTGTTGAAACATACAACCGTCACTCTATTACTCTCCTCTAATTCTTCAACAATATTTCCAATGCATCTTCCTACTGCAGAAAAGTATGGATAATAGCTGCCTACCAAAAATACAATATGTTTCATTAAGTATTTTCCTTTATTTACTAAATCCGTGACGCCCTCGGTCAGACCTCCTCTTTTAGGTCTGTCGGAGGCGATTGTCAGCCTGGTTGGCTGGTGCTGTTTATAAACCGAACGCTACGTTCACTTTGGCGTTTTGTTCATTGAAAAATCCGCAATTTGGCGAAGCGAAGGCATGTTCGCCCTGTATTATGCTGATCTTCTTAGTGAATCTTACTTAGCTGCACCAGCCGTGAGTACGCGATGCTGAAAACGGTAAAGGCCGGGCAATGCCAGCTAAAGCGCAACTTCAACCGCCGACCTGTGATGATCAGCCGTCCGGCTAGCCCGCATTTCTCACAAACCGTTTACCGTGCCAATTTTTACTGGTGTGGTGTAGAAAAATTTTCCTCCCCTCGTACAATTGAACAGGAACTAAGGGGGGAAACGCATTTTCTCGACCAATATTATGAACACATGTCAATATCCGGCGCATTTTCCGAAAACAAGACGCACCTCTCCCCTTGAATTGCAAACTTCCTTTTCCGGCAGTCACACCCTGATAGGTATTTTATTTATATTATCCAGCACTTGGTCAAATATATCCTTGTACGGATATCCTTCTGCAAAGGAAATCCACACTTTGCGTACCGTTATCCGGATTCTCGCGCCAATCTTGAACAATTTTAGCCTGATAGTGTCGCATTGAGCCTTTGACATATCCGTGCCGGCAAGGCCAAGTCGGCGTAACGCCTGGACAAGAACGTAGGCCAAAGATGAAAAATAGAGCCTGATCTGATTGCTGAACATCTTCTGCGTACTGGTTCGGTCGGCAAAAAGCATCAGTTGCTGTTCTTTGATCCGGTTCTCCATTTCACCACGGGCGCAATACACCCTTTCGTAGAGTTCGCGGGCATCATATTCCGTGGCCTTTATTGAAGTAACAACAAATCGGGGATTGGCGCCTTTGCCAAGATGTTCAGCCTTGCCGACAACCCGGCGATGCCAGCGCCAGGTCTTTTGGGTTTTGTAACAAAAGTCCTTAAATACACGGGATGCTTGGCTGCTGCATTGATACAGGGCTTTGGCCAGTGCCAGCTCTTCTGCCAGTTCCTGTTCCAGACGGTTGTTCCTGGCAAGCCCAAGGAGGAAGTCGACATCGTTATCCTCGCACCAGATCATGAGATCTTCACGGCAGAAACCACTGTCACCTCGGACAATTATACGGGTGTCCGGCCAGGATGCGCGAATACGCCGAACAATACGTTCCAACTCCTCAACCGTACCGGCTGCGGCATCGGTACTAGCTGTTCGCAGACGGGCGCCCAGCAAATGTTCCCCGCTGAAAATGTAGAGGGGCAGGTAACAATAGGCGTTGTAATACCCATGGAAAAACTTTCCCTCCTGGTTGCCGTGCAGCGGGTCGTCGGTGGCGTCGACATCAAGGATAATCTGGGGTGGCGCTTCAGCGTGCGCCTCGAGGAAAACATCGACTAAAAGATTATCTACCGCCGCCGGTGAAACGACTATTTTTTTGTACGGACTTTTCGCGGTGGCATCTGCCGGAGTCAATTCCAGGCGGTTCAAGGTGCTCTTGCCCGCCAGTGGCTTCCCTTTATCTTGCTCGGATTTCCGGTCCATACCAGTCGGATCGGTTTTTCCCACCGCTATGGCCAGCATCTGATCTTTGGCCAGGTGATCATGATCGTTGAGGTCTTCGTACCCCAGAGCCAGGCCGATAACCCTTTGGGAAACCAAGGACAAGACAGTGTGTTCTATTAATTTCTCGTTACGATAGTCGGTGAAGCACCCAGCAAAACGTTGAAGGATGGTGGTGCGTTGCTCAACTTCCCGCAGCAACAATCCCCCGCCATCGGAAGTGATGGTCCCGCCGCAGAAATCTGCAACTATTTCTCTTTTCCCCAGGGCTTGAAATGCATTAAACTTTTTTGTACACTCTGTTTTCATAAGGTCACCCGTGTTGTATCACTTATCGTGTTGGAATCACGATAATCATGCAACATTTGTGGCCTTTTTGCTTTATATATGTGTGAGAAATGCGGGCTAGGTACACCAACTCTTGATCACGGTTCTCAGCCGTCTGCGTTTTTTACCGAATGTCTCACCGGTCCAAAGGGGGCTATCAGGCCCGTTTGCCCGAGATGTTGTAGGCAAAAGCGCCCAAAGCCATCACCAGGGCGTTGGTGGCAAACTTGCCGCTTGAGAGCCGTTCGAGGTCGAGGTCGGTTTTGCACGGGAGCATCCGACAGTTAGGCACATCCCTTGATTTTTTTGAGCGTAACAGCGCTATACTGTGGCTGTTTTCGGTTAACAGCCTCATGCATCTCAAAAACATCGTCGAATTTTGCATTGTATTTCGCGCAGCGCAGCTTGAGAACGTTAGTGGCGTTGTCTAAAGTGGACCCCTGAGTCAAGACAATAATCCACTGAGTTTAAGCTACACATTCAACTTCACACGCAGCTGTTCGGCGCTGCCCCGGTTTAGCCTCTGCTGGTACTTCTTGTGCGGCCTCCACGGTTGAAGGAACCCCTGTGGAGCGTAGCGGAACAGGGGTTCCTTCAACCGCACGTGGGTACTTGTCCACGATCACCGCTCCGCCACCCGTCGCGGTCATATATACGACATCAGGCGTCTTTTGCCCCAACGACTGATGCGGACGTTCGCCGTTATAAAAGGTGAAATACTCGGTCAGGCCAACCGTCAATTCAGTCATCGTGGCATAGCCCTTCAGGTACACGTCCTCATGTTTGACATTGCGCCAGAGTCGCTCCACGAAGATATTGTCAAAAACTCGACCCCGGCCATCCATGCTGATTGCAATACCTTCCCGTTTCAGCACGCTTGTGAAGGCGTCGCTCGTGAACTGTGAACCTTGATCGCTGTTGAAAATTTCCGGCTTGCCGTGCCTGCGCAAGGCTTCTTCCAGGCAATCAACACAGAACTCCGCTTCCATGCTGTTGCTGATCCGCCAACTCAATACCCGCCGCGAGTACCAGTCGATCACCGCCACCAAATAGGCAAAGCCACAAGCCAGCCGGATATAGGTGATATCCGTACTCCACACCTGGTCCGGTCGAGTTACAAGAACGCCGCGCAACAGGTAAGGATAGACCTTGTGCTCAGGATGAGGACGGCTGGTGTTGGGACCTGGCGCCATACCGGCCAGACCCATTTTCCGCATCAGGCCTTGTACCCGCTTGCGATTGACCGTATGGCCAGCTGTCTTGAGAAAGATCACCATCTTGCGACTGCCGTAGAACGGATGTCGTGTGTATTCTTCATCTATCAGCTGACTGAACAACAGGGTGCCTGCATTGACCAGCCGGGGCCTTTGCTGCGCATAAACGGTGGCACGGGAAACTCCCGTCAGAACGCATTGCCGGACCACTGACACCTCATCCCCTTTATCGATCCAGGATTGCCGAATCATCACCGGCTGATCCCGGACTTTTTTTTCAACCAGTCGAGCTCCACCTTCAGTGTATCCCAGATCCAGCCTCCGAAATTTGAGTTTCATGTTTTTACCTGTCGAGGTAGTTTTCGGGACAGGAAAATATCGTAACATTTTTATATAAATTTCAATATATTAACTAGAAAAATAAGAATTTATTGTTGGTGGTGTTTCACGTCAGGTACTGGTAAAAGTAGCCCTGTTGAAAAGTTTAAGTAGATCAGATCTGTTTACAAATGTAAAACAAGTGAGTGATATTATATATATTAGTAATCCATTGTATATATCTAATATTAATGTATCAAAAATAAAAAATATTAGAAAACAAATCTCGTATAAAAATTTTTTTAAATTTGTTTTGATGCCAATCTTCTTGTTGAGATAAAATTCTGAAGAATAACATCTAAAAAACATTGTCAAAAAAGTGCAAAAAGCGATAGCCCAACACGACTTTGTAAACTGAAAAAATAAAATAATCAATAATATAAACATTAATACGCTAAAAAAATTAGCCTTTAACATTGCTTTTTCTTCACGTAAAACCTTATAAAACGTATTGTTAACTAATTGCATTTTGTTTTGTAAAATAATAATGCAAAATAATAAATTCAAATATTTTAACATAGGGGTATAATTTGGAAGAAAATTGAATATGAATAACCAAGCAACAAAATATATAATTAAAGAAAAATAATTAAAAAATGTAATAAGTGTGTTAATATTTATAAAATAAACTAAATATTTTTCTTTATTAATTCTTTTGAATGTAGGATACAAAACCATAGATATTGAAGTAGTCATCATTAAAACTAGATTTGTTAAAGATATTCCAAATGAATAATGGGAAAAATTTTGAATGTCACCGTAAATATCTACGGAAAGACGCCCGAGACCAAGAACAAACATGCCCATCAAATTGGCAATCATGAGGTTGATGCCAATGCTAATATTTTTTTTAAATTCTTCAAGAGCATAATGAAACGAACAGCTAATTCCTAGCCACAACTCCGATGTATAGTATATCATTATTAATACGACTATCAGCTTAGAGATCAAATCAGCTATAATAATAACTTGAAAATTTCGGTTGTTAATAAATATAACGATCAGAATTGACATTGTTACAATCAATTTATCAACCATGGAGAAAAAACTATATAGTTTTATTTGATTAGTTATTTGAAAAACGTAAACAAGAACACCGTAAAATCCCATAATTAAAATATTCAATGATGAGCAAAATAAAGAAAAAGCTCTTAGCCTATTGTTGACTAGAAGTGACAATGTGCAGAAAGTAAATGTAAATAAAAGTAACATTAGTATGTAAATCCATATTGCTCCCCTCATCCTAATGAAAGGCAACTCGCTATATTGTGATTTGCCATAACGTAGATAGATGCCATCGTTAAAACCAAGTGCAAATAACCCCACATATGAGGAGTAAAATAGATACACTTGCCAGTAGCCAAATGCTTCAATATTATAATAACCTGGTAACACGAGTGATTTAAGTACACCAAGCCCCAGGATGATAATTTGGGCACAAAATGCATACTTAAAATTTTTAATAGTATCCTTAATGGCTAACTGGTTCAAAATTTTTTATCTATGTAAATAAAGGAAAAGTAAAAACATACTTGGGTAGCAGTAAATGTATTTGACCCGATTATTAATATAAAATACACTATCAAAAAAACTTTCTGGAAAATATCACCTAAATAAAAAGCGCGAATAAAAATATATAAAATAATTAAAAAACCTAGAAATCCAATAGTGTATAAAATATAAGATAAACTGCTGAAATAAACATCACTAGGTACGTTTCCAAAACCAACACCAATAATTTTGTATATAATTGGAAGGTTGAAAAAGTACTCGTAGCCCATCATTCTAGCCAAAACAGCATTGCCACCAAAATCTATATTTGAAGTAAATACTCTATCTAAACTCATAGTGACTAATTCAGTTTTCATTGTAAAGTATCCGACTGGAACACTAATAAAAATAATAAAGAAAATTAAAATATATTTATTCGAAACAAATTTAAAATGACTCTTTTTCGATAATAAATTTTTTATTAACCAAATTGACCAAATTAATACTGTGAGTAAAATTCCCTGCCCTGATCCTGAAATGAAAATACCAATGCTAAATATTACTGCATATTTATAGTTGTATAAGAGTTTACCATAATTGTAACCGAAAATGTTATAGGTGATACCTAGTAATACATAATGAGAAAAGTATGCAGGTTCTATAAAGAATGATGAAGGTCTGTAAAAATTTTCATATATTTTTTCATAATCTAAGTCTATATAGTTGTCACTATTAATAAGTGAAATAAAACCTGATGGAAGAGTGTAACCAAAAAGAGAAAATGAGATTTTTTGGATAAAAATATATAAAACTAAAAATAAAGTTAATGTATTTAATATTTTTATAGAATAATTAACGTCAAACAATTGCTTGTAGCAAATAAAAAAAATGAATATTATTAGATAAGAAAACTTAAATGCCCTCAATAAATGCAACATTATTTCTTTGTCAGTTGTAAAAATAGGAAGCCAAAGCGAAAAAAAAATTATGTAAAATATTAAAAAAACAAAAGGTATATTTATAGAAATTTGTATTTTTTTGCAAAAGATAATGTAAAAAAAAGAAAATATAATAGCACAAAAAGTAGAAAAATCAACTCCAGGTAATGGGCTTTTATAAACAGAAAATATTGGAATGAAAACGATTAGAAAACTAAAAATTTTATTCATACTTAAAGGGAAGCATCCGATACTTTTCATTTGTAATAAATCAGCCTCGTCAGTAAAATTTGTGGTTAGTACCTTACTCCTGAAAGTCTGACATAAAAGGTTCCTCGTTATTTCGGCCTCGTCTGCAGAAATCTGTGGGTAAACTTAATAATTAGCCCCAGGACCTGAGCCCCGCCGGAGGTGAAGGGGTGGACGCCTGCCGCCCCGTCACCCTTGCCACTATCCGGTTAAGCGTGGAGGCTCGCTCTGTCAAGGATGTGCGCACAGCGCACACCCACAGGGCTCGGCCTTTGTAGAGTCGGGGCTCCATGCTACAAGCCGTGCTGTTCTTTTAAGGCAATCTTGAAAAATAGCTCATGGCCCCGGTAGCACTCACCGGCAAATTTTTTCACAAAGACCACTCCTCTGGCATTTGATCCGATCGGTTTTGCACCCTGGCACCGCCCCGCTTTGCGTTCGATGGCGTTCTTTTGCCATTTTGCCGCTCTCCGGGCACATTTCACCTGCTTGTAGCCAGAAGAATCCCCATCCGGTCAATGTTGTACACTAGCCCGCATTTCTCATTTTCTCATTAAACTATATACCGAGCCACTTTTACCGGCAGCAGCGTGAAATTTTCATTTTTCCTCTCATGATCGGACAAGGACAAAGGAATAAAACGCATTTCTTCGACCAATGTCATGGTCACCTGTCACGAACCTTCAGATTTTCCGAAAACAAGACGCACCTCTCCACTTGAACTGCAAACCTCCTTTTCCGGCAGTCACGCCCTGGTAGGAATCAGGGTTAAATTATTCAATACCTGATCAAACAGTTCCTTGTACGGATACCCCTCTGCAAAGGATATCCACACCTTGCGTACCGTTATCCGAATTCTCGCACCAATCTTGAACAATTTCAGCCTGATGGTGTCACATTGCGCTTTTGCCATATCCGTGCCGGCAAGCCCCAGTCGCCGTAAAGCCTGGACCAAAACGTAGGCCAAGGATGAAAAATAGAGCCTGATCTGATTGCTGAATATCTTCTGCGTACTGGTTCGGTCTCCCAGAGGGTGCATCCGAAGTTTATGGGATTATTTAACACGTCGGATCCTCTTCGGGCGTGTGGCTCGCTGCTCCTTGGCGTTTTGCTCGTACTCCTCGAAGAAGGAATCGAATTTTGAATTGTACTTGGCGCAACGCAGTTTGAGGATGTTGTTTGCGTAATCGACTTTCCACCAGGCACCGGATCTCTTCAACCGAATATTGCTGATGAACTTATTGGCACTTTCGATTGCTCCGCTGCCTAGCGGGTAGCCACCTCGCCGCAAACGACCATATTCGATTCTATCTTTGTTCTTTTTCAGGTAGTTTACCAGTTTAGCTTTTTCGGTTTCCGCTGTGGCTGTTCTGCATTTCATCCTGTTCAGGCCAGCGATGACATGAGATGCATTATTGTGAAAGAGTCGAACTTTGGTCTGCTCTATCCACTCATCGGCTTTCGTCGATTCAGCAAACTGAGATTTGGCAAAATCGTAGAGGTGTCCCGAGCAGTGGAAATAATCAAGGACTTCTCGTCAGTTAGGAAAATATTCTTTGACGCAGTCCCATATCCAATCGGCTCCATCACCTACAAAACAAAGGCGGACTTTATCCAGCGGGATAATATCCTTGTCTCTCAACTCGGCAAGGAAACATCGAAATTCAGCGACGTTACTGATTTGATGCCAACTTAAAAGGTGCACAATCTTGTCCTTGTCGAGCAAATAGCCCCGGATTCCTTTAGCTTCGCGCCAGCAATGGGGCCCCTTATCTTCTGTCCTTATGGGCACCATGGCGCCGTCAGCAGAAAAGACAAGCACAGGCCTTCTGAAGTTCTCCTTCGAAATATCTTCTATAATTTTAGACACTTCCTGAGAAGTTGGAGTGATTTCCTTGAGGCTGATTTCAGCGGCGACTTGATTGGTAAGTTTGTGCACTGTATCGGCGGAAATGCCAAAACGGTAAATCTCGTTCATCATTTCCGCAGCTTCTTCAAAGGTTTCCCTGGCCCCGAAGAGAGAAGCTATTTTTTGTACATCATACTGGTACTTGCCATCCCTCAGATTAAGAGCATCTTCGTACGGGGTATGGATGGTTTTGCATTTGGGGCAAGCATAGTAGGGACAGTGGATGACAATGGTGCCAATCGTGGTAACACACTCCTTTTTATTGGAATATTTTTTATGAGCCTTGGTGCCGCAACATCTGCATGCCGGAGCCGAGATATGCCTATCGAGTTCACCTTGAATGATAATCTGGACCAATTCGGGATCTATTGACGGGTACTCTTTCCTGATCTTGTCGATGATCTCAAAAAGCGTGTTATGGGGCGCATCAACACACTGGATGATATGAGCTATTTTTTGATCAAGGATATTATCGTACATGTCTTTGTAACACTTGGACCAATCCCGAATTTTCCGCACTGCCGCCATGGTATAACCTCCTGATTTTGCAGGACATTATATCATAAATGCAGCAGTATTTAAACAAAAAAATCAGCATAACTAACTAAAATTATTAAACAAAAGCATCTTGCCTACTCTGCGGAGAAATTCCATAAGCATCGGATGCTCCCGGTTCGGTCGGCAAAAAGCATCAGTTGCTGTTCCTTGATCCGGTTCTCCATCTCACCACGGGCGCAATACATCCTTTCGTAGAGTTCACGGGCATCATATTCCATGGCCTTGATTGACGTAACCACAAATCGGGGATTGGCTCCTTTGCCAAGATGTTCAGCTTTGCCGACAACCCGGCGATGCCAACGCCAGGTCTTTTGGGTTTTATAACAAAAATCCTTGAAAACACGTGAAGCTTTGCCGCTGCATTGATACAGGGCTTTGGCCAGTGCCAGCTCTTCTGCCAATACCTGTTCCAGGCGGTTGTTTCTGGCAAGCCCAAGGATAAAATCGACATCGTTATCCTCGCACCAAATCATAATATCTTCACGACAAAAACCGCTGTCACCTCGGAGGATTATTCGGGTATTCGGCCAAGATTCCCGAATACGCCGGACAATACGTTCCACCTCAGCAACCGTGCCGGCGGCAGCATCGTTACTGGCTGTCCGCAGCCGGGCACACAAAAGATGTTCCCCGTAAAAAATGTATAACGGCAGGTAACAATAGGCTTTGTAATACCCATGGAAAAATTTACCTTCCTAGTTACCGTGCAGCGGATCGTCGGTGGCATCGACCAAAAGGGCATCTACTGCTGCCGGTGCCACGACTATTTTTTTGTAGGGACTTTTCGCAGTAGCATCTTGCGGTGTCAATTCCAGCCGATTCAAGGTACTTTTGCCAGCCAATGGTTTCCCCTTATCCTCCGCGGATTTTCGGTCCATACCGGTTGGATCGGTTTTCCCCACGGCTATGGCCAGCATCTGATCTTTGGCCAGATGATCATGATCGTTGAAGTCTTCGTACCCCAAAGCGAGACCGATAACTCGTTGAGAAACCAGTGACAATACAGTATGTTCTATTAGTTTCTCATTGCGATGGTCGGTAAAGCACCCCGCAAAACGCTGGAGAATAGCTGTGCGTTGCTCAACTTCTCGCAGCAGCAATCCGCCACCATCGGAAGTGATGGTCCCGCCGCAGAAATCTGCGACTATCTCTCTTTTTCCCAGGGCTTGAAATGCATTAAATTTTTTTTGTACACTCTGTTTTCATAAGGTCACCCGTGTTGTTTTGCTTATCGTGTTGGAATCACGATGATTATGCAACATTTGTGACCTTTTGCTTTATATATTGTGAGAAATGCGGGCTAACTCCACGTTGGGAATGAGGGACGGCATTGTGCTTTGTTTAGTTTGGTTCATCCAGGTCTGAACCGTTTCCGGGCCACAAGTTACACCGGCAATCTTTCTTGAATCTTCAACCCCAACAAGCAGTGTGCCGCCCTGGCTGTTGGCAAAAGCGCATAGGGTTTCAATGGCATCCTTGCTAAAAGATGTCTTGAACTCTACTTCTTCTGATTCCCCTGCTGCTATGATAGATAGGATCTTGTTATTCATTAGAACTTTCGGCAAGGCCTCTATATCTTTGCCGCCTGCGTCCGATCTATCAAGGCAGGTCTTTTGGTAATTCCCAGAGCCAGGCCAAGCGCCCGCCGAGCATCAGTCTCCCCATGGACCAGCCGGATTTCCTTGGGAGGTTCGGGCATGGCGCGTACCCAATCAACCAACATCTGCTGGTCGGCATGGGCGGAGTAGGCGGTCAGGGTATGGATGGTAGCCTTGACCGGGATTTTCCCCTTGATCATTTTTCTGCCGGGAGTGCCCTTGGCCTGGTAGCCGACAAAGACGATTTCAACCGACTGCAACGCAGTCCGGGAGGTGTTCCCATGCGGCGCATGGGAACCAGAGAAAATAGGTACTGTATATTCTCGGGAGGGGACCGGAAACTGACCAAAGGGGAGTTCCGGGGCATCGCCATAGGCGGTGCCGCAGTCGACCAGAATATTGATGCTGTCAGCTGAGCCCGGCTTTGTCTCTATCAGGTGACAGGACCCGGTGACGCAGTCTTTTGCGCCGAGATGGGAGATTTTCATAGTATTGCCGTCTTATTTTAGTTGGTATGTGCCGGTTTTGGCTGGACCAACAAACACTATCAGATTTTTTTTCTGCAAATCGCTGATATCTCGCTTCGCCGTTTTTTCAACGACACCCCATTTTGCGGCAATATTCGCAGGCCTGCAAGGAATTCCTTGTCGTAACCGATCAAGGAACCATTGCTGTCTTATATTTACAGGGACATTTACCGGGACATCGGTTGCGCCCAATCGCGCAAGAGGAACTAGCGTCAATGGATGTGGCGTAAAAAACAACACGGAGAACGGGACCAATTTTAAACCATTTCGGTAGAGGGGGATCATCTTCTTTGCAGGCAGTGGCAACACGGTGGTAGCCACTTCCCCATTCTTCCATAAGGGACAATTGCCGCAATACTTTGGCAATAGTTCTATTTCGAACCATACTTGTGATCCCGCCGGTGGTATTAGCGAAAGCAACAATTGTCCGCATTATCTGCTTAAATGCAGATGTGGCCCTTTTGAATTCAAGGGTTTTCCCTTCAGAGGATCTGAGAATTTTGTCGAGGACCTTTTTCACGAGAATTGCCTGTAGTATTACCAGGATCTACCAAGGCAGGCTTATCTGTAATTCCCAGAGCCAGGCCAAGCGCGTTTCGAGCATTTTTTTCTCCATGAACCAGACGGATTTCCTTGGGTGGTTCGGGCATGGCACGGACCCAGTCGAGCAGCATCTGCTGGTCGGCGTGGGCGGAGTAGGCGGTTAGGGTATGGATGGTTGCCTTGACCGGGATTTTCCCCTCGATCATTTTTCTGCCGGGAGTGCCCTTGGCCTGGTAGCCGACAAAGATGATATCGTTTTGGGGATCGTTCAGGCCCTGTTCGAGGTGGTCGACAATGCGCCCGCCGGTGCACATGCCGCTGCCGGCAATGATGATGGCCGGGCCGGGGATGTTCAGCAGCTTGTTATGGTCCTGATATTTGCGAACCGCATAGAGCCCCTTGAAATCAAAGGGATGGTCGCCGTGTTGCTGAAGGTCCCTGGCCTCCTGGTCCCAAAAGGTTTCCAGGCTTGAATAAATTTCGGTGATCTCAAGTCCCAGGGGAGAATCGACAAACACCGGGACGTTGAGCCCTATCCGGTCCAACTCGTAGAGCAGTTCCTGAGTTCGGCCCAGAGCAAAGGCGGGAATATAGACAATGCCTTTATCGGCAAGGGCCTTGTGCAGCAGGTTCCGCAGGGCCTCGATCCGGTTTTTTCTGCTCGGGTGCTTGCGGTCGCCGTAGGTTGATTCCAGAATCAACAGGTCGCAGTTTTCAGGCGGGTCGGGGTCGGGCAGGATGGGGGTGTTGTTGCAGCCGAGGTCTCCGGAGAAGAGGACCCGGAAGTCCTTACCCTGCTGATCGGGGAAAGTGAAGAGAATAAAGCATGAACCGAGGATATGGCCGGCATTGCTCAGTTTGAAGGTGATTCCCTGTTTCAGCGTGAATGTTTCGTGGAGTTCGAAGCCCCAGGAGAGTTCGTCGATCAGGGTTTCGAGCGTTTTTGTATCGTTCCGGGGACAGAATGATTTTGACGAACTGCCGCCAAAAAAATTCTGTCCCCTCTGGTCTGAAAAAGACATGGCATCGCGCAGCATGGGCAGTAGCAGTGCCTTGGTGGGGTGGGTGCAGATGATCTCGCCCCGAAACCCGGCATCGATCAGATCCGGTACCCGGCCGATATGATCGATATGGGCGTGGGTGAGAAAGAGATACTGTATTGCAGCGGGCGGGACCGGAAACTGATCAAAGGGCAGTTCCGGATCATCGCCATAGGCGGTGCCGCAGTCGACCAGGATATTGACGCTGTCGGCTGAGCCTGGATCGGTCTCTATCAGGTGACAGGACCCGGTGACGCAGTCTTTTGCGCCGAGATGGGAAATTTTCATAGTGTTGTATTCCGGGGTCAGAATGATTTTTGCGAACTGCCGCTAAAAAATTTGAGTACTTTTATTTTTCTGATTACCACCCAAATTCAGCCGATTGTTTTTGGATAGTATCCTGAAAAGACCCCTGGAGATTTCTCCTCGCTGTGCTCGTCGAAATGACATCTCCGGGACGTCATCTCGAATGCAGTGAGAGAGCTCATGCCATCAAACGGGTCTCTGGCTGAAGATTGATGGTAATCAGATTTATTTTTGGTTTTTCACCTTGGTTCCCATGCGGCGCATGGGAAGGAGAGAACCGGGTCCTGTCTCTATCAAATATTGTATCCCGGGGACAGAATAATTTTCGCGAACTGCCGCGAAAAAAATTCAGTGCCCTCGTTGCCATTGGCGTGATCTCATTTTCTGGCTCCCATGCGGCGCATGGGAATCAAGGTAAGTTTTTTTCAGGCAGTATCACGCAGTATCTGTTTCATATCTGCCTTTATTTGATCCCAGGTGATGGCCACAAGGCTCAAGGGATCAGGTTCCAGGTCGGCATCATCAAAATAAGCAAGGCTCTTGGTTGCTGTAAAACTGTTCATTTTTTGATATTTTTCCTCAAAAAAAACAAGCATCTCCGGCAATGAAAAGCACGATAGCAGGGCATGGATATCGTAAAAATCCTTCTTGGCACCCCGGTTGGCAATGGCGTTGAGTTTCATCGCCGCGATATCTTCAAGAGAAAAAAGGCGTATTTCGTTTACTGTTAGCCAGGGTCTCAACCTCGGATAGTTATGCCGTATGAAATCCACTTTCACGGATAATCCCTGCCATTTAACAAAGAGAGACAAGGAATTGGTTGCCGTTGAACTATTCTCTATATCGAAAGACTCTCCAAGAGTCTCGAACAGGGCAAAGCTGTCAAACAATTGTTCGGTTATGAAATCGAGATCAATGGATATTCTATGTCCCAAGTGCAAGGCCAGGGCAGTGCCGCCGGCAAGGGCAAAGGAGTTCAAGTCCTTTCCGGCGGACAACTCCTTTAGCAGCGAAAAAGTATCTTTGTGGATTGTCTTTAACTGCAGCACCTGAAATCCTTTCTTGCTATCCCGAAATAGACGCTTAAAAAACTGACGGTCTTCCGGTCCAGAGACCGCATCCGGACGACTTCCTCTCTGATTTTTTCTTTGCCGTAAATTTTTTTGAGCAGATTCCAATCTGTTAGATTTCCTCTGGAAACAACTCGCTCTATAATAAATCTGCTATGGGCTCCTATATCCAAGGAACTGAATTGTACATCCCAAAAGAGGGCCTGGTTAAATTCGAAGCTATCATGGAAAATGGGAGTATTGCTGTCTTGTGTTCTCATTTTATTGAAAATATGGGCTAAAGCTCTACCATTCCGTTCGACGATTTTTTTTCCATGGTTCCCACGCGGCGCATGGAAATGAGAACAACTGAAAAGTAGGGTGCGCCGTGCGCACCAGAAAAAGCTGAACGGTGCGCACGGCGCACCCTACGACTGCCGCTAAAAAATTTGAGTACTTTTATTTTTGGTTTCTGGTTCCCATGCGCTGCATGGGAACCGTGGTGTTGATGCGTTGCATTTTTCAACTGACTGCGGCGCAGTCCGGGTGGTGTTCCCATGCGGCGCATGGGAACGAGAGAACCCGGTCCTGTCTCTATTGTATCCCGGGGACAGAATAATTTTCGCGAACTGCCGCGAAAAAAATTCAGTCCCCTCGTTGCTATTGGCGTGATCTTATTTACCCATGGTTCCCATGCGGCGCATGGGAACGAGAGAAATCTCAGCTCCAATAATTTCCTGTTCGATCCGCTATTCATTCAATCCATGCCGGGCGGCTGTTTTCAACTCCGACAGCTTGTTTACTAGGACTGCCCACACCGTCTCCAGATCGATACCGAGGTAGTCGTGTACCAAATATTCCTCAAACCGGCAATTTTATACCATTCAATTTCAGGATGACGGGATTTGAAATCATCGGAAAGGCGCTGGGTCGATTCGGCGAGAACTTGAAGATTACGAAGTACAGCATCCTGTACCAAAGTGTTTTGTAAAAAGGCTGCGAAATCCAGTCCAGCAACGTACGATTCAATCTTGTCAATACTCTCTTTGATATGGATAAGATAGAGCTTGTCATCCTTCATAATGACTGTGCCTCTTTTAGGATTTTCTCCCTCAGATACCAATGAAGCCCGCGCTCTGTAACGATATCAACTTTACATCCCAAAAGTTGCTCAAGTTGAACGAGCGCCCCGCCTATATCAAGCAGGGACCGACCGGTTTCCAGATCGACAAGAAAGTCTATGTCACTTAAGGGAGTGTCCTCACCTCGAGCGACCGAACCGAATACCCGGACATTGAGAATACCATGTGTGCGAGCAATATCGAGGATAGCACGCTTCTTGTGGCGGATGATTTGGAGTTGGCTCATTGTTTACTTATCCCAGATCGTTAGGACTGAGTTATACTTGATGAATTCGTAAAAAGCTCAACGCAACGTCACTCCAGCGCAGGCTGGTGTCCAGAATTTATTGAAAGCACTGGATTCCGGCCTGTGCCGGAATGACGGAAATCGGCAACTCCAAACTTTTTGCGAGATCATCATACTTTGCTTCATCCCGGGGACAGAATGATTTTCGCAAACTGCCGCGAAAAAAATTCAGTCCCCTCATTGCCCGGTGACGCAGTCTTTTGCACCGAGATGGGAAATTTTCATAGTATTGCCGTCTTATTTCAGTTGGTATGTGCCGGTTTTAGCTGGACCAACAAACATTATCAGATTTTTTTTCTGCAAATCGCTGATATCTCGCTTCGCCGTTTTTTCAACGACACCCCATTTTGCGGCAATATCCGCAGACCTGCAAGGAATCCCATGTCGTAACTGATCAAGGAACCATTGCTGTCTTATATTTACAGGGACATTTACAGGGACATTTACAGGGACATTTACAGGGACATCGGCTGCGCCCAATCGCGCAAGGGGAACTAGCGTCAGTGGATGTGGCGTAAAAACAACACGGAGAACGGGACCAATTTCAAACCATTTCGGTAGAGGGTGGCCATCTTCTTTGCAGGCAGTAGTAACACGGTGGTAGCCACTTCCCCATTCTTCCATAAGGGTCAATTGCCGCAATACTTTGGCAATAGTTCTATTTCGAACCATACTTGTCCCGGCTTTAAAACTATCGAAGGTCATTCCAAAGGGCAAGAGACCAGGGTTTTGAATTTCCAATCTATCTGAAAATATTGAAATCATAATGCGCATGCCAGTTAAAGAATAGTCGGCATGGGCTATGGCGTTTATTAATACTTCCCTTAAAGCTACATCCGAGTAGGCAGGTATGTCTTTACGAATAAAAGAGTCTATTTGAGATGCCATTCTGCTGTTACGCCGGATGAATTTTGGCACCTCAGTCAGAGCGGGAAGAATTCCGCCGGCGATGTCGATTCTGTCCAGAAAATGCGCTTTATTCCTTCCCTGAAAAAGTGCGCAACTTACTCTGGCATCGGGGAAAAATTGTTCTCTGGCCTTGTCCGAGCCAAAGAGGATTATTCCACCATTCGATGGAACCAGCCGGTCACCGTAGGGGACAAGAATCCCTAAAGTAAGAAGTTTTTCCTCTGTAATATTTTGCCCTGTTTCCCCAAATGCCGACCGAATAGTTTCCGTATCAATATCGTCAATGCTCAACTCTGGACGCGCCAACCGGTCAAAAGAGATGCCTTGGCCGGCTCGTTTTATTTCAGCTGTGAATTCCGGCCCTGCCTGGCGTGTGCTCGATCCCAGTCGTATATATACGCCACGTTCATTTCCTTCACTCTTGAGATAGAACGGTCCCGACCAATGGGCGACACGAACACAGAGAAGGGACTTACTCTCAACAGACACTATCTCAATATTCGGCATGAGCATGGGTGCAATTGAGTCGGCGATGCTATTAGCCAGTTGCTCTTCGACCTGAAGAGGATCTTCAACGCCTACAATGCCTCCATTATCGTCTCTGCCGATTACGATGATCCCGCCGGCGGTATTAGCGAAAGCAACAATTGTCCGCATTATCTGCTTGAGTGCAGATGTGTCCCTCTTGAATTCAAGGGTTTTCCCTTCAGAGGATCTGAGAATTTTGTCGAGGACCTTTTTCACGAGCAATTGCCTGTAGTATTACACAACATGGTAGCCACCAGTCTTTTTGTTCCCGCGATATTCAATCAGACCCTGGCGTTTGAGTTCGATAACCCATCTCTCAATAGTTTTTTTGGATATTTTGAGGCTGTCAGTAAGCTGAGGAACTTGCCTTCCCGGCATAATCCTAATCTCCTCCAGCAACACGCTTATTCCCTCATTTATTCCCTCGCTTATTCCTCGTTTATTCCCGCAGGGGTGTTGAAGGAAGAAATTTTCTGCTTGTGTTGATGCGTTGCACCTTTCAACTGACTGCGACGCAGTCCTGATGGTGTTCCCATGCGGCGCATGGGAACGAGAGAGCAGTCAACCAGTTCTAGGGACAATGTCCGCAGCGAGATTTCGGGATTCTGTTCGATGCGCTGGATAACCTTGTAGGAGATGTCGTCGCTCACGGTTGCGGTGGGTGTAGAGTTATGGGGATGCATACGTTCATTGATTGAACAGTGGGTGAGTGTAAACCTTGGCGATGGGGGTGTCAAGGGAGAATTGTTTAGAAATCAGGAAGATCACTGAGGGAAGGGCGATTGGGAGAGAAGTGGATTTTTTTCCGTCACTGTGAGGAGCACAGCGATACGGCAATCCAGAAACGAAAAATAGGAGGACACAATACTGATGTAAGGACTGGTAGCCGGACCAAGCCCGGAAAGACGGTGGTGGGGTTAAGCCAAGGCCAGAGCAAGCGCCCGGCGGGCTGCATCTTCGCCGTGCACCAGCCGGATTTCCTTGGGCGGCTCGGGCATGGCACGCACCCAATCGACCAGCATCTGCTGGTCGGCATGGGCTGAATAGGCGGTAAGGGTATGGATCCCTGCTTTAACAGGAATTTGTTTATCGATCATCTTTCTGCCGGGGGTTCCTTTCGCCTGGTAGCCGACAAAGAATCAGGGTAGGAAGCCTGACCCCTGCCTTGGAATGAAACATGGCCTCAGTGGTCATCTGCCGTATTGATCAGCCCGGATATCACGCAACTGAGTCAAGAGCGGCTTACCTGGCTGCAAGAGAGCGTTGATTCCAGCTGTGCCCGTCAGCAATTGACGGAGGTTTCGGTAGTGGGCCAAATCCGACAACAGAAAGTCGATATCAACAGACTCGCGGTACTCGCCGAAACGAAGTGCGATAACCGTTCCGCCACCGAACAAGCAACTGTGCTCCTTGAGCAGCGTTCCATTCAAGCTGCCGAGAACCTGTGCAATGCGCTGGTGAAGTGGCCGCTCAAACATGGCTGTCACTGCCCCCAAAGGCCGAACGCAACCCATTGATCAGTTGTCGCTCGTACGCTGTCAGGGCCTGTTCATCGATGTGTCGCCAATTACGTTCGTAGATGTCCCAAGCCTCTATGGGCATCAAGGTCTCTGTGCCGTGCCCCTGCCAGGCGAGTTGCTTAAGCTGCGGGTAGTCACTTAGAGGAATGCGGGTGGGTATCCAGCTATCTCTGTTCATGGATTGCTGCGATTCGAACAACTCTGCCGGCATAATCAGTCCGAAATTCAGGCCGAGCACAGTCATGGCATTCACGTAGGCCCCCATAGTCACGGCCGGTTCGCCTTTTTCGATGCGGTGCAAAGTCACCCGAGACATACCCGCGGCTTCTGCTGCTGCAGTGGCACTGATCCCTAACGCTTTGCGATGGGCAGCAATCTTCTGCCCTAGAGCTATCAGTCGGTCAGCAGTCTTAGTAGCGATGGCAGGTGATTTAGATGGCATAGTGTTTCTCATTATATGCATAACGCCTAGAATGTCAATAATGAGAAACAGAAACAGTGGGGGGAGTTTTTTAGCGGTTCAGGTGGTTAGTTCTACTTTGTCACATTATCAGATCCCGGATTCCGTTGCACTTCATCCAGGCTACGAATATCAGCGCCGAATAAAATTTTCTGGATTGCTTCACTCCGTTCGCAAAGACGGCCTGGTTAAACCGTCAATGAATGGGTCGGTCATTCACCGGTGCTGCCCTGCGTTCGTCACTGCGAGGAGTGCAGCGACGCGGCAGTCCAGAAACAAAGAAACTTTCTGGATTGCTTCACTTCGTTCGCAATGACGGCGGGGCAGGGACTCTCAAAGAGTGGGGCCATCATTCATCGGCGTTGGGGTTCTCCGTCACTGCGAGGAGCACAGCGACGCGGCAGTCCAGAAATGGCGGGGAAAAAATAGGAGGACACAATACTGATTTAAGGACTGATAGCCGGACCAAGCCCGGAAAGACGGTGGTGGGGTTAAGCCAAGGCCAGGCCAAGCGTCCGCCGAGCATCATCCTCACCATGGACCAGCTGGATTTCTTTGGGTGGTTCGGGCATGGCATGCACCCAATCGACCAGCATCTGCTGGTCGGCATGGGCGGAGTAGGCGGTCAGGGTATGGATTTCGGCTTTAACGGGAATTTTTTTATCGATCATCTTTCTGCCGGGTGTGCCCTTGGCTTGGTATCCGATAAAAAACAGATCGTTTGCCGGGGCGTCCAAGCCCTGTTCGAGGTGGTCGACAATTCGTCCGCCGGTGCACATGCCGCTGCCAGCGATGATGATGGCAGGGCCGGGGATGTTCAGCAGTTTCTTATGGTCCTGGTATTTGCGAACCGCATAGAGCCCTTTGAAATCAAAGGGGTGATCGCCGTGTTGCTGGAGGTCCCTGGCCTCTTTATCCCAAGACGATTCCAGGCTTGAATACATTTCAGTGATTTCAAGGCCGAGGGGGAGCGTCGACAAACACCGGGACCTTGAGCCCTATCCGGTCCAGTTCGTAAAGCAGTTCCTGGGTTCGACCTAGGGCAAAGGCGGGAATATAGACAATGCCTTTATCGGTAAGGGCTTTTTTTGCAGCAGGTTCCGCAGGGCTTCGATCCGGTTTTTTCTGCTCGGATGCCTGCGGTCGCCGTAGGTCGATTCGAGGATCAGCAGGTCGCAGCTCTCGGGCGGGTCAGGGTCAGGCAGGATGGGGGTATCGGTGCAGCCGAGGTCTCCGGAGAATATCACCCGGAAATCCTTGCCTTGCTGATCGGGGAAAGTGAAGAGGATAAAGCATGAGCCGAGGATATGGCCGGCATTGCTCAGTTTGAAGGTGATTCCTTGTTTTAGAGTAAATGTTTCGTGGAGTTCGAAGCCCCAGGAGAGTTCGTCGATCAGGGTTTCGAGTATCGTTCCGGGGACAGAATGATTTTGGCGAACTGCCGCCAAAAAAATTCAGTCCCCTCATTGCAATGAGTTGAACTCAAAAATCACGATGAAGTGTGAAACGATGTACGTTATCGCCTTTTCACATCCCTAAGGGATTGTTTATAGGCCTTCAGGTCCGGAGTCGCGAACATCTGGCTGCGCCCTACCTGCTGGGATGGCTTGAGCTTGCAACTCTGCACGTAACGCCGGAAGGTGGCAATTGAAACTTCCAGATATTCTGCGGCTTCTTGAGCGGTGAATAGGGCATTGTCGAGGTGTCCGAACACCTGCTCGTGACTGAAATTGTCGTCTTGGAAAAAATTTGCGGCCAAGAGGGTAAAGAACCGACTTCGTTCGGCCAAAGGCATCGTCTTCATCTCTGCCAGAAGTTCTTCCGCTGTCATCGCCTGGCGCATTGCTTTATTCCTCTCGAAGAGAGCGTTTCAAAGTGTCATAGAAATTTTCGTGTAAGCCGACCTGGTAAAAATCGATAGTTAAAAACTCAACCGGTTCATTATGCCCGCCTTGTGTTTTGGGGGAGGAACAATATGCGATCAGATACTCCTGGCGATAAGGGCGATGCTTTCCTCATAGGTGTGAACGGTCAGGTTGCAGTCGCTCAGCGCTTCAAGCCACAAATGGCCATCATCTAACAAACCTGCCTGAAAGGCCTGCTTGATGGTTGACCTTGGGCTTATCACGGTAAATCCTTCTGACTCCAAATTAAAGTCATTCTGGCGCATCCGAGCTACCGCTCCCTTGGGGTCTGGGAGCGAGGGGAATCTCCGAACCATTCTTCTCACTCCTCACTCAACCATCAGCCGGGTCTTCCGACAGCCCGTCGACCTCGCGGCGCAGTTGCTCGATTTCGTGGCGCAGGGTCTCGTATTCGGCCATCTTGCGCTTGAGAAAGGCGGCCGCCATCACCGTTTTTTCCTGCATGCCCTGCGGGGTGAGCAGGTAGCTGTAGGCCCTTTTGTTCGAGCTGTTGCGGAAATTGTTGACCTTAACCCACCCTTTGTCGACCAGGGACCGCAGGCAGTAGTTGACCTTGCCCAACGACACGCCCAATTCCAAAGACAGGGTCCGTTGCGAGATCTCGGGATTCTGTTCGATGCGCTGGATAACCTTGTAGGAGATGTCGTCGCTCACGGTGGCTGTGGGGGGTGGAGTTATGGGGTGCATACGTTCATTGATTGAACAGAGAATGAGTGTAAACTTTGGCGATGGGGGTGTCAAGGGAGAATTGTTTAGAAATCAGGGAGATCACCGGGGGAGGGGGGGAAGAGAAGGGGGTTTTTCTCCGTCACTGCGAGGAGCACAGCGACGCAGCAGTCCAGAAACAAAAAAAATTCCTGGATTGCTTCACTTCGTTCGCAATGACGGCGGGGCCGGGACTCTCAAAGAGTGGGGCCATCATTCATCGGTACTGAGGTTTTCCGTCACTGCATTCATCGGCGCTGAGGTTCTCGGGTAAATTTCAACGCCAACCCTGGCGATATGATCAGCAAGAGCGGGATTACGGATTCCGGCAACAGCTTGGACATCAAATTTATACGGCAAGGACAGTTCCTCAAGCTCCATAGCCAGAGCCTCGATCTGTAAATCACTGATAATCCCATCCACCGCAAGATCTATGTCGGAATTCGGCTTTGAGGTTCCCTTGGCACGGGAACCGAAAAGTATCACTTTATTAATTCCCGGATGGTGTCGAAAGATGGCTAAAATTTGAGCCAGTTCCTGTTGGTTTATGCCAAAATCTTTCATGGATTCAATTGCCTGCCCTTAAACCAGTCATGGATTGCATTCAATGCGGGCAGGTAATGATTTTTTACAGCTTCCAGGACTTCTTTGAATTTTGAGAAATCATATGTGTGTGCAAGAAGATTACGGTGAAGCATCATATCGATCCAGGCCTGTCCGTTATCGATCATCCCCGCGGCAAAAGCTTCTTTAATAACATTGCGTGGGGTAACCGGAGTAATGATGACCCCGTTATCCTCCAGATAGTCTTTCATCGTTTTCCATGCCAATTCATAAGAATATTCAAATCGTTGAATAATTCCCTCTTGCTCCAGGTCGGAGAACTGTTCGAGAGGCCGGGTTTCAAGGGCTGAGCGAAGTAAGACAAAAGCCCTGCTGAAGTTCTGAAAACGCTGCTGCCATCTGATGTCTGTCATTGATTATGCTTTGTTTTAAGGGAGACGCTTTTATTGTTTATCTATTTGTTTCTGTGGATATTTTTAAACTGCGGCCAGCGCTTTTGGTTTTGAATTACCTGCAACGCAGGGAACGGAAGGTCCCCTTGCGGCGCATGGGAACCAGAGAGCTTTACTCTTTTAGCTGATCTGCAATTCCCCCAGCCATTCCTACGGAGTTCGCGGACCGAAAACGGGTGCAAACGAAAGGCAAATGTAATTCTTCACAGAACGCTGTCTCCTCGGTAACCCGATAGTAACCGGTCAGACCGTATAGTCTGGAATATATTCGGGAACAATCTGCTGTAAGGTCTCTTTGATGCACTTACTGTCGAGTTCCTTGGCATGGTGCACCAGCAGTTCCAGTTGATTGCTCAGCACCTTGCAGGGAATGACCGTTGCGCCGCGCAGCACCATAATCTTTTCATGATGGGTGTCAACAATGCCTTCACCTTCGGTGATCAGCTCCTCATACAGCTTCTCACCTGCACGCAGGCCGACATAGCGAATTTCGATTTCGCTGTCCGGTTCGCGGCCGGTGAGCTTAATCAGTTCCCGTGCCATTTCGGCAATCTTGATCGGTTCACCCATTTTGAGGATGAAGATTTCCCCGCCCTCGGCCATGGAACCGGTTTGCAGGATGAGTTGTGCCGCTTCTTCAGCGGACATGAAGTAGCGGGTGACCTCCGGATGGGTAACGGTTACCGGGCCGCCCTTTTCAATCTGCCGTTTGAAGAGCGGAATGACTGAACCGGAGGAACCCAGGACATTGCCGAACCGTACCCCCATAAATCGGGTGGAATGGGCAGTGGGCAGCGATCGTACCTGTAGCCCCGGAGGGTCGGTGTCACGCTGCGTTTTCTTCCATGCCGGGCTAAAGTTACCATCCCAGTATGAGGCGCTGTAGGCAAGCATCAGCAGTTCGGTGACGCGTTTGGAGGCCCCCATGACATTGGTCGGACGCACGGCCTTGTCCGTCGAAACCAGCACGAAACGTTCCACGCCATGAATGATCGAGGCCTCGATCATCAATTGGGTGCCGAAGATATTATTATATACCGCCTGCCAGGGGTTTCGTTCGACCAGCGGCACATGCTTGTAGGCCGCAGTATGAAAGACCACGGCAGGGTGGTAGTGCTGAAAGACGTTATCAAGCAGGCGCAGATCCTGCACCTTGCCGAGCACTGTTACGGTGGTGATGTTGTCATGTTCGTGGCGCAGTTCCATCTGCACATTATAGAGATTTTCCTCGCTCGCATCGAAGAGGATGATCAAGGCGGGCGTGAATTTGAGGATCTGACGGCAGAGTTCGGAACCGATCGAACCGCCCGCACCGGTGATCAAAACGGTTTTGCCGCTGAGATAGCCCCCAATTTTTTCCTGTTCCAGTCGGACTTCGTCTCGTCCCAGCAGATCCTTGTATGAAATATCCCGGATGGCTTTGATCGAGACCTTGCCGTTAATCAATTCACCCATGTTGGGAAGGACCTTGAACGGCAGCTGGGTGCTTTGGCAGAGTGCGGCCAGCCGGCGTATTTGGGTCTTGTTGATGGCAACGGTGGCAATCAGAATTTCTTGGGCATGGGTCCGGTGTACATGTTCGACGATGTCGTCAATCAGCCCGACCACCGGGACGCCATGCAGTTTCAATCCGATCTTTTGGGGGTTATCATCGAGCAGGCCGATGGCAGAGTAGGGCAGTGCATTGTTTTCGTGCAGTTCCCTAAGGACTTTTTCTGCAGCATTACCGGCCCCAATCAGCAGCAGTCGTTTCTTCTCGGGCTGGGGGGTGAGGCGAGTAAAGCTGCTCGGACTACTGTGGTTCATTTTTTGATAGAGATAGCGAATGGAGATCCGATGGCAGGTGATCAGACCGGCTGTAAACAAAAAGTCGAGGATGAAGATCGAGCGGGAAAAGCCGATGAACCGATTGCCGAAAAAGAGCAGACTGATGATGACGGTGGAGGAAAAGAGAGAAACGATACAGATATTGATAACATCACTGAGGCTCGTATAGCGCCACATGCCGCGATAGAGTCCGAAAAGATAGAAGGAAGGAATCTTGACGATCAGCAGCAAGGGGATCAGACCGGCAAATTGCCGTAAATTATGACCCTGCGGAATTGATTCAAAACGAAGCGCATAAGCCAGATAATGGGCCAGCACTATCAATGCGGCATCAGCAGCGAGAACGAACCAGAATTTGCGGTTTTTGATTAGATTTCTGAAGAGGCGGCTTTGAAGAGATATTTTGTCGATAACAATGGAGATCATTTTTTCCTGCCTTCGGTTAGGAGAGTATACAAGGAGAATTTTTCAGTTCGATACTCGAAGAGTAAGAATAAAATGAGAAAGATGAGGGGGGGCTGGTGGAGTGTAAATATAATTATAGTCCTTTGAAAATGAAGTGAAAAGAAAGTTTTTTAAAGTGTAATATATACCATGCGCTATGGTTCTTGTCCAGATTGAGACTGCTTGCCTTTTGGGGGCGGTTTGCAGTTGTCTTTCCTTGTCCTGCATGGGGTAACGGGGACAGGCACCTCGGAGCCGGTCCCCGTTTTGCCGGGAGCTTTTTTCCCCTCGATCCCATGCGAGGCATGGAATCGCTCCTCCAATCTGCGTTGCAGGCCTTGCGGCAGCAGCGAATGCAAAGGAAAAAGCTTCTGTTTCCGATTTTATTCATCGAAGGCATATGTAAGGGTTTTAATCTGCAAATTTCCATGCTCATCGGCAATATGAAAATGAATAGCCCCACGGCCTTGTATTTTTTTGCCATCATCATATGTGAGTGCAATGGCAAAACGACCACGGAGGCTAATCAGGGCTTTTTCCTGCTCCCAGTGAAGCACGGAGATAACAAGGCGAAGTGATTTTGTCGACTCAAAGAGATGTGAATAGACCCGCAGGAGGTCTTTGAGCGATTTTCCGTTTTCGGTAGCGTCGAGCGCAAAGAAACGAGAAAAAGTCAGGAGATCTTTCTGCTGGTACGCTGCGGTATAGTCATGGAGAAAGGCTTCGATATCTTTCTGGGTCGGCTGTTTAAGAGTTGGCTGAGGTGATGTTGAAGGGGGGACTCCATGTATCGAATGAGCGATGTGGTGACGGCTGCCAAGGCCTTTCTGCTGTAAAGGAGGCGTTTTCTTCCCCGTCTCCTCGGTTTTCGGGGCGTGTTTGGCTACAACTTCAGGCTGCTGAAAGCCTATTGGTTTTTCTTGAGGCTTTTCAGGAAGAAGCAGGGATTCGGCGGGAAATTTTTCCCCGCTGGAAGGTTTGGATGCACCGGTATGCATTGTTTGCTCTTCGGTTGCATTGAGAGCGACTGGCCCGGGAATTCCGTGTGGTTGTATGATATGATGGTGGGTTGGCGCTACCGGTGGAACTGTATCCTTCTTTTGTTGGGTTGCTTCATCCGGGACGGTAGGCGTAATGGTTGCAACTTGGGCCTTTGGCAGAGGTTCCGGCTGCGGCTGAACAGGCATCTTCACCACGGTTGTTTCTTCGATAGCCGCAGGCAGCGCCAAGACAGGGGGATCGGCCGGGGCCGGTTTCTCGGGAGACTGTGCAACTTTGATAGGTTTTGGTGCAGAAGAAGTCCGCGATACCGATATTTTTTGTGTGTGGTCTCTTTTTTTTTGCGGAGGAACAAAGGCAGTCCCTTTATTTCTCAATCCGCTCATCATAATGTGCGTATTATAGGTTTTTGCCACCATCAAGCTGAGAACGGCAAGAAAGAAAGCCAGAATTGAAAACCACAATATATTTTTTCTTTTCAGTGCAGCACGATTTTCTTGGGGATATTGTTGACGCCATTGGTGGTTTTGTATTGTTTGATTCGACGGTTGTTTTGCTTGGTCCCGGCTCAGCAAGGTATGATAGGCTTTGGTGAGGGTGATAAAGGTTTCGGCATTTTGCTTCTTGTTTCCGAGAACCGCATCAGGATGATACCGTCGGCATAATTGACGATAGCGTTGCTTGACATCCTCTCTGGTTGCTCCGGGCTTGAGATCCAGCAGTGCGTATAACGAGGAATTGGTGGCCTGGCTTGGGGCAAATAAGGAGAGAATATACTGAATTTCCGAGCAAAATTCGGAAAAATGGACCTTGTTTTCATGGCAGGCCTTCTCGAGCCATTCTTTGATTTCTCGATCATTGAGATCGCATTTCTGCATGAGCCATTTGCAGGCCTCAATCATACCGTTGGGCTCGGTAATAAGATACAGCATTTCTTCCGTGGAAGGATTTGCTGTATAATTTTTCAGCAACCGTAGGATATGTTCCCTGTTGTGGTCAGCGATCATGGTGTTCCCTCAGCTACCGGGGAAGGGGAAGATAGTGCCGAGATTGCAAAATCCGTCAGCCAGAGATCGCCGCCGAGTTGATTGTCAATATGATTGCTCGGGTTACGGCGTATTCGCACAACCATGGTATGGCATTCCTTCGGAACATTGAAAAGCAGCTCAAAATCGTCCCATGGCCGGCTCTCCGCAATCATCTCGGTTTTTTGGCGCGGCGCTTTACATTTGTAACCGTATACTTCGATATACGGACGCTGATCGGTCGTTAAATGAATACTTTTCCATTTTCCCCGTAAGCGATATTCCATCCCCCCGGTTAGCGGCACAATCTGATAGGCATGATACAAGTTCAAATTTTCTTGTTGATTAAAATGGAGATGCAGGGCAGTTGGGGGGTGCTCCCTCATTTTTTTCTCAATCTTCCAGGTACCGCCTGGCATTTTGCCGATTCGCCAGCCAAAAACCGATTGGAGTGGTTTCTCTGCAAAGGAACCGTTAAAAAAAAAGGCTCTCGGGTTGAAAAATTGTCTCCATATATCTGCTGCAAGGGGTAAACGATCCTTAATGATGAGCATTCCCAGGAAAGAGAGCACTTCTTTTTTTTGTTTTTCAATGCCCATGGCGCAAATATCCGGCCAGAGAGCTAGGGCGGTCTCGACTTTTTGGGTCCGGGTCGCATAGCGGAAGAGCGCCAGGGTATTCTCTCCACCCATATGAGCCTTGAGTTCAGCAGGGTCATTCCAGAGGAAGAAGGCCATTTGCAGGGCATCGGTATAAGGTCGCCCCGGAATTTCTCTTACGATATAGGCGAGATCCTTGGCTAAGAGGTCCTGTCTCTGTAAATGAAAGTCCACGAGCACTTTGTCCCAGCGCCAGCGTTGGACGGATTCGGTATATTGATCGACAAGATTAAGAACAGCATTTGCCGTTCGTTGGTCACCCCGATCATATTGCCATTCCGCCAGGCCCAGCCATGCCGGAATATAGAGGGGGTTGGCAATCAGGGCGGCGCGGTAGAGGGTAGCTACTTCATCTTGAGGTCCATCCACTTGAAACCGTTGTTTGGCATGCCAGGTCAGCATGTGCGGATTGTATTGATAGGTTTGCAGTGGATTGCTTACTTTCTGATCGTTGAATTCACTTTGTGCCAACAAGGCAATCCGGAACTGAAAGACCGTAAGAATCGTCAGAATCAGAAAACCAAGGACTCGTATTACTGCCAACTGGGCACCATTCTCAACCATGGTAAAAGTTTACTTGAGGGGTGAACAATACAGAATATCTCCTTTTCGCGGCAAATTTTGCAGCAAAACTGTCCCGCATTGTTGTTATTTTAAACGTATGTGAGGAATCTCGCTCGTATCCCCGTCTGCCTGTCACCTTGGAAGCAGGGGCTGCATGAAACGATTTTTGTTTTCAGCTTTTCCTGTGAGAGGTGAAATCTTGAGTAAAGTCTTCCCAACTTGAATGCAAGCCGGTATTACCCTTTCTTCTTCTGTCCATAATTGTAATCATAGTTGTACGCGTAGTATTTATAGCTGCCATAGGCTCCATACCCTTTCTTTTTGCCGCTTTTATTAATAATGGCTCCAAGGATACGACCGCCGATATTGTTTATTGAATTCCTGAAATGTTTGACACCTTCACGAGGGGTATCGCCTTCTACGGAAATGAGGATAACGCCATCGACCATATTGGCGAGCACCAGGATCTCGGCAAAGCCCTGGTAGGGTGGACCGTCGAGAATAATCCGGTCATATTTTTGCGCAACCACCTCCAGCAATTGCCGCATGCGTTTTGAGGAGAGCAATTCTGCCGGATTAGGTGGTAAAGGTCCGCTGCTGAGGAGGTCCAGTCCTGGAAAATCAGTTGATTCAATCACGTCACTGAGTTTTGCCATGCCGGTGAGCACACTTGATAAACCTTTTCCTTTGTCGCCATTTCTGAAAACTTTATGAAGGCTGGGTTTGCGGAGATCGACATCGATAAGAAGGATTTTTTCGTCCTCGGAAAGATAGGAGAGCGCGGCATTCACCGAGAGTGAGCTCTTACCCGCACCGGGAAGGATACTGGTGATAAGCAGGGTTTTGGGCGGATTGTCGGCTACGGAAAGCCGTACCGAGGTCATGGTGGTACGAAAAGCCTCCGCCACCGGTGAACGAGGATCATTGTAAAACTTAAGGGCCATGGTCTTACGATTGTCGAGCGATTCCTTGTCAAAGGGTATGAGCCCAAGCACGGGAATGTGAAACCGATCGGCAAGTTCATCCGGGTTTTTGATGGTATTGTCAAAATATTCGAAAATAAAGGCCGCACCCACTCCCGTCATCAGGCCCAGGACAATGCCCAGCAGGAGGTTGAGCGCGACTCTGGGCTTATAGGGGAAGAGCGGGGCTCTGGCGGTATCGATGATTTGGATATTCGTCACCGTTGCACCCACCGTTGCTTCGATTTCCTTGGAACGCTGCAGCAGGCTCTGGTAGATGGATTTATTGGTTTCCACTTCACGCTCATAAATTTTGTACTGGGTCGCCTTTTTTTCCAGATCCAGGGCTCGTTGTTTTTGTTCCTCCGTACGCGCGTCCAGGTATTTTTCTGTTTGCAGGGCCGTCTCGTAATCATTTTTTATGGCATCGTAGATAGCCTGTTTTTCAAGGTTTATACGCTTGTCGATTTCGTCCATTTTCGCCTTGATTTGGCGCATTTTCGGGTAATCCGCTTTGAAGGTGGTGGCAAGATTTTCATATTCTGATTCCAACGTCGCCAGCTGATTCTTAAGATTTTGAATAAGCAGGTTATCCATTATCTGGGTCAGTTCGCTGCCCCCCATCTTTTTATTCTGCTGATACCGTGCTTCCTTGGTAATTCTGATGGCTCTGGCCTTGGCAAGGGCATCGTTGAGCTCCTCCATCTGCCGGTAGGTCATATTGGTTTTAGGGTCCAGGGACACAACACCGATCTTACGGGCAAAGCCCTGCAAATCGATCTCTGATTTCTCCAGGTTGATCTGGGCCATTCGGATTTGTTTATCAAGAAATTTGGAGGCATCGCGGGATGCCTTCAGGCTGCCATCCATATGCATATTGAAAAATTCGTTCATGGCCGCATTGGTGACCGCTGCTGAAAGCTCGGGATCGGGACTGGCAAAACTTAATTCGATGAGTTCGCTGTTCTTGACGGGACTGACAGTGAATTGGTTTTTGAAGAAGTTCAGCATGTTGTTTTGCAGTACCTGCTCCTGTGCCTCCTCTGAAAGCAGATTCCCGGATTCTGTTGTTGCATCGGTCCTGATGAAATTCTTCAGAGTTTTGAGAAGGGACGAAGTCTGAGCTTCACCTGATTTCGCTGCGATCTCAGGGTTAAACACTTTGTTTTGGGCCAGTTCCAGCTTTTCGATAACCCTTGATGCCAATTGTTCGCTCTGCAGCATTTTGACCTGGGTTTGCTGAAACTCCATGGTTTTAAGTGCTCCGCCCTCCAAGTTGTCGAATTTGGTGAGCGTTCCGGATTGGGCAGAGACCTTGATTGAACCGCTGGCTTTGAACAAGGGCGTCATGCTGAAGGTGTAAAGGGCGGCTGAAAAAAAACAAACCAGCAGGACGATGACCACTGTCCATTTCCTACGAAGGAGCGTGTCGAGGAGGTCCCGCAAATCGATTTCATCTTCATAATTAGGGACCATCTCGCGAACGTCGACACTGGGGAGATGCTGCTGAACGTCGTCGCGCAGCATAATTTGTTTATCTATATTGGGGTATTGCTCAGAATTCTTCATACAATGCGGCCGGGGAAATGTATTAAAGGAGGTTGCACTGATCCGTAAACAGTTTCGCCGGATGAGTGATACAAAGTCGGGTGAGTGTTTCGGTGCCGAGAAGTTCTTTCAAGGCATTCCAGTCCAAGAGTGTCGGTGGTCGTCTTCGGGTTGCCGAGTGTGCATCGGACGCGAGATAATGGGCGCAGTCGGCTGCCAGAAGTTTGAGAGCCGTCTGCTTACTGGGAATATCGAATGCATCCAGCAGGCTGCCTATGTTCAGCTGGATTTCCAGTCCTTGCTCTACCAGACGATTTAACGGTTCAATATCATTTTGAAAAGCCTTAATGCGTTCAGCATGGGCAATAATGACTTTTTTCCCCATGTCCAGGAGTTGTTTAACGCAATACAAGAGATTTTCCTGGGTATCGTGAAAAGCCGGTTCCAGGAGATAGTGGTTTCCTCCGGCAAGCGGGAGGAGCATGCCTTTGTTCAGATTATCCAGGAGATTTGCATGATAGGCTATTTCCATCCCAGGGTAAATACGTAAAGGAATCCGTTCGTTATCTAGAAATTCCTGCAATTCCGACACTTTTGCCAGTACGGTCTCTGCACGAGCTGCCCAAGCCGTACCAATGATGAAATGCGGTGTCGCAATGATGGTTTGAATACCGGCAGCCGTATACTGGCGAGCCATGTCGGCGCTTTCCTGTAAATTCCTCGGGCCATCATCGATTCCCGGAAGAATATGATTGTGTATGTCGATGAAATGTGAAAAAGAGGGCATGGTCGTTTACCGGGGAGTTTTAAGGTGATACCGATGGTTTTTTTCCGAGTGTTTTTGTTCCAGTGAAAAAGAGAGGAGTGCCGCCAAGGTCACGGCAAAAAAAAGGTTAGCCGGGAGACGCCAGCCAAAATCCGCCATTCCATGGATAAAGAAACCCAGCAATGCACAGAGAGCTGCGCTTCCTATGATATCGGCGGAACGTATTTCCGCGTCGATACGGGTCATTCGGGAATACAATTGTTTGCCGGCCAGGCCAAGGGCCATGCCAATCCAAGCAAAAAAGAACAAGGCCGCGGGAATCCCGAGCTCTAAGGCAAGTTCCAGGTATTCGTTATGGGCCTGATCGAAATGGATATTCGGCGGAAACCCCTTTAAATAAACAGGCGAAAGATACGTGTAGGAACCAAGCCCAATACCTGTGGCCCAGTGATCCTTGAGCATCCCTAAGCTGCCGATAGAGATGCTTAAACGGGTTGCACCTGATTCTTCAAGGGTATTGAAACGGTTAATAACGGTGTCGAGACCGAGAATCGTACCGTAACTGAGAATAAAGATAACAATAAAGCCCAGCGTGAGTGCTTTGGCTCTACGGGAAATTGGTAGATAAAAATTGAGCAGAACAAAAACAATGAACATAGCTATGATGCCGCCACGGGATAATGAAAAGATCACGGCAAGCATCATAATCCCGGTAGCAAAAAAAAAGAGAGGTATCTCTTTTTTTGTATTACTCAGGTTTTTCAACAGAGTGCGAAACTTTTTGCGACGCGATTGCATCTGGTCGTTCGTTCGGAATTTTCTTAAATAAATGACAACGGTGGCGCAGGCCAGAGGCCAACACAGATTAAGCAGGGTGGCATATTGATTTTTATAGATAACCGTTCCGTGCGCCGCCGGTGAAGGTATCGGCAACCAGAGAAGGCCAACCCCTGGATTGAGAAATTGCAACAACCCGTAGAGGGCTTCCGATACTCCCACCAGGGTAATGACCCCAACGATGGTATGGATGAAAGCTTTGTGAGCCCGGAGCAGAACCTTGAGAGATACATAATAGATGATAAGGGCAAAAATCAAAAAGGTGTGCTGCAAACCGGCTAGGCCTTGATCGCTTATTGCAATGTACTGTTGGTTCCCTTGCGCGAGCATGTTGACCATGCGCATTCGTTCCGCTCGTGCAGGAGAGAGCCATTCCATCCATGGAATGGGCAAGGGGAGAGATTGGAAGAGTATAAAAACAAGAAGAGCGAGAAGGGGGAAAAACCAAGAGGAGAAAATCGCATCCGGTTTCCTACCGGGCAGGGCCACCAGCCACCAGCCCCCCAGTCCTAACAGAACAAGTGCAACATAGACAGCTTGGACAATAGGATGTATTGCCCCGAACAGCAGGGGGATTGTCGCCAGCACAAACAGTACAAGGTATTGAGGACCGTGGGAGAGTTTGAGCGGTGCAATCACGAGGGCTTTATAATAGAAGAAGGCAGACAGCCGATCCCTTATTTTGCCTTGGGATCTTTGAAATTAACACCCGTGCCCATGAATCCGAGCGAAAAGCCGGTTCCTGACATAAAGGTCCCTGTTGAACTTGATTCCGCAAAGATAATATCTTGATCTTCAAGGATAATGGTGTCGCCTAATCCTCCTTGGAGGTCGCTGTAACTGAGCTTGAGAATCTCGCGTTTTTTGCCCTTCCCCATGTAGCGGATCAGCTTGATGCTGTCATTGTCGGCATAGGAAGCGAGGCCGCCTGCCAGGGCAATGCCCTCGGTGACCGTCATTTTGGTGCTGATGGGATATGTTCCCGGTTTGCGTATAGCCCCATCAATGAAACATTGGCCTGATTCCGGAACAAAAATGACATCGCCGCCTTGAATCTCAAAGTTTTGTTGCATGTTCCCTCTTTTTATTAATTCGTCGAGATCCACCAGGAAGTTGACAGGTTTTTGGGTGGCAGCATCTTGGCGGGTTACATAGGCGGTTGAACCTGCATTCGGCGTGAGCCCATTTGCAATAGCGATAACATCGAGCAAGCGACGTTTGGAGATGTAATCGTAGGTTCCAGGTTTGGCGAGCGCGCCTACAAGGGTAATCTGTTTGCTGACATGTTCTTTAATGTAAACGGTAACATGGGGATCGTGGAGATATTTTTCGCGATACAAGCGCTCGATATTTTCTTCCGCCTCGGCGGCGGTCATGTTGGCGACCTCGACGTTGTCAAGAAGGGGCAGGCTGACAAAACCTCGAGACGAAACACGAACTTCGGTATTAAGGTCAGGGGTTTCAAAGACGGTTACCGTAATGAGATCTCCTGATC
The DNA here is from genome assembly GCA_963666685.2 of uncultured Desulfobulbus sp. Taxonomy (GTDB): domain Bacteria; phylum Desulfobacterota; class Desulfobulbia; order Desulfobulbales; family Desulfobulbaceae; genus Desulfobulbus. The sequence goes on from CAXXHZ010000003.1 coordinate 446,519, forward strand.
CGAGCAGGTAATCACCCGGTTGTGGGGTGCTGAGGGTTGCAGGGGTGATGAGTTGCGCTTCGCGTTTATCGTTTTCTTTTTCCTGGTACAGTTTCTGAAAATTTTCCACATCGGTTGTGGCCTTGAATTGTTCTTGGGCACAACCGGAAAGAGAAAAGAGGAAAATGAGAAAAATGATCACCTCTATTCCTTTTCGGGCAACTCTACTTGTATCATTCATGATAATCACAAAAACTAAGATCGAATAACTTACGAAGCGTATAACAGGAAAAAGGATTGTCGACTGAGAGCCGACAATCCTTTTAACAGAGAGTTTTTACAAGTATTATTTGGCTAGACTGGCTGATGGCGCATCATCGTTAGAATCATCAATAACCACAACAGCGGCAGTTACAAGACCGGCACCGACAGCGCCCAATGCCACCATCCCACCGGTAGTCATTCCGCTGGTATTTGCAGCTGCAACGGTTTTCCCACCAGAGGTATCACTGATGGCAAGAATAATTTTGTGGTTGGCATCAACGGTTTTCATTCCCTCAGCGGTTGCAAAAATCAGACGACCTTCGTCAACGCCAATTTCGGTTTGCCCGTCTTTGCTGACTTTCGCATAGCCCCGAACAACGGGATTTGAACCGGCATTAAAGATAACCTCAGCTGTCGTGTAGGTTCCCTGAGGTGTATGAAAGGCTATCTTGCGGTTGTTATTGGTGATGGTGTAATTGACATTTCCTTCACGGAGGAAGAGATTGAAGGCTTTATCCTCATTGCGGATGGCAAGCTTGGCTTGGTCCGCAGCGACAAGGGAAATACCCTCGGATTGGATCATACACTTGCCGTCACAGACGAGCAACGCACCTTCCTCAATGGGGTTTTGTCCGGAGAGCTTGTCTGCGAGCTGGCCGCCTTTGTAAATTCCAATATTACCCTGCCCGATGCTGCCGGCTGCTGATGCGATTCCAACGATGCTCAAGCTTACGGTCAGGGCCAGAGCCATTCTAATCAGTACTTTTTTCATATATTCTCCTTTGTTGCAGAAAAAAAATTTTAACAACTCTGAAACAATTACTTCCAATGAGAAAATTTTATCATGTAATGCACCTTATTACAAATGTATTCTTCCATGGGATTGAAGAGTTATTTATTTGGAACATAAATTCCCGCGTAGGTTGGAGAAAAAAATAGAACAAGTATTCAGTAGGTTTCGCATCCTTACCGTTTTCTCGTTCCCCTGTGGCACCTGGGAACCAGGGACATCGGTGGTATTGTTGAATAGTTATAAAATATTTATGGTTACCGATCACGCCAGGAAACAACGAATATTGTCCCAAACCCTAGGGTGAGCATCAGGTGAAAAAGGAAGAAATCGTACTCATGAAGCGATATGCTTATCAACAAAGCGGTGCCAAAAAACAGGGTCAGAAATCCCTCGATGATGACCGTGTTGCTGATAGGATTCCTTTGCCCACAGGCATCCGTCTTTTGACGAATTTGGCCAATAATATTGTATTTGGGGGTGCGGACAAACGAAGACTTGATCCCCATGTATCCCTCAAGGACCGCAACCGAGTTATGGAAACTGAGTCCCATGGACATGGTCAGTAACAGGGGAAAATAGAGGATAAGGCCAAGGATATTTCTCAGCGATATCGGTTGAGGGAGGAGGTTGATGTTGGCGTAGAAATAGACCGTGGCAACTCCGAGAAGGCCTAACAGTGAGACTCCAAGAAGGCGGGGGTCTATTATCGGGTCATCGAGAAAAGGCAGGAGACCGACACTGGTGAGAGCGATCATCAAAACGGCGACAAAAATGGAACTGTTAAACAGATGAGCAAGGGCATGTATCTTGGTAGAGAGGTTGAGATCGCTCCTGAGAATGACCGGGGACAACTGGCGCGCGTTCTCGGCTCCGCCTTTCATCCACCTGAACTGTTGTGATTTAATGCCGTTCATTTCCACCGGGAGCTCGGCCGGAGCCTCGATATGTTCAAGATATACGATTTCCCAGGATTTGAGCTGTGCCCGATAACTGAGGTCTAAATCCTCGGTCAGGGTGTCGGCCCGCCAACCACCGGCATCCTCGATAGCTCGTTTGCGCCAGATTCCGGCAGTGCCGTTGAATTGGAGAAAATGCCGGCCTGTTTTTCTTCCCATCTGCTCAATGGTAAAATGAACGTTGAGCTGTAATGCCTGGAGTTTGGTAAACAGGGAATAGTCGTCGTTAAGGTGCGTCCAGCGGGTCTGGACCACTCCGACCTTCTCGTTTTGGAAAGAGGGGACAGTGTTCCGGAGGAATTGTTTGTCAGGGAGGAAATCGGCATCGAAAATCGCGACAAATTCGCCGGATGCCTGCAAAAGCCCCTCCGCGAGGGCACCTGCTTTGTACCCAGAACGGTCGGTGCGGTGAATAACTCGGATAGCAAAACCCTGATTGCGGTAGAATTCGGCTTTTTTCTCGCAAAGCTCCGTGGTTTCATCGGTGGAATCGTCGAGGATCTGTACTTCGAATCGATCGCGGGGATATTCCATGGCGACAATATTATCGATAAGACGCTCGGCGACGTACGGTTCGTTATATAAAGGCAGCTGAATGGTGACCAACGGCAGGGCATCCTCGGCCAACGGCTGCGGTGGCGGCACTTTTTTTTTGCCTAAATAGTTGAACAATAAATCCAATTGCAGAAAATTGTAGACGAGAATAATGGCAAGGGAAAATGTGTAGAGTCCAAGCAATAGATAGATCAAAAGGTATTTCCTCTTGGAGAGAAACAGCAGGGAAGAGAGAGCGAATCGGATTCGGGCTTAGGCCCTGTTAATATATACCTTGAACATCCGGCATCTCATATTTTGTTTAAGTTATTTGCCGTCAGGACCTTACCGCAAAATAAAGGCGGTTTCCCCAAAAGCAGGTACTGCATCTGCTCATCCTTGATGTTCACCATGATCGGGGATTTTTTTGTCGGGTCCGGTACCGGTCTTCTTACCATTTCTGCCGGATTCTTTCTCTTTACAAAACAGCGTCCTGAGCAACAAAACCGTGAATCTTACAAAGGACCGGTGTCCCTGTCAATCCCTTGCTCCCCGTCAGCCTGGTGAGAAATTGGAGTTCTGATTTTGTTTCATGTTACGCAATTTGTTCATTTTACCAACACCCGCTTTTTGTCGATCTTCCCGCCTGATGCCGAAATGGTGAGCGGCAAGACCACGGACACATCTTGCGCCACCCCAACTGCTCAATAAATCGCATCAACTGCTTTTTACCCTTCATTTATAAAGAATTTTAGAGTATATTTTCAGATTTTCTTCCCGCTGTCCTTTTTCGTAGCGATCTCCCGGCAAGGTCACGATATGTTTTCGTGACCATTTTTTTTTTACAGGAAACGAAATCATGCTCCAGGCAACCAACATTGCGCTTTCCTATGGCAAGCGCATTATTTTTAAAGACGTCAATATCAAGTTCACCCATGGTAATTGTTACGGTCTCATCGGGGCCAACGGCGCTGGAAAAACAACCTTCCTCAAAATACTCGCCGGGCAGAAAGAGGCCGATAAAGGGGAGGTTTCCATTGATCCCAAGGAACGAATTGCCGTTCTGCAACAGGATCAGTTTGTCTATGACGAAGAAATCGTGCTTGATACCGTTATCCGAGGGCATAAACGGTTGTATGATGTCAAGGTGGAACGAGAGGCGCTGTATGCCCAGGCTGAACTTTCGGAAACCGACGGCATGCGTTGCGGCGATTTGGAGGTCGAATTCGGTGAAATGAACGGCTATGAAGCTGAATCCGAGGCCTCGGTTCTTCTGAGCGGTCTGGGAATTTCCGAAGAGATGGCTTCACTGAAGATGAAAGAGCTGGATGGTGGCGATAAGGTGCGGGTACTGCTGGCCCAGGCCCTGTTCGGCAGTCCCGATATCCTCCTGCTTGATGAGCCGACCAACAACCTGGATGTTAAATCCATTGCCTGGCTGGAGGAATTTCTCATCCGTTTTCCCAACACCGTGATCATCGTTTCGCATGATCGCCATTTCCTCAATCAGGTTTGCACCCACATGGCGGATATCGATTTCGGCCAGATCCGGGTGTATGTCGGCAACTACGATTTCTGGTATCAGGCCAGCCAGCTGACCCTGCAGCAAAAACAGAACGAAAACAAAAAAACAGCGACCAAGGTGGCGGAACTCAAAGAGTTCATTCAACGTTTTTCCTCCAACGCCTCCAAGGCCAAACAGGCGACCTCTCGCAAGAAACTGCTGGAGAAAATCAATTTCGAGGACATGCCGATTTCCTCGCGCAAATATCCGTTTGTTTCTTTCAAGCCGGAGCGTGCCTGCGGCAATGTCATCCTGGAGGTCGATGGTCTTTCCAAAACCATTGACGGGGTTGATGTCCTCAAAAATTTGAGTTTCTCGGTTAATAAGGGCGATAAAATCGCCTTTGTCGGCAATTACGGTCTGGCCAAGACCGCCTTGTTTCAAATCCTGGTTGGGGAGATGGAGCCGGATGCAGGCACTTTTCGCTGGGGGCAGACTATCACCACTTCCTATTTTCCCAAGGAAAACAGTGCGTATTTTAAGAATGGCATGACCCTGATCGATTGGTTCAACCAGTTCGTGCCGCCGAACGAGGGTGAGAGCTATTCCCGTGGTTTTCTTGGCCGGATGCTCTTTTCCGGTGAGGAAGCCCTGAAGAAAACCAATGTGCTTTCCGGTGGTGAAAAGGTCCGCTGTATGCTTGCCCGGATGATGCTGACCGGTGCCAATGCGCTCATCCTCGATGAACCGACGAACCATTTGGACCTGGAATCCATTACCTCGCTCAATAACGGCTTGATCGCCTTTCCGGAGGTTATTCTTTTTGCCTCCCATGACCACGAGTGTGTGGCCACGGTGGCCAATCGCATTATCGAAATCGGGCAGAAGGGTGTGATTGACAAGATGTTACAGTTTGACGATTATCTTGCCGATGACGATGTCGCCGCCCAACGTGAGAAAATCTATCTTCTCGACAAAAGGCGGTAAAAGCGATTTTTTAGGAAATTTTGAGAATACGTGTTGCCGCGGTAGGCTGATTTTAATGTGTTATTGGGTTATAATAGCCGTTCGGCGTTCGCCTGACAGCGGCGCTGCTGCTCAGGTTCTCTCTTCTGCGTGTTTTCCGGATCGTCTCTCTGGACTGGGTAATGCGCACCTGAACACCGGGGGCTAGGGTTGAGGCCCGGACGAGCGCCGCAACCCATTGTCAATAAACGTCCGTCATGGCCGGGCCCGCGACAATCGGGGCACCGATCACTGATCGAGGAGTCCGCATCGTGTCTGTTCTCACCCATTTTCGTCTGCACGGGCCATTGACCAAAATCTATTTCTGTACGGTCATCACCTTTTGTTCTCTCTATGCGGCTCAACCCATCCAGCCGGTCTTTCAGCAGCAGTTTTCGTTGACCTCATTACAGGCCATTCTTTTTACCACCTTGATGATGCTGCCGCTCGGTATTGCCCCGATGTTTTACGGGGTCCTGCTGGAAGCGCTCTCCGCCAGGATGATCGTGCGCACCGCCATTCTTCTGCTCGGGGTGCTGGAGCTGGCCTTCAGCGTGACCAATGATTACCTGCTGCTGCTGATTATCCGCGGTCTGCAGGGCATGGCCATCCCGGCCATCCTCACCTCTCTGGTCAGTTACATATCCTTAACTGCTCCTCGCGGAGATGTTCAGGCGGCTGTGGCGCGCTATATCGCCGCGACTATTCTCGGCGGCTTTCTCGGCCGCTTCCTTTCCGGGATGTTCACCGATCTTTTCGGTTGGCGCTTTTTCTTTTTTGTTCTGGGAGTGCTTTTGATTTGGGGATTTTTTCTCCTGCGCAACCTGGAGAAGGATGCCAATATGCAATACCGTCGGCCTCGGTTCAGCGAGGTGGCGGACCTGATTCGGCAGCCGCAGTTTTTGTGGTTGTACCTCACTATTTTTTCGGTATTTTTCGTCTTTGCCGGGCTGCTCAATTTTTTGCCCTTTCAACTGAAGGCCATCAGTCCGGACTTTCGTGAAACCGGAATCGGTATCATGTATTGCGGCTATGTCATGGGTATCCTGGTTTCCCTGAACGTACGCCGGATGATTACCTTCTTCGGTTCGGAAACCAGGGTGGCGATGGCCGGCCTGTTTCTCTATATCCTCGGTATCTGCGGGTTCATGATCAAGGACCATCGGACCATGTTTTTGGCGATGTTCGTTTTTTGCACCGGCATGTTCATGGCCCACTCCCTGCTTTCCGGGTATGTCAACACGCTTGCCAAAAGCAAAAAAGGGATCGCCAACGGAGTGTATATCTCCTTTTACTATCTCGGCGGCACCATTGGTTCCTTTGCCCCGGGTATCCTCTATGAGCATTTCGGTTGGCAGGTCTTTTTATGCAGTCTGATTATGATGGTCTGCGGATCGATTTTCTGTACCCATCAACTGCAGCGATCCGTTGCCCTGATGCGGGCTCGGGAAGCGGAAAAGGGCGAGTGAGGGAGATGGGGAAGGTTTGGGGAAGGGTGTCGGTAACTTGTTGATTTGGTTACTGATCCATTGCAGGGTAAGGTGCCGGTTGCAAAAAAAAAAAATGGAAACAGCAGGCTGCAAGGCTCCAACCGGTGAGCGCCGCAGCCTGCTGTTTTGGTTTTCAACCCTCAGAGACTGCGTTGCATCACACAGATCAGGGTTTTGTACACCAGTTTTGCCGCCAGCAGCTGAGTATATGCTCCGTATTTTTGCGGAACCAGTCCGCTGATATCAAAACCGATGATTGATTTTTCCCGGGAGACCATCCGAATCAAGGCATTGATGGTATACCAGTCGAGTCCGCCGGGTTCCGGTCGGGCAACGGCGGGCATGCACGCCGGATCAAGGACATCGAGATGCAAGACGATATAGACATTGTCGTTGAGGATATCTACGGCGTCCATTGCCGCATTAAGGCCGTTGTTGTAGATGTCGCGGGCAAAGACCAGGTTGTCAAGGTGGATTTTGCTCCGTTCGGCCTTGCTCATACTGCGGATGCCGATATGCGAAACCGTGCATTTTTCGCGGATGCGGGCCATAACCCCGGCTTCGTTATACACCGTCCCCTCTTCGGGAAGCAAATGGGGATGAGCCCCGAGATGAAGGACACTGAGACTGTTGTACTGTTCCTGAGCTGCCCGGACCAGCCCCAGGCTGATGAGATGGCTCCCACCGATTCCGGCGACGAGCTTGTTCTTTTTGAAATGCGGCGTTGACTGGATGAAGATCTCTTCCACGGCCTCTTGCGGTCCTTCGGGGCAGGCAAGCGGATCCAGGGTGAGAACACCCAGCTCATTGACATCGGTGTCGGTTTCCGCATCATAGGTGGAAAGCATCCGGGAGGCCTGGAGAATCGTCTCGGGCCCCTTCTCCATAGCCATGTTCTTGGTTGTCCCCCCATACGGAATGGGCAGGATAACCGCCTTTGCCTGGTTATAAGGGAACTGTTTTGCCCGCATATCAAGAAAATTCATTCTTCAACACCTCGAGAGCAAAGATTAAGAGAATGGCCGGGCCCGGCAAGATTACGGCCCGGAGGTGTTCATCAATCGTAAGCGTTCACCAGCAACGAATCTGTCCTGTCATCGGTCGGTAAACGTACCAATGGTACAGTTTGCGGACTTCTTTCGCACATCTCCGGCACTGGTAAACGCTTACAGCTTGGAGGTTATACGAGATTATCATGTTTTCCGGTGAACGGTACCATCAATCGTATTCTTCGTTATAGGCGTCATCCGTGTCGTCGATATCATCGTCGAGCCGTTTGAGCCGGATAGGATCGACGGAGCGAATCAGGTACTCTGCTTCGCAGTCATTGCAATAAACAATATCATCTTCCTCGCAATAGCTGTCAATGATGATGTCTCCACCACAGATACCACATTCTTCAACGAGACTTTCTTCTTCTTCAATATTATCCGGATCAATCATTCTTTTGCCTTTCTGGGTTATATATTCTTGCGTGTCGTCGGTGTGCCGGGTCATATTGTACCGCCAAATGATCGAAATACACGCGGGCATCTCTGTCAATAAAAAATGGTGCCACTTTTTTTTTCAACTGTCGCCGTTTCCACGATCTGAAAACGCTTTCCTTCGGTCCTGCAGGCTGCGGCACGATGTCGCCGGTATCCCTTGGTCGGTGTTGTATAAGAAATAATTTGAGTGCCGGCCACCTTTTTTATCGCAAGAAAGCGCACTCTTTTAGATGAACCCTCAGGAGGCTGTTTTTCGGTCTTCGGCCATCCAACGCAACTCCACCAGAGGAAATTCCCAACGTTCCCCCCGGCAACGGCTCTGGAATGCTGCATCATTGATTTCGGCGCGATACCGCCGAACCATGCCCACAACCTTGGCCTCGCTCACCTGGTGGAGACGCTCCCGCCACTGACCTGCGGCTTTTTTGGAGAAGCGGGCGACGATCATTCCCTATACAGCCGCCGCTCCTCTTCCAGCTCAGCTCCGAGGGGTGGTCGCCGGCTGCCTCCAAGCACGAACATGTGAGCAAGGGCACTCCCATGGCGCCGAAGGTTGCGGTTATCCCGGCAAATCCGGGATCGCGGGCAAAGAGGCCCCGGTAGAGCAACGGGATATCCGATCCCTGGGACAGTTGCCCGGTAAGAGCCTGCCATTGTTCGGAAAAGACACGGCCCGCCAACAGGGCATCCTCGACCGGATCGCTGATGCTGTCGCGAACGATCCGGTAATTCTTTACCAACCGGTGGTAGGGATTTTCCGGAAAGGCCAGGGGCGAGAAGTAAAGAGTGTCAACCACCGGCTTGTTCAGCAACCGCAGATTCGGCGCGTGTTGCCGCAGGCAAGGGAGATCGTGGGTGAGGATATTATGGCCGAGAAGGAATTCGGCACCATCGGTGAAATCGTCCAGTTCGGCCAGTTGCGCCGGCCCGATCCGCTGCTTCGGTCCCAGCTGATACCGCCTTTCCCGAAAGACCGCTCCCAGGGCATGGATCGTTCCCTGCTCGTTGGTCTCAAGATCAATCAGACAGCAGCGATTAAGAAAAGCGCAGGTTTGGGTAATTATATCCACCAACTACAATAAGGAAACATTCTGCTGCCGAGCCGGTTGATCATCGATTTATAAAATTAGATGAGCCCGTCGACAAGGCGCAATCACAGAAAAATCTGCTTTACGGTGAGTTGATTTCAACTTAATTTGCGAAATTTCAGCATATTGAAACTTCAAAGTCGTTATTGTTAAATGCGTTTGTATTTCATTTTCAGCGACGATTTGAATAACCGTCCCGTTTTCCAAATATTAGGGGTATCCGATGAACGTTCAAAAATACCAAGTTCGAGCATCTGATCAAGGCAGCGACGTGCGATTCTTTGAGTAAGCCCGGTACGGGCTTCTAAATGTTTTTCCATTTGTTCAATATCAAATGGAGTTTTTTCCCCAATAAATGCATTAATCCAGGTAGTAAGCTTCTCTCCGTTCGCTTCCGGACTATTTGACTCAAAATTAAGCAAATGCTGTAATTCTTGTTGGATTTGTGCCATATAATCCGCCGATGCCTTTTCATGCGCCTTGATGATCATCTGTTGATCCAGGCGTCCATCGACAAGGGCGTGTTCTCCTTTCTGCTCACCACTTTCGTTTAATGCCGTTAAAAAACTGTCGATAACACGCGGATAATAGGCGGCTCCCTGGCTAGCGCTGTCAGCAAAGTGAAGGCGAAGAAAGGTTGAGGTCAGCGTATTGAATCTTCTCAGTTTATTTGGAAAAATTTGGAGGAGTAACCGTTCCCCCTCTTCGATTGTCACTTCTCCAACCCGAATAGTGTTCATCATTCCTTCAATTTCGTGGATTGTTTCACTGAAGTACCTCTTGAAAAAACCAAGTGGCGGCAAACGTGACAACAAGAAATTGAGTATTTTCTGGTAATCCCAGAAAAGGTACATCGTTCGTCCTTCCACCTGCTGTTCCAGGTTCTGGACACTACGGCTCGCCAGGTCGGTACGAAGAAAGAGTTTAATCTCAATACTGCCGTTAAACCAATCATCGGATTGGAGTGTGCGCAAAAAGGAAAAAAGGCTCTGGACAAACTTGTATATATCCGTCCCGAGGAAAGCCGTTTCAATACCATCGACCAGAAAAATTCTTCTGGATTTTTTAGGTAAGGCGTCCAATACATTCTGGCGAAGATGGGGAAGAGTCAATCGTGCTGCAAAAATTTGGGTTAGACGTTCCCGAAAAGCGTCTCGAGCTGTATCGGGTCCTTGCAGGGCAGCAAGGAGAATTGCCCACCATAATCCTTCAGGTTCCTTATTAAACTGATCTCGTCCTTGGGAAAATTCGAATGCGGCCGTAGAAATACCCTGTGTCATCTCGCTACTTGCATCGATAAGCAGGGCTTCCCCTCTCTGTTCGATTGCCAGTTGTTTTGCCAGGCGGGTTTTTCCCGTTCCTTTACGTCCGAAGATATAACGAATAGTGTTGTTGGGCTGGCGTAATTTTATCAGCGCTTCAGTCTGGATTAAATCACCCTGATCAAGCGAACCGATACTGCTGAGCTTCTTTTTCAGCGGTAAGGAAATTTCCAGTAAGCGGGTGAGTTCGTTCAATGCCGTCTTAGTGGACGCTCCGAGATCTTGATAATCCGGAAGGGTTGTCGTGCGGAAGGCCTGATCATAGGGCCAGAGAAGCCAATGGTCTTCAACGTTTGATGGATCGGCCATGAAGTCGTCTTCAACTTCGGATGGGGTTGACTGAGCAATGGTTTCACCTACCAGGCGAAGGAGATCGTTTCGTTGACGCACAGTACGTCGCCGAAAGCCATCCTCGGTTTCTTCGTCGGGTTTGAAGGTGACGATGAGCCCAGGATTTTCCGGATTCGCTTCTAAAACCTCGCGGATAACATTTTCCGCCCCGCGCCACTGCTCATCCAGTTTTGTGAAAATGACCGCCGGACCAGGAAGCAACTTCATCCACGTCAAGGTGGTCATCGCCATTCCGGAACGATGGTCGACTAAAAGCACATCAAAATGCTGATCAAGAGCCCAGTTTTTAATTCGATTAATGCCCTCTGCCAAAATTCCGGGCATGAGGCTTGTTTGCAGAGCAAAGGCCGCGAAATCAAGAGAGTAAGAAGCCTCTCGTGGTCGACAGGCAATCAGACGGACCTCGCCGTCATTCCGACCTTGTAAGGCAGGCACAGCGATAATTTCCGGGGACTTCCGGACAATGCCGAGAAGTGTTGCTCCGGGAGCGGTCGGAGTGACACCGAAGAGAACATCAAGAGAAGGCGCTTCAATATCAGCATCAATAACGAGGACCTTCGCCCCTTCTCTCGCCAACTTTTGCGAAAAACTGGCCAGCACGGTTGAGCGGCCTTGCCCCCCTTTGTAACCAAAGAAATGCGCAATTCGAATGCTGGGGGGACTGCCAGGGACTATCGTATGTGGTCGGGGAGTATCCAGAAAAGCCCGCAACCAGTGCTCCCCTCGATTTTCCAGCGGCTGCCCGGCTGCCTCTGTCGGGGTCAGCCATTGTAAGGTGAGAAGGCAGTCGGCGGCTGTCTTGCGAACTTCAGCTAAAGATAATTGCATCTTTTCGCACGCAATACCTTCCCGTTCGTCATCTTCCTTGCCTTCGAAATCAGCAGAAATGCAGCGGATATAGGCATAAGGGAAACGAAAGGCATGCTCGACCCTGCCGACATTATTTAAATTTTTCAGAAGCTGATTTCCTGTCATATGATCACTCCTTTTGCACGAAGTTGAACAATGATGTCTTCAATAACCTTGATCAAGTTCAGAAGGTGTTGATCCGTCGCCCCGCCGTTAAAGTCGCTTTCGTGCCGTATATAACGCAATTCAGGATAGTTACTTGGTTGGATTGGTGCGGAGGTGCCTGATATTTTCGTACACGGGATGGCCGCGAGCTCTGCACCCAACTGTGTACCCAAGGCCGTAAGACCGGGGTCGCACAAATTATTCAGTAAAGCTGGAATATCATGTCCCTTTGGCCAGGGAACTGCATGATCTTTCAGGGCAAGCTCTGTGGCAACAAGTTGCCCATAGGCTGACAGCAGCGGATGGCCGGAGTTTAACAGACAAAAACGCTTTTCGGTTCATCCTATGCGACTTATGAATACCTCTTGTAATCTAACAAAGACAGCAACACCCTCTTTCCCTGTGAGTGATGGAAATACAAAATGAAAAAACGATAGCATCTTGGTCCTGTTTTCACAATATTTTTTGGAAAATCAAAGAACTATATCAATAAGTAGATATTTTTCATTTTTCTATTTGAGTACCTGAAAGCAAGGAGTCTGTCTCTGTTCCGACGTGCAGGAACCATTCCCCCCTTGCCAAATGCAGGTTGATTCTTTACTGTTTCTCCCTACCTAACCCAATCTTTCCAATCCTTTTTTATGAGCAGATATTATGACCCGACCAAGTGAGACTACGTATAACCGGACCCTCCCCCTCGGCAGCGACATGGCTTTACGTCGCCGCTACATGGTGGTGGATGAACCCCAGAAAGGGAATTTTCGTTTTGGCCTGTTGCTGGAAATCCTTGATAAAACGGCCGAAGAAGCCGCTTTGCAATACGTTAACCAATTTCATCCCACCGCCCGGGTGGTGACCGCTGCCATTGATAATATCGTCATTCGCCAGGCTGTGGATATCACCCGTGATCTGACCATTGCCGCCAGTATTAACCAGGTCGGCCGCAGTTCCTTGGAGATCGGCATCCGCGTGGAACAACCCGGCGACCCGACGCAGCATATCGCCTCCTGCTATTTTACCATGGTGGCCCGTTCGGGATACGGCGAAGGCATGGTCAGCGTTGCGCTTCCGCCCCTTGAATATGTCGAACCGATCGAGAAGCGTCGGGCCGGCAAGGCGTTGGCCCGGCGGGAGGAATTCCGCCACCTGCAGGCAGCCCTGAACGAACCGCCCAGCCGGGCGGAATACCAGGTGCTGGCCGGATTGCATCAGGCCTTGGACGAACCCGGGTTTTCAGGCCATCTGTGTCGCCGGTTAAGCACCGATGCCTGGGAGCGGATGTATCCTGAGCAGGAAAACGTGCCGTTTATGATTTTTGGGGGCTATTTGATTCGGCGCGCTTTTGAACTTTCTTCGATCTGTTCCGAGCTGGTGGCCCCGAACCGTCCGATCATTGCCGCAGTCAATCGGATCAATTTTTTTCATCCGGTGCGCATGGGCGACAAACTGCATTTCACCTCGCGGGTCGTCTATACCGACGACAGCTTCGTCTGTGTGGAGGCCGGTATCGAACGGATCAGCCGGGACCGCACCACCAAGGCCCTGTCCAATTCCTGCCTGTTTACCTTTGCCAATGTCGACCCTGATCTGCGCCACCGCCCGGTTCCCACGGTTCACCCGGCCACCTATGCCGAGGATGCCCGCTATCTGGCCGCCCATCGCAGTCTGCAGGTCCTCCTGCGGCATCACAACAGGATCTGAGTCGGCGATGAGCGCAGGGTGCGGGAAAAAATGTATCCATTAACCCAAGGGGGCGTCTGGTGACAGCCCGGAAACATTCTGAAATAAACGGACCGGTATCTCTCGGGGTACCGGTTATTCAGGTGGAAGGCCTGCGGAAGCACTTCAACGGTCTTGCCGCCGTGGACGATATCTCCTTTGAGGTTCAGGCCGGGGAATGTTTCGGCCTGCTCGGTCCCAACGGTGCCGGCAAGACCTCGACCATTCGTATGATCTACGGGTTTGCGCCGATGGGTGCCGGCAGCCTGCGGGTCTTCGGCATGGATATCGCCACCGAGTGGCGGCAGATCCGCGCCCGCATCGGCGTCTGTCAGCAGGACAACACCCTGGATCCGGATCTCACCGTGTTCCAGAATCTGTTGATCTTTGCCGGATATTTCAATCTTCCGGCGGGTCAGGCCCGGCAGCAGGCAGAGGATTTGCTGCAGTTTTTTGCTCTGGAAAAGAAAAAAGAAGCCAAAGTCGGGGAGCTCTCCGGCGGCCTGGCTCGGCGGCTGACATTGGCCCGCGCCCTGATCAACGATCCGGAACTGATTATCCTTGACGAGCCGACCACCGGCCTTGATCCCCAATCCCGGCATTTGTTATGGGACCGGCTGCAGCATCTGCGTGCCCAGGGCAAAACCTTTATTCTCACCACCCACTACATGGAAGAGGCGGCCCAGTTATGCGACCGGCTGGTGATTATGGACCACGGCAAAATCCTGATTCAGGGCAGCCCTGCCGAACTGATCCGGGAACAGGTCGGCTCCTCGATTTTCGAATTGGGCGGCGCGGACCCTGAACTGGAGCCGTTTCTCGCGGAAAAGAAAATCCCGTACGATCGGATGGGAGAGCGTTTTATTATCTACAATAACGGCGATGACGCCATTGAGCGGGAGATTCGCACCACCTTCCATCCCCGGCAGTGCACCTTTCGTTCAGCTTCTCTGGAAGATGTTTTTCTCCGCCTGACCGGCAGGGAGTTACGAGAATGATCCGGTTTGGCAATATTTCCTGGCGTTTTTTGAGTGTCTGGCGACGTAATCTGATCGTCTACCGTCGCATCTGGAAGGTGAATTTTTTGGTGCCGCTGTTGGAACCGGCCTTTTATATCCTCGCCTTTGGTCTCGGGTTTCAGGGATTGGTGAGCAACCTCAGCTACGGCGGCCAGCCCTTGACCTATACCCATTTCATGGCTCCGGCCCTGATCGGCATTTCCATCATGTACAACTCGTTTTTTGAGACCACCTACAACTCCTTTGTGCGCATGTACTACCAGAAAACCTTTGACGGCATGATGGCCACGCCGTTGTCCCTGGAGGAGATCATCCTTGCGGAAATCGTCTGGAGCGCCACCAAGGCCGCGGCCGCCGCCCTGATCATGTTGGTTGTGCTCGGTTTATTCGGTTTTGTCGTCTTTCCCTTTGGATTGCTGGTGGTGCCCTTGGCCTTCCTCGGCGGCCTGGCCTTTGGTTCCATCGGCATGTTTTTTACCGGGATCACGCCGTCCATCGACATGTTCAACCTGCCCATTTTTCTTTTTATTACCCCCATGTTTTTGTTCAGCGGCACTTTCTTCCCGGTCTCCGGCCTGCCGAACTGGGCTCAGTCCGCGGCCCTGGCCTTTCCTCTTTTTCATCTGGTCGAGCTGACGCGGTTTTTTTGTCTGGGCCGGGTGGAAACCTCGCCTTGGATCAGCCTCTCGTATCTGGTGCTCTTCACCCTTTGTTTTTTTGTGCTGGGACTTATCACCATGCGCCGCCGGCTGATCAAATAGAGGAAGGGATGGAAAGGGATACGAAAGAAAAAAGGCTTGCAGGGCTGACCGAGCGGGCCTGCAGTCTTGGAGCCACTGCGGCGGGCATTATTGCCGCCTCCTCACTGGTGGTGGAAGATCGTTTTGCCGCCTTTTGTGCCGCCCCCCATGCCTGCGCGAGCTACGGTCTGGCACCCGGCTGTCCGCCCCATGCCATGAAACCGGAGGCTTTCAGAGGCCTTCTGCGGGAGTATCAACAGATACTGGTGTTCAAGATTGATGTCCCGGTGTCGGTGCTGCTGGGTCCGGGGCGACTGGAGAGCGCACGCACCATTCACTGCATTGCCGCTGCCATCGAGCAGGAGGCGCATTGTCGGGGATGGTCTCGGGCCCAAGGACTGGCGGCCGGTTCCTGCAAGGAGCTGTTTTGTCCCCAGGAAGAAAGATGCGTTGTCCTGGAGAAGAAAGGGCCCTGCCCGCATGCGGACCAGGCGCGCCCTTCGCTCTCCGCCTTGGGGGTTAATTTTACCCTCCTTGCCCAGACCCTCGGCTGGCAATTCCAGAAAATAGACGGACAAACCGAGACCAGCGAAGAACCGGACATGGGCCTGATGGCGGGAATGGTGCTGCTGGCCTGACTTCGGCCCGATCCTTACCGTTTGACTAAGCCTTGCAGATACTCGATCCAGGGATCGAAACAGTCGCCGGTGGTGGCGGAAAGGGCGATGATATCCAGCTCGGGTTTGAGGATGCGCGCCTCTTTCTTGGCTTCCTCCATGTTGAAATCAAAATAAGGCAAGAGGTCGGTCTTGGTGATCAGCACCAGATCGGCGCTTCTGAAGGTGGCCGGATATTTAGCCGGTTTATCCGAACCTTCCGGCACCGATAACAGGACCACCCGTTGATGCTCGCCCAGGTCAAAGGTGGCCGGACAGACCAGGTTGCCGACGTTCTCAATAAAGATCAGATCATACTTCCCGCCCTTGGCAAAATGCTCCAGCACATGGAGGCCGCCGTGCACCATCGGGGCATCGAGATGACAGGCCCCGCCGGTGGTCAGCTGCACCGCCGGAACGCCTTTGGCGCGGATGCGGTCGGCATCGCGTTCGGTTTCGATATCGCCCTCAATCACCCCTATTCTCACCGTATCCTTCAACGCCTCAATGGTCCGCTCCAGCAGGGTGGTCTTGCCTGAACCGGGGCTGGAAATCATATTGATGGCCACGGCTCCCATCTGCTCAATATGGAGGCGATTGGAATCGGCCTGTTTCTGGTTGGCAGCCAGAAGGCTTTGGTTGACTTCGACCACTTTGGCATCGTGATGGTGATGTTCGTGCAGTTGACAGCCGCAGGTATCGCACATGGCATTACTCCATTTCTACTTGATTAAGAATAAGTTCGGTCCCGCCTTTCGGAGAGAGCCGGTTGAGGCAGCACCAGGGACATTTTTTCGGATACAGACTGCGGTAGGTTATATCCAGTGGGTCGTTCTGCAGGGAAAAGGGGATAACCGAGACCTTGTCACAGTCGAGACAGATATACACGGGATCCGGTGTCTCCAACTCCAGAACCGCGTTCCGGGTCAGATCGCGGGATTGTTTGAGGGCGTTAAAACCGAATTCAAAGGAATCGCGAACAATACCCGAAAAGGGCCCGAGAGTAACCGCCACCCGGGTGATCCGTACCGCGTTATGCTCTTTGGCGAGATCCAGCAACTGTTCGATCAGGCTTTGGGCCAGAGAAAGTTCATGCATGGTTTTTTTCTCCTCTGCAGAAACAAGACGGTGCGGGAATCAACAGATTCTCGGCAGCGGCTGACCGGTGAGCGGTTCCAGCAGCCGGGAGCCGCCGATCCGGGTGGTCAGGCTGACCCGGCCCTTGCCGCCTGCCATAACCCGGCCGATCAGGGCCGCGTCCCGCCCTTCCGGCATCCGTCGGATCAGTTGCAGCGCCGCATCTGCGCAGTCCTGATCGCAGATAATGATGCATTTCCCCTCATTGGCGAGATAGAGGGGATCCAGGCCGATCAGTTCGCAGGCGGTGTTGACCGCGGGCCGGATCGGCAGCCGTTCTTCCTCAATGGTGATGTCGACCTGTGAGGAACGGGCAATCTCGCAGAGGGTGGTGGCCAGACCGCCCCTGGTCGGGTCGCGCAGCACATGCACACCGCCGCAGTCATCCTCGAGCAGGGCTCCGACCAGACGATGCAGGGGTTGGGTGTCGCTGGCGATATCGCCGGCAATGGCCATCCCGGCCTGGCAGCTCATGATGGTGATGCCGTGATCGGCCAGGGTGCCGGAGATAAGGACCGCATCGCCGACCTTGGCGCCTTTTCCCGAGATTTCAACGCGGTGCGAGGCCAGGCCGATACCGGTGGTATTGACAAAGATCCCGTCGGCCTTGCCCCTGGGCACAACCTTGGTGTCGCCGGTGACAATGGCGACCCCGGCGGCTTCCGAACAGCGGCCGATCGAGGCGATCACCCGTTCCAGGTCGGCAAAAGGAAAGCCTTCTTCAATGATCAGGGCCAGACTGAGGGCAAGGGGGCGGGCGCCGCGCATGGCGAGATCGTTGATGGTGCCGTGCACCGCCAGCTCCCCGATGTCGCCGCCGGGGAAAAAAAGCGGGTCCACCACATAACTGTCGGTGGAGAGGGCAATACGCCCGGCATATTCGCCGAGCACGGCGCAGTCTTCCAGGTCGCGCAGCTGGGGACAGGTCAGGTATTTGAGAAACAACTCGCTGATCAGGTTTTGGCTGGCGAGGCCGCCACTCCCGTGGTCAAGACTGATGATGGAAGGTGTTTTCATAGATACAAGGGGCGCTCTTTGAAGGTTTATTCCTTTGTCTCCGGTAGGTTGGTTCGGCTTTGTTTTCGACCGCTGTAGCGGTAATAGGCGGCACAGGTGCCTTCGTTCGAGACCATGCAGGGGCCGACCGGCTGCAGGGGGGTGCAGGCAGTGCCGTAGAGCGGGCAATCCGGCGGCAGCAAGCGTCCTTTGAGGATATCGCCGCAGCGGCAGCCTTGAGGATCTCTTGCCGGTTGCAGGGGAAGGGCCAGCTGCTTCAAGCCGTCGAAGCGTTTGTATTTCTCCCGCAGTACCAGTCCGCTGCCCGCAATCACTCCCAGCCCCCGCCATTCGCTGTCCGCCGGTGCAAAGACCTCATCCATCAGGGCGCGGGCCTTGCGGTTGCCCTCCGCAGTCACCACTCTGGTATAGTAGTTTTCGACCCGGGGCGCATCCTCATTGATCTGTCTGACCAGGCTGAGCAGGCCGGCAAGGATATCAGCGGGTTCAAAACCCGCAACCGCACAGGCCAAACGGTATTTTTCAGCCAGAGGGCGGTAAACCTCACTACCGATGATGGCGCTGACATGGCCGGGACAGAGCAGGCCGTCCACCTGCAGTTCCGGGTCGGCCACCAGTGCTTCCAGGGCCTGGGGCATGGTTTTGCCCGCGGCGATGATCAGAAAATTGGTGATCCCCAGTCGTTCGGCCTGAAGAAGGGTGGCCGCGATGGTCGGTGCCGTGGTCTCAAAGCCGATGGCCGGAAAGAGGACCAGGCGTTCCGGTTCCTTTTGCGCCAGCATCAGGGCGTCCATGGGGGAGTAAACGATTTCCACCCGGGCTCCGTTCGCCCGTGCCGTAGCCAGGGAGCCGGTGCTGCCCGGCACCCGGATCAGATCGCCGAAGGTGGCGATGGTCACTTCCGGCAGGCGTGCCGCGGCAATGAAAGCGTCGATATGGCTGGCCGGGGTGACGCAGACCGGGCAGCCGGGACCGGAAAGCAGAGAGATGCCCTCGGGCAGGAGGGAGCGGATGCCATGGCGGAAGATGGACATGGTATGGGTGCCGCAGACCTCCATGATCCGCACCGGCCGTACCAGACTGCGGGCTATCTCCTCCACCAGGGGTGCCGTCATTTCCCGGCTGCGGAAGGCTCCTGCGCAGTTCATTCCGGCGCTCCGGGCAGGCGTTCCTGCTTTTCCAGGGTTTCCGCCATCTGCCGCATCAGGTCGAGATTGTATTCGGCATCCTCGACGGTCAGGGTGCGGATGGCAAATCCGGCGTGGATGATGACGTATTCGCCGACCTCGGGAATCCGGTCCGCCATTTCCAGGCGAATCTCCTTGCGGATGCCGTCGCTTTCGACCAGGGCCACCTGAGGATCGAACAGCGGGTCATCACCGCCTCGGACCTCGATCACTTGCATGGGAATGGCTAAACACATGGGGGCATACCTCCTATAAAGGCCTGGCCGAGTGCGATGCCGCCGTCGTTCATCGGCACCAGATGGCCGGAGAAAACAGAGAAGCGCTGCCGGTTCAGGCGTTGGACCAGGGTTTCAAAAAGCAGTTTGTTCTGCATGCAGCCGCCGGAAAGGACCACTTCGGACAACTGCGTTTGCCGGCGCAGGGTTTCGAGCAGGGCCACCAGAGAGTCGATCAGCCAGAGATGGAAACGATGCGCAATCTCGGGGATGGGCACATTTGCCGCGAGATCCCGGAGAATCAGCGAACCCAGGGGCGCGGAATCGATGATCCCCATTCCTGCCTCATCGAGGAGGGAGAGGGGGTAGGCTTCGGAGACCGCATCTGCCGCGGCCAGGGTGGCCTGGTGCTCAAGCAGCATGGCGGCCTGACCCTCGTAATTGCTCTCCAGGCAGAGTCCCAGAAGGGCGGAAACCCCGTCAAAGAGGCGGCCGCAGCTTGAGGTTTGTGGGCAGTTGAGCCGTTTGGTCATCATCTGGCCCAGGAGTTGTTTTTTATCCGCCGCAATGGCGAGGAGAGCGGGCGGCTGGTTCGACTCAATGAAAGCGGGGGGCCCCAGTCCCTGATAGAGCAGGGCCAGCGCCATGCGCCAGGGTTCCTTGGCCGCGCGGTCGCCCCCGGGCAGCAAAAGCTGAGACAGGTGGCCGAGACGGCGAAAGGTGCTGCGGTCCGCCCAATAGATCTCGCCGCCAAAAACAGTCCCGTCGGAGCCGTAGCCGGTGCCGTCGAGGACGATACTGAGCACCGGACCCGCCAGGCCCTGCTCGGCCATCACTGCACCGGTATGGGCATGGTGGTGCTGGACCGGGCAACAGGGAATGTTCAGGCCGTAGGCATAACGGCTGCTGAGGTAATCCGGGTGGAGGTCGCAGGCGCTCCGTTCCGGTACAACCTCCAGCACTGTTTGCAGGTGATCGATACTTTCCCGGTAAAAGTCGAAAGCCTCCGGGCTGGTCAGTTCGCCGATGTGCTGGCTGAGATAGGCTTCCCGATTGCGGACTATGCAGAAACTGTTCTTCATCTCCGCACCGCAGGCGACAATGTCCTCGGTGGGATGGCGCAGGAGAATGGGGACCGGTGAGTAGCCGCGAGCTCGCCGCAGCAGACGGATGGTCCCGGCCATGATCCGAGCCACGGAGTCGTCGACCCGGGTGACGATATCGCGGTTATGGAGGAGGAAAAAATCCGCCAATCCCTGCAGCCGCTGCAGGGCCTCGTCGTTACCGATGCAGATCGGTTCTTCGCTGCGATTACCGCTGGTCATCACCAGGGCCTCCGGTGCCTGCGGCCGGTTGAGCAGCAGATGGTGGAGCGGGGTGTAGGGCAGCATCACACCGAGGATGCCGAGACCCGGGGCCACTTCCGCTGCCAGGGCGGCATCCTCCCGGCAATCGAGGAGAACGATGGGGTGTTCCGGCGAACTGAGCAGGGCGGCTTCCTCGGGCGAGAAGCGGCAGAAGCGAGCGGCGGTCACCAGGTCTTTGACCATGATCGCCAGGGGTTTGGCGGGCCGGTGTTTGCGCGCCCGCAACGTGGCCACCGCCGGAGCCGATCCGGCATCGACTGCCAGATGAAAACCGCCCAGTCCCTTGATGGCCACCACCCGGCCCTCGGCCAGGGCTGAGGCGGCCAGGTCCAGGCAATCGCCTTTAATCGGTCTGCCCAAATGGTCGTGCCAGCTCAGACGCGGACCGCAGACCGGGCAGGCATTGGGCTGGGCATGGAAGCGGCGGTCCATGGGGTCGTGGTATTCGCGGCTGCATGCCTCGCAGAGGGGAAAGACGCGCATTGAGGTGTTGGGCCGGTCGTAGGGGATCCGTTCGACAATGGAAAACCGGGGGCCGCAGTTGGTGCAATTGGTAAAAGGATATTGAAAACGGCGGTTGTTCGGATCGAAAATTTCCGCCAGGCAATCGTTGCACAGCGCGATATCCGGGGCAATCTGGGTACGGGAACGCAGGCCTTGGGTACTGGGGAGGATACGAAATTCCGTGTCGGTTACCGCAGGTTCGGTGGGCTGTGTCTCGATGCGTACGATCCGGGCCACAGGCGGGGCTTCCGTGTTCAGGGCGATGATAAAGAGATCCAGCCGTTCGGCCGGGCCGCAGATGCGGATATGCACACCGTTGCCGTTATTGACCACGGTACCCGTGAGCCCGAGGCGATGGGCAAGCCGGTAGACAAAAGGGCGGAATCCCACCCCCTGGACCACGCCATGGATGGTGATCAGCAGGGCTTTTGTCTGTCCGTCGGCTCGTTGCATGGTCAGCATGAAAAGAGGGGTCGCGGGTTGAGGTGAACCGCCGCAAACAAGGGCGAGTTACAGGTCAGAGAACGATTTTAGCAGTATACACACACTTGCACCACTTATTTTTCATGCCCCGTACATTCGGCCCAACTGGCATAATCGGGTCGGAGTTCAAGGGGGATCGCGCCCCTGAACAGGGAGAAGCAGGGGAGAGGATTGCTCGCCGATCAGCCCTCGTCCTCGGCCTGACGCTGGATCTCCCGATACCGTTTGGAGTTGACCACCTTTTGTTTTTCCAGATCCTCGATTTCTTCCCGGCTCAGATGGATCAGGCCGCAGACCGGGCAGGAGAGATCCATCTCGTCGTGGGCGGCCCGCTGTTTGAGTTCGTCGGCGGTCATGTGCCCGACATAGCCGCAGGCGCAATTGGGCGCCTCAACCCGGACAATCGTGCGGGTTCGGGTTTCGTTTCTTTCGTTCATGGCAGAAGGGCCTGAGAGGAATTGTTTTATTTCAATTCAATGCCGCAGCCTGTGCAGGGCATTGCCTTGGGGGTCGAAGATGGTGACCGTCATTGGAAGCCCGCCATCCAGGCGGTGCGTGGCGCAGGAAATTCAGGGGTCGTAGGCCCGGACCGCCATCTCGATCCGATTGAGGCCTTCTTCGTCGTACCTGCCGTCGCAGATCAGATCGGTCGCGGCCTGGCGGACGCTGAGGTTCATCGGCGCGATATTATGGGTGGTGCCGACGATCAGGTTGGCTCGGGTAATGCACCCGTTATCGTCGGTTTCGTACTCGTGGATCAGGGTACCGCGCGGGGCCTCGACATGGCCGATGCCGCGTCCGGCCTGCGGCGTGACCGGGTTACGCACCGCCGGATCGGTGATCCGTTCGTCGGCCAGCAGTTCCAGGGTCCGTTCGCAGGCATACAACAGTTCGATCAACCGGGCCCAGTGATAGAGCAGGGTCCCTTGCGCCGGACGGCCGAATTCTTGGCGAAAGGCCTCCAGTTCGGCCTGAGCCCTGGGGGTGCCGATGCGGTCGCAGACATTGAGCCGGGCCAGGGTGTTGACCCGGTAAATACCCTTGGGGTGATCCGGATCCAGGGAAAAGCCTTCCTGCCAGGAACGGGCATAGACCATCTTGGCCGTGGACCAGGGTTCGATATGTTCGGCCAGGTACTGGCCATAGTCGCTTGCCGGAAAATCAACCATCGTGCCATCGGCGTGCATCAGGCGCAGGAGGCCGTCATAGAGCCGCAGGTTGCCCCGTGTATCGACCGCGCCGAGAAAACCGGTGGTGATGGCGCCCAGGTTGCGCATTTCGTCCCGGTAGCGAGGGAACACCTTTGTTTTCGCATAATCCAGGGCCACAGAGGCAAAATCGAGCAGTACCCGGCCGTCACGCTGCAGATCCCGCCGTTCTTCTTCGCTCATCGATTTTGAAAATCCGCCGACCACCCCGGCCACCGGATGAATGGCCTTACCCGCGAATCGCTCCAGCATCGTCTGGCCCAGTTGCCGCATGCGGACGACCTGCGCCGCCAGTTCCGGTTCCCGGCGCACCAGACCCATGATATTGCGGACCGAGTAATCGCCACCGGGGCCAAGAACGAAATCCGGGGCCGCAAGGAAGAAAAAATGAAGGATTTTGTCATGGATATGGGCCAGGACCTGGCAGAGTTCGCGCAGCCGGTGGCCCGTCGGGGTGGGGCTGACTCCGAAACAGCCGTCAACAGCCTTGACCGCGGCGAGGTGGTGCATCCAGGGACAGATGCCGCAGATCCGGCTGACGATCCGGGGAATTTCTTCTGCCGGCCGACCAATGACGAACTGCTCGAAACCCCGCAGGGCGGCGATTTCCACACGGGCATCGCTGACCGCTCCGTTATCGTCCAGGTGGATATTGATGCGGGCATGGCCTTCGATGCGGGTCACGGGATGGATGCTGATAACTCGGGCCATGATTAGCGACTTTTCCGGACCGGCTTGAGCAGGCCGTGGGCACCGCTGAAGCGGAGCAGCGATTTGCGATCGACAATGCCGGTGCGGTCGATCCCATTGCTGACCAGGGCATTCATCATGTCCAGGAGCTGATTGCCGCCAGCGCGGACCGGGCCGTAACAGCCGCGGCACGGGGCATGGGCGCGGAGGCAGAGCGGTGTGTCCGTGCCGCCGCACCCACCGGCGGTGACCGGGCCCATGCACAGCAGTCCCTGTTCCAGCAGGCAGCGCATCTCGCTTACCGGCCGGTCGGGTCGACACTCGGCATTGTCGAGAAATCGTCGCATCAATGTCTTGGTTGTGCCTTTTCGGAGGGTGGGGCAGGTTTCGCAGACGCTTTTCTGCGGCAGCCGTACGGCCTCCTTTTTGAGCAGGGCCTCGATGACCGTAGCGATCAACTGCGGATGGGGCGGGCAGCCGGGAAGGCTGACATCGACAGCCACCTTTTCATCGATACTGTAGACACGGTCGAGAAAGGCCGAGGAGGCGGAAGGATCGACGGCAATCGGGTTCACCCCGATATTGCCGGCATTCGCCACGGTGTGCAGGCTCTCCGCCAGCGGCCATTGATTGCGCATCGCCGGTATGCCGCCGTGGGTGGCGCAGGTGCCCAGGGCAATCAGCGTTTGGCATTGGCGGCGCATCTCCCGCAGCACCTGCAGATGCTCATCATGGGCCACGCCACCGGAGACCAGGCCGATCTCCGCCTCGGGCAGCCGAATCCCTGCTTCCTGATTCGAGGGATCGGCATATTTATGATCCATGAGCAGGGGGAAATGGACGATTTCGACCTGATCGAGCAGCGGCAGCAAGGCCTCTCCGTAATTGAGCAGGGAGATTTCGCATCCGGAACAGGCATGCAGCCATTCAAAGCTGAGTCCGGGCTTCCTCGTATTTGGAATATTCGACTCAGTGTTTTGCATGTGGTTCCAGCGGGGCTTCGGAGCGGAGTACGGCAACCCGTCCGCTCATGGTGCGGAAGGCCTCGACCAGCCGCTCCGGTTCCGCCGACGAGACCCAGAGAAGCTGAAAGCGTTCACTTTCATAGCCCATATCCTCAAGGGTTTCGGCGATCACCTCCGCCCTGGCCAGGGCCATCTCGTTGCCTTTGATATAATGGCATTCTCCGAGAGGGCAGCCGATGATCATCACTCCCTCCGCCCCTTTTTCCAGGGCATGGAGGACCATCTCCGGATGAACCATGCCCGAGCACATCACCCGGATGATCCGGATCGAGGCTGGATACTGCAGCCGGGCGATACCGGCAAGATCAGCCGCTGAATACGAGCACCAGTTGCAGCAGAAGGCGATGATTTTCGGGTCCGGGTTCATAGCGGCTCCCGGGGTTGCAATGCTTCGCACAGCGCCGCATCGATCTGGGCCTCGATCTGATCGTAGGTGAATCCGGCGACCGTGACCCCCCGTTTCGGGCAGGTGCCCTGGCAGATGCCGCAGCCCTTGCACAGCACCTGGTCTATGGCCACGGTCTTGACGGCAAGGCCCGCCTCATTCTCGTATTCCACCAGCCTGATGGCCTGATACGGGCAGACCTCGATACAGAGGCCGCAGCCGTCGCAGCGGACCAGGTCCACCAGGGCGGTGTTGGGCTCCAGGGCGATTTCCTTGCGGGCCAGGAGCCGACCAGCCTTGGCGGCGGCGGCCAGGGCCTGGGATATCGATTCTTCCAGGGGCTTGGGATAATGGGCCAAACCGGCGACAAAGATGCCGTCGACATTGAATTCCACCGGTCTGAGCTTGGCGTGGGCCTCCTGGAAAAAGCCATCGGCATTCAGCGGCAGCTTGAACAGGTTGGCCAGTTCCACCGCCTCCGGGCTGGCAAGGGTCGCTGCCGCCAGGATCACCACATCGGCGATGATCTCCAAAGGGCGGTGGAGGACATGATCCCAGACTTCAACCAGCACCCCGTTGTCGTTCTGGCTGATTTTCGGGGGCCCGTGCAGTTCGTAGTTGATGAAGATGATGCCCAGCTCCCGCGCCTGGTTGTAGATGCGCTCGCGCTGGCCGTAGGTGCGGATTTCCCGGTAGAGGATGTAGATCTGCCGCGAGGGCACCTCTTTTTTCAATTTGATGGCGCTCTGAATCGAGTGGGTGCAGCAGGATTTGGAGCAGTAGGGGCGCTCCTGATTGCGGGAGCCGACACATTGAATAAAGACAAAGGACTTGCCGTTGGCCACCCGGATTTCGTTGTGCATGTGCAGCTTGTCGAATTCGATTGAGGCCACGACCTTGGGAATTTTGCCGTACTCGAACTCTTCCGGAATATAGCGTTTAGCGCCGGTGGTGATAATAATGGTGCCGTGTTCGATGGTGTGTTTGCGGTTTTGCCCGGTGCGGAGGGTGGTGGTGAAGTTGCCGACATGGCCGGTGACGGCGGAGACCGTGGTCTTGTAGAAAACCTCGATGTTGAAGCAGGCCCGTACCTCTTCCCCAAGCGCTTGTAGAAAACGCGGCACATGCTCCCCGTTCCAGGTCTGGAAGAGATGGAGGGCATTGCCGCCCAGCTGTGCGGTCTTTTCGACAAGATGGACCTGGTATCCCTGATGGGCCAGGTTGAGGGCGGCGGTCATGCCGGCGACACCGCCGCCGATGATCAGTGCCGAGGGCGCGATGCGGATGCGCAGCGGCTTGAGAGCGGTCTGGGTGGCCACCTTGGCCACTGCCATCCGGACGAGATCCTTGGCCTTGCGGGTGGCGGTATCCGGTTCCTGGTTGTGCACCCAGGCATTCTGGTTGCGGATGTTGGCCATCTCGATCAGGTATTCGTTGATCCCTGCCGATTTGAGGGTTTTGCGGAAAAGCGGTTCGTGGGTCCTCGGGGTGCAGGCTGCCACCACAATCCGGTTGATGCCGCTTTCCCGGATCTGCTGCACCATATGATCCTGAGTGTCCTGGGCGCAGGTGAACAGGTTGCGCTCCACATGCACCACCTGCGGCAGGGTGGCGGCATAGGCGGCGACCTCTTCGACATCGATGACCCCGGCGATGTTGGTGCCGCAATGACAGATAAACACCCCGATTCGGGGTTCCTGCAGGCGCACATCCTGTTCAACCGGCGGCGGCAGGGTTCTGGTCCGGGTATGGCGGACAGGAGCGAGCAGGGCGGAGACGCTGGCCGCGGCCGCGGAACCGCCGATCACCGCCTGGGGAATATCCCGGGGACCGTTGAAGGCGCCGCAGGTGAAAACCCCGTTTTTCGAGGTGTGAACCGGCATAAAGGCCGAGATGGAGGCGAAACGGTCGGGCGTCATGTGAATGCCGATCTTCTCAGCCAGCCTGACCGCCGAATCCGGGGTCTCCAGACCGACCGACAGAACCACCAGATCCAGCGTCTTCTCGATCTGTTTGCCCTGGGGGCTGATGTAATGGAGGAGGAGGTCCCCTTGGTTGCCCCTGGGTTCCACCCCGTGGATACGGCTGCGAATGAACTTGATCCCGTACTCGTTGCGTGCCTGTTCGTAATAGCGGTCGAATTCTTTGCCCGAGGCCCGCATATCCATGTAAAAGATGGAAATATCCAACTCCGGATTGACCTCTTTGGCCATGATCGCTTCCTTGATCGCGTACATGCAGCAGACCGCGGAGCAGTATTCATTGTTGCAGTGATTCTTGTCGCGGCTGCCGATGCATTGGAGAAAGGCGATTTTTTTCACCGGCTTGCCGTCGGAGGGCCGGGCCAGTATACCGTCGGTGGGGCCGTTGGGGGCCAAGTAGCGTTCGAATTGCAACGAGGTGATCACATTGGGATAGACACCGTAGCCCCAGACCTTACCCTTGGTCGGATCAAAGGTCTGGAATCCCAGGGCCATGACCAGGGCGCCGACCCGGATATCGCGTTCCTTTGCCTGCTCGTCGAAATTGATAGCCCCGGGCGGGCAGATCTCGGCGCAGATGCCGCAGGTGCCCGGTTGGTTGAGGCGGAGGCAGGCCTCGGGATCGATCTGATATTTGAGCGGCACGGCCTGGGGATATTTGATGTAGATGGCCTTGCGTTTGGCGATATTGCTGTTGAAGGAATCGTCGACGCTCTTGGGGCAGTGGGCGCTGCACTGGCCGCAGGCGATACATTTGCCGGGGTCGACATAACGGGGATTTTCCTGCACCCGAACCGTGAAATTTCCTGCCTGTCCGGAGATGTCGAGGACCCGCGAAAGGGTCATGATGCTGATGTTGGGATGCCGCCCGCATTCGACCAGTTTGGGGGCGATGATGCACATCGAACAGTCGTTGGTGGGAAAGACCTTGTTATACTGGGGCATGGCACCGCCGATGGCCCCGGTTTTTTCCACCAGATAGACGAAAAATCCCGAGTCGGCGATATCAAGAGCGGCCTGCATCCCGGAAATGCCGCCGCCGATCACCATGACCGCACCAATCATCAACTCTTCAGGCATGGTTTCTTCCTCGTTGTTTCGCCGGAGACGGCCTGCCGGTTTCCGAGGCCAGAGGACCGGGAGTACGGGCTTGAGGATCCCCGATCATGACTGCGGTTCCTCCTTTTTTACCAGGGAATTGGCCACCAGCTCCCACAGGTATTGCACCTCGATGTCCAGATTGAATTCCCGGTTCAGTGATATTCCCAGCTGATCTTTGCAGTTCTGGCAGGAGGTGACCACCAGTTTGGCCCCGGAATCGCTGATCTGGCGGGCCTTGATCCGGCCGTGATAGACCCGTTCGGCTGCGAAGGGACTGGCCCAGGCACCGCCGCCGGCACCGCAGCAGTAGCTTTCTTCCCGGTTTGACGCCAGTTCGACGAAATTTCTGCAGCAGGCGCGGGTGAGGGTGCGCGCTTCCTCAAAATAGCCGTGGCCAAAGGTTTTGAGCGATTTGCGGCCATAATTGCAGGCATCGTGGAAGGTGGTCAGTTTGTTGTGCAGGGTAGGGTCGAGGCTGATCCGTTTTTCCTCCACATACTCAAGCAGCAGGTCGAAGACGGTGTAGATTTTGAACTGCTGCAGCGATTCGGGAAACCAGCGTTCCAGGGCATAGCGGGTGGCATAGTAGGCGTGGCCGCACTCGGGCAGTAACAGGGCTTGGCAGTTGAGCCGTTCAATGTTTTCGATAATCCGTTTAACAATCGTGCGCATGGCGCTGTAATCGCCGGAAAAGAGCGCCCAGTTGGCTCCTTCCCAGTTTTCCGAGGAGATGGTCCACGATTCCCCGGCGGCATGAAAGATTTTCCACCACCAACTCAGGCTTTCGGGTTCGGCAAAGGGTTCCTTGGAATTGACGGTTACCAGTAATCGGGCCCCGCGGACATCAATGGGGGTGACGAAATCGGGGTAGGCAGACTGGGCCAGCTCCTCGCCCAGTCCTTTCAAAAGGAGGATGAAGTCGTCCTTGGGGATGCCGAGATTGTTACCCTTTTCCAGGCAGGTGACCACGCCTTTTTGAATCGCCACCGGCACCTTGGTCCGATCGCGGCGGGAGCGGATACGACGCATCAGCTGCAGAATTTCGACATTCATCGGGCAGACGGTTTCGCATTTGCCGCACATGGTGCATTTCCACGGCCAGTCGCTGGCCAGGAGTTCCTCGTTCATGCCGAGAAAGGCCATGCGGATGATCTTGCGCGGATCGAGATCGTCAACTCCGGATATCGGGCAGGCTCCGGCACAGGATCCGCAGGTCAGGCAGATATCGGCCAGGGCCGGTGAGGTGTAGAGCGGGTTGGCTTGGGGATGGAGACGGACCGAGGTGAAAGTGGCGTCGTTTGATCGGGTCGGATTCGATTCGTTCGTACCGTTTTGCTGCGGGGAGATGCGGGGTTTTCGACCGTATTTATTGCAGAGGCGCTTGTAGTCCTCCCACTGGATCTGGTAGCGACGGCCCGGCCCCTCCTGGGCCGGTAGGGTGCCGGAATTGATCCAGTTGCGGATGGTGTTGCGATGGACCCCGAATTCCTCGGCCAGCTCATTGACTTTGACCTCGTAGATCATGGGGCTGCGGTCTCCAGGGTGGCATGTCGGGCAACGATCCGATGAATCCGGCTGCAGGCCTCGGACACCGCGATGAGCAGGGCGGACGACAGGCCCGGAGCGATATGGTCGGGAAGGGTGGTGGCTTGGGCGATCAGCAGCACCACTTCGATCCCGGTTTCCTCCTGAAGTTCGCGCAGGAGATTGACCGTGGGAAACTGGTGCAGGGAGAAATCGTGGATCTTTTGCGCCGGAATGGCTGACGGGTCGCATTCCCAAATCTGGCCCGGCGTCCGGCCTGCCTCGTACCCGGCATCAACGATAATCAGCAGTTTCGGCCGCAGGGACGGCAGCATGAGATAATCAAGGAGATACTCGCGAATACCGGTGCCCACATCACGGGCGCTGACCGTTTGGGGCAGATCGGTATGTTGCAGCGTCTCGATCACCGCCGGCCCGAAGCCGTCATCGCCAAGCAACACATTACCGCAACCGAAAATGACCACAGCGGGTGCCGAAGTATTACAATCTGTTTTGTGCGAGATGTGCATAATGTTGCTAATATGGCATTTTTTACCCCTTTTTTGCAAGTTCTAAATCGGTTTTTTTGTGGGCTTCCAACACAGACAACGGGAAATAAATACGGAAGACACTGCCCCGACCCGGTTCACTGGCAACGGTTACGCCGCCGTGATGCGAGCGCAGAATTCCGAGTACCACCGACAGCCCCAGGCCCCGGCCGGTGAATTTGTTGGAGAAAAACGGGTCGAAAAGTTTTTCGATGTCCTGGTCTGCGATTCCGCAACCGCTGTCGCGTACTTCCAGGCAGGCAAACTGTTCTTCTTGCGGAGTCCAATCAAGGGGAAAACGATGCGGAAAGGCAATGTCGGTGCGCGAAACCGTGCTGAGCGTCAGATTGATGCGGCCGAGGTTGTCTTCGATGGCCTCGGAGGCATTATCGATCAGGTTTTTCAGCATTTGCCGGATCTGATCGGCATTCGCGCTGATGACCGGTCCTGGGGTCGGGAAATCGGACTGAAGATGGATATTTGTTGGGATTGAGTTCTCCAGGGAAGGAAGGACAGTACGGCAGATTTCGGAAAAATCGAGGGATTCATGTTTGCTGATTGAATGTCCGAGGTAGGTCAGCATCAAGCTACTCACTTTGACCGCTCTGTCGGCCGCCTGGGTTGCTGCCTGGAGAAAGGGGACCGGGCCTCCTTTCGCCGGCAGAATTTCCAGGGCTATTTCCAGGTTTCCCGTTACCACACCGAGAAGATTATTGAAATGGTGCGCAATGGCTCCGGCCATACGATGCAGGCTTTCAGTTTTTTGCAGCTGTTGCAGTTGCCGTTCCCATTGCCTATTCTCCTCCGCAACCCTTTTGCGGTCGGAAAGATCGGTATCGGTTCCGGAAACCCGGACAGCCCGGCCGTTTTCATCGCGGAGAATAAAGCCGCGGGTTAGGATCGAAACATAATGGCCCTGTTTGTGGAGAAGGCGCGTTTCCAGCTCGTAGGTCCTTTTTTCGGCAATGGCGTTGCTGACGACGGAATGGGCGTGCTGCAGATCCTCCGGGTGCATCAGTCGGTGCCATAGGGATGAATCGGCAGGCAGTTCATTGACCTTATAGCCGACAATGTGCCACCAGCGAGATGAGTAATAGAATTCATTCGTCGGCAAATCCCAGTCCCAGATGGCCACCGGATTGGCCTTCAGGGCCAGTTCCAGACGTTCCCGGGATCTCTGCAGTGCATCCTCTGTCTGTTTACGCTTAGTGATATCCTGGATCAGGCTGTACATAACCTGTCGACCCTTGAGCAGGCACGTTCCCCTGACAATTTCCACAGGAAAGATCACACCGTTTTTTTTCTTGTGGGAAATCAATGGAATGAAGGGTTTTTCTTTAAAATCCGTTTGCCGGAACGCTTCTTGCTGAGTCTTGGACTCCGCAAGAAGGTCATGGATGGTCAGGTCCTTCGACTCCTCACGGCTGTAGCCGTAGAGCTGAATAAAGGTTTCATTGATGTCGACGAAGTTGCACGTCTCGATATCCCAGATACAGATGGCCAGCATCTGATTTTCAAATATTTTGCGGTACTTTTCCTCGCTTTCCAAGAGGGCCTTTGTTTTCTTTTGCACCGAAGTGCGCAGCCTGACATTCCAGACCCACACCCCGAGTGAGAAGAGCAGTACTCCCCCGGCCGTAGCGGAAAAGAGCCATACATGACGTTCGAAAAAAGATTCCTGGCGGCCGTATGTTGTTCCCAGCCATTTTTTGCCGATTTTATCCAATACCCCGGTTTTTCGTGCTTCCTGGATGCCTTTGTCGAGAATACCGATCAGGAGGGCGTTATTTTTGTTCGACGCCATACACGTCTTACCGATGTATAACGGTTGACCTATTCGTTTGATACGATCCGTCAATCGGTTGCTGAAAAGAGAGTAGAGGACGATTTGTTCATCCCCGATAACAGCATCGGCTTTCCCCGTATCGACGCGGTCAATTGCCTCGGCAAAGTCCTGGGTATCGATGGTTTTAAATGTTATTTTTTGGGATTTGAGAAAATCCTGGGCATAATCTCCCCGCTGGATTGCAATACGCTTACCCTTGAGGTCTTCTATATTTGTAATGTCGGTTCGTTCTGGACGGATAAAAATTGAAGCGGGTACGTCAAAAAGAGGGTCGGTAAACTCAAATCGTTCTTTTCGTGTTTCACTGAAAAAAAGACTGGTGATGATATCCGCTTTGCCGGAAAGCACGGCTTCCTGTGCCTGCTGGAATGGCATGTCAATAAATATCGGTTGGAAGCCCAACTCCATAGCCATCCAGCGGACGACGTCGAGCATCATGCCTTCATGTTGTTGGCCGGCATCCGTAAATTCAAAGGGCGGGTAGTGGGTCTGGCTGACAAAAACGAGGGCAGTTTTTGTGCGGAGATATTCCTTCTCCGCACTTGAAAGATTGACCGCGTAACAATTGCAGATACAATAAAAAAAAAGAGCCGGGCAAAGACAGCAAGCTCTCAGGAAAATTGATTTTTTGGGCATCGCTGTATTTTGCTCCTCAAAATGCGGAAGGGGACTCCTCTTTGTCCTGATCCAGGGTCCGTCGTACCGCAGCGGCCAGGGTTTCCAGTGATACCGGTTTGTCGAGAAAAGCACGGATGCCTTCCGCCTTGGCGCCGGCTTCATCAATGGCATCGCTATAGCCTGTGCAGAGGATGATCGGTTGTTGGGGCCGAATGGCCAGCATTGCCCGGGCAAGAGTTATGCCGGTAAATTTGGGCATGGTCATGTCGGTGATGACCAGGTCGAAAATCGTTGGATCCCGGGTGAAAACTTCAAAGGCCTTGGCGCTGTCGGTGAAGGCCTCGCTCGTGTAGCCGAGCGTCTGCAGCAGGCGCTGGATGATCATGGCCACGGCCGGTTCGTCATCGACAACGAGGATCGTCTCCGTGCCGCCCCGTAGTTCCTCTTTTTCATCGGCTTCAGCTTCCATTGGTTCAAAGGCCGCTTCAGGAAGATAAACAGAAAACGTCGTTCCTGTTCCCGGCGCACTGTCCACAGTGACCGCACCTTTGTGGTTGTTTACGATTCCCTGGACCACGGCCAGGCCAAGCCCTGTGCCTTCTCCTGCAATTTTAGTGGTGAAGAAGGGATCGAAAATTTTCTCCTGAATAGCCTCAGGAATTCCCTTGCCGGTATCACTGACGCTCAGTTTCAGGTACGAACCGGCCGGCAGATCCTGCAATTGTCGGCAGCGCTGTCCCTCCTCCAGATGAACTTGAACCAGAGCGATGGTCAATTCTCCCCCTTCCTTCATGGCATGGAGGGCATTGGTGCAGAGATTCATCAGTACCTGATGGATTTGAGAGGGATCAGCCAGAATCCGTTGCTCGATCAATGAAATCCGGGTCATGATACGGATGGTCGAGGGAAAGGATGATCGCAGCATCTTCATGACTTCTTTGATAACGAGAGGCAGCTTCAAAAGCTGAAAATTTTCTTCGGACTGATGGCTGAAGGTCAGGATCTGTTTGGAGAGATCTCGGGCTCGGAGCCCGGCTTTCCGGATCTGCAGAATATCGCGCTTTACCCGCAGATGTTTCTCGCCCAACTCATCCAGCGCCATGGTGGCATAGCCGAGGATGACCGAGAGGATATTGTTGAAATCATGGGCCACTCCGCCTGCCAGCAGGCCGATGGCCTCCATCTTCTGCATCTGCAGTAGTTTCAGTTCGGTTTCCTTGCGGTCGGTATTGTCAAAGGCCACCTGCATCCGCACTATCTTGCCGTTGATCCACCGCACCGCCCGGTCATAGTTGACATACCATCGGCCGGTGACCAGGTTGGAGTGTTCCCACTGACAAACTGGACCGGGTTTGCCTTCGGCATCCAGCAGGCGGTCGTTGGTGCAGAAATCGCAAGGAACATCCTGTTTTTGGAAGGACCGATAGCAGGGAGCTTGGAGCACACCTTCTCCGAATAGTTCTTTCATCCTTCGGTTGATAAACAAGATCTCATGGGTATCCATATCCGCGACAAAAATTTGGGCTTCAATGCTGTCGAGGATGGTCAGCAACTGCTGCTGCGATTCCCGTCGCTGCTCCTCCAATTGTTTCTGTTCAACCAGGTTCCAGCTCAGATCGGCAAAATGCTGCACCAGAGAGATGTCTTCCTCGCTGTACTCGCAGGCTTTATTGCCGAACCCGAGAATGGCGATGATGGTGTTGTCTCTGAAGATGGGGGTGACTAAATAACGGCCGACCTCCATCCGATTGTTCTGGTCGTCGGACCGGCCTTCTTGCTGCGCAACTGCGGGGGCATTGTTATGGACTACAGTCCTCCGCTGCCGTAGACAGTCAAGCCAGGCACCGGTGGGTTCAGGGAGGGGACTGCTTTCCGTCATCGTGTTGTTTTGCCCGGACGGCTCGGAGTCTCGCGAGAACCACATCTGTCGGGTCAACACTCCCTGTTTTTCGTTGACGAAATGATAAAATCCGATCGGACTGCCGGTGAGTGCGCCGACTTTGTCGATGATATGCCGCAGGAGCTCCGGCAAGGACCAGGAATGGATATTTTCCAAAAGGAAAAGTTGCGTTTTGCGACTTTCCCGTAACTCGGTACGATCGCTGAAATTGGCGAAGGTCGCGATCACCTGACAGGGTGTTGTCCTTTGGCCCGAAAAAAGGGGGGTAACATTGGTGATAATCCAGATGTCTCTCCCCTGTTGCGGATGGAATATTTTGAAAATGGAGCCCTTCTCCGGATTTCCGGTGGCAAAACAACGGACCACAGGATTGTCCTCAAGGGTACAGGCAGGACCCTCGTCATACGAAATCCGCCAGGCACTGTCATCGCCAAGACGGTGCTGCAGCTCCGCCGGGGAATATCCCAGAATGCGCTGTGCTGCCGGGTTCATGGAGAGGAGTTCCGTCGGGGAGCTGAAAATGATCACCCCCTCCTGCATGGCATCCACAACCTGTTGGCAGGTAGGCGCATCTTTCTGCGGGCGGATTTCGAGCGGATTATTTTTTGTGATTTCGGAGAAGGAAAGTGCAAAATGATCCGGTTTATAGCAAAAGGCCACCCCCTTGGCGTTAACGGATTGAATTTTTGATTCTTTCTCCCGGTGTTCCGCCGTCAGGCACTCCAATTGAGCAACCTTGCGTTCCAGTTCTTCGTAGGTCAATTTGGTCATGCAGATTCCTGAAGGAAAAGAGAGTGAATCACCCGTTCAGTTCAGGTGGTCGGCTTGATTTTTTTTTTCAGCCAGGCAGCGGTCACTATACGTGAGCGAGCACAACGAGTCAAATGCAGATTGAAATATTATCCATGATTACGGACAGCTCCTGGTACATTTTTTTATATAAAGGTCTTGGTTCCGGTGGCGGTACCATGCCGGAGTGCCGACTCTTCCTTCAACGAATTTTCCTCAGCAACAACGTGCATCAAGCGCAATGAGGTGGTAAAAAATAGGGTATCTCTTCTTCCTCCAAACAGCCCAAGGAGAATTCCATGCCCCCGGTGGTGAGTTTCATAGGTTGGCACAATTCCGGAAAAACGACCCTGACCAGCGAGGTGGTCGCCCGGCTCAAAGATAAAGGCTATCGGGTAGCGGTGATCAAATCGACCAAGGAAACGGGCATCGAGATCGATCAGCCCCGGACCGATACCGCCGTCTATCGCCGGGTCGGGGCCGACAGCGTTGCCCTGTGGGCCCCGGACCAGCTGATCATCCGCAGTAAATCGCCGGATTACTCCCTTTTGACCCTGGCCCAAATCTATTACGCCGACATGGATATTGTCGTTGCCGAAGGTTTTAAACATGCCGCCCAGGTGCCGAAGATTGAGGTCAAACGAGATGTACATGCGCCTTTTTTGCGCGATCAGGTGGAGGGGGTGATTGCCGTGGTCACGGATCAGTTGCTCACCGAGGGGCTTGTTTTTCGGTTTGATCAGATTTGTGAGATTGCCGATTGTATCGAAGCCCGTTTTCTGCACGACCCTGTAAAAGCATCGCAGGTTACCTTGAACCTCCACGGGATCGATATCCCGTTGCCGGAATCGCTGCAAAAGCAGCTTGCCGCCTCAGTCCTGGGCCTTCTTGCTCCTGTGCAGCCGTCTTTGCCCCGGGAATCGATGGATTTCACCCTCCGTTACCGACAACCTCCGGAGGGTTGAACGTGGCGGCCGTTCATGCATCATCCCGTTATACAAGGAATACATCATGGCTGAATCACTGAGTTATCCCTCGGAAAAAGCGGGCCTGCCACCTGGTACTCTGGTCCATGTCGGCGAAGGAGCAGCGTTGGCAAGCCGTATCACCCTGATCAATTACAGTGCCGATCGTTTTGAGGAGCATGCGGTCCGGTCTATTGCCGATATCCTGCGCTATCGGGAAACCAATGCAACAACCTGGGTGCATTGTGAAGGCCTTGATAATGTCGAGATGATCGAGGCCATCGGCCACCATTTCGAGGTCCATCATCTGGTCCTTGAAGATATTCTCAACACGCATCAACGACCGAAGTTCGAAGAATATGAGGAGTATCTTTTTATTGTTCTCAAAACCTTAACCATTGACGAAAGTCTCACGGTCCACCACGAACAGATCAGTATCCTCCTGTTCGACACCTTTCTCTTCACCTTCAGAGAGAAAGTCGACGGACTGTTTAACAGCCTCAGGCAACGGCTGACCGGCGTCAAGGGCCGCATGCGCACCTTGGGCACCGATTATCTTGCCTATGTGGTTATGGATTCGGTGGTCGATAACTATTTTGCCCTCTGTGATGTTCTGGAAGACGCCATTGAAACGGTCGAAATTAAATTGCTGGGCCGGGCACAGGCGCAGACCTTCACCACCATCCAGTTGCTCAAACGGGAACTGGTGTTCATCCGCAAGGCCATTACCCCACTCCGCGAGGTGCTCTTGGCCGTGCAGCGCAGCGACACGGAATTGATTGGAGAAAAGACCCAGCCCTATTTTCGCGATGTCTTTGATCACAGCCTCCGGGTGATCGACACCATGGATTCTTACCGCGATCTGATCAACGGTATGCTCGACATTTATCTTTCCAGCGTCAGCAATCGGATGAATGAGATTATGAAGGTGATGACCGTGTTTGCCACCATCTTCATTCCCCTGACCTTTCTTGTCGGCATTTACGGCATGAACTTCGAGTACATGCCGGAGTTGCGATGGAAATGGTCGTATCCGATTCTCTGGGGCTTGTTTTTGTTAATCCCAGCGGCACTTCTCACTGTTTTCAGGAAGAAAAGATGGTTATGAGCCGCATTAAAAGGGATCGGTTCATTGCGGAGTGACGTTAACTTGGCAAATTAGATTTTTTTGCGAGACCATCAAAAGTGCTTATAAATTCAAAATATATACTTCTGTGGCAATCGTCGGCTTCCTGCAAAGAGCAAGGGCACACGGGTTGAGTGAAAACAGAAAAGGGGAACGTGCCATTTTGCAAGGTCCCGGCACTTTTCCCACGGATAGCTGCATTTTTTTTTCCCAAGAGAGCGAGGTTCTCAATGAGCACGTTGATTATCTGCCCCGGTTGCGGGGCCAAAAACAGGATCCCCCCGGACAAGCAGCATCTCACCCCCAAATGCGGACGGTGCGGTGTTTCGCTTGCGGGGGCCCCGGTTTCCGGGATCGTTAACCCTTTGACAGACTCGGGCTTCCAGCAAGGAGTCGAGCGCTCATCCCTGCCGGTACTGGTGGATTTCTATTCGCCGACCTGCGGTCCTTGCCGGATGATTGCACCCGTTGTCGAAGCCTTGGCTGCCGAGTATGCGGGCCGACTGCTGGTCTTTAAACTCGATACCGGCAGCCAGCAGATGAGCGCTGCTCGGTTCCAGATCAGAGGGGTCCCGACCCTGTTGTTTTTTAAAGACGGCAAGGTGGTTGATCAGCTGGTCGGGGCCGCACCGAGGGCGGAAATCGAGGCGAGAATTACGGCACTGTTATAATACCTTCCCCGACATGGAGAGGATGGGGCCGCAAAAAAACTATTGTTTCCAAGAGATATTGCCGAAAAGAGGGCATATCGTTCTTTCAACCTCCTCACCTTTTGGGCTCGTGATGCGAAACGGCTTCTCCCCAGTCCTGCTGGCCGCTGTCCTGTGCTTATCCGCAGGCTGTTCCCATTTTCCCCAGCTCCAAGAAATCCCTCTTCTCGGTCCGCAGAAAATGCAGACAACCCAACAGTGGAAGGTGCTGGCCAACACGGTCGCCAACCGGATCAATAACGAGTTGATCCGGCAGCACTATCTCGACGCCTCGGTCTATGTCCGCCATAGCTGCGAGGCCTCCAATTCCTGTGGTCCGGGGGGAATGTCCCCCTTTGACGAAGGTTTCAACGATCTGTTGACCAGCCAGCTCACCGCTTTCGGGATCAGTACGCTCAAGGCACCGGAAGGCGCCGGGCTGGTGGTCGATTACAAGGCTCAATTAGTGTATCACGGTCACTATGAAGTGCTTATAACGACCTCCATCGTTGACAGAAATACCTTTGTGGTTCGATCCTCGGATATCTTTCCTCTTAACAGTGAAGATTTTTGGAAGTATCGACAGGCAACCCCTGCGCCCGAGATTGAATTAACGAATCGAGATGGTGCCCCCCATACCTCAAAGCCCAAAGCGTCTGCGCTATGAAGATAGCATTCCGCGCTGTCTATTTTATTGCTGTCCTGGTCCTTCTTTGTGCTGTCAATGGATGCAGTGATCTCAACGGTACCCGGCTGGAACCGGTTTTGGGTGGCGAGATCAATCTGGTGAAACTGGGAGATAAGGTTGCCGAATCTCTGATCAGTCAGGTTATGCCGCCGCTCCATCCCTATCAATCCGATCAACCGATTTTAGTCACCACTCTGGCCAACAACGATAACTTGAACGACTCCTCGAGTTTTGGGCGGAGCTTTCAGAATAACATCGCTGCCGGATTTGTATCCCGTGGGTATGCGGTGAAGGAAATCAAGCTGCGCAAGGAAATGCTGGTCGAGGTGAACGATGGCGAATTCATGTTGACCCGGAATCTGCAGGCAATGGCAGGTAAACAGCGCGCCCAGGCCGTGGTGGTGGGTACCTATGTCATGGTTAATCGGATGATGTATCTTTCGATACGGCTGGTGAACCCGGTGGATCAGGGGATCCGGGCTACCTATGAGGATAGGCTCTATCTTGATGAAAACACCTTGCGGATGCTCGGTCTCCAGTTTGATAAAGGGGCTGCCGCAAACGAGGCCTCCGACCAGGTCAGGCCACCCAGTCCATCCATTCTTGATACTCTCCTGTACTAAAATACCAAGCGGGTGTGTGTTGTCGGCGGTGCGGGATGACGCCACAGCTTGATACCTCTGTCAGGGTGCTGCCTGTTGTTCCCTTTGTGGTGCTCATCAAGGAAAACTCCCCAGATTTTTTAGGAGCTTGATTCGTGCTGCGGTGGACGCGGATTAATGCTTGGGAGTGTTTTGAGGAATCGTGTTTTGCGGGGTTGTGTGCAGAAATGCTTTCTGATAGATCTTGCGGTATTGCTCCACACTGTTGGCATCCAGCCAACGTTCGTAAGCTGCATGGTAGCGCTCGGTGAATTGTTGTGTCCTCAGAATTTTGTTTATTTTGTTAATGATGCCGAGACCCCATTCGTTTTTCGGACACCCTATGGCATAAAACCAACCCTCATAATCGTTCTGATTTTCTTCAATCGTCAACGTCACGATTCGATCCCGGATACCCAATTTTTCCGCGTGGTACATCGCTTCGGTGGGCAAGCCAATCAGCCCGTCGACCCGGTCGAGTAGCAACATCTTAAAATAATTCCCTGAAAGTTCCTGTCCGGAAAAGAGAACGAGATTTTCCCTGTTGCGGTATTTTTTAAGGAGAGCATCGACATTATTGCCATAGGAGCGGTCTTGACTCAATCCGATGATGAAATTTTTGTTACTCAGAATCCGGTCAAGACTGATGCTTTTGCTATGATCAAAGGTCGCCAGTTTCTCTTTTTTGATGATGAGCCCCGCCGGTAAGGCGAGAAAACGGGGAGTGGAGAAATACATGAAGGCCTTCCGTTCCGGTGTCGGGTAGAGCCCGACAGCGCAGACATTTTCGCCCTTCTTGAATCTATCGAAGTGTCGAATGACATTGGTAACCATTTTGTAGTGATAATAATCAGGCAGTTGTTCTTGAATGATGGCCGAAATAATATCGCCATAACCTTGTCCTTTTGCCGGTCCGTCCTGGATAAAAAGAGGCGGCATGGAAACTTCCATCCATGTTATCGCCTCCTTGGCATTTGTGACACGAGGAGGGATACATGCCACAAAAAAAAAGAGGAGGCTCAAAGTGGTAACGATGCGTCGTCTCATCTTGATTTCCTGTTGTTTCGTTCCGGATCGCAAGGGATTTTTTTTTTCGTGTGAACACAGTTTATTGTGTATGATTTTTTAGGCTTCAATATAGAACATCTCCCGCCTTCGGCCTAGAGGAAAAAGCATACGCCGCGCTTGCTTTTTTTCTCGCGTTCTTCGTCGTTGCATACTCATTTTGGAGGAGAATCTGACCGATAATTATATCAGTACGCCGGATAGGGGCATCTTCGACTCGCAGACAACGCTCCTTCCTTGAGAAACAACTTTTCTTCCTGCTTGGCCGTTCGTTTTCCCCATGGTATAGAACAACCTCTTCATCATCATGCAATAACGATTCAAAAAGGAGTGCATAATGGCAGTCACCAAAATTATAGTTTCGGACATGATTCTCACCGATAACCTGTTGAGTGAGAGCGGGTATGATATAAGCAAAAGTGCTGAAAATCTCGCGGAAATGAAAGGGGAGGTTATTACCGAATATCTTGAACGCAAATACCCGGGTGTGGAAATTTACGCGGATATTGCTATTTTGCAGCAGGATGCCAACGGGCCGCGTCCCTTGGAAGTGTTGGTTTGCAGTGACGACAATACAATCAATCCGAAGGAATCCGTTGCGTTGCAAGAACTCCTGTCCCGAAAGATTGCCGAGGCGACGGCAGACTGTTCTTGGGCTGTAAAAGTGCAATGATAACCGGCGAAAAAACCATCCTGACCGGGATGGTTTTGGGTCCTCCCCTCGCTCTCCTCAAAATTCGAAGCCGATTTTGGTCGTCACCCCATAGCCATCCTCGTTGATACCGGCCTCTTCCGCTGCAAGATCCTTATCTATATAATATTCCAGAGTCCAGGTCGTCTTGTCAAAAATCACCATGGACGCCCTGGTAATATAGCGTCGTTCAGGAAGATAGAGCTTTAATGATTCCGAGGAGTCTTGATACCCGACAGCCAAGACCGTTTCTCTGCGGAGTACTTCCGTGGTGTAGGCGAGTTCGCCGTTCCAGACAATGGGATCCGACTGGTTGTCTTCAAGGGAAAGTGGCGCGGGAGGAGAGGTGTCAAGGGCACGGATATATCCGCCGGTCAGCGTAAAAGCGCCATAACGAGCGCCGAGATTGAGGTTGAGGCCGGAGAGATTGTCGGTGCTGCTCTCAAAACCTGCCTCCTCGAACGCTTTGGCAACTCCATTTGTATCCGCGATGTTGCTGATCCAGGAAATGCCGGCATTGAGTGCCATTCCCTCAGTTTTGTAGCTATACGCAAAGGGAGAGCCGGAACCTTTTGTTGTAGTGCCTGAGGCCTTTCTTTGCTGATTTTGAGAGCGGGTAGTGGGCGCCAAAAGAATATTTTCTGAATCAAAAAACGCACCGAAAGAGTAAGGGGTATCGCTCAATAGAGACAACGGATTTTGCAACACGGAAACGGAAAATCCGTTATGAGAGGGGTGGAATGTATTGGATTGCCGGCTTTGTTTTCCGGACCGTTTATGCCTCTTTCTTCTTTTGACATGGGCTTTGATTTTTGGGGGAGGTCGTTGGAGCTTGGAGGATTTTGAACGAGGCTGCGTATTTTTTTCAATCCGGGGCTGCGCCATGTCTGCTTGAGCCGATAAGGGGGTAATAAGCAGCGCTATCGATACTGCGACGATGAAGGGAAAGATGAGATGGATTCTTCTTGTCATCTTTGTATCTGCAAAGATTTGCAGTGTTTTGCGTAAGTTACCTTGATCGCCGCAGTATCGAGAAAAAATCAGCGTCCAAACACATTTTGCAAGAAATTGTTGTCTTTTTGTTTTGGCGTTTCCCTTTTCTGTTGAGCAGAAGTGTGGCCCAGAGCGGTGCGACAGGGATCGGAATCGGCACTGATTTTATCGACCACAAGTTCGCCCAGCAGGGACAGCCCGCCGGTAGCCGCCGCCGCACCCATCGAAGCAGCGGAGCGCAAGGTGCCACCGCTATCGATACCGATGGAAGGATTGGTAAAGGTGCCGCGTAAGCGGGTCATGCCGGCTAAGGGTCCTGTAAGTGAGAGGCCCACGCCATGACGCGGGCTGGGATGGATGCCCAGATCCAGTGTTTCGGAACGGAGATCTACGGTGCCGGATCCGACCACGTCTACCTTGTCGGTACGTACGCCAATACCTTTGTCGGCAGTGGCAATACCATCACGAAGAGTGAAATGGACAACCGCACAGGTCAGGGAGGTGGAATCCTCGCTCTTGGCAAGTGGATTCAAGGCACCCAATACTTGGAACAGTAAATCACCGGCCGCCCAATTTACCGCCTTATTTTCCAATTTTCCTTTTCCGACGCTCAGTACTGTTTCTCCGGTCATGGTGGACATGAGAGCACGAACGGAATTTCCTTGTCCTTTCAGGTCGACCTTCAGGTCACTCTTGCCGCCCTTGATGGTTTTATTATGGGTCAACACACCCAGTTCCACCTGACGGGCGGTCAAATGCAGGGTCGCAACGGCAACTTTGCCGGTGGCATTCAGGTCGACTGCTCCTTCAACTGTGCCGCCGGCCAGGTCGGTATGAAAGGGCTTGATCGTGAGCTGTCCGTTTTGCAAATGCAGTTCTGTTGCAAAATTGTTGAGTTGTATCTCGCCTGTTATCAGCTTGCCAATTTGCGCTGTTACATCCATATCCACAGTTTGCAAGGCATCGAAGGGGAGAGGCTGGTTGGAAAACACGCGGCCATCGTTCCCTGCGGGTTGGGTCGGTTTGTGGGGAGATTGGTCGCTTGATTGGGCCACCTTGGTAAAATCGTTCAGGTTTAAAGTGTCGGCAGAAATTTTTCCGGAAAGATGCGGACGTTTGGCGCCATTCAGAGCGATCTCCCCGCTGATAGCATTCCCGGCTACAGTGGTTTTGAAATCGGTAAGTTTCCAGGTTGCACCACCACCCTGCAGCAATCCGGTGAGTTTTACCGGACCCAGAGCGGGAAGGTCGGTTCCTGCAATTGAGGACAGGTTTGCCGGATTCTCGCATTCCATGGCAATCGTCACTCCCACTCCCTTTGCCCCCAGAAGATCCTTGACGCTGCCTTTTGCATTGAACAGCAGGAGATCCGGTTTGCCGATCTCTGCGTTTATATCGGATAGGCTGAAAGAGCCGGCAGCTGCGTCACGCAAACGTGCGGACAACTTGAATGGGCCTAAAACCTGCGGCATCTCCGGTTTCGATATTCCTGCAAGCTCGACCATCTTGTGCAATTCTGCTCCTTGAGCCGTCAAGTGCAGGTCAAGACCATGGAAGGCAAATAATTCAGCAACAGTGCCTTCAGCGCTCAATGTCA
The DNA here is from genome assembly GCA_963666685.2 of uncultured Desulfobulbus sp. GTDB lineage: Bacteria > Desulfobacterota > Desulfobulbia > Desulfobulbales > Desulfobulbaceae > Desulfobulbus. The sequence continues at coordinate 490,421 of CAXXHZ010000003.1, forward strand.
ATCCCTCGATACCGGCCTTCAAGTTGATCGGCCAAGGCGTACCCCCTATTGCAGTATTGAGTTTGCCCACGGTGCCGGTAAGCTCGATCATGCGATCACGAGCCTTGGTGACCAATTGTATTGCCAGCAGTTCGGCGGATTTTCGATCCGGTTGTACGGTCAATGTCTGAATCTTTACTGTTTCGGTTTGGCCGGTACTGCGATCATGCCAGACGACCACGCCATCTTTGATTGCTACTTTGTGGAGACTGAATCGATACGAGGAGCTGCTGTCGGTTGGGGAGGGCTTGGGTTCGATCTTTTCGTTGGGATTACTGAAATTGAGATTGCCGGGTCCTTTGGCTTCGGTTTCGATCAGAATGTCCGGGGCCGTGACAATCAGTTGGTTGATGAGGATTTCGTGTTTCAGAAGGGGAAGAAGCGAAATCTCCATTTCAAAATGCTTGATCTTCACCATCTCGGGCCGTGAGGCACCGGGCGGGTTTGAGAAGGTTACTCCATCGGCAACTATGCGCGGAATCAGGCCTAAACGAAAATCGAGCGGGCCGGAAATGGTCAGGGTGCGGCCTGTTGCGGTTTGTACCTGGGCGGTCAGCAATGCCTTGACTTGGTCAAGGTTCACGGATTTTACCGCAATCACCACCCCCCCTGCGAGTAGAACCAGTATTACAAGAAACAGAGAGGCCATTTTGAGAAGTAAACGTCTTTGCATGGGAAATCCCTCCGGTAAAATTGTTCAGGTTGCCATGCATACCAGTCAACCTGTATTGATGGGCGGCGGAGTCGATCCGGAAAATATCAACAAGGGAGCCGGAACGAGCTTGCAAGCAAAGGGGCAGGGGGGGAAAATGATGTTTAAGAATGTCGATCAGGCCCCATTGTGTACTTCGCCTCTTTTTCCCGGCAGTGTTCCGGATCGTCTTATTACCAGGAATAATTCAATAATAAATACAATGCAACCCGGAATTGCTTATTTTAGAAAACAACAAGGGCAAAGCGGGATGCTGAGAAGCAAAATTATCGATGCGCATGCGGTTTGAGAGCCGAAGGGTACGATCTCTGCTCGCAGCTAGCGTTTCGGCGGCAGCATATCGGTGATCGAGCCGTCGACCATCTCAGCGGCAAAGGCAAAGGTCTCGGCCAGGGTCGGGTGGGCATGGATGGTTTTGCTGATATCTTCAGCATTGGCCCCCATTTCCAGAGCCAGGACCGCCTCATGGATCAATTCACCGGCATTGTGGCCACAGATGCCGGCTCCGATGATGCGCCCGGTTGTCTGATCAAACAGGATCTTGCTGACCCCGTTCGCCACGCCGGCACTGAGAGCGCGACCGCTGGCACCCCAGGGGAACTTGCCTTTTTTGTAGGCGATGCCCTGTTGCTCGGCCTCTTTCTCGGTTACCCCCATCCAGGCGATTTCCGGTTCGGTGTAGGCGACCGCAGGAATGGTCATGGGGGTAAAGGCCGCCTTGCGTCCGGCGATCACCTCGGCCGCTACCTTGCCCTGATGGGTGGCCTTATGGGCCAGCATCGGCTCGCCGACCACGTCGCCGATGGCATAAAAATGGGGGAGGGCGGTTTCCTGGCGCTCATTCACCGCAATAAAGCCGTGCGGGTTGAGCCCCAGGCCAATGGCCTCCCGTCCGAACCCTTCGGTGTTAGGCCGCCTGCCCACCGCCACCAGGACCGCGTCGAAGATATCGGTCTTCGGGGCCTTGTCACCTGCAAAGGCCACCTCGATGCCGTTGGCTCCGGCGGTAATCCCGGTCACCTGAGTCCCGGTGAAGATCCGGTATTTTTTTTTCAGTTTTAAAAACAGGGGCTGCACCAGATCGCGGTCCGCTGGGGGGATGATCTGCCCCTGCATCTCGACGACGGTAATCTCCGAGCCGAGCGCGTTGTAGACCTGGGCCATCTCCAAGCCGATGATGCCGCCGCCGATGACCAGCAGTCGCTGGGGTACCGTGGTCAGGGCCAGGGCATCGGTGGAATCCCAGATACGGGGATCGTTCGGGCAGCCGGGCAGAATAAAGGGATGGGAGCCGGTGGCGATGACGGCATCCGTAAAAGTGACCCGCGTTTCCCCCTCCAGGTTGCTCACTTGTAGTGTATTGCGGTCAAGGAAGGTGCCATGGCCGATGAGCCGGGTGATCTTGCGGGCCTTGCACAAGCTGTCGAGGCCGCTCGTTAGTTGGGTGACGATCTTGGCCTTGTGGCTGCGCAGGGCAGCGATGTCGACTTGCGGGGGGCCAAAGGTGATTCCGAATTCGAGGGCGGCCTGTGCCTCTTCGATGACAGCGGCGGCATGCAGCAGGGTCTTGGAGGGGATGCAGCCGACATTGAGGCAGACCCCTCCCAGCCGCTGGCCTTGTTCGATCAGACAGACGGAAAGTCCGAGATCGGCCGCGCGGAAGGCTGCCGTGTAGCCACCCGGACCGCCGCCCAACACCGCGACGCCGGTTTGTAATTCTTGCACCATGCTGTGTTTCCTCCAGAGAAAGAGTGAGTGGTCCGGCGCTGAGTATAACAGGGTTCGTTTTATATTCTCAAGGTTCATGCGTATGGTCCTGCGGAACCGGGCAAGATACTTTTGACACGGTATGCTCTTCTAGAGCCGTGCGCAAGGGGGAGCAAGACCCCGTGCGTCCACCTCAAAAATGGAACCGGGTTGGCCGGATTTAACCGCCAAGAACCGGAAAAAGTTGTTTGAGACCATTGGCAATGAACTCTACACCCATAGCCGCCATGATCAGCCCCATAATCCGGGTGACAACGTTGATGCCCGTTTTACCAAGCAACCGAGCAATGGTGGGGGCCAGTCTGAATAACAAGGCGGTCAGGCATGCCAGGAGGACAATAGCAGTGAAGAGATAAAAATAATGGAGAACAGAGGTATAGCGTTGGGCGTAAAGGATTACGGTACTGATTGCACCAGGACCTGCAAGAAGAGGCGTGCCTAGGGGCACGACGGCCACACTATCACGCTCAGCCGAATCGATCTCTTCCTCCTTGGTTTGTCTGACATTGCTTATCTTGGCATGGAGCATAGATATAGCCATAAGCAAAATCAGGATACCGCCCCCTACTCGAAAAGATCCTACGGTTATTCCAAAAAAACGAAGAATGGTCTCGCCACTGAACAGGACAACGAGGAGAATTATTCCCATGGAAATGGAGGCCATGGAGCCGTTTTTATTGCGAAGTACGGCATCTTGGTTGGCTGTCAAATTAATAAAGATCGGAATCGTGCCCACTGGATTGATAATAGCCAACAGGGCAATAAAGAACTTAAGATATTCATTGATACTTGCTGTTTCCATCTGCTCGCCTGTGAAGAATTTTACTAAAAATTTTGGGGGACCCGTTGGGCTTGAAAGCTGGCCGTTCGAGATCCGGCACTTATTCTAGCGTAGTGGGGGGTGACTTTTTTGATGGAGTACATGAAAAAGAAGGGGGCCGTGTGCCGGTTAATGGAATAATTGTTGTTTCAGGTTTCGGAAGATGCAACGCATTGAAAAGGAATGGATGCTTTCTAACTTGATTATTGTCCCGAGAAGAGCAACCCCCAAGTCATTTATTTCCGCGTCCATTTCATAGATGACCCGCGTTCCCTGCTCAAAGGGTTCGAGACGCCACTCGGCAACTCCCTGCATGTAATTGCCTTCGTATTGGAGACCGATGCGTATGGGGTTTTCAACGGCGAGCACCCGGCAGCGGAACGATCTCCAGCCATAGGGTCGTATCGTATAGACAGTCCCTACCAGCCCTGAATCCGCATGCAGTAAACGAACAAACAATACCCTCGGCCACCACTTCGAATACCCGGCCATGTCGGCCAGTACCGGCCAGACCTCGGAGGGCAAGAGGGGGATAATCGTTTCATCCGTCATTTGAATCGGTGTTGTGCTCTTGTCTTTCCACATATTGTTTTTCGTTCAGGTTTTCCATTCGGCAGGACAGTAATGATTGCGGAATAATATTTCACGTGCCTCTCTAAAAAAAAAAAATCTGAGATTTTCCTCGGGCATCCGGGATAATAATCAAGGAACCCAAATATGGCGTAGGGGAAATCCGGCATCCAGGGTGCTTGCGTCGGCGTTCAGCGATCAGACGGGAACGTGTGTGGACTTTGTGTTTTTTTCCGGTTCAGAGACGGATAAAGTACGGAAGAATGACCAGTGCGACGCCGATTCCGACCAAGAGGGTGGTGTTGTCGATGAAATACGGATACACCATGAGGGTCAGCCCGCAGATCAGGGGCACGATTGCCTTCTGTTTTTTTCCGTATACAAAGAAACCCAGGCCTATTGATCCGAACAGTACTCCCCAAAGCAGTGATGTCGTGTTCATTGCCACCTCATGGGATAGGTATCAGAACTCAATGCCTTTCTGGGCCTTGATCCCGTTTTTGAGCGGATGTTTGACCATGGTCATCTCAGTGACCAGGTCGGCTGCGGCTCTTAATTGCTCCGGGGCGTAGCGGCCGGTGATCACCACATGCTGGGCGGGATTGCGGCCGGAGAGAAAATCCAGGCAGGGTTCGATTTCCAGCATTTTGTAATGAAGGAGGTAGGTAAACTCATCAAGCACAACCGTGTGATAGATTCCCGAGGCAATTGCCGTGCAGGCAAAATTCCATCCTTCACGGGCCAGGCGGGTGTCTTCCTCCAGGTTGTCGGATTTCCAGGTAAACCCTTTGCCCATGACGTGCAGATCGATGAGTCCTTCGAAGCGCTTGATGGCATCGATTTCGCCGTATTGCCAGCTGCCCTTGATGAACTGGATAAAGCAGACCTTTTGGCCATGCCCGGCCGCCCGCATGGCCATGCCCAGGGCTGCGGTGGTTTTCCCTTTGCCGTTGCCGGTAAAAACGATCAATAAACCCTTGGTCATGGTCGGGCCTTTTTCCGAATTTCAGACATGTCTGAATACATTTCCTGCTCCTCTTTGGTCTGCCTCAGTTTGAGTACTTTTCTTCCAAGAGCGTATCACTCCAAAGGTGGCAAACCCTGTTTTTGGAGCAGTTGCAGGAAATCGGTAGCACAAAGCGGGTGACTGAACCAGAATCCCTGGATCTCGTCACAGCCTTCGGTCTCCAGAAACTGCCGTTGCAGCTCTGTTTCCACACCCTCTGCGACCATGCGTAAACCAAGGGATTTGCCTAGGCTCAACATAGCCCGAACAATGGCATCGGCTTCGGAATTTTGCCCCAGATCGGCAACAAACGATTGATCGATTTTGATCATATCAAAGGGAAAACGCCGCAAATAGGCCAAGCTGGAATAACCGGTGCCGAAATCGTCCATGGCCAGGGAAAACCCTTTGCTCTTGAGTTTTTTCAATAATTCATTCGCCTTAACGGGGTTGTTCATCACCAGGCTCTCGGTGAGTTCCAGCTCCAGGTACAAAGGGTGAAATCCGGTGGTGTCAATGACCTGGTCGAGCAGATCCAGTAAGGCTTGATATCGGAACTGTCGGGCCGAGATATTCACGGATAATCGCAGATCGAAACCAAGGATGTTTTTCCATTGCCGCGCCTCGGTCACGGCTGTCCGCACCACCCAGTTGCCGATGGGAAGGATGAGGCCGGTTTCCTCGGCAAGAGGAATAAACATATCGGGCAGCAGTTGTCCTTTCACCGGGTGATTCCAGCGCAACAAGGCCTCTGCTCCTGTTATGCGTTTGGTCTGAATACTGTATTGCGGCTGGTAATACAGTTCCAGCTGGCCTGAGGTCAGGGCGTAATGGAGTTCCTGTTTTAACTCCATCCAGAGCATGGCCCCTTTATTCAAGTCTTCCGTATAGTAACGAAACCCGCCTTTGTCGTTCATCTTGGCGCGATACATGGCGGCATCGGCATTTTTCATAAGCGCTTCCGGATTGTCACCGTCGCGAGGAAAAAGAGCAATGCCGACACTGCAGCCGATATAGAGTTCCCTGCCTTGTATTTTGAGTTTTTCATCGGCCATCTGCAGCAATCTGCGGACAATGGCGGTTATTTGTCCGACGCCTTGCGGTGCATGGAGCAGCACCACGTATTCGTCGCCGGCTATCCTGGCTACGGTGTCACCATCGCGGACAGCTGCGCTTATTCGTCGAGCGACGGCCTGAATCACCTCGTCTCCTACGCTGTGTCCCAGGGTGTCGTTGATTTGTTTGAAATTATCAAGATCAAGGAACAGGAGTCCCAAAAGGAATTTGTCGCGTTTCGCCTGGATGATGGCTTGTCGCAGCCGGTTGCTGAGGAGATTTCTGTTGGCCAGGCCTGTCAGATTGTCATAATTTGCCTGATGCTCCAATTGGTGTTCATATTTCTTTTGCGCGGTGACATCCTGCAGGGTTTCCACTGCGCCGACAACGTGGCCTTGAAGATCGTACAGCGGTGCGGCCGTGAAATAGAGCCATTTGGGACCTGATTGAAAAGAAGGGAAGTAGGCGGTCGCTTCCCAGGCCTTATCGATCAGGGGTGAAGGTTTGCAGGCGTGTTGATACCGCTCCCCTATTTCGTCGATCTTGCCGTCGATGATGAGATCGGCCAACACCGGACGCTCCTCGGGATAGAAGGCCTTCCAATGTATTCGGGACCCCACCATGTCTTCCGCTTTGGTGCCGTTGAGCGCCTCGCAAGCACGGTTCCAATGGGTAACCTCATGGTGTTGGTTGAGGACAAACATCGGCACCGGCGAGGCGTGTATGATTTCATGGAGCAGATGCCGGCTGTCGCGCCCGGCTGCTTCCGCAATTTTTTCGGCGGTGATGTCGCGGAGGGTTTCAATAGCCCCGACGATCTCCCCATTTTCGTCCTTCAGTGCGGTGGCCGTAAAAGCGAGCCACTTGGCCCCGGCGGGAAAATGGGGAAAGAAATCTTCCGCTTCCCAAGTGTCTTGGAGGATCGGGGAAGGGTGATATTTTCCGGCATAATAGTTTCCAACCTCCTTCAACCGGCCATCGACGATGAGGTTTGCCATGACTGGTCGTTTCTGTGGATAAAAAGGCTTCCAGACGTCGACCGTACCGATGATTTGGGACGCGGGCACTCCGGAAATAATTTCGCAGGCACGATTCCAGAGGACGACCCGGTGTTGAGCGTCGATCACGAAGGTGGCGACGGGACTGTTTTTCACGATCTGGGCAAGCAAACCGTTGTTTTCTCCGTTGAGGGGTAATTGTCCATCCTTCTTTCCCATGACAGCCTCATTGTTGGAAAAATTGCAACAAACCAAGTCGGTCGGGACCCAATGGTCTCTGAAGGATAATAACGTATTGTAGCGCCGGTAAAAAGGAAAAGAAACTGAAAGCGTGCTCCGGCAGGGGATGCCGGAATGCAGGTGGTTGTGCTCTTCGGTTAAAAAAGAGGGGTATCGCGAAGTGATGTGCGCGTGTTCATTCGGTTTGCGGTGCGTTCCTTTTACAGATAATCCATCAGGTTAAGCGATGAGACCCGGGCAGTGACCTGCATGGTGGCTTCCAGGGACAGCTCCATCTTGGAAATTTCGGAAAGGACATCGGTGAGGTCGGCATCCTGATTTCGCGACAGGGTATCCTTGACCAGCAGGATCGTATTTTCGTGCAGGCTGATCATGTCATCCATGCGGGCGCAGGTGTTGCCCAGCTGGCTTTGTTGGATTCGAACCTGTTCGGCGGCATCCTCCAATGGGGTCAATTGGTCGGAAATCGCGGAAGTATCTCCACTGGTCAGAGCTGTTGACAGATCTTCCAGGGTCGTAAACAGATTAACCGGACTCATGAACAGGTCTTCGCCGGTGATATTCTTGGCTGCTGTGGTTCCTGGGCTGATTTCAATCATCTGGTGATCATCGGTGCCGTTGTAGATAACCGGCGAGCCGGAAAATGGCTCGGTCTGGTCGTTGTATCCGGCAAAAATGTACTTACCGTTCACTTGGGCGTTGGCCATGTCGAGCAGCGATTCCTGCAGCTGGCTGACCTCATCGGCAAGCGTACTCCGGTCGCTGTCCGATAAGCTGTCGTTGGCTCCGGTAACCGCGATTTCCTTGGCCCTGGTCATGAGTTCCTCAATGGAATCAATATAGGTTTCTGCCGTGGAAAGGCTGTCTTGCACATGCTTGCAGTTCTCCACATATCGTTCCCCTTTGACAATATCGCCCCGTCCGCTGATGATTGATCCGACCACGGAGGGGTTGTCCGAGGCCTTGGCCACCTCCACTCCGGTAGACGACTTGGTGTAGAGTTGATTGAGCAGGGTCGAAGTCTTACTCAAATTGGACTGGAGGGTACGGTAGGTCGACGAATCTCTGGTAATAATCATGTTGGACCTCACATTTGCAGCAGGGTGTCAAGCATTTCCTTGATAACCGCCAGGTAGTTGGAGGCCGCTTCATACCCGGCCTGATATTGGATGAGAAGCACCATTTCCTCGTCAGTGGAGACTCCGGCAACGGAATCGCGTTTGGCACTGATTTCATCCAGGAGATCGGAGCTGGCACTGAGTTTTTGTTCGTTACTGCTGACAGCCAGGCCGGCATTCGATGCAATGCGGGCATATTCCTCACTGTAGGTTGCGCCGTTGATAGCGGTGGTCTCACGAAGAGCGGCAATGTCAAGGGTGAGGGTGTTGTCGCCGCTCAGGGCCGTGGTGCCGGCAGCGATCAGGGCCGGGTCGTCGAAGGCGACCGCAATGGATGCGGCAGCCCCCTCCCAGGCATCGGCCAAGGGGTCCGTGGGAGTCGTCAATGTGAACAAAGCAGTACCGGTGTCACCGTTCTTATCGATACCGGTTGTATGCAGACTGTTGACCGCAGTGGCAATCTCGTAGGCCAACCGGTCGATATCATTCTGCGCCTCCGGGAGGGTTACGTCACGCACCGAAAGCAGTCCCTTCAGCTCTCCTTCGAAATCCTCGTTACTGAGAGAAAACTCCGACTGACCGCTTGTCAGCCTGATCTGCGTCAGTCCATCAATATTGGTTGTGAAAAAAGTGGAGGCCACATTGCCGATGACCAGGGGCAGGCCATTGCTCAGTTGCAGGCAGATCATGCCGTTATCATCGCTATAGGAGGTAGCCCCGCAGGTTTCACTCACCTGTTGCAGCAACAGGTCGCGCTGATCTTGCAAGGTGTTGGCATTGCCGCCTGCGAGTTCGGTCTGCATGATGTTGTTGTTGAGATCGGCGATCTGCTGCAATTGATCATTAAGGCTCGGAATCGTCGATTCGATGGTGCTGTTGATACTGTCAACCACCTCTGACAGTTGTTGATCGATCTGATTAAGATGAGTGGCCAGATCCTCGGCTTCCTGGATAACCTGTTGCCGCTCCGTTGTTCCGGCAGGGTTGGTACTTAATTCTTCCCAGGAATCGAAGAAACTGTCGATATCGCCGGACAGACTTGAATCGCTGATATCGAGAATCTGTTCAATATCGGCAAGCGGTGTGCTGGCGGCCTCATATTCACCATAGGTTGCGCTCTGAGCGATCAGTTGCTTGGTGATGAACACATCACCTGCCCGATCAATAGTATCGACAGTGCTGCCTGTCCCGTAGACCAACCCCCCCTGTTCCAAGGGGATGGAACTGGAAACACTGGCCGTCTGTCGCGAATACCCGGCGGTATTGACATTGGCGATGTTGTTACCCGTAACCTGGACTGCGGTCTGGCTGGTAAAGATTCCGCTGGCACCGGTATAGAGCGAGGTGATCAGGCTGCCCATGCTCAGACGCTCCGGCTGAAAAGACGCGGTCCATCCCCAATGTTCAGCGATCGCCCGTGGGCGGCATAGGTCAAGGCTAAACGGCGAAAGACATTATCCTGCAACTTTCTGACCAACTTAAGGCCGGACTGCAGCAGCAGGCGGTTCCGTTCATTATTTTTTTTTATCACACTGATCAGGCTGGTGCATTCCTGGTCCACAGGTTTTTCAACCTGTTGCAGCAAGAGGAGCAAACGGGTTTTTTCCTGTTGGAGGGTATCGAGCTTGTGCATTTGCAGATGGGTAATTGCCGCACGTTCCTTCACCAGAAGCTCATTGAGAGCCTGGAGATTTTTTTGCAAGGGTGTGGATGAGTTCATGGTATTAATTCTCCATTCCTAACGGATCAGATTAATCAACTCGGTAAGCATGTCATTGGTGGTGGTGATGACTTTCGAGTTAGCGGAGTACGCATTTTGGATGGTGATCAGATCGACAAACTCCGTAGCCAGATCAACATTGGACAGCTCCAGCGCTTGGGTGAGCAACGTTCCTAGAGAAGCGCCGGGATACCCGATGGTCGGCGACCCCGATTCGGAGGTTGCGGAAAAAAGGCTGCCCCCCGTTGCGTCAAGGCCATCGGGGTTGGTAAAGGAAGCAAGCACAATCATGGCCACCGAAAGGGTTTCACCATTGGAATAGACGGCGCTGACCTTGCCGTCCGCGGCAATGTCGACATCCGTTACCTCACCGGATGCGTAGCCGTCTTGATCCTGGGAAAAGACGGTGGAGTCGCTGTCGAACTGCGTTGTTTCAAAGGAATAGTCGATCGACTGCGTTGCAGACCCATTGCTCCAGGTGAGGGCGGGGATTGTTGCACTGGAACCGGTGTCGAGGTTCCCGTATTCGTCAAAGGTCAGGGTGCCGGAGCCTATCAGAGTTAGGTCATCGGTACCGCCGACGCTCAAGTCGGCGCTATCCACCGCTAGATTCCAGTCCCAGGCCTGATCGCTGGTTTTGGTAAAATAGCATGAAACGAGATGGGAGGTTCCCAGCGAATCATAGATGGTTGTGGTGGTTGAATAGTTTGAAGTATCTTCCGGGGTGGCGACGGCAAAGGTGCTGAGAATCGTCGAGTTGGAATCAAGGTTGGTCTGCAGGGAGACATTTTCAGTTTGCTTGGCGGCTATCTGAGAAACCAAGTCCACCTGAATGTCGCTGAGGTTGCCGCTTGCCAGTACTCCCGAAGAGTTATAAATGGACCCTTGAACCCGATAACCGTCGGCTGTGACCAAGTATCCGTCATCGTCAAAACTGAAATTACCGTTTCGGGTATACAGGTTGGTCGCGTCCAAGGCATCTCTGACAATAAAAAAACCGTTGCCTTCAATGGCAATATCAGTGGAGTTCTCGGTAGATTCGAAGCCTCCCTGGCTGTAATTAGTCTGAACCGTCTGTACCTGCGACCCTCGACCGACTTGGGAGTTGCCGCTGGAACTGGCGATATTGGCTGAGAGCAGATCGGAAAAAACGGTGGAACTGCTTTTAAACCCAACGGTGTTGCTGTTGGCGATATTGTTGCCGGTCACGGTCATGGCTTGCGAATTGCTTTGTAGGCCGCTGATCGCTGAATATAACGCGCTGGAAAGCCCCATTTCCTCTCCTTGGTTCACGCCTGTCAGCCTCGACCTGAAATAATGGTCGGAGGAGCGGCAGTCGTGTACCGATTGCCTTGCCGCAGTGCAAAGCCTGCAAGTGGTTAAGCGCGTCCGTGCAAAAAGGCTCCCCATCCTGGAGAGAAACAACATGAAAGAGGAAAGGACCGGGTCCGGGTTGGCCTAAAAATATGTTCATTTGTACCCTGATTTGTGAGACACATATTTTTAACCGGTTTCCTCTGTTCTCATTATCGACGGGGAAGCAGGTTGTTTTTTATTGCAATTACGTAAAGTTATGCATAGTAATGTCGTATGTTTGCAACGAGGTGTATCGCCTGTAACAGATTGTTTGCGGGGGAGGAGCAGCGTAGTAAAGGCGGGGAATTGCAAGGGAAGGAGGGGGCGACCGAGAAGAGCCGGGAAAGGGGTGCTGAGGGTCGAGGATCAGGGAACTGTGTATTTTGGTTATTGATAACTCAATAGTTTTGGGTCCGAAGAGGCACATCTCCTTGAAGAAAGAGGGCTTTTTCCCCTTCTTCTGTGAGGTCAAAGCTTAATTTTTCCTTGACAGTCTCTATGTTTGCTGGTATTTGACTTGCGTTTTTTTTTGGTATGTTTTATATGTGTAACTTCAAAATTTGTAAATGAGCTGTAGGCGCGTAGCTCAGCGGGAGAGCGCTACCTTGACGTGGTAGATGTCGTCGGTTCGATACCGTCCGTGCCTACCAAAATTATAAAGGCTAGGATGCAGAAAATATTTTCTGCTCATTAGCCTTTCCTTTTTACGGGCACGATGGCAGAAATATCAGTTTCTTTACAAGACGGTGAGCGTAAGTCGTTTCCGCAAGGGACCCTTGCTGCGGAAATACTGAAGGAGCTGGTTTCCGGAAAGCAACGTAAGCAGACCCTTGCGGTAAGATGCAATGGAAAGATGGTTGATCTGTCAACACCGATCACTGTCGACACGATCCTTGAACCCATTGTTGTGCAATCATCTGAAGGTGCTGAAATTCTGCGCCACTCCGCATCGCACATTATGGCTTTGGCCGTCAAAGAGCTCTTTGGCCAGCAGGTAAAGGTTGCCATCGGTCCGGCAATCGAAGACGGGTTTTATTACGATTTTGATCGAGAAAAACCCTTTTCGCCGGATGAATTCGAGCAGATCGAAAACAAAATGACGGAGATCGCTAAGGCGCGTCTCCCTTTTTCGCGACAGGAGCTGACGAAGGGCGAGGCAATTCGTTTTTTTGAGCAGCTCGGCGAAGTTTACAAGGTTGAACTTCTCAAAGATATGGATGCGGAGACCGTCAGTCTCTATACCCATGGCTCATTTGTCGACCTTTGTCGCGGGCCGCATGTCCCCGATTCTTCCTGGATTAAGGTTTTCAAGCTATTGCGAGTGGCGGGTTCTTATTGGCGTGGTGACGAAAAAAGACCTATGCTGACCCGTATTTACGGAACAGCCTTTGCCGAGAAAAGAGAACTGCAGCAATATCTGACCCGTCTTGAGGAGGCCCGCAAGCGCGACCATCGCAAGCTCGGTAAGCAACTCAGCCTGTTTACTATTCAAGACCAGATCGGACCGGGGCTCATTCTTTGGCAGCCCCGTGGTGCCCAGTTACGGAAACTCATCGAAGATTACTGGAAAGACGAGCATTACCGTAACGGGTACCAACTGCTCTATACTCCCCACATTGCTCGGCAAGATCTGTGGAAGACCTCCGGACATCTCGATTTTTACGGCGAGAATATGTACTCCGCCATGGAAATCGACGAGGTGCTCTATCAGTTGAAGCCGATGAATTGTCCTTTTCATATCGGCATTTATAACGCAGACAAACATAGCTATCGGGAATTTCCCATTCGATGGTGCGAACTCGGCACGGTGTATCGCTATGAACGAACCGGAGCTTTGCATGGGTTAATGCGCGTCAGGGGGTTCACTCAGGATGATGCCCATATTTTTTGTCGTCCTGATCAGTTGGAAGACGAAATTTTCAATATTATCGATCTGAATCTGCATATCCTCAAGACCTTCGGATTCGATCAATATGATGTCTATCTTTCCACTCGACCGGATAAATATGTCGGTTCGGATGAACACTGGGAACTTTCTACCTTGGCGCTGAAATCGGCCTTGGAAAAAAAGGGGTTGCAGTATCAGCTTGATCCGGGTGAAGGTGTTTTTTACGGACCGAAGATCGATATCAAAATTAAAGATCAGTTGGGCCGGTCCTGGCAGTGCTCCACAATTCAGGTTGATTTTAATCTGCCCGAGCGTTTCAAGATGACCTATACCGGTGACGATGGTGGCGAGCATCAACCGATTATGATCCATCGCGCGCTCATGGGTTCACTGGAGCGGTTCATCGGGGTGTTGATTGAACACTACGCCGGAGCTTTTCCTTTGTGGCTTGCTCCTGAGCAGGCGAGGATCATGAATATCACTGATGATCAGAACGATTATTGTGAACAGGTTTATGCACAGTTGCGTGCCCGCGGTATCCGGATTGAAAAAGATCTTCGTAACGAGAAATTGAATTACAAGATCCGTGAAGCACAGCTTATGAAAATTCCTTATATGCTCATCGTCGGCGAGCGTGAGAAAGAAGATGGTACCATCACCGTACGGAAAAAAGATGGCCACAATCTACCGGCAATGACGCCGGATGCATTTTTTGATCTCGTTATTGAAGAGTGTAGCCACCGTATTGTCTGAATGGGAATTATTTAACCGGAGGAACGAACATTAAAAAACGAGGCAGCAGAAAACTTTCCCCACAACAGGATCTGAAAATAAAAATCAACGAAAATATCGATTACCGTGAGGTACGACTCGTTGATTCCGATGGTTCGCAGCTAGGAGTCGTGACGGCCCAGGCTGCCCTTGAAGTAGCTAGGGAACAGGGACTCGATCTGGTTGAGGTTTCCGATAAAGCTGATCCGCCCGTATGTCGGATCATGAATTTTGACAAATTCCGCTATGAGCTGAAAAAAAAGCAGCAGGAAGCCAAAAAGAAACAGACCGTTATCGAAACCAGAGAAATCAAATTCCGGCCTAAAACCGAGGAACATGATCTCAGCTTCAAGATACGAAAGATAAAGGAATTTCTTGGAGAGAAAAATAAGGTCAAGGTGACCATGAGATTTCGGGGACGTGAGATTATTTACGCACAGACTATCGGCCTTGATGCGTTGAATAAAATCGCTGATACGCTGAGAGAAGACTGTGTGATCATTCAAGAACCCAAAATGGAAGGTCGACAACTCGTAATGTTTGTTGGTCCGAAAGCCTGATATATAAAAAAAGAATAATTTTAATAATCCCCCAGTTCTCTTTATGATCTTTTGGGGCGATGTAAGGAGCGTATATTATGCCCAAAATGAAGACAAACAGAGGCGCTGCAAAACGGTTTAAAGCGACCGGAAGCGGAAAAATCCGTCGAAGCAAAGCGTTTTCCTCTCACATACTGACCAAAAAATCAACCAAACGGAAAAGGAATCTGCGTAAGTCTGCACTCATTGATGCAACCAATACGCGGGCCGTTCGCCGGTTACTTCCCTATCTGTAAATCGTTAGGTTTCTGTTTTTTAATCGGAAGGATCGGATTTATCCACAGGATGTGTTCTTGAAACGTATCCAGGGTGGCGCATAACTTATCAGCATAAACGGAGAATACAATGCCTCGTGTAACCCGCGGTTTTAAAGCACGCCGCAGAAGAAATAAAGTGTTGAGTCTGGCAAAAGGATTTCGAGGTGGAAAACACCGCCTTTTTAAAACAGCTGCGGAAGCGGTTGATCGTGCGCTTTGCTACGCATACCGTGATCGTCGTACCAAAAAGAGAGAATTCAGGCAATTGTGGATATCCAGAATTAACGCTGCTGCAAAATTGAACGGTATCAACTACAGCAGGTTTATTAATGGACTGTCCAAAAGTGCGATTGAGCTTGACCGTAAAGTGCTTTCCAATCTTGCTATTGTCGATCCAAACGCCTTCACCGCCGTTGTTAAAGCCTCAATCCAGCAAGCTTCCTGATTCAGGATTGACGTCATGGAACAAGAGCTGCACAGGCTCCAACAGGAGGCTGAAGAAATTCTGAGGCAGATTACTGAATCTGCCCAATTGGAAGCTTTTAGGGTCCAATATCTCGGAAGAAAAGGCGGACTGCTGACCGGTATCATGCGAAAGTTGGGGGCTGTCGACCCGCAAGATCGTCCCAGATTAGGTCAGCTGGCAAATGACATCAAACAACAAGTCGAGACGCACTTCCAAGAAAAAAAGGAACTGCTTTCTGGACAGGATGCCATAGCTCCTCTAGGTAGTGTTGATTTCAGTTTACCCGGACGGTATATACCGTTCGGCAAACTGCATCCGGTCACCCAGGTAATGGATGAGATTTGCTCGATATTTGAGGAACTCGGATTTGCCGTTGCCGAGGGGCCGGATGTTGAAACCGATTACTACAATTTTGAGGCCCTTAATATTCCGAAACATCATCCCGCCCGTGATATGCATGATACCTTCTATGTCACGGACTCGATACTTCTGCGCACCCATACCTCGCCCATGCAAGCCAGGATAATGGAACAGCAGGATCCCCCTTTGCGCTATATCGCACCAGGCAAGGTGTATCGATGTGATTCCGATATCACCCATACCCCTATGTTTCATCAGGTCGAAGGGTTCCTCGTTGATAAAGGTGTTTCCTTTGCCGATCTAAAAGGTGTTTTGACCAGTTTTACGCGCAAGATGTTTGACCGTGATCTGGCGTTACGTTTCCGGCCGAGTTTTTTCCCTTTTACCGAGCCTAGCGCTGAAGTTGACATTGCCTGTGTTATCTGCGAAGGGAAGGGATGCCGAGTATGCAAACGAACAGGTTGGCTTGAAATCCTCGGATCCGGTCTTATTGACCCTGAAGTACTGAAAATGGTTGGCTATGATCCCGATGTCTATTCCGGATTCGCTTTTGGACTTGGTGTCGAGCGGATTGCTATGCTGAAATACGGTATTGATGATATTCGTCTCTACTATGAGAATGATCTTCGTTTTCTCTCCCAATTCTAATCACTCACGTCGGAATCTTCTTTTTTAACTGCGACACTTCCTCTGTCGAAAAGAGCAGCGGGATTAAGGGCATGGGGGGTATCCGTAAACATCTTACGATTCCTGTGATGCCTCTTTTTTTATATTTATATTGGATATCGGAATGTTAAGGTCTCGGAACGTAGGAATTCTCATCGGCTTTTATCCTCCGGAAAAATAAAAAATTACTCATTGCAAAATGTTGTGTTGTAGACAGGAATACTCATGAAATTCACGCTGAGTTGGCTTAATCAATTTATCTCCACCGAGGAACTGACCTCGGCCCAGCTTGCCGATAGACTTACCATGCTTGGCCTGGAAGTCGATAGCGTTGAGGAATT
Organism: uncultured Desulfobulbus sp.; assembly: GCA_963666685.2. Lineage (GTDB taxonomy): Bacteria > Desulfobacterota > Desulfobulbia > Desulfobulbales > Desulfobulbaceae > Desulfobulbus. The sequence goes on from CAXXHZ010000003.1 coordinate 507,171, forward strand.
ATTTGGTGAGCTGGAACAAATAATCACTGCAAAAATTCAGGACGTCAGTAAACATCCCGATGCCGATAAATTGACCATTTGTACTGTCGACACAGGAACGGAAATATTGCAAGTAGTCTGCGGGGCGCCCAACGTCCGTCCCGGAATGGTGACGGCTATAGCTAAACCGGGTATCAGACTTCCCGACGGGACCAAAATAAAAAAAGCCAAAGTGCGCGGTGTTGTTTCTTCCGGGATGCTTTGTTCCGCTCGTGAACTCGGCTTGAATAACGACCATAGCGGGATTCTCGACCTTGATGACCATCTGGCCTGCGGGATACCGCTTGTCGAGGCTCTTGGCCTGCGAGACACGGTTATCGAGGTGGATTTGACACCCAACCGACCGGATTGCGCCAGTGTACGCGGTATTGCCAGAGAGGTCGGCAGTTTTACCGGAGGCGTTTTGGCCCCTTTGGTTGCGCAAACGCCTCCTTTGACCGGAAAAACAGACTATGAAGTAGTTATTCAGGCAGCCGATCTCTGCCCACGCTACAGCGCAAAAAAACTTTCGCAGGTGACAGTCGGCCCCTCTCCCCTATGGATGCAACAGCGACTCACCGCAGTCGGCATGCGACCGATCAATAATATTGTCGATATCACGAACTATGTCATGCTGGAATCCGGCCAGCCCTTGCATGCTTTCGATTTTACCACCCTGAAAGATCGGAAGATTATTGTCCGTAGACCGGCTGCAAACGAAACTACCATAACCACCCTCGACAGCAACCAGCGTCAACTGGACCCTGATATGCTCCTCATCTGTGATGCTGAACGTCCGATTGCCGTTGCCGGTGTCATGGGCGGTCTCGAAACCGAAATCACAAACGACACCACTACTATTCTTCTGGAATCAGCATGTTTTAATCCGGTTTCCATTCGCCGGACCGCCCGTAAACTCGGCATTCCTTCCGAAACCTCCTATCGCTTCGAACGCGGCGTCGATCCTAATCTTGCCGATAGCGCCCTGCAAAGAGCTGTTGAGCTTATAGTGGAATACTCTGGAGCCCAGGCTGATGGAGACGGTATTGATGTCTACCCCGGAAAAAGAGATCTTCTACAATTACAACTTCGGATAGATAAAGTCTGCACCCTCCTGGGTTTGACTCTGAGCCGAGACGAAGTCGCCCGGTATCTGCAGAGCATTGAATTTCTGGTCACCGCTCTCGATGACAACATCCTCAATGTCATTGTGCCAAGTTTCAGGATAGACATCGAACGGGAAGTCGACCTTATAGAAGAAGTGGCGCGTCTCGTGGGGTATAATGAAATTCCCACCTCTCTTCCCACTATTCGCATGGATTATCCTAAGCGGGACGTATTGCGCAACCTAAGGCAAGAAACGGCCCGAATTTTGACGGCGCAAGGATTTTTCGAAGCAATAAACTACAGTTTTGTTGCGGAAAATCATTTTAATCTATGCCGATTGGCCGGAGACGATTACAGACGTCGGGTGACTCGATTAATCAATCCGCTTTCTGAAGAACAATCCATCATGCGCTCCATGCTTCTTCCCGGAATGCTGGAAAATGTTCGCCGTAATATCAATTTTCAACAACCTGATATACGTTTGTTCGAAGTAGGGAAAATTTTTATCCAGCAAGAGGCCGATACCTTACCCGAAGAACGATTGCAACTCTGCGCAGTCATCAGCGGACAGCGGTATCCTGGAGCTGAATTGTTGCATTTTGCCGGTCAGGAAGCTGATTTTTTTGATATCAAGGGCGCTGCCGCTAATCTTCTTCAAGTACTGCGTATACTCGAAACCGATCACGTTTCTTTGTTCCAGTATAATCCGACTTTTATTCCTCCCTATTGTGATCTAACCTGCGCTTCCGTCATTATGGATGGTGACAGAATGGTGGGCGCTTTAGGTGCGGTTCATCCGGAGACACTGAAAGGTTTCGGCATTAAACAACCGGTATATTTTTTCGAAATTGATCTCCAGCACTTGGTGACCATGGAGAAAAAGGCAAAGAAATTTATGACGTTGCCTAAATATCCTTCGGTTAAACGTGACATCAGCCTGGTTGTGCCGGAGAGTGTCCCTTCCGGTGAACTTTTGCAGGCAATCCATGCTCAGCCTCAGAAATATCTTGAATCAGTGGAAATTTTTGATGTATATCGTGGCAAACCCATTCAAGCAGGGTATAAGAGTGTCGCACTTTCCGTCACCTATCGTTCAGTTACTGCCACGCTTGATGATCAGACGGTAGACAAAGTGCACGAAAAAATAGTAAATTCATTAATGGCAAATTTTAATGCCCGTTACCGCGAAGGATCCGAAGAATGAAAAAAAAGAATGTAACTCGTAAGGAATTAGCCATCTCCGTTAATGAGAAATTGGGTGTTTCACAACGGAATGCGGCTGAAATCGTGGACACGGTTTTTGCAACAATGAAGAATACAATGGTTGATGGGGAATCCATTAAACTCGTCCAGTTCGGTACCCTTACGGTTCGAGATAAATCACCACGACGAGGTCGCAATCCTCGGACAGGTGCATCTATGACCATTACAAAACGGCAAATGGTTTCATTTCGACCAAGCAAACGGCTACGAGAGCGACTGAATACATGATATATGTATTTTGTTGATCAAGGACTTGTTGAAAACAAGTTTTTTGAGGGAGTGTATTGTTTGATAGTTAGGTTTGCTCATAAGGATTTGTACAGCGCCGATACTTAATGTGAAACAATTATCACTAGGTTTTCCAGAGATACCGGATAAGATTTACTTTCGGATCGGTGAAGTCAGCGATCTTGTGGGTGTCGATACCCATGTTTTGCGTTACTGGGAAACAGAGTTTACGCTTATAAAACCCTTTCGGGGGAAATCGAAACAGCGGTTGTATCGGCGGCAGGATATTGAAAATCTCCTACGTATTAAAACCCTGCTACACGATGAAGGCTATACAATATCCGGTGCAAGAAAATTTCTTAAACATTCGCAAAAGAATAACCCCCACGCACTACAAAGAGCACCTTCTGCAAAGGTACTCGTGAAAGACGAACCTTTGCTGGGCTTGATAAAAAAAGAATTGCGTGATATTCTTACACAACTCAGGGAATCTAAAAAAAAGGAATTGTAAGTAAAGGTTGACAGTTGGTAGGGATAAATGCTACTTAAGCCTTTCTAAATTTCGGAACGTAGCGCAGCCTGGTAGCGCACCTGAATGGGGTTCAGGGGGCCGGAGGTTCAAATCCTCTCGTTCCGACCAGTAAAATCAAGGGGTTAGATGCTTTTTCGAGCGTCTAACCCCTTTTTTTGTTCTTTCTAGTGTTTTCAATAGTTACAGTCGGATTGAGTTTGTAATTGACTGTTTTTATACGATATTTTTTGTATTGCGATGAATTTCAATCATTGTTATTCGTTGCTAGTCGTCGCGTTACCTGGTGAACTGCCCGCCGATGACATGCGGTTCAATGAGGCAGTCGAAAAATATACCATGGCGGTTGCGCCGAGGAAAAAACGCAACACTCAAAGACTGGATCAGGAGATCGGTGGCCGGCTCATTCGCTACTTTGATGGCAAGTCCTTACAGACCATCACCTCAAAAGACATTGCTGCCTACCGCGATTACCGGTTGCAGCAGGTCGGTCCCAGCTCGGTTATCCAGGATTTATCCTTTCTGCCCTGCATGTATCGCCTGGCCAGAATTGAGTGGGGACGGGATGTGAATGATCCGGACGCTGAAATTCGCCGGCCCTTAGCCCTCAGGGGAAAAGTCTGCTGGCCAAGACCATCGCCTACGCTGCCACCCAGGCCGGTATTAAAACGCTGTTTACTTCGGCAATGGAGATGAGCAACCAGCTTGTTGCCGCTCAGGACAATCACACCCTTTTGAGTAAACTCAAAACATACCAAAATCCGGATCTGCTTGTGATCGACGAGATCGGGTATCTACCGCTTGGCCAACAGGGCTCAAACTTGTTTTTCCAGGTCATCAGTGCTCGCCATGAGCAGAAGTCGACCATCATAACGACCAATCTGCCCTTTGCACTCTGGGGAAACATCTTTGACGGCACCACCGTTGCCACGGCGATTGCCGACCGACTTGTCTGCAACTCGGAGATTCTTGTCATGGAGGGGAAGAGCTATCGGAAAAGGGCATAAGAGGCGTACTCCGTCTTGCTTTCGGAGTGGCTGGTTTTTAAACCGCTGATTACAAGAGTTCACCGGAGGAGTTCGATGTAAGGGCTGATTGGCACTTTTTTTATTTGTTTACGCACAGCATTGTCTTCAAGGGTTTCATACTTCCCCTGATGTCAGCCGGAGAAGTCCTGCGTTTTTGTCGAAATCGAGGCATTCTCAACAAAGATTACAAATCCTGGATGATGGCTCAGACCAAGAACATCATCGGACACGCTGATCAATATGCAAAAGACAACTGCGGCGATGGCATCATCCATCTCCCGACGTGGCGTATCCGGAAGGAGACCGTGGCCCATGAATGACAGCAACAGAAACAGATAAGCAGCGGACTGATCGGGGTGTGGTCCTGCCTGGAAGCCGGCTCATCCTATCGCGCCCGGTACTGCGCGGCAACAGGGTATCCACAGTTGCAGAATTACCAAACCCGATGCAACCATCTGTATTTTTACTTTGATGCCCCCGAGCTTGGCTTCATGAATATCCGGTTGCAAACATGGTTCCCGTATCATATACAGGTCTGCCTTAATGGCCGTGAGTGGTTACGCCGCAGCCTTGAACAGGAAGGGATTGAATTCCAGGCCAAAGGCAACAAGTTCCTGCATATTGGCGACTACGAAAAGGCGCAACAGCTTCTTGACCAGCAACTTGATATTCGTTTTGCCGAACGGCTGAACAGCTTTCTCCCCGTTGTTTTTCCGGCAATGACAGATATTCTCGGCCCGTATTATTCTTACTATTGGACCTTATGGCAAAGCGAATGGGCCACTGATTTGATTTTCACCTCGCCGGACAAACTTGCGGGCCTTATGGATTCCCTGCTCCACCATGCGCACATAACCGGAACAAGCACCGCTGTACTCCGTTATCTTGATCGCCCGTTAACCCGAGCAGGAAATCCTTATCAGCGATCAACGGATGAAGTTGTGACACGAATGACCGGTTTCAATGATGGTATCCGCCTTCGCCATTGGGTCGATCAGAATTCTGTGAAACTCTACAATGAACAGAATGGAAAGATCTTGAGATCCTTCAGGCAATCAGTCGTCCGAGTTTCAGAATTTCCGGGCTTACCAATAAGATGCTCCGGGAACATTTGTTTGGAGCCTGCTCTGGAGCACGGCAAACCGACAAGCAGTTATCAGCAAGAATCAGTCGCTCTCTGCAGCTTCTCAGAGCACATGGGATTATTCGAAAACTCCCCCGACAGAACAGATATCAAGTGACGACCAAGGGGGTAAAATTAACCAATATGTTGAATGCATTCCTGGCCGCATCTACCGAGAATTTATTAAAAATGGCCGCCTGATTTTCTTGTTTTTTATGTCAGACTTTCAGGAGTAAGGTACTAAAAGCGGCTGGCGTAGTCGCCCCTCACGCAGGGGCGTGGATTGAAACAATCACATACTCGATTGATGGCCGGAAAATTTCGAGGTTGCCTTTGCCAGACGGCTCGATTCAACCTGCAGGGTAACTGTCAGGGAGGCTGAGAACAATGATACGGTTGTCCGCGGTCGAGCCCTGGTTGCTCCGGGTAATCATTACGTCCTGCTGAAACGCAGGGGAGAGGCTATTTAAGGCTGGGGTTCAACCACAAAATCCTCGGCGGAGCACTGCTGCGCCTCGGTATTGCGCGGGCCATACAACCCAAGCCGAACCAAAATCCGAGCGCAATTGTATCCGAGTTGTTTGCGACCAGGGCGTTATGCCCCATGGGGGAGGGTGGTTTTTGGTGTTATGTGCTGGAATTGTTCATCGAAAGCAGCCGCAACCTGTATTTTTTTACAATGAGCATCACAGGCATCCTGCTGCGGGGCATTAGAGGGATATTTTCTGCAAATCCCCGGTCTTGCTTCATAAACGCCGCAAAAAAAACGGCCGTTCTCCTTATGTAAAAAACAACAATATCCGTTTTCCTGGAATTGTAAAAAATATTTTACAACCTCTTCAAAGTGTTGGTTTGTAAACACCTGGAAGGAATCTCCGGTTATCTTTTCCAGAGAGCGTATTTCGGTCTGGGAGAGTTCTATAAAAGGATAATTCTGACAACATGCGGCACATTTTTTACAGAGCTCGGACAAAAGACTCATCCCCTCGGGTAATAGAAAATCTGTTTATCTTATAGATATCCTGAAAGAATATCTTCCTGCACATCTTCTTGCACTTTAATCGCTCGGTTCAAGCCAAGCGTACAATTTGTTAACCGCCACTTGGTTTCTCGTTCCCATGTGCCACATGGGAACGCGGGTGTGGTCGCGGGTGCATCCGGCTGTAAATATTGGCACATGCCTGTGCATCGCAGGCCAGGAGAATTCCCATGCAACGCATGGGAACCAGAGGCATCGGTGGTATTGCTGAAGAGTTACCTTCTTCCTTTGTTTTTGTTTTGCGGAGGAAACTGGTGCGTGTGCGATCCGGGTCGGCTTGTTTTTTGCGCGGTCTTTTTATTTTTTCCGCCGGATTTCGTTTTCGATTTCGGTCCTGATCTTCTCCCGCTGCCTGTCGGCTCGACGGGCGGATCTTTCAGCCGTTGCTTGGCCGCATCCCTGTCGGCGACCAACGCTTTTATGTCCTTACTTGCCTTTTTCTCGCTGGAGGTATTATTGGGGCGATAGAGAACGAAATCAGGGACATCGCTTTCCTCTGTGTACCCATAGACCTTTTCTACCGGGATTTTCTGATCGAGTAACTGTTCAATGGACCGCAAATGCGTCTCTTCTTCATGACTGACCAGGGAGACGGCTATGCCGATAACTCCGGCGCGGCCGGTGCGGCCGATGCGGTGCACATAGTCTTCGGGGATGCTCGGCATATCGAAGTTGACCACATAGGGCAGATTGGAGATATCCAGGCCTCTTGCCGCCACATCGGTTGCCACCAGAATACGGATTGCACCGCTCTTGAATTCGGCGAGGGTGCGCGTGCGCAGCGATTGGCTCTTGTTGCCATGCAGTGCGGCTGCGCTGAGATCTTGGGCAACCAGTTTTTCCGTGATCCTGTTTGCTCCGTGTTTGGTACGGGTAAAGACCAGAACCTGGCTCCAGTCGCCTCGGGATATCAGATGGATGAGAAGCGAAAGTTTATTGGGTTGGGCCACGAGATGCACCTTCTGAACCACCGACTCCGCCGCAGTCTTGCTGGGAGTCACCTCGATAATCTCGGGATTCTGCAACATGATTCCGGCCAGATTGCGTATTTGCTGGGTGTAGGTGGCGGAAAACAGCATGGTCCGGCGCTCCGCGGGAACGAGGGCAAGAATCCGGGAAATTTCCTCTTGGAATCCCAGATCCAGCATTCGATCGGCTTCATCGAACACGAGAAATGCGATTTCGGAAAGATCCAGATGCCCCTGCTCGACAAGATCCAGTAAACGGCCCGGAGTCGCCACCAGGATATCGATGCCGCGTTTCAGACGTTCGATCTGCGGTTCGATACGAACCCCGCCGTACACCACGGTGCATCGCAGGGAGACCGTCCGTGCGTAGGCCTTGATCGTTTCTCCCACCTGAAGCGCCAGTTCCCGTGTCGGTGCGAGGACGAGTGCTCTCGGGTCTTGCCCGTTGCCCTCGGTCCGGCTTAAAATTTCGACCAATGGCAGGGCAAAGGCATCGGTTTTTCCCGTTCCGGTCTGGGCGCGGGCCAGGATGTCCCGTCCGTCGAGAATAAAGGGGATAGCCTTGGCCTGAATGGGGGTGGGGGCAGCATAGCCCTTGGTTCTTTGTACGGCCTTCAGCAGTTCGACCCGAAGGCCCAGTTGATCAAATGACATAAAGTGTTCCTTGAGAAGCGTTCAGTATGGAGGATTCAATGCGTCGCGATGGCATGGAGGAGGGTTTTTCCGCCTCTTACTATACGCGTCAATAGCAATATTTGCTCGAACTTTCCGGTATTTCGCGGGCGAGTTCTTAATCGCAGGTGGAGGCGGCTTGGTCTTGACGATTTTCAGAGGGAGCGAAAATCGTCTTGAGCGGGCAGTCGGATGCAGGCTCCCGCCCCTCCCGATAGGCCTGGAGCAGCTCTGCGGATCGTCGTGCCAGCATCCGGCGAATCTCCCGCCGTTCCCCTTTGATGCGGGCTATCTTCATCGAATCGTAGGCCGTGGTTGCATGCCGCATCCAGGCGATCACCGCTTTTGCAGCCCGATCCTCAAGAGGGATCATGGCGGTCCGGGCCACCGTACCGCTGCCTACCGGGACGGCATGTACGGTGACGGCCTCGGCCATGGCGTGCTCCACGGCTTCGTATTTGGGAGCAAAGGCAAGAAAGCCCCGAACCGCCTGATAAAATTCCTGTTCATATTCCGTTTGTTTTTGCGCCCTTCGCCGCCGGTCATTGGCCAGTTTCTTTGCATGGGCATCGGTGGCGCGCAGGGCCTCGACTTCTTGCCTGGCTTGAATGATAGTGGCTTCCGGAGCCCAGATGCCCTTGGAAATCGTTCGTCGTCCCATCTGGACCTGCACCCGCCAACACGCACCGGCAGCCGTCACTTTTCTGGTGATGGCGGCATCGCCGGCAACAAGGAACGACCAGCCGGCCGGAGGGGTGAGCTGCTCCCCGTTTTCACTGATGAGAGTGCCGTTGACCCCTGTTTTCACGATTTTCATTGGTTGCGCCTTTTTTTGTTTTTCCGGAGGCTGTTGACCCGCTTTTCAGCGGGAAGCCCTTTCCTTTCTCAAATCCGGCAGGAAAATTGCAGTCAGGCCAAGCAAGGGCAGAAAGGCACAGACTTGATAAACATACTCAATGCTGCGAAAATCAGCGAGTTTACCCAGAAGCGCTGCACCTATACCGGCGAGGCCAAAGGCCAGCCCGAAGAAAAGACCGGCTATCGTTCCCACCTTGCCGGGAAACATTTCCTGGCCGTAAACCACGATGGCCGGAAAGGCCGAGGACATGAGCAGGCCGATAACAAAGGTTAGGGGACCGGTCCAGAACAGGTTTGCATAAGGCAGCATAAGGGCAAAAGGTGCTGAACCGAAAATGGACCACCAGATGACCTGCTTGCGACCGATCCGATCACCAATGGGGCCGCCGAGGATGGTGCCCACCGCCATCCCGAAGAGAAAAACAAACAGGTGGATTTGTGCGGAGCGGACCGAGAGTTCGAACTTGCTCATCAGATAGAAAATGAGATAACTGTTGAGGCTGGTCATATAAAAGAATTTCGAGAACATCAGGACCAGCAAAATCAGCAGCGGAGCGATAACCTTTTTCAGGCACCTCTGCGGTGGAGTGATCGGGTTTGCCTTTTGCCACCGTTTAGCCTCCAATTGCTTTTGTTTATACCAGCCGCCGACCCACCAGAGAATACCCATGGCCAGCAGGGCGACAAGCGAAAACCAAGCGAGACTGTGGCGCCCCATGGGGATGACGATCAAAGCCGCCAGCAGGGGTCCCATCGAGGTTCCGGCATTGCCGCCGACCTGAAAGATCGACTGCGCCAGGCCATAGTGTCCGGCCGAGGCCATGCGGGCAACCCGTGAGGATTCGGGATGAAAAACCGAGGAGCCTGCTCCGATCAGACCGACCGCGAGCAGCAGCAGCACGTAGCTGGGGGCCACGGACAGGGCAATCAATCCGATCAGGGTGCTGCCCATGCCGATGGTCAGGGAATAGGGCATGGGGTGACGGTCAGTGTAGAGGCCGACCGCCGGCTGCAGGAGGGAGGCCGACATCTGGTAGGTCAGGGTGATCAGTCCGATCTGGGTAAAGCTGAGGGCAAAACCGTCCTTGAGCTGGGGGTAAATCGCCGGGATCAGGGACTGGAGCATATCATTGAGAAAATGGGAGGAACTGATGGCTACCAGGATTTTAAAGCCGATGCGTTCCGTCCCGGTTGCGGGATCGATTGTGTTGACGTTTTGCTGAGACATTCGTTAATCTGCTTTGTTGTTGCGGGATGGCCTCGACCCTGGGGTCGGGTTGTGGAGGTAAACGGCAGATTGTACAGGATGCGGGCCGTTGGGGCAAGTTGATTGCCGTCAAGGAGATTGTGCTTATGGAACCGGGTGGGCAGTGGCGAGGTATGGCGTGTTCTTAGCATCAATCGAGGGACGGGAGCGGCAATGATCATCAGCGCCAGCAGGCGAACCGATATCCCGGCTTTTTATTCCGACTGGATGCTCAATCGATTGCAGCAGGGACAGGTGCTGGTGCGTAATCCTTTTAATGCACACCAGGTCTCGCGTCTTTCCCTTGATCCGCAGACTGTGGATTGTATTGTCTTCTGGACCAAGAATCCGGCGCCGATGCTGCCCCGGCTGGCCGAGATCGAGCGCTTGGGCTATCGGTATTACTTCCAATTCACCCTCACCGCCTATGGCCGGGATATGGAAAGAAATCTGCCGCCCAAGGCGGAAGTCATTGCTACCTTCCGGAAACTGGCGGAGCGGATCGGACCTGAGCGGGTACTCTGGCGTTTTGACCCCATCCTTCTGAGCCGCACCTTGACCCCCGCGTATCATCTTGATGGGTTCGAGTATCTGGCCGAACAACTGGGGCCGTACACCCGCACCTGCACCATCAGCTTTCTTCGTCTTTATGAGAAGTGCAAACGGAACCTGCAGGATTGTGAGCTGTCGGCCCTTGATGAGAACGAAAAGAGACGGTTTGTCGGACAACTTGCCGCCATTGCCAAAAAATATAAGCTGCGGCTTGCAGCCTGCTGCGATCCGTTTCTCTCGGAGCAATGCGGTATTGAGTCGGCGCGATGCATCGACGACCGTGTCCTGGCAGCACTCCTGGGACAGCCGATTCAGGCCCAAAAAGATCCCGGACAACGGCCGGGATGCGGCTGCGTTGTCAGTGTCGATATCGGCGCTTACAATTCCTGTCCGCATGGCTGTCGCTATTGCTATGCAAACAGCAACGAGCAGGTTGCATCCCGGATCAGGGCGTCTCATCTTCCTGATTCTCCGTTCTTGATCGGCGGATTGACCGGCAAGGAAATCGTCACCGACAAAAAGCACAGGAGCCTGTTTTCTCCCCAGTGCCGTCTTTTTTAAAAAGAGAGGGGGCCTGTTGAACATGATGAGCGTCCGGCCGGGCGTTGAAAGCCGGGGACCGGAGGCTCTTGACAGCTCACCCAGAGGTTTGTAATGCTTCCTGAATCGGTTCTCCCACCACCAGGGAGATCCAGGAGTTGGTAGAGAAGGTGGCGACAGGCACGGCATGGCATCAACGCCATACAGAAGAGAGGGAAATTGCGTATGTATAAAATAGTCCATGATAAAGGTGAGATGGCCATTCATTTTGAGAAAGACCTGGTTGATGGCGAAACCCTGTCGCGTTTTCTCAGCCACATCAATCTTCAATCCATGCTGAAAAAGAGTTCGACCACCGATGCCGCCTCCAAGGTGCGATTGAAAAACCGACTCGCCGGTCTGCCCACCGGCATAGCCCTGCTCCGTGATCCCACATTGAATAAGGGCTCGTCCTTTACCGTGGAGGAAAGGGAAATCCTGGGTTTAAGCGGGCTCCTGCCGCCGCGTGTTCTCACCATTGATGAACAGGTGCAGCGCGTATTGGAAAATCTGCGCAAACGATCGACCGACATCGAACGGTACGGCACCCTTGTAGCCCTTCAGGACCGCAACAAAACGCTTTTTTATCGGGTGCTGCTCGATAATATCGAAGAGCTGATGCCCATCGTTTATACCCCGACCGTGGGCCAGGCCTGTCTCGAATTCGGCCATATCTTCCGGCGGCCGCGGGGCATCTACATCACCGCCAGGGACCAGGGCCGGATCGCCGAATTGCTGGGCAACTGGCCGTTCAACGATATCCGCATCATTGTCGTCACCGATGGCGAACGTATCCTCGGGTTGGGCGATCTCGGGGCGGACGGCATGGGGATTCCGGTGGGCAAACTGGCCCTCTACTCAGCCTGTGCCGGTATTCATCCCTCTTTAAGTCTGCCGGTCACACTCGATGTGGGCACGGATAATGCCCGGTTGCTCAACGATCCGCTGTACACCGGTTTGCAGCACCCGCGCCTGCGCGGTCAGGTCTACGACGATATAATCGAGGAATTTATTCTGGCGGTGCAGCAGGTTTTTCCGGGTGCGATTATTCAGTTTGAAGATTTTGCCAACAGAAACGCCTTTCGTCTTCTCCAGAAGTACCGCGATCAGGTCTGTTGCTTCAACGACGATATTCAGGGGACCGCTGCGGTGACTGTTGCCGGGATACTCTCGGCCCTGCGGATTACCGGCGGTACGCTCACAGACCAACGTTTTCTTTTCCTCGGGGCCGGCGAGGCCGGAATCGGCGCCGGTAATCTGATGGTGGCCGCCCTGGTGGAAGAAGGGCTCTCTCTCGAAGAGGCACGTCAGCGCTGCTGGTACTTTGATTCCAAAGGTCTGATTGTGAAGGAGCGTGCCGATCTCAGCGGACATAAACTTCTGTACGCCCATGAACATCCCTATGTGAGCGACTTCCAAACCGCAATCGAAGAGTTGCGGCCGCAAACGATCATCGGGGTTTCCGGTCAACCAAAACGGTTTACGCCTGCGGTTTTGGAGAGCATGGCGCGGATCAACGACCGTCCGATTATTTTTTCGCTTTCCAACCCGACTTCCAAATCCGAATGTACGGCGGAAGAGGCCTACACCTGGACGGAAGGCCGGGCTATTTTTGCCAGCGGCAGTCCCTTTGATCCGGTGATCACCCATGGCAAGAAACTGTTTCCGGCCCAGGGCAACAATGTCTACATCTTCCCGGGGGTCGGTATGGGCGTGATGGCGAGCGGTGCGGTTCGGGTGACGGACGAGATGTTCCTGGTGGCTGCCCGCGTTGTTGCCCACGAGGTTACGGAGGAGGATCTGCAGCTCGGCCGGGTCTATCCGGCCTTGCCCAGAATTCGGGAGGTCTCGCTGGCCGTGGCCGTGGCCGTGGCCGAGGTGGCCTATAGGGATGGATTGGCGGTTCTGCCCAAACCGGATGATCTGACCGCGCATATACGCTCACTGATGTTTGAACCGGAATATCAGAACTATGTATAGCGCGCCTCTATAGCGCGCCTCCGGACCCATGCGGTTTCCATAATGGATTTCGGACTGACGACTGCATGAAATGATTGCGGCTTCATCGGCTCGCTGGCAATGGCACGGAACATGAAGCCTGATAATTCAACCGTTTATCTTTTTTTACCAAGGAGTAGGGGGCATGCCGGTATTTAACGTGGTCGGGATCAGCGAAAAATCCGGACGGGTTAGAAGAAAGGTGTATCGAGGGTTTGACGAGGAGGAGGTCAGAGCCGTGGCCCTGCAGCGCGACAGCCTTGTTGCTGAATGGATTGAGCGACATCCCTATCAACCCGCCACCGCTCCCCAGAAACTGCGTCTTGCTCAACTGGGCTGCAATCCCGGACCCGGGCTCAATGTCAAAGAAGCCGGGGACCTGCTGCGGTCTCTCCTGACCGGAGATCAGCCCGCTGAGCCGCACTATCTGGTGTATGCCGAACAGCTCAGAATTGAAACCACCCTCTATACCGGCAAAAAGCAACTGTTCGACGCTATTTTTAAAAAGTTGATACAGGCCGGAAATGAGCATCATCTGGTTGCCTGGTTCACCTTTCGGGTCTACAGAACACTGGCGAGGGCGGATAATCGGGCTATCATCCGTGGGCCGGAGCATGCCGTCATTCAGCGGATTGCCCGGTATCTGGTTCGTGAAGCGGTGGTGATCACGGCGATTAAGCGCTATCCCGCCGGTCGGGACTGGATCTGCTTCGGTCATTTTTTCGACGACCAGGGACAGGTGCAGCAAGGGGGGCGCATGGACACCGTTGCTTATCGGCAGGCGCGAACCTGTCTGGAGCAGGCCTTTAAGCAGATCCCCTTGCTCCGGCCGCCGATCAGCAACGATACCGGCGTTGAACGTAACGCCTCATCCCTTCTCGCGTTTTTGCTGCCGGCAACCGGCAAGGCCATCCGCCATCGACCGCTGGACGCATTCAGGAATTCCTGACGAAATCCTCCAGCCGGGGTGGCACCATGCAGCATCCGGTCATGCAGTCGCCGATGGCGTTGATCTCCGCCTCTTCCAGATCGATGAGCGCCGCAATGACATCCTCCACACTTTTACCGGCAAAGACGCCTTCCGGCGTGAACCATCCCGCATTCTCCTGAAATTGGAACCGGCTGTTCACCTGTTCTTCCTGCTGTTTTCGCGTCAGATCAACGAATTTATGGTTAAGCATGCTGAGCCTCCCTGTTTGCTATCGGGGGTAAAGGTGGGTTGCGTTTTTTTGCGGTTACAAGAGGTGGAGAAGGCAATCACCAGACGCTCGGGTCGAGTTTGCCCAGAAAGATTTTGGTGCAGATGAGGATATTGCGGGCATTGTCCCCGGCCTGAATCCGGAGCAATCCTTCCCGGATAATTATTTTCTTCAAGAGTTCCCGTCCGTTGGACTCGTTATAATAGATGTCCGAATCCAGAATATCCTGGACATTTTCCGGATCGGTCTTGTCGACGATGAGCTGAATACCCAGTTTCAAAAACGGATCCTTGAGCTGTTGCAGTTCGCCTTCCAGGGCCAGCAGCCCTTTTTTAAAGGCGATTTCACCCAGGTCCCGCAACAGTTGGACGATCGGGACCAGGCTTTCCTGGTCTTCCCGGCTGCAGGCGGCTTTTGCTGCTAAGGCTAAATCTCGTAACATGGATACTCCTTTTAAAGTGAAGGTGGGGGCAATGTGTCAAAAAATGTCCGTACGGACTGCGTGTAAGCTATTGTGCAGGATCAGGCGAAAATTGGAAGGAGGAAAATTGCATATTCTGTGTTTGCAGTGTCTCCGGGCGAATTTATCAAGTTTGGCGGCGCAGGGAATCTTTACTTCTCCTCGGCAATGAGACGGTAACAGGGATTGTAACTGGTGGTCGGTAGTTTCATCCGTTGCTGTTCGACAAAGGCCGTGAGCAGGGTATCCAGGGGTTGCATGATGCGGGCATCGCCATGCAGTTCGAACAGGCCTTTTTCCTCAATGGCCCGAATTCCCGTTTCCTTGACATTACCGGCCACAATTCCCGAAAAAGCCCGGCGCAGGTTTGAGGCCAGCATATAGGGGGCCTGACCCTTGCGCAGATCCAGCTTGCGCATGTTTTCGTGGGTAGGAATAAAGGGGAGCTGAAAACTGAGATGAATATGGAGTTGCCAGTTGAAATAGTAGGCGTCGTCGGTCTTGCGCCGAAACCGGTAGACCTGCTCGATTCCTTCTTGAGCCGTACGCGCCACGGTTTCCGGATCGTCGATGATAATCCGGTAGAGCTGTCGGGCAACCGGGCCGAGGGTGTCGATGATGAACCGGTCGATCTGTTCGAAATAATTGCCCGCGCTCGCCGGTCCGGTGAAGATCAGCGGCAGGGGGATACGGGAATTTTCAGGATCCAGAAGAAGGCCGAGGATGTAGAGAATCTCTTCGGCCGTACCGACGCCCCCGGGAAAGACGATGATGGCGTGTCCGGTACGGACAAAGGCCTCCAGCCGTTTTTCAATATCCGGCATGATCACCAGATCATTGACAATGGGGTTGGGCGATTCCGAGACAATGATGCCGGGTTCGGTGATGCCGAGATACTGGCCGGTGGTATTGCGCTGCTTGGCATGGCCGATGGCCGCCCCTTTCATCGGGCCTTTCATCGCCCCCGGACCGCAGCCGGTGCAGATGTCGAGGTTGCGCAGACCCAGGTGGTGGCCGACGTCCTTGCTGTAGTCGTATTCGGCGGGTGCAATCGAGTGACCGCCCCAGCAGACCACCAGACGCGGGTTGGTGCGCGGCCGCATGATCCCGGCATTGCGCAGGATATGAAAGATGGCGTTGGTGATGCCGTCCGAGGTCGCAAGGTCAAAGCGGGGATTGTTGTTGATGGCATCGTCGACATAGACGATATCGCGGAGCACGGCGAACAGATGCTCGTTGATGCCTCTGATCATCTTGCCGTCGACAAAGGCGCTGGCCGGGGCGTTACGGAGGTCGAGCTTGATGCCGCGCTCTTCCTGGATTACCCGGATGTCGAAATCCTTATAGAGCTCCAGCAGGGCGCGGCCGTCATCAAGATACCCGCCGTAGTTGAGTACGGCCAGGGAACTGTTGCGGAACAGCGGATACAACTCGCCTTGGCTGGCGTTGAGGAGCTTGCCCACTTCCTGCCGGGAGAGTACATCCAGGCTGCCGTTGGGGCTGATCCGGGCATCAATGACATCATGCTGCATGAAAGGTCCTTGCGGGGGATGAAAGTTTGGGGGAAAACTGCGTGATGGCAACGAGGTTACACGGATACGGAACCGGTCGCGGCCTCGTAACAGGTCCCGATCCGTGCGGTTTGCAGAAATCGATGCGGCGTGGAATCAGTCGCTGATTTTGACGATGTCCCGGCCCCGGTGTTTCCCTGCGAGGATCAGTCCGATCCGGGCATCCAGGGCTTCCAGTCCGGGCAGCTCGTTGGTGATGGCTTGGAGGTGGTCGAGCTTCCATTCCCCGGCCAGTTTGTCCCATACCCGCAAACGGAGATCCATCGGGGTGGTTGCCGAATCAATCCCCGCCAGGCTGATGCCGTTAAGGATAAAGGGGTAAATTGAGGTATGGAGCTCGCCGGAGATCACATTGCCGCAGCAGGTGACCGTGCCGCCGCGTTGGGTGGTCTTGATGGCCGTGGCCAGGATGTTCCCGCCCACCGTATCCACAACTCCCGCCCATCGGGGTTTGAGCAGGGGACGGCCGCTCTGGTCGTCGGCTTCGGTAACGCTGATCACCTCTTTGGCGCCCAATTGTTGCAGATAAGGGGCTTCGTTCATCTTGCTGGTGACCGCCGTTACGGTGTAGCCGGCCTGGGCCAGAATAGCCAGGGCAACGGAACCGACACCACCGGTGGCCCCGGTTACCAGTATGGGGCCGCGATCCGGGGTGACACCGTAATTGATCAGTTTGAAACAGGAGAGGGCGGCGGTAAAACCGGCCGTGCCGTAGATCATGCTTTCGCGCAGGCTTAATCCCGCGGGCAGTGGCACCACCCAGGCGGCGGGAACCCGGATATATTCTTCATAGCCCCCGGCGGTATTCATGCCCAGATCATAGCCGGTCACCAGGACCTGATCGCCGGGTTGAAAGGCCGGGGCCGTGCTTTCAGCCACCACGCCCGATGCGTCGATGCCGGGAGTATGAGGGTATTTTCGGGTCACTCCCTTATTGCCCGAGGCGGAAAGCGCATCTTTATAATTCAGGGAGGAATACCGGACCTTGATCAAGACCTCACCCTCGGGGAGATCGTTAATGTGTTTATCGCCGATGGTGCGGATGAACTGCTTGTCGGCGGTTTCACTGACAATCATTGCCTTGAATGCGATGTTTTCCATGTCTCTTCCTCTCAAAGGTTTCGTTTTGCGGCTATGGTTTTCGGCTCCACGATAATCAATCGACCAACTATACGGTGTTTTTCAGGGTTGTTCAAGCCGTGGCCGGAGAAGTTGCGGCTATGCAGGGGTAAAAAAGCGCGAGTCCTTAGCTGGAAACAGCGGTTTGCTTTCCCTGGGGCAGGTGGTATGAAGGGGTGCGAATAGGACTGAGTGCATTTTTCAGATCCCGCTCGCCTACCGGGTTTGTAAAACAACACACTTTATTGCTTGATTGATTGCTTGAACGCTATGGCCGCCATTCCCATGATGAATCGGATCCTTATAACCGTGGTACTGTCGGTGTTTATCGCCTTGTTGGGGATTGGCATCATTATTCCGGTATTGCCGGTATTGGCAACCCAACTCGGGGCCAATGGTTTCAGTCTCGGGGTGATTACTGCTGCTTTTTCCCTGAGCCGGGGCCTGTTGCAACCGGTGGTCGGCAATCTTTCCGATCGATGGGGGCGCAAAGGGTTTCTGGTGGCCGGGCTGTTTATCTACGGCCTGGTCGGGCTGTTGATTCCCCATGCTACCAGTGTGTTCCAACTGGTGCTTATCCGTATTTTTCAGGGTGTCGGCGCCGCCATGATTGTTCCGGTTGCCATGGCCTATGCCGGTTTTATGTCGCCGCCCGGTCAGGAAGGGCGGTATATGAGCGTTATCAATATCGCGATTTTTTGCGGTATCGGCGCGGGACCGGTGCTTGGCGGCCTTTTTGCCGACACTTGGGGACTGGCCTCGGTATTTTATATGATGGCGGCACTCTGTTTTTTTGCCTTTTTTCTGGTGCTGGGCAACATGCCTGCTTGCTGTCCGATCGAGCGGCAAAAGCAGATCGGCCTCTTGGTGAATCTTGGACATATGCTGAAAAGGCGGCGAACCGTCGGTATCCTCATCGCCCGTTTTGCCACCATGCTCATGATGGTGCCGACCATGGCCTTTTTACCGCTGCTGATGTCAGCGTGGCCGGGGAACAGCAGTTTTCAAATCGGTGTGGTCATTGCCTGCAGGACACTTATGAACGCCGTGCTCCAGATGCCTTTCGGCAGGCTGGCGGACCGATACGACAAGGTGTCGCTTATGCTGAGCGGCTGTGTCTGTATGGCTATGGCAGTTTTCCTCATTCCTTTAATGACCACCTTTCCGGCCATGGTGGGGATGTATCTGTTTCTCGGTTTCGGTGAGGCGATTCTCTGGCCGGTACTTGGCGCTTATGCCGCTGAGGAGGGGCGGGCTCATTTCGGGCATGGCACCATGATGGGTGTATTCAATCTGGCCATGAGCGCCGGGGTCTTCACCGGGGCCATGCTTGCGGGGATGAGCATGGATACCTGGGGTATACGTCATGCCTTTCAGGCCACCGCCCTTGCCATCCTGATTCTGCCGTTTGTCGCGGCCGCGCTGATCCGAGCCGGTGAAGCAGCAGGTGAAACCAAGGAAAAAGGATAGGCTGCCTGTTTTTTGTCCCTGACGCCTGCAAGCGGTTCTCCGGATTCACGAGCTCGACGCATGGCCGCAACTGCTGCGTAATCTGCGAGAATCTCTTGCTGAAGAGTTACAAAATCATGAAAGACATTTTAGAAAAAGCACAGCACCTACAGAAGGAAGCTTGGTCTGTTATTGAAGAGACCGATGTTATCAAACATTGGTCTTCTATTGGAGCAATCATCAACCTGGTCGGTTCTCTCAAAACGGGCTTGCTGATAAATAATCGGGACATCGATTTTCATATTTATACAAATCCATTCAATCTTGCTGAGAGCTTTTTAGCCATATCCAGGCTTGCTGAAAACAAACGCATAAAAACAATACGTTATTTGAACCTCCTTGAAGCAGAGGATAAGTGCATTGAGTGGCACGCTCTTTATGAGGATCAAGACGGAAACCCATGGCAGATTGATATGATCCACATTCTCAACGAATCGCCCTATGCCGGTTATTTTGAGCATGTGGCTGAACGTATTTCCAAGGTTTTGACGCAAGAAACCCGTGAAGCAATCCTGAGGATAAAAAACGCCATTCCAATGGAGAGAAAAGTGATGTCTATTCAGGTCTATCAAGCCGTAATCGAGGATGGAATTCGCAACATGGAAACTTTTTGGCGATGGAAGGAACAACACCCCAATAACGGCATTATTACATGGGTGCCGTGAATAAAGAGCCGAGCAAAGGAGGCTATGAAATCCATGAAAAAATCGATAGTTATTGCTCTTGTTGTAATCCTTGGCTGGTGTGGAAATTATTATTACAAACAGCAGCATCGGCAAGCGTCGTTGCAGGAAAGGCAAGATAACTTTTCGCCCATTTCAGAATCAAAAGCATCGGAGGAAAATATGGCATTTACCTGCGATGGCAGGACATATTGCTCTCAAATGCATTCCTGCGCAGAAGCAACGTTTTTCCTTAAAAACTGCCCGAACGTAAAGATGGACGGAAACCATGACGGTATTCCATGCGAGAAGCAGTGGTGCAAATAGCGCTGAAGATGGATTTGGAGAAATTTAGGGAAGCAATAAAAAAAGGATATGGCCAGGAAGGGCAGGGCAGTATTAAATGATTCTTGATTGGGAATATTCTGCCAACGGATTTTGATAGATCATAAAAAGCGCAGCTTGTCTCTTGGTTTTGTCATATCATAATATCTATGGCCACAAAATTCAGTTTGGCCTCGCAATATCAACAAGTTACGAAAGCAGGTCGCGCCATACTTTGTCATGATTCCCTTTGGACTCATTGGACACACTAGCTTCTCACCGTCATGGCCACTTTGCTTAACAGTATGAAATCAAACAATATAACTGACGCTTACCTTGAAGGGGCAGCCAATGGGTTGAGCTTGGCAAACCTATCGTTTTCTGACAAAGTATTGCGCATATATCGTTTTTTCCATGCTCCGTGCAATACTTCGCAAGAGGGCCGCCATGCCTGCTAAATCCACCCTGCAACCGCACATCGTTTCCCTGTTCGACAAACACCCATGCTGGATGATCGAGCCGCTTGCCACCGCGTTGGGGTATTCGGTTTGCTCTACCAGACGCCTTCTCTCCGCAACCGGGTATTTCAGCAGCTTCACCCACAACGGTAAGTGGTACACCCTGCACCCAATCCCCCGTTTCGACCGGGACGGTCTCTGGTTCTTCGAGGACATCGGTTTTTCGCGGGTCGGCAGCTTGACCAATACGCTCATCAGTCTGACCGTCCACAGCCCAGCGGGAATGACCGCAGAGCAACTCGGAGAGAAGCTTCGCTGCCGCTGTCATTCAGTCCTGGTTCAACTGTGGCGGCAGGGAAAGCTGCAACGCGAGAAGATGGGGGGACGTTCGCATGTCTACCTTGCGGTCGACCCACCCATTCAAGCCCTTCAGCGCCAGGCCATGACGGGGCATGGCTCGTCTACGCCGAAGCTGCCGGCGGAAATCGCGGTGTTCGTTCTGGCGGAATTTATCCGCCAGCCGGGTTTAAGCTTCGAACAGCTGGCCAAGGCGGTCGGCCGTCGGTGCCGTATTGCCATCAGGGCACCTCAAATCGAAGCACTTTTTGCGCTGCACGATCTAAAAAAAACTCCTCAGACTGCAACGCCCAAGCCCTAAAGGCCTTACGCCATTGGCAGGAACAGACGGTGCGGGAGATATCTCCCGCCAAGCTGTTTCCGACCCCGCCGGTTGTCCGTTTCGGCCCGGAACAAGAGCACTGCCCCTGCGGCGGTCTACCGGTGGTGCAGAAAACCCGGCGCAAGACTTTGCTCAGCACGACCGGTCCGTTCATCGCCCACGAGACGCTGACGCAATGCCCCGACTGCCACCGCACCTTTGGTTCGGAAGCATTACGGCACTTGGTCCCGCGCTGCTGCAATGTTGGCTATGACCTGCTGGTTTTTGTCGGTGTTGCGTTGTTTCGGCGCCATCGCAGCATCGCTGAGGTTCGAGCCGAACTTGTGGTCCGCAATATTCGACTCTCCTCCTCTGAAATTGACTACCTCGGACGCAAGTTCATCACCCAGCTTGCACTCGCACACCGGCAGGCCGCGCCCCGCATCCGCGAAGCGATGATTACGGCCGGCGGGTATATCCTCCATCTCGATGCAACCGTTGACGGCGACTCCCCGGCGTTAATGACCGGCATAGACAGCCTGAGCCAATTCGTGCTTGCCAATGTGAAGCTGCCAAGCGAGCATGCAGACCATATCATCCCGTTTTTGCGTGGGTTGAAGAGCCAATACGGCACACCACTCGCCTGTGTCCACGATATGGGGACCGGTATCGGCAAGGCGGTTGCCGCCGTTTTCCCTGGTGTGCACGATTTTATCTGCCATTTCCATTTCCTGCGCGACATCGGCAAGGACTATCTCGAGCCAGCATATGCCCGGCTTCGTAGGTGTTTGCGCGGTAATGCCACCAGTACCGGATTGCACGGCCTGGCCCGGGAAATGCGGCAACTTCGTAAGCGCTTAATCTTCCACATCTAGAACCGCCTTAGTGATTGTTGTACGATCAAGATTCCACGGAAGCAGGGCCTCGTAGCCCTCCAGAGTGGTGACCGTCGGCAGGTGCTGGAATATGTGGCGGAGATAACTGTAGGGTTCGAAACCATTGGCTTTGGCCGTTTCGATCAGGCTGTAGAGGAGGGCACTGGCCTCCGCGCCTTGAGGCGTTCCAGAAAACAGCCAGTTCTTACGGCCGACGACAAAGGGGCGAATGGCGTTTTCCGCAGCATTGTTGTCAGGAGTGATGATGCCATCCTCCAGGTAGCCAATCAGTCGGTCCCACTGTTTGAGTGTGTAGTTGATAGCTTTTCCGAGCAGCCCTTTGGGGGGTGTTTGCCAAGCGCGTTTTTGCAGCCATTGTTGGAAGGCGTCCAAGATCGGCTTGGCCTGTTCCTGTCGCATGGCATGGATTTGATCGGCGGTCATTTTTCGGGCGCGGGCGTCCTGCTCGAGTTTATAGAGTCTGCCGATATAGGCAAGGGCTTCATCGGCGCTGCCGCTTTTACGATTTTTTCCCTGCGCAGTGACCACCTCCCTGAACTTTCGGCGTGCATGGGCCATGCAGCCAACATGGCGCACTCCGGTGCACTGGTCGAGGAAATCGTAGCCGATGTACCCGTCGGTCTGCACGTACCCTTTAAAATCATCGAGAAAGGTTTTGGCAATTTCGCCCCCTCTGCTGGGTGCATACTGATAAACCAACACCGGCCGTTCCGGATCGCCCCGCCGAAAGATCCACATATAGGATTTTTGGGTAGGCGTCCGACCGGGTTCTGCCAGCACCTGAATCGTGGTTTCGTCGATATTGATCAGTCTGCCTTCAAGCACCTCGTCTTTAAGCAGGTTGAGCAGCGGTTCGCAGACTTCGGCGGTTTTCATCGCCCAGTTGCACATGGAGGCCCGGCCGATATTGATGCCTTTGCGATGAAAGATTTTTTCCTGCCGATAGAACGGCAGGTGGTCGACGAACTTGCCGGTGAGGATATGGGCAAGCAGACCGGGGCTGGCGATGGACTTGGGGATCATCTGCAACGGGGCCGGCGCGATTTTGACGGTGGGACCGTCATCGCCAACACCTTCACAGTGGCAACAAGCATACTTGGGGCGAATATGGCGCAGCACCTGGATCCGGGCAGGAATAATATCCAACTGCTCCATGACTTCCTCGCCGATACGACTGAGGGTGCAACCGCAGGCGCAGATCTTTTCCTCGTCGCTTATATCATGCAGGACGTCGATTCTGGGTAGATCTGCCGGCAGGGGCTTACGCCCGGGTTTCTTGCGGGAATGCGTCGGCACAATCACCAGTTCCGGCTCCAGCGCCTCGGGTTCAGGCAAGTCGAACAGCGGGATGAGCTGCATGGTTCCAGCAGCCGGCAGCTTTTCGCTTTTCACTCCGAAGAGATTGTGCCGAAGCAAGCGAATCTGCTCGATCAACAGGGAGACCTGTTTTTCATACTGCGCTTGCAGTTCGACAATAAGCAGCTTGAGCTCGAGAGGATTGTCCGGCAATGTTTCGGGAGTGAATTTCATGACAAAATATTAACATATCTATCCGATATATTTCAACATAATTCATAAAATGGAAGCATTTTTTTCAACGTACAATGGTATATTTGAGCGTCTCGTGGGCCGGTTGGGCAAGGGATAATCCCTCCAGCAACCAACCCAGTTGGCGCATGCTGATACATTCGGCCTCGCCGGTGGTTTGCGGCCATTGAAACTTGTCTCGCTCCAGCCGTTTATGCCAGAGACAAAAGCCGTTGCGATCCCAATAGAGCGCCTTGACCGTGTCCCGTTTACGATTGCAGAAAGCAAACAGATGGCCGGACAGCGGATCCAAATCCATCTGTTCGGCTACCATGATAGCCAGGGTATTGATAGATTTACGCATGTCAGTGATTCCGGTGGCCAGATACACCTTAACCCCGCTCGCTATCGGCCACATCATCGTGTCTCCAGTACGGCAAGCACCCGAGCAAGTACAGTGTCGCTGAAATCTTGTCCGAGCTCGATGAGGTAGCGTGAGCCGACACAGAGACGGATGCTTGGCATCAACTGGTTATCCTGTGATATGGGCACTTGAACGAGATTGAGAAGGGTCGTAGAATCCGTACCCCCTTTTTGCTGCTTGCGAAGCCAGTAAGTCATCGCATGATAACTCAAATCCTGGCGGCGACAATATTCACTGCGATTGAACCCGCTCTGCTTGAATGCCTTGATGTGGGCCTGCCAGAATCGACGCTGGCACTGCTTGCCCGCCGGTTTAGGTACTTGGTGCATAATCCCCCTCCATTCATAAGGTTTTGAGCATTATGACCGATAGGCGGGAGAAGAAAAAGAAGGTGTTGGTTAAGCGCTTACGCAACTTCTCGCTGGGGAGAGCGCCAACAGCAAGCCCCAGGCTGAGGCTATCGTCGCTGGTGCTCCCGTCGTGGAAGACATCCGGTTCATGCCGCTGACTACGGCCTATTCGCTGGCCCTCTGGGCCTTGCAGGGCAAGCAGCATGGAGACGGTTACGGCTTTCCCTTTGACCGGCCGTTGTTGGAGTTTACCCAACGCATGCTGACGCTCGACACCCTCATCCCGCAATTGCAGGATCTGCTCGCAAAAAGCGAGGAGCCTCCTGAAAGTCAACCTCTCTTCAAACTGCTCACCCAGGCATGCTACCTTGCCGAAGATCAGGAGGCCGTGCAGGCAGTGGAAGAACTCCGCTGGCGCGGTGAGGTCTTTGACCGTCTGCGCACGGCGATGCGTATTGCTCAAGCCGGTGGCGGCAACGGCCTCAACGATGAAGGCACGGACGAGGCCATGGCCACTATCCGCCAGCGGGTGCAAGCATTTCGCCGGGAGCTTGACACCAATCCCAAGCTAGCGAGCGACTCATTGAGCAAAAAGATGGCCAAGCAAATCGACAAGTACGGGGAGAAGCTCTTTGCCGACCCCATTACCGTGGAAGCCCCTGCTGGACAGGTAACCATCTACCCGCAGCGGACCAACAACATCCTTGAACAATTTTTCCGCAACGTCAAACGCGGTTATCGGCGAAAGACCGGGAACAACACCATGCGCCGGGCGCTACAGACGATGCTGGCCGACACGCCATTGGTTAAAAACCTGGACAACCCGCAATACATGAAAATCCTCCTTGAGGGGAAAGCAAACCTCGAAGAACTTTTCGCCAGCTTGGATGCCGCCAGCCTCAAAGAGACTGAACAACCAGGCGACAACAACCGTATCTTGCCTGGGTTTAGGCCGCTGATACACCTGGACGATTTGCCGGGCCAGATATTCAAGTCACTCGGGGCTTATCCCGAGTCGGCCAAATCCAACTGAATTTTGTGGCCATAGCTATAGACAACAGAAACGACTACGGAGAAGAGCGTATACAGGTTATTGGCCAAGCCAAACCTGGAGTGTTAATGGCCGTTTATACATGGAGGGAAAAAACACTTCGAGAAGAATGATATCTGCTCGAACAGCTAGCAAAAAAGAACGTACTTTTTATCAAAGTATGAAAGGACGGTGAACTATGAGTAATGAAACTAATGTGAAGAGAGACAAGGGTGACCCTACCCAAGGAAAGACTGACTACGAACGCCTGAAAAATATGACCGAAGCCGAAGTTGTTGAAAATGCTAAAAGTGATCCCGATGCTCCTCTTCTTTCGGAAGAGGAGCTGGGAAAATCTAAACGAGTCAATCCTAAAAAGGATAAATGATGGAAAAGAAAGTAATTAAACATCATATAAAAGGGCAGAAACACCCAGGTAAAACAAATTGGGCCAAAGTCGTTTCCGAATCCAACCGGGCACCAGCGGACGAAGAAAACCCAGAGTTAGTTTGCAAACGAACCTTCAAAAAAGTTCCTAAAAGTTGACCCTTAGAAGACCCAAGATTGTCGATAGATAAAGCTATCCGGGAGGGATAAAATTACAATTTTTTAAGTCGGTGCGGCCACTTTTTCAATGACATACGCCCTGACCTGAGTTTCATATTCGGCGACAGAGCGACTCTGCACCAAACTCGTATCGAGGATCAACCATCTTGCCGGTATGAAGAAAACCGGCACAGGCAACGAGCGAACAGGGGCCGGTCGAGAATGGGCCAGCGTATGCTCGTCGGAGACCGGAAATTGGGCTCATCCGTCCCCCCCCATGTCATATAGGCTGGCGAACTTCTGTGGTTTCATGTCTCAGTTTTAAGTATTACGATTTTTCTATCTTAAAGCTAATGCTGACGTTGATAACGTAAAACTTGCCCTTTAAAGGGTTGAGATAAATATTCCATATTCTCAGGTTTATTTTGACTGTGTAAATAACCGAGAGAAATCATCTTTTTGCTAAAACAAGCATGATGACCTCTACCTGGATCAACCAAAATAACATCACAATGAGGTGCAGCATGTTGTTCGATAAAACCTGATAAAATATTTACATGCGTTCTTTCATAAAGAATGTCGCTACCGATGATGAGGTCAAATGCCCCTAACTCCGTACTCTCATCCCCCCAGCCAGTGCGGACAAAAGGAATATGTGCACCACTATTTAACAATACGTTCTCACGCAGGAAGTTTTCGGCTTCAGGATGATAATCAGTCGCCGTGATATTTGCGTGCCGATGGTTAAGCACTAAACTGGCTAAAGCGATACCACAACCTACCTCAAGCACACGTAAGCCCTCAATGTCATGATTAAACATGACGTGAGCTAGTACGTTACCGGAAGACCAGACAATACCAAACAACGGCCATGCCGCAGAGGAAATGCCTAATCTCAAAGCAATGCCATCGACATCGGAATATTCTTGATTATCGCGTAATGTCCGGAGATGAATATCAGTACAACCAAACTCAATGGTTTGATAACGAACTCGTAACGGAGTCATAGAAAGCCTGTGATGGTTTTCGCATAAAATTGAGACAAAAATTTATGCAGGGCGGTCACTATACCTTGATTGCATGAGTCGACCTAAATTTTATTGAGAAATTGAGCTCAAGGGATGAGCCTGCGAACAAGTGAAGAAGAAAAAGAGTCTATCTGCATTGCTCAAGGTTTGTTTTGAGTCGATTCTTGGGAGCAAAGACGATAAAAATTCCGTGAATAAGTGGTATTCGGTGTTTGCGGTAGTCGTAGACAAAGAGCATAATAAATTTTCGCATTTGGACAAAAAGTCAGTCAAGGCAAAGTCCGAAATTATCCGTCTCTATCGAGCCAGATAGCACAAAGCCTAAAAAGGCAAAATCAGCCGACTTTCTACGCCATCGGATGCACAGGGAGTAACTATAACAATCATACAAACGTTTGGGGAAAGATAATGAAAATACTCGGAATTCACGGAAGCCCTCGCCTCGAAGGGAATTCGGCACAATTAATGACTGCTATCTTGAAACAGGCCGAAGAAAACGGCGCTGTCACAAAAACATATCACCTGAACAATTTGACTATCAAGGGCTGTCAAGCCTGCTACAGTTGCCGTAAAGAAGGGCATGAAGGCAAGTGTGTAATCAAGGATGATATGAATCAAATTCTTGATGATATCCTCAGCGCCAATGCGGTTGTACTTGCTTCACCGGTATATATGTGGCAGATGACTGCGCAGGCAAAGCTCTTCACTGATCGGCTGATGCCTTTGCTCAAGCCGGACTATTCCTCGAGGTTGAGCGGGCAACGATTATTATCGGTTTATACACAAGGGCAGCCTGATATATCAAAATTTTCTCAGTATTTTGAATATGTGAACAGTATGTTCACCTTTCTTGGATTCCGCACCATGGAGCCTTTAGTTTTCGGTGGATTACGGAATATTAGTGATATACGCAACCAGGCTGCCGCTTATGAACAAGTCCGACAGGCCGCGGAAAGTTTGATGGCTGAATAAGAAGGAGGTTGCCACTCTGCTCTATCATTCCCTCGAAATTTTGCTGCCGTATTTGGGGGCACCATCATTTTCGCTTTATCACGCCTCAATTGGGCGCGCAGTACAAGCGAGATCGATTATCCCAAAAAATGGGGGGAGGAATCCACCACTCCACCACTATGAACAAAGAGTTGGCAACGTTATCGGCATGCTCTCCAGGTGGGCGAAAGACCAGGGGGATGGGGAGACGATCAGGATAAAACGTTTTTCGTGGAAGCTCACTTGGGTGCTGGTTCTAAAGATCCCAAGCAGAAAGGTGGCAATACAATATTTTTTGTGCCGCGCCTAGGGCAACGCGTGGAATTTTCGCAGTTCTATACTCCCTGGGGTTGCGCGTTCAAGGAGCTCATGGTATAAAGCCCGATTCTGTTTTTTGGCATAAAAGCGTTTGAGTTGTCCTTGAAAAGGGCAACAAACAGCGTATAGTATCATTTGGCAGAAAAGAGAGGCCGTATGCCTACGGCATGTTTCGTTTCTCATATCTGGAGTTTTGCTCCAGGTCATAAAATGGGCATGCAGGCGGGTAGGGATCGGGTAACACATTCATCCATACCTGTTGCGTCACGCCTTTGGATATGCCTATGACCGCCGCAGGAGTCGCCTGCGAGTCCTGTAAAACACTGTGGACGCACATCCCCCGGTGATTATCAAGTAATCTCGCAGATTATGGCGGAAATACGACTAAAAGAGATCGATACGTTTTGACGCTAACGACCACTGTTAGCGATTTGTAACCTATAAAATTATTTAAAGAGTTCACTCTGAAAATTTGCGAGAGTGGTGAAATTGGTAGACGCACTGGACTTAGGATCCAGCGGGCCTGGCCCTTGGGGGTTCGAGTCCCCCCTCTCGCACCAGTAATTTCAATGAAATCAAGCACAGCGCGCAAACAGGGTACGGAAAAAGCGGGCTATAAGATAACTAACGCTGTCGGGGTCATAACCGCAGGAAACTGAACAAGAGGAATCGCAGTCCATGGAAATCGTCGTCGAAAATCTCTCTGACTTGACAAGAAAACTGACCATCACCCTTCCTCGGGAAACCGTAGGCCCAGCCCTTGAAAAAGCGTATGCCAAGGTCAACAAAGAGGTCAAATTGAAAGGGTTTCGCCGTGGGAAAATTCCTCAGAGCGTTCTTGAAAAAAATTTTCGGAGTCAGATTGAGGGAGAAGTTGGGGAAAAATTGGTGCAGGATTCTTACTTCAATGCCATTGAAAAAGAAAGCATTGAGCCGGTGGTACATCCCGAGATTGTCGAGCATAAATTTCCTGAAGAAGGCACCTTCACCTACGTTGCTTTGGTCGATATCAAGCCACAGATTGAGTTGAAGGAGTACAAGGGGCTGGAGATCGATAAACCGGTTTTGGCTGTTACTGATGAAGAGATCAATAATGAAATTAATCTGTTGCAGCGTCATCAGGCTGTCCTGCAAACAGCGGCAGACGACCATGGCATTGCCTTGGATGATGTGGCGATTGTTGATTTTCAAGGATTCCATAACGGCAAGGCCATGAAAGAGGTGCATAACGAGAACCACAGTGTTGATATCGGTATGCATCGGTTGGGTAAAGATTTCGAAGAGAAACTTCTTGGCCTGAAGAGAGGCGATAAAACGCTTTATGATGTGGATTTTCCCGCTGATTATCCGAATCCGATGCTTGCCGGTAAAAAGGTAGAATTCAAGGTCGATGTCAAGGATGTCAAAGTGCGGATCAAGCCCGCCCTTGATGATGAATTCGCCAAGGACATTAAACCTGAAATGAACACCTTGGATGACCTTAAAGAAGATATCCGGGCCCGTCTGCAGAAGACCAAGGACGATGCGCTTAAAGGAGATCTTGACGACAAAATCATGCATAAGCTGATTGAACTCAATCCCTTTGAGGTCCCGCAACGCCTGGTAAATTATGAGATCCAGGAAATGCTTAAACAGACCGAGGAAAATCTCAAGCGAAGCGGATTGTCTTTTGAGTCTGCAGGTATTAATCTTGAAGATCTGGTAACCAAAAACAAAGAGGTTGCCGCCAAACGGGTTAAGGGTGATTTTCTCCTCAAAAAAATTGCCGAGGTCGAGGAAATTAAGATTGCCGACGAGGACATCCAGCGAGGCTATCAACGTATCGCCGATCAGTATAAGATGACCCTTGACGAGGTGAAAAAATATTTTCAACGGCGTGAAGAAATCTTGCCGTTTATGAATGAGCTGCACAACGAAAAGGTCCTTAATTTTTTACGCGATCAGGCAAAGATAACGGAAGTCGCCATCTCGGAACCGGCAGTGGAGAAAACCGAGGCCTGAGTTTCGGCTGGAGTAGGACAATACCTGCAGCGGGCAGATCGCCCGCTGCGATGAAGTGTTTTTCGGAGAAAAAGAATGAATTTGGTTCCCATGGTAGTTGAGCAGAGTCCGCGCGGTGAGCGGGCTTTTGATATCTATTCGCGACTGCTCAAGGAGCGGATTATTTTTCTGGGCAGCCAGGTCAACGACGATGTTGCCAGCGTTGTTGTCGCTCAGCTCCTTTTTCTTGAGGCCGACGACCCGGATAAGGATATCACGTTTTATATCAACTCCCCCGGCGGTTCGGTTACCGCCGGTATGGCCATCTATGACACCATGCAATACATCCGCTGTGATGTGGCCACACTGTGTATGGGGCAGGCCGCTTCCATGGGGGCCTTCCTCCTGGCCAGCGGTGCTGGGGGGAAACGTTTTGCCCTGCCCAATTCACGGATCATGATTCATCAGCCCCTGGGCGGTTATCAGGGACAGGCTACGGATATTGATATCCACGCCCGGGAAATTTTGCGGATGCGACATGATCTTAATACGCTCTTAGCCAAGCATACCGGTAAAACGATCAAAAAAATCCAGGCTGATACTGAGCGCGACAATTTTATGAGTGCAGCTGAAGCTTGTCAGTACGGCATTATCGATAAAGTCCTGACCAGCCGTGAGGAACTCGGCGGGGAGAAGTCTAAAGGTGAGTAACGAATTTCATGATGAGCATAGCATTGCCTGCACATGTTCTTTTTGCGGAAAAGGACAGGAAGAGGTCGGCAAGCTGATAGCCGGACCGAATGTCTACATCTGCGACGAATGCATTGAGCTGTGCAATGAAATTATGATGGATTCCGCGCAAGACGAGGTTGCTGTAACGGAATTAGAAAAGCAAGTGTTGAAACCCAAAGAAATCCATGCCTATCTTGACGAGTATGTGATTGGTCAGGACCAGGCTAAACGGATTTTATCGGTTGCGGTGCATAACCATTACAAACGGATCAATGCGCAGCCCAACGGTACAGGTGATGTTGAACTGCAGAAATCCAACATTATCCTCATCGGTCCCACCGGGAGCGGCAAGACTCTGGTCGCTCAAACCTTGGCCAGGCTCCTTCAGGTACCGTTTACCATCGCTGATGCCACGACCTTAACCGAGGCGGGATATGTCGGAGAGGACGTGGAAAACATCTTGGTCAGTTTGCTGCAGGCGGCTGATTACGATATCGAGAAAGCGGAAAGGGGCATTATCTATATCGATGAAATTGATAAAATTGCCCGGAAATCCGATTCCGCCTCCCTGACCCGCGATGTCTCGGGCGAAGGCGTACAACAGGCACTGCTCAAAATCATCGAGGGGACCATGGCCTCGGTGCCACCCAAGGGTGGCCGGAAGCACCCCCAGCAGGACTTGGTGCGCATTGACACTACCAACATCCTGTTCATTGTCGGCGGCGCCTTTGTCGGCCTGGATGGTGTCATCAACCGACGGATCGGTGCCCACGCCATGGGCTTCGGTGCTCAGGTGGTCAGCAGAACTCAACGAACCATTGGCGAGACCCTTGCCAGTATTCAACCTGAGGATCTGCTTAAATTCGGACTTATTCCCGAATTGGTTGGTCGTTTGCCGGTGATCGCCACCATGGAAGAATTGGTGGAGGAAGATCTGATCCGCATCCTGAAGGAACCCAAAAACGCACTGAGCAAGCAATATCAAAAGCTCTTCGAATATGAAGGGGTTACCTTGCGGTTCACCGAGGGTGCCTTTAAAGCTATCGCCCAGAAGGCCTTAGGACGTAAATCCGGGGCACGAGGATTACGTTCGGTCATGGAAGAAAGCATGCTGGATGTGATGTACGAGTTACCCTCGGACGAACATGCCACGGAATGTGTGATCAATGAACAGGTTGTTACTCATGGTGAGTATCCGGTTATCCTGTACGATAATGCTGAAATGAAGAAAATTGCCTGAGTATTGCCTATGAGTGAACGGACTGCTGAAACCTATCCTCTGATGCCGCTCCGGGACATTGTCCTTTTTCCCGGAATGGTCGCTCCCCTTGTGGTCGGACGAAAAAAATCAATCATGGCGCTTGAAGCCGCCATGGAAAATCGATCACTTATTTTTCTGGTCACCCAAAAAGATGCTCGGGTGGACGATCCGGAACAACGACATCTTTATTCCCTGGGAACACTCGCCTCGGTCATGCAGTTGCTGCGTCTGCCCGATGGAACGATCAAAGCCCTGGTCGAAGGCAAGCGCAGAGCTATTATAGTAGGAGCTTTTGAGGGGGGCACTGATGAGGATTCGTTCTATTCCGTAAGGCTGGTCGAATCCCCGGATGTTGATATCGAACGGGAAGATGTGCCTGCCTTTCTGCGCGAGTTACGCAAAACCTTTGATCAGTACACCCTGAGTAACAAAAAACTGCCGCGTGAGGTCCTGAAGTCGATAACCGCCTTGGAAGACCCTTCGCGGATGGTGGATCTCATTTCTTCCCATATCCAGCTGAAGACGGAAGAAAAACAATCGATTCTTGAACTGGTCAGCCTGCCGCAGCGTATCACCAAGGTGTTGGAAATCCTCTATCGGGAGATGGAACTTTCCGAGATGGAGAAGGATATCCATGCCAAGGTAAAGAAGAAGATGGGCTCAACCCAGCGTAATTACTATCTTTCCGAAAAAATGCGAGCCATTCAGGATGAGATGGGACAGGGCGAGGGGGGCGACGAGCTGACCGAGCTTCAGCAGGCCATAGAGAAAAAAAACCTGCCCAAGGCGGCTAAGGATAAAGTGGAAAAAGAGTTTAAAAAACTCCGGCAAATGCCGCCCATGTCCGCTGAAACCACGGTTGTCCGTAATTACATCGATGCTATTATCAGTCTGCCCTGGAAAAAGAAATCACGTTCCAAGATTGATATAGATCGGGCAGAAATAGTACTGAATGAAGATCATTACGGTCTGGACAAACCTAAGGAGCGCATCCTTGAGTATCTTGCCGTCCAAACCCAGGTGAAGAAAATTCGTGGACCGATTCTTTGTTTTGTCGGCCCTCCGGGTGTCGGCAAAACTTCGATCTGCCGATCAATCGCCAGGGCTATGGGCCGTGAATTCGTTCGACTTTCTCTGGGTGGAGTTCGTGATGAAGCTGAGATAAGGGGACATCGGCGTACCTATATCGGAGCCATGCCCGGAAAAATCATTTTGTCCATGCAAAAGGCCGGAGTGGTCAATCCTGTGTTTTGTCTTGACGAAGTCGATAAGATGAGTGTCGACTTCCGCGGCGATCCCTCCTCAGCCCTGCTTGAGGTCCTGGACCCGGAACAGAACTATGCCTTCAACGATCATTATCTTGATGTTGATTATGATCTTTCCGGGGTCTTTTTCATTACCACGGCTAACACCCTTCACGGGATCCCGGTTCCGCTACAGGATCGAATGGAGATTATCCAACTCAACGGCTACACTGAAGAGGAAAAGCTGCATATTGCCACTGATTTCCTCCTGCCCAAACAGTTGGAAGCCAATGGTTTCAAAGAGGACGAGATTACACTTAACGAGAAGGCACTTCTTGATATTATTCGCCGGTATACTCGGGAGGCAGGTGTTCGCAGCCTGGAACGTACCATTGCCAGTGTCTGCCGTAAGGTTGCCCGTGAACGGCTCAAAAACAAAGAACCCCGGAAGAAGTATCGGATATCTCCCCAGGGAATCGAGAAATATCTCGGAGTGCCTAAGTATCGCTTCGGCTTAGCGGAAGAGCACAATGAAATAGGCCTGACCACCGGCATGGCATGGACTGAAGTCGGTGGTGAATTGTTGCAGATTGAAGCCACTGTCATGCCCGGCTCCGGAAAACTGACTATTACTGGCAAACTCGGTGATGTTATGCAGGAGTCAGCTCAGGCAGCTATGTCGTATGTCCGATCGCGGGCCATGCGGCTCGGATTGGATGCCGATTTTTATCAGAAGATCGATATTCATGTGCATGTGCCGGAAGGAGCTATCCCCAAAGATGGGCCATCGGCAGGGATCACTATTGCTACAGCCATTGTTTCTGCCATTCTTAAGCTACCGGTGGACCGGACACTGGCTATGACCGGAGAGATAACCCTTCGAGGCCGTGTTCTCCCCATCGGCGGTCTTACCGAGAAACTGCTGGCAGCGAAGCGGGGCAATATCACCAATGTTCTGATACCTCGGGAGAACGAACGTAACCTTCGAGATGTTCCGCAAAAAATTCGTAACAGCCTGACCATTACGCTCGTTGACGATGTCGCTGAGGTGTTGCAGCGGGCTCTCATGCTAAAGGAGGGAGAGACCTCTTTATTCAAAGATGTGTCCTTAGAATCTATTTTTAGCGATTTTACAATATCATCGCATAATACTCCGGCTCAGTAGGTAAAACTAACCATCCGTTGCAGCCAGTGCTGAGCGGTATGAGTTGAGGTATTTCTTTGTAGAGGTTATGTTTTTTGCTTGACGGACACGGGGGATCTTGCTAAATAGACCGTCACCTTCGGGCGAATAGCTCAGCTGGGAGAGCATCGGCCTTACAAGCCGAGGGTCACAGGTTCGAGCCCTGTTTCGCCCACCAAAAAAGAATACTGGGGTCGTAGTTCAGTTGGTTAGAATGCCGGCCTGTCACGCCGGAGGTCGCCGGTTCGAGCCCGGTCGGCCCCGCCAGTATACATGGGTAGTTGGAGCAATCCAACTACCCTTTTTTTCTTCCTTTTCTTTTTCCTTCTTGAAACCTGATGCATATCAGGTGGATTTTCTTCTATTTTTTCCTTTGTAGTTTCTTTTTATTCTTGCTGCGTGGCAAGCACGTCTCTCTATACGTGGAGGTGCGAATGAAACGGGCCACCCCTTTCGATGCGCCTGTTGCAGGCGGATTCTGCCAAAAGACTCAAAGGTGAAAAATCAACGATATTGCGGTGCCAAGGCTTGCCAGCGCGCAAGAAAACGCAAGTGGCAACGGGAAAAGCTGGAAAGATGATGTGATTATTATGGACTATTATCGCTCTGATCGGGATGCCACCTTCAGCTAAGCCGGCAGCCGCCTCTTCAAACGCTTTTTGCATGTACCTGTCCATCTCTTTTTCCGTAATTATTGTTTCTTCATTATCGTTCAAGACACTCCCGTAAACGCCTCGGTATCACTGTGCTATAAAAACATAGCTTAAGCAGAATCAATGCCTTGCCTGCGTTGGCAATTAGCACTGCAAGCCAGAGTAGGTTGTCCGGTTAGGATTTTGTACGCTTTGCTGGGGGCGGAATCCCTGAAAACATTCATGCAAACTTTTACCAGACATTGCTGAGTCAACATACTTCAGAGATGTATGAAGTTTTGCAAATCTAAGAATTAAAATAGTTCTGTCCCCTTTTCAGTCTAATTCATATTTTTCCTTATATAAATTTGTATTATACCCTTCAAGTGTTATACCAAGTTTGAATTTAGGATCATCTGTACAATTTTTCCAGATTGCTGGAGCAATAAGAGATATGTTTTTTCTAACTTGTGGGTCTGTGTCGGGAGACACAAATATACCAAACGTTGTTCTGATAATGCTGGCCAAGTGGTGACTGGCTAACTCAATAACCCTACTTTCAATAGTTTTAAGTGTTGATGAATCAATTGGAGAATTGTAGTTTTTTAAATTTTGAATAAACGCTTGAACTTGTAAAGCTGCTTCCGTCGGGCGGTCATTGAGTACGTCTTGAATGCATGTTTGCAGCCAACCCATGAGCTCAAATGCATTTATAGTGTAATTCGTCGGGTGTGAAATGCCTATATCATTCCGCATTTCGAGAATATGTTTGAGCTTTTTATATGTCGTGTCGGAAATTAACTCTAATTTTCTGCATGTGTCTAACAAGACGGAATCTTTTAGTGAAGCAAGATCGTCTTCTGTTTTATAAAATTCTCTAGCTTTTCCCCCTACTGCGGAATCATAAAAAATATCAATTCCATAGCCAATTGCCTTTTTTCTAAGGTCTAAAACAACTTCATTCCATATAGCATTCAACGAATAATCAAATAACCCAAATCCAGCTCCAACAACAAATTTTGATAAGTATCTGGCATCACGCTTCGTTTCCGCTGGAAGTGATTGGATATATGTCGGTAAATTTTGACCAATTATATTACGCTCTGATTGTGCAGCAATTATATTGTCTGCTGGCAACCCGATTTGTTCTAAAAATTCTAAAACTCTCTGAGCTTGGGGGTCGATAAGGTCAGTGGGATTTATTTTTATTAGATCGGTCATCATTTATCCTTTTTATATTTAATCGCGGTGCTGACCGGCGCCGTGCGCCGGTCAGGCAAACGAAGTTTGAATGATCGGTGTGCGGTGTCCGGTCAAGCACCTTGTTCCGGCGCAAGGCGACGGGGCAAGGGGCTTGACGAAGTCAGCACCGCGATTCCTGGCGGCGCAGCCGCCAGGAACGTGGCCTTCAGCCGCGAGCAAAGCGAGTCGGACTGAAAGGCATGGTTCGGTAAAATCAAAGTTATTAGTTAAGGCTCAATTCCATTTTCACGCAAAAACTTTTTAAGATCGCCTATCATCACCGCATACCCAATAACAAGTTGAGTTTGGCTTCTAAGATATTGAAGCACTTCTTCAATAACCTGAGCCTGTGATACCTTTTCTTCCCTTCCATCTTTATATGTCTTTGTAAATATAAATCCAGCTTTTTGGTTTTTTAGAGCTTCTAAAGCACTTGTAATATGGTCGGGCAATGGAGCTAATTTACTCGATACAACTCCAATTACTTTTCCACCTTCTATGTCGAGCAAGGGACCACCGGAGTTACCATTGTTGAAAGCCGCATTTACAACCAACCTTGGGGATATTGCTCCGCCTTTCACTCTAAACATTTCCACTCCTGACAAATAGCCAGATAGAAGTAATGGGCGATAGCCTTTATAGCCTCCAGGAAAACCCCATGTTGAGACTTGCAAACCTATTGGGAAGTTTTCATCTGTCGAAATTTCTAAGGTGTGTTGAGGATTAGCATTATTTTCAACTATTAGGATCGCTAAATCGATGGTCTCATTCTTGATGATTTCATCAACCGGATATTTTTTGCCTTTGAAATCTATCAATTGGATATCAGCCGGAGAGCAGCTATCCACAACGTGTGCTGCTGTGATGGCATTACCAGTTTTATGAAAAAAAGCCGTACCTCCTTTATTAAGTCTTGGAATTAAAACTCTTATGACAGAAGGTATAGCAAAATTACCACTTCGTCCCGCTAAATCCGTGGTCATCGGTGCAGATGTGGTCACTTGATCATTTGCATAGAGCTGACAAGAAATAGTGGGGATAATTGCAACCAACAAAATGATAAGTGATCTAAATATCCTTTTCATCATTCATTCTCCCAACTACCTGTGTCATTGAGCACACGGACTTTACGATTCACTGTCACAGATGTTCGGCACCTATTGATTAAATATTATGGGGCTTGCAATATAATTACCCTCAATTTTTATAGTAGCTTTTTGTGAAAGAGTTAAATCGATTGTCGGTCGTCCAGCTGAAATAAGGGAGTAAATTAATTGCCCCCGTTTTCCGTTAGGATCAATTTTTTTTGAATCATCACCACTAGAAAATGCACCTCCCTTCAATGAAGGCCAAATATCTAATATTTTCGCATTCGAATCATTTTCAACATAAATAACGAATATAATTGTTCCTAAAGGTTCATTTTTAGATGGCGTAAACTGAAGCGTGAGCTTATATTTCGATGCGTCTTCCTCTATGTTCCTGCTGGTCAGCAACAATGTGGGTGGGCTAGCTAAAGCAGCAGCTTCTTTAACCTGTTTCTTAATTTCTAATATTTCGGCCTTAGCATCTTCTACGAGCTTATGTGCTTTTGATGAAGATTCAGCTATAAGATCAATTGTTGCACTTTGGTTTTGGATTCTTTCTCTCAATTCACCTATTGCTTCGGCATCTTCAGTTGCTTGCTGAGCAGCCGCTTTTATAGTACCTACCTTTTCAATCGTAACCTCAATTGCACGATCTTGGACTATCAAAAATATCCCAGCAAACATTGTTAACAGACCAATTGTGATAGCCCAAGATTTATATTGATGGTCAGTACAAACCCACCATCCGGTGACAACTAAAGAGTTAAGAATTATTAAAAAACCTGCAATTTTCATATTAGATATCCATCGCGTTCATCGAGCTTGGGTGATTACATAGTTACCGAACCAGTAATTATCCGGAAGATCGATCGTGACGGTCCTCAACGGACCTCTCACCCTCGAATCAGCTCCATCCAGATTATAAATATCGTAAAAATCTAGATAAATAGATTGTGTTGCTCAATGCAAGCTGTTAGTTTTTTTTCTTCTGGGTAACACCACTAAAATTCATATTCTACGCAGTTTATTCTCAAAATTCCGGAGGCAGTCATGCTGGTTGTACCTACGGAGGTCAGAGTCAGGTATGCTGAATTTCTTGCTCAAAGAGGTGTCGCGCAGATATACGTAAACAGATGTCAGAAATGGCTCCGTTACTATCTGGATTTTTGTGTAAAATATCAGAATGATACGGCAACTTCTCGAAGCTTGGATGCCTTTCTTGTCAAATTGACCGAGAAAAGACAAAATGTTGCGACAAGGAAAGAGGCTCAAAGAGCAATTCAGCTTTATCTGGAATTTTTGATTCCCGGTAGAAGTGATGACAGCAGCTCAAAGAGACCGGAACAGGGCGAGAGAATCTCTGTCGTTGGGAAGAAATCCATTAAGAGGACTAACTGCAAAAGTCCCAAGCCTGTAGAGATTGCAACCTCTCCACCAGATGGAGCTGCCAAAGAGCAAGGAAGCTCCTGGGAAGCTGAATTTGCCGGTCTTGAGAATACCATCCGAATGCGGCATTACTCCGACAAGACCCTCAAGTCGTACAGGAAATATATCAGGGATTTTCAAACGCATACAAAATCCCTGCATCCTGATCGATTATCAGCAGAACATGTAAAAGAATATCTCACCCACCTTGCCGTCAAGAAAAAGGTGTCGGCCTCAACCCAGAACCTGGCTTTCAATTCCCTCCTCTTTTTTTTCAGACACGTACTGAACCGAGACTTTGGTACCATCGATGGCGTTGTACGCGCCAAGAGAAGACCGTACATCCCGGTGGTGTTATCACGGGCGGAAATCGACCAAATATTCAAGACAATCGATGCATCGTATCTGCTCATTGTCAAACTGCTGTACGGTTGCGGATTACGCCTGTTTGAGTGTTTATCGTTACGTGTTCACTGCCTGAATCTTGAAGAAGGTATTCTCACCGTCCATGACGGAAAAGGGAAAAAAGATCGTACCGTCCCCTTACCCAAAAGTCTACAAGCAGACCTGCGTGGGCAGGTGGAAAGAGTTTATGAGCAGCACCAAAAGGATGCAGCCAAGGGATATGATGGGGTTTTTCTTTTTGACGCTTACGAAAGGAAATCAAAAAATGCTGCTCGTCAATTTATCTGGCAATGGCTGTTTCCCGCCCACAAGCTCACAAAGGTAAAGGACACCGGAGAGGTGAAACGATTCCATGTCCATGAAAGCCACGTGCAAAGGGCGATTCGGCGGGCGGTGGAAAAGACCTGCCTTACTAAAAGGGTCACGGCACACACCTTCAGGCACAGTTTTGCGAGTCATCTTCTTCAAACAAATTATGATATTCGAACCATTCAGGAATTGCTCGGACATAGCGATGTAAGGACAACCATGATTTACACGCACACGGTGAAAAGCACGACGAAGAAAGAGGCACAGAGCCCACTTGATTTTTAATATGCTCACCGGCAATAGTGCTGTGAAAGTAGTTATGTCATGCAAAGGTGTTTTCAGTGAATGTCGGACTTTCAAAGTTACGATATCTCCTGTGAATCATGCCTTCTCACAAGAGAAGTCGAAAATCATCTGTCACCTTAATAAATCTTCAGCAACCACTCAAAGTTACATGTTTTTGGTCGCTCAGCTTGTGCTCACTGCTGGAAATAAAAAAAGGGTTCTTGAAAAATCAAGAACCCTAATTCGATTGTATTTGGTGGGCGATACAGGATTTGAACCTGTGACTTCCACCGTGTGAAGGTGGCACTCTCCCGCTGAGTTAATCGCCCTAAGAACGATTCGAAATATATAGGAGGATTTATAATGCAAGGCAAGCGTTTTTAGCGTCGAGTCCTCCTAAAAAGCGATAATATAGAAAGCGGAGAATTTTTTTTCTTCAGCGGTCAAGGCCCATTGATTTATTCCAACAGGGGGTGGGGATTTTCTTTTTTCTGTAAAGGCAGGAACCCACTATGAACGTACAACTATAAAATATATCAGGGCCTTCGGGGCGAATTTCTGTAATCTCAAAGGAGAATGGTCTTTATGAAAAAACTCATGATCTGCATTTCCTTGGTACTCTTGGCGACCTTTGCATCTGCATCGGAGCAACAGACCACACCTGTCGTACCTGACAAATCAGCTCCATACCAGGTCGGCCAATGGCTCCCTTCTGACCAGAAGGTTCTGAATCAGTGGGTAAAAGATCTCATCCGGGAAACGGATGCTGATTCCAGGCCATTACTGCCAGTGATTCAGGAGTTCAAAAATCTCATTGAGAGCGACCCTGAACTCATCATGCTGTTCACTCAAATGTTTGAACAAGTTCCCCAAACCCCTCCTTTCCAGGACGACCCCACCGGCAAGCCCGAGGTTAGAAATTATCAGCACATGCTGCAACTTATGAGCCGAATTATGACCAAGGCCCCGGAATTCAACCAGACGGGATTGGTCGGTTTTCCCATCAATGCAATTCTTAACTGGCCCATGGGAACCCCGGCTGGGACTACCGCATTTTTAAACGAGAAAGTGAATCGCCAGCTTAAAAAAATCCTGAACCAGTGGGCTCTGTTTCTGGCATCGAAAGATTCCCGTTATGTCTTGAGCGATAATCCTGAAAACGGTTGGTTCGGAAGGGATGCGAAGAAAGCGATGCCTACCTTTGCAGAGGATTTTCAGTCTGATCCCAATCAGCCCTATTATGGCTATGTTTCCTGGGATGATTTCTTTACCCGACAATTCCGGGATGGTCGTCGTCCAGTGGATAGCCCTTCGGATGATGCGGTTATTGCCAACGCCTGTGAATCCGCTCCCTACCGGTTGGTCAAGGGGGTTAAGGGGAATGATGCTTTTTGGATCAAGGCGCAACCCTATTCGCTTTATCACATGCTGGCAGGTGATCCCTTGGTCGGACAGTTCGAGGGTGGGACCGTTTACCAAGCGTTTTTGAGCGCTTTGAGTTATCACCGCTGGCATAGTCCGGTCAGCGGTACGATTGTGAAAACCAAACGCATAGACGGTTCGTATTATGCGGAAGCGTTGTCAACGGGATTTGATCCGGCCGGTCCAAACGAGTCACAGGGATACATCACCCATGTCGCGAGCAGAGCGCTTATCTTCATTGAAGCCGACAACCCGGATATCGGACTGATGGCCATTATGTTTGTGGGTATGGCTGAGGTCTCCTCCAATGAAATAACCGTGTATGAAGGCCAGCACATAAATAAAGGCGACCAGCTTGGCATGTTTCATTTTGGTGGTTCCACGCACTGTCTGATCTTCAGGCCGCAGGTAAAGTTGCAATTTGATCTCCGTGGGCAAACTCCAGGACTCCATTCTGAAAATATTCCGGTCCGGTCACGAATCGCAACGGTGGTAAAGGATTGATGAGACGCAACTATTTAAATCAAATTGAAGGAAGAATACAGCATGAGTACATATAAAATTCATCCCATAGTCATGGGCACAAAAGTCTTCGATAAAAGTATGATGACCTATCAATACGGCAATGGCGTCACGTACACAATACCTATTTATTGCTGGTATTTGGAAGGAGGGGATCAGAAAATTCTGGTCGATACGGGCGAGATGGGGCCTATCCGTTCAGAAGACAGGGAGCGTTCCATCGGTGGTCGTATTTATACCTTCGAAGAGGGGCTGGCAAAATGGGGGTTAAAACCGGAAGAGATCGATGTTGTTATCCATACGCACCTTCACAACGATCATTGCGAGAACGATTTTAAGTGCGTCAATGCAAAGTTTTACGTCCATGAAAGGGAATTATTTAGAGTCCATGAACCGCATCCTCTCGATTTTCGATACAATGAGGAATTTATTGTGGATGTGGAGGAAAACGGACAAATACAGGTGGTTACCGAAGACATGGAAATACTGCCCGGAATTCGGGTTGTACACACTCCTGCCCACACGGAAGGAGGATTAACCATTTTAATCAACACTCCCGCAGGTACGGCGGTTATCACAGGTTTTTGCGTCAT
Source organism: uncultured Desulfobulbus sp. (assembly GCA_963666685.2). Taxonomy (GTDB): domain Bacteria; phylum Desulfobacterota; class Desulfobulbia; order Desulfobulbales; family Desulfobulbaceae; genus Desulfobulbus. The sequence goes on from CAXXHZ010000003.1 coordinate 549,771, forward strand.
CATGGAAAACTTCTATCCCCCGAAGCAAATAAAGGCCATGGAGATGGAGGTGATCCCCCCGGGCACTCATGTAAACGTCTATCAGGCCTACGATATTTTGATGAAGGTTAAATCAATGGGCGATATCCTGCTGCCTTTGCACGAACCCTCCTTTGCTTCCATGGAGACGATTTAAAGTTATAATCAAGTCTGGTATTGAGGAAACACTCTCAATCGACGGCTCTGTTGAACACGCTGTCATGTAATGGAGCGATAGATTCCCCATCTTTGAATTGAACACTTCATTTTTTCACATAGACCCCGTGGAGCTGGGTCGTGATTATTCCTTGTAGCTTCAGTCGATGTACGAGCGCGTAAATCTTGGTTTTAGCGATCCCCGTTTTCTCAGCCAAGGTATCAGCATTTATCCCTGCCTTATGTTTGGCAATGAGCGCTGCAACCTGGTCGATAGGGGACAGGGGGAGCTGACTTCGCTTCATCGGGGTTTTGGGGTCGGGTGGGCGCAGATTTTCGGCGATTTTTTTGAGTGCGGCGATTTTTTTGGTTGCTCCCTTGGCAGGGGCTGCAGCGGTGGGTTGAGCGGGAAGTTGAACGCCGGTCTTGCTGTCTTGGTGAGCAAAGTCCGGTGGTGTGTCCAGTTCGATACCAAACAGGGAAGAGAGGTCTGCCTCATCAAAGGCCTTGGTGCTTTTGCGTTTGGCCTTTGCTATGAGTTCGGCCGTCTTGTCCTGGATGGCTTCGACGACCAGATCTTCCATCCGCACGTTGCGCAGGGTGAAGAACAGGGAAGGATCTTCGTCGATTCTGGCGCCAATGCCATAGAGCGCTGCCGCCACATGTTTGCACATCGAGGCCCAGTCCGGACAGCTGCAGTTGAATGTAATTTCTTTGGGCGAGGGGAACAGACCTTTTCCTTCGGTGAGGAATATTTCACTTAATTCCTTGGGGAATTTTCCAGCCAGCAGGTCCTGCAACGATTTCAGCCGGCCGTCGCACTGCTTTTTGATGGCTTGCCATTGGGACGTGCCAATGGCCGCGATGCTGATCTTGACCTCATAGGGTTTGGACGAAGAGCCCTGGACAAGTGCTTTCACTTCACCGGCTGCAATCTGCAGGTCAAGGACGGCACCATTTCGCACATAGGTGCGGCCCCTGCCGATGCGGTTGCTGTAATCCGCATAGCGTTCCAAGTTCCGGTTCCAAGATTTGCCCCACCAGGTCCTGGCCAGGGCGGTTCCCGTAAGGATGACCGGTTTGATGCCCGGCCGCTTCTTTTGCAATTGCTTCAGCTTCTTTTCGGCTTTGGCCTTTTTTTCAGCCACCGACACATATTTGGGATAGCTGTCCCAGTCATGCATAGCATTCTCCTGCGATTACAAGGTGTTGAGGGTGAACATGTCGAGCAGTTCGTCATTGCTCATCTCGGTGATCCACTGTTCGCCGGTGGGGGCGATAATATCGTGGGTCAATTGTGATTTTTGTTCCAGCATGGCGTCGATTTTTTCTTCGATGGTCCCTTTGGTCAGGAACTTATGTACCATTACATTTTTTTCCTGGCCAATACGGAAGGCCCGATCAGTGGCCTGATTTTCGATAGCCGGGTTCCACCATCGGTCAAAATGAATGACATGATTCGCTGCCGTCAAGTTGAGGCCCACTCCCCCCGCCTTTAAGGATAAGACAAAAAACGGCACATACTCATGGCTTTGAAATCTGGCGACGAGTTCCTTGCGTTTCCCGACCGGCACGCCGCCATGGAGCACCACGCCCTCGTGATGAAAAATCCCGGCCAGAAAGCGGCTCAACGGGCCGGTCATCTCCTTGAATTGGGTAAAGATCAGTACCTTCTCACGTTTTTCGTAGATAGTCTCGCAGATTTCCCGTAATCGGCTGAATTTTCCACTTTCTTTCTCATCAAAAACATTCAGTCCCAGATATTGCGAAGGGTGATTACAGAGCTGCTTGAATTTCATCAGGGCAGAGAGAATCAACCCTTTGCGCTGTATGCCTTCCGCCTCTGCAAGGGATTCCTTGATGGAGGCAATGATTTCTGCGTACAAAACAGCCTGTTTTTTGCTGAGCAGAGCCCAGGTTTTGACCTCCACCTTGTCCGGAAGATCTGCGATAATCGACTTGTCGGTCTTCATTCGTCGGAGGATGAACGGGCTAATCACGCGGCGCAGGCCGGTATAACCGGTCGGAGTTTCCGCGAGTCTCTTGGTAAAAGTGGTGAACTCCTTGGCGGTGCCCAGTAAGCCGGGATTGACAAAATCAAACAGGCTCCACAGATCGGCCATCCGGTTCTCAATCGGGGTGCCGGTCATGATAATCCGATGCGTCGCGGTCAATGCTTTCACTGCCTTGGTTTGTTTAGCGGCAGGGTTTTTGATCGCCTGGGCCTCGTCAAGAATGACTGCGTGCCAAGGATATTCGCGGAGCCAGTCGTAGCGCTGGACGAGCGCATAGGTGGTGATGACGAGATCCATGGCATCGAGCTGTTTTTCTTTCAGGGACGGGAATGGTTGGGGTTTGTGGAAGTCGGGATGGGCCACAAAACAAACCAGACTCGGGAAAAAGGTGTTGATTTCGTTGATCCAGTTCGAAAGGAGTGAGGCCGGCATAACCAAAAGCGAGGCGCTTCCAGGTTGCAGGGCCCCTTTGTTTTTCAAGACATGGAGAAATCCCAGGATCTGGATCGTTTTGCCCAGGCCCATATCGTCAGCCAAACAAGCACCCAGCCGCAAGCTATGGAGCAGGCAAAGCCATTGTACCCCTTGTTGTTGATACGCTCGCAGGGTAGCCTTAAAGTCCGGACCTAGGGTCACCTTATCGATGGACTCGGGGTGGTGCAATTTTTCCATGACCGACTGCAGCCATTCGCCGTGGGATACCCCGGAAACTGTAACGGCATCTGTGGTGCCCAGCAATGTGTCGGGGTTCATGGAAAGGCGCATGGCGTCGAGAAAGCTGATACCTTCGTCTTCGCCCAGTGCCTGTGCTTTTTCGTAGGCCGCAAGGGTTTGTCGCAGCTTGTCGGGGTCAACGGCAACCCATTTATTTTTAAGGAAGGCCAGACCTTCCGACTCCTGCAGCAGGCGGCGGGCTTCGTCTTCGGAAATATCGACATCGCCGATCATCAGTCGGGGACGGAAATCAAGCAGCGCCTCCATCCCGACCAATGAGGGGGCTTTGCCGCCAATGCTGATACTGACGCCGATGCGTGCCGTCTGACTCTTCCACCAATTCGGGATTCGGCAAAGGATGCCGCAATCCTCGTAGAGCTGAACCTCCTTTAAAAAGGTATAGGCTTCCCCGGCGGACCAATTCAGTGGCGAAAACAAATCGCCGGATTCGAGCAAGTCATTGATCAGTTCACTCTGCTCGGCGGCGTCGGAGACATTGACAAGGAGTTGCAGGAGTTTGTCGGTATCGGTTTTGTATTCCTCCAGAGCGTATTTCAAGGGGAGATGTTTGGACTGGCCATCGGCATTCAAAGCGGTAGCATAGGTGGCCAGGAAGGCAAATGGGGCAGACCCCTGCCGATTCTCGACAAGATGAAAATAGATGCGACCGACGACATGGATGTCCGGGCTGTAGCTCTTGATGAACGCCTCAACCGTTCCGGTAAAGGTGGCGATTTGCCGGGAGAAGCTGCTATGCAGGCTCTGCCACAAGGAACACAGCAGGTCGACACCGAGATATTCCCCCCCGGTCATCAGCGGAATACGAGCAGAGAAATCTTTGAGTTCGTCGGGATCAAGAGGAATGACAACCCGTTCGCGCTGCTGTTCGATATCCGGGGTCAAACAAAGTTTTTTGGTGAACAGGCCGGCAAAGGATCGCCAGAAGCTCAGAGAAGGCGAGAGGTGCGGGGTGATTTGACAGAAGCCGAGAGAGAGAAGCCAGTTGTCGGGATTGGCCGCATACTGGTCAAAGATGGCCTGTTGCAAGACGTCGGTGGCGTTGCTTATTTTTTTCGATGACTCGATCCATTCAAGTTGGATCATGCCATCGGGCATCACAACGGTAACAAGTTCAGCGTGCGCCATTAAATGAAAGCTCTCCTTTCTGGACTGAGCAGAAATCGCGCCGGTTTCTGCACCGCCTCGCTTCTTGCCGTCTGGTTGATTGGATTATTATAATTCAATTTTGTCAATAATGTCAGTGTCTGATGAGTTCCAGATTGAATTTTACGTAAGAATTGGGCCCTTCAGCAAATCTTTTTAAGGAAAAGCAGGTTGACCATGTAGACCAGGCCGCCAAGGAGGCTGCAGCCGAGGATGACGCCGACCATGGGGTAGATGCTGCCGTTGTGGAGGAACCCAACACCGGCACTCGCCAGACCGGCCACAGCAAACTGGAGTACACCGATGATGGCCGAACCACTGCCACGTTCGTGCTCACAGGCCGCCATGGCCAGGGCGGTTGAATTGGCACCAATAACCGGAATGGCTGCCAGGCAGAGCCAGATGAGCAGCACCAGAAACGGCAGGGAAAGTTTGGCTGCACAAATAAAGAGGAGCAGGGCGAAAACGATGTGGAAAAGGAGGCAGGCGAACATCAGGGTGGCCGTACTGAAATGTTTGAGGAGAATTCGGTTGGCCTGGGCCGCGACCATGATGCCGATGGCGTTCATCCCAAACACCCAGCCGAAATGCTCCTTGCTGACGCCGTAAAGTTCCATATAGGCAAAGGGGGCACCGCTGATAAAGGCAAAGATGGACCCGCAGGTAATGGCTCCGATCAAGGTGGGGACGATGAATTCGCGCCGAATAAGTAGCCGCCCATAGGTGCGGAAAACGGCTTGTGGAGAGAGCTGCTCCCGTACGCCCGGCGGCAGCGTTTCCGGGATCATGACCTGTGTGGCCATCAGGCAGACTCCACCCAGCAGGGCCAGAAAAATGAAGATAGACTCCCATCCGGCAAAACTGATCAAATAGCCCCCCATGATCGGTGCCACAATCGGCCCAATCCCCGAGACCACCATCATTAAGGAGAAAAACCGGGCCGCTTCCCGTTCATCGAGCAGGTCGCTGATCATGGCCCGGCTGACTACCATGCCCGCGCAGCCGCCTATGGCCTGTAGCAAACGCAGCACAAGAAAGGCTTGGATTGAAGTCGCGACCACGATCAGGCCTGAGCTGAGGGCAAAGAGAACAATGCCGATCAGGAGCGGCGTTTTTCTGCCGAAGCGGTCGATCAGCGGACCGTAGAGCAGTTGCCCTACCGAGAGGCCAAAGAAGTAGATTGAAAGGCCGAGTGAGACTTTGCCGATGTCGGTATGCAGGCTTTTTGCCAGCAAAGGAAAACTTGCCAGGTACATATCCGTTGCCAGCGGGGCAAAGGCCGACAGGGCGGCGAAAATAATGGTGAGTTTCAACAGGTTCACAGGAGCGGAACAGTGTTGTCGCTGACACGGAAGGGAAGTCATGAACAAGAATACCCTATTTGTCGGTTTTGATGTTCACAAAAATTCTATCAATAAGGTTTGAGTCTCTGCGTTTTTCGGCTTCGCTCAGGGGCCAGATAATCCGTAGGCAGCAGGAAAAAACAACCACCCCTGATGCGAACCTGGGAGCGCGGGCGTCACGCCCGCATCGCACTTGGCAAAAGCGGGCGGGACGCCCGCGCTCCAGTCCCCACCTTACTGAGGAGATTTTTCCATGGGGAACGTCGGACGAGAACATTGCGGCAATGATTGAAGGGCCGTAGGGCGCGTTGTACGCACTATTAGTGGTGCACGAAGTATGTACCCTACCCACTTGGGGATACAATCCACCGCCCGGTACAAGCGAGATCGACGCGATGACCCGAAATTGAAAACGCCGTTGCAGTATCAGTGCGAATGAACAAAAATGTGACTTTGTTCAACTCAAATTTGTAATTTATGGTCAGTGGGCGGGGCGGAATATGTGCAGGCCTGGACTTTCCGGGTCACCTCGGAGGGGTCGGGCGCTGTCCAGGCCCGAGGTCTGGTTGAAAAAATCTTTTTTAACGGATTGTCTTGAAATTTGGTGTCGAAATTGCATTGAATAACGGTGCGTTGAAAAGATACGATCACAGAGTTTAAAAAACAAACTCACCGGCAGATGCCGGTTTCTGTTGAGACAAGCAGACAAGCAGAGGGGAGATGAAGGCTGATGACCATAAAGATAGATCCGGATACAAAGGTATCTGAAATTATACACCGCTATCCCGAAACCCGGAGCGTATTTATCGCCAGCGGGCTGGGGGCGCTGGCCAGCGACGAGGGCATGCGGGTGCTCTCGCCTTTTTTAACCCTGGGCACGGCCCTGAGAAGTCAGTTCATCAATGTGGACCAGTTTATGGGGATGCTGGAGGAGGCCGTTATAAAAGCACCGGTCTTGGAGGCTCCGGGCCTGGAATCCCTGGCCGCCCAGAGGGATCTGACCCTGCTGGGCCTGATGCCCTGCGGATTGAAAGTGCCCCTTTCCAGAGCCTTTACCTCGTTCATCGCCGGTCTGGAGCAGGGGGGCGGCCCTTCTGTCCAGTATGCAATGGAGGGGAATCTGAACCAGGAATTGTCCTATTACTCTTATGTGGATACCGTTGAAAAGGCCGAAGAACTGCCGGACATCATTATTTCGTCGGATTTCAATACCTTTTACGGTCACAGCTTCTACAATCGGTTTGTCGCCCCGGGCAAGCTGACCGGGTATGGCACGACAAGGTATGCGAAGAACTATGAAGTTGCCGGCATACCCGATCCTCGGGGAGAATATACTATTATCTGCATCAACCCTCTGGTGATTGTGGCCAACCTGGATCAGCTCAAGGGCCGGTCTCTGCCCCAAGTCTGGGAGGATGTTCTTGATCCGGTCTGGAAAGACAGCCTGGTGATCCGTGGCGGGGACAATTTCTATTGCCATGCCGTACTGCTGCCCGTATTCCAGCAGTTCGGTGCCTCAGGCCTGGAGCGGCTGGCACACAACCTTTTTATGGGGCTGCACCCCTCCCAGATGGTGAACCGCATTGACAAGAACATGGACGGCGTCCTCTATGTCATGCCCGAGTTCTTTGCTCGGCGCGTCCGTCACCAGGACCGAATACGGGTGGTGTGGCCTGAGGACGGTGCCCTGTCAAGCCCGGTTACCCTTCAGGTCAAGCCTGGCAGGAAGGAGGAACTCGAATCCGTCCTGAACTACCTGACTGGAAAGGAGTTGGCCGCAGTACTGGCCAAGGCCGGTTTCCCCGTGCCCCATGCCGATGTCGTGGCCGAGGTGCAGACCCGGCCCCTGCGCTGGCTGGGCTGGGATTATTTAAGGCAGAACGACCTGATCGCTCTCAACCGGGAGATAGACGGGATTTTCCTGCCCCTGGTCTCCTGATCAGGGACAGCAGTGGGCAAAGAAGATAATAAAGGAGATCATAAAGGAGATACAATGGCAGCGTCCCTGATCAGGCTGGTCACCGTAGCCGGACCGCCCTCAAGTGGCAAAACTTCTGTGATTCTTCAGACTGTCAGACACCTGACGTCAGCAGGAATGAAGGTGGGGGTGATCAAGTTTGACTGCCTGACCGGGGAGGACCATATCCGCTATACCCAGGCCGGCATCCCGGTCAAAAACGGATTGTCCGGCGGGATCTGCCCGGATCATTTTTTTATTGCCAATATCGAGCATGGGGTCCAATGGGCAAAAGGTCAGGGATTTGATCTGCTGATCAGCGAAAGTGCCGGCCTGTGCAACCGCTGCTCTCCCCACATCAAAGGGGTGGCCTCGGTCTGCGTCATGGACCACCTAAGCGGGGTGCACACCCCCAGAAAAATCGGGCCCATGCTCAAACATGCGGATACGGCCGTGCTCACCAAGGGAGATATCGTCTCCCAGGCGGAACGGGAGGTCTTTGCCTTCCGGGTTCGCCAGGTTAATGCCAGGGCCTCGGTGATCAGTGTCAACGGGTTGACCGGCCAGGGCGCTCTGCTACTGGCCGAAGCCTTTAAAATCGCGCCCAAGATTGCCTCCCTGAACGGGATGCGCCTGCGATTTACCATGCCCGGTGCCCTGTGCTCCTACTGCCTGGGGGAGACCCGTATCGGGCCGGACTGCCAGATCGGCAACGTGAAGACCATGGATTTCTCATGAACCCCTCCCAGATATTGAACCAGCCGCTTTTCACCCTGATCCGCGACCATCCCTATCTTCATGACTTCTTCGACACCCTGGGCTTTCAGCCGCCCCGGGATGACACGTCCGTGCAGGCTTTTATCCATCTCCTGCCTGAGGACGGTCTGGCCGACCTGGGCCTGGACAAGGAGTCCCTTCTGGTCCAGATGATTGAATTTATGGATAAGATGGAAGCCTATCAGCAGCAGGGCCGTCCCCTCATCAGCCGCCTGACGATTCAGGCCGGGTTTGACAAGTCCGGAAACCGGGAACCCATGGGCGTGGACCTGCATCCGGGCCAAGTGGTCAGCGTGGTCGGTCCCACGGGCTCGGGCAAGAGCCAGCTGCTGGCCGATATCGAATGCCTGGCCCAGGCAGATACCCCGTCCGGCCGCATTATCCTTTTGGATGGAGAAAAACCCGATCATGCCACCCGGTTTTCAGGGGAGATCCAGCTGGTGGCCCAGCTCTCCCAGAACATGAATTTTGTCATGGATCTGACCGTGGCCTCCTTTTTAACCCTGCATGCCCAAAGCCGCCTGGTGGAGAATGTTCCCGCCCGCATTGCCAGAGTCTTTGAGGAGGCAGTGGGTCTGACCGGCGAGCCCTTTGATATGGATACCCCGGTCACCGCCCTTTCAGGCGGTCAGTCCCGGGCCCTGATGATTGCGGATGTGGCCTTTCTAAGCGCCTCTCCTGTGGTGCTCATCGATGAGATCGAAAATGCGGGGGTGGATCGGGGAAAGGCCCTGGCCCTGCTGGTGAAAAAGGAAAAGCTCGTGATCTTGGCTACCCATGATCCCATGCTGGCCCTTTGGGCCCAACAGCGGATCGTGATCAGAAACGGGGGGATCGCGGATGTGATTGAGACCAGTGCGGATGAAAAAAAGACAGCGGCCTGGCTGTCAGGCCTGGATGAAAAAATGGCCCGGCTCAGGGAAAGAGTCAGGCAGGGAGAGCGCCTCGGTTTTGACCTGGATGCTTTGAGTCTTTTTCCAGAAAAAAAGGGGGCACCAAAAGGGGGCAAGCCTGCCCTTGATTCTTGATGAAAATGGGGGGAATATCTGGACAGAAGTGCGATGTATTTACAAATGGCCCCCTATTGCACGAATGTTGGGTTTTCCCCCACTACAGTGGCCACTTCCCGGGCAATAGCCAGTTCCTCATTGGTAGGGATAATAAAAACCCGTACCCGGCTGTCTTCGCTGCTGATGCAACGTGCCTCCCGGTTGCCTGCACTGTTCTTCTCCGGATCGAGCCGTACGCCAAAGAGTTCCAGCCCTTTGAGGGAATCGGACCGGACGATGGCGTCATTTTCGCCGATACCGGCGGTGAACACGATCCCGTCCACCCGACCGAGCACTGCCATGTAGGCACCGATGTATTTACGGTTGCGGTAGGTCTGCACCGCGAGCGCCATTGACGCCCGTTCATCACCCGCATCTACTGCTTTGTGGATGTCGCGCATGTCATTCATGCCGCACAGCCCTTTCAAGCCCGATTCTTTATTGAGCAGGGTGTCGATGGCCTCCAGATCCATTCCCTTGTTCTGTTTCAAGAAAAGGTGCAGAGCAGGATCGACATCGCCTGACCTGGTTCCCATCACCAGTCCTTCCAGCGGCGTCAAACCGAGTGAGGTGTCGACGCTGACCCCGTTTTTAATCGCGGTCATGGAGCAGCCGTTACCGAGATGGACGGTGATAAGGTTGCACGCGGCCAACGGTTTACCCAGCAGTCGGGCACACTCACCGGCAACAAAGCGATGCGAGGTCCCGTGAAAACCATAGCGTCGCACTCGATCCTGCTCGTAGAGGTTGTAGGGCAGGGCATACATAAAGGCATGCGGCGGCATGGTCTGGTGAAAGGCGGTGTCGAATACCGCCACTTGAGGGACTGCGGGAAAGATCTCCATGGCCACCCGGATGCCGTCGAGGTTGGCGGGATTATGGAGTGGGGCCAGGGGGATATTGCGTTTAATCGCTTCCAGGATTGACGGGGTGATTCGGGCGGACTCGCGAAAATCCTCCCCTCCATGCACCACCCGGTGCCCAATGGCACTGATCTCCGAAGTGTCGCGGATGATGCCCTGCACCGAATCGGTGAGGAGCGCGATCACCAACCGCATGCCACTGTCATGATCCGGAATCGTCTGTTCCAGCACGGATTCCCGTTCGCTCTTTGTTCCCGGAAAAAAGGTATTTTTTAATCGACCGATTTCGTCCCCGATTCGCTCTACGAGTCCGGTGGCGAGCACGGTTTCCGTCGCCATTTCGATCACTTGGTATTTTATCGAGGAACTTCCTGAATTAATAATAAAAAACTTCATAGTATCTCCAAGCCGCATCTTAAACAGACGCTGCCTTGCTTTTGGCAACCTGTGCCTGAATAGCAGTCAGGGCCACAGTATCGACGATATCCTGCACGGTGCAGCCTCGGGACAGATCGTTGACCGGTTTATTCAAGCCCTGGAGCACCGGCCCCATAGCCACGGCATGGGCGGCCCGTTGTACCGCCTTGTAGGTGTTGTTGCCGGTGTTGAGATCCGGGAAGATGAATACGGTTGCCTGTCCGGCCACCGCCGAATCTGGAGCTTTAAATGCCGCCACCTCGGGATCAAAGGCGGCATCGTACTGCAGGGGACCTTCAAGGGGGAAATGAAGACCGCGTTCCTGCATCAACTGTTTAGCGATGGTGGTGGCCTGCAGCACCTTTTCCACATCCTGTCCTGTGCCGGAAATACCGGTGGAGTAGCTGAGCATCGCCACCCGTGGCTCAATACTGAAGATCTGGGCCGTCTCCGCTGAACTCAGGGCGATCTCAGCCAACTGCCGGGCATCGGGATTGGGTACTACGGCGCAGTCGCCAAAGGCCATAACCTTGGATTGAAAACACATGATAAAGATCGAGCTCACCACCGAGACTCCGGGTTTGGTCTTGATGAATTCAAAGGCCGGTCGGATGGTCTGGGCGGTGGTGGTGACCGAACCGGAAACCATGCCGTCGGCGAGATTTTTATGCACCATCATGGTGCCGAAATAGGTGGGATCGGACATCCGGTCGCGGGCCACATCCATGACAATGTTCCGATGTTTGCGGATATCGAAATAGGCCAGAACGAAATCATCATAATAATCCGAGGCAGTGGGATCAATGATGGTCGCCCCCTCGATATTGAGGTTGAGCTTGGAGGCCTTGGCCCGGATCTCATCGACCCGGCCCAACAGGGTAATATCGGCGATGCCGCGGCGGAGGATAATGTCGGTGGCGCTGAGGATCCGCTCGCCCAAGCCTTCCGGCAGGACAATGCGTTGCTTGTCACGTGAGGCTTTTTCAATCAACGAGTATTCGAACATGCGGGGGGTGATCTTGGTCGACCGTTGGGAAACCACGCGTTTGGTTAGTTCGGCGACATTGACATATTTGGAAAACCAGCCGAGCGCGGTGGCAATGCGTTTCGAATCGGTGGCCTCGATCCGACCGTAGAGTTCGTTAACACTATGCACCGTGTCAAAGGTATGCGCTTCGACAAACAGGACCGGCACGGGAATGCCTGTCCAGCCCTTGATGAGCCGCTGTACGCTGTGGCTGACATCAATGCCGCCGGTGATGAGAATCCCCGAGATATTGGGATAAGCGGATGAAATTCGACTGGACAGACTGGCGATGATGATATCGGAACGGTCGCCGGGGGTGATGATCAGGCTGCCCTCCTTGATATATTCAAGGAAGTTACTGATCTGCATGGCGGCCACCAGATAGTTATCCACCAGGTTGAGTATGCACGATTTTCCATACAGGACCTCCGCACCGAGCCAACACTTGACATCGTCAATGGTCGGGTTGCCCAGGGCCTTGTTTTCCGGAATCACGTAGAGGGGGAAGGTGCCGCCGAACTGCTCCTGGCATTTAAAGTTGGTGGTGGTGTCGCGGAGAAAAGACTCCGGGGCCCGGTTGATGATGCAGCCGGCGATCTCGACCCCTTTTTCCTCCAGGGTGTCGATGGTGATTGCGGTATGGGTGCAAATCTCCTCAGTCGATTTTTCGCGGCCCGAGGCCACCACCAGCACCGGCGCACCGAGGTTGGTGGCTATATTGGCGTTGAGGTCGAATTCAAAACCGGGATCCTTACCCCTGAAATCCGTGCCCTCGCAGAGTACAAAGTCGTACTTTGCTTCCAATTGCTTGTATTTTTTAAGGATGTTCTCGTACAAAATCTCTTCCTGCCCCGAGGTGATCAGCTGGCGCGCCTGGCTGAGCGTATAGGCATGGGTGTCTTCGTACGGGATGTCCAGCTTAAAATACTTGAGCACCAAGTTGAGGTCGTGGTCTACCCGACCGAAAACATGATCGTTGATAATGGGGCGGAAGAAGGCGATCCGGCCGATCTCCTTGAGGATCACCTGCAGGACCCCAAGGATGATGGCCGACTTGCCGCTGCGTTCTTCCGCTGCGGTGATGTAGAGATTATTGGACATGAGATCAAAACCTCTTATGCTTGCATCTGGCAGGATTGATGGTCTCGCAAAAAATCTGAATTGACCCATTAACGTCATTCCGGCGCAGGCCGGAATCCATTGATTCCAACAAGTTCTGGACTCCATCCTGCGCTGGAGTGACGTTCAATTGGGCGTTTTACGAATTCATCAGGATGAGCTTTGGAAAGGTATGCCGACCGGAGCTCGAGACCAGCCGGCACAAGAAAAACTAATACGTTCCGACCTGTCTTCTCATTGAGCTTGGTTTATTTTTTCGGTTAAGGCTGGAATAAATTCGAGAATATCAGTCACCACCCCGACATCAGCCATTTGAAAGATCGGCGCATTGGGATTTTTATTAATGGCGATAATAAAAGGATTGCCCTTGATGCCTCCCATGTGCTGGAAAGAGCCGCTGATGCCGAGCGCCAGATAGACCTTGGGTTTGACGGTTTGGCCGGAGGTTCCTACCTGTCTCGATTTTTCCAGCCACTTGGCATCGACAATCGGTCGAGAACAGGCGACCTCTCCTCCCATGGCTTTGGCTAAGGTATGCACCATCTCGATATTCTCTTCTTCCCCAATCCCGCGACCAACGGATACCAGGATTTCGGATTTAGTAATATCGACCTCCCCGATTTCTGCCTCAATGACTTCAACAAAGGTACGTTTGCTGCTGAAGTCTTGAATGTCGCTCGATTTGTCGACAATTGCGCCGTGTTGCGCTTTCGATTCGTCCGCTTTAAAAACACCGGCCCGTATATTGATGATAGCGCCATTGGCAATATCACAGAGAGAGCGGGTGGAAACCGTGCCACCATATTCTTGGCGAATCACTTTCAATTTCCCGCCTTCCATGCCTTCAAATCCGACGACATCGGAAGCAAAAGAGGAATCTGTTTTGATCGAAAGACCTGGCGACAAATCCATGCCAAAGGTGTCGTGCGGAACCAGCAAAAGAGCGTGGGAAGGTAAGAGAGCAGCCAAAACCTTTCGGTACACTTCAGCATTGGGATAATTGAGGGCGTCATTGCCGACTGTTATGACATCTGTATAGGATTTTGCCATTTCGTCGGCGACTTGGGCCACTTCGGAGGGAGAACCCAAGATAATCGCGGTCGGTTTGCAATCGCTGTCGATCACTTTTGCAGCTGAAATTAATTCCAAGGCGGAATCATCAACTACACCTTTTTTATGAGTAATATAGGTGAAAATTGAAGCCATTATTTGAGCCCTCCTTTTGCTTTCAGCAGTTCAACCAGTTTTTCGACTTTTTCTTCATTGCTGCCTTCGAGCATTTCGGCACCTTCTCCCATTTCAGGTTGGAAGTATTCCAGTCTCTGCAACCGAAGGCCCGAATCGCTGAAACCAATATCTGCAGCGCCCAACGAGGGGATTTCAACCGAAGCGACTTTCCGAATGCCGCGAATACTGACATAGCGCGGTTCATTGATTCCGGTCTGAATCGATAAGACGCAGGGCAGTTCGATTTCGTTAATTTCTTGGTTGCCGCCTTCGATTTCGCGGCCGATTTTTAATTTCTTCTCATCAATAACCTCGATCATGTTGACCAACGCTGCGTAGGGAAGGTCCAACAGGGCGGCCAGCATGCCCCCCTGTTGACCGGCACCTTCATCGGTCTGCGCACCACATAAGATCAGGTCGAACTTGTTTTTGGAAACAAAGGCACTTAAAATTGAAGCAATCTTTCTCCCGTCGGCGTTATTGAACACAGTGTCCGACAAAAGTACGCCCTTGGTGGCGCCCATTGCCATTTCCCGCCGCAGGATGTCCTCATCCTCCTCGGTGCCGACACTGACTACGGTTACTGAACCGCCGACCTTGTCGACAATCTGGATTGCTTCTTCGACGGCATAGTTATCCCATTCATTGACGGAATATACCAAATCGTCTTTTTCGATGTCATTGCCTTGGCTGTTTAATCTGATTTCGTTTTCGGCAGGATCCGGGACCCTTTTTACACGGACGAGAATATCCATCTTTTCCTCCTTAAGAATGAATGAGGCTGTTCGATTGAGAACATTTCAGTTTCATACTCTATTGGGTTGATACGACTGGTAGAGACGATCGACGCAGGTAGGCTCCTGCGGCTTTGTTATGCAAAGACGACGCGACTTGCAAACAGTTCAGTCAGGTCGATCACTTCCATTTGACCTTCCAAACCGGCGATTTTAATCGCGTCTTCCATATTAATGAGACAGAAGGGGCAGGCCGTGACAATCACATTGGCACCGACATCTTTTGCCATGTTGACCCTTAAAACACCCATGCGGGTTTCTTCCTCAGGTTCGTAAAACAGATACAATCCACCGCCGCTGCAGCAGAAGGAACGGTCTCTGTTTTTTTCCATTTCAACCCGTTTCATGCCGGGGAGAATATCGAGCAGCTGTCGGGGTTCCTCATAGAGTAGATTGTGGCGGCCCAGGTAGCAGGGATCGTGATAGGTATAGATGCGTTCCGGATCGTCCGTAGAATTGAATGTGAATTTGCCGCTCTCAACGCCTGCCAACAATATCTGCGTGATATGCTTGACTGGTGGCAGCCCTTTGTAATCCTTCTTCAAAACATTGAAGGTGTGGGGATCATAGGTTACAATATCCTTGGGCTGGGCGCTGAGAATCGCATCGGTATTGTGAGCTTTGAGCTCCTGAAACAGCATCTCTTCGCCGAAGCGCTTCACTTCGTTGCCTGCGTCTTTTTCCTCTTCACCTAAGATGCCGAAATCAATACCAAGATGATGCATCAGACGGGCTGCTGCTTGGGTGATTTTGATGATACGGTCATCATACGACCCAACACTGTCGACAAAGAAGAGCGTCCCGGCCGGCGTTTTGGGTTCAATCAGGTTGACCGGCACGGTTTCGGCAAAATCTTTATCGTCAATCCACTTGGCGCGTTGTTTTGCGCTCTTTCCATAGGGATTGCCTCGTTTTTCAAGTGCACTCAATGGTTTTTGCAGCGATTTCGGCACGAGTCCTTCGTCTATCAAGCCACGACGGAGATCGACAATTTTATCGATGTATTCAATAGCCAAGGGACATTCTTCCTCGCAGGCGCCGCAAGTGGTGCACGACCAGATTTCCTCCTCCGTATAGATGCTGCCAATCAAAGGGGGACTTTCCTGTGGCTGCCCCCAAATCGGGAAGGTCTTAAATAGCAGATCCCGCGCTTTGATGGTGATGAACCTTGGCGAGAGCGGCCTTTTGACAGTAACGGCGGGGCATTGGTCGGAACAGCGACCGCAGTCGGCGCAACTGTAAAAATCAAGCAGGTGTTTCCAGGTGAAGTCTTCAATCTTCTTGACCCCGAAAGACTCCTGATTGTCCAGTTGGTCATCGCTGATGCCATATTGCACCGGTTTGACCACCCCCTTATCGAGCCGCATAAAAAAAACATTGAAAAGCGAGGTTAAAACATGAAAATGCTTACCGAACGGCAGATAGCAAAGGAAGAAAAAGAACGCAAGATCATGGGTATAGTACGACACTATGTGGAGTGTCTGTAGAGAATTGGTGGTGGTGCCGTGCAACATGCCGGCAAAGATGGAAACAAGGGTCAAGGGCGTGACATGATGTAGGCCTTCCGGCGCATTCGCGATCATGCTGGCTTCAAAGAGACTTTCTGAAATCATCAAGATCGAAATGAGCGCCAGCACAAAAACGGCTTCGGCGGTATGATCCTTGCCGTATTTTTTGGGCACGGCATATCTGGCGGGTTTAACAATACCTCTGCGAACGGCGGCGATGAGACACGCCAACAATACGACTGTGGCGGCGTAATCCTTACAAATATTGTAGACGTCGCCCAGCGTTCCCGATAAAAACGGCAGGGTGAAATCCTCTTGAATACCGATAAATACCAGCGAGAAAGACCGCAGGGCCAGCACCAGAAAACCGAAAAATATAGCCATATGCAGTAAGCCGGCTACCATATATCGCGGTTGCTTGATCTGTATTAACCAGATCGAAAACACCCTCGCCATTCTCTCGCCAAAACGGTTCCATCTTTCGTCTTTGGCGGCCTTGAAGAGAGGTGCGAGTCTTTTATTTATGATGTAACCGAAAGCAATTAAGGCAATGATGGGTATCAAAACTGAAAAAATCTGTGTTTTGATTCCCCAAAAAATAAATTTTGCAGGTGCTACGATATCCATTTTCTTTTTCCTTTCCGAAAATATAGAGATAAACCAATATGGCTTATAGTCACCCTTGATGGACTGGTAAAAAGTCCATCACATTTTGAGAAACGGGATGAACCCGGACCTTCATGACAAAGGTTCGGGTTTCAGGCTTATTTTTTCGTCTTTAACAATTCCCGGGCGATAACATGTCGCTGGATCTGATTGGTACCTTCGTAAAGAGTTAAGACTCGTGCGTCGCGGTAGAATCTTTCGACCGCAAATTCTTTGACATATCCATACCCACCGTGGATCTGTATGGCCTGGGCGGTGACCCGGTTCACCATTTCCGACGCAAAGCACTTAGCCATGGATGCCGCCATGGTACAGTTTTCTCCCCTTTCCTTGATCGCGGCAGCGTTGAGAACCATCAACCGCGCGGCTTCAACATCCATTACCATGTCGGCCATAATCCACTGCAGGCCCTGGAACTTGGCAATTTCTTGACCGAACTGCTTTCTTTGTTTGGCATATTTAACCGCTTCCTCTAAAGCGGCCTGGGCGACGCCGACCGACAGCGCTGCAATCCCGATCCGTCCCGCATCAAGTCCCGACATGGCGACAGTAAAGCCTTCACCTTCCTTGCCAAGAACTCTTGAAGCCGGAACCTTGCAATTGTTGAAAACGAGATCAACCGTATCGGAGGCGCACTGACCCATCTTGTTTTCCACTTTATCCACTTTGAACCCAGGCATGTCATGGGTGATGAGAAAAGCGGTGATGCCGTCCAAACCGGTCTCCTTGGTTCGGGCCAATAGAATAACGACACCGCCGTTTTTACCGGAGGTGATAAATCGTTTTGTGCCGTTGACGATGTAATTATCGCCTTCCTTGACAGCACTGCATTCCAATGACTGGGCATCGGACCCTGCTTCGGGTTCGGTCAGGGCAAAAGCTCCGATAATTCCACCGGCGGTCATCGGTACCAAAAATTCCTGTTTTTGTTCCTCACTGCCGAATTTCTCGATGCTGCCGCAGCAAATTGAATTATGGACCGACATGATCACCGCAGTTGATGCACAGGCGGCAGCAATTTCACTCAGCGCCAGGGCATAGGACACCGTCCCCATATCCTCGCCACCATATTTTTCCGAAACAAGCATTCCCAGAAGCCCGAGTTCCCCCATTTTTTTGAGGCTTTCCGCAGGGTACAAGTGCTTTTCATCTCTTTCGGCGGCCAGCGGCGCCAATTCTTTACGGGCAAAATCCCTGGCCATTTTTTGGATCATTAATTGTTCTTTGGTCAACGCAAAGCTCATAAGATCATCCTCTTCATATTTTTATGATTACCGGGGGGCTCCATTCATTTGAACACGATTTCTCGTTTTTGAATGGAACCTCTGCTTGCTTGTTTTACGCTGCTTGTTCAGTCGTCGGCAGCAAATGGCGTACGCTTGGCCAGATATTATGCATTCAATCAATCTCAGTGGTTCTCGTTAGCATCCTTTGAAATCGGCGGTGCGTTTCTCAAGAAAGGCCTTCATTCCTTCAGCCCTGTCTTCCGTCGCAAAAGAGAGGGCAAATAAGTCCGCTTCATAGGCGCAAGCCTTATCGATCTCCATCTCCAATCCATTATTGATTGCTTCCTTGCAGAACCGAACAGCCACCGCCCCTTTCGCAGCTATCTTTTTTGCCATCTCCATGGCGACTGCAAGCAGATTGTCCCGTTCTACAACTTTGTTTACTAAGCCGATTCGATGTGCTTCCTTGGCGTCGATGACATCGCCGGTAAAAATAAGTTCCTTGGCGAGTCCCTTGCCGATAAGACGTGGCAACCGCTGGGAACCTGCAAAGCCGGGGAGCGTACCTAAATTGATTTCAGGTTGACCAAACTTGGCATTTTCACTTGCCAGACGGATGTCACAGGCCATGGCGAGTTCACACCCACCACCTAAGGCAAAACCGCCCACTGCTGCGATGACCGGTTTTGATAGCTTTTCGATGGTTCTGAGCGTCTTCTGGCCTGAAAAAGCAAAATTCCGGGCGGCAATGGGGTCAAAATCCAGCATTTCAGCGATATCTGCCCCAGCAACGAAGGCCTTAGATCCCGCCCCGGTCAGGATGACAACCTTGACCGTGGAATTCGTTTCCATGGCCGTAAAAGCGTGGAAAAGTTCCTGAAGAGTATCGGCGTTAAGGGCGTTGAGGGCATGGGGACGGTTAATCGTGACAACCCCCACCCCCTCGTTCATTTCAATCAACAAGTTTTTGAATTCCATCGTTTTTCTCCTCTTTCATTTCAATCAGCATTCAAACTGAACAGGGACCTGCCCTTTCTTTTGGAAATGAAGATCTGGCTGGCAGGAAGTACCCCTTTAGATGAGACTCGCAACGGCTTGCCTGAGCCTTAAGCCGAGCGAACCTATGCCCATACGACCATCGGCAAGTTCGTCTTCGGCAGCTTGAAAGTCATCGTTCAACTTGCCCATAAGGGCGGATGCCGGTATTCGACAGTTCGTAAGCATCAACGCATTGGTTACCGAAAGGCTTTGCCCCGTCGTGTGCTCGTCCTTGACGAGGGTCAAACCAGGAACACCAGCCTCCACCAAAAAACAACTGATCCCTTTGCTTTTTGGTACCTCTTTGCCGGTTACCGCCCATACTACAAAGACGTCGGCATGGGGAGCGCTCGTTATACTCTTGGAACCGTTAAGGACATAATGGTCACCATCTTTCACGGCCGTAGCGAAGATGTCGGAGGAGTCATCGTAATTCTCCGTGAGCCCGAATATTCCTGCCGAATATGCACCGGAACAGATTTTGGGGATGTATTTCCTTTTTTGTTCTTCGGTGCCGATGGCCTGGATGACTTCGCAAACTAAGTTGTTGACCGAAACTATGACCGCCGTGGAGGCACAGACTCTGGCTATCTCAGTCATGGCCAGGTTGAAGGCAACCACCCCCGCCTCGGAACCACCGTACTCTTCCTTGACGTTGATCCCCATGAAACCGAGCGCAGCCAGTTTCTTTACATTGGCGAGCAAGGAGGCCTGATCCTTTTGATGATCAAGACCTGCTGTAATATGCTCAAGTTCGACCCTGGCAAAATCCCGGGTCGTATCCCGAATCAGTTTTTGTTCATCGGTTAAGTCTAAACTCATAGCGTATACCTTTCTTTCATGTTGTCCTGTAGCGTACAGGATTGCCGCCATCCCAACTCTGAATACCCAGATAAAGCACATACTGTGCCATCCCTGATGAACGGTTCTAACTTGTTGAAATTATATTATTTAAATTGTACTCAGGGAATCTTGACGGGAATGAATGCAGCAAATGCTTTAAATCAACAGCATCGTCGGATATGAAACTTCAAGAGAATTAAGAAAAAAAATCGGGTTTACGCCATGTTACACCGATTGAATGATATGCTTCGTTCATGCTGCAAAGATAAAGGATAAAGAGGGGGGGGGAATGAAGGAGAGTGGGGGAGGGGGAAGGACGGTTGAAAAAAGAGCCTCTGACATACGTTTTAATCCGTAGGCACCAGGAAAAAAACCAACCCCCCCTGATGCGAGCCTGGGAGCGCGGGCGTCCTGCCCGCGCATCGCATTTCGCAAAAGCGGGCGGGAGGCGCGCGCTCCCCGTGCCCACTTTGCTGAGGAGATTTTTCTCCGGGGAACGTCGGAGCCCTATGGCAATGATTGAAGGGCCGTAGGGCGCGTTGTACGCATCTCAGAATATGATGAATTCTTTACGAATCCATCATACTTTAATGCCATGTTTTTCGATGCGATACGTTAAAGTAGGCCTTGAAATACCGAGCAATTGGGCGGCACGAGTCCTATTCGCACCGCTTAACTCAAGCGCTTGGATGATGAGCCGTTTGGTCAGATCGTCCAAATTCAAGCCCTCGGGAGGAATTTTAATGCTGAGGTCTTCCTGCCGTTGGGATGCATGGTAAGGGAACGCCAAAAAAGCGAGATGATCGGGCTCGATATTGTCCCCTTCTTCCATTAAGATTACTCGTTCGACTGTATTTTTTAACTCCCGGATATTGCCCTTCCAGGGATACTGAACAAGTATTTTTTCAGCTTCCGAGGAAATGCCACGAAAGCTCTTGTTGAACTTTTCATTGAATTTATTCATAAAGTATAAAGTTAAGGGGATAATGTCAGCTTTTCTTTCCTGAAGAGACGGGATGACAATCTTAGCCACGTTTAATCGATAATAGAGGTCTTCACGAAAGGCACCTGCTTTCACCTGGAGATCAAGCCGTTTGTTGGTGGCGGCGACAACCCTGACATCAACCTTCTTCTTATCGGTACCCCCTACCGGATAGAATTCCCTTTCCTCGAGAAAACGCAGGAGCTTCACCTGGGCGGAAGGTCGCAGTTCACTGATCTCATCAAGCAGCAGCGTTCCGCTGTCGGCCATTTCTATTTTCCCTTTTTTGCCTTCTTGGAGGCCTCCGGTGAACGCCCCCTTTTCGTAGCCGAAAAGTTCACTTTCCAGCAGATCCTTGCTGATGGCACCGCAGTTGATACCCACAAACGGTTTATCAAAACGACTGCTTCGATGATGAATAAATCGTGTTATAACCTCCTTGCCTACTCCGCTTTCCCCTTCAATCAGTACGGTTGTGTCGTACCCCTGGGCAACCTTATTTGCGAACTCCAGAACCTTCTTGAAGGTTTCGCTCTTCCCTATGATATTGGCAATATTGAATTTCTTGAAATAAAATTCCCGGAGTTTTTCTACCTCCTTTTTCAACCGGAGCGTTCCCAGGGCTTTTTCGATAATAAGCTCTAACATTTCAATATCTAAAGGCTTGACCAGGTAATCATGGGCACCCATTTTTATGGAGGTGATGACCGTCTTAATATCCTCGTACGCCGTCATCATGATAATTAAGAGGTCTTTTTCCATACATCGTATTTGCTTGAGGGTTTCGATGCCGTCCATTCCGGGAAGTCCTATATCAAGCAATACCAGATCAATCGGATTTTTCCTGAGCATACACAATGCTTCTTCCCCACTTCCCGCAATGAGAGGATTGTAGTTTTCGGAAAGAATATTTTTCAAGGAATTCTGAAGAAGCCGGTCATCATCAACAATCAAAATTTTATAACGATACATCTACTTCCTCGACCTTATGAATTTTAAATTTCAGAATGAACGTCGTTCCCATACCTGTTTTGCTTAAAACTTCCACCGAGGCGTTATGCTGCTCAAGAATTTTGTGGACAATCGACAAGCCCAACCCTGTGCCGTCCGCCTTGGTGGTAAAAAAAGGATTGAAAATTTTGTTCAGGTTTTCCCTTGAGATACCCGCACCGTGGTCTGTAAATTGGAGCAGAACCTTATCACAGAGTTCCCCGTGCCTCTTTTCGATCCTGCCGCCAATGTTAATGCGGCCGCCTTCTGGCATGGCTTCCATGCCGTTGAGGAGAAGATTGACAAACACCTGCTGAATCTGATGAGCGTCAATCACAACCTCCGGTATATCGTCAAGCACACCGAGTACAATCACAACCTTTTTCTTCTTAAGTTGGGAATCCATCAGGGAAATCGTATCCTGGAGAACACGGACAATAGAGTCCTTCTTCAAACACGGAAGTGACGGTTTAGCGAAATCAAGCATCCCCTTTACCAGGATTCTGATTCGATCTATGCCTTCCCGTGTATCATCGATGAGGCTTATCGCGTTATCAGATACAGCTAATTTTTTGGCCAGCAGTTGTACATTGAAATTGATACTGGCAAGGGGGTTTCTGATTTCATGAGCAATGCCGGCGGACAACTGCCCGAGCGAAGTGAGCCGATCGATCCTTCTGATGAGTTCCTCGGTTTTCTTATCCTCGGTCAGGTCGCGGACAATGAGCATCGCGCCTATCAAATTGCCCTGATGGTTCCGCAGCAGCGAGGAGGTGAGACCCAAGATTTCGGCGTTGCCCTCTCTACTATTTCTATTGATTTCCATGCGGTTGACAACAAGATGACTGTCAATGGCTTGATCGATGATCCGAACTATATCCTCCTCGAAAACGTCAGCGGCCTTTCTTTTTAAAACCTCCTTCCTTTTTATGCTGAATATTATCTCGGTCCGTTTGTTGATCGAAGTAATTTCCTTTTTTAAATTAAATGAAATCATGCTGTTAGGTGAGCTTTCCAGGATATATTCGCGGAAATTCCTTTCGTCCATCACCTGTCCGTATAATCGCACATTCCTGATCAAGCTTGCTGTGTGCCCAGCAAAAATCAGCAACATTTTCAAGTCATCCCCGGAAAAAACGCTCTTGCTGGGGCTATCAACACTCAAGACACCCAGAACACGTTTTTCACTGATCAAAGGAACCGCAAGTTGTGAGATGACCCCTGGCAGAATTTCAAGATATCTCTCATCGTTTCTCACATCTTTGACCAACAAGGGAAGGCCATTTTTAGCCACCCATCCGACGATTCCTTCGCCATTTTTGACCCTGAATTGTTCTCTGCCAATTCGCTCATAAATATTACTGGAGGCCAGCATGAGATATTTTTCTTCGTCATCCATCAAAAAGAGCGCGCAGTTGGAAGCCTTGGTTAACTTCAGTGCACTGGCGACCATGATTTTAAACATTTTCTCAAGGTTAAAGGTGGAACTGATTTTCCCGCTGATTTCTTGCAAGGTGAGGAGTTGTTTGATTTTTTTCTTGTTTTGTTCCTGCAGCCTGGCGTTCTCGATGATGATGCTCGCTTGATTTGCAAAGGTCGCAAAGGCATTGATATCCTTCTTGGTCAATTTCAGTTTAATGGTATCTTTATCGGCGGATATCAGTCCGATGGTATCTCGCTTTATTTTCAACGGCACCGCAATGGTAGAAACGCGCCGCATGTTTTGGCTTACCTTGGTGTCGATTGCTGTAGCATTGGGATATGTCAGATAATCCTTAACGAAAATGGTTTTCCCCAATTTGGCTACCCGTGTTTCGACGCAGTCATGATCACTCAGACGATAAGGCAATCGAACCCGGTCCAATTCATGTGATTCAAATCCATGGGTATATCTACATTCCAGTAATGACCGATCCTTGTTGATGAGCAGTATGGTCAATCGTGTAAAACCAAAAACAACGGAAATTTCCTTCACGATAGAGGTTAAAATCGTATCTAGGGAAATGGGACGAGTGAGTAGGGTGCTGATTTTATGAATTGAGGACAAGAGCTTTTCTTTGGTCCTTAAATCTGACAGGATGACGGAGTCTAGATGTTCTTGCCTTTTAGGCATAATTTCACCTCAACATAGAGAGGGTTAGCATCAGCTTTGCAATTTCCGAAATAATATAAGGAAGGTAGCTTGTATTCTGTTCGTTGAAAAGGCATCAGACGACCTGTTGATACTATGGTGGCCCAGAATAGACCTCTCCTTTATGTCAATAAAAGCCACCCTCGGTGGCTTTTATTTTTCGGTCTATTTTTTTCGCAATTCTCTAACCAGACACGGCTGAGGGGCACTGAAAAAGTGACCCCTTGTTTAAAAGGGGATTAGGGCCCAGCGAGGAACTCTTTCATAGCGAAAACAGGAAGGAATTAACCTTGCGCTCCAGAGTGGATGCATTCAAATTATTCATTGCCTCTACAAATTTTTATTAAGCCGGCCAACCGTTCGATTTTATGGCTTTTCCCTGGCGATCGACAACCAAACACTCATAGCCTGGCCGAGAATTGATGTACCGTAATCCACTCTCCGGCTCCATGGCAAAAACAGCGGTCGAGAGAATATCGGCATCCATGGCGGTGGGAGCCATAACCGTGACGCTGGTCGACAGTTGCGGCGAGTGCCCGGTTTTGGCATTGACTATATGGTGAAAAACCTTCTCTCGATCATAGAATATCTCGTAATTGCCTGAGGTCGCCACAGCGCCCTCACGCAGGTTGATGACATCGGGATACTCCTTCTTCTTCGCCGGATCCTGAATAGCAACGGTCCATGCCTCGCCCTTTGGAGCTGATCCATTGACTCGAATCTCCCCCCCGCCATCGACTAGGTAATGAACAATCCCGTTTGTGACAAGGAGCTGCGCTGCTCGATCAACAATAAAGCCCGGTACGACTCCGTCCAGTGTAATCCCCATCCCTTTTTGGGGCAGGAGAATGGAGCCGTTGGCAAAGCGCAGGCGTTCTGAACCGATCAACTCGAGAACCGTATCGATGTCGGCTTCTGTTGGCTGTTTACCGGCAGCGAATCGCTCTTGGAAAAGATTAACAAGCGGTGCGACGGTAATGTCGAAAGCCCCATTGGTGTCGCGGTGGAAGTAGAGGGATCGGCCGACAACCTCGCGAATTTCCGGTACCGGATGATCAAGGCAATTCTCGCTATTTAACTCGCAAATCGGTGATTGGTTGCCATAGCGGGTCAGGAGAGCACACAGGCGGTCAACCTCGGCAAAGGCAAGTCCCAAGGCGTTTTCCGCTTCATCCCTGGAGGAGTGAATGACCGTCATCGTGACAAAGGTCCCCATTGCCGTGCGCGTTTGGGATACTTTGTACTTGTTTCTGCGAAACAAGACGCTTTCAGCCTTCTCGAACGGCAACAGCGTCGCAGTGGCAACTCCCAGTCCCAGGAGTCCGGAGAGCTTGAGAAAGGTTCTTCTCTTGTGATCATGCATAGTAGGAAAAATTTTCATGTCAGTTCCACTCGGTTGAATATATTAGCCGACCATTTTCAGGCCATCAGCGACATTTCGGGCTATAGCCAGCCGTCCGTTGTAGGCACGAAAAATCTTGCGAGGACATTTGGCGAAACACACTTCCTCGCAAGAAGGTCCATACGCGATGCAACTTTTATGATCGATGACAATCCTGTTATCGATATAAGCAACCGCCTTTGCCGGACAGACCTTGACACAGAGCTTACAGCCGATACACCCGACTTCGCAGACGGCCTTGACTTCCTTGCCCGGATCTTTCGAAGAGCAAGGCACATGCACCCGCGCCTTTAACGTTTGCAATTCAATGATCTGTTTTGGGCAGGTGCGCACGCACACCCCGCAGCTCACACAGTGATCAGGGTTGATGATCGGGAAATTATCAACCATTTCTATGGCATTGAACGGACAGGCGTCGGCACATTCACCCAGGCCGATGCAGGCGGACAGGCATTTTGATGGTCCCCCGAACCCGAGGTTGGCAGCGGTGCAGGAAGCAAAACCGATATAATGATGTTTATGACTGACCTGTCCCTCGACCCTTGAACAGCGGACCACCGCAATCTGGTCCTCAACTGCAACCATCTTTTTGCCGGTGAGTTCCGCCACCACCTTTGCCACCGCCTCTTTTCCAGGAAAACAGAGGTTGGGCGGAACATCGGGGTCGTTGACCACTGCGATTGCATACCCTTCGCAGCCCGGATATCCGCAGCCGCCGCATTGGGCCAAAGGCAAGGCATGCAGGACCTTCTCGATCAAGGGGTTGGTCTCGACCGCAAACTTATGAGCAGCGAGAGCCAGGCCGATACCAAAGAACAAGCCAATGCAGCCAAGAAGAATCAGCCCGCTGAGGGCTATTTTCAGTAATTGCGGATCCATTTCACTACGCTCTTCTCCCTCCATGTTGTCGATTTTGGTTTTTCAGGTCAGAACAGCTGCAAGCCGGAAAAACCGAGAAAAGCCAAGGCGAATTGCCCGGCAATGATGAAGGCAATGGGCAAGCCTTTAAATGTCGGTGGAATTTTTGCTATTTCCAACCGTTCCCGCACCGAACTCATGAGATAGAGGGCGAGCAAAAAGCCGCCGCCGGCGCCGAGGGCCAGCATAAAGGTTTCAAGATAATTATAATTGAGGCTCGACATGATCAGCGGTACGGCAATGATGACGCAGTTGGCAATAACGAGCACCAGGTACACGCCGAACGAGTTGAACAGGACCGGATTGACCTTACGCAGGATCGTATCGACCGCCTGCACGGTGAGCGAAACCAGACCGATGAAGACCACGATTTGGAGGAAGTCGAGGTGGAAGGGGATCAGGGTGAATCGGTACAACAGCCAACTCATGCTGGCAGATACCACCATGACAATGGTGAAGACCACACCCATGCCCTTTGCTGTTTTCTTTTTCTTTGACGTCCCGAAAAAAACGCACAGGCCAAGGTATTTAGTGAAAACAAAGTTGTTGATCAGCAATGCGGCAATAAGAATCGAAAACAGATGGCCGAGGTAGGGTTTGGCAACCTTGAAATTGCAATCAGCTCCACCCGCCAGCCCCCGCACCCGTACCACGTGGGTTTTCGTGCTGTTGAGCGGTTCGGCGAACACCAGCTGGAGACTGCGTCCGTCACTGTCTATCGTAGCAGAGACTACGCTGAGTTTGATATCGGGATCGTTTTCTTCATAGACCGTATACGGGGACACATCGCCGGCCACCGCCTTGTCGACGGGTGCGGCAAAGATGACCGCAATGCTGTTCTTGCCGGAAAACGCGGTGGATTCTATGAAATCAGCAGCCTGCAGCCATGACGGCACCAGCAGCAGGGTGAGGAGAACCGCTAACAAAGGAATTCTCAGAATTTTCATGATTTCATTCCTTTTGTACGTTTGTATACCAGTTCGACCCAGTTGAAGAAGGCCATCATCAAACCAACGACGAAGAATCCGGCGCTCGGGAGAATGAAGAAGAGCAAGGGTTTGAATCCCAGCACGTCATGGCCCAAAATCGCTCCGGAGCCCAACAGTTCGCGGACAAAACCGATCACCACCATGCCCACCATGAAGCCAAGCCCCATGCCCACCCCGTCCCAGAAGGAGTCGGACACCTTTTCTTTGCAGGCGAACATTTCCAGGCGCATGGTAATGATGGCAAAGGCAACGATCAGTTTGATGAAAATGCCCATTTTAGCGTAGGCCCCCGGCAAGTAGGCCGCCATGACCAGATCAATGACCGTTACCCAGGTGGCAATGGTCAGGGTGTAGGTCGGTATGCGAATCCGGGGATGGATTTGATTTTTAAAAAGCGAGATGGTCACGCTGGAGAAGACCTGGACTAAAAGCACGGCAACCCCCAGCATCAGACCGTTCATGACCGTGGTGGAGATGCCCACCGCCGGGCACATCGACAGAGCCAGCCGGAAGATCGGGTTTTCGTTCAGGATGCCCCGACTGAGGAGTTCCCAGGGTGTTTTGGTGTTTGATGATGTTATCACCTCACTGCCTCCGACAAGGGTTAAAACGAAACCGCGATTTTTTGCTCTTTGAGGACACGGTCGAGGATATCCAGACGGTAGACAAATTTTTTCACTATCCCTTTCGTTCCATTGGTGAGCATCCGGGAAGAGATGGTTGCGCCGGTCAGGGCATAGATATCCTTGTCCCTGAATTGTTCCATAATCCGAGAGGCATCGGCGTCAGCAAGATGCCCCTCAAGGGCTTGCCGGTATTCCTCCGGCAAAGGTTCCTTCACGACCTGCAGCCTTTTGAGCACATCAAAGGTCCGACCCTTGAATTGGTTTTTGAAATAATTCTTTTCGATTTCAGCACCCAGACCGGGATCTTCCTCGTTCTCCAGGACTTCCAGTCCCAGCATCGTGTATTTTTGATCGAGCGCCAGCATCACGTTGATAAAGGTCTTGAATCCCGGAAACTTGCCTCCCAGCAGATACGCAACCCGTTTGCCGTTATCCGTCACGACGATGGTATGGTCGGCAAAACGGATGTCCTTTCCAGGGCCGATCGCAGCCAGAATCGCCTTGTCGCGAGCTTCTTTTTCCCGGCTCTGTTCGACCTCAAGGGTCAACGCTTTCCGGTCGGCCATTTTGCCTTCCAGGTCCAGGGAAACCAGGGTGTAGACCGTTTTTCCTTCTTGTGTTGTCGGTACCAGATAGCCGATCAGTTGCCTGCCGGGTTCGGTGATCACGTAGCGATAAATCTGGTGCAAGGTCAGGGTGGTGGGGACCGGTTTGCCTGCCCCGTAACCGAGCAGGTTGTACATGGTCCGTTCTTCCCGGACATGTTCATTCTGTTTCTTGGCTTTGTCGGTAATGATGAAGGCCGCTCCCATCACCACCGCCGCCATCAGACAGGACACGGTGAGACGAAAGACGATATTCAGGATGTCTTTCACTGGTCACCTCCCACCGGCAGCGCGAATCGCTTGGGCTTGAACCATCCGTCCAATACCGAACTGAGTGGGTTCATCAGCAGGATGGCGTAACAGATGCCCTCCGGGTAGCCGCCCTTTAACCTGATGAGCACGGTCAAGGCGCCAATCCCGACTCCGTAGACCCATTGCGAGGTTTTGTTGGTTGGCGAAGTGACGTAATCGTTGGCCATATAAAAAGCGCCGAGGATGGCACCCCCGGACAGGACCGCCAGCAGCGGATCACCGGTACACAGTTCCTTGCCGCCGAAAATCCAGGAAAGTGCTGCAATCGTGCCGAGAACCGAAACCGGGATATGCCAGCTGATATACCGCCTGTACATCAAATACAGTCCGCCGAGCAGCAGCAGGAGACCAGAGGTTTCGCCGATGCAGCCAGGCCGCCAGCCCACAAAAAAAGTACCGTACAGATGGCTGCCGGAACCAAAGGTCTTGAGAAAGCCGGCCATGCCCTGCGCCTTCAGTACGGCCAGCGGGGTTGCTGCGGTAATTGCATCCGCAGCCGGGCCGAGGTGGCTGAAAATCGCCCAATTTTCGAGCGGTGGCAACCAGGCCGACGTCATTGCCACCGGAAAGGTTGCCAGCAGAAAGGCCCGCCCCAGTAAGGCCGGATTGAAAATGTTGTAGCCCAGTCCTCCCAGCAGGTGTTTGCCGATGTAGATCGCCATCACCGCGCCGAGGACCGGTAAGAGACAGGAAACACCCGGCGGTATGACGAAGGCGAGCAACACGCCGGTCAGGGCTGCGCTACCGTCCCTGATGGTGATCGGTTTTCCGAGCAGTTTCTGGCTGGCCGCTTCTACCGCCACGCAGCTGATGACCGACACGGCGGTGATGATCAAGGTTTGCATGCCGAAGATAAAGATCGACAAGATCAGCGGCGGCATCAGGCAGGCCACCACGGTCCACATTATTTTTTCAACCGATTCAGCACTCTTCACATGCGGCGAAATGGAGACGATCCAGTTCGACGATGAGGGGAATGCTGGGTTGTCAGGTGTTTGCGTTTCGATGGCGTTATACTCCTTCAGAACGATGGTATACGATCAAGGTGAGGGCTGTCGCCCCCACTCACCCCCAAATCCGAGGACCGAATTTTCCTTAAAAGCCCGCGGCCGCCGGCAGGCGGTGCAGCCTTCCTGGAGGCTCTAATACGGGTTCATCTCTTTGCCTTCATCTTGGCCAAGCGGATAAATTGCACCAAAGGCCGCTTGGCCGGGCAGATATAGGCGCAACTGCCGCATTCAAAACAATCGAACACCCCGAATTGAGCGGTATCCTCGGCCCGGTTTGCCTCCACATAGACCCCGATTTCCTTGGGTTCCAGCCCCATCGGGCAGGCATCGAGACACCAGCCGCAACGGATGCATTGCGAGTGAGGGCGGCTGTCGATTTCTTGGGCAGTCAAAAAAAGCACGGAGGAGGTGGTTTTCGTCACCGGAATATCCAGGCTCGAAACGGCAAAACCCATCATCGGGCCACCCATGACAATTTTCGCCAGTTCCGGTGTGGTCCCGCCGAGGTACTGGACGATATCGCCGATCTTGGTTCCCACCTTAACCAGGAGATTAGCAGGCCTATTGATGCCTTTGCCACTCACGGTGACCACTTTTTCGCAGAGCGGCTTATTGAGCACAACTGCATCATAAATCGCCCGTGCGGTTGAAACATTCTGCACCACGACCCCTACTGCCGACGGAAGCGCCATTGCAGGCACTTTCCGACCGAGCAGAGCCTGGATGAGTTGTTTTTCCGAACCTTGCGGATACTTGACCTGTAAACCCTGCACCGACACCGAGCAGTCTTTCGTGCTCCCCGCCAGGGCAGCAGCGGCCATGGCCTGAATGGCGTCCGGCTTGTTGCTTTCAATGCCGATCTGACACTTTGTAATGCCCAAAATCTTGAGAATGATCTTGGCCCCTTCGATTATTTCCCCTGGATGCTCAAGCATTTGCCTGTGATCAGCCGTGATATACGGTTCGCATTCGGCCCCGTTGAGCAGCAAGGTGTCGATCGTGGCGTCGGCCGGCGGCTTGAGTTTCACATGCGTGGGAAAACCGGCCCCGCCAATACCGATGACACCGGCATCATGCACCTTGGCCAGGAGATCCGTGGTGCTCAATTCCTGCCAGGAATGCTGCCGATAGGAAACAGGCCCTGCGGCATGATCAACCGCAATGGTGATTGACGGCGCCTTGACCCGCAACGGATGCGCCGACATCCCGAGATCCTTGACGGTTCCGGCGACAGGCGAATGCAACGGCACTCCCAACCCTTTTGCCACGTCGGCGATCATTGCGCCTTCAATAACAACGTCACGCTTCTTCACCATGGGCGAACAGGGTGCGCCGATATGTTGACCCAGGATAAGCTCCAGTTCATCCGGTACCGGCATCCGCTCTATGGCAAGAGCCGCGGTAAGGTCCTTTGACTCCGGTGGATGGACGCCGCCTTTGGGGAAGGTCAGTAAGGCATTCATAAATTCGAGCACAGGTAAAATTGAAATAAGAGCAATAAACCTGTCATGAGAGTCGACCCCTGCAGTTGGATATCAAGAATATCCCGGTCTTTTGAATCTGCCATACTTATGCGATCCCGCCAAATTGTTTCATAAACTGAATCCGTTCAAAAGCCGCCGGGTTCCCGGTCTGGCGATGACTGAGAGCGCCACGGAAATCATCGATTCGGTTGTAGTCTTTCTCATTCATCCAGGTTTCCAGTTCCTGGAGCATGGCAGCTATCTGTCCTGTTCCATTTTTATACAGGGTCGTGACCACCTGAACCGCTGCCGCACCGACCAATAATTGCTTGATTAACCCCTCGCCGTCGTGGACTCCGGTGGATGCGACAAAATCCTTGTCGATATTGGCCGAGAGCAAGGCTATCCACCGCAGGGACTCGGTCATTTCCCCTGGAGTGCTGAAAATATCGGCTTGGGATACGGTCATCCCTTTAATATCGATATCCGGTCGAAAATAGCGGTTGAACAGGACAAAACCGGCCACCTTTCCGGTCCAGCTCAAACGGGAAAGAAGATTGGCCAGGGCCGAGGAATAGTGACTTATTTTCAAGGCCAGGGGGATAGAGATCATGTGGCTCACTTTTTCCACAATTTCGAAATACTGTTTTTCGCTGGCCTGGCAGGTCAATTGGGGATCGCTCGGCAGCAGGGAAACGTTCAACTCAATGGCATCGGCCCCGGCTTTTTCCACTGATTTGGCAAAAGACACCCATTCATTGGCCGAAATGCAATTGATGCTGGCAATGATCGGTATATCAACCGCTTTTTTGGCATCAGCAATCAAATCGAGGTATTCTTCAAGGGCATTTTCCCGGGTATACCCGCGAATGTAATCAAAGGCATCGGGAGAGTTGGTCTGATAATTCTCCAGATTTTGCGAAAGCTCGGCCGCTATCTGTTCCTCAAACAATGACTTGAGAACCACCGCGCCGGCCCGATTTTCCGCCAAAATCTTGATGGAATCAACCGTGTTGGTGAGACCGCAGCTCCCGACAACGATGGGAGTCCGTAGCTTCAGCCCAAAATAGTGCGTGGACAGATCTTTCATGGTCATTTCCCGGCAATGGATTCTGTTTTAATGTCTGCTGTAACAGTTGATGGACTCGTGAAAAGTCCATCAACTTTTGTGAGATGGCTCAGTAAAAATACAGATATACAGGGAATAGCGTTTTCCCCGGCGCAAAGGCATACATAGGGGATGTCGAGTGTCGGGAAAAACGCGACGACGCAGTAGCTCGAAGTTTTTATGACGCCATCAATGGTAAGTCTCTACATTAAGCAACTGACCAGCCGTTAGCAACAATCAAGGGAGGAACTTGGTAATTTTCAGGTTTAAAGAGTTCTGCAACAGCCTGCTGATACTCAGTTCAAGTGTCCGCAAGGGTGAGGGGACGGTTATTTGGTCAAGGGGGTGCCTATTACAAGCCGCAGAACTTCACTCGTCCCTTCGTATATCTCGGTGATCTTGGCATCTCGCATCATCTGCTCCATCGGGAATTCACGGGGGTAGCCATACCCACTGTGGAGTTTGGCCGCCTGAGTGGTAACCTGCATCGCGGTTTCAGAGGCAAAAAGTTTGGCCATTGCCGCTTCTTGTGAATAGGGAAGCCCGGCGCTTGCGCGGTAGGCGGCATTGTAGATCAACAGACGCGCGGCCTCAACCTGGGTCGCCATATCCGCCAGCTGGAACTGTACGCCCTGCTCGGCAGCAACTCCTTTGTTGCCCTTTTTGTTAAACGCGATAGCGGCATCTAATGCCCCTTGGGCAATACCAAGAGCTTGGGAGGCGATACCAATTCGACCGCCATCCAGTGTCTTCATCGCGACCTTGAATCCCTGGCCTTCCTGGGCCAGTAAATTTTCAGCGGGAATGCGACAATTATTGAACACCAGCTCCAAGGTGGGGGAAGAGCGAATACCCAATTTCTTTTCCTTCTTGCCGAAGGAGAAACCGGGCGTGCCTTTTTCCACGATGTAGGCGCTGATGCCGCGATGTTTTTCCGCAGACTGATCGCTTCGCGCCATTACAACATAAATTTCAGCTTCGCCTGCATTGGTGATGAAAATCTTGGAGCCATTAAGAATCCAGTCGTTGCCGTCCCTGATGGCGGTGGTCGTGGTGCCGCCCGCGTCCGAACCGGCGGAAGACTCAGTCAGGCCGAAGGCTGCCATTTTTTCCCCCTTGGCCAGCGGAACCAGGTATTTCTGTTTCTGCTCCTCTGTACCAAACATATAAATGGGATTGGCCCCGAGCGAAAGATGGGCAGAGAGCGTCACGCCAGTGGAGGCACATACCCGTGAAAGTTCCTCGACAGCGATCGCGTAACTGATGTAATCGCCTCCTGCTCCACCGTACTCTTCCGGAAATACGATGCCGGTCAACCCCAGTTGAGCCAATCGGTCGTACATCAACGCCCGATCAAAACGTGCTTCTTCATCACGGATCCGCACAGACGGAGCAACTTCGGTTTCGGCAAAATTTCTAACCATACCACGGATGAGGTTCTGTTTTTCAGTCAACTCGAAATTCATTTTTTATACTCCCTCAAAATAATGTTTGTTGCTCTTCTCAATTTGGCTTCGAGCAGTCAATGCAACGAAGCGCTCACAATTATCGCCCGCTTCCCATCGTCTCTGCACCCGAGATACACCCGTATCGGATCTCTCACCAACTTACTCGTAGGTATAAAATCCTCTGCCGCTCTTGCGGCCCAACCAGCCTGCCTCGACGTACTGACGGAGCAGGGGGCAGGGGCGGTACTTGGGATCGCCCAATCCCTGATACAAGGTGTTCATAATGGCCAGGCAGGTATCAAGGCCGATGAGATCGGCCAAGGCCAGTGGGCCCATAGGATGGTTCATGCCCAACTTCATGACCGTGTCGATATCCTCGCGCTCGCCAACACCATGATAGAGACAAAAGACTGCTTCGTTGATCATGGGCAGCAAAATCCGATTAGCGATAAAGCCGGGGAAGTCGTTGGAGCGGGCCGGGGTCTTATCCATGCGTTTGGTCAGCTTCAGGGTCGTTTCCAGAGTTTCTGGCGAGGTTGCTAGGCCGCAGATGACTTCCACCAGTTTCATCACTGGCACCGGGTTCATGAAATGCATGCCGATCACCTTGTCTTGCCGTTTGGTGTTGGCGGCAATCCGGCCGATGGGAATGGAGGAAGTGTTGGAAGCCAGAATGACATGCGCGGCGCAGACTTGGTCCAGCGTTTGAAACAGTTTGAATTTGATGTCTTCGTTCTCGGAGGCTGCTTCGACCACGAAATCAGCGGCCGCCATGTCTTTTAGATCAGTGCTGGTTTTGATCCGGGCGAGAATCCGGTCCTTCTCGTCGGCAGCCAGTTTCCCCTTGTCGACATTGCGCTTGAGATTCTTGGTAATGCCCGCCAGACCACGATCGACGAATTCCTGTTTGATGTCGTTCATGATGACGGTAAGGCCGCTGGCGGCGGCCACCTGGGCGATACCGCTGCCCATCTGGCCAGCGCCGATAACTCCGAATGTTTTCACTTCCATTGCCCTCTCCTTATTTTGATATGCATTGAACCGGACGGACACCCCGCCCCGGAGGATTAGTGCTTGTTGCTGATCACCATGGCCATGCCCATGCCACCGCCGATGCACATGCTGATCAGGCCGGTGGCATATTGCTGGCGCTGCATCTGGTACATGGCGGTCACCATCTGGCGGGCTCCGGTGCAACCGACCGGATGGCCCATGGAAATGCCGCTACCCAACTGGTTGGGCTTTTCAATATCAATCCCCAGTTCGAGCATGCAGCCGATGGCCTGGGCGGCAAAGGCCTCGTTAAGTTCGATCAGCTCGATATCGGCGAGCTTTTTACCGCTCTGGGTCAGGGCCTTTTGGATGGCGGGTACAGGGCCCAAGCCCATATAGG
Organism: uncultured Desulfobulbus sp.; assembly: GCA_963666685.2. Classification (GTDB taxonomy): domain Bacteria; phylum Desulfobacterota; class Desulfobulbia; order Desulfobulbales; family Desulfobulbaceae; genus Desulfobulbus. Next base: position 585,069 of record CAXXHZ010000003.1, read on the forward strand.
CGGGATCCAATCCGCCGGAGGCAAAGCCTTCGATGGTCACCAGAGCTTTGAGCCCCAGTTGCTTGGCCTTGGCAGCGCTCATCAGCAGCACTGCGGCGGCACCGTCATTGATGCCGGAGGCGTTGCCTGCGGTGACCGAGCCGTCTTTGGCAAAAGCCGGTTTCAGCTTCGCCAGTTTCTCCATCGAAGTTTCCATGGGGCGTTCATCCTGGGCAAAGAGCGCCTCTTCTCGACCGACCCGTATCGGCACCGGGATAATCTCTTCGGTGAACAGGCCGTCCTTGATCCCCTGCATGGCCCTGGCGTGGCTGAGTGCGGCAAGCCGGTCTTGATCGGCGCGGCTGATCGTATAGAGTTTGGCGATCGCCTCGGCGGTGAGCCCCATATGGTAGCCGTAGAAGATCTCGTAGAGGGCGTCAAAGACCATCAAGTCGCAAATTTCGCCGACCCCGGTGAGTTCCATACGGTAGCCCCAGCGGGCTTTGGGCAGGGCCAGGGGAACCATGCTCATGTTTTCCTGACCGCCAGCCAACACAACCTCGGCCTGACCGGTCATGATCGACTGGGCCCCCAAAGCGATGGCCTTAAGGCCGGAACCGCAGACCTTGTTAATGGTAAACGCGGGGGTTTCCTTGGCGATCCCGGCCTGAATCATGGCTTGGCGTGCGGTGTTCTGGCCCTGTCCCGCCTGCAGGACGTTGCCCATGATCACTTCATCAAGGGTGATCTTGGTAGCGGCGGGGTCCCAGTCGGTATTTTTCTTTTCCAGATCGATCAATCCCTGGTCTTTGAGTTTGTTCGGCGCAACTGCCAGCATACTCGAACTTGCCACCGGCCGAAGTCCTGCTCTGCGCAGGGTTTCGCGCATGACGCTTGCCCCCAGCGTCACCACGGGAGTATTCTTCAGACTGCCGCCAAAAGTGCCCACTGCTGTCCTGCATCCGCTGACTATCACTACTTCGTTCATTGACTCTTGCTCCCCTGTTTTGATGTTCCAATACCTGCTGTTAGCTGTTCAAGTCGTCTTTGACTCAATCGATCATCTTAGCCTTGGCCGCGTTCCGAGCCGTTGACTGCGGCGACGGCCAAGATGGTCAGCCCCTGGAGCTTGCTGATACTATCCTGACCGAACTGAGCAAAGATCAGCACGTATTATGCCATTACTGGAAATATCGACTAACAGTTTGGAATAATGTGATTAAAAATAGGAAGAGGGAAAACTAGGCGGGAATTAATGAAGCAAATGATTTAATTCATCAGCAGCGTCGAGGATGAGATTTCAATAGAATTAATAAAAAAGATTCGTATATACGGTACGTTGAACTCATTGAATGATATGCTTCGTTCATGCTGCAAATGCGAGGCCCTGATCCTGGATAATCTTCTCATCTCGCCGTCAACAGGAGAGGCTCATAAGCGCTTCTGGAGATCGTCGAGCAACGATATAACCGCAAAGCCCCCATCGTTACCAGTCAACGGCCGGTAAAAGAGGCGCAATGTCTATAAACTTGCGTTGAGAGGGAAATCTATGCGACGAAAACCATCAATGCTTGACCAAAAACCAGGAATTGTGACAGTATAAAAATATCACTCCCAATATCCTCTCTTGGCACTGGCTGGCCTTTGCCAGTGAAGCAGCGGCCGCTTTCTCGGCAGTTCGAGTGGCCTTTTTCGCCGAACTATTCAATCCCATGGAGATATTATGCCATCTCAAGCACAAATCGATCATTTCATCAACGCTCCGGAGCAATTTATGCGCACCAATTCAATCAAATGGCGGGGGCCGGCACCAGAGAATCAAGATATCATCGATGTGGCAATGCTCGATTGTGATGGTATAGAGGGTATAGCGCGCATCCGCACTGGCAGCAAATTTTTAGGGTTTGGCAACGCCAAAGCAACTGTAAGTAGGTTTGACTTGCGATGGGCTGGCAATGTGCTCCGACCATTGGACCCAGGCACACCGCTTTTTCAAGTGCAATGGAGCGGATACAAGGCAGGCCAAGGTCGGGATGCAAATTTGCCAGCCGCTGGCGGGCCTGACGTCATGCTCACTCCTGAATTCACTGGCTGCACCGCTGTTTGTCGCACAAATGCAGATGGTAGCGCCTTGTTCAGTCACTACAATTATATGGATGGCGCAAATACATTGTCCGATGAAGGTATGCGTGCTATCGCCCAAAGGGACTACGGTGGCGGACAAACCACAATGACCAAGGGCGATATGCGCGCATATGGCAAGCACACAGAAGCAGTGAGCACAACGGTGGTTGGCATACGGCGCAATGGTCGATGGGAGTTTTGGGCTCAGCTGCGCGAAAACAAGGCGAGCGGCGAACAAATCCGTGCTGTCGTGCGTCTTTAAGCGGCATAGCCGAGTAGGTCGGATGAGCGCAACCCGAAGGAGGGGCGCTAAACGTGTTGAACTTGGGCTAGGAAAAAAACATGATCGAGATGAAGGCGTTGTTTCGACTCAAGGCGAATGTTGATACACCACAAGGAATTGACGGACCTCTGGGAAAGAGGTTGTTTATTCCCGTTATGGGCGGCACGTTTAGCGGGGAGCGACTTTCGGGAGTGGTGCAGAGAGGAGGGGCGGATTTTCAACTGATCCGCCAAGACGGGGTGGCGGAACGGGATGTTCGCGTCACTCTAAGAACGGATGATGGTATCACCATTCAGTTGAAAGGCCACGGCCAACGGCACACGACGTCGGAGGTGTTTGCGCGCATCATGTCAGGGGCCGAATTCCGGCCAACTATTGACAGCAGGATAGCCAAGAAACGGAGAACATTTTGAAGTATAATTATATCGGTAAAAGCGGATTAAGAGTGTCCAGTATCTGTATGGGTACAATGACCTTCGGGAAGAAATGCAATAAAAAGATATCTTTCGAGATTCTCGATAAGGCTTATGCGAATGGAGTTAATTTTTTTGATACGGCTGAAGTTTATCCAGTCCCACCAACAGCAGAAACTTATGGGGTTACAGAAGGGATCTTTGGGGAATGGCTGGCTGATAAGCCACGAGATTCTATTATTATCGCAACGAAAGTAGCTGGAGCGGCAAACGGCTGGTTTGTGCCACCGGTGCGGCACGGTTTGACGGCTATCGATGCTTTTCACATAACCACGGCTGTTGAGGGAAGTTTAAAAAGACTCAAGACCGATTACATTGACCTTTATCAGGTTCATTGGCCTGATACCGTTGTTCCTATTGAGGAAAGCCTTGAAGCTCTTGATCGACTCGTACGAAGTGGAAAGGTACGCTATATCGGTACATCAAATGAGAACGCCTATGGCTTGACAAAAGCATTGGAGACAAGCCGCTATCGTAGATTCAAGCGGTTCGAAAGTATCCAAAACAACTTTTCTCTACTCAACAGGCGTTTTCTTGATGAAATAGCGATTGTCTGCAAAAAAGAACAGGTAGGGTTACTCCCTTTTTCACCCTTAGCAGGAGGAGTATTAAGTGGCAAATATTTACCCGATGGTCAATGGGAAGGATTTCGCTATGGGGATTATTTAAGCAATCCTGATCCTCGGATGAGAGCGCAAGTTGGACGCTTTGCCAACGAGCGGTCATTGGCAGCTGCACAAAAATATGCCGCTATCGCCAGTAAATATGAGCTTGCTCCAGCGACAATGGCAGCGGCATGGACACTCAGCTTTGATTTTGTGCCGAGCACGATTGTCGGGGCAACTCATCCCGCTCAACTTGATGAAGCTCTTAAGGCATCTGACGCCCAACTTCCTTCAGAGCTTCTGGCTGAGTGTGACATCGTCAATCAAGAGATTCTTTACCCGATGGGGTAAAAAAAATGCACACACCACGTTACAGTTCAGATATCTCCTGTAAACAGAAATCGGACAATAGCTTGTTATGATAGAAGAAGGTGGAAAATGAAAATACCCCGAATTACTATGATCTCTATCGGCGTAAATGATGTAGCCAAGGCAACAGAATTTTACAAACACGTATTAAATACTCCCCCCAATACTTCATCAGATGCCATCACATTTATTGAGCTGCCTGGGACTTGGTTGACTCTTTACCCCCTAGATAAGCTCGCTAAGGACATTTCTCCGCATGTTCCTGCAACACGCAATGCTTTCAGCGGAATAACTCTAGCCTATAATGCTCAAAGCAAAGACGAAGTCGTTGCCATAATGGAACGTGCAAAATTGGCTGGAGCCAAAATAGCGAAAGAAGCACAAGATACGTTTTGGGGTGGCTTCAGTGGATACTTTGCCGATCTTGACGGATACTATTGGGAGGTGGCATGGGGACCAATGTTTGAATTTGAGGACACTGGGAACATGAAATTTGTGGAAGGCGCATAGCCAATCATTCCAGCGGATCGCGTCCATCGTCCGTTCAATTCAACAGTTAAAAAATCAAGATATCTCTGAACAATGTTGACTTTCGGCATACGAAGTCGTTCGGTGAAATTTTTACAGAGCGAGTTTTATGGTTGATTTCAGGAGGGGTAGCGGTTTCTGGTTATCCCCGAAAAATCGCATAATTACCAGTTGGCGGTAACACAAACAGGGTAAATATTAGGTTTATTGGCCAACATCTATGAAACCGGTTAATAATGTGTCGGGCTCCTTACAATGACAAACACAAAAATCAACACGAATGAATTTTATGCGGGGCTAACACCTCTCTACCATTTGATCTATCCGGATTGGGAAAAAAGCATAAAGCGCCAAGGAGATATGCTCGATTCCGTTATTCGTGAAATGTGGGGAGACGTATCTGAAATTCTCGACGTTTCTTGCGGTATCGGCACACAAGCACTTGGCCTCTCCAGCCTGGGCTATTGTGTCACTGCATCTGACCTGTCACCTGAGGAAGTCGAGCGGGCTAAGCAGGAGTGCGCCGAGCGAGAGCTCACGGTTGCTTTTTTGGTTGCGGATATGCGCCGGGCTTTCGATCATCACCAGCGACAATTCGATGTCGTGATTTCATGCGACAATTCAGTTCCACACCTTCTTTCAAATAAGGATATACTCGTTGCTATGCAACAGTTTTACAACTGCACCCGACCAGGGGGTGGCTGTATAATCACTGTTCGAGACTACGAGAAGGAAGACCTGTCGAGGCAACAGGTTAAGCCCTATGGCATCCGGGAAGACAATGGTATTCGTTGGTTGCTCTGGCAGGTCTGGGACCCGCATCCGCCGATGTACGATGTTGCAATGTACTTTGTCGAGGATTGTGGTGAGCCAACTTGCCGGACCTATGCACTGAGGTCCACGTATTATGCCGTTGGTATTCCTTCGCTTATGGCACTGATGCAGCAGGCGGGCTTCAATGACGTACGCAGATTAGATGATAGATTTTTTCAGCCCATGATCATTGGCACAAGGAAAGCACAGTAAAGTGGAGGTTGCTGCAGTCGCTAACCGAATGGCCGGAGAAGTATTGCCCCTCCCAGGAGGACAAGAAGGCGCCTAAACCCATTGATCTGAGTGCCCTTCGAGTTGGGTGGGAATCAGAGAGGGGGCCAAACAATTTGCTGCACGGGAGCGCAAAAATCCGCGCTCCATGAGCAACACATTAAGCCTCCATTCCACTATGCGTAGCATAAGCAAATTACGCGAAGTTACTTGGAAACTCCGCAATACCTGAGGGGGATAGAATGAAACGTCAAGAGATTTTAGATATTTTAAAAAAAATTCCGACATCAGGGGTATCGTCAGATGATGCATATTTTAGGACGTTGACTGGCGGTTGGACGACTACAAGTTTACAAACGTGGTGGAAGAATCATCCCCCCGGCACAGAGGGTGCCAACCTCACGACCTGTAACGCCTTTGTGGGAACCGTGGCGGTTATGGTTGGTGCCAAGCAGGGCAGTTGGCTTGCGAAAGGACCGCTTCAACTCGACCTTTGTAACAAGGACGTACCCCATTCTTGGGTGCCGGCGAACTCCGGTCGAGATCCGCGCCCAGGAGATTTCTACGCGATGCCCTATATTGATAAGAAAGGTAACGTACAGAAATTTGGGCATGTTGGGATTATTTACGACGTCCACGACTATATTTTCATCGACACGGTCGACAGCGGACAGGGTGGCCGGTCTACTGGCAAGGACTACATTAAATGGAGAAAAAACCTAATCTGGACGGGGGGCAACATTAACGGTTGGGTAGATATTGATACATATTTCCCGTAGGTTGAAGATAAGGAACATAAATCATTACTCTATAGTATTTTAATTAACCCAACAGCTAAGATTATTATACCACCGAGAACGAGTAGAGCTGGGACAATTCTCCGGGGCTTGCCATCATTGAAAAAACCCGAATATGTCCCGTGAGGTGTGAAAAAGGTGTGCTTAAAGTCCTCTTTAAAATCATAGCGGGCTCCAAAATTAACGCTCTTACCATACCATAGAACACCGTAAGAGACAAATATCAACGATATCGAAATGAGAAGAATGAGTTTAAACCACATAATATAAGCAACTCCCGCTCAAATTATTAGTAACTAAAAACATTAACAATGCCCAATTGGCCGTTCATAAACTTTAATCATGAAAACACTGCTTAACTGTTTGAAAATAAAACATAAAAAATAAATTTCGTTATTTTTATTTTGACAATAATTGTTAATGAATTTTGATTTAATTTAACTAAGCGGTCAACACGGACTCGCTGAAGCTCTCCGGATACCTTCACGTTATCGATATAAAATAAAGAATGAACGGAAAATCAATAAAACTATCTCTAATCTCATTAATTATCGCATGTGCAGCATTGATATTGGCTACGATTCCAACCTATATCATTGAGTCAAAGATTACCAAATTAGAAAATGAAAGAATAGAAAGTAAAGAACCGGTCACTTTAGAAGTGAAGGGGATCACACTTTCATTCGGAAAGAAAACTGAGAAGAGAAAGGTAGTAGATATTTCACTGAAAATAGAGAAGTTAAATAACTATTTACTCGTTTCAAAAGTGGCAATGATCGTATCTGTTGTATTTGCCATATTTTTTGCACTGTTTGCATTAACAAAGGAAAAAAATAAACCCTTGAACATAGGAAGCATTATTACCGCTTGCGTTGCAATATCATGGCAATACGTGGCGGCTGGTATATCAACTGGTGTAGCGATTTTCATTTTAATAATGCTACTTCTGAGCTTTGGCACATAAATTAAAATTTTCGATAAAAAATCGTTTCAAGGAATTGCTGGAACTGCCCAGCAACCCCTGAACTCCCCGTTAAAAAAGGAGTCACAATGTCTAGATTAGTATTGGTGCTCTCACTTTTAATTGTTTCAGCTCCAGCTTTTGGAGCTAGCTTTGATTGTAGTCTTGCAAAATCAAGAATTGAAAAATTGATATGTGCCAACGCAGAACTTTCAAGCGTGGATAAAGAGCTATCAAAAACTTTTTTTGACATGAAGAGTAAATCTAAAAGTCCTGACCTTTTAACAAAAAGTCAGTTGGAATGGTTAAAAAATAGAGATGAATGTAAGGATGAATTTTGCTTAATAGGCGAATATAAAGCCAGGAATGAGTTTATAAGCAATTGGCTTGAATATGAAAATAAAACCCTTCCGAAAGCTGGCGGAGAAGTTCAGTGTACGGATCGTCCAGAATGTTGGCCCGAAGGGAGCGCCATGCATACAGGGCTTACACTAGTCGCAAAGCTGGAAGAAATATCAGCCCAATTAGAATTTAAGCACGCTGAGTTAATAGCCCTCTTATCATCCTCACCAAATTATAATGGTGAAAGCGCGCCCGATTCTCGTGTTATCTCTGCTTTGAAAGCACAGCAGGTTACATGGGTGAAATATAGAGCTGACGAATGTGAGCTGATTGGGTCGCTTAGCGGCGCAGGTGGCTCATGGCCTTCAACTTATGCGAATGAATGTGAAGTAAATTTAACTGAAGAGCGCCTTCATCGAGTTAAATCTGCTATTAAATGCATTCAAAAAATCCCTTTAGAAAAGCGATGGATGGAACAAGCCAATTGTCTTCAACAACTTGCTCCTTTAGCCAACAAACTTAAATGAATGTTTAACAACGGCTTTTACGGGATAGCGGCAAAAAGCGCTGTTGCCGGTGAAGCCTATCGTCAGAGTTTAATGATGAACGAATCCCCAAAGCATGGCTTAGATGAGCTATAGGCTATGAGGCCTTCTCCATTGCGCATACGATATTGAATGCCATGACTCATACATTGAATGAGTTATTCGGAAATCCAAATATCACTGAGGAGCAAGCGAAGAAACTTTTGGAGGAGGCAACCGTATATTAACAAACCCGCGAGGTTCATCTATGTCGAAAACAGACCTTGATCTGTACCGATCCGTTCGAATTGAACAATTTCCAAACGGGGTGTTTGACGGGAAAGATCCTGCACCGGGTGTGCTTTACCCAGACTTCTATGATCGAGACTTAGGCGGCGGGAATGTCAGACTTGCAGATGTATCAACTAAGAAAGAAGACGGAGTCGAATACGTGCTGGCTGGCGGTGGAACTTCTCTTTTTGATCGCCCAAGAGTGTTCACGAAAGAAGGATGGCTTTCTTTCGAGATTCCGAACGGAACAGTTATGCCAGATTCGCTTATCATCAAGAACGACGGTTGGCGCAAGCGATTCAAGGCGACACACTATCAAATCGAGTCGCGTGCCGGCCGGATGACAAAGCAGGCCATGGAGGGTGCGTTGGATAACTTTGCGCGCAACGCTATTGTTCGAGCTGTTGAGCTAGGCCGCGCGTCAATAAAGTCTGAATAAGGGGTTTCATATGCCAAACATAAACGAAAGAACTCTCGCCCTGGCCATACAGGCGATCGACTTCAAGATGGCCGATCTTGAAAGAACAATTGACAAGCTGCCGTCCGACCAAGGTTCGGAACTTGAAGCATTGCTCTTAAGCTACACCAATGCCGCAGAGGCTCTTAAGCGCGCATACCAGGAAGCACTGGCAGAAGTTGATAACTTGCCTCCGTATGAGAAGCTAGTGCGCGGCGATGGCTAAGGCAATTTTCTCGCTGATTGATTTCAGCCAGTTGCGGGTTCCAGCGCGGAGCTGATTTCGCCGCCTCGACCAAGATGGTTTGGAGATGTTTGTTGCGCTTTCTGGAGATCGGTCCCCGCTGTTGTTTGCCAGCAGATTCCCGTTGCGCACTGCACAGCCCGCAGTAACTGATGGCCTTGCGAATTGATCCAAATCGTGCAACTGGACCGATTTCCAAAACCCAGGTCAGCGCCGTAACCTCGCCGACCCCGGCAATGGTCATCAATCGGGCAACCCTTTCCTGGATCAGCGGATTGCTCCGTAAGGTGTGGATCAGCTTTTTTTAAAACGTCTGAAACATCTCAAACCCGGCACAACTCAGCATCAGGAGTTCCTTGACCGAGGCCGGTACCTCATCAATCCGGTCCAGTAATTCATGGAAATATTTCTTGCCGCGAAGGCGATTCTTGCTATAGTCGGCTCCAACTTCCATCAACAGACCGGACATCTTGTTGTGCATAGTGACTGCGGTCCGCACCAGGTGGTTGCGATACCGTAGAATCCGCCGCAACTCCCTGATCTCTTGCGGGAGCATGACACATTCCGGCAACAGGTTGACCCGCAGGAGATCGGCGATCTTCTCCGCATCGGCCCGTCCGTTTTTCTTCTTGGCCGCAGTGATGGCTTTGAGCATTTCAGGGTGGGCCACCTTCAAGGACAGGGCATGGGGCGCGAGAAAATCATACACCCAGCCGGTGAAAATGGCGGCCTCCATCGCTCCGACCCATGGACCGGGCAGGGCCTGCGCCCATAGCGGACAGGGTGGCCGGTCTACTGGCAAGGACTACATTAAATGGAGAAAAAACCTAATCTGGACGGGGCAACATTAACGGTTGGGTAGATATTGATACATATTTCCCGTAGCTTGAAGATAAGGAACATAAACGTTAACTCTTCCCCTGCATATTGTTTACCGGATTGGTTGGCCTGAAAACGGCCTAACAGGAAACTCCCGTAGACCAACCTTTGAATCAAAAATAACACTTACGCCGATATTTATTTTGGATTGAAATGACAAACAATCTTCACATTACCAGTGGCGACATCGCAGGAGAAAACCTGTCAAAGGCGGGACTACCTGGGGAAGTATTTGTCTGGCATGACATTTTATACGATGGCCCAAGAAACCCTGGTTGGCCAACCGAAGAGACACTTAAGGCTCGGGCTCTGTTTCTGGAAGAAACCACAGCAGGTGGGTTGGACAGGGGATTAATCTTGGCAACCCTTCGCAAGCAGTATCAAAAGCTAGAAGGAGCAACGATCTACGGTTGCGTCATCCTGTGGCTTGATGCCTGCCTTTTTGACCAGTCAATGCTCGCCCATATTCTCACCTGTCTGCACCAAAAAAAAATCCGAAATGTGGAACTCCTTTGTGTAGACACTTTTCCTGGAATCATCCCCTATCACGGGCTTGGGCAATTATCGCCTGAGCAATTGGCATCTCTTTATGGTCAGCATCGCCCTGTCACTCAGGAGCAATATGAGTTTGCTATCCTCGTCGACCAGGTATTCGCAACTCAAGACTTATCTACCCTGTCTGAATTGTCGGGAATAAATGATGCCCCGTTGCCATGGTTCCCAGCCGCAGCGGCAAGATGGTTACAGGAGCAACCGGATTTTATCAGTGGATTGGGATTACTTGAGCGCCTTGCATTAGAAGCAATTCGAGGGGGAGACGATACGCCAGGGAAGATTTTCACAACTGTTGCTGCAGCCGACACGCCGCCTCGGTATTGGGGAGATATCACCCTGTGGGCCAAGATAAACGGTTTAGCCAGCCGGGTGCCTCCACTTGTGCAGATTGAAGGACAATCTGACAGATTACCTCAGTGGGAAAACGAGTTGTTGCTCGCAGATTTCACGATTAGAGCCCTGTAGAAATAGCACTTACTGCTTGTGTTGATTTATTGGAAATATGTTGACCGAAGATAAAGCTCTTACGAGGTAATTTGATCCATATTTCTCACCCGCGTTTACCCCTACAACCTGCGTACCGAGAAGGAATACCATGAAGTTGGCCGTCTGATAATTTCAAATTTGTGTTAACTGAATCCAGAAATGAAGAATTTGAATTTCAGGCGTTGTGCATCCTTTGAGGCGAGGATGCACGGACGAGGTCCTAGCTTTTTGGTCTTCACGCTGGTGAGATAACTCCGCCAAGATTTCATGATTAGCCCAAGCGTCGGACTGGTTTCTAGCGAGATCAGAGATCCATCCGTTGATGCGAGAATGCCATTCTTGTAACGTTCCTTGCTGAAGATAACCAAGAATGATGGCGATTGAGTGTTCTTTGCCATGCAGTCCCAACTTGAAACGTTGAATACCTCCCGAAAGTTCCTCCCCACCTGAGACATACTCACGTTCCCTTGTTTTGGAAGGAGGTGGAAGACGTTTACCTTCAATGACAAGGATAGGATGGTATTTGGTGTAGGTTACTCCTTCAATTACAACTTTTTTGATTGGTTTGGCGGATAGATCAACGCGCCGTCTCCCTTCCTGCCGTTGCTCGTGTTGGAACAACACCATGGGAAATATCTCGCAAGCGAGCGATTGGAGAAAATTGTGGAACTGAGCATTCAATTCCTCTTCACTCTCGGCAAAAGGCCGGTCTGGATCATTTCGCCACGGGATCAGACATCCCCAGACGAATTCGATTGTTTGTTCGATTAAAGAGACCTGAACCGCACTTGAAGCAAGACGCCCGATGGATTTGGAAGGTTCCCGCATGACTCAAAATCCTTGTTCCTGCAAATCGACCAAGGTTTCATCCGCGTCACGAATCGCAGTGGAAGGAATCCAGTCTCTCATACGGTCAGGTTTGACGATGATCAGTGTATTGCCTTCATAGAAACGAACAATTCGGTGAGTGCGAAGTGCTGCCGAATCATGTTTGAAAAGAAGTTTTCGCAAGTGGTCCGACCAGTCGCTAGGCCAATCTAATTCGCTGGTTTTCCCGAATGTGAAGGCTTGATACGCTATGCCGTCGGTAACCCCACAGCGATCGGCTCGCAGATTCGAATAAACGCTGCCCAGTAGGCGCACAAAAGTATTCGCGTATGACTGGAACTTTGAGGAGTCAACAGTTTCGGTGATGGCAGGTGCATTTTGGCCAACGCGAATAAATGGGGCATAGACCTCTGAAGCATCGGAAAGCAAAAGCTCTTCCCACCAAGAGAGCTTCTGGAAACCGTTATCTCCCGGCCAAGGTAGTTCCTCAATATCCAATTTAAGAATTGAAGTTGATTTCCCAAGCAGCGCTTCAGAGCTTTTAAGTAAGCAGAAGACTCTTAATTTCTCTCGATAGTTTGCAAAAATATCTGCGAACTCTTTCAAATCTGCCTTCTCTTCCTCTTTTGCAGTAATGCTAACAATTCTGTGACGAAAAGCTAAGCTTCCGGACAGCCACAAACCTGTTGGAAGAGATTCATTTTCACGAATCAAGAACATTGGTGCAGCAAAGCGACCAGGATCACGTGGCGCTTCAAATTTTTTCTCATCAACCGTAGTGATTTTTTCTTTGTCAATTCCAAAAACTGTTAATGCCTTTGTTGGCAAATAGGCCATTTCCGTGAGCCATTTCGTTTCTTGGCTTTTATTTCCTACGATAAATCCTTCCCCATGTGTCCATCTTTTCTGCTGCAGATAATCTCTGAGAGTGGGCCATCCCATCACTTTTGCGGTCAGATCCACCAACCGGCCACCACCCAGCAGATTTGCTTTCCATACCCACGGGCAGGTCTCTGCAATATTTTGTGGAATTTGATGCAAGTCGTAGTGATCCAATTCAAAGCCCAGGCGCTCATGAACACTCTTCGTGCGACGGAACGTCAAGTGTCGTATTTCATGATCATCTTCCGGTTCTTGCCGACCGACCACTAGAGCAATAGCTTTGGTATCCGCCGACTCAAAAAGGTTCCGGATGGATACAAAATCAAGAACCGTTTCCACCCTGCGGGACCGAAGGAAAGCAGCGGCAAACGCGCGGGTCTTGGAATTATAAAGGAAACCGCTTGGCTGGAGCAGACACAACCGTGCGCTGGAAGCCAGAAGGTCCGTGCACTCCTCTGTTACCCGATACGCGATATTGCCATCAGGAATGGGAATGGTTTTCCACTTTTCCCGGCGTGTCCGCTCTGCTGCGGGAGTAAGTTTAGAAGAGAACGGAGGATTACCCACAATGCAGCTAAAGCCATCAGGCACGGAGCTTCGGAGATTCTCCAAGTTCTCGAAAAAGTCGCCAATAAACAGATTGTTCCCAATCAGTTTATCAAATTTCAGGTGAGTCCAAATCACATTCGGCTGAAGAGCTTCGCAAACAGCTAAGGCCAGATTGAGCGCCGCCACATGAGCGGCTTCAGGCAGCATTTCAACACCGAATATAGATTTCTTCAGGATCTCTTTCAGCCGAGGAACACCGGGACGATCCCAATTGTGTAGGCTCTGCCAATAGTGGACCAATCGTCGGAAAGCACCAACCAGAAAGACACCAGATCCGCAGGTGGGGTCGAGCACTTTTTCGCTACCCGTCAGCTTCTCATAGGGCATCACTTGATCGAGAATTAAGTCAGCTACAAAAGGTGGGGTATAAATGGCTCCTGTTCCTGATTGTGCAAAATGCTGGTAGAGATGACTCAACACCTCCACAGGTATATAATGGAAGGAATATTGTTTCCACAGATACATTTGCCGTCGCAGTGTTTTGGCTTCGAGTAGTGTAACGAATTCTGACAAAACATCAGGGTTCAAAGCCTGTTCAAGCTCCGGCAACTCGAAGATGTCTCCATTGAACTTCGCTTTGAGTTCCGCGAGCATTTGCTGGACGACCTCCACTCCGCCTTCTCTCAAGGCATCAAGGAAGGTAGACGCTCCCGTGACCCGTTCGTCAAACCAGCCGTCAGGAAAAACGCCTCTGTCTTCCAGATACTTGGTAAAAACAAAAAGGAGGAGAAGACGGCGCATAACCGGTTGAACTGTCGGTGGAGCCTTCTTCTGCAAAGCTCTGTCTGCATCAATAGCGGCCTGTATCAGCAACTTGTGCGCGGATTGATCAGCGCAGGCCCAAGCCGAGTTTATCGGATCATCCCAGAAAGTGCCACTGGCCAGTCTAAAAGCCGAGAAACGTCGGATTTTCTTTTCATCCAAAGCTCGGGCCACACCGGACGCAGCCTGGATTGATTCCGCTGCGACGTAGACAGTAACACCCCTACGACGATCCCAAAATTCAGGTCCCGCAGCACAGCGCAAGACATCTACTTGAGTGGGCCATTCCACATAAAGAAGTGGAGCGGTACCGTTCAGCCACACCCGGCGGTGTAATTCGGCGATTTCCGCACGCGTGTGATCATTGCCGCTGTTGTCCACCACATAAGCGCTGACTTGCGGAGATCGACCGTCATTGAACCGCCGAAAGAAGATGTAATCAATGCCTATCCCTCGGTCCTTCTTCGGTCCTTGTAACAGTAACGCCTCGCGCCGTGCCACATGTTCCGCGATGGATTGCGGAGGCAGGCTGTCGTCCTTCACAGACACCAGTCCAGAAAGGAGTTCCTCGCCCCTCTTTGGGGCCAGATGCAGTTGTTGCAGCAAGGCGCTCATAATTTCAAATGACGGATCACCCCGCGGGCGACACCTTGGATTTGGAGTTCTTGAAAGGGGATCAAATCGGGATACGCGGGATTCTCACTGCGCAGCCAAGCCTTGCCATTCTCACGAATCAGGGTTTTCAGCGTGGATTGATTATCAATGAGAGCAGCAACGATGTCCTGATGGCGAGGCTGCCCTAATTTTTCGACAAGCACGAGATCGCCATCGAAGATCTTTCGGCCAATCATGGAATCTCCTCTGACCCGCAGAAAAAAGGCTGTGGCTCGGTCGATGATACCAAAGGAAGCGGGATTCAGCGTGAAATACTCTTCCTGAATCTCCTGACTATCGACAGGAAAACCCGCCGGAATCTCCCCAAGGATAGGTAGCCCAACAGCCAATTCGGTGAGCCGGTATTTCCTGCTACTGTAAGAATCGGACGCCAGTAATCCCTTGCGCTTTAAAGCGTCAAGCACGTCGGTTGCTGCTTTAGGACTCGACCAGCCGAACTGATTCATGATTTCCCGTGAGCTTGGCAGGGCCTCTCCCGCATCCCATCGCGACAGGATGAACCTCAATACTTGCTGTTGGCTGTCGGTTAGAGGATTCATATGCTATACGAATGTATAGGAAACTCCCGTCTTCGTCAAGCGTGATAACGGCGCTTCTGCAACGGATCGAGCTGTGAGGTTGTTCGAAAATTCGGTTGTGGAATTTCGTGGACAGTATAAACAACATTCCGCTACGTTTTCTATTTCGCGCAAAAAAGGAGGCGGGGTAAATTCTACCGTGCTGAGTCAATATTTCTCCTGTCAACGTTGATTGGAAATATGTTGACTTGAGTTCCTGTCTTTTGTGACCAGTCTGAGTCAGGGTGATAAAATGAATTATGATATTCCTATGCAAAAAATTGACCTCGTCACATATAAGCGAAGAGGATTGCTTGAGGCCTTCAAGGATCGTGACATTCCTTTTTTTTCGACTACCAGCCATGTTAACATAGCAAATCTAAAGAAATTTATAGATAAACATCGGAGTGGTTTTTTCCTGTCAATCAGCTTTTTAATAACAAAATCCATCAATCTTGTACCGGAATTGCGACACAGGATAATTGATGGTGAATTGTTTGAATTGAGCAGGGTTGATCCTGGCTATACGGTGTTGTTGGATGATGAAACTTTTTCATTTTGCGATTCTCGTTATCTGGATTCATTTAAAGAGTATCGAGAATATTCAGAAGTTAAAATCAAGGAGGTTAAGGAATGTCCGGACCAGCGTCATGATGAAAAACACCATATGTTTTTCATCACCAATATACCTTGGTTTAGCTTTACATCGCTAGTTCATCCATATGATAAAAAATATGGTTCTATTCCAGTTGTTGCGATTGGGAAATATTTCGAACAAGGAGATCAATTGTTAGTCCCTATCGGGATTCAAGTAAATCACGGATTAGTGGATGGTATTCATGTTGGTAAATTTTACCAGCACCTGTCGAATATGTGTGATAATCCAGAAGTATGGTTGAAATAGAGATTCTATGCTCGGTTGAGCATATTTTTTTTCACAACCGGAGAATTTAATAAGCAAAGCACTTCTTGCCAAATCCTCTTCCGACACCCCAAGCCGTGCACAGATCGGACGAAAAATCGGGACCGAAAAAATGCAAGGGGCCGGGGCGCCGGAACGTCTAGCTCGATGACGCAAGCTAGAAGAGGGCTCTCAACATTGGAAGCGGTAATGCCAGCGATGGCATCAGAATTTCCCTGTCTCGGGGAGAGATGGTGACGCCGGAGAAAAAAAAATAGTCATTTTTAGTCACTCAATAAAAAAAGGCGTTTACGGACATGGTCCATAAACGCCTGATTTTATTTGGTACCCGGAACGAGAATCGAACTCGTACAGCCAAAGGCCGAGGGATTTTAAGTCCCTTGCGTCTACCAGTTCCGCCATCCGGGCATATTGCGATTGTATACACTCCTCCTTTGGCTTTGTCAAATAGCAAATTCAGGGAAAGCCTATGAAGTTACAACAGGTTAACAGTGGCGCTTCGCCCTGCCTGTATGCTATGGTAGGGGAAAAGTTATTGAAGGTTTATTTCATGGTTCCAGCAGGATAAGATGCGAAAAGTTATAATCATAGCGCTTGTTTTCATAACATTGCTTTTCGTCGGGACATTCGGGTACATGTACCTGGAGAACACGGGATTCTGGATAGGGATGTACCTGACGATCATCACCGTGTTCACTGTGGGATATGGTGATATTGTGCCGATTCATCCCTCGGGCAGGGTGTTCACCGTTTTCCTGGTGATCACGAGCGTCAGTTTTGTCATGTACACCTTCAGCAAAATTACCGAAACCATGCTTGATGGTGAATTGCGCGGTCTCTATAAGAGGAGAAAAATGAATCGAGTGGTCGCCCGGTTACGGGATCATTACATTGTCTGCGGGTTCGGCAGAATCGGCAAGGAGATCTGCAAGATTCTGCAGGAACATCATCGGCCTTTTGTTGTGATCGAGAAAGATGGCGAGGAAATCAAGGCAATCGAAGATCTGCAGTACCTGCAAATTCAGGGTGAGGCTGCGGATGACGAGGTGTTGCTTACTGCCGGTATTGAGCGGGCCAAAGGTTTGGTATCCGTGGTCGCCTCCGATGCGGATAACCTCTATATCACCCTCACGGCCAGGGGGTTGAACCCCCAGTTGTATATCCTGACCCGGTCGAGCGGTTCACTCGGTGTGCAGATCAAGCTCAAGCGGGCCGGAGCCACCAAGGTTATTTCGCCGTATTCGATCGGCGCTCGCCGCATGGCTCATTTGATCGTCCGGCCGACGGTCACCGACTTTATCGATTTGACCATGCGGGCCGGTGAGCTCGATCTCATCATGGAAGAATTACTGGTGGGGGTCGACTCGCATCTCAACGGCAAGAATCTTATTGAATCGGAGATTAGGAAAAAATACGATGTCATCGTGGTGGCGATCAAACGCCAGGATGGCACCATGCTGTTCAATCCCAAATCGGAAACCCTGATCATGGCCAGCGATATTCTCATTGTTCTGGGAGCCAGCGAGCAGATCGTCGGACTGAGCAAGGAAATGTAGGCCGCATCGCGGCAAGGCCTTTATTGAAATTTAACGATCGCCAACATCTCGCGCACTGCCTGGTCAAGGCCGACCAGCACGGCCCGGCCGATAATCGCATGACCGATGCTCAACTCTTCAATGAAGGGCAGGGCGGCTATCGGAGCAGTGTTGCGATAACCTAGACCATGGCCGGCATTCACCCGCAGGCCCAATTCAAAGGCCATCTCCGCCGACTGTTCGATGAGGTGAAACTGCTCCTCCATCTCGCTTCGAGATTTTGAATCGCAATAACGGCCGGTGTGCAGCTCGACAAAGGTGGCGCCAATGTCCAGCGCCGCTTGGATTTGGGTAGCATCGGGATCGATAAAAATCGAGACCGGAATTTCTGCTTTCCTCATCTTCTCAACAGCTTTCCCTAACTTTTTATTGTGACCGAGCACATCGAGCCCACCTTCGGTGGTCAACTCTTTACGTTTTTCCGGCACCAGGGTCACCATGTCCGGGACAATGTCCAGCGCAAAATCCACGATTTCCGGGGTTACCGCCATTTCCAGGTTCAGTTTGGTCTTGATCGTCTGCCTGAGAACACGCACGTCCCGATCCTGGATATGCCGCCGGTCTTCGCGAAGATGGACGACAATTCCCTCGGCCCCGGCCAACTCGCAGATGGCGGCTGCCTGGACCGGATCCGGTTCCACACCGCCGCGGGCCTGTCGGACAGTGGCAACATGGTCAACATTAATAGCGAGATAGGGCATGGTGTCACTCCTTGATGTCTGTAGGTGCTGAAAAAGCTCTTTTTCGTAATCCCACATGCGCAGGGCTTCTTCTTCCGAGCGTTCATGGTCATAACCAATTAAATGCAGCAGGCCGTGAATGATCAGTTCGATCAACCGGTGGTGCAGGGTATGATGCTGTTCTTTTGCTTCGCGCCGCGCCGTGTCGACGGAGATGAGAATATCGCCGAGCTCCGCCTCCGGAATCACAAAACCGTCGTTCGTCCGTTCCGTCGGAAAGGAAAGGACATTGGTCGGTCCTTTCCTTTTGCGGTACTGTTCGTTGTATCCCGCCATCTCCGCATCACTCATCAGGACAATGCTGACCTCGGAGGCTTCGAGTTTGAGCCGGAGCAGCAGCTGTTCGCTACGCATCTGCAGCAACCTGGAGTTGAGCGGGCAGGAGATGATGTCGGCGGTATACGTAAAATGCACGGGCATGGTTCAGCCTTCGCCCTGGTTGGTTGTTGGCGCGGAATGCCGGGCCGCATCCTGCTGCTCGTAGGCGTGGATGATCTCCTGGACCAGGGGATGACGGACGACGTCGGCCTTGGTGAAGTGGCGGAAGGCAATGCCCTTGATGCCGGTGAGAATTTGTTCAGCCTGGATAAGGCCTGATTTCTGGCTTCCCGGCAAATCGATCTGGGTGACATCGCCGGTGATGACCGCCTGCGAATCAAAGCCGATGCGGGTGAGGAACATTTTCATCTGCTCCCTGGTGGTATTCTGGGCCTCGTCAAGGATAATGAAGGCATTGTTGAGGGTGCGGCCGCGCATGAAGGCCAAGGGGGCGACCTCAATAACGCCGTGTTCGACCAGTTCCTGGGTCTTGTCCTGACCGAGCATCTCGTTGATGGCATCGGTGAGCGGCCGCAGGTACGGATCCACTTTCTGGGCCATGTCGCCCGGCAGAAACCCGAGTTTTTCCCCGGCTTCCACTGCGGGTCGGGTGAGGATGATTTTGGCGACCTGCTCATGCGCCAGGGCCGAGACCGCCATGGCCACCGCAAGGTAGGTCTTGCCGGTTCCCGCGGGACCTACGCCGAAGACGATATCGTTTTCGCGGATCGCCTCGATATAGAGTTTCTGATTGATTGACTTCGGCGATATCACCCGTTTGCGTGCGGTAATGCAGACCTTATCAAGGAAGATCTCCTCCAGCCGGGCCTGGGGCGAGGACTCAAGGATCTTGACGCCGAAGGCAATGTCCTGGCTGAACACGGGATAGCCTTTGAGCAGCAGCCCGTACATCTGTTGCAGGGTGGAAGCGGCCAGGTCCACGGCATGCGTCCGGCCCTTAATCTGCAGACTGTTGCCGCGGGCATTGATCAAAACCCCGGTCGCCTGTTCAACGGTATGAAGATTCCGGTTGAGGTCGCCGAACAATTGTTGGGCGATTACGTTGTCGGCAAAATCGAGTTCCCGTGAAATCTTGGTGTTCAGTGTAGTGGAAGGTTTCAACTCATTGTGCTCCGCGTGCAGCCAGGGCTTCATTGACCATCGTCTGGAGGGCCGCCAGGCTGCGATCCCGGACCGGTCGCCCATTGATAAACAGTGAGGGGGTCGACAGGATATCGGCAAGCTGCGCGTCTGATCGGTCCTTGGCGAGTTGCATTTCCACCTCCGGACTGCGGATATCGGTTTTGAATTGTTCCATGTTGAGGCCGACTTTTTGGGCGGTTTCGGCGATCACACCCGGTTTCCAGTCAGTGATCTGAAAAAGCGCATCATGCATCTGCCAGAATTTATTCTGTTTTTGAGCCGCGATTGCCGCCATGGCTGCCGGTTCGGCCTGCGGGTGCATGGGCAACGGCAGATTTTTGAAGATGATGCGCAAGGTATCTTGATTATTCTCCCGCAATTGTTTGAGAAGTGGTTCCACCTTGCCGCACCAGGGGCACTCGAAATCGGAAAAAATAATCAGGGTGACCGGGGCATCGGCCTTGCCCAGTACCGGTGCACCGGTGATATCGATGTTTTGGTTGAAACTGATATCGATGGCCGTGTAGCTGTTGACCTTGTTGTTGACCAGGTAAATCGTCTCTCCCCTGGGAGCAATGTCGATGGCGCTGATATTCGGGTCAACCGGCAGGTTGCCCAGCATTTTGCCCTCCGGGGCGAAGATATAGACCTTGGAGTCGGCACCGAGGATGAAAACTTTCTTATTATCCAGCGACTGGACAATATCAAGGGGCTTCGCCGGCACGGTCCAGGTGGTTTGTATCGACCAGTTAAGATCGCCGGAAATGTTATTTTTTTGCAGAGCCTGGGCCTGAGCGGCAAAAGGAAGCAGCAAGGCGGCGCAGAGGAGAGTCTTCTTCAGCATGGTCCGGGGGTGTCCTTTCATTTGGGGGAGAGAAGGAAGGCGGCATGGCCTGGCCGTATACAGCGGGTCGCAAACAGGTCAGGTATTGCCTATCCTTTTTTTATCTTATTGATTTGATATGCATATTTTCAGTTTATAAGCCAAAAAAATATGTATCAGTATAATGGCAGCGGGAGGATTACGCAAGGAGCAAGAATGTGTATCGAGTCGGCAGGTCGACATCTTGGATCCACAGCTCCGAAGCGGCAAAAGAGTCGAGTTCCCGCACAGCCCTTTTCATCGTTGGTCGTTGTTCTGCCTGGGTTGATATAATTTCCGCAGCAGGTCTTTTTTTCCGGGTTCATTGAGGAAAAATCGGGCGTTTGGGCTGATCTCATTGAAAACAGGATATTGTTTTGAGGCACTATATGTTGCATGTTTTATTCTTGATGCGCTCTATATGTTGTGATAAGTTGCCGTTTTTGATATCGGGCCGATAGCCGGGGCCAGGGTGCGGCAAGGCTTGGTTGTATCGGCTGTATAGGGATGAAAAGAGATGAATTTAAGTGAAATGAGGGACGAGATGACCAGAAGCATACCACGGCAGCAATTGAGCGATACTGCGGAAACCGTGTTGGAACGGCGATACTATCTGAAGGACGACCAGGGGAAGCCGCTTGAAAACTGGGAAAGTCTGTGCCGTCGGGTGGCCAATGCCGTGGCCTTGGTTGATTGTGACCTCGAGGATTATGCAAGCTTGAGCGATCAATTTTTTAATATGATCTACTACCTCGATTTCCTGCCCAATTCTCCTTGCCTGATGAACGCGGGCACCGATCTCGGTCAGTTGTCCGCCTGTTTTGTCCTGCCGGTGGAAGACTCCATGGACGGTATCTTCACCTCCATCCGCAATGGTGCTCTGGTCCATAAAACCGGCGGCGGCACCGGCTATTCCTTTTCCCGGTTGCGGCCCAAGAATTCGGCGGTGCAGTCCACCCAGGGCGTGGCCTCCGGCCCTTTGAGTTTTGCCGCGGTTTTCGATGCCGCCACCGAAACCATTAAACAGGGCGGTAAACGGCGGGGCGCCAATATGGGGGTATTGCGGGTCGATCATCCCGATATCATGGAATTTATTGTCGCCAAGCAGGACCAGACCCGCTACACCAATTTCAATTTCAGTGTCGCCATCACCGATCAGTTTATGGAGGCGGTGCGCGACGATCTGGAATACGATCTGATCGATCCTTCCAACGGTAATATCATCGAATCGCTGCGTGCTCGCGATGTGTTTGAAAAAATCATCGATCTGGCCTGGCATAACGGCGAGCCCGGCGTGCTGTTCATCGATGCGGCCAACCGCGACAATGCCACCCCCCAACTGGGCAAGTTCGAGGCCACCAATCCCTGCGGCGAACAATGGCTTCTGCCCTACGAATCCTGCAACCTCGGCTCCATCAACCTCGGCCAATATGTTAAGGACGGCAATGTCGATTGGGAACGGCTGGGGCAGACCACGCATCTGGCGGTCCGTTTCCTTGATAACGTCATCGACTGCAATCGTTTTCCCATCCCTGAAATCGCCGAGATGACCCAGAAAACCCGTAAGGTCGGCCTGGGCATCATGGGCATGCACGATATGCTTATTCAACTGGAATTGCCCTACGGCAGCGAAGAAGGGCGGCAGGCCTCGTCCGAGGTCATGGCCTTTATTCGCAAGGAGGCGGAAGTCGCCTCGGTTGAACTGGCGGAGTTGAAAGGACCGTTCCCTGCTTACGACGCCCGGGTCAATCACTATCCTGGCCGGCGAAACGCAGCCCTGACCTCAATCCAACCCACCGGCACGGTATCGATGATTGCCGACTGTGCCTCGGGCTGCGAACCCTATTTCTCCATTGTCATGGTCAAGAACGTTATGGACGGTGATCGTCTGTTGATGGTCAACAAGCATTTTGAACGGGTTGCCCGGGCGGAAGGATTTTATTCCGCGGAGCTTCTGGAGCGGGTCGGCAGCAGCGGTACGGTCATCGGTCATCATGATATCCCGGTCCGTTGGCAGGAAATCTTCCGCACCGCCCAGGATATCAGCCCGGAGCAGCACATTCGGATGCAGGGAGCGCTGCAGTGCAACGGGGTCGACAGTTCGATCAGCAAGACCATCAACCTGCCGGCCAATGCCACTCTGGAGGATGTCCGCACCTCCTACATGCTGGGCTATGAGCTGGGTTGCAAGGGCCTGACCGTCTACCGCGACGGCTCACGCGACCATCAGGTGCTCAATACCATGGCAACGGGTCAGGATAAGACCGCAACGGTTTCCGCCGAGGGGTTGTTTCAGAAGTCGACCCTGCCCGACGTGCTCAATGCCAAGCGTTACCGGCTCAAGGACATTAACGGCGAGACCATTTATCTGATTGTCTGTTTCGATGAGAACGAAAAGCCCATGGAGGTCTTTGCTAAATTTCCCTTTGATAATCGCGTGGACCTGAAAGATAAATCCACCATGTGGACCACCACTTGCCGTTTGGTGTCGCTGGCCCTGCGCTATCAGATTCCCATGGATGAGATCATTAAGCAGTTGGATCGGTCCAGTGGCCATATGCTTGATTTGCCGGCGCAGTTGGGGAAATTGTTGAAATCGTTCATGGCTGCGACGCAGCATGGGTTTGCTTCGATTTGTCCGGAGTGTCAGGGGATGTTGGTGTTTGAGGAGGGGTGTGAGGTGTGCCGGGATTGCGGGTATTCTAAGTGTTCGTGATGGGGTTAATGAGAAACTGTATTTATTAGTTGATTAATCGAAAAAAAATCATTTCACATGATTGTAATGAGTAATACTCTGTTTGATTATTCTTAACCTTTAATTATTCTAGACTATATGCCCTTAAATTGCGATTCTAATACTCTGCTTGGTTTAGCGCAGCGTTATTGGCACAAGCCAATTGGTGCTTTTATCTCTGTTTTAGTTACTATGCTTATCGTTAAGCAGTTGGTTGGTAGTGTTGAGTTGTCTGGTATTTTGCATATTGTAATTTATTTATTGAGTACTGTATTTGTACTCGTTGTTTGGTTTTTTATGAATAAGATTCCCAGAAATTCAACAGGGAAAGTCGGATTCGTTGCCTGCATAAAATGTTCAGATGAAAAATATCGTGATAAAATAAAAGAAGATTTCATCGTAACCCTCAGGGATATAGTTAAGAGAGGCGAATTAGGAAAGACTTTTAATTTTATAGAAATACCTGATCATATTGCTGAAACAATAAATGATCATGATGATGCTCTTTCATTATTGGGAAAAACTAAATCTCATTTCATTGTGTATGGAAGAGTTCGTTTGCGTACTATAAATAATAAAGAATGTCACGTTATTGATCTTGATGGTGCTGTTGCACATAAACCAATTCCTGTTGAAATAAGCAATAACATTGCAAGTGAATTTAGGGAGCTTCTCCCTAGACATATTCATTTTTCTACCGAAAATGACATGATGAGCTTTTGCTTTACATCTGATTTGACTGAGTATGTTGCAAAATATATTATGGGTGTTGCCTCAGCATGTTCTGGTGATCTTGATTATGCAGAATTGTTATTCAGAGATGTTTATGAAAAAATAAAAAATATTAGATCGAGTTTTCCAATTATTTCAAAATTGAACGAGAGAATTCCTGTAAGGATTTCGTCCTTGTATGAGTCTAAAGCTATAACATTTATCACCTTGTGGGAAAAAGGTCATGATCAAAGATTTATTGATAATTTTATTATAAATATCAATAAAATTCCTGAAAAATTTATAACGAGTTATCAGATGTTGTTACTTCGTTCTATAGGATCATTTTTCAGTGATAGGAATATAGAGAGAGCTGTTTTTTATATTAAAAAATGCAAAAAGTATAATGACCCTGTTTGGCGCTTTAATCTCGCATTTTTAATGGCATACAAAGGTGATTTGCAAAAATCAATTCAGTGTTATCGTATTTGTGAAAAATATCAGGTAGCTGCGGAAACAATATCTCAGGTTGAGGGATTTATTGTATGGATTCTTGAAGAAGAACCTGAAAAATATCAGTATTATTTTTGCTTGGGATTTTTTAATTGGAAAATTAAGGGAGATCTTCAACAATCGTTGAATGATTTTGAAAAATTTTTATCGATAAATCATAATAATAATTTTGAAAAAGAAGAATTGCTAGCAACGAAATGGTGTGCTGAGATTAAAAAATCATTAATTATTCAACCTTCAGAGCCTAGTGAGCTGACGTCTTTCCAGCGTTTTGTGAGAGTTGCCAAAACTAGCCCAGACGCAGCGGTAGCATAATCCACTAAAAGAATAAAGTTAGTTAGCCCATTAACCATATGAAATTTTATCATTTTTCCCCAACTATCTGAAGTAATTGTCAACATCTGTCTCCCTGCGGAAGGAGCATTCTTTTCTTTGCGTGCCCAAAGAAAAGAAGCGCCGTGTGGTCTGCGCCACACCGCTACGAAAGGGCAGCCAAGCCGCTGAGATGACCCCCGTTTGCCAAGATCCGGAACCGGCGGGGCAAACAGCGGGTTGGCTTGTCCAACCGGCGCTCGCTGCGCTCAAACAGTTTGCCCCTTCCTCCGTTCCCGGACCTCGCCGCCCGGCTCAGCGGCAATGGCCTCCATCGTCCCCGGATATCCTTCTTCCCGGACAACAAGATCCCGGCGGGGTGAGCAGTGGGTATAAATGGGGCGGGCATTGTTGGGCCCATCCTCCAGATGGGCTTTGTCCGGCTCTCATTGTCATCATTTTTCGCTTGCCTGCGGCCGGAAATGAGGGGGGCTGTTTGCGGTCGGCACGGATAAAAAAAATGTCCTGTTTTTTCGGTAAGTTTTCCCATTAACGGGACCGTTAAAGATGGTTTGTGTTGCAATGTATGGAATTTCTGTTATTTTTCTCTATCTTGAAAGAAAGAGCCACCTCGACTTCACTTGAGAGAAAGTCTTTATGCGAACCACCAAGCTTATTTTTATAATCATGATCGGCTTGGCGATGATCGAGTTTTCCATCGGACAATCACTCAACGCCGCGACCTCGGTCAAGGCATCAAAACCATCGCTAGCCTCCCGCAACCACAAACATAGGGCTGCACCTGCTTCGACTGCTGCCAAATCCGCAAAATCGATGCATGGAGTGGCCACCGTCTATTCCAATAAACTGAGCGGCAGGAAAACCGCCAGCGGACAGAGGTTCTGCCAGAATAAACTCACGGCTGCACATCGGTCGCTTCCGCTCGGCACCAAAGTGCGCGTCACCAACATCCGCAATCTCAAATCGGTCGAAGTGAGGGTCAACGACCGAGGACCCTTGCATGCTGGTCGTGTGATTGACCTGTCCGCTGCGGCTGCCGCACAAATCGGGATGAAAAAGACCGGTAAATCGCTTGTCAAACTGGAAATTGTCAGTGAACGATCGGTGAAAAAATCTTAAAAGGTACGCCCAACAGGGTGCCTTTTATACACCAATAACAACTGATCCCAACGGGCCGAGCCTTCGGACTGCGGTTGCGGTCTTGATATTCTCTCGTTGTCACCTCCGTCTTCCTGCGCCATCTTCCAGAATTTCGGTCAAGATGGATTCGGTTTATGGTTTCCCTTGCTCCACCAATTCATTTTGGACAAACCTATCCTGTTGCCGAGTCCGGCAAGCGTTCGACAATCACCCCCCCTTCGGGAAATTTTTTTAACTATTCCCCGTCTTTGTTGCTATTTTCTTCTCCGTTTTCTCAGCTTTTGCTTCGGGCTCAAGTCCAGCTGGAGCCGGGTTGGCTGAAGCCCGTGCCTGCTCGGTCATTTTCGCCTGATACTGCCGAAGCGCCTCGGCAATTCCGTCAAACAAATCATTAATATCCATCGATTTCTCCTCTGTTCGGGTTTTCCTGTACCTTGCTTACCGGAGAAACGGAGAACATGTCGGATGCCTGCATCATTTTTTTTTTTACAGATTCCTTCCCGGTTGGTACTGGGACGGTAATAAATTCGGATAAACTGGGTTAAATCCGGGGAGAAGACTTGATTTTTTTATTTTATCTATATGTATTTAACCCTGTTTAAACATGTTTAACCATGTTTAACCTAATGTAGCCAGATTGTGCCCCATGGGGTGTGGTCTGGTTAAACAACTTGACGAGCCGTTTGGGCGGCCCTCAGAGAATGATGGAGTCGAAAATGGAAGACAGATGGTTGTCCGTTGATGAAATTGGAGACTATCTCGGGATCAAACGAGATACCGTCTATAAGTGGATAAGCGAGAAACAGATGCCTGCCCATAAAATTGGCCGTCTTTGGAAATTTAAGAAAGATCAAGTCGATGCATGGGTCGAAGCTGGTGAGGCGGCAACAGGATCAACAGAAGAACGGGCAGAGATGATGCTGGGTAAAAAGAATATAAAGCAGTTCGGAGGCAATAATGATTAACAATACCGGCGCAAATCTCGGATTTGAAGAAAAACTGTGGATGATGGCAGATGGCCTTCGAGGTACGATGGATTCTGCTGAGTACAAGCATGTGGTACTCGGTCTGATCTTTTTGAAATACATCTCCGATTCATTTCTTGAAAAATATGAAGCCCTTCAGTCGGAAGAATTCGCCGATCCCGAAGATCGTGATGAGTATCTGGCGGATAATGTGTTCTGGGTGCCCACGGAAGCCCGTTGGAGTTTTCTTCAGGACAAGGCCAAGGACCCGAAAATCGGCCAGTTGATTGATGAAGCCATGACTGCCATTGAGCGGGATAACAAGACCCTCAAGGGCGTTCTTCCGAAAGATTTTGCGCGACCAGCACTGGATAAATCTCGCTTAGGAATTTTGATTGATAAAATTGCCACCATTGGTCTTGGTGATGCCGAGAGCCGAAAAAAGGATATTCTGGGTCGCGTGTATGAATACTTCCTTGCCAAGTTTGCAGAAAAAGAAGGTAAAGGCGGGGGGGAATTTTATACGCCTCAGTGTGTTGTAAAAATTTTGGTTGAAATGCTGGAACCCTACAGCGGGCGTGTTTATGACCCGTGTTGTGGTTCAGGCGGTATGTTTGTGCAGGCTATTAAGTTCGTTCAGGTACACTCTAACGGAAATGGCAACGGGAACGGCAAGCCTAACGGTGTTAAGCGAGATATTGCTATCTATGGACAGGAGTCCAACTACACCACCTTCCGTCTGGCAAGAATGAACATGGCCATTCGTGGCATTGATGCTGATATTGAATGGGCCGATACCTTCCTGAACGACAAACACAAGGATCTGAAGGCGGATTACATTATCGCAAATCCACCTTTCAATGACGAAGACTGGGGATTCTCAAAGGTAAAAGAGGATGTCCGCTGGGCATTCGGTACGCCTCCGGCAGGCGGCCCTCGCAAACAGAAGGACGGCTCGACCATTAATGTGGATGGCGGCAACGCCAACTATGCCTGGATTCAGCACTTTGTTTATCATCTGAGCCCGGGTGGAACAGCCGGGTTTGTTCTGGCCAATGGCTCCATGTCCACCAATACCTCCGGTGAAGGCGAAATCCGTCAGAAGCTGATCGAGGCCGACATGGTTGACTGTATGATTGCGCTGCCCGGTCAGCTCTTTTACACCACACAGATTCCGGTCTGCCTCTGGTTTATGAGCCGTTCCAAAAAGGCCGACGCCAAACGCGGATTCCGGGATCGCCGAGGTGAAACGCTCTTCATCGATGCCCGTAAAATGGGTTCACTGATTGACCGGACGCACCGTGAACTTTCATCTGATGGCCCAGAAAGTGAAATTGCTCAAATAGCTCGCACCTATCACGCCTGGCGTGGAGAGAAGAAGGACGGCGACTATGAAGACAAGCCCGGTTTCTGTAAATCCGCTACG
Organism: uncultured Desulfobulbus sp.; assembly: GCA_963666685.2. Taxonomy (GTDB): domain Bacteria; phylum Desulfobacterota; class Desulfobulbia; order Desulfobulbales; family Desulfobulbaceae; genus Desulfobulbus. Next base: position 613,725 of record CAXXHZ010000003.1, read on the forward strand.
CTGGATGACATCAAGTCCCATCACTATGTACTGACGCCCGGTCGTTATGTCGGGGCCGAAGCCATTGTAGATGACGGAATTCCCTTTGAAGAAAAAATGGCTGAACTTGCAGGCACCCTTTACGAGCAGATGCGAGAATCCATCGAGCTGGATGCGGTGATTCGAAAGAATCTGGAGGTACTGGGCTATGGAGAATAAACTAACAAAACCTGACTCAAGCATCGTGCTTGTCGCAAATATTCAAAGCATGATTTTCACCATTCGCGGAGTGCAAGTGATGGTGGATAGTGATTTGGCAACTGTGTATGGCGTTGAAACAAGAGCACTGAATCAAGCGGTTAAACGAAATATTGATCGTTTCCCTGAGGCTTTCAGGTTTCAGCTCTCAGAAGAGGAAAAAGAACAACTGGTCGCAAATTGCGACCGGTTCGACTTGAGATCACAAATTGTGACCTCAAGTGGGCAAGGGAATTCTTTAAGATCACAATCTGTGACCTTAGAGAATCAACGCGGAAAGCATAGAAAATACCTCCCCTACGTCTTCACCGAACAAGGCGTATCCATGCTCTCTGCGGTTTTACGCAGTGACACAGCGGTTAAGGTTAGTATCCAGATTATCAACGCCTTTGTGGAGATGCGGAAATTTATTCAGCATAACGCAAGTGTCTTTGCCCGCCTTGATTCAGTCGAACGTCGCCAGGTTGCCTTCGAATCGGATACTGAAAAAAACTTCGAGAGGGTGTTTCAGGCACTGGAAGCAGGAGAACCTCCCAAACAAGGCATCTTCTATGATGGACAGGTCTATGACGCTTACAGCTTTGTTGCCGATTTAATCCGCAACGCAAATAAAAGCCTTGTACTCATTGACAATTATGTGGATGACTCGGTGTTGACCCTGCTCTGCAAACGCAAGAAAGGTGTTGCAGCAACAATTTATACCAAAACCATCTCCAAACAGCTCGCTTTGGATCTGAAAAAGCACAACGCCCAATATCCGCCCATTACACTTGAAATTTTCAAAGATGCCCACGACCGTTTTCTGATCATCGATGAAAAAGAAATCTTTCATATCGGCGCTTCCCTCAAAGACCTTGGCAAAAAGTGGTTCGCCTTCTCCAGATTTGAATCGGGAGCCATTGAAATGCTCAACAAACTGGGAGGTGGGAAATGAAGGGTAAACTTCAAAGGGTAAAGGGTAAAATTTTTCACCCTTCCCAATTCACCCTTCAAACTTCATTGGAGGTGCTGGGCTATGGAGAATAAGTGGACAGAAACCAACCTATCGGCATTATCTTCAGATGTATCCTACGGATATACTGAAAGTGCAACTGCAGAAGTGATCGGTCCGAAATTTTTAAGAATTACCGATATTCAAAATGGTGCTGTGGACTGGCGCTCAGTTCCTCATTGCCCAATAAACAAGAAAAAACACGAGAAGTACAAGCTTCATCAAGGCGATATTGTTGTAGCACGTACGGGAAATAGCACCGGAGAGAATTATTTATTTAATAGCGCTGCCGATGCTGTCTACGCATCGTACCTGATACGGTTTCAAATTGATCAAAATAAAGCAGATCCTCGATTTGTTTGGTACACCATGCGTTCTCAAGAGTGGTGGGCTTATGTGCAATCATCAAAGACTGGCTCCGCTCAAGCTGGTGCAAATGCAAAAGTGCTAGGGGGATTTCCAATTAACCTCCCCCCTCTCACCGAACAAAAAGCCATTGCCCACATTCTCGGTTCATTGAATGACAAAATAGAACTGAACCGGCGGATGAACGAAACGCTGGAGGCGATGGCACGGGCGCTTTTTAAAAGCTGGTTTGTGGATTTTGATCCGGTCATCGACAACGCCCTTGCCGCCGGAAACGAGATTCCCGAAGAGCTGAAAGATAAGGCTGAAATTAGAAGGATGAAGGCTGAAGAAAACAATTCATCATTCATCCCTCATAACTCATCCTTCCATCACCTTTTTCCATCCGAATTCGAACATACCGAAGAGATGGGCTGGATTCCGAAGGGGTGGGGAGTTGTTACACTCGATGACCTTGTTGATTTGATCGGCGGTGGAACACCAAAAACTTCAAAAGAAGAATATTGGAATGGAGGCATTCCATGGTTTTCAGTTGTCGACGCTCCAAATACAAGTGATGTTTTTGTTATTGATACGGAAAAGAATGTTACGGAACTTGGTGTAGAAAAATCTTCAACCAAGATCCTTCCAATAGGCACGACAATTATCAGCGCAAGAGGAACTGTTGGTAAATGTGCGATGGTTGGAGAGTCTATGGCAATGAATCAATCTTGCTATGGGGTTCGAGGGAAAAAGGATATTTCTGACAGCTTTGTTTATTACGCAACCAGAGAGAAAGTTGCTGATCTTCAAAGAGGCGGGCATGGTTCTGTTTTCAACACCATTACACGGGACACCTTTAAAACAATTAAAATTGCGTTTGGTGAACCGGAGCTAACAGGAAAACTTGACGACAGAATTAAACCTAGCTTTGACAGAATATTGGCAAATAGATTCTGTTCAAAAACATTATCCAAAACTCGTGATACCCTTCTTCCCCAACTCCTGTCAGGTGAAATACGAATACCCGAAGCTGAAAAGCTGGTGGAGGATTTAGATAGAAACGGAGGCGGCAATGGCAAGAGCTGATTTATTAACCAGCTTGGTTAAGTTCGGTGTGAGTGGTGACAAGGCCCGCTTCCGAAAAGTGGCTGAAACCATTATTGCCGAGGAACGCGCCAAGCAGCATACCGTTCTGGCAGACAAACTCGAAAAGCTGCTCCAGCATTCCGAACCGGAAAACAGGCCGGTGACTAACGGAACTGTCTCTCCGCTTTCGACCCAACGGATTGATAACTTGCTGCATGAGGTATCACCGCAAAAACGGCTAGATGACATCATACTGCCTGAAGATGTAAAACAGATCTGCCGGGAAGTGGTACAGGAACATCACCGGGTAGATTTGTTACGTTCGTACAGCCTTGAACCTCGTAACCGTATTCTTCTGATCGGTCCTCCCGGAAATGGAAAAACATCACTGGCAGAAGCCATTGCCGAATCATTGATGGTGCCGCTTTATGTGGTCCGCTATGAAGGTGTTGTCGGAACGTACCTTGGGGAAACCGCAGTCAGGCTGCGCCGGTTGATTGATCATGCCTGCACCCGTAAATGCGTCCTTTTCTTTGATGAGTTTGAAACATTGGGGAAAGAACGTGGCGACACCCATGAGACCGGGGAGATCAAACGTGTTGTCAGTTCCTTGCTGATGCAGATTGATTCCTTGCCAAGTCATGTGGTGGTGATTGGCGCAACCAACCATCCCGAGCTGTTGGACCGGGCTGTCTGGCGTCGTTTTCAGGTAAGGATGGACTTGCCGGAGCCGACTCGTGCCCGCCTCGAAGAATGGTTTGAACGCTTTCAGCGAAGGCTTGATATTGACCTGGGATACACTTCAGGAACGCTGGCCAAAAAACTCTATGGGTTAAATTTTGCTGAGATCGAAGAGTTTGGAACAACGGTCTTCCGTCAATATGTGTTGGAACAGCCTGACGCGGATATGAAAGGCATTATCAGCCGGACGCTGAAACACTGGGCTGCCCGTTCCGCAAAAATTGAGCAGAATACCGGGGGGACTGATTAATGGCGGAGTTACCACTTTTACTTTTCCCGTCACCGGAGGTGGCTTCAAAAACGCCGGGGCATGGTTTCGGCGGAAACCTGAACCGCCCTACAGCAGCCAGACAAGGCCAACGCTTAAATCCGGTCTTCCAGCAGCTTCAGAATTCATTTAATGCCCGGAGTGTTGAACTGCAACAAACACCAACCGGCATCGATCCGGAGCAGGTACTCGTCATTGAAACTGTAGGCAATGTCGAGGACTTTGCGAATGCTGTGAAAAAGATTGAAGGTCTGGAATGGATGGGTGAATTTGCCCTCGATGGCATTTCACCAGATGAGGATTTTCAGGACAAAAAAGATCCGGAAAAAGAATTGAGTGGTCGTCTGTATCTAATCATGAGCAACCAGACCGCGCTCACGCAAATGTTGTCACTCTGGCAGCGGTATACAGAGAATCCGGATACGATGAATTTCAAAAGCGGTGAGTATCACGGCTTGGCGAAATTCAAGGATGTTTTCCTGCATTTGAAAGACATCCGCAGATGGGGCGTTGAAGACCGACTGGCCGAACGCGAAGTTTTTGAAATATGGCAGGAAAACCTTGAGTTTGATGCTCAGCGCAATGTCCGGTTCGAAGCAGAGCTCTGGTTTCGCGGGAGTGATGATAAGCGCAGGGAAAGCGAAAGTATTGTTTCCGGATTAATCCAAGAACTCGGTGGCAGTGTAATTTCGCAATGCGTGATCCCCTCGATTGCTTACCATTCGGTTCTCGGAGAAATTCCGGCGCAAACTGCCCTGCAAATTCTTGAGCATCCGGAAGTGGATCTCATCAAGTGTGAAAACATCATGTTCTTCAGGCCAACCGGTCAGATGGCTACGGGAAAAGAGCCGGTTGAAGGTGACATCGCTGATTGCACGGTTTCCGCTGATGATCTACCTACAGGTGATCCGGTTGTGGCTGTGCTTGATGGTCTGCCTCTTGAGAACCACAGACTTCTTGCCGGAAGACTGATTGTGGAGGATCCGGATGACTGGGCCTCGGAATATCCTGCCATTGATCGCCAGCACGGCACGGCCATGACCTCGCTTATTGTTCACGGCGATCTTAATGAAGGTTCCAACCCGTTAAGCAGGCCTGTATATGTCAGGCCGATTATGAAACCAACGGCTTGGCATCAATCGCCTCGTCCTGAACAGGTGCCGGATGATGTTCTTTTTGTTGATTATATTCACAGGGCGGTGAAACGGATAATGGAAGGCGAAGGGGATGATGAAGCTGCGGCACCAACGGTAAAAATTATCAACCTGTCCATAGGCGATAGTGCCCGGCACTTCTCCCAGGTGATGAGCCCGCTTGCAAGGCTGCTCGATTGGTTGAGTTCGAGATATAATCTGCTGTTTGTCATCAGCTCAGGAAATCATCCCGAGCCAATTGATACAGGCATGTCCAGCCGTGAGTTTGAAGCCTTAGATGCCAGCGACCGCGAAGCTCTGGTCGCAAAGAAAATTTATGAGGATGCTCGACATCGGAGATTGTTATCACCGGCAGAAAGCATCAATGGACTGACCGTTGGAACCATTCACCACGACAGTTCGCAAAATGGCGCGATTGGGTATTTGGTGGATGTCTTTGAATCAACTTTGCCAAGTCCGGTTTCGGCATTTGGTAACGGCTATCGAAGAGCCATAAAACCAGATTTGCTATTCTCCGGCGGGAGGGTGCTTTACAGTCAATCTCTCGGATCAGGAAATACCTCTCTTCAACTCAGTAATAGAAGAATCGCCCCCGGGAATCAAGTGGCGGCTCCGAGTTCCCAAGCCGGTGAACTGAATAAAAGTCAGTTCTGCTGTGGAAGCAGTAACTCTGCAGCATTGACGAGCCGCGCTGCGAGCATCTGTTATGACTATCTGGCATCGATTTTCTCCGAGCAGGCCCCGGACGATGATTTCTCGGCCTTCGGTGTTCCAATCCTAAAAGCCATGCTGGTGCATGGCTGCAGCTGGAATGAATTGGGAAGCAGACTGGATGAACTGTTACGAACCGATGAGAACGGAAGGCAGATAAAAAACTGGATATCGAGATGGGTTGGGTACGGTGTTCCTGATATTGAAAAAGCATTGGGATGCAATGATCAACGGGCAACCCTGATTGGCTTTGGACGGTTAAACGATGGAGAAGCTCATGTCTATAACCTGCCGTTACCGCCTTCATTAAGCGCCCAGCGTGAATGGCGTAAATTCACTGTTACTCTTGCCTGGCTTTCCCCTGTGGCATCGACGACACAACGTTACCGGGAAGCCCAGTTTTGGTTTGACTTTGAAGACGGAAAAAAATCACGCGAGAAACTCAATGGTAAACTACGCGTGACCGGCATTGACAGTGACAGTGATGCAACCCGAAGAGGTACCGTTCAGCATGAAGTCTTCGAAGGGGAAAGCGCCGTCGCTATTTCTGATGGAGATACACTTCAGATAAAAGTGAACTGCCGCAAGGATGCCCGGAAGTTTGAGACTCCGGTTGCGTATGGTCTCGTTGCCTCTCTTGAGGTTGCCGAAGGCGTTAATTTGCCAATCTACAATGAGATCCGTACTCGGATTGCACCTGCAGTTGAAATTCGTGCTGGAGGGCAAATCTGATGGAATCATTATTTTCAACTATAAAGGGATAGCTCATGACTGGAATCAAGCCATGGGCTGTTGGCCCGTTTGAAATGCTCTATCATGCAGAGACGCACTTCCTTAAAGGCGAAGATTTTGACCGAAGGATTGCCTTAATCTCTTTTGATAATGCCATTGAGGTGGCGATCACAACCTATCTGGCTTTGCACCCTATACAACGTGGACAGCTCAATACCAACGCACTGATATTGAAACGTGGCAGCGGAACTATCATACCAAACTGGATTTTTTCTATCAGGAAGTTAGTACTCGAAGTCTTCCGGAGCTTGTAGAAAAAGCCGATATCATCTTTTACCACCAAAATAGAAACGATCAATATCACAATGGTGGAGCCGGAGTACCGGAACTTCATAAACTTGAAGGTATCCGGCAGGCGGCAATCTGGATTTTCAGCACACTGTTTGATGTCACAGACACCGACACAATCCTGCGGGAAAAAGTCGAAGCTGCAAGGCGGGATGAAAACCCTCATATCCGTGAACTTGAAAAGGATCGCGCTATCGATTCCGAACATGGGATGACCGACATTGCGGGCAGATCTTACTACACCAGTGAAATATTATTTAACGTAGACTATCAGGCATACAAGGAAATCGGAGAAGAACTGTTGTCTTTGCAGGAGCCTGATGAAGAAAATACGGAGGACTCCTGAGTGGCAATATGACGGAAAATATTCTTGAGGAAACATGCCTGTACTGGCTTGAAGAATTGGGTTGGAACTCGATTCATGGGCCGGATATTGCTCCGGACACTCCTGACGCTGAACGCACCAGCTATTCAGACGTTATTCTGAAAGAGCGACTCAGAACGTCATTTGTGCAGATTAATCCAGACGTTCCAGCTGTCGGCATTGATGAGGCGGTCAAAAAGTTGCTCGTGATAGATTCTCCGGATCTTCTTGTCAACAACAGGAATTTTCACCGCCTTTTAACGGATGGTGTCGATGTTGAAGTGCCGTCAAATGATGAATACGGCGGCACAAGGCATCTGAAAGTCTGGCTGGTTGACATTGAAGATATTGAAAACAATGACTGGCTGGCATTGAATCAGCTCACCGTTATTGAAAAGTCTGTTGCCGGACAGTCTGAAGTAAACCGTCGCGCTGATGTTGTTCTTTATCTCAATGGGCTGCCCATAGCAGTGCTTGAGTTGAAAAATCCGGGCGATGAGAATGCCACCATCAAGCACGCGTTCAATCAGCTTCAGACTTATAAAAAGGATATTCCATCACTTTTCACCACAAACGAATTGCTGGTGATATCCGATGGGATATTGGCACGCTCGGGGACGTTGACCAGCGGTTGGGATCGTTACATGCCTTGGCGAACAATTTCAGGCAAAGAGGTTGCGCCCAAAGGCACACCAGAGCTGGAAACGCTGGTGCGTGGTCTTTTTGAAAGACGTTACTTCCTTGATTACATTCTTAACTTTGTAGTTTTCGAAGATGATGGTTCAAAGCTGATAAAAAAGGCTGCGGCCTATCATCAATATTGGGCTGTGAATAAAGCGCTCGGCTGCACGCTTTCTGCCTGCGGGATCGATGGTGATCCCACAAAGCTGATTGGTCGTTTCCCATCTGAACAAGATTCTTTGGAAGTAAGGGAAGATTCTCCCGTCTATGGGAAAGGCACCAAGCATTTCGATGGCAAGAGAATTGGGGTTGTCTGGCATACGCAAGGCAGCGGAAAAAGCCTTTCCATGACGTTTTATTCAGGCAAGGTTGTCCGACACCCGGACATGGGGAATCCGACCTTGGTCATCATTACCGACAGGAATGATCTTGATGATCAACTTTTTGGTACGTTTGTGGGCTGCAGAGACCTGCTTCGTCAATCTCCGGTCCAGGCTGGCAACCGATCACACTTAAGAGATCTGCTTAGAGTCGCTTCCGGTGGTATTGTTTTCACGACGATTCAGAAGTTCATGCCTGATGAACGTGGTGATGTCCATCCGTTACTTTCAGGTCGTAACAATATCGTTGTAATTGCCGATGAAGCGCACCGCAGCCAGTATGATTTCATTGATGGTTTTGCACGCCACCTGCACGATGCACTTCCAAATGCATCATTTATTGGTTTTACGGGTACACCGATTGAAAGTGATGATAGAAGTACACCAGCCGTTTTTGGTAATTACATCGATAAATACGACATTCTCCGTGCTGTTGAGGATGGTGCCACAGTACCCATTTACTATGAAAATCGTCTTGCCAGGATTGAGCTAAGCGAAGCTCAACGCTCTGAAATAGATCCTGAATTCGAACAGATTACTGAAGCGGAAGAAGAGTCGGGAAAACAGAAGCTCAAAACGAAATGGGCCGCGCTTGAAGCCATGGTGGGTGCTGAAGACCGAATAAAATTGGTCGCACAGGATCTGGTGGCTCATTTTGAAAAGAGACTGGATACTATGGATGGCAAGGCCATGATTGTCTGTATGAGCCGCCGTATTTGTGTGGATATCTATAATGTCCTCAAAGAGATCAGGCCGGATTGGCATAGCGAGGACGAGTCTGAGGGATTCGTGAAAATTGTTATGTCTGGCTCAGCGTCTGACCATATTGACTGGCAGCCACATATACGAAATAAAGCCGGTCGCGAGGATTTAGCCAAAAGGTTTAAAGATCCAGGCAACAGTCTCAAGCTGGTCATCGTTCGCGATATGTGGCTGACCGGCTTTGACTGCCCCAGCATGCATACCATGTATATCGACAAACCGATGAGCGGGCATAATCTGATGCAGGCTATTGCCCGTGTAAACCGTGTGTTTAGAGACAAGCCCGGCGGGCTTGTGGTTGATTACATTGGATTGGCGGATTCGTTGAAAAAAGCTCTTGCCAATTACACCGCCAGTGGTGGTAGAGGCGATGCCACTATCGATCAGGAGCAGGCTGCAGCTGTACTCATGGAAAAGTACGAAGTTGTGCGCGGTATGATGCACGGTTTTGACTATCGTACGGTGATTGAAGACATCCCAGCCAAGAGAATATCCGGCATAACACAGGCGATGGAATTTATTCTTGGGTTCGAAGAGGGGAAAAAACGATATCTACCAGCAGTTTCAGCTTTGACCAAGGCCTTCGCTCTCGCGGTTCCTCATGAAGATGCTCTTCAAATTCGAGATGATGTCGGTTTCTTCCAGGAAATTAGGGCTGCACTGGTCAAAACCACCGGTGATGAGCAAGGACGGACTCCAGATGAAATAGATTCGGCTATTAAGCAACTGGTTTCCAAGGCAGTTGCGGGGGCAGAGGTCGTTGATATCTTTGAAGCTGCCGGATTGGATAAACCGGATATTTCGATTCTATCCGATGCGTTTTTAGAAGAAGTCAAAGCATTACCGCAAAAGAATCTCGCATTGGAAATGCTCAAGAAGCTGATCAATGATGAGATCAAGGCTCGATCCAAAAAGAATGTGATTCAAGCTCGATCGTTTGCAGAGATGCTTGAGCTTGCTGTTAAAAAATATCAAAATAGAGCTATTGAAGCAGCCGAGATTATTCAGGAATTAATTGAATTGGCTCGGGAGTTACGCAAATCCGAGCAGCGTGGCGACAGCCTCGGCCTAACTGAGGATGAAGTGGCTTTCTATGATGCACTGGCCGACAACGGCAGTGCCAAGGATATGATTGGAGATGAAAAACTCCGCACCATAGCACAGTTGTTGGTTGAACGGGTCAAACGCAGCGTTTCCATTGACTGGACGCTAAGGGAAAATGCAAGGGCGCAAATTCGTGTAATGGTGAAAAGGATACTCCGCCAGTACGGGTATCCGCCTGATTTGCAAAAGGCAGCAACTGAATTGGTGATTGAGCAGGCGGAAGTGCTCTGTAAGCAATGGAGCATGGAATGAAAAAAGATGATAGCGTTCACGTGAAAGGTACATTTGCCGATAACAAATCTGATGATAGAGGTCAAGGGGCGGGGTGAACAGGTTCTCCGCCGGGATGTATTGGTACAGAACCTGCCCGTAATGAGCGGCAAGGCAAAGCCCTGGGGTACCTGCTGCAAAACGGCAAACTCACTATTCAGGACTTTGAAGGTATCTGCCCCGATATAAATCGACGTAGTCTGCAACGCGATCTCAAGGGAATGCTGGATAAGGAGCTTGTAACATCGAAAGGAGCTACGAATCAGCTGGTCTTTCGTTCTTCGAGTCTGAACTCACGACAAACTCACGACAAACTCACGACAAAATTTGTGTCACTGGTTCTTCCAGACATGGTTTGTAAAATACACTGCCGCTCTTCGAGCGGGAATCGAACCCACGTCCGTTCTCTGTTACGGGAAAAATAGAGAAAATTAAATTTTTCTTGGCCTCCGGCAATCTGCAGGGATTGAATGTTGCTCAAGTTGTTGAATAAGCTTATTTTTTTGATGACTTGAGGTTTGGAGAACGAAGGGGGATAAGGTTCCGTGTCCTCCTGCCGGAAGTAAAAGAACCGCTCTGTGCTTGACAGAAATTGCCTTGGCAACATATTTGTACGGGCATGAAACCGTTGTACAAGTACCGGATGTCAAATCAGATTAAATTTGCGAGGAAACCGCCATGAAGGCAATAACGATGAAATCTTTTCTTTTTTTGATGCTGAGCGGCATCTTGCTCGCCGGGTGTGCCGCCAAGGTGCCCTCCGGAAAGTGGGAAGTGACTCCGGGGGTGCAACAGGCATTTGAAGCCGGTACGATCCTTCCCCATCATACCTACTATTATCTGGGCTCTTCTTCTGCGCCTGATTCCGTCATTGCCATTGACAATCACTATACCCTCCGGACAAAGGTCTGGGCACAGGTCGACCTGACTAAGGAGAGGCTGAACGGATGGTTGAACTGGTACCGAACCGAACCGGCACGAGACTGCGAGTATTACGGTGGAGTTATTCTCACACCCGACGGCAAGCAGGCGGGAGTCTGGTATTCACAGAACATTATCAATATCATCCAAATGCCGGAACCCGGCGTGCTTGTGGTCTATCAACCCCATTCCGTCTCCCTGGAAACCTGTGGCTCGCCGGATGATGGCATGGGGTTTGGCGGAAGGCTTTAAGGGCAAGCGGGCAGGGCTGCAATGCTGGTCTTGCCTTGATATCTATGGGGGGAAGGGGAGGTGCCGATGGCCCTGATCAACCTACAGGGCAGGGCAACGGGTATTCATTGACTTGAAAGAGAGTATTTGGCATAACAACCCTGTCATTTTTGTCATACTGATGTTTTTTTCAATACTTGAGGAGGAAGAGGATGAGAAAGGGAAGTGTTGCTCTTCGGATGCTACGATCCGGATGCCTGCTTGTGCTGAGTTTTTTGGTGATGACCACGTTTGCCTGGGCAGCGTCGGTCAAGGTGGGTGCCATATTGGCTGTCACCGGTCCTGCTTCATTTTTGGGCGGACCCGAAGTGAGATCCCTGAACATGCTGGTTGAGGAACTCAATGCCAAGGGCGGTATTAACGGCAAGACCATCGAGCTGATCGTCAAAGATTCCGGCGGTAGCCCTGAGAAGGCGATTTCCTTTGCAAAACAGCTGATTGAAGAAGAAAAAGTGTTTGCCATTATCGGCCCCTCCACCAGTGGAGAGAGTCTCAATATCAAAAAAATCGCCGAGGACGGTAAAACCATCCTGATATCCTGTTCCGCCGCCGAATCGATTGTCAACCCGGCAACCCCGCATGTGTTCAAGACCGCACCGAGTGACAGCTATGCGGCGCAGCAGATTTTCATGACCATGCAGAAGAGGGGGATCAGCAAGATTGCCGTTCTTGCCGGCAATGACGGTTTCGGCAAGGCAGGCAAGGAACAGTTAGCCAAGAATGCCCCAAACTACGGCATTACCATTGTTACGGAAGAAGTGTATGATAAAGATGCGAAAAACCTCTCCGCGATTGTCGCCAAATTGAAATCCAATCCCGAGATCCAGGCGGTGGTCAATTGGTCGACGGTACCGGCGCAATCCATTCTTGCGATCAATATCCGTCAGGCTGGTTGGCAGGTACCCCTTTATCAGAGTCACGGTTTTGCCAACATCAAGTATGTCGAGAAGGCCGGTGCCGCTGCTGAAGGTATTATTTTCCCGGCCAGCCGTCTCTTGGTTGCCGATGCCCTTCCCGCAGGTCCGCAGAAAGAGTGCCTTTTAAAATACAAGAACTCCTATGAATCCAAATTCAAGGAAAAGGTGTCCACCTTTGGCGGCCATACCTACGATGCCATGACCATTTTGGCCCAGGCGATCAAGGTCGGCGGCGATGATCGCGAAAAGGTTCGCGCGGCCATTGAAAATATCAAAGGCCTGGTCGGCACGGCCGGAACCTTTAATTTTTCCCCAACCGATCATGGTGGTCTGGGAATTGATGCCTTTGCCATGCTCACCGTTAAAAACGGTCAGTTCGTGCTGCTCGAGAACTAATCGAGAGCAATTGTTGTTCACCCGCACCTTGCGGGAATTTTTTTCGGGGGTTGGGACCGGGCGTACCGGGCACCAGCCCCCGATCTGTTTCCGGTTCCCGGGAACGGAAAGAACAACCGGGGATATTGCCTCGGTTCCGGGATCATGGTATAGGTCCCGGCACATTTGCAATACCTGCCTATTTTTTTATACCAAGCAACACCTTCCGCACATTACGTTAAGCAAGGAGAACGTTACGCCATGGAACGAACATTTGCCATTATCAAACCCAATGCCTTTGTCGCCGGAAACGCCGGTAAAATTCTCAGCCGAATCTCAGCCGAAGGGTTTAAGGTCGTGGGCCTGAAAAAATTGTATCTGAGCAAGCGCGAGGCGGAGGGCTTTTACTATGTCCATAAAGAACGCCCTTTTTTCGGTGAACTGACCGATTTCATGTCCAGCGGTCCCTGTGTCGTCATGGTTCTGGAAGCGGAAGGGGCGATCAAGAAATGGCGGGATCTGATGGGAGCCACCAATCCGGCCAATGCCGCTGAAGGCACCCTGCGCCGCGAATTCGGTGACAGCCTGGAGGCCAATGCCACCCACGGTTCGGACGCACCGGAAACTGCAGCTTTTGAAATAGGCTACTTTTTTTCCGGGCTGGAACTGCTGGTCTGATTGTTACCGGATGGGGGATTCCCCATTCGGGTTGTTGTTATCCCTCGGGCGGTCTTCGGACCGCCTTTGGTGTTTCAGGACTCAGGTTTTAGGGGGGCTTTTTTGCTGAGCAGGGATTTGAATTTACCCGGCATGTCGAGGCTAAAGGTCATGGGCTCGCCGCTTGTCGGGTGTGTGAAGGCGAGAAAGCAGGATTGCAGTGCCATGCGTTTGATGGGATCGGTGAGGGCGCCGTATTTCTTGTCGCCAACCACCGGATGGCCGATATCGGCCAGATGCACCCGGATCTGATTTTTACGGCCGGTGAGCAGGGTGATGTCCAGCAGGGCATAATCGCCTTGGGTTTGCACCACCCGGTACTCGGTTTCGGCATATTTACCCTCGCCGTTGTCCGTGGGGACCGAATACACTCGATGGATTTTTGATTCGCAGAGATAGCTCGAAATCGTGTCGCTGGTTTTTTTCGGCACCCCTTCCACAATCGCCCGATATTTTTTGCGCGCCTCCTGCCAGGTTCCCTGCAGGGCACGCTTGGCTTCCTCATTCTTCGCAAAAACCAGCAGGCCCGACGTGCCTTGATCCAGCCTGTGGACGATAAAAATACGCCCTTTGCCGCCTGTCCGTTCGCCGATACAGGCCGTGAGTTTGTAGTACGCGGTTTTGGTTCTTTCGGTTTCCGAGGCAATGGTCAGTAAGCCCGGAAGCTTGTCGATAACCAGGATGTCTTCGTCTTCATAGATGATATCGAGCCCCGGACAGGGCGGATATTGGGTGTGGGATCCCGCCTCTTTTTCCGAGGTAATAGTGAGGATATCGCCCGGAGCAAGCGCCAAGTCGAGCCGGGTCGCCGGGACCTCGTTAATGTTGATTGCCCGGTATTTGAGCAATTGTTTCACCTTGGTCCGTGAATAACCGCTTGTAGTCAACATCGCCAGAAGCGTTGTCTCTTCGTTCACTTTCATTTTTTTCATATATTTCTCCGGGGTGGACCTGAACGCCAAGGTCTCACAGGTTTCCGCCAACGATTCTTAAAACCGGTTGTCTCTGTATTCAAGAGGATTTTCTCGTGGATACGCTCAACTGCGCATGGGCCTTGCCGTCAATTCGACCATTGCGCGAACTTTTGCGCGGTTTCGGTTCGTTCGAAAGGACCAAGGCAGAACAGGGTACCAGTTCTTAGGAAATGTTACGCCAAGAAATTGCACAACGATCCATGAAAAGGTCGGTCGCGGCTTATTCGTCGAGAACCGAACGGACGCAGCGGGCAAGGTCTCCCATGACCACCGGTTTATAGAGAAAGCCTTCAATACCGATGGCTTTTGACTTACGGCTGTCCAGCTGTTCGCTGAAACCGGTACAGATGATTACCTTGATATCAGGACGGATGCTCTTGATTTCCCGGTAGAGCTGCAGGCCGGTCATCTGCGGCATGGTCAGGTCGGCGATCAGGAGATCAATCTGATCCGCCAGATTGCGAAAAGCCTCCAGGGCATCGTAACTGCTGATGCGGACGGTTACCTTGTAGCCCAGCCGTTCGAGCATGCCGGTGGTGACATCGGCAATCGATTTTTCGTCGTCGACCAGAAGGATGTGTTCCGTGCCCCGCGGCATCGGTTCATGGAGGTCGTAGGTGACGGGAGTATGCTCGGCGGTGAATTCAACCACCGGGAAATAAAGGGTGAAAACCGTGCCCATGCCCTCCTCGCTTTGGACCCGTATTTCACCGCCATAGCCGCGCAGAATGCCGATAACAACCGCCAGGCCCAGGCCGGTGCCCTTGCCGCGCGGCTTGGTTGTAAAATACGGATCGAAGATTTTGGCCATGGTTGCCTGATCCATGCCGTGACCACTGTCTTCAATCGTGAGTTGCTGGTACAACCCAGGTGAGATGGAAAGATTGTTGAACGCCCCGACACCCAAGGTAACGGTTTCCAGGCACAGAGACAAACGGCCGCCGTTTTCCTCCATGGCGTGGAAGGCATTGGTGATCAGGTTCATGATCACCTGGTGCAGCTGGGTGGCATCGGCCATCACCCGGGGACAGGGGTCGGGCAACCGACAGTCGATTGTAATCGTGGCGGGCAGGGTGGGGCGAACCAGCTGGATGACCTCCCGGACGATATCGGCAAGAGATACCGGTATAATCTCCTGGTCAACCTGGCGGCTGAAGGTCAGGATCTGATTCACGAGGTTGCGGGCCCGTTTGGAGGCGTCGATAATGCTGCAGCAATGTTCCTGCACTCGGGTATTACCGGCGTTTTCAACAAACATCAGTTCAGCCCGGCCCATGATCGGGGCCAGGATATTATTGAAGTCATGGGCAATGCCGCCTGCCAGGCTGCCGATCGCCTCAAGTTTCTGGGTCTGTTGCAGCTGCTTCTCGAAGGCTTTGTTCTCGTTTCGTAATTTCACCTGTTCAGTGATGTCGATAACGGTGACAAATACTTTGCGCCAAGTATCTTCAAATCCGGCGGCAACAACCGCCCGCCGTTCGACGGTCAGTAACGTACCGTGTAAGGTCCTGTTTTCCAAAACGATCTCGGAACCGCCATCCTTGAGCAGGCTTAAGATTTCGTTTTTAAAAGGAACGCTCTGATCTTTGGGCAACACCGAGGTGAGTAGGGTCAGATCACCGGGACCTGCGGCCCCGTACATTTTGAGGGCTGCTTTATTGATATCGAGGATTCGGACCATCGCAGCGCAACGGGCAAGGCTTTCCGGGTTTTGCTTGAAATAGCGGTTTAGGTTCAGGATGCCCTGTCGGGCCAATTGATCCAGAAAGGTTTTGACCGCACTGAGATCTTCCTCCAGAAGAGAAACGGGGGAATGCTCAAAGAGCAGACGATACCGGGCCTCGGTTTCTTCAAGTGCCTTTGATTTGGTGGAGATGATTTTCTTTTTTCGTTGATTGAGGATGAATAGGGACAACAGCAACAGGGCCACGGTGATCAGGCCGATTACCGTGAATAGATTGGGTAAATGATCGGAAAGAGCGGCATCTGCTCCGCTCCGGTTCGGGGCGAGGGGCGGCAGGAGTGCCACAAAGGGTATCTTCTGCGTGTGTATGCCCCCAAGGGGGCAACAAGGACGGATTTGCTTCAAGGGTTCCATTCGACAAAGGCGCAAAAAAGAGAATCCAGGAGGAGAAGGATGGTTGAGCAAATTTTGTCTCCATTGCATGAAAATGGCGGTTATGCCCTGGGTTGAATAAACAAAAAAAGGTGCGGAACGCTTTGACATCATGTCCTATCTTAGGGGCAAAAACTCTGCGATGTCAAAAAGAAATTAGGATCGTCCCGGCCGGTTACGGACAAGGGACTGGGACGGCTCCGGACCGGGAAACGGAGAGTCTCGGTTAAAGGCTCTGAAATTATTGACAGGTACCAGCCGATATGCGAAGACGATGGGGCTTTCAATCGGCAGTCCAAAATCGATCGACCAGGAGAAAAAATCGTATGCAGGCGGCAACAGAGGACGGATGGCAGTTCTGGATCGACCGTGGCGGTACCTTCACCGATATTGTTGCCCAAAGTCCGGCGGGCCGGCTTCGGACCTGCAAGCTGCTTTCGGAAAATCCGGAACTCTACCCGGATGCCGCCCTCCACGGCATCCGCATGCTGCTGGGCCTGGATCCCCTCGCCCCCCTGCCCACTGATCAGATCACGGCCGTCAAAATGGGGACCACGGTGGCCACCAACGCCCTTTTGGAGCGCAAGGGCGAACCCACCCTGCTGGTGATCACCCAAGGTTTCGGCGACGGTCTGCGTATCGGCTACCAGAACCGGCCTCAATTGTTTGCCCGTCACATCGTCCTGCCGGAGATGTTGTATGCGCAGGTGGTCGAGGTGGAGGAACGCCTCGATGCCCAGGGCCGGGTGGTTGTGGCGCTTAATGCGGAGCAGGCCGAGGACGATCTGCGCCGGGCTTATGCGGCCGGGCTTCGTTCCGTGGCCATTGTTCTCATGCACGGCTATTGTTTTCATGCGCATGAACAGCGATTGGCCGCAATTGCCGAAGATATCGGCTTCAGTCAGATCTCGGTGAGCCATCGGGTCAGCCCGCTGATCAAGTTGATCGCCCGGGGCGACACCACGGTGGTTGACGCCTATCTCTCGCCTATTCTCAGGCGCTATGTCGATCAGGTGGCCGGGCAACTCATCGGTACGGAAAAAAAGACCCGGCTGATGTTCATGCAGTCCAACGGCGGCCTCACCGATGCTCACCTTTTTCGGGGCAAAGACGCGGTGTTGTCCGGCCCGGCCGGCGGGGTGGTCGGCATGGTACGCACCGCGGCCATGAGCGGCTTCTCCCGCTTGATCGGCTTTGACATGGGCGGCACCTCCACCGATGTCACCCACTATGACGGCGAATTTGAGCGCAGTTTTGAGACTCAGGTGGCCGGAGTACGGATGCGGGCGCCGATGATGCATATTCATACCGTGGCCGCGGGCGGCGGCTCGATTCTCCTTTTCGATAGCGGCCGCTTCCGGGTCGGACCCGATTCCGCCGGTGCCAACCCCGGCCCGGCCTGCTACCGCCGGGGCGGCCCGCTGACCGTGACCGACTGCAATGTGCTGCTCGGCCGTATCCAGCCGGATTTTTTTCCCCACGTCTTCGGACCGCAGGGGGATCAGCCGTTGGATGCGGCCGTGGTCCGCCGGGAGTTTACGGCGCTCTCCGCCCGGATTGCGGAGGCCACCGGAGCCCCGGCCCCGGAACCGGAGACCGTGGCCGAGGGGTTTCTCCGTATAGCGGTGGAAAACATGGCCAATGCCATCAAAAAGATCTCGGTGCAGCGGGGCTACGATGTCACCCAATATACCCTGCAGTGTTTCGGCGGTGCGGGCGGTCAACATGCCTGCCAGGTTGCCGATGCCCTGGGCATGGAGCGGATTTTCCTCCATCCCCTGGCCGGGGTGCTTTCGGCCTACGGCATGGGCCTGGCCGATGTCCGGGCCCTGCGCCAGATCCAGATTGAACATCCCTTTGCCGATATCGCCCTGGCCGATCTCCTGGCTGCGGCCGTTGAGCCGTTGCGTGTTGAGGCGGTCGCTGAAGTCCGGCAGCAGGGCATGGCCGAGGCTGACATCACCTCGCTGTGCACGGTGTATCTGCGTTATACCGGCACCGATGCGGCCCTGGCAGTGACCCTGGATACCCCCCAGGCCATGCAGCAGGCCTTTGAGGCGGCGCATCGTTGTCGTTTCGGTTTTATTCCCTCGGGCCGCAGTCTGATGGTCGAGGCCCTATCGGTTGAAGCCATGGGTTGCACCGAATCCCTGGTGGATCCGGAAGTCCCGCTGCGGACAACCGTGCCGCCAGCGCTGCAAACCCTTGATTTGCGCAGCCGGGGACAATGGGTCCGGGCTCCTCTTTTCCGGCGCGAACAGTTGGCTCCGGGGCAACACCTTCAAGGACCCGCAATTATGGTCGAGGCCACCGGCACCGTGATACTCGAACAGGGCTGGGAGGCGATCATCAACTCCCGTAACCATCTCATCCTGGAGCGTTACGAACCGCGACCCGCTGTCGAGGCCATCGGCACGGCTGTGGATCCGGTGATGCTTGAGGTCTTCGGCAACCTCTTCATGTCCATTGCCGAACAGATGGGGGTGACGCTTGCCAACACCGCCTATTCGGTCAACATCAAGGAACGGCTCGATTTTTCCTGTGCCCTTTTTGATCAGCACGGCCACCTGGTCGCCAACGCCCCCCATGTGCCGGTGCATCTCGGCTCCATGGGCGAGTCGGTGCAGGCAATCATCCGCGATAACCAGGGCCGGATGCGCCCCGGCGATGTCTACATGCAGAATGCCCCCTACAACGGCGGCACCCACTTGCCCGATGTCACGGTGATCACTCCCTGTTGGGACGAGAGCGGCCGGGAGATCCTGTTTTACGTCGGCAGCCGGGGGCATCATGCCGACATTGGCGGCCGCACCCCCGGTTCCTCGCCGCCCGATTCCAGCCGCATTGAGGAAGAGGGCATTGTTATCGACAACTGGCTGCTCGTCGACCAGGGTCGTTTCCGTGAGCAGGAAACCAGGAGTCTGCTGCTCTCCGGCCCCTATCCCTGCCGCAAGGTCGAGCAGAATCTGGCCGATCTCATTGCCCAGGTGGCGGCCAATGAAACCGGCCTGCGGGAACTGCGGCGGATGGTCGGCCACTTCGGCCTGGAAACGGTCCGGGCCTATATGCAGCATGTCCAGGACAATGCCGAGGAATCGGTACGCCGGGTGCTGGCGGTTCTGCGTGACGGTACCTTCACCTATCCCCTGGATGATGGCAGTCACATTCAGGTGCGGATCGAGGTGGACCGGCAGGGCCGGGAGGCGACCCTCGATTTTGCCGGCACCTCAACCCAGCATCCGGGCAACCGCAATGCCCCCCGGGCCGTGTGCCGGGCAGCGGTGCTCTATGTCTTCCGTACCCTGATCGATGACGACATCCCCCTTAATGAAGGCTGCCTCAAGCCGCTGCGGATCCTGATTCCCGAAGGCTCGATGATCAATCCTTGCTATCCGGCCGCAGTGATTGCGGGCAATACCGAGGTTTCCCAGGCGATCACCGACTGCCTTTACGGCGCGTTGGGACTGCTGGCCTCATCCCAGGGGACGATGAATAATTTTCTCTACGGCAATGCCGAGCATCAGAACTACGAAACCATCTGCGGCGGCACCGGTGCCGGTCCCGACCACGACGGTACCAGCGCCGTCCACAGCCACATGACCAATACCCGCATGACCGATCCCGAGGTCCTGGAACTGCGTTTTCCGGTCCGGGTGGAGGAATTCTCCCTTCGTCGCGGTTCCGGCGGGCAAGGCCGATTTTGCGGTGGCAACGGCGTGGTCCGGCGGATGCGGTTTCTTGAACCCATGACCGCCACGATCCTCTCTTCGCATCGCCTTACCGCGCCGTATGGGCTGGCAGGCGGCAGTCCGGGCCTGCGGGGTCGAAATGCGCTCCAGCGCCACAACGGCGAACTGTACGAACTCCGGGGCAACGACGAGGTTGCCGTGGAGCCGGGCGATATCTTTATCATCGAAACTCCGGGCGGCGGCGGCTTCGGCACCCCGGAAACGCAACCCTAACGAGTTCAGCCTGCACATGACAACACCCGCACCCCGGAAAGTATCCTTTCATTACGGCTGGCTGATTGTAGCCGCCGGCAGTCTGGGCATCTTTGCCTGCATCGGTCTGGCCCGTTTTGCCCTGGGCATGCTGCTGCCGGCCATGGGCCAGGAGCTCCATCTCTCCTACGCCCAAATGGGCACCATCTCCACCTCCAATTTTCTCGGTTATCTGGCCGGGATTCTTGGCTGTTCGCACCTGGTGCGGCGTTTCGGGGCCCGTTCGCTGACCACGGCGGCCCTGCTGCTTTCCGGCCTGTGCATGGTGGGAATCGGTTTGAGCTCCAACCTTGCCTGTATTGTCCTGCTTTATATCTGTACCGGGGTCGGCAGCGCCATGGCCAACATCCCGATCATGGCCGTGCTCTCCTCCTGGTTTGCGAGCCGGCTGCGGGGCAAAGCCGCCGGCCTGGTGGTCAGCGGCAATGGAGCGGCCATTGTCTTTGCCGGTCAGGCCGTGCCGTGGATGAACGGGTTAACCGTGTACAATTGGCGACTCAGCTGGGTGGTGTTGGGTGTGATCGTGGTGCTGACCGGGATCATCTGCCTCCTGGTCCTGCGCAACCGTCCCCAGGATCTGGGGTTGCTGCCCGCCGGTCAGGACGAACCCGCGGCCACCCGACAGCCGCACCAGTTGAATAGCGAGCGCACCGTTCCCCTGCGCCTGATCCTGCACTGCGGCGCCCTGTACTTTATCTTCGGGTTCACCTTTGTCACCTACGCCACCTTCATCGTCACCACCATGGTCCGGCAGTACGGGTTCAGTCAGCAGACCGCTGGATCCTTCTGGTCCTGGGTCGGTTTTCTCAGCCTCTTTTCCGGTCCCCTGTTCGGCATGCTGGCTGATCGCGTCAGCCGCCGTTTCAGTCTGATGGTGGTGTTCAGCATCCAGACCCTGGCCTATCTCCTTGCCGGGCTCCATCTTCCCGTCCCCTTTCTTTTGCTCTCCATCGGCTGTTTCGGTATTGTCGCCTGGTCTATTCCTTCGATCATGGCCGCTCTTACCGGAGATTACGCCGGTCCGGACAAGACCTTTGCCATGTTCAGCGCCATCACCTTTATCTTTGCCACCGGCCAGGTGGCGGGTCCTTTTCTCGCCGGATTGATTGCGGAACAGAGCGGTAGCTTTTCGGGAAGTTATCTCCTGGCTGCGGCCTTGACCGCTGTTGCCGTGGTTCTGGCCCTGCTGCTGCCCAAGCCGGTCTCCCCGCATCAGGGATGATCCTCGGTTCCGGTTGACGAATCGCAGGCCGGAACGGGGCAGGGATGAGCCCGTAGGGACGCGGTCCTGTCTTTTTTTGCAACTCTGCGGATACTCGCCGATAACTTCAATATAACATTGACAATAATTGAGAGTTCCGATACCTTTTGCTGCAATACATTGCGGTCATAACGAAGCCTCCGCATCGTCTGCGTCAAGGAGGGATCCGACGAATATGTTCCAAGATCCCGTTTTCCGATTTCATTTACTTGTTGAATAAAAATTATGAATCGTACACGGATTTTCTCCGGTCCTTTGAAGGCGGTCTTTTTTTTCTGCGTTTTGATGGTCAGTCTCTGCGGCTTTACACCACCGGCAAACGGGAGTACGGACCTGCCGTCCAACCCGCGGGCCGAAAATTTGATGGCCAAAGCCAGGCATAAGATTGAACTGGAATTGAAGGCAAAGGGCTTTGCCGTGGGCCAGCCGGTCTATGTCCGTATCTTCAAGCTACCGGGTATTTTGGAGTTATGGATGGACAAAGGCCATGGCTATGCGCTCTTTAAAACCTATAAAATCTGCAGCTATTCCGGGTTTCCCGGCCCCAAGGTCAACGAGGGCGATTGGCAGAGTCCTGAAGGTTTTTACAAGGTTTCCGCTCAACAGATGAAGCCCAATTCCCAGTATCATCTTGCCTTTGATGTCGGGTATCCCAACGATTTCGATGCCGCTCGCAACAGATCCGGAAATCTGATCATGGTGCATGGGAATTGCCAATCCGTGGGTTGTTTCGCCATGACCGATACCCGCATCGAGGAGATCTATCTGTTGGCCCATGCCGCCCTGATGCGGGGGCAGGAGCAATTCAGCGTCCATATTTTTCCCTTTCCGTTGACCGGGAAAAATTTGAAAAAATTCGCGGCCTCTCCCTGGATCAAATTCTGGAAATCGCTTGAACCGGGATATAGTGCTTTTGAGCATTACCGGCTGGTTCCGGAAATAGCGGTGGCAAACGGCGAATATATTATCACCCCCCGCACCGGACAACTGGCTATGAAACGATCCAACAGCATGAGTCGATGAGCACGACGGAACGACGTCAGGCTTCCCGCATCGTTTTTGAGAGCAGTGCCGTCATCCGTTATGAACAGGACCGGATTCTGGAGACGCCGGTCGATACCCGAAATATCAGCCTCAACGGGCTTTACCTGGAAACCGATAGCCGAATTCCGGTGGGGACGCCCTGCAAAATATCAATTCAGCTGACCGGTGTAACCAGCAAGATGGACTTCAAGGTCCAGGGCTTGGTTTGCCGCCACGATCAGGGGGGCATGGGCATCAACTTTACCCACCTGGACGAGGATAGCTACCTCCATATTATCAATCTGGTCAATCTGCACGCTGCTGCGGAACTCAAATAATCGGTTTTCGGGGGCGAAGATGAATCCCCGCAACACCCGTACCCGCTTGCCCCACGTTCACAAAACTGTCAGCCCTTGATACTCCCTGGCATTCCCATACGTTTGCACTTGCCGGAGGCGAGGCATACCGGTCGCATCTTTTTTCCGGAATCGGCAGTCAATGTTCTGCCGGCAACTGATTTTCCGGTTCAGCCTGATGGCGGAGGAAACTGCCGCGAACCAGGGGCAGGAGCAGGGCAAAGGCCCCGGCTAAGACCAGGAATCCGGTATGCAACCCCTTTGCATCGCTCAAGCTGCCGATCAGCGGACCACTGATCACATATCCCAAACGAAAGAGCAGATTGTGCAGGGAAAGGATGCTGGCGCGCATGTTGCGAGTGCAGTTGTGCTGGAGGAAACTGCGCAGGATCGGCCCTTGCAGGCCACGCATGGCCGTCAGCAGGTAATAGAAGAGAAAGCTCCCCATGGCAGTGGTCAGTCCTAAGCCGGCATACCCGGCCACAATCAGCACAATAAAAAGCAGGCTCATTTTGCGGAGCCCCAGGATGCCGAGAACCTTGTGACTGTGATAGGCAGAGAGGGCAACCATCAGGTTGGCCCCGGCCCACACCGGCCCGAACCAGGTCAGAGGCACTTGGCACTCCTGCATGAACGGCTGAATCAGCCAGACCGGATAGAAGGAAGCCAGCCCGAGGAGCATGCCAAAGAGCATGGTTGAGCGGAGTATGCCCTTTTCGGCCAATGCATATCGACTGATGCGCACCGCTTCCTGGAGATGCGAGGTAACCGGTCGGGAATTTTTTTCTTCCTCCGGTTCCTTGAAGGAAAGGGCCAGCATCAGGGCGAGTATCCACACCCCTACCTGCACAATAAACGGCAGCAGGGGCGAGGTAACGTACATGAGACCGGCACACAGGGCCCCGGCTGATTCGCCGATCTGGGCCCACCCCGCCATACGTCCGTCACAACGAGTATAGAGCTCGGTGCGGCCACTGGCCCGCAAGGTCTCATAGAGCAAAGCATTATCCGAGCCGCTGATAAAGGCGTAGCAAAATCCCAGCAGTAATTCCGCACCAATAACATGCAGGAAGGAAGCGGCAACCAGGTAGACGCTCCAGCCCGCGATCCCGAACAGGCAGGCAATGATCAGGGAGAGGCGATAGCCCATCCGGTCGCTGATATACCCCGAAGGGTATTCCATGAGGACGTTGGCTGCGGAGAAGAAGACGTTGACCAGCAAAATTTCCGTCAGGGACAGACCGATGTGGTTCTGCCAGAACACGGTGATAATCGCCATGGGAAAGAGCATCATCTTCAAGGCGGAGAAGATGTTCAGTTTGAATACATTACCGGTGAGCATGGAATTCTCTACAGGCTTGATTTCAGCAATGATTCCGGTTTGATTTGATGTCCTCATTGCTGGATGAGACGCTGTCGCCAGAGGCGATTGGCATCAGTTGTGCGGTCATCGTTCTTTTAATCCTTGCCTGTCCACAAGATAAATCGTTTTTCCCTCCACCCTGATTAATCCTTCCTCGGTCATCTTGGCAAAGATCCGTGACAGGGTTTCCGAACCGGTACCCAGCAGATTGGCCAACTGTCCCTTGGGAACATCCAGTACCACCCTGTCTTGATTTTGCTGTTCTTCCGTCAGATAAAGCAGATAGGCCGCCAGCCGCCCCGGCACCTCTTTCAGAGACAGATTTTCGACCTGGGTGACAAATTGTCGCAGCCGCAGGGCCAGGACTGCCAGCATGTTGAGGGCCAGAGAGGGATGGGCTGAAATCAGCTGAACAAACTTGACCCTGGGGAAAAAGAGCAGTTCCGCCTCGGTCAGGGTTTCGGCATTGGCGGGAAAGGGGTTGCCGTGGAAAACCGGGACCTCACCGAAGGGCTCACCCGGCCCGAGGAGGTGGAGAATCTGTTCCTTGCCGGCCGGGGACATCTTAAAGATCTTCACCCGTCCGGCGACCACCATATAGAAGCCGATCCCTGGATCGCCCTCAAAAAAAATCGAGACACCCTTGCCGTACTTCCTGGTGAGACCGATGGCGGCGATTTCCCGGAGTTGTTCCGCGGGCAGTCCGCTGAACAGCAGGCTGTCTGCCAGCAATGCATCCTTGTCGTTCATTATTATTTCAGAAAAATGGAGTTTTTGACCTATGTCAAAGAAGCCTTCCCATAAAAGGCTATAGTTCAGGCATACTAATAAGGAATGGTGTCGAACGCGACCCAAAAACCCACAAGGAGGCATGCCATGTTTTGTAACCAGTGTGAACAGACCGCGAAAGGAATCGGATGCAATATTGCCGGCGTCTGCGGCAAGAACGAAGAGGTCGCCGACCTTCAGGATCTGCTGATCCATGCCCTGCAGGGTCTTGCCCTTTATGCCCAGGAGGGGCGGAAGCATGGGATCGTCAATGAGGCCACCGATCACTTTACTCTGGAAGCCATCTTCTCCACGTTGACCAATGTCGATTTCGACCCCGAACGGTTTGTGGCCTTGATCAATAAAGCCGTGGCCTTGCGCGAGGCCATGAAGGCCGAGGTGGCCGCTGTTGGCGGCAAGACCGATTTCAGCGAGGCCCCGGCAAGGTTTATCCCGGTGGGATCGGCAAGCGAACTCGCAGCGCAGGGGGCGACCCTGAAACTGATTGAATCGCTCGACAGCGATGTCGATATCCGCTCGCTGAAACAGACCCTGCTCTACGGACTCAAGGGCATTGCCGCCTATGCCGATCATGCCGCCATTCTCGGCCAAAAGGATCCGGCCATCCCTGCCTTCTGCTATGACGCTCTGATCACGCTGCTTACCCAGGGCCTGACCGTGGAACAGTGCGTGCCGGTGGCCATGAAGGCCGGAGAAATCAACCTTCGGGCCATGGAGCTGTTGGATGCGGCCAACACCGGCACCTACGGGCATCCCGTGCCGACCTCGGTGCCCCTTGGTCACAGAAAAAACAAATGCGTGCTCATCACCGGCCACGACCTGCACGACCTGGAACTGCTGCTGAAGCAGACCGAAGGCAAAGGCATCGATATCTACACCCACGGCGAGATGCTGCCCTGCCACGGGTATCCGGAGTTAAAGAAATATCCGCATTTTTACGGTCATTTCGGCACGGCCTGGCAGAATCAGCACAAGGAATTTCCCTCTTTTCCCGGCCCGATCCTGTTTACCACCAACTGTATCCAGAAGCCGCGGGAGGATTATAAGGATCGGATTTTCACCAACGGGCTGGTGGGCTGGCCCGGAGTCAAACATATTACCGATAAGGATTACTCGGCGGTGGTGGACATGGCCCTGGCCATGGACGGATTCACCGATGAGGTCGATAACGACTCGGTTCTGGTCGGGTTTGCCCGCAATGCCGTGCTCGGCGTGGCCGATAAGGTGATCGAGGCGGTGAAATCAAAGGCTATCCGTCATTTCTTTTTGGTCGGTGGATGCGACGGTGCCAAACCGGGTCGCGACTACTTCACTAAATTCGTCGAGCAGGTGCCCGGTGATTGCATGGTGTTGACCCTGGCCTGCGGCAAGTTTCGCTTTTTTGACAAGGATTTGGGCGCGATCGGCGGTATCCCCCGTCTGCTTGATGTCGGTCAGTGCAACGATGCCTACTCCGCCATTCAGATCGCGGTGGCCCTGTCCAAGGCTTTCGACTGCGGGGTCAATGACCTGCCGCTCTCCATGATTCTGTCCTGGTACGAGCAAAAGGCAGTGGCCATCCTCCTGACCTTGCTCTATCTGGGAATCAAGGATATCCGTCTCGGACCGTCGTTGCCCGCCTTTATTTCCCCCACGGTCCTCCAGTTTTTGGTGAATACCTTTGGCATTAAGCCGGTGGCAGCCACGCCTGAAGAAGATCTGAAAGCGATCCTCGGATAACAACTTCCTTCCTTTAACAGAGACACATCTCGACTGCGCCTTTTGGGTGTGGTCGAGGTGTGTTTGGAATAACGACAATGAACGATAACCAGAAGACCTATCTCGTACTTCCCCAATATCAGGCCGGCCTGCTTACTCCCGAAGACTTGGAACAATTGGCGGCCCTGGCGAGGAAATACCGGATTCCGAAAACAAAAATAACCGGTGCCCAGCGGGTCGCCTTCATGGGGCTTGAACCCGAGGCACTCGAGGAACTGAAGGCGGAACTGCAGATCCCGGCGACTCCGCCCCATGCACGCAATCGCGTTCATTATGTCCAGGCCTGTCCGGGAAGTACTTGGTGCAAATTCGGGGCAGGGGATGCGCTCAGCCTCGGTGAGAAAATCGGGCGGATTGAGTTGACCGGTCCGCTACCGTATAAAGTGAAAGTCGGGATCTCCGGATGCCGAATGTGCTGCTGCGAATCGTGGATGCGGGATGTGGGTCTGGCGGCGGAAAAAAAAGGCTGGCGATTTTCCTTTGGCGGTAATGCCGCCGGGCGGCCGCGTATCGGCGATCTGGTGGCCGAAGGGTTGAGCGACGACGAAGCCATGGCCCTGGTTACCAAAACACTTGAGTACTATCTGAGAGAAGCCACGTTCAAAACACGTTCCGCTCGGTTCATGGAACGGGTTGGGATCGAAGCCCTGAAAAAAGCGGTTCTGTGATATTCCGGACCTCCTTTCGAGATAACGAGAAAATGAACCAATATGAAAAATATACGAAAAATTATTCAGATAAATGAAGAACTCTGTGACGGTTGCGGCCAGTGTGTGCCGGATTGTGCCGAAGGCTCCCTGCAGATTATTGATGGCAAAGCCCGTCTGGTAGCGGATAAACTTTGCGATGGGCTGGGTGCCTGTTTGGGCTCCTGTCCCACCGGGGCGCTGCAGATCATTGAACGCGAGGCCGAAGAATTTAATGAAAAGGCAGTGGAACAGTTCCTGACGGCCCAAGACAAACAGGCTGCTTGGCCGCAGAACAAAGACGGCTGCCCCTCGGCCCGCCTGCAGACCCTGCAGCCGCTGACCCCCTGCCAGGTGGCAAACACGCCCGGCGCCCAGGCAGGTTCCGCTCTGTCCCACTGGCCGGTGCAGATTCGTCTGATTCCGGCAACTGCTCCCTTTCTTGAAAATTGCGACCTGCTGGTGGCCGCCGACTGCACTGCGGTCGCTTATGCCGGGCTGCAAAAAGATTTCATCGCCGGACGGGTGGTGATGATGGGCTGTCCCAAATTTGATGACCAACAGCTGTATGTTGATCGGTTCACCGAGATTTTTCGCACCCGCCGCCTTCAATCGCTGATCCTGCTCATCATGGAGGTACCCTGCTGCCACTCCATGCTGGAGATCATCAAAAAAGCGTTCGTCGCCGTTCAACCGGTTTTCCCGGTTCGTCAGGTTGTTCTTTCCACCCGGGGCGAAATCAAGACGGAAACCTTCTGGTGAATGTGCTTTTTACTCCGGCCTTGTCGGCCTCCGGGCAACAGGGACCGGACCATGGGTGCCGTGTGATAAAAGAAACAAAAAGTGCAAGAGCTGTGATCCCTTCAAAACCTATTGAAAAGAGAGGGGGTAACTCACCGACTCTGTCTTTTTCCCCTCTCTCTCCACGATTCGCCACAAGCAAAAATAACGCGAAGCTCAGCGGTTTGGCGGAGCGGATCTCCATCAAACCGCTGCGGTGCCGGGTTGGCACTCATACATTCCATGCAGCTGGCGATGCCGTGTTGAAACGTGAAATTTTTTTACTGGGATCACCCTTTAATTGGTAATATTTATCCTGATATATACACCACCTGCACAAATCGATCGGTGTCACTTCAGAGGCGTTCACGCTCCCGGTAGCTCCTGCTTTTTCGAGACCTGCCGCAATTAACTCGGAACAGAAGAATTTGTTGAAATCTTCTTTGTTATAGGTCGGGCCATGCATCCCAATGGGAAGCTTGTCCAGCGCATCTAAAGTTGAAAGTTCCCCCGGTTTGTCGGATTGGGGCACTAAGAGAAGGTCCGCAGAATTCGGAGTGAGTACAATAGGATGCGTACAGGCATTCAATGAACCGTATTGAAGACCGTTTCGTTTCCATTGTCCCGTTGAAACCCATTCTTGATCGTATAGAGAACGTCCGTGCCTTGTGCCCCATCGACAACTGAGATCACGGAACATGGCGCGCAAGGCTCCCAGTGTCGCCGTTCTCGCCGACTTACGGGGATTGAGTCCACATATCGGAATGCATTGAGCTCGATGATCTCCCCTAGGCGGGACTGTTCATCGACGGAGGGTGTGGTATTGGGGACGATCCGCATCGGCATGACATTGGCGAGGCAATGCGTAGTGAACCCGCGATTATTCCAGGCAATCCACATGCCGCCCACCAAAGAAACGGTAATCCGAAAATCGATACTTCTTCCAGGATTGGTCCGAAGATCCTTAGCGACCTCAATGATCCGTTTGTTGGAGATCCACTCCGGCGAATCGCCATAGTTTGTTTGGAAATGTTCATTGCACTTAAATTGGGAAAACATGAGTATGGATGGCAGTGCACTGCCACCATATAGAGCGCCATTCTGCATGATGTAGCGCGTCTCATCGCCAATACCGATTTCATTGTTTGTCAACAGAATCAGCTCCCTGCCCTTGATCCGGCGCTTGATTTCATCGAGCCAGGCCTTCCTGTACGTCGGATGTAATCCAAACCAATTTTCAGGGTCCCCATTGGGAAAAGCGAATTCCTTCAAGTCTTTGCTGAGAGCTTGGTAAATACCTCTATCCTGAGCGGAAATACCTCGCCAAGTATTTGAACGACCGAGCGCGGTTGCGAAATTGAATACAGCTTCACCGTAACATCTTGGTTGGATAACCGGCATATTTACTCCTGAAAAAAACGAGACGAGGAAATTTTAAGAGTATTGGACCTGTTTTTTATTATGCTCAATTAAAGGGAATGATTCAAATTGTTTTTTCAATACACCGACCTTGCCAATTGCCTCTGTTTTCGACTACGATTCTGTATGCGAAATCGCTTTTGCGTTCTGCTTTAAATTTTGCCCGTATGCAAGGAAGCGCATGAAAACCAACCTGACCCTGATCGGTATGCCCGGTGCGGGGAAAAGCACCATCGGCATCATCCTTGCCAAGAATTTGTCCCTCGGTTTTATCGATACCGACATTCTGATTCAAATTAATCGGCAAAAATCCTTACAACAGATTCTCGACGAAAGCGACCATCTTACCCTGCGGGCCATTGAGGAAAATGAAATCCTCAAACTGAACATGAGTCATCATGTCATCGCCACCGGCGGCAGCGCCGCCTACAGCATAAAGGCCATGACCCATCTGCAAAGCATGTCCACTATTGTCTTTCTTGAGGTCTCTTTTGCCGAGATTGAACGGCGGATCCGCAACTTCGCCACCAGAGGCATTGCAAAAGCCCCTGATCAAACCTTCCATGAACTTTTCGACGAACGCCAGCTGCTCTACAGAAAATACGCGGAACTGACCATTCGCTGTGACGGGTTCGACCAGGAAGAAATCGCCCGTCGCATTGTTCATCAAGTCCCGCACATCTCGCACAGTTGGCAACGATAGCTATAGGTATATATACCCAAAACAATTCAGGTATATATACCTATTTCTTTGACTTCCCTGATCGAAACCACCTATTATGAAAATACGATTGTAACCCAATCCTCATAAAGAGCGGATTGCAAGCTTGATCGGTTATGACCATGGGGGTGGTGATTACCGATACGAGTGGATGATTAAAGGCTTCGAAGGATGTTTTTCGAAGAAAATCTGATTGTTAAAAAGAGAGGTGTACATGAATTTTTCATCGATTCGTTTTAAACTCATTGTCGGTGGTATTTTGGTTGTATTGATCCCCATGGTGGTCAGCGGCTACATTGCCATCACAAACTCAACCAAGGCTGTCACCCAACTCAGCAAAGCAAATGCTCAATCCATTGCTGAGGGAATGGCGATGCAGGTCGAAGCCATCTATGATGGTGAAGTAAAGTTTGTGGCTGCCTTTGCCAACCGAACCCAGGTGAAGATTGCAGCCAATGCCGTTCATTCCAAAGGCATCGCGGGCGCCTCTGAAGAACTGGCCGTAATGCAAAAGGATCTGGATAAACGCTTTGGAAAATTAAAGAGGAGCTATACCGCCATTTTTCTCACGGACGCCGCCGGCACTATTTATGCGGAGGACGCGGTGGGAAGTGAAGAATTACAAGGTTGGAATTTTGCGCAACACCCTGTTTTTCAGGAAGCGAAAACCACAAAGAAAACGGTGAGTGGCGATATCATTCGTTCCAAGGCCACCAATAAACCCATTATGTTTCTCTGTGGCCCCGTTTTTTCCGATGAGGGTACATTTCTCGGTGTTTTCGGCGCATTTTTGAAGACCGCAGTCCTCACCGACCCTGTCGAAACCAAAAAAAACGGAGAAACAGGGTACTGTTTCATGGCCAATTCCGCAGGCATTATCATTGCCCATCCGGATACGAAAAATGTTCTCCAGCTTGATCTGAATACGCTCAAGGGCATGGAAAGTATCAACAAGGCCATGATGGCCGGTCAAACAGGAGCAGAATCCTATGTGTATAAAGGGTTGGACAAGGCAGCTGGTTTTGCCCCTGTTAAGGAAAAAAAATGGAGTGTCGCCGCCACCCAGAATGCCGATGAATTTCTTGCCAGTGTTGTTTCACTGAGGAATTCGACTGCGCTGGTCATCCTTATCTCGCTAGCCGTTATCGTTATTATTATCTTCATGGCAGCCACCGCAATCATCCAACCGATCAACAAGGCGGTTGCAGGCCTCAAAGATATCGCCCAGGGCGAAGGCGACCTGACCATGCGTCTTGCGGTGACCACCAAGGATGAGGTCGGCGAACTCGCCAAATGGTTCAACACCTTTATTGAAAAGCTACAGCACATAATCGGCAAAATCAGTGATAATACCAAAAATGTGAATGTCTCCATCAATGAACTTGCCGATATCGCTGAAGCCTTGTCCAAAAATGCGGAAGATACCTCGTCTCGTGCCGATAATGTGGCAACAGCAGCAGAGGAAATGAGTGCCAATCTTAATGGTGTTGCCGCAGCAATGGAAGAATCCACCACAAATACCACCATGGTGGCCAGTGCCGCTGAGGAAATGACGGCCACTATTTCCCAGATTGCCCAGAATGCTGAGCATGCTCGGGCCATCTCTGAAAAGGCGGTCACGCAGGCATCCAATACTTCGAGCAAAATGGCGGAACTGGGCAAGGCCGCACAAGCCATCAGTAAAGTTACTGAAACAATTACTGAAATATCGGAACAGACCAATCTGTTGGCCCTCAATGCCACCATCGAAGCAGCCCGGGCCGGAGAGGCGGGCAAAGGCTTTGCCGTTGTAGCCAATGAGATTAAAGAGCTGGCAAAACAGACGGCAGCCGCCACCTTGGATATCAAAAATCAGATTGAGGAGGTTCAGGGCACAACCCATTCAACGGTTGAGGAAATCAGCCAAATTTCAAAAATTATCGATAGCGTCAACGAAATCGTGGGCACCATCTCCACTGCGGTTGGCGAACAATCCGCAGCAACCGAAGAGATTGCCAATAATATTGCCCAAGCTTCATTGGGTCTGGGTGAGGTCAATGAAAACGTCAGCCAGAGTTCCATTGTGGCCGGCAGCATTACCCATGATATTGCCGGAGTGAATCAAGCCTCGAACGAAATTTCCAACAGCAGCCACCAGGTTAAGGGGAGTGCCGATAAACTCCATGATCTGGCGAATGAATTGCGCGAAATCGTCAATACCTTCAAAATTTGAACGGTCCGGTATTTTTGAGAGGACAGGAGGGAAGTT
Source organism: uncultured Desulfobulbus sp. (assembly GCA_963666685.2). GTDB lineage: Bacteria > Desulfobacterota > Desulfobulbia > Desulfobulbales > Desulfobulbaceae > Desulfobulbus. The sequence goes on from CAXXHZ010000003.1 coordinate 646,618, forward strand.
ATGGTCTGCTTCCCTCCTGTATTTGGTATGTTTGTTGATCCGTCTCTTGTTCCTGTTGAATACATCTCAGTGAATGGTCGGCACTTGTCAGCGGCCTGACACGCAATTTGCTTCGTCCATCTGGAAAGGAAGAAACCTTGACAAAATCTGAGAGCTTCCAGCCCGTTCTGCACAACTCCTTGTCGATAATCGAAGAGAGCGGTTCCGGTAACCGTTTGGCGACAACCTTTGCCGCTTTGATCGATGTCATGGATATTGCCATGTGGGAATTGGATCGCGACTACCGGGTGGTCGGATCCAACCGCAAGGCCCAAGAAATTTATGGGGCATCGGTGCTGGGGAAATTTTGTTATCAGGTGGCAGCCAAGCAGAAAACGATATGTGACGATTGCCCGGCCCGGCAGGTCTTTGAAGGACAGGGTAGCGGCCGTTCAGAGCGGCGACGTACTCGTATTTCCGGGGAAACCATTTATATCGATCATATAGCCACTCCTATTAAGGATAAGCACGGTACGATTATCGGAGCCTTGGTTCTCATCCTTGATATCACCGAACATAAGGAACTGGAACAGGAACTGATCGTTCACCGTAATAATTTTGAGCAGATGGTGATTGAGCGGACCCGTGATCTGGAGGAGAGCAGGCAGCTCTACCAGCAGTTGTACGAAGAATCTAAAAGGGGACAATCGCTCTATCTCTCCCTGCTGAATGCCGCCGCCGATGCCATAGCCATTTACGATCTTGACGGCTGTATTCAATACCTCAATCCCAGTTTTAGCCGGACTTTCGGTTGGCAACTCGAAGAATTGCAGGGCAAAATGCTGCCCCTGTTCGAAGGTACCGAGTTTGAGGCTTCCCTCAGGGAATTCCGTTTACTCAAGGAAACCGGTCGGGAAATCAGTAATTTGCTCACAAAACTCCCCACCCGGGGAGGTTCGCTCCTCGATGTCTCAATCAGTGCTGCTCGTTATGCCGATCACAACGATCAACCGGCTGGCGTCATTTGCAGTTTCCGTGATGTGACCGAGGCCAAAGCCTTGGAAATGCAATTTTATCATGCGCAGAAATTCGAAGCCCTCGGGACCATGGCCAGTGGTTTGGCGCACGATTTCAATAATTTGCTCATGGGTATCCAGGGCAGCGCCTCCCTGTTGCTGCTTGATTTGCATACCAGTGGCAAAAATATCGAAAAGCTGAAAAACATTGAGAAATATGTCCAGCAGGGTGAAAGCCTTACCCGCCAGTTGCTCGCTCTGGGCAGGGGGGATAAGCGGGCGGTGCGACCTGTTGATGTCAATACACTGCTTATCGAGAGTGCGACCCTATTCGGTAAGACCCGAAAAGAAATTTGTATCCATTCCCCCCTGCAACAACAGATTTGGGCGGTGGAGGCGGATAGCGGTCAACTTGAACAGGTTTTCCTCAACCTCTTTGTCAATGCCGCCCATGCCATGCCCGGCGGCGGCGAACTCTCGATTCGAACCGAAAATGTTCAACTCAATCAGTCGATGACCGGCCCTTACAACCGTCAGCCCGGTCGATATGTCAAAATTACGATAGCCGACAGCGGTTGCGGTATCGCCCCAGACATCATCGACAGAATTTTTGATCCTTTTTTTACAACCAAAGGGAAAGACCGGGGCACGGGCCTCGGGTTAGCTTCGGCCTATGGCATCGTCAATAACCATGGTGGTATCATCCAGGCCGGCAACGGGCCAAAGGGCGGGGCCCAATTTACTCTTTATCTGCCTGCTTCGGAGAGGGGCGTTCAAGAGGAGGGTGCCCTTCCCGAGGATTTTTTTCCGGGCACTGAAACCATTCTTTTGGTCGATGATGAGGAGATGGTGCTGTATCTGACCCGTGAAATGCTGCAACGCCTGGGGTACACGGTTTTTAGCGCCGGCTCAGGGGTGGAGGCCATGAGGATATACAAGCAACAGCAGGGCCGAATCGATCTGGTGATCCTTGATATGATCATGCCCGTTCTGGGAGGGGCTGAACTTTTTCTCCGCCTGAAAGCGGAGGATGCCGGGATCAAGGCTTTGCTTTCCACAGGATACAGCCTTTCCGACCAGGCGATCGAAATTCTTAATCAGGGCTGCCGGGGTTTTATTCAGAAACCCTTTACACTTTTTGATATCTCTCGAAAGATTCGTGAAATTCTTGACTCGACCCGTTGATCCCCTCACGATAGGGCCTGTCAACCAATAGCTTGAACATCCGGAAATCCGAGCAAATGGTATCCCGGTTGGTTTCGGCCCAGTCCTTAACGAAAAGTTTCGGCACGTTCGCCCATTCGGGCCAGAATTTTTTGCAAGGCCACCCGCGATAGGTCCGAAACTCGGGCAGCTTCGGAGATGTTGCCTTTGGTCAGGGTCAGAAGCCGATCCACATATTCGCGGGTAAAGGTATTGACGATTTCAGCCTTGGCATCTTTGTAGGCAACCAGGGGAAGAAGGGCATCCTTGGCGCCGTTCTTGCTGCATTCGGGGGGACAGCAGCCGCCGGCCAGCACCATACGGACCAGGCGCATATCCAAACGCTCTCCGCAGCAAAAAACCGTCAACCTGCGCACGAAATTCTGCAGTTCACGCACATTGCCCGGCCAGGGTTTGCCGGTCATCCATTGGAGGACTTCCGGAGCTATCTCCTTTTCAGCCAGACCCATTTCCCGGCAGCTTGTTCGGAGAAAATGGTGGGCAAGCAGGGGGATATCTTCGGCGCGTTCTCTAAGAGGGGGCAGGGTGACGGACAGGACGTTGAGCCGGTAATACAAATCCTCCCGGAAGGTTTTCTGTTGCAGGCTGGTTTCCAGATCCTGATTGGTGGAGGCAATAACCCGGACATCGACTTGAAGGGTTTGATTCGAACCCACCGGGCGGACCTCGCCGTCCTGGAGGCAGCGTAACAGTTTGGTTTGAAGAGCAGCACTTATATCACCGATTTCATCCAGATGGATAGTGCCGGTGTCGGCAGCGGCAAACAGACCTTTGTGATCGCGATCCGCTCCGGTGAAGGCACCCTTTACGTAGCCGAAGAGTTCGCTTTCCAGGAGATTTTCCGGAATAGAGGGGCAGTTGACAGCCAAAAAAGGCTTGGACGTCCGCGTCCCCAGGCGATGCACCAGCCGGGCCACCAGTTCCTTTCCGGTCCCCGATTCTCCACGAATCAGGACCGTATATTCCGATTGGGCCACCGCGGCGACTGTTCGTCGCAGTTGCTGCATGGCCGGACCTTCTCCCACCATTTCTCCCTGGGCATCCTGTTGGCAAAGGATCTGACGGAGCCGGATGTTCTCTTCCAGGAGACGACTTCGTTCCAATCCTTTCTCAACCACCCGGAACAGCTGATCCGGTTCAATGGGTTTGGTCAGGAAATCGTAGGCCCCGGCACGCAAAGCCTGTACCGCAGTCTCAATGGTGCCGTAGGCGCTGAGCACAACCACGCTCAATTCCGGATGGAGGCTCAAGGCTTTGGTTACCAACTGCATCCCCGTCATTTCGGGCATGCGTAAGTCCGTGATCATCAGGTGGATGGTACGTTCGGCCATTCCCTGCAAGGCCTCTTTGCCGCTATGCACCGCCTCCATTGCGATATCGGGGAATCGTCTGGACAGGAGTCGGGCCAGGCCGCGGGCAAAGTCCTGCTCGTCGTCGACGATCATCACTCGAATACCGTTTGGACTCCCGGACGGGGGCAGTGGTGCAAGACTGTCCATAATTCCTCGTTTTTTACGAAAGGTCGACGCTTTCCAGGGAGGGAGCGGCTGCGGCCGGTAAGAATATCATGAACCGCGCTCCCCCCAGCTCGGAGGATCTTCCGACCTCCACCTTACCGCCTGCATCGGTAACCATACCATAGATAACGGTCAGGCCAAGTCCGGTCCCGGCTCCGATCTCCTTGGTAGAATAAAAGGGGTCAAAGATATGGGGCGCCGCATCAGCTTCCACGCCCGGTCCATTGTCTGCAACCTCGATGACGATCATGTTGTTTTCGGTGGTGGCCACCCGGACCTGTACCGCGCCTCCCTGGTCGTCGACGGCATCCAGGGCATTGAGCATGAGATTGCTGATCACCTGTTCCAGTTCGCCGATGCCTATTCGCACCGGGAGCGGTCCGGGCGGGCGCTGGAGCATGATGCGGGCACTTTTTTTGGCGGCCTGCACGGAAAAGATCTCGGTCACCGAGGCGGCAACGGCGCAGGCATCCGAAGTGCCGGAACCTGAAGCCTTGGGCCGGGCAAAATTCAGCAATTCCTGAAGAACCCGTTGCGCTTGTCGCGTATGCCGTTCAATAACATCCAGATCCGCGGTTTGCTCCGGATCCGTGGTGGTTTGGCGAAGCAGGCCGGCATAGCAGAGTATCACTCCCAGAGGATTGTTGATTTCATGGGCCAGTCCGGCGGTCAGCTTGCCCACGGTTGCCATCTTCTCGGCATGCCAAACCTGCATTTGCATCCGTTTTTCCTGGGTTGTTTCACGGGCATAGACCACAACCCGGTCGGTCTGGCCGTCACGGCCGCGGACGGGATACATGGAGAGGGCAAAGGATCGGCCGCAGGGCAGGCTTACTTCCCGCAGATCCGGTTCGCCCCGGCGAATGGCCTCCATCAACGGGCAATGTACCACGTCCGGGTCGAAAAAGATCGGCAGGATATTGCCATCCATCCGCTCGCCCCGGGTCAATTCCGAGGTGAGTTTTTTGGAAGCTTCGTTGACCGTAAGTAGGGTGCAGGAGGAATCCATGAGGACCAGGGGATCGGTAATGCCTTCGACAATGGTTTCCAGGACATTCATCTGCCGAAGCAGGCTATCGATGGCGGTCAGGTTTTCGGCCGCCGTGCCGAGCTGTCTGCCCAGGGCCTGGAGGACATTACGATCATGCCGCGCCGCATCCTCCTCGTTGTCCCAATACAGGCAGAGCAAGCCCTCGGCGTTGCCAATGCTTGATTCGACCGGTATAAAGATGCTGGCACCGGAAAGGACACAGACCCCGCCGGTCAACAGCTCCACGAAATTATCGGGCCGCTCCGGAATCTTTCCGGTCTCGGGCCAGACAAAGGCATTCTGCGATCCCATGGTGCAGAGATAGGCGATACGTTTTGCTCCGAACCGGCGGCAAATCTGCGGCAGGGCCAGTTGCCAGAGCTCCGCCCGTGACAGACTTTTGCGCATATCCTCAAGTAGATGCACAAACAAATGCACGTCCGCCCGTCTGGCTTTTACCTCACCGGACAGTGCATCGGTGCGCTCATCGACCATGCTGCGCAGGTTTTCGGCATAATTCTGCAGCTGGCATCTCGCTTCGAGCAGATGTTCGCTCATCTGTTCCATGCCTTCCACCAGTTCCTCGATTTCGTCTCCCTGCTCCAGTTTGCGAAGCAGGGCCGACCCTTCGGCATCGGTGACATTGCGTCGGAACACAAGGTTCAGGCGTTTGAGATTATTGACCACCAGCACCCTGAACAAGACATGGGTGGCAAAGAAAAACAGGAGCACGGCAAAGGCAAAACAGGCAAAATAGGTCAGGAGAGTTTGCTGCACTCGGCCGATGCTGTTATGCACCGAGATACCGACAAAGTCGACACCGGCAATCGCACCCAACTGCTTGCCGAAGCCCCGGTTCCCGTATAAATGCAGGAGATCAACCGGGGCATCAGCGGGTCGGCCATGGCAATACATGCATTCTTTCTCAAAAATGACCGGCCTGACCATGAGATAATATTTTTCTCCATCCATGACCTTGTAGCCTTCCCAGAGAGTACGTTCCCGATGGGTTCGAAAATATTGAATCAGCTCGCGCTCATACTGGTTTGCTTCAAAATCCGGGTTACGGGCATCTACGGCCACACGCCGAAAAAGAGTGCCGTCGTCCGGATTATTGACCGGCGCCATAATTTTACGGGAAACAAAGGACGAGGACATGGCCTGGATGATAAAGGCCGAGGGCAGTCGCTCGTACATGGCCGGCCGCAAAACATCGCGCACATAATGTTGAATGGAGTCCACATGCATGAAGATAAGCCGGGCCTTATCCCGGACCTCTTCCTCCAGCACATTGCGCATGTGGAGCGAGAAGCCGAACGAAAAAACGATGCCAAGGATGATGATGGCCAGTACCAGCCCGGAAACGAATTTGGTCTGAATCTTTAACGGCCTGGGGATGTGCATGCACGTGCCTGAAAAGGGGCCCTGGCGAGAAAGGGCGATGTCCGAAGAGTCTCGGAGGGGGAAGCCATACCCTGCTGGATGATGCGTCGGGTTTCAGTCTTTTTTACCTTATGAGCGGCTATCATTCAAGGAGCCGATCCGCAGCCTGCGGAATTACTGCACATCAAGAACGGTGCGCAGGTAGAGTTCCGATTCTTTGACCTGCTCGACATCGGTGTAATAGTAGCGGGTCGGATCAATACCGTTATCATCCAGAAAAAAGGACATGCGTTGCAAAATGCTGCATGAACCGGTCAGGAGGGGAAGCAGTATATAGACAAAGATCAGGGCCGCGCCCAGGGTAAGCGTAAATTTTCCTAATCGCTGCGGCAGATTTTTTTCCATCATACGAAGTATCCTTTGCTTGCAAGCCGGGGGAAGGCCCCCCGGCTTATTTTTTTGTTTTTTGTGCGGATTACGGTCAGATTTTGGCGGTGATCTCAGGGAATACCACGTAAAACATGAGATAGGCCATGGCCAGGGTCAGGACCAGATTAAGGCTTTGGCCGCAGACATACAGGATGAGTGGTTTGCCGCCTTTGAAGTATTTGGCCAGTTCACGGAAATTCGTGCTCAGGCCGATGGCTGCGAAAGACAGGGCAAAGAACCAACCACGGAGGAGACGGGTTCCGCCCCGGACCACGCCCTGATCCAGCATGGCATTGCTCAGGTCTTTTCCCAGGCTGCTGTCCAGTAAGGAAAAGAGGATGGATGCGGCCATAAAGCCGAGAACGAATTTGGGGAAACGATGCCAGATCTCACCGGTGCCTACGGACCGGCCGGCTTCACGCTCCACCCGCATGGTCCAGTACATGGCAACGCAAAAGGCGGTAACGCCGATCATGACATTCTGGATCATCTTGATGGTCGCGGCCACATACATGGCTTTTTCACCCAGAAAGGCACCGGCTGCAGCCACGGCACCGGTGGAGTCGATGGTGCCGCCCATCCAGGCACCACCGAGGATCACCGGCAAGCCCAGAAATTTGATGACTGCGGGCATGGCGATCATCATGATAGCGGTGAAGACCAGCGACAGACCGATGGACAGGGTCAGTTCTTCCTTTTTTGCCCGGCAGGCAGCAGCTGTGGCAATGGCAGCTGAGGTGCCGCAGACCGACATGTCGGCTGAAATAACGATGTTCAGTGTTTTGGAGGGCATTTTCAGCACTTTCTGGCCAAAGATATAGGTGCTGATCAGAACAATGGGCGTAACCACCCAGGCGACGAAAATACCGGGCACGCCGATGGCCATGATCTTACTGAAAAGCACTTCCGCTCCGAGCAGAACCAGACCGCTTTTGATAAAGAATTCCACTTGGCAGGCCGGCAGTACCCATCGGGGAGTGCCAAGGGTATTGGCAATAATCATACCCAGGAGAACACCCCAGGCTTCCGCGCCGAAACCGTACTGTTTGGAGATGGCCTGCCCGCCGAGCATATAGGCCAGGACGGCAACAAGAAAGACGATGATAAACCCTCGGGCAAAGGCCAGCACGTTCATACCCATGAGCGAGATTCCCGTGCCGAAGAGTACGATCAGAAAGAGACAGAGACCGATAAGTGAGGGGATGAAATTGTACGGTTTATGGGCGGTCTTTTTTTTGGCATCACCGGCTTTTTTATGCTCGGTCCGCCAATCCGTAATTTTGGCTATGGCTGCTTCGTTTAACGCCTGATTTTGAAAAGATGCATCGGCTGCAGCGAGTTCCGCAGTCTTAGCAGCGCTTAAGGCGGCAGCTGCCTGTGCTTTGGCGGCTTCATACTTCGGCAAGGCTTTTTCATTCGCTGCTTTTGCCTGTTCCTCGGTCTGGATTAAGGCGTCCATCGGGTTGGTTTTCCAGGAACCGGGGTGTTTGGTCCAGTGGGAGACAAACTTACCGAAGGCCGAACCGGAAGCCTTTAATTTTCCTTTGTCATCCTGCGCTTTGTACCAGGTTATGGTTTTGAAAGGGGCTTTTGCTTCCTCTGCCTGTTGAATCTGATTCGCAGCCGCAATTTTCTGGGTGTAGTCCTCGCGGGGTCCAAAATTGAAGTAAGCGAATAAACAGGCCACAATGACGGCAAAACCCAGCCAAATGGCCAGATAATCCTCTTTGGACCACAAATCGGACCAACAGCTTTGACCGTGATCGACCACAATATTGGTGTCTTGTGCCATAGATACTTTTCCTCCTCGTTGAGTATGCAATAATTTTCCCGTTTGGGCGTCTTCTGGTGAGCGTTATCCAAAAGACATGCCCACAGGGCGTGAAAACAAATACTCTTTATATAACAGGAGGTTAATTGCCTAAGTGTGACCAGGTAGTGCATACTTATGTTTGCATGTGTAAACGTAAGTATGCATCGTAATGCAAACCTGTTTATACGGGGCAGGGCCGGAAGGGCCAGCCGGTACGTTTTTCGCAAAAGCGAGATGCGGGATGTTCAAGCCATTTGTTGACAGGTCCTAAGGAGGCGTTAAGGAGAACTCCTCAAAAACCGTCCCAATAGGGATGGCAAAGCCGATACCTTGTGTGTCCCGGATGATGAGGGTGTTAACGCCGTGGACCAGGCCGCGCTCGTCGATCAAGGGGCCGCCGCTGTTGCCGGGATTGATCGGCGCATCGGTCTGCAAAAGAGTCTCCTTGGTGTCCTCGCGTTGGCGATACCCGGAAAAAATCCCGGCCGTGACCGTATTGCGCAGTCCAACCGGATTGCCGATGGTGTATACTTTGTCGCCCTGACGAAGAACGCTGTTGCCGGGGGCGGCCTTGAGGACCGAGGCCCTGGCCGAATAGATCGATAACAGCGCCAGATCACGATTGGTGCTGACCTGGGAGGATTGGGCCGTATATTCGCTGCCGTCGGCGAGAAATATTTTGATGTCGGAGGTTGAAAGAGGGCGTTCCATCTCTTTCAGCCGGGCTTCGCTTTCCGCTTGGGCAGGCAGCACCCTGGCCAGTTCCTTTTCTCTTTCCTGGAGGATGATGATCAGTTGGCGGCGGCTTGGCCCATCTTCCATCCGTTGCAAACGACGACGAAGTTCCTCCAGCTTTTCCTGCTCAAGGGCAAGGAGTTTGCGGCCGGTTTCGACTGTGTGGCGGATTTCATCGAGTTGGCTCCGATCCGGTGCCACCACGTGCTTATTGGTGACAATGGAGGTTTCGGTGATAAAGAAACCCGAGCCTTTGCCCCAGGGGGTTTCAATGGCCACGGTGCTGTTCTTGGCGTGCTCGATAGGGCTGCCGGTTGCCCGCGGCAAAGCCCGGTCCATCGGTGATGGCGGCGGTGTTGCCGGAGCCGTGACCGGGTGGTGGGATGTGGATCCGTTTGGGACAATCCTGTCAACGGCTGCGGGCAGAGCGGGGCCAGCGGTTGTTTTCCGCCTTTCTCCACCGACAAAGTAGTAGGTCAGGGAGGCTGTCAGGGTCACCAGGACGAGGGCCGAAGCCAACCGAGCTATGGAGGAGCCGCCCCCTTTTGCCTTTTCCGTGTCCTGCTGGGCGCTCTCCGCTTTTTTGCGATCCTGTACCCGTTCAAATCGGCGAAAGAGCAGGCCGCAGGCTTCGCACTCCACCTGGTTGGTCTGCTCATGGAAACATTTCGGACAGCGGGTCATCTTTGAGATTTTTTGAGTCATAATGTCATACCAATGAGGGAGAGAGCGCTGGGGGCTGGAAAACAGCTTTTATCGTACACCGCATTGGGCCTATCATAGCAGCAGAAGAGCGGTGAAACAATGGCGGACCCCTTTCTTTTTCAAGAGCGTGCCCCAAAGAAAAAAGAGCCTTGCCTCCGCCAATGCGGTACATCGGGGGGGCGAGTTTTCAGCAACGAGTCATTCAAGTGAGTTGTGACCCACCCCTGACACAGAGAGGAAACCATGCGTATCTGGGTTGATGCCGATGCCTGCCCCAAGGTGATCAAAGAGATTCTTTTTCGTGCTGCCGAACGGACCGGGGTGATCATGACCTTGGTGGCGAATCAGCAGTTGGCGATACCACGGCTCAAAAATATTCGGTTCCTGCGGGTGGGCGCCGGATTTGACGTGGCGGACCATGAAATCGTCAAACAGCTCATTGCCGGGGATCTGGTGATCACCGCCGATATTCCCCTAGCCGCTCTGGTGATCGCCAAGGGCGGATTCGGGCTCAACCCCCGCGGCGAGCTCTATACGGTTGAGAATATCCGTTCCCGGCTCTCCATGCGGGACTTCATGGACAGCCTGCGGGCCACCGGCGTCGAAACCGGCGGTCCGGCTACGTTTAGTACAGGCGACCGTCAAGCCTTCGCCAATCAGCTGGACCGGTTCCTCTCGCTCCATTTTCGCCAGACCGACATCTGATTCCGGTGTGCTTTTGGTTTGGTCCTTCCTCGCCTTCCCTCCTTTTTTTCACTTCTGTGCTGCTTGACAATCAGGTTTGCTGGTTTATGATATGCGCCGGAATTACACGTAGGGATCGCGACAGTATGTAGTGTGCGTCTCGCGGCATCATGCCCCCCTTCGTCCGGCCACACTTATCTCCCTGGGTACCGGTTTTTTAGGCTTTATTCCACCGGACCGCCGGGACCGACCGCCGCCTGCCCCTGCCTGTTGCTTCCCTTGCATTCGTCATCCACCACCGGTATGACGGTTATTTGTTTTTATCAGGAGTTTGCCCATGATCCATGTCCACAATCTGACCAGAACCTATGGGCCGCAGAGAGCGGTCGATTCCGTTTCTTTCACGATCGGGCCGCATGAAATCGTCGGCCTGCTGGGCCACAACGGTGCCGGGAAAACCACGATCATGAAAATGCTCACCGGCTTTCTCGAGCCGACCGCAGGTACCATCACCATCGATCATCTGGAAATGGCCGTTGACCGCCGGGCCATACAGGCCATGATCGGTTATCTCCCGGAAAATTGCCCGGTGTATCCCGAAATGACGGTGGTCGGGTATCTCGAATACCTGGCCGCCCTGCATGGGGTACAGGCCGACCGGCTCGGCCCCCTGTTGCGCGAAACCCTGGAGCGGACCGCGCTCATGGATAAGGCGGGCCAGATGATCGGCACCCTGTCGCGCGGCTATCGGCAGCGGGTCGGGGTGGCGCAAGCCATTCTCCACCGGCCGCGGATCATCATCCTCGACGAACCCACCAACGGTCTCGATCCCACCCAGATCCAAGACATGCGCAGTCTGATCAAAGACTTGGCCCAAGAGGCGACCCTGATCATCTCCACCCATATCCTCCAGGAGGTGCAGGCCGTTTGTGACCGGGTGATTATCATCCAGCACGGCCGCAAGGCCCTGGATGCTTCCCTGGCCGAACTCGGAGCCGGACAGCGTTTGCTGGTGACCACCGAGAATCGGGACGAGGCCGCGGCCTTACTGCAGGGCCTGGACCCTATCACCGGGGTCGATTGTCTGCCCGCCGACAACGGCCGGGCCTGTTTTGCCCTGAGCGGACGGCAACCGGCCGGGGAACTGGCTCCGGCGGTCGCTGCCGCCGTCATCGGCAAAGGCTGGAAACTCTACGGACTCATGCCCGAATCGCGTAATCTTGAGAAAATTTTCAGTGAAATCAATACGACTGCCGGGAGTGAACAATGAATATCTTGCGCAGAGTCGCCCGTAAAGAGCTGGCCGCATTTTTTACCACGCCGGCTGCTTTCATCTTTTTCGGCACCTTTCTGGTTGCCACTCTTTTTGTTTTTTTCTGGGTCGAAACTTTTTTCACCCGTAATATTGCCGATGTCCGGCCCATGTTCGAGTGGATGCCGCTTCTGTTGATCTTCCTCTCCGCCGCCATCACCATGCGGGTTTGGTCCGAGGAGCATCGGGCAGGAACCCTGGAACCGCTGCTGACCGCACCGGTCAGTCTGCCGACCCTGGTGATCGGGAAATTTCTCGCCTGCCTCACCCTGGTCGGTATCGGTCTGTTGCTGACCCTGCCTTTGCCGATAACGGTCGGCTTTCTCGGCCAGCTGGACTGGGGCCCGGTTTTCGGCGGATACCTGGCAAGCCTCTTTCTTGCCGGGGCCTATATCGCCATCGGTCTCTTTGTCAGCGCCCAGTGCAGCAGCCAGATCGTCAGCCTCATCGTCACCACCCTGGTTTGCAGCCTGCTCTATCTGCTCGGCTCCGATACCCTCACCGGTTTTTTCGGTAATCGAGGCGGGGAGCTGCTCAAACTGCTGGGAGCGGGCAGCCGCTTTGCCGCCATTACCCGCGGAGTCATCGATCTGCGCGATCTCTATTACTGCGCCAGCCTGATCGGCATTTTTCTCACCCTCAATGTCTACAGCCTGGAACGGCAGCGCTGGGCCGGTAATCCGGTCAATCCGGTGCATCGCCGCTGGGCGCTGCTGACCCTGCTGCTGGGGCTCAATTTTTTCCTTGCCAACCTCTGGCTCGGGCCCATCGGCACCCTGCGCGCCGATCTGACCGCAGGCCGGATCTATTCGATCTCGCCGGCAACCCGATCCTATCTGAGCCGACTCCAGGAACCGCTTCTGATTCGCGGCTATTTCTCGGCCCAGACCCATCCGCTGCTTGCCCCTCTTAAGCCGCAACTGCGCGATCTCCTCCGGGAATACGAGGTGGCGGGCAACGGCCGGGTGAAGGTCGAATTCGTCGATCCCCAGGAAAAACCGGAGATGGAGCAGGAGGCCGGGGAAAAGTACGGCATCCGTCCTGTGCCGTTCCAGACCGCCTCCCGCTATCAGACCGCGGTCACCAACTCCTATTTTGATATTCTGATTAAATACGGCGATGAGTTCGTTACCCTGGGGTTTCAAGACCTGATCGAAGTCAAGAGCGAGAGCGACACCAAGCTGGAGGTGGCCCTGCGCAATCCCGAGCACGACATCACCCGGGCCATCAAGAAGGTGCTGTACAGCTATCAGGGCGGCGGCAATCTTTTTGCCGGGATCGGCGCTCCCGTGGTTTTCCACGGCTATTTTTCCGCTGATACCAAACTGCCGCAACCGCTGGTGGCTTTAAAAAAGAGCCTGGACACCGTGTTGCAGGATTTCAAGAAACAGGGCGGCGATACATTCTCCTTCGATTTTGCCGATCCCGAGGCGGACGGCGGTAAACTCGCTGCCCGGCTGACCAGGGAATTCGGCATGCAGCCCATGGTGGCCGGGCTGTTGTCGACCGAGACCTTCTGGTATTACATGACCCTGGAAAGCGGCGACCAGTCGATCCAGGTTGCACTGCCCGTCGAGATGGATACAGCCTCTCTGAAGAGGACCATCGAGGCTTCGTTGAAACGATTTTCCAAGGGAATGCTGAAGACCGTTGCCCTCTTTACGCCGCAGGCCGCTCCGTCCATGGGCCAGTTCGGTATGGGCGGGCAGGGCAAGACCTTTCAGTTGCTCACCCGTTTTGCCGAACAGGAGCATCGGGTGAAGCCGGTGGATCTGAGCGAAGGACAGGTCGATCCCGAGGCCGATATTCTGGTGGTGGTTTCGCCGGAAAATTTAGGGGAAAAGCAGTTGTTTGCCATCGATCAATTCCTGATGCAGGGCGGCACCGTGGTTCTGGCCACTTCGCCCTTTGATGTGGATCTGCAGGGCAGGCTGCAGGTCAGTGCCCAAAAAAGCGGCTTGGACGACTGGCTGGCCGGATACGGCATCTCTTTGGGGCATTCCATGGTTCTTGATCCCCAGAATGCCGCCTTTCCGGTGCCGGTGGAACGGCAGGCCGGAGGCTTTACCGTACGCGAGACCCATCTGATCAACTATCCGTATTTTGTCGACATTCGTAATGACGGCATGAACCGGGGCAGCGGCCTGGTTACTGGTCTCGATCAGTTATCCATGACCTGGGCCTCGCCCATCCGCATTGATCAGGGGAAAAACAAGGATCGGCAGGTCGTCCGTTTATTGGAAAGCTCCCCAGGTTCCTGGTTGTCGGATTCCCTGACGATTCAGCCGGATTTCAGGCGTTATGGCGAGTCCGGTTTCCCGCAAGGGCAGGGTGCCGGTCGGCAGTTGCTGGGGGCGATGGTCGAAGGCCATTTCGATTCCTGGTTCAAAGGAAAAACCTCCCCCCTGATTGAAGAGGCCCGCAAACAGCAGGCAGAAAAAGAGCAATCGGAGAAAGAAGGGGCACAACAGAAGGCACCCGGCGGGGAAGGTAAGGCCGAGGCTCCAGGGAAATCGCCCGAGGTGATCGGCAGAGTGCTGGAGCGATCGCCTGATTCGGCCCGGATTATCCTGCTGGCCTCCAATACCTTTTTGGCGGACACCAGCCTGGAACTCGCCTCGGGAGCAGGCGGCACCCGGTACCTCAATCCGTTGCAACTGGTGGCCAACTCCATTGACTGGTCGTTGGAGGACCGTGATCTGCTCAGCATCCGTGGTCGCGGGCATTTTGCGCGCACTCTGCTGCCGATGAGCAAGGAACAGCGGATGTTCTGGGAATATCTCAATTACGGATTTGCCGTCCTGGGCCTCCTGATCGTCTGGGGCCTTCGACGTCTTATTCGGACAAGGGCGCGGCAGCGCGAACTCCTGCTGATATCCGGGAGGGCATAACCATGAAGAAATTGATAGTTATCTGTGCGGTCCTGGTGCTGGTACAGGCCGGGCTTGCGGTATTGACCCATGTGTCCAACCACGGCAACGATTCCACCGCCGACAAGGGGCCGCTGTTTCCGTTTGCGGCCGCCGCTGTCAATGAGATGCTTCTCGAAGATGGCGAGGGGCATCATCTCCTGTTGAAAAAGGAGAAGGAACAATGGCAACTTCCTGAAACAGCCTTCTTCCCGGCCGATGGCTTTCGGGTGCAGGAATTGCTCGATCAACTGGTGGGGCTGCAGCGGGGCTGGCCCGAGGCCACCACGGCCGAGGCTGCGACCCGTTTCAAGGTTGCCCCTGATCGCTTTGAGCGCAAATTAACCCTGCGCAAAGGGGGGGCCGATCTTGCCGTGGTCTATTTCGGCAGTTCGCCGGGGCTGCGTAAAATTTATTTCCGGGTGGACAAAGATCCCGAGATTCATGCACTGGCCTTGACCCAACATGAGTTGGAGGTGCAGCCTGATTCCTGGATCGATACCCGGGCACTGCGTCTCAAGCCTGAACAGGTGTTGCGGATCGATCTGCCCGACCTCCGGATGGAGCGCAAAGGGGAGGAGCTGCAACTGGTCGGACTGGCCTCGGATGAGGAAGTCGTGAAAGAGCAGCAAGATGCCTTGGTCAAACGGCTCACCGACCTGTCGATTAACTCGGTGCTTGGCAAGGAGACCAAGCCTGAATACGGTTTGGAACACCCGGTGCTTCGCTACAGTCTTGCCTTGAAAGACGGCAAGACGGTTGAATATCTCTTTGGTCAGCCGCCCACGGCCAAAGACAAGGGCGCGCAGATGCCGGAACCCGCATCCTATGTGCTCAAGGTCTCCAACCGCGATCAACTGTTCCGGGTTGACGGTTGGCAGATCGATGCCATCAGGAAGGTGAACCGTGCCGCTCTGGTGCGCCACAAAAAACCGGCTTCGGCGGAGCAGGCACCGCCACCGGCCGCTGTCCCGTCCGTGCCGGCGCAATAAGATCCGGTCCGCGAACCGTTGCTCGTTGCGATAGCGCAAACCCGTTTGATCCAGGAGGTCCGATGATCCGAGCCGTACGTAAACCCGGTCCGGGCCTCCATTCTTCCTCGTCCTCCGGCAGGCTGGGCAGGATTTCGGCTTTACTGGTCCGGCGGCTGTTTTTCGTTTTGGGGATCGGCCTGCTGGGGTTTTTCCTGCTTATTATCGGGCTGCGCTGGATACCGCCTCCCTGCAGCAGCTTTATGATTATTCGTCAGATCGAGCGGTTGCTGCCGGGAAGCAAGGTACCGCCGATTCATTACACCTGGACCGGCAGCGACCGGATCAGTCCGTATATGGCCCTGGCGGTCATTGCCGCCGAAGATCAGCGTTTCCCTGGCCACTGGGGCTTTGATTTTACGGCTATCAGCCGGGCGGTCGAGTACAATACCCGTTCGCAGAAAACCCGGGGGGCCAGCACCATCAGTCAGCAGACCGCGAAAAATCTCTTTCTTTGGGGAGGACGCAGCTATCTGCGCAAGGGGTTGGAGGTCGGCCTGACCCTGTGTCTGGAATTGTTGTGGCCCAAGGAGCGGATTCTTGAGATGTATCTTAATATTGCCGAATTCGGCGACGGCATCTATGGCGTCCATGCCGCTGCCGCCCGATTTTTCGGGAAATCTCCGGACCAGCTGACCCGTCGCGAGGCGGCCTTGCTGGCCGGGGTTCTTCCCAGTCCCCGTCGGTTGCATGCCGACCGTCCCTCCCCCTATCTCCAATCCAGGGCGGCCTGGATTCTCTCCCAGATGGGGAAAATGGGCGGAATCCGATTTCTGGATCATCTGTAGAGGTGCTGTTGTTTTTTGATCGTGGCAGGGGACGTTTCCGCTTATTCCAATGAGTTTTCAAGTTGGCGCATAATGCGCACCCTACGAAAAAAGAGGTATCTTGAATGCAAAGACGAATGAGCATCAGGCGAGCCAGCCGAGCGTCGCTGTTATGAGGACGAGATAACGCAGGATTTTGGCGGCTCCGACAAGGAGGAGAAAAATCCAGAACGATTCCCGCATCACGCCCGCAATCACGGTCAGGGGATCGCCGATCACCGGCATCCACGCGAGGAGCAGGGACCACTTGCCGTAGCGTTGATACCACAACTGGGCTTGGGCCAGCCGTGATGCGCTCACCGGAAACCAGGATCGCTGCCGAAACCGTTCGAGGGAACGCCCCAGCCACCAGTTGATCAACGCGCCCAGGATATTACCGATACTTGCCATTGCCAATAATCCCCCGGTCGAATAGTCTCCGGTGAGCAGCAGACCGACCAGCATGGCCTCCGACTGCATCGGTATAATGGTGGCAGCCAGGAGTGCGGCCATGAACAGGCCGGTATAAACGGTACAATCAATCAAGGGCCCTCCTCGTTTGTGGTGCGCCTTTTCTACTGCAATCCCGGCGACCGGCCAATGTCTTTTTGTCGCTTATCAAAATGATCGGCCTGGAGATTGAAATCCGGGAATGTGACATTTCTTCAGTTCGATGGGGCAGCGGGCACGGAAAGCTTCGAACCGGCTGCCGCCCGGTGTGGCTATTTCATCATTTCTTCATCAAAGATGGGTATAAAAAGGAGTTTTATGCAACTGACCGCAAGAAGATAATCAGGAGGATTGCATGCGGATACTGATCATTGATGACGAGCCGGAACTCTGCGCCCAGATTGCCCAGACCCTCAGACAGCAGAATTATACGGCAGACACGGCTGGCGACGGTCCCGCTGCTTTGGAAAAGATCTTTTCCGATCCCTATGATCTCATCATTCTCGACATCATGCTTCCGGGAAAGGATGGCTTTGAGGTGCTCGGTGAGTTACGCGCCGAGGGAATCGCAACCCCTGTTCTTATGCTGACCGCCAAAGGTGAGGTTGCCGACAGGGTAAAAGGGCTGGATCTCGGTGCCGACGATTATCTCCACAAACCCTTTTCCATTGCCGAACTCCTGGCTCGAATCAGGGCCCTGTTACGGCGCAGCCATGAACAGTCGAGCTCTTCCCTGGTCATCGCCAATATCCGCCTGGATACCAACACCAGGATGGTTTTTTTGAACGACGAACCGGTCAACCTCACGCCCAAGGAATTTTCTCTGCTGGAGTTTCTTTTGTATAACCGTAACCGCGCCATCTCGCGTTTCAACATCGCTGAACATGTCTGGGGCGATGCCTTTGACCCCTTTACCATGTCCAATAATATTGATGTTCATATCAAGAATTTGCGGAAGAAACTCGATGATCAGGCAGGGAAGATAATCGTCACGGTCTGGGGGATCGGCTATATGGCCAAGGATGAGCCGTTTTGAAAATACGCAACCGCATAACCCTGTGGGTCAGTCTCGCCGGCTTGGTTTCCACTGTGGTTCTCTCCGTACTCGTTGTTGTCTGGGGTCTGGAGACGCCCTATGAATTTCTCGATCAGGAATTGGAAATTCGTGCCCAGACCCTGGCCGACGAGCTGGCACGAGGACCGCTGGAAATCGACCAGGTCGAAAGGGAGGCGCTTCAGCGCCTCTCCCATCTTTATTGGGCACGCATCTATGATTCCGGCCGGCACCTGCTCTTTTCTTCGAAAATGGCCGATGAGATTCCGCTGCCGGTAAAAAAGGAAACCCGGGGCTATCTTGTTCGCACCGCTATTCCCCTCAATCATTTTTATGCGGAAGAAGACGACGAGCCCGCTGCCTTTTGGAACCGGATATTCAGTATTCCGGTTCAAGGAAAAATGTACCGGATCCATGTCGCCCGCCCTGTGGAGAGTATTGTCGGCGAATCGATAGAGTCGGCGGTGGTGGTCGGGGCTGCTCTGCTTGCCTCTGCCTTCATTCTCATTCTGGTCAGCTATCAGGTGGCGGGGAAGATTTTGCGGCCGGTTCAGGAGATCAATCGGATGACCGTCGAGATCAACGAAAAAACCCTGGAAAAACGAATTCCCCTGACCGACAATGGCGATGAAATCGACGAACTGGCGGCATCGCTCAATCAGATGTTCAATCGGTTGCAGTATTCCTTCCTTCGGCAGAAGGAATTCGTGGCCAATGCCTCCCACGAATTGAAAACTCCCATAACCCTGCTGCGACTTTCCATGGAGGAAACCTTGTCGGATGAGCACCTGCCGAGAGCATTGCAGGAAAAGCTGTTGACCCAGGAGCGGTTCCTCGCCCGTATCAATCAATTGGTCAAGAGTCTGTTGGATCTGTCCCGTCTGGAACTCATCGAACTCCCGGAAAAAGAAACCTTTTCCTTGTGTGAGCTGATCGACTCGGTGGCCGATGATTTTCAGGTGCTGATGCAGGAACGGCGTTTGTCGTTCAAGAGCCGTTTGCAGGGCCCGCTTTTCCTGCATGCGGATAAGGAAATGATCCGGCGGCTGCTCATCAACTTGTTGGACAATGCCATCCGTTATAATACTTCGGGTGGGGAGATTCGCTGTCACGCCTCCGCGACCGAAGGGACCATCACCCTCAGCATCGCCAACACCGGGTCCGGTATTAACCGGGAAGATCGGGCGCGTATCTTCGATCAGTTTTACCGCTGCGAAAAATCCCGTTCCCTTGCCCATGGCGGCTCAGGGCTTGGACTGACCATCGTCAAACGGATCGTCGAATTGCATGGCGGCCGCATAACCGTGGAAAGCACACCCTCTGCCTGGACAAAATTCATCGTCGTTCTTCCTGTCTAATCTCGCTTCAGATGGCTCAGGTTGAGCGGCAGATCCATATGGCCGACTTGAATAGGGAATCCCGGGATGCCGTAGCTGGTAAGGTTCTTGAGGGCATTGCCAAACATATCAGTCCAGCGGCCATTACTCGGGCGACGGTCAAGGTTCGGGAACGGTATGCATTCGCCATGCAGTTGGCCGAGAAGGTCCTCCCGGGAAAACCCATGGCTCTTGCCGGCATTGTGGCAGATAAGCTGACGTCGGGACTCACTCCACAGGATGCCGAAAAGGTTGTAGCCGTGCTGCAGCCGAGGGTGCAGCAGTTGGGCAAGGATCGTTTTGTGGGACTGGCCACTGAGACCGTAATCACGTCCCGCGATATCGTGCGTCTGGGAGTCTCTTCTGCAACTACGACGAACGTCATCCGGACCGCTTTGGCAACAGGGGATGATGCCACCTCCATGCAGACCCTTCGGCAGAGTTTTAACGAGCAAAGGATGCAGTCCAGTATGGAACAGGTTGCGCGAAGATATATCCGGGCTATGGAGATGGGGATACCTGCCAAGGCGTTGTATCGGTATGGCACAGACTCCGCTGCTGCTGCCGAGAAAAACGCCATGCAAGGCGGATCGGGAAATTCAGGTGTTCGGGAGGCGGTTCTTCCGGGGGCGGAGGGGGAGGCGGGCACTCGGGTTCAGGTCGCTCTGGTGGTTCAGGCGGTGGAGGTCGGGGAGGCGGTGGGCGTTAACTCTGCCTCTGCTTGTTGAAAGTCTTTGCAGGCCCCTGCATTCCCATGTGGCACATGGGAACGAGAAACCGGTAACATTGCGGCAATTGATAATATAAAACAGCCCTCTTTACCGCTTTGGGCAAAGGAGTTTGTTTGACTCAGCAGAATCCGACAGAAGAAATTTTTCCAATCCGTCTTGCCCGGAGATTCCGCAAACAGCAGCAGTTCGCCGCAGGATATTCCCCTTTGTATGCCCGATTATTCGGCTTGCTGGCGGACTGGTTGGCGGAAAAGGGGGAAGATGATCCGTTAGTCGGCTGGCTGCTGCAAGCCGGAGCGGCGCGCGCTTCTTTTGATGTGCCGCTTCTCCTTCTGGCCGGAGTGCACCGGGATGTGCTCACCGGTGTTTCCGAAATCGCTGATCTGGCGCGATTTTATCCGACGGTAGGCGGGAGTGTGCCGGTGGCGGAATATGGATTGGCGAATGCATTCCGTTCCGCGATTCTGGCTCGCAAAGACCCCCTCGCCGAATTCCTGGCAACAGCAACCGTGCAGACCAACGAAACGGCACGGGGGCTCTGCTGGCTGCTGCCGGTCCTCTTTACCGGTTGGCCCGCCATCCATCTGGTTGATCTCGGGGCCAGCGCCGGGCTCAATCTAGTGGCGGATTCCCGCCATTACCGCCTGATTAACGACACGGAAGGGAAGGTTGTGCAGGATATCGGTAACGGCGAGCCCGTTCAGTTTCTCGTCGCCAGCCATGGAACACTTCCTCTGCCCTCGCCGCAACCTGCCGCACCTCGTATTCTTTCACGGAACGGCTGTGATCTCGCACCCTTTCCGCTGACAACCCAGCGGGATGAACAAACCCTGGCTTCCTTTGTCTGGGGTGATCAGGTCGAACGCCTGGTTATGCTCCGGAAGGGAATCGCCGCCCTCCACCGGATCCGTCACAGCCCAGCACCGGTGCAGCTCTATCCGGCAAATTTGCCCGACGACCTGACCTGCTTTCTTGAACAGCAGATGGCACCTTACAAGAATGCGCCGGTTGTTTTGTATAATACCTATCTGACTACCTATCTCCATGATAAAGGGGCGTCGCTGCGTCCGCAACTGGCTGCTTGGGCGGCAAAGCAATCCTTTCCGGTTCTTTGGCTGCAATGGGAGACCCTCTGGCAAGGAGCTAAACCACCTGATTTGGGATGGGTGGGCTGGACCGCCGATCTCTGGTTGAATGGGCGGCATACTCACTGGCATCTGGCTTGGACCCATCCCCACGGGACCCATATTCAGTGGTTGCCGGAAAGTATTGCCTGGGCGGATTTCTGGCGGGAGCAAACGCGATGAGCAAGGCTCGGCTTCATCGGGTTGTAGTCCATGATATTTTTTTTGTTTCTCTGCGAACAACGTCCTGGAAACCAGGGGGCAAGCATGAGATTGCCGCGGCCTGCGGCCTCGCAACGACGGAACGGGCATTGCGGTAGGGGGGTATCATTACGGAGAGGGATATCTCATTCTGTTGTTGCGAGCGCAGCGAAGCAATCTTGTGTTGTTTTTCGTTCCCTGTGGCCCATAAGCAATGCGGGTGTGTTCGCAGGCAGAGAAAAGCATGAGATTGCCGCGGCCTGCGGCCTCGCAACGACGGAACGAGCATTGCGGTAGGGGGGTATCATTACGGAGGGGGAAATCTCATTCTGTTGTTGCGAGCGCAGCGAAGCAATCTTGTTGTGAATCGGGCACGGTTGCCCTTTTGAGAGGGAATGGCCTGAAGAGGAAAGAGAGCAGAAAATGGTATTCAAAAAAAAATCCCCGGCCATTGACTGACCGGGGAAAGCAAACTCAACTGAATGAATTCAACTCATTAGAATTTGTAGCGGAAAGAAGCCACGATGTTATGACCGTTAATGCTTTCGGCCGCATCGTTATCAGCTACGCCAAGATACTCATAACCTAGATCAGCAGCCATATTTGAGGCAAAATTATAGGTGACACCGAGGCCTGCTTTATAGGCGAAGGCATTGCTGTCTGCTAGATCCCAAGGAAGATTATCCTCTTCCCAAGTGTATTTAGCATAACCCAAACCAGCCATGGCGTACACGGAGAAGGCATCGGCTACCGGTAGCTCGTAATACCCATTGACCATGACAGTTGTCACCTTCACCGTGCCATCATGCCAGTTGTCGTCTATATCACTTTGCTGATGAGCCAGTTCAAGTTCAGCCCGGAAATCACCGAATTGACGACCAAATGCAAGGGCACCGCCAAATCCAGCATCACTATCACCACTACCTCCAAACCAATCATCATCCTGAGTAACCCAGGCAGCCCGCACACCGACTCTGGCATACCAAGGATCGTAAGGAGGGGTCTCCAAGGCTTTGATCCGGCCTTCATGGTTCTCCAACTGTGTGCCGTGGGCGCCCAGTTGCTCATTCTGCTGGGCCTGGGAAGACTGCAGATCGTCGATCTGGCCCTGACATGCATCCGGACATCCGGCAGCCATTTTACCGGGGCCACCGGCAAATACGGAACTTGCGGTCAGGATAAAAGCTGAAACAGCAAGGAAACTCAGTGTCTTTTTCATAATTATCTCCAGCAATTAAGCTAGTTAAAATAGAAGTTTGTTAAAAAACTTTCCCGGTTAGGAACTAACCGGGGATGTAAGTCCGACTAAACGAATTCAGTTAATCAGAATTTGTAGCGGAAAGAGGCCACGATGTTGTGACCGTTGATTTCCTCGGTGGTATCGTTATCAGCAACACCAAGATACTCATAACCTAAATCAGCAGCCATATTCGAAGCAAAATTATAGGTGACACCAAGACCTGCTTTGTAAGCGAAGGCATTGCTATCATCATCGTATCCATCATCCCATTCTTCTTTGTAGTTGGCAAAACCGACACCAGCCATGGCATAAACAGAGAAGGCATCGGCTACCGGCAGCTCGTAGTAGCCGTTGACCATGACAGTTGTTACCTTTATGTCATAGTCGTACCCAAAATCATCACCATCGGTTTTTTGATGGGCCAATTCAAGCTCCGCCCGGAAATCGCCGAACTGCCGACCGAAAGCGAGTGCCCCGCCAAATCCTACATCGCTGCTATAGTCTTCATCCTCATAAGATGCGTCGATCCAAGCCGCCCGCACACCGACTCTGGCGTACCATGGATCGTAAGGTGGGGTCTCCAAGGTTTTAATCCGGCCTTCATGGTTTTCCAGCTGTGTGCCATGGGCACCCAGTTGCTCATTCTGCTGTGCCTGTGAAGACTGCAGATCATCGATCTGGCCCTGACATGCATCCGGACATCCGGCAGCCATTTTACCGGGGCCACCTGCGAATACGGAGCTTGCAGTCAGGACAAAAGCTGAAACAGCGAGCACACTCAATACTTTTTTCATTTTTCCACCTTCTACTTGTTGGGTTGTATTATAAAAACTCCCGGCAAAAGGATGCCGGACGTTACAGTTAAGTACGATTAAAGAAATTAGAACTTATAACGGAAGGAAGCGACAAAGTTATTACTTCTGGCATCCGAATAGAAATAGGAGTCTGTGTCACTGAATCCGAGATATTCGTACCCCAGGTCAGCCGCCATGTTCTCCGCAAAGGCATAGGAAACACCAAACCCGGCTTTATAGGCGAAAACATTCTCATCGGTGTTATAATCATCGATATCAACATCAATGTTGGCGAAACCCATACCGACCATGCCGTAGACGGACAAGGCATCATATACCGGATAGTCATAATACCCGTTAACCATCACCGTCAGCACTTTGCTGTCAATGTCCAAGCCATAGCCATTATCAAAATCAGCCTGCTGATGAGCCAACTCAAGTTCCGCTCTGAAATTGCCGAACTCACGTCCAAAGGCCAAGGCCCCGCCCCATCCGGCATCGGTCGTCTCGTCAAGATATGGAATGTCGGAGTCTACGGCCTCAAAGACCAATTTTACACCGACTCTGGCGTACCAAGGATTGTAAGGGGGGGTCTCCAGAGTTTTAATTCGGCCTTCATGGTTTTCCAATTCCTGGCCCTGCGTCCCTAACTGCTCGTTCTGCTGTGCCTGAGAAGATTGGAGGTCATCAATCTGCCCTTGGCAGGCATCCGGACATCCCGCAGGCATTTGGCCGGGTCCACCTGCGAATGCTGCGTTTGCGGTGAGTACAAAGGCTGAAACAGCGAGGACACTCAATACTTTTTTCATATTCTTCTCCTTTTAAGGGGGGTGGAACTTTATGACTTCTTGGAGCGATTTTGCTCTGAAATTTTTTTTTAGCGTAAAGTAGATCTGTTAAGGAAGTCGCGGGAATATACGGTGAAACCACCCTGACCCTCTCAATTCAATCTCAGATGAGTACCAATATAACAAATCAACATATCGTTAGCAATATCCTTTCGAAAAAAAATACAAAATTTTGAACATGAGATTGTAATTTATTATGTAACTTAATGTATTTTATATATAAAATAAAAAAAATAAAAATTTGCACTCAATTTTTTCTGCCCTCATTGTAACAAGCTCTGAGCGGTTAGAATTCCCGCTTTTATAACAACATATCCGGTTTTTCGTTTCCTGTGGCCCATGGAAATGCGCGTGTGGTCGTGTTTTTTTTTCCGCTGTATGTGTGTTTACCACTGCCTGCATCGTATCGTAGGCCAGTGAGTATGCCCTGCAACCGCCTGGGAACCAAGGGGAAGCCTGAGATTGCCGCGGCCTGCGGCCTCGCAATGACGGAACGGGCCTCGCGGTGGGGGGGCATTCTGTCGTTACGATGATATTTTTTGTCGTAATACTATTGAATTATCGTCAAAAATGAAATCTGTCGGGTCGAAGTTTCCATCGGGATTTCCTCGTAAGCAGCTTGACGACTTAATGACCATCCGCTAGAAGTGCTTGAGAGTTCGCTGGGGCTTTATTCTCAGTCCTGACTGACTGAACGGAATCCGTAGGTGTTCAAACACCTCCGTTCAGATGTCATTCCCTTTCAAAGGTAATTGAGGTTATTGTGTTACGAATAGGAATAGAAGAATTGTGTCGGTCGTCAAGGTCTTCGCTGGAAGGAAAGCGCCTGGGTCTGCTCTCCAACCAGGCCTCCACCAATCGTTGGTATACCCATAGCCGCGATCTGCTCTTGCAGGCCTTTCCCGGTCAATTAACCTGTCTTTTTTCACCGCAGCACGGATTTTTCAGCGAAAAACAAGATAATATGATTGAATCCGATCACGGTTTGGACCTGGAAAGCGGTCTGCCGGTCTATTCGCTCTATGGTGAAACCAGAAAACCCTACCCCTCCATGTTTGCCGATATCGATGTCTTGCTGGTCGATCTCATTGATGTGGGGACCCGGGTCTATACCTTTATCTGGACGGTGGTCCATTGTCTGGAGGTGGCGGTGGAAACCGGTATTACGGTCATGATACTGGATCGGCCCAATCCCATCGGCGGCCATCTGGTTGAGGGCAATCTGCTGCATAAGGATTGCGCCTCTTTTGTCGGCAGGTGCGCCATTCCCATGCGGCATGGTTTAACCCTGGGAGAACTGGCTCTTTATTGCAACCGCGAAATGGGAATCGGCGCTCAACTCGCGGTTATCAAAATGAGCGGCTGGAAGCGGAATCAAATTTTTGCCGCCACCGGATACCCGTGGGTGTTTCCCTCGCCCAATATGCCCTCCGGTACAACGGCTCTGGTCTATCCCGGACAAGTCATCTGGGAGGGAACCAATATTTCCGAAGCCAGAGGCACGACCCTGCCGTTTGAACTCTTTGGCGCTCCGTTTCTGCAGCACCGCGAGATCCTGGATTTTTTAGGTTCCACTTCTCTTCCCGGATGCTGTCTGCGACCCCTCCGATTTGAGCCAACCTCGGGGAAATGGATGGGACAGGGCTGTAACGGTTTTCAACTCCATGTTGTCGACCCCGAGACCTTCCGACCGTATCGGACCAGCCTCGCCTTGCTTCAGGCCATCCGTACTCTCTATCCGGATCAGTTTGCCTACAAAGCCCCCCCCTATGAATATGAATTTGATCGATTGCCCATGGATCTGATCATAGGCGACCGTCCGGTTCGCGAGGCCCTGGAAAATGGTGTGGCAATTCAAGAGATTGAACACGAATGGCAGGACGATCTGGAGGCCTATCGCCGGCGTTGCCGCGCTGTTTTTCTTTACGATTGAAGGAAATTACAGTAAGGTCCGACCCCTGCGGTCTCAGAGAGTATAACGGATAAGGAAACCAGAGAAAATCAGTGAACCACCTCGGTTTTTCTCTGCAATCACTGCATTATCAGGAGGTTTTTGAACGTGTCTCGTGAATGTACCCTCCAGCAACTGGCTGATCTGGTGGAAGGCAGGGTGGAAGGTGATCCCCATCTGCTGATCCATGGTCTCAACGGAATTGAACAGGCCGGTTCCGGAGAGATCACCTTTATTCTGCATACAAAGCAGCTGCCGCTCCCAACCAGTTGTCACGCCGGGGCGTGTATTGTTCCCCCTGATGCCGGACCCCTCCCTATCCCCTCGATTGTTACCGGCCAACCCTCAGTCGCCGCAGCCCGGATCCACACCTTCCTGCTGGAAAAAGAATTTGTTGCCAAGGGCATTCATCCCTCAGCCGTGATCGGCAGCGGCTGCATTATTCCGGAACAAGTCGATATTGGTCCTTTGGTCTGTCTGGGCGAGCGCGTTGTTTTGGGCGAACGGGTGACCCTCCATCCCGGTGCGGTGATCGGCAGCGATACCGTGATCGGTGATGATAGTATCATTCATGCCCATGTTACGGTGGCGGAACGCTGTACCCTCGGCAAACGGGTGATCCTTCACCATGGGGCGGTGATCGGCAGCGATGGTTTTGGTTTTGCCACCGACGCTGGGGGAGTGCATTACAAAAAACCCCAGATCGGCACGGTACGGATTGACGATGATGTCGAGATCGGTGCCAATTCCTGCGTGGACCGCGCCGCCTTTGGCGTCACCTGGATCAAGTCCGGGGCGAGAATCGACAATCTGGTGATGGTCGCTCATAATGTTGTTGTCGGAGAAAATACAATCCTGGTTGCCCAGGTCGGCATTGCCGGAAGCACCACCCTCGGCCGGAATGTCGTTCTCGGGGCCAAGGCGGGAGTTGCCGGGCATCTGCATCTGGGAGATCAGGTTATGGCCGCAGCCATGAGCGGTATTCATAATGATCAGCCCAATGGGGCGAGGGTCGGCGGTGCTCCGGCCTTTGAGGTGAAGAACTGGGGCCGGTCCACAGCCGCTTTCAGCCGTTTGCCGGAAATGGCCAAGGAATTACGTCGATTGAGAAAAGAGGTGGACCAACTTACCGGCTCCCTCTCATCCAAGGAAGAACAACAGAGAGAAGAAGAATGACGACGGATCAAAATGTGGAACTGCCCATTGATGTGAAAGGGATTATGAAACTGCTGCCGCACCGCTACCCCTTTATTTTAGTTGATCGGATCATCGCTCTGGAAAAAGGGAAGACTATAACCGGCTTGAAGAATGTCTCTATGAATGAATTTTTCTTTCAGGGACATTTCCCCGACGAACCGGTGATGCCCGGTGTGCTGATTCTCGAGGGCATGGCGCAGACCGGCGGTATCCTGGCCTGCCTCTCCGATCCTGAGATGGCGGGCAAGTTGGTCTATTTTGCCGGTGTCGATAAGGCCCGGTTCCGCAAAGTCGTCCGGCCCGGTGATCAGTTGATTTTCAAGCTGGAGATGATCAAGCAGAAGGGCAAAATAACCAAGATGTCGGGCAAGGCCTATGTTGACGACCAATTAGTCACCGAAGCCGAATTGATGGCAAGTTTTGCCTGATGTTTCATTCAGCGTATCATCGGACGAAGGCATTGTGCCTCGTTGCTTATTGTTTTTTTACAGGATAACCTTTTCATGAAGATACACCCCACGGCGGTCATTGATTCCAAAGCGCAACTCGACGGTTCAGTAACGGTCGAGCCTTATGCCGTTATCGACGGTCCGGTGCAGATCGGGCCGGAAACCCGGATCGGCGCTCATGCCGTCGTCTCAGGCCATACCACCATCGGCGCCCGCAATACCATCGGCTCCTTTACTTCCATCGGCGCGCCTCCGCAAGATAGTCATTACAAGGGAGAACCCACGGAACTTATTATCGGCGACGATAATCTCTTCCGCGAATACGCCTCCATCCACCGGGGCACGGCCCGAGGAAATGGGAGAACGCTCATTGGCAATAAAAATATGATCATGGCGTACTGTCATGTCGCTCATGACTGCATCATCGCCGATCATGTTATTATGGCCAATCTGGCGACGCTGGCCGGACATGTCGAAATCGGTAATCATGCCAATCTCGGTGGCCTGGTAGCGGTCCATCAATTTTGCCGCATCGGTGATCATGCCTATGTCGGCGGCATGTCCGGCATCGGACTTGATGTGCCGCCGTATGTGATCATGGAGGGCATCAGAAATCAGATGCGCATCTCCGGCATCAACAAAATCGGTTTGCGCCGTTCCGGCATGGACCGGGAGACCATCCAAAAGCTGGAAGAGGCCTTCAAAATTCTGTTTCGTTCGCCGCATCTTCTCCTGAAAGATTCCCTGGCCGTATTGGAGGAGGAAATGAAGGAGTGCCTGGAGGTGCAGTTGATGGTCGATTTTTTCCACTCCAGCAAACGCGGCGTGGTCAAGCGGACCATTGATGATTGAGGAGACGGGATCGACGGCTATCGGCCTGATTGCCGGTGGCGGTCAGTTTCCCTTGCTTTTTGCCGAGGCGGCACGAGCGCAAGGGCGACGCGTCGTGGCCATCGCCCATCTGAACGAGACGGCCACCGAACTCGAAGAACAGGCCGATGTCACCTACTGGGTGAAATTAGGGCAGCTCGGCAAGATCATAAAACATTTCCGTCGGGAAGGTGTGCGTGAGACCGTTTTTGCCGGCACCATCACCAAAACCCGCATTTTCCATGATGTCCTCCCTGATTTCAAAGGACTGTCCTTGTGGAATAAGATCGACACCCGTCTTGATGATGCCATCCTGCGCGCGGTGGCGGCGTCCCTTGAAGAAGAGGGGATCCGGGTTCTGGCCTCAACCTGCTATCTTGACCATCTCTTTTTTCCTCCAGGACTGCTCACCCGGAAAAAACCCTCGGCCGGGCAAATGGAAGACATCCGTTTCGGCTGGACCATTGCCCGGGAAGTCGGCAGACTCGATATCGGCCAGTGCGTCGTGGTCCGGGACCGGACGGTGCTGGCAGTGGAGGCCATTGAAGGCACCGATGCCACCATTCGCAGGGGCGGCGAACTGGCCGGGTCCGGGGCGGTGGTGATCAAGGTAAAAAAACCGGGCCAGGATTTTCGTTTTGACCTGCCGGCAACCGGTCCCAAGACCATAGAAACCCTTGCCGCGATTAAGGGCGCCGTGCTGGCGGTGGAAGCTGGACAATCGTTGCTTTTCGATAAGCAGATGATGATCAAGGCAGCGGATCAAGCCGGTCTCGTGGTGATCGGTTTGCAGGCAGATGAGCAGGGAGGCCTGATAAGCTAAAAAAGGGTACGCTCCCACGCCGGCGGCATTGGGTTGCGATTCCGGAGAATAACAGGTGGGATGCCGGGAAAATCGGCCGATGAAATCGGTCAATGGAGTGAGGCGCGATGAGACAGACGATACGGATTGTTGATATCCTGCGGCAACAACCGCTGGGGAGCACCCTGGATGTCAGTGGTTGGGTGCGGACCCGGCGCGATTCCGGCGGATTCTCCTTTCTGGAAATCAATGACGGTTCCTGTCTGGCGAATCTGCAGGTGATAGCTGACGGGAATCTGAGCAATTATGAGGCCGAGGTCAAGAAGCTCGGTACCGGATGTTCCTTACGGGTTCAGGGGCGGCTGGTCGACTCTCCGGCCAAGGGACAGACTGTGGAAATGCAGGCGTCTGCCGTTGAAGTGATCGGTTGGGCGGCTCCCGAGACCTATCCCCTGCAGAAAAAACGGCACAGTTTTGAGTATCTGCGCTCGCTTGCCCATCTCCGTTCCCGGACCAACGCGCTCGGTGCCATTGCCAGGGTACGGAGCACCCTCAGTTTTGCCATCCATCGTTTTTTCCATGAGCAGGGATTTATTCAGGTCCACACTCCGGTAATTACCACCTCGGACTGCGAAGGGGCAGGGGAGATGTTCACGGTAACCGCCTTGGACCCGGCTCAATTGCAGGGAGCACAACCTTTTGCCCACGATTTTTTCGGCAAACGTGCCGGGCTGACGGTCAGCGGTCAGTTGCAGGCCGAAATCTTCGCCCTTTCCCATAGCCGCGTCTATACCTTTGGTCCGACCTTTCGAGCGGAAAATTCCAATACCAGCAGGCATTTGGCAGAATTCTGGATGCTGGAGCCGGAGATGGCCTTTTGTGATCTTGGCGGTAATATGCAGGTCGCCGAGACCATGATTAAATATCTGGTTGCGGCCGTTCTTGCCGAATGTCCGGAGGACCTTGCGCTGTTTGATCAATTTATTGCCAAAGGGCTGATCGAAAAACTGGCGCAGGTCCGGGATCGTCCCTTTGTTCATCTGACCTATACCGAGGCGATTGCCGAGTTGGAACGATCGCGGCGGAGTTTTGAATTCCCGGTGGAGTGGGGTGTTGACCTGCAGGCCGAGCATGAACGGTATCTTTGCGAGGAGGTCGCCGGGGCACCGGTGATCGTCACCCATTATCCCGAACGGATCAAACCCTTCTATATGCGTCTTGATGATGACGGCCGCACCGTTGCGGCCATGGATATTCTGGTTGCCGGTATCGGTGAGTTGGTCGGCGGCAGTCAGCGCGAGGATCGCTACGAGGTGCTTGCCGACCGGATGACCGCAGCCGGGCTTGACCTTGAACAGTACGCCTGGTATCTGGATCTCCGTCGTTATGGGTCTGCACCGCATTCCGGTTTCGGCCTGGGGTTTGAACGCCTGGTGCAGTTTGTCACCGGCATGCAGAATATCCGTGATGTCATCCCTTTTCCTCGAACTCCGGGCAGTGCCCCCTGCTGATTTTTTTCGTTTACCTCAAGGAGTACTGCCATCGCTGCGGTCACCGGTATAATTAACGGGCTTAAGCCCAAACAGTTGCGCGATCTGGAGCGGCTTGCCCAAAAAAAGATCGCGCCCGAGGAAATCATCAGCAGGGAGACTGCTCGTTCGCTGGCTGCGATTTCAACGGAACTCAACCGCCGGATCGGCGTGCTCATTCACCGTTCAGGACAGATTGAAACTGTAGTGGTGGGGGATTACGATCGGATCACCATTCCGGCCTTGTCCGGTGTCGGTGCCGCCGGTGGACGCTTGCGCGGTCTGCGCTGTGTCCATACCGTGTTGGGCAATGCCTCGGTGAATGAAGAAGATATCATGGATATGGTTTGCCTTCGGCTCGATTTGATGGCAATCCTGACTCTCCGGGAAGGGCTGCCGGATTTGCTGCATACGGTGCATCTCATACCCCGCCCGGTCGAAGGCCGTGACTGGGCAACTTTGGCACCGGTGCATCCCGCCGCCCAGCAGCAGTCCTGCATTGAGCTGATCGAGGCCCTGGAAGAGGAATTCGTTCGCGAACGCCCGGTTCGCGATGTCGATAAAGGCAAGGACCGGGCGCTGCTTATCTCGGTGACCACCGGCGGCAAGGCCGAAGCCGAGGACTCCATGGCCGAATTGATTGAGCTGGCGCGATCCGCAGGGATCGAGGTCCTGGGCCAAGTCATCCAGCGGCGCAAGCAGCTCCACCCCCGCTTTATCCTTGGCCGGGGCAAGCTGGTGGAAATCATGCTGATGAGTTTACGGCTTGGTGCCAATCTTCTGCTGTTTGATCAGGAATTAAGTCCTTCGCAGATCCGTTCGGTGACTGACCATACCGATCTGCGGGTCATCGACCGCACCCAGCTCATCCTTGATATCTTTGCCGGTCGAGCCCGCTCCCGTGAAGGCAAATTACAGATTGAAATGGCGCAGTTGAAGTACATGTTGCCCAAACTGACCACCCGCGATGATGCCCTTTCCCGTTTGACCGGAGGGATCGGTGCCCGCGGACCGGGTGAGACCCGACTGGAAATCGATAAGCGACGGATTAATGATCGGATCAATCGCCTGAGTAAAGAGTTGAAGGCGGTCGGCGAGCAGCGTTACCACCGTCGCAACCGAAGACGCAAGCGCGATGTCCCGGTGATATCACTGGTCGGGTACACCAATGCCGGCAAATCGACGCTGCTCAACACCTTGACCCGGAGTGAAATCCAGGCGGAAGATCTGCTCTTTGCCACCTTGGATCCGACCAGCAGACGCCTGCGATTTCCCGAAGACATGGAAGTCATTATTACCGACACCGTCGGCTTTATCCGCAACCTGCCCGCAGATCTGCTCAAGGCGTTTGAATCAACCCTGGAGGAGTTGTTCGAGGCGGATCTTCTGCTCCATGTTATCGATGTTTCCAATCCCGCCTGGCCGCAGCAGGTTGAGGTCGTGGAATCTTTGTTGGCCGAGTTGGAACTGGACGATATCCCCTGTCTGCAGGTTTTCAATAAGATCGATCGGGTAAAGCCTGAGGCTTTCGAGCAACTGCCCCCTGTAGGTGAAGGGGTGAGGATCAGCGCCTTGGAGCCTGAAACGCTTGCGCCCCTTTTGGCAAAGGCACAGGGCATTCTGCGATCGGTCTTGAACAGATCGGGTGAACTGATGATGAACGGGAAAAAGAGGAAGGGGGACGGATGAGCGGGGAGGGGGAAAATCAGTTCTGCAGGAAGAATCCCAGCGCCTTTTCCATTTCGGCGTTGTCCGTAAATTGACAACCAATGGTGTTTTGCTGCACCGATTTGACAATCACTCGTTTTTTCAGAACGGTTTTCATTTTATCGTTCAGCTGAAATTCAAGCAGCAGTTCTTGGCCTTTCTCAATGCGATGCAGTCCGGAAATCGTAAATCCCAGCCCGCCTCTTGAAATATTGTGGATATGAATCAACCCGCCGCCAATCCCGCCCTGCGTCGCAATTTCATACATTCCGGTCAGATTGGTCTGTTTGCGATAGTTACGCCGAAAATCAAAGAGGATGGTTAGAATCTTCTGGCAACGGCAACGGACTGTCACCGTATGGCGGATGTGGCGAAATCTTTCGGCGGCGATATGCTTGATTGTCCCACAATTTGGGCAAACAAGCGTTGCCGTATTGTTGTTACGGACATGCAGCTTAATTTCCGTCATCGATCAATCGTAGATGATGCAGGGGAAACGTTCCAGTTCCGCCTCGATCTCCGGATCAAGATCGTCTGCAACTTCGTGAATTTGATATTCTTTCCGGCAGCCGGAGCATTTGAGACGGACCTGGCGACATCGCCGGTGCACCTGGAGAATTTCACCGCACTCTTTACATTTCACGCTTGTTATGCCTTGCCGATGAGTTGTTCGCGGGTAAAGACCGCCTTTAAAGGATAGCCGCTTGCTGCAAGCACTTCGGCTCCGCCTTCCTGGCGATCAACAATGGTCGCCACCAGGCCGACCTTGAAGCCTTCGTTTTCAACGCGTTCTATAACTTTCAGCAGGGTCCCGCCCGTGGTGACCACGTCTTCCACCAAGGCCACCAGCCCCCCTTTAAGTAAATTGTTTTTGCCTTCAATGAAATTGCCGGTGCCGTGACCCTTGGCCTCCTTGCGGACGATAAAGGCCGGAATCGGCGATTTTTCAAGATAACTGACCACGCTTACCGCCGTAACCAGCGGATCGGCTCCCAAGGTCATGCCCCCCACTCCGGTGATCGTTTCCGGATGCTGACGGATCAACTCGAAAAGGAGGCGGCCGCAGAGATACCCGCCTTCCGCATCTAGAGTAGTCTGTTTGCCGTCCACGTAAAAGTCGGAGGTCTTACCCGAGGTGAGGGTAAATGTCCCCTGACGGTAGGATTTTTGGAGGAGCAGTTCTTTGAGACGATTTCGATCGTTCATGCGGGAATCCTTTGACTGTATGGTTATGATCAGGATACCCTTTTTCCTGGGATTCGCAAAACGATTTCTCCAGCGGAGCGAAAGAGGAAACAGGATCTCCTGCAAGGATTCTTTTTCTATCATAAAAATCAGCAGAATAAAATAGATTTACGATTGCTCTTGCTCCAGGCTGCAAAGGGATGGATTGTGAGGCTTTCCCTTTGTTATTGCTTGCATTATTTATTGAGCTCGTAGATAGTGGTTTGCAGCGTTGCAGGATTTTATCAGTGAAAAATACATAAGGATAATCAAATGTGCGGAATAGTTGGCTATGTCGGTACGAGAAGAGTTGTGCCCATTCTCCTGGAGGGTTTACGGCGACTTGAATATCGCGGATACGATTCGGCCGGTCTGGTCTATATTTATAATAATCGTCTGGTGCGCTATCGGGCCAAGGGCAAACTGGTGAATTTGGAGCGAGTGGTCGACGAGCATATCGGCGTGGCCAGCAGCACCGGCCTCGGTCATACCCGTTGGGCTACCCATGGCGCCCCCACCGAAAACAACGCCCATCCCCATACCGATTGCACCGGTGAGCTGGTGGTGGTGCATAATGGGATTATTGAGAATTACAGTTCATTGAAAAATGAACTGACCGCCAAGGGTCATGTTTTTACCTCGGAAACCGACACCGAGGTTCTGGCCCATCTCATTGAAGAGTGTCTGCAGGGCGATCTGGTTGCGGCGGTGCGCGCGGCCTTGGCCAGGGTTGAGGGATCGTACGCCATCGGCGTCCTCTGGGCCAAGGAACCCGAGTTGCTGGTGGCTGCCCGCAACCACAGCCCTCTGGTCATGGGGGTTTCCAGCGACGCTTGTTTTATTGCCTCCGATATCCCTGCGCTGTTACCCTACACCCGTGAGGTCATCTTTCTTGATGACCGGGAAATGGTCGTCTTGCGAAAAGGAACCTATACCATCCTGCAGGTGGAGGACGGAACCGAATTGGAAAAACCGATCACCGTTATTGACTGGAATGCCTCTATGGCGGAGAAGGCTGGGTACCGGCACTTTATGCTCAAGGAGATTTTTGAGCAACCCCAGGCGCTTCTCAATACGATCAGCGGCCGCATCGTTCCCGATACCGGTGTGGTGGATTTGCCTGAAATCGGTCTGAATCATAAAGCGATTAATACTATCGAGCGGATCGCTCTGGTGGCCTGCGGCACTTCCTGGCATGCCGCTCTGGTGGCTAAGTATTGGATCGAGAAATGGGTGGGTATCCCGGTGGAGGTGGACATTGCCTCGGAATTTCGGTATCGGCGGCTTTTGGTGCATGATCGGGTGCTGACCATTGCCATTTCCCAATCCGGCGAAACTGCCGATACCCTTGCCGGAATCCGCAAAGCCGCGCAACTCGGGTCCAAGGTGGTCACCATTTGTAATGTGGTCGGTTCGACCATGACCAGGGAGGCCGACGGCATCATCTATACCCATGCCGGTCCGGAAATCGGCGTGGCGTCGACCAAGGCCTTTACCTGCCAGTTAGCCGCCTTGTTTCTCCTGACGCTTTATCTGGGGCAAGTGCGCAAAACCATTGATACGGAAACCCAAAGAATTCTCGGCTGCGCCTTGATCGATATTGCCGGCGTGATCGACACTGAACTGCCACGTTTGCAGGATGAGATTAAAACCCTGATTGAACGGTACTATGAAGCTAAGGACTTCCTCTTTGTCGGTCGTGGACTCAATTTTCCCATTGCCCTTGAGGGGGCATTGAAACTGAAAGAAATTTCTTACATTCATGCCGAGGGATATGCCGCCGGTGAGCTCAAACATGGGCCTATTGCCTTGATTGACCGGGATATGCCGATTGTGGCCCTGGTGCCCAAGGATTCCGTCTATCTGAAAACCGTCTCCAATATCGAGGAGATCAAGGCCCGACAGGGGCGGTTGGTGTTAATCGGCACCAGCGGTGATGAGCATCTCTCCTCCCTTACCGAGGATGTCCTCTATCTACCGGAAGTCAACGAGGAATTGAACCCTCTACTGTACACCATTCCCGCGCAGTTGCTGGCTTACGAAATCGCTCATCGTCGCGGTTGCGATGTCGATCAGCCGAGAAATCTTGCCAAAAGCGTGACCGTGGAATAGGGGCTATATTGTCCGAGGAGAGCTGCAGCACGAGAAAAAGGTAGAATTGGTGGCCGCCCCTCGCTTTCTCAAAATGATAGAAAGGTTCAACTTGCTTTGGAGATGGCAGCTAAAGGAATGAAAATATAAAGATATTTGTCAGGCTTTGAGGATCAGTAGATCAACGTATTATCGATATTTGAAGCTTAACATCTCAATTTAAAAAGTGGGATTTATCGCAGCAACCAGGTCATTAGGCCAGATTATTATGGGCAGTCAACTGTGATTGGAAATACCTTGACCCGGTGTCTCCTTGGGAGAATCAGGAAACACCTCGAACTAACGATCTTCACAATTGATTCTGGTTGCTGACGGAAATATCAAAAATCCAAAGGACTCCTGGCTTCCTTCAAGGTGACGCTTTTCACCGTGTGCGTGTAGATCATGGTGGTTTTCACATCGCTGTGACCAAGGAGTTCCTGGATGGTGCGAATGTCATAGTTGGCTTGCAGCAAGTGGCTGGCAAAACTGTGGCGAAAGGTATGCGCCGAGGCACGCTTGCAGAGCGTGGTTTTGCCGACGGCTGCCTTGATGGCCTTTTGCACCACGGTTTCATGAAGATGGTACCGCTTATACTCTCCCGTCGCAGGTACACGGGTGAGATCGACCGCCGGAAAAAGCCACTGCCAGACAAATTCCTTGGCGGCGTTGGGATATTTTTTGTCCAGCGCGGTGACAAGAAAGACTCCCGCATATTTGGCGGCAAGATCTCGGCGATGCAGTTCCTTGACAGTGTTCAGTTGCGTTTTGAGTTCAGGGAGAAGGGCCCTGGGAAGGGGAACCGTCCTGTCCTTTTTGCCCTTCCCGTCATGAATGGTGATTTTTCCGGCATCAAAATTCAGGCATTGAACGCGGAGATTGAGACACTCGAACAAACGCAAGCCGCACCCGTAGAGTAACTTCACAATCAGATCAACCGGCGGGGAAAGATGTGAGAGAATCTCCGTTATCTCCTCACGGGAAAGCACCACGGGTATGTATGGCCGGCGCTTTGCCCTGACGACCCCGTCCATTTTTCCAAATTCCTTCTGCAATACGTGCCGATACAGAAAAAGCAGGGCATTGAAGGCCTGATTCTGGGTTGAGGCCGACACCCCCTTCTTCACCGCTAACCACGTCAGGAACTCTTTGACATCTGATGCCGTTAGCGCGTCAGACGGTTTGCTACGAGTAAATGCCTGAAACTGCTTTAACCAATGCGTATAGGTTTTCAGGGTTTTGGGAGAATAGTGCCTCACCTCTATTTCTTCTCTAAGACGAGTAAACTGCGCCACCCATGATGCGCCGTTGATCTGCTGCACGTTGCTGGTGGGAACAGCTGTGGGAAGGTCTGACAGCGTTGGTTCTATCTCAGGCGTTCCTGATCTATTTGGTGTCATAGGGACGGAAGGTGCCTTGCTAAATCTGGGTTGAGTAGCTTGGCTGCTCAAACTTAAACGAAATGCATGCCCTTGCGGCACTTCAAATGGCTCTCGAGTGGTTGGAGAGGTAACGGGTTGTGAAATATTTGAAGAATCCCTGCTGTTAAAGGCTGGCGAAGCGGGTGAGTCTGAAGAACCCTGGACCCAACTTGCATGGTCATTGCCGAGATGCAGGCCGACAGCATGCGCCGCCTGCTTCCTTTGCATTTCCGTTTGCCCTTTGTCCAACAGCTTTTGCTGAAAGCCGGCGAGGCTACTGGAATCCATGGGATCACGATGATATTTTGTGCAAAAATCGAGATAGAATCGGAGCCACTTTTTATAGTGCCCCCAAAGCGCTGCGGAGACGTTGTTTGCCGTAAGACACGCTTCAAAGCGTGCCAGAATCGGACTCGGGATTTGAATCATTCGGGAATCTCCAATAAAAGATTGATCATCCGAGATAGAATGATACACAGAAAGGCGAAAATCAGATCCTAGCAAATTTTTCGAGAAATATTTACAAGAACTTAGTAGGTTACAAGTAAATTTTGAGCGAGGGAGCAAGATTCGCCTCTCTCACCTGTATTGGTACCTGGCCACTTCACCTGCGAATGCCGGGAAGATATACAGATCAGCTGAATTACTTGTTAGAACTTTTGGGGAAATATGAGCAACTTTGAAGAACTCGACGAAGCAGAGGAGCTTGAATTTGAATTCATGCTTAACCCAGCAGAACCGCTAGTGCTGCTTCTTGGGTGGGTTGATCATGAAGGAATTCTCAGCTCATTGAAATCATCCAATCGGCAGTACAAAAAGAAAATTCTTGACTCATTGCCTGAAAACTGGACTTCAATATCCAAAATTTACGAAGAATTTAATGTCTCATGCACTCTAGCGAAATTCACCCCACGCGTCGTACGCCTCGTAACCGACCCAAAGTACCAGAGCGTTCGCGAAGAATTATTCGACAAAATTGGTAACACCCCAAATCAATTCTTCATATTCGAAGACTTGCTGGAGGGCGAACAAACCGACAAATTCAGGGAGCAATACAAACCGTATCCGCCAGTCGAAACCACACAAGCCGCTATCACATGGATGCGCTCGAAGAATGTAAAGCTTGTGCCATACAAACGGAATGCGGAGGTCACGGTTCTTGCTGAGGCCTTCTTGGGAGACATTGAGCGGAATTTAATCTTCCGGCTTTACGTTCCAGCAGGACGAATCTGGTCCAATGAGGCGGATAAATTTCTTCAACTGTTTAGAGACTACCTTGCAAAGGTAGACAAGCTTTCAGTTCGCCTTGATCAGCGTCGTACCGACTTCGGGGTGATTTACGAGTTTCACGGAGAACTGCCAAATAACGCCACTGAGCTGTCAGCAGAATTTCAAAATTTCTCTAATCTTATGGCTCTATGCGCCTTGGATGTTGAGGCTGCATCCAATCTATTGAGCTCAAAAAGCCTCAATCCAAATGAAATTTCGGCAATCATTACGCGATATTCAAAGGAAGCAAGGCGGCTCCAGTTGGACATTAAACAAGAGGCCGAGTCAAAATCTCTATCCATTCGCCATAGACTGGAAGCAGAGCTTTTAGATTTGGCACCAAATGAAGATGACTGGCACCAAATCAACGCATTACTTTCCATCGTTGTGCCACACCCTGGAACAAATGCATTGCGAGCTCCATTTTCAGCATCTCATGGTAGTTCCAGCAGTAACATTACACTGAACATTCGACCTCAGTTTATTCAAGCAGTTAACAATGTTGTTGCTCAAGAAATTTATGGAAATCAGCATTTCAGCCAAGAACATCATCAATTAATAGAGCTTATTGGCAAACATGGGGGCAATCAAAAAGATGCACTCGAAACCGCCGTCCATGAAATTGCCGATCAAAGTGGGAAGCAAATAGATAAATTAAGAGCCACCCAACTGATCAAGGGGTTCTTGATCGAGGCTGCGAAGAAGACTGGCGACATTGGTATCGGCATCCTTCAAACCTACATCGAGAAACAGTTAGGTTTATGAGTTGCGCGCAAAGTTCTAACCCGACATTCAACCCGGACTCCGCAAAAGCGCGGAGCCGGTTAATTCCACGTTATATGAAAAGAGTGATTTTGAACTATGTCTGAAAAAAAGAACCAGCACTTGGTGCCTGCTTGTTACTTGCGGAATTTTGAGGCTGATGTATCAGAAATATGGAAGGTGAATCTAAAATTTTGCGGCGGCATATATATCAACAACAACAAACTAACAGAAAAATGGAATCTTAGGTCTGTTTCACACAAATCACTTACAAAGTCATATTTTTATAATCTTCCCGAAGATGATCCTAAACGACCGCTTATTGAGAACTATTTGTCAATAGTGGAAAGTGATTATGCTAAGTACATAAAGCAAATTATCGATGAAAAGGTCAACAACGAAAATCTGTCATTTATGTCATATTTTGTTACTCTGCAATTTATGCGGGTTGAAGCCTTTATTGATAGGTTTCAGGGCACAGTTGATAAAGTGGCTGGATGGATGGACATGTATGAAGGTAATAACAATTATAAAATTGGTTTAAAAGATATTTCTAAAAGGCAGCTTGTTACGCAAGATCTTGGCCATGTAATACATCCCCATGCCGTCATAATTTACAACAAAACAAACTTCCCATTTATAACATCCGATAACCCAGTAGTCAGGAGGCAAATAAATATAGCGGACGCTTTACAGATAATACCTAGACAGTACCTTTCAGAGAATGCAAACGAAAGTGTCGAATCAGCATGTTTTTTCCTTCCGTTAAGCCCAAAAATTGCCTATATTTCATGTGAGTTGATAAAATCATCAGGTAATTTACTTTACACTGAAAGTGATTTGGAGAATATCTTTTATTTGAATTATTTTTCTATAGTTAATGCATACGAAAAGGTATTTTCACCCATAATCGAACCTATGAAATGCGAAGTTGATTTAGTCAAGATCTTGGCCACCAAAAATCAAACCATTGTAAAAATATTCACAGAATCGAAACGAGTTATAAGTAGTGGCACTATAGAGGATGATACTACTTTTAAAATATCGCTTAGGCTTAACGACATTCAAAAGACACAATTTATCGAAGTCGGTGAGCAAGTTAAGCTTGTTGAAGTTATTGAAAATGGCCAAAGCATTAGAGGTATGAGAGAATGCAAAGTATCCGCAATTGATTGCGAGAAGGGTCTAGTTACAATTGAGTCAAATATACAGCTTGGCATATAACAAACGCTTAGAGAGGGACGCGGTAAACATATGCGGCGCTTAAGCGGTCAAGTTCATTGGCCGCGCCCCTCAAGCGAAGCGTTAACCGAAAAAATATGGAGGCAAAATATGAACGATCTTGTTCCATCTCCTACCGTCGAACTTGTACAAGCCTCCAATGTCCCTGCACTACTCCAACAAATAAGACCAGCATGGCAAGCAAAAGACTTAATAAATAGGGTTCATCGACTTATTGCTGTTGACCCAAGCAGTGCATGCCAAAGGCTATTCAATGCATCAATTCATGACCTAAGAGAAAAAATCATTATAGCAGGGTTAGATATAGCTGAAGAAGCAGCTAAACAATACAGGCTACCGCCGGTCTCAAAACAAGAAGATATTGAAAATTATCCTACTGCTAAACTTATTGACTTAGCGCATCGAATTGGGTTGCTGAGTCGCCCGGAATGGCGAAGAGTCTCAAGGTGTTACGAGATTAGGCGTGACCTTGAGCACGAAGATGACGAATATGAAGCCGGTGTGGAAGACTGCGTATACATTTTTCAAACATGTATCAATGTCGTATTAGCAAAAGACCCTATTCATCTTATAAGGGTTGTTGACGTAAAAGAACTTGTTGAACAACCAGTACCTGCGGCACCAGCCCCAAGCTTACTTGAAGACTATGAAAGCGCCCCACAACCTCGGCAGGAAGAAATCGTTAAATTTCTCGCTGCTGTTGCCGCCGATGACAGCCAATCAGAACTTGTCAGACAGAATGCGTTTGCTTTCTTAACTCATCTTTCCCCTATAACACAAAATCCAGTAAAGCTATCACTAGCTGGGCATCTACAAGATAAAATCACAAGGCATGGCCCAAGTAGATTGCTAATTCGTATTTCATATGCCGCTGGAGTTCTTCCCTATTTGAAACAAGCACATCTTCGTGATTTTTTTGCATCTATTTTGCAGTCAATGAAACAGGTTGGTTACAACTGGGGTTCATATCAATCTCACGGTGAACTTTTGCGCTCGTTTAAAGAGGTCGGTGGCCTTCTCTATTGCCCAGCAGATATACGAGTCCAAATATTGAAGTGGCTTATGCTTGCCTACCTTGGCTCCCCTGGCGGGCAAACGTCATGGGGCAACGTAAGGCACGTTTTTTACAGCAACACTGCTGCGCCTATTGTGGTTGAACTTATCAAAGAGGCAGCCTCAATTGTTCGTGAAGAATTAAGGGCGTTACAAAATGATAGAGAAATTAAAAGGGCATGTAGCACTACCCACATTGAAAGGCGTCTAGAAAATTTGCTCGACCTAGTAGCAGATGAAACAGAGAACGGTTAACCAGTCGTTTGAGGTCGCTCCTTTCAGTCGCTTGGACTCGCTGAAGCTCGCCACTCAACTTAACGTTGTGCTCCATAGGAAATATATAATGTTAATCTTCCTGAAAAAAAAATTTAGAGCTATCTATAGAAAGATAGATATTTTTTCAGAGGCCTTAATACGATTCATTTTTAGCCAAGTTGCATTTACTCTGCTCCCAATCTTTGTCATTACAATTATAAGATATGCTATTGGCCAGCATAGTGATTCAACAACATTTCTCACAGAAATTGCATTTGCAACTACAGTTTTTTCAGGTTTAACACTTACTCAAGCTGTCGAATTAAAGCGTTTACAAGGTGATTTTCATTCTTTCCGCTTAAAGCTGTTGATTCAGGCATTTGCTCTTCAATTAATATTTTCAGTTGTAACATTATCAATCATTGTTCTCTTTAATAATGGAATTGAAATAAAGAACATATCTACAATTAAAAGCTTTCAATTTTTCATTTTCTTCATGTCTATCTGGTGGGTTTTCTTTATTTATTTAATCAAAACTGATTTTGAAAAAAGAAAGACAATAATTGAAGAGGACACTCCAATTAAATTGTTTAATAAACACTTTGAGCAGTCTCTAGTGGAAGCTAAACAACATCTGTCATTCCTAATTTTCGCTAGCCATAGAAAACAATATGTGAAATTAAAAATTGATAAAGAAGCATATGAAGAATCTGATTCCATGCTGAAAGATACGGAGAACAGTTTTAATGCTCAAATAGATGAAATTGAAAAACTGGTTACCGAATTAAAAAAAATAAGAAAAAATGCACAACAAGACGTTTAAACCGTTCGCCTGAAAGCTCACTCGGACCGCGTAAACGCGGCCGTTTAACTTAACGTTAGTGCGCCGCGCAAAGCGTGGCGCATCTTGCCGGGTGCAAGTCCTGGCATGGTAAGGGGATAACCACCCCACCATTACCGAGTGTTGCGCCTCTGGCGGAGCGGTTATCGCGGAACGATCTGCGGTTTCCCGCAGAATTAATTAGGGGACAGACCACGTTTCCTTGTCTTGAAAAGGTGGTCTGTCCCCTAATTCGCTGACTTCGTCAAGCACCTTGCCCCGTCGCCTTGCGCCGGAACAAGGTGCTTGACCGGACACCGCACACCGATCATTTAAACTTCGTTTGCCTGATCGGCGCACGGCGCCGGTCAGCACCGCGATTAGCACCTCAAATTGATTGAGCATGGGGGAGTGTATGGTAAAACCAAGTCCTTCTGAATATTTACTGTTCTTTCTCCTCTCCCTCGCCGTGCTGTTTGCTCCATGCGATGCTGCAGCGGCCGGTCAGCCCCCCAGGAAGGTCCTCTTGCTCACTTCTTACCACCAGGGCGACCGCTGGAATGACAGCGTGGCCCAGGGTGTTCGCGAGGCCCTGGGGTCCCTTGAGTCCCTCAGTTTGTCTATCGAGAACCTGGACATGCGCCGGTATGTCGACCCGGACCACACCCGGCTGATCACGGAATACATCCGGGCCAAGTACCGGGGCAGACCGCAGGATCTGATCCTGGTCTCGGACGATGCAGCCCTGAACTTCCTGCTTACCGTCCGGGATGATGTGTTCCCCACTATTCCTGTGGTTTTCTGCGGGATCAATAATTTCACTCCGAAGCGTATCCAGGGATACTCCAACATCACCGGGGTCAACGAGGCTCTGAGCCTGGAGGCTACTTTGGAACTGGCCCTGAAGTTGTTCCCCCGGACCACCCGGATCATGGCCATGGTCAGCGACGCTGATGCTGGCAGCCGCGCCAACTTGGAGGAGTACCGGGCCGTGGCCGCCCGGATAAAAGGTCGGGTTCAGTTCGACGAACTGCTGAACATGACCGACCAGGACGCCCCGGACATCTTGGGCCACCTGCCCAAAGACAACTTGGTCCTGCGCCTGACCACCCTCCTCAATCCGGAAGGCGGGTTTCTGTCCATCGAGGACGGCAGCCGGATTCTTTCCGCCTATTCCCCGGTCCCGATTTTCACGGCCTGGTCCTTCGACCTGGTCGATTGCGCCCTGGGCGGGTACGTCTCCTCCGGCCAGGACCAGGGGCGCACGGCGGGCAATCTGGCGGTCCGCATCCTGGAGGGCCAGGGAGCGGACCAGATTCCTGTGGTCATGGAAAGCCCGAACGTACCCATGTTCGACTACAAAGTGATGCAGCGCTTCGGGATCAAGGAATCCGCCCTTCCCCAAGGGAGTGTTGTTCTTAACCGCCAGATGTCAATGTGGGAGCAGTACTGGGTCTGGCTCCTTGGCATTGCCCTGTTCTGTGGCTTGCAGACGTTCTTGATTCTGGCTTTGCTGACTCGCGGCAAGAGGCTGCGTGCGGCCAATTTCGCGTTACGCGAGAGTGAGGAACGCTACCGCTCGGTCGTCGAGAACATCTCCGACGTATACTACCGCACTGACGTCGAGGGCCGGTTGGTCATGTTTAGCCCGTCGGCCATGCGCCTGCTGGGCTACGGCAGCCTGGACGAGATGCTCGGCCGCAAGGCGGCGTCTTTCTGCGCTGACCCCGTAAAGCGAGAACAGTTGCTGGAGCGCCTGCGCGTCGAGGGTTCGGTGAATGACTATGAGTTAACCTTGCTGCGCCGAGATGGCTCCGAGCTTCAGGTGGCCACCAGCAGTAGTTACTACCGCGACGCCGCCGGGGCTGTGCTCGGCGTGGAAGGCATCTTCCGCGATATCAC
Organism: uncultured Desulfobulbus sp.; assembly: GCA_963666685.2. Lineage (GTDB taxonomy): Bacteria > Desulfobacterota > Desulfobulbia > Desulfobulbales > Desulfobulbaceae > Desulfobulbus. The sequence goes on from CAXXHZ010000003.1 coordinate 691,592, forward strand.
CCAGCGCAAGCGGGCGGAGGAGGAACTGAGTGCATCGAGAGCGATTCTCAAGGCCGTGCTCGATGCCATCCCGGTGCGCGTATTCTGGAAGGACAGGGATTTGAAGTACCTTGGCTGCAACGCCCCGTTCGCCAGGGATGCCGGATTTGAGAACCCCGAGGATCTGGTTGGTAAGGACGACTACGCGATGGGCTGGCGGGACCAGGCTGAACTCTACCGGGCCGACGACCGCGCCGTGATCGATAGCGGCGCCCCTCGGCTCCTGATTGAAGAGCCGCAGACGACCCCCTCGGGCGGGACCATCTTCCTGCTCACGAGCAAGGTTCCCCTGCGCAACGACAAAGGCGCCAACAGCGGCGTGCTGGGGACTTACATCGACATCACCGAGCGCAAGCGGGTGGAGGAGGAACTGAAGAACCTGTCTTTGCGTCAGGAAGCATTGCTTGCCGCCATCCCGGATATCCTGATGGAAGTGGACGCAAACAAGGTCTATACCTGGGCCAACCCCGCCGGATACGAATTCTTCGGCCCCGACGTGATCGGTAGGGATGCGTCTGCTTTCTTCGAGGGGGAGCAAGATACCGATTCAAGAGTTCAGCCTCTGTTCAACGGCAACGAATCAGTGATCTACCTGGAGAGCTGGCAGAGGCGCAAGGACGGAGAAAAGCGACTCCTGGCCTGGTGGTGCCGCATTCTGAAGGATGAATCGGGGCGTAGCGTTGGGGCACTTTCCACCGCCAGGGATATCACCGAGCAAAAGTGGGCGGAGGAGGAAAAAGAGAAGCTCCAGGCGCAGTTACTCCAGGCCCAGAAGATGGAGTCGGTGGGCCGGTTGGCAGGGGGCGTGGCGCACGATTTCAACAATATGCTTGGAGTCATTTTGGGCTACTCGGCGATGGCGCTGGGAGAACTGCCGCCCCAAAGCCGGGTGCGGAAGTGGTTGCAGGAAGTTCAGAAGGCTGCCGAGCGCTCAGCCGCCCTGACAGGGCAACTGCTTGCTTTCGCCCGCAAACAAACCGTGGCCCCGAAGATACTCGACCTCAACGAAACCGTGGAGGGGATGCTCATGATGCTGCGGCGACTCATCGGCGAGAACATCGACCTGGCATGGTTGCCGGGGAGAAATCTCGACCCCGTCTTCATCGATCCCTCGCAGGTGGACCAGATCCTGAGCAATCTGTGCGTCAACGCCAGGGATGCCATTGCCGACACAGGCAAGATCACCATCGAGACGGGGAGCATTTCTTTTGACGAAGCGTTTTGCGCCGACCACGCCGGTTTCGTGCCCGGCGAGTTTGTGATGCTCGCCGTGAGCGACGATGGCTGCGGCATGGCCCCTGAGACCCTGGCCAACATCTTCGAGCCATTCTTCACCACCAAGGAAGTGGGCAAGGGCACCGGCCTGGGTCTGGCCACGGTCTACGGCATCGTGAAACAGAACAAAGGTTTCATGAACGTCTACAGCGAGCCGAGTCAGGGAACGACCTTCAAGATCTACCTGCCGCAACACGCAGCCACGGCGTCCCCCCGCCCCAAACCGGAACAGGCGCCGGCCGCGGCGACGGGCGGCGAAACCATCCTGCTGGTGGAGGACGAGCCAGCCATCCTGGAGCTGACCACAATAATGCTGGAAAGCACAGGCTATGCCGTGATCGCGGCTGGGACACCGGGCGAGGCCATCCGCCTGGGCCGAGAGCACCAGGGCCGGATCGACCTGCTCATCACCGACGTGGTCATGCCAGAGATGAACGGCCGCGATCTGGCCAGGAACCTCATGTCCATCTATCCCGACATCAAGCGCCTGTTCATGTCGGGCTACACGGCCAACGTCATCGCCCACCACGGCGTGCTGGACAACGGCGTACATTTCATCCAGAAACCTTTCTCGATGAAGGAGCTGACAGTGAAGGTCCTGGAGGCGCTGGCTCGGGAATAATCCACCCAGGCGAATGACTGATTCAGGGCTAACCCGGCATTCAACCGGACGCGGAACACAGTTTGCTTTATTTTCCCAGGCGTTTTGTGCGCCGCGCCCGGTTAATTTTTCGTTATACCTTACAACAGATAGGGTTAAGACGGAATTAGAGACGGAATTAGGGGACCGGAATTAGGGGACAGACCACGTTTCCTTGCCTTGAAAAGGTGGTCTGTTTGAATGCATAAGTCCCAAGAGCGGAAGAAACCTCCATGTGGGTATAATATGAACAACTGTTGGGTCGAGAACCAGCTCGCCCAAAATACACCACAGGGAGGTTTCTATGAGCACATGTTACTTTATTGGGTTGGATATCCACAAGAAGATGATTGCCTACTGCATCAAAACCATTGACGGTCGCCTGGTAGATCAAGGGATGGTTTCCGCAGACAGGGTATCGTTGAGTGCATGGGTACAGCGCCTACCCGGTCCATGGATCGGAGCGATGGAGGCCACCATTTTCACAGGCTGGGTGTATGATTTTCTCGCGCCCCATGCCCTGGCGTTGAAGGTGGCCCACCCCGAGATGCTCAAAGCCATCACTGCGGCCAAGAAGAAAAATGACCAGGGCGATGCGGAAAAGATCACCGATCTCCTGCGGGTCAACTTGTTGCCGGAATGTGTCATGCTCCCACAAGAAATCAGGGAGTTGCGGCGGATTCTACGGTATCGCAATCACCTGGTGCGGACCGCGATCAACATACACAACAAGATGTCCGGTCTGCTGATGGAAGTTGGGGCGGGCTATAGCAAGAACCGCCTGCGCGGCAAGAAATATTTCCATGAACTGCTGGACCGGCTTGATGAGATACCGCCCTCGGTCAAGGAACTCCTGATGTTGAGTCGTGCCGGGTTTGAGATGTTCCAGACGTTCCAGAAACGGCTGATCCAAGCCTTGCGGAGCAATCCGCTGATCCAGGAAAGGGTTAACCGCTTGATGACCATTGCCGGGGTCGGCGAGGTTACGGCGTTGACCTGGGTTTTGGAAATCGGGCCAGTTTCGCGATTTGGCTCAATTCGCCAGGCCATCAGTTACTGCGGGCTGTGCAGTGCGCAACGGGAATCCGCCGGCAAGCAACAGCGGGGACCGATATCTAAAAAGCGCAACAAACATCTCCAGACTATCCTGGTCGAGGCGGCGAAATTAGCTCCGCGCTGGAACCCGCAACTGGCTGAAATTCATCAGCGGGAATTGAATAGAGGCAACCGGAACCGGGCCACACTTGCGGTGGCCAGACGACTGGTCGCCTACATGATGGCGGTTGATAAAAGCGAAACCAGCTTCGTCATCCGCGAGAAACAAAAAGCGGCTTAGGAAAAAAACAACATACGCTCTCCCAAAAACCACGATCTTCCCGCCGGTCCTCGCCGAATTGGGGTCTCTGTAAGCGAATTGAGCGATACAGCGATTGATCTGTTTCGAGGCCAGCGGGTTGACCCACACTCAATCTTCTGCCGAGGTCAATGAAGAGACGGGGTAACGTCAACCGCCTCCGGCCTCGAATGCAGCAAATGGATGTCTGGTCGCGTGATCACGCTGACTCATTGGACAAGAAGAAAAAGATCGAGTTGCGGCAGGGTGTTTGAAAATCGCAGGGCATTGAATCGAGTCACCGACCCGCTCCAGCGGGAGGGCCATTCCTCCGACGAGCTCACTTTGGCCCATTCTCGGAACGGCCCTCCCACTTCCGCTCCCACCGAGGTATAGCCAAGATCGGGGAAGCGGCAAAGCGGGCGCAGATTCATTCCTGGGCGAGACGGGAAACCTCCGTTTTCCCATTGACAATACTTATCATGGATGTCCCCTAATTCGCGCTGTCCCCTAATTCGCGCTAATTCGCGCATGGTTCTGTGGGCAGACGGGAGCCTTCTGGCTCCCTCTGACCTGATCGAGGCTCTACTCAGTGAGGTAAAAAGTAATGGTTGTCACCACTCTGACATCTTTTTCAATTTTGGCGGTATCGCCACATTCCTCGCCCGCGTCCCGAATGTAAAAGCCTCCCTGTTGGGCATTTCGTATTCCGCCGACCGTTACCCCGGCGTTTTTGGCGAATTCATTAGCGGCTAATCGGGCGTTTTTGGTGGCCTCGCTGAGCATCTCCGGCTTAATGTCATTGAGTTTGGTGAATCGGAAAGCGGGAGCGCCGTTGTCGATGTCGATACCTTGGGCGATGAGTTTGTTGACTTTGCTGCGAACCTGGGTGATCTGGTCGACTTTGTTCGATTCGATGTTGATGGACCCGGCCAGAGTGTGTGACTCGTCGACCAGTTTTTGGTTTTCGTCCCGGAATTCCTGGTATTGGTAGTTGAAAACCCCGACTTTGATTTCACTGTCGTCGAAGTTGTTTTCGTGAAGCAGGGTGATGATCGCCTGCTGGTGTTGTTCGGCCTGTTGGTACAGTGCCGGGATCTCCTCCCGGGTCTTTCCCGAAACCCGGGTCGAGATCGTCCAATTGACCCGGTCCGCTTGGACGCGCCGTTCGGCAAGCCCCTTCACTTCCGCCGTGTTGAGCGCGACTTTGGCATTATACAGAGTTTGTCCAACATAGTAGCCCGCAACGGCTAAACCGATGGCTACAAAAAGTCCTAGAAAGAAGAGCCCGCCTTGATTGTTTCGGTCCATTATTGTTTTCCTTAGTGAAAGGTTTTACGGGATTGATCCATATTATTAATTAAAGCAGGACTCATACTTATGGCCTAGGAGTCTGTCGGAGTTAGATCTTGCAAATGGAAAGCAGGATTGCTTAATCCGATACCAACTCATTGATTTTGCGATATAAATGTTGCATTTGTCGGGTATTTTTTGTATATATTATATAATTTCAAGAGATTACCTGCAGAGGCTAACGTTATGAGTTCAAATTTCGTCCCCTTCGACAGAACGCAACAATATCTTTTCCCGCCGTCGATTCAAGACTGGCTTCCGGAAAACCATCTGGCCAGATTTGTTGTCGATATCGTCTCGCAGCTTGATTTGCGCCCTCTGGTGGAAGCCTATGCCGGAAAAGGGGTCAAGGCGCATCACCCGCAAATTCTTTTATCGCTTCTGTTCTACGGGTATGCCACCGGTATTTTCTCCAGCCGGAAGATTGAACGAGCCACCTATGATTCCATTGCTTTCCGGTATGTTTCCGCTAACACCCATCCCGATCACGACACCATCGCCACCTTTCGCAAGCGCTTTCTTGAGCATCTCACTCCGCTCTTTAAGCAAATTTTGCGCCTTGCCCAAGAAATGGGCTGCTTGAAATTGGGCAAGGTGAGCCTTGACGGTACCAAAATCAAGGCTAACGCATCCAGGCATCATGCTTTGAGTTGGGACTATGCCAATAAACTCGAACAACAGCTGCAAGCCGAAGTCGACGAACTCATGCGTCTTGCCGAAAAGGCGGACTCGGAGAACATTCCCGACGGCATGGACATTCCTGAAGAATTGTCCCGTCGTCAGGACCGCCTTGATGCCATAGCCAAAGCCAAGGAACAGATCGAGCAACGCGCTGCCAAACGATACGACCAAGAGCAACAGGAATACGAGAAAAAGGTTGCCGCCCGCCGGGAAAAAGCTGAAGAAACCGGTAAAAAACCTCGCGGTCGTGAGCCCAAACCCCCGGAATCCGGTCCTCGAAAAAACGATCAGGTCAATTTGACTGACGAGGAGTCCCGTATCATGCCTTCCTCGAACAAGGGATTCGACCAAGCCTACAACGCCCAAGCCGGAGTTGACGTTGCCACCATGATGATTGTTGAGTCGCATGTCAGTCAAGCGGCTAATGACAAGTTGGAGGTTACCCCTGCACTTGTTGCTCTGACCGCCTTGCCAGAACAATTGGGCCAAGTGGAGGCCCTTTTGGCGGATGCTGGATATTACAGCGAGAACAACCTTGCATCCTGTGAGCAGTCAAAAATAGAGGCGTTCATTCCACCGGGCCGGACGGCGCATAATCAGCCCCTTGGCGAACGCTTTGCCCCACCTGCATCCCTACCGGAAGATGCGAAGCCCATTGACGAGATGCGACATAAGCTCAAAACCGCCGAAGGGCGTGCGGTGTACGCAAAAAGGAAGAGCACGGTTGAACCTGTATTTGGTATCATCAAACATGTCCTGGGGTTCCGGCAATTTTTTTTGCGGGGCCTTGAAGCTGTTACCGGTGAGTGGACACTTGTGTCCATTGCATGGAATCTCAAGCGGATGTTTGCCTTGAAAGGATGAAAAAGGTCAATAACAAAGCCTCGCGAAGAAATTTTGCGGGTAATTTTTCCAAATTTCAAAATTTAACAGGAATCGATATCAGTTTATGTTCTTTTTAAGTTTTCTGGCCGGATTTGATATGCAAATCGATGGTCCAACTCCGACAGACTCCTAGGGAATAAATTTCATTAATAGATCCAGTGTAACTACTCATTCCAAAAACGGATTAAAGTTCCAAACACCACGACCCTGCCCATCTGAGCCATGGCTTTGTTATCCAGCCGCTATGCAATAATTCAGACTCCATGACTACCAAATGAAGTCCTGCCATTTATCAAACGTTCAATCGAGCCTCAGAGACTTAGTCGTAACTCGCACGGGTTACTTCATCACTCATGGTCGGCGCGACAAGTGGCTTCCATGCGGAGTCCTCCCATGTCCCAAGATGAGTATGCATATCAAGATATTTTTTCGGTATCGGGTGCGTACCCACAACGACATTGACCTTATAGCGTTTTTCAAGAAAAGCTTTGAATGTATCGATATAGGGACAAGGGGGATAACCAACCACCAGGCCGGTAGCTAAATGAATAATCTCTGCGCCATTCTTCACCATCTCTTCGCCCGCATATTCGATGTTGCCACCGGGACAACCATCGCACGTTGTAAAACCAACCAACTCAACTTCAGTGTCTGTGTATATGCTGAAAGCACCTACCCTATCCCTCATCGCTCGGAAACATTTTCCACCTGCACAGCGGCGATAGCGATCGCAGATAACTATTCCAATCTTTTTTGAGTTCATTTCACTTCCTTCCAATTTTTAATAGGTCAATTTTCAAGTCATAAGATGGTCATAGGATTGGCTAATCGCGGTGCTTGACGAAGTCAGCATCGCGATTTTCGGCAACGCAGTCGCCGAAACGTTGCTCTTCAGCGGGCGTGAGTTTTTGCGATCCGCTGAAAGAGCATGGTTAGCTGCCATGTCCCTGTTGAGATGTCTCAATTTCATACCAATTAATCTTTCGCGTCACGTACATGACTATGGCAAGTATAATTATTAGCCCGATACTGCCCATGATGAGCGCATAATCCTCTAGTTGCAGAACAATAAATAGATAGCAATAAAGGATTGTTAATATTCCTAAAATTGTACAAGCAAACCTTGAATTGGATATTACCGCCTTCGCATACCCTGAGATTATGAGAGTAACAGAGGCTGCAGATAGAATGTATGCATAATTAAAATGCATATGTTCGGAGAGTGACAAAACTAGTGTGTAAAAAATCAGGTTTGCCATTCCTATAAGGATGTATTGTATTGGATGTATTCTTTGTTTGTTGATTATTTCGGAAAAGAAGAAAGTCGCAAACGTGAAAACGAGGAACATAATCGAATATTTTGCAAGCCTCATCGATTTTTGATAAATATCTGCCGTAAGTATCAGCTTAACTCCGAAGGCCGATTGTGTGACTTTGTATTGAGCTCCTTCCCAGAATTGCGGATAGTTCCTGTTTAGGTGCAGTATCTTCCAACTTGATAAAAATCCGTCCTTATTTACCTCTCTGTTGACTGGCAGGAACGCACCGTTGAAGCTCGGTGAAGGCCAGCTAGAATTAATTTTGACAGTATTGGATTCGCCAACAGGTATAAGGCTTACCTGCTCGCTGCCGTTCAGATTCAAATCAAAAGAAAAATTATTTGCCTCATTTGCCAGTAAGGGTTTGATTAACGTGCTGACTCCAGCCGCGGCGAGATCGGTCGTCTTTAGCCCCGGATTGGCATTATAGTCTTCCTTATTGTAGGAAATGACTATCTTGTCCTGTATGCCGCGCATATCTGTTATTCCCATCGATAGGTAGGCCTTATCCCATAGGATGTTATTTGAATCGATGTTTAGTTGACTCGTTGGCGGGAGTTTGAAGTTCCCCTTGAACTTGAGTTTAATATTATAGAGAACCGCCTCGAAGAGGCTTCTATAGCGTACTTCAGGATTTATTTCGCCAGTTATATCCAGTGTTTCTGGCAGGATATGCAAGTAGTTTAGATTGAATTGCGTTTCACCGTCGTTGTCTTTGAAAAATGTCTTGAAGGGAACGGTAAGGAACGGGCCGGTTATTGTCTGACAGTCCCCCCATTTTTGGTTGATTTCCTTCACCACAGAATCACGTCGAGACTGCCTTTCGCTTATCAAATCTCGGATCATTGTGGCCGGAATGAGCAGCAGCAAAATCAAGATACCAACGGAGACTATTTTCAGGGTAATGGAGCTCTTAATATAATTCGTGGTCTTTTTGACAATGTCATGATTGTTTGTCATTTGTCTCCTCGGGAGCGAACGCGAGCATAAGGGGCGGCGGCTTTTTGTGTCGGCTGAATTGGCCTTGTTTAGGCGGTTTTTCCATGTAATTCATTCGTCAGTTCGAGAAGCGAGCGCATTGACCTATGAAGCTCAGCTCGTATTAGACCCAAGGATCAATTCGAGACGGGACGAACATCAACGATTTCACTTTCAACAGAGTCGAATGCAACCCAAAGATTATGAGATTTAGTTGGATCCGACACATTCTGGGCACCAATAATGGCTGTCTTGACTGCGTTGAACCAAGGTCTATCCTTCCGCAATCGGAATACCCGTGGGCTTGGAGGCACTCTCACCTGAATTTGCTTTCCATCCCCAATCTCACCATTCAATTCCGGCACCCCTATCATTGTCGAAAAAACCATGCCGATCATCCTGGACCTCTTGTCGACTGCCAACAATATCGGTTTTTTATGGTCTCTCGACAACTCAATAAGCATGCGATACATGTTGATACTTTCATCGGCTAGGAGCCATTCCGAATCATCATTCAACTTGATTTTCGCTGGCCTGGCACCAGCAACCCACTCCGTGACGAAGCCAAAGACACGGTCACGGTTCGTTTCAGTGCCAACTGTCACCCTGCTGGTTACGTCGTTTTCTTGTGGCATACAATCTCCAGATAACAAAATAGTTAAAATCACGATTGAGATACTAGTTCTCATTGCGGCTCTATAGCCCTGTTTGCACGGTGTTCAGCTAGTGTTTCCTTCACATCGGCGTCGCCGGGGTCTTGCATTACCCTGCCGTCTTGTGCGCGGTAATAAGGGGAAGCATCGGACTGTGCTAATATAGAGTTTGAATTTCCTTGTAGCTCCTTCCATTCATTAGGAGTTAGTGGCTGGTCAGATAGAGAAGGATCTAGCACCATATCAGTAATACTCCCGTTTTCTCGCTGAATTGGCACGGTCGGGGCAACATGGTATCCCCACAAGACATACCCCTCCTTGACGTTCGTCGTTTCAGCTCGCAGTACCTTTCCTGGCGGGGCGTAATTCCAAACCTTTCCTACTGTACACCCCATAGCATTCAGTTCGTTTGCCATTTCCCGTGCCCGCGTATAACAGCAGTCCCTTGGCCAATCGAATGGGATGTCTGTGCGTTTGTCTTTGAAATTTTTCATCCATTCTACAGCCTCGCTTTCTGTCATAGAGGGACTTTGACCAGAACAGGTCGTAACGATTTCATCTGTATCTTTATCCGAAAACATTGATGCAATAGCATCCCAAATGTCACTAAGAAAGCTCACTATTAGCTCTCCCTGCAGATTCAGATATATAGCGAGAAATTAAGTCTGGGCTAGGAGTCTGTCGGAGTTGGACCATCGATTTGCATATCAAATCCGGCCAGAAAACTTAAAAAGAACATAAACTGATATCGATTCCTGTTAAATTTTGAAATTTGGAAAAATTACCCGCAAAATTTCTTCGCGAGGCTTTGTTATTGACCTTTTTCATCCTTTCAAGGCAAACATCCGCTTGAGATTCCATGCAATGGACACAAGTGTCCACTCACCGGTAACAGCTTCAAGGCCCCGCAAAAAAAATTGCCGGAACCCCAGGACATGTTTGATGATACCAAATACAGGTTCAACCGTGCTCTTCCTTTTTGCGTACACCGCACGCCCTTCGGCGGTTTTGAGCTTATGTCGCATCTCGTCAATGGGCTTCGCATCTTCCGGTAGGGATGCAGGTGGGGCAAAGCGTTCGCCAAGGGGCTGATTATGCGCCGTCCGGCCCGGTGGAATGAACGCCTCTATTTTTGACTGCTCACAGGATGCAAGGTTGTTCTCGCTGTAATATCCAGCATCCGCCAAAAGGGCCTCCACTTGGCCCAATTGTTCTGGCAAGGCGGTCAGAGCAACAAGTGCAGGGGTAACCTCCAACTTGTCATTAGCCGCTTGACTGACATGCGACTCAACAATCATCATGGTGGCAACGTCAACTCCGGCTTGGGCGTTGTAGGCTTGGTCGAATCCCTTGTTCGAGGAAGGCATGATACGGGACTCCTCGTCAGTCAAATTGACCTGATCGTTTTTTCGAGGACCGGATTCCGGGGGTTTGGGCTCACGACCGCGAGGTTTTTTACCGGTTTCTTCAGCTTTTTCCCGGCGGGCGGCAACCTTTTTCTCGTATTCCTGTTGCTCTTGGTCGTATCGTTTGGCAGCGCGTTGCTCGATCTGTTCCTTGGCTTTGGCTATGGCATCAAGGCGGTCCTGACGACGGGACAATTCTTCAGGAATGTCCATGCCGTCGGGAATGTTCTCCGAGTCCGCCTTTTCGGCAAGACGCATGAGTTCGTCGACTTCGGCTTGCAGCTGTTGTTCGAGTTTATTGGCATAGTCCCAACTCAAAGCATGATGCCTGGATGCGTTAGCCTTGATTTTGGTACCGTCAAGGCTCACCTTGCCCAATTTCAAGCAGCCCATTTCTTGGGCAAGGCGCAAAATTTGCTTAAAGAGCGGAGTGAGATGCTCAAGAAAGCGCTTGCGAAAGGTGGCGATGGTGTCGTGATCGGGATGGGTGTTAGCGGAAACATACCGGAAAGCAATGGAATCATAGGTGGCTCGTTCAATCTTCCGGCTGGAGAAAATACCGGTGGCATACCCGTAGAACAGAAGCGATAAAAGAATTTGCGGGTGATGCGCCTTGACCCCTTTTCCGGCATAGGCTTCCACCAGAGGGCGCAAATCAAGCTGCGAGACGATATCGACAACAAATCTGGCCAGATGGTTTTCCGGAAGCCAGTCTTGAATCGACGGCGGGAAAAGATATTGTTGCGTTCTGTCGAAGGGGACGAAATTTGAACTCATAACGTTAGCCTCTGCAGGTAATCTCTTGAAATTATATAATATATACAAAAAATACCCGACAAATGCAACATTTATATCGCAAAATCAATGAGTTGGTATCGGATTAAGCAATCCTGCTTTCCATTTGCAAGATCTAACTCCGACAGACTCCTAGCGCACTTATCCATTAAGAATATGACATGCCTATCATATAGGAAGCGAAAGTCGTAATTGTTTAAGGTTTCAAGGACTGCCGATTTTGCAATGAAATTCTCTTCTTTACGGCCTATTGAATAGCAAGCTTTTTGAGCGAGCAAGGCAATATGCCTTGCGGCTTCAATACTCTGAAATTCGTTTGTCAGGTTTTTGTATAGGAAATTTGCAAGCTTATCAATATATTGTTTTTTTCGATTGTGCTTTAAACTTGCTATCTGCTCATTTGATATCTTTAACATGTAAAGCCTTTATGGGTTGCTGAAGCTAACGCATAATCTCGGTGCTCGCAGCCGCCATGAACGCCTGGGGGTTAGGGGGGTGCCAAAAGCCTTGCCCGACAAGGCCCGCCGCGCTTCTTCGCGTCCCTCTCCACCCCCATTGTTATGGCTTGATTTTGATTTTTCCTATGTTCCCAACTTGCCCATCCGTGCCTTTGTAAAATACTTTGTATTCACCGCCTGATATTTCCCCAAGCAATGCGTCCCCACAGATAGGGCTATTCTCTTTCTTGTCTACCAATGCTGTTTTGACAGTGAGATAAATATTTCTATTTTCAATTTTTGCTTCAACCTCCGCACAAGCAAGGGACGAATTTAATAATGTCGGTTTTATGGTTATTTGCTGCAAGCCTGAGACATCGCACTTTACGGGGAGGAACCAAATATTATTTTCATAAAACGGTTTGCCTATGTCGATGCCTCCTACTGATTGAATGAAATCCCAATTTCGTGTTTCCTTAAATATATTGAAGCACCCGCCGATTGTCGGGATTAAGACCATGCTGATAATGAGCAAAATTTTGATTTTCTTCATTTATGTATTGGTGCCATAACGCTAAACTCAGCGGACCCGTGCAATGAACTTGCCGGTAACGCCGCCGACGTTAACCGGGTCTGCTGCAGTGTTTTGTTGAACAAAGCCGCTGCGCGGCAGAAAACATAGTGTATACTCATGTAAGGGTCTGATTTTCAAACACTTACGGTAATGAGTGTACCATGAAAAAACAGAAGTAAAACGATTCGAAACCTTGTATGAACGCCATCTGCAAAAGCTTACGCTACAAGGGAAAAGCGCCAAAACAATAGATGCCTATGCCAGGGCTGTGCGCCGACTGGTCTCGTATTTTGATCGTTGCCCGGACAAAGTCAGTGTGCCTGAGCTGGAAGACTACTTTCAGAAAAAGGGATTTATTTTTATGACATTGGCTGCGGTTAACAAGACGGCTGGAAAAATAATTCTGTCCCCTTTTCCGTCAGCATCCACCGTCTGGGGTAGTCCGCGTCACCCGGCGGCAGTGTCCACACCGCATGCAGATGTTCAGGCAAAATCACCATGGCGTCGATGCAGAAGGGGATGCCGTTCTTTTACCCTGCCGACATCCTTACGGAGGACGTCAATGTGATCCACCAGCAGGGAGCGGCGCCGTTCCGCAAGATTCACGGTGAAGAAATAGGAACCGCCATTAACCCTCGCGCGCCGGTATTACATTGCATTCCTCCGGTTTCATAATTCAATGTTGGGGTTCGTTCCTCACCCCAACCTACCTTGCTAAACTCAGCGGACCCGTGCAATGAACTTGCCGGTAACGCCGCCGACGTTAACCGGGTCTGCTGCAGTGTTTTGTTGAACAAAGCCGCTGCGCGGCAGAAAACATAGTGTATACTCATGTAAGGGTCTGATTTTCAAACACTTACGGTAATGAGTGTACCATGAAAAAACAGAAGTAAAACGATTCGAAACCTTGTATGAACGCCATCTGCAAAAGCTTACGCTACAAGGGAAAAGCGCCAAAACAATAGATGCCTATGCCAGGGCTGTGCGCCGACTGGTCTCGTATTTTGATCGTTGCCCGGACAAAGTCAGTGTGCCTGAGCTGGAAGACTACTTTCAGAAAAAGGGATTTATTTTTATGACATTGGCTGCGGTTAACAAGAAGGCTGGAAAAATAATTCTGTCCCCTTTTCCCTTACTGTCCCCTTTTCCCTTAGTCCCCTTTTCCCTTATTAATTTTTTGGGAGTAATCTAAATCCTTGGGGGATTAGGGGACAGACCACCTTTTCAAGGCAAGGAAACGTGGTCTGTCCCCTAATCTCCTTTCTAAAAAGCTTAAGTAAGTGCCATTCTGGTTTGTCCCCTAATCCCCTTTTTAGCGTCCGCTTGAGCTTTTTGTTAAATGCTTATTGGACTTGTGTACTTTATACACGTAAGTCATGTATATTAAGATGATTATTAGTTCTATAGCAACGAATATTGAAAACCAGATATCCAAATATTTATCGTGCGTCTCCGGGCTAAAAAGGCTAAGTATCACAGGCTCTAAATACTTGGCAGAAGTAAACCAGCCTATAAACAATGAGAAAACCAGAATGATGGTTGCTATTAGGTATTTCACAATACCCTCCAAAACCATATTTCCTTAGATTTGCCGTAGTTCCCCCCGGTATTGAGTGTCGCTGATATTAAAAACCACGTACGCCAGTCAGTTAATCGACTTCGATTCCATAAATCTATGTGGTCTCCACTTCGATTTCTGAAGCTTTCACCATTTCTAGTCCAGAAGTCTTTGAAAAATATTATTCCCTTTTTCCCGGCGATGTCCTTCTGAAAGGTAGAAGGATCTATATCAATCTTTTTCTGAATGCCACCAATCGGGAATCGAGCCAATCCATTTGCTAACTCCTCTGCTGCTAATACATGACCCTCAACTGCTTCGTGTTGCCAGCAGTGGCGGCCCTTTGGAACTAGATTGGTGGTTTTCACCCCATTTTTAGCCAATGCTGCGCCTAGCCTAATTGCACATTGATCTTCAAAATTCTTTTTCCCATTTGTCTTACAAGGAGCCTTATCTCCTTGAATAGTAGGATAGGATTTCCAAAGCTTTTGAAACTGAATCATTACTTATCTCCATGTAGGTTGAAATTACGTGACATTTAATCGCGGTGCTGACCGGCACCGTGCGCCGATCAGGTAAACGAAGTTTGAATGATCGGTGTGCGGTGTCCGGTCAAGCACCTTGTTCTGGCGCAAGGCGCCAAGGCAAGGTGCTTGACGAAGTCAGCACCGCGATTCCTGGCGGCGCAGCCACCAGGAACAAGTAATTATATAGTTTTCTCAGTAACAAACACAATTTTGTTTTGCACACAAGCTCAACAAGGTCCCCATGTCGGTAAGGTACTCGGCCAGCAAGGGGCTATGATTTAAACCAACCTGTAACCAAGCGAAGTTAAGCGTTTATTTACCTTTCCAGATAAAACACCTTGACCGTTTCCATGTCAATCTTTTACCCTATGCTTGCTTGAGAACAGACACATTTCGTCTATTATACCGTTTCTGTTTATCCGTATGAGACCTTGACGCCAAAGCTGCTCCATGCCTACCAGGAACAGCTACATCCGACGTAGACCGTAAACAACATGCCCATTCCCTGAAGTGGTTTCGCTATTATTATGATTTTTGCCTGAAATATGCACTTGAGGGAACCAATCCTGAAACATGTGTATCTTTTTGCGCAAAATTAAACAGTAAGGGACAGGCTGACAATCTGGTACGTCAGGCTGATAAGGCAGTGGAGCTTTACATACAACTTGCATTGCACACACGTGACCTGAGATGTCGAAAGCGGTTCGGTCACAGGCAGCCCCTCTGAATTTCAGAAGAGAAGAATACAATGACGGTATTGAATATCGACGTAGTGAAGAAAAAAGGCAAGAAGTTCAGCAGGTTGATCCTCTTGCCGACGGTTTTTGTTCTGTTTTTACCCGCCATTGGGGTGGGGGCGGCAGCGGACAAACCGGCGGAAAAGGCAGCGGTGGTGGAAAAACAAACGGAAAATCCCACTGTTCTTGATCAGCTTAAAGAGTTGTCGAAACAAACGACCACTCCCCTTCGAACCGAACAGATCGACCGGGCAGGAGAGAAGATCGGTGATCGTATCGGGATACTGGGAAAGAAAATTTCCCCCTTTTTCGGCAACTGGATCGACAACGAATTATTTTGGGGCATCACCTGGCTCAAACTGATTTTTTGCTGCGGCCTTTTCCTGCTCGTCCTTCTCTTTGAGCGCCTCGTTCATTTTATCATTAAACGCAGACTGGGGGTAAAAGGGGAGACGGCTGCCTCCACCACCTGGTTTTCTTTTTTCCTCCGGGGCATCTCAAAACCCTTTTCTCTTTTTCTCTGGGTGTATGGGACCTATGGTGCCCTGTCGCCGTTATTCTCTCATTTCGAACAACCGGGATTACCGCAATTGCTCCATCGCATTATCAAATGGTGTACGGATGTCGGCGGTACCGTTGTGGCGCTATGGTTCCTGTATCGTTTGCTCCATCTGCTTGATTTTCAGATCAAACAATGGGCCGTTTCGAGACGGGCTTCCGTAAGTAGTATTGTTTTCACTCTTTCAAAACGCCTTCGCAGGCCTGCGAAAATGCTCATCCTGCTGGTGTTTTTTCGTTTGGCCGTCCCCCTGTTCGACCCGGGGGAAAAATTGGAAATCCTCACCGGTCAGGCCTTTGGTCTGCTGTTTATAGCGGGTTTGACCTGGCTGATGGTGCAGGGGATGAATGCGATCGAAGAAATCGTGCTCAGCTATTATAAGCTCGATGTTGTCGATAACCTGCAAGCACGGAAAATGCATACTCAGGTGCGCTTTCTCAAGCGATTTGCCATCACCTTGGTTGCGATCCTCGCCGGAGGTTCGATGCTCATGGTGTTTGATAAGGTTCGCCAACTCGGTACCAGTATTCTAGCCTCCGCCGGTATTATCGGTATCGTGGTCGGCCTTGCTGCTCAACGTTCCATTTCCAACATCCTCGTCGGGTTGCAGATTGCCCTTACCCAACCCATTCGTATCGATGATGTGGTCATTATTGAAAATGAATGGGGCCGAATTGAAGAAATTACCATGACCTTTGTGGTCGTCCGGATCTGGGATCTGCGACGATTGATCGTGCCCACCGCCTATTTCACGGAAAAGCCTTTTCAGAACTGGACCCGGGTATCATCGGAACTGCTGGGCACGGTTTTCTTATATCTCGATTATACCGTCCCGGTGGAGGCCATACGCGAGGAACTGCAGAGGGTGCTCCATGCCTCAACTTTATGGAACGGCAAGGTGGGGCAGGTACAGGTAACCAATACCTCGGCGCAGTCCATGGAACTGCGTCTGCTCCTCAGCACCGATGACGCCTCCAAAGGTTGGGATCTGCGCTGTGAAGTCAGGGAAAAAATGATTGCCTTTGTGCAACGGAATTATCCGCAAAGTCTCCCGAAAATGCGCGCGGAAATGCAGGGAAATATACCTGAAACCATGGCGGAGGCCGCCAAAAGTTGCCTTGGTGTGCCGGGTGATCCGCAGTAACGCGGGGTGTATGTGCCGGTTCTTTTTCGATTTCACCGCCCCTTCCACTTGACGGAATAGAGATCGTGACGGCGATCTTTCAAGTTTTGGACGGTACCGTTGGCGCGGGCCATTTGCAGGACGGCAATGTTGAGGTCCGCAAGCAACACGGTTTCGGTATTGGGCGTGGAATCCGCGGCAATGCCGTCACGGGGAAACGGGAAGTCACAAGGGGTGAGGATGCAGCTCTGGGCATATTGAATATGCATATTTTTAACGCGTGGTAGGTTGCCGACATTGCCGGCCATGACCACGTACACCTGATTTTCTACGGCACGGGCCTGGCAACAGTAGCGCACCCGCTGGTAGCCTGCCCGTTCATCCGTGCAGAAGGGCACAAACAACATCATCGCGCCCAAATCCGTTAAACGTCGCGATAATTCTGGAAATTCAGAATCATAACAGATCAGTACTCCAATAAGGCCGCAGTCCGTTTCAATGGGACGCAGCACCTCGCCGCCTTCCACGTTCCACCAGGTTTCTTCATTGGCGGTCGGATGAATTTTCGGTTGTTCGTGCACCTGACCATCCCGCAGAAAGATATAGGCAATATTGAGGATGCGGCCGTCTTCCTTGCGTGTTGGATGGGAGCCGCCGATGATATTGATGTTGTAGCGTAGGGAGAGCTCACGCATGGCATGAATAAACTGCGGCGTTTGCCGGGTCAGTTCTTCAATGGCATCGGCCGGACTCAAGGTCTGTTCCTGCATGGAGAGCAGCTGCAAGGTAAACATCTCGGGGAATACGACAAAATCGGCTTTATAGCCGGCGCAGACATCAACAAAATATTCAACGATCGTCATGAATTCCTCAAAGGTCTTCACCCGGCGTTGCTCGTATTGCACGGCTGCAACCCGCACGGTTGCCGGCAGGCGCCCCCGATCTCCCGCCCATTTCGGTTTGGCGCTGCCATCGGGCGCCATGAGCGGATTGCGCCACATCAAATGGGTGCCCCAGCCCATGGAGTCCACATCCTCTTGCAGGTATCCGGGCAGCAACCCAATGATTTCAAAGCCGTTACGGAGTTGAAAATTAAGGACATGATCCCGGATCTTTCCTGCTTTGGCTAATTCAATATAGTTTTCAGCTGTTTTGACTTCCTTGATCCTTTTGCGCAACCCCGGCAGACGGCCACCGAATACAATACCTTTGATCTCGTTTTTGCGGACATATCGTTTGCGTAAATTATAAAAGCGCTGCCCGATCCGGTAGCCCCGATAAGCGGAATCGACACAGACATCCATGCCATACATCCAGTCGCCGTTTTCATCATGGCGTGAGGCGTAGCCATCACCGGTAATGGCCTCCCAGGTATGGGCCTTGAGGGCAAACTTCCCGGCAATCAGAAAACTGGCGCTGTAGCCGACCACAACATCATCCACCATCGCGACCCACTGTCCTTCCGGAAACCTGCGGATATGGGTACGGATCATATCCGGGGTGTAATTGGGCATATCTTTATCGTAAACCCGGTGGGTCAATTCGTTGATGGCTTCCGCATCCGCAACCTTGGCATTGCGGAGCGTTAATCGATGTTTTTCGGGAATGTTTTTGCGATCGGTCATAAGGCCTCCAACTCCGGTATCGAGCTGTGCAGAGGTGAAATAAATGAGGGTACTGGTGTCGAAAAGGACCGTATGGGAGAGGGCATGGGGCAAAAGAGCCATTAACAGCATCCGTCCATTAAGAATCAGGGCAGAGGAGGCGTTCCCGGCCAGGAGTGTGAACAGTGCCGACAGAAACGGCCTGTAAGGGGTTTTATAGCCAGTCCGATAGCGACAATCCTACACCCAGTCGATTGACATTTTGGTTGTAATCAATGAGGCTCTCGCCGTAGCCGTTGAAATACTGGACGTAGCCCCGGAGATACGGCCAACCCCAGATCGGGAAGCTCCAGCTGGCCTGGACCGTACCACGGTGAAAATCGGACTCCAGGCAGTTGCGCGTCATCAGGCTAAAGGTATTATTCTCCCATTTGTACACGGCACCCAGCTCAAAATTGCCGAGATATCGGATGATATCCGGATTATCATCGTCGTCGGCACTCTCCGGTAAGCGGTACCAGGGGGTGAGGTTGATACCGAGATCGCCGTATTCAAAGACAAAGGTACCGAAAAGACGGTTCCAGCTTCGAGAGAGTCCACCGCTC
This sequence comes from uncultured Desulfobulbus sp., assembly GCA_963666685.2. Classification (GTDB taxonomy): domain Bacteria; phylum Desulfobacterota; class Desulfobulbia; order Desulfobulbales; family Desulfobulbaceae; genus Desulfobulbus. The sequence goes on from CAXXHZ010000003.1 coordinate 710,673, forward strand.
TGACCGTTGGACTGGTGATTGATGCCCAAAGAATTACAGGTGTTTTTGATGCCGAAAAGTTCCCAGTCGGTTTTGAACTGGGCCCACAACTCGGGCTCATGGTTGGTTTCGCGGAAGGGCGCCGAGATATCCCGGTTGTAGACCTGCCAGAAACTGTGGTTGGTGTACGCCGCGTAGACATCCATCCTGTCGTCGAAAAGTCCCACCACCAAAGGCGATTTGATGCTGATCTGAAACTGGGCTTCGACCTGGTCAAAGGAGTAGGAGCCGTCGCCATTGGCCTCACGATGGTGTTCCGCACTATACCCTCTGCTGTTGTACGCTGCGGGAAGGATATAATTGGGCTTGTGGGTCATGATACTGAACGGGGTGAGCACATTTTTCTTTTCCTGCTGCAGCCTTTCTTCCACCGCACCCTGGGGCGACGGAAGACTTTGTTCCCCCTCTTCGGCATCCTGCCGGCATTGCCGTCGCAGATCGCCCACGGTGGCCGTATCATCGGCGGTTGTCATTTTTTTTTGCAGGCATTGCTCCCATTCCTCGGCGTCCGAGGTGGCAACATTGCCGAAGAACAGGGAAAGTGCGACCGAACCAGCGGCAAGAGCAGGATAAAGGAATCCTGATGAGGGTGAAGGTCTGTTCATGGCAAGAGGGGGGGGCCTCCAGATGAAGATTCCTCGTCTTCTTGGTTCTCGGTATCAGGGGCCGGAATAGTGGTTGTCTTACCCGGTTCGTCCTCTTCCAGTACATAGCCGAGGCCGTAACAGGCCGGGCATTCTTCCCTGGTGATAAAAAAACGACTCTCTCCTTGAAAAAAACCGATCTCGCCACTGCCGCCGCAGGTGTTGCAGACTTGTTTTGTTTCCTTCATGGCGTTTCCCTTCGTGTTGTCAGTGTATTCAGTCAATGCCTGCAGCCTGTTTTGCAGCCTGCAGTGTGTTTTTCATCAGCATCGTGATGGTCATGGGGCCGACGCCGCCGGGAACCGGAGTGATGGCTGACGCCTTGTTGATGACATCGTCGAAATCGACATCACCGGCCAGGATAGCCTTGCCGCTCGCTGCCTGCCCGATGCGGTTGACCCCAACATCAATAATGACCGCCCCTTCCTTGATCTGATCGGCCTTGATCATCTTGGCCACCCCGGCGGCAACAATGAGAATGTCGGCTCGGCGGGTGTGGTAGGCCATATCCTTGGTGCGGGTGTGGCAGATCGTGACCGTGGCATTGCCGCCCGGTCGCTTCTGCAGCATCAGGTTGGCAATGGGTTTGCCGACGATGTTGGAGCGACCGACCACCACCACCTCCGCGCCTGAAGTCTCGACGCCGGAGCGCTGGAGCAGTTCGAGAATCCCATGCGGGGTACAGGGAAGAAAGCACTGCTCGCCCAGCATCATTTTGCCGACATTGACCGGATGAAACCCGTCGACATCCTTATTCGGGTCAATGGCAAACAAAACCTTGCCCTCGTTGATATGGCGGGGCAGGGGGAGCTGCACCAGGATGCCGTGGATAGCGGGGTTGCGGTTGTATTCGCCGACAATCCGCAGCAGCTCGGCTTCGCCGGTGTCTGCGGCCAGGGTGAGCTGCTCGGAGTGGATGCCCAGGGTATGGGCGGTTTTGTTTTTGGCCGCCACATAGGACTCGGAGGCCGGGTCTTTGCCCACCAGAATGGTGACCAGGCCCGGGGTGAGGCCGTGTTGCTCTTTAAGGAGCGCCACCTCGGCGGCGATCTCTTCGCGGATGGTCTTGGCGGTTGCAACACCGCTGATAATTGTTGCCGACATAGTGTGTATTCGTTGGTCCATAAAGGAAAGGTCAAAAGACCGGGAGTCGATCAGGTTGGATTTCTCGAACCTGCAAGCTATCACAGCCAACGGTTTTTTCAAGCAGAGACTGGAGGGATTGTTCGGGAGTCGGCAGAATTCAGGAACCGGCAGGCCTTGTTTTTTGAGGGATGTGCAACTCCCGGATCAGCAGGCTCAGGGCGGTTTGCCGTTTCGAGGTATCGCGGTTGCGTACCGCCATGGCCAGGGCCTGGCGGGAACCCACCAGGACCACCAGCTTTTTGCCCCGGGTCAGTCCGGTATAGATGAGGTTGCGAAAGAGCATGCGGAAATGCTGGCTCAGCACCGGAATGATGACCACGTCGAATTCCGAGCCCTGGGATTTATGGATGGTGATTGCATAGGCCAGATCAAGCTCGGTGATCTGATCACGGTTGTAGGCAACCCGGCGTTGGTCCGGAAAAAAGGCGACCTCGCAGGTGAGGTTGACATTGTCGACGGCGGTAATCAGGCCGATGTCGCCGTTGAAGACGTTAAGTTCATAGTTGTTGCGGCGATGGATAACCCGGTCCCCGGCGCGGAAGATCCGCTCGCCGATGCTCAGTTCGTTTTTGCCGTCTGCGGGTGGATTGACGCTCTGCTGCAGCATCTTGTTGAGATTGGCCGCGCCCAGTGTTCCGCGGATCATCGGCGTCAGTACTTGGATCTCGACACCGGCACCCTGGTATTTCGGCACCCATTCCCGGTAGAGTTTACGCACCACATCCACGGCGGTCAGGCCGTAATAGAGCGAGGACCAGGGGTGGGTTTTTTTGGCCAGGGCCAGCAGTTGTTCGGCTCCGGAATCCGCAGTAGCCAGGGTTCCCAAGGAAACGTGACTGAATTGCTGCGGAACGGTGAGATCGGAGGAATATCCCGGTTTTTCCTCCTCGATTTCAGGATCGTAGGGCGTTTGCGCGAACAGTTCCTCGCGGGCCTCAATCCCGGCATAATGCAGCTTCACCCGATTAACGAACTGCAGCTGCTGCTGGGTTGCTTCGGCGGAATCAATGAAAAAACAATCTGATGTTTTCCACAGTTCCGGTGTCTTGAACGGCGAATCCAGAGAGGGCACTTCGCCGCGATTGATCCGGTGGGCCGTGCTGATGATGGCGGACTGCTGGGCCTGCCGGAAGATGGTGGTCAGCCGGAAGCAGGGGATGCAGCCGCATTCGATCAAATCCCGCAGGACATTGCCCGCGCCCACCGAGGGCAGCTGGTCGGCATCGCCGATGAAGAGCAGGGCGGTTTCCGGGGCCACCGCCTTGAGCAGAGCGGCGGTCAGCGAGATATCGAGCATTGAGGTCTCGTCGATGATGATGAAATCCGTTTGCAAAGGATTCTCTTCGCAACGTTTGAATCCGCTGCCTTGAAATTCGAGCAGCCGGTGGATGGTCTTGGCCGGAATGCCGATCACCTCGCCCATACGCTGGGCGGCCCGGCCGGTGGGCGCGGTCAGCAGAACCGAACGGTTCATGGCCTGCAGCAAGGCGACGATCACCTTGGTGGTGGTGGTTTTGCCGCAGCCCGGACCGCCGGTGAGGATCGAGCACTGCTGATCGACCACCGCACAGACCGCTTTCGCCTGCTCAACGCTGAGCGCCATGCCCTGACGCTCGGTGTAGCGATGCATCCATGCCGAGGCCCGATCCGTATCGATGCCGCGCCCGCCCACCATGGCCGCCAGGCGTCGGGCCACGTATTCTTCCTCGTAGTAGAGCGATTTGGCGTAATAGCACGGCACCGGATCATGGGTTTTCAGATCAGGCAGTATCCGGAGCCGCAACTGCCCCTCCTGCTGCATGGTCTCCAGGTGAGCAGGGATACTGTCGTGGATGCCCAGGTTGAGCAGATCTTCCACCTGCAGGCTGATCTGCTCCCGGCTCAGGTAACAATGGCCCATTTCCCTGGAGGCGGAAAGGATATGGCGAATGGCGGCCCGGATGCGCAGATCCGAATCCGGGGCAAACCCGATGGACAGGGCCACCCGGTCGGCGGTGAAGAAACCGATACCAAAGAAATCGACTGCCAGCCGGTAGGGATTTTCTCGGACCAGGGCGATTGCATGGTCTCCGTACTGCTTGTAGATACGGACCGCGAACAGGGTGGAGATGCCATGGGTCTGGAGAAAGATCATGACATCGCGGATGGCCCGGTGTTCGAGCCAGGCCTCCTTGATCATGGCCACCTTTTTTTCGGCAATACCGGGAACCGCGGTCAACTGGGCAATGTCCTCCTCAAACACGGCCAGAGTACGGTCGCCGAAATGTTTGACGATCCGTTTGGCGGTCTTGGGGCCCACGCCTTTGATCAAGCCGGAGCCCAGGTATTTTTCCAGGGCCCCGGCAGTGGCCGGTTTCAGTTCCGTGGCAAAGAACGCCTTGAATTGACGGCCGAATTTCGGATGGTGCCCCCACTTTCCGGTGAACTCCATGGTGGACCCGGCAAAGACCCTGGTTTGGTGCACGGTGACCGTCACCAATTCGCCGTATCCTCGAAACGGGGTGACCTTGAGAACCGACCAACCACTGCTATCGTTATGATAAGTGACCCGTTCGACAATACCACGGATTTTTTCTTGAATTTCAGACTGTTCCACCATTGATGACTCGGAGTTGAAATTGTTTTCTTGTCTGATCGATTCGGTAATGCTATAGTCGCCCCACTCTTACACCAAAATTGCAGTGTGGTAAAGGAGTCGTTAATGCAACAATTACAGGAAAATGTTGTAAAAGTGCTGGCACATATCCGGCCGACCCTGCAGGGGGACGGGGCGATGTCGAAATCGTCGGGATGAGCCGGAATTAGGTGGTGAAAATTCGTCTGGCCGGGGCCTGCCCAGGTTAGCCGATGTCAGGGATCACCCTCAAGGAAGGGATCGAAAAGTTTGTCAAAAGCGAGATTCCGACCATAAGGGCCGTTGAGGCGGTCGAATAGGAGGCGCAGTTTTATGGGATTTCTCGAAAGTTTGCTCTGGTTAACACTCAATGTTTATCACGAGGCGCGCGGTGAGCCCGAAATCGGCCAGTTGGCCGTGGCCCATGTCACCCTCAACCGGGCCCATGAAGAAAACAAAAGCATTGCTGATGTAGTGAGGGCACCTAAGCAATTCAGTTGGACCTTCCAAAAGCGTTCGTATATACCTTTGGAAATGAATCCGTTGCAGGAGAGTCTGCACGTCGCTTTGAAAGCCATGAATACACCGGATTTTACCAAGGGGTCCACCTTCTATCATCGTGAAGGAATCGATCCGAAATGGGCGAGCACGAAATCGTTTATTGCCCAATACGGATCGCATAGATTTTATCGCCAAAACGACCCGCCTGTTTCGGCTTCTTCGTTTTAACTGTTCATCCTTTCATTCTTCTTTTTTATGTTCTTTATAATTCTTCCATCCCGGAGTTGACAAACCGTTCCGTCTCTTTTATAGAAAGACCATCGCTAGGGGTGCAAGCTCGCTGAGAGGAATACATCCAACCCTATGAACCTGATCCGGCTAATACCGGCGAAGGGAAGCGGACAAGAAGAAAGAACCCTGGAGCCCTCGCTCCGGTATTCAGGCTCGTAAAGCCGCTTGCCCTTCCCTCGAAGGCCAAGCGGCTTTTTTTATTGGGGAGTAACGATATGCAGATTGTCGTCAACGGAGAAAAGGAAATCGGCTTGCCCTGTACCATCGCCGAACTGGTGGCGCGCAAGGGGCTGGCACCGGGAGCACTGGTTGTGGAGCTCAATCAGAAAATTGTTAAACAGGAGCAGTGGCAGGCCATTCAGCTCAAGGAAAACGACCGGCTCGAGTTGCTCAGTTTTGTAGGTGGAGGTTGAATCATGGAAAATGATGTACTTGAATTGGGGGGCGTGCGTTTTACCAATCGCTTATTCACCGGAACCGGGAAGTTTGCGGCCCATGCGCTGATCCCGAAGATGCTGGAGGCCAGCGGTTCGGAAATGATCACCGTGGCCCTGCGGCGTGTGGACACCACGGCGCAGTCGGAAAATATTCTTGATTATATCCCTAAAAACGTCACGCTCCTGCCCAACACCTCGGGTGCCCGGACCGCGGAACAGGCGGTGCGTATCGCCCGCATTGCCCGCGAGGCCGGATGCGGCGATTTTATCAAGATCGAGGTGATCACCGACATGAAATACCTGATGCCGGACAACTGGGAGACCTTGAAGGCCACGGAGATCCTGGCCAAAGAAGGGTTTATCGTTCTGCCCTATGTGCTGCCGGACCTGACGCTGGCCAAACGCCTTGAATCCGCAGGTGCGGCGGCGGTGATGCCCCTTGGTGCGCCCATCGGCACCAATCGCGGCCTGGAGACCAAGCCGCTGCTGGAACTCCTGATCGAGAACTGCTCGGTGCCGGTGGTGGTCGATGCCGGAATCGGCCGTCCTTCCCAGGCTGCGGCTGCCATGGAAATGGGCGCGGACGCCGTTCTGGTGAATACCGCCATTGCCACGGCCAGGGATCCGGAAGCCATGGGCAGGGCCTTTGCCATGGCGGTCAAGGCGGGCCGGACGGCCTATCTGGCGGAGCTTGCCGAACAGTCGGACATTGCCAGGGCCTCCTCGCCGCTCACCGGGTTTCTCGATTAAAAAAAGTGCCATCCACAGCACAAAGGATTAAATCATGTCTTTCTATGAGATCGTCGAACAATACAAAGGTTTCGACTTTGAGCAGTTCTTCCATCAGGTGACCGACGAGGCAATTGAACGCAGTCTGGCCAGAGAAAAACCGGGTGCTATTGATTTTCTCACCCTGTTAAGCCCCAAAGCCGCAGGCTATTTAGAGCCCATGGCCCAAAAGGCCCATCAGCTGACCGTGCAGTATTTCGGTCGCACCATTCAGCTGTTCATTCCGCTCTATATCTCCAATCACTGTTCCAATCAGTGCGCCTATTGCGGCTTCAATCATAACAATAAAATTTTCCGCAACAAACTGACCCTTGCCGAAATCGAGCAGGAGGCCCGGGCCATTGCCGCTACCGGCATGCAGCATGTGCTTTTCCTCACCGGCGAGGCCCAGCACCTGACCCCCATGGATTATATGGTGGAGGCGGCCGAATGCCTGAAACGTCATTTCGCTTCCGTGTCCATAGAGGTCTATCCCCTGGAGGTCGAGGAATATCGCCGTTTACAGCAGGCCGGGGTCGACGGCATGACCCTTTTTCAGGAGACCTATAATCAGGAGGTCTACCGCCGGGTGCACCTGGCCGGCAAGAAGATGGATTACCATTGGCGGCTCAATGCCCCGGAACGCGCTGCTCAGGGCGGGATGCGGGTGGTCAATCTTGGTCCGTTATTGGGGCTGGCTGAACCGAGGAGCGAGATCTTTTTTACCGGGCTCCATGCCCGCTATCTCGATAACAAGTACCTGGAGGCCGAGGTCGCGGTCAGTCTGCCGCGCTTCAATGAGGCTGAGGGCGATTTTCAGCCCGACTATCTGGTCGATGACAAGACCTTTGTCCAATTCATGACCGCCTTGCGTATTTTTCTGCCCCGGGCGGGCCTGACCATCTCCACCCGGGAAAATGCCGTGTTCCGCGATCGTATTCTGCCGCTGGGGGCCACCCGCTATTCCGCGGGTTCCAGTACCGGGGTCGGGGGGTATACGGAGATCAAGGTCGATCAGACCCCCCAGTTTGAGATCACCGACGCCCGCAGCGTCGATGAGGTGGCCGAGGCCATCGTTGCTCAAGGTTATCAGCCGGTCTACAAGGATTGGGATTTGATTGTATAAAACGGGAGAGCGGCGGATGAAAATCGGCATTGCCGGGGTCGGGGGGATCGGCTCCAACGTTGCGGTCAATCTGGTGCGCAGCGGCATGGCAAATTTAAAGATCGTGGATTTTGATCGGGTGGAGGCCTCCAATCTCAACCGTCAGTTTTATTTCCACGATCAGATCGGCCGCCTGAAAGTGGAAGCCCTGGCCGAAAATCTGGGACGGATCAGGCCGGGGCTTTGTCTTGAAGGCATAGCCGAACGCCTTGACGCCGGTAATTGCCCGCAGCTTTTTGCCGATTGCGATTTAATCGTTGAAGGCCTTGATCAACAGGGGGACAAAAAAATGCTGGTGGAAGCCTTTGGCGACTCCCGGATCGTGGTCTCCGCCTGCGGCATTGCCGGCAGCGAATTGGGCACCATTCGGATACGGCGGCTGGGCACCTGTTGTATTGTCGGCGATTTCGCCACCGATTGCGCCCATGCCCCGCTTTTTGCCCATAAAGTGGCGACCGTCGCCAACTACATGACCGAATTTATTCTTCAACAAGGTGCACAGTATGCAAACACAACAACAGGGTAGGCGTGTCCTGCCTGCCGGAGTTTACGGTATCACTGCCGAGAAATTCTCCGCCGGTCGTACCAACCTCGAGGTCGTACAGGAAATGATCAAAGGCGGCATCCGTATCATTCAGTATCGGGAAAAGAGGCCGTCCAAGAGCTTTGGCGAAATGCTGGAAGAATGCCGGGCTCTGCGGGCCCTGACCCGTGAAGCCGGTGTGTGCTTCATTGTCAATGATTATGCGGATATTGCCCAGCTGGTCGATGCCGACGGCGTTCATGTCGGTCAGGATGATTTTCCGGTATCGGAGATCCGTCGTCTGCTCGGCCCGGATAAACTGATCGGCCTTTCCACCCATAGTCCCGCGCAGGCCACCGCCGCCGTTGACGCCGGGGCGGATTATATCGGTGTCGGCCCGATTTTCAGCACCCAAACCAAGGATGATGTCTGTGCCCCGGTGGGGCTCGGTTATCTCGATCATGTGGTCCGGACTTGCCCCTTGCCCTTTGTCGCCATCGGCGGTATCAAGGAGCATAATCTTTCCGACGTCCTGGAACACGGTGCCAAGACCGTCTGTTTAGTGACCGAAATCGTTGGGGCCGCGGAAATTGCGGCCACCGTGCGCAGGCTGCAGACGGCCTGCATGTAACCCCCCTTTCCCAACCCGAAAAATATTTATTCAAGGAGAATCGTACCATGGCCCATGCAACCCAAATGGCTGCCGCCCGCCAGGGCGCACTGACCCCGCAAATGCAGCAGGTGCTTGCCGATGAAACCATCCACGAGGCTGACCTGCTGGCCCGGATCGCTGAAGGACGGATCGTCATCCCGGCCAACCGTAATCATCCCAATCTCATTGCCAAGGGCATCGGTGCCGGACTGACCACCAAGGTCAATGTCAATCTCGGGGTGTCCGAGGATTGCTGCAATGTCGAAAAGGAATTGGACAAGGTCCGCCGTTCGATCGAACTCAAGGCCGACGCGATCATGGATCTCAGCACCTTTGGCGATACCCGTGCTTTCCGGCAGCGTACCGTTGAAATCAGCCCGGTAATGATCGGTACGGTCCCGGTCTACGATGCCGTGGCCCGTTACGGCAAGGCGGTGGCCAGCATCTCGGTGGACGATTTTTTCGATGTCGTTCGCATTCATGCCGAAGACGGGATTGATTTCATGACCATCCATGCCGGTCTGACCCGGACGGCGGTGGAACGGCTGCGCATCAACCCCCGCCTGACCCATGTGGTCAGCCGGGGCGGTTCGCTGCTGCTCGACTGGATGGAAACCAATAATAAGGAAAATCCTTTTTTCGAGCATTTTGATCGGTTGCTCGAACTCTGCCGGCAATACGACGTCACCCTGAGTCTGGGCGATGGCCTCCGGCCCGGAAGCCTGCGGGATGCCACCGATGCGGCCCAGATCCAGGAGTTGATCATTCTCGGCGAGTTGACCAAGCGGTGCTGGGCAGCGGATGTGCAGGTGATGATCGAAGGGCCGGGCCATGTCCCGCTCAACGAGGTGGTGGCCAACATGCAGTTGGAAAAGAAACTCTGCCACGGTGCCCCGTTCTATGTGCTCGGGCCGATCGTCACCGATGTCGCTCCCGGTTACGACCATATCACCTCGGCCATCGGCGGGGCCCTGGCCGCAAGCTATGGCGCTGATTTTCTTTGCTATGTCACCCCGGCGGAGCATTTGCGTCTGCCGGATGCGGACGATATGAAGGAAGGCATCATCGCCACCCGTATCGCCGCCCATGCAGCCGATATTGCCAAGGGTATTCCCAAGGCCATTGACTGGGACAATGCCATGAGTCTGGCGCGCAAGGAACTGGATTGGACCCGGATGTTTGAGCTGGCCATGGACCCGGAAAAGGCCAAGGCGTATCGGGCTTCGTCCCAGCCCATTGATCAGGAAGTCTGCACCATGTGTGGTGATCTCTGTGCGGTTAAGCGCAGCCGTAATATCCTTGAGGGGAAATAAACACTCTCTTCCCTCCTGAAACGAAAAAAAAACCGGTGCTTGCAACTCAACGCGAGCACCGGTTTTTTTTGTGTCCTGCAGCATTGCACAACCAATCGGCACGATCAGTCGGCTTTACTTTTTGTCGAATACACTGCGAAACCGGTCTAAGCCTTCTTCCTCCAGTTTGTCCTTTGGAACAAAACGAAGGGCCGCGGAATTGAGGCAATAGCGCAGGCCGGTCGGCGGTGGCCCGTCGTTAAAGACATGGCCGAGATGGGAATTCCCCTGTTTGCTGCGTACCTCGGTGCGGACCGTGAAGAAACCGATATCCCTTTTCTCCACGATATTGTCGGGAACCAAGGGCTTGCTGAAGCTGGGCCAGCCGGTGCCGGAATCGTATTTATCCGTGGAACTGAATAACGGCTCGCCGGAGACAATATCCACATACAGCCCCTCCTCTTTATTCTCCCAGTAGGCATTGTGGAAAGCGGGTTCGGTTCCGTTTTTCTGGGTGACCTCGTACTGCAGCGGTGTCAAACGATGCCTGAGATCCTGCGGGGTGGCGGCAGCAGCAGGCATTTCGCTCTTTCCCTTCCAAGTCTTTTCCAAAAATTGATCGCGCCCGGATCGGGACCGATAAAATCCGTACCGAATCGGGTTTTTCTTATAATAATCCTGGTGGTATTCCTCGGCCGGGTAAAAATGGGGTGCGGGCAAAATGGGAGTGACCGGAGGCTTCGGAAAGACGCCGCTTGCCGCCAGTGCTTTTTTTGAATCCTCCGCTTGCTTGCGCTGATCTTCGTTATAATAAAAGATGGCGCTGGTATAGGCATGGCCGCGATCGACAAACTGACCCCCGGCATCAATGGGATTGATCTGGTGCCAGAAGAGGGTCAGCAGGCGCTCATACGACACCTTTTGGGGGTCAAAAACCACCTCGATTACCTCAATATGACCGCCGGCAACATAGTTTTCATAGGTTGGGTTTGGGGTGGTGCCGCCCGCATAGCCCGATTGAACCGAAAGTACGCCGTCGGTTTTTTCAAAGGGCGATTCCATACACCAGAAACAACCGCCGGCAAACAGGGCGCGTTGCTCGATCACAGCCCCCTGTTCCTTGGCTTCGGCTTGGCCTTGGGGCGCTCCTCCCGCCTCCTTGTCCACGGGGCACACCGCACCGACCATCAACAAAACCAAAAGTCCTGAAAGATTTCGCAAAGGGAACATGAACGCACCTCCTTTTATTATGAGAGACTTTTTTGAGAATGATACTCATAGTGTAAGCCGTTTTGCTGCAATCACCACTGCGAAGCTCTTTTTTCCGCTCCCTTTTCTTTTTTGAACGGAGATGAAAATTTTCCTTGCTACTTGAGGTTACGTTGAAAAAAGAAAGGCGGCAAGGTATGATAAGCGGTTCGCAACGTGATGCGCAGGAAGCGTTTTCCGACAGGCATCGAAAGGCACACTGTGGTCGAAGGACGTCTGAATGACGTTTGCGAGTGATGAGGGATAGAACCTTTGAAATGACAACAAATCCAATGAAGAACGACCCGTTGCAAGATCCGTCTCCTGATGACGACAGTGCCGTTAAATCGTTTATTTTTCTCGATGCGCGCGGCAAACGGTGGCCCCGGCTGAGGCTCTATATGTTTGCGGCGGGCACCCTTTTTTTCATTGGGGCGATTCTTTTTGTGCAAACCTTGGTTCTTCCATCGCAATTGACGCTTCCTCCGGCCGTGGAGCAGTTGAAATCCCGGTTAAAGTCGCTGCAATCGAAGAAATTTCACCCCAGGCAGATGGTGACCAAACCGCTCTGGCTCAATTTTGCCAAGGGGAATAAAGGCGGCAGTGGGGGCGTCCCGCCTGCCGAGGTGCGAAAACCGCCTGCTCCGGCGTATAAAAAAGAAACGGGTTCGAGCGGGGCTTTTATCAAGGAAATTCGTCTGGGCTTTTATGAAACCTGGGATCCAGACAGTTTTGATTCCCTCAAGGCCCACGCCGAGAGCCTGACCCATCTCTGCCCGGACTGGCTTACCGTCGAAGACGGACTCGGCACCTTGAAAATCTCGAAAGAACAGCCGGTTCTTGATTTGGTCAAGGATCAGGAAATTGTCCTGATGCCGCTGCTCAGCAATCTCGGCGATCAGGATCAATGGCAGCCGGAGGCGGTGGAAGGGCTTATCAATGGGCCGATATCCCGGCAGAATCAATTTATTGCAAGGATCAAGGACGAACTGCATAAGATGGATGCGGGCGGGGTGATGATTGATTGGCAGCAGGTCGATCCTGCCTATCGGGACGCCATGACCGCATTCCTGCACAAGATGGCTTCGGCTCTGCATGAAGACGCCATGGAGCTCTGGCTCTCCGTGCCGACGGGCAAGGAGCTTGCGATCTTTGATTTGGATGGGCTTGCCCAACAGGTCGATCATTTTGTCGCCATGCTCCATGATGAGAATGCCGAAGACGACGACCCTGGGCCGATTGCCTCACGGGAATATTTTAGCGGCTGGGTCGACACCCTGGTGGATGGATACGGCGATCCGTCGCAGTGGATCATCTCTCTGGGCTCCTACGGCTATGACTGGACCGATGGCGAACAGAAGGCGGAACGCATCAATTTTCAGGACGCGATGAGTCGGGCGGGCAGTTCCTCGCTGGCAACCTGTGATTTCAGCGCCCCCTCCTATAACCCGCATTTTATCTATGAGGATGCCGACGCCGTCCATACCATCTGGTTTCTGGATGCGGTCACCTTTCTCAATCAGCTTACACTGGGAAGGGCACACCATGTCGGTGGAGTTGCCATTTCGCGGTTGGGCACCGAAGACCCCGATATTTGGAATGCTTTGGAAATCGATACCCGTAAGCCTCTCGGGCAAAAAGATCGTGCCAGGCTCGAAACGATCACACCCGGCGAGGCCGTTGCCCGCATCGGCAAAGGCAATCTCATCACCATAGAAGATACCCGGGCTGATGGCATCCGGCGCATCAGTGTTGATGAAAAGGCCGAACCCGGAGCCTTGCTGCATGAAAATTATGAAAAATTTCCCAGTTATCTCACCGTGGTGCACCAGGGCAGGGGACCTGCGGATGCCGTTTCCCTTACCTTTGACGACGGCCCGGATGCCCAATGGACGCCTTTGATTCTCGATATCCTCAAGGAACGCGGGGTGCGTGCCACCTTTTTTATGGTGGGCGCCAACATGGAGAAATCTCCCGATCTCGTCAACCGGGTCATTAATGAAGGACACATGATCGGGGTGCACACCTACACCCATCCGAATATTGCCCTGGTTTCAGAGGAACGGGCCCGTCTGGAATTCAATGCCACCCAGCGGCTGTTGGAGGCCATAACCGGTCATTCCACCGTTCTGTTCCGGCCACCCTATAATGCCGACACCAATCCCCACGAACCGGAAGAAATCATTCCCATTAAAATCGCCCAGAAAATGGGCTATTTCACGCTCACCGAGGATGTTGATCCGGAAGATTGGGCCAAACCCGGAGTTGCGACCATACTGGAGCGGGTCAAAGAGGGGCGGTTACAAGGGGGCAATATCGTCCTGCTGCATGATGCCGGCGGCGACCGCAAACAGACGGTTGCAGCCCTGCCCCAAATCATTGATTACCTGAAGGCCCGAGGGGACGCCATCCTGCCGCTTCCGGGCATACTTGGTATTCCGGCGGAGCAGATTATGCCGCTTGTCCCCCAGCATCAACAGCATGTGACCCGAATCATCAGCGGAAGCGGATTCAGGGCCATCCATCAGGTGACCAATTTCTTCTGGGCCTTTATGATCGTGGCCACCGGTTTGACCATCTTAAAAACCTTTGTGGTTTCCTGGTTGGCGATTCGAAGCCGTAGGATCGGCGACGCCGCGCTTTTACCCTGGCTCGCTTCAGGGGTAGAGTATCCGCCGGTCAGCGTGCTGATTGCCGCTTACAACGAAGAAAAAGTTATTCGGGAAACGTTACTGGCGGTCTTGCATACCCGATACCCCGGCCTGATTGAGGTGGTAGTGGTCGACGACGGTTCCAAGGACAGAACCGCAAAGATCGTTGCCGACATGGCCCAGGAAGACGCACGCATTCGACTTGTCCGGCAGGTCAATCGCGGCAAGGCTGTGGCCTTGCAAACCGGGCTCAAGGCGATTGCCCATGAAATAGTTGTGAGTCTGGATGCGGATACCCAATTCACACCGGAGACCATCGGCGAGCTGGTCCGGCCTTTTGCCGATCCTGCGGTCGGCGCTGTTTCCGGGCGGGCGCGGGTAGGCAATCCCCATACCCTTTTCGCCCAATTCCAGTCCCTGGAATATACCTGCGGCTTCAATCTGGATCGTCGCGCTTACCATCAGCTCAACTGCATCACCGTTGTGCCGGGGGCGGTCAGCGCCCACAGGGTGAGTGCGATTCAGGCTGCCGGCGGCATCAGTACGGATACCCTGGCGGAAGATACGGATCTCACCTTGAGCCTGCACAAGTGCGGCTTTAAAATTTATTATGCCTCCCAGGCCATTGCCTGGACCGAAGCACCGGAAACCATGAAGACCTTTGCCAAGCAGCGCTTCCGTTGGGCCTTTGGAACCCTGCAATGTCTCTGGAAACACCGGGAATTGCTTTTTAATCGCAAATTCATGGCATTGGGCTGGTTTAGCCTCCCGAGTGCCTGGTTTTTCAATATCATGCTGGTGGCGACCGGATCGATCATTGACGCCCTGTTACTCTTTTCTTTGATCGTAAGCCCGGCCAACGGGATCCTTTATTTTTACTTTTTTATTTTTCTCGCCGCCGATCTGCTGCTGGCAGCGGTTGCCTGCCGCATTGAACGAGAACCCATGCGCCAGATCTGGTTGATTTGGCCCATGCGCTTCATCTATCGGCCGGTGTTGAATTATGTTGTCTTAAAAGCCATTTTCAAGGCTTTCAAAGGCGTATGGGTGGGATGGGGAAAACTCGACCGTACCGCTTCCGTCACTTACAGACCCTGAACAAGGAGGAGCTCTACTCCGCATGATTGCCACCACTCCCCTCAGCAGAGCCAGGACCCTATTCGCGCTGGCCGCCGTTGTCCTGCTCTTCCTGTCGCTCTGCATCGGCTGCCGGGAACACAACAATTTCGACAAAAAGCCACCGGCTGAGAACACACAAAAAGCCGCGCCGCTCACACTCCTTATGCCCGCTCACGGTGCATATACCGGGGCCTATGTCGATTTCGGCGAAGGTGAAGACGATGTCACCTATGATGCCCTCACCGCCTTTGAACAGATGACCGGCAAGCATCTTGCGGTGATCGCCTTGGGTAATTTCTGGGGCGAGCAGGCTTTTCCCGCCAAAACCCTGGCGATCATTTCGGGATACGGGGCGGTTCCACTTCTATTCTGGTCCCCCTGGGACAAACCGTACGAAGAAGAACGGGGACCGGATCGTTTTAATCTTCCGGATATTCTGGCCGGCAAGTGGGATGCCTATATCGACCAATGGGCGGAGGAGGCCCGAGCCTACGGCAAGCCCCTGCTTGTGGCCTGGGGCATTGAGATGAACGGCACCTGGTTTCCCTGGTCAGGCTATTATTACGGCGGCGACACGGTGATCGGCCAAAAAGACGGCCAGCCGCTCTATGCCGGTCCGGAATTGGTGAAGAAGGCCTACCGCTATGTGGTTGATCGGGTCCGTGCCAAAAAGGCAGATAACATTCTCTGGGGCTTTCATGTCAATAATTACGGCATGCCTCAGGAGGACTGGAACAGCATGGGGCGTTACTACCCGGGCGCCAATTACGTGGATTGGCTCGGGCTCAGTGTGTACGGTAAAATGAAACAGGACGAGGGCTGGGCCGATTTTCATGAGATGATGGAGGAGCCCTATCGGGAAATTTGCCGGTTGGATCCCCGAAAACCGGTCTTTCTGGCGGAGTGGGGCGTCGGTGAATTTCCGCCGGATAGCAAGGCAGCATTCATCACCAAGGCCTTTACTGAAATACAGGCCGAATATCCACGGGTTCGGGCCGCTGTGTACTGGCATGAACGCTGGCAGAATGCCAATGAGAGTTACAGCAATCTTCGCATCAATTCTTCTCCCGAGGCCCTTGAGGCGTACAAGACCGGGGTTGCGGATCCGTATTGGATCGATCGGCCGCAATTCGGTCCACAGAAGAAGGCGCCCTGAAAATCTTTTTTGAAAAAGGCCGGCCTGCTTGTATTCGGTCTTTTCCGGCCTGCGGAAAATACCGGATATAAAGGGCTATGCGGAATAGTCATTGACAAAATTAAAACGAACGTTTAATTCAATTTCAATATTTATTTTCACCTTGAGCTTCTTATCGAATCAGCGAAATGACTACCGAAACCAGCAGCGCAAAACATAAACAGACAACGAGAGACCGCATCCTGGATGCTGCGGAACGTATGTTCGCCGACAAAGGGCTGGATGGTTCCTCCGTGCGGGACATCACCACGGCAGCCAACGTTAATTTGGCAGCAGTAAACTATCATTTCGGTTCCAAGACAGGGTTGATCGAGGCGGTTTTTTCCCGCCACCTCGGTCCGATGAACACGGCCAGGCTCGCGCTGCTCGATCGGGTCGAAGAGCAGGCCGGTGAAAGCCCCCCTCCCATTGAATCAGTGCTGGACGCCTTTATCCGGCCGGTAGTCATGCATCACTTGGCGGAACACGGCGCTAATGACGCATTCATGCGCCTGATGAGTCGTTGCCTGAACGAACCGCCCACGCATACGGAACAAGTCAAGCATCATTTCGACGCACTCATGGACCGATTCCACACCGCCTTCTCCCGCGCTTTACCGGACCATTCCCCCAGTGAGATCTTTTGGGGGGTTCACTTTTCCATTGGTATCATGCACCATACCCTTCATGTGCTCAGCCATTTACACCACCTGCCTTTCTGCCCCGCAGAATCGGCTGATGCCCAGACTGTCGTGGAACGCGTGGTTTCATATACTGCGGCCGGTATGAAAGCCCAGCACGGTAGCACCATTTCCGTCAAGGGGCCTTGCGGCGGAACAATTTCCACCCCGTAGCCCTGCAACCGATCGGTAGAACCGTTTCCGTCATGAATCGCATCGCCTTAAAAATGCTCTTCGGCGACCGAGGCAAATACCTCGGCATCATCACCGGCATCACCCTGGCCTCAATCCTGATGATCCAGCAGCCGGGCATGTTGGTTTCGATTTTCACAATGACCTACAGCTTCATCACCGATGTCTCTTTGCCGAACATTTGGGTCATGGATGCCAAGGTCCAGCAGATCGACGACTCCAAACCGCTGCTCGACACCCAACTGTATCGGGTGCGCGGTGTGCGTGGCGTGGAATGGGCGGTGCCGCTCTACAAGGGCAGTCAGAAAGTGCGACTTTCCAACGGTGAAACCGTCATGAGCAACCTGCTTGGCCTCGATGACGCCACCTTGATCGGCGGGCCGGCCGTGATGATCAAGGGCAAACTTTCTGATTTGCGCATTCCCGATTCAGTGATTGTCGACGAGGCCGGGGCCAACGGAAGGTTGGCCAAACCGGCCGCCGCTCCAGGCGAGCGCGCCACGCCGCTCAAGGTTGGCGACGTTCTCGAACTCAATGAAAAACGGGCGCTGGTGGTGGGCATCGCCCGGGCACAGAAGACCTTCCAGTCACGACCCATCATTTACACCACCTACACCCGCGCCAAGGTCTACGCCAACAGCGAACGAAAAATGCTCACCTACATCCTGGTCAAGGCCAAGGACAACGAACCACGGGAAACCATTGCCCGGCGCATCACCCAAAACACCAGGCTCGCTGCCTGGACTGCGGAAGAATTCAAAAAGAAATCGCTCGATTATATGATTTACAACACCAGCATTATCATCAACTTCGGTTTTGTTGTCCTGGTTGGTTTTGTTATTGGCGCTGCGGTGACCGGTCAGATTTTCTACAACTTCACTCTCGATAATCTCCGCTACTTTGCGGTGTTCAAGGCGATGGGCGCAACGGACCAAACCCTCCGAAAAATGATCCTGCTCCAGGCGGTGCTGGTCGGATTTGTCGGCTATGGCATTGGAGCCGGCGCCACAGCGTCATTCGCGGCGATGATGGGCAATAGCAACGGACCCTCGATTAACCTGAGTTGGCAACTGCTGCTGGCAAGCGGCTGCGCCATCCTCCTGATCGTGTTGATGTCGGCCCTGTTCTGCATCCGCAAAGTGCTGAAGCTGGAAGCCGCCGTGGTCTTCAAAGGATAAACGGAAAAGGCGGAAAAACAAATGGAACAGCAACAAGAGGTCGCGACGCGCCCTATCATGACGACCGGCGGCCCTAACGATGCAGCGGTGTTCTGTCGCGGCATCACCAAGTCCTATGGCAGCGGCGAAACCCAGGTGAAAGCGCTGCGTGGGGTCGATCTGGAAGTGCGTCCAGGTGAACTCCTCATGCTGGTTGGTCCTTCGGGTTGCGGCAAAACCACGCTTGTTTCCGTGGTTGCCGGCATCCTTGACCAGGACGACGGTGAATGCCTGCTCTTTGGTCAGAACCTGGCCCGATTGCCCAAGCATGAACGGGTCCGCTACCGGGGCGAGCACATCGGCTTCGTTTTTCAGGCCTTCAATCTGATTCCCTCGCTCACGGCTGCGGAAAATGCGGCCATCCCGCTTCTGATCAACGGTATACCCATGGAAGAGGCGGTACAAAGAGCCGCTCTCTTGCTGGCCAGCGTCGGCTTGGAAGGACGGGAACATGCTCTGCCTTCAGAGCTCTCTGGCGGCCAACAGCAGCGGGTGGCTGTGGCCCGGGCTCTGGTGCATTCGCCTCGATTGGTGGTTTGCGACGAACCGACCAGCGCGCTTGATCAGGCCACCGGCATGCGGGTCATGGAAGGGTTAAAAAAACTTGCCGTCAACAATGATCGGGCTCTGGTGATCGTTACCCACGACGCCCGGATTTTCTCGTTCGCCGACCGTATCGCCCACATGAACGACGGCGCCATTGAACGCATCGAAAACAAACTCTGAAATTGCAAGGAAAGCTGCCATGACCCTGAAAAACAAAATACTCCCCGTCTTGGCCGTCATCGGTCTGATCGTCGCTATCGGGGTTGCCGTACGATCGCAGAAAAAAAAACCTCCCGCCGAACCAGTGGCACAACCCGCTCAAGCGCCGTATGCATCGTATATCGGTGGAGCAGGCATAGTTGAGGCGAGCACGGAAAACATTCAACTCGGCACATCGATTGCGGGCATTGTCAAAACCGTGTTCATCAAGGTCGGCGACACTGTGCGGCAGGGGGACAAATTGTTCCTGATCGACGACCGCGAACTCAAGGCCAATCTGCTGGTTAAGGAGGCGAGTCTGGTCCAGGCCGAGGGGGCGCTTGAAGAGGCAAAAGCCTCTGTGCAGGATTACGAGACCCGGTTCAAGCTGGTGCAAAACGTCACCGACCGCAGGGCCCTAAGCGTGGACGACTTCGAACAGCGGAAAAACGCTGTCCTCTTGTACAAGGCTAAATTGGTGAGCGCCAAGGCGGAAGTCCTTGCTGCTCAGGCCGCGCTGCAAGCGGCGCGAACCGATCTGGACCGCCTTCTGGTGCGGGCGCCTGTCGATTGCATGGTGCTGCAAGTGAATATACGGCCGGGTGAATACGCCCAAACCGGAGTGCTCGACGACCCGTTGATGCTGCTCGGCGACAACAACCTGTTGCATATCCGGATAGACATCGACGAAAACGACGCCTGGCGGTTCAAACCAGGTTCACGGGCCATGGCGTTCATGCGCGGCAACAGCAAGCTGAATTGCACGATCAAGTTCGTTCGCACCGAACCCTACATCATCCCCAAACAATCTCTGACCGGCGACAGCACCGAACGGGTTGACACCCGGGTACTGCAGGTGATGTACGGTTTTGATCGCAGCGCTCTCCCTGCCTATGTCGGGCAGCAGATGGATGTGTTCATTGAAACGCCGGAAGAGGGCTTCAGCCATGAAAAGGAGAACGTCGAAGCATTGGCTGGGGTCAACGGAGAGGAGCCATGAAAACCGCAGCGTTGACGACCTGCTGTCTCGTCATGGCGCTCTGCGCCTGCGCCCCGGTTGGTCCGAATTACACCGCGCCGAATTTGAACGCGCCGGCCCAATGGACCGAAGGCGGCAAAGAGGCCAAATCGGCTCCGGGACTTGAGGCAGTCGCCTGGTGGCAGGCATTGCATGATCCCGAGCTGGACCAACTCATGCAAGCAGCCATGGAAGGCAATCTCGATGTCGAACAGGCGCGGGCCAGGATACGACAGGCGCGGGCCGAATTTAAAGTCGCTGCAGCGGGCAGTAAACCGAACGTCAACGGCACGGGTTCCGTCACCCGAAGCAAGGACAGCAAAAACGTCAGTAACGCCAATGGTGAGACAACCACCTTGTACACTCCCGGCTTCGACGCCACCTGGGAGGTGGATGTGTTCGGTTCAGTCCGCCGACGCGTTGAGGCCGCCGAGGCCCGCGTCGGGGCCCAAATCGAGGACTTGCACGCCACGCAGTTGACCTTGCTGGGCGACGTGGCTAACGCCTATGTGCAACTCCGCGCCGCGCAGGAGCAACTGGCGATTACCGAACGTACCTTGAAATCCCAATCCGAAACCGGCGATGTCACCCTGGTGCGTTATCAAAACGGCCTGACAAGTTATCTCGACGTGAGCCAGGCCGAAGCGGAGAAAACCACCACCGCCGCAGACGTTCCTGAATATGAAACGGCTATCAAACAATCCCTCCACCATCTGAGCATTCTCATTGGTCAGCCTCCAAATTTTTTGAAGAAACAACTCGGCGTCACGGGTTCGCTGCCTGATTGCGGCGGGGTCACCGCCACCGGGTTACCCTCGGAACTGTTGGTCCGCAGGCCTGATTTACGCGAAGCGGAACGAACGCTGGCGGCGGCCTCGGCCGATATCGGTGTGGCCACAGCGGAATTGTATCCCAAATTTGATCTGACGCTGGGCTTGGGACTCAACAGTGATACCATTTCTCGATTGAGCTCGCTCTCCAGCGGCTACTGGTCCCTGGTTCCCCAAGTTTCGGCGCTCCTTTTTGACGGCGGCAAAACCAAGGCGGGGGTGGAAAAAAATGGAGCTGTTTACGAGGAAGCCCTGGCCGCGTACCACTCCACCTTTCTCAAGGCGCTGGAAGATGTCGAGAACGCCTTGGTCAGCTATGCCTCCGCGCAGACGAAGCGGCAAGCTCTCACCAAATCCGTTCAGGCCTACAAGGAAACCTTGATGCTTGCCGAAGAACAGTACCGCAAAGGGTTGACCAATTTCCTTGATGTCCTTGACGCGCAACGCTCCCTGTACACCGCGCAAAACAACTTGAGTGTAACCAACGCCGAGGTCTTGACTTCGTTTGTCAGTCTCAACAAAGCGCTCGGTGGAGGTTGGAAGGCGCTTGCCGATGCCAACCGGCAAATTGCCGGACATGGACGGTGGTAAACTGCTGGCAATGGTTGAGCAGGAAGGCGTCGAGCTTCCCCCTGTGGTGTGGTCTATTCAAAAATTGTAGGTCAACCCGATGTGGAAGTTGCGTTCAGGCATGAGGGAGCCGCGTACCTATTCCACTTCCTGGTCGAAAAGAGAGAGGATGCTGCCTTTCATTTTCCCCTGTTTGTTTTCCCCTGTTTGTTGAGACTACGCTTGGAAGGTTTTTCCAGGGACGAATTCTTAACGTCTCTGCTCCCTGCCCGATCTGCCATATAATATCCCGGCTGCAGGGGTAAAGGCGCTCCGGCCGGACGGGTAAGGAAATAGAATGTACCGTCGGCTGCGAAGTTGAGAAGATCTTTTCTTTGATGCTCAATTGAATCTGAAATTTAGCCTTGTCTGATTTTGTAGACAGTCCTTATCGTTGTCGGCACAGTGTTCGGGTTGACTGAAAATTATATATATTCAGTGAGTTGAAACTTTGTAGTCTCTAGCGGGTCAAGCCTTCGTCCAATTTTATGGACAGGTACCCTTTGCTGAGATCATCTTGTGCGGTTTAAAAATAGGGTGGACTACGGTAACCGCTCGAAAGCAAAGACAAAGGTGATATTATTGCAAGGGTCGTGAAGGTGGCCTGAAAATTGTATAACAGTTACTGGTGTCAAGGACACCTGTCTTTATTTTGAAATTTTTGAGATAAGGCGGATTGTTTTCACTTCCCGGCAATACAAGCCCAAACCTCTCAAATGAGAAAAACGAATCATGGAGGCGGTGGATGTAAATGCAATCGAGTATTTGGTTGCGATTGAAAAGACTCGATTCGCCAATGAGAGAAGGAATGCCGCAATTCTCTTGTACCCTCCCTCCTGCGCCCTTTCTCCCTTTTTTTTTCGTCTTGCTGACTTGATATGACCCTTACTTCGGTCATTCCCAATAATACGGTTGTGCCAGTGTGGGTAATGTGCCACAAATTCGTAATCAGGCTCGCGTACTCTACCTGGCCGGCGATATCGTTAAGAATCATTTGCAGCTGAGGGCAAAAAGGTACACAATGGAGAGTGAACACGTATTCAGCAAAATATTGTCGGCAAGCACGGAGTGCGGGGAGCTGGGACCAAACAACAGTGAATAATCGCACCAAAACCCGCTGATCCCGATTTCGGTGATATCGTTACTTTTTTTTAAAGGCTCATGGGCCACAGAATTTTTGAGGTAAATATGCCTATTATTCATTGGGATGAGCGCTTTTCAATCGGTATGCCGCAAATCGATGAGCACCATCAACATCTGTTTTTTTTATCGAATCGATTCTACGATATCTTCACCAGCAATGCGCCTTACACGGATTTGAGCCCTCTTTTCGATGAACTTATAGATTATGCTGTTTATCATTTTGCGGCTGAAGAAAAATTGATGCAAGAATATAGATTTCCTGAATTAGAGAGGCATAAAAATGAACATGATACTTTCTCGCGAAGATTAGTGGAAATGGACAAAGACGCTCATGCAGACAGGAAACATCTGCTCCTTGAAGTCGTCGTTTTTTTGAATAATTGGCTTAATGGCCATATCTTGCAGTCAGATGCGAAGTTCGGTCGATTTATTACTGAGGATCATAACAGTGTGTCCAGAAACGGAAAGAATACACAAATCAAGGGATGACGGTACTGGAGGGAGTTGCATGGCACCTATGACAAAAATCGATTCACAACAGACAAGCGAGATCGTTATCAGCAGTGGGAGCCGACTGACCATTGAGACCATTGCGGAGTACATTCAACGTATTCGTGCCGGTCTGGATGAAGCAGAGACTGTGGTCCTGGAATTTGATCCTGACGTGGAAATGGATATCACCGCCCTTCAAGTTTTCTGTTCAGCCTGTAAAACCGCTGCAGCCGTGGGACGACGATGTATATATCGTGGTCCGAGGCCCCAGGCACTTCTCGATCTTTCAGTCGCTGCCGGGGCTGAACGTCACAAATCTTGTAAAAATCATAACGAATTCTGTTTTCGTCAGCTCGGAGGAACCAACACATGGGAAAATTAATCATGACAGCCGATGATTCGGCCAGCGTACGGCAAATGGTCGCTTTTACCCTTAAGCAAAACGGCTATGAGGTCGTCGAAGCTGTTGACGGTCAGGATGCTCTGAGCAAACTTTCCACCAAGAAAGTGGATATGCTGCTGACCGATCTCAATATGCCTAAAATGGATGGTATCGGGCTGATTAAAGGGGTGCGGTCGGGCACGCTCAATAAATTTATCCCCATCATCATGCTGACCACGGAATCGCAGGATTCCAAAAAGTCGGAGGGGAAATCCGCCGGGGCCACCGGCTGGATCGTCAAACCTTTCAAGCCGGAGCAGCTGATTGCGGTGGTAAAAAAAGTGTTGGGATAACGGAACGGCTTAGAAATGGGAATTCTTCCTCGGCTCAACCTGCTCAGCCTTCGACATCGACCTAAGGACCGCCGCCATGATTGAACAACATATTGCCACCTATCGCGAAGAAGCCGGTGAACTGCTTGCCGAACTGGAAACATCCCTGCTTGATCTGGAAGAAACACCCGAGGACCATGACCTGATTAACCGTGTGTTTCGGGCCATGCATACAATTAAAGGCTCGGGTGCGATGTTCGGGTTTGATGATGTGGCTGCCTTCACCCACGAGGTTGAAACCGTCTTTGATCTCGTTCGCAACGGTAAAATGGTGGTCACCAAAGAGTTGCTCGATCTGACGCTTAAATCCCGTGATCATATTTCCGCTCTGCTTGATGCTTCGGCAGGTTTTGGTCAGGTGGATGTAAACGAAGGAGCGGCCCTTATTTCCGGGCTACGGCTTCTTGTCCCCCAAACCGATTCAACCGGCGAACAACCGAAAGCAGCTCCGGTGGCCGCTGAATCGGAGGAGACTGTTCAGCAAACCTGGCGTATCCGTTTTCAACCAAACCGGGAACTGCTGGTATGCGGCAGCCATCCGATTGCACTCATTAATGAGTTGCGCGGTCTGGGCAGTTGCCTGGTGACCGCCCATTTTGATGAGGTCCCTCTCCTTGAGAGCTTGGTGGGGGAACATTGCTATCTCTATTGGGATATTATTTTAACGACCAACCGCGGCGAGCCGGCTATCAAGGATGTCTTTATTTTTGTGGAAGACGATTGCCGGATCAGCATCGAACTGATCGATGATCCCAGCCAGCTCAACGAGGATGAGCACCACAAGAAACTAGGCGAGATCCTGGTGGCACGGGGCGATCTCTCCCCGGATAGACTTGGGCAAACATTGCTGCAGCAAAAACCGATAGGTGAACTCCTGGTGGACCAAGGCGCTGTTACTCAGGAGCAAGTATTCTCCGCCCTTGATGAGCAACAGCAGGTTAAAAAAATCAGGCAGGAACACGCGGCCTCCGAAGTTGCCGCCAGCATTCGGGTACCGGCGGAACGCCTGGATCAACTGGTCAATCTTGTTGGTGAAATGGTGACGGTACAGGCCCGGCTCACGCAGGTTTCCGGCGCTTTGGGGGACGCCGTCTTCGTTGCCATTGCCGAGGAAGTTGAACGTTTGACCAACGAGTTGCGGGATACCGCTCTGAACATCCGCATGTTGCCCATCGGCAGCACCTTTAGCAAATTTAAGCGTTTGGTGCGTGATCTCTCCCAGGAGTTGGGCAAGGAAATCGAGATGGAAACCTTTGGCGGGGATACTGAGCTGGACAAGACCGTTATTGAAAAACTCAATGATCCCTTGGTGCATATCATCCGCAACAGTATCGATCACGGCATTGAAAAGCCGGCGAATCGGCTGGCGGTCGGTAAGCCGGGTGCCGGAACCATTCGCTTGGGAGCCGAGCACGCCGGAGATTCCGTGTTGATTACCATTCATGACGACGGCGGCGGGATCAATCGCGATGCTATTCGGGGTAAGGCCATTGAATTGGGGATGCTTTCGCCTCATGCCGACCTGACGGATCAGGAAATATTCAGTTATATCTTTGCCCCCGGTTTTTCCATGGCCGCCCAAATAACCAGCGTCTCCGGACGCGGGGTCGGCATGGATGTGGTTAAGCGAGGCATCGAAGGCCTGCGCGGAACCATCGTGGTAGATAGCGCATTGGGCAAGGGAACGACCATCACGTTGAAAATTCCGCTGACCCTGGCCATTATCGAGAGCCTGTTAGTCAAGATCGGCGCCAGTCACTTTGTTCTGCCGCTCGCAGCCATTGAAGAGTGCGTGGAATTATCCCGGGCCGATGTCCAGGCTTCCCATGGCCGCAACTTGGCAAAAGTTCGCGGCCAGCTTACTCCCTATATCTGTCTGCGCGACCAGTTCGGCATAGAAGGCAGTCGCCCGGAGATTGAGCAGATTGTAATTGTCTCGGTACAGGGACACCGGATCGGCTTTGTGGTGGATTTCGTGGTCGGCGAGCACCAGACCGTTATCAAACCGCTTGGTGTACTCTATCAGGAGGTCAAAGGGATCTCCGGTGCCACGATTCTGGGCGATGGGTCGGTTGCTTTGATATTGTCACCGGGAGATCTGGCCCAAATGGCTGAAACAGCGGAAATCGATCAATTGTGACCCAGACGGCGTATCCGCAACAATGCAATTCAAACCCAAGGGGGATAAACAATGCCGGATTCAAAGAAGGGGCAATGCGACGGGGGATGATTTTGACCGGATTCGATGCATGATGCCATGGATATCGGACAACGAACGGAACCCTTCGGATTCGTTTAACTCTTTTTAATGTTACCTACATTTTGGAGGAACTAAAATGGCTTGGTTGAGTAATATGACCCTTAAGGGAAAGTTGCTGCTCGGATTTATCACCGTGGCGATTATTGCCGGGGTTATCGGCGGGTATGGTATTTACAATATCAAGGTCATTGAGGTTGCCGATACCAAGATGTACGAAAAAATTACCGTGCCTCTGGGCGAATTGGCTGAAATTTCCACCGCTTTTCAACGGATCCGGGTCAATGCTCGTGACATTATTGCCGCCGAAACCCCGGAACAACGCGAACAGTTTATCAGCCGGATCAAGGAATATATTGCGATAATTGAAGAACAATCCGGAGGGCTCGATGCAACCATGCTTACCGATGCCGGTCATCGACTGTATGCCGATTTCCAAAAGAGTCGCGCGGCTTATGCCCCTTTGTTGGAAAAGGTTCTCGAACTGAGCAAGGCAGGAAAATCCGCGGAAGCCACCGCTATTCTCCACGGAGAGGCGGGCAAGGCCTCACGGGATGAGCAGAACTTTATCGCCCAATTAATGGAGGCTAAAATTACGCTGGCCAAGCAGACTTCCGAGGAAAACTCGGCCATTGCCATGAGAGCCACTCTCATTATGACCATTTTTGCGATCCTGGGTGTGGTGCTGGCCATCGTCCTTGGCCTGATTATCGCCCGGATTGTTTTGCGTCAATTGGGAGCTGATCCGAAACAGGTCGGCGAAGTAGCCAACATGGTTGCGCGCGGCGACCTCTCCCGCGATGTTGTCCTGGTCCAGGGCGATGCCACCAGCGTTATGGCATCCATGAAAAAGATGGTTGAGACCATTCGAGCCCTGGTTGCCGATGCCGATATGTTGGTCACGGCAGCGGTGGAAGGTCAGCTGGCCAAGCGTGCTGATGTCTCCAAACATCAGGGCGACTTCCAGAAGATTGTCGCGGGCGTCAACAATACTTTGGATGCGGTCATCGGACCTCTGAACGTGTCCGCAGAGTATGTTGATAAAATTGCCAATGGTATTATACCGCCAGCAATTACCGAAAACTACAACGGCGATTTCAACGCGATCAAAATCAATCTCAACAACATGGTCAAGATGATGAGCGACCTTCTTGCCCAGACGGATATCCTCATTAAGGGCGCGGCGGATGGCGAATTGGATAAACGAGCCGACGCCGGTCTTTTTGTCGGCGGCTGGAATAAACTGGTTTCCGGAGTGAATGATACGGTCACCAATATCGTCACCCCGCTTATGGTCACTGCCGATTATGTAGCCAAGGTCTCCAAAGGCGATATGCCGCCGATCATCACCGATGTGTACAAAGGGCAATACAATCTGATTAAAAATAACCTCAACGTTTTAATAGAAGCCATTAACACTATTACGGCCAATGCCCAGCAGGTGGCGCAGGGCAATCTGACGGTCGATTTGAAAAAACGATGTGAAAATGATGAGTTGATGGAATCTCTGGCCAATATGGTCGATAAGCTGAAAGAGGTGATTACCGAGGTGCAAGGCGCGGCTGACAACGTCAGTTCCGGCTCTCAGGAGATGTCCGCTACTGCGCAACAAATGTCCCAAGGGGCAACCGAACAGGCGGCCAGCGCCGAGGAAATTTCTTCAAGTATGGAAGAGATGGCCTCGAATATCCGTCAAAATACCGATAACGCCATGCAGACGGAAAAAATTGCGGTGAAGAGCGCCTCCGATGCCAAGGAAGGCGGCAAAGCAGTGACTGAAACCGTATCCGCGATGCAACAGATTGCCACCAAGATCTCAATTATCGAGGAAATTGCCCGTCAGACCAATCTTCTGGCCCTGAATGCCGCTATCGAGGCTGCCCGGGCCGGTGAACACGGGAAAGGCTTTGCCGTGGTGGCCTCCGAGGTCCGCAAACTGGCCGAGCGAAGCCAGTCGGCCGCCGGCGAGATCAGCGAGCTTTCCACAACCAGTGTGGCCATTGCCGAGCAGGCAGGCGAGATGCTCAATAAAATGCTGCCCGATATCCAAAAGACTGCGGAACTGGTTCAGGAAATCAGTGCGTCGAGCAAGGAACAGGATACCGGCGCCGATCAGATCAATAAGGCCATCCAGCAACTCGATCAGGTTATTCAACAAAACGCAGGCGCTGCTGAGGAAATGGCATCCACGACGGAAGAACTCTCCAGTCAAGCCGAACAGCTCAAGGCAACCATCGCCTATTTTACTCTGGATACCGGGAGGCAGCGGCGAGTTATAGGCGCTCCACCGTATATAGCGAAAAAACAACAAGTAATCAGTCATATATCTCTACCGCATGGCAACACTCCTCCTAAAGGCCCTGCGGCTCAACCGGTTAAAAAAAGCAAGCCCGAAGGCGGCATTCATCTTGACATGGGACTCAGGGGCGGCGCGGATCCTCTTGATGAGGAGTTCGAAAAATTCTGATTATGCCCGCGTTCAACAGGCTGGGGCGTAAGGAGGCGGAAAATACCTCTTCACGATGCTCCAGCCTGTGTATCCCAACCGTCACCCAAGGAGGTGTAGCATGAGTGTGGCAGGAATAACCGAAACCGTACAATATTTGACCTTTAAACTGGCGGATGAAATTTTTGCGTTCGATGTGGCTAAAGTCCGGGAAATCCTGG
The DNA here is from genome assembly GCA_963666685.2 of uncultured Desulfobulbus sp. Taxonomy (GTDB): domain Bacteria; phylum Desulfobacterota; class Desulfobulbia; order Desulfobulbales; family Desulfobulbaceae; genus Desulfobulbus. The sequence goes on from CAXXHZ010000003.1 coordinate 739,560, forward strand.
AATTGACTTCCATCACCAAGGTCCCGCAAACCCCTGATTTTATGCGGGGGGTCATTAATCTGCGGGGGAGCGTGGTGCCGGTGATTGACCTGCGTCTTAATTTCGGCATGCCGTGCACCGAACAGACCGTCAATACCTGCATCATCGTGGTCGAAGTGAATTTAGGGGGGGAGGTGCTTATTCTCGGCGTCCTGGCCGATTCGGTTCAGGAAGTGGTCGAGATGGAACCGGAACTGATTGAACCGCCGCCCCAATTAGGCACCAAATTAAACACCGAGTTTATCAAGGGAATGGGGAAGATGGAAAACGATTTTGTGATGATTCTCGATATTGACAAAATCTTTTCTTCCGAAGAATTGACTGATCTCCAAAGCAACGCAGGGTAATAACCATGCAAAGGCTGGTGGCCATCAATTTTGGATGTAGCGGGAAGGGGAGCTGATAGCATTATGGCACTTCCTGCTATGGCGAAAATGAAGAAGAAGGATTTTCAGCGGTTTAGCTCCTTGATTTGTGAACAGGTCGGCATCCAATTGCCACCGAGCAAAAAGACCATGCTTGAGGCGCGACTGCAGAAGCGCCTCAAGTCCTTGTCCCTTGAAACGTTTGAGGAATACGGCGAATACGTCTTTAGTCCGGAAGGCTGGCATGACGAGCTGGTTCATCTGATTGATGTCGTCACTACCAATAAAACCGATTTTTTTCGAGAACCCGGCCATTTCGAATATCTGACCCAAAAGGTTTTGCCCGAAATAATGCGGCAACGGAATAACCGAACCACGGAATCCGTGCGAATATGGAGTGCCGGCTGTTCAAGCGGTGAAGAACCCTATACTCTGGCGATGGTATTGAATGAGTATGCGAGCGCATATCAGGGCTTTCGATATTCCATCTTGGCCTCCGATATCAGCACCAGAATCCTTGAAGCCGCTCAAAAGGCCATTTATGCCAAGGAACGCACGGATGGTATTGCCATGCCTTTTATGAAAAAGTATTTCCTGCGCAGCAAAGACAGGAGGCGGGATCTGGTTCGAGTGTGTCCCGAGATTCGTTCCCAGGTCACGTATCGTCGAATTAATTTTATGGATACCGATCTCGGGATTTCCGAAAAAATGGATGTTATTTTTTGTCGAAATGTTGTCATCTATTTTGATAGGCCGACCCAACAAGATCTGATGCGGAAATTTTACCGGCAATTACGACCCGGAGGGTTTCTCTTTCTTGGCCATTCCGAAACCTTGAACGGTATTGATGTTGATTTTACCACCGTCGGCTCAACCGTATACCAAAAGACATGAAACGCATCATTGCCGATCACAGCTCAACCCTTTATCTCAAACCCGGAGAGGTCGTTATTTCCCTTGATCCCATTCTGGTGAGTACTATTCTGGGGTCTTGTGTGGCCGTCACCATGTTTTCTCTGGAAACCGGCCTCGGTGCCATCTGTCATGCCATGCTGCCCAACAACCTTAAACACGGTAACGATTTCTTCTATGTGGATACGGCTGTGCACTATCTCCATCGCAAGATGATTGAATATGGAGGTGACTCAAAACTGGTGATCAAGCTTTTCGGCGGGGCCCAGGTCCTGGCCGGGGGAGCGTCTTTGACCCCTATGCAGTCCGTTGGTGAACAGAATATACGCCAGGCCACGCAAAGTCTTGCGTGGCTCGGCCTACCGATTGCGAAAGCCGATACCGGAGGGCAGGTGGGGAGGAAACTGTTTTTTTCCATGAAGACCGGCGATGTTTATCTGCGTAAGCTGGGGCTCAGAAGTGCCCCTTGCGCTTGCAGTCCGGGTATATCGGCATGAGTAAAGTCAAGGTGCTGGTGGTCGATGATTCCGCTCTGGTACGGCAGACCCTGTGTGAAATACTCAATTCCGATCCTGAAATCGAGGTGGTCGGCACCGCCGCCGATCCGTTTCTGGCAGCGGAGCGCTTACGGACCGTGGTGCCCGATGTCATTACTCTGGATATTGAAATGCCGCGCATGGATGGGCTGACCTTTCTCCAGAAATTGATGAGTCAGCACCCCGTACCGGTGGTGATGTGCTCCAGCTTAGCCGGTGACGGCAGCGAATCCGCACTCAAGGCCATGGAATACGGGGCGGTCGATATCATCACCAAACCCCGGATGGGGACCAAACAATTTATTGAAGAGTCCCGTATCATGATCTGCGATGCGGTCAAAGGCGCAGCGGCGACCCGGCCCGGTAGAAGGCCTCTTGCCCGCTCCACCTTGAAGGAGATATCCCCCAAATACTCTGCGGATGTGATCATGGACAAGCCCAATTCCAAAGCCATGATCCAGACCACTGAGAAAGTTGTGGTGGTCGGTGCTTCCACCGGTGGTACGGAGGCTTTGCGAATTTTTTTGGAAATGCTGCCCGAGGATGCTCCCGGGATTGTGATCGTTCAGCATATGCCGGAAAATTTCACGGCTGCCTTTGCCAGACGGCTCGATTCAACCTGCAGGGTGACGGTTAAGGAGGCCGAGAACAATGATACGGTTGTCCGCGGTCGAGCCCTGATTGCTCCGGGTAATCATCACATCCTGCTGAAACGCAGTGGGGCCCGGTATTATGTTGAGGTCAAAGACGGGCCGCTGGTGTCACGACACCGGCCCTCAGTGGATGTGCTTTTTCGTTCAGCGGCCCGGTATGGCGGCAAAAATGTGGTCGGAGTCATTATGACGGGTATGGGCGACGATGGTGCCCGCAGCATGAAGGAGATGTTTGATGGCGGTGCCATAACCATTGCTCAGGATGAAGCTACCTGTGTGGTCTTTGGCATGCCGTTTGAAGCGATCAAACACGGAGGGGTGCATAAAACCCTGCCCTTGCAACTCATAGCTCCCGAAATACTACGGTTGTGTGCCTGAGAAACCCGAGTGAAATTTCACTGGAAAGCAAAACCGTGAATCAAACCATCAACGTCTCCACTGCAATCCTGCCCGAGTGAAATGGAACCCGCTCCAGTGGAACAACTCCTGCAATCCTGTGCCATTCTTTTTGGTCACGATCTCGCTGTTTCTAGGGAATTTCTTGATTATATCCAACTGAGCGGCGTAAAAATCGCTTTCCGTAAACGGGCAATGGAAACCCACCCGGACAGAAGGAACGAACACGACTGCTTTTTGCGGCAGGGAAACAGTGACAATTTCCACAGAGTCCGAAACGCCTATGAGGATCTGTGCAATTTTCTGAAAGCAAAAGAAGAAGATTGCGCCCGGCGGACAGCTCCGCATGCTTGCCGATCAGGCACTCCTGATGCTTCCTCCTCATGGGCACCCTCTTCCAGAAATATGTACAAGAGCGGTGGCAAGGCCTCTTCCCCAAATTTATATTCCGGCCCTTTGCCTCGCCGACGCCTGCTCTTTGGTCATTTTCTCTATTATTCCGGGCTTGCCGATTGGCGGACCATCACTCGCATTCTCATCTGGCAGAAAACCGAAAGGCCACGTATCGGTGAATTGGGTCGGCGCTTCGGCATGTTGAAGTCAGAGGATATCAGCTTCATTTTGCGAAACAAAATCCCCCTTCAGCCCTTTGGTCAGACTGCGCAACGGTTAGGGATGTTGAGCGAAAATCAATTACGGATCCTGATAGCGCATCAACAACGATTGCAGAAAAAATTCGGGGCCATCCTGCTGGAAAAGGACATGATCACTCCGTTTGAGCTACAGAACCTGCTCTCTCAATTTAAGCAACATAATGCGGGTATCGGTAACGGGAGGTGAGGGCCTTTCCGGAAAGAAAGGAAACGCGTTAAGTGCAAAGAGTCCGTTTTCTCCCCTCGGCAACTATGATGGACTCGTATTCTGACAGTCACGCCTTGATAGGTATCTTACCTATATTCTCCAATATCTGATCAAACAGTTTCTTGTATGGGCACCCCTCCTGCAGAGGTTATCCATACCTTGCCTGCCGTTATCCGGGTTCTCGCACCAATCTTGTGCATGTCGGTTGGCGAGTAGGGAAGAATGACCACCTCATGTGTCGAGCTCGATAAAACTGTGCGGAACCGCCTCTTTAATTCAATGCTTTAGATTATACAAACGACTTGTTTAAAACTGGAAAAAGTCGTTTGTTATATGATCAGTTATATTGAATGATTGAACAACTGAGTTCCTTTTTCTCAATAACCGACAGGGTCATGTTGCATCTTCAATAATTGTGCATACATTATGCCTCCATTGGATAGATAAAATACAAGATCACCTTTTGTACATTCAAAAAAATCTATTTTTCTTTTTCAGAGAAGAACACACCTGCCCCCCCAGTTTGTCAAACGACCCGGAACTGTCTCTCTTGTTCCTTCCTGAGCTTTTCCCATCATGTGCAATCCACCATGAGAGGCGCTCTGACCCTTTAGTGAACACAGGACGAAAATTTGGGCATCGGCATCCTTATTGGTTACTTCGCACAACAAGATGAAGCCCGGAGTGCGCTCCGGAGTCTCGAACAGCACGGTTTTAACCGCACAGTTCTGGTGTCTAAGGATCCCGGCGGCGCTGTCCGGGTCACCAATCCTTCGATTTGGCGTTTTGCCCTCAGGATTTTTCTGGCGGCCTGCCTGTGTGGTGGGGTGGTCGGCGTAGCTCTCTTTTTCCCGTACGCGTTCAAGGCCGTTCCGCTCTGGAACCGATTCATAACTCCGGCCTTGATTGCTGCCGCTGCCGTTATCGGCATGGCCGGGGCCTTTTGGTGGCTTCGACGTTCCCCGCAGGGTGCCACGGCGGAAGACATCCGCCTCCACAGTCGCTGGCTGCTTCCGGAAGAATCCCTTCTCATCCTTCGGGCACCGGTTGCCTCTTTGCAGCGCCCCGTGGCTCTGCTCCGGGAAATCGGGGATACACCACCGGCGCTGTTTGTCCTCCACCCGAAACAGGAGCGGCGGACGCGAGAACGGTCTGCCGAAGTAAAATTCACACTGGCACAGTTTCAGGAGCATGCCCAACGTCACGCCGGCGAACAGCGGGTGGATCCCAAGCCGCAAAAGTCCACTGAACTGCTCCGTCGCCTCAAACAATCGCGCCGATGGATCCGGCAGGTCTGTGCCGATCTCACCGTTGCCACCAATTTGGAACAGAAAACCACGGCAGCAGCGGATTGGATTCTGGATAACGAATATATCCTGGACAGCAATGCCCGCGATGTCCTGCTCAATCTCCCCCGTCATTATTTCCGGCAACTGCCGGTCCTCTCCACCGATCCTCACCTTGGCCAACCTTGCATTTACGGGCTGGCTAAGGATCTGGTCGGCCATACTGAAATGCGTCTGGATCGGGATAATATCCTCGCCTTTATCGAGGCTTATCAATCGGTCCGCACCCTGACCAGCGGCGAACTCTGGGCCGTGCCCCAGATGCTGCGTGTGGCCCTGATCGAAAATATCCAGAACCTGGCGGTCATCGCCCTGGCTGACCTGCGGGAACGTCAACTGGCCGACTTCTGGGCCAATAGGCTGATGACCGCCAACCGCCGCGATGCGAACCGGTTGTTCGCCGTCTTGGCCGAATTGGCCCAGGCCGAACCCCGTCCCGGTGCCTATTTCGGGGTCCAGCTGGTCGGCCTGCTTTATGACGAGGCCGCTGCCCTCGCACCGGTGCAGAGCTGGTTGGAACGTACTCTGAAAATGCCGATCTACGATCTGAATTTGCAGGAACAGAATCGACAGACCCGGGAGCAGTTATCCTGCGGCAATGCCTTCACCAGCTTGCGTCAGCTTGGTCTGCTGGACTGGCGCGAACTCTTCGAGCAACTCAGCCGGGTTGAGCAGTTGCTGCATCTCGATCCGTCCGGGATTTATCCCCGCATGGATTTTGCCACCCGTGACCGTTGCCGCCGGGCAGTTGAAGAACTTGCCAAGACTGCATCGCAAACCGAAGAGCAGATCGCGGAACGGGTCGTCGCCCTGGCAACAGCGGCAGGCGGCGTGACGACAACCGAGGTCATTCGACGTCATGTCGGTACCTGGTTGATCGGGGAGGGCAGGGCGGCTCTGGCCCGGTTGCTCGCCGGTCGGGAAACCCTCTCGTATCGCATGCTGGCTTGGGTGGCTTGCCATCATACCCCGGTCTATTTAGGGGCCATCGGCGGCATTACCACCTTGCTGCTGGTGCTGATCCACACCTTGTCCCTGGCTGCGGGCGCACCACCTCTCGGGCCGGTCTTGGTGCTGCTTCTGTTGATTCCGGTCAGCCAGTTGGCCATTGAGGTGGTCAATTACCTGATCACCCGTCTGCTGCCCACCCGGTCGCTGCCCAAGATGGATTTTGCGGAAGACGGCATTCCCGATGCCTTCCGCACCTTGGTGGTCGTGCCGATGCTGCTGGTCAACGAGGAGACGGTCCGGAACGAGGCGGAGAAGCTGGAAATCCGCTATCTGGCCAACAAGGAAAACAATCTGCTGTTTGCCCTGTTCTCCGATTATACCGATGCCGACACCCCGAGCTGCGAAGCGGACAGTAACCTGCTCCGGATCGCGCGCGACTGCATGGAAGCGCTCAATGCACGTCATGGCGGCGAACGGTTTTTCCTCTTGCATCGTGAACGTACCTGGAGTCCGTCTGAACAGCAGTTTATCGGCTGGGAACGGAAACGGGGCAAACTGGAAGAACTCAACCGGCTGATCGACGGGACCCGACCGGAGAACGCGCCTCGCCTGGTGGAGGTGGGCAATCCGGATCAATTGGCTGACATTCGTTTTGTTATCACCTTGGACAGCGATACCCGGTTACCGCACGCCACGGCCCGGCGGATGGTCGAAACCCTGGCCCATCCCCTTAATCAGCCTCGACTTGATGCGACGGGGCGGGTCATCTCCGGCTACACCCTGATCCAGCCTCGAGTGAGCCCGACCCTGGCCAGTACCAGCTGCTCGATTTTCAGTCGGCTTTTTGCCGATGCAATCGGTATTGACCCGTATTCCCAGGCGGTATCCGATGTCTACCAAGACCTCAGCGGCGAAGGGTCGTACCATGGCAAGGGGATCTACGATGTGCGCACCTTCAGCCGCGTCCTGTCCGGGCGGTTCCCGGAAGAACGGATTCTGAGCCATGACCTGATCGAAGGGGCCTATGTCCGGGTGGGATTGGCCAGCGATATCGAGCTCTTTGATGATTTTCCTCAGGGCTACCAGAGTTACAGCAAACGCGCCCATCGCTGGATTCGCGGCGATTGGCAGATCGCGTCCTGGATATTTCCCCGTGTTCCCACCGGAACCGGCAGTCGCGGCCCGAATCCGCTTTCCCTGCTCAATCGTTGGAAGATCCTCGACAACCTGCGCCGCAGCCTCCTGCCTGCCACCAGCCTGGCCCTGTTGCCGGTAGCCTGGCTGACGGGGCCCCGGCTCGGTCTGTTAGCCTCGTTGGTGGTGGGCTTGCAACTTCTTTTTCATCCCCTGGCCCAGCCCCTGACCATGGCTACCACCCGCAAAGGGTTGAAATATTTTAATTTTTCCAAGGTGCTGCACGACCTGTTGCGCGCAGCCACCGATGCTGCCCTGCTGCCGCATCAGGCGGTGGTGAGCCTGGATGCCATTATCCGGGTCGGGTACCGTCGGCTTATCTCCCGGCGCGGCCTTCTGGAATGGACGGCTCAGAGCGCATCACTGCGCGAGTCCCGTCGGCAGTCGCTCTTTGTCGCCGGCCTGGCCTTGAGCAGTCTTTTCAGTTGTGCAATCGGCGCGGCAATTTGGCTGCTCATGCCGGCCAGCCTGGCCCCGGCCTTCCCCTGGCTCCTCCTCTGGCTGAGTGCGCCGCTGCTCGGTTGGGTGCTCAACCTGCGTCCACCGGCCTTCTTGCAGGAGTACCCGTTACCGGCTACGGATCGCCTCTTCCTCCGGCAGATCGCGCGGCGGACCTGGCGTTATTTGTCGACCTTTGTTGACGATACCAGCTCCTGGCTGCCGCCCGACAACTATCAGGTTGCGCATCAGCGCGGCCTGGCCATGCGTACCAGCCCGACCAACATCGGTCTTTGGCTGACCAGCATCCTGGGCGCCCATGATTGCGGCTATCTCACTCTCACCCAGGCCGTCGATAAACTCGGCCGCACCATGGCCACCATCAATCGCCTGCAACGCCATCAGGGACATCTCCTCAACTGGTACGATATCCAGACCCTGGAACCCCTGGAGCCCCGCTACGTTTCCACCGTGGACAGCGGTAATCTGTTGGGCGCTCTCTGGACCCTGGAACAGGGTTTGGCCGAATTAGTGCAGCAACCACTGCTGGATGACCGCAGTTTGACCGGTCTGGCAGATACGGGAATGGTGGTGCAGCAGGTGGTCAAAGAACAGGGTCTTGCCGATTTCCATCATCCCCTGCTGAGCCGATTTCTGGTCGAGTGCCAAGCCCCATCCCTCAACCTGATTGAGCTCCTCCGCCTGCAGCAACGGTTGCAGATCTTGGTTGCGGAATTGATGACGGCGTCCGCCGGTCTGCCTTGGGTTGCGGAACTGGCCCGGCAGACGGCCGCTTGGGAGGAAAACCGCAATCGTTATTTTGTCTGGGTCGAAATTCTGGCGGAAGCAAGCGAGGAGGATCTGGCCCTGCTCAATCCGGAGGTGCAGGCAGCTCTTCATCGGGATCTGGCCCAAGCGCCTTCGCTCAGCAGTCTTGCCCAGGGTCGGGTTGAATCGATTCGTCTCCTTGCCGACCTGCGGGAGAACTCGCCCCTCATTCAAACCGCGCAGACCCTCTGGATTGACCGGCTGCTGGCCGCCTTTGCCACCTCGCAATGGCTGGCGGGTGAGACGCTGGGGAAAACCGAACAACTGATTCGTGCGATTCGCGACCTCTCGGCCGGGATGAATATGCACTTTCTCTATGCGCCCAAGCGCAAACTCTTTGCCATTGGCTACAATGTTTCCACCGCCCGCCTCGACTCGTCCAGTTACGATCTTCTGGCCAGCGAGGCCCGGATCGGCAGTTTTGTCGCCATTGCCCGGGGGGATGTCCCTCTGGAACATTGGTTTTCCATGAGCCGCCCCTATGGCGCCATTGGGCGGCAGCGGATACTGCTCAGCTGGACCGGAACCATGTTCGAATATCTGATGCCGCTCCTGTTCCAGCACTCCTATGGGAATTCGCTGCTCGATAAATCGGTACGGGAGGCAGTGGCTGTCCAGATTGCCTATGGCCGCATTCATCATGTGCCCTGGGGCATTTCCGAGTCCGCCTTTGCCGATCTGGATCTCAATAAAACCTATCAGTACAAGGCCTTCGGCGTCCCGGCCCTCGGGTTGAAGCGAGGGCTCGAGGCACAGTTGGTGGTGGCGCCCTATGCTACCCTGCTGGCCCTGAGTCTGGCGCCCAACGAGGTGGTGGAAAATTTGAAACAACTGGCCGCTCTCGGCCTGTTGGGCGAATACGGATTTTTCGAATCCATGGATTTCAGCCGTCAACCGCAACGGGAGAGCGGCCAGGAGCGGCGCAAGCGCGGGGTTATCATCAAGGCCTACATGGCCCATCATCAGGGCATGGCCTTTCTGGCGCTGACCAACTTCCTCCATGGCAATCCTTTTCCGCGCCGGTTCCACAGCGACCCGCGGGTGCGTGCCTTCGAGGCTCTGTTGCAGGAGCGCATCCCCATACTGCCGCCTTTGCACCTGATCTCGACCCGACCCAACGAGCCCCCCACCGGGGGGAGTGACATCCTTGCTCCGGCGGCCGCGACCTGCACCACCCCTCAGACCGTCACCCCGAGAACGCAGCTGCTCTCCAACGGCAACTACGGATTGATGATCACCAACAGCGGCGGCGGTTACAGCCAGTGGGGCGGTCGGGAACTGACCCGCTGGCGCTCTGATCCGACCTGCGATGCCCTGGGCACCTTCTGTTATATCCATGAGCCGGAGACGAATCGGCTGTGGTCCACCACCCCGCACCCGGTGGGCGGCACGATCGACGGGTATTCGGTTGATTTCAATCTGGATCGGGTCGTTTTTCACCGCCTTGACGATAAAATCTCTACTGAAACCGAGGTGATCGTTTCTCCGGAAGATGATGTGGAGGTACGCCGGATCACCCTGGTCAATCGTTCTTCGCGCACTCGCCGACTTAACCTCACCAGCTATGCGGAACTCTCGATGGCGCCCCATAACGCCGACCGGCAGCATCCGGCATTCAACAAGCTGTTTATCCAGACCGAGGCCCTGGTCGAGCACCAGACGCTCCTGGCCTACAGGCGGAAGCGGAGCGAAAACGAATTGCCGCTCTATCTGGGCCATAGCCTGCTGCCGGAGCAGTCGGGCAGGGCGGGCATCCGGGCCGGGGATTGGCAGTTTGAAACCGATCGGGCCCGGTTCATCGGCCGTGGTCGCACCCTGGCTCATCCCATGGGAGCCGTGCAGCACCTGGGCAACTCTCAGGGTTTTGTCCTGGATCCCATCTTCAGTACCCGGCAGGAGCTTATCCTGGAACCGGGCCAGCGGGTCCGGGTCTCCCTGGTCCTTGCAGCCGGGGCCAGCCGCGAACAGGTGTTGCTGCTGATCGCCAAATACAGCGAGGCCCATGCCACGGAACGGGCCATGGATTTTGCCTGGCACTCGGCCCAGCAGCAGTTGCAGATGCTGCGTATCCAACCCGACGAGGCCCGTCGCTTCCAACAACTGGCCAGCCATCTCCTCTATCCCAGCCCATTGTTGCGTGCCCCGGCCGAACGCCTGCAAGAGAACCGCAAGGGGCAGGCAGGATTGTGGTCCTATGCCCTTTCCGGAGATCTGCCCATTGTTTTGATCACTATTGGCGAGGTGCGGGAGATCAGCCTGGTCCGGCAGATGCTCCAGGCCCATACCTATTGGCGCATGCACGGCTTTTCAACCGATCTGGTGATCCTCAACGAGGAGGCGACCAGCTATGAACAGCCGCTCCAGGAACGGTTGGAGCAACTGATCCAGATGCATGCCCTCTCGGCAGCAACGGAGCAGGCGGGGGGGATCTTTCTCAAAAGTGCGGCGCATATCCCGGAGGAGGATCTTCGTCTTCTCAAGGCAGCCGCCGGCGTGGTCCTGGTGGCCACCCGGGGAACGCTGCCCCAGCAGTTGGGCTTGCCGGTGGAAATACCTAAACAGCCGGCAACACTCATCCGCAAACGCACGCTCCGCGAGCCCTCGGCCTCGCTACCTTTCATGGAACTCAACTATTTCAACAGCCTGGGCGGCTTTACCCCGGACGGTCGAGAATATGCCATCTATCTTGGACCGAACACCAGTACCCCGGCCCCCTGGGCGAACGTCATCGCCAACCCGACCTTCGGCACCCTGGTCAGTGAAACCGGCTCCGGCTTTTCCTGGTACGGCAACAGTCAACGCAATCGATTGACCGAGTGGTCGAACGACCCGGTCCTGGATCCGGCCTCGGAGGCGATATACCTCCGCGACGAGGAAAGCGGCACCTTCTGGTCGCCGACGGCCTCCCCGATCCGGGAAGAAACCGCGTATCGGGCCCGGCACGGTGCGGGGTATACGGTCTTTGAACACAACAGCAATGGCATCGAACAGGAGTTGACCGTGATGGTGCCGGTGGACGACCAAGGCGGTGCGTCGGTCAAGCTGCAGCGTCTGCGGCTCACCAATGGTTCCTCAAGAAGACGCAGGCTCTCCCTCACTTATTACGTGGAACTCACCTTGGGCGAGAACCGCGAATCTTCGCAAATGCATGTCCAGACCCATTGGGACGATCAGGTTCAAGCCCTGCTGGCACACAACCGCTATCACCCCGATTATCCGAAGCGGGTTACCTTTGTGGCCCTTGGTTGCGAGACCGAGTTCTACAGCGGTGATCGGGCCACCTTCATTGGTCGAAACCGATCAATGGCGCATCCGGCGGCCATGGAACGGACCTTGTTGTTGTCACGGGTCGGTGCCGGGCTGGATCCCTGCGCGGTGCTGCGGGTCACCCTGGAATTGGCGCCCCATGAGCAACGCGATCTCCTCTGCATGCTCGGCCAGGCCGAATCCACGGCAGAGGCACGGGCCCTGGTTCTCAGGTTCCGGGAGGATTATGCCTTTGAGCAGGCCTTTGATCAGACCAGGGCCTGGTGGGACAATCTGCTCGGCACGATTGAGGTGCAGACCCCGGAGTTGGCCGCCGATCTGCTCATCAATCGTTGGCTCCAGTACCAATCGTTGAGCTGCCGTATCTGGGGCCGCTCCGGCTTTTATCAGTCAGGCGGGGCCTTCGGTTTTCGCGATCAGCTGCAGGACGTCATGGCCTTGTGCTACGTCCGCCCCCATCTGGCTCGGGAGCATATCCTCCTGGCCGCCGGTCGGCAATTCAAGGAGGGCGATGTCCAGCACTGGTGGCATCCGCCCGGTGGTGCCGGCATTCGTTCGCGGATCAGCGACGACCTCCTCTGGCTGCCCTATGTGGTCGCGCATTATGTCCGCACAACCGGTGATGCGGGTATCCTGCGGGCAGAAGTACCTTTTCTCAACGCGCCCCTTCTGGCCAAGGAGGAGCATGAGCAGTTTTCCGTCCCGGAGGTCACCTCCGAACGGGGTACGGTGTTTGAACATTGCCGAAGGGCCATCGGCCGCGGCTTGACCATCGGTCCCCACGGTTTGCCCCTGATCGGCACCGGCGATTGGAACGACGGCATGAACCTGGTGGGTGCCGACGGCAAAGGCGAGAGCGTCTGGCTCGGCTGGTTCCTCTGCGTTGCCCTGCAAGGGATGGCGGAACTTGCCGATCTCCTCGATCAGCCGGAACTGGGGCGTACCTATGAGACTGAGCGGACGGCCCTGATCCAGCGGGTCGAACAGGCCGGTTGGGATGGGGAATGGTATCTGCGCGGCACCTTTGATGACAACAGTCTGCTTGGGTCCGCCACCAACACCGAGGCGAGGATCGACAGCCTGCCGCAATCCTGGGCCCTGCTTTCCGCTGCCGCCGATCCGGTACGTGCCGATCAGGCCCTGGAATCGGCCTGGACCCACCTGGTTCGCCCGGAGGAAGGCCTGGCCTTGCTCTTTACGCCGCCTTTTGACCAGTCCCAACCCTCACCCGGCTATATCAAAGGTTATCCGCCGGGGGTTCGGGAAAATGGCGGTCAGTACACCCATGCCGCCCTGTGGATGGCTATGGCCATGGCCCGCAAAGGGGATGGTGAGCGAGCTGTCGAGTTGTTGCGTATGCTCAACCCGATCGAACACGCCCGCAATGCCGAAGCGGTTTGGCACTACGGGGTTGAACCCTATGTTGTGGCGGCCGACGTCTACCGCTTACCCGGCCGGGTCGGGCAGGGGGGCTGGTCCTGGTATACCGGTTCGGCGGCCTGGATGTATCGGGCCTGGGTGGAAGAGGTTCTGGGGCTGCAGATCCGGGGTGAACAGATGCGGATTGATCCGGTTATTCCACCGACCTGGCCAGGATTTCAGCTCCGGTATCGCCACGGGGAGACCCTCTATAGCGTTGCCGTGGAGAATCCGGATGGCTACGAGCGCGGGGTGGCCTGGGTGGAGATGGATGGCCAGCGTCTGGTTGACGGCGTGATTATGCTCGAACAAGGACTGGTGAAACATCAGGTCCGGGTTCGAATGGGCAACCCGGCGATTACGGCCTGAAGCGGACGGAATGCAGGTATCAAAGGAAGTTTAATCTCACTCTTTTTGAGTGGAATCAGAAGGCGAATACTTTAAATAAGGAGCAGGTCATGGGAGATAAAGGCGGAAAAAAGAATAAGGATAAAAGCCAGAAGCAAAGCGGTGAAAAACAGAAGCAAAAAAATAAGGATAAGGCTGATAAACAACCGAAAAGCAAGCTGTAGACCATGCAGGTACCTGTCGTCCGAGAAGAACGGTTGGGTGTTCAATGCTTTCGGATGGAGCGTGCAAAAAGGCTTGACAGGTATAGGGCTATTGAATAACCGTTATAGCGCTATTGCTCAGGCAACCTGATGATGTGGGCGGGTGGCACCATTGCCGGTATCCTCGATGCCACCTGCTTTCTTCTCACCGAATCAAGCTCCTCAAGTTTTTTCTTCTCGTCCGGAAAGGAGCCGCAGAAAATATTTCAGCTGTGTTTTGTCAATGAAACTCTTTCAGCAACAGGGGGACCACATGGAATACAAAGAGATTTTGTTTCAAGTAGATGAGGGCATCGCCACACTGACCCTGAATCGGGCCGATATTCGCAACGCAATCACCCACCCGGATATGATCGCCGAGATCAAGTCCGCATGCGAGTTCGTTACTGCCCATCTGGAAACCCGGGTGCTCATCCTCACCGCAGCGGACCCGGCGTTCTCTTCCGGCGGAAACGTCAAGGACATGAAGGAGCGGAAGGGGATGTTTGCCGGAACCCCGGCGGAAATTGAGGAGCAGTATCGGCGCAATCTCCAGGAAGTCCTGCTGAGCGTGTATAACGTGGGCGTCCCCACCATTGCAGCCATTAACGGTTCCGCTGTCGGGGCGGGATGCGGCCTGGCCCTGATGTGCGACATCCGCGTCGCTTCCCGCAAAGCCACCTTTGGCGAAACGTTTTTAAATGTGGGACTGATCCCCGGTGACGGCAGTGCATTCACGCTGCCCCGTGTTATCGGCATGGCCAAGGCTGCCGAGTTGATTTTTACCGCTGAAACCATTGATGCGGACACGGCCCTGAGCCTGGGGCTTTTGAATCACGTGGTCGAGCATGAGGATCTGCTGCAAAAAGCACGGGAAATCGCTAAAAAAATTGCGGGAAAACCCCCGCAGGCCGTTCGTCTGACCAAACGTCTGTTGCGTCTCGGCAACCATTCAAGCCTGGAAGATAGCATGATGAATGCCGCCGCCTATCAACCCCTGTGTCATTTCACCGATGATCACATGGAAGCGCTGAGTGCCATGTTCGAAAAGCGAAAACCGCTCTTTCAGGGGAAATAACCCGGCCACGCTTTCTCTAATCCGCAACCCGGCAATCCCGGATGGCCTCATTGTTCCTTTGAACATGAGGCCATTGGTTTTTGCACCAGGGCTTGCTCTTCCATAATCGTGCATTTTTGATAAACACCTACTCTGAGGTACTCTGATGAAACAATCCTCCCCTAATTGCGCACGCTGCTCGTTTAAGCCCGATGAACGGGTTTGCCGGAATGAAGACGGCAGATATCCGGACAACTGTCCGACAATTCAAAAGGCTGATCTGGCCGTCGAGGTGCGCACGGAATACAAGAAACCGGAGAACGCCGAATTTGCCCGTCAGGCCTCCCTGCAGGAACGAGACGGCTACAGTAACCGGGAGTTGGGGTATGCCCGTGTGCGCCCGGCCAAACCGCGGATTGAAGAGATTTTGGATTTCATCGGCAAGATGGGATATCAAAAAATCGGTATGGCTTTTTGTCTGGGATTACGGAGTGAAGCTGCTGTGGTTGAAAAATTTTTCAGATCCCATGGCCTGGAAATGGTCTCGGTTATCTGCAAGGTGGGTCGGGTTCCCAAAGAAGAACTCGGTTTGACGGACAGCGATAAAATTTCCATGGGCACCTTTGAAACTATGTGTAATCCGATCCTGCAGGCCCAGGTGCTCAACAGCGAAAAAACCGAGTTCAATATTCTGCTCGGCCTATGCGTTGGTCACGATTCCCTCTTTTTCAAATATGCCGAGGCTCCCTGTACCGTACTTGCCGTCAAGGATCGGGTAACCGGGCACAATCCCCTGGCCGCCGTCTATACCCTGGACTCCTATTACAGGTCGCTGAAGGCATAGGATTCTGTACCGGAACGTATTGAGATCATCAATGGATTCCGGACGGTACCGGGAATAACCGATAATGGGCACATCCAGACGTTTTGCGAGGTCAGTAAAGACCTTAAACCACAAAAAAGAGCATGGTGATGTAGTGGCAGATACTGCCTCCTAAAACGAAGAGATGCCAGATCCCATGGAAATGGTTGATTTTTTCATCAAGAAAATAAAAGACCAGGCCCCCGGTATACAGGCAGCCTCCCAGGAGAAGCCACCAGAATCCTGTAAGCGTGAGCGCTGCCAGTAAGGGCTTGAGGGCCACCATCAGCAGCCAGCCCATTGCTACATAAACGAAAACGGAAAGGAGACGATTGTTCCCTTGGGGGAAGGCTTCCAATACAATTCCCAGGATCGCTAATCCCCAGATAATGCCGAATATGGACCAGCCCCAGCCCCCGCGTAAAGTGACCAGCGAAAAAGGAGTGTAGGTCCCGGCAATTAAAAAATATATCGAATAGTGGTCGAGTTTGCGAAAGATCCGTTTCGCTCTTCCATGCAGGCTGTGATAGAGCGTGGAAATGGTATAGAGAGAAAATAAGGTGGTCCCATAGACGCTGAAGCTGACTATTTTCCAGGGATCACCCTGCTCGGAGGCCAATACGACAACCAGAACCAGCCCGGCTAATGCCATTATCGCGCCGAAAAGATGACTTATACTGTTGAAACGTTCGCCTTTATACATAGAGATACAATGATATAGAGATACAATGCCCGACGGCATCATGTGGGTAAAAAGTATCCAGGTTGGAGGGGAAAAGAGCGTGTGCGGTTTAATAAATTATATTGTTTGTAACATGTTGATATTGCATTAGTATTTGAATTTCTTTTCCGGGGCCGGTGCAGGAAAGGGTCCGGAAGTATCCAGCGGGACGGTACGCACTTCCTTTTGCGGCAGTGGCCAACTTCGGCTCAGAGGTTGAAAACAAGCGGGAGAAGAAAAAAAGAGTTTCTTGTTGAAAACCGGCATGCCAAATGCTTTAATAATGACATCTTCTCCCCTCCTGAACTGGTTTGTCTCAATCTGAGGCAAGCCGGTTTTTTTTGTCTCCCGTTCAAGAGGATCTGCCTCGCACGATCATCTTTTATCAGGTGGTCCGCTGCTGGAGAGCGTCCATGTATTCCTCCCATTCCACGGGCAAGGACGATTTTTTTTTGATATTGCATTCCTTGCAACTGGGCACAAGGTTGTCCTTGGTACTGCGGCCGCCGCGCGCCAGGGGAATGACATGATCCATGGTCAGGTTCTTAAACCCCACCTTTTGACCGCAGTACCAGCAGGTGCCGGTTGAGGTTTTTTGCTGCCACCAGCGACTGCGGCGCAATTCCCGCGCTTTATTACGTTCAGCCCGGATCAGGGCCTCATCGATGCTGTCGATGGAAAAATAATCGTTGCTCATGGGATGGCTCCTCCGGATAATAGATGCCGCGCCCGGCCGACCAGGTACAGCGATCCGGCCACGCAGATCAGGTCTTCGGGTTCGGCCGTGTGCTTGATCATCTCCAGAGCCAGTTCAACGGTTTCGGCGCAGCGGGCCTTGGCTTGTTCCGGGGGAGGCAATTGTGCAAGGAGCCGTGCCGGGTCGGCGGACCGGATCGATTCGGCCCGGGTGAAGATCACCGCGGATACCGACTGCATCAATGCCGGGAGCGCGGTCCGCATTTCTTTGTCTGCCATGTTGCCCCAGATGAGTAAAAGTCGTTTTCGGGGATACCCGTGGGCCAATGCCTGCTGCAGGGCTGCAACTCCGGCCTCGTTATGGGCGCCGTCGAGAAGGAAGCGGAGCGTTTTTCCCTGCACCGGGATGGAAAGCAGTTCCAGCCGTCCGGGCCAGCGGACCTGCTGCAGACCCTGAATCAAAGCCTCCGGGGAAACGGGGACCTGCGGGGCGAGCAGTTCCAGGGCGGCCAGGGCCAGACTGGTGTTGACGGCTTGATGGGCACCGGCCAGCGCCAGCGGCAGACCAGTGCGGGGACTCCCGTTGATCGGGGAATAATCAAGCCCGCCGGCAGGGTTGCGCTTCCCGGAAAAGTGGCGGTCATGGAGATAGAGAGGACTGTGCTGTTCCCGGCAGCGTTGTTCGATCACCGGCACGGCTTCGGCGGCCCTGCCGGAAAAGACCACAGGCACCCCGGCTTTGATGATGCCCGCCTTTTCCCCGGCAATAGCTGCCAGGCTCGTCCCCAGATGCTGTTCATGGTCCCGGCTGATATCGGTGATAATCGAAACCAGGGGTCGAACCACATTGGTGGCATCAAGGCGCCCGCCCATGCCAGTCTCCAAAATGACGGCATCCGTCTTTTCTTCGGCAAACCAGAGCAGTGCCATCAGGGTCGTGCACTCGAAATAGGTGGGCGCGGGACGTCCGGCAAGAAAGGTCTGTATCCGGGTCACCAGTCGGGCGAAACGGGCCTCATCAATACAATCGGGCCCAATCCGGAACCGTTCGCGAACTGAGCTGAGATGCGGTGAGGAATAAAATCCGGTGCGATAGCCTGCGGCCGAAAGGATAGCCAGCAGGGAAGCTCCCACCGACCCCTTGCCGTTGGTGCCCGCAATATGGATGATCCGGAGCCGATCTTGAGGATTGCCGAGTTCTGCCAGCAACTGCCTGGTGGTTTCCAGGCCAAGCTTGATCTTGAAGAACTGGAGCTGGTCCAGGTAGGCTTCAGCGTCCCGGTACTTCATGGAGATCGGTGGTCTTCCGGGAGCAGGTGAAGAGGCGCGGCGAGCTGGAAGCGACAGAAGAGGTCATCCGAGCAGCTCCAGTTTGGCATAGTCGAGGTGAAGGATCTTGCTGCCGTGGCGATCAAAGAGGATCTCGACCCGGCGCGGACCGGGAACACTGGTTACCTTACCGATGCCGAAAATAGGATGCTTGACCTGCATGCCCGGTTGATAGACCACCCGGGCCGATTGTACCTGAGTCGATGGGGCTGTTGTTGCTGTTTCCTGAAAAGAGCTGCTGGTAAAGGGCAGGGTGGTGCCCCCGGCCCGGTCGACTTTGTTGTACAGGCCGGGGCTGATCTCGTGCAGGTACGGCGACATTGCGGCCCGCAGGTGTTGGCGATCCGGGGTCATCAACTCCCGCGGGTAGCTGAAAAAAAGCTGGCGTTTGGCCCGGGTGGCGGCAACATAGAGCAGCCGCCGTTCCTCCTCCCATTGCTCGCCGGGCGTGGTGTTCTGATGCGGAAACCGTCCTTCGGCCAGGCCGATGACAAAAACCGCATCCCATTCCAGGCCTTTGGCTGAATGGATGGTGGAGAGTATCAGTCGTTTTTCCTCCGTGGACGCTCCCTCCGGCGTGCTCACATCCGGTGGGTCCAGGGCCGTGTCGTCGACAAAGGACTGGAGATCGCCGTAGCCTGTAATCAGGATCTTGATCTGCTCCAGCTCCTTGCGCCGTTTGGGATAATCATCGTAGTACATCTTTTCAAAAATCGGTTCATAGTATTCCATGACCAGGTCAAACTGATTCGAGGGGGTCAACGCGGGCTCGGTGAGGCGTTGCAAGGTGGCGCTCAGTTTGTCGAACTGTTCCTTCCAGGCAGGGGCAGGCCGGTATGCGGTCAGATCGGCCAAAGGTGTGTCGGATTCTCGGATACAAAGCAGGATTTTCTGCACCGTCTTGGGGCCGACCTTTTCCAGTTGGAGGAGAATGCGGTTCCAGGAAAGATTGTCCCAGGGATTGATCACCACCCGGAAAAAAGAGAGCAGATCCTTGATATGGGCGGATTCGGTCAGCTTGAGGCCGCCGCGTTTGTCAAAGTCAAAATTATGACCGGCAAGTTCAATCTCCAGCTTATAGGAATGGAATCCGGAGCGGAACAGGACGGCGATCTCATTGAGAGGCATTCCTTCCTCCTGCAGCTGTTCGATCTGCTGGACCACGAAACGGGCCTCCGCCGCTTCATTGGGGGCAACGATCAGCTGCGGACGGGTGCCGCCCTTGGTGCTGGTGAACAGGGCCTTGGTGAATTTTTTCTCCGCATTGGCAATAATGGCATTGGTCAGCTGGAGAATGGGTTCGGTGGAGCGGTAATTCTCTTCCAGCTTGACGGTCTTTGTGCCGGGGTACTGTTCGGAAAAGCGCATGATATTGTAAAAATCAGCGCCCCGGAAACTGTAGATCGACTGGGCATCGTCACCGACCACCATAACGTTGCTCTGGTGATAGGCCAGCAGGCGGACGATCTCGGCCTGCAGTTGGTTGGTGTCCTGGTATTCATCGACCAGAATATATTGAAAGCGGTGCGACAGCTCGCTCCTAGCCTCTTCCGACTGGACCAGCAGACGTTTCCAGTTGACCAGGAGATCGTCGTAATCCATCAGGCCGTGATCACGTTTGAACTGGCTGTAATGTTCCTTGATGGTGAGGATATCATGCGTGAATTCGGCGAGATGGATGTAATCCCGATAAACCAGCTGTTCAATGGTGGCCGATTTGTTGATAGCCCCGGAAATGAGATTGAGGATAACCCGCTTCGAGGGGAATCGTTTACCGGCTCCGGCCATGCCCAGGCAGGATTTGATCAGGTTGATGATACCTTCGGCGTCGCCCAGGTCGATGATGGTGAAGTTGGCGCTCAGGTCCAGGTGGCGACCGTATTGACGGAGCAGGATGTTGGCGGTGGCATGGAAGGTGCCTCCCACCACGCGACGGCTGGTCTGGTCCGTCAGCTGTCCGGCCCGGTAAAGCATTTCCTGGGCGGCCCTGCGGGTGAAGGTGAGCAGGAGAATCGATTCCGGTGCCACCCCCTGCTGAATCAGGTAGGCCATCCGGTAGACGAGGGTCCGAGTTTTGCCGCTTCCGGCACCGGCAATCACCAAAATCGGTCCCTCACCATAGGTCACGGCCGCATACTGGGCGGGATTCAAAACCTCGGGGGTGATGGTGGCTGCGGGTGCTGGGGAGGGGTGCCGGTCGGTTGCGGGAAAAAGTTGCTGTTGCATACCCGGTCTTTTACCATAGAGGGGCCGGCTGTGCAATCAGTGTTGACATTTCCGGCCGGGACTGGGTAAAGTCGCCGCCAAGATTTCGCTGTTGCGATGAACGGTTTAACATGTCGAAATTACACAAGGGATTTTTCTTTGATCAAAGCTGTTTAGATCGTTGATTCGGTTGGTAGCGGTCGGAGGGAAGTGAGGGTTTGTTGATATAATTGCAGGATAATACTGATGCAACCAGAACGGATTTTTAGCGAAAAAGTAGTGCAGTCTTTGTTTCCGCCGGAGCGCACCCATGATTTCTTTGATGCGCTGTTCGGCGATGCCAATGAGGGCGCCTATGATATTGACCTGACCTTTGACGGTTATGATGCAACCGGGGAAACTCTGAATTTTCTCCTTAACCTGCACGAACGACCAGGGCGCTGTCTGGCCTGTAATCTGACTTCAGGGCTGCCGGAAGTTTTCTCCCGGCATCCGGTCATCAATATCAAGGGGTTGGTTCGGGAGATCGAGACACTGCTTGAGGGTAAAATGGTGTGCGAGAGCTGGAAAGTAGGGCATACCATCCAGAAGGGACGGTCACTGCACTGCATCCCCCTCCGGATCAAGGTTCAGGGGAACAGCTGAAATTCCCTGGTGTGACGGATTAATGACAGGGGGGGTCAGTTGATCGCGACCTGCGCCCGGCCGTTGGCTTTGGCCTGGTAGAGAATATCGTCTGCCCGTTCCAGCCAGGCGTCAAGGTCCATCCCGGTCTTCCATTCGGAGAGACCAATGCTGACGGCCAGTTTACCGGAATCGGTAACGATATTGAGCTGCTCCACGGCCACGCAGAGCCGTTCCGCCAGATGACGGGCAGCTTTCATGCTGGTGTCAGGCAGAACGAGCAGGAACTCGTCACCACCCATCCGCACCAGCAGATCGGTCAGGCGGATCTGTTGCTTCAATGATTTGGCGACCTGCTGCAGCACTCTGTCGCCCATCAGGTGGCCCATGGAATCATTCACCGCTTTGAAGTGGTCGAGATCCAGGGCCGCCAACGTCAGCGGGTGGCCGTGACGACTGGCCTGTTCGATAATTGAGCCGATCCGTTCTTCAAAGACAAAACGGTTGGGCAGGCCGGTCAGGATATCCTTGCGCGCCTGGGCAAAGATTTCTTCATACTCCAAAGCCCGTTTCAAGGGTTCCGCCAGAATAACCAGCGATTCGTCGATAAATTGCAGTTCGTTTTCTGAAAGCGGTTTACCTTTACGCAACAAGACCAGCAGGCCCTGATCCTCGGAGGAATCAAAAACCCATTTATGGACGTGGAATCCATCGGTTTGGGTGGAGTTGATTTTCCGGTCCAGGGACTGTTCCAACATTTCCTGAGCCAGCTGGATCGCCAGTCGCCGTTTGGGGCCATGATAGGAACAGAACATGTGCATGCGGTTGCGGCAGGGGTTACTGTAGCCGATAAGGTCGTGATCGACGAATTCCATGAGCCAGATGGAATAGGCTTCGATCATGGACGGCAGGTCAAGAATGCCGGCCATCCGCTGGTAAAGCGTGTTGATTTTTTTCAGCTTTTCCGATTGCTGCCGATAGTGCATCAATTCAGACTGCAGATTTTCCATGGTGGAAGCAACCTGGGTATCGATTTGATTTCCTGATTCTTTCACGTTCATAAGGTTCACTTGATCCGTAACGGCTGTTGGTACAGAAGTGTGTGTTTGAGAGAGTGCGCTCTTCACGGTACAGGGAAATCGGTTTGTCGTTCTCCCTCTGATTTTCCTTTGTGGCGAAGAGGTCGGGAAAAACGATGCGGCCATTTAGATGTTTCGTCTTTTATTGCCATAATTATGCCTGTTTTGCTATTAAATTTTTTCTTTTAAAAAGGGGCGGTTGCTTGGGGGCTCAAGGAAATAATGGTGGGGCTTGGGAGGATATTTTCTTGTGTCATATTTCCGACAGGGACTGGAGGGAAGGAGCCAACGTCAAGGATTTTGCAGGTGAGATCTGAAGAGACAGGGTGTCGGGGCAAAGAGAGGGCAAGAATAGGGTCCGGAGCAGCTCTTTGTAAATGATTACTTTAATTGTGATGCATTTGTATGTGTAATCTCATAAATATCGGGCAGATGTTTGTTGTTGGTTTCAGTGGGTTGGAGGTGCATTCCGATCACTGGATCGCGACAGCCCTTCAGCGTCATCGACTGGGAGGCGTCATCCTTTTTGACCGGAATGTCGATGGATCGGTGCAGAATATTCGCACTCCTGCACAGCTGTGTCGATTAACGTCGACCTTGCGGCACTATGCCGAAGGACCCCTGTTCATAGCCGTTGACCAGGAAGGGGGAAAAGTCTGCCGTCTGAAGGAGCGGGACGGTTTTTCGGCAGTCCCCAGCGCTGCGGCCTTGGCAAAGGAAGGGCTCGCCGCCACTGAACAATATGCCTTGGCCCTGGCCGCCATGCTTGCCGATTGCGGCATTAATCTGAACTTTGCCCCGGTGGTTGATCTTGACCTCAACCCGAAGAACCCGATTATCGGCCGCTATCAGCGTAGTTTCGGTGCGGATCCGGGGCGGGTGATCGAACATGCTTCGGCCTTTATCGAGGCCCACCATTGTCATGGCATTGGCTGCTGCCTCAAACACTTTCCCGGACATGGGAGTGCCGGAAGTGATTCGCATCTTGGTTTTGTCGATATTACGGAATGCTGGCAGCCGATTGAACTGGAACCGTATCGGCAATTGATCAAGGCCGGATACCATGACGGAATTATGACAGCTCATCTGGTGCACCGTGGCCTTGAGCCTCTGGGGTTGCCCGCAACGCTGTCACCCGCTGTGGTGAGCGGGTTGTTACGACGGGATTTTGGATTCGATGGCGTGGTCTTCAGTGACGATCTCCAGATGCGGGCGATCAGCAAAGGATGGAGCTATAAGGAGGCTGTGCAGCGGGCTGTGCGTGCCGGAGTTGATGTCCTTGTTGTCGGCAATAATCTCGATCCGCAACAGAACGCGGTGCAGGAAGGTATTGCGGCTATCCGTGAATTGCTTGACAGGGGCGGGATTGATGAAAATCATATACGCGATTCACTGGCGCGAATTGCGCTTTTTAAAGAGAAAATAACAGGAACACATCCATGGAAGCATATCGGCCCACCCACAGCCTGATCATCGGCTATCTTGCCTGGCTGTTCGGTTTTATCGGCGCCCATCGGTTCTATTACGGCAAGCCGATCTCCGGCACCCTTTACTTTTTCACTTTGGGCCTGTTTTTTATCGGCTGGATCGTCGATCTTTTTCTTATTCCGAGCATGGACCAGGAGGCCGATATACGCTCTATTCCCGGCCCCATCGATTATAACCTTGCCTGGTTGCTCCTGGTTTTTCTCGGTCTTTTCGGAGTGCACCGGATGTATATGGGCAAGGTGTGGAGCGGTCTTCTGTATCTGCTGACCTTCGGCCTGTTTGGGTTGGGTTACATCTACGATATGTGGACACTGAACGATCAGATCACTCTGATCAACGCTGAGGCCGGACAGCCGCCTTTTTATACCATCTAAAAAGGCGATTCTAAGGACAGCAGAGCACCTGATTGCCGCCGGCCGCCTTGGCTTGGCTGAGGCAGCGACCGGCGATCAGCAGGAGTTCATCCACCGCGGTGTTGCGATCCGCCAGCTCCGGGGCAAAACCGGCCACACCAAAACTGGCGGTGCAGTTGACCGCATAACCGCCGGAGGTATATCCGAGGTCGGCGAAGAGCTCGCACAGGCGGGAGGCTACCAGGCCGGCCCCTCTGATCGGAGTTTCCGGCAGAACGAGCAGAAATTCATCCTCGCCCCAACGGGTAATGGTGTCGATATCCTGTCGTATGGCCTGCCCGGCCGTCTGGGCGAATCCGCTGAGCAGCTGGTCGCCGACGCGGTTGCCGAAGGCCTCGTTGACGTTTTTCAACGTATCGATATCACAGAGAATGACCGAGAGGTAATGCGAGTAACGGATGGACCGACGCAATTCCTTTTCCAGGTGCTCCCGGAGGTGCATCCTGTTGTAGCAGCCGGTGAGTGGGTCAATGATGGTCAGTTGGTTGATACGTTCCCGCAGCTGCTGCTCCTGATGGATGAGGCGGAACTGCCCGGCGGCATCGAGGAGGAGCGTTTCCAGAATATCCAGAGGGGTGTTTTCTGGAACCACCCGGAAAACCGAAGTGCTGTTGGCCTGATGCAGAACGGATGCAAGTTCCTGTTCCGGGACCAGCAGCAGCGGGATGGCTGCGGAGCGGGATGCCGCTTCCCGGAGAAAGCTGAGCCCGTTCATATCCGGCAGTTGTGAGGCCGCGAGCACGGCACACCACGCGGAAGAATCGGTGAGCGCCGCGAGCCCCTCTTTGCCGGAGGTGACGGTGGTGATCTGCACTTTCCCCTCTGTGGTGTTGGGCAGTTGTGCGAGCATAAGACGGTCGTTGACAACCAGGATCTTTGTATTCATGCTGATTCTCCGGAAAAACAGGGTGGGTTTCGCTTCTGCAGGTATCATATCATCATTTCTCTGGAAATGAGGAGTGGTATTTCTTGTTGTCAAAGGGCGGCAGGCAACGGTATAAGGCCGCAAGGAGCATATGCGCAATGAATGAAAACAAGGGGTGCAAACCCGAAATACACTATCCCTGTGAGTGGCAGTACCGGATTATCGGAGAAGATAAGACGGCAATGCATCAGGCCATCACCACCTCGGTTGCGGCTTTGGCCTGCAGTCTTACCGATGGCAACATCAGTTCCGGCGGACGCTACCTGAGCCTGAGCCTGGTGGTTACGGTACGTGACGATGCCGAGCGACTGCGGCTCTATCAACTTTTAGCCGGGCATCCGGCAATACGAATGGTATTATAATGCATACAGCAGGTGATTCGGAGCAACGGTGCCTGGACAGGAAACTCATCCCTGTGATGCGGCAGGCCGTTGTCACCGTGCAGATGATCCTCTTTAAAGAACTCAGAGAAAACACCCATGATCGGTATGTAGATGAGGTTGAACCACATCATACCCACCTGGCCGGGGCCGTGATCAACAACCTCTTCGGGACGCAGCCGATGGATCAGGCGGTCGTTGTTTTTGCGGTGAACAACCGGGAATTGGTCGAACGCGAACTGCGGGAACTCTCCAGCCGCTGCGGTCACCTGGTTCCGATACTCACCGATGCCCTGCGCATGAAAACGATCTGTGACAATCAGGAGGGAATCCACTCCATTCCAAGTCTGCTGATGGCCAAGGCCCTGGGTATTCTCGAGGAGGATCGGCCTCTGCCCCTGCCTTCCACCTTTATGATGCAGGTCCGCGCTCTGGCGGCCGACCATGGTCTGGTTGAGCCGATGCAGGCCGCTCCTCCGCCCGAAGAGTCACCAGCGTAGCGCCCCAGGATCCGCTCGATTCATCCCCCAATCGAAAAGAGGCCACACCGTTCAGCCGTTCAAGCAGGGCATGTACGGTCCGGCGCAGGGTCCCCGTGCCCTTGCCGTGGACGATACGAACCTGCATGATCCCTTTTTTCCGGCATTCTTCCAGATATTCCGGGATGAGCCCTTTGATTTCAGCAGGGCGAAAGGCATGGAGGTCAAGTGTGCCGTCAATGGGGATTTCGATTGGATCGGTATCGGTATCGTTCATTGATTTTGGCGCCGTCTTTTGTTGAGGAGTTGGAGCGCAATGGCGGCCGCCCGCTCCGAGGCCCCTGGACCGCCCAACCGCTCTTGGACCTCTTTGAGCCCGTCCAGGAGGGTTTTCCGCGTCTGCTGATCTTCAAGTAATACCTTAAGTTCCTGCGCTATCCTCTCTGGTTTCACTTCATCTTGGAGCAGTTCGGGGATGATTGTCCTGCCGCCGATCAGGTTGACCAGCGAAAAATGGGCGAGGTGGCGGATCAGCAATCGGCCCAGGAAATAGGTGAAGCGGGAGGTACGATAGGTGGCGATAGTGGGGACCCCCAGGATTCCTAATTCGAGGATGACCGTGCCCGAGGCCGCCACCACCGCGTCGCAGGCCGCCATCATCGTATAGCGGTCGTCACTGATTACCCTGAAATCAATGCGGTTGTTCCAGGCCGCCAGGCCATTCTCTTCCAGCACCGAGCGGGTGAGGGTTGAAGCCTGGGGAATGAGGAAGGTGTAGGCTTGGCGATTGTCCCCGGCCAACAGCTCGGCTGCGGCAAGAAAATCGGGGAGCAGGGCCGCGACTTCTTTTTTTCGGCTGCCGGGAAGCAGCCCGATCAGTTTTCTGCCGGGATCGATTCCCTGTTCCACCATAAACTGGTCTCGCTCCAGGCGCGGTTGCACCGAATCGACCAGCGGATGACCGACAAAATCCACGGGATACCCGTACCGGGCGTAAAACTCTTTTTCAAAAGGCAGGATCACCGCGACCCGGTCGGTCAACCGTTTAATGGTGTGGATCCGACTGCTCCGCCAGGCCCAGATCTGGGGGCTGATGTAATACAAAACCGGGATGCCGAGTTTTTTGGCTGTGGCCGCCAGCCAGAGGTTGAAATCCGGATAATCAATGAGGATCAGGAGGGCGGGGCGTCGGCGGCGCATCCGTTCGATCAGCACCCGGCGCGCCCGGAGGATGTCGCCGAAATGGCTGATGACCTCGGTCACCCCGACCACGGCCATCTTAGCGGCATCAAAGAGGATTTCAACCCCAGCCCGCTCCAGTTCGCTGCCGCCCATGCCGCAGAAACATAATCCGGGATCCTGCGCCAGCAAAGCGCGCACCAGATTGGCACCATGCAGGTCTCCCGAGGCCTCGCCGGTTACAATCATTACCTGCCTGCGGGCAGGATTTTTTTGCCGTTCCATCATGGAGTCGATCCTTTAATGGCGGGAGAAGGGAGCCAGGAGATCACTATTTCCCTCTGCAGCCAGGAGTTGTTCTATCCGGTGGCGATTAGAGTTGATCTGCTCAACGACTTGCAGGGCCACATCCAGGGCACGCCTGCCTTCCTCGCCGCCAACCGCCGGCCGGGTCCGGTTGCGGACATGCTTGACAAAATCCCGTAGTTCCAGGTCCAGGGCATCCTGGTCCTGAAACGAGGATTTGCTGATGTCCGGAACCGGATTGCCGCCCTGTTCTCCGGGCTTCAAGCGGATGGCCATGATTTCTTTTTTACCGAAATCCACCGACAGGTATTGTCCGGGCTGAAAAATCCGCATCCGCCGCATATTTTCCAAAGAAATCCGGCTGACCGTAATGTTGGCGGTGCAACCGTTTTGGAAGATGATGCGGGCATTGGCGATATCGGTGAGCTTGGTGATGACCGGTGCGCCGGCGGTCAGGATCGACACGATCGGTGAATCGACAATCGAGAGAATGATATCGATGTCATGGATCATCAGGTCCAGAACCACATCGACATCCGTGCCCCGGTCCTTGAACACGGCGATGCGATGGGCCTCGATGAACAGGGGATGGGTGAGCAGCGGCTGCATCGCCAGAACCGCGGGATTGAATCGTTCCAGGTGACCCACCTGCAATATCCGTTGCTGCTTCCGGGCCAGTTCGATCAGGTTATCTGCCTCGGTCAAAGTGGTGGTGATCGGCTTTTCCACCATCACATCCACGGACTGCTGCAGGCAGTATTTGGCGACCTCGTGGTGGAGACTGGTGGGTACGGCAATGGAGACCGCATCCACTTGGGCCGCCAGGTCGCGATAATCGGTAAAAGGACGGGTGGCGCACTCCTCGGCAATCTGTCGGGCCCGTTCCGGACCGGCATCGGCAACGCCCACCAGTTCGACATCGTCCATGGCTGCATATTTCTGGGCATGGAAGCGTCCGAGATACCCGACACCAATAACCCCAACCTTAACTTTGTTGCTCATTTTATTGTTTTCCTATTATTTTCGGCTATTGGTCGCGTCTTGCGATCATCAGATGCCGAGATATGCTTTTTGGATAGCGGCATTGTTCTTGAGTTGCGCCGCCCGGTCATGCATGACGATACCGCCATTTTCCAGGACATAGCCCCGGTCCGCCACCTGCAGGGCCAGGTGGGCATTCTGTTCCACCAGTAAAAGGGTTGTGTTCTGCTCTTTGTTGATTTTCAGGATCATTTCATAGATCTGCCTGGTCATCAGCGGTGCCAGGCCCATGGAAGGCTCGTCCAGCAACAGCAGCTGGGGCCGGGCCATCAGGGCTCTTGATATCGCCAGCATCTGTTGTTCCCCGCCGGAGAGGGTCCCGCCCGGTTGGTTGCGTCGTTGCTTCAAAACCGGGAAAAGGGCATACAGATATTCTCGATCCTCTTCAATACCATGTTTGTCGCGGCGGAGAAAGGCCCCCATGTCGAGATTTTCGGCAACAGTCAGGTCGGGAAAGATATGTCGGCCCTCGGGTACCTGGGAAATGCCCCGTTTGACGATCATATCGGGTGAAAGCCCGTGGATCGGCTTGCCGTGAAACAAAATGGCACCTCGACGCAGCGGCACGATCCCGCTGATCGCCATCAGAGTGGTGGATTTGCCCGCACCGTTGGCGCCGATCAAGGCGATGATTTCCCCTTCCTGCACCGTGAGACAAACGTCCCGGAGGGCGCGAATATTGCCGTAATAGGTGTCGATGTGGCGTAATTCAAGCATCAATGATTTCTGCTCCGAGGTAGGCCTTGATCACCACCGGATTATTGCGCACTTCCTCAGGGGTGCCTTCGGCGATCTTGCGGCCGTAGTCCATGACGAAGATATGATCGGAAAGCCGCATCACCAGCTGCATGTCGTGCTCAATGAGGAGAATGGCAAGGCCGTCTTCCTTTATCGAG
This sequence comes from uncultured Desulfobulbus sp., assembly GCA_963666685.2. Classification (GTDB taxonomy): domain Bacteria; phylum Desulfobacterota; class Desulfobulbia; order Desulfobulbales; family Desulfobulbaceae; genus Desulfobulbus. The sequence continues at coordinate 769,035 of CAXXHZ010000003.1, forward strand.
TTGATCAGTTGGTTCAGTTCTTCGGTTTCCTGCGGATTCATTCCCGCCGCCGGTTCGTCGAGCAGCAGCAGCAAGGGTTCGGTGGCCAGGGCGCGGGCTATTTCCAATCGTCGTTGCGCCCCGTACGAGAGGTTTTGAGCGATCTCATCGACCTGATCGAGAAGCCCTGTTTTTTCCAGGAGGGCCAGACTGGTATCGACAATGGCCCGTTCTTCCCGCCGGGTTTGCGACGAGCGGAAAATCGCACCGAAAATCCCTGCCCGGGTGCGGCAATGGCGACCGATCATCACGTTTTCCAGCACCGTCATGTTGGGAAAGAGTCGAATGTTCTGGAAGGTGCGGGCCAGCCCCTGTTCGGTTATCCGGTTCGGCTTCAGGCCGTTGAGCCGTGTGGCCGGTTTACCCGGAGGGTTCAGCACCAGGTCCCCACCGGTGGGGGCGTAGATGCCGGTCAGGCAATTGAAGAAGGTGGTCTTTCCGGCGCCGTTGGGTCCGATAAGGGCCGCAATCCGGCCTTGGTCGATCTGCAGATCAAGATGGTCCAGGGCACGGATGCCGCCGAAATCCATGGTCAAGCCGCTAACAGTGAGCAGGGGTTGCATACCAAGGGACATAACGGATCGCTTATTTCTTCGTGAGGTAGGTGCGGCGGGTATCGGCAATGATCCCCTGGGGCCGGAACACCATCATAACGATCAGGATGGCGCCGAAGGTCAGCATCCGGTATTCGGCAAAGGCTCGGAGGTACTCGGGCAGCAGGATAAGGATAAAGGCGCTGATGATAACGCCGATGATCGATCCCATGCCGCCCAGAACAACGATGCAGAGAATAAGAGCGGATTCGAGAAAGGTAAAGCTGGCCGGGTTGATAAAGGTGGTTTTAGCGGCAAAAAAGACACCGATCATCCCGGCCCAGGTTGCCCCCAGGGCAAAGGCGGTCAGTTTGGTACGGGTCTTGTCGATGCCCATGGCCACGCAGGCAATTTCGTCTTCACGCAGGGCAAACCACGCTCTGCCGATGCGGGAATGCTGCAGCCGGTTGACCACGAAAACGGTAAACAGTACCATGCAGAGCATCAGATAATAGAGATAGGTTATGGACTGTTCCAGCGACATCTCGACACCGAAGAATCCGGGTCGGGGAATGTTGCCGATACCGCTCGGGCCCTGTGAGAACGTGCTCCAATTTTCCAGGATCAGGCGGATAATCTCGCCGAAGCCCAGGGTGACGATGGCCAGGTAATCGCCGCGGAGACGGAGCACCGGGAAGCCGAGCAGCACGCCGAACAGAGCGCCCAACAGGCCGCCGATGGGCAGGACGGCCCAGAAACCCAGGCCGAAGTGGAGATTGAACAATGCATAGGTGTAGGCGCCGACCGCGTAAAAGGCGACGTACCCAAGATCGAGCAGGCCGGCTACGCCGACCACGATATTCAATCCCAGACCCAGCACCACATACATCAGGGCCGTGATCATGATGTTGACCTGGTAGGTGGAAAAGAAGGCGGGGAAGGCAAGGGGAATCAATGAACCGGCAAGGAGCAGCGGCAGATGCAACCTGGGGTGCCGGAGCCATGGCCGCGACCCCTCTCTGGTTTTTTGTTTTCCTTTCTGGTGCATACGCTCCTGGCGCGCTGCACGCCAGAAGGAGAATATCCGCGATACAAGAAAGAGCGAAAAACTGCAGAGGCCGACCCAGAGCAGATTATGCCAACGCCAGACAACGATTTTTTCCACCGGGTTGATCTTGACCACCAGCAAGGGGAAGGTGAGGAACATAAACCAGAGGGCCACCACCATACCCTTGCGGATATCTTTGAGGGAAATCATGGAGAGGAAAGCTGAGAGCATATCGTGCGGCTATCAGACCTTTTCGATTGCAGCCTTGCCGAGCAAACCGGCGGGCCGGAAAATCAGGATTAAAACCAACAGGGAAAAAGCGAAGACATCTTCATAATCGCTCGATACATACCCGGTGGCAAAGGCCTCGGTGAGGCCGAGGACAAAACTGCCCAGAACCGCTCCGGGAATGGAGCCGATGCCGCCCAGGACCGCTGCGGTGAAGGCCTTGATCCCAGCGATGAAGCCGATGGAAAAGTTGATCTGGCCGATATGCGAGGCTATCAACAGGCCCCCGACAGCGGCCAAAGCGGAACCGATAATAAAGGTTACCGAGATGACCCGGTCCACATTGATTCCGACCAGCTGGGCCATTTTTCGGTCTTGGGCGGTGGCGCGCATGGCCGTGCCGGTGCGGGTGTATTTGATCATAACCATGAGCAGGAGCATCACCAGGGCCGAAACCACCAGGATGGCCAGGTCGGTTGAACCGATGAAAGCGGCGTAGGGCTCCATAAATGCGAAATCGGGAATCAGGGCGGGAAAGGGGAGAAAATTCGAGGTCTGGGCAAGAAGGACATAGTTTTGCAGAAACATGGACATGCCGATCGCCGAGATCAGCGGTGCAAGGCGCGGGGCGTTACGCAAGGGCCGGTAGGCGACGCGTTCCACCGTGTATCCGTAGGCAGCGGCCCAGACCACGGCCGCAAGTGCGGTCAGCACCAGGAGGGCAGGGAGGGGCAGGCCATAGAAGGACAGAGCCGTGGAAACGACAAGGGCGGTAAAGGCGCCGATCATGTACATCTCGCCGTGGGCAAAATTGATCAGGCCGATGATGCCGTAAACCATGGTGTAGCCGAGGGCAAGGAGCGCGTAGATGGCGCCGCGGGTCAGGCCGCTGAAAACGAGTTCGATAAAATATTCCATGGAGATCCTGCCGTACCAAATGCAATAACTGCGCGAGCTGATTGGAATAGGCGTTGGGTTTACAAGGGTGTACTCTGCCAAATGCACCTGCCTGGTACGGTTCGTGTGGCACCGGGCAGGGAAAAATTGGATAAAAAAGGGTTATTGCACCTGGACAAATTGACGGTTTCTGACCTGATACATGGAAAATCCGATGCCGATGGGCTCTCCTTGAGCATCGAATTTGATAGAGCCAAACGGTGTTGCCGTTTCTTCATTATGCAGGACCTCGGCGATCGCCTCCATGCTGAGGGAGTCGGCTTTGGCCAGAGCATGGGTCAGGACCAGGGCTGCGGTAATGGCGTTGTCAAAAAACGCACCGGGAGCGGAGCCTTCGGCATGGATAAATTTTTGTCGATATTCCTGAGCAATGGGATTGGTGGAGACATCGGCCGGACCAGTGGCATAAACGCCTTCGGCGTCTTCTCCGGCTACCTTGATAAAAGTGTCGTCCTTGACGCCGTCATCGGAAACAAAGAAGGCTCGAACCCGTTTCTGCCGCATCCGGCCGACGATTTTCGAGGCCTCGGGATGATAGCCCCCGAAGATAACGGCCTCGGCACCGGAATGTTTTATCTTCTGCACTACTGCGGAATAATCGACCGCACCTTGGGTTACGCCCTCGAACAGGACCACGTTTGCCTTGCCGGATTGGGTAATGAAGGTCCTGGCATACTCGGCCAATCCCTTGCCGTAATCGCCCTTATCATGAAGGACGGCGATTTTGGTAACCTTAAGGGTGTTGACGGCAAAGTCGACCTCGGCACGGGCCTGGGTAGCGTCCGAGGCAATTGTTCGGTAAAAATTAGGGTATGCACCGCTTTGGGTCAGGGCAGGGGTGGTTGCCGAAGGCGAGATGAGCAGCACCCCGGCATCGCGATAGATCGGCAGTGCCGCCTTGGTCGCTCCTGAACAGATATGACCGATGACCACTTTGACGCCTGCGGAAACCAGTTTCGTGGCGGTGTTGGTGGCGATTTCAGGTTTGCAGGCATCGTCTTCCACGAGAAGCTCGACCGGAGCACCTTTGATTCCACCGTGTTCATTAATATCTTTGACAACGAGCTGAACAGCCTTTAATGTCGGCAAACCATAGGATGCAAGGTCGCCGCTGTGAGCCCCGGCAACGCCGATTTGTATGGGTTCGGCGGCCGGAAGCGAGGCAGCGCAGACTATCGTCAGTGCAAGGATCAACAGGATTGGGCCTTTTCTTTTTGATCGCATCACGTGCAGTACCTTTTTTTCAGATGGAATTGGAAAAAGGGAAACAATGACCTCAGGTGCCTCTTTTCATACCCTATTTCAGTAATTTTGCACTAAAAAATGAGGCTGGGGTCACGGGCACGGTCTTGTCGCATTTTGTATGGAATAATAAGTCGATGTGTTGCGTTACCTATATTGATTTTTGTGGTTGTTGACACCTCGTTGCCAAGAACCGCAGCAGCTCATCTCCGTTTTGAAGAAATCAAGGGTTCCGCTCTAATCCGCAATAATACAACAAGTTGAGAAAACAGATTCTGCATTGCAAGCTGATTCGGCTCGGCCCATCTTCTTTCGGTCTTCGATAATGAATACAACAGCGTTCTATTTTTTCCTGGGCAGGCCCCTGGCTCCGTTCTACAGCGTTGCGATGCGTATCAGGGAGGCCTGGTACCGCTACGGCATCCTTAAATCGTATCGGCTTGCTGCTCCGGTCATCAGCGTGGGCAATCTGACCATGGGCGGTACCGGTAAAACCCCAATGGTGCAATATCTGGCTCGCCTGCTCCAGACCAACGGTTTTCATCCGGCCGTCATCAGCCGAGGGTATGGCGGGACGTTGAAGAATAAGGTGAACGTGGTCTCAGATGGGAGCACGCTGTTGCTCGATGCCGCGACCGCAGGGGATGAGCCGCGGTTTTTGGCCGAAACCCTGCCCAAGGTCCCGGTATTGACCGGTATTGTCAGACGATTGCCGGCGCAACACGCTTTGGACATGGGGAGCGACGTGCTCTTGCTGGATGATGGTTTCCAGCATATGCAGATCATTCGCGATATTAATCTGGTTCTTTTCAATAGCGACCGACTGGCCGGGAATTCCCGGGTTTTTCCGGGAGGAGAGTTGCGGGAACCGATCGTCGCCCTGCATCGCGCTTCCCGTTTTGTCCTGACCGGGGTTCATGACGGCAACCAGGAACGGGCAGGGCGGTTTGCCGCTCTGCTGCAAACAAAATTTCCTCACATCCCGGTATCGTTAACCGGTTTTCATATGGACAGCCCGGTTCGAGTATCGAAACAGGGGCTGATTGAAAAGGTAGACTTCGATTCTCTGGGCGGGGGGCGATGTTTGGGATTCTGCGGCATCGCTCATCCGCAATCTTTTCATGATACGCTGGAACGACATGGTTTCAACTTGGTCGATTTTTCCTTCCTTGATGACCACCAGCGCTATTCTTCGGCACTTATTGCCAAATTGCTGGCCAAGGCGCATCGGGCTGGAGCGGAATTTTTGATCACCACTGAAAAGGATCTGGTGAAACTTGCCGGGTTTGCGACCGATTTTTCGCTGCCGCTTTTTGGTCTGCGCATGCAGGTGCGGGCGGATGAGGAGTTCAACCAAAGTATTTTGTCCGATCTTCAATTATGGCAGGCTCAGCCCTGATGAGGAAAATGGAGAGCGATGTGTGTTAAAAAAACAACATTTTTAAAAGGTTTCGTTGAATGTGGTTTTTTTGCCACAGTAATCTGCTCCCTTTTTAATCGTTTCCGCAGGGAGTTGTTTTTATATAACCTTATGGATTTGTTTGATTTATCTTGTTTTTCCGAGAAGATGGTCTTTCGGGGGGTATATGGTTTGTTTTTTGCTTGTAACCATGTGTCCGTTTTTATTCGTTGTTTTTGAGATTACTCCCTCCTCGCAGGATAGATCACCATGGCATCCCCGATTGAGTCGTATCAATATACCCTAAAGCGCCCTGTCAGTTGTTGCGGCGTCGGTCTGCACACCGGCCGAACAGTGAACCTCGTCATCAAGCCTGCCCCGGCTCATACGGGCATCCGGTTTCTCCGTTCGGATCTCATTGATCAACCCACTATTCCTGCCCGGATTGAGCAGGTTGTCGATACCACCCTGGCTACAACCATCGGCGACGGTCAACACAAGATATCGACCACCGAGCACCTGATGGCTGCCTTGTGCGGATCCGGGATTGATAACGCCCTGGTGGATATCGATTCACACGAAGTACCCATCATGGATGGGAGTGCCGGGCCGTTCATCCATCTCTTAAAAAGAGCGGGACGGCAGCGCCAACAGGCCCTGCGCAGGATTCTGCGGATAACCCGGCCGCTGAGTTATACGGTCGGAGAAAAATCCATACGGATCGAACCCTATGACGGGTTCAAAGTGACCGGCCGCATTCATTTTGACAACGAACTCATCAGCGAACAAAATTATTCGATCGATGTTACACCTGATCGTTTTTGCAATGAAATAGCCACGGCTCGCACTTTCGGGTTCGTTGAGCAGGTGGAATACCTCTGGAAAAACGGCTTGGCTTTGGGCGGCAATCTCAACAACGTTATTGCCATTCACTGGGATCGTCGCTCCATTCTCAATGAGGACGGCCTGCGATTTGACGACGAATTCATCCGCCACAAGGTGCTTGATGTTATCGGTGATATCGCTTTGCTTGGTTCTCCGGTTCTCGGCCATGTCATTGCGGACCGTTCCGGTCACAGCCTCCACCTCGGCCTCCTGCAGACCATTGCCAATCATCCGGAATGCTGGGAGTACGTGACCTTCCGGAAAAAGGGCGATTCCTTTTTCCGCCAGGTGGTGCAATCAACCCAGTCCTCCGGCAGTCGTTTTCCGCCCTTTTTCACACCAGCCGGCGAAGGGTTATCCCCCCAACCGGCTTGTGCAACCTGATCCCTGTCGGGAGCAATGAGGAACAATCCTTAAACACTTTTAAAAAACATCCCGCACACTCTGAAAATCCTTTTTTAAGATTGTGCGAAAATCGAAACCGTCGAGTGTCCTATTCGGCGGTTTTTTTTTGTCGTGCGGATGGTGCAAAGAAACAGGAGTTGTCGGGCAGAGACAATATGCATATAGTAGCCGCTTGTTCGGCGGCTCTATTTTTTATGTGAATTTCACCAAAACAGAAGGAACAATATAATGGTATCTCTTGGCACGGTAGGTTTTATCGGCGGCGGTCAAATGGCCGAGGCCATGGTTCGCGGCATTCTGACAGCCGGTCTGGCTTCTGGGGAAAATATTCGCATCGCGGAACCCAATGCATCCCGTTGTGAATATTTAAAGAAAGAATACGGTGTTACCTGCACCCAGAGCGCTGAATCTCTCTGCCGGGACTGCGCTGTTCTCGTTGTGGCCATCAAACCGCAGTTGGCGGAAAAGGTCCTCGGTTCGTACCGATCTTTTGTCACCCCCGAGCATCTTGTCCTTTCCATCATGGCCGGCATCCCTTTGCAGGTTTTAGCCGGATATTTTACCGAGCCTGTTCGCCTGATTCGAGTAATGCCCAACACCCCGGCGCTTGTGCTGGCCGGAGCTACCGCTTTCAGCCCGAACCAACGCGCAACCGCCGAGGACTGCAAGATCGCAACCGCTCTCTTTTCGGCTGTCGGAACCTGTGTGGAAGTGACGGAAAATCTGCTGGATGCGGTGACCGGTCTGAGCGGCAGCGGACCTGGTTATGTGTTTACCTTTATTGAAGCCCTGATCGACGGCGGCGTCCTGGTCGGCCTTCCCCGGCCGGTTGCCGAGCAGCTGGTGCTGCAGACCGTGTACGGCTCCGCTAAGCTGGCCTTGGAAACCGGAGAGCCTCCGGCTGTTCTCAAAGGAAAGGTGACTTCGCCGGGTGGCACGACCATCGCCGGGCTCCAGGCTTTGGAAAACGGCGCCTTCCGCGGTGTGGTTATGGACGCGGTGGAGACGGCAACCCGGCGCTCCAGGGAGTTGGGTGCATGAAGGTCGGCTATGTGGGCATCATCACCCGCCAGGATAAGGAGGACGTCACCCGGATTGGGCGGGAGGTGGTGGCCTGGTTTGCCGAGCGGCATATCAGAGCGGAGCTCAACAGGATTGCCCCTGAAATGGATATCCTTATTGTGCTTGGCGGCGACGGCACCCTTCTTCACGTGGCCGATGAGGCGAGCGTGCACCAATTGCCGGTACTGGGCGTTAATCTCGGTAATCTCGGTTTTCTGACCGAGGTTGCCGCCGATGAGATGTATGAGGCGCTGGAAACCCTGCTGTACGACGAAGTTCGCATAGAAAAGCGTATCATGCTTTCCGCAGCCTACGTCAGTGGCGCAACCGGAACTAAAAGCGAATCGATTCGTGCCCTCAATGAGGTTGTTATCGTCAAGAAAAGTACCGAGGCTATGATCCGTCTTCGCTGTTGGGCGGATAAGGAATATGTGACCACCTACCGGGCGGATGGTCTGATCATGGCGACTCCCACCGGTTCAACCGCCTATAATCTGTCGGCGGGCGGCCCGGTGCTGCATGCTGAACTCGATGCCATTGTGGTTACGCCCATCTGCCCGTTCATGCTCGAATCCCGCCCTGTGCTCCTTGGGGCCGAGACCAAGGTTACCACCCAGTTGCTGGCACCGGCCGGTCAGGTCAAGGTCATCATCGACGGGGTGCTGCAGTGGACCATTACCGAAAACGATTATCTCCTGGTAAAAAAGGCGGTTCAGCCGCTTTTGATCGTGAGTTCGCCATGGAAGAGCTATTTTAACATCCTCCGCAGTAAACTCAATTGGGGTGGGGCCGGCGTTGATGTACCGCTTCCGGAAAAGGTCTGTAAACACTGCTAGATGTTCTCTGTCGGGTGGTTAAAAACAGAGAGAAGAGTACTCTTGAGAGTGGGCGACTCAGCGCTTGCGCCGTTGCAGATTGTATTTTTTCATCTTGTATTGCAAGAGGCTTTTGGTAATGCCCAACTGTTCCGCCGCCCGGGCTTGGACATTGCCGGCATCCTCCAGGGCCTTGCGCACCAGTTTTTCCTCAATGCCGTTCAATACCTCGGCCAGACTCAGGTTCTCGGGGATGAACTGGTTGAGTTCAAGCCCGTTGCTCCATTCTTGAGTATTGCTCAATGCACTTGAATCCGGCTGCACATCTTCCGGTTCAATTTTGTTGCCGTTGCAGAGGATGGCAGCGCGTTCGATGGTGTTTTCCAGTTCCCGTACGTTTCCCTCCCAGGGCAGGCTGACCAACAGACGCAACGCCTCCGGAGAAACATCAAGATTTTTCCCTAAATTCCTACTGTTTTTCTCGATAAAATGAGTAACCAGCGCCGGTATATCATCAAACCGCTCGCGCAGCGGGGAGAGGTGGATATGGATGACATTCAGCCGATAATAGAGGTCTTCCCGGAAATGGCCTTTGTCGACTTCATCTTTGAGATCCTTGTTGGTGGCGGCGAGAATGCGGACATCAACATGCTGGGTGACCGTGCCGCCGACCCGTTCGAAACTTTTATCCTGAAGAACTCCCAGCAGCTTGGCCTGGAGCAGGGAGGCCATCTCGCCGATCTCATCGAGAAAAAGCGTACCGGTGTCGGCCAACTCGAATCGGCCTTTGCGCATGGCAACGGCATCGGTGAAGGCCCCCTTCTCATGACCGAAGAGTTCGCTTTCCAGCAGGTGTTCGGAAAGGGCGGCGCAGTTCACTGAAATGAAAGGGGCATCCTTGCGGGGGCTGAGATTGTGAATGGCGCGGGCGACCAGTTCCTTGCCTGTTCCCGATTCGCCGGTGATCAGCACCGAGGAGGGGGTGGGGGCTACCTTTTCAATCAACTGGTAGACCGCACGCATCGCCGGACTTTTGCCGATCATACCGCCGAACCCGGAACGCGGGGTAGCTTCATCGCGCAGCCGTCTGATCTCGCGGATCAGGCCGTAATGTTCGATTGCTTTTTTGCTGCTGGCCAGCAACTGCTGGTTGGAAAAGGGTTTGGCCAGATAGGTGAAGGCACCGAGTCGCATGGCTTCCACCGCCTTTTCCACTTCAGCATAGGCGGTGATGAGGATTACCGGCAGCTCCTTGTTGAATTCTTTGATCTTTGCGAGAAATTGAATACCATCCATTCCCGGCATTTTCATATCGGAAAGGACCAGGTCCAGATCGGTGCTGTACACTATAGGCAAGCCCGCCAGACCGCTGTCAGCAGTGAAGACTTCATACCCCTCATCCTTCAGGAGTTCCGATAAAACAATTTGATAGTTGGGCTCATCATCGACAATGAGAATGGTATGCATAGCGGCTTTTATAAGGAAAAGGAAGAAGAGTGTCTTCGCCCGGATTGACGGGCCAATATGGCATCAATGATTGAATCGGGCGGGCAAAAGGCCTGCGACTTGCCGGCGAGCCGGTTGGCCGGACGGGAGGTGCCGTGAAAATCGCTGCCGCCGGTGACGATCAGGTTATGTTCAATAGCCAAGGCCCTTAGTTTTTTCTGCATTTTACGGGGATGAGCCGGGTAGTAGAGCTCAAGGCCATCAAGGCCCCGCAGGCTCAGTTCCTTGATCAGAGGTGGTTGCACCCGCATTTCAGGGTCGAGTTGGCCGGGATGGGCCAGTACGGCTACCCCTCCGAATTGATGTATTTTTTCAATGGTTTCTGTGGCGGAATAGCTGAAACGACTGGCCCACGCGGGTTTGTTGCGACCGATCAGTTGGCGGAAGGCGGCATCGAAACTGTCGACAACCCCTTTTTCAACCAGGAGTTTGGCTATATGCGGTCTGCCGGTCTGGCCGCAGTGCGAGAGTTCTTTCACTTCTTCAGCGGTGATGGCAATGCCGAGATCCTGCAGGTTTTTCAGGATAGCGTTGTTGCGTTTTTCCCGGCCCTCCTGAAGCGGTTGCAGCCATTGATGCAGGGCCGGATTCGTCGGATCAAAGCCGTAGGCGAGGATATGCAGGGTATGCTGCCGCAGGGTGGTGCTGATTTCCACCCCGGTTATAATGGTCATCCCGACCTGTTGTCCCAGTTGCTGGATTTCACCCACGCCTTCAACCGTATCGTGGTCAGTGAGCGCCAATCCATGCAAACCATTGTCCACGGCCATCTCGATCAGTTCCAGGGGCGTTGAAATGCCGTCGGAATATATGGAATGGGTATGTAAGTCAATACACATGGGAACCGAGTCGGATAAGGGGCCAAGGGGTGTGCTGTCCGGAGACAAAAAGACGGTGATAATTACAGACAATTGTAACCATGCCCTCTTTTTTGTGCAATAACCAAATGAAATCGCCTGGAAAACCGCAGCTTGTCAATCGGAAATCCCATTGTTATTAGTGTTGCAACGACCATTGAAAGGAGAGCACGATGTTGCGACCACCATTACGAATAGATGAACATCGAATAGAACACGAACCTTATTATTTACCGACCGGCGATGAGTTGGCCATTGCCGAGGCCGCTTACTATGAAAGAGCGCCCCTCCTGCTGAAGGGGCCCACCGGATGCGGTAAAACGCGTTTCATGCAATACCTGGCTTGGCGCCTGCAGCGTCCTCTGGTCACGGTTTCCTGTCACGACGACCTTTCCACCAGTGATCTGGTCGGTCGGTATCTCATCCGATCCGGCGAGGCGGTATGGACCGACGGCCCCTTGACCATGGCCGTCCGCGCCGGTGCCATCTGCTACCTGGACGAAATCGTTGAGGCGCGCAAAGACACCACCGTTGTTATTCATCCTCTGGCCGATGACCGGCGAGAACTCCCCATCGAAAAAAGGGGTGAGCTGCTGACCGCCCCGCCGGAATTCATGCTGGCGATTTCCTATAATCCGGGATACCAGAGTATTTTAAAGGACCTGAAAACCTCCACCCGACAACGCTTTATCGCCCTGTCGTTTGATTATCCGGCCCCGGAAAAGGAGATTGAAATCGTCTGCCGGGAAGGAGGCCTTGACCTTGAAATGGCCCGTTCGCTGGTTAAACTGGCGGCCATGACCCGCACCCTGAAGGATTCCGGTTTGCCTGAAGGCGCTTCAACTCGCCTGCTCATCCAGACCGGTAAACTGATAGGCCGGGGTATTCCGATCCAGACGGCCTGTCGGGCCGCCGTCAGTGAAGCCCTCACCGATGATGTCGAGCTTCTCGGCGCCCTTGATGAAATGGTGAGCTCACTCTTCTGAACCGACATGGATCTGGAAACCTTAAAAATACAGTTTTACGAGCGAGTATTTCCCAGTCTGCCCAACGAATGGGATGTCGAGGAGGCTCTGTCCCCGCTTGTTGCGCAAGAATCGGTTCAGATCGAGGATGTTTTTGCCCAGATTCCTGCAATCTGGCCGGTATCCCATTCCCTTTGTTTTGCCTACCTTTCCATGGCCGGTCCGGTCTTTTGTTCTCTGGCTGCCGAAGAACAGTCGCTTTGGGTGCATACCCTCCTCGACCGATATGAAACCGGCGGACTCCATGGAGCGCAGGTTTTCATGGCTGACCGGGGACAACATTTTGTTCGCCGTCTGCGAGGCCAGGGCGGCTTACGCTTATTCGAAGTCCGTTCCCGGTTGCAGCCCTATGTTAACGGGCTTGCCGGCAGAGAAATCCTGTTGATTGCATCGGATTGCGCTTCAACGGATACAGAATGCATCACCCTTCCCAGTGAAATCGCTTTGTTTGCCAGCAATAAGGAAAATTTTCTGTTGTATAAACTGATGGTTTCCTTTCAGTGGGCCTCCATTGAGGCAGGCCTGTTTACTCCGCCTCGATGCCCCCTCCTTTCCGAGGAAACCTCGCATCCCCTGGAAGCTTTTTTTGGGGATTGTACCCTGCCGACAACCGCTCGCCAGCTTTATCATTTTTTTGAAACCGGGAGGCTGCTCTCGTATTTACGGCAGGAACTCCCCGGTCTAATGCGTAAGGCAGCCTCCATTTTGCCCCGATTGCCGCTGACCGGGGATACCGCGGAAACCGAGAATCTGCTGGACCAATTACAACGGGGATTGCTGCGAGACGATTGGACTGCCCTCAACGGATCGATTGTGGCGCAAGGTGCCTTTAAATTGCTGCGGCGCTGCGAGCACAAGGGGGCGGACAATCAGACGAGTCTTGATGCGGTTCGAGAACTGCTTCCGTTACTGACGGAAGAGGAAGGCGATTGGGCCGGGACGGCTCCTTTGGTCTTTCAAGGACCGCTGCGTTTGCAGGAGATCCGGGAGCTGCGGATGAAACGACGTCGAGAGAGGGAGCTGCAGTTTATCAAAAGCTTATCCCTTCATATTCAACAACTGCGGGTAAAAGCGGATGCAGGGAGGGAGGATGACCAGGAAAGCCGAAATACGGCTGCCGGCCGACAGGGGCAGGATCTCGCTCTGATTGTCAACACGGAGAATGAAACCCGGCAAACCCCTCCCCCCACAACGTCACTGCGAATCGAGAATCAGGAAATACCCCTTACCGAGGAATTGACCAAACTGGCTGAAGAGATTCGCCGGGATCTCGGGGTTCTTCCCGAAGACTACATCACCAGTGCCACCGGCAAGGCCGGGCACGGATTCAAGGCAACTTCGGCTGCCGCTCCCGCCGAAGGACAGGGGAGTACGGAGCCGGTGGTTTATGATGAGTGGGATTATCGCCGCAAGGGATACCGTAAACAATGGTGTGTGGTGACGGAAAAAGCCCTTCCCACTCTCCAGTCTTCCTTCATTGAACAGACCTTGCAGCAGTACAAAGGTCAGATTCGGCGTTTACGCAACCAGTTTGAGCAGATGCGAACCAGTGAGCGTTTTGTCCGCAGGCAGCGGGAAGGCAACGACATTGATCTTGACGCCTTGGTCGAGACCCTGGCCGATATCCATGCCGGTCGTCCGCCTTCGGATCGGGTCTTTATCCGACTGGCCCGCGAACAACGCGATATTGCCGCGTATTTTCTTGTCGATATGTCCAATTCCACTGCAGGCTGGGTCGGTCAGGCCATCAAGGAGGCGCTGGTTCTGATCTGTGAGTCCATGGAAGTGCTCAATGATCGCTACGGAATTTATGGTTTTTCTGGGATGCGGCGTTTGCGTTGCGAACTTTTTCCGGTCAAACGCCTGGACGAGCGCTATTCTCTGGCCGTTCGTCAACGGATCGGTGCGATCGGTCCCAAGGAATATACCCGCATGGCCCCGGCCATCCGCCACATGACCTCCTTGTTTGCAAAGGTGGAAGCCAAGATCAGGCTGTTGATTGTTCTCTCCGACGGCAAGCCGGAAGACTATGATGATTACAAAGGGGAATACGCCATCGAGGATACCCGGCATGCCTTGCTGGAAGCAAAGGCAAAAGGAATCCACCCGTTCTGTATCACCATCGACCGCAAGGCCCATGACTATATGGCTCATATGTACGGGGAGGTGAATTCTATTTTTATCGATGAAGTGAGGCATCTACCTGCTCGCATGCCGGAAATATACCGAACCCTGACCACTTGAACAGCTTGGATGGCGCGATCCGGGATTGGGCTGTACCCCAGGCGTTGGGGCTGCCTCGGCTTTTTTCTTGATGGTTGCTCTTTCCTATTGTTTAAGGAAAGAGCGTGATGTGCCCTTTGTCTTTCTCCTTCCTTTTTTTATAGGACCTTGCCATGCGTTGGATCGGCAATTTTATTTTTATTTTGATGTTCCTTATTGCCGCCGGAGCCGGTTGTGCCCAGGGAGGAGAGGAGGCTGCACAGGGTCTGAAGATGGCGGCTTATCGCTATTATTACGGCAAGGCAGTGCCAATTGATTATGCCAAGGCTCTTCAATTGTACTTGCAGGCAGCGGAACTGGGGGATGCGGAGGCACAATTTATCGTGGGCGGTATGCTTTATAAGGGGCTGGGTTCGGCTCCGGACAAAATAAACGGATTTAAGTGGTTGTTAAAGGCCGCCGAGCAGGGAAAAATTTCTCCGGAGTCCTTGAATATCATCGGGGGAATGTATCTGCGTGGCGCCAATGTTCCGCAAAACTATCTGGAGGCCAAAAACTGGCTGGCAAAGGCCGCTGAAAAAGGCAATGTTCCTGCCCAGAATGACCTGGCCTACCTCTTATTCAACGGTTTGGGGGGGGAGCGGGATTATAAAAAGGCGCTGGACCTGTATGAAAAAGCAGCTTTTAAGGGCGATGTCATGGCCCAGGCCAATGCCGGACTGATGCACGCACTTGGGATAGGCACCAGTATCGACAAGGCGCGAGGATATGCCTGGTATTCCCTGGCTGCCTGTCAGGGAAACACACATGCAATAATCAATCGTAACAACCTGATGCTCGAGATGACCTGGGAGGAATTAAACCGGGCACAAGCCCTTTCGGTTGAACTCTATAATCGGATCGAGAAAATAACCGAACCAGGAAGCAGGCCCGCAGCCGCACACGAGTAATTTTTGTTGGATTCACCAGGTCCTTCCGACCACTCTCTTTCGATTTCATTGTCCCTGATTTTTTTCCTGATGCAACAGGGAGACTATTTTTTCAAGATCCGCGCACTGGTAGATCGCCTGCCTGATGCGGGCTGCCCCCGTGAGTCCGGTCAAAAATTTCGAGGTGTGATTTTTGATTTTAAAGAGGACCCGGTCCGTCTGCAGGTATTGTTCCGCCAATTCCAGATAGCGGACGATGACCGGTAACCGTTCCATCAGGGTATTCGGTCTTCCTTGGGGAGAGAACACCCAGGGGTTGCCAAGCGCAGCCCGGCCCACCATCACTGCGTCGCATCCTGTCGTTGCCATCATCTCCGTTCCGTCGGCATAGGAGAGAATGTCGCCGTTGCCGATCACCGGAATGGAGACCGCCTCCTTCACTGCTTTAATAACCTGCCAGTCAGCCTGTCCACCAAACCCTTGAGCCCAGGTGCGGCCGTGGATGGTAACCGCCGAAGCTCCCGCTGCCTCGGCCATGGCGGCAAATTGTGGCCCGTTAATGTTGTCGTGCGTCCAGCCGCTGCGAAATTTGACGGTGACCGGTAAGGTGGTATGGGCACAGACCGCCCTGATGATGGATTCCGCGAGGAACGGATCTCTCATTAAGGCGGCTCCGCAGCCTTTTTTGATAACCTTACGTACCGGGCACCCCATGTTAATGTCAATAAGGTCGATCGGCCATGCGGAAACGACAGCCGCTGCCTTGCCCATAAGCAGGGGATCGCTGCCGAACAGCTGGATCCCGAAAGGACGTTCGGCAGCGATGGTCTGCATCAGTTCAAAGGTGTTTCTTTGTTCATAGACCAAACCATGGCAGCTGATCATCTCTGAAAAACAGAGCGCCGCTCCATTCTCCCGGCAGAGAAGACGAAAGGGGAGATCAGTGTAACCGGCCAGCGGGGCAAGGATGAACCCGGACTGTGGAACAACCCTGCTTCTCGCAAGAAGAAAGGGGAGGGGATGTGTTTCAGGAATCATGGCAAGGAAAAGAAAAAGAAGAAAGGCACTGCAGATATATATATCTGCAGTGCCTTGAAGGAAAGTTTAATGGAAAGGACCAAACAACGATCAGTGGACGGATTGTGTCTGCGGAGATTGTGCCTGCTGATTCTGTTTTCTGATCTTATTGAGGGTGCCGAGGTAAATGTGCTCCGACATGTCGTCAATAATGGTTTCCAGCGCTTCCTCATCGGTTACGGTGTTTGAATAATCCACAGTATAATCAGCTGTGTACAGTTTTTTGGGCACCTCCCAAAGGGTTGCTCCGCTTTTCAGGTCTTTTAAAACATAACGGACAAAGAGTTTGACCTTGGTGCCGGTTGAATCCGAGACCCCCTTCCAGGAGATGCTGGGCAGGTCAATGGAGATGATCTCCCCGGTCAGTACAAGGTCTGCCTTGCTTTTATCCTTGGTCAGCACAATAGCTTCGGATTTTTGAAACCAGTGTGCCAGGGATTGATAAATTTTATTATCGAGCCCCAGCTTATTGGTCGGATTCTTCCAGGTCGGCATATAGACAATACGGGCCGGGCCGTTGTAGACATGGGGGAAATAGTACCCGCATCCCCCTAACACCAGTGTGCAGAACAGAACGACACTCCATCCCCATTTTTTTGTTTTCAGCATGTCGCCTCTTTTGCAGTCCGTGTTGAAGCCTCCACCAAGCGGTCACCGGAGGCCAGCAATTGGTATCAATTATAGAACAATATTAACAAGTTTCTTTTGAACCACAATGATTTTTCTAGGCTCTTTGTTGTCCAGCATACGGGCGATCTTTTCATCGCTTACAGCCAAATGCTGCAGGGCCTGATCTTCAATATCGGCGGGGACCTGCAGTTTTACGCGTACCTTGCCGTTGATCTGGACGACGATGGTTATTTCTTCGTCCTTGGCCGCTTCAAGGTTATATGTCGGCCAAGTTGCGTCATTAAGCGGCTGACTGTGACTCGAGAACTGCCAGAGTTCCTCGCAAAAATGGGGGACCATGGGAAAGAGCAGCGTGAGGATGATTTCCAGGGTCTCTTTCCGCACCGCGGCATCGATACTGTCCTGATCTCCTCCCGTGGCGGCAACCTGATTGACCAATTCCATAACCCCCGAGATAGCGGTATTAAAATGGAAATTGGTTTCGATATTTTCCGTTACCCGGCGAATGGTTTGATGGGTTTTCCGGTAGAGCTGCCGGGAGGGCTCGTTTAATGAGGCGAGGTCAACGGCCTCGTTTGTCCGGAAACAGGAAAGGTCCTGGCAGACGATTCGATACACCCGATTCAGGAAACGTGAAGAGCCCTCCACACCTTGGGCATTCCATTCAAGATCGCGTTCCGGAGGGGCGGCAAAGAGGGAAAACAGGCGCACGGTATCAGCCCCGTATTGCTCAATCAATTCATTGGGATCAACGACATTGCCCTTTGATTTCGACATTTTTGCGCCGTCTTTTATCACCATGCCCTGGGTCAGCAGATTGGTGAAGGGCTCGTCCACCGTGAGATAGCCGAGATCCCGCAGCATCTTGGTGAAAAAACGTGCATACAGCAGATGGAGAATAGCATGTTCAACTCCGCCGATATACTGGTCGACCGGTAACCAGTAGGCAGCGGCTTCCTTATCGATGGGACCGCTGGTGAGGCCGGGATTGGTATAGCGGGCAAAATACCATGACGATTCAACAAAGGTATCAAGGGTGTCGGTTTCACGCCGGGCTGCATGGCCGCAATGCGGACAGGTGGTGGCTATAAAATCCTCCTGATGATGCAGCGGGCTGTGAGCGCCCTTCGATTCTCCGGCCCCGGGCAGCAGGATGGGTAATTCATTCTCCGGTACCGGGACGATACCGCAGGTTGGACAATGGATCACCGGAATCGGTGCACCCCAGTAGCGCTGACGGGAGATGCCCCAATCCCGCAGTCGGTAGGTAATATGGGGCCTGCCGAATCCGGCCTGTTCAGCGAAATCGATGATCGCCTGCTGGGCCATGATCGAATCGAGTCCGGAAAACTGACCCGATGCCGTTAATACGCCCGGTTCAACGGACGCTTTATCCATCAGAGAAGGGTTGAGTTCCTCCTCCGAGGGTTGGATAACGACCTTTACCGGAAGACTGTATTTCTGGGCAAATTCGAAATCCCGCTGGTCATGGGCGGGCACTGCCATAACCGCACCGGTGCCGTAATCCATGAGCACAAAATTGGCGGCATAAATAGGTATTCTTTCTCCGGTAAAGGGATTGATGCAGTAACTGCCGGTGAAGACACCTTTTTTTTCGGTCTCTTCCTCAAGCGTAGCCCGCTGTTTGTCGATAAGGGTCTGCTGGATAAAATCGTTAACCTCTTGCTCTCGGGGGGTACCGGCAGTTAGAGATTTGAGGAGAGGGTGCTCAACCGCCAGGGACATGAAAGTGACGCCGAAGATGGTGTCCGGGCGGGTGGTAAAGATGGTGATGGTCTGGTCACTGTTTTCAACTTGGAAATCGCAGGCCAGACCGGTGCTTTTACCGATCCAGTTACGCTGCATGGTGATGACTTTTTCCGGCCAGCCGGTCAATTTTTCCAGATCCGCCAGCAGTTCATCCGCGTAATCGGTGATCTTGAAAAACCAGCCATACATGGTTTTGGGCAGGACCGGCTGATCACAGCGCCAGCAGGCACCGTCAATCACCTGCTCGCGGGCCAGTACGGTCTGGCAATCGTCGCACCAGTTGACCGTGGTTTCTTTTCTGTAAATTAATCCCCGTTCCAACATTTTTAAAAAAAGTTGCTGTTCCCAGCGATAATATTCAGGTCGGCAGGTCGCGAGCTCTCGGTCCCAATCATAACTTAACCCCATGGCCTTCAGTTGTCCGCGCATGTAATCGATATTGTCATGGGTCCAGGCGGCAGGATGAATGCCGCGTTTCATGGCCGCATTTTCGGCGGGAAGACCAAATGCATCCCACCCCATGGGATGCAGAACATTAAATCCCTGCATGCGTTTATATCGGGCAATGACGTCACCGATGGAATAATTGCGCACGTGGCCCATGTGGATCCGGCCGGAAGGATAGGGAAACATTTCGAGGACATAATATTTGGGCTGTCCTGTCTTATGGGTTACCTTGTAGGTCTTCTCCTGTTCCCAGCGTTGTTGCCATTTGTTTTCAATGGCCTTGAAGTCGTATTTATCGTGTGTTTGCATGACTGATTGTGGATAGGTAAAGTTTGACGGGAGGGGAGAGCGTATTAATTGAAATCAACATCAGCAGCCGAACCCTGCTCAGGCATGTACGGTGGAGAAGAGGGACGGCTGGTATGATTTTCAAAGGTGGTGTATTCACCGAGAAAGGTCATCTTGACCATGCCGGTGGGGCCATTGCGCTGCTTGGCAATGATAATTTCAGCCATTCCCCGATTCGGGTTATCCTCGGCTCTATTATAGACCTCGTCCCGATAGATGAACATGATGACGTCGGCATCCTGCTCAATAGCCCCCGATTCACGGAGATCAGCCAATTGCGGACGTTTATCGGTGCGATTCTCCAAGCTGCGGTTGAGCTGTGAAAGGGCGAGCACCGGGACGTTCAGTTCTTTGGCCATGGCCTTGAGTGATCTGGAGATATCGGAGATTTCCTGGGTCCGGTTTTCGGAGTTGGTTTTCCCTTGCATCAGCTGCAGGTAGTCGACCACGATCAGGCCCAGGTTGTTTTCCGATTTAAGACGTCTGGCTTTGGCTCGCATTTCCAAGGCTGTCAGGCCGGCGGTATCATCGATGAAAATAGGGGCATCGGCCAGCATTCCCGTGGCCCGGGTCAATTTTGGCCAGTCGTTTTCATGGAGTTTTCCGGTACGGATGCGCTGGGAATCGATTCTGCCGAGGGAACAGAGCATACGCAAGGCCAGGGATTCCATGGACATTTCCAGACTGAAGACCGCCACGGTGACTTTATTGCCGAATACCGCAGCCTGTTGCACGATATTCATGGCCAACGCTGTTTTGCCCATGGATGGACGCGCAGCCAAGATGATCATTTCAGCCGGCTGCAGTCCGGCGGTGATGCGATCGAGTTCTTCATACCCCGTTGCCACCCCGGTAATATGCTCTTGTTTGTCGAAAAGTTTGGTAATACGTTCGAAGGCCTTGGGAACGATTGAGGACATGGGTAAAAACCCTTGGCCTTTATTCGAATGGGCAATTTCGAAGATGGTTTTTTCCGCTTCGTCTACCAGCGATTCAATGTCATCCTGGGTGTCGTAGCAGCGGGCAGCAACCTCGGAAGTCGTCTGAATGAGACGACGCAGGATCGATTTCTTCCGGATGATTTGGGCGTGATGGACCAGCGTGCCGGCAAAGGGGATAATATCGGTTAAGGAAGCAAGATAGGAAGCCCCCCCAATATTTTCTAATTTATTCTGATCGCTCAGTAACCCGGTGACGGTAATCAGGTCATGCGGTTCTCGTTTTTCGAAGAGAGTGACCATGGCTGCAAAAATGGTCTTGTGGGCATCGCGGTAAAAATCTTCCGCTTTGAGCAGTTCAATAATCTTCAGTAAGGCTTTGTCCTGAAGAAGAATAGTGCCGATGACGGCCTGTTCCGCCTCTATATTTTGAGGAGGAATCATTTTGGTCGACTGCACAGAGGGGGGGAGGAAAGTGGACTGCATGCCTGATTCTATGACGGGAGTATAAAAAGATTTTTTTTGATTGTTGCAACTATACCTTCACCGATATGGAATGGCACGTTGAAAATGAAAGTGCCTTTTCTGTAAACAGAAAAGGCACTTGATCAACATTCGGCGAACTGTTTCCAGTAAACTTGAAAAAGGTTGTCTTTTTCTCTCCTTCCCGAAAAATCGGTCTGTTTTTTACGAGGAAGAAGTCGATATTTCGATGAATACTATCGATTATTGCGCATCGCCTATTGTTTCGGGGATTACCTGAACGAGGATATTGGCGGTAGTTTGATACCCCGTCTTTATCGCTACCTTATATTCGCCAAGGGACTTGATGGAATCAGGCATGACGATGGATTTTTTGTCGACAGTGATACCAGCCTGTTGCAGGGCGGTGACAATATCGTTACTCGTAACCGAACCGAATAATCGGTCTTCATCTCCTACTCGTTTACCGATCGCAATGACCTTTCCTTCCAATTGTGAGGCTAAGCCGTCAGCACGTTTTTTCTGGTCAGCCAATTTGGCGGCGATTGCCAGTTTTTCTCTTTCAAGACTAGCCAGAGAAGCCTTGTTAACCAATACCGCCTTTTTGCCAGGGATAAGGAAATTTCGTGCATAGCCGGGCTTTACCTTAACGATTTCGCCTTCCTGGCCTAGAGTTTCGATTGTTTCTTTTAATATGATATCCATTGATATAACCCTCTTCCTGTATCTTATGTATCAGTTATTCCCAATTAACTGTAAAAAACGAGACGACCTGCTTTTTGGGGGTGCGGTCATGCCTTCAGTTGTTCTTTATTCTTTTTCGGGTATTTGTCTCAAGTTGAACCAGACATCACTCATCCCTAAAAAAGTCAGTATCAGCACCCCGTAACTCTGAATGACTAAAACGAAATAGAGCAGGACCCGTATAAATATAGGGATATTCCATCGTTCTTGTAAAGCAATGCAAACCGCTAACCCTTGAAAAAAATACAACAATCCAGAGAGTAACACGAGCCAGCCGCCCACATATTGCAGGTAACCGGCCAGCATGATTGCAATCCCTGCAATGGGAGCCCAAACAAGGTGTTCGGGAAGTTTCCAGGTCGAATACTTCCCCCAAGGAAAGTCACAATTGCAGAGACGGGCAATGAGGGCGTTACTGAAGACCATGTTGATCCAAACAGTCATCACCAGTGCCGCGGCCAGCAGTCCCGGGAGCAGGTTAGGTATAACCTGTTTCATTCCACTTGTGACCTGTTGCAGGGCGTAAACCGTATCCTGCGACAGTCCGGCTTCATTCGAAGCGTAGAATTTTAGAGATTGTTGGAAACCGGTATCCAGTGCTTCCAGTAAGGAATTATATGGATTTGTTCCACTAACGGCTCCGAATATTCCCCAAAAAAAGATCCAAGTGAGGCCGAGTACTACAATCCCCTTTCCCCCGCTTACAGCTGCCGAGTCACGGGCTGCCACACTTTTAAAAAGCGCGTAGCCCAAGGGGACCAGTGTAAGCGAGAAGAAAAAGATTTCCAGCCGTTGCATCAGCAGAGCGACTATTCCAGCAATCAGGAGACTTATTCGTAATTGTTGTATCCCTGACGTGAGTCCCTTGGCATTAAATAAATAAAAGACAGGAACAGCCAAGAGCCCATTCAGCCAGCCAAACAAAAGCGGACTCAGCGTAGGGGCTAAAAAAAAAGCACTAAAAAGAAGAATTTGGCCGAAGGGAAAAATGTGTTTATTCAACCCAGGCCCGGTATTCACCATTATAAGGGGCTAAACTTTAGAACTGGGTTGGTCCCATATAAGGTAATAATGCCAATTGCCGAGCCCGTTTGACCGCCTCGGTTAATTGACGTTGATGTTTTGCACAGGTACCGTAAATACGACGGGGAATAATTTTGCCCCGTTCAGTGACAAAGTTTCTTAATGTTTTTGCGTCTTTGTAATCAATGGTTACATCTTTATCGGTACAAAATCGACAAACGCGACGTCGTGAGAAAACTTTTTTGGGTTGTGCCATGATAATACTCCTTCGATGATTGGGTATGAATTTTAAGGCGTGTCTTAATCGTCGGTGGATTCACTTTCCGGTGCTTCTTCGTCAAGCTCATCGACTTCAGCATCCTCGGACTCAGCTACTGCAAGAGCAGCGGCCTCATCTGCGATTCGCTGTTTCTCGGCTTCAATAGCCTCTGCATTCATTGTATCGCCGAGTTTAACGGTAAGATAGCGAAGCACCCTATCATCGATTCTGAAGATACGCTCAATTTCATCAACCGTGCGTGTAGGAGCCGCATAGTTCAGATATACGTAGTATCCCTGAGCTTCTTTTTTGATCTCGTACGCCAGTCGCTTTATGCCCCAGCGGTCAAGATAAATGATTGCACCGTCATCATTGGTAATTATGGCATTGGTACGGTCAATGATTTCGGTGAGTTGTTCTTCGCCCAGATTAGGACGGAGAATGTACGTGGTTTCGTAATGACGCATGATTCCTCCTCGTGGTCAAAAGTGGCCCTCGCTTCAATCCTGATGTTGAGAGCGAGAAGGTTAAAGTTGATAAACTGTATATGTTAGTAAGAAATAACAGGGAAAGTCAAGGGAAAAGCTGTTTAAGGACGTGAGGACGGCGGGGATTGTTTTTCCTGGGCCTTTATCCGTTCCCATTGCAGGCGCAATTCGTGTTCGTCCGGGAGAGGTGTGCCGGAAAAAACATGGGGATGCCGCCTGATCATCTTCGCAATTATCTCTTCGAAGACATCATTTGCGGTGAAACGCTGCTGCTCAGCATGCATAGCGATCAAAAGAGTAAGTATAAAAAGGAGATCGCCGATCTCTTCGCAGATCTCCCTTTCATCAGCCTTGTCTATTGCCTCTACAAGTTCCTGACATTCCTCCTGAAGATATTTTTTTAAGGTCTCCGGGGTTTGTCTGATATCCCACGGGCAGCCGCCTTGGCCTCGCAGGGTCGAGACGATCCCTTGCAATCGTGAAAAGGAGGCTGTGGTTTCTTCTTTTTTCGGCATATCAGCTCGATTACCTGGATTCAAGGAACTGGAGAGCCTGTTCGATTCTGCTGAATTCATCTTGCTGGGAGTCGTTCAGAATTTCTTCAACTTGCTCGAGCTGCAGAGAAAGCGTACTGTTGAGAAGTTCCAGATTCTGAATGGTCTGTGCAGCTGAAGATTCGGTTACGTTCATCGCCTCTCGAAGATCCCCCGCGCTTTTCATCAGGGATTTCACTTCAGCAATTTTTTCCAGACGCAGGAATAATTCATCGAAATTGATAGGTTTTTCCAGATAGTCCTCGGCACCTTTTTTCATCGCGTCAACGGCAGTATCAACGGAGGAATGGGCCGTGATGACAATGACCGCAATATCGCGGCTCTTTTCTTTAGCCTTTTTGAGAAGTTCAATGCCGTCGATTTCTCCCGGCATAACCAGATCGGTAATGACTACATCAAAAGAGAGGGTATTAAGTAATTCTGCGGCTTCTGTACCGTCCGCCGCCACCGTTACCTCGTACCCGCCGTCACTGATGCGACTTTTAAATAATTTTCGAATGACAGGATCATCATCAGCAACCAGTATCGTCATTGTATTCATAGGTGCACCATGGATCGTTGAGTTAGGGACTGGTTTCGGAATGGGTTTATTTCAACTGATAGAAAATGGAACGGAGATGCCGTTTGGGAATAAATCGCGGGCAGACCCCTGTTAATGATTCGGTGGACCCGATAATTAAATAACCATCCGGTTCTAAAACATCGGCGATCCTGTTAAAGAGCTTTTTTCTATCCTCAAGTGTAAAATAAATAGCAACATTCCTGCAGAGAACAATGTCGAATTTTCCGAGTGCGGTGAAGGGTAACATCAGATTGATCTTCCGGAAGTTGGCCATGGAACGAATCTGATCCTTTACTTTCCAGGTCTGACCGGACATTGTGAAATATTTTGTCAACTTATCTCGAGCAAGACCTCGTTCTATCTCAAATTTATTATATTTTCCGCTACTGGCCTGGGCAACGGCGGCATCAGAAATATCGGTTCCCAACAACTTGATAGAATATTTTGACAGATCACCGAGAAGTTCCTGTAGAACAATGGCCACGGAATAGAGTTCCTGTCCGGTTGAACTTGCGGCGCTCCATATCTTTAAGGGGGTTTTCAGAAGAGAACTTTTAGATGTGCGCGCATCGATCAATTCCGGAAATATTTTATGTTGCAACAGTTGAAAGGGGCCTGTGTCGCGAAAAAAGAGGGTCTCATTGGTAGATATAGCATCAATAATTTTACGTTCGATAGCCTTGGACGCATCCATTTTGGCTTTTTTGTAAAATTCCTGATAGTTGAGGCATCCATATTCCTCGGCAATGGAGTTAAATCGGGTCTCAAGGAGATATTTTTTACTTTCATCAAGGTATATCCCCGATATCTCGTAGATATATTTGGTGATAAGTTTGATCTCTTCAGGCGATATTTTTAGCATGAGAACCGTAAGTTAAAGGAATTCGCTATTTGACCGATTTGATAATTTCGCCGGCTATTTTGTCCAAAGGTACCACCACATCGGTTAAACCAAGTTCCGCAGGGGCTTTAGGCATGCCGTAGACAACACAACTCGCCTCATTTTGTCCAATAATCAATGTTCCTTTTTGTTTGAGAATTTGCAGCCCCTTGGTTCCATCCGAGCCCATTCCGGTCATGATCACCGCCGTTGCCCGACCGACGTAATAATCGGCAACAGAGCGGAAGAGGTAATCAGCGGAAGGCCTGCACGAGTTTTCGGGAGGATCAGCCGTTATTTTGATAAGCCGGTTCGTTCCGTCTGCAGAGGCGACCAATTTCATCTGTTTACCACCGGGAGCTATATATGCAACATTTGCTTGCAAAGCCTCTCCGTCCTGTGCTTCTTTCACGGTCAGGGCACATTTTGAATTGAGACTGTTCGCCAGGGATTGGGTGAAAACAGGTGGCATATGCTGCACGATGACAAGAGGAACGCCCAGGTCTCCGGGAAGCATGGGCATCATCCTGGCAAGTGCATTGGGGCCGCCCGTAGAGATCCCGATGGTGACAATCTCAGATTTTCCGTGTCGCCGGAGAATACCTGCCCCAGGGACAGCGAATTTGTTGGGCGGAGGGACGATTGCTTTCGAGCTTGGATCGTATTTGGCTGCCGCCGTCTTTTGCGGCATGACACCCCGCCGTGTCCCTGTCTGCAGGGATCCCACGGTGGTGTGGCCGGTTTGGTAGGCCTTGATTAGCGGGATGAGCAAGGTGCGGAGGTACTGCTTGCTCTCGACAATATTGGATGTAGTCGGTTTGAGTATAAAATCATACGCCCCCAGTTCCAAGGCACGCATGGTCATGTCTCCACCTTCACTGGTCAGGGTCGAAACCATAATAGCTGAAACATGCGGAGCGTACTGCTGCAGGTACTGAAGCACCTCGATGCCGTTCATCTCCGGCATTTCAATGTCGAGCGTCAGGAGATCGGGTTTAAGTGTCTGGATTTTGGAGACGGCTATCTTGCCATTATGGGCAACACCTATGACTTCAACCCCGGGGATTTCAGAGAGGATATCGCTAACCGCTTTTCGGTAAACGATGGTGTCGTCCACCACCAGTACTTTAATTTTTTTTCCAATCATGTAAAGGAAATAGGTATGATTAATAAGGACGCATGGTTTATGCCGTGAGCATTATCGCTCCATTCCCCTGTTCAGATTATCCGATTCAATGCGCAGCACTTCTTTAATATCTAAAATGCCGATCAGTTTATTGTCGGTTTTATAGACACCTGTGAAGAAGTCACCTTGGATTCCACTCATATTGGCGGGGGCGGATTCAATTTTTTCCGGATCGGCCATAACGACATCGCTGATTCGGGTAACCAGGAGTCCCACATGTTCGCCGGGTGCATTGATGATAATATTACGTGACTCGTTGCTGATATCCACACCCCCGAGCCCCAATTTTTGGCCCAGATCAATAATGGTCACGATTTGACCGCGCAGATTGAGAATCCCTATCATGTAGTCCGGTGATTGCGGCACCTTTGTCATTTCCATGAGTTTGTTTATTTCCTGAATTTTGAGGATATCCATGCCGCAAAGAGCTTCACCCACATAAAATGTGGCAAGTTCGATAATATTTTTCGTCAGATTCTTTGGTTCTGCCATGGTTCAACTCCACCTCGCATTGTAAAAAGGGTATTTATAATAAGGATTTAATGGCTCAATCTTGCATCTTTTTTGCTCTCTGCTCGTCGCGGTCCGCTTCGGCCACATCAGACGATGCCGGCCTTTTTGGGAAAGCAGGGCTTCCTCTGTTCCGGAACGTATGGATTGAATCCGTTACCAGCCGAGAAGGCAGGAAATCACCAAAGAGCCCGGCAGTGCTAAAAATAGTGTTTTACCCTCTGATATTTATCCCGGATTTCTTGTTGTTTGTATCCTGTCATTTGTACGGTTTCCGTTCGTTAAGCAATCATCGCAGCTTTGGCGTAACGGTGTACGCTTTCCATCAACCGTTCTTTGTCGAGTTTGATGTGGTATTCATCCACACCGACGGCTTTACCGCGGGCGATATCTTCGTCGGCGGCTAAGGTAGTCAAGGCAATAACCGGTAAATGCTGAAATCTTTGATCATTCTTTATTTTTTCAGTTAAATCGAAACCGTTCATATTGGGCATTTCGATATCGGTGACGACCATGGTGATTTCATCGCCGTGCTCTTCGAGGACAGCCCAGGCCAATACACCATCTTCCCCTTCCAAAACATTAAAACCGGCCTCCTGCATATACCCTTTTACCTGGTTACGGAAGAAATTGGAGTCCTCCACAATCAGAATTGTCGGCACCTGCTCTTCATCGACATTAATTTCGGCATAAGCGGCATGATCCTCGAACCATTGAGGATTAGAAATTTGCATGATCTCAAAGATATTAACCAACATGGTGGTTTTTCCGGCAATGATGGCTGAGCCCATGATGCCGGGCTGTTTCAGGGTGACCTCATCGATATCCGTGGAGATTTCGATGGCATCAATGGGCCCGGTTGCCAAGAGGCCGATATCTTTTCCGGCCAGATGAAAAACGATGACCAAAAGGTCTTCCTTGTCATCCAGGGGCATTACCGAGGCGACCTCATCGACACTGATCAAGGGTAAACTGCCCCCACGATACTGCATGATTCGTCGGCCACCAATTTCTTCGATTTGAGCACGTTTTATTTTTTCAACGCGTTCTACCTGATTGAGCGGTACTCCGAATTGCTCACCGGGTGAACTGGAAAAGGTGAGCAGGGCTTGTTTATCACGAGTCTTGGTAATTGCTTCCTTGACGGCCTCAGCAAGTTCGCCAGCTCGGGCGGAACCTTCAAGCGAGGTCAGGCCCGCCATGCGGGCAATGTTACTGACGTCGAGAATCAAGGCGATGCGGCCGTCCCCCATAATGGTTGCTCCTGCATATCCCTGACATTGCTGCAGATGTCGTCCCAATGGTTTGATGACGATTTCCTCGGAGTCATGCAACCGATCAACAATAAGGCCATACTTCATGGCACCTGTAGATACGACCACGATATTAAGGGCGCTTGAGGCACTTTGTCGCCGTTCTTTTGCCTTTCTCTGGAGTTCCTGCTCGCTATCTCTGGTTTGAGGGGGCGGAGCACTGTCTTCCTCTTTGAAAAGAGGCGACGTTTTAGAGCGTCGGTCGGCAATATTGCGTCGTCTGTCATTTTTGATCTCATTCCGGACTGGGTCATAATAGGTCGGATCAATTTCAAAGACCTCGGACATACGGATAAGGGGCAGGAGATTACCTCGTAATCGGACCACTTCGGCGTCACCGACCCGTTCCACCCGTTCTTTGACCTTGGCCGCCGGGATGCGCAATAATTCTTCCAGATTGACCTGGGGAATAGCGTAGCGTTCTCCTCCGGTCATAACAATTTGGCAAGGGATAATCGCAAGTGTTAACGGCAGCTTGATGCTGATGGTCGAGCCTTTCCCAACTTCGGATTCAATTTCAATGGAGCCGCCTAATTGGTCCAGATTGGTTTTAACCACATCCATACCCACGCCGCGGCCTGAAACGTCGGTTATCTCTTTAGCTGTCGAAAAACCCGGCAGCAGAATGAGGTTGATCCGTTCTTTCTCCGACATGACTTTGGCCTGATCGGAGGTGATGAGTCCCTTTTTAATAGCGGCTTCCGCAAGCATATTGCCATCAAGTCCCTTGCCGTCATCGCTGATTTCAATAACCACCTGCCCTGCGGCGTGATAGGCCTTGAGAACAATAAGTCCTCGTATGTCCTTTCCCTTTTTTGTGCGTTCTTCCGGGGTCTCAATGCCGTGATCGACTGAATTTCGGACCAGATGGGTCAGCGGATCGTTGATGGATTCAATAATGGTTTTGTCCAGTTCGACATCTTTGCCGACAATGGTCAGATCCATTTGTTTGCCGAGTTTTTTGGAAAGATCACGGACGACGCGCGGGAACTTGCTGAAGACGTTGCCGATAGGCTGCATGCGTGTGAGCATGATGGCCTCTTGCAGCTCTGAGGTGACCAGATCAATCCGTTGCCCCACGGCCTCGGCGTTTCGCACATCTCCGGAGGTAATAGTTTGGAGCAACTGATTACGAGAAAGAACCAGTTCGCCTGCAAGATTCATCAACTGATCAAGCAAGCTGACGGTCACACGAATACTGGCATCCGTCTTCTGTGAACCGGACGCGACCTTGCTACGGACTTTCGTCTCGTCGGTGGATATTTGCGTCAGCGAGGCGATGTGGTCGGTATGGTCTTCATGCTCTTCCGCTGCTTCTTCCTCGGATTCATTGCTTTCGTTAACAAAAAATTCATTTTCCGGTTCCGGTTCCGGTTCAGGCTCTGCTACCGGCTCAGCCGGCTCAATAAGCTCCGCCTTTTTCGGGGGATCAATCGCTATCGGTGCTGGAACAACGGGCTTTTCCGATTTCACTTTCATTGTCGGCGCATCGCCACCTTCAAAAATGGTGTTGAGTGCATTGGTATGACTGGTAATATCAACAGTGTTGCTATTACCGACGTCTTCGATCATATGTTGGAGTGCATCGGCGGCAAGCAGGAGCACGTTAACGATATCGGGGTTGGGAATGAGCTTGTTGCTGCGAATCAGTCCAAGCACGTTTTCGGCTGCATGCGCTAAATCCTGGATCATGGTCAATCCCATAAAACCGGCGCCTCCTTTAATGGAGTGAGCAGCACGAAAGACCTTGTTGACGAGGTCGACGTCAATATCGGCTCCCGCTTCTTCTATGGCAAGAAGATCGTTTTCGATATCAGCCAAATGTTCAAGAGATTCTTCTATAAAACCCTGCAATATTTCATCATCTTCTATTGACATACCTTGTTCTCCTCTTCTGCAAGATGGTGGTATAACATACTCAAAGGTCAAGATTGTAAGGCTCTTCGTTTCCGAAGATAATTCGGTTATCCCGCTGAACCTGCTGCAATTTCAGTCTTACAATTATTGTACGTTTCCTATGGTGATTGTACAGATTTTTTTCAGAGACAGGTTGTTATTGCTTTAGGCTCACAAAGGCAGGAACCCACCGTTGTCAACTGAGGTGGGCCGGATCAGGTTGGTATTTTTTATTTTTAGAGAGCAGGGAAGGAAGGTTAATTGCCGATTGCGTGCAGCTTGATCGTATAGGTAATGATTCTTCCGGCCAAAGGATGATTGTAATCAACCGTTATGGTTTCTTTGCCGGCTGCGAGTACCGTGGCCGGTACCTGTTGTTTCACTCCCGAATTATCAATGGTGAGTGACAGAATCATCCCGGGCTGAGGATCGATCCGTCCGGCAAAGCAGGAGCGTTCTACCTCGTGCACCAGGGTTTTATGATAGGGCCCGAACGCGTCTTCCGGTTGAATATGTACGGTTCTTGTCTGGCCTGGTTCCATGCCCAGTAATGAGGCCTCTGCCGCTTTAAGGATTTGTCCGGAGCCGATGACCAAGGTGAGGGGTTTATTTTCCGGAACGCTTTCAATGACCTCGCCTGTAGGAAGAGATGCGGCATAACTGACTGAAACGGTGTCTAAAAGTTGAACTTGGCTCATTGAAAATATCCTTTGCATGATAGAGGTAAGGCGCTATTTTTGTAAAATTATACTCAATGTTTATGCGTTTGACAAGAGTTGGTACCTCCTGACTGAAGACTTGACAAAGTGGCATTGAATGCATAAATGTGCAGACCCCATATAAACTGAAGTTTCAAAGGGATGATTTTTCGGGGCGGATTCTCTTGTGGAAGGGAAATAGCCGATACTTTCCTCCACTCCGATATGAGATCCTGTTCATTTTGAATCGTCTCACTCTTTGTGCCCCCTTGTTTTGAAAGGTATGATTGAATGCCTTCAAGAGGGAATTTCACCGGCAATCGAGGTAAACGGATTGTATTTATCAGGTGGAAGGGGCGATAACTCCTGATTGAAAAGAAAGAACCATGTTAGAACTTGCTTTTACGAAAGATCCAAAGGGTCTCCTGCCTGCCATTGTGCAAGATTATCAGACAGGAGAGGTGTTGATGCTCGCCTATATTAACAGGCTGGCTTGGGAAAAGACGCTGGAAACCGGCAAGGCCCATTATTGGAGCCGTTCAAGAAATAGCCTGTGGCTGAAAGGGGAAACCTCCGGCCATGTTCAGCTCATTAAGGATATCTTTGTTGATTGCGATCTGGATACAGTGGTCTTCAAAGTAGAGCAGCTTGGCGGCGCAGCTTGCCACACCGGGCATCGCAGCTGTTTTTACCGGAAGGTGACGGGACAGGAATTGACCCTACTCGAGCAGGAACGGGTTTTTGATCCGGCTGCAGTGTATGGTACGAAAAAAAAGCAATAACTCAATAAAGGTACGTGATATGAATGTATTAAAATTAGGAATCCCCAAAGGTAGCTTGGAGGATGCCACCATTGCCTTGTTTGAGAAATCGGGCTGGCGGATCAAGTTGGCATCTCGCAACTATTTTCCTGAAGTTGATGACCCGGAACTCTCTTGTTCCATCTGTCGTCCGCAGGAAATGTCGCGATATGTTGAATCGGGCATGTTGGATGCCGGAATTACCGGGAAAGATTGGACATTGGAAAACGATTCCGATGTGGAGGTCGTGGCTGATCTGCTTTATTCCAAGGTAAGCCGGAAACCAACGCGCTGGGTCATTGCCGTACCCGGTGATTCGAACATCACCCGAGTCGAGCAATTGGAGGGCAAAAGAATCGCCACGGAACTCGTCAATGTTACCCGGCGGTTTTTTGACCAACGGGGTATCACGGTTGATATCGCTTTTTCCTGGGGCGCGACCGAGGCCAAAGCGGTTTCCGGGCTGGCCGATGCTATTGTCGAGGTCACTGAAACCGAATCGACGATTCGCGCCCATGGATTGCGGGTTATTCATGAATTGATGCAGTCCAATGCTCAACTGATTGCCGGTAAAGCAGCCCTTGCCGATCCTTGGAAACGGGAGAAGATTGAAAATATCGCCCTCTTGCTCCAGGGGGCTCTCCGGGCGGATAGAATCGTTGGCCTCAAAATGAATGTTTCCCGGGAGCAACTGGATGCGGTCATAGAAATGCTGCCGAGCTTGCATGCCCCGACCGTAGCCCAGCTCTACAAACAGGAATGGTTTTCGGTGGAGACCGTCATCTCGGAGCATCAGGTTCGTGATTTGGTGCCGCAGCTGAAGAGAAATGGAGCGGAAGGCATTATCGAATATTCATTAAACAAAGTTATCTAACGAATAAGGTTAGATTGTGCGAGCGCAGCGAGCCACAATCTGAACAGTCAATTTCAGCCCATGAAAAAGGCGGAGAGTAGATATGGATTTCACAAAAGCAGAATTTCTCCTCTCCGCTTTTACGATCAAGCAATTGCCGGAGCCAGTGTATCCCGATATTGCCTTTGCAGGTCGTTCCAATGTTGGAAAATCAAGTCTGATCAACCGATTGGTGAACCGAACCAGTCTCGTCAAAACCAGCTCCAAGCCCGGGAAAACCCAAAGTCTTAATTACTTTCTCATCGATAATGCGCTTCATTTTGTTGATCTGCCGGGGTATGGTTTTGCCCAGGTCTCCCAGCAGACACGTCTTTCCTGGCAGGGATTGATCACCGAATATGTTGAATCCAGACAGACTCTTGTTTGTGTGATTGTGATTATTGACCTGCGGCATGAACTCAAGGCCTTGGATCGGGAATTGATCGATTGGCTCCGTTTTCAGAAAAAATCTTTCCTGCCCGTATATACCAAGGCTGACAAGTTAAGTCGCAACAATCAGTTTAAGAATGCTGCGGCATTGGACGCGGGCCTGACCATTACCGCTGATGAGCGCATTGTTTTTTCAGCCAAGAGCGGGTTGGGCTGTGAAAGCTTACGCAACCGGATTGCGGCGTATGTAAAACCCGCTCCTGCTGCACCCGAGGCATAAGGTTTTTGCAAAAAAAATTCCTAACTTACTGATCCGATTTAAGAACCGCAAGAAAAGCTCGTTGCGGTATTTCAACATTGCCCACGGTTTTCATCCGTTTTTTCCCTGCCTTCTGTTTTTCAAGCAGCTTTCGTTTTCTCGAAATATCACCGCCGTAGCACTTGGCTGTTACATCCTTGCGCAGGGCGGAAATATTTTCACGGGCGATAACATTGCCGCCGATCGCTGCCTGAATGGCAATTTTAAACATCTGTCGAGGAATTTCTTCTTTCAGCCGCTCACACGCTTTGAGCCCTCTTTCTCGTGCTCTGTCCCGATGAGTGAGTTGGGATAAGGCGTCAACCTGCTCGCCATTGACCAGGATATCAAGTTTAACAAGGTCGCTGGTCCGATAATCGAAGAGTTCGTAGTCAAACGATCCATATCCTTGGGTCACTGATTTTAAACGGTCATAGAAATCATAAATGACTTCGGCCAAGGGGAGTTCGCAGGTGAATTCGATCCGTCCGGGCATGGGATAGTGGTAATTGGTGTTCTCGCCGCGACGCTCCATGCATAAGGTCATGACCACGCCCATATAACGCTCGGGGATATGGATGGTGGCTTTTATAAACGGTTCCTCGATCCGGGCGATGGAACCGGGGTCCGGAAAATAGGAGGGGTTGTCGATCTCAACCACGGTCTTGTCGTGGAGGTAAAAGATATATTTGACTGTGGGAACCGTGAGGATGAGGGAGATATCAAACTCACGCTCCAGGCGTTCCTGAATCACCTCCAAATGCAAGAGGCCAAGAAAACCGCAACGGAAGCCGAATCCCAAGGCAGCTGACGAGTCTTTCTGAAAGGTCAGGGCCGCGTCATTCAATTTTAATTTTTCCAGGGCCGTGGCCAAATCCTCATAGTCATCGGTGGAGACCGGATAGAGCGAGGAAAAGACCACCTGTTGAACTTCCTTGAAGCCGGGCAGGGGAGCGGCACAGGGGCGGTCCCTGAGGGTGATGGTGTCACCGGGCCGGGTATCTGAGATTGTTTTCACCCCGGCAACGATGTACCCTATTTCGCCTGCAGAGAGTTGAGAACGCGATTTACGATGCAGGTGAAAAACACCAATTTCCTCAACTCGATAGTCGGCACCATTGGACATGAATAAAATCTGATCGCCTGTTTTCACGGTGCCGTTGATGATCCGTACGGAAATGACGGTTCCTCGGTAGGGGTCGTAACTGGCATCAAAGATCAATGCTTCCAGCGGTTTGTCAACATCCCCCTTGGGGGGGGGGAGGAGACGGACGATGGCGTTGAGTACTTCTCTCACGCCTTCGCCGGTTTTGGCGGAGCACATCTGGATAGAGGTGCCGTCCAGGCCGAGGTCCTCTTCAATTTGTGCGGCGACCTTTGCCGGTTCGGCGGCCGGTAGATCAATTTTGTTGATAACCGGAATGATTTCCAGATTATTCTCCATGGCCAGATAGAGATTTGCCAGGGTTTGCGCTTCAATGCCCTGAGCAGCATCGATCAGCAAAAGTGCTCCTTCGCAGGAAGAGAGGGCCCGTGATACTTCGTAGCTGAAATCCACATGCCCCGGCGTGTCGACGAGATTAAGCGTGTAGATCGCTCCGTCTTCTGCCAGGAAAGGGAGGCAGATCGTCTGTGATTTTATAGTGATACCGCGTTCCCGTTCGATTGCCATGGTATCGAGCATCTGATCCTTGAATTCACGATCAGTAACCATGTTACAGAGTTGGATTATACGATCGGCAAGGGTGGACTTACCATGATCGATATGGGCAATGATGCTGAAATTACGTATTTTATCCATGCAAATATAAAGACCTTGAAAAGGGAGAGGATTCACTGGGGCAGAGCCGGGTATCCATAGCATAGATTCCCTGAAAAAAAAACGCTACAACCGACTTCGGTTATATTAAAGTGTTTTTTTTTTATTTTTAGAGTACTCTTTTCCTAAACGCCCTGCATGTGAGTTTTACTCCTTGCAGGGTTATGTTTTCCAACGATATACCAGAGATTAATGAGAGATCAGAGCAAAATCGACAACCCGGGTTTGGATGAGCCACCGCAACATGCGTTAATGCTCACCAGCACCGATGACAATCTTCCAGCGCTCAGTAACCCCGCTCTTCATCGCTATTTGCAGGAAATTAGCCAATATGAGTTGTTGAGCCGTGAGGAAACGGAGGAGCTGGCTGTACGTTTTCAGGAAACCGGGGATCCTGATGCCGCTTATCGTCTTGTTTCCGCCAATCTGCGTTTAGTGGTCAAGGTAGCCATGGATTTCCAGAAATACTGGATGCAAAATTTCATGGATCTCATCCAAGAAGGGAATGTCGGCCTCGTTCAGGCCACAAAAAAATTTGATCCCTACCGAGGAGTAAAATTTTCCTACTATGCAGCGTATTGGATCCGCGCCTATATCCTTAAATTCATCATGGATAACTGGCGGTTAGTGAAAATAGGCACCACTCAGGCGCAACGAAAACTTTTTTTCAGTCTCAACAAGGAAAAAAAGCTGCTTGAATCCCAGGGGTTCAAACCGGAAGTCAAGTTGTTGGCGGAACGATTGAACGTTAAGGAAAGCGAAGTCATTGAAATGAGTCAGCGCATGGATAACTGGGATGTTTCTCTGGAAGCCCCGGTGCGTAGCGATTCGGAAGATGAACAGAAAAATTTCCTTCCCCATGAAGGCCCTGGAATTGAAGAGGTCGTCGCCAGTCAGGAAATGCGTGAACGGCTGGCCGAAATTTTGGCCAATCTCAGCCACAAGCTCAACGAAAAAGAACAAGTCATTCTCAATTCTCGCCTGCTCAGCGATGAACCCAAAACCCTGCAGACTATTGCCGATGAATTTAGTATCTCCCGTGAAAGAGTTCGTCAAATTGAATCCAATTTATTGAAAAAATTAAGAAAACAATTGGAAAAAGAAATGCCTGATATCCAGGATTTTCTTAATGGCGACGGTGTGATCCTCTCCGCGGGGCCCTCTGAATAGATCCCTCAGGATATTCGATTTTTTAATACCTTTCCCCTTCTTATCTCATTATAATGAATGTACCTCTGCTTGATTTGAAACCGCAACTCGCCGCCTTACGTCCCCAAATTATGGAGGCCGTGACCAGGGTCATCGACTCTACCGGATATATTTTAGGATCCGAAGTGAGCGAGTTCGAAAAAAAGATTGCACAATACTGCGGCTCCTCTTTCGGTATCGGTGTTTCCAGCGGCACGGATGCGCTTCTTGCTTCGTTGATGTCGCTTGACATCGGCCGGGGCGACCTCGTGCTCACTACACCGTATACTTTTTTTGCGACCATGGGCACTGTGCTCCGGACAGGGGCGCAACCGGTTTTTGTCGACGTCGAGCCTGAAGGTCTGAATATGGATCCGCAGGCGATGGCCGAGGCCCTGGAGGCGGACCGGAAAGGTGAGCATCGCATTAAAGCGATCATTCCGGTGCATTTGTATGGTCAGTGTGCGAGTATGCAACGCATTGCCGCTTTTGCCGAGGAGTATGGAGTTCCGGTTGTCGAAGATGCGGCACAGGCGATCGGTGCTGAATTTCCTTTTGAGGAAAATGGTGGCATTGTCTGGAAACGAGCAGGCAACATGGGACTTTGTGGCTGTTTTTCTTTCTTCCCCAGCAAGAATCTCGGTGGTATCGGCGATGGGGGGATGATCACCACCTCTGAAAAGAAGTTTGCCGATATTGTCAGGTCCAACCGCAACCATGGCGCGGAACCGAAATACTATCATTCACGGGTAGGCGGCAATTTTCGTCTTGACCCTATTCAAGCCGCCGTGCTGGCAGTTAAACTCGATTATCTCGAGGAATGGCATGCCGCCCGCCGCCGAAATGCGTCCCTTTATCGCCGGTTTTTTCAAGAAGCCGGTTTAGTGGGCACTCCGGTAACCTTGCCAAAGGAAATGTATGCGCAGTTTGAAGGGGCGGCGGAGCATAATCACCATATTTACAACCAGTTTGTCATTCTGGTGCCGGAACGGGACGCTTTACGACAATTCCTACAGGATCAGGGTATCGGTTGCGAGATCTATTATCCGTTGTGCCTGCATCAACAGGAATGCCTGCAATCAACGGCCTATAAACAGCTCTCTTTTCCGGTGGCGGAACAGGCTGCAGCCACTTCTTTGGCATTACCCATTTATCCGGAATTGACCACTGAGCAGCTTTCGTATGTTGTTGAAACAATACGGCGATTTTATCATAGGGCT
Organism: uncultured Desulfobulbus sp.; assembly: GCA_963666685.2. Lineage (GTDB taxonomy): Bacteria > Desulfobacterota > Desulfobulbia > Desulfobulbales > Desulfobulbaceae > Desulfobulbus. The sequence continues at coordinate 806,601 of CAXXHZ010000003.1, forward strand.
TGAGGCGGTTGATCATACCGTCGAGACCATGAATTCCAGGGTATTTTGCAGTTGAAACAAACGGCAGGTTTCTGAATTGAACCGGAAGGCGCTTTTTTTTTCGCGTTCTTTTGTTTAATCATCGAACAACGGTTGCGTTGCCAACACCTCTTTGGGGGAAGATATACAACGGTCAGAAAAATCCTGACCGGGGCCAAATAATTTTCATGCGCAATCATGGCAATCTTGCGGGCCATGTCATCAATGTCGTGCCCAGCATATTTTTCCAGCTTTCGGGCAACGCGGTCAAAATACCCCAAGAATGCTGAACAAGCCTGTTCGATACCTGCAGCGAGGGACCCTCCGGTTTTTCGTTTCGATATCGATAACAGTCAATTCCTGATTGAATGCGCCGAGAAATTCACTTGTTGATCGTAATGCAATCGCCATCATATTGCTTAATGAGAGACTCTTGCAATGATTATATCCATTGTGAATCGAAAGACGGGGAAGTGGATCTGCGCTCCGAATCAAGCGTTATAGGGATTTGTAATAGAGTTTCCGTTTACAATAAGACCTTGTTGGAAATGTCTCAAAAAGAAGAGTGTTGAGCGGATGTTACCGACTCTTCATTTATTATCAACGTATTGCAATATAATCCATCAGGAGGGAAAAACATGGTTGTACGTATCCCGATGTCCTTGACAGGAAATCGGCAACTTCGGGACGAGTTGGAACGGCTTGAACGAGTGGAGCGGCATGAAATAGTCAAGGCGATTGAGGTGGCACGGGCCCACGGAGATCTCAGTGAAAATGCAGAATATCACGCTGCCAAGGAGCGGCAAAGTCTGGTCGAAGGTAGGATACTGGAATTGAAGGACAAGCTTGGTCGAGCTGAAATCATCGACTGCTCAAAGGTTACTCCCGAACGTGCTGTGTTCGGTACTGTCGTTACCTTAATGGACCTGACAACCGAAACAGAGGTAACGTATCAGCTTTTGGGGCCGGAAGAAGCGGATGTCAAAAAAGGATCCATTTCCGTCCTCTCTCCTCTGGGGAGAACGCTCCTCGGAAAAGAAGAAGGAGATGAAGTGGTGACCAAGACCCCCGGAGGGGTGCGGCAATTTGAGGTCATTCAAATTGCACCGTCAACTATCCAGTAAAACCCTAGATTACCGGCACCTTCCGGACCACTCCAACGTTTTTTGCTGAAAAAGGTATGCGGAAGGGGCGAAAGATGGTTTCGTCCCGAGCTTGTTTTACGCGTCGTCGCCGCAGAAGGAATCGGCTTTTTCATTGGCCGAGCTTTTCAGCCTGTTCCGTATCCCCCAGTTTTCTGTAAGCACGTTGCAGAAGACTTCTGTTGTACTGCCTCAGTTTGTTGTTATTCCCTGCCAGACTCTCTGATTTGCGACAGAACTGCACTGCTTGCACGAAATCGCCTTGCGCATATTTGCTTTGTCCCAAGAGATGCCAAAAAAGAGCGTTGCGTGGTTCAATGCGCAGGGCTCGTTCGAGAAGCATATCGGCCTGACCGGGACGGCCCGATTTCAGGGCCTTATTCGCTTTGGTATACAGGCTACGCGCAGGGCCGGACAGGACGGATTGGGGAGGATGGACGGGTGCCTCGATCTCCGGGGGCTCAATCGGTGCCGGTGTTTTTAGATGTTCCATTGATTCCGGTGCCTTATAATGCCTGACCGGTTGCTGAACCGCACAGCTTGGCAATATCAGGAAAACTAGGAACAACAGCGGCAAAGGCAGTTGTGGTAATCGGGATACACGTTCCTTCATTCTCGCAAGGTGTCTTTGTGTGTGCAAGCCGTCAGTTAATCCAGCGGCGGATCGAATTGAAAATTCCATGGGTCTCCTGTTCTAATTTTTGCGTATCGATTGCCGGCAGAAGCGGATCGGATACAGGTTCCGTACCCGCGAGAAAAGGCAGGAATTCGCTGTCCCGGTTCAATCGGCTCAACGAGGCCGGTCCCTGTCTGTCGATCCTGGCCCATTGAATGCCAGGTGGTTCGGTCAGCTCCAGCGGTTGCGCGTGAAGGCCCCGCATGATTCCGCCCCAAATCGGCAAAGCTGCACCCGCCCCGGTTATTCCCGCCGGCTTGTTGTCATCCCGACCAACCCAGACCACGGCCAACCGATCACCGGTGAAGCCGGCAAACCAGCTGTCCCGCAGATTGTTAGTGGTCCCGGTTTTTCCGGCAATGGTGCTCGATGCCGGTATGTAGCGGGAAAGGGAAGAAGCGGTCCCTTCACTGACCACATGCTGCAATGCGGTGTTGATAAGAAATATGAGTTCCGGAGAAAAGCGCTGTTCAACCGACAGTCCGTACCGTTTCAGCAGGGTATGGTCAGCACCCATGACGCTGCTGATACAACGCTGCGGCTGGAAAAATCCTTCCGAGGCCAGGGTCTGGTACATCTGGCTGACCTCAAGCGGCGTCATTTCAACCGTGCCCAAGAGGAAGGAGGGATATGCTGCGACGTCGCTGGCCAATCCAAGTTTTTGGGCAGTGGCGATCACCTGATCGACTCCAAGCTCCAAACCGAGATTGATCGTCGCCAGATTGTACGAATGGGCCAGTGCCTGATAAAGCGGAATGCGGCCATGCTCCCTGCGATCATAATTCTGTGGTCGCCAAGTTTTGGTGCCTTGTTCCCTGAGGACAACCGCGGTGTCCTCCACGGGGCTTGCCAGCGTATATCCCTGACTGAGTGCCGTCAGGTACACGGCCGGTTTGATCAACGAGCCGATGGGACGCCTGGCGTTGAGGGCTCTATTGAAACCGGCCGCAAAGGGTTTGCGGCCACCGGCCAAAGCGAGGATTTCACCGTTTTCCCGGTTGGTGACCACCACCGCCCCCTCCAGCTGACGTCGTCTGCTTTGCTGTTCGAGTGTGCTCAATGTCCGGTCGAGATTTTGTTCCACCTGCCACTGGACCTGTGGATCAAGGGTGGTCAGAATTTTGAGACCATTGCCGTTCAGATCTTCTTCCCGGTATTCCTTGGCCAGCTGTTGGCGAACCAGATCGAGAAAGGCCGGAAACCGGTTGAAACCTTTCATAATCTGGGTGGCCTTGTCAAGCGGTTCGACCATGGCTTGCGCAAAGGCTGCTTCGTTGATTATGCCCTGATCGCGCATGACCGTGAGCACCACTGCTCTTCTTTTCACGCAGTCAGCGGGTTTTTTTCGAGGATCAAAGGCGGAAGGACCCTTGATTAAACCGACGAGCATGGCGATTTGGTCGACTGAGAGATCGGCAAGGTCTCGGCGAAAATAAAACCGGCTGGCCAAGCCGAAGCCATGTACCGCCCGGTCGCCATCCTGGCCAAGAAAAATTTCATTGGCATAGGCAACGAGGATGTCGTCTTTTTGATAATGCGCCTCAATGAGCAGGGCCATGATAGCCTCATTCATCTTGCGTATCAAGGTCCGTTCGTTGGTGAGAAAGAAGTTTTTTGCCAGCTGTTGGGTCAGGGTGCTGCCTCCCTGAACGGTGGACCCGGCGCGGATATTGGCGAATAAGGCGCGGAGGATAGAGCGGATTGCGATGCCGTGATGCGTATAGAAATGCTGATCTTCAACGGCTAACAGGGTCTTGACCAGGGTATCGGGCAGTTCGGCTCGGTTAAGAAGGATTCGCCCTTCATGTTCCAGGGCATGAAAACTGCCGATGCGGGCCGGATCGATCCTGATGAGAGAAAGGGGCGTGGCGGTTTTGCTGCGGATGATTTTTCGAATTGTGCCTCCTGCCAAAAAGACCGTGACCCGCTCGGAGGGTTCCAGGCCCGTGGGGTATTGAAAATCACGGGTGATGATGTCAAAGGTGTCGCCCTTTCGTCTGTAGGCACCAGGCGCGGAGACCTGAGCATCCTGACGATAACCGGCCAGCTCCAGTTCATCCTCAAAAACCTGCGAAGGAAGGGCCAGGCCGGGGTAGAGTTCGAGAGGGCGGGCAAAAACTTCAGCGGGCAGCGCCCAGAGCTTGCCTTCGAATTTTTTTTTGATCATCTGGTCCAGCCGCTGCACATGCAGGCCCAAAAACAGGATCAGGGGAACAAGGGCTGCGGCAAAGACGGAAATCAGGACCCGCCGGATTTTTTTCGTTTTCATTGCATCTCACACATCTTCTTCAATAAATGGCGCGGTGTGGGCACCGTATCTACCGCGCATCAATGCCCTGAACTGCTCCGCGTAGCGCTTCAAAACCGGCGATAACGTCGAACAGTTTTTCTTCGATACCACTCTGGCGTAAACGATGGAAGGTCCTTTTGAGATCCTCGGCAGTTTGCTTGCCAACCTCAGATCCTCACGAGGGGTGTCGCATGTTGCTTGCTGCTTTTCAGAATTTATGGTTTCGGTTTCGGTGGCGTCTGCTCACGTTGACCTGTATTGACACCGGGCTTCTCGGTTTTGGGACGTGTAATCTCGTTGGAGAGTTCAACTGAAATCCTCTGGGCTAGGTTTAATTCTTCCCACGACATGCCTTTAAGTAAAGCATTCCGATTCCTCGCTGCTGCTCTATTTCCTCGGCTCGCTGCCAAGGAGTACCACGCGTAGGCACGCGCCTGGTCGGTTTTTGTCCCGGTTCCTGTTGCATACATTAATCCGAGATTCGCCTGGGCGAACACATCCCCATGTTTCGCAGCCTGCTTATATAATTCAAACGCTTTTGCATAATCCTTATCGCCTCCCAGACCCTTATACAACATATACGCAAGGTCATTTTTTGCGCTATCATTGTCTTGCTCAGCCAACACGCTTATCCATTTCCTAGCCTCCGCATAATTCTTTTCGGTGTCTAATCCTTTGAAAAATGCTTGTCCGAGGATATGAAGAGACTCTGGCGAAAACTTGCCAGAACCTGCTGCTTTGCGGAGCCAATCAAAACCTTTCTTCCGATCCTGGAGCACTCCTTGTCCTTTGTACAACTTGATCCCCGCACTGAGCTGAGCCTCTGGATCACCCGATTCTGCGGACTCGAGATCTGCCTGGAATTTCATGGTGTCTTCAGCCTGCTTCTCCTTGTTACTTTTCTTCGGCGCGAGCGGCGGTTGCAGTTTTTTTGCAGGGCGCGGAATTTGAGGCTTCACCGGATGATTTAAATTAAAAGGGGATATCTTCTCCGGTTGTTTTGAGTCGGTCTTTTTTGCAGTAGGATCAGGTGAAAGGTACACTGAAAATGTCTGCGTAGTCTTCTTTTTTACCGGTTCTCGGACTCTTTTAACGTGGCTCTTTTTTCTCGAGGCCTCATTTTCTTCCAGCCACTTTTCGACGCGTTTAACGTCGCTATTCTCAACTACTGCTTTGGTGTCATTTGCTTGCTGAGACGAACCAGGCGGTGTTGTCGTCTTTTGATGCTTTTTCTTTTTGGACTTCTTTTTTCCGGACTTTTTGTTTTCTGAAAGTACTGTTTTTACGGTTTTCACTATTTTCTGTCCGCTGGACTGCTCAAGAGAAGACTCCGAAGCCGGTGACAGAGGATCACTCGCCTGAGCGGTTACGGTTACCATTGAAAACAAGGTACAAAAAAATAATATGTTACGAGGACTGCTCATGATTCGTGCTCAGTGAATTTAACCCTGAAGTGCAACAGCTCATGGTGGTATGGTGGAAGCGGAAAAAACGGGTGCTGATTAAAAATCAATGTGTTCTGCTTTCTTCTTCGGCGGATGTGCACAACGGTAGCGCCGTTTAGCTTTCTCGGGACTACGCCTTTTTCACAAATTCTGATTTCAACTGCATTGCCCCAATGCCATCAATTTTGCAGTCAATATTATGGTCGCCGTCGACGAGACGGATGTTTTTTACTTTGGTTCCCACTTTAATTGCTGCAGACGAGCCCTTTATTTTCAGATTTTTGATCAAGGTGACTGAGTCGCCGTCGTTCAGCACGTTGCCATGGGCATCATGCACCCCACCTATAGGGTCAGCGCTCGCCACGGCCGCATCTTGGAGCCACTCATGTGAGCAGTCAGGGCACACATACATCAGGCCGTCTTCGTAAGGATATTCTGAATTGCATTGAGGACATTGAGGGATAGTTTTCATGCTGCTCCTTGATTGTGCGTGCCTTACGCTGGATTGTGTTGTGGAAAATAGGGGTTATCGCTTTGCAGCAAGTTGACGGCCTGCAGCTTGAGCTTGCCGAATCGCTTTCTCCGACGGGGGAGCATGTTTCTGTTGAGCTGCCAGACCGATCGGTAGCTGCCGACGATCTCAAGTATTTTCATAGCCCTATTTCCTGTACCGGTTTTTCGCGTTTGCGAGGTGGAGCGATCCCGTAGTGTCCTCTCACCCCTTTAAAGAGCGGATGCGGTTGGTCCGACCAGCCGGATCCTGGCGGTAGTAACTGCGGAGAACCTCGTAGAGGTCCGGGGTATGCTTCTGCAGTGCGAGGGGGCGGTCGAAAAACTCCTCGGTGACCACAGCGAAGAACTCCGCCTCGCTTTGCGCTCCATAAGCATCGAGAAAGGTTTTGTGGCCTTTGTCGGCGAGGCTGCGTAACCGCAAAAATTCGCGGGAGCACACCGCTGCCCATTGGGTGAGCTGCTCGCGATCGGCGAGGGGCGGGGTGCCGTTGGCACTTCCACCAAGCATGTCAAGTTTATGGGCAAACTCGTGGTAGACCACATTATGCCCCTGCTCGGGATGGCGTGCCCCGTGGAGCACTGCGTCCCAGACAAGAATAACCGGACCTTGGGCAAAGGCCTGGCCGAGGAGAGGCACCGGGGGCTCCACCGCGCCATCGAGGTGTTCGAAGAAACCGGGACGGCGCGGCGGGGGCAGGACCGTTGAGGGGTAGACAAGGATCGACTCCACATTACCATAGTAGTCGTCGTGGGGGAGCGCCAGGAGCAGCAGACAGGCTTGGGCAGCGATGGTGACGCGAATCTCGTCGGTGAGCTCAAGGCCGCCGCATCCCTCCCAGTGTTTTTCTTCGATGAAAATTTGCACCATCGTGCGCAGCTCGGCGCTCTCATCCTCGTCGAGTAGGCTGAAATGGGCCACGTTCGCGCGAAGAAAGGCTTCCCACTCGGGAGGGAATGGCCGTTCTCGCACCTCAGCTCGGTGGTGGTCGCGGATCCAGTGGAACATGGGAGAAAACCCTCCTTCGAGGGCAGAGCAACATGCTTCCGCCGCAAATTGAGTAGAGAGGAAATGACCCATCCTAACACATTGGGATGAAAGAGTATACCATGCCGCAGGAAGAGGTTGGAAAATCGCAAATCCGTATCACAATGGTCGGCTGCATTAATCCTCCTCATCTGCAGGCCCTTATTTTCGGCAGAATCTCCTGCGGTGGCCTCTTCGGTTGGTTCTCAAAACCCTCCTTCAAGCGTATCGGTTCGGTACAGGTTTCCGTGGGGGGAAGCAGCCAACGTCTCCTCCAGAGGATCAAATTAATGGCTACCCGGTTTTTTGTAATTGATGGATGCTCCCCGGCGCATTGTGGTGATTTTGGTTTGCTGTCTGATTTCGCATAAAAAAGGGGCGAATAAAACTCTCGCCTACTAACTATCAATTATTTTGTATATAATGTTCAAAATAATTTCAACACAGTTTCGACTATACGGAAAAATGGGAAAAAATTTTATTTTTGAAGGTATCCGGGATGTATCCTGATATACCCTGAAACAATCTCGGAACGAAAATGGATAATGTTATTTTTTCGGTTTATGCTTCGCTTAGAATAGAAGATTGTAAAAGCTAAGGTCCAGATCTTGATTTACATATCAGACCGTTAAATCAAGATCAAAATGATACTTTGTATTGGGTCGGATAAATACCGTGGTTGCCCCTGATTGGAAAAAGGTTGAAAAAGGTTATGAATAACTCATCATTGGATTTCATGATACAACCCATGCGACGGATGCGCCTGCTTTTGTTCGCCATTCTGACCGGCATTATAGCCGGACTCGGGGCCTTGGTGTTTCGCGTCCTGATCGCCTGGGTGCACAATGGTTTATTTCTCGGCACCTTTTCTCTTGTGTACGATGCTAACCTGCACACCCCGACCAGCCCTTGGGGGCCGGCCGTCATCCTGGTTCCTGTCCTCGGTTCGGTGCTGGTTACCTTTCTTGTCACCAAATTTGCGCCTGAGGCTAAGGGGCACGGCGTACCTGAGGTCATGGACGCGATCTATTACGGCAGAGGGATTATCCGACCGGTAGTGGCCGTATTCAAGGCGCTTGCCTCGGCTATCTGCATCGGCACCGGCGGATCCGTGGGGCGTGAAGGCCCGATTGCCCAGATCGGCTCAGCCTTCGGTTCCACCATCAGCCAGGTCTTCCCGATGACCGCAAAACAGCGCGTCACCCTGATCGCGGCTGGGGCGGGGGCCGGCATCGCCGCCACCTTCAACACCCCCATCGGTGGCCTGCTTTTTGCGATTGAGCTGCTGATGCACGAGGTCAGTGTCTCCACCCTGGTGCCGGTAGCCCTGGCCACGGTCACCGCCACCTATGTTGGTCAGCTGTTTTTTGGGGTCCACCCGGCCTTCGTCATCCCGGCTCTGGAACAACCTTATTTTTTCCCCCTCAATCCATGGCTGCTGATCCCCTACAGTGCATTGGGCCTACTCATGGGTCTGTTATCGACGCTGTATATCCGCTCGCTCTATTTCTTCGAGGATTTTTTCAGCACGTATAGCAAGCGCAACCCTTACCTCTGTCATGCTGGAGGCATGCTGGCTGTGGGGCTGCTGATGTATGGCATCCTGTTAACCACTGGTCACTATTTTATCGACGGTGTCGGCTATGCTGCGGTCCAAGATGTCCTCACCGGCCAAATGGGCACGGCTGGTTTGATGATCCTGCTTTTTGCGCTCAAACTGCTGGCCACCTGCCTCACCTTGGGGTCCGGCGGATCGGGGGGAATCTTTTCGCCCGCGCTCTTCCTCGGGGCCACCGCAGGTGGCGCCTTTGGTATAATCCTGCAGCAGTTGCTCCCCGGAGTCTCGGTCAGCCCCGCTGCCTTCGCCGTTGCCGGCATGGCCGGGATGGTCGGCGGCACCACCGGGGCAGCGATGACCGCCATTGTCATGATTTTTGAGATGACCTTAGACTACAGCGTTATCCTACCGATCACGATCACTGTGGTGATCAGCTACGCCATGCGTACCCTGCTCATCAAGGAGAATATCTATACCCTGAAATTGGTTCGCCGTGGACATTACATGCCCGCTGCCCTGCAGGTGAACCTGCTCCAAATCCGATGTGCCCGGGACGCCATGCAGACCACCGTAGCCTCGCTACAGACCACGGACAGCCTGCACGAGATGCGCAAGCTGTCCACTTTGGACCCGGCTATACATTGGTTTCTGGTGGTCGAAAAGGGCCAGGTGGTCGGGGTCATTTCCCGTGATTATACCTTTTCGTTTACGGACAGCGAGGAGCAGGACGGACAGCCGGTCTCCGAGTATATGCGCCACGATTTCATCTTTGCTTTTGAAAATGAAAAACTGGCCGATATTGTTGCCCGGATGCATCGGCCGCACGCGGCCGTAGCGGTGGTGCTCAAAACCAATGGGAGAGCGGCCGCCCTGGAGGCCGTTGCCGGTATAATCACCTGGGAGCACATTGCCGAGGTCCTGGAAGAATCGGTCGATCTCTTTGCAGAATACCGGGAAAATGAGTAAGAGCCGGGATGGTCGGACGAAAAGGATGACGCCTGATTGACGAGGCGGTCATTGGATAATTTGATATTTGGCAGTGCGGATGTTGAGGAATAGCCTTATAAGCGAGTTTACATCGCCCATCGCCCTATAGCATCGATCATCAGACTATACGATCGCCTAGTGAAAGACCTGTTTCACCTGCCCCCGCACCTGGGCATGCTGCAATCATTCAAGTCAGGTTGTCGGATTTCACTCTTACTTAAGGAGGTCTGTCATGGCCGTTTTTTCACTCTGTCTCGGCTTGCTGCTGCTCGGTTATCTTTTCTATGGTGCTTTGGTCGACCGCGTTATCGGTTCTGATGAAAACCGCCTTACCCCAGCTACCACGATGGCGGATGGCGTCGATTATGTAACGATGCACCCTGCCAAGGTTTTTCTCATCCAACTGCTCAACATCGCGGGCCTGGGGCCGATTTTCGGCCCGATTCTGGGAGCCTTGTATGGACCGGCTGCCTTGGTCTGGATCGTTTTCGGAGCTATTTTTGCCGGGGCCGTTCATGACCAGTTTTCCGGTATGCTCTCGGTTCGTTATCAGGGAAAAAGCATTCCCGACGTGGTCGGTTACCAACTGGGGAATGGGTTCAAACAGTTCATGCGGTTCTTTTCCATCGTCCTGCTGCTCCTGGTCGGTGTGGTTTTCGTACTCGGACCGGCAAAACTCCTAGGCAATATGACCGGCTTGGCCGTACCGGCCTGGGTCGCGATTATCTTTGGCTATTATTTTCTGGCGACTGTGCTCCCCATCGACAAGATCATCGGTCGGATCTATCCTTTTTTCGGGGCAGTGCTCATCTTCATGACAGTCGGCCTGATCACCGCCCTTGCTTGGCAGGGGTATGACTTCTATCCCAGCTTGAGCCTGGAAAACCTGCATCCCGAAAATCTGCCCATGTGGCCCCTGATGTTCATTACCATCGCCTGCGGAGCAGTCAGCGGTTTCCATGCCACCCAATCGCCGTTGATGGCCCGCTGCCTGGATAACGAGAAAAACGGCCGGAAAGTTTTCTATGGCGCCATGATCGGTGAGGCCGTTATCGCCTTGATCTGGGCCACGCTCGGCATGGCTTTTTATCATGGCTCGGACGGGCTGCAGGCAGCACTGGCCAATGGCGGTCCGGCGGCCGTTGTCAATCAGATATCCAACACCCTGCTTGGACATGTCGGCGGCGCATTCGCCATCATCGGTGTCATTTTGCTTCCGATCACCTCCGGGGATACGGCCTTCCGCAGTGCCCGTCTGATTATCGCCGACTTCATTAATCTGCCGCAAAAACAGAGCATGAAACGGCTCTACATCGCCATCCCACTTTTTGTGGTCGGTTTTCTAATTTCCAAGGCTCCCTTCGAGGTTATTTGGCGCTATTTCGGTTTTTCCAACCAGACCCTGGCCACCATCGTGCTCTGGGCCGGTGCCGCCTACCTCATCAAGAAAGGTGGCCTCCACTGGATAGCAACCATTCCCGCCACTTTTATGACCGCTGTCTGCGCCAGTTATCTGGCCTATGCCAAGATCGGCTTCGGGCTCCCCATTGATGTGGCCACCATTATCGGCGTTGTCGCCGGCATTGCGGCTATCGCTGCCTTTCTCTACACCTTCCGCAATCCTGTGTTGATGGCTGAAGACACCTGAGTCCAGCCTCATTGCGCCGTCACAGTTAAAGTTCCTCCTGTGCTTGGTTAAGGGGAGCAGGAGTCAACGGCAGGAGTAATGTCACGCCGGCCACCGCCACAGCAAGAATTCCAGCGGACCAGCACCGGTCATCTGGAATTGAAGTCAAATGCGCAACGTAAACTCAGTAACTATTTATCTTGCCTCAAGGGGCAACAATACTCCCACGTTGCGTCATTCCGGCCGTCAACGAGAGCGAAGGTCCCTGTGCGAAACAAATATGAAGGTACCTTTTTATCTTGACCGCAGCGGAGCAACGCTTATGGTGTGGATAACAGAAGGTACCTTCGCAATATATCTTTTCCACAAGGAGAATAGTATGTTTGGATTGTTTAGAGCACATCGTCAAGGTCAAGGAAAGCATTCGGCCCGTGGAGGCATGCAAGCTCGACCTGCGGCGGCATGCCCGCATCCTGGTCGCGGCAAGGGCCAGGGCAACGGCAGCGGTAGAGGCAGAGGTAAAGGTAGAGGCAGGGGAGGCAGTGATTCCCTGCAGACATTCCGGAGGGAGAAAGAGCAGAGCACACCGGTCCAACCCGTTGGCAATCAATCGGTTGACAATGCAACTTGCCCGCTCTGCAAGAATCACTGCTCCCTCAATGACCCTGGATGCCCCAAGGGAGAGGCTTTGGCCCAATCCCTTGGCTACCCCTTGAAAAAAGAGGCCTAAGAAGATGCGTGACCCCAATGACGGATCAGTCATCATGGAAGGGGATGAACTGGGAGCCTTGTTTCGCCGTGCCTCAAGGATGATGGCCCGGTCCCATCACCGGTGTTTCCAGGCGCCTCAGGCACAACGGCATGTGTTCTCGATGATCCAAGAGCATGGTCCCATTGCTCAGAGCGAGTTGCTGGAAATGTTGGACGTCCGGTCCTCGTCGTTGAGTGAAATTCTGCGCAAACTCGAGAAGAACGGTTTGATTGTTCGCATGCGCAACGAGGCGGACAAACGCGGTTTTATCCTCTCTGTCAACGAGGGCGGCGGTCTTGCTTCCGTTGATGCGCAAGAGGCGCCCCAGGAGAGTGCCTATGCCTTTTTTTCCTGTTTGGAAGAAGGGGAGCGGCAACAGCTCGCCGCCTTGCTCTCCAAGATAATCGTCCACCTCGATCAGGATGAGCAGGGAGGCCGAGGGAGAGGCAATGGGCCTCGTCACCATAAGGAAGGCGGGCGCAGCGGTATACCCGGAGGGCAGGGGCGGTGCGCTTTTCACGGACACCCGGCCCGCGGCAGAGGAAATAAAAAATATTAGGGAAGCGAGACCCATAGTATCGGTCATCTTGGCAATCCAGACCAGGGAGATGAGTTCGAATGCAGTCCGCCATGCTGTCTCCAAGCAGCCGTCACGCCCTTTCCCAAGCCGAAGTGAGAGGAGATCTATTGACTCCGGCAAAGGCGATCTCGAAGAAATCCCTGATATGCGATGAATCAAGCAAAGCCCAGATCCCTTTTGACTTGTAATTCCTGATCGATGGATTCATATTTGAAGTGCGCTCGTTGGGTTGCGTTGTACCCTGCAAGGGGAACTGATCGATATTTTTAACAAACCGTTTTCCTTCCCTTAGACTGCAAACCCCGTTCAAGAAAGCTCTGGATCAGTCCGAAAGATTGATTTCGTTGCCAGGTCTTGCCGACACAGACACCCTCAACCAAGCGGTTTCATGCTCATCATTGTTGAATCTCCAACCAAGGCTAAGAAAATTCAATCCCTTCTCAAGCTGAGAGCCATGTCCACAGTGGGTCACTTTAAAGACCTTCCCGACGCTCAAATGGGTGTGGATTTAGCAACCTACGAACCGACCTTCGTCTATCACGAGAGGAAAAAGCATTTGCCCGATGAGTTGCGGGCTGCGGCTAAGGGGGAAACCGTTATGCTGGCAGGTGACCCGGATCGGGAAGGCTTTGCCATCAGCTGCCACATCTACGAAGAAGTGAAATCCGTTGCCAAAGAATGTCTGCGCATGGAAATTTATGAAGTCACTGAAAAGGGCCTGAAGGAAGCTCTTGCCAAGGCGGTACCGTTCGAGCAGACCAACATGGGTCTCTATAATGCCTTCCTGGGAAGAAGGATCGGTGACCGGTTGGTGGGCTATATTCTTTCCCCCCTTACCAGCAGAAGTCTTCACGGAAAATACAGTGTCGGCCGGGTACAATCACCGGCAGTTCGGCTCGTCGTCGACCGTGAGCGGGAAATCAGCAATTTTGTGCCTTCCCTTTATTGGATGCTCGATATTCAGTTGGATAAAGATGGATCGACTTTCTTGGCTCGCCATGCCAAAGGTAAATTCAAACAATTAGCGGCCGCAGAGAAGGTTATCGCCGCAATTCGTGGTGCACCCCACGCCCTGGCTGAAAAAGTTGAAAAGAAGGAGGTCAAACAGTCGCCCAAACCACCCTTTACGACGGTCGACTTACAGGCCGCTGCCGCTGTTCGCCTGAAGTTCACTCCGGAACAGACGATGAAACTTGCGCAAGGGCTTTTTGACCACGGCATCATAACCTATCACCGGACGGATTCCGTCCGTATGGATGCCGCCTTTATTGATGAGATCCGGAAATTTTTGGGCAAAGCGCTGGGTACCGACTATCTTCCGACCAAACCGAACCAGCATAAATCCAAGAATTCTCAGGCTGAGGCGCATGAAGGTATCCGCCCCACGCATATGCATTCGATGGCCGACATGGCCGCAATCATCAAAAAAGAAGGCCTGACCGCTGACCATGCCAAGCTGTACGAGATAATATTCAAACGGGCTGTTGCCAGCCAAATGGCACCGGCCCTCTTTGACTCCACAACCATGCTCTTTGATGTGGTCGGGGAAAAGTTTAAGGCCTCCGGCCGAGTTCTCAAATTCGACGGCTTTCTCAAGGTATATGCCGAAGTTGACGAAGAAAAAGAAAAAAAGAAGGAGAGCGATACGTTGCAGTTGTTACCCCCGGTAGAAGTCGGTGAATTGGTCCCGAAGCTCAAGGAGGTTCTTGAAGAAAAAAAGACCAAAGCACCCGGAAGGTTTACCCTGGGCTCCCTGGTAAAGGAATTGGAACGGCTTGATATAGGTCGCCCTTCAACCTATGCCGCCATTACCAAGAACATTACCGATCGAGGTTATGTGAAGGAGGAAAAAGGAAAAGTGGTGCCTCTCCTCCCCGGGGAAACATTGATCGACTATCTCAGAGAAAAGCATTCCTGGGTGATCGATTATGAACTGACCCGTAAAATGGAGAAATTCCTCGATCAGGTCGTCGAAAACAAGGAGACCTGGCAACGGTTCTGTAAGGGTGTTCACAACAAGATGGGGTTTTTCAAGCCACCGACAAGGGCGGTTGGTGGTGGCCCCAGCGAAAGTCAGCTCAAGTACGCCCAACATCTTGCCGAAAAAAACAATCTCACCATACCGGAGGAAACTCTCAAGACCGGCAGGGCCATGTCGGTATGGATTGAAAATATTGTCGGCAAAAAGAATAAATAAACTCGAAATTATGGTTGAAAAGGGTGTTGGATCCGGCGCGGTTTTCCTCTGTAATTTTTTCCCCAATATTGCGTAATACGCACACAGGATGAATGAGATGAAAGGATATATCGTCACATTTTTCACGCAACAGAACCGGGAGCACGATGGCGTATCAGTGGCCAACTGGATTATTGAAACAGCCAAGCAGCTTGGCATCCGCGGTGCCACCCTGTTGTCCGGTCAAGAAGGCTTCGGTCATGATGGTCGCTTTCATTCCGAGAGCATTTTCGACCTGGAAGACCGCCCCCTGCAGGTGGTCCTTGTACTCACACACGAGGAATGCGAACGTCTGTTTGCATCCATTAAAAAGAAACAGTTCAGCATTTTCTTTACCAAAACCCCTACTGAGTTTGGTATAACCTCGGAGCTCTGAGCCATCACCCACCGTGGGTTGGCTTTTCGGACGTCATGATGTGATGGGGTGCCGTGCCGCACATCCACATCAGCCATGACGCGTCGGCTTGTTTACACCCCGGCATGTCGCGACACGGATGCGTGTTGCACAAGGTAATTCAATGATTGGTCCTTATGTAAACGGAGCGGCGTTATTGGTTGGAAGCGTCATTGGCGCACTGCTCGGCCCCAAATTCAGTCCTAATCTCAGATTGCGTATGCCCATGGTGTTCGGCTGCGCGTCCATGGGGCTTGGCGTGGCCATGATCGTCAAGGTTAAATTTCTAGCACCGGTGGTTCTGGCCCTGGTCGTGGGATCCGTCCTGGGTGAACTGATCCAGTTGGAGACCGGTATCCAGAAAGCGGCTGGCCGTTCCAAAAAATGGATTGAAAAATTTACCAAACCTACGGGGGAGATCAGCCAAGAAGAATTCTTGGACAAATTCGTTGCTCTGCTCGTGCTCTTTTGCATGAGCGGCACCGGCGTCTACGGAGCCATGAGCGAAGGCATGACCGGCGATCCGACCTTACTGATCGTTAAAGCCATCTTGGATTTTTTTACCGCACCCATCTTCGCCTCGACCATGGGACTGACCGTGGGCGTACTCGTTTTTCCGCAGTTTGCCGTACAGGCCTTACTCTTTCTGGGCGCATCACTGATCATGCCCTTAACCACGCCGGATATGCTGGCGGACTTCTCCGCATGCGGCGGCCTGATTATGCTGGCCACCGGATTTCGCATCTGCAGCATCAAGCAATTCCCCGTGGCCAATATGATTCCGGCCCTGATTTTGGTGATGCCCTTGTCCTGGATCTGGGCCACCTACCTGCGCTGATGGCACCGTAAGGCCTTGTAACCCCACGAATATCGTTTCTTCTTCCCTTGCCATCAACTCCCCTCATGCTTTCAACAGCAGCCCTTTGCCGCACATTTGTGATCTCGGAGTGTGCAGTCCAATGGAACCAAAACGTACGCTCAGGATTTTTATGAGAGAAAGGCGGAAGGAATCGGTGAAAAAAAGACAGGGGAGCTGCTTGCCACACCTCCCCTGTTGTGTTTATTGAAAATTACTCAATCTTTCCTGATTCCATGCGTTTCCGATAGATTACTTTCAATTTGGCAAGATCCTCCTGCAGTTCAAATACTCCATGCCAATGAGCGTAGTCCGGTCCAGCCATAGCGGCTCCTTGTCGCATTCTTCGGCCTTCATGGTGCCACAAATGATAGAAAATAACCTGAAATTCATCTTCGCTTGAATTTTCTTTGAGGAGTTTTTTCTCTGCAAGCTCCTTGTTCATTGCCAGAGCCGGCTGCCAATAGCCCTCATTGTAGAGTTCGATGTTGGTATCCGCCTGCATGAAGAAGTTGGCAGTATGCAAGGTTGTATGACAATTATAGCAGACAGACTCCATTTTCTTTCTTCCCTCCACCCCATTACCGGTGAGGGGACTGAGGGGATCTGGCGAGTTTCTGACCGTTGACTCCTTGGCCCAAAGATTCCATTTGAGTCGTTCGGAAACATTGTGCGTGGTCGTCAGAGCCCCAATACCGCTCATGTGACAAACCGCACAGGTTGGAGCACGATAATCACCCGGTTCCCAAGCATCCGGAGCGCTGGAATAATTCCAACTTGCTCCCTCGGAGTTAAAGATATGTCCATGCTTGCTGTTCTCATAAATTTCTATATCTGGATGATCCGGACCCAGATGGCAGGAGGCACATGCTGCAGGTTTCCGTGCCTCGGCGACGCTAAATTTGTGCCTTGTATGGCAGACGACACAATTACCCACAGAGCCATCCGGCCAGATGTTGCCGATACCGGCGGCTGGCCAGCACTCTTTGGTCGGTCTTTTGTCAGTGCCAAGCGTTATCTTCGAGCCATGGCATTGCATGCACCCGGCCATCTCAGAGGCCCTTTTGTATTTTTCAATACCCTGACCTTCTTTTTGTTCTATGAGGTTAGTCATGTCCTTGAAGTTAAGTCCTTCTTTGACATTGTACTGCAGGCTCGCGCGATGATGGCCGCTTTTGCCGAATTGCTCAACCTCATTTGCATGGCATCTGCCACAAGTTTTGGGCGTAACCATCACCGAAATATATGTTTCTGTTCCTTTAACACCAGGGCAATTTTGCGATGCTATCTCGGACCCTTTGTCGACACCATGGCAATCAATACAGGAGACACCCACATGTCCATGCCGACTGCTTTTCCAATCGGAGACAATTCCCGGTTGTTTTTCGGCATGACATTCAATGCATTTTTTTCCTTCAGGGGATAGTCCGCGATCAACCTTCAGGGTTTTTATGCTGCTGTCCCCCGCAAAGGCCGATGAAACAAGCCCGACAGCAAAAATCGCCGTAACCAGTAAACGCATGTTCTTTCTCCTATGAGTTCTGATTGATGAGATAGTCTTTGATATTCTTGTGACCTACATGTTCATGACAATGCAGGCAGGATGGAACTACGCCCATTTTAAAATCTTTGTGTGCCAAATAGGCTTTGGGAATTTCGTAACGGATGGCGTCAAGATCATGGCACTTCAGGCATCCGGAGGTATAGGCAAAATCCTTTCGGTTTTTTAGGTTCTTTTCCCAATCAAAAGATTTTGCCCAGAAAAGTTCGCCTAGAACATCTTTTACGCCGCTATAAGCTTTCGCGGTTACATAATGCAGTACATTGTCATGGGGGAGGTGACAATCGACGCAGTGTGCTTTAAAGCCAAGCTTATTCCGACCACCGTGAACATCTTCTTTATAGGCGTCCGAAACACGTTTCATCGAATGACATGAGGAACAAAACAAAAGGCCTGAAGTGCGCTCAATCATTTCAGCACTTATCATGGATAAGACCAACCCGATAAGTACTCCGCAAAAAATGAAAGCAAGAAATTTCTTCATAGGCTTCCTTGAGGGTGTGAGAGTTCAATTTCCTGCTTTTAGATAATTTATTTTTCAGGAAAAAGCGAACATTGAATAATGATGGACGGGTAGAAAATTCATTATTTTTGAAGGAGATTTGCTGTTCTACTTCCGGTTTCTCGTCTGTCGCTCCAGCGCTCCAGGTCACGTCCTTCACCCGCTTCTTCATAGGTCACCCCATCGCGGATGTTATAAATGCGTTTGAAGGTCGGGATGATTTTTTCATCATGCGTGACAACGATAATGGCAGTCTCGAACTTTCGGGCCATGTCGTTTAAAATGCGAATCACCGCCAAGGCACGTTCGCTGTCAAGTGGCGCGGTAGGTTCGTCGGCGAGGATCACCGGTGGACGATTGACCAAGCCACGAGCAATGGCCACTCGCTGCTGTTCACCGCCGGAGAGTTGCGATGGCATGGCCTTGGCTCTATGTTCCACATCAAGCGCTTTAAAGAGTTCAAGGGCCCGCTGACGTGCCTTAGCGTTCGATTCTCCTGCCAGCATGGGCAGGAGGGCGACGTTGTCCGTGACGTCAAGAAAAGGGATGAGATACGGTGCCTGAAAGACAAAACCGATTTTGTCGCGGCGCAGCGCCCGTAAATCTTTTACGTTCCAGCCATTATCATAAATCACTTCGCCGCCGAGACTCATATGTCCGGCAGTGGGTTCAATTACGGCACCCAAACATTTGAGCAGGGTACTTTTCCCTGACCCTGATGGTCCAATCAAACCGACCACCTCGCCGGGGGCCACCTGCATGTTCACATTTTTCAGAGCATCGACGGCGGTGTCGCCACTGCCGTATCTTTTTGCCAGCCCTTCGATATGAATGCCTTTGCCGACCATGTTATCCTCCTATGGCCTCGGCCGGATCGACCTTGAGAGCAGCACGAATAGCAATAATGCTCGAAAGCACACATATGAGTACCACGGCAAGAAAACCTATTACTGAATCGAGCGGTTCCAGTAGCACATATTTAGGAAAGATCGGCGCCATAACCAGGGTGGCGGTGATTTTTCCCACCACAAAACCGATTAACCCTAGGGCGATGGACTGTTGCATAATCAGACCGACGATGGTTCGATTTTTGGTGCCGATCAGTTTGAGCACGGCAATTTCACGAATTTTCCCGAGCGTCAAGGTGTAAATGATAAAGGCGACAATAGCTGAACTGACAATGGAAAGGATAACGAGGAACATGGCAATCTGTCGTGCTGAGGTGGCGATCAGCTTGCCGACCAAGATGGCTTCCATCTGGCTGCGGGTGTAGACTGTCAAGCGTTTCCACCGGCGAATAGACGCCGCAACTTCTTCCGGGTTATGACCTGGTGCAACCTGCACCAGCACCGTATTGACATAGAGGTTGGTGCTTTGCGAAGCGATAACCGCATCCAGTAAATCCGGTACACTTGGGCGGTTGAAAGCCGGATTTTCAGCGGTTCGGCGGCGCTGTTGCCGTATGGCGTCATTATCTTTGAGAAACTGAGCTTCCTGCGCATCTTTGAGCGGGATAAACACCATCGGATCGCCACTGGAAGAGACCATTCGCCTGGTCAAGCCAACAACAGTGTATTGATTGCGTCGGATTTGAATCCGTTGGCCGAGTTTAAATCCGGCGGCGATGTCAGCGACGGCCTCGTAATGCCCCCTGGTCATCTGTCGGCCGGCGATGAGATGGGACGGCCATCCAGGTGTGCCGGGTCGACCTGCCGTGACACCGGTAACCATAGCACGGACATCACGTTCTCCCTGACGGACCTGCATGGTGAGATAGGTGATGTTGGCCGCTTGTGCGACGCCCGACATAGCACGAATGCCTCGCCAGATGTCATCGTAGATGCTCGATGATTCTGCATAAGGGCCGAGCGTGTCCTGCTGCACTACCCAGAGATCAGCACCGCTGTTGTCGAGGAGTACCTTGGCGTCATCCACCATGCCGCGATAAATACCGGCCATGGACAGGGTAACACCAATCAGCAGACCAAGCCCCATGCCGGTAAAGACGAACTTGCCCCAGGAGTGCATGATGTCTCGCCCGGCCAGGCTGATCATCTCGTCACCCCGGGAATATGATCAACAAGGTGAATTCTGCTGCGGGCGCTCAAGGCATTAGCGCTGTAAACTACCACCTGATCACCTGCTTTAAGCCCCTTGATGACCTGTGTTTGCCCTTCCAGATCCGTAACACCCAATGAGATGGGGGTAAAATGCAAGTCGCCCTGTATGACCTGCCACACGCCCAGCATGCCTTTGGTATGCTGGATAGCGGCATTAGGGATAACCGGTGTTGCCGGAAGCTGCGGCAAAGTAACCGTGATTTCAGCGAGTTCACCGAGGGGGGGCAGTGGTTCGGGGAGTCGATCGAAGACCACCTTGGCCAGAGTTTCTTCAGTCACTGCATCAGCGAGTGGCTCCAGTCGCAACACCCGACCGGCTTGTACCTGGCCTGCTTGTGAGCGCAATACGATCTGCGCCGGCAAATCGGCGGTCAAACCGTGCGAATTGATCTGGTCGAACCGTACATTGATCCATAGACTTTTATGGTCGATGACCTCCACCACTGCCTGACCAGCCATAATGGTGGTACCGGGATCCGCATCGCGTGCGGTCACCAGGCCGTCCGCCGGGGCGATCAGGCGGAGATTATTGCGTTGTGCAATCAAAGCCTCTTTCTCGGCGCGAGTACGGACGAGTTCCTCACGTGCCGCGTTCAAACCGGTCTCAGCCAACTGTAATTCATGGTTTTTGGTGGCAGCGGTTTCTTCGCTGACCGACCGCATCGGCAATAATTTATGATACCGCCTGGCTTGGGTTTGCGCATAGTCTTGACGTTCTTGGGCTTCACTCAATTGGGCTTCCGCATTCTTGCACGCGGCCTCCTGAGCCCGGATTCGTTCATCGAGATCAACGGGATCCATTACACCGAGAATCTGACCGGCTGTCACCCGATCACCCACCTGCACATCCAGCCTTTTGAGCCGTCCGGCAATGATCGGGCCGATCTTGTAAGTGTAGCGAGCTTCGACAGTACCTATGCCAAATAATGCTGGTGCCAGGGAACGTGCTTCGACGGTGACCACCGTCACCGGGATGGGTGCAAGCGGTCCCGAGCGCAGAGCAACATAGATAAAAAGTGCCAGTAACGGCAGGATTACTACAAAAATTGCCAGGGTGCGGCTCTGAAAAGGGAATTTTTTCATTGTATCCTCCGTATGCCTCGCAGGTAGAGAGTAAAAACCCTCGGCGCATCATGATAGAGGCGGTTCTCTTTACCGGCCAGCAGGGATTGCATCACTAACCCCTGGATCGTACCGATGAAAAGGATAGTTGCTCCTTCCGTATCGAGGTCGGTATCTAGTTCGCCGTGCATTTTTCCTTGTTCGATTAATTGCTGCAGCCGTTCTCTATATCGATGGATGAGTTCCTGTACCAGGCGCTTCGATGCTGTTTCCTCAGCACGTTGCAGTTCGCTAAACAGGATACGTGGTATGCCGGGATGTTCAGCGACAAATCGTATATGAGCCATGAAAACAGCCTCAAGCGCGGCAACGGGAGATTCTGCAGCTTGAATAGCTTCATCGATCCGGGACAAGAGTTGTTCAGCCACCCACTCCATTGCGGCTTGAAATATTGCTTCTTTATTGGAAAAATGGCGGAATAGGGCACCCTGGGTCAATCCCATATACTGGGCAATTGCAGATGTCGTGATCGAGTTTGGGTTTTGTTCCGCCGCCAAGGCGACAACAGCTTCAACGGTAACTGCTCGGCGTTCTTCCGCTGGAAGTTGTTTGTTTTTGGGTGTCATTTTTTTCTCTTGAAAGATAGTAATTAATTACTTATTTTTTAAATAAAGCTTTTTAAGGAGCTTGTCAAATAGGTCCTTTGGGTTGTCGGAAGAAAAACTGATATCGGGCAAATTCAAACGATCCTCTTGAAGATTTTTTGTAATTTTTTAGTACGTTCCGTAGCGTTACCGGTTTCTCGTTCGTTCCCTGTGCCCCACGGGAACGCGGGGGTGGTTGCGGTGTATCCACAGTTGGTACGCGTTGCCGTTGCCTGCATCGCAGGCCAGAAAGGTTCCCCTGTAACGCTTGGGAACAAGGGGCATCGGTGGTCTTGCTGAAAAGTTACGATTTTTTGATCTAAGTCAAAGTACGGACCTTTTTTTCGAGGTAAAGAAAAGAGTACATTCAAAAGGAACAGCAACGCCGAAGGAGAAGCGACCAATGAGTGAAACAAGAATTGAATGCTGCGCCCCGATAGAAATTTCCGAGCGGGATGTATTGGATGCTATGAAAGAGATCCAAGGATATATCGACATAAGCCCGGGGGACTTCAAAGAGGTCTTTCAGATTGCTTATAACCACGCTGTTGAGCGGATTAGAGAGTCCCTGCGTGCTCATGACATCATGACTCGGCCGGTCCTTAGTGTCGAGTTGGAAATGAATTTAATCCAAACAGCGATGTTCTTAGCGGAAAAAAAGTTTTCAGGGGCCCCGGTTATAGATATTGATGGAAAAATTGTCGGCGTTATATCGGAGAAGGATTTTCTCGTTAAGATGGGTTTGGGCAAATCAACATCCTTTATGCAAATAATCGCTCATTGCCTCAATAACAAAGGTTGTGTCGCAACAACCTTGCGTAACACGTCTATTCAGGAAATCATGACGTCACCGGCAATAACTGCCGGGCCGGAGATTAGTACTGGAGCCATTTCAGCCTTGTTTGTTGACCGGGAAATCAATCGATTACCGATAGTAGATACGGAAGGTCGACCAATTGGCATTGTCACCCGCACGAATCTTGTGCAGTCTTTTTGTGTCATTCGATAGAGGTCGACACAATGATGATTTTACAAAAAATGAGAGGGAAGGGGCAGGCTCCACCCAGAGTACGTCTTGCCGAGGTGGTTTGGTCTTGGATTGGCAGTTTTATAGGTATAGCGGCTGTCGCCTTGTTGAACTATCATCTGTTCAGTCAAATGGATTTAGTCCTGCTCATCGGGTCGTTTGGCGCATCGGCGGTCCTCATCTATGGAGCGATCCGCAGTCCTCTGGCGCAACCGCGCAACTTGCTCGGAGGCCATATTCTTTCGGCTTGTATTGGAGTAACGGCCTATAAGGTGCTGGGGGGCTCTCCCTGGTTGGCTGCTGCAGTCGCCGTCTCCACCTCGATTGCCCTGATGCATTTGACCAGAACGCTCCATCCGCCAGGAGGCGCCACGGCGTTGATCGCTGTCATTGGCGGTGAAAGCGTGCATAAGCTTGGCTATCTGTATGTTATCATGCCGGCAGCCTTAGGGGCATGCGTGATGCTTGTTATTGCGCTTCTTGTCAATAATATATCTAAAAATCGGAGATATCCTGAGTTTTGGTTTTAATAAGCAGTGTATCGCCGATGAACAATCTGAAACTGAAACGGTACTAATGGTCTTTTAAAGGTGTTTTTTGATCTGCATCAAAGAATGTTTAACGTTTCGTGGATACAATTCAAGAATAAGACTGAGAAACCGTTGTCGAACGCAACATAAATAACGATCAAGGAGGAATGCTATGTTTTGTAATCAGTGTGAACAGACCGCCAAGGGAACAGGATGCACTATTGCTGGGGTTTGCGGCAAGAATGAGGAGGTTGCTGATCTGCAGGATCTGCTGATCCATGTCCTGCAAGGGCTTTCCCTGTATGCCCAAGAAGGCCGGAAAGTTGGTATCATCGATGAAGCCATCGATCATTTCACCTACGAGGCCATTTTTTCAACCCTGACCAATGTCGATTTCGACCCGGACCGCTTTGTCGTCCTGATCAATAAAACCGTTGAGCTGCGTGAGGCGATGAAAGCCAAGGTTGCGGCCAAGGGCGGCAAAATTGATTTTACTGAGGCCGTGGCCACGGTTATCCCCACCGGTTCGGCAACAGAGATGGCAGAGCAGGGCAAAGCGCTGAACCTGATCGAGAACCTGGATAGTGATGTCAACATCCGTTCCCTCAAACAGACCCTGTTGTACGGACTGAAAGGGATTGCCGCCTATGCCGATCACGCAGCCATCCTGGGGCAAAAAGATCCGGCCATCGCCGCCTTCTGCTATGATGCTCTGGCTACGATGTTGGTCCAGGGTTTGACCGTGGAGCAGTGCGTTCCGGTGGCTATGAAGGCCGGAGAGATCAACCTGCGGGCTATGGAACTGCTCGATACCGCCAATACAGGCACCTACGGTCATCCGGTGCCGACCTCGGTGCCGCTGGGGCATCGCAAAAATAAATGTATTCTGATCACCGGTCATGACCTGCATGATCTGGAACTACTGCTCAAGCAGACCGAAGGCAAAGGGATTGACATTTATACCCACGGCGAAATGCTGCCCTGCCACGGTTATCCCAAGCTGAAACAATACCCGCATTTCTATGGGCACTTCGGCACCGCCTGGCAGAACCAGCACAAAGAATTTCCCAATTTCCCGGGACCCGTCCTGTTCACCACCAATTGCATCCAAAAGCCTAAGGATGACTATAAAGACCGGATCTTCACCAACGGTCTGGTGGGCTGGCCCGGCGTCAAGCATATCGCCGACAAGGACTATTCGGCCGTGGTTGCCATGGCCTTGGCCATGCCCGGCTTTACCGATGAGGTCGATAACGGCTCGGTCATGGTCGGCTTTGGCCACAATGCAGTGCTCGGTGTGGCTGACAAAGTGATCGAGGCGGTCAAATCCAAGGCAATTCGGCATTTCTTTCTGGTGGGCGGTTGCGACGGTGCCAAGCCAGGACGCGACTACTTCACTAAATTTGTCGAGCAGGTCCCCAGCGACTGTATGGTCCTGACTCTGGCCTGCGGCAAGTTCCGTTTCTTTGACAAGAATCTTGGCGAAATAGGCGGCATTCCCCGTCTGCTCGATGTCGGTCAGTGCAACGACGCCTACTCGGCCATCCAGATTGCCGTGGCCCTGTCAAAGGCCTTTGACTGCGGCGTCAACGACCTGCCGCTGTCCATGGTGCTGTCCTGGTATGAGCAGAAGGCGGTGGCCATTCTCCTGACCCTTTTGTATCTGGGCATCAAAGACATTCGTCTCGGACCATCGCTGCCGGCCTTTATCAGCCCAACCGTCCTCCAGTTCCTGGTCGACACCTTTGACATTAAACCGGTGGACACACCGGAGACCGACCTGAAAGCAATTTTAGGATAATTTTTTTCTGTTTCAAATCCGCGCGGCATTGAAGGCTGTGCTACGATAATGCGGGACGTGACGGCCCGTTGGCAAGGAGAGAAGGCCTTGAAGCAACGCTTGGCAGACTGCGAGCGCAAAGTCTCTGAGGTTCTGTTGTAGACCTCTCGCCCAACGGAATCCGAATATTCAAAACGGGCTGATTGATGCCTTTTGAAACGAGCGATGTTGTGCCGCAACCGGTCAACCCGCCCCCGCTCTTTCTTTCAACAAAAGGAGCTCCCCTGTGGAAAAAAGACAGATCAAAGAGAACATTTACTGGCTGGGCGCGGTCGATTGGGACCGCCGTCTTTTCGACGCGCTGGTTCCGCTTCCGGACGGAACATCCTATAACGCCTTCCTTATTCAGGGAAGTGAGAAAACGGCCCTGCTCGATACGGTCGATCCGGCCATGGCCGATATCCTCATGGACCAGTTGCGCACAACTCCCCGTGTTGATTTCCTTGTCTGCCAACATGCGGAACAGGATCACTCCGGCACCATTCCCCTGGTGCTTGAGCTGTTCCCGCAGGCCAAGGTACTCACCACCGCCAAAGGCAAAAGCTTGCTTACGGATCATTTGCGCCTGGGCGAAGACAAAATTGTCACGGTCGAGGACGGCGAAACGCTGTCATTGGGTGACAAGACGCTGCAATTTATCCACACACCCTGGGTGCATTGGCCGGAAACCATGGTCACTTACCTGGAAGAGGATAAGCTGCTTTTCAGCTGCGATTTTTTTGGCGCCCACATCGCTGCCAGTGATCTGTATGTAAACGATCAGGGACGAGTGTATGAAGCCGCAAAACGATATTTTGGCGAAATTATGATGCCATTTCGTAACGTCATCGCCAAAAACCTGGATAAACTGGCCGCCTATAAAGTGGAAATGATAGCCCCGAGCCATGGCCAGATTTATGACCATCCAGAATGGATCCTTGAAGCCTACCGTGATTGGGTACGTCCTCTACCCCACAATCTGGTGGTATTGCCCTTTATTTCCATGCACGGCAGTACCCGGATAATGGTGGACCACTTAACCGCTGCTCTGGTCACACGAGGTGTTCGAGTCGAATTGTTCAATCTTGCCGTTACCGATATCGGCAAGCTGGCTATGGCCCTGGTAGATGCCGGCACCGTTATTGTCGGCACTCCGACCGTGCTTGCCGGGCCACATCCGCTTGCGGCTCATGCTGTTTTTTTGGCGAACGCGCTGCGACCCAAGGCGCAGTATCTTTCCATTATCGGATCTTACGGCTGGGGCGGCAAAACGGTGGAGGCCCTGGCCGGAATGATTGCCAATCTCAAGGTTGAGATATTGGAACCGGTGCTGTGTAAAGGCGTACCCGATCAGGCGACCTTTGCCGCTCTGGAGCGATTGGCCGATGCAGTCGCCTTGAAACACAAGGAGGCCACCTTCCAATAAAATCACAATTGCAATAAATTAACAGGAGTGCAAAAATGAAGATACTCAACCTCAATGACACCAATGTGTTCACGCCTGGGGCAATGAAGCGTTTCTTTCTTGTGGAGGATTCGGCCTTTTTCAAGATCATCAATTTCAATTTGGAGGCTGGTGTCACTTTTCCAGTTCATTCTCATGATTTAGATGGTGATTTATCTATCCAGATTATTGAAGGTGAAGGATTTTTCCTTGGTGAAAAGGGTACGAAAATGCCGGCAAAGGCCGGTGACCTCTTGATCTCGCAGATAAGAGAACCCCACGGGGTGCGAGCTGTATCAAATATGAGGATTCTGGTGACAATAGCTCCCCCCATTTGATTCGGGAAATATTTTTGAGATCGAAACGCAGTCTTTTCCTTTATGATACTGTATGATGACGTCGTAAAAACTTCGATTTCCTGCGTCGCAACGTTTTTCCCGACACTCGACAGAGCCCTTCGTATGCCTTCGCGCCGGGAAAAACGTTCCTCCTTGTCTCTCTGTGTTCTGACGAATTTATCCCTGTCCATGAAGCCCATGCCCGATGCCCGGGCTTCCTCTCATTTTCTCAATGGGGTCACCACAGTCGCTATCCGGTCGGTTGCCGCTACCGACAGGCTTGGGTAGTGTTCGGTAATCCAGGATTTTATATCAATTTTTTTGATTTTCTTCTCTTCGTTCCCCGTGTTTTCAAAAAGCGATTGCCAGCAATGGACGGCAACAGAGAGTTCCACGGAGTGGTTAACATGATCTCTTGCATTCAAGGTCACGATGGGTGCGGATTGGGTGTTGCGGCCCCGATCAGGATCTGTTCGGGTTTCAACAACCGGTTGTTTGCCGTCTTGCGCTTCAACTTTTTTGACAGTATCCTTTTTTGCAAACAATTGGGTGAGGTTGATGCCGATAAGGCTGGTTTCGCCGTAGGTCTCGTCAGCCATATTCACGAGCGTCACCTGTTCGTTGTCTTCATTGGAGCAGGAGAGCTCCGAAACAATGAGCATCGGCCCATTCATCTCTTTCATTTGCGTCAGGGTTTGCATGTCGAGTTTGATTTCGGCGTACGAGAAAAAAAATTCCGGTGGATAGACGATTCTATTATTTGCATACTGTAGTTGATACCCCTGCGGAAAGAGATACATATCATGCACTCCTATCCAGAGCGGCAGCTCACCACAAAGGGCAAGGTCGAAGATCGAATCCTTTGATTTGCCCAATCGCTCGCATAACTCATTGAGAAACATCTGTTGTTTTCCTGGTGCTACCATTCTTTTTCTCTCCTGAAAAAACTAGGTTGATTACGTTTCTGCTTTGGACCCTTTAACCGAGGAACAGCCCCACCTCTTCAACCAGCGAACAGAGCACCTCCGGCGGCACCGTGGTGCACTGCGCCAGGACCATGGTTCGCATAATGAGATTGGCCTCGTCGGTGCTGAGGTATCCACGGCTGATCCCCTGGTCAAAAAGCCAGACACCGGCCTCCTGGGGGGAGAGGGGACTGTCGAGACCGGCACGGTCAGCGGCTGCGGCAAGAAGCGCATCCGTCAGCAGATCCAGGGCTGTGGCCGGGAGTTGCTGCTCCAGGAGCAGGGTCGCGGCCTGCAGTTTCCGGGCAGCCATTCGTGCCAGGGGAGAAGGCTCATCCGGAGAAATCGGGGGCTGGTCCTGGTATATTTTTGCCTCTGCCAGGGGGGAGGCCGGGCCTAAGCGCTGCAGACCTTTAAGGGCGAGACGATCGATCAGGGCTACTGGCACCACGGCGGAAAGCCGTTCCGCCACCTGGTCAGCCTCATTATCCACCTTGTCGAGCACAACGATCAAGCCGCCGCCGGAGCCGAAAATACGTTCAATGCGCTCGCCGAAGGTCCGCTGCAACTCTTCAACACACCCGGTGAGGGCTGCCTCGATTTTTTGCTCTGCCTCGTTGACAGCGGGCTCGGCGCTGTTCGGGTTGACAACGGCCGTCTCCTCGTTCTCTTCAGGTTTTGCGGAGGCTTCATTGGTCTCGGGTTTAGAGGCCGTTCCGGTGAGATCGTCAATCAGGGATTCCAGCAGTTTCTTGGAAATACCGACCACATCCTCTGTGGCATCCTCACTGATCACATTATCGAACAAGAGCTGCTTGGTACCGAGCAGGGCCATAACCCGCTCCTCATAGCTGTTCGTGGACACCATGTTGATGATCTGCACCTTCCGGGTCTGCCCGAGGCGATGAATACGGGCGTTACGCTGTTCGAGCACCGCTGGATTCCAGGGAACATCGAGGTTGATCAGGATCGAGCCGCTTTGCAGGTTAAGGCCGACCCCGCCGGCATCGGTGGAGAGGAAGACCTGGATGGTATCGTCGGTGCGGAATTGATCCATGAGCGCACCGCGTTTGGCCGTGGGCACTCCGCCATGGAGCCGGACCGTACCGACCTTCATGCGTTTCAGTCGTCGTTCCACCATCCGGGTCATCAACTCCCACTGCGAAAAAACCACGGCCTTGAGTCCGCTCTGCACACAGACCTCGTCGATCAGTTCGGCTAATTCATCGATCTTGGGCGAGCCTTCGGTTTCCTTGTCGACCAGACCGGCAGCGGTGGCGGCCATGCGGGCCTGCTGCAGAGCGGCAACCAGCCGGTTCTGTTCGCCCGGCGTCAGAGGGCGGCGTTTGGCGATTTGCCCCAGGGTGCCGGCGGCGGCCATGGCGGCATCGTGGAGTTCGATCTGTTTGTCGGTCATGGCCACATCAAGGCGTTTGACGATGCGATCCGGCAGCTGATCGCGCACCAGCCGCCGGTCACGGCGGAGCATAACCGGGATCAGGCGGGTGCGCAGACGTGAAAGATTGCGATACCCCAACACTTTTCCGCGTTCGTCGGTGAGATGGTAATCGACCATGTAGCGCCAGAGCGGTCCCAGGATTTTGGCATCCACCACCTGCAACAGGCTGTAGAGATCCTCGAGCCGGTTCTCCAGCGGCGTACCGGTGAGCACAAAGGCATAGCGGCTCGAGATCGCCTTAACCGTTGCCGCAATTTTGGTCCGCCAGTTTTTAATCCGTTGGGCTTCATCAAGGATAATCAGATCCGGCCGCAGGGTTTCGTTGATCACACTCAGGTCGCGGAGCAGCAGTTCGTAGTTGACGATGAAAAAGGTGCAATCCTGGCGGTACTGCACTCCTCGTTCAGCGGCCGGACCCTGGATGATCCGGCTTTCCGCCCCGGTGAACCGTTTGATTTCTCCTGCCCATTGATGCTTGAGCGAAGCCGGGCTGACAATAAGAATGCGGCGCACGCCTTCTTCCTGGTGCAGAAAAAAGGCAGCGGCAATCGCCTGGAGCGTTTTTCCCAGCCCCATATCATCGGCGAGCAGCGCCCGGCCGGTTCCGGCGAGAAAGGCGGCGCCTTCGACCTGGTAAGGATACAGTCGGACCCGGATGCCGGGCAACCGGCCGCCCGAGGCCATAATGCGTCTGCGGATTTCAGCGGCACGCTCACTCTGTGCCGCATGGGCGGCAAGATGTCGGACATGGTCCAGGGCATCTTCGCCCAAATGGATATCGCCTCGTTCCTCCACCTGTTCAACGAACCGGAAAAAATCATCGGGTAACCGGCCGTTGAAATTGCCGTTGGCCTGGAACCAGCGATCACAGAGGGCGGCCAACTGATCGCTGAGATCAGGGTGCCGGTGCAGCCGGATCTTTGGCGCATCCTCGACATCCCAGGCCAGGTACACAGAGGAAAAAGGCGGCGGCTGGTTCTTGAAAACGGCATAATCGGGATGTTTGCGTATCCGATGGAGAACCGCCTCGATATGCTTGCAGGTTCCCAGCTGGTTGCCGCGGAGATCCGGGCAGGTGCAGTGATTAGCCCGGCGATTCAGGCTGCGGATCGTGACCCGGTATTGCCGTTTTAAAGGGGAATCGGTCAGCGACCAGGCACGCCAGGTGCCGAACCAGGGCTCGCCGCTGGTGGATTCAACCCGGACCTCGGTGCGTCCGCGCTTCCGTCGATCCCGAATAGCGGTGTCGGCTGCGCTCAGCAATGGGTCGGCCGCACCGCGTCGATCACCGTAGGCCAAAAGGACCGCCACCTGATGGGCACAGACTGCCTCGCCGCAGGCGCAACTGAACCCGAGACGGCCATCAGCCTCAAGCCGGAATTGGACATCGGCCGGAAGATCCCATTCTTCATCGCTGACCTTGCCCCAGAGCAGGTCATTATCCTGATCGCATTCGATCACCTGATGGTCTTTGAAAAGGGCCAATCCGTCCTTGAGGGTTTGCTCATCGGCAATTTCACGTAAATCATCACCGTCAAAGAAAAAAGGGTCGATATTGGGAGGCAGGCAGGTATACATGGATTCCTCTTGCAAAAGGGTGGGAGAGAAGACGTTTTGTATTTAAAGAGGAGTGCAGAGGGTGTCAAGGACTATCCCGGAGAAGATACCGGCAGGGGCCATCGGTAAAGGCGAAGGAGGGGAGGGCGAAGCGGGAAAATCCGAGGGCTATCAGTAGGTTGAGGCCTGCGGGGTCAATGTTCGGCGGCAAAAAGATAGCCGCTGCCGCGAACGGTCTTGATCATCTGCGGCAGGTGCGGATACGGGGCCATTTTGGAGCGGATACGGGCAATGTACATATCTATGGAGCGGTCATAACCGTTGTATTCGATGCCGAAGACCGCTTTGTAAAGATGATCCCGATCCAGGGTGGTGCAGGCGTTTTTGGCCAGATACCAGATCAGATCGAATTCACGGGAGGTAAAGGGGATTTCTCGTCCCTGATAGGAGGCGCGGCGCAGGCCCCCGTTGATTTCCAGGCCGTTGAAGAGGAGATGGGCCGGGGTCGTGCGAGTGTCGTTGCGGCGGAGCAGGGCCCGGATACGGGCCAGGATCAGCAGAGGGTTCATCGGTTTGACCAGGAGATCGTCGGCTCCCTGTTCGTAGAGCAGTACCTGGAGCATCTCGTCGATATCGTTGATCAGAATCATCAGCAGGCCGGAATAAACGGCACGGATTCGGGGATAGGTCGAAAGATCCTCCAGGGAAAATCTGTCGGAATCGATGATCAGGAGATCGATATCCTGATGAGACGCGCTCTCCAGCAACTCCATACTTTTTGTCTGCAGGCAGACAGTGAATTTTTCCTCGGTCAGGGTGCTGACCAGCGGTTCGGACTCCTTGTCATTATCGGTAAGCAACATGATCGATCTGCAGGAATCCTTACTGGGCGACATGGTTCACATCTCTTTTTGCTGATTAATCCAAAGGCTGTTTCCCTCGGAATTCGGTTGTCCGAACAGAATATCTTTTTAATAATTATACGATATTAATACGTAATGTTCTGCAAAGTTGTTGTTAATCAATGTAAAGAATTGCTGACCGCTTCAAGGGGGGAAGCGAGGGCACTACAGAATTATGAGGTTGCTAAAAGTGTTGAACGCTTACTCCAAGTCGATCGTACCTCAAGAAGAAGATGAATAATCTTCAAAAAAACTGGTGAGATAGTCTCCCTGTGTGTTGAGGCTGCTGATCAGGGTTTCCATGGCTGTGAACTGGGCCTCCAGAACAGCCTGTCTTTTTTCAAGGCGGGTCTCCATGTTGGCGATACTGTCGTCAAGCCGGGAGACCTGATCGTCGATGGTGTTTTTCTTGGTAGCCAGGAAGCCGTCGGTGGAACTGAGTTGTCCGGTCAGGTAATCATCCAGGCGATTCATGATGCCTTCGTTGTCATCATCTCCCAACAGGGTGACCTGCACCGCATCGGGGTCCTCTTCGTAGGCCGTGGCAAAGGTGTCGGTGTCAAAGGTGAGTTCTCCGGTTTCCCAATCCGATTCGATACCCAGGGCGACCAAACTGTTGCTGGTTAAATAATTTTTCAGTCCGCGCTGCACCGTTTTCAAGGATCGGGCAAGGGTCGCATCGGAGGCGGCTATGGTGTCGATACTGGTGTTGATGGCATTGTAGGCCTCAACCATTTCCGTCAGTTGCGCGGAGATGACTTCTTGGGCATTGGATTCGATGGTAACATTATCGGCGCCGTCATCGCTAGCCGACAGCAAGGTCAGGGTGGCCCCTTTGATCGCATTGGTCACGGTGTTGCTGGTGCTGTAGTAATCAACGCCGTCAACGACCAGATGCGCCTTGGTGCCGTCAACGGTGTGACCGTTCGTGGCCGTATCCATCGTGATATCGCCGGTCCCGGTTATTTCCAATTCCTCACCGGAGGTATCGGCGGTCAGCATCAGGCGATACCCGCTTTCCGTGCCGTCATCGATCATGGAGGCGGTGATGCCGTAGTCACCGTCGTTGATCAGAGTCACCAGATCGTCCAGGGTAACGTCTTCGTAACTGAGGGTTGCATCGCCGATCTGCAGCTCGCCGGTTAAGGTCGTGGTGTCACTGTCGGCTATGGCGTCGGTGCTGACATCTTTTTGCTGTTGGGCAAGACTGACGATTTCGACCGAATAGGAGCCTTCACTGGCCAGACTATTGGTGCTGATCGAAAAATAATCGGATCCGTTGTTAGTCGCTTCAAAGGACTTGAGATCATTTTTACTGTTCAGGCCCAGAACCGACGCATAGAAACTGTCGAGCAGTGTGTTGAATTCAGTATAGGTCTCCAGTTGGCTCTCAAGATACGTCTGTTTATCCTCGAGCGTGGTTTTTTGTGCGCTTTCCACCTCCATGATGGATTCGACAATGGACGCCGTATCAATCCCGCTGGCTAAACCGGAAAATGTGACCGCTGACATGATAACTCCCTCCCTTGATTGGAATTGTCCTCCCCGCAATAAAGAAGAGGGAGGCCCTATCTGCTCATCGTCGTCGGTTCTCTTTGATTTTATAGGGATTTTGTCATGGAAAAGAGGGTTGTGTCGCTACGGTGTAACAGTATTTTTCTTTGGTAACAGGAGGTAACAGCTTCGCGCTAATCAGGGGGATTTTGCGGGATAGGGCCTGTGGGGGAGGGCTTTGGTAACCGGGAAGGAAATTTCAGGCAGAGCTTGCTGAACGTGCTGACTCGTTTTTCGGCAGGAGGCTGAGGGACGTCACCGACAGGGACGGAGAGCGGCGCAGGATATTGATTGCGCCGTAGTCTTGGGGAATTTCCAGCAAATCCTGCAAGGGGAGGTGGCGCAGCCGGGAGAGCAGCACCCGGTTGACACCGGCATGGGCCACGATGAGCAGGGGACCGGAGTATCGTTGGGTCAGGTCAAGCAGTGCCGGTAAGCAGCGGTCTGCGAGATCATTGAAGCTCTCGCCGCCCTCGGGCCGGAAATGTTCCAGATCCCGACCGCGTTGTTCATAGGCCCCGGGGAAACGGGAACGAACCTCATCAACGGTGAGGCCTTCCCAGTCGCCCAGATTGATTTCCTTGAAAGCCTCGATCTGGTGAATATTTTCAACCGCGAGTCCGCTTATCAAGGCTGCAGTCCGCACAGCCCGCTGCAGGGGGGAGGCGAACACCTGATCAAAAGAGATGTTTTTGAGCTGTTCCCGCAGGGCCCGGGCCTGGCGGATGCCGTTGGCGTTCAAGGGAAGGTCGGTCTGGCCAAGAAACCGGCGGGGCAAGGATTTGTCGACCTCGCCATGGCGGAGGAGGTAGATCAGGGATTGCATACGGCCGGGACATCGGAAAGGATATCTGCAAGCGGCCGACCCGCTGCCCGCTCCATAACGACTGCCACCTGTCGGGCCTGATCCTGACGGCCGCGGATGGCTTGGACAGCCTCGGGATCATCCCGGTAGAGCCGCAGTTTTTCCTCGAACCGTTGGTTAACGCTGATCACCTCGCTGCCCCGGACCAGTTTGTCGGCGAGATACACTATTTCCTTCTCGCTGATCCCCCTTTCCGGAGTCCAATGCAAATCCTTGTGCTCGGCAACGATTGCAGCGACCCGGTCAAAACCAAGCGCATGGAGCCAGCGACTTCCTTCCTGCTCATGGTGGGCATGGCCCTTGGCGATATCGTGCAGCAGGCCGCTGACCTGGCAGAGTTCCGCATCGAGCTGCAAGTCGCTGTTGCGGTTGACGGCCGCGCATAGAGCCCCCGCGATTTCGCCCACCCGGCGGCCATGGGCCAGGCCCTTTTCCGGCATGGGGTGGAAATGGCGGAGGATCGCCTCGCATTCCATTGATGTGGGAATGCCTTCGCGCTCCCAGCGGCGGCATCCGGCCTGGTAGTCTTCCGGGGTGTCCATATCAAAAAGGATGTTGGCATCCGCCACCTGCACCTCGCGTACCTGCTGCGGTTGTTGCGCCTCGATTGTTGTCAGCAGGGAGCGCAGCCCGCCCTCGGGATTCTCCGGTGCGCTCAGCCCGGCAAGCAATTCTGCGGCAATCAGCGGCGGATGACCGCGGCGGCCGTCAAAGAGCGGGTAGGTGAGCAGGGCAGGGGCATCGGCAAAGGCATCGATCAATCGTTTCAGGGTGGGGCGTCGCACCAGAGGGATATCCACCGGCAGCAGAAGCAACCCTTGGCTCCGGCTCGAAATGCCCCGGAACCCCGCCCGGATCGAGCTGAACATCCCGGAAGCGAAATCCGGGTTATCAATGGTTCGCGCTCCGGCCTGCAGTGCCAGGGCCTTGACCTCTTCGCCCCGGTGTCCGGTCACCACCAGCACATCTTCAATGCCGCAGTCCTGCAACCGCTGGATGCAGTGACCGAGCACCGTGGTTTTGCCCAGGGGCAGCAGCGCTTTCAAATCTCCCATGCGCGAGGAAAACCCGGCCGCCGGAATAACGGCGCTCAGCTCAGGTGCCATGCCTTCCTGCCGGTGGCCCGTTGGTAGATGAGCTCGCCGACGATGCTGACCGCGATTTCCTCCGGGGTATCGGCTTCGATGGCCGTACCGATGGGGCAGCGGACCTGCTCCAACTGGGCCTCTTTGACGCCTTCATCCATGAGTTTGGCATAGATGGCGTTGCGTTTCTTGCGGCTACCGATCATGCCGATATACCCGGCCCCGGTTTGCAGGGCCTGATCGAGTACTTCCATATCGTGCATGTGGCCGCGGGTGACAATCACCAGAAAGGAATCGGTGTCAATGGCATGGTCCTGGAAACAGTCGGCAAAAGAAGGCAGGACCCGTACCTCGTCGGCCAGGGGAAAGCGTTCCCGGTTGGCGAATTCGCACCGGTCGTCCATGACCACCACCCGGAACCCCACCCGTGCCGCAGCTTCAGCCGTACAGGCGCTGACATGGCCGGCACCAAGGAGATAGACTGTGCCGGCCACCGCAAACGAGGAGAGGAGATACTCTCTGCCCTGATGGTCGATCAGCGAGGCGGCCGGAGCGGATGCTCGCACCTGGTTGATGGCTGTCAATAAGGGAGCTGGGATATCGGTACGGTTGGGCCGGCCCTTATGATCGACCACAAAACGCGGTATGTCTTCGGTACTTGCGTTGAGCGGGCAGACCAGAGTAACCCGGCGACCGCTCCTCATTGCGGTCAGCAGATCCTGAAAAACAGTGCGATTAGCGGCATCGGCCTGGATATATTCGAGGAAGAGTTCCAGTTGGCCACCGCAGATCATATCGGTGTCGGCGGCCTCGGTATTGGAAAGATCAAAGGCGCTACGCCGGGAATGTCGGTCGTTGAAGCAGGACTGGGCCTCCTCCATGGCCAGGGCCTCGACTATGCCGCCGCCGATGGTGCCGTGGGTGCGTCCGTCCCGGTGGATAACCATTTTTGCCCCGGCCAGTCGCGGGGTGGAACCGGACCGACTTGATATGGTGATGAGGACAAGGTCTTCTCCCTCGTCCAAACTCGTACATACTTGTTGAATCAGTTGTTTCATAGCGGATTTTCCTCTCGTTTGTCTTCGAGAATACGTTTGCCTCGATGGATGCGAGGGTTGGGATGGAGGGTGAGAGAGAACGGTATATCGTGGCACAGCGGGTGCTGCGTCATGGCAGCGGTGGCCAGGCTCAGAGCTCCCTCTTCAGTGCCGGGCAGGGTAACGAGGTCAAGGGTGAGATGATCCTGCTGTGCCTTTGTCGTCAGCGTGGCCCGGAAATCCAGGAGTCCGGGGATGGGAAAAAGTAATTCATCCAGGTCGGGCATGGCAAGTTTGTGGCCGTTCGTTAGTGTGCGGCGCTGGTTAATCCGGCCCATGATCCTGTCCATTCGCCGGATGTGGCTGCCGCAGGCACAGACACCGGGCAAAAGCCGGCTGTAATCACCGGTGCGGTAGCGGAGCAGCGGCATACCGGTGCGGCTGAGGGTGGTGCAGACGATCTCGCCCCATTCGCCGTCAGCCATTGGGGCGGTGGTCGCGGGATCGATGATTTCAAAGAAGAGATCCGATTCGCGCAGATGACAGCCGTTGTGGGCATCGCAGTCGACGCCGCCGCCCAGGCCGGTCTCCACCGTCCCGTAGTGGCTGAAGACCTCACAGGAGAGCAGATCGGCGAGCCGGGTGCTCAGGCTCATCGGAATGTAATCCGAACAGAGGAGCACCGAGCGAATGGGGCCCAGCTTCAAGGCATGCGCCGCTGCGGTTCGGGCAACGGCCAGGATTTGCACCGGAAAACCGACCAGGACATCGGGTTTGATTTGAGCGAGTTGTAAGGCCGTTGGCAGGGGATCCTCGACCAGGCCGATGATTCGGCTGGAGACCGCCATTCGTTCCAACGCCTGTGCCAGCAGATGGCCGGTGGAATCCGGAGTCGTACCGGGCAGGAGAATCGCCACCTCCTGCCCCGGATCAACCAGGCTCTGCATGCCCTGATGAAAGAAATCAAGGGTGTGCTCCAGATCTTTTTCGGTGAAAAAGAGCCGTTTCGGCGGGCCGGTGGTGCCCGAACTGGGGAGGGTGATGATCCGGGCCACCGCATCCTGGTTGACGCAGAGCATGTCCGGGCCGTGGCTGCGCAGATCTTCCTCGCTGGTCAGGGGCAGGGTAGCCAGATCGCTCAGACCCGAGATCCTGCCGATACCGGCGGCAGCCAGGCGGCGGCGATACCAGGGAGAATGATCGCGGCAGAAGTCGAGAACACGGCAGACTTGTTTCCCTTGATACTGTTCAATCGCTGCCCGGGTGAGCGGTCCGGCGCTGTTTGCGTGGATGCTGCTTTTGACGTGCCATTCCAGAGGGGTGATATTCATGGCTGTTTTCCGTTTCGATACAGGGAGCGGCCCGAACTCGCGGTCAGGTTATAGGCACAAAAGGGAATCAGATTGCCCGCAGGCGAGACCACATGGATGCAGCAGCCCTGCAGGCGTTCCAGGTCCAGGTTCCACACGTCCTGGAAGGCCATGGCGGAAATGGAAAAGGTGTGGGTACGGGCCCGAAGCAGGAAGCGGTCGAGGTCGTCCAGAGGTTGGGGGGCGGGATCGCTTGAACAGGAGCACTCCGCAGCCATGGGCAGGGACCATTGCCGGGCGGTAAAGGCCACACTTTTCTCCCGGCCCTCTTGGGCGCTGGGGATGTTTTTTGCCGGTTCGGCGGTGGAGCAGCAGGCCGTTTGCCGGTTACCGAGCGGGCGTAAGCGGCCGTCTTCCTCAATCAGAAAATTACCGTGAAAGGAGCAGAGGGCGTGCTCGCAGGCCGGCGGGGCAAAGTGCTCGGTCCGGATGGCACCGTTGCTCTGGGTCTCGATCAACCCCAGCAGTTCCGGCAGGGTGAGTCGGTCCGTATCCGCCGGTGCCTGCGGGTAGCGGCCAAAATAACTGATCGGCTGAAAATGAACGCCGCGCACCGTGGGGGCAAAACGGACGGCGTAGTCGATGATCGCCCTGACTTCATGCGTGTTGATTCCCGGTACCAGGGTCGGCACCAGCACCACGGCCAGCCCAGCTGCCTGGCAGTGCAGCAGGGCCTGTTCCTTAATCACGCTGAGATCGCGGCCGCGCAGAGCAATATGGCTGGCACTGCTGATGCCGTCGAACTGGAGAAAGACCGAGGCCAGCCCTGCCTGCTGTAAGGTGACCGCATAGTCGGGGTCCGCGGCCAGACGCAGGCCGTTGCTGTTGAGCTGGATAAAGGAAAATCCCTTGGACCGGCCCAGGGCGATGATCGCGGCGAGATCATCGCGCACTGTGGGCTCGCCGCCCGAGAGTTGAATATTGCAGGGACCGGAGGCTTCCATAATCCGGTCATATAAAAAACCGATTCGGGTAAGTGTGGGTTCAGCCTCCTTGCTTGCTGTCCCGGCATCGGCAAAACAGACCGGGCAATGAAGGTTGCAGCGGTCGGTGATCTCAATCAAGGCGGTGCAGGTGTGCTGACCATGGCTCGGGCAAAGACCGCAGTCAAAGGGGCAGCCGTCTTGAATCGGGGTAAAGGCCGAACGAGGGGTGGAAGGTTTTTTCGGTCGCAGCCAGGAGGAAAACGGCACGGCACCCCGCCAGATTACCGTGCGGAAGGTACCGTGCTCCGGACATTGCTTGACCTGGTAGACGGTATCGCCCTGCTGCTCACGAATGGCCGGGATGCGGTGCAGGCAGTGCGGGCAGAGGCTTGTAGTCGATGACAGCAACTCGATGGGGAGATCAGAAGGCACTGGTTTGCTCCTTGGGCAGGCTGGGGTCGATGTTGTTTTCCGCCAGAAGGCCCAGAATGGTTTCGCGGGCGCGGAGCATGATATTGCCGCAGACCTCGGGCTTGCGGCCTCCGTGAAAGGCGAGGATATCGTCACAGCGGATGCCGCCCCAGGAGGTGGAGCTGGCCTTGAACCAGTCCATGAATTGGGAGAGCAGCAAGGGGAGGCAATCGAGGGCCGTCTCCTCGGTACTGCCTTTGGCGGCATAGAACGCCAGCACACAGGTGCCGCCGCCGGCAACGCCGCAGAGCTCGCCTGCCCCCGATCCTTCGCATAATCCGGCCATGGACCGTACCAGGGGAATGTTGTCTTCACCCATATCTTCCAGTGCGAGCTTGATCATAATCTGGCTGCAGCAGAATCCTTGAGCTGCCAGTTGCATAATCCGTAATCCGGTTTCATCCATGGTGTTCACCTTTTTGGGCAATCAGCACATAATATCCCAGCGGTGCGGAAAAAAGGGCGCAACAGGTGCGGTGTGCTGCTTCCGCTCCCATGAACAGCTGCCAGAATTTTTCCAGACTGCCGTAGGTGAAGATGATCTGACCGGCCAGCTGTTTGAGCAGGTCGCTACGGTCCCGAAAGGAGTGCAGGGTGAAACCGGCCTGCGCCAGTCCCTTTTCAATGTTTTCCAGGGGCAGTGCATGGCTCAGGCAGCTGTGCAGTCCCGGCAGTTCCGGTTGGCCCAGGCCCTCTTTGCAATAGATATCGGTGAGCAGCAGCAGGCCGCCGGGGCGGAGGACGCGGTACATTTCCCGCAGGCTTGTTTCGATATCGCCGGTCAGGGAGAGCACGCATTCCGAGACAACCGCGTCGAAGCTGTCACTTTCGCAGGGAATGGAGGTGGCGCTTCCCTGGAGAAAGGAGGCGGTCGGGGCATTGCGCGCCGCCTTTTCGAGCATGGTTGCCGACGGGTCGAGTCCGGTGGGCTCCAGACCGAAGTTCAAGGCCATCAGGGCAAGGGTGTGGCCGGGACCGCAGCCGACATCGAGAACAGCGGCTCCGGGTTGCAGGTTGCAGTAGGTCAGGAGCTCTGCGGTCAGGGCAATGCCGCCGGGCCGCAGGGTGCCGCCGGTTACCTCGGCAAGTTCGTCCTGCTCGTACAGCGGGATGGTCGTGGGTGGCGGGCAGTGGCAGGTAGTATCCATCTCGTTCGTGTTAGCTTGCAAGTTGGGGTTTATCGGGTGTGTCTTTTGGTTCCCATGCCGGGTATGGAATGAAGTGAGCCGTGCCCGACGTGTCATCGCGAATGCGGCTTACTTATCTTCCAGCAGTTGTTCCACTTCCAGCATTTTGCCCATTGCCAGATTTTCCGGAACCAGAATGAAACCGCATTGCGGGCAGGTCATCAGTTCCACATTGAACACCGAACCCAGATAGGCGACATTGACCTTGGCCGCCTGCAGGGGTTGGTTGCACTCGGCACATTGCCAGGACGTGGCCTCGATAAAGGAAAAGGTACTCATGGTTTCTCCTCCGGCAGCAGCATGCGGTGGCTGTAGGCAGTGCAGACCACATACCCCTGATCCGTGGGTTGGTATTCCACCCAGTAGGTCACCCGTATCGGTTTATACCGGGCAAGCCGGTGATCATTGTCCGGATTGATCAGATGTTTGCCGGTCAACTCGGCCTGATGGATCACCTTCTGCACATCCTCTTCCAAAATATGGCGGCTGTTGAGCAGATTCAGGACGTCCTCGGTCAGGATGAGGCGAATGCTTTTGTGTTCGGGCTCGGGGGTGGATGCTTCCCGCCAGAGTGTGGTGAGCAGCTGCTGCTGCAAGCGGGCCCGGTTTTCGTGCCGTTGGGAAAAACCGGGATTTTTGCGGTCAAGGGGTTCCGCTGCATCGGGCTCGGGAAAGATATAGTCCAGCAGATGGGCAACGCGGTTCCCGCCGGCAGCCAGATTATCGCGGCACATGGCGCAGTAGGCGAGACCATCCCATTCGCTGCGCTCCGCCTTGACCGTCGCCGCCTTGGCACCGAGTTGCGGATTGGCGAATTGCATCAGGCCGCCGTAGCCGCAGCAATCGGTCAGCGTGCCGCTGAAATCGTGTTCAACGATATTGAGTCCCAGTTTGCCGCAGAGGTTGCGGACACTGGTTCGCAATGCCTCCTGGTGGCGGGCGGTACAGGGATCGTGAAGGGTCAGCGACCGGCCGGGCAATGCATCGGGCCGGGCCGGGAGTTCCAGTGTGTCGAGTACCTCCCAGAGGGAGCGAACAGAGAGGGCATCGGCAAATTCTTCAAAGATCGACAAACAGCTGGAGCAGGCAGTGATCACAATCGGATTTCCCAGCCGTTCGATCTCGGCTTTGAAACCCTCCATGGTGTCGGAAAACAACTGCTCCTCTCCAGCCCAATGGGCGGGGATGCCGCAACAGCCGAGCATCAGGCCGACACCGCCTTCCAGTTGTTCGGTGAGGTAGTTGTAGACATTTTTCACGGTTTCCGGGGAGGATCCGGCCAACTGACAGCCGGGATAGAAGACAAACCGGCTGCTTTCGGTTCCCGGTTGATGTCGACTGAGGGTGCAGAAGGAGCTGAGGCTGAAGCGCATGTCTTCCAGGGCAAAATCATGGGCCGAAGGCGGCATGTGATGGGCCTGCACCATTTCCTGCCGGGTGCTGCGGCAGACATCGGCCACCGGGAAATCGTGGGGGCAGAGAACGGTGCATTGGCCGCACAAGCTGCAGGCATTGATCATCCTGTTAGCGTTGTGGGTTCCCTGAACAATGGCCTGGTTGTTGTAAATTTTGCGGATGAGCGTCTTGGGATATTCCTTGTATTCGCGGAGATACGCACATTGTTTAACGCACTCCATGCATTCGCAGTGGATGCAGCGGCCCGCTTCCTCTTGCGCTTCGGTAGCGGTATAACCGGTGGCGGCGTCAGCCGGAATGATTTGGGCGGCAGGCGCAATCCCGGAGGTGACCGTATACATTCGGGTCGCGCAGGCACCTTCTTTTTCCCGCTGGGCGGTGAGTGAGACCTTTTGCAGGTAACGCTCAATGGTCAGGGCAGCGCGGCGGCCATCCTCAACCTGTTTGATTACCGAAAAAGAGGCATCAACAGGGCTGCCGCCTCCCGCAAAACAGCCGGTCTGCGATAGTGCCAAGGTAAGGGGGTCGGTTTGAACACTATCAAAGAGTGGGTGCAGGTCGATCTCGTCACAATCGAAATAGAGGGCGTCATAGGTCGTTCGCAACACAGCAAGCGCTTCGGCATCGAGCACTGCCTCGAATTGGAGGGCAATACCATAGCCTTCGAGAAGGGTAGCTGCCTGCTGGAGAGTTGCGTGGGGTAATTGCTCTTCAGGATAGTTGTGCAGGCTGCCGCCGAGACCGGAAGCAGTGCTGATGAGGGTGGCTTTACGGCCTTTGCGGCCCAGATCCAGGGCCGCGGTCATGCCGGAGAGGCCGCCGCCGATAATTGCGATGGTCCCGCCTTTGGCAGGCAGTTTCGGTGGTTTGAGCACTGCGGTGCTGTGGGTCACACAATAGCGCTCCAAGCCGGCAATGGCCAGGGGATCGCCGATTTCACCGCGTTTACAAAAAGAGGAACAGGGTTGATCGCAGATCCGGCCGATAATTTCCGGGAAAGGCATGGTGCGGTCGAGCACGCGCCGGGCCTCACGCAGATCTCCTTTGGCCAGAGCGGCCATAAAGGCGCGGACATCGACATGAATAGGGCAGGCTGCGGTGCAGAACGGTTGTTCTTCTTGAATACAGCGATATTCGATTGCTTTGAGCTGCTGTTGATCCATCGTTTTCAACCGGGTTGAGAGAGGCCCCGGGGGCGGTGTCGCGCACCGACCCCGGAGTGAGTTGAACGAAGTAAGGTCGGACTTACTTCGGCAGAGCGGCCAGTATTTTCTCCGGCAGGGCCGGGAGGTGACGCACCCGGGCTCCGCAGGCGTTGTAAATACCGTTGATGATCGCCGCATGCGGGCTGGTCAACGGCATCTCACCGACACCGGAGGCACCGAAGGGACCATCCGGACGCGAGGTTTCCACATAAATGATCTCCATATTGTCGGGGATCTGTTTGATGTAGGGGAAACCGGCGCCTGCGAGGGTGGAATGCTTCTTGATGTCCTCGAAGTCCTCGGTAAGCGCAAGACCGATACCCTGCGCCATGCCGCCGTAGATCTGCCCATCAACCACGAGCTTGTTGACAACCTTACCGATATCGGCAACACACACCATGGCTTCCACCATGGTCTTACCGGTGGCGACTTCCACAGCGACCTCGGCCATGAACAGACCATACATGTAGCAGCACATTGGGCTGCCCTGAGCGT
Organism: uncultured Desulfobulbus sp.; assembly: GCA_963666685.2. Lineage (GTDB taxonomy): Bacteria > Desulfobacterota > Desulfobulbia > Desulfobulbales > Desulfobulbaceae > Desulfobulbus. Next base: position 850,239 of record CAXXHZ010000003.1, read on the forward strand.
TGGCATCACAATCAGTGGCCGGTGCGCTCCACTTACCGTTGATCTTGGTGGGAATGCCTTCAGCGACCATCTCCGCATAGGTACGGTAGGCACCGTTTGATTTGCGCATTGCTTTGATCAGTTCTTCGCAGCCGACCCGGATGGACTGGCCAACAACCACTTGGCTGCGGCTCCCGCCGGCAGGGCCCGAGTTGGGGCACTTGCTGGTGTCGTTCATTACCAGGCGAATCTGCTCCGGTGCAAGCGCAAGCGGCCGTAATGCCTCATGCGCCGTAGCCAGGGTCCCCATGTCGGCACCTTGCCCATGATCTTCCCAGGCATTGAAGATGGTGACCGTGCCGTCAGCATTGAGTTCGATATCACTTTCTGCGGTATCAGGGCCGTCAAGACCGGCTCCGTATACACCCAAGGCAATACCCACACCGCGTTTTACGGTTTCTGTGGAATTGGCCGCTACCCGTTTTTTGGCTTCTTCATATTTGGGACGAAGGGTGTCGAACATCTCCGGCAGAGAGAACACTTCCGGTACCTGCCCTGTGGGAGTGGTCGCCCCTGGACGGTACACGTTTTTGTAGCGAAGCTCCAGCGGATCCATGCCCAGCTTTTCGGCCAACTCATCCATCAGTACTTCCGATGGAAATTCACTCTCCGTCGAGCCATAGCCGCGGAAGGCTGAGCCCCAACCGTGATTGGTACACACGGTGCGGCCTTCACCACGGATATTTCTGATGTCATACCCTGCACCGATGAACTGGGCGCCACGCAGGGTCAGCAGATCGCCGAACTCGGAATAGGGGCCATGGTCGACCGACCAGTCGGTCTCCATGCCGAGGAGCTGACCGTCTTTGCTGGCGGCATAGCGAACCGTGGTCCAGAAGGGTGAACGCTTGCCGGTATAGGTCTGCTGTTGGAAGTAATCGTAGCAGAGGAAAACCGGCCGTCCGGTGGCAATGGCCGCTGCACCGACCAGGGCTTCCATGGTCGGGCTGAACTTGTAGCCAAAGGTACCACCGGTATTGTTCTGAATAAGTACCAGATTTTCCGGCTCCACGCCCAGACCGGGAGCGATCATATAGAGATGGAGATGGATACCTATGGATTTGGAATGGATGACCAGTTTGCCGTCGTCGTCATGATAGGCATATCCGACATCGGGCTCAATGGGCATGTGGGGCTGGCGGCTGGTGTAAAAATCGCCCTCGACCACGACATCTGCCTTGTCGAAAATCGGTTGGGTCTCTTCACCTTTGGCGATCTTCTGAATGTAGTAGATGTTGGGGGTGCCGGGATGAATCTCAATGGCATCGGGCTCCATGGCCGCCGGGGCGCTCATGTAGGCGGGCAATTCTTCGAGCTCGACTTTGACCATCTTGGCTGCTGCCTTGGCATTTTTCTCGGTATCGGCACAGACAATGGCCATGGCGTCACCGAATTGGAACACCTTGGTGTCACAAAGAATCGGTCGATCCCAGCCGTCACCCAGATTGGAGGGAAAGGTGATCAGGCCGGTGATCCGGTTTTTCCCCTTGATGTCCTTGGCAGTGACCACCTTGAACACGCCGGGCATCTTTTCGGCTTCACTGGTGTCGATGGAGAGAATGTTGGCGTGGGATACTTCTGCCTGCACCAGAGCCATCTGCAGGGTGTTTTCCGGCAGGGAAAGGCCGTCGTCCGCACCGAAGTCCCAGGTTCCGGTTACCTTGGCCGCAGCACTGGGGCGCGGCATATTGGTACCGAATACCTTACCGTCTTTGGGGATCTTATAGGCCAGATCCTGTAGGGTGATTTCACCTTTCAGGACCCTGACCGCGTCCTGAACGGAATCAACCAACTGTTTGTAACCGGTGCAGCGGCACGCGTTTTTATATTTCTGGAACCAATCGCGGATGTCCTCGCGGGAAGGATCGGGATTACTGTCGATTAAAGCCTTGGAAGAGACGATAAAACCAGGGGTGCAAAATCCGCACTGAGCGCCGCCATGGACCATCCAAGCCATCTGCAAGGCATGGAGATCGCTCGGGGTGCCGATGCCTTCAATGGTGGTGATGGCCGCCCCTTCCGGGACCCGGGCCATCTTGGTGATGCAGGAACGGATCAGCTTGCCGTCCATGATGACGTTGCAGGCACCGCACTGTCCCTTGCCGCAACCGACCTTGGTGCCGGTGAGGTGGAGGGTTTTTCGGATAACGTCGGAAAGGAGCTCAGCGGTTTCCGTAATGACCGTTCGCTCAATACCGTTAACGTATAATTTTTTTTTCAGCATTTTTTTCTCCCAAATGAATGTTTGTGAAACATACGGGTTGCCGCATTATTTTAAAAAAAGATACCAGCGGGGATGAAGAGGTCTCCCCTGGTCTCCGATGTGCTTGTGCAAGGGTTGTCCCGGTAGTTGAACAGTCGGCCATATCTGTTTGAATTATTGATGGAAAAAAGAGATGAATATCTGTGCATGTCACTCTTTTGATACGGTATTTTCTCAGGGCCAATGTAGAGCGCCCTTTACAGGCGGGTTATTTTCAGAATCGGAGATGCAGGGCCACAAGGAGTATAAAGACCCTGCATCTCCTTTCCGAGGGAAACAGCAAAGGCGGGACGCGATCCTTCCGCGTCCCGCAACGCCAACCACAGCGTAATTTAAGGACAACGAAGAGCCGGTGGGGCCCGCCAGGACAAGTTCCGGGTCCGGGGCAATATAACGGGCGGAAACCACCGGCATTTTTTTTAATTAGAGGGCTGCGGTATAGATTGCTTTAACGTCGGCATCCTTGGGGCAACGCGGGTTGGTCAGGCCGCAGGCGTCTTTCTGGGCATTACCGGTCATGACGTCGATATCTTCGGCCTTCACGGTCTTGCCGTAGCGTTTACCGAGTTCGATGAGGCCGGACGGGATGCCGATATCGGCGGACAATTTCTTGATCGCCACTAAGGCCAGTTCCGCGGCATCGCGTGGTGCGAGGCCTGCCGTATTCTCACCCATCAATTCGGCGATTTTGATAAACCGATCTATCTTGGCAATCAGATTGAACTTCTCAACATGGGGCAGGAGGATAGCGTTGCACTCACCATGGGGGAGATCATAGAAACCGCCCAACTGATGGGCCATGGCATGCACGTGTCCGAGGCTGGCATTGTTGAAGGCCATACCGGCAAGATACTGGGCAAAACACATGCCTTCGCGGGCAATGATGTCTCCGCCGTTGGCCACGGCCGGGCGCAGGTGCTTGGCAATCAGCTCAATGGATTTCTCGGCGGCCGAGTCGGTCATCGGGGTGGCAATGGTGGAAACATAGGCTTCAACAGCATGGGTGAGGGCGTCCATACCGGTTGCTGCGGTCAGTGCCGGCGGCATACCCATCATCAACAACGGATCGTCCAAAGCAATACCCGGGGTCACGCGCCAGTCGACAATCGCCATCTTCACGTGCCGGGAGGTGTCGGTGATGATGCAGAACCGGGTCATCTCGGAAGCGGTACCGGCGGTGGTGTTGACGGCCACATAAGGCGGCATGGGTTTGGTGGATTTGTCGACACCTTCGAAATCATGGATCTTGCCGCCATTGGCAATTACCAGACCGATGCCCTTGCCGCAGTCATGGGAGGAACCGCCGCCCAGGGTGATGAGGCTGTCGCAGCTGTTTTTCTTGTAGACATCGACGCCGTCATGGACGTTTTTATCGGTGGGATTAGGGATTGTTTCGTCGTAAACAACGTATGCCATCTTGGCGGCATCCAACAGATCCGTGACCTGTTTGGTGATGCCGGCACCGGTGATCCCCTTGTCGGTGACGATCAGGGGCTTAGAACCGCCGAGGTCCTTGATCTTTGCCGGGATTTGTTTGGCGGCGCCGATACCGATGAGGGTGACACTGGGGATAAAATAACCGTATACTTCTTCACGAATTGCCATAATGAAACCATCCTTTTTTAGTTTTTTGGGTTCCTTGAATACTTTTAGCCTCTCATTGGATCCAAATGTGCGCATCTTTACCGTAGCAATTGCTGTGCCATTACAAAAGGGTCGAATTTCAAGAGGATATAATGGATTTTTTAGGGATAATTCCTTCCGCAACCGACAAAAAACGACTCGTTAAAAATGCAACGGGGCAAAATGACCTGAAATATCGAACCAAAGAAGAAGATTACCAGAAAAGGCCGCCGGTGAGCAGAGAGCGGTCGAAACAACAGATTGAGGCAATATGTCCCGTAGCTGGGATCCGGAAGCGCTTAAAGCGGTAAATCCGTGGTGGATACTGAAATTATCTTTATAATATCGTAGGTTACGAAGGTATGAGTCAGAAAGACACATAGAAAACACGCATGAGTCATAATGTCCAGGGTGGGGAAAGGTGGAAGAGAGGCTTGGTTCCGCTGAGAATTTTTTGGGTGCTCCCGCAGGCACCGTCACGTATTCGGTTCCCCCGCGCAATTTCTTGTGGTAGGACTGAATTGATAAAAAAAACTGATTACTTATACCGTACTTTCAACTTCCTATGCATACTTCTTCCATTCCCCGTCTCGTCCTTTGGGTACCGCAAGAGGCGATATCCGGTTTTGCTTCCCTGTTCCAGCACGGTATTCTTTTTACCGTTGATCGGCCGGTCAGTCTCCTGCCGTTCCTGCTTTCGCTCCCCGGCTTCACTGCGGACTACATCGAAAACACCGTGCAGACTCTTTTTATCAACGGTGTTGCCGCCGATAGGCTTGATCGTGATTTGCCCGCCGGTTCCACTCTGGCCCTCTCCGCCGCCATGCCCGGACTTGCCGGGGCGATCTTCCGGCGGCAGGGGGTGCATGGTTCCCTGCGCACTCAAGCCAAGGAAAAGGACGCATCAGGGCAAGCCGCCTCCGGCTTCATCACTCTGAAATTGTTTAACACCATCGCTCTTGACCGGGGCCATGATCTGCTGACCGAAGGCATTCTCGTCACCGGTAAGGTCTTTCATGATTTCGCCGTCAAGCGGGAGCACCTTTTTCAATCGCCGGCCCACCTGTTATTTGCCGAGCATGCCCTGGAGTTGTCCGAGTTGCTGCGTGCTGTGGCCGAATGCCCGGTTGTGATGGTTCAGGCGCGTCTCTTGCCGGAAGGTTCTACGTTGCGGAGAGGTGCTGCGGGGGGCGAAGGATAAGTGAGGCGGCTGAATACCGATTCCTGCCCTGCGGTCGGTTGCTTTTTTTTATAGGACTGATCAGGCGGCTACTCAGTAAGAAGGGTGTATGGGTAATTTCGGATGAAAGACGTTTTTGGGCAAACTCACCGATCATCGTGCCAAAACAAAGGTGGCCTCATCCTATTTCTTGAATCTTGTCGACCAGTACAACAGATGAGTTGCCACCTTTTTCAGGCTGCCTTGAAGGAACTCAGTTCCCAAAGGGCGCTGTGGGAGTTGATGCGCAATTATTTCCGCATGTTCAGGGTTGATTTAATGGAGACGATTTTGCGGGTGCTGGTCTACGGCCCATGTGGATATATTGTGCTGGAAAAAGACTGGCTCGGATAGCAGTTTCAAGTCATCCAGCAGAAAGGAGTCTCATATGAAAGAACACATGAAAGAACACGCCTGCCGGTTGTGCAGAGAAAAGTGGCACGCCATGGAGGAGCAGAATGTTTACGAAGTGCTTCAAAGCTGCCCGGAAGGTTTAAATGTGCAGGAGGCAGCACAACGTTTGCTGTTTTACGGACCCAACACCTTGCCCGCCAAGGAACCGACGACGATCTGGGTCATCCTGCTGCACCAGATTCTCAACCCCTTAATTTTCATTCTTATGGCTGCTGCCGTGGCGTCCCTGGCTATCGGCGAAGCCACCGACGCTCTGTTTATTCTGATTGTCATCACCTTGAACAGCGTACTTGGGGCCTACCAGGAATACCAGGCCGAAAAAGGCGCGGCCAGCCTGCAACGTCTGCTTAAAATCAGGGCATGGGTCCGGCGTAACAATGTCGAACATGAAATCCCGTCAGAAAAGGTGGTCCCCGGTGATATCGTCCTTCTGGAATCGGGGAACAAGGTACCGGCCGATCTCCGTCTGATCCAGTCCAACAACCTGACATCGGATGAAAGCTTTCTGACCGGCGAATCCTTAGCGGCTCACAAGCAAATCGACCTTCTGCCGGAGGATACCGGCGTGAGCGATCGCAAGAATATGGTGTTTGCCGGATCGACCATCACCTCAGGAAGAGGGATCGGAATTGTTGTAGGCACCGGGGGCGAGACTCAGGTGGGTATTATTGCCGAAACCGTGGCTCAGTCTGAAAGTGGCAAACCGCCCTTGGTTATTCGGATGGAACGGTTCGTCAAGCATGTCAGCATCCTTGTGATGGGGATCACCACCGGTATTGCGCTCCTCTTGTTATCCCAAGGGGGGGATGCCACAGCCATTTTCTTTTTTGTGGTGGCCCTGGCGGTTTCGGCCATTCCCGAGGGACTGCCGGTGGCATTGACAGTGGCCCTGTCGATTGCCACCAAGCGGATGTTCGCACGCAATGTTATCGTGCGTAAACTCACAGCGGTAGAAAGCCTCGGGAGTTGCACAGTAATTGCCAGTGACAAAACCGGCACTTTGACCGTAAACCAACAAACAGCACGGATGATCGTTCTTGCGGACGGGCAAAGTTTTACCGTTTCCGGCGAGGGGTACAACGGTGAGGGGAAGATCTTGACCGATAAAGACGCTGAACTCTCCGAATCTGCACGAAATCGTTTGAGGGTGGTTGCTGAATTGGCGATCTTGGCCAACGAGGGCACACTGCTCAAAGAAAACGAGAATTGGAAGCACCATGGCGATGCCATGGATGTGGCCTGCCTGGCTATGAGTTATAAACTGGGCATAAATCCGTTGGTCGTGAGACAAGAATTTCTGGTCGTCCAAGAAATTCCTTATGAGTCGGAGCGCAAGTTCTCTGCTGCATTTTATGAATGGCAAGGTAAACGGTTTGTGGCGGCCAAAGGGGCGGTGGAAACGATTTTTGATTTTTGTAATCTCATGTTGGGGACCAACGGCCTAGAAAAGCTTGACCGGAAAGGCATCGAGCATCAAGTCGAAACAATGGCGAAGAAAGGCCTGCGGGTGCTAGCTGTGGCCGGGGGAGAGGCCACCGGAATAATAAATGGGGAGACGGAACCTTCAGATCTCGTCTTTCAGGGCCTTATCGGATTTATCGACCCTCTACGTCCAGAAGCTGTTGAAGCCGTAAAGAAATGCAAAAGGGCCGGCATCAAGGTGATCATGGTTACAGGGGATCATCCCACCACGGCCGGCGCTGTCGCCAGAGAGTTGGGCCTGTCTGGTGCAGGGGAGATGACGGTGACCGGTAGAGAGTTAAGCGAAGCCGGCACACCGGATAGCCCTGTCTTTGAAAAGCTTATTGTATCTTCCTCTGTGTTTGCTAGGGTTTCCCCAACCCAGAAACTTGAAATCGTGGATGTCTTGATCCGTTGCGGGGAATTTGTGGCAGTCACCGGTGATGGAGTGAACGATGCCCCAGCATTACGGCGAGCCAATATTGGTGTGGCCATGGGTTCGGGAACTGATGTGGCCAAGGAGGTTGGCTCGATGATCGTTGCCGACGACAATTTCGCTTCCATCGTCGCCGGTGTTGAGGAGGGCCGTTTTGCCTATGATAATGTGCGCAAAGTCATCTATCTGCTCATTTCCACCGGCGCGGCCGAGGTGTTAATGTTCATTGCTGCGATTTTAAGTGGCTTGCCCATTCCGTTGTTAGCTGTTCAACTGTTATGGCTCAATCTGGTCACCAACGGCATCCAGGACGTGGCTTTGGCCTTCGAAGGCGGGGAACCTGGCGCCATGCAGCGCAAACCACGACGACCCAATGAAAGCATCTTCGATTCCCAGATGATCACCCAGACACTTGTTTCAGGGTTGACCATCGGGGCAGTGACTTTTGGGCTCTGGTATTGGTTGATAAGTAATCAAGGGGTGGACGAAACTTCGGCCCGCAACTTGGTGCTGCTTTTGATGGTCTTGTTGCAGAACTTGCATGTATTCAATTGCCGTTCTGAAACAATTTCAGCTTTCAATATTCCCTTCCACCGTAATTACATCCTCATCCTCGGCATACTGGCAGCACAGGGGGTCCATGTGGTGAGTATGCATTTGCCTTTGATGCAAGCCATTTTGCATATCGAACCTGTCAGGTTCACACAATGGGTTGCGATTCTGGCCTTGGCATTCACTGTTATTGTGGTCATGGAAATATTCAAATGGATGCGCAGGCGATCGGAGAGTTCTGTTGTTTGAGCAAGAAATTGCTTGTGCGCCCACCTGGGGTTGAGTGAAATCATAGGGTCAGGTCTTGAATTAGAATAAATCAAGACCTGACCCTTCCTTCCGCTCGTTGCTGCTTGCTGCGGCCGAGTACCCCATTTTGGCGGTTCAGGCGCGTCTCTTGCCGGAAGGATTGCGTTGAGGAGAGGTGCTGCGGGGAGCGAAGGGTAAGGGATACGGCTGAATACCGACCCCTGCCCTGTGATCGGGATCGTCTCAGGACTGATCAGGCATGCTGTTGAGCAAGAATGGTGTATGGGTGATTTCGTATGAAAGACGTTTGTATAATTTTTCTTCCATCTCAATATCGAGATCGGAAAATCTGACAGCAAAAAAGACGTCATCTTTTCTGACAATTTCAGCCTTTATCTTAAATGCTGACTCTAAAGATTCGTGAGGATCAAATGACAAATGAATGGAAATTGCAGAATCATTTGAAACCGTGAGGGTTTTAGATTTGAAAGAACATCCACTTGTCGATATGTCTACCATTATACATTTTGCAAGAGAACCATCTGCTTCAACTTCGAAAACTACATTTTTTAATTTAAGTCGTATACCTCTTCGCTTTTTTAATATATTTAACTTTTCTTCAGCATCTGTAAAATTTTCAGCATAAATACTGCTGTATGATTGAATTTTTTCAAAAAAATGAGTCAATTGCCTTGTGCTTGTTTTGTTATCTGATGTAATTCTTAAATGCTGTCCAATTTTATTATTAACGAAATAATCCATTATCTTTTTGAAAATTGGAAGTCCTGTTAAATAGATAATGTTACAATGAGAAATATCGCTAATTACATCAAACCCATCTTTAAGATCAGCTACTGAAAACCGTATGTCGGTATATAATTTTTCCAATGATCTGCTATCAATATTCCCGGCTATAGTAATTTCTAGTCTGTTTTTTTCTAAGTTTGTGATAACTTTTGTAACCGGCTTTGATTCTGGCATTCTTTTGACCTGATAATCTTGGGAATATATTTCCGTTTAGTGGATTATTTTGAAATATTACTAGAATATTAAACGGAAAGCAAAAAAAAAAAATTGATTGAAGATCAGCAGTTCCCGTTATTTTCTGAACCTCGGCAAATGTGATGTTTCTGCAACGATGTCTCATAAATTTTTCTTTTGGCGGTCTCAGGCGGTCGTATAATAAGTTAATGCAATAATTAAACTGGGCTGCATTATGACGGCACTGCTCGCTCGGTTTACAGATGCGCTTTCTTAGGCGCTTACAAAAAACAAACCAAAAAAAGGGTAGTCGGATTGCCCAACTACCCATGTGTACCGACGAGACTCAACTTCACTTCGAAACCTTCGAGGTGAACCGGGCCGTCGCACAATACGATGTACTGCTGTTATTTTTTTGTTACTGGCCCTCTCGGTAACCTTTCTTGTACGCGTCTCTCGTATCTGGGTCCATGTCACGGTAGCCGTCGTCTTTCGGGCTTCCTTTTTTCCCTTGTCTCAGATCCTCTGCTCTTTTCTTACCTGCCGCACGCGCTTTATCCTGCTCTATTTTCGTCGCAGATCTCATGTCGGCCTGAGCTTCGAAACTTGCTGCAATACAGGACAACATGAATAAACTTGCTACAAGCAAAACCATTTTTTTCATCTTGGAATCTCCTTGAGGTTGTAACAATAATTTAATACGTGTGACAATTCTTATACAAAAATTGAGTTAGCTTAACAACTCGGCAATGCATGAATTAAGCAATTATGTTGGACTCGTTTTCAGCCCTGCCGCTGTGGGCAAGCAGGTGCGCCTATTCATCTGGGTAGCCTTGGTGAACTCAAGAATCTCGTTGGCACGCACTCAGCACAGTGACAGCATCCGCAGTAAAGTGCAGGTTTATTCTTTCCCCGATAACAGGGGATTGGAGCCGGTAGCTGGTGCGATCCATCAAGACCACCATCAGCACCCCGATATTGACGACGACTCGGATTTTATCTCCTTCGGCCATGATGAGCATCACCGTTCCCGTGACTCCTTCTTTGGATTCTCCGGCATGGTCGATGCGTGCGAGCGTTATTTTTTCGGGATCGATATATACCCGACCCTTTCGTGGTTGTTGGTCTTCCGGCAACAGTAGGGCGACAGGTATTTTCACCCGGCCATGGAGGCTGCAGCAAAGCTGCCCCTGCTTGTCCGATAGCAGAGTGCAGGTATAGCTGTTTTCGTAGGTAGTGGCCGCTGGTCGGCCGCTTTCCAGTACCAGGGTGTGCTCGGCCAGGGCTGCAGCCTGAAGCCGGTCGTGGGTGGTGAAGATGATGGTTGTGCCGCGCGTTGCATTGATTTCCTGGAGCAGGACGCTGATCACCCCCTGATTTTCAACATCAACGCCGGCGGTTGGTTCATCACAGAGCAGTACCCGGGGCGAGAGCGCCAGCGCCCGGGCCAAAGCCAGCCGTTGGGTTTCGCCGCCTGAGAGTTCATGGGCTGCGGCACACTTGAATGATCGCATACCGACTGTCTCCAAGACCTCGTCCACCACCCGTAGCCGCTCGGTTTTCTCCATTCCCCTGATTTTGAGTCCGAATTCGATATTATTGCAGACCGAGGTTGAAAACATGATCGGGTGCTGATCCACCAGCACCACCTGACGGCGCAGTTGCAGCAGTGCGGCCCGTGAGGTTTCCACCGGTTGCCCGCGAAAGGTCATCCTGCCGGTGGTCGGTGTTTCCAGAAAACCGAGGATACCCAGCAAGGTGGTCTTACCGGCTCCGTTGGGACCAAGCAGGGCATGGATGCGCCCGGTCTCGATCTCCAGATGGTCGATATCGAGTACGGTTCGATCGGCATAACACCGGCGGACCTGATCCAGGGTGTAGAGCATCATCGGGCGCTTCTTCCCTGGATGAGATTGAAGAGGATATTCATTCCCAGGCTGATGGCCATCAGCACCAGCCCCAGGGCCACGGCCAGGGTAAAGGAACCCTTGTCGTACTCCAGGGCCATGGCAGTGGTCATGGTCCGGGTGAAACCTTTGATGTTGCCGCCGAGCATCATTGAAATACCGATCTCGGAAATCACCCGGCCAAAGGCGGAAATAACGGCGGCGGCGATACCAAAACGGCCTTCGCGCAGGATGACCAGGGCCGTCTGCCAGGTATTGGCCCCGAGGGTTTGGGCGGTCCTGCGGTAGCGCTCGTCAACCCGGCTGACCGCAGCAATGGTCAGAGCGGTGATCAAGGGGACGATCAGAATGAACTGGCCGATGACCATGGCCTCCTGGGTGTAGAGGAGGTCGAGGGGGCCGAAGATGCCGCGTCGGGAAATGAAGGTGTAGACGAAAAGGCCGATCACCACCGTGGGCAGGGCCAGGAAGGTGTTGAGGAGGGTGATCAGAATTCGTTTTCCGGGCAGATCGCTGTAGGCAAGGGCAAAACCTGCGGGAATGCCGATGACGGCAGCGGAAACGGTGGCAATGCAACTCACGGTCAGCGAAACGCGGACAATGGCCAGCATCTCGGGATCGAGCGAACCGACCAGATGGAAGGCGGCGAAAAAACTTTCAAGGAAAAAGGACATCGCGCATTGATACCGGAACATTGAACACGAGAACCAACGCCCACCAAACCGGGGCTCGGTGGGCGTTGGCTGCTGCGAAAAACCGGAGCAGGGCAGCGAGCATTGGTCGCGTGCCGATCCCGGTTACTTGGCGTCGGGAAAGAACAGCTGCTTGCCGAGTAATTGATAATCGGCAATCACCTTCTGGCCTGGTGCCGAGACCAGCCATTGGGCCATTTGCTTGGCCAGGGTATACTTGACATGGGGGTGTTTTTTCGGGTTCACCGGGATCACGCCGTAGGGGTTGCTGAGTTGTGGTCCGCCCTCACAGAGGATGCTGAGATTCAAGGGGATTTCCCGGCCGAATTTGTATTTGATGTAGGTGCCGCGATCCGCCAGGGTGTAGGCCTGTTTCTCATCAGCGATTGTCAGGGTCTTGCCCATGCCCTGGCCCACGGAGAGGTACCAGTCGGTGCTTGCTGCCGGATGCACGGATTTGATTGCAACCTGCTTACCGTTTTTTTCCATGGTCGAGGTGGCGGTTTCGAGCGCTACGCCGGACTCCTTCCACAGTTGCTGCTCTTTGGCATGGGTGCCGGAATCGTCACCGCGGGAGACAAAGGTGGCTTTGGCTTCCGCGATTTTTTTCAGGGCCGCAGCGCCCTCGGTGGTCCCTTTGATTTTTGCCTTGTCGCTGTCCGGTCCGAGGATGATGAAATCGTTGTGCATCACCGCGTAACGTTTGGTGCCGTAGCCTTCCTGAACAAAGGCGTCTTCCCGGGCCCGGTCATGGACGAAAATGATATCGACATTGCCGTCAATGCCGTCACGGATGGCAGCCCCGGTACCCTTGGCAATCACCTTGACCGTGATGCCGGTGTCTTTTTCCAGGGCCGGCAGCAGCACATCCAACAGGCCGGAAGCCTGGGTGCTGGTGGTGGTCGACATCTTGAGGACCTTTTCCTCAGCCTGGGCTGTGCCGATGAGGAAAAATGTCAGCATCAAGCTGCAGAATATTCTTGTTCCTGTTTGCATGAAAGCCTCCTTGGGTTGAATTTTGGGCAGGCGGATAGACCTGTCCGATAAAAACAGGTTACGGATTTTCTTGAAAAACGATTTTTCCCGCCAGGCTCAGGTCGTAGCCCTGAAGGGCACGACCGACCTCTTTGAACGGTTCCGACTGCAACAGGCCAAAAAAGCCCTGGATTGCCTGCTCGAAAAAAATATCTTTCGCCACCAGCAGGTCGAAACGCTCCCAGCGCAGGGGCAAAAAGCCCAGGTCAAGAGCGCCGGCCACCGCCTCGATACCCGGCCCGACATCGGCCCGGCCCGCGAGAATCTCCAGGCCGACATCCATGTGCCGACCCACTTCAAAGGTGTAGCCGCTGATCGTATCGCCTCGGACCCCGGCCTTTTGCAACTCACGGTCCAGCAGAAGACGGGTGCCGGTGCCCAGCGAGCGGTTGACCATCCGGATGCCCGGTCGGCCCAGATCAGCCACTGACAAAATTTCCAGCGGGTTGTTTTTCCTGAAGAGCAGTCCCTGCAGGCGGCGGCAAAAATTAACCACCACCGGCATGGTGTCGAACTCCTGAGCGGCAAACTGAAAATTATAGTCCGCCTCATCATCCTGAATAAGATGGCTGGCGGCGATATGGCAGAGGTTGTTGCGCAGGGCCTGGACGCCGCCGAGGCTGCCGATATTGCCGAAAACCGCCAAGTGCCCCGCAAACGAGCGGTTAAACAGGGTGATGGTCTTGTCCAGAAGAATATCGTTGCTGCCTGCGAGAACTATCAGTCGCTGATTGGAGGTCAGCGGCCGGATATTGTCCGGAAAATTGATGGTATTGTTCTCCACCCACTGCTCGATCAGATATTCGGGAAAGAGCCACTTCCCGGCAATTTTGGTGGCGGGCATGGCCTTTTCGGCAACAAGGGTATAGACCATCTTTTCATGGATATGAAGGAGTTCAGCGACCTCTTTGGTTGTCATCAATCGTTTCATGCGTGTTCCTGGGAAAAGAGAAAAGGGAATCAATGTTGAAGAACAAGATGGCCTTTTCGGTCGCTTTTCGTCAATACTCTTTTGATGTCGCACGCCTCCTTTACCAATTTCGACCAATTCCTCCCAACTCGAACAGCTCGCCGCACCGGCTCGCGGGCAAACAGACAACCCGTAGGCAAAGGCGGCAGCCCGGAAACGTTTTTTATCTCTCTTGTATCTCTTCTCCTTCCAGTATCGACCAGTGCCGGAATCGGCGCGGCATGTGGCTGCCGATGCCGCCGGTCGTGAGTATCATCCACAAAAGCGGTACGGTGAAGGCCGGGATGAAGTGGATGGTTACAGCCAGGCCGACATGGAGGAGAGCCACAAGCCCTTTGCCCCGATGCGGCCAGCGGGAATCGTGAAGCCATTCCAGGAGCAGCAGGGCACCGCCGGTGGCAATGGTGAGATGAAGCCACAAGGTCAGTTGCACAGAAGGAACATGCAGGATGCAGCCGCCGAAAAAAACCCCGGCAGCCCCGATATGGCCGGTACGCACAATGATGCTCAGCCATCGGGCCATGCCGGACGGTTGCTTGCTTTTTTTGCGAACAGCATTGCGATCATCCCCCATTTCCTGCTCCACTCTTTCCGGGATGTCCTTTCTGCCCGATCATATGTTATTTCATCTGCTCCGTCATCGTCCCAACGCCGAATACATCCTGTGGTTGCCTGATTGTGCATGATTGACAGGGCGCAGCCCCAACAGTATTTTGAATGCACCATTCGTTGTCAACGTCCACTCCACACCAGGTCTTCGCCCATGACATCCTTTGCCGACTATTTTTGCCGCAACCAGGGCGCGTTGACGCCTGAGCAACAGCAGATCCTGCAGCAGCGCCAAGTGGCGGTTATCGGATGCGGCGGCCTGGGCGGATACGTGATCGAGCAGCTGGTGCGTATCGGCGTGGGCCGGTTGCACATTTTTGATCCCGATGTCTTTTCTCCCAGCAACTGCAACCGCCAGCTCAATGCCCTGGACTGCACCCTGGCGCACAACAAGGCAAAGGTGGCGGCGATCCGTTCGGCGTCCATTCACCCCTTTAACAGGGTGACATCCTATGCGGCAGATTTTCGAGCCGTTTCCGCGGAAACCTGGGACCGGGTCGATGTGGTGGTTGATTGTCTCGATAGTGTCCAGGCCCGATGGGATCTGGCGGGACTGTGCAATGCAAAAAAAAAGCCCCTGGTGCACGGGGCGGTGAACGGCTGGTACGGGCAGGTGGGGGTGCAACGGCCGGGAGACGATCTCATCGCCCGTCTGTACCCGGAGCGGGTGATTCCTCAACTCCACGAGCCGCCCTCTGTACTCTCCTTTACCGTCACCGTGGTCGCCGGTCTCCAGGCGAGCGAAACCGTGAAGCTTTTGTTGGGCCTCCCCTCATCGCTTCACAACAGCTGGATGTACGTCGATCTCAAGCATTGCGATTTCTCAGTGCAGGATTGAGCCGGGAAACGCGCCCCGGTTCTCCTGTTGCTCGAAATGCCCCGCCCTCTCATCCCATTGTCACCACTTTCCCCGTATCCCGGGTGGAATATCCCCCCATCTTCTCCACTGTTTCCTGAAAAAGCGGAGTCTCGATTACCGCCAGGATGGTTTGGATCATTGGGGTATCGAACAGTTCTCCCGGAATGAGCAGGTCGTAGCGCTCCTCAACCAGCGGCACAAAGTCCAGTCCCAGAGCCTTGGCGGCACTCTTGATTCCCAGACCGACATCCACTTTGCCGGAAAGGACGGCCACGGCCACGGCCAGGTGGGTGTATTCATCCTGGTCGTACCCGCGGATGTCGTCGGGGTCGAGATCATTGCGGGTCAACTCGTAATCGAGCAACACCCGGGTGCCTGAACCGGACTGGCGATTGATAAAGGTGATGCCATCACCGAACAGATCCCGGATGCCGGAGATGTTTTTGGGATTGCCCTTGGCCACGATGAAACCCTGCTCGCGATGCACCAGGGTGACGATGCGGATGTCCTTGTCCGCCAGGTATTTACGGATGTAGGTGGTGTTGTAGGAGCCGTCCGTGGGGTCGAGCAAATGGGAACCGGCAAGGTGGCACATCCCCTGTCTCAAGGCCATAATACCGCCCAGGCTGCCGATATGGGTCGATGCCAAAGGGTAGGCGGGATCTTCTTTCTGGAGAAAGTCGTTGAGCACATCCAGGCAGAGATCGTGGCTGCCGGTACAGAGGATGGTTCGTTCCACCTGGGGCAGGGGAGTCAAGAGGTCAATATCCACCACCCGGCCGTGCATCTCGCCTTCGGAGGCAGCCTTGATGCGGAGGATGCCGTTGGCCCGGGTCAGGGTGGTGATGGCACCGGCTCCCTTTTTCAGCGGTACGGCCACGAAATTGCCGTGGATGCGGCCGACGATCATCCGGCGGAACTCCTCGATGCCGCTGGGGGAGGGGAGATCCTTGGCCAACAGCGCCTTGATGGTTGCCGGGGGCGGGACATACACCCCCTGCATCCGGGCCAGCAATGGGATAACAAACTGCTCCATGGCAATAATGGCCGAAACCGGATATCCGGGGATGCCGAACACCGGCTTATTGTTTATGACTCCGATGATGGTCGGTTTGCCGGGCATGATAGTGACGCCGTGTACCAGGACTTCGCCCAGCTGCTCGATGATCCGGACCGTGTAATCGGCGCTGCCGGCGGAAGATCCGGCGTTGATGATGACCAGGTCGGCATCGGTGGCGACAACGGCTTGCAAATGGTTTTGAATCGAGTTGAAGTCATCGCTGATGATCGGGGTCAGCTCAACCTCGGCTCCTGCCTGCTCGGCCAGCCCGGCCAGGACCGCGGAATTGGATTCAATAATCTTGCCCGGCGGAACGGCATTTTGATCTTCTTCCAGCCGGATCAGTTCGCTGCCGGTGGGAATGATCACTACTCGCGGCCGTTTGCGGACCGTGACCGTGGCGCAGCCGCCGGTGATGAGGGCGGCGACATCGGCTGGTCGGATCTGGTGACCGGTCGGAAAAAGGAGCTCGGTGGCCACAATATCCTCACCCACCTTGCGGACATGCTGCCAGGGGTAGACCGGAGAACGGATGATGCCCCGGCTGCCGTCGTCGCTGAGCAGGACGTTTTCAATCATGATGACCGCATTTTTATCCGGCGGCAGGGGGTAGCCGGTGTTGATCATCGCCGCTTCCTTGCCGTCGATATGCAGGGTCAGGGGCACATCGTCACTGGCGCTAAAGGTATCTTCGGCTCGTACCGCAAGGCCATCCATGGCGGCGGAGTGAAAGGAGGGCGAGGAAAAGCGGGCGTAGACCGGCCCGGCAGTCACCCGGCCACAGGCGGAACGGGAGGGGATGATTTCTTCTCCGGGGTGAGCGTCTTTGAAACGGGACCGAAGCAGCTGCTGAGCCTCTTTTCTGGACTGCATCTGGAGATAGATTTTTCGTTTCATTGGAGAGCCTCGGGGTGGTTGGTCTGTAGGGTATCAGGGGGCACAGGCGGAGAGTCGGCAGTGAAGCACATCAACCGAAGGTCGAAATAACATGCAGGACATGGAATTGCCCACCTTTTAAAACGCGGCTATTTCAGGTCAGATTTATTGGTTGGTTAGCTTTTTTCTTTGTTAAATCATTCTTGGTATTTGTGAGGAGTGATGATGCAATATTGGCCTTGCATTATTTGTATCAATCAAATATGAAAATCTCGCTTCAAAACTCAATAATTCTCCGTCTACTGCAAATCTCCAACAATATATACCAGATATAGAATACAAGTTGTTGTTCATATTTTGTTCTATTAATGTATTGTTATGCATGGCAATGCTAATTTCTTCTCTGCTCGCCAGTTTTACAAAATAATCTTTAATTTTTTCTGGACTATTTAGTATTCTATTAGAAAAAGTCGGGATTACAATCGCTTCATCATTGTATAAGGCAAGGAGTGGTTCAACTTGTTTTTCGTTCACATAATTAAGCCATTTGTCGATAATATTTTTTGCGTTCATTTTAAATTCTCCCGATAGAAGTGATGTGTGTTTTTGTCTTTTCTACCCAATAATATAGCTCTGAAGAGAAGTAAGCATTTTCCCCTACATGAGGGGAGGGAATTAATTTTTAGTGCCATGCATACCTTGGCGATCAAGGAAAAAGAAGTACCGAGGTTTCGACCCCCTGATCCAATCCCTCAATATCGCGGCCGATCGGCAGCAGGCCGTCAGCCCGGACCAAGGGGTTGAGCAGGCCGGATTTGCCGTATACCGGCAGGGCCAGCGGCGGTTTGCCGTTTCCTTGGGGTGTCAACCGGACCCGCACATACTCTTCCCGGCCGATGGCCGAGGGGATCTGCTGCTCGGTGATTACCCTGATGGTCTGCAGGCCGAGCGTTGCGCCCAACCCGCTGTATTGCCGCAGCAGGGGGCGGACAAAGAGATAAAAGACCACCATGGCTGAGGCCACATGACCGGGGAGGCCGAACAGCGCCTTATTATCTTGCCGGGCCAGGATGGTCGGCTTTCCCGGCCGGATCGAGACCCCGTGCGCCAGGATATCGGTTCGGGCGAGGGCTTTGAAGACTTGGAGGGTGAAATCGCGCCGACCGACCGAGCTGCCGCCGGAGAGGAGCAGGACGTCAGCCTCGGCCAGAGCTCTGGTGCAGACGGCAAGGATGCCGTCCAGGTCATCGAGGCAGATTCCGTAGGCAATCGGCAGGCCTCCGGCTTCCTCGACCAGGGCCGCCATGGTGGTGGAATTGATATCTCGAATTTTACCGGGAGGCGGTATTTGATCAACGGGTACCAGCTCATCGCCGGTGGAGAGAATGGCCACTTTCGGTTGGCGATAGACCAAGATTGTTGTGATCCCGAGACCGGAGAGTACCCCTAAATCCTGGGGCCGTAACCTGCTCCCCTGCGACAGAACCGGGGCACCGGGGGCATAGTCTTCCCCGGCACGGGTTACGTTTTCACCGGGTGCCACCGGTCGAAAGACGGCAACGGTCTCGTCGTCAAAAGGCTGGGTATACTCGACCATAACCACGGCGTCGGCCTTTTGCGGCAGCTCGCCCCCGGTCCAGATGCGCACGGCCTCACCGGGTCGCAGGGTGAAGGCCTGGCCTGAGGTGCCCATGGCAATCTCGCCGATAACCGTGAGCAGCGCTGTTTCCGATTCGGAACAGCCGAAGGTGTTCGCGGCCCGGACCGCATAGCCGTCCATGGTGGAGCGGGAGAATGGGGGCAGGGCCTCGCTGCTGACGATATCCTGCGCCAGGATCCGGCCGCGGCCTGCGGTCAGGGAAATGGATTCCGGTTCAAGGGGAGAAAATCCACTAAAGAGGGAGACGAAGTCGCTACTGCTGATCAATCTGAAAAAATCTTTCATGCTTTCCTTGCCTGTCGGGGGCTCTTTTGTAAGAAGAGGAGGACTGGTTGCCGTTACGAACAAAAAAAGGTCTTCGCCGGGGTTTGGGATAGTCTCGGGAGAAGAGATATCCTTTAACCGGCGACGAAGAGTATTTGAAAGTATAGCATGAAACCCCGCAAGGGAGCAGGGAATTCGTCGCCGGCCGGGAAGGGGCCGAAAGTGGTCGGCGAGGGTATCAGCCCCCGCCGATTACCGGGAAAATAGCCAGTTGATCGCCTTCCGCCGGGATCTGTTGCAGGGTGCAATGGCGGGAATTGATCATGGTGACGCCCACCTCGTCGGGCTTGATCCCGAGGGAGCGGATGATGTCCTCCACCGTGGTTCCCTCGGGATAGTTCGCCAGCTTTTGCTTGAAACGGTTGTCGCGGAAAAAAGCGAAAAGTTTGACGTTAAGTTGCATGATTGCGTAAACGTTTAGAAGTCCCAGAACGAGTCGATAGCCTCGTCGGTGATATCCCAGACCACATTATGGGGGGCGATGGGTTCCTCCGAGAAAAATTCAGGCAAACGGTCGTCCTTGTTGGTGAAACCGGCGGCCAGGTTGAAGGCGTGTTCGGTTTTGAGGATATTCATGCCCAGGTTGGTGACGTCGTCTGCCACCAGGTGAATGCCGAATCGGGCATTGATCATATCGATCAGGGCCGGCAGACAGTTCGCATCGTCAAGTGCGGCAAAGGCGATGAACAGGCACATGCCGGTGGAATCGATGGCGGCGGTGGCAATCTGGAGGTTACGCGACAATTCCACCTGACCTTCCTTGCTGAGCGGATCGAGCTTGCCGCCGACCCCGAGGATATTGGTGGTAATGGTGTAGCCCATGGTATGATCGGCGCCCTGGGTGGAGGTGGCATAGGTGATGCCGATACCCTTGATGGCCCGGGGGTCATAGGCCGGGATGGCCTGGTTTTTGACCACCGGTACTCTGGTGACACCGTAGGCCTTGCCGACGAAACCGGCACCGTTGCCGATGATCCGTCCCAGCGGCGTGCCCTTGCCCACTTCTTCTCTGAGGAGGCGGCAAGCCTCGGCACCATCGCCGAACTGGAGCACCCCGCCTTCCATAGCCACGCCCAAGGCCACGGAGGTTTCAATCGAATCGATACCGATATCATCCATGATATTGTCGGCCTCGGCGATATAGTCAAGATTGTTGACACCCAGGTTGGCGCCCAAGGCCCAGATGGTCTCGTATTCAAAACCCGAGGTCTTGTACTGGCCCTTGGCATCGGCATAGACCTGGGAACACTTGATGACACAGCCGGGATGGCAGTTGTGTTTGGGTTTACCGCCACGGGCCACGATGGTGTCGTACATGGTTTCGCCTGAAATAGCCTCGTGATCGTCAAACTGGCCGGTGGTGAAGTTGCGGGTCGGCATGGCACCTGCTTCGTTGATAATGTTGACCAAAACGTTGGTACCGTATTGGCCCAGGGCCTTGCTGATGGGGTTTTCGATCAGGGCTGTGGCAAAGGTCTTGTTGGCTGCTCTGAAGGCCTCAAGATCAACGATCTCCACTTTCCGGTCGGTCGGTTCCACGCTGATGAATTTAATCCGCTTGGAGCCCATAACCGCCCCAAGACCACCCCGACCGGCGGAGCGTATGTGGTTGTCCGGATCCTTGATGGAAATATTGGCACTCAGCATTTGCATCTCGCCGGCGGGACCGATACTGATCACCCCGATTTTCTCGGCCAGTCGTTTGTTGAGGGCCTCGACCACGGCAAAGTTTCCCAAGCCGATCAGCTCGGTCTCTTCCTTAAGGGTAATGCCCTCACTGTTTATATGCAGGCTGTACCATTTACTCATATCAGCCGGTTTTCCCTCGATGATCAGGGCTTTTACTCCCAACTTGCCCAGCATTTGTGCGGAGGTGCCGCCGGAGTTGGCTTCCTTGATGGTTCCGGTCAAGGGGCTTTTTGCCCCGCAGGAGAGACGTCCTGAGTTGGCCGCAGGCGTCCCGGAAAGGAGGCCCGGTGCAAAAATAAGCTTATTGTTTTTACCCAGAGGATGACAGGTGGGGGTAACTTCGGCAGCGACAATGGTGGAGGTCAGACCTCGGCCACCAAGTCCCATCCACCCCTCGGGTACCGCTTCGACCTTGGTGCTCAGGTCCGACATGTTCACTCGAAAAATTTTATCAGCCATACGATAACTCCTATGCAAAAAAGAGAAAAATAGGGCCCAAGCTCGAACCCGTCGTTAAAGTCGAAGGTGGTGTTTTATTGATAAAAATCAAAAAATCAATATGTTAATGAAACATTTTAAACCGTTATTTTACTTTGTCAACAGTTGTAAGAATTGGTTGGTTTTGGTTATTTTCAGAATCGGAGATGCAGGGCCACAAGGAGTATAAAGACCCTGCATCTCCTTTCCGAGGGAAACAGCAAAGGCGGGACGCGATCCTTCCGCGTCCCGCAACGCCAACCACAGCGTAATTTGAGTTACAGGGCCGCGGTATAGATTGCTTTAACGTCGGCATCCTTGGGGATACGCGGGTTGGTCAGACCGCAGGCGTCTTTCTGGGCATTACCGGTCATGACGTCGATATCTTCGGCCTTCACGGTCTTGCCGTAGCGTTTGCCGAGTTCGATGAGGCCGGACGGGATGCCGATATCGGCGGACAATTTTTTGATCGCCACTAAGGCCAGTTCCGCAGCATCGCGTGGTGCGAGGCCTGCCGTATTCTCACCCATCAATTCGGCGATTTTGATAAACCGGTCTATCTTGGCAATCAGGTTGAACTTCTCAACATGGGGCAGGAGGATAGCGTTGCACTCACCATGGGGGAGATCATAGAAACCGCCCAACTGATGGGCCATGGCATGCACGTGTCCGAGGCTGGCATTGTTGAAGGCCATACCGGCAAGATATTGGGCAAAACACATGCCTTCGCGGGCAATGATGTCTCCGCCGTTGGCCACGGCCGGGCGCAGGTGCTTGGCAATCAGTTCAATGGCTTTCTCGGCGGCCGAGTCGGTCATCGGGGTAGCAATGGTGGAAACATAGGCCTCAACAGCGTGGGTGAGGGCGTCCATACCGGTTGCTGCGGTCAGTGCCGGCGGCATACCCATCATCAACAACGGATCGTCCAAAGCAATACCCGGGGTCACGCGCCAGTCGACAATCGCCATCTTCACGTGCCGGGAGGTGTCGGTGATGATGCAGAACCGGGTCATCTCGGAAGCGGTACCGGCGGTGGTGTTGACGGCCACATAAGGCGGCATGGGTTTGGTGGATTTGTCGACACCTTCGAAATCATGGATCTTGCCGCCATTGGCAATCACCAGACCGATACCCTTGCCGCAGTCATGGGAGGAACCGCCGCCCAGGGTGATGAGGCTGTCGCAGCTGTTTTTGGTGTAGACATCGACGCCGTCATGGACGTTTTTATCGGTGGGATTAGGGATTGTTTCGTCGTAAACAACGTATGCCATCTTGGCGGCATCCAACAGATCCGTGACCTGTTTGGTGATGCCGGCACCGGTGATCCCCTTGTCGGTGACGATCAGGGGCTTGGAACCGCCGAGGTCCTTGATCTTTGCCGGGATTTGTTTGGCGGCGCCGATACCGATGAGGGTGACACTGGGGATAAAATAACCGTATACTTCTTCACGAATTGCCATAATGAAACCATCCTTTTTTAGTTTTTTGGGTTCCTTGAATACTTTTAGCCTCTCATTGGATCCAAATGTGCGCACCTTAACTAAAGCAATGATCGTGCCTGAATAATAATAACGCAATATTAACGATTTGCTAATAAATGATGCGAGAAGGTGCGAAGAAATGTCCCGTGCCAGCACGGGGAAATTTGAAAAAGAGAGGTGATTTGGAGACAAATCACCCAAAAACAACCGAAAACAACCGGCTCGGCGGCCTATGGGTCATAAGGAACCGGTTGTTTCCTGTAACGAGTCAGAATGTCCCGTGGCTAACACAGCGTAGAACAGGTGGTGGTTGCGAAGGATGAGCATTCGCAGCTGGGGGATACGGGGGGAAACCTCTAAGGATTACAACTCACCCCGACCACCTCACTATCGAATTCTGGCGCAGGAATATGGTTTATAAAAGAAATGAAGGTTTATCAGAACTAAGCGTACTTGTTGTTATTTTTGGGTAACCAGTACCTCGCTGCCGTTAATCGGCTGTGGTTTTTAATTGCCTGCCAAGCAGGTGATAGGAACGGAGTTCCTTTTTTTTCTTTTTTTTAGAAAGGGAGAGAAGATTATATTTTTGTAACTCTTTGTTTTAACAAATTATTTTTTATTCTATGGGTGAATTTGCCTAGAGATTATTAGGTAAATCCATCAATCGCCATACACGTCATTTTGTGTTTCGGTTTTCGAGCTTTTTTTAACGCATCGAATTTGGCAGATTCGGAATACCCAATAAACCCCCTGTGCTTCGGCTAGGGGATTACGGTGGCGGATGTACGGGTCTCCCCAAAGGGCGACTCGTCTTTGCGGACGGTGCGAAGAAGTAAATCCGTCCCCTTTTCGTATGTGCCAATCAGATGATAGGAACGGAGCTCTTTTTTTTTTTCGCTTCGTCCGCAGAATTTGTGGGTAGATCTTTGATAATTAGCCCCAGAACCTGAGCCCCGCCGGAGGTGAGAGGGTGGGCACCTGCCGCCCCGTCACCCTTGCCACCTTCAGGTGGAGCAGGGAGGCGCGACTCTGTCAAGGCTGTGCGCTGCAAGCGCACACCCGCAGGGCTTGGCCTTGATAGAGTCGGGGCTCCCTGCTATTGCCATTGATTGTCCTGTTGTGGGGTTTTCATAAAATGCATCCTGCCTTACCTTGCCGGGAAAAGTTCCTTCCAAAAAACTCCTCAGGTAGGCCAGACAGGATGCACGTAAAGACTATCTTGAACCGTATCGAAAAACAACCGGGTTTTATCTATGACACCTGCAAATGGCGTGACGCCGGGCCGCCAGCATTGGTGATAACCTTGCGGCCCCAAGCCGGCAGCAAGCCTATTTGCTCCAAGTGCGGCGAGAGGCGACCCGGATACGACACCTTGCGTGGCAGAACTTTTGCCTTTGTCCCCTTATGGGGCATACCGGTTTATTTTCTCTACGCTCCACGGCGGGTGCAGTGCCCAACCTGTGGCGTCAAAGTCGAAAAGTTACCGTGGGCTTTAGGAAAAAGCCATCTCACCCTCTCTTACGCCTGGTTCCTGGCCACTTGGTGCAAGCGATTGAGCTGGAAGGAAGTGGCCGAAGTCTTTAAAACCAGTTGGGACACTGTCTTCAGGTCGGTGGAAATGGCGGTCAACTGGGGCCTCGGACATCGCAACATCGACGGGATCACTGCAATCGGCATCGACGAGATTTGCTGGCGCAAACGCAAGGATAAGTTTGTCACCCTGGTGTATCAGCTTGACCAGGGAAAAAGACGCCTGCTTTGGATCGGCCCCGACCGTACAGCCAAAACTTTCAGGGAATTTTTCGACTGGCTGGGGACGGCAAGGTCCCGGCAATTGCGGTTTGTTTGCAGTGACATGTGGAAACCCTATCTGGCCGTCATTGCCGAAAAGGCAGCGGGCGCCGTCAATATCCTCGACCGGTTTCATATTATGAGTCACATGAGCAAAGCAATCGACGAGGTCAGGGCCGAGGAGACCAAAGAGCTGAAAAAAAAAGGGAAAGAACCTCTCCTCACAAAGAGCCGCTGGTGCCTGTTGAAACGACCCGAAAACCTAACCGAGAACCAGGTGGACAGGCTGAAGGACTTGCTCGCATGCAACCTCAGAACCGTCCGCGCTTACTTGCTTAAGGAGGATTTTCAACGATTTTGGGGATACAGTTCTCCGGCTTGGGCCGGCAAGTTCCTTGATGCCTGGTGCACAAGAACCATGCGATCCAAAATCAAACCGATGAAGAAAGTCGCTAAAATGTTGAGGGGCCACCGTCCCCTCCTGCTCAACTGGTTTCGTGCAAAAAATACGATTGCCCTGGGCTGTGTAGAGGGTTTTAACAACAAGGCAAAGGTGGTTACGAAACGATCCTATGGATTTCGTACGTACGACGGACTGAAAATTTCATTATATCATGCCCTTGGAGACCTGCCGACCCCCAAGGCTACCCACAGATTCTGCTGAGGAACCTTTTTTTCTTTTTTTTTGAGAGGGAGAGAAGATTATATTTTTGCAACTCTTTGTTTTAACAAATTATTTTTTATTTTATGGGTGAATTTGCCTAAAGATTATTAGGTAAATCCATCAATTGCCATACACGTCATTTTGTGTTTCGGTTTTCGAGCTTTTTTTAATGCCTCGAATTTGGCCGATTCGGAATACCCAATTAACCCCCTGTGCTTCGGCCAGGGGATTACGGCGGCGGATGTACGGGTCTCCCCAAATGGCGATTCGTCTTTGCGGACGGTGCGAAGAAATAAATCCGTCCCCTTTTCCCGTCAAAAAGCTGTAAATACTATATTGCTGGCAGGATTTAAATTGCAGAAACGGGGAAAATGAAAATTCTTCCCCGTTTTTTTTATTGGGAGGGGGAAAGAAAAAGTACCACGTTGTGGATGAATGGGATTTTGTCTGAAAAATAGTTCTTTCAATATGTTGTACAGATAGTCTTTGGGTGTTAGAGAAAAAAAGTTGTATTAAACCATAAAGGATTGCATTGTGGGAGACACCCTCAAGGGTAATCTGAAAGTCATGACTTATTGGAAAAATGTTAACTTTCGGCTTGGCCCTCTTACCCATGCAAATTCTCAATCCACCTGATCGCTTCAAGATCGGAAACCTTTCCAAGGTATCGTTGAGTTGTTGACAGGTCAGCATGCCGAAGTATCACTTTGCTGACAATTTCAATCGGAATCCCCGACCTTGAAGCAAAAGTAGCTGCATGTCGTCTCAGATCATGAGGACGAAGATTAATGCCCACTGTTTTCCCGACTTTCACAACTATCTTCCTCGCTCCGGCATAAGTTATTGGAAAAATACGTTGGTTGGGTAGAATATTTTTGTTTCTGATGTAGTCTTGAAGCCGACGGCTTAATTTTTTAGGTATAAATACAACTTCTTGCTCCCGCCCACTTTTGGGGGCATGGAGAAGTAATTTTTGGTCTTCAATATCGGCAGGTTTGAGATTAAGCACCTCACTAACCCGCATCCCTCCTCTTGCCATAAGCTCAAGCATGATTCTATTACGGCTATCAATCGTTCTAAAAATGGCCTCATCAATGGTATCTTTGTCAAAGATAATCCATTGAGTTGACTTAGGTTTTCTGAATAAATTTTTGGCGGCAGGAGACTGACAAGGGTTTTTCAATTCAGGAAGAAGGGAGTTGACGACCAAATTGAAAAAAGCAGATAAAGTTGAATACCTGAAGCGTTTGGTATTCTGCTTTCTTCCTTCGGACATTTCGGCGAGAAAGGCAATAATTTCTTCCGTAGTAATCGAGTGTATGTCTCTGTCCAGGTATTTTTTTCCAAATTTATCTAGTATAAATTCATAATTGGCCAAGGTGTTGGGTCGAGAATTGATTTTGTGGTATTGTAGACAGAAATCGATAGTTCTTGAGATCTTCATGTTATCCCTCCCTGTTGAATTTTTTGTTCTAATATTCAATCGGGCAGGCAATCAAAAATAATAATAAATAACTCAATTTTTGGAGTTATTCTGAATTTCTGTTGTAAGATATTAATGCGTGTCAACCTCTTTTCTGTTTGCCGCATCTCAACGGTAAAGCCCATGACTGCATCAACAATGGCAAGCACTACATTTTCGGCGACGATGCCGGCAGCTCTGACATTGTCCAGCTCCAGGATGAGCAATCGTTGCATAGCCTCAACCAGACTCAAGTCCTGCCTTTCTTCACTGCAGGCTTAAAAGAGCGAGCCAAGGGTCATGAGCTTGAATCCTTTCAGGCTTTGGTTGGCGTTGTGATCGTGTATCCAAGCAAGCAGTTCAACCACTTTGGAGCGAGACGGTCATCAGTGTTGTCGTCGATGACCAGTACCTTCTCGGGTGGACCTGGTACAGAAAGAAGTCAATATTATGATTCGGTTATGATCACCCTTCGGCTTAAAGGTGGTCCATGGCCGGGGGTAACACAACCGGTACCTGTACACAGATGGAGACCCTTAATTTCGAATATGAAAAATCGACTCAAGCCATCCGCCGAACTCCGTAGGCAGGCCGAATCCATGGCGCCGGAATAAGCTCGGTTGTCGGAAAACATCGCTTCTCTATCGCCTGAAGAAATCCAACACCGATAAAATACGGCTTAATCTTGCGCTCGTACCTCTGGCATTGCCAATTGAAACAGCAATACCATGCGGGTTGATCCTAATGAACTGGCCCTCAACGCCCTCCAATACGCTTTCCCCAATGACGGTGGAGGCGAAGTGTTGGTTGGTCTTCAATTCAACCCTGCCACCAATACAGTCAGCCTGCAGGTCCGCGACAACGGTGTCGGCCTGCCGGCGGGACTGGATTGGCGACAATCCCCCTCGCTCGGTTTACGCCTCCTGTCTAACTTTACTTTCCCTCAACCTGATTAATAAAGGTTAATTGGAAATAGCATTAACAGATTGTGCCCGCCGCTGGCGGCAATCTCCATGGCCCGTTTGGCATACTCCTGGCTCTTGGCATCGGCGAAATCGACCGGATACTGGTCATGACGGGCAAAGAGGTCGGCAGGGTCAATCGAAAGAGGAGAAAGCGGGATAATTCCATACCTATCCCACGACTTCGATCTGCTCCAGACGGAAGGCAAGCACTTCGTCAGCCGTATGCCAATACCACCGCGACCTGTCTGGAAAATGGCGTTAAAAACAAGAAGGGGGCTAAATCACTTATTTCTAAGCAATTTAGCCCCTTTTATTATGGTGCGAAGGCGAGACTCGAACTCGCACGACCGTGGGCCGCTACCCCCTCAAGATAGTGTGTCTACCAATTCCACCACTTCGGCAATCATTTTTATTTTGTGCTCGACCCTTTCGGTGTCTCCTTGGGCATTTCAGGGCTTGATTCCTTGGCTGAAGGCGAAGGCATGGGAACCGTTACCGGAGCAGTCGGCTGGGCCGGTGCTTGCGGTAGGGTCTGCACCTTGATATCGCTCATCACGGACCCGGTACTTTTGTTCGTGGACATATAGGCCAAGGTGATTGAGGTGCCCATGAATATTTTCAGGTTTAAACTTTTCTCCTTGGTCTGAGGGGTTGGTCGAGATTATCGTTTTGGCCGTTATAAATTTGTGCACCGCTTTCTCAATGTGTGTACAAGCTTATGCACAAAGGTTAAACGGTATCATGCGGTAAGTACACGAAAAATAAAGATAAAATTTCACGATAGGATTGGTTGGCCCAAGATGCGATGAGAGGCAGCCTTCCTTAGTAGCTTTTCCACCTCTTTGTGACCATTGCTGATAGCGATCTCCAACAGGCTTTGCGGACCGGAATCGCCAATATGATATTCAAGAGAAGGATCATATCCATTATTAATAAGAATATTTACTACATCTTTATGCCCATCTCTAACAGCTGAAAAAAGAACAAGCTCACCTCCGTATCTAGCGCCCTGAGAAAGTAATAATTCTAGAGTATCGATTTTACCGTCTTTAGCTGAATACATCAAGGCAGTCATTCCTTTTGGATCTTTCTCCTCTAGCGCAGCTCCTTCTTGCAATAAAATTTTCGTCACTTCTAAATTGTTATTCAAAGTAGCAACACTCAATAAGCTCATGCCATTGTCGCCTTTCTCGGACAATAATGCTCCGTGCTCCAATAGAAGCTTAACAATTGACGCATAGCCATTCTCAACCGCTAGATATAGCGCAGACAATCCATCCTTTGTCCTTAAATTACAATCGGAACCGTTATCCAGCAAACAATGAACAGTATCCGTATGCCCGTTCATGGAAGCAGCAGTAAGAGGCGTTATACCAAAAGATCGTTCATTTA
The DNA here is from genome assembly GCA_963666685.2 of uncultured Desulfobulbus sp. GTDB lineage: Bacteria > Desulfobacterota > Desulfobulbia > Desulfobulbales > Desulfobulbaceae > Desulfobulbus. The sequence continues at coordinate 879,389 of CAXXHZ010000003.1, forward strand.
TCTCAGCTCCTTTTGAAATCAACGCCAAAGCTATGTCCCTGAATCCTTGCTGTGAGGCAACAATCAAACCAGACAAACCCTCGTTGGTCCTAGCATTCGGATCAATTCCTATTTCTAGCAATTCGTTTACACGGTCTAATTTGCCTTCTCTAACAGCAACAATCATTTCATCTGCAAGAAATTGATCCATCCGTCTTCTTCCGCAAACAGAACAGGCAATCCCGTTCCACTTGTGGAATCCAATAGCGCACAGGAGTTTACGAATTGGCGAAATTCTTATTTGTGTAAGTTGAGCCTCAGATTGCCGCGTTGAGGTCATTTTTTGCAATGACAAGGGCGTAGGGCGGCAAGGTACTGTACCGTTCTTCACCCATATAGTGTAGTCGGCAGAAGCTATATCTAAGTCTAAGTTACGCCGTTTTGCTGCTTCCTCGCAAATAACAATAGGAAGATAACGACTCCTTATCTCCTCAATGTTCACGACAGCCGTTTGTGTGGAGGTCATATGATTTTGAAGCGCAGACATGGACAGACATTTCATGCGAGTCTCTGCAACTTCTGGCTTAATCCATAGATACCCCTGTGAAGGTGGCATGGTTACATTGAAGCAAGAGCAATCGTTGTCGGAGCAGAAAGCCTTCCCTAAAAACGGTGGGCATTCCATCATAGAAAATTTATCTTTTTTGATAATAGCGACTGGCTCAAAAGAAGATGGAGTCTCCTCCTTCTCAAGCGTCCTGTCTGTAGCGGATTTCTTTAGGTCGCACGTACTGAAACCTTCAACAGTACCATCATGGCTATTAATCCTTTCAAAATGTAGCGAAATTTTCGTTTTCGAGGCTTCTCTCTTTTTCTTCCTCTTTTTAGTATTAGCGATCAGGTGGCTATTATCTTGTAATCCTGCCAGAGAGTTGATTGCCGGTACATTTCTTGTGGCCCCACACTCAACGCATTTGTTCGTATTCCACTTGTGATATTGGTTGCGAGTTTGACCGCACTGCCGGCACTTGCACCGTTCCAATCATGTACATGGCCTCTGGTAATGCCACAAGCGAAGCATATGTTTCCATTCCATCTATGGCTTTTGTCTCGAATGTCTTTCGTGGCTCGACATTTAATGCATCTGCAACCAGCCCATTTATGGGCGTCTGATCGAGCAAGGCCACACTTAGAGCATTTTTCACAATCACTGAACCAATCGTGATCATTCTTGCGCGTTTTGCCGCATATTCGGCAGATACAACCATCCCAATCATGGTTATTTGGTAAACAATTAGCCTTCATATCGATGCAAGATGATTAGGGTGACTTAAAATAAAAAATGATTCGAATCCAGATTCGATATATCTTCAACTTATTCGTCGCGCGGAGAAAGCTATCGTTGTTGTGAAATTGTGACTGTCACTTGTTTCGTCTCGTATCAGGTGCGGATGCGGTCAGCTCAACGGTATACCATGCCTACAAACACCGAGCAGCTGTCCTCGTTGTGTGCTGCCACTACCACTGCTGTATGGCCGACTTACCGGCAACACGTTTAATGCATAGACGTGTATGAGAAACCTTCTTTTTAAGTACGGTTATTATCGATCGGGTTGACATCTTATTCTCTTTCTTTTCTCCATTGCATTTCATTTTTAGCATTAGCCCATTGAGGGAGAATTGATTTTTCGATAGACTGATGTTTTAATCCAGGAAATTCTGAGTAAAACAATTTTAAATCATCGTCATATTTGTCTGTTACTGCAACCTCTAATACACCTGTAGACAAACCTGCTGCAGCTTGATCAATAAGAGGGAATATGGATATGTTTGTTTCTTCACCGTCATTTTTTTTACGAACTACAGCATCTATATGCCCAAGATAAATTACAGATTTAGGTTTTATTTCTAATTTCATATTTAAATAAATTATGCAATGTGCTGATATTACAGGAAAAGCTGTGTATTCAGCAGAGAGCCATCTGAAATAGTGACTACCTGGCTCAAGATGGAATGTCAGGAGGTACTCGTTATATTTATCTGGCTCGCTTTTGTAGGGATTGTCTATCTTCACTAAATATTGCATCCAATTCCCAAATGTATCTCCTGCCTTAGCCAATGGTGGAATATTGGCATTTTCAAGTTTAAGTTGATAGTTTGGTTTATTTTCGTTTGATATTCTAACAAAAAGAAGAGCAATTGATTTTTCTGAAACGTTTAAATTTTCTTGTCCCTTGGTGAGTGCCGTTTTTTGCCCAGCACAGCTACACATTACAAAAGCTAAACATAGCATTAACAAGTTTTTAAAAATAAACATGATTCCTCCGTTGAAGAAAAAAAGTATAGGTAAATCACTTTTATTATGAAACTTATTCTTGATAATTGTTCGGGTGTGGCAGGGGTAAAATTGATGCGATCTGAACAGCTGAAAACCCGTGGAACATGAAAGATGGTCGATCCAATAGTTTGCTCTTTCTCCGCGCGGTGAATACGATTGTTGTCGTGAAATTGTGGCGGTCACTTGTCTCGTCCGCATTACGGACGGAAGTGGCCAACCGTATAAGAGACTACGAGCGCCGAACAGCTGTCTTCGTTGTGTGCGACCACTACCACTGCATGGACAACTTACATGCGATATCAGTCTTTCATAGATTCGTACAAGGAACACGTTATCTTAGCGTAAGCGATATTCCTTTAATTTTCCTTCCCAATCAAAAACCAACCTGAAAAGATCATCAGAGGTGGCCAGCTGTGCAACAGCTTACGAGTGTCGAACAGGTGAACTCGTTATTTGCTGTCCTCTACCAATGCAGCTGCCTACTTACCGGCAATACCGGTCATGCACAGATTCTGCTAAGGAACCGTCCCCAGATCCACCTCGGAGCTTAGCCTCTCGATTTTTATTAATTTTTTAGACCTTTTCTTGCGGCAAGCAACTTAACAGCCTCGTCCAGCTTGATGGTTCGGCAATATTCAAGCAACGTCAGGCCTCCTTCTTCCGCAGGTACTACCGTGCCAGGATCGCCTGAAAACATTGCTGCTGTTTGTGGTTTATAGCCTTTGATGCGGATGAGGTTAGGGTTCGCACCAAAATTCAAAAGCTCTTTGAATTCATTTAGCTCCTTGGCAGAGGGTTTGCTAATACCAGAAGATACGGGATGCATTGTGCCACTAATCAGATCTCCGCTGAATGAAATCTCAGTGGCCGGAGCCATTTGCGTTGCAATTTCACCTAGCCGTTTCGCTAATTCCCGTTCAGGAATCGCTTCAGCACCCGCTTTTTTAAGGAGTTTTACTATTTCCCAATGCCCCTTCCGGAAAGCCTCAATTGAAGCCGTTGTACCCTCTGTATTCTTGGCATTGACATCGGCTTTCGCTTCAAGCAGTAGCTTTACCACATCCTGATAACCCTTTTTGCCGTTTACCGACGCCACCATCAAAGCAGGAGCACCTTCTTTTGTCTTAGCGTTAGCATCGGCCCCCTTGGCAAGCAATTGAGACACGCTATTAGAGTCGCCGTTCATGGCCGCATTTAAGAGGTTGTCATTTAAATACTGCCTTTGTTTAGCGGTCTCTTCGTCTAGCTTTTTAGCTTTTTCGATGTTTATTCGTTCCTGCTGGGCACGTTCCTGCTCGACGCGATCCTGCTGGATGCGTTCCTGCTGCGCTAGCATGGCCGGTGATGGACCAGAGGCACAACTTGCAAGAATCACTGTAAACATCAAAAAGACAAGTACATTTGTTGTTTTCATAAGTTTTCCTCGTTAGGATCGGCAGGATATGGTCAACGTGTGCAATTTTAATCGGTTTTCGAAAATGAGAACTCACCTAAATGAATCAATCCAGTCAATCAGTTTTTGTTTTAAAGTTCGGTGATCTATGTATGCCCTGGTCGACGATTTGAATTTACTAAAGTTTGATAGTAACGGGTGTGGGTAGGTTTTTTCGAATTTTTGCAAAGTTTCCTGAGCCTCTTTTTCGCCGTTCTTTGAATCCAACAACAATTTTTTAATCATATCATTAACTTCAAACTGAGATGCGATGAATGCGCTTTCTAGTGAATCGATCTTTTTTGGTCTTTTTGCATCTCTTTCCACATTATCAATTTGTGGATAAAGCAACATATCTCTTGAAATATTCATCAGAAGGAAAAAATTAAACCCTTCTTTAGTGGTAACCCTTATTACATCTCCTTTCTTTTCTGTCCCGGAAATAGTAAACGAATACCATGTTTTATTATCGCCATTATCCAATGAAATTGAATGATTACCACTTACACTAGTATCTTCTCTGAAAATCGGTTCAAGCCTCGATCCCACACCCATCTTCTCTAATTTTAAATCTTGTTTATAATAAAACTCAGATTCGGCACGAGTAGCTCCTATCAAGGCATGATCACTAAAACTTATAAGCTGTAGTAAAATGAAAATAATAAAGACAAACCTAGATTTTGCATTTTTTGAATAAATCATTTGTTTTCATCCTTTTTTATTTAATATGACGCTGGCAATTTCTGTTAATATCTGCCTATCGGAATACATTATTATTACAAATTGTTAGATCAAGATTGTCCATGACAATACTCCTATTCAGCTTGTGCTGGCAACATTTTGTAAAAGTATTTCTTCGACCTATTCTCCGCGCGAAGAATACAAAGATGATATGTGTTATCTTGGAATGTACCCCCTCCTTTCACATTTGACGCTTATCATTCCAGGCCTAGAATTAAAAGAAGGTAAAGATCCTGTTGCGTACCAATACCCTTTTCCTTGGCATAATTTATCATTTTCTGTCGTCCATACTGTAGGGGCAAACAATAAACCGAACGACCATGCTAATATCTGGTAAATTAAAAACCCCGCACACCAGAAAATAACTTTTTTGCCAAAAGGAGTCGTTGCAGTTGGCTTCAAATTATTACTAACATCACCATTTGTCTGGCTTGTTGAATTATTTTGCAAATCTGCAGAAGCTGCATTAACTTCCACCTGATCAGGTTTATCTGCAGGTTTTTAACAACTATCGCAGCAGCCAGGTGGTGTTAATTTTGTATTGCATGCTGGGGAATTTTGATTAGCTATTTCTGAAGTCACGGTACTCTCCTGAATTAATCCGTCCGTTTATCACTGGATAGATTTTGAGGTAGAATAAACAACTTATTGACAACCCTCATGATTGCAATTCCGACCAAGGCCAATGAGAGGTCAAATGCATCCTGCCCCTTCTTATCCGATTTATTTGTTTGATGCCAAAATGGCATTTGCCCAGTTTTCTGTAGTCTTCAGTATCCACTTTACTGTCTCTTCATCCTTATACTCGGCATAGAGATAGACAAAAATAAACCTCTGCTTGACGCGCATTAATACAGCGCCACCGGCCACTTTCATATTCTGTCCACCCATTGACATGGGCATTATCATGCCAAAACCGTATGCGTTTTCTTTAGAGAATAGGCAACCGAGTTGCTGCGGCGCGCCAAGGCTCATCGTAGAATTTTTTAAGTCGAGAGCTTTTACCCTTCTATTTAATTCATCCTCCACTTCTTTTGTTGAGGAATTCATCATATCTCCAAACTGTTCTTTTGCGCCTGATGTAATTTCCTTGAAATCGTTTGGTCCACAATCTATATGTTCAGCACGACGAGATACTTGGACCATTGCGTACTTGTCCATCTTCAGGTCGCCTGATCCCTTTATGAGTATTGGGAGGTCGCTATTTAGCACAAATCCGGCAATGAGCCTGTTATTCGGAGCCACAGACATATCCATTAAATGACGATTGTCATGCCCCAATTCGGTCATTTCTACGGTAGGCGGGGGAATAGCAATAGAGGTCCCGCCTGCCTTAAAGGATTGAATTGATGTTGACTTCGCTTCGGCATTCTGAGCATTTCCAAGCAAAAAAAACGTCAGCGAAAGTGAACAAACTATTGCCAAAAATCTCTTCATTTCGGCCTCCTTTTAAACGGTCAATTTGTATTTTGTGGTACGAAAACGGGGGCTGTCCCGTTATCCTTTAGCTCACCAATATATCGTGCAATAGCTTTTAACTGGGCTGCGGTACCGTAAAGGTCGCCTTGATCTAGACGCAGTTCACCGAACTGCTTCGTTTTTACCGTCACTCCTGAGGTCCAGGAGAAAGGTTCCACGAGGTCGATCTGATATACCGAGACTCCCTGTCCAGGAGTTAGTGACGCGGAGACCTTCTCCGAAGCTAAGAGAATGTAAGCAATCATCGGATGGTTGCTGTCACCGTTCTTACTGTCCGTTCGAGCGATGACACGGTATGGCAGGCGTTGAGTCGCTGTTGTTTGCGTAGTTGCGGACTTTGTCCCTGATCCGTCGGTTAACACATCCGTCTTCTGGGCGGCCTGCTGCTCTTGTTCGGAGTTAGAGCAGGCGTTGAGTGTGAATATCAGTAAGCAGGCAAATGTTACCGTTCTAACGAGAAGGCTGCCAAACGGCAGGCGGAGGATTGCGATACTTCGGGTGGTGAAGTGGTTATGCATAATCACCTATCCTCCGTAATGAAATGATAGACGTGTCCGGCAATTAATCTCAGTCTGCCTGTATGATGAGGAACTGAATTCTGTCTATAGCTAATGCGTTATTGCTGGTTGTAGCTATTATTTCTCAACCGTAAGTGAACTCATTTTCTGCAGAGACATCTTGCAATGTGGACACCAATCTCCCGATCCCCCATCTTCGATGGTCGCCTTATATACACCGAACTTGCCACATGTTGGACACAGGCCTTGTTCGCATAATTCTAGATACCGCGTTTCTAATTTTTCGATTTCCTCGTCAATCTCTAAATCTGAAATAGTTGCTTCAAGGGAGTTCACACTATCGATGTCAACACCTTGAGCCTTCATTTGCTGCAGAGACATTTTACAGTGAGCACACCAGTCACCCCATGCTCCACCTTCAATGACTGCCATATCAACAGTGTACTCGCCACAAGCTGGACACTTTCGAGACCCTCTATCCTTCGTCTCTTTTAATTGGGCACTTACAATTTGTCGTTGCTGTGAGATTTGGAAGGCGATGTACTCCGGATCAAAACTATTCTTACAATAGGGACATTGCTCTGCAACTCGTTTTATCACTTTATTGCAGCGTGGACATTGCCTTGTTATTACATCAAAAATGATATCGGATGAGGCACTGCCGCCGGGAAGAAACCCCGAGGCTAGCAACTTGTTTCGTTTAAGATCAGCGGCATGAAAACCAAACCATATAGCAAATGCAAAGGTTGGTATTAAAAATATTGGAAATGCTCTGCTGGCAATATTTGCTATAATAACAGTCGGTAAGAGCACGAATCCCAATGCCACCTGACCATTAAAAAAGCACCAAAAATGCGGGAATATAAATGCGGTCCAATAAAATCCTTTTACTGATTCATATCTTCCATCTGGATGTTGATATTCTGCATTTGTTGCCATGCTGAACCTCCGTCAGATTCTTATCATAGTCTAATAAGCTAGAATAAAAGGGTATCTTCAAGCAGAATACTGTTGTGATAAAAGTGATAAGTTGATTGCCGAACATTGAGGGATATATATACCAATGTTCCCCGGTACGATCTGAAATCTTCCATGATTTGACTCAAAGATGCATACCGTATTACGCGAAAAAATCAACCTAAATTGAAGAGATAGAGACGCAATGACCGTGCTTTTCCTGAAAATCCTTTGGTGTCAAAGGCTTCAGGTGTACGGTGGTCGCGGTTGGTCGAGGTAACTGTTGTTGGAAAGAGCTGGGAGGTAACGGAACAGCAGGGAAAACTTTGAGATACGATAAAGGCCGATCCGGTAGTTTGCTCACTCTCCGCGTGGAGAATGCTATTAGTGTTGTGAAATTGTGGCGGGCACACGCCTCACACGTATTGCGGACGAATGTGGTCAGCTGTGTATGGGGCGCTACGAGCGACGAAAAGCTGTCCTCGTTAGATGCAATGGTAGAGGCTGCAAGGGCAACGTTTTGGCAAAACCGCTCATGCAAAGATATCGGAAGAGCGAGGAATGCCGAGATCAGGAAAAGGTCCGATTCGGTTTCAATATCTGGTTTTCTAAGAAGCAGCTTTCTCCGTGCGGAGAAAGTTGTCGTTGTTGTGGAATAGTAGAGCCTCTGAGGGTAAGGGCAAATCCAAGGCCTCTAGTCGAAACTTCACGGAATCAAACCATATATTTTTTAAAGAAATCTGGCGTATTTATTATTTCTTCACCGGTAACAAATAACCCAATTTTGGCTTGATTGTCATTATCATCAGGATTGTGGCTCCTGAAAAGTTCAGCTTTTGATTGTATATATTGACTATTTCAAGTAATTTCCTGAATCAGTGATAAAGCATCAATGGAAAAGCATTAATTTTCCAATTATCATATTGATATTTAAGCAAAAATATTGCAATATACACCTGTCCTAAAAACTCACTTGGCAGGTAAAAACATGAAACGAATGAACCTGGAACAAAGCCGTGAAGAATTCTACACCAGCCACTCCGGGCTGGCCTTGGCCGGTGCCTGCATCAACCGGTACAGCGACCTTGGCCGGCATGTCGGCAGGCTGGGGCAAAGTAACGGTCATATCAGCGAGCCGGACATCTTCCGCAGCTATCTTGGCTTGCTTTGCCTGGGGAAAAGCGACTATCAGGCCATTGACGCCATGCGGGATGACCTTTTTTCCCTGGAGGCGCTGGGTATTGACCGTGTCCCCTCGGTGGAACGATTGCGGCAGCGGCTGGATGCCGCGGGATCGAGGATGATCCCCGCCATTGTCAAATGTTCCCAAACCATGCTCAAGCAGCTCAAAGTCCAGGTGAGCCCGGCAGTCCCAGGGTTCGTGCCTCTGGATGTGGATGTTTTTCCGCAAGATAATTCCAATACACGCAAAGAGGGGGTGAGCCGCACCTACCATAACTATGATGGCTACGCCCCGATCGCCGCCTATCTCGGTCTGGAAGGTTGGTGCCTGGAGGTGGAACTCCGGCCCGGAAGCCAGCATAGCCAGAAGGGCGCGGTGGAATTTCTCCAGCGGGTGATTGTCCAGGGCAAGACGCTGACCGAGGAGAAAATCCTGGTCCGGGCTGACTCGGCTCACGATGCGCTGGAGACATTGATCGCCCTGGAAAAGGCCGAGGTCTGCTACATCATCAAATGGAATCCTCGGAAAAACAATGTCAGGGAGTGGCGCGACCGTGTTTTCGCCCAAGGCGAGGTGGTCACTCCCCGGCCCGGGAAGAGCATCGGCACACTGGTCGTCGAGGAAAGCAAGGAAGTTAACGGAGCCGTCTATCAACTCAAGCGGATTGTCCGGGTGACCGAACGAACCATTGACAAACACGGCCAGCTTCTTGTTGCGCCGGAGGTCATTCTGGAGGGCTGGTGGACCAACCTGTCGCTGGCACCGGAGATGGTGATCGATTTGTATCGTCAACATGCGACCTCCGAGCAGTTTCATAGCGAATTCAAGACAGATCTGGACCTGGAACGCCTGCCCAGCGGCAAGTTCGCCACCAATTCCCTGATCATGGCTCTGGGGGCTTTTGCCTACAACATTCTCAGGTACATCGGTCAACAGGGCCTGCTGGGATCGCAAGCACCGCTGCGGCACCTGGCCAAACGCAGACGGATTAAGACCGTTATCCAGGAACTGATGTATCTTGCCGCCCGCCTGATATCCAAAGGCAGACGGTTGACGCTTCGTTTCAGCCGGTGCTGCCCGGCCTTTGTCGCCTTCGGCACGGTCTACCGGAAGCTAATACCGGCTGCCTGAGTAAAACAATGTCATAAAAACAGTGGAATACGCCAGAGAACTATCCTCACTCCAAGAAAACAGGGCATTATCAATGAACAAATCGCCGACATAGCCTCGACGTCGAGCACACAGAGGGTGATCCGGCTCCGCTGAAGCCGAAAATCGACCCTCCCCGCATTGAGGAGAAAGGTCCGACTCGGGGCTTCACTGATTCAGGAATTTTTAATAAAAGGCCTCCATGTCGAAAAGAATGAAAGACCTTGTCTACCAATTCCATATCAAGCTATCGGGGATTGAACCAATGATATGGAGAAGGATACAAGTTCCCGCAAAATCCAGTTTCTGGGATCTACATGTAGCAATCCAAGACTCTATGGGTTGACTTGATTATCATCTCCACGCGTACCGGGTACGGCAAAAATACAAAAAAAAGCCCATTGAGATAGGAATCCCCCAGGACGACTGGGATGGTGAAGACGTTATCCCGGGCTGGGAAGCGACAATCAGTGATTACTTCACTGAACTCGGGCAGACTATGGAATATGAATATGATTTTGGAGATGGATGGGAGCACGAACTTTTATTCGAAGGCATTCTGTTGAAAGAAAAAGACGCCTCATATCCTAGGTGTATCGACGGAGCACGTGCCTGCCCCCCGGAGGATTGTGGGAGTATCCCCGGATATTACAACTTGTTGGAAGTTCTCAGCAACCCCCAACACCCTGAATATGAAGACCATGTTGAATGGTTCAAGGGGCACGCCAAAAACTACCATCCATACGATCCAGAACGGTTTTCACCGCAAGATGTTCAGTTTGACAACCCCAAAAAACGGTGGAAATTGGCTTTTCAGGATATTGGTTAGGTTGTTTGCATTGACGAAAAAGGGGCCGTAACGAAGTAAGGAGCATGCCACGTTTTCCTGGCATCATGTCATGATTTTTTGAGCTACTGGCCTAACACATTGAGCGATTGGTGATGGTTCATCTCTTTCCCTGGTGCGATTTTTAAGAATTCGCTGGGGCTGTTTGGTTCCTCAGGAGCAACTCGCTGAAATTTTCGTATATGTCCCGTCGGTGACCAATTGCCCAAATAATGATGATTTTTTCTATAGTATTCACCTTATAAATAATTCGATATCGCATGAACCTATAGGACCGAAAACCAGCTAAATCGGCCTGCAGTTCTTTACCGAGGAGCGGATTTTGGGCTAGTTCTTTGAGCGCAGCTCTGGCGGCAGTTTTTATTTCAGGGGAAAATTTTTTCCCGATTTCGTTGGCAGTGGATGTCAGTTTGACCTGATACAGCATTAAAAAGCCTCATCCAAGTCAACCAAGGTGTTAGAGTTAACATCTTGCGCCGATCGCCTCAATTGCCCCATCATCTCTGAATCGGCAAGGATGTCAATGGTTTCTAAGAATCCCTCAAACTTTGCCATGGATAACATGACGGCTTCGGGGACGCCATTTTTTGTGATCGCTATGGTGTCATTGGTGTCATTGATCTGTCGCACCATATCCAAGAGCTTTGCTTTGGCTTGAGTGATCGGAACAAAGGTCTCTATAGTCTGCATGTCGGTTCCTCCAAAAAATATCTATGGTCACAATACTAACCATTTTGTGTTTTGGCAAGAATTGTGGTTAGAATTATGACTAAGTAGAAGAAGAGGGCCTTTTCCTCAATTATCAAGAAACTGTCCATCACAGTGCGTTATCGCGTTGGGCTCTTCAGCGCTCCATGTCACGGCGTGCATTATCCTGCAGAAGCATTTTTGTTTTTTTGCCGAGCCGAACCACATCGAGTTCGGACAACTGGCGTACACGGTGTGGATGGTTTTGTTGAGCGCGAGCAATGTGAGGCTGGTGAGTTCTTGGTCGGGGGAGGGCGGTTCGTTTATTGTTGTTTCGTTCAATGGTGTTTCCTTTCAAAAGAATATTTTTGCCAAACCGTGCCAGGCCATACAGAACAGCCGCACGTTCCGTGGCTTCGTCACAGGAAAAATAGAGTTTACTGCCGGCATCTCGGATAGTCCCTCCACTCGGTGGCAGTGCTAACCTAAAATTGACCAGCAAAGAGGGTTAGTGATTACCCAAAATTGACCACCTTGAGCAAAGCACTTTCGGTTAGGATGTTGATATTTTTTTTTAACATTCAACACGGAGGTGAGGAGTTGCTTGAAATGGATCAATATGAGTACATCAGGACGTCCCATAGAGTCTACGGCAAGAACATCAGCGAACTGGCGAGACAAACTGGTCATTCGCGCAACACAATCAAGAAGGCACTTCGCGGGGAAGCGTGGGGATACAGTGAGCGAGAGCAGCAACTGTTTCCGGTGCTGGGGCCGTATCGTTGTCTTATCGAGGAGTGGCTAACGAAGGACAAGGGGCAGCCGAAGAAACAGCGCCACACAGCGAGGCGGGTATACAATCGATTGCGAACAGAGCAGGGTTACCAGGGGAGCGAATCGAATGTCCGTCGCTACGTTCGGATGATGCGAATGGAGTTGGGTCTTGATCTTGCCGGCCAAGTGTTCATTGCGTGTGAACCTGAGGCAGGGCAAGAAGCGGAGGTGGATTGGGGGACCGCGACGGCGGTTCTTGGAGGCGAAACAGTCCGGCTGAAGTTTTTCTGCATGCGGAGCAAATTTTCCGGGAAGCATTTTGTCCGGCTCTATCCCTGTGAACGTCAGCAGGCATTCTTTGACGCCCACATGAAGGCCTTCGAGTTTTTTGGTGGAATTTTTCCGGTGCTGATTTACGACAATTTAACGACAGCGGTACGTAAGGTTCTCCAGGGAAAAATGCGTATTGAGCAAGAAAGCTTCAATAAATTCAGGGCGTATTATAGTTTTTCTGCCCGGTTCTGCAACCCTGACAGCGGCAATGAGAAAGGCGGAGTGGAAGGGTTGGTAGGCTTTGCTCGGCGGAACTACATGGTTCCGGTTCCGGAGGCGGAGAATCTTGAAGAACTCAATGAAAAGATCCTGGCCGACTGCCTGGCCTACGGTTCGCACAAGATGGCCGGCCGATCGGAGAGTGTTGCCGAACTCTTTGAAGGAGAGAAAGGCTCGCTGCTTGAGATGCCGGGGGTAGCCTTCAGCAATATCCGATTGCATGAGGCTCGGGTCGACAAATACGCCACGGTAACGGTCGACAAGAACCGATACTCAGTGCCATGGCGGTACGCAGGTCGCAGGTTGAAGGTTATCGCGCATGTGGACCGGGTGGAGATTTTTTCCGGCGGCAAACGGCTGGCAATCCACGAACGATTGTTTGCCAACAACAAATGGAGTCTGGCTCCGGAGCATTATCTGGAGCTGCTTGAGCAACGTCCGATGGCGTTTTCAAGTGCTCGAGTGATTCGGCAATGGCGGGAGCACTGGCCTCAGTCGCTGCATCAACTGCTTGCGAATTTCTGTCGTATGCAGGGGGAAACCAAGGGGATCAAGGATTTTATCGCCGTGCTGATGCTGTACAGCCGTTATAAGGCGGACGAGGTGGAGGCTGCGGTTGAACTCGCCCTGGCAAAGAATCTCAACGGCAGTGAAGGCGTACGGCATCTGCTGATCTCTGCCAATGAACAGGATACCACCATTGCACCGCTTACCAACTGGCCCAGCCTGCCCTCTCCCGACCTGACCGTTTATGGGGTGTTGGGAGGTGTGCAATGATGAGCGCAACCCTCGTCGAATTACGTGAAAATCTCAAAGCCCTGAGCTTGTCAACCACGGCTCGGGATCTGGAATCCAAGCTGCGCCAGGCAAAAGAGAGCGGTCCAGGCTACGATGAGTTTTTGCTGGACCTGACAGCAGCTGAGCTTCAAGCCAGAGCGGAAAGTAGACTCAACCGCCGGGTGCGGGATGCGAAATTCCCTCTCTTGAAAACTTTGGAGGGTTTCGATTTTGGTGCTGTGGCCGATCTCGACATCCGGGTCATACGTGAACTGGCAGTCTGTGAATATATCAAAGAACATCGAAATGTTATCTTTCTTGGTCGCAGTGGTACCGGCAAGACCCACCTGGCAACTTCGCTTGGTATCGAGGCCTGCAGAAATAATTACAGGACCAGGTTTGTCAGTTGTTATGGTTTGGTGAACGAGCTTATCGAAGCCCGTCAGGAGAAAGATCTTCGGCGTCTTATCGGTCGGCACGCCCGTTACGATCTGCTGATTCTCGATGAACTTGGCTACATCCCGTTTTCCAAGGAAGGCGCGGAGTTGCTCTTTCAGGTGCTTGCCGAACGTCAGGAAAAAGGGTCGGTGATCATTACCACGAATCTTGGTTTTGCCGACTGGACACAGGTGTTCGGCGATCCAGTGATGACGGCGGCCCTCCTCGATCGATTAACGCACAAAGCCCACATCATCAACTGCCAGTGGGACAGCTACCGTTTAAAAGAAAGCCTCAAAGGGCAACAGCAGAAAAAAGGAAAATGAAGATGGATGTCATTGTCTATAATCCCCAGAAGGGCCGACTGGAAACGATAAAGGCCCATTTCACCGAAGAGGATACAAATGGTATGGGGCGCCCTGAGAGTGTCAGCATGATCACCGATCTCGACGGTAATCTGCTGATCACCCGTGATGGAAGGGATTATCCCGTAATTATTTATGATATCAGCAGAAAGAGCATAAATTACAGCCGTAAAAAGGCAGGAAAATTGTTCTACCGGGAATAGCATCGGAGCGGTGGGGGCCTCCGGGGGCAGGAGAAACTCCGGTCGCCTACGGCTCCCTCCATTTCTCCTGCCCCCGGAAACAACCACAACAGTGGGTGACCCTATCACCCTTCCTTTTATCACATTCAGGGGGGTCAATTTTCGGTGGTCATTCACATACCTCCGCATTGCGAGCATTTAAATCCATTCGGCCAGCGGCATCGGGCAAGGTATCGGCGGCATGCCGGTTCATCAGCGAACCATTCAAGAAATTCTTGGTATGTGCGAGGGTAGTGTTCTTCCGCTACTGGGCGCGGATGGTTGTTCATACCCACAGATACTACATACGGGGTATCCACTTGCGTCAAGTGGATACCCCGCTTTATCTTTTATCCAGGATCATCAGTTAGGCTGACCGCGGCACTTTTCCCGCGACCAACTCGCATTTTGGAGGGCACCATACTCGAGTGCACATGAAGGGACGATGAAGCTGGGGAAAAATTGAAGTCAACCTCGACGCTGCTTGAGGTGGATATCCCGTTCAGCGCGTCGGCAGGATCTTCAATACGTTACAGAAGAGGTGAAAGCAGCCTTGTGGCTGAACTCTACCGAGTGGCAATGCTGTTCTCGTTGCGAAAAGCAAAGCGTTGGCCAGGTTCGGCTCGGTTGCGGGTCAAGCTCGCCTTGAAACCCGCTACGTGTTCCATCTGAAGAGTAATTTTTATATCCATTTTATATATCATATTCACCTCTTGTTTTTTTTTCGGGTATCCGTTCAGATACTTCTATCTCCTCTCTTTTTCTCCTGCTCGCTCATACAGGAGGAAGACCCTTCACCTTGGAGGTATGCATGAATTTCCTCCCTATACCAAAAAATACGGCATCAATGCCGGTGCAGCCGAATCTGCTGGATTACGAGCAGACCTGCGCTGAGTTTTCCTGGAAGAGTGTCGGTCGCGAACTCCATGGCCTCCCGGATGGCAGCGGGCTGAATATTGCCTATGCTGCGGTGGATCGTCATGCCGACAGTCCTCTTTGCGACCGGGTGGCCATCCGCTGCCTGGGCAAGGGCGGCAAAAATATTGACCTGACCTATGGTACTCTCAAGGAAGGCAGCAACCGCTTTGCCAATCTGCTCGGTCACTTGGGGGTAGGCAAGGGGGAACGGGTGTTCTGGTTGGCCGGACGCATCCCGGATCTGTATTCGGTCTTCTTCGGCACCCTGAAAAAGGGCAGCGTTTTTTGTCCCCTTTTTTCCGCCTTTGGACCGGAACCGATTTTTCAACGTCTGGAACGGGGGAACGCCCGGGTGTTGGTCACCACCCGGCGGCAATACGACAAGAAAATAGCCCCTCTGCTCAACCGGCTGCCGGAACTTCGCCATGTTTTGTTGATCGATGCGGAACAGGATTGGGATGAGCGTGTTCTCGCTTTGCCGCCCCTGATGGCGGCGGCCTCCGCTGCCTTTACCATCCCGCCCACCGACCCTGAGGACATGGCGATCCTCCATTTCACCAGCGGCACCACCGGCATGCCCAAAGGGGCGGTGCATGTTCATAATGCGGTGCACACCCATTTCATCACCGGCAGATATGTGCTCGACCTGCATGCCGACGACATTTTCTGGTGCACCGCCGATCCAGGTTGGGTGACCGGGACGTCGTACGGCATCATCGCCCCCTTGCTCTTCGGGGTCACCAGTATTGTCGATGAGGCGGATTTCGACCCGGAACGCTGGTACCGCATCCTTCAGGAGCAGCGGGTACGTGTCTGGTACACTGCTCCGACCGCGATCAGGATGCTGATGCGCGCCCCGGCAGAACAGCGGCAGCGTTACGATCTTTCCGCTTTGCGGCTGGTGCACAGTGTCGGCGAACCGCTCAATCCGGAGGCCATTCTCTGGGGGCAGCGTGTGCTGGGACTGCCGATCCACGACAATTGGTGGCAGACGGAAACCGGCGGCATCATGATCGCCAACTATGCGGCCCTGGAAATTCGTCCCGGTTCCATGGGGCGTCCTTTGCCGGGAATCGAGGCCGCCATCGTCACCCGCATCGATGCGGAGACCGTGCACGTCGAAGGTCCCGAGGTGGTGGGCGACCTGGCCCTTCGCCGTGGTTGGCCCTCCATGTTCCGGGCCTATCTCCATGAAGAGGAACGGTACCGGAAGTGTTTTGTCGGGGACTGGTACATCACCGGCGACCTCGCCAAGCGGGACAAGGACGGCTACTACTGGTTTATCGGGCGGGCCGACGACATCATTAAAACCGCCGGTCACATGGTGGGGCCGTTTGAGGTGGAAAGCAGCCTGATGGAACACCCTGCCGTGGCCGAGGCCGGGGTGATCGGCAAGCCGGAACCCATGATCGGAGAGATCGTCAAGGCCTTTGTCGTGCTCAAGCCCGGTTTCAAACCAAGCGAAGAGCTGAAACTGGAACTGATCGGCTTTGGTCGCACCAAGCTCGGTTCGGCGGTGGCGCCCAAGGAAGTGGACTTTACCGACAACCTGCCGAAAACACGGAGCGGCAAGATCATGCGACGCCTGCTCAAGGCGCGTGAACTGGGACTCCCCATTGGGGATACCTCCACCCTCGAAGGGAGCGAATCGTGATGCTGAAACCTATCGAAAAAGATAATGCTATCCGGCAATTACGGCAGATGCTTTTGATCCGCCGTTTCGAGGAAAAATCGGCGGAATTATATAGTGCCACCAAGATTCGCGGTTTCCTCCACTTATATAATGGAGAGGAGGCGGTGGCCGTGGGTGTTATGGCTACGCTGACCCCCGAGGACGCAGTGGTGGCCACCTACCGTGAACACGGCCAGGCCTTGGCGCGCGGCATGAACGCCGGCAAGATCATGGCCGAGATGTACGGCAAGCAGGAGGGATGCTGCCGAGGGCGGGGCGGTTCGATGCATCTTTTCGATGTTGCCACTCGATTTTACGGAGGCAACGCGATTGTCGGCGGCGGTATCCCGCTGGCGGTTGGCTTGGCCTTGGCCGACAAGATGCAGGGGCGTAACCGGGTGACCTGCTGTTTCTTCGGCGACGGGGCCGTGGCCGAGGGTGATTTTCATGAAGCCTTGAATCTGGCCGGGCTGTGGCGATTGCCGGTGCTGTTTCTTTGCGAAAACAATTTGTATGCCATGGGCACCGCCCTCTGCTACACCCAGGCAGCTTCCGATATTGCCGCCAAGGGTGCCAATTACGGTATAACCGCGGCCTTTGTTGACGGCATGGATGTCCTGGCTGTGGAGGCTGCGGCTCGCACAGCCGTGGACCATATCCGCCAGGGGAATGGTCCCTATCTGCTCGAGTGCCGCACCTACCGCTTCCGCCCCCATTCCATGTTCGACACCGAGTTGTACCGCACCAAGGAAGAGGTGGACCGGTGGAAGCAGCGCGACCCTATCGAACTATTGGCGGCGAGTCTTTGCGAGGCCCATCTTTTTGATGAGCAGGAGAGGGCCGTTCTGGAACAGGATGTGGCCCGCGAGATCGAAGAGGCTGTAGCCTTTGCCGAGAACGGCACCTGGGAACCGGTGGAAGAACTGACTCGATTTGTCTCTTCAGCAAGGAGGGCGGCATGAGCGAACAGACGGCAATGCAAACGACCACGTACCGCGAGGCAGTGAAACAGGCAATCCGCGAGGCGATGATAAAGGATGAACGGGTGTTTCTCATGGGCGAGGATGTCGGCCATTACGGCGGATGCTATGCGGTCAGCAAGGGATTGCTGGAGGAGTTCGGCCCGGAGCGGATCCGCGACACGCCGCTCTCCGAATCGGGCTTTGTCGGTGCGGGCATCGGTGCGGCACTGGGCGGCATGCGGCCCATCGTTGAGGTGATGACCGTTAACTTCAGCCTGCTGGCGCTGGACCAGATCCTCAACAGCGCTGCCACCCTGTTGCACATGTCGGGCGGCCAGTTCAACGTGCCGCTGGTCATCCGCATGGCGACCGGCGCCGGTAAGCAGCTGGCGGCCCAGCATGCCCATAGCCTGGAGGGGTGGTTTGCCCATATCCCTGGTATCCGCATCCTGTCTCCGGCAACCCTGGAGGATGCCCGCGGCATGCTCTGGACCGCTCTTCAGGATCCGGATCCGGTGTTGATTTTTGAAAATAACACCCTCTACAACATGGAGGGGCCGATGGCGGAAAATTCCGGCCCGGTGGATATTGACACGGCCCGCGTGCGCAGGCCGGGGAGCGACATCACCCTTATCACCTACAGCGCCAGTCTGTTTAAATGCCTGGCAGCGGCCGAGACCCTCTCCGCAGAAGGGATTGAGGCCGAGGTTATCGACCTGCGCAGCTTACGGCCGTTGGACGACGCCACGTATCTGGCCTCCATCGGCAAAACCCGCCATGTTTTGATTGTAGACGAGGGGTGGCGGAGCGGCAGTTTGAGCGCCGAGATATCGGCGCGAATCATGGAGCAGGCCTTTTATGAGCTTGATCATCCGGTGGAACGGATCTGCAGTGCCGAGGTTCCCATACCCTATGCCCGGCATATGGAGGATGCCGCTCTGCCGCAGGTCGAGACGATTATTGCCACTGTACGAAGGATGGTGCGCCATGGCTGAATTTTGCATGCCCAGTCTCGGGGCGGACATGGAGACCGGCAAACTGGTGGAGTGGCTGGTCAGGCCGGGGGAGCGGGTCAAACGCGGTGATATCGTTGCCACGGTGGAAACCCAGAAGGGATTGTTTGAAATCGAAATCTTTGAAGAGGGGATAATGGGTGAACCGCTGGTCGCGGTAGGACAAGAGGTGCCGGTGGGCACGGTGCTGGCCCTGATTCTGCAGGAAGGCGCGGTAGCCGCAATGACGGAGACCCTAGCTGCTCCTTCGGCGGTAACGGGCAAGTCGTCGGAACAATCGCCACCGGAGATGCCTCCGGAACTCCCGGTTTCAAAAGCGTCGGAGGCTATCGCCCCGGAAAGGATCGCTGCTTCGCCCTCGGCACGCAGGCTGGCAATCGAACTGGGCATCGACCTCGCAACCGTACACGGTACCGGCCCCCATGGAGTTGTTCACCGCATGGATGTCGAACAGGCGGTGCAGGCGCGGGAGGTGGCACCGAAGCCGAGTTCTGAAACCGAACCAGCGGCTGCCCAAACGCTCCAGCCGGGGATGCGGCAGGCGATTGCCGCGGCCATGAGTCGCTCCAACCGGGAAATACCGCACTACTACCTGGAGATGGAGATCGACATGAGCCGTCCTCTCCACTGGCTGGAGGCGGAAAACCTGAAGCGCCCCATCCGGGAACGCATCCTGCCTGCCGTCCTGTTGCTCAAGGCGGTGGCCAAGGCTCTCCGGGATGTGCCGGAACTGAACGGCTTCTGGCTGGACGATCAACTTCAGGTCAAACCGGATATCCACATCGGCTTTGCCGTGGCCTTACGCCGGGGCGGTCTCCTCACCCCCGCCATTCACCATGTGGACAAGCTCGAGGTACATGAGTTGATGCAGGCTCTGGGGGACCTGATTGAGCGCACCTCTACCGGCCATTTACGAAGCTCGGAGATGACCGATGCGACGATTTCGGTAACCAACCTGGGGGACAGGGGGACCAGGGCGGTCTTCGGCGTTATTTATCCCCCTCAGGTGGCCCTGGTCGCCTTTGGTCGGATCATGGAGCGCCCTTGGGCGGAAGGCGGCATGCTGGGTGTGCGCCGGTGCGTCACTGTAACCCTGGCGGCCGACCATCGTGCCACGGATGGGCATCGCGGTTCCCAATTTCTTGAGGCGCTCAATCGTCATTTGCAGCAGCCGGAGGCCTTATGACCGAAAACGAATTGAAAGAAAGTATTTTTATGGAATTGAAAAAGGTGGCACCGGAGTCCGATCCGGCCGGAGTGGATCTGAACGAGAATATCCGCGAAGCCCTGGATATCGATTCCTTCAGCTTTTTGAAGGTGCTTGTCGGCATCGGTGACCGAACCGGCGTCGAGATTCCTGAAGCGGACTACGGCAAGGTGTCGACCGTGGCGGCAATGATGGGGTATCTTGCTGCGCGGCTTCTTTGATCGGCAGGCGCTGTTTTTGGAATTTTGATTGTACTGTATCTCCGGTTGCGAGGTTTTGTGTATGCGTATCATTGATTGCGGTCTGGTTGAATATCAGGAGGCCTTTGCCCTGCAGGAACAGCTGGCCGCCGACATTCGTGCCGAAAAGGAGGAGGAAACCCTGCTGCTGCTGGAACATCCCTCGACGTACACCATCGGCCGGGGAGGAGACCCGGCCAATATTCTCGACCCAACCATCCGGGTGGAACGCATCAACCGGGGCGGCGATGTCACGTGGCACGGTCCGGGACAAATCGTGGGCTATCCGTTGTTCAACCTGGGAAGACGCGGGTGCGACCTGCACTGTTGGCTCCGATTTTTAGAAGAACTGCTCATGTTTACGCTCGCCTCTTTCGGGATTATGGGGCGATGCCGTTACGGTACTTCGGGAGTCTGGACAGAAGGAGGCAAGATTGCCTTTATCGGCATCGGGGTGCGCCGTTGGATTACCATGCACGGTTTTAGCCTGAATGTGGATCCTGATTTGCGCGCCTTTCATTGCATCATCCCCTGTGGACTCCATGATTGCCCAGTGACCTCGATGGCAAGGGAAAGGGAACAGCCCCTATCGGAAGCTGCAGTTAAGAGCCAATTGAAAACGGATTTTGAGCGACTTCTCCATGAACGGCTGCCGTTATCCTGAATCTAAGTTTTTTAAGGGGAAAAAGGGAACGGATTAATTTTTGAAGGTATCCCACATGGGTACCGGGTGAAATTGGAAGGACTTGAGCTGAAAAGGTGGTAAGGTAACGGGCTCAACTCCTGGAGCCCTCTTTTACAGGCTATTATAATAGTGACAAATTTATATCGTTTTCCTTCAAATTATGAACATTCGGCGAGCCGTTGAATCTGATTTCGTTGCCATGTGGCCAATCTTTCAAGCCGTGGTGATATCTGGAACAACTTATGTCTTTACCCCGGAAACCAGTTTTCAGGACGCATTTACATACTGGTTTGGGCCTGGAGTTACATCCTACGTCGCAAAAGATTCCGGGCATGTCATAGGAATGTATAAACTGATCGCCAACCAACCTGACCTTGGATCTCATGTGGCTAACGCATCATTCATGGTGCATTCAAACTATTGCGGCCAAGGAGTTGGCAATGAAATGGGGGTACATTGCCTTCGTGAAGCAAAGAAAGCCGGTTTTCTCGCCATGCAATTTAATTTCGTCGTCAGTACCAACGAAGCGGCTGTCTCCTTATGGAAAAAACTCGGTTTTTCTATTGTCGGAACACTTCCCAAAGCGTTTTGTCACCAGGGCTTGGGGTATGTTGACGTATACGTTATGTACCGTTTTCTTGATGACATACGACCTGAACCCTGAAAAGGGAAAAACGCTCCTCCTTGTAACTCTCTGTTTTTACTGAACCATCTCTTGAAATATGATGGACTTTTGACAAGTCCATCATATTTCACTCCGTCAGTTCTTCTCCCTGTTTTAAATATGAGCGTGCCCAATTAATCGTTGAATTCCTCTTTGGTTTTGCTATTATGAGCGTGGTCATATAAAATCAACATGCGTACGGAGGGGAGACTATGCAGGCTTTGAAGAAGGTATGTGAAAGAGGATTCGGCACAATAGCCCAGTGGTCTTTTCGTCACCGGTGGCTCGCTCTTCTGTTGGTACTCGGTGTTGTTGCCGCACTCATATCCCAGTTACCGTCCTTGACCATGGACACCCGCAATGAAAGTTTTTTCAAAGCCGACGATCAGGTGCTGATTGACTATAACACCTTCCGGGATCAATACGGTAAAGACGAATTCATCATCCTCGCCATCCGTCATCCGGACATCTTCGGTTTCGATTTTTTGCAAACGTTACAAAAACTGCATCAGGAGTTGGAAAAAAAAGTTCCGTATCTCGACGAGGTTACCAGCCTGGTCAATATCAGGAATACCCGCGGTGAGGGAGATGAAATAATTGTGGAGGATTTTCTTCAACACTGGCCTGTGAACCAACAAGATCTGGAAAAGGTGAGGCAGCGTGCCGAAGAAAACACGCTCTATGATAACTTTGTTTTGAGTGAAGACAAAACAATGACCGCTCTCATCATTAAGCCCTTGGCCTGCAACCCGGAGACCGGCATCTTGCAGCAGACGGAAGGCAGCTGCCGGCCCATGAGCAACAAGCAGAACCGGGAAATGATGGCAGCCATGGAGAAGGTGATTGACGAGTTCCGATCGGAGAGTTTTCCGATTGCCCTCTCAGGTATGCCGGTGGTGGTTGATTATCTTAACCTGACCATAGAGAAAGATTTATCCCTTATCATTCCGGCTATGTATATCATGATCATAATCTTCCTTGGACTTATGTTCAGGAGAATTTCCGGAATACTTTACCCCCTCATCCTCTTTTTCCTCTCTCTTCTGTCAGCAATGGCCCTCATGGCGATATTAGATATTCCCATGACCAATATCACCATAATCCTCCCTTCCTTCATGCTGGTGGTCAGCATCAGTGACGCTGTCCATATCCTGGCGCTGTTCTATGCAGAGTATCAGCGATGCGGCGACCGGGAAGCGGCAATTGTTTCCGCCATGAAACGTTCGGGGTTGGCCATCCTCATGACCTCGGTCACCACCGCCGGTGGCCTGGCGTCTTTTGCTGCAGCCGAGATTGCCCCTGTTGCCGATCTCGGTATTGTTGCCCCCATTGGTGTCTTTTTGGCCCTTTTTTACACGGTATTGCTTCTTCCCGCCCTTTTGGCGATCTTTCCTGTGAAACTGAAGACAACGCATCCTCGAAGACAGGATATCCTTGACGCAATATTTAAGCAACTTGCCGCTTTTACGTATAATTACAAATGGGCAGTGATCGGATTCTTTGCCCTGCTGACGGTGATAGCTGCAAGTGGAGCAGCGCAATTGCAGTTTTCCCATCTGGCATTGCGATGGTTTCCCCAGGATTCGCAGATCAGAACAGACACTGAACTCATTGATAAAACCATGCATGGCACCGTCTCCCTGGATATTGTCATCGATACCGGCAAGGCGGACGGCTTGTATGATCCGGAATTTATCAGCAGTCTCGAGACGGCTGTTGAAAAATATGGCAGTTACCAATATGAGGACCTGTTTGTCGGAAAAATTCTCGATTTGACCACCATTCTTAAAGAAACCAACCGGGCCCTGCATGAAAACAAAGAGGCGTTTTACTCCGTCCCCAAAGATCGAAAATTGATAGCCCAGGAACTCTTTCTTTTCCAATTAAGCGGGAGTGATGACCTTGATGAGCTGGTTGATCAACAGTTCCGCCAGACTCGTCTGGCCATGCATCTGCCCTATCGTGACAGCATCAAGTTTAAAAAATTGGTGGAGTTTGTTGAAGCGGATCTGGTCAAACGATTTCCGGACTGCAGCATCACCGTCACCGGCGTCAATGCCCTCTTTATAGAAATGCTCAACAACGTCATGGTCACCATGGTCAGGAGTTACACCCTTGCCATTGTGCTTATTTCCGTGTTGATGGTGTTCATGCTCGGCCGGTTGCGCATGGGACTGCTGAGCATGATCCCCAATCTCTTTCCCCTTGTCGTTGTCCTGGGATTGATGGGATGGTTTGATATTCCCCTTGATTTCGGTACCATATTGATCGGCAGTATCTCCATCGGCATCATCGTCGACGACACCATCCATTTCCTGCACCATTTCAGTACATATTACGAACAATTTCACGATTGCCAAACAGCTACCTGGCGAACGCTGCAGACGGCCGGCAGAGCCATGGTGGTCACTTCGGTGGTGCTGATGGGGGGATTTCTCTGCAACATGTTCTCCGGACTTACTTTGAACCGGTATAGCGGTTTTCTCATTGCCGCAACAGTCTTTATCGCCCTCATTACCGATTTGCTCCTGACTCCTGCGATTTTGTCGGCGGTATACGGCAAAAAGCCGGTTTCCGTTTCCCATGTCGAGGTGGCCTCATGAAGGTACTGCTCGTATTGTGTTCCCTTTTTTTCTGTTGCGGGCAGGCGCATGCCGCTACCGCCACGGAAAAAGGATATGAAATTATTGTCGAGGCCGATCGGCGGGCCAGCGGGTTTGGCGATTATACCATGGATATGGAGATGATCCTCAGGGACAGGGCGAAACAAGAGAGTCACCGCTCCATCCGAAGTCGTGTGCTGGAGATCGCAAGCGATGGGGATAAATCGCTCACCATTTTCGATTCCCCAAAAGATGTGCGGGGTACGGCACTCTTAACCTTTTCCCATAAGTTGGATGATGATGACCAGTGGCTCTACCTGCCTGCCCTCAAACGAGTCAAACGTATAAGCTCCAGCAATAAATCCGGTCCCTTCATGGGAAGTGAGTTTGCCTACGAAGACCTCGGCAGTCGGGAGGTGGAAAAATACAGCTATAGATACCTGGCGGATGAGGACGTGGACCAGATTCCCTGTTTTGTGGTGGAACTGATTCCTAAGAATACAGAAAATTCCGGGTACAATCGCATTGTATCATGGCTGGATCAGAAGGCATACAGAGTCGTAAAGGAAGACTACTATGACCCAAAAAACCGTCTTCTGAAAACCCTCAAGCTCCACGATTACCGTCTCTATCTCGGTTTCCTCTGGAAGGCCCATCACCTGCAGATGGTGAACCACCAGAATGGCAAGGAAACGGATTTGCTCTTATCGAATTTTAAGTTCAACAATGGATTGACCGACCAGGATTTCAACAAAAACAGTCTGCAGCGCCTCCAATGACCAAGATGGTTGTCAGCGCCGCAGGGCTGATGCTGCTCTTGCCTGCGGCCTCGGCATATGCAGTTGATGTGCAGGGCTGGCTCTCCACCGAGGGAAGCCTGTTTACAGAGGCACCTGCCTATGGCGAACAACACCGCAATAACGGCTCTTTGGCCATGGACATGAAAGGGTATCATGCCTTTGCAACAGGTTCGAGCATAACGGTTGAACCCTTTTACCGCCTTGATTCCTCCGATCCCAACCGAACCCACGGTGACCTGCGGATCGGTAATTTTCTCTATGTAGCCGACCAGTGGCAGGTTGTTGCTGGTGTCGACAAAGTGTTCTGGGGGGTCACCGAGTTCGTCCATCTGGTTGATATCATCAATCAAACCGACACGCTGGAATCAATTGACGGTGAAGAAAAACTGGGCCAGCCCATGATACGCCTGACAGCATGGCGCGATTGGGGCACTCTTGATGCATTCCTCCTGCCCTATTTCAGAGAACGTCCTTTCCCCGGCAAAAAAGGACGGCTGCGAGGGCCGCTCTGCATCGATGATACCAAGGCCGCATTTGAAAGCAGCGCCGGTAAGCATCATCTTGATCTTGCCCTGCGTTACAGTCACACTCTGGGAAACTGGGATCTTGGCCTCTACCAGTTTTACGGCACATCGAGGGATCCGCTGTTCAGAGAAAACGAGAGCGAAGATCACACCCTCATCCCCTACTATCAGCAGATTTCCCAGACCGGAACCGACTTGCAATATCTCCATGATCAGTGGTTATGGAAATTTGAGGGACTGTATCAAACCGGCAAGAAGAAGGAGAGCGGTGCTCTGGTTTTCGGGTTTGAATATACCCTGGTGGGAATAGGGGATTCCAAGGTGGATTTGGGGATGATTGGTGAATATGTCTTTGACGAGCGGGCCATTGCGGCCAATTCGTTGTACAATAACGATATGATGCTGGGCCTACGTATCAACCTCAACAACCCGGCGTCAACGGAATTTCTTTTTGGCTTAATCCAGGATATGCGCAGGGATTCCACCGCCTTTCTTCTAGAATGCTCTCATCGGTTGAATAATTCTTTCAAGCTGGAACTGTCCGGGGTGATATTCTGTCAAATCGACCCAACCGACCCAGCCTCTGTTTACCGCGATGACAGTTTTCTTAAGGCCGTTGTAATGTATTATTTTTAAGGAGATCCTTGTGCCTTTACTCTTGTAAAGGGATTGCTGCCAACGTATCCAGTTCGGCGAGCAGGCGGCTCTGCTTGCGGGCAACGGCCGGGCCTTGAGCGCGGAGCGCGAGGGCCAGGGCCCTGGGCAGGTTAATTGCCCGGTTGCGGGTCAGCCGGTCCCGATATTGGCGGGCAAAGTCCGAGGCTATTCGCAACGACCAGTTGTCGTCGCTGATAATACCCGGCCGGTTGTAGATCTCGGTCATGCCCAGCAGGTCGGTAAAGAAAATCATGACATTACCGGCAGGTCCGGCAAAGAGGTCGGCCACCTTGGCTTGCACGAGTTCGCCCGGATCCTCCACAAGTCTGACTGTCCACGCCTCCCGGTCCTGTTTTTCCGGCAACAATCGCCCGGCCAGATATTCGGCCTGTTGCCGCGCAGCACCTGTTGCCTGCCATTGATCGGCCAGGAGCCAAATGGGCGGGGTGTCGTGATTGCCGAGCATGATCCAGTCTTCGGGATGGGCATTCTCGCTCCGATAGACATCTTCCGGGTTGTTCAGATCCGCTTTTTGGGTGACCCGGAAACGGCCCAGGCCATGACGCTCCATGACTTGTTTGATGGGATAGGGCTGGGTTGAAAGGATTTCGCAGGCAATGGCCCGGGCATCCCGCCCGTTGCTGCGGGCCGCGTCCATAATAACATCGAGAAGCAGGCTGTAGCGTCTCACCTGTTCGGGATCAAGCTCAGCTACCCAGGCATCGTCGTAACGGGGTCGATCTCGATTGATCTGCTCTGCCCTGGCAATGGCAAAAGCGGCAAGTCCCGGATGATCGGGCAGATCCGGTGAGGCGAAAAGGCGGGCACCGGCCTGAACTGCTGCCAGCGCATCGGGTTGATCCGCCCGATACACCCAGGGACAGATGAGACCGTGGGGGTGATCGATGCGCAGGCCGTCGAATTCCTGCAGCATTTTGTCCAGCCGCCTGCCGAGAAAACGA
Source organism: uncultured Desulfobulbus sp. (assembly GCA_963666685.2). Taxonomy (GTDB): domain Bacteria; phylum Desulfobacterota; class Desulfobulbia; order Desulfobulbales; family Desulfobulbaceae; genus Desulfobulbus. The sequence continues at coordinate 906,732 of CAXXHZ010000003.1, forward strand.
AGCGCCGGGCCGGGGCGACCGCTTGGGTCAGCAGAATAACGGCTGGGGTCAAGAAGCGGATAGTTCCAGGGTTGTCCCTCGGGATTGGTGCGGCTGGGCGGGGCGCCCATAACGTAGCCGGGCAGTAGAAAAGACCGGGCAAACCAGGCGTCGCATTCGGAAAAACCGATCTGGAGATCGCCAAACAACTCCAGGCCGAGGTCTGCTGCATACCGCCGCAGGTGCTGATGCTGCCGATGGAGTAGAAACTGGCCCAAGGCATAGGCGGCCAGGGCCTCGCGGTGTTGTCCTAAAAGGCTTCGGCGCCGGGCCGCGATTTTTTGCTTCTCCTCGGGAGCCGAATGCCAGAGCCGGCGGTCGAGCAGGGCTTCCTCCCCGCCATCCCATCCCCGCCAGCTGTGCCCGCCATAGCGGTGAGAGAGCGTTTCATAAAGACCATCCCGCAGAAGCCAGCCACTGTTCTTTTGGCGAAACAGCGCAAACTCATCGGTAAATTCCGGCGGCATGGACCCCGCAGCCTGCTTTGCCTGGAAGCGCGTCCACACCTCTTGCAGAATGTGTTCCTGCGTATGGTGGGCATAGACGTGTGCGGTGCGGCCCGGCCTTCCTTGCGGCCTTGCGGCCACCAGGTGGGCCAGCGTCTCCGGGCTGAGCAGTTCTCCCCATTCCGTGGTGGTGAGGGGCAAGGGGGCCAGGGAGAGGCGATTGCGTGAAAACAGGGTGCTGTCGTAAGGCGAGGCATTGGCGAGCGAGGTCATGCCCTGGGGTCCCAGTTGCACGCCGTTGAATCCCAGGGAACGGGCAAAGGCGAGAAATTCCCTGGAGCCGGTGCCGTAGGGGGAACCACGGCCGATATCTTCCTCGGCATTGCTCGGAAAGGCCGGATCCTGAATGCCGAGCAGGAGCCTGCGGATACCGAGCACCTCCAGGGCTTCCCGGATCGCAGCGGGTGGGGCGTTTTCCGTTGTCCGCACCGTTGTCCTTGCAGGCACTTCGTCGATTTTTTGTTCAAGAGATGGCCGGGTCTTTTTCCGGAAGGCCACCATTGCCAGCGGCGGCAGGGTGATGAGCAGCGAAGCGCTCTGGCCGCAAGATGCCATTGATGTTGCCTCAACCCCGCCGAAATTTCCCTCACCGGACCCGCCGTAAAGCTCGGCATCGCTGTTGATAATTTCTTTCCAGAAGCCCTCTGAGGGCACCCCTAATCGGTAGTTGTGGCGGGAAACCGGGGTGAAATTACAGACGCAGACCACTGCATCATCTTGATTGTGGCCGTGGCGCAGAAACGAGATGACGCTTTGATCGGCATCGTTTGCATCGATCCAGGAAAAACCGGCGGCATCAAAATCCAACTCATAGAGGGCCGGTATTGCGCGCAACGTGGTGTTGAGGTCCCGAACCCAGCGCTGCAAGCCCAGATGGTCGGCCTGTTCGAGCGCCTGCCAATCCAGGCCGGTATCATGGTTCCATTCCGCTTCCTGGCCGAATTCGTCGCCCATGAACAGCAGTTTTTTTCCGGGATGGGTGAACATGAAACCCAGAAGCAGGCGAAGGTTGGCAAAACGCTGCCGACGATCACCGGGCATTTTCTGCAGCAGCGATCCTTTGCCGTGCACGACCTCGTCATGGGAGAGCGACAGCAGAAAATTCTCCTGAAAGGCATACTTCAGGCTGAAGCAGAGTTGGCCATGATGGTTCTTGCGGTTGAGAGGATCCTGGGACATATAGAGGAGGATATCGTGCATCCAGCCCATGTTCCATTTGAGACCGAAGCCCAGTCCGCCCTGATAGGTCGGTCGGGAAACCATGGGCCAGGCCGTGGATTCCTCGGCAACCATGAGCACATCCGGGTGGGCTGCATAAACGAGTTCGTTGCAGCGTTTGATAAAGGCGATGGCTTCCAGGTTTTCCCGGCCCCCGTAGATATTGGCGACCCATTCTCCTTTGGCACGGGAGTAGTCGAGATAGAGCATGCTGGCCACCGCATCCATGCGCAACCCGTCGATGTGGTACATCTCGAGCCAGAAGAGGGCGCTGTTCAGCAGGAAATTGACCACCTGCGGCCGACCGAAGTTGAAGATGGCCGTGTTCCAATCCCGATGGAGTCCCTGGCGGGGATCGGCATGTTCATAGAGGTGGGTGCCGTCAAAAAAACCGAGGCCATGTTCATCGCGGGGAAAATGGGCCGGTACCCAGTCGAGGAGCACCCCGATGCCTTTTTGGTGCAGGCTGTCCACCAGATACATGAAGTCGTCCGGGCTGCCGAAACGGCTGGTGGGTGCGAAATAGCCCACCGGCTGATAGCCCCAGGAGCCGTCAAAGGGGTGTTCGGTTATCGGAAGAAACTCCACGTGGGTGAATCCCATGGCAAGGACATAGGCCGACAGTTTTTCCGCCAGTTGGCGGTAGCTGAGCCAGTGGTTGTCTGCGTCGCGCATCCAGGAGCCGAGATGGACCTCGTAAATGGAAATCGGGCTGGAAAGGCTGTTGGGTTGCCTTCGGTTCGCCATCCATTGGGCATCGTTCCATCGGTAGTTTTGAAGATCCCAGATCCGCGAGGCGGTCTGTGGGGTGGTTTCAGCGGCAAAGCCATAGGGGTCGGCTTTCTGCACCCGGTACCTGTCGGAGCGGGAGAGCAGGGCGTACTTGTACAATTGGCCCTTACCGACGCCGGGAACAAAGCCTGCCCAAAATCCGCTTTCGAATTGGTTGGCAAGCGGTGCCGCTCCTTCTTGCCAGGCATTGAATTCCCCGACCACGGACACCGCCGCTGCGCCGGGCGCCCAGAGCGCAAACCAGGTGCCCTCTACTCCCTGATCCGTACCGATGTGGGCGCCGAGCTTTTCCCAGGCTCGATAATGGCATCCCTCGTTCAGTAGATGGATGTCATCGGCGGACAGAAAAAAAGTCCTGCTCATAAGACGCTCCGCTCAGATTCAGGGAGAAAACTCAGGATACCTTGCAGAGGAATCGGTAACCATTCCGGACGGTTGTTGAGTTCATACTCGGTTTCATAGAAGGCCTTGTCGAGAAGAAAGGAGGAAAGCAGGAGTTCCAGGTGATGCTCACTCGCAGGGAGAAAGGAAGCCCCGGCAGCGCCTGCCAAGTAGCCGTGGAGAAAGGCGGCCTGGGTCCATTCTTCCCAGGCTCGCAGGCGGACGGTTAAATACTTCTGCTCTTCCGGTAGCGCTTCTTGCCGGGAGTAGAGGATGTTCATCGCGGCATATGCGAGGGAACGGAGCATTCCGGCCACATCTTTCAAGGGGGAATGCTTTTCCTGGCGTTCGTGGAGGGTTCGTAAGGGTTCCCCCTCAAAATCGAGAAGAATCCAATCGGTTCCTCGACGCAGGACCTGGCCGAGGTGGTAGTCGCCATGGCAGCGAATGCGGGTGGCGTTGCTTTTCATCGAGGCCAGTTCATGAAAACGCTGAGTGAGCCGGACCCCTCCGGCAAGTACCTGGTCCACGCTTTCCTGGACAGCATCGGGGAGATCCCGGAGGCAGATATTGAGATGCTCCAGGGTCTGCCGGGTCTGGCGGGAGAAATTATCGGTAAGGCGCTGGAGGTAGAGCGTGTCCAAAGCTTCCGGCTTAAAGGCCGGCTGTCGGGTTGATCCGGCAAGGGCTTTGTGGAATTCGGCGGTTGTTTTTCCCAGGTTCTCGAAAATCGCAAGGCCTTCTCCGAAAAGAGCACTGCCATTGCTTTGCGGATAGTGCCCATAGGCAGCGGCAGCGGTCTGCAAGTTCATGCCGGCAAAGGGCCGAAACTGCTCTTCAGACAGATCCTGGGTGTGCTCCAGGAAATCGTGCGCCGATTGCAGGGCATAGGCCCAGCCGTCGCCGTCACTGGCGAGAAAAGGCTGGAGCATGGCCACTGCCGTACTTCGGCCTTCCCGATTGAGCAGGATGCCGCCGGCAATGGGGGCAAGGGCTGTGAAATCGGTATGTTCCGTCAGCTGCAAACTAATGGTGAAATCAGGATTGCTGCCTTCCTCAACCTTCCGGTAGAGCTTTAAAATAGCCTGCTCGTCGAGAACCACTGAACTGTTGCTCTGTTCCACCTCTAAAGGCCGCACTTTATAGCAGGGGCTTTCGACCGCCAGTGTCGTTTCAAAGGCGCGGGTGGCAAACGCCTGAATCGACCCGCCCTGGGTGGTGGGAAAGCTGCGGCTATCGGCCATGGCATCGAAAAGTTCGCAGCAGGCTACGCGGTCTGCCAGTCCATCGAGGAAAACGCCTTCAGTCCGTGGGGTATTAAAGAGAGCGAGGATGCTTTCCGGGGCTGCTCCGGCAAGCCGGGCGGTATCCGATCCGGTCACCACCTTCAACGGCAGGCAGTAGCTTTCTTTTTCCCCAACTTGAAAACTCACGGTGAGGAAGACGATGAAAAATCTGCCTCCTATCTTGGCCCAATCCGACAAAACCACCCCGGTAATGGTTCGGGACTTACTCCTGAACCAGCGTTGACCGGGAAGCCAGGCAGGGAGAATTTCATTTTCCAGAACATGCTGAAAGGCTCCTTCCAGAGAACCGTGCCAATTGGAACCGATAAAGAGGGGCGGGCGTTGAGCAGGGAGGGTTTCGCCGACTTCCACGAACCGAATGAGTTCAGCCGGTGGTTCCAGCCGGAACCAATAAAAGGAGTGCGGCCCCAGGGTAAGAAAATAGGGGAGCTCGCCAATGGCCGGAAACTCCGTGCGTCCGATCATTTCCACCGGTATACGTCCCTGGAAGGAGGAAAGATCGAGTTCTACCGGTTGGACGAAACGGGAAAGATTGGCCACCGCCAGGATCACATCTGCCTTGTAGCGCCGCAGGTAGACCAGCACCTTGCGATTCTCCGGCAGGAGGAACTCGATGCTGCCTCGGCCAAAGGCTTTGTGCTGACGGCGAAGCGAGATCATCCGCTTTATGAAATGGAGCAGCGACGAAGGGTCTCGCTCCTGCGCCTCCACATTGATGGCGGTGTAGCCGTAGACCGGGTCCATGATCACCGGGAGATACAGGCAGGCCGGGTCGGCTTTTGAAAAACCGGCGTTGCGGTCCGCTGACCATTGCATAGGGGTGCGCACGCCGTTGCGGTCGCCCAGAAAGACATTGTCTCCCATGCCGATTTCATCGCCGTAGTAAATGATCGGGGTGCCGGGAAGAGAGAACAACAGGCTGTTCAACAGCTCCATCCGCCGGCGGGAGTTATCGAGCAGCGGTGCCAGTCGGCGGCGGATACCGACATTGACCCGCATCCGCCGATCCTTGGCGTATTCGCGGTACATATAGTCCCGTTCTTCATTGGTAACCATCTCCAAAGTGAGCTCATCGTGGTTGCGCAGAAAAATGCCCCACTGGCAGGCATCGGGGATCGCCGGGGTCTTCTCCAGGATTTCGATGATGGGTTGCCGGTCTTCCTGGCGTAAGGCCATAAAGATCCGAGGCATCAGGGGGAAATGAAAGGCCATGTGGGCCTCATCACCCTCCCCAAAATAGGCGGCTGTGTCCTCCGGCCATTGGTTGGCTTCGGCGAGCAGCATGCGGTCGCTATAGTGCAGATCCATCTGCCGCCGGATCTCCTTGATCACCGCATGGGTTTCCGGAAGATTTTCGTTATTGGTGCCCTCGCGGACGCAGAGGTAGGGGACCGCATCGAGCCTGAGGCCATCCACCCCGATATCAAGCCAAAAATTGAGCACCCTGATGACCGCTTTCACCACCTGGGGATTATTGAGGTTGAGGTCCGGCTGGTGGGAAAAAAACCGGTGCCAGTAATAGGCCCCGGCCACGGGATCCCAGGCCCAGTTGGAGGTTTCGGTATCAGTGAAAATGATCCGGGTTTCCGGGAATTTGGTATCCGTATCGCTCCAGACATAGTAGCGATGCGGCGATGATCCGGGTTTGGCGCGGCGTGCCGCCTGGAACCAGGGATGGAGGTCCGAGGTGTGATTGATGACCAGCTCGGTGATCACCCGCAAACCCCGGGAATGGGCCTCGCGGACAAACTGCCGGAAATCGCGGAGGGTGCCGTAATCGGGATGAACGCCCCGGTAATCGGAAATATCGTAGCCGTCATCCCGGAAGGGCGAAGGATAAAAAGGCAACAGCCAGATGGTGTTGACCCCGAGGTTCTGGATGTAGTCGAGCTTACTGATGAGCCCGCGGAAATCCCCCATGCCGTCGCCGCTTTTGTCGCAAAAGGCCTTGACGTGCAATTCGTAAATAATAGCGTCCTTGTACCAGGCGGGGGGCGTTTTTTTATCGGTGGCCATGGGGTTTAGGTTACCTTGCATGAGGGTGATAGCAATCCTGCTCTGTGGGCCGATGTGGCCGGGGAGGGGCTTGTTCCCCTGTTCGAAACCTTTTCGGTGCGAAAAGGCTTTTTTCTAACCGCGCTGCCGCATTTTCCGGGGCATCTCGTCTGGAAAATCGGTAAAAATACCGCTTACCCCGAAACGAAAGAGTTGCTGTTGCCGGGCCGGGTGGTTGACGGTGAAGACGTTGACATGCAGATCTGCGGCGCGCAGGGTTGTGACCAGGGCCTCGTCGACCAGGGCATCTTCCGGGTGATAGGCGCAGACGTCCAGTGCGTGCAGGTAAGGAATAAGATCCGGCGGATGGGTCCCTTCCTGGAGGGCTGCGGTGGCGATATCCGGAGCCATCCGGCGGCAGGCGCGCAGATATTCGTGGTTAAATGAGGAGAGGAGCACCTGGTCGGCGGCATCGGCCTTTTGGATCTCCCGCACCACCTCGGGCACAATCAGAGTATCCATCCGGGTGCGACGCATATCCTTGATCTCGATGTTCAGCGGCATGTGGTTGATCCCGGCCCAGGCGAGCACTTCCCGCAGGGTCGGCATGCGTTGCGGCATGAGAGCTGCCAGCTGGGCACGATCGACCAGACCGCGTTGCAGGGTGCCGAAGGGATCGGCGGCAAGGAACCAGGAGCCGAGATCCAGTCGACGCAACTCCGAAAGCCGCCAGTCGCAGAGCGCAAAACTTGTCAGCCCGAGTTCTTCGGCCACAACAGCGGCATTGGTCGTCCGCAGGAGATGCTCATCATGAAAGACCACGGCCACACCATCGCGGCTGAGCTGCACGTCGAGCTCGATCATCCGGCTGCGGCCGAGACTCCGGGCAAAGGCGCAGAGGGTGTTTTCCGGAAAGCAGGCCCGGTAGCCCCGATGGGCAATGACCAGCGGCAGTGAGGCAAAGCGGTCAAAGAACCGGTTGGCCGGGAGCAGGCCTGCGGTGATGGACCCTGTTACGCCCCTGTCCGAAGTGCTGAAGCTATTTGATAAGGAGTTCATGTCGGCCCTGGGCCGCATCTTCACCGATGATCAGATCGCTCAATTCATTGCGGTCGTCGGCCTTCTGCGGAAAATGGGTGCGCAATAAGACGCCGATTTCCTCAATGGCGGCACAGAGTGCGGCACCTTGCCGGTTTTCCCTGATGCCCGCTGTTAACCGGCTGACGGTTTCCTGCCAGGTCTGCGGCGGTAGTTGTTCGTTGATGCCGCGATCGCCGAGAATCCAGACCCGGCGTTCCAGCACGGAAATGTAGATCAACACTCCGGTGGCATCTCGGGTGGCCTGAAGTCCGGTGGCAAAGAAATGGGTGAAGGCCGCACGTTCCACCTCGGCTGTTGCCCGCTCTTTGCTGATAAAAGGCCGGAGCAGTATCGGCAAACGCATCAAGAGGCGCGCAACCGGGAAGAGCAGCACCAGGAGGGCGAGAAAGAGCCAGAGCACCTCGCCCTGCAACCAGAGCAGTGAACTGATACCAAAGGAAAGTGCCAGGGCAACCGGAACGGCCAGTACCGTGGCACCGAAAAGTTCGGCCTCCGGGTAGCTGTGACTTGCTGATACCACCATGGGTACGATTTCACCGGTGGTTTCCAGCTCCATCCGCTGCACGGTCCGGGTGATTTCCTGCTGCTCTTGGGTCGTGAAAAAGTTTTTCGCCAATGTTTGCATGTTTACCATCCTCCGGAAGCGCCTCCGCCGCCAAAACCGCCGCCTCCGCCACTGAAACCTCCGCTACTGAAACCGCCTCCGCCTCCGGAAATAAATCCTCCGGGCCCATAGCGGCCGCCTCCGGTCCCGGCGAGGACGGTGGCGATCAAGGCTCCGAGGATGCCGCCCGGAATCAACAGCAGAATGAGCCACCAACTGGACAGGCCAGCAACCACGAAAGCTATCAGCGGAGCAAAAATCCCCCCGGCAACAGCTGCCACCGGTTTGTTCCGGCGAAAGATATTCCCGATAAAGGTCAGGCCGATGATGACAAAAACCAGGAAGCCTCCAGGATCTTGGCGAGATCGTGTTCTCGTTTCCGGCCGTCCTGTATACTCTCCTTTCACCGCGGCTATCATGGCGGTGACACCGTTGATCACGCCTCGGTCATACTGCCCTTTTTTGAAGTCCGGCACAATCACCTCGCGGATAATCCGTCCGGCCACCAGATCGGTCAATCGCCCTTCCAGGCCATATCCCACTTCGATGTCAACTTTACGATCTTTGACCGCAACAAGCAAAAGAGCCCCGTTGTCGATACCTTTCTGTCCTATCTTCCAGGTCTCCGCGACCTTGAGCGAGAACCCTTTAAGCGTTTCCCCGTCCAGACCGGGAATGGTCAGCACCACGATCTGGGTAGAATCGCTCCGCTCAAAGGTCTGCAGGGTCTGCTCAAGCATCCGGGCCGAGCCGGAAGACAGGATATGGGCGGTATCGTTGACTCTGCCGGTCAACGGCGGGACATCCAAGGCAAAGGCTGATGCCATCAACGGCCCGATACTCAGGAACAGGACGACGAACAGCAGATGAAGCGGTCGGTTACACAACGCTTTCATAGCAATTTCCGCTGGTTAGAATTTGACCTTCGGTACTTCCTGCGCCTGGGCTGTTGCCTTGAAATATTCTTTGCGCTCCAGATGCAGGAGGAAGTTATTGGTCAGGTTTTCCGGGAATTTGCGGATAGAGGCATTGAAAATTTCGACCGCTTTATTGTAGCGTTGACGGGCCACATTGATGCGATTTTCCGTGCCTTCCAGTTGGTTTTGCAGATCCAGAAAATTCTGATTGGCTTTGAGATCGGGATAGCGTTCGACCACCACCATTAATTTGGACAAGGCCGAAGTCAGGTTGCCCTGTGTTTCCTGGAGTTGCTGCATGGCTGCAGGATTGCTTAGATCCTTAGGTGTAATCTGAACAGCCGTTGCCTTGGAACGGGCGGTGATGACTGCGGTCAGCGTTTCCTGTTCATGGGTGGCATATCCTTTGACCGTCTCCACCAGATTGGGGATAAGATCGGCCCGACGCTGCAGGTTCGATTCAATATCGGCCCAGGCCTTGAAAACCCCCTCCTCTTTGGTTTGCAGCGAGTTGTAGCCGCAGCCTGAAATCAGGAACAGGGCCATCATTGCAGCGACAACAGAGAAAAAATTTCCTTTCATACTCCACCTCTCATATTCGTAAGGGTATAAAAATACGGTCATCATGCCTCTTCCAAAAGACTGAGTACCGTGTCCAGGACCTCTCCGCTTTCGATCAATTGTATGCATCGAAGGTGCTTTTCAGGGCAACGGGCCTTTTTGCACGGGCTACAGGCTAAGGGGATGCGGATAACCGTGGCATTATCGGAAAAAGGACCGGTGGCCACCGGATCGGTGGAACCGAAAAGAGCCGCCAGCGGCGTGTGCAGGGCGGCAGCCACATGCATCAGCCCGGATTCGCCGGTGACAAAGGCATCGCATTCAACAATCAGGGCCATGGCCTCGATCAGCGTTGTGGTGCCGGTGAGATTGATCATGCGGCTGCGGGCGTTGCCGGAGCGGGCGATAATGGCAGCTGCGGTCCGTTGATCAGCCTCGATGCCGAAGAGGAGGATGCGGGCATCGGTCCGCCGGCAGAGCATCTGGGCCAGTTCGGCAAATTTATCCGGAGGCCAGCGCTTGGCCGGGCCCTGGGAAGCATCGCAATTAAAACCGATGAGGGAGACCGTGCCCATCGCCACTCCGCAGAGGTCTTCAATGCGCGTTTTGGCTGCATCGATCTGCTCGCCGGGGATAAACAGCTCCGGATCGGTGGGGGCGGTGTCCAGACCCAAACCGCGGACCATTCGCTGGTAATAGTGCACCTGATGTTTGCTGATCAATTCCGGTTCTTTATGCACACCGTGGGTGAGCAGAAATCCGCGGGTTCCGGTGGTGTAGCCGCCGCGCACCGGGATACCGGCTATTTGGGCGACCAGCGCCGCTTCAAAGGTATCCTGGAGCAGGATGGCACAGTCATAATGCTGCAACCGTAACTCGCCTGCCAGCCGGAACAGGCCTTTCAATCCGCGGTGCTGCTTGTTGTGTTCATGGAGAAAGAGGTGATCGACCCTGGGGCTGTAGCAAAAAACATCGCTGACCTGGGGTGTAGCCAACACGGTCAGCTCACTTTCAGGAAAATTTTCGCGGATGGTGCGCACCGCAGGCGTGGCCAGCACCGCCGCGCCGATCCGGGTGGTGGCGCTTACCAAAATCTTGTGGGGATTCTGCGGAAAAGGTTTCATGCCGTTGAACTCCCGGCATCGGTGGCAGCGAGCAACCCGGCAAGACGGTGCAGGGCAAAGTCAATGGCCGGATCCTGGGACAGGGCGATTTCATAGTTGGCAATGGCCTGCTCCCGGTCCCCCAGTTGCTCCAGGTTCAGCGCCAGGTTAGCATAGTCGATGGCTGAGGCCGGATTGAGGGTAACGGCGCGGCGGAAATGGGAGGCGGCCTCGGCATAGCGGTCGGTTTTGTAACAGCAGACCCCCAGGGTGTTGTAGATGTCGGGCCGGTCTTCATCGTGGATCAGGCCCTGTTTGAGCGCGGCAATAGCCTCTTCATAGCGGCCAAGATCGCGGAGGCAGCAGCCTTTGTAGGAATAAAGATACGGCAGATCCTCCGGGTGGGGTTGGCGTTCCAGGGCTTCTTGCAGGCAGGTCAGGGCAGCGGTTGTCTCCCCTTGATCATACAAATGGCGTCCCAGATAAAAATGAAGGTAATAGGCCTCCGGTACAAGACGCTGCATCGCCATAAGCCGGGTGCCGAGTTCTTCGCCTGTCAGCAGGCTCGCCGCCAGTTTAGCGGCAAAGAGTCCGGCACTGCCGCCCATGGCGCGTTCGCGAAAATGGGCTCCGGGAATAATGGTGTAAACAGCCGGGATGTCCAGCGCCGGATGGGTGGTATCCACCACCAGCACCTCCATATTCTTGCGCTTGAGTGCGGCAACGCAGTTCTGAACCTCTTGGTAAAAGTCGGTGTCCCTGAGGTCGGCCACCTCGTCGAGGCGGATCGTGCATTTGCCGGTGATAACATGGTCAACCTCGGCCATCTGCAGGGGTTTGGGCAGGCCGCTGGCCACATAATTGGAATTACTGTTAAAATCACCTGCCAGCTGGGCCACTTCGGTCAAAGCCCGGATCAGGGCCTTGTTGGCGTCCGGGGTGGTGCCGGCGGTGTAGACGATCTCACTTTGCTCCGGAAAGGTGGCAGGATCCCAGGCAAGCGCCCCGATGGTCGGGATGCCGGTATCCAGGGAAAAATCATTGAGATGCAATTGGATGCCGTTTTTGTTGAATTTGGCCAGTAATGCAAGCGCCACCGGATCGGTGATTGAGGCCTGATCGATTGTTGGGGTGGCAATCCGGTCTCGGGTGATCAGGGCGCAGACATGGCGTTCAACCACCTCGCTGATTCCTTGAATAACCGCCTCTTCATAGGTATTCCCTGCAGACGGGCCGTTGAACTCGTTGATGGCGTAAAACCAGGAAAACGGTACCAGCAGCGGTGTGCGGTCGGAGAGCCGTAGCGCCCAGGTCCATTGCAGGGGCAGACCGGTTAACAACTGCCGGAGCAGGTCGGGCGGGAGATCGGTATCATGCACCGAGTCCAGCAGGGTCTCGATCGGCAGCACCGGATAGCCCTGATCCTCCATGGCCGCATAATCGCCGGTCAGGAAATTTTCCTCCTCGCGAAGAAAACTGAAGAAACTGAAGCGCTCCCCCAGTTCCATACAGGCACTGGCCCGCGACTGTTCCGGCGTCGATCCCTTGCCCATTTGTTTTTTATTGCCGATGATGCGTTGGGCATCGGCTCCGCAGACACTGAAATACACGGGGATATCGAGACGGCCGTTATCAATACGGCGAATGTCCTGTAACACATCCAGGTTGCTCACCCGGAGACGTTCTTGAAATCGGGCCACGGTTTCTTCCGGTGAACATGCCTTGTCCTGGTCATAGGTATAGTTTTTTCGACAGGGCTGCAGAGTGATGATCTTTTTTTTCATGAAACAAAATAAGGGTAAACGATAAGAGAAAGGGCGAGAATGCTGTTTCCGCTGTTGCCGGCAGAAGCAAGGTTCAAGCCCGGTGGGGGTTCAATTTTTCGACATAGCGAGGCGTTCCGCAACACTGCGGATCTTGTGCCGCCAGGATTCGCCCCAGGGGTCAAGGGTGAGTCGGCGGGCCTCGTTTGGTAGTATCCGGATATGGATTTCAAGCCGATCGGCGGGAAGCGCGGAGCCGAGCCGGTCCGGCCATTCGATGAGGGCCACCCCTTGCTGTTCAAGGTAGTCCGGCAATCCGGCCGCCTCGACATCCTCTTCATCGCCAAGGCGATATAAATCCATATGATAAACCGGCAGACGGCCCCTGTATTCATGCAGGAGGGCAAAGGAGGGGCTGGAGACATACTGATCTTCGCCGACTCCCAGGGCCCGGGCAAGATACTGGGTCAAGGTGGTTTTGCCCGCCCCGAGTTCGCCATGCAGCAAAACGACATCGCCGGGCATCAGAACCGTTGCCAGGGCATCGGCAAGGGCGGCCAGGGCATCGGGGGCAGGGCAGGTCAATTCGATTTTTCCGTCCGTGTCCGGCATTGCTCTCAACGGGTTCCTTTGTGTGGGCATGGTAGGGGACAATAAAGGCTCTTCGCAGTTTTTCGATTCGCGGCGCAACCGGTGCAACCGGTATATCGGGGTTAGTTGCCCGGCCTGTAAAGGATCCATTGTACGGTGGAATCGCCCGCCAGGCAAGCGGCAATCACATAAGAGGCAAAAAGGCAGGGAGAACAAAAGGATAATCGGGAGCTCGTTGGTTCATCCGGCAGGATCGGCAAACGGACAGGGGGGCTATTTGTGATAGTTGTGACCGGCCTTGATAGTGCAGGCCCGGTACAACTGCTCAAGCAAAATCAATCGGGTCATCTCGTGGGTAAAGGTCAGGCGGGATAGTGAGAGGATCAGATCGGCCCGTTCCAGCACGGTTCGATGCAGGCCGAGATGACCGCCGATCAGGAAACAGCTTGTCGCGACCCCCTGATTTTCCCAACCCATCAGCAGACCGGCAAGTTCTTCGGAATCCAGTGTCTTCCCGGTCGGATCCAGAGCAATGCACAGCCCGGCGCTGCCCATTTGTTCGAGCAGCAGTTGGGCATCGTGTAATTTGACTACTTCATCTGGATCTTTTCGGCTGTACCGCTCTTTGAGCACCGGGATTTCAACCGGGGCAAAGCGGCTGAGCCGGTTGGCATAATCACGGATTCCGGCATCGAGATACGGTTCCCTGGTCTTGCCGAGAAAAGGGATGAGGAATTTCATCCGCCGGTTTTTTCGTTATTGCCCTGCTCCAGTAAAGATTGCAGGATCTGACAAAACTGCTGGTAGCTGAGTTCTTTATTGAAACCGGGGCAGGATTCGGTGATGGTTTTGTAGTTGTTTTCATCCGTCAGCATGCTGGGGTGCAACGGCCATTGCCGACACCGCCAGGGGCGGCCTTCATGGACCAGGCAGCCGATGCTGCGGTCATAGAAAATGCAGTGGCCGTCCCGGGTCTGCATCTGCACCACCGATCCGGTGACTCGCCAGTATTGTTCCCGGACCTCTTCGCGAGAGAGCCCCAGGGCTTTGATCATCCGCTCCTGATCCTTTTCAGTCAAAGAGACCGTGGTTTCCCCGAGGCAACAGAAACCGCAACCGGCGCAGGTGAAAATATCGGAAATCCGGGGTGTATTGTTCGTATTGTCTGTCATGGCAACAAAAAACGTCGGTTCATGGGGAAACCGACGTCATCGTGAAATAGAAAGGTTGAGGCAGACAGCAATCAGGCGTAGCCGATGATGTCGCCGAAGATCGAAATATCGACACCGAATTTTTGAGCCGCTTTTTTCCACTTGAGGAGATCGGGGGTGTGAAAAAGAACATCAAGGTCTGCCGGTACCGTCAGCCAGCTGTTATCGATCAGTTCGCTTTCCAGTTGACCGGATCCCCAGCCGGCATATCCCAGCACGAACAGAAAAGGATTTGGTCCCCGCCCGAGAGAGATGTCTTCAAGGACCCTGGAGTCGCGGCTTAAGTAGACACCGGGCTTGACTTCCACGGAGTGGCGCTGGTAGGTTTCGGAGGAGTAGAGAATAAAACCGGCATCAATTTCCACTGGTCCGCCCATATACACCGGCGGCAGAGTGCCTGCCGGGATAGCGAGATTGGAACCGTGAAAAACGTCCAGCAGGGTGATTTCAGGGTTGGGATTGTTGATCACCAGCCCCATGGCCCCCTCTTCATTGTGCACGCAGAGATAGATCACCTGTTCCTGAAATCTCGGATCAGGCATCTGCGGTGTTGAAATGAGAAAATGTCCCGTCAGACTATCCATAGTTTTTCCTGTTTGAGTTCTTCCTTGATCCCATGCTATCACCTGCAAACGACTCCGGTCAAGCCGGTTTTACCTTGGGTAATCGGAGTGCCGCATGGATCAAGGTTGCCGCTCTTTTGTGGGTAGGGTACAATTTAATCGCATCCCACGGAACAATCAACCGCTATAAAATAAAACAAGGACTGCTATGAGCGACCAATCACATCTGCAATGCAAATCGGCCAATCTCAAAAAAGCTCTGATCTGGATGGCGGAAATGCTGCAAAGTCAGCCGGAAAAGAAAAGGCAGGTCATTATCCAGGAGGCGGAATTGCGTTTTGATCTCACGCCGCTGGAATGTGACTTTCTCGATAAACATTTCAGCAATCCTTGCTGAAGCCGAAAAAAGCCCGACGCTCCCCGTGGAAAAATCTCCCCGGCAAGGGGGGGGACGGGGAGCGCGGGCGTCCCGGCCGCATCGCACTTTGCAAAAGCGGGCGGGACGCCCGCGCTCCCAGGTTCAGGGGTGGTTGGTTTTTTCCTGGTGCCTACTGCCATCAACTTGTGGCCGTCTCAAACACCGGCAGCAGGATACTCACGGTTGTCCCTTTGCCGGGCTCGCTTTCGAGCTCAATGGAACCGCCGTGATCGGCAATGATTTTTTGGGATATGGCCAGGCCGATGCCGGTGCCGCTTTGTTTGGTGGTGAAATAAGGATAAAACACCTGGGGGAGCAGGTCGGGCGCAATGCCGTGACCGGTGTCGCTGATCCGCAGTTCGATATCCCGGTTATTTTCCTTGTTGCCAAGCGTAATCATCAACCTGCCACCCTCCTCCATTGCCTGCATGGCATTGAGCAGGATATTCATCATCACCTGCTGCAATCGGTCGGTATCGCCCAAAACGGGCAAGAGGGGCCGGCCGACTGCCAGGCTTGTTTCTATGCCGTTCTCGGCGGCCTCGGCTTTGATCAACTGCAGGCTCCGCTCTAATAAGGCCGCAAGATCGACCGGGCCTAATTTCAGGGAGGTCGGCCTGGTAAAGCTCAACATTTCAGTGATGGTCCGGTTCATCCGTTCGGTTTCCTGGATGAGCAGATCCGCTGTATCCTGTTCTTTACTGCCTGCGGCAAATTTATTTTTTAAGAGCAGGGCCAGCCCTTTGATCGAACTCAAGGGATTGCGTACCTCATGGGCCACACCGCCGGCCATCCGGCCCACTGCCGCCAGGCGTTCATTTTCCCGCATCCGCTGTTCCAACGATTTAATTTCCGTGACATCTGAAATCAAAAGCACCTTGCCCATATACTGCTGTTCGCTGTCCGTAATCAGGAGCGGGTGACAGAGCAGTTCACAGCGTCGGGATCCGAAGACAAGGCGAATGGTGCAGTCCTGTGCTGGGGGCTGCCCCTTGTTTTCATCGGGTTCCGAACTTTTCAGAAAAAATGCAGCCAGCGATATCGGCAGGATTTCCTCCGGCCTTTTCCCGGTAACCGAGTTGTTGGCCAGGCCGGTGAGCTGGGCCATTGCCTGGTTCCAGGTCGTAATCCTCCCCTTCGTATCAGTGGCAATCACCCCGACCGGCAGCTTGGCTATCAGGAGCGAGGTATAGGCCTGCACATCTTCAAGGGTTTTTTGGGAAATACGGTATCCCTGAACCAAGGATAGGGAAAACCAGCCCCCCAGGCCCACCAGGAGCATGGCCAGGGACAACATGACGATCTGCATCCGGAGCCGACTCAAGGTCCGGTCGAATTCTTTCATGTCCAGCCCGACGAGCACGTAATACTGCTCGCCCATGGAGCTGCCCTCAGGGAAAAAGCGCATCATCGGCCCTTTTTTTTCATTTCCATGCATGAAAAAATCTTTTTGGCCGCCTCGAGGGGGGCGCATGGGAATCGGGGCGATGGCGGGGAAGGAAGGGGTAAACTGCCGGACTGTTTCGAATACATTGCCGAAATCAGCGGTGGCATGGATAAAATAGACCAGTTGGGGATGCTCCTCATCACGATCCGCCTGCATTTTGGCCAAGGGCAGGGGAAGGATTTCGCCGATGCGGTTATGATTGCTGTGCGCGATAATTTTTCCTTTGGCATTGACCAGGGTAAGGAATCGGAGCTCAGGATCCTCGGCAAGATGATCGATAACCCGCTGCACATGAACGCTCCAGGCATCGTTGTTCCAATAATCTTTCCGCAAGTCATTAATATAGGAAGCCCTGGAGCCGGAATGCAGCACCCGCATCAGGGTCACGGCTTTCTGCAGCATGGCATTGGTCATCAGGCGTTGTTCGAGCCGGAAATTGTGGAACGCAAAGGTAACCACAATCATAATCAGCAATCCGGCGGCCGCAGCCAGCATCCAGGGGGACGAATAAACATAGGCGGGGCGGGTGAGATTCTGCAATCGTGTTCTCATGTTGTCTGTTTATGCAAGGATCAATCCTGGGAAAGGAGTGCTGTCGTTGTGCGCCTGTGATGCTTTGAACCGGAGAGGGCACGACCGGGTGCCGACTGCTGGATACTTTTTACCCATGCGCGGGCAGGTATCCGGGTAGGAAGGAAACAGTTGGCTGCGTATAGTTTTTATAAAAAAAGGTGGATTTCATGAATTAATAAAAAATGTATGTATTTTTAAGTGGTTGATGGATTTTTATGATTCTGGCACGGTTATCGCTTAAGCTAAGGCACAAGGCGACAACAGGCAAACACACACTCTCATTAAGTCATCTGTCCCATAAGGAGAAAACCATCATGGAGATGTCACTTAGTTCGAAAAAAATTATGTTAGCAACCATTTTAACCAGTGGTATCGCATTGGCCATCAGTCAAGCGGCCTTGTCCCAACCCCAACCCGCGCCGGAAAAAGGGCAGGGAAAACCAGACGTGACCTCCTATCGGCCGCATAGAGATCCGGCGAGGCAGGAAGCCCGTGAGAAATTCCTCGCAGACACCGTTGCGATCAGAAAGCAGCTGGCAGAGAAGAATGCGGCGATGCGAGTCCTCTTGAACGCCGGTACCCCGGATACGGATAAGGCTTCGCAACTGGCCGGAGACCTTTTTGAATTGCGGGAGAAACTTCGGACCAAAGCCATCGCAGCCGGCTTATCCCATCATATGTTGTTAATAGAACACGATGATATGATGAACACCATGCCTTGTCAGGATTATGAGTACCGCCATCATCGAAATCGCAAATAATATACAGCGTTTCACCTGATTGCAGGTGAGACCCTTTTAACCGACCCTCCTGGCGCCCCGGCAGTTTCTCTCCCTCCTTTCTGTCGGGGCGTTTTTATACCGCCAACTTTCTCTCCCCCTCGCTTTTTTCCCTACATCATATTTTCGGGATCGATATCAAAACTCATGGCCACGGCCTGCGGGCAGAGTTTGCTTTTTTCAGCAAGCAGGGCATCGCAGAGGGCATGCAAGGCCGCGGGATACCGGCTTTTCAGCAGCAGCTGCCAACGGGTGTGATCTTTCAACTTTTCCAGAGGTGCCGGAGCCGGTCCCAGAAAATCGACCTGCCGGCCTTCTTTGTGGCTTTGAAGAAATCCGGCAATGGTTTCGGCCACGGTCTGCACCTGTCCGGCCTTGATCCCGCTGAACCTAATATTGACCAGCCGGGAAAAGGGCGGGTAGCTCAAGGGACTGCGGGTGGCAATCTCTCGATCATAAAATGCCGTGTAATCATGATGTTGTGCAAGATCGACAGCGTAGTGATGGGGCTGATAGGTCTGGATGATCACCCGTCCGGGGTCTGTTCCCCGTCCGGCGCGTCCCGTGACCTGGGAAAGGAGCGAAAAGGTGCGCTCAGCCGCTTTGTAGTCGGGCATGGCGAGGCCGGAATCGGCCCAGACCACTCCCACCAGGGTGATATGGGGAAAGTGCAGCCCCTTGGCAATCATCTGGGTGCCGATGAGGATATCGATCTGCCGCGACCGCATCGCTTTGAGCGTGGCCAGATAGTGTTTGCGGTTGGTGGTTGTGTCGCTGTCCAGCCGCGCGACCCGGGCCTCGGGAAACAACTGCTGCACTTCTTCTTCGATCCGTTCCGATCCGATACCGAGCCCCGTCATCCGGGGTGAATTGCAGGCCGGGCAAAGGGTGCTGGGATGTTGGGTGTAGCCGCAATAATGACAGAGCAGTTTATTGGTGCTCCGGTGCAGGGTCAGGGAGACCCGGCAGTGCTTGCACTGGAGAATATGGCCGCAATCGCGGCAGAGCATGGAGGAAGAAAAACCGCGGCGATTAACAAACAACAGGCTCTGTTGGTTCTGCTCCAGCGTTTCCCCGAGGGTGGTGATCAACCGGTCGGAAAAGAGCAGGTCGGGACGGGATTTTTTGGTCGAGGCCAGATCAATGATTTCGACCTTGGGCAGGGGTTGTTCAGCCACCCGTTTGCGCATGGTCAGCAGGGTGTATTTCTGCTGCATGCAGTGGTAATAACTGACCACCGAAGGAGTGGCCGAACCCAGCACAACCGGACACTGTGCCAGCTGGGCCCGCAATACCGCGAGATCCCGGCCGTTGTAGCGCAAGCCATCCTCCTGCTTATAGGCAGGTTCATGCTCTTCGTCGACAATGATGATTCCGAGCTGTTCCAGCGGCGCAAATACCGCGGAGCGTGCCCCCAGCACGACTTTGGCCGTACCGTCAAGCACGGTCTGCCACTGATCAAGGCGCTCACCGTTGCTCAGGCCGCTGTGGAGCACCGCCAATTGTGAACCGAAACGGGAATAAAAATGGGCCTCCAACTGCGAGGCCAGAGCGATTTCCGGAACCAGCACCAGCGCAGTTTTGCCTTGGTCCAGTGCCTGCTGCACCGCCTGAAGGTAGACCTCGGTTTTGCCGCAACCGGTGACGCCAAAGAGGAGAAAAGGCGCAAAGGAGGCTGCACTCATTGCCGGTAGAATCGCTGCCAGCACCTCCTGCTGTTCACCTGTGAGATGTTCCGGTACCGGATGAAAAGGGGGCGTCTCTCCGAAAGGATCGCGGTAGAGGCGTTCCGTTTCCAGCCGTAAAATCCCCAGTTCCAGCAATCGTTTCAACCGGGGCCCGATGCCCGGATAGTGCTGATTTAGGCTGGTGCGGGCCACCGGCCGCCGGTTGCCCTCGAAGAATAATTCAAGAAAAAGAGTCAGCGCCTTGCTCTCCGCCTTCTTCAAGGAGAGCGTACTGTTCTGCTGCAGGATTTGCACAATTTCAGTGAGGGCGTGTCGATCCTGCGCCTGCACCAGCGGCAATAAAACCGTACCCGGATGGAGTACGGCCTGCGTTTTGACCGTAACCTTCGAGGTCAGGAGTAGGGGACTGATGGTCACCAGCTGCTGTTGTTCCAGTTTCTGCAGAAAATTTCTGTCTGCAGCCACGCGCCACAGACGTCTGACTGTTCCGGGTTCAAGCCGTCCGTTTTTCAGCAACGATTCCAGCCAGGGTGCAAACCGCTGTCCCTCGGTAGCAATGTATTCCGTGGTCAGGGTGTCTCTTCCCGTTTCGGTGAGACAGACCTGACGACCGCTTCGGGAAACCGGGGCCAGCGGGAGCGCTGTTTTGATCACCTCGCCCAGAGGGTAGTGGTAATACCGGGCGATCCAACGATAAAAGGGAATGAGGGAGGCGGGAAAAAAGGGCGCTTCGGTGAGGACGGCGGCAATGGCTTTGAGGACAAAGGTCGGCTGTTCCCCTTCAACCGGAACGGCCGGACCCAGGACATAACCGGTGCCCAAACGGTTGCCCAGAGGCACAAGAACGCAGCAGCCCGCGGGAATAAGCTCGGCTCTCCCCGCGGGCTGCAAATAGGTCAGGGTGAAGGCAAGCGGGGCATCAACAGCGACTTCGTAGCGTACTTCCACTGCACTCCAATCCGTTTCTTAAATAAAAAAAGTTATTCCCCAAATTCGGGACTGATTGTGCGCAAATACTCGCGGAAAGGGACCCCCAGGCTGTTATGGCTGAGGGCGAAATCCACGATCGCCTTGAGATACCCCAGTTTGTCGCCGGCATCGTAGCGTTTACCGTTGAACTCGTAGGCATACATGCCCCGTTTGTTGGACAAGGCTAAAAGGGCATCTGTCAACTGGATCTCGCCGCCATGGCCGGGGGTGGTTTTTTCCAGAAATTCGAAGATCTCCGGCATCAGCAGGTAACGGCCGATGATCGCCATATTGGAGTTGCAGGTGCCGGGTGCCGGTTTCTCCACCATGCGGTCAACCTTGAAGGTCCGTTCCTGTTCGGCCGGCTGCCCTTCCACAATACCATACTGGTGAGTCTGTTCCAGGGGTACCTGCTGCACGGCCACGACCGACTCCCCGACTTTTTCGTAGAGCTGAATCATCTGTTTGCAGCAAGGCACCTTGCTCATCACCAGGTCATCGCCGAGCAGGACCATAAAGGGCTCGTCGCCGATAACGTTCCGGGCCATCCAGATGGCATGCCCCAGGCCCAGCGGCTCCTTTTGGCGCACCGAGATAATGTCGATCAGGTTGGAGATGTTGTTCAGTTCCTCACGCAATTGCACCTTGTTGCGGTCTTTGAGCACCGTGTCCAGCTGGTAGTCGTAGTCGAAATGATTTTCGATGGCGGATTTGCCGGCGCTGGTGATGAAGATAATCTCCTCAATGCCCGAAGCCACCGCCTCTTCGACGATATATTGAATAGTGGGACGATCGACGATGGTGAGCATTTCTTTTGGAATCGCTTTGGTTGCCGGTAAAAATCGCGTTCCCAATCCCGCCACCGGGATGACGGCTTTTCTGATTGCTTTCATTTGATCCTCGTTGGACGTCGTATATTTCAGATGTGATGGTTATTTATGGTGTATTCTGTTGTTTTTTATCACAATCAGCATCATACACCACGCGAAGCAGCTGGGAAAAATTTTATAAAATAAATACGTTATGAACGTATAGCAAAATAAAAAATGATCGAGATTCCATTTTTCCACTGGAACGTATTGAGGGGTCTCGCAAAAAAAGTCCGGATTTGCCGATCAACGACATTCAGGCATAGGCAGCGTAAATAAGTGTCACACAAAAGTCACACAAAAAACTTCGATCAGATCTCTGCTGTCATCATCAATCATCATGATTTTGAGTCATTGGAGGCTTACTCCTTATCTTTCAGGTAGGTCACCTCAAACGCCTTGCACGGCCTGTACTGTTGCAGACGGTTGGCGAAGGTGAAGGCGTCATTCATTTCATAGTGCTGAAAAATATCCAAGCCTCGATCCAGAAGGATCTTCCAGCCATGGTCGGTAACGATATGACGGGCATGGAGAGTACCGGTGTTATCGAACTCCCAGGTAAAATCGATGCCTACCGCCCCAGAGGATTCCTTGATTTTTTCAAGGTGAGTTTTTTGAAGTTCTCCCTTGAATTCGTCTTCTGTCGTTATCAGGTGTACCGCCACTTCCTCTTCCCTTGGTTTGTGCTTCACCACTGTTTCCAGGAATTCCATGAAGTTTCGCGCCTGATAAAAGAGGCGGACATACGGGTCGGTGAGGGTGATTTTGCTGGCTCCTCCCAGATAAGCACCAAACAGGGTGTCGAAACAGATGCCGCGCTGGTTTTCCTGAAAGGTCAGGTGTTGTTCCTTGAGGGATTGATCAGGTTCAGGAGCTGGAGCTTCTTCTTGCGTGGCACTTTGGTCTGCTGACTGTTCTGTATCACTTTTCGGTTCCTCTGTGCCACTGCCGTCAGCAACGGTTTTGTGATAGTAATGGAAATACTCCTCTTCTTCGAGTGTCCTTACCGGCGTGTCCTGGCCTGAGGCATTCTGGTAGGTAAAGCGTACCTTGGGATAGGTGGAATCGATGCGCATCAATTGGTCTTTGACGCGTTTGCGACCTTTAATGGCAAACTTGAGCAGTTCCTCGATCTCTTCTTTTGTTGCTCCGTCATGGGGAAAGAGGATTTTCATCAGCCCGGAGAAGGTCTTGTTGATGCCGTCGCGGTCGCGTGTGGAAATATCGGAGGAGAGAGAAAAGTGCGCCTTGTAGCGATCAGAATAGTCGTGGTTTCGAGTTGAACGAAGGATCTCGGCCAGGTAATCCACTACGAACCCATAGCCGTCGGAGAACATTTCCCCGCGAATGATGTCCACTTCCCAGCCGGGGATATAGAAATGGAGCCGGTCAAGGAAGGCGGAATCGTAAAATTTGTCGGGCAGTTCCTCAAACAGATTTGAGTGTTTAAGCATATAAGGCACAGTGTGCTGGGTATTGCCGACAAAGACCATTGATGCCTCTGCCCCCAGAGTTTCGACGCCACGGGAAAAAGATTTGTTGGCCATGTAGTTTTTCATGATGTCGACCAACGCCTTATCGACCCGTTTATTCTTCCCGGCGAATTCATCAAAGGCAACCGCGTCCCAGTACCCAACCAGGCCGATCTTGCCATTCGAATTATTGACGAAGAGCTTAGGGACAGAGACTTCTCCACCGGAAATCAAAATACCATGGGGCGAAAACTCGGAATAAATATGTGACTTCCCCGTTCCTTTCGGCCCAAGTTCAATCAGATTGTAGTTCCGTTCACAGTAAGGAATCAGCCGAACCAACTGCAGCAGCTTGCTCCGCTTGCCAAACATCTCCGGATTAAAGCCAATGCTCTGGATCAGCAGGTCGATCCACTCGTCGGTGGTGAACTTTTTTCTCGCCTCTACATAGCCTTCAAAATCAAAATGGGATAATTGGATCGGCTTCAGATATGACAAGATCCAGGGGCAGGCCTTTTTGTCCTCGGTGAACTCATACTCGATATCTGCAATGCACCAGACGCCGCTCACCAGCAGTTTAGGATGCGATTTGACCGTGCCGGAGTCGACCAGTACCTTTTTAATGCCGAGGTTGGAAAACTCCGCCTCATAAACATCATCCTTGTCGTTCAACGACACGCTGATCTTGTCGATAACCTTGTAGCGTCCTTTCTCCTTGATGTTGGATCGCACCAGGCCAGCTTCGTTACGATGCACGTAGTGCAGCCGCAGGATCTCTTTGACCGTCTCGATACCGGTCTGAATGGTGGCGTCGTCGCTGGTCGCGCAGTATTGCCCCAAAAGGTATTCAAGCACATAGGAAGGAACAATCGCATTACCCTTGACGGTCTTGACCAGATCTTTGCGGACGACAAGTCCCGGGAACCACTGATTGATCTTTTGATCAAGCGTATTCATGGCAAAACCGTTGAACCACAGAGGCACACAGATGGACGCAGATATTTTTCATAAAACAAGACGTTCCTATTGGAGTTGAGCATACTTGTCCGGTGTTCCGGTCCGGGTATTCCGACCTGGTATTCCGGAAACACCCTACCTGACCAGTTTAACTTTTTTTCTTGGGACCTGGCTTTTGTGGTTGCAATGCCCGCCCCAGTGTTTATCCCTATGCCTCGATAAAGCCTTCGTAACAGATGAATATAGTTCGGCATCAGACACCAGGCCTAGAGAACAACGTTATAGTGACGACACCACTGAGCCATTAACTCGATAGAGACGAGGTACTCTTCGTCGCAGAAAAAGGTCTGCTGGCGACGGTTACCCTGTTGGGTAATATGGTGTGGATAATCAGGAGCAATGATGCGAGCGATTCTGACCACGGACACATGGTAACAGGGTATTTGAAAATGTCAAAGATAGACATGGTGTCACCGGAACTCCGGGTTTGGACTGGATTTGTCAAGTCTGACCCGGGTTTTGTGACCCTCATCGATCCCAAATCATTTCATTGGGGATGAAGCCGGAAAGAAACAATTTCAGCACTGCCACGTGCCTCACCAATGCGGAAAGCTGGGCGTTTTTCGCCGCTGACTGCGCGGGTGCCGTGGACGTGGGCAGTCGGAACAGTGTTCTTAAATGATCACCGGTGCATATCGCAAAGCCTTGGCGCTGATCGCCCTGGTAATGATTTCTGCGTCGGCGTGCGGGGCTGATGTCCCGCTCTCACCGACTCCAACAGTAAAGGAGAAGCCCATGTCAGGTTTGATGTCTAGTCGCCCTCGTATACCCCAGGTGGCTCCGGTGATGATTGGTGCCGTGCGCTACGAACCGACAGTCCAGACGACTACACCCGGCCCCGAGCATGCACCCGGCGTGCTCGGGGCCTACGATGCTACGACCGGTGTCCGACTTTGGACGCTCAATGTGTATACACGGTCGATCGATTCTCGGATCGAGGCCGACGTCCAGGAGGATCACATTAAGAGCCTGACTGCGACTTCTGACGGCAAGCTGCAGATTGTCACCGAAACCGGACGACGCTACGAAGTCGATCCGGACTCGCGAAGCGCTCGCGCACTGCCTTAAGAAACAGGGTCATACGGGGTCCGACCAAACCAAGAAAAGGACTTGGTGCTGTTGGACCGGGGCTATCCTGCATTCTGGCTTTTCAAACGTATTCTGTTTTATAAAACCCATTTCTGTGCCGGGATCTCCTGCAAAAAATGGAAGATTATTCGCCGATTCATGCAATCAGGTCGTCGTGATCGGGGATATACTCTCCCCTTTTTAATGACTTCTAGCGAGCGTCAAGTCGAGGCTGTTGCCGGAACGGTAATCTTATGCGTTTCCTCTTTGCATAAAAATCTGTGTTTATCCGTGTTCATCTGTGGTTCATCCCTTAAAAATCAAAATCGCTGGTAAATGACCGGCGCATCAGATACCGCAACGATTTGTATTCTTTGTAATGGGTTGTCCCTGCCAGTTTTTCATCCAGAAGCAGAATAACCTCCTGGTTATTGGCGTCATCCGCCTTGCGGGTCAGCACAAAACGGATCTGCAGCTCCCGTTCCCTGGGGTTTTCGGAAGTCAGGTCAAAGGTCAATTCGTGGCAATCAGAGATCAACACTCCCGCTTGGGTATACATACCTGCCCTGAGTTTCCTCGGTTGTACCTTGTCGGTCACCGGTTGTGCCTGATAAAAGGCCACCGCCAATTGCCCGGAAGTAATCACCATGCTGGAACCGCGTAGAATATCCACCTCAACCGCCGAGATGTCGCTTTGCCGCTTCTTATTAATTTTGATGATGGGGATGACCACTTCCTGCAACGATGCCCCCCCATGGACAAAACGGCTTCCCGAGCCCTTGAGGCGAAGACGATTGATCGACTTGGGGATCTGCACTTCCATCTCGCCCGCAAGCCTCAGCTCGGAGGATTGAAATTTCCGCAGGCTCGCAACTTCCTGTAAGCCTTTGCCCAGCACAAAGCGTCGGTCACGGAACAAAATCTGATCGCCGACCGCGTCGCTCCCGGCGAAATCGCTCTCATCAATGGCGCGGTTCTGATAAAGAAAGCCATGATCCGCCGTCACCAGCAGATTGCTGGCGTTCGCCCCGGTCAGCTTCTTCACCAATCGGATCAGCTCCTGGAGCGTTTCCTCGACCGCTTCAAAAACCCGTTCTTCCGATTCCCGCTTGTCGCCGGTGATGTCGATACGGTTGTGGTAGATGTAGATGACATCGTGATCGCGCAAAAATGCCCGACACTCCTCTTTGTTCAGCGCCATCAATTCTTCGGCCTTGAGGGCGGTCGCCCGTTGCGAAAGGGCCTGTTCGAGAATTTTACGGCGGTTGACCGTGCCCTGCGAGCTTTGACCGTTGACCAGAACCGTTCCTGAATCATTGTCCTGCAACGCCAATTCCGTGTTCGGCAGCAATGCCGCCATGCCCAATTGGGTGTAACTTGGCAGCATGGCCAACGCGGGCTCCAGAGTCGCCTCATAGCGGTCTTCCTGACGGATGAGACTCAAAAATTCGTCGCCGATCTCGTAGCGAAAGGCATCGGAAATGATCACGTAAATCTTTTTGTCCTTCTGCAGAAAGGGTCGCACATGGCGGTCGAAGAAATACTTCTGCAGCATGATCGGCGTTGCGTCCCACTTGCCGGCGTCATCCACAAAGGATTGCCAATGATTATTGACCTTCAGCAGATACTTGTTGGTGTAAAGATTCTCGATTTGATCCGTCAGCCTCCCCATTAAGGAGATCTCGCCGGAACAGCGAACATGATAGATGAATTTCCGGTACATTTGGTCCAGACGGAACCAGAAATGGCAATACCGCTGGACCCCGTCGGCCATGGACTCCATGGTCAGCGTCGCTTCGTCCAGGGCGTGAAAGAATTGGGCCGCATAATCGATTGCTTCGTACAGGTGACGGTATTCACGATACCAGTGGCCTTGCCGTCGCTGGCGGACCCAAAGTGCCACATCGCCGCTCGAAACCGTGCGCGAAACGACCACGCCCACCAAGTCACTGATGATCTTCTGGTCGATCAGTCGGAAGTAATCCAGTTCGATCAACTCCCGAAAATCGCGTTTGGCCAGATCCTGCTCAATGCCAAGGCTCTCGGCACATTCTCCCGAAAGGGTCTCAAAGCTGCATTCGAACTGGCGGCTGTCTTTCCAGCGCTTGAGGAACACCAGCGCATCGCCGGTCAGTTTTACCTGGCTGTCGGTGCCCATGGCGTAGCACGACTTGAAGAGTTCGATGGCAAAATCGTGGGTGCCGGGCTCGTTGGACTTGTAGCCATAGCAGCGGGTCATCTGCTCCCAGAGGAAGCCGTCCAGACTACACCGGCCGACCAGCTTGATCTTCTCATCGCGGCCATCGGCCAGCTCCTGCAGCAGGTTTTCCACCACGGAATCCATGCGCGGCTCGCTGCCTGCGCATACTGCCAGCATCTTCAGGCGAATCTGCCCTCTGGTGTCGTCGGTTTTCAGCAGTTTTTTGAGAGCTTCCTTGCGTTTGATCGCCTGAAAAAATTCCGCATGAGCCTGCACCACGTCGGTAAATTCCAGCCCCAATTCCAGTTCAGAGAGCCAGATGGCAACCTGGTCGGTGCGGAATTCGCCGTGGGCCAGTTGCACATCCAACAACCAGTTATTCAGATCGGCAGGCTGTGGTCCTTCGCGGTAGAGCAGGAATTTTTGTTCTGGATGCTCGCGCAGCAGCTTGTATTTGATGCCGTACTCGTTGTTGGTAAGCTCCAGCTTCTCGACGCCGGGGAGCTGAAGCGCATCGAAGTCGTCGCGCAACTCCTGCTTGGCGTCATACCAGAAGACGATCCGGTGCCGGTCGAAGAGTTTGGTCAGGGCCTGGGCTATGCGGTCGTTCATGCGACAACAAAGCCTCCGAACAGATAGCGAACCGTTGTCCAGAACTCGCCGAACCGCCCCGATGGATCTTTGTTCAGATAGCCGGAAACAAAGGCACGTACCTCTTCAGGTGATAAGCTCTCATCTAAAAAGGGCTCAATAGCTTTGGCACGCATGGCATTGAGCTTTGGAAGATCAAGCCCTAGTTTTTTGATTGTTTTGGCGGCCGCCAGATCATTGTCAACCAGTGATTTGATCTCACCGTCACCTGTAAAAGCGAAGCAATTTTCACAGCCGGGGTCAAGTGGTGAGACCAGCAGGTTTTGGTCGAACCAATCACCCTTCAGGTTGCCACAGTGTCGTGGTTCACCCTTTTTGACCTGGTTCTGGCATGAGCACAACAAATTGCCAAAATCGAGCGGGTCAACTGCCGGATCGCTCTGCGGCCTGAAATGTTCTATATGCGAATCATCATCATTCAGCCGTCTCTCGCAGTAGCAGCAAATCTGCCCCTGCTCATCCATCAATGCCTTCTTGACCTCTTTTTTGGGCTTACCTGCCAAATCATCGTATGTCGGTTGCCAATCTTCATTTGCCTGCGCTTTCCACTGCGCAAACTCTCTAGGTTCTCCCTGTTTCACAATATGCTTCATTTGCCGATCAACTCCTTGCGTTTGATCAGCACCGTTGCCTTGACCAATTCTGGGTCGCCGCCAATCTGTTCTTTCAACTTTTCAATAGACTTTTTTGCTCCGGCAAGATCACCCTTGTCGATCTGACTGTATATCTGATTAATATCTTTTTTAACTTCATCCGGGCGGGTCGTTTCAAGCCCCATCAGATCTTCAAGAACGCGCTCAACCGTCTTGCCGTAAGATTCCGAAGGGCGTACGCTCTCTAAACCATTTTGTGTCATGCTAAGAAGAAACAGATTCTCCGGTTGTACATGAGTGATGACGTGGGGAGAGTGGGTTGAAACCAGAAACTGGCAATGAGGAAAGACCTCGATCAGCTTGGGAATCACCATTCGCTGCCACTTGGGATGAAGATGAAGATCGATCTCGTCAATCAGAAAAATCCCATCACCCTCAAGCGGATTGTCTCGCAACGGGTTAGCAATAGCCAAACGACGTGCCATATCGCCAACCATCGCCATCAAGCACTTTTCTCCGTCAGAAAGCTGGTTGACAGTGAGGCGTTCACCTTGCTTTTCGACTTCCATGCGCAGAGGGTTCCGCCGCACGGTGAGGTTTTTAAACTCCGGCATAAATCGGGACAAAGCATCCCGCACAGCATCCAATTGGGGGTCAGGGAACTTGGCTGTGTCGCCATCTGCAAAATTCGTTTGCTGGTCCCGTCTTGCCTCATTTTCCAGATCCTCACGCTCGCGAAACCATTCAAAAAAAGTTCTGAAATTGGCACCGCTCGTTAATGAATCATCATAGGCTGAAAGCAAATCAAAGCTGTGCTTTTCTCTCATCCGCAAAGGAATATCCAGCACAGCTCGGTTGACAGGATAATAAGCGAATAACGGAAGATTGGCCTGACCATTACTTGACGAAATTTCCGATTGGATTTGCTTGGCGACCTCGGTTACGGCAACCAGTTTCGACACAACATCTTTCTTACCATGCCCTTTACGGGCCTTAGTCAGATTCCAACAAAAATACTTGTCCAGGTAGTTACAGGTGATTTGAAGGTTGGACGTCGCTTCCCCATTGCGGATGTCCGATTCCGGAATGGGTCTGCCCGATGCTCCGGCATACCTGATGCGATTGACCAGCCAAGAGAGTAGGATGGCGGTTGCATCCAGGATGCTCGATTTTCCGGCGCCATTCATGCCGACAAGGACGTTCAAACGTTCATGCAAATCCAAGCGCAGATTTATTGCCCCTCGGAATCGCTCCAGGGTCAGATTGTGAATATGCATTTTTACTCCTCCTTGGCTACCATGGCTGGTTTCTTCGGTAACGCATCGAGTTTGGCATGGTTAATCGCAAGCATTGATATGATGTTGTCAAGCCGACACAACAGGTCGTCATACGTTACGGTTACTCGGCCTTCAGTCTCAAGCTTAAGCCCAATAAGGCGAGGATCTCGAATATCACTTGGCCGATATTTGAGCAGAAGCCGTTTTTGTTCTGGAATGAACAGAATAGTCTTACTCATTGCGGGTATCCAAGCCTAGGGGCCTTTCCAAAGCTGAATCGCCCTCATCCTGCAACTGCTGCAAATCCTGTTCTATCTCCTCCACCGTCGGCAGCGCGCCCTTCAGGTTGTCCGGAAGCGTTTCCACCAGGGTGTATTCACTGACCCCCATGGGTTTATTCAAATCGCGCAGGGCGAATTCCACCTCGATATTGTTCTTGTCGCGGCACAGCAGCAGACCAATGGTGGGCTGGTCGTCACCGCGCTTAAGCAGGCTATCCACCGCCGACAGATAGAAGTTGAGCTTGCCGGCGTATTCGGGGATGAACTTGCGGTTTTTGAGTTCCACCACCACATAGCACTTCAGGGTGACGTGGTAGAAGAGCAGATCGATGTAATAGTCGTTGTCAGCGATCTCCAAATGGTACTGGCGGCCGATGAAAGCGAACCCTTTGCCCAGCTCCAGCAAAAACTTGGTGATGTGCCGGGTGAGTTGTCGTTCCACATCCCGTTCGTTATACGGGGCCGTCATGGTCATGAAATCGAAAGCATAGGGGTCTTTCAGTGTCTGCCGGGCCAGATCAGATTGAGGCGCGGGCAAGGTTCTGGAAAAGTTGGTCACCGCCTTGCCGGCTCTGGCATACAAGCTGGACTTGAGCTGCAGGGCCAGTACGTCTCGGCTCCATCCCTGCTCGATGGTCTGCGAGATGTAAAAACCTGCCTCGACATGATCAGAACATTTGCTGAAGATCTGGATGTGATGTCCCCATGGGATCTGCGCGATGCGTTGCGCAAGCTCGGCATCCACGCCGACCCAAGGTTCGGAGGCCAATTTGGCAACAGCCTGTTGCCAAATTGCAGGGTCACAATAGAAGCGGAAGAAAGCTCGACAGTAGCGCAGATTTTTGGCTGAAAAGCCACCCACATCGGGAAACGATGCTTTCAGATCTTTGCTGAACGCCTCAATGAAACCTGTACCCCACCGCGCAGTAGACTCCCGCTCGCTGATTCGCGCCCCAAGCTCGTAATAGAGCGTAATCAACTCGCTGTTTGCAGACAGCGCGATTTTCATTCGCGCTGCATGAATCCGGCTTTTGACGGATGCCAGCCAGTCGCGATAGGCCGCCCCTCGGGTCAGTTCCATGTCAGAGGGGCTCATTCGTCCCCCTTGGCCTCCAGCCCCGGAATCTTCTTCAAGGCCGCGCCGAGTTTTGGGTAGTTGACCTTGACGCCGTCATCGAGGTCGATTGTTAACTGCTTGGTGGCCAGCGGGTAGAGCACATCGCGTTCGTAGTCTTCCAGCTCTGCGATCATCTTTTTCAATTGCTCAATTTCCTTGATCGCCTTGGTCTTTTCCCCTGGGGAGGCCGAGGTGCTGATGCCGACCTGTTCTAGGTTTTCTCGGCGGGAAGTGAGTTTGGTGCGGAACTCGCGCAGGTAGCCGTTGAGCACTACGCTGACCGTGTCCGGCCGGTAGCGGTGCAGGTAGATCAGGGCGTTGAAGCTGCCTTTGGGGCTGGAGAAGAGCCAGTAGATCGGGCGCTTTTTGTAGCGGCGTACATGGTCGTTATAAAAATATTTGAGGAAATACTTGCGGATATCCTTGCCCAGCGCCTTTTCGATGAACTTGAGATTTGCCTCGTAGTGCTCCTCACCGAAGGCCACGCGCAGGAACTTGCGGAAGCGCTCGGCGATGTCGTCGGTGAACCAGTCGCCGTCGAGCAGGGGGATGACGTTGTCGTCATCTGCAGGGAAACTCGGCTCCGGAACCCGCTTCAGGTAGTCCTCGATGGTCTCGCCCTGGTTGGCCAAGATCAGTCCCGGTTTATCCAGCGCATAGCGGCCGAACATGCAGCCCACGGCATAGGAGACCAGTTCGCGCATGGTGTCGGTCAGCAGCAGCGCCTCCAATTCCTCCTCGCTCTTGTTGTTACCGTAGCGGTAATAGGGGTTGCAGGTCAGTGTGATTTCGTTAAGTGGCACCTCGGGCGTTAGCTCATCCTGCAGGCCGTAAGCCTCGATGAAGATTCGGTTGTTCTCCTCCTCTAACCGCTGCATTTCTTGCGTCATCTCCTGCCAGTGAGTGCGGAGCTTCAGGTAGGTGGACTCCAGGGTTGGCTGACGGTAGTCGGGATTTAGCAGCGGCAGGCGGGTGAAGCCCCAGGAGGTTTCGTAGGAGTTCCAATCATTTTTTGAAAAGGCTATGCATGTTTTAATGGCATTTTTAGATATGTGGCATTTCGTAAAATTAGGGAGGACAAGCAAATCTCCAACATTAACTGTCATGGATGGATTTATGATCCATAGAAGTTGTTGAGTGACTTTGGAGTTTAAAATACCAAGGACTCTGTAAGCTTCATTTATATCGTTATTTTTTGGAAAAATAGTCGGAGCTAGAGAGCTATATTCTTGACCGCAATCTTTTACTCTAAATGCATTTATGCTCGATGTAATTTTGGAGCAAGTGATGCCGAATTTTCCCCAATATTTTTTATTATGTAGCCCTCCATGAGAGGAATAATCTAGCCGAGCGGGGTCAGTCCATCGAACTAACCTGAGCCGGTTTCCATACCAGCGCCTAAAATCTCCACCATGTGATAACTCCCTCCAATGAGTCTTTCCGTCTTCTACTGAAACTTCCCAAATATAACGAACGTATTTTTCATCATTATGAGTTTTTAGTCGTCCTCCCGAATCATATTTTTCACCAATCGCTATATCTTCAAAGGTTGAAAGCAATGCTTCCATAATCCAAAAAGCAATCGGGCTGCCTGGGATCTTTTTAAAGTCGGCAGAGGAGGCGCGGTAGAACCAACCACAGTTGGGTTTTTTGATGGCTTCATGAATAGCGGACTCTTTTTCTTTCTCAGAGTCTCCATCGACTAATCGCAAATAACCACCGCGAAATTTTGGCTTATTGAAATTTTCCAAGACAAAGGCTGTTGTCGAAACAACTTCACCGCCAATACTGTCGAATGCTCTCGCACCAAGATGCGCCATTGAAAGCAGCGTATCCTGATCGAGAATCCTTGCGCGTAGCGATTCGAAGGACGATAAAAACATCCAGCTCTGCATAGTGATCATTGCAACCGCTCCTCGCTTTTGAGCAAGCTCAAGATTGCGCTCAATGAACATTGCAAACAAATCGGACTTGCTATTCGGATAATTATCTTTGACCCAAGAACCCAACCGCTCATTCATCCCCTTACCCCCCATATACGGCGGATTGGCAACCACCACATGGTATTTGGGGCTCAAGTAATCGGCCTGCCACAGGGCGCGCAGTACCTTCTGGTGGGTCATGCTGATAAACAGCTGCCCAGAGACGTTTTTTGACTCCAGAATCCTGAGCATGCCGTCTACATCGGTGACATCCGGACGAATCAAGGAACCGAAGTTGTCGG
The DNA here is from genome assembly GCA_963666685.2 of uncultured Desulfobulbus sp. GTDB lineage: Bacteria > Desulfobacterota > Desulfobulbia > Desulfobulbales > Desulfobulbaceae > Desulfobulbus. The sequence goes on from CAXXHZ010000003.1 coordinate 940,027, forward strand.
CTTCTTCGAACTGGCGCAGGGTCGATTGCAGTTGGAAAGTGAACAGATCGCGCCCGACAAAATCCATGTAGTTTTTCAGTTCGCCCTCATTGAAGTGGACATTCTCCAGCACGCAGATATTCGGTTTGACTCCTTTTTTGAAGAATCGGCGCTGTTTGGCGCGGGCCTTCATGGTCAGGGCAAAGGCGGCTAGCTCCCCGGCGCGTTCGTCGATCTCGATGCCAAAGAGGTTGTGAGTGAGGATCTTCTCCGGGATCTCGGCGGGCTCGTAGCCTTCCTCCTCGTAAATGGCATAGAGCAGGTCAAAGGCATAGGTGAGCATGTGGCCGGAACCGCAGGCCGGGTCGCAGATCTTGATCTCTTCCGGTTTGGTGATGCGCAGGAAGTCCGTCTCGGCCTGCTCGGGCTTGATGTAGTAGTCCATCTGCAGGGCCAGCTTCGAGCCAGGGCGATTGAGCAGCCACAGGCGGCCGAGGGAGTTTTCGACCAGGTAGCGCACGATCCAGTGCGGGGTGAACAACTGGGTGGCGGCCGGGATGTTCTCGGGCGTGATCTTCTTGTTCTTCTTTAATCCGTCGAATACCTCGTCCTTTTTCTCAGAGATGTAGAACTGGTAGAGCCAGCCGATGACCTCGACATCCTCACAGGCATCCGGCGTCATTGCCTCGCGGGTAGAGGCGAGAATGGAGTTGCCCGACAACAGGTCATCCGGCATCAGCAGTTCGGTGTAATCGTCGATGCGTTGGAATAGGAACGGCATGGCCTTGTTCCAGTAGTTGCAGGCGGCCACCACCAGTAGGCGATACGCCTCGCCTTGCGGGTCGCGGCTGGGTGCTTTGCCGTCGAGCAGGGCGAAGATCTGCTGCCGGACCTTGTCGTGCACCATCTCTTCGTCAATGTGCCCCATCTTGGCCTCAGCCAGAATCTCGGGTTGGAACTGCCCTTCGGCGGGCGACACCACCCCGATGCGGGTGTAGCGGTTCGTATCCATGAAACGCAGGGCGCAGAAGCGGTTGAACCAGATGTAGGCGACTTTCTCGACCACCTGGGCTTCACCAGTTTCTGCAATCTGTTTTTCTAACTGCCTGATCGCTTCAGCGTTCTCACGCCGGGCTTCGCTTTCCTCAGCCAGCACCAGTTTCAACTTGTTCGATACCTGCTCAATTAGGCTGCGCCGGGCGAACTGGGCAAATTTTTTGAGTTTTGCGGTTTCCATTTATTGATCCCTGGGTTCGGGCAAACGGCCAGATCGCTTTTCGATTTTCTTTTCTTCTGATTTCACCCGACGTTCCAGTTTTTTGATATCCTCTTCCGGCGGGAGTTTTTCAGGTTTGATGCCGCGTTGGCCGAGCATGTCCCGTACACTTTCGTTATTCTGCACATGTTCACGAGTAATGGCATGTTCGCCCTGCAGATCATCTTGCTGAACATTATGGTTGGTCATTTCAGTCGCCAAATTCTTGGCAGCAATGGTCAGTGTAGGCAGAAAATCAGCCAAAGGGCGTGTCTTGGTTATGCCGAATTTGTCTTTCATGACTTGTGTTGTATGGCCTCCGAACAGCGCCGCGTCCCCTTTTGAACGAATACGGCCAAACCCAGCGTCATCGACACCACGCTCATAAATATTCTGCGAAAGCGTCTTTTCCGATTCACGCAATCGTTCCCTGGCGTCCAACCGGGCTTGCAGACGCATACGATCTTCGATCAGTTCCTGTCTACGTGTCTGAATAGCAAAATAGCTTTGAGCAAAGGCAATGGGTTCCTTGCGTGGATCACCATTCTGGGCAATAAGATAGCAAGCGTAACGGGTGAGCATGAAGTCATCAATTGCTCGTTCAGCCCCACTCCCTAGCTTAACCATTTTCGTGACGCCACGAAAATGGTTGCTTGGATCGTAATCTGTTGTTTTGCAAGACTCTATCGCCCGCTTGATGGCCGTGAGAAAATTTTCCCACCTTGCATAGCCTAATGGTTCCTGCAGGTCCCGGGCGAACCAGAACTCAACTTCCTCATCTGGCACGGCCTGGGCCAGCTTATCAAACTGGTTCTGCATTTTCTGAACTTGATCGCTATTCATCGGCTGCTCTCCCCAAATCAATTTCCTGGCATCAGGAAATTGATATTTTTTTCAATATTTCGTGTAGTTGATGCCCATGTGTGGCACCTAAATCTGAATTCTTTTGCCTTTCTTGATTTCCACGAGGAGCGCCTTCCGCATGGAATCCAGATAACGTTCCACATCCGATTCATCGGCAAGCCAAGGTTTGTCGAAGGAGACTCGGACCGACCGGCTGGTGACATACTCAATGCGAGGTTCCGCCGTGGTGGTTGCCGTTTTGGGGGTGGGGGAGGATTTGTAATCGTCGGGACCGGAATCGGCTGGCTTGGCTTTTACCTGCGACCAGGCGAATATCCGTGACAACAGTTGGGGATATTCTGTCTCTTCAAAACGCCGCAGGGTATCTCGAATTACGGCAATCAAGGACTGCTTTTCCACCTGTCCTCTGCAATCAGCAAAGGACTTGGTAATCTGTGCTTGTTGCGTCTCGGAAAGATCCGTGAATTCGGACCGGGCGCACAAACGGCCTTGAAGACCTGCCACCGTATCTTTGGCTGTGGCGATCTCCAGCTCGATTTGCGTCGCCACTTTTTCCTGCAGGGCGTCCATCAGGGTTTTTACCTGCTGCATCCGATTGCCCTTGAAACACTCCGGATCAGTCAGGGTGGTGATGATCTGTGTGCTTTCATCACCAGCAAGGGAGGAGAAATTAGGCTCTTGCACCTGAACAAATATTCGCGCCTCATTGAAGATCTCCTTCAACGGACCGCCCATGAACTTGCGGATCGGGTCAATAATCTTTTCCTTCAGATCCAGGAGGGCATCCTCCTGGCGCAGCAACTCGGTCAAGTACCAGGTGTAGGGTTTGCCGATAATCTCCTGCAGCGTATCGATCACCGGGTTTAAGGCAAGAAGAAAGGGATATTGGGTGGCCTGGGCCGCCAGAGGGGTGAGCTGATGCAAGAGTTCCTGCAGGGCCACACCGGTCTCCTTGCCAAGCGCCTTGGCTTCATTAGCGTGGGGCGGGGCATCGAAAAAGTCCGCATAAAATTCCTTGAGACTGCGCACCTGCGAGGCGGTGAAATCAACCTGCGGTTCGAGGATGACGTTGCCCTGGCCATGGGTATTGCGCAAGGCACGTTCAAGATCGTCCTCTTCCAGGATGTTGCCGTCCGTTCGCACCTCCACCTTGCCACGGGCGCAGAGTTTGGCCAGAATGCAAAGGATGGCGGCATACTGCCAGCCGTAGGGCTTGCGCTCCATTTTTTCGAGTAACATCTTCAGGGTGGTTCGGACGCCACCACGGTTATTGCTTTGGATGAAAGCGAGCATCTCCTGCTCGGACTCCATGAGGGAAGTAACCCCCGTGCCCTCAAGCGTTCTCTGCCGGTCGCGGAGGATATTTTTGATCTGGTCTTCCTTGTAGGTGATCCCCTGCAGCATCCGCAGGTTGGGATAGACCCGCATGACCAATTCGGAGAAACCGCGATTGATCCGGCTTTGGGGGTCGTCACCACCCATCTCTATTTCGGTGCCCGAGACATAGAGCCTGGCTTTGCCCAACAAACGATGGATAAGCAGTTGCAGGTCGGCATACCGCTCCCGATTCTGAAATCCTTTGTCGGTCAGTATCCGTTTGACGGTCTCTTGCTGGGTTGTGGAAATGTTTTGGCGGATATATTTCTCTGTCCGCTTGTACATCAGGATATCGCGCATGAGGCGATCATCCGGAGGCATCACCACCAATAACTCATCGCGCCCGAAGGAATGCATGAGCAGCGACGCCTGATTATCAGCAAACTCATGAAAAGGGGTGATGGCATGGATCGTCAGTTCATATTCCCGGCCATGGAGCCGATCATCGAGCTTTCGCGAGTACGAAAAGTCCTGACCGTTCTCGTCATAACGGATCTTCCGGTTCTTGATGACATGGTCAAAAACAAGCTTTTCCAGCTCACTCGCCACATCAGTTGACTCGACCTCGGTGTTCTTGATCTCCTGCTCGACATCCTTTTCCTCGTCGGTCAGGTATTCGTACAGATCGCCATTGCGCTGGATAAAGGTTTGCTGTTCGAGAAGATTCAGGACCTCTTCGATTTTTTTCTTCAGCCCCGGTAGATCCTGCTCAAAGCTTTCCAGCATAAGAACACTGAGGTTGCGGATCGTCGGCTTGAATTCCTTGACATACTTGGCAAGAAAAAGGGCCTTGAGCAGCTTGACGGCAAAGGTGTCGCTCAATTGCCGCTCGGCAGCCAGGATGGCTTTTTGGGTCTGTGCTTTCAAGGCGGTCTGAATTCCTGCAAACATCAGGTCAAAGGTCGCCAATTGGCCGAGCTTATAATCGCTGATCTGAATGGCAACCTGCTGGAACACCCCCAGCATGGACCGCTCACCCACTGAGCTATGCTTGCCTTCAAAGGCGTTGTGCCGCGACAGATTTTCAATGACCGATTGGAACAGCTCGAATTGATAGGGAACAAAGGGATAGCTGCGGATAAATTCGTCCCGGTCCCGGTAGACCTTGTAGGCGCGGGAGCCATCGGTAAAGCTGAACAGGGTCCCGAAGTTGTTCTCCTGGAGGTGGTAGAGATCGGAGGCCAACTCGGCCCCTTCCTCTGTCTTGGCCAGGAGCCTCTTTTGGATGACTTCCGCCACATTGGTGCTGGTCAGGAGCATCTTGTTGGCAAAGCGGGCCATGATTTTGGAGAAATCGTTGCTCTGCTGGGCGCTCATCTCTCCCAGGACGGTGGACATATCGTTCTGCGAAGTCACAATCACCCAGGCCCGGCCTCGGCATTGAGTGGCCAGGCTTTCGGCGATGGTTTGCAGATTGGTCATCAGCTTCACATTCTCGGCAATATACTGCCCGACTTCGTCCACAAAGAAATTCAAACGAAAAGCGGGTGATTGCCTGTCGATATAGGCCATGACCTGTTCAGCGAAATCCTCGATGGAAACCTTGTATTGGTTTCGGTATTTGTCGAGAATTCCCTGTGCCGCTGATTCGGGGCTGCTGGTCACCTTGGCATAGGCTTGAGCGATGTTTTGGGATTCCAGCAGGGCCTGCTCTCTACCCTTGGACCACTCCCGTCCGGACAGGGCCTGGTAAGCAACCTTGAACTGATCATAGATGCCTCGGCTGTCGAGATCGCGTTCGAAATGGGCAATGTGGCCTTGCTTGCCGTAGTAGCCGCACATTTCGTCGAACACTTTGACGAAGACGGCGAGAAGCGCATCGATTTGCGTCTTGCTGATAACATCGGCCTTTTGATCGATATTAAACAGGATACTTTTAGAAGGAATGGCAACGGCCCGTTTGAGGTCAGCTCGCAAGATCTCATTGTCGCTACACTTGGGCAGGAACAGGTCAAGGGTCGGAATCCCGTCGATCTCACGATTTTCAAGCAGAAGGGCCATGATCTTCAGGAGATGCGATTTTCCGGATCCAAAGAAACCGGAGATCCAGACGCCGTTTGCGGTTGCTGAGTTGTTGTAGGCGTCGAGGAAGGATTCGAGACGTTGGGCGACCTCGTTGGTGAGAACATACTCTTCAAGTTCAAGGCGCAGACTTGCTTCATCGTCGGCTTTAATGACGCCTTCAATCGGGCGATCAACTGGTTTATTGAAAATGCTCTTGAGAGTCATGGTGTCTCCTCGTTTACGCTTCGCAATGAAAGATGTTGAAGGCCCGGTAGTATTTATCGTCTTGTAATCTGTTGAACAGATCAAGCGATGCGCCGGATTCGAGGGAGTGCGTGTAGGCCCCCGGAAAGAATAAAACGGTTGGTTGTTCCTTGGCCGTGCTTTGCAGATTGTTCAGCACGTTGTGCGATCGGATATACGGGAAGACCTCGCCGACGCCTGCCAGAAAAAGGACGTCAAAGTCATTGTCCAAGAGCTGGGCGGCAATGGCGGGTACCAAGTGCGCCTCCGGATCGAGAACTCCCTGGAGCAATTCCTTGAGCTGATCCTTGGACACGGAGTTTTCCATTTCAAGGATTTGTTCCCAGATACCCCGGTCCCTGAGGATCTCAATGGAGAGATCGTAAAGGTTGATTTCCAATACCCGGACACCTGTTTGCTCAAGTCGGTTAACGAGCTGTCGTTGAAGCCGCTCCACATCGACTGAGGCCTCAGCATCAAAGGGGCAAATAAAGAAGGGGACTTCATTGCCGAGTCCTTGTTTCTGTAAAAAACGTTGCCCGGAAAGCACAGCCAGCAGATGGCCGAAGCTTTCTTTGATATTTGACTTGGTAAGAGAGGATATCATTCTTTTCACCCTTCCAACGCCGGCGCAGACATGGGGAAAAACAAAATATCCCGACGGTTGCCGGAAGGAATCGCTTCCAGGAGCCGGGGGCTCAACAGGGCCGTATTGATAGTATTGTTGGCGTTCAGGAGTTCGGCATCTCGCAGAATTTTGAATAACACCTGCCGGAGCTTATTCCTGGTCGCTGGTTGAAGGGTATCAAGTTCCGGATGCCATTCTGACTTTTTATTAAAGAAGGAATCAAAATCTTCGTAGTGAAGATCGATCTTCAGGCCGAGGTAGCGTTCCCGAATAATCTCGACGGCAAAATCGGCAATAAATTTGTAGCAACGGCAAATCGCGATCCACAGGAGATAGCCTTGCTCCTGAGCAGTACCCTGGACAAGCAAATCCAGCTCGCTTGGATTGAGGGTTTTCAGCCTGGACATAACCTCGCGACAGACACGCTGTGCGCTGGTGAGCGTTCTTGTCTGTAACAGGTTTTCAGTAAGAATTGTGTTGCGAACGGTGTCCCAATTGCCGAATTCTAAAAACAAGGCGGCCAATATTGCCGATTCTCGGCTCAATAAGGCTCCTGTAGTGAACGACATTTTATATTTTTTCACTATTTCCTGCATATCAAACCGGCATTTTAAAAGGCGACACTACAAGCTGTACAGAGGAACTCAAACTCATTTTTTTTGCATAAAAAAAGAGTCATGCAGAAGGTACGCAAACCGCGCTGAAAACCTTGAGAGAATTCAAACAAAAAGAGACTGACGGAAGAGTCTGGGTTGAGAGCAGGCTGAACAAGATTAAAATCTTATGCGGAGTTACGTTGGATAGCAAGAAATGTTCACAGAGAGTTTTTATCGGAGATTCCTATCTTTCAGATGTGATGGCTGGAAAATTCAGGTATACAAGCCTGAACCAGCGGCAAGTTGTCTGATTGTACTCCGAACGTCCGTGTATCCTCAAGAAAATTCCCATAATTTCATGCATCTTTCTTATCCTCCTGAACTTCCGGTCAGCGAACGGCGGGACGAAATTGTTGCCGCCATCCACGCCCACCAGGTCCTGATCATCATCGGCGACACCGGGAGCGGCAAGACCACCCAACTGCCCAAAATGTGTATTGAAGCCGGTCGCGGGGTCAGCGGCATCATCGGCTGCACCCAGCCCCGACGGATTGCCGCCCTTTCCGTGGCGGACCGGGTGGCGGCGGAAATCCAGGCCCCGGAAAAGGTGGGGTACAAGATCCGCTTTCACGATCAGACCTCGAAAACGACCCTGATCAAATTCATGACCGATGGCGTGTTGCTGACCGAAACCCGGCAGGATCAGGGGCTGCATCGCTACGATACCCTGATCATTGACGAGGCCCATGAGCGCAGCCTCAATATCGATTTCCTCCTCGGCTATCTGAAGAATCTGCTGCCCTCCCGGCCGGACCTCCATCTGATTATCTCCTCGGCCACCATTGACGCCGAAAAATTCAGCCGCCATTTCGGTGAGGCGCCGGTGATCTCGGTCTCCGGGCGAACCTACCCGATCACCACCCTCTATCGTGAGGCGGAAAGCGACGACGAGGAGGAAATCTCCTGTGTCGACCAGGCCGTTGCCGCCATCGAGGAATTGGCGACCCTGCCCCAGGGCGGCGATATTCTCGTGTTCATGCCCACGGAGCGCGACATTGCCGATACCCTGGACAGTCTGGAGCGTTTCAGCGGCAGTCATGAGCTGCTGCCGTTGTTCGGCCGCCTGCCTGCAGCCGATCAGCGCAAGATCTTCCGGCCCTCGAACCGCCGTAAGATCATTGTTGCCACCAATGTAGCCGAGACCTCGGTGACCGTACCGGGTATCCGCTATGTGGTGGACACGGGACTTGCCCGCATTGCCCGCTACAATCCGCGCACCGGCACCACCAGCCTCAAGGTAAGCCGCGTGTCCCAGGCCAGTTGCCAGCAACGGCGTGGACGCTGCGGCCGCACCGGCCCCGGCACCTGTATCCGGCTTTACAGTGAGGAGGATTTTCTCTCCCGCGAGGACTATACCGCCCCCGAGATTCAGCGCTCCAACCTGGCCGAGGTCATCCTCCAGATGATCAATCTGCGACTCGGCGATCCGGCCCACTTCCCCTTTATCGATGCCCCACCGTCCACCGCCATCCGCGAAGGCTACCGCCTGCTCAAGGAACTGGGCGCTATTGTCGGCGACCACCAGTTGACCGCCAACGGCCGTTTGATGGCCCGGTTGCCGCTGGATCCCCGCATTTCCCGGATCATCATTGAAAGCGGTGCGCTGAGTTCGGTGCGGGAGATCACCATTCTCGCTGCGGCCCTCAGTATCCAGGATCCCCGGATACGGCCGCCGGACAAGGAATTCAAGGCCGATGAGGTCCATCGTCAATTCCTGGATAAAAAATCCGATTTCCAGACCCTGCTCAATATCTGGAACGCCTTTTTTGTACCTGGTGAGCCGGCACCCTCGAAATCACGGCTCTCCCGTTTCTGCAAGGCGCATTTTCTTTCCTGGCAGCGGATGCGCGAATGGATGGATGTCCATGAGCAGATCAGCCGTTTGCTCAGGGAGAGCAAAGGCTTTCATCTCAACCCCGAACCGGCGGGCTATGAGGCCATCCATATTGCCCTGACCAGCGGTTTTCTGCGCAACATCTGCCTCAAAAAAGAGAAAAACACCTACCTTTCCGCCGGCAACAAGGAGGTGGTCGTGTTTCCCGGATCCGGCCTCTACAACAAAGGGCCGCAGTGGGCCGTGGCCAGCGAATTCGTTGAAACCACCCAGCTGTTCGCCCGTACCATGGCCGCCATTGAGGTCGACTGGTTGGAGCGGCTGGGCGGCGAGCTCTGCAAACGCTCCTGGGCCGATCCCCATTGGGAGAAGAAAAGCGGCAAGGTCCTGGCTCTGGAGCGGGTCAGCCTTTTCGGTCTCACCATTGTTGCCGGCCGCAAGATTGAGTACGGACGGATCAACGAGAAAACCCTGCTGGAGGCCCGCGATATCTTTATTCGCTCCGCTCTGATCGAGCAGCAACTGAGCGGTCGCTACCCCTTTCTTGAACACAACGCCGCCCTGGTGGCGAAGTTCCAGGAGATGGAGGAGCGCTTCCGCCGACGCGACATCGTGGTTGACGAAGAAGTGCTCTATAAATTTTACGATGAACGGTTGGGCCGGGTTTATGATCGTTTCACCCTCAACCGGGTACTGCGGACCAAAAAGAACGACCGTTTTCTCCATATGCGTGAGGAGGATATCTGTCTGGCCGTGCCCGACAGCGAGGAGTTGTACCGTTTTCCGGCTGTGCTCCGTGCCGGTGAGTTCGACTTGGAGCTTAGTTACCTCTTTGCCCCCGGAGACGAGGCCGATGGGGTCACGGTCCGTATTCCCCGCAAGCTCCTGCCGCATTTCAATCCGCAGGTTTTTGAATGGCTGGTCCCTGGTCTGCTGCCGGAAAAACTGCTGCTGCTCTGCAAACGGCTGCCCAAGCAACTGCGCCGCCGCCTGGTGCCGATCCCGGATGCGGTCGATCGGATCATGGATAGCCTCAGTCTCTACAAGGGTTCGTTTTATCAGGAGGTGGAACGTGCCATCCTCCGCGCCTATCAGGTGGCGGTGCCGCGCACCGAATGGCAGGCCGAGACCCTGCCGCCCCATTTGCGGATGCGTTTTCTTCTCGTGGATGACCAAGGCATCACCCTGGCCGCCAGCCGTTCGATTGGCGATCTGATCCGGCATGAGGAAACAGTGGGTTGCAAAACAGTGAGCGGCCGCCATACCCTGCCGACGGAGCGTGAGATCACTGCGGAGGACCTGGACAGCATCGACAAGCGGCTGCCGCTGACCGATCAAAACGGCCGGGTGATCGGCCTCTTTTTCCCGGCCTTGAAGGTCGATGCTGTGCACAATACCGTGTGGCTGCAATATATCGACAGCGAGGCTCAAAGCCGGCGACAGAATCGGCTGGGGCTCCAGTTTCTCTATGCTCAGGCCTTGAGCAAGGAGATGGGGGCGCTGCGCAAACTCTGCAAAGCGGCGATCACCAGTCATTCCGCCTCCTGGCTAACCCTGGGGGCCAAGGCTTCGGCAGCCGAACTGCGCGCCGACCTCCAGGCCTTTCTCCTTGATGCGGTCTTTGCAACCGGCGAGGGCGAGCTCCCCACCTGCGCGCAATTTCAGGAGACCCTCAGCCGTGCCGGGACCGAGGGCGTGCTGCGGACCGCAACCGATCTTCTGGATCGGGTGATGCAAACCCTGCAGCAACGGCGCGTAGTTAAAAACAAGATCATGGAATGGGCGACCCGGGCGAGGAGCAACAAAAACTATCAGGAATCGCGGCATAACGAATACCTGGCCGCCTTGATGGGAATTGTGCCGGAGGATTTTCTTCAATCGCTGCGGGCCGAGCAGCTGGTCCATAAGCCCCGGTATCTCCAAGCCCTGGCCCTGCGGATCGAACGGGCTGAGCACTCTCCGCTCAAGGACGATAAAAAGGCCGAACGCCTCAAAACCCCGATGAACCGGCTGCAGCAGCTGGCTCATTTCAACAATCCTTCGCCCTCCTGCCGGGTCTGCCAGCAGGAATACCGCAACCTGCTGGAGGAATTCCGGGTTTCGATTTTTGCCCCGGAGTTGGGGACCGCCCAGCCGGTTTCAGAACAACGGCTGCTGGAAAAATGGCGGGAGGTTGAAGATATCTGCCGCCGGGTCGAGTGAATCGCGGCAACGATGGGGATGTATTGGGGTCCTTATTTTTGCGGATCGTTATGGCAATTGATGCAGCCTTTAAAGCCGGGGTGATGGGTTTGCGGCGCGTCACCAGGGATCATCGTTTGTCGTAACTCTTCAGTACGTTCCGCAGCTTTGTCGCCTTCTTCTTTTCCCATGTTTTCCCATTCATGCTATGGTAGCGAAAACCCGGACAGCGAGGAACGCATCATGACACGACTCAAGATCAACGCCCCTGCACCCGATTTCACCTTGGCCGATTATAGCGGCAAGCAGGTTTCCCTTTCGGACTTTATTGGCCAAAAAAATGTGCTTATGGTTTTTAATCGGGGGTTTTTCTGACCTTTCTGCCGCAGGCACATGACGCAGTTGCGTCAGGACTATCAACAATTTGTCCAGCTCAATACGGAAATAGTCGTGGTCGGACCGGAGGCTGCCGAGGCCTTTCAGAAATACTGGAGCCAGGAAACCCTGCCGTTTATCGGCCTGCCCGACCCGCAGCAGAACGTGTTGCAATTGTACGGGCAGGAAGTGAAATTGTTCAAGCTGGGACGGCTTCCGGCCCAGGTGCTCATCGACACCACCGGCAGGATTCGGTACGTCCATTACGGCCATTCCATGGCCGATATTCCGGCCAATGAAGAGATTTTGCAGCTGATCAAAAATGAGATTTGAAAAAAGCTTGAAGAGGGAAGAGGGGAGTGCCATGCCGAACAAGGTGGAAAAACGTAATTTTGATAAAGTGGCGGCGTCCTGGGATGAGAAGCCGGCACGGGTCAGGTTGGTCGAGGATATTGCCGCTGCCATGGTCAAACAGGTGCCGATAACTTCCGCCATGGATGCGCTTGATTTCGGCTGCGGCACCGGACTGCTGACCCTCCGGCTGCAGCCGCTTGTCGGCTCCATCACCGGGGTGGACAGTTCCCAGGGCATGCTTGATATCTTCAATGCCAAGGTCGCGGATCTGGAACTCGCCCATGTCGGATCGCAACACTGCGATCTTGATAAAGGGGAGATCCTCACCGGCACCTATGATCTGGTGGTCAGCAATATGACCCTGCATCATATCAAGGAAATCGAACCGCTTCTGCGCCAATTGTATGCGGTTATGGCCCCCGGCGGCTTTCTCTGCCTTTCCGATCTGGACCTGGAGGGCGGTCGGTTTCATGGAGACAACACCGGCGTCTTCCACTTTGGTTTTGATCGGGCGGCATTACGTACCCTTCTGGTCGATGCAGGATTTGTGGATATTACCGATATGACGGCCACGGAAATGGAAAAACCGGACAGCGCAGGTGTTGTGCAGCGGTTTTCCGTGTTTCTCCTGACCGCTCGAAAAAATTGAGAGGCAAAACCATACTGAATACCTATGAAGAGTAATATAAAATTTTTCACCCAACTCAAAAAATATCTCGAATCCGAGCAAGGGGTCCTACCGATTTTCAGTGCCGTTTCCCTGCAAATCCAGCTTGAATTGATCAAAAATTCGCCTGACCTCAAAGTGATTGAAAAACTCATTGTCGAAGATCAGTCGCTGTCCAGCACGGTGTTGCGAGTCGCCAACTCCGTGACTTATTTCGGAGTAGTTGAGACCACCACGGTGCGGGCGGCGATCGTCAGGATCGGCATGGCCGAGATTATGCGTATTGTCTGTTCCGATATCGACAACTCCATGTTCAGCTCAAATGACGAACAGATTGACACCATTATGAAAAAATTGTGGCAGCATTCGGTTGGCTGCGCCTTTACCGCCGGCATTCTTGCCAATAGCGTCGGGGGTGGAGTAAAGCGGGAAGAGGCCTTTTCCGCCGGCCTGTTTCATGATCTCGGTAAATTGCTTGTTTTAAAGGTGATCGACGAGAAAAAGAAACGATTCAAGCTATTTGATATCTCCAATGAGTTGCTTTTCGAGGCAATGGCATCGCTGCACGCAAAGTATGGCTCTCTGCTCATGGAGCGGATCAAATTGCCGAAAATATATGCAATTGTCGCCCGTGATCATCATCTGAAGCGCACGGACGAGGACAATACCCTGCTCCTGCTTGTCAAGCTGGCCAACGCCATCTGTCATCAGATGGGGATTGGGTTCGCGCATGAGCCTTCCCTGGACATTATGGCCATGAAAGAGGCTGTTCTGCTCAATGTTTCGGAGGTCGAGGTGGAGAAGATGCGGAATTTTCTCCTCAATAATCCCAGCCTGATGGAACTGGCAAGCAACTCGTCGAGCAAGGTGTATAATTGATGCCCTGTTGACGGGATGCATGATGCCGAGAACTGCTTGATGTTCGATTATCTGATTGTTTTCCCATTTTTTAAGTAAGGAGGTCATCAAATGCACCATCTTTTCCAACCTCTCCAAATGGGCGCACTCACCCTGCCCAACCGCATCCTCATGGCCCCGCTCACCCGCTGCCGCACGGAAACAGAACATATCCCGACACCGCTGATGGCCGAGTATTATGCCCAGCGGGCCAGCGGCGGGTTGCTCATCGCCGAGGCCACCATGGCCATGGCGGGAAATTCGGCCTTCTGGATGGAACCGGGCATGTATTCCGAGCCCCAGATCCAAGGCTGGCGCCTGACCACCGAGGCGGTGCACAGGGCAGGGGGCCGCATTTTTCTCCAGATCTGGCACGGGGGCCGGGCTTGTCATCCCTTGCTCAACAAGGGGGCACAGCCCGTGGCCCCCAGTCCGCTCGCCATCCTTGATGATGAGGTCCGTACCCCGGAAGGAAAAAAGCCGTATGTGGTGCCCCGTGAATTGGGCGACGAGGAACTTCCTGCCATCGTCGTCGGATTCCGTCAAGCCGCAGAGAATGCCCAGACCGCCGGTTTTGATGGGGTTGAGGTCCACGGGGCCAACGGCTATCTCTTGGATCAGTTCCTCCGTGACGGCTCCAACAAACGCACCGGTCCCTATGGCGGCGTCATTGAAAACCGAGCGCGTTTGCTGCTCGAAGTGCTGGAGGCGGTCTGCGGAGTTTGGGGCAGCGACCGGGTGGGTCTGCGCCTTTCGCCGCTGAACAGCTTCAACAGCATGCGGGACAGCGATCCCATCGGCCTTGCCTCCTGGCTGGCAACCCGGCTCAACGAGTACCGGCTCGCCTATCTCCATCTGATGCGGGGGGATTTTCTCGGACAACAGCAGGGCGATGTCCTGACCCCGGTTCGCAAGCGCTATCAGGGCGTGCTCATTGCCAATATGGGCTACACCGCTGAGGAGGCCGAAGCCGCCATTGCCGCGGGCAAGGCCGATGCCGTGGCTTTCGGCACCGCCTTTCTCGCCAACCCCGATCTGCCGGCGCGGATTAAGGCCAAAGCCCCGCTCAACACGCCCCATCCAGAGACCTTCTATTCACCGGGACCGGTGGGCTATACGGATTATCCCTTTCTGGACAAGGGCTGATCATGCCGGAACACAGCCGCACCCCGCTCCCGCCCGACAAGCAAGGCGGGAGCACGGCCTTTTCCTTAAAACAGCGGGCACAAAGTTTCCGCTATGCCCTGGCCGGTGGGCGGGTCCTGGTGGTGAGCCAGCACAATGCCTGGATTCATGCCTTGGCAACACTGCTGGTGGTGATTGCTGCGCTGATAGTCCGTGTCTCCCGGCTGGAATGGGCACTGCTCATTCTGGCCATGGGTCTTGTCTGGGCCATGGAGGCGGTGAATACCGCCATCGAGTTGCTTGCCGATGAGGTTTCTTTGGAACACCGGCCACGGATCGGCCAAGCCAAGGATGTGGCGGCCTTCGCTGTTCTTGCGGCTGCCATGGCTGCGGTCCTGATTGGATTGCTGGTCTTTATTCCGCATCTTTTTTCTTAACCCCATATTTAAAATTTAAACCGATATTTTCGGGAATTCTGTTTCAGTTGTTGTCGTTCATGGGCCACTGTCTCCTTTCGAATACGCCTTGTCGGGATATGGATGATGTCATCGCTGCAGTTGTCTTTTGCATATCGGCCAGCGTGTCCGATGATGTCCTTGGTCTGAGCCATCATTCACGATTTGTAATCTTTGTTGAGAATGCCTTGAGTTCGACAAAAACGCAGGACTTCTCCGGCTGACATCAAGGGAAGTATGAAACCCTTAAAGATAATGCGATCGAATCCGTTGAGTGAACTCTTGACCAGACCTGCAAACCTTTCTATAAGTTTCTCTATGCGTCGCTCTCTTATTTTTTCATTATACAAAAGAAGCGGCTCATTTTATTCGGAATATTGGGTTGCGGGCATTCAGCCCGCTTCAGCGGGCGAATCCTCCTACGACATCTTCGTGCGCTGGCAACCACGGGTAAAGCAGCCCATCGGTTGGGACCCGGATCTCAACGATGGCGTACGTCTCAACATTCGCCCGTTGTTCACCATGCCCGATGTCGGCAAGAAAGGTGCCGGCGTCCTGCGTGACAAACCCAACATCAACTGGAACAAGGACCGGGGCAAGGACGTGGAATCCGCTCTCTGGTATCATCTGTGGGGCGGCGACCGCATCAACGACCACCACTTGACTTTGGCCGATAAACGTTCTGCACGGGACCAAAAAGAGAGTTCGTCATGATTAAACATCTGAAAATGACTAATGTTGGACCGGCTCCAAAGATGGAGCTGGAGTTCGGCAAGAGACTGAACTTATTGACAGGTGATAATGGCCTCGGAAAAAGTTTTCTACTGGATATTACCTGGTGGGCACTGACACGTAGATGGCCTGCCGAAATCAACCCGAGACTGACCGCAGGAAAAAAGGCGCTTCCTGCTGCTGAAGGGAGAGCCGAGATCAGCTTCTCTTTTTCAGGAAAGAGCAAGGAAGAACACTACAAAAGCACATATCTTCGTAAAGAACAAGCTTGGACCGGACGGCAAGGAAGACCAACTAATCCAGGCTTAGTGCTTTATGCAATGTCTGATGGCAGCTTTGCTGTATGGGATCCGGCGCGTAATTATTGGCGGACACAAGGTGACGTTGATGTTCAAGATAGGGTCCCTGCCTATGTGTTCAGTCCTCTAGAAGTATGGGATGGACTTCCTGGGCAGGGTAGCACTTGGCTTTGCAATGGACTAATTCGGGATTGGGCTGGTTGGCAGAAGGAGAAAGGAATACCATTCAAGCGGTTAAAAGGTGTGTTAAAGGTATTTTCTCCATCAAACAAAGAAACGTTGGAGCCAGGCGATTTAAAACGGATTAGCTTAGATGATGTGCGCGACATGCCAACTATCCGGATGCCTTATCAACAGGACGTGGCTGTTGTTCATGCATCATCGGGAATGCGTCGAATAATGGCGTTGGCATATTTTCTCGTTTGGGCATGGGAGGAGCACAAACAAGCGGCTAAACAACTCGGAGAACCAGCCACAAAGCAAATTACCTTTCTGATTGACGAAATCGAATCTCATCTACATCCAAGCTGGCAGCGCAGTATCATTCCAGCGTTACTTTCCGTCATGGAAAAGCTAACCAGGAGCGCAGACGTTCAGCTGATCACAGCCACGCACTCACCATTGATCATGGCGTCTGTAGAACCCTTGTTTGACGCGCAACAGGATGCCTGGTTTGACTTGGATTTAGAGCGCGAAAAGGTGATGCTACGCCGCCGTGACTTTGAAAAGCATGGTGATGTCGCGACTTGGTTGGTCAGCGAGGCGTTTGATTTGAAGAGTGGCCGCCCAATTGAGTATGAAGACCTTGTTGCAGAAGCCTCGACACTGTTGGACAAAGATCAGCCGACAGCAAAACAGATTTCCGAAATGCATGGAAAACTGGTCCGAGCATTAGGGCCTAAGGACGAGTTCTTGTTTCGCTGGCGGGCTATTTGCGACAAAAAGGGGTGGCTCAAATGATCCCTGTGGCTCTTCAGCCTGAACCTGCGGACTTTGAAGATAAAGTCCGTCAGAGAGGTCATGCGTGGCTTAGGGAACAGGGCATAGCTCTCGACTCTGCACCACCCAAAGCTTCCAAGCTTCCGAACTATTGGTCGCGTTCGAACAAACAGCTATGGGAGGCCTATTCCGGTGTCTGTGCCTATCTCTCGATTTTTTTCGAGTGGAGTACAGGCGCTGCGTCTACGGATCATTTCATTGCAAAATCGCTGAATGCTGGTGATGCCTATGAATGGTCAAACTATCGACTTTCATGTCTGGGGCCGAATCGTAATAAAAATAAATTTAATGATGTGCTGGACCCAATAGGGTTAGCCCCAAATACCTTTGTAATCAACTTTGCCTCAGGCAAGATCGCTCCCAATCGAGCATTGAGTCCTGCCCAGAAAGCTGCGGCCCGCAAAACAATTCTCAGATTGAAATTGGGTAGCCCTGACAACAACAAGATGCGTGCTCAGCATTATACAGACTACATCACCGGCGACTGTTCTCTGAGTTTTCTCTTGCGTAAATCTCCGTTTGTGCATGCAGAAATACTGAGGCAAGGTCTCGCATGAGAGCAATAGCTCCCTCTCCTGAAAGCCGTTCGTAGTGCCGCTTTTCAATTCAGAGATTCAGGTGATTCCGGCTTGTATTTTGTGGCCGGATCATGATCGTCAGTTGGTGGCCGCCGAATGAATGCAACTATCAAGGTCGCCATGGTCGCTGGATAGATGTGGTGCGCAAACAGTTAGCTGGGATGCTGCCACTTTCACCCAAAAAGACGGCCGAACCCTGCATGTCCGCAAGACAACTGTGGCCGAACAAAAATTGCAGGGCCTCTACGATGCCTCAGGCCTATCACCCTCGCCCGTGGGCACGAAAAAATTGGTGCACTGATGGTGCAAAAATACGGATGTAGTGCCACTGCAATTTTTTTTAAACAATAACTGTCTGATACAACAGTAGATATATTACACCATGTTAAATAGGGGTTAAAACCGATGCCGGGGTAAAGGCATCTGGAGAGGCGTGTTTTTTGGAACTGATACTGAGTGATTTGCAGATCCCCATTGAACAGGACGGGGCAGAGGAACACCTCAATGCCGCTTGCCGGGCCTTGCAACTCGGAGCCGACGACATCCATATCGTCAAGATTCTCAGCAAGTCCCTTGATATGCGAGACCAGGAGCAATTTTATTACAAATTTTCCTTTGTGGTCCGCATACCCGATGATTTTTCCAACCCGCGTAACTTCCCGGTCTACATTGAGCCTGTGCCGATAACCAGGAAAGCGGCACGGAGCAAGGAAAGACCGATCATCGTCGGCTTCGGTCCTGCCGGGATGTTTGCCGCTCTTGAATTGATTGAATACGGGTTACAACCGCTGATCTTTGAACGCGGCAAGAAGATTGAAGAACGTTCGGTCGATGTCCAGCGATTCATGAGTACAAGGCAACTCAATCCGGAATCCAATATCCAGTTCGGCGAGGGCGGGGCCGGTTCCTATTCGGACGGGAAACTGTTTTCCCGAAGAAACGGCAATACAAGTACGGTCAACCGGGTGTTGCAGACGTTTATTCGATTCGGTGCGCCCGCTGAGATCGGCTACATCGGCAAACCCCATTTGGGCACCGATGTCTTGTGTACCATTGTCGGGAACATTCGAGCCCACATCCTCGAGCGCGGCGGTGAAATTCATTATGGCGCCAAAATGACGGATATCCTCATTGCAGAAGGGAAAGCCGCAGGGATTGTCATTAACGGAGAGCGGGAATATCTGGCCTCCCGCATCTTCCTGGCCTTGGGCCATTCCGCTCGCGATACCGTGGCCATGATGCATGCAAAAGGCGTGGCTCTTGAGCAGCGGCCGATCTCTGTCGGGGTGCGGATCGAACATCCCGTCGGCCTTATCAATAGGATGCGTTACGGCGATAAATATCATAAATACAGGGAACTGGGTGCCGCCACCTATTCTTTGAACCATACCAATCGGGCGCTTCGCAGGGGCGTCTATACCTTTTGCATGTGTCCCGGTGGCGAGGTGGTGAATGCATCGTCAGAGTGCGGCATGCTGGTTGTCAACGGCATGAGCTATTCACGCCGTTCTTCGGTCTTTTCCAATGCAGCGCTGGTCGTCGGCTGTCATACCGACGATTATACCTCCGCCTCACCCCTGGCAGGATTGGAGTTTCAAAAGGAGATCGAGCGCAAGGCCTTCAACGCCGGAGGGGGAGCATGGGCGGCCCCGGCACAGAACCTGATGCATTTTCTCGGCGAGAGCGGCCCGATCGATTTGCATGAGCATTCGTATAAAATGGGGATCGTTCCTGCTGAGCTGAGAGATTTCCTGCCAGCCTTTGTGGTTGAAGAACTGCTGGCCGCCTTTCATACATGGCGTCAGGAAGTGCCCCTGTTCGTTTCCCATGAGGCGATTGTCTTGGGTGCGGAAACACGGACCTCCTCGCCGGTGCGGATGAGCCGCAATGAACACTATGAATCCGTTTCCCTGGAAAATCTGTATCCCATCGGCGAGGGCTCTGGGTACACCGGCGGCATAACGAGTTCGGCGGCTGATGCCATAAAGGCAGTCGAAGTGTGTATGCTGCGGGATGGCCTTTGAGGGCCGGTTTTTTGGAAGAGATCAATGTTTTGTAACTCTTCGGTACGTTTCGCAGTTTTACCGGTTTCTGGTTCCCATGTGCCACCTGGGAACGCTGGTGTGGTCGCGGGTGCATCCAGTTGTACGTATTACCACTGCCTGCATCGCAGGCTGAGAGGATTTCCATGCAACGCATGGGAACCAGGGCAAGAATCCACGACCCGGCAATCACCTCGTTGCGGGGCAAGCTCCTTTTTATCCTGAAAAAGCAGTGGTTGCTGCAATCGGTTTGACAGTAGACTCCCCGGGTGTGTTAAATAAGAGAACGTTTCTCGGTTAATGCCGACGTGGAGCGCATGGTCTTTTTTTTATCCTTCTGACCGGGGCAACAGGCTTTCCGACAAACAGCCTGACGGCCTCCTGCGAGTTATCTATGAAGATCTCCTCTCTCCTGGTTCCGTTACAGATACTGTTTCGTGGGGTACGCGCCCTGCTCATTGCTGTTTTCGGCCAACTCGGCTGGCAGCCGCCGCTATGGCTGCAAGGGATCGGCCGACAATGCCGTCGGGTGATCTCCTGGGCCGGCCGGCAACCTCTGGCCGCAACCGTCCTGCTGCTGGCAATGCTCGCCCTGGCTGGAGGGGGATGGTACGGCTGGCAATGGTATCAGCATCGACCGGTGCCCCATACCGTTGCCGTTCAGGTTGAGGCCCCTGTCGGAACCGACTATGAGAAAAAACCGATGGTGATCGCGCCGCTACGGGTGCATTTTGCCGAATCGGTTGCCCCCTTGCACCTGGTGGACAAACCGGTTGTCTCCGGTCTCTTGATGGAACCGGCGCAACCGGGAGCCTGGCGTTGGGCCGATGATCGGACCCTGGAGTTCAAACCCCAAGCCGATTGGCCGGTGGGCGATACCTTTACCCTCCATTTCGCGAAAAAAGATTTCTTTACCCCCGGCGTTCTCCTCAATACCTATCGTTACACCTTTCAAACCGCTCCGTTTACCGCCACGATCGGCAATGGCGAGATCTATCAGGATCCCGTGGACAGCACCTTGAAAAAAATGGTGGCAACCGTCGATTTCTCCCACCCGGTGGACGAGGCGTCCCTCAAGGGTGCAATCAGCCTGACCCTGGCAAAGGGGCTTGCTTTCCGCGACAGTAACACGCAACCCTGGAGCCTGGCGCTTGATAAAAACGGCCTTCATGCCCACATCCATTCGGCACCGTTGGCTGTGCCTCTGGAATCCGTTGCCGTGACTTTGAAGCTGGCCAAGGGGGTGCGCGCTGCTCGCGGCGGCCCGGTCATTGAGCAGCCCATCGAACAAGCCGTGATCGTGCCCGGACGCTATCGCCTGACCTTCAGCAACCTTGAAACCAGCTACGTCACCAATCAGCAGGGAGAGCCGGAGCAGGTGTTGATGTTCGACAGTGCCTTTCCGGTGACTGATGAGGTGATCGGTAAACATGTCCACGCCTGGCTGCTGCCGGAAAAACGTGAGGGCTGGAACGGCTTTAAACTGACAGAAGCCGACCTGAAGCAGGCACAGCCCTTGCCTTTGAGCCATATTGCCGGTACCGAACCTCTGAACAGCCATCACAGTTTCAGATTTCAGGCCCCGGTCAAGCGGCAGATGTATGTCAAAATCGATGCCCGGATTGAGGCTGTGGGCGGCTATCTCTCAAAGAATCCGGAGACCGCCCTGCTTGAGACCGGGGAATATCCCAAAGTACTGAAACTCATGGGAGACGGCGCTCTGTTGAGCCTCAGCGGCGAAAAAAAGGTGGGATTCATGGCCCAGGGCCTGGCAGGGGTCAAGGTTGAGATTGCCCGACTGCTCCCCTGTCAGCTGAACCAGCTGATTGATCAGAATTACGGTGATTTTGCACGTCCCTCGGTCTATGGCGATGATTTTGACCGGCTGGTGGAACGGCAGGCGTACATCCGTGGGTTTGGCGCTGTCAATCCGGCGAAACCCCGGTACGACTCCGTTGATCTGAGTTCGTATCTCGATGCCCAGGGCGGACGGCGCGGCGTTTTTGTTTTGCGGCTTACCCCCTATGATCCCAGGCAGCCTAAACGCGAGTATAGCGATTATGCCAAAGGGAGCGAGAACGGGGACCGCCGCTTCGTTCTGGTGACCGATCTGGGGCTCATCAGCAAACGCACCCTGGATGGCGGCCAGGAGGTCTTTGTCCAATCGATTGCCGAAGGCACGCCGGTTGCGGGAGCTAAGGTTGAGATCCTGGGTCGAAACGGCCTGCCCGTGGCAGAGGCCCGCACCGATGACCAGGGGCATGCGCGCTTTGCCAAGATGGACGAACTGCGCCGCGAAAAAACCCCGATCCTCCTGGTTGCGGAGTTGGGGAATGATTTTTCGTTTCTCCCCCTGGGGCGCAGCGAACACCGGCTCGATTTCAGCCGCTTTGATATCGGTGGAGCCGCCAATCAGGAAACCCCGGAGCAGGTGTCGGCCTCCCTGTTCACGGACCGCGGTTTGTACCGGCCGGGAGAAACCGCCCATATCGGCTACATTTTGCGTACTGCCGATTGGCAGGGCCGGATAGACGGCATGCCCATCGAAATCGAAATCAATGATCCGCGCGGCACCGTTGCCTGGAACCAGCGGCGCACGCTGGCCCGAAACGGTTTTGATGCCCTGGATTTTACGAGCAGCGCGTCGGCTCCGACCGGAGAATATTCCGCTACCATCTATCTTGTGAAAAAAAATCGCCGCAACGCCTACCTGGGCAGCACCACCTTTAAGGTGCAGGAATTTGAGCCGGATCGGATGAAGGTCGAGCTCAGTCTGGCGCAATCACCCGGCCCCGGCTGGGTGCGGCCGGCCGACATCAAGGTGCGGGTCAAGGCGCGGCATCTTTTCGGCGCCGACGCCTCGGGTCGCCGGGTTACCGGCCACATGCGTCTTTCCCCGTCTTTCCCGGCCTTTAAGCAGTACCCGGATTATCGCTTTCATGTTGCCGAAGTTCTGAAAGAAAGCGTTGATGAGAATTTGCCGGAAGCCAAAACCTCGGATCAGGGCGTGGCCGAGTTGCAACCCAATCTCCAGCGTTTCGGCAGCAGCACCTACCGTCTGCATCTGACGGCGCAGGTCTTTGAGGCGGAAGGGGGCCGCAATGTGGCGGCGGAAGCGGAGACCCTGGTTTCCGGCGCGCCTTTCCTCGTGGGGGTCAAAACACCGGACCCGCTTGAGTACGTGGCCAAGGGCGCGGTGCGCCACACGCATTGGCTGGCGGTCGGGCCCGATCTGCAGCCCGCGGTTGCCGAAGGGCTGAGTCTGGCCCTGATCGAATACCGGTATGTTTCGGTGCTGGTCAAGCAGAACAACGGCACCTATAAATATGAATCCCGACGCAAGGAGCTGCTACGCGACAACACCCCTCTGGACCTGCCCAAGGAAGGGAGCGAGATCACTCTTCCCACAGCCGAACCCGGTGATTTTGCCTATGAGTTGCGCGACGCCCAGGGAGCCGTGCTGAACAAGGTGAGCTGGACCGTTGCCGGTGCGGGAAATCTGAGCCGCTCGCTGGAACGCAATGCCGAGCTTCAGATCCGCCTCGATAAACCCAGTTACGCACCGGGTGATACCATCCGCATCAGCCTGCGCGCCCCCTTTACCGGGGCCGGACTGATCACCATCGAACGCGACCGGGTGTACAGCCATGTCTGGTTCAAAGCCGATACCACCAGCAGCGTTCAGACCATTGTTGTGCCCAAGGACCTGGAAGGCAACGGGTATGTCAATGTGCAGTTCGTGCGCGACCCGGCCTCGCCCGAGGTTTTCATGAGTCCGCTGTCCTCCGGGGTTGCGCCGTTTAGCGTGTCCCTCGATGCCCGCAGCCTGCCGCTGACCCTGCAGGCCCCGGCACTGGTCAAACCCGGCCAGACCCTGACCATGCAGGTGACTCCCGGTGCAGAGGCCCGAGCCGTGGTATTTGCCATCGATGAGGGCATCCTTCAGGCGGCCCGTTACAAAACACCGGACCCCCTCGGCTTTTTCTTCCAGAAGCGGTCCCTGGACGTGGATACCTCGCAGATCCTCAGCCTGATCCTGCCCGAATTCAGCCGTCTGCTCCTGGCCGCCGCCCCCGGTGGTGGCGGTGAAGAGGCCTTGGGTGCCCATCTTAATCCCTTTAAACGGAAACATCGGGGACCGGTAGCCTATTGGTCCGGGGTGGTGGATATCCCAGCCTCGGGGCGAACCTTCAGCTATACGGTGCCCGACAGTTTCAACGGCAGGCTGCGGCTCATGGCGGTGGCAGTGACGTCGGACCGGATCGGGGTCTTTGCTGGCGCAAGCGAAGTGCGCGGTCCCTGGGTGCTAACGCCCAATATACCGGCCTTTGTGGCACCGGGCGATACCTTCACCGTCAGCACCGGTCTCTTCAGTAATCTGCAGGGAAACAATGAGGTGACCCTGTCGCTGACAACCGGTTCCGGCCTCAGTGTTGAGGGGGAAAGCCGACAACAGATGCAGGTGGAGGGGCAGCATGAAGGCCTTGCCGAATTCCGCCTCAAGGCGACCGAAGCGCTCGGGTCAACGGATCTTACCTTTGTCGCCGAGAGCAGCGGGGGAGGGGCCCGCATCCGCGAAACCACCTCGGTGCGGCCGCTCACCCCTTACCGGGTGGCCCTGCATTCCGGGATGTTTACAGAAAAGGCATTAAGCCTGCCGGTGCAGCGCCTCCTGCACCGGGAATATCGGAAGGTCGAGTTGGGCGTTGATTATTCGCCCTTGGTCTGGAGCCGG
Source organism: uncultured Desulfobulbus sp. (assembly GCA_963666685.2). GTDB lineage: Bacteria > Desulfobacterota > Desulfobulbia > Desulfobulbales > Desulfobulbaceae > Desulfobulbus. Next base: position 964,306 of record CAXXHZ010000003.1, read on the forward strand.
GGGCTGACCGCCTACCTGGATGCATATCCCTACGGCTGCACCGAACAGCTGCTTTCCAAAGCCATGCCGGCCCTGATCCGGGCAACAACGGAAGGCGGGGGACACGGCAATCTGAAACCGGTGACCACGGCCTTTACCATTCTCCGGCAACGTCAGAACGAGGGCGGTGGTTTCAGCCAGTGGGACGGCAATCTGCAGGTACAGCCGGAGATTTCGGTCTATGCCGCTGATTTCCTGATCGAGGCCAACATGCGCGGCGTCTTGGTACCCGTTGATCTGGAACGGCTGAGCCGGGCCTATTTGGAACGGATCTCGACGCAGGGTGCGGAGGGTCTGGTCGAATTGCGCACCCGGGCCCGGGCCGTGTACCTGCTGACCCGAAAAGGGGTGGTGACCACCGGGGCGCTTGCCGCCACCATGGAGCAACTGGAACAATATCATCATACCGCCTGGCGTTCCGATCTGGCTGCCGCCTATCTGGCCGCCACCCATGCCCTGCTGAAACAGACCAGGGCAGCGGAACAGTTAATTGCCGGGGTTCCTTGGCGCTGCACCGCAAAGGAGCAGGGGGATCAGGAAACCGCAGTGCAAGACATCTACTCCGATGACCTCGGCCACGACGCCGAACTGCTGACCCTGATGGCGCGCCACTTCCCGCACCTCCTGGTCAAAATTCCGGAGACGCTGCTGCCCGCGTTAGGGGAACGATTGTCGCAGGATCGCTTTCATTCGCTCTCCGCGGCTCTGCTGGTCCGGGCCTTTGATCTCTACGGACGTGGCCGGGCACCGGTCGGCGGCCCGATTACCGCTGAAGTGGAACTCAATGCCACTGACCGTCAGCCCTTGGTCCTTCAGGGACGGTCATCGTCGACTGCCCTGCCGTTCACCGCCACCAAAGTGATTCTCAATAAGGAGAGCGCCGGGATTCCGGCCTTTTATCTGCTCACCGAGGCGGGCTTCGATCGTCAGCCGCCGACAAAACCTCTGCAGCAGGGGATCGAGATTGTGCGCGAGTATCTGAGTATCGACGGCAAACCCCTGACCCGGGTCAAGGTGGGCGAGGAGTTCAAGGTCCGGCTGCGTCTGCGGGCCACCGAGCGCGACATGATCAGCGAGGTGGCGATTGTCGATCTCCTGCCCGGCGGGGTGGAACCGGTGCTCGAGGTCCCGGCTGAACCGCAGGAGGAGCTGATTACGGCTTCCGCCGAGAACAACGAAGGGGCAGGGGAGGATAGCCGCGATATCGCCAACACCCCGCTGGCCTGGGAACCGACCTTTGTCGATACCCGCGATGATCGGGTGGTGGTGTATGCCACCCTCAGACGCGATGCCGGTACCTACGAATACCGGGTTCGGGCCACCAATGCCGGCATTTTTCAGACGCCGCCGCCCTATGCGGAAAGCATGTATGAACGAACCCTGCAGGGACGCGGCAGCAGCGGCATACTGACCATCGATAAACCGTGAGCACAAACCCTGCCGATGCGGCGGTCGGGGCATCGGGGCGGCGTTGGCGATGGTCCGGCCGCGTTTTGTCGGTGGCGGTTTTTTGCGTTGCGGGGATGGTCCTGGTACTGCTCAGGTTGCTGCCGGTGCCATCGCTTGCCGCGACCGCATCGTATTCGCAGCTTTTCCTGGCCGCCGATGGTTCGGTCTTGCGCCTGACCCTGGCCCGGGACGATCAATATCGCATCTGGACGCCGCTTGGTAGCATTGCCCCCCATGCCCGGGAAGCGATTTTGCTCAAGGAGGACCGGTATTTTTTTTATCATCCGGGCATCAATCCCCTGGCCCTGCTGCGGGCGGTCTGGAAAACCTATGGCCGGGGCGAGCGCCAAGGCGGCTCCACCCTGAGCATGCAGCTGGCCCGGCGGCTCTTTCATCTCAACACCCGCCGGATCCCGGGAAAGCTGCAACAGATTGTCCGGGCGTTGTGGCTGGAGGCGCGCTACAGCAAGGAAGCCTTATTCGAGGCGTATCTCAATCTCGCACCCATGGGTGGCAATATCGAAGGACTGGGGGCGGCGGCCCGAATCTATTTTCATAAGGATGCCTCCCGGCTGACCCTTGCCGAAAGTCTGGCCTTGGCGGTGATGCCGCAGAATCCGTCACAACGGGCGGATTTCGGCGCGGATCAGCAACAGGCTCGACGCCTGCTGGCAATTGCCTGGAACCAAGAGCATCCGCAAGACGCATCGCTGACCGCCTTGGGCGGTCTCCCCCTCTCGGGCCGCAGTCGCAGCCGGCTTCCCTTTGTCGCACCGCATCTGATTGATCAACTGCTGCAGAGCACCGGCCCAGGGGCTGTCATCAAAACCACTGTCAATCCGCAGTTGCAGCGCCTGCTTGAACGGCTCATCCGCAATTACGTGACTGAACACCGTCGTCAGGGAATGGTCAACGGCGCCGCCCTGCTCGTGGATCGCCGCGATCTGGCGGTCAAGGCCCTGGTCGGCTCCGCAGAGTATTTTAATACGGCCATCCAGGGGCAGGTCAACGGTGTTCTGGCAAAACGCTCGCCCGGATCGACGCTCAAGCCCTTTCTCTATGGTCTGGCCCTTGATCAGGGGCTGATCCATCCGCTGTCGATTTTGCGTGATGCCCCCACCGCCTTTGGTGCCTTTCAACCGGAAAACTTTGACGGCCGCTTCATCGGCCCGGTTTCGGCGCGGGATGCGCTCATCCGCAGCCGTAATATTCCGGCCATCCGGTTGGCTACCCGGCTGCAGCGGCCAACGCTCTACGATTTTTTGCAAAGCGCGGGTATTTCGGGGTTGCGCGCCGAATCCCATTACGGTCTGGCGCTGGTCCTGGGCGGCGGTGAGCTGACCATGGAGGAATTGACCGGGCTCTATGCCATGCTGGCCAACAAGGGTTTGCACAAACCCCTGCGCTACCTGCAAAGCGATCCGTCCGCCGTTGGAGTCCGCCTGCTCTCGCCCCAGGCCGCCTTTCTGGTGCGGGATATGCTCAGTGCCAATCCGCGGCCGGATGCCGTATCCGCAGGCGTCCGCAACCGTCACTGGCGCACCGCCTGGAAGACCGGGACCTCCTGGGCCTTTCGCGATGCCTGGAGCATCGGTCTGGTGGGCGACTATGTTCTGGCGGTCTGGATCGGTAATTTCGATGGTCGCGCCAATCCGGCCTTTGTCGGGGTGAAAGCGGCCGCGCCTCTGTTCTTTCGCATCAGCGATGCCCTGGAGCTGACGCTTGCCGTCGAGTCCCCCCAGGTGGAACAGGTGCCGCCGGGTTTGACTCGGGTGGAGGTCTGCACGGCCTCCGGCGATCTGCCGAACCGATGGTGTCCGCAGACCTCGACAACCTGGTTCATCCCCGGTAAATCCCCGATTCGGGTGTCCACCCTGCATCGTCCGGTGTGGGTGGACCGGCAAAGCAACAAAGCTGCCTGCCCACCCTTTGATCCGACCGCCACCCGCCAGCAGGTGTATGAATTCTGGCCCTCGGACATGCAGCAGCTGTTCCGGGATGCCGGCCTGCCGCGTCAATCGCCCCCCGACCCTATGCCCGGATGCGAAGCTGCCTCTTTTCCGCTGGTTGACGGGGATCCCCCTCGCCTTGCTTCGCCGCTGGCCCAGGTCGTCTATACTTTGCGCCTGTCCCGGCCGGAGGAAAATATCGGTCTACAGGCCTCAATTGGAGCGGATGCCGAGGTGATGTACTGGTTTGCGGGTAACCGCTATCTGGGCCGTATTCGGCGGGATGCGGTCTTGCCTTGGCGGCCGGACCATTCCGGTCGTTTTGAGCTCACCGTGGTTGATGATCAAGGCCGCAGCACCGGTCGCGGCCTGGAAGTCGAATTCGTACCGTAAGTGTTGCCGGGTATTCGATTCGATGCAGACCGACAAGTACGGTATCTTATCTTGAAATTGACATTTCCTTATCCGGACAATAACGTTCCCCTAACATCCATACGGCAATAGTGGCGTCGGCAGAGAACGCATATGCTGCCGCAATGACTGCCTACGAACAGGAAGGACTTGCGTTGCCGGACAGACATGAAGAACCTATCCGGCATCCTTCGGCCTTTTCTGTTCCCTGGGTTGGAAAAAACAACTGTATGGAGGGAAGAATGAAAGGAAGGAAAATACTCTGCACCGCGACTTTTGCCGCAATAACCCTTGCGTCGACAGCGGCATGGGCCGCAATGCCCAAATATGTCTTCTTCTTTTTAGGAGATGGCATGTCCAGTTCGCAAATCCAGGCCACCGAGGCCTACTTGACGGTTAAAAACGGGGGTTCCGCCACCTTGGCCACGGATCTGCAAAAGCCGGAAAACCGTCTGAATTTGACCAAGCTGCCGATCCTGGGGATGCAGACCACCTATGATGCCCATGCCCTAATGACCGATTCGGCCTCGGCCGGAACCGCCTTTGCCTGCGGCATCAAGACTCAGAGCGGAGTCGTCGGCATGGATGAAACCAAAACCGTCAGCTATAAGAGCATTGCCCAGCTGGCCGGCGAAAGCGGCAAACGCGTCGGGATCATCTCCAGTGTTTCCCTGGATCATGCGACCCCGGCCTCCTATTATGCCAGCGTCCCCAACCGCGGCTATATGAATACCATCGAAACCCAGATGGTAGAGGCAGGCTACGACTTTTACGGCGGTGGTGGGCTGGTATCCCCCGAAGGCCCGGCCCGCAGCGGCGATACCAATGTCAATATATGGAACCTGCTCGCGGAAAACGGCTACACCGTGCTTAATACCAAGGAATCTATCCTTGATTTGAAGAACAATCCGAAAAGCAAGGTGCTTTGTATCAACCCCTGGCTTCAGGACAGCGCTGCCATGCCCTATGCCATTGATCGCCCGGATACCAATCTCTCGCTGGCCGAGATGACTGAAGTAGCCATCAGCTCACTGCTCTCTTCCAGCAAAACTTCTTCCCGTCGGAAACATTGGGCCAGGAAGTCAGATAACGGCTTTTTTCTGATGGTGGAAGGCGGCAAAATCGACTGGGCCTGCCATGCCAATGATGCCATGGCCACAATCGGCGATACCCTGGCCTTTGATGACGCAGTTGGTGTGGCGCTTGATTTTTACAAAAAATATCCGAATCAGACCCTGATCGTGGTTACCGGCGACCATGAGACCGGTGGTATGACCGTGGGCCATGCCACCACCGGGTATTCTGCCTACTATGATCGCCTACTCAATCAGACCAACAGTTTTACCTATTTCGGGCAGAATCAATGGAAAACGCACAAGGCTGCCTATGGTGAGAATTACGACTATACCTCCTCCAGCAATCTCGAGAGCAATAGCGCAATGCTCGCCCTGATGGAAAGCGTTTTCGGGCTGAAATGGGCGGATCTGAATAGCTTTCAGCAAGAGAAACTCGAGGACGCCTACGACAAATCGATGTGCGGGACGAACAATAACAACAGCGGCGAAAACAGCCTGCTCTATGGAGGCTATGAACCCATTATCGTTACCATCACCCATATTCTTAACGAACGCGCCAGCATCGGCTGGACATCCTACTCCCACACCGGCGTACCGGTACCGGTTTTTGCCATTGGCCCCGAATCCAAGCGCTTCAGCGGCTTTTACGATAACACCGATATTGCCAAGCAACTGGCAAAATCCATGGATATCTGGCAGAGATTGCCCATTGAAAAATAATCGTTTTTCCTGACGATTTCAGCCTATAATGGAAATTGTGGCGCCGCATCCCTTTGCGGCGTCTTTTTTTTGAAAGCCCCCAAGGAAGCCTCCATGACCACACTGCAACGGGAATTGCTTTTTTCTCTGATCATCGCCCTGTTCTGCATCATCCTCGCCTGTATCGATATTGCCCATGTTCCACCGGCCCCGAGCGGGATACGATGCCGTGGTTTGATCACGAGTGTGGACAATAGCAAGGTTCGAACCAATTTAATCGTCAAAACCAATAACCAATACCTGACGGTCCGGTTATTGGGCGGGCCGCAGAAAGGGCAGGTAGTGCAGGTGGTCAACATGCTGACCGGAAAAATGGAACTTGATGAGTTCTACGAGGCAGGCAAGGTAATTCTGGTTGAATACAGCGCCCCGGAGGGCAAGCCCGTCAACGCCGTTGCCCGCGGTTACTACCGGCTGGGGCTGCAATTATTCCTCATTACCCTTTTCAGCTTGCTTCTCATTGCCGTTGCTGGTGTGACTGGATTGAAAGCAGGCCTTTCCTTTGTCTTTGCCGCCCTGATTCTATGGAAGCTTTTTCTGCCCCTGTTGCTCCGCGGTTATCCACCCATTGCAACCGGACTGGCCATCGTTGCCCTGCTTAGCGCCGTTGTCTGCTTTGCCGTGGGTGGCCTCACTCGGCGAGGTTTGTCCACCTATGCCGGCTCCATGCTGGGAATTCTGCTCACCTGCGGCCTGGCTACTCTTTTCACCCATCTTTTCAAGCTCCATGGAGCGGTGCGCCCTTTTGCCGAAATGCTTCTCTATTCGGGATATTACCACCTGAATCTTGCTGATATTTTTATCGCCAGTGTCTTTATTGCCTGCTCCGGCGCGGTTATGGATCTGGCCATGGATATTGCCGCCACCATGGATGAACTCAAAATGCAGCAACCGGACATCGGCATGATCGAACATATGCGTTCCGGACTGCGGGTCGGCAGGGCGGTCACCGGTACCATGACCACCACCCTGCTGCTGGCTTATTCGGGCAGTCATATCACCATGTTCATGGTGTTTCTTGCCAAGGGCCTGGCTCCGGCCAACCTGCTCAATGCCCCTTTTGTGGCCGCCGAGGTTTTGAATATCCTGGTCGGCAGTTTCGGTGTGATCGCCGTTGCCCCCTGCACCGTGGTTATTGCCGCCCTGTTGTATAGGAAAAGTTACGCCGGATAATCTCTTTTTTTAGATCGCATACCGCAATATGAGCGGGAAAAGCCTTTTTCAAAATTTGACACAACCGTAGAACCTCATATATACGACCAGGGATCGTCTCCGCCGGTATGTTGAATGGCCGCGTCATTGGGTTTTGCTTAGGTGCCTACCAGGGTGAGGGTGAGGTGTTTATCTGCCGCCCAATCGATAATTTATTGAAATTACGAGTGCCATTATAAAAAGCATATCATTCTTTAACCCGGCTGGATTTTAAGTTGACAAAACCACCGTGATATTGTAAAAAAATTGGGTTAAAAAAATGATGGCCTCATCGTCTAGTGGCCTAGGACACTGGCCTCTCACGCCGGTAACAGGGGTTCGAGTCCCCTTGAGGTCACCAAGTAATTTCAATCACTTGGCGACAGTTTCATAATCCGAGAATCTTCTGATGTACTTTAGATGTATTTTTCTCGGAATCCATTAAATCGGGGAGCGCTGCCAGCACTTCCCGATTTTCTTTTTTCAGCCTATGAATATACCGCTGAGTAGTCGCTAAGCTAGTATGGCGAAGCATGTATTGAATTTCAACGAGCGGTACATTTTGAGAAGCAAGAATTGAAGCAAAAAGATGCCTAATACCATGAAAGCCAAAAGGTTCAACACCTGCTTTCTTGCACAATCGAGGAAGCCAATGTTGCCGATAAAGATAAGCTTTCGATTCAGAAGCCAAACTGAGGAATACATTTTGTGAATCTACGTCGCTACGTGATTTCTTATGTTTCAATAACCATTGAATCAAATCATCCTTTACGTTGACCCACTGATTACGCCATTCCCCAATCTTATTTTTTCGCCAAGAAAGCCGAATCCGCTTTCCAAAAAAATCGACATCTGACCAACGAAGCCGAAAAAGTTCATCACGTCGGGCACCAGTCTGCAGATAGCAATACAGCATGAGCTTGTCCTGGTCGACATCAACCAAATTAAAAACTTTCCAAAAGTCTTCAAGTGTCGGAACATGCCGTTCATTCCTTTCGGATGAAAATCTATCAACTCGATTGAAAGGATTAGCCGCAGGAAGATCAATAAATTTTTCCCCCCAGGACCAAGCAGCGGAAAGATTTTTCCGGTCTTTGTTGGCAGCGTTACCCGATCGCTTTAAAGCTTGCAGCTGTAAGGCTTGCTGAGCTTGATATGGCGTCAGCGCGTCAACTGGATCTTGTGGGTTAATGCCAGAAAATAGAAAGAGCTGTTGAAAGGCAAAACGTTTTTCTCCAAACGTATTTTTGACAAAATTTTGTTCCGCAAATTTTAGATATTCAGTCGCCCATTCTAACAAGGAGATTGTACGGATCAATTGCCCTTCTTGTTCTATTGGTCTTTCCGCTTCCCACAACAACGCTTGTTTTTTTGTCTCGAAGCACTTCCTTTCTTTCTTCCCGTTGATGAACCGTTGGCCCATCCACGGAAATTTTTCTTTGTTCCTGTTCGTATTTTTGTACGCCATGTTTCATAACCTCATTTCGTGGAAATCTCCAAGAACGCGGCCCCAGGCGTACCCCTCCAAGCCTTTCGAGACCATACCGCTGCAAAACTCTTTTCTCAACGCGAAAAAAATCACAGACCTCTTGCAAGGTCATCATTTCGGGATAAATATCTGCGCTCATAATCAGAACCCCGGCAACCGGCATTGACGTTTATCGACGGGCTGATCCGGATCGCGGAGGACGGCTTTCATCCTCTTGGCGCGTTCGTTCACATCCTGAATGTACTCCGCTCCCTGGGGAATCTGGCCCAGCCAGCCGCGCCGGGATGTCTTGAAAATCGATTCTCTTTTCATAAGGAGGCCCCAGCTAATTCTGGTTGATTGTGAAAAAAGGACATCAGAGAAAGCTGATTCGATTTCTTCTTTTTTCCTGTGCATTGAGATCCCAGATCTTCACAACGAAACCGGGTTTCAATGTCAATCACTGAATGATAGTCTTTGAACCCTTGGTTAATTCGGGGCTGCTTAATGTCCATTTCAATAAGATGATTCCAAAGAACAGGTCGATGTTGTCGCAATTTTCGCAGGGTCTCTATTTTTTGAAGAGGACAACACCAACAGGATACACGGGGGAAAATGTCGTACAAACCGCCCCAGGTATAGCCGAGGTTTTTGCAATACTGGAGACAATCAGCTTCTGTCATGCCGTATTCAATCAAAGGATAGCGAATGCCAGGTTTACACCGGTGGAGTTCATCAGCGGCATATCCAACGCATTTCACCAGATCCGGAACAGAGTTATGATAAATATCTAGCGCCTGTACTTTTTCACGTGTACACCAGCGCCGGGAAGGATGCGGCCAACCGTAACCAACATGCACAACTTCCCCTTTCATTGGCCCATCTTTGGCAATAACTCGTTGATGATACATCCAATGATCAAAGCTTTTCTTTGATATAAGGCGTATTATTTTGAGCCCTGTTTTTTCTTCAACAAGGGTAAGATGGTCGTACATCTCCGAAAATTCCCATCCAGTATCAAAAAAGACCACAGAATGAATATTCTCCCCGCGTTCAATCATTTGATGCAACATAGCTGTTGAATCCTTGCCACCGGAAAAAGAGACTACGTTATTCATCGTTTTTCACTCCTTTGGAGGTTTCCTGGTGGCCGCTCCTGAGTCTCAATGCCAATACGTCCAAGTGCTCCAGGATGACCTTCCGTTGTGGCTCCGTAACCTTTGACATGATGTCGTCAGGGATAGCCTTGCAGAATGTAATGATATTGCTGAACGCCGAAAGAATAGCCGGGTATGCGTCCGGATCATCTCCTATTGCCGCCGCTATATCCTCCACGCCGACATGTACGTCTACTTCGGTTTCTACTGTAACCCATTGCCGAACTTTCAAACTTTCCTCCTCACCCTCTGATCGCCAGCTTGATTGCATCCTGGATTGCGGCCAGAACTCCGTTGCCCTTGAATGGAAAATCTTATGGACTGTTCCAGCTGATCCCGGAGCCCGACAAGTTGCGCAAGCTCGTGCTCATCGGCATCGGAAACCCGGCGACCGGCTGCACGAATTAAACGGGAAAGCATTTTGAGAAATTCCGATGTCTCTACCTTTGACATGTACTCGACCTCTTTTTTAAAAATAGCGTCAACTCGATGTTTACAGTGTTCTATTTCCGAGAGTGCAGAGGGATAAACAGAACGTTATTCCAAACACCGGGAACCTTCCTGCCAAAATGAAGGACAAGAGCCGGTCTTAAAAAAGTTTGCATGTACTCAGCTCCAGCCATCCACCGACGTTGTTCTTCCTTGCCTTTCCCAGGCCCACGAACTGCTACAACTGAATGCAAGCCAATATATTTTGGCGATAGGTCAAAAGTAGAGGAATCACCCCATTGAAGAATAGGAACAACCGTTATCCCATGGGAAATCCAATAATAGGCCAGGAGGTTAGAGCGATACACTTGATAAGTAGCGATCTCATGAGGATAAAAGGTTTCAAGGGTAAAATCCGGAGCGGTGATAATACCGGTAAAGATAGCCTTCGCAAGCCCCTGACCGTGACGACGCCAAAAGTGTTCAAGTCTCCAATCATCAACAAAACAATGTCGGGCATCAGCGACACCACCAGAACCGAATCTAGCCCAGGATAATTTTTCCCAATAGGAAGTTTCCCTATCATGCATGATAAATGGACAACTAATTTTGAAATCTGAATAGTTCCGGAGAGGTGGAAGCTCCATCTTGTAGCGATAAGATTTTATTTTTTCCATGAAGGTGAGTCCCCCGTTCTTCTCTCAAACTCTTTCGCGCAGGCCCAATTCAGGGTAGATTTACTCACATCAGATTCCGGTTTATAGCTTGACATCTTCCCATAATTTTCAAGCCTAATATCACTAAGCTCTTGAACCCAGGCCCACCGATCAATTTCTATTTTTCTTTCTTGTTGTGTTTCTCTTCCTCGACCACCCATGATTACACCTCTTCGCTGTCCTGGCACGACCGCTTGCAGCGGTCCCCGCCTTGCCCCTGCGGGGCCTATATCGATATTCTTGACGTACCTCAATTTGCACAGCTAACTTAACTTGCTAAAAAAACGGCCACTGAGGGGAAATCTCGATCTCCAAGCCGAATCAAAAAGGAACCGTATCTAAAAGAATTTCGTTCCGTTTCTTCTTCATCCGTTTGATAAACTTGGATTCATCTATGAAAAATTCCCGGAGATCCTGTTCGATTAATTCCTGAGAATGATTGACAATTGCGTCTATATCTTCCGGTTTTTCAACGAAGAATGCAGCAATTGACATGAGAATGCCGCGGGCTTGTTTTCTCAGAGCTTCAATGTCCTTATGTTTGATCGGACTTTCCCGCCGAAGTTCGGCAATTCCAGTCCAAACCACGGAACGAACTATGTTCCAGAAATCGGAATATATGGCTCGTGACTGGTTTCTATTGTCACGATCAACCACAGTGGACATGAACCTTGCCCAATCATGGGTGGCATAAGTCCACAACGCACGGAGACCGAACAGCAATTGCTTAACCGTATCAATCCCGTTGCAGTATTCCAGGTGATTGAATTCTTTCAAAACCGGCCGCCTGAGTTGATATTCAACGCGCGTTACTGCGTAACAATCGTAAGATTCAACTTTCCAAAGATCCCGAAACACCTCTTGTTTGTTCTCGGAACGTTTTAACTCGGTCACCTTGTCATAAATTCGCAACATGAAATCGCCTTTCCCCAGAGAAATGCCTGTTAACTTGCGATGGAGGTAATACGGTGAAAAGGAATGGCTACGTTGTATCCACCGTTCCTGATCCTCGATGCTAAGAGTTCGGAGGTCCAGGCCGATAAAGTCGGCTGCAAGATGCACTTCGGCCACCTGTTCTTTCAAAAAATTTACTTGGTGGCTTTCCAACCAATGCCGAACATCGTGGACGACCTGTAAAAGACAGGTTTGCGCCGAAAGCGAACCAATTTCAAGCCGAAGATTCGGCATATTGCCTCTCGGTTCACGACGGCTAAAAAGAATGGACACATCACCCGCTTTTAGCCGATAACTGAACTTTGATGTTCCCGTCCGTTGCACGTTCCAATGAAGCCCCTTGGAAACGAAAGCCTCCATTTCCGTGTCGTCTGTTTCCTGGATTTTTTTCTTGATCCAATCGAGGGTATCCAGGAAAGTGTAATCGTCCCATTTGACTTGATAATTCACTTTCAAAAAATCGATTCCACGATGAACCCGAATGAGTTCATTGACGAGTATACGGTCGCATGTTATTCCGGTTTGCGACCGTCCCGAACTCTGCGAGTCAGTGCTAGAAACAACAGGAACGGATACTGTGGAAACTCTTTTCTTGCGGGTCCGAACTTCAGGCTGTAACATGGTGTTAAACCTCTTGTAGGTTTGGATGAGTGATCCCCCTTGACTGTTTGGCGACGAGGCAAGGGGGATTTTTTTATTTATCGACTAAAAAACCGGGTAAAAACTGCTGTCTCGATTCAGGCTTTTGTAGATGAAAATCATCAAGCAGAGAACGCCAGTAACATTCATTTTCCGCTGAAGTCATTTCGTCAGGTGGCGAAGAGGAACGGAAGGCCCGAGCCGGCGGAGCATAATTCGCCTGTTTAAATTTTTTCGAAATCTCAGTATCTCGAATAGATTTTTGATTCATGGATTCCTCATATGCCAGCCGGTGCGCTATCGTGCGCCGCTACGCTCGCCCCGCTAGCGTGCACCGATACGCTTACCGGCTTGGCTTCAGAATCCCTGCGGGATTCTGTGTTAGGCTGTTCCTTGATGATTTCAGCAGGAACATCGGAGAACCATTGACCTGCAAGACGACGCAGGGAATACGGGTATTTATGCCGGGAATAAATAACGTCCTGGAAAATGACGTATTCAATCTTGCGTGAAATGCTGTAAGAGTTGTCAAATTCGGTAAGCATGGAAACCGGAACCGTAACGAGATTGGAAGGCGGCGCTAAAACTGAGCCTTTAACGGGCAAAGCAGAACCGGTGGTGTTGGAACCCTGCGAAGAAGATTGAACGGCAACTTTAGATTTACCGTTATCGTTTGATCGTCCCCAGTGGCTTTTGAAGTACCAAAACCCTGAACCCATAATCAGCACTACCAATACAGATACATAAGCAACGGTGCGCATTACAGGATTTGAAATCTTTTCCGATTCGCCCATGTCCATTGACTTGTACAAATCGAATATTGCCTGTTCAGGTTTCCAGGCCTCGCGTTTGATGACTTCCCCATCGGAAAGCCATTTGTATTTCATCTCGCCGACGATAGAACGGGTGCGAGGAGCTGCTTGAATGATATATTCAGCGAGGCAAACCAAATCACCAGGCAGTTTGCGGGCATTCTGAGTCACCAAATAAATATCGTGGCCGAGATGTCGGTGAAGCTCGAAGTATTCATACACATCATGATGACCACGATCACCTTTCCGCCAAAATCTTTGCGCTTCGTCAATGATGTAAACAATCTGTCCGCCAATTTCGTCTGTAAGGGATTGCTGAAAGGGAAGATTGAAAAAATCATCGGGACTGGCGGGTTTCCCATCCTCGCGTTTAATTGAACGTATCGATTCCCGTAGATCGTGGTGATCCGGTTTGAATGAATCGATATTCGTGATCACGGTCACCTCGTCTTTGAGGTAATACACACCGTCTTCTGTCTGATTACAGTAATTCTTGGCTAAATGACGAACGGCATAATACGTCTTACCCGAGCCAGGAACGCCTTCTATGATCCGAACGGCCATATTATCAACCCACGAAAGGAATAAAATTGAGGGTAAAACGAATCACTATGGCCGTCATAATGATAGAAAGACAATCAGCAAGCATAAGGTGAGAGGCGAGAAAACCAACTAAACCTGAAAAATGCAAAACTGCAGAATTCAATCCTTCAGTATTGATATTTGAACTCGCTGCATTAACTAACGTCTGGAACAACCAAGTCAATAAATTCTTTGCGACAACAGGAAGGGTTACGGTAATTAAAGTTACCAATAACGTTTTATAAGCAATGAATTTGAAAGCAGTGTCAGTAAGGAATCGACCAGCAAGGGAAGAAAACCAACCGAGAATGGCTGAAAATAACAAAGGCATATCTTACCCCTTATGAACAATGATCATAAATGCAAGAATCGTTGAAATAGCAACAAGAACAAGACCCATGAAGTGAAGAATGTCTTCAGTTCCTGTAAAATCAATGCTAATTGTCTTTCCATATATTTCGGTTGATAAAAAGGATGTAGTCGAATCTACAGAAATATAAGTACCTCGAAAATAATTAATCAAAGGCAATCCATCAGAAATAAAATCACTAATTGCATCAGAAAAACTATTTTCCTCAACCTCATCAACAGAAGCATCATAACTATTCACTTCAGGTAGGGCTGCATCACCCGAGGCTACAATTCCACCACCTAATTTATCGTTGATACTGCTTATCGTTGAACCCAAGGAATCGACTTTATCACCAACGGCAGCAACACGATTTCCGACAGAATTAACGCTCGAAGAAATGGAAGTGATAGCATTATCAATGCCAGATGAAGCGATACCTTGTTGAACACCCGATTTGACGGCAGAAACTAAATCATCGACGCCATCGTTATTGGCATCAGTGCCACCAGTCGATGTAACGTCAGATGAATCGGGGATGCCATCGCCATCGGAATCCGGCGAACTGGTTGTGTTAGATGGAGAATCATTGACCACGCCATAAGACAAATCACCGTTACAATAACAGTTAGAAAGCGTCTTGTTGACAAGCGAGTCAGAATTACATTGAGCAGATTTCACACCGCCATGGGTGGAACATGAAGATTCACAACGCGAAATTATAGAGGCACAGTCGTTGAGCTGTCCTTGATTATCAGCAGCTTGTAAATTTTCTTTAATTTCTTTGGCCGTATTAGAAATAACAGCAGGGCCAACATTGGTGAAACCTGTGAGAGGCGAACCAGAAGGATAGGCGCAACCACACTGTCCCTGGTCATCTGCAGGAGTAGAGGCATTACAAGTCTTTGGAGATAAACCAGAAGTTTCGGGCGTAAGATCGAAAGTTAACTTTCCCTCGCCACCATCAAGAGCATTGGCCTCATTTCGATACGAAACAAGATTACTTCCTGTTTGGCCGGTACAACCTTCATCAACAATGAGATCAACAGTTTGACCTTTGGCATTGACACTTTTGAGATAAATACAATCGTTCGGGTCAGGAGCACCGGGATTTTTGTCACAAGAATTACATACTCCATCTCCATCAGTGTCTGAAATATCACACGGTGGCGAATCAGCTGGACAAGTGCCCGGAGAGTATAATGATTGTATTTCAGCAAGAGTCAAGCTCGAAACTTTAGTTCCACTTGGGCCGGAGCTTCCGGGATAATTTGATGTTATACTTAACCAGCCACCGCCCCAAACTCCGTTAGAACATGTAAATGCACCTAGCCTAACCGTCTGATGCTCTTGACCGACTGGAACAATTTGATATTGATTAGTAAATATCCAGGAACTACCTGAAAAGATCGGAAAATCTGTGTGACAAGATGTTTCGCTACTAGAGCTAATGACTTGCGTGTAATAATAAAAAACTTCTGCAAATGAATCGTTGATATAAAACAGGGCCAAAAGCCCCAATAATACGGAGATTCTGACCCTGTTCATCACAGCATCCTTACTTCTTGATGATGCCAATAACTTTGGTAACGGCCCAAATAGCGGCATATCCACCGATAACGAGCATAGCACCCGCAAGACAAGATGCCGTATCAAGTGTAATTCCTGTAAAATCCATGAGTTTTCTCCTTTATTGAGATTAAAAACGAGTAAGGGCGAACCCTATGATTGCGCCGGATATGATCCCGGCAAGACCGTAAAGAAAGAACAACGTGTCCGGACTCATATTGTTTTCTCCTTACATTCTGAAAACCTTGATTACTTGGTACAAAAAAGCACCTATAACCCCGGTCAGCAGTTCAATTGTGAAAAAATAGTTGAAGACTTGGACATATGGAGCGTCTTCCCCCGTAGGCATAAGAAATTGAACGGTTTTCACGCTTATGGCCTGATCCCTACCGATAATCCCCTCAGCAAATGCATTGGGGCATGCAAGAAAAACAACAGCAAGCAACGTCCAAAGAAAGTATCTTGGCTTCATAAAATCACCCGTTGTCTACTATTTGAAACCGCGAAAGGTTCGAGATCCGATCAATCTGTACTTGCACTTCCATTGAATCACCCACTTCATACATCGAGGCGTCATCGACAGGGACCACAAGCAAGCCGTTAAATCCATCCATCTGCAACTCGGCAATGTCGCCGGAATACGGAGAATTACCAAGCGAGTGAATGATTCCTTTCAAAGTGAGTGACTAATAGAAAAGCATAATCAACTGATTAGCTAAGGGGAGAAAAGGTTAGCCAGCCTTCACGACGCACGGTAAAATCAAGTAACGACTTGAAATTCTGTCCGACTTGCAATTTATCGTAAGTGTCTCGCGGCAGCTGAATATTCATAACCCCATCCATTCCGAGAGCATCGACAATGATAAAAAACCGATCCTTATTGCCGTTTTGACCTTCTTTGAATTCTTTCTTTTTAATTCGACCATTTACGAGTAAACCTTGTCTTTCATCTGCCATGATTTCACCTTTTTAGTTTGATTTGGCCTTGGGTTTTCCCATATGATATATGTGCGCGATGGCTCAATTTCATTGGGCGTTTATGTAAAGGAATGCACATTGTCCGATCCTTCGGCGTACTGGTCAGGCAATACCAGCACTGCAAGTACCGTTGATAGTGGCCGCTCTCTGTCTCGATAACGGTCTCTTCAAGAGGTCTGCCGCATTGGCTGCAAGTTGGTTCGTTCGCGCTGAAAGGATCGGTTGGTTTCATGGTTTTTTAAATCTTGTAAAGAAATTGATTACCTTTAGTTCAACTTGTTAGTTTCCTTTACGACAGGTTGGACATTGAAAAATTCCAAACTCGATACAATGAGCGCCATTCATGGGGATATCTTTACGGCAGGTAACACAGTGAACGCGCCAACCCTTTTTGGTACGGCGTTTTGATCCGTTATAAGTGCGGGCATCGTCTAAAGTATTTTGATATGGCTTTAGCATGATTTGGGCTCCTGGTTTTGGGTTCGCGCTGAAAGGTTCGTTCAATCAAAATGTCTGTATGTAAACATTTAATATTAAGAATGTCGGCATGTCAACAAAAAACGATAAAAAAATAAATGGAATTGGCGAAAGAATTAAGTCATTCAGGAAAAATAAAGGCCTAAATTTGGTACAACTCGCCGATTTAATTGGAATATCCCACGGGTCATTATCGGGTCTAGAAAATAATAAATCCAAGCCGTCTGCTGAAACATTGTCTAATTTTTGTCTAAATACAGAAATTAATATCAAATGGTTATTGACAGGCGAAGGCCCGATGACGGCAGAAGAACAAGTCAAGGCTACGAGGAAATACGAAATCTTGAATGAAATCGAAGATTGGCTTGACGAACAAGTACGCAGAAACCCTAAGCGGGAAGAATGGTTTGAACTCCAATTATTGGATTCATTCCAAACCTTTAAAGAATGGAGACGAAAAAAAGATCAAGAAGAAAGTTCCAAGGCTGGAAGTTCTACGAGAAAAGTAGCATAAAGAAATGACAATAAAAACTAATAAATTCAATAAATTATATCAATAAACCTAAAACCGCTGCAAACACTGGTACAATGAAACTTCCGGTTCACATTCCATGCTAATTTATTTCTTATTCCTGATCATAGTAGTGTTTGCTTCGTTGGTGAAGACACCTTGGTTTAAGGGCATAATCGGAGAATTTCAAGTCAACTCGCTATTAATCAGCAAACTGGACCAAAACAAATACACCATATTAAAAAACGTTACGCTTCCAGCACGAGACGGAACCACTCAAATTGATCACATCGTTATCTCTCAATTTGGAATATTTGTTATCGAAACAAAAAATTATAGCGGATGGATTTTTGGTAACGAAAACCAACCAAAATGGACTCAAGTAATATTTAAAGTTAAAAACAGTTTTCAAAATCCTCTTCGTCAAAATAATAAACATCTAAAAACACTCGAAGAAATTACAAAATTGCCTGCTTCTAATTTTCATTCAGTCGTCGTTTTTACTGGAGATGCTGAATTTAAATCTGAAATACCGGATAACGTATTGAGCTTACGAAAATTAATTGAACACATAAAATCATTTAACCAAAAGTTACTTTTTGAAAAAGAAATAATCGCATGTAAAAATTGTATTGAAAAATATGCATTGAAAAAATCATTATCGACAAACAGAATTCACAGAAAAAATGTCGAAAATATAATGAAAAATAATGGAATGAAACCATACGAAACAAAATCATTTATATCTTCAATTATTGGTTCATCCATAATACGATCAATAATTAAATTTATAGTAATATTTATATTTATTTTATCATTATTATCTGCATTGCCTTTTATTATTCAGAATTTAACAAAAAATATATTATTCAACCATAATATATCAAATTCAAATAATACAAAGATTGATAATCAAAATTTTCATCCATCCAGCAAAAAACAGAACATAATAAAAACTGTAGAAATTAACAAAGCCAGTTCAGCTAAATCTCAAAAATTTAGAGGTGTTATATACAGCTGGACCGATAACCGAGGACACAAAGTATTTTCAAATGTCGGTTTCCCTAAAGATGGCAACTACAAAGACGGAAAAATTGAATGGCAATAGTCGGAAAATTTTGGACCATAATGCAGGAAACCAAACTTAAAAGAAACAGAATGCCGGAAAAAATAGAATTATTCTTAGGGATAAGTTGTTTTTTTTGGACGCTGACGCGAGAGGTGGCGGCGGAACTATCCCGGAAAAGAGTTGTCCTCGTTGCCGACACCTGCAGCCGAAGGTAGAGCCGGTGGGGCTATCGCTTGATAATGTCTGTACGGAGCTCTTTTTTTGGCACTCTCTTTTTCTTTTCCATCTTTCCGCCTGATTTTCCGGTTATCGTAAGTTGTTTTTTTTTGTTAACTTAGGGTAAGCGGGGGTAACACAACTTAGACGATAGTCTTCCTCCGCATACCCTGACACTTCAGTACTAGCTGCAATTATCCTTCGAAATAAAATAATCGATAAAGACAGATCGACTTACAAAAAAGAAACAGCCCCTAGGGGGAAATATCAAATTTCAAGGCGGGACGAAAAAAAAGCCGCTTCATTCGGGGGGCGCTTTCCTTTTTTTTCGTTTTGCTAGACCAGTTAGAATGACTGCGTAACAACAGAAAAAAATAGCGAGTTGCGCCGCGAACCGTCGCGTTAAAGGGCACAAAGTGTTTTCTTAAAAATTATTTAATCTATCTTCCTGAAATAAAATAGAAAAAAAACCAGAATGCCGGCAAAAATAGAATTATTCTTAGAGATAAATTGTTTTTATCGACTTACAAAAAAGAAACAGCCCCTAGGGGGAAATATCAAATTTCAAGGCGGGACGAAAAAAAAGCCGCTTCATTCAGGGGGCGCTTTCCTTTTTTTTCGTTTTGCTAGACCAGTTAGAATGACTGCGTAACAGCAGAAAAAAATAGCGAGTTGCGCCGCGAACCGTCGCGTTAAAAAGACAGTATGCCTTGATTTTCAAGATTAACGAACGGGCAACTTTTTAAAAAAAGCTGAAAAAGATAAACACAAAATCCATGCCGAAAAGCACGGGGATGTTACGCAGTAACGAAATAAACATTAACTTATTTGCGAAAACGGCACGATTATTTCCCATACCAGTTTATAAATAAAAAATCATGCCAGTTTGTACAAATTTTTAACAACAAAAAAAATTAAAACGGTTGGCGGTCCAGCGTAAACGCCCTTCGGCGAATTGACTTCTGTCGGCGAAAATGTTCAGCCACAGCCAAAAACTGATCAAACAAACTTGACTTTGCCACACCTTTGTAATACTTTGAATACAAATATTCAGAGGAGAAAAAATGCCTACATCAATCCGACTTGATAAAAATACCGAACAAAGACTAACCTTTCTCGTGTCGCAGACTGGACGCACAAAAGCTTATTACCTAAGAGAAATAATTGAAGCAGGAATGGAAGATATGGAGGATTATTATCTTGCCGCAGATGTTCTTGAACGAGTCCGGAAAGGAAAAGAAACCGTTCATTCTGCTAGCGATCTGAGGAAAGAACTTGCCCTGGACGATTAAATACGCCGACTCGGTTAAAGGGCAAATGCGAAAAATTGACAAACAAATTGCACGCGAAATTGTCGATTACATGGATGATATAGCCAAACTAGAAAACCCGGGCAGCAAGGGAAAAAGTTTGCAAGGAGCACTTGGGGGACTCTGGCGTTATAGAATGAATGACTGGAGAATAATTTGCGATATTCAACATACCGAGTTGATTGTTTTAGTGCTGCGAATTGGTCACAGAAAAAATATTTACGGTGGCCATTAAAAAACCGAACGCTAGAAAATTGGTGTACTTTTGATGTACTTTTTCTTGAAAAACTAAGGAAAATTGGCGAAAGTTAAAGATTGCAACTGGTTGAAATATTTAAAAAAGGCTCGGAGAAGTGCGCTATTTGTCGGCCTCTCACGCCGGTAACAGGGGTTCGAGTCCCCTTGAGGTCACCAAGTAATTTCAATCACTTGGCGATTGTTTTAATATCAGTACCCGCTTTTTTGGGGGCCTCTTGGGGCCTTCTTCAAAAGCATCCCTTTAGCCCGGTCAGTGCATTCACCACTGATCGGGTTTTTTGTATTTGATGGATATACCTTTCTGTTGTTGAAAGATGGTCATGCCTAAGATGATCCTGAATATCAACCAACGGGACACCTTTCCCCGCAAGAATTGAAGCGCACAAATGGCGGATACCATGAAATCCAAACCGTTCAACGCCTGATCTTTTACAAAGCCTGCGTAACCATTGAATTCGAAGCTCTGTAACCGTTCACCGGCTTTTTTTTCTAAAAAAAATCCGTACGTTCGCATGCGGTTTCGGTTAAACAATACGGCATGACCGCAATCCTGACGTATCGGAATCGTACCATTACCCAAGACGACATTGCCTTCATTCAGGAGGTCATCGCAGACCACTCTGCCGAGGGGCGCACGGCTATCTCCCGCCTTATTTGTCAAGCCTGGAACTGGCGGCAGATGAATGGCCAACTGAAGGATATGGTCTGCAGGGCGCTTCTGCTCATCCTTGAGCGAAAACAATGCATTTCCCTCCCGCCCAGAATTAAGCAGAACAACAACTTGCTGCGTCAACGATCCCCCCAAGCTCCTCTCGAGGTCAGCCAACAGCCGATCACCGATCAGGTCAAAGCGCTGATGCCCATCGAACTTCGTCAGGTCCGCAGATCTCCTGAAGAACGACTTTTCAACAGCCTGATTCAGCAATCCTGACCAGAAACTCGTCCAACTCCTCCCGTCCGCCATCGTCTGATCCACCCGGAACAAAAAAAAACCCGCGGCTCAGGTCGACAAAGCGGCAGCAGGGCGGCAGCCCGGGCATAAAAGCAAGAAGCGCCAACTCCTGCCGCCGGAGGAGATGGATCGAATCCACGACCTCTTCCCGGAACGCTGCCAAAGCTGTCAACTCCCCTTTTCTTCAGCACTGCTGATCCCTTCTCCGCATCCCGCACGCCATCAGGTTTTTGAGCTGCCGGTGATCACCCCGATCAAAGAGGAGTATCGTTGCCATACCTTCAGAACTCCTGACCTCGACAATTTCGATCGACACGGATCAATAGCATCAACCTGCTGAAATAAGGCGAAATATCGGCAATAATTTCCGGCTCTGATTCTGCCGGTTTACGTGGGCGGCGGATTTCGATATGATAGCAAAAAAATCCGATCACCACGATGTATCTGCACAGGATTACTGCCCATGCCTCAACTCCAGATCCCCCTGTTTCCTGAAGGCACCACTCTGATCAACCAGAATATCGGCTTTCTGCGACAAGGCTCCACCATCACCTATGTCTACGGCAATCTCCCGGTGTTCTCGCACGACGTCGACGACCTGGCAAGTTTCCGCATGTTTACCAGTCAGCTGTACATCAATGGCAGTGCCAGCCAGGCGGAGATCTACCGGGCCGAGACTGCCATGACCAATATTGTGCGGCAATCCATGAGCCGCCAGGACGATGCCCGCAGTCTGCTCCGCAGCCTGTATGCCACCGAGGCCGATATCCTTCCGGATCTGGCCGAGCAAAAACTCACGGTACGGCTCCATCAACCAGCTAACCGTTGCAGCAGTGAATCGATACAGCATCTCATCGGAGAGTTGAACGCAACCGAGACGGTTTTCCCGGGCACTGATCTTCGGTTGATCTACGAATTGGTATCGTAACAAAATC
Organism: uncultured Desulfobulbus sp.; assembly: GCA_963666685.2. Lineage (GTDB taxonomy): Bacteria > Desulfobacterota > Desulfobulbia > Desulfobulbales > Desulfobulbaceae > Desulfobulbus. The sequence continues at coordinate 986,561 of CAXXHZ010000003.1, forward strand.
TCTTGAGGTCAGGAGGTTTGATCTTGGAAGTTGCGGGCTATTTGGATTGCACTTTTTCCTTTAATGAATCCTACAACCTGAGACACTGAATACTTGGGGGGAATAGAAAGCATGATGTGCACATGGTCGGCCATGAGGTGACCTTCGATCACCGTGCATTCTTTCTGCTTTGCCAACTCACGAAATATTTCTCCCAAATACTTTCGCAAATCTGAAAACATAGCCTTCTTTCGATATTTCTGTATCCATATGATGTGGTACTTGCAATCCTACTTGCTGTGGCTTAAACTTTGGTCGTTGTACATGGGGAAGTCTCCTCTTCTTGAACTTTGAGCGGTTCAGAGTTGAAAGACTTCCCCATATTCCTGTAACTGTCAAACTTTAGGAGTCCACCGGCAGAGCCGGTGGTTTACCTGTTGATTATTATTTTCTGTGCTCTGTTACTTTACAAGGCCTCCGAGTTAATTCTTCGTAGGAGGGTAGATTAATTCCATCTGTCAGCCCACTCTCATACTCTTGGCGGAGAGTGTCGAGAATATTCGTATACTGTTCTATGCACTCCTGTAATTCACAGCATTCGTCTACTTGCTCATCACTCAATTCTCCGCCATTTGCCTCTAACACGTGTAACTCTTCGGTCATTCTCCTGATTTCATTAGATAACAGAGGAATAACCACCGATAAGTCTCTTTCACTTATGCTTCGCATTATCAGTTACCTATCATGTTGGATTTAAGAAAAATAGAGAGATTGACGTTTTAATTCAACAGCCTTTACAATTGCAGCTCTTGCTAAGTTGTTGAGAGCTCCCTCGTACGCATCCTTTCTCATCATGTTTTTACAGCGTATAGCATAGTGGCTTTTATCTGTACCCGTTTGAATAACATCCAAAGATCCAGGTATGGGCATTCCTTTGGGTAGCAAAAAATAAAACCAAAAGGAATAGTTAAATTTACCGGGTACAGTACTTAACGAAACCACTTCCTTATCGCTAACATAATACTTGTTGTCTTTCGTATTAATATCATTAACACCTCTAATCCATTCATCGTTTGCAACATCTTTGAAGGTTGTTACATCCGGCGCTCTGAAGCTTCCATTTTTTCTCATGAAGCCTGTATAGTCAGGATATAAACAGCCGACCCCGTCAAAACTATTTGTTATTTTTGATTCAGAACGCTTATTCTTTTTGCAAGATCGGTACAAATCGAGCGTAAAATTTGCCATAATTTCTCCCAAAACTAATTATTGCGCAATAACATGATGATCTTCGGTTTATCTGGTGTTAGGTCTTGCAGGATAAAGTAATTGTGACCTGCCCCCTTATTCCTATTTACGGCTTGCCCGCAGGATGTAATTGTTGGAATCAAATGTCATATTACCAGAATTCCTAAACAAATTTCCGATGAAGGAAAAAAAAAGCCCTTTACGCAATCACAAGATCAAATAACTCTGTCCCATATAGAAAAGTGGTGCGTCCCCAATTTATGCCAATTTATGCAGGTGCAATAATTTGTCATTGGACCTTAAGAACAAGGGGGCCTTTTAATGGGTGCCCCCCCATCCAAGTATTCTTCTCCAAATTTCGCTACTCATTCTCAGAGGGTTTTTTAAGAGGGATGTCCCACTGTTTCATACGTTTCCATAAGGCTGTTCTACTGATTCCAAGACGTCTTGCCGCTTCGGCCTTGTTCCAGTTGGACTCATGGAGTTTAACCGTCAACAATTTCAGGGTTAGTGGCTGAGTCTCAATATTTGTATTTATGGAAAAAGCAGAGGGTAAGCGATCAGGGGGTACCCCTCCACCTCAAGTCGCCGACCTGATCCACTCCAAATCTGGCTGTTGATCTTTGAAAGAAGCGTTCATCGCGTCCACGAGTATGTGAAAGGATGATTTGCCCTGCAGGCGGCAGGTTTGCCTGAGGGAAACAATGCGTTCCACCCATCGCTTGCCTTTATCACTGCTGGTCCCCTGGCTTCGTTTTCGCCAGAGCACGGCATAGCGCAGCATGCGCTCCCCGAAGTTGTTCGTGGGGTCAACGCCCTCCTCAAGCAGGAAAGTAAAGAGCGAACCCATTTCCGTATCGATATGGCGGACAAGCTTCCCCGCTTCACTGTCGGAGTCGATATACAGCGCGATCAGCCGGTTGAGCCGGGCATAAAATGCGTTCCACTCAGCTCTCGTTGGCGGATCCTTGGCCATTTTGCAGAGGCGACGCAATTCGTCTCTGGCCCAAGTTCCGCATCGGACCAGTTCCGGATCTTTTCGCTCGGCCAGCCCCTTGGCCCGTCGGATCAGGTGGGCCAGGCAGGTTTGCCGCGCATGCACCCAGTTTTGATACAGCCGATAGCCGTCGCTGACCAGGATGCCTTCCCAGCCTCCAACCAGGGCTGCAAAGGCGTCCTTGGAGCGATTGGTGTGGACCATGAAATAGGCGACCACCGAACTGGCCATCACCCAAAGCCAGTTGAGCTTGCCGTTGTTTTTCCATGGGGTTTCGTCAACATGGTTGACAGCCACTGTACGCGCCTTGTCGCCGATCGCCTCGTAATGAGGGTGGATGGCCTTGGAGGCCCGGTCGATTATATTCTGAATTGCTCCGAGGCTGATACCGATACCCAGCACCGAGGAGCAAAAGGACTGGATAGCCTGTCGGCTGTTGCCCTCGATGCCGCCGATCTCGGCTACCAGAGCACAGAGTCGGGGGCCAAAGCCGGTTTGAAATGTTTTGGGTGTATATCCTTTGCCGGTTTTCCCGCAGTTAGTGCACTTGCCCCGGTAGAGGATGAAATGGATGACTGTCATCGCAATTTCGGGCAACTCGATGTGCTGATGGGTATGGTAGGGACGTAACTCTGCAAACGTCCGGCAGCCACAGGTGCAGGGGCCGGGATGAACGATCTCGGTTTTGGTCGGTGGTATGAGCTGCTGGCGGTGCCCTGTGTGCCCCTTGCGTCCACCGGATTTCTTCTTGTCGGGTTTGGGCGTGTTTTCCTGGTACGGTGAATTGGATGAGGGCGGCTTGTTGGAATTGGACGAGTTCTGATCAAGCCTGGCCTTGAGTTGGCTGACTTCAGCCGTAAGCTCCCTTATTCGCTGGTCCTGCAAGGCGTTATGATCCAGCAGTGTGCGGATGATGGGGCGGAGAGCCGAAGGGGGCAACTGTTCCAGTTCGGCGTCGCTGATCTGGAAATCCAGGGGCGCATATTCCGTATCAGCCACGCAGTTGCTCCCTGAATTTTTTGTTCAACGGGTAGAGGAAAACAGCCTTCACCGGCTCGGTCCGTTGGTTGTAGCGGTCATATTTACCGCGACCGGTGGTCTCCCCTACCTTGGCCCAGTTGGCGGCCCGGTAACAGGTTCCCTGGAAGCGCCCTGTCTCCACAAAGGTTTCCAGCAGGCAGATGGGCTCCCGGTAGAAGGCAAACCAGTCGCGCTCCAGTTGGCGGATGTTCAGGGCCAGGACCTTGGAGGCCAGATGGCGAACGTTGACCCAGGGCAGGATGAGGAAGCGGACATTATTGACCACCTTGGCCAGGTTGCGTTCCCGTTGCTCCCGATTCCAGCCGATTAGTTGATCGCGGGCCGCCACCTTCCAGGCAGCGGATCCCCAGCCGAGACAGGCCACCAGGCGGTCGTCAAGGTAGGCCAGATATTTCAGCGAGGAGCCGACGATCCAGGGCGAGCCCAGATAATGATAACGGTCAATCAGGTAATCCCATACCCCTTCATCAGGAGTTTGGCGAACCATCTTGATTGTCAAAGAGCCAAACGCGGAAACAGCACCCGCCATTTCCGTGGTGTCAATGGTATAGGTACGGCGATCTGCCCGCCGCGGGAAGCGATAGGTTTCCTGCAGACGAGGCGGCAGGGTAAGTTCGGCTTTTTTCTCCAGCGTCAAAAGCAGGCACCGGCAGGCCATGTCCTTCAATTGGCCGTTGGGTTGTCGCCATTGCCACCGCTGGCAGAGTATTTTTGAGATCGCCGTACGGCCCTGATTCCAATGGTCGGCAACGACCTGACGGATTTCGGCCAAATCCTGCTGGTTAAGGTGGCGACCCCGAATTTTGTACAGAGGTGCTGTGGTTTCCATAACAACACCGTAACAAATGCTGGCTCATGACGCCAGCGAAAAATTAGCCCCCCTGATCAGTTACAGCAGAGGGCCTTACTGCTCCGGCCAAGTACTCCCTCTGCCTGATCTCAAGAGGCAAATGATCGGGTTGGATGATACGGGATGAGCAGAGAACAAAGGCATGTTCTACAGCATTTTCAAGTTCCCTGACATTACCTGGCCAGTCATGGTCCAGGAGTCGTTGCATCGCCTTGGGGGAAACCGCCTGAATATTTTTTCCAGTATCCGTGTTTAGCCGGTCACAGAAGTGGCGAACCAGCAGGGGAATATCTGTTTTCCTCTCTCTCAATGGTGGTGTTCGGATAGGAAACACTTTGAGCCGATAGTAGAGGTCTTCCCTAAATTTTCCCTCCCTGACAAGATTGTATAGATCCCTGTGTGTAGCTGTTATCACACGGATATCCAGCCTCCGTTGAATAGACTCTCCTAACCGTTCGATGGTCCTCTCCTGAAGTACCCGAAGTAATTTAACCTGCACCAGAGGACTCAGTTCTCCGATTTCATCCAGAAAGACAGTGCCGTGGTTCGCCTTTTCAAGCCAACCGGTGCGATCGGTGACAGCTCCGGTAAACGCTCCTTTTGCATGGCCAAAAAGTTCGCTTTCAAGGAGCGATTCTGACAATGCTGAACAGTTCACAATGACGAAGGGGGCTTTGGCTCGCCCGGAGTTGTGGTGGATTGCGCCTGCCACCAACTCTTTCCCGGTACCGCTTTCTCCCTGAATTAATATGGTGGCATTACTTGCAGCAGTTGCATTGATGGCTGTGAACACCGCTTTTATGCAGTCGCTTTTCCCGATGATTTTGTCGAGCTTGTGTTTCTCTTTTAATCGTTTGGTGTTTTCAGCAATAGTCCGTCGGGCTTTTTCAAGTTGAGTAAGATCGGTGATAGTCTCAATGATGCCGATAACATTGCCGGTTTGGTCTTTTATGGCAGTTGCGTTTTTTATTACCGGAACATCATGGCCACTCTTATGTCTGATGAAACAATCCCGCGCCCCGGTTGAGTCGCCCTTGAGGACTCCGCACTGAATCGGATTTCTCGTCCCTCTGATGCCAAGACAATCAGATATTTTGAGCAGACTGCAGGTCTTGCTCGTGGCTTCCCGGTCCGTAAAACCGGTGATTTGCTCCATGGATTTGCTCCAAAAAATAATTACTCCGTTGGTATCCATGATAAAAACACCGTCAGCAACGGTATCGATGAGCTGTAACAGCAAGGGATCGTTTATTTCGGTGATTAAATTCTTCATTCCTTTCTAAGGTAAAAATAGGCGTTAAAAACGCTAATCATAAAATTATACATTTGCCTGTATTTTCACAATTTTTTTTAGTTTTGATTGAATGTTTACGGTTACAGGTTAACGGTTAACGATAAAAACGTAAACCTAACGTTAACCTTGATATTTTTCACCGCCATGACATTTATGCATACACATAGGATAAACAATAATTACAGCAAGATATAACGCTTGTTGTCTTGGTGGCTATTCCTGGCACATCTGATGCAGTTCAAATTTTATATATTCAAGTTGATTTATAAACCCTAGAAAAAGGAAGTAATGATGAAATCAATCATACTCTATGACTCTATGAGCGGTAATACTGCCAAGGTTGCAAAGGCAATCCATCTTTCTCTTACTGAAAAACTCATGACACCAGATCTGGTAAAGGTAGAAGAAGGACTTACGGTCGATCTGTTTGATTATGACCTTATTTTCATCGGCTCACCGGTCATTTCCTGGCTACCTACCCAGACCTTGATGAATTTTGTAAAAAAAAGGATGAAGGAATATAACGGACAGGGTCTGATCAAACCGTCATCCCCGGTAATACCCGGGAAATTTGGTATTAGCTTTGGAACTTTTTCTGGCCCCCATATCGGAGTAAAAGAGGCTATACCCATGACCATGTGGCTCAACTCATTTCTTGAACATCTGGGATATACAGTGCTTGATCAGTGGCATGTGGTAGGAAAACGTAACAATCCGCCGAAAAACTGGCCTGAAATAAACAAAAACGGTCGTCTTGGAGATATTGAGGATCGTCCCAATAAAGCAGATCTTCTATCCATTAAAAACAAGGTAAAGGGAATCGTGGATTCATTGAGCGCCTGGAACCTATAAAGGAGCATATATGAAAAACGACCATCTGCGCAAGATATGGGATCAAAGAGCGGACATGCATTTTGCCAAAAAAATGTCTAAAATACCGGATCTGTTTTCAGAATTGTACAACGAAAGTTGGTGGCAATACATAGAACCTTTTCTGTCAGAAATTAAAAACGGCAGGATTCTTGAGGCTGGATGCGGTCCGGGGCGTTGGGCTGAAAGGCTGGCCCCCATGGGTTTTGATATGGTTCTCTCGGACATATCACCAAAGATGCTCAAAAATGCCTGGCAATTTGCTGAACAAGGCGGTTTTGCTGATAAGCTATCCTTTGAGGAACTTGATGTTTGTGATATGCATTCGCTGCGAAACAGCAGTTTCGATATGGTTATATCGACTGGTGAATCATTGACTCTATGCGCTGACCCTCAAAAGGCAGTCAGGGAATTTTGCCGGGTCGTCCGCCCAGAAGGCATTGTTATCTGCGATGCCGGCAATAGATACCGTAAGATGTTAGATCTTTTTAATAAGAAGGCGTTTGCTCAGATTATAAAAGTTTTAGAGACAGGTGATTATGTCTCAGAAATCGGCTTGACATTACATCTGCTCGGGCCCGGAGAACTTGTTGATCTTTTTAAAGAAAATAAAATGGAGATCCTCAATCTGGCAGGGATAACACCTCTGTTCAATTTCCCTCCAGAGAGTGAATTGAAAAACGCACTTGATTGTAAAGATATTTTCCGTGACTTGCGAAGAATAAGCCAAAAGCATGCGGAACACCCCGGGGTTGTCAACATTAGCAGTCGTTTACTTGCCGTTGCCCGCAAACCGTAAAAACAAAGCAACATGTTAATGCTGCAGGAGGCTTCAGGTAACACCAGCATAACCGACGTTTTGAGCGCAGCTAAAAACGTCGGTGTTCATGAGCTGGTTACATGTTATTTTTCAAAAGCGTGGTCTGTCCCCGATCGATTACAAATCGATCACCATCTCCGGTGCCAGCGACAGGTTGGTCCACCAGCCCTCCAGAATGACCTCCGGCGCAACAAGAAGCTGGCCGTGTTTGTCAATGGTTCGTTCGGTCACCCGGACAATCCGCTTGAGTTGATAGACGGCTCCGTTAACTTCCTTGCTTTCCTCGACGACCAGTGTGCCGATGCTCTTCCCTGGCCGGGGAGTGACCACCTCGCCTTGGGCGAAAACACGGTCGCGCCACTCCCTGACATTGTTTTTCCGAGGATTCCATTTGATGATGTAGCAGACCTCGGCCTTTTCCAGGGCGATCAATGTCTCCAGCGCATCGTGAGCCGAGTCAGCCCGGACCAGGATTTTCTCCTCGGTCAGCGTCTTGCCCTGGACAATCACCCGCTGGAGAAATTCCACCGCGCCCTTCTGGCTATGCTGGCTTCCGGGCCGGAGTTCCACCTCCAGGCACCAACCTTCCAGACCGAGATAGGCGGCGATCGGGGCGTAGCCATCATAGTTATGGTAGGTGCGGCTCACCCCCTCTTTGCGTGTATTGGAATTATCTTGCGGAAAAACATCCACATCCAGAGGCACGAACCCTGGGACTGCCGGGCTCACCTGGACTTTGAGCTGCTTGAGCATGGTTTGGGAACATTTGACAATGGCGGGGATCATCCTCGATCCCGCGGCATCCAGCCGCTGCCGCAATCGTTCCACCGAGGGGACACGGTCAATACCCAGCGCCTCCAGGAAAAAAAGGTCATCCCGCATGGCGTCAATGGCCTGATAGTCGCTTTTCCCCAGGCAAAGCAAGCCAAGATAGCTGCGGAAGATGTCCGGCTCGCTGATATGACCGTTACTTTGCCCCAGCCTGCCGACATGCCGGCCAAGGTCGCTGTACCGGTTGATGCAGGCACCGGCCAAGGCCAGCCCGGAGTGGCTGGTGTAGAATTCTTCACTGCTTTGTTCCAGGTTCATTCGTTTCATGTTTTTACCTGCCAAGTGAGTTTTTAGGACAGGTGTATATTGTAATATTTTTGCTTAAATATCAATACGATAATTGGAAAATTAATGCTTTTCCATTGATGCTTTATCACTGATTTAGTCAAAACAAAAGGAGAAACATCATGAGTCAATGCTATACACCTGGAGATTTTAAAAAGTATTTTAATGAAAATATGAAAGCAATGAATCTACCAGTTCCATCAACTCTGTTTGATAATTTTAACGCGGCTATTGCGAATGCCTGGCTAATTCTAGAGGCACTAAATACTCCAGGAAAAGGAGCAACAATTGCAGAAATTATTAAAGCTACTACTGGATTGGAGAAACTGAAAGTATCAGCAATCTTAGGTGCAGCATATTATGTTGGCGCAGCCATTGGAAGTATAGCAGAGCCAGCGGCAGGTCATTAGGTTGTGGCTACAGAATTTCAGACATGTTTGTTTTTCTAGAGCAAAATAATTTGAAATTTGATGACTAGAATGCTTTTTATATGATGCACCCGGAGATTCTAGATAGAGGTCATAAATTTAGAACCATATATTACGCTAAGGCAATATCTCGAACCCAAGGAGTTAAGGAGTAATGAAAGATAATTTAATGTTAATTGCCACAAGTATCATTTGTGCCTTATTAGCATGGGCATTTTTTGCCTACTTCCAGAATACTGCATTTACGATATTGCTATTAATTTTTGCTATTGCTGTTTTGGCAAAGCCCGTGAAAAGCAAGTTTGGTCATAGCAAGAAAAAGCCTAACACTTAGAAGCCCCCCGGTTGTCAACGAGTAAAAATGTCGCGGGACGATAAAAAATCGCCCTGCGGCTGTACATCCAGCTGTTGCTTCGAGATGCGCGCCTGACTCGGGTTTCGAATTCGACGACAGAAGGATTCTGCGCCAAACACTTATCGAGGATCTACCGCCTTGCCGGGAGGAACGAAGCCGGCATTTGCTGCGAGCGAACCGGCATGCGGCCGAGAATGGGCCAGACGAATGCTCGTCGGGTGTGACCGGCATGGTCACGAACTAGCTGGTGAAAGTCCAGTCATAACCCTGAAAGGAGGGAATATGTAGGCAAAGGCAAGGGTGCCCGAAGAAACTCTTTTGATCTGCCCGAAGAGGGATAACCCGGTGATAAAGAGCCAATGAGGGATCTGAAGGAAGCCGTAGCCAAACCTGTCACTCAAGCTCGGTGCGAACCTCTGGGAGGCTTTGCGGATAGGGCGAGGTACCCCGAACTACCGAAGCCCGATATCCTTTCCGTATTCCGCAGGGTATAGGAGGTGGGTGGGCAGGGAAAGTGCGTGATCTTACCCGGTGAAGGGCCGTCTGTACCGGGCCGTTGTAACTGCGACAGCCAAGCCCTAAGCGACACAGCGATGTGAAGTTACGGACAGAGGGTCTGCAGAAGAAGCCGTAGTAGGCGTAAAATCGGTAGCTGATGAAGATACGGTGACGTATCTGAGGGTAAAACTACCGGAAAGCGACAAGGAAGTTGGAGCCGAAGGGCGGAACATGTAACTGGTAAAAGGACTCTCGTTACGAGCGGAAGTTTTGAGTTCAGCCATTGGAGTTCTCTTTGCAGGGGGGACGTATACACCCTGTGACAACAAAGTGAATGCGGAACGATGAAGAAACATCCCAGGGAAATAAGCAAAGCGAGACAACTGAACCTATTCGTTGATGAAAGAAGTCTCTTTGTAAAACTCTGTGACCTGCATAATCTGCAGGCAGGGTTCAAGGCGGTAAAGAAGAATGGCGGTGCTCCCGGTATAGATGGGATAACTGTTAAAGAGTATGAACACCGTCTCGACGAGGAGCTGGCCCGGCTGAAGAAGGATCTCGAAGGCTGGAGCTACAAACCAAATCCTGTTCGCCGGGTAGAAATACCAAAGTCCGGTAAAGGGGCAGGAGTCCGGTTACTGGGGGTACCTTGTATAGGTGATCGCGTGGTTCATGCGACGCTCAAGATGCTGCTGGAGCCGATACTCGATCCGACCTTTTCGGACCACAGCTACGGTTTCCGCCCCGGCTACAATCAACAACAGGCGGTGGAGGCTGCACAGAGCATCGTAAAGAGTGGCAAAGAGTATGTAGTTGATATTGACCTCTCCAAATTTTTCGACCGAGTGAATCACGACCGCCTCATCCATCTGCTCTCTGGTCATGTCACCGATAAACGGATACTCCGTCTGATCGGTATGATCCTGCGCAGTGGAGTGATGGTCAATGGTGTGGTGCAGCTCACTGAAGAAGGCACGGTTCAGGGTAGCCCGTTGAGCCCATTGCTTAGTAACGTGGTGCTTGATGAGCTTGATAGGGAGTTAGAACGACGCGGCCTTGAGTTTTGCCGATATGCCGATGACTGCAATATCTTCGTTAGATCGCTAAAATCGGCGAACCGGGTGATGATCAGCATTAGCAAATTCATCGAACAGAAACTCAAGCTGAAGATCAACCGAGAGAAGAGCAAGGTTGGTCAAAGTCGGGAAGTGAAGTTCTTGGGCATGACCATTATCGATGGGACGGTGGCGATTTCCCGACAGTCGATACAACGGGCCATGCAGAAAGTGAAGGAACTGACCCCCCGAGGTACTTACTTGCCGCTGGAGCAGACAATGAAGCGAATAAATGAATGGTATACGGGTTGGTCTAGCTATTATCTGATGACCCAGTATCCATCACAGTTCGTTAAAATCGAAGCTCACATAAGGAGGAGACTCCGAGCGCGCATAGTCGACCAGCAGAAAAGACGTCGTCATTTGTATAAGAAGCTTATCAAGCGTGGGATTCCCAAGGATCATGCTGCGAAAACAGCGCAATCGAACAAAGGAAGGTGGGCATTATCGTGGACAAAAGCTTTGCACAAGGCCTATCCCAATCGCTGGTTTACCGACGTGTTGGGACAGCAACTCCGGTCGAATGCAATGCTGAAGCATTGGTTTGGAATTCGTCGATGGATACGAGTTGCATGAGGAGCCGTGTACGGACCCGTACGCACGGTTCTGTGGGCAGACGGGAGCCTTCGGGCTCCCTCTGACCCGATAGGATTGGTCGTTTGGCCGTAGCGGATCGTAAGGGTTGTTTCATTCCCTTGTGACTTTGTTTCAACCTGCCGCAACTCGACCTTTTTTTTCTCTTGCAAACCGCAGCTAGTTGCGGATTCCAGAACGGGGCAATCTTGGCGCGTATTCCAGGGACACTATACTATTCCAGGGACACTATACCTAACCAGCTTACCTTTTTTTCTTGGGACCTGGCTTTTGTGGTTGCAATATCCGCCCCAATGTTTGTTCCAATGTCTCGACAAAGCCTTCGTCACCCAAAGGGCGCCCGGTGCGTTCATGTTGGTGCAGCAGATCAAGTTCTTCGATGGAGGATAAGGTGAGAAACTGACTCCAGTCGGGCACCAAATCCAGCAGCGGTCCAACCTTGACCAGAGCATCATTTTCTCCGGCAAGATGAGCGCGGGCGCTGCTCCAGCGGTAGTCTGCGGGCTGCTGCGCCAGACCGGCAGCGACAGGATTCATTTCTATATAACGCGCCGTGGCGAGCAAGTACGTCTCATCCATAGGGAAAGAGGCGAATCGTCCCTGCCAGAGATGTCCGCGCCAGTTTTCACGAAAGTTGATATGCCGGGTATAGCGGCGATGGGCTTCTCCAATGGCACGGGGCAAGCCCTCCGGGGTTTGCGGCACAGCAATCAGATGAATATGGTTCGGCATCAGACACCAGGCCCAGAGAGCAACTTTATAGTGATGACACCACTGAGCCATTAATTCGATATAGACAAGGTAATCTTCGTCGCAAAAAAAAGTCTGCTGGCGACGGTTACCCCGTTGGGTAATATGGTGTGGATAGTCAGGAGCAATGATGCGAGTTATTCTGGCCATGAACATACTGTAACAGAGTATTTGAAAATGTCACAGATTGATATGGTGTCCCCTGAACTATGCATTACAACTACTACGGGGTCACCGATAACCTGCGGGGCATAGCCCGGTTTGCTGAAGCGGTGAAGAGGCTGCTGTTCAAGTGGCTTAACCGTCGAGGTAGGAAGAACTGTCTCAACTGGGAAAAGTTCAATGAAATGCTAAAGCGTTTTCCTCTGCCGAAACCACGAATCAGGGTCAATCTGTTTGCCTTTTCGGTGAAATGAGCATGTGAGGAGCCGTGTGCGTAAATAGCGCAAGCACGGTTCTGGGAGGGGCCGGGGCCAACGAGGCAGGAAATAACGTTCGATTGGGGGTACGGAGTAATCGTGTGCGATGAGCCGTCCATCGAATGTCCATCAAGGGCAGATGGAGAGACCTTCCTCGGAGAAACCGGTCTACTCGACTAATCTTCTTGGTTTAATAAATCCGTCCCCCATTTCGTCCCCCATTTCCCACGTTGCCCTCTTTCTCATTTCATGTAGCGTTGAGGTAAGCAACTGTCAATATTTGATTTATAGCTTTGCTCGCCCGAATATTACTGGATCCCCTGCAACGCATGGGATCCAGGGGCATCGGTGGTATTGCTGAATAGTTACGAGAATTAAAAGATTAAGGAAAAAAACCATCTCTTTTGTTGGGCCGCAAGTGCTATAAGGAAAGATGGTAGTATACTTCAAATGATGGACTCATAAAAAGTCCATCACATTCTGAGAGATGGCTTGGTGAAAACACGGATATACAATGAGTAGCGTTTAACGTGCTCGCAGGAATGCGCAACAATTTAGCGCTTCCACCGATGCCGTTAAAACCAATATCTGGATGCAATTTTGAATATGAGGTTATCGATGGTATTCACCGTTACTATGCTTCGATTAAGCTTGGACACGGAAAATTACCAGCTTTCATTCAAGAGCTATTGGAGGCAGACCACGAATAAAGTAACTGAATTATTTTCTGTGGTATCCCGGATGTACGGCATAATACCTTGAAAGTCTTGCTCTACAAAACGGGATGCGGGTTCAACTCCCGGAGTTTTTGGCGTTTGTCGGATATTTTACAACAGGCTCAAATATCATTTTACAAGGAGAGGGGAATATGGTTAGCGACGATCAAAACAAGAAAAAGAGTTTGACAAGGCGACAATTTGTAAAATATGCCGTTGGAACAGCCACATATATCTCTTTCGCTTCGCCCTGCTTGGCTGATTTTCGTTTCAATCGGCACCACAAACAAAGATGGCCGATCTCGAATGATGTTTATACAACAGCAGAATACCAGATTCTTCCGGTCCCGGTATCTCCAGACGATCCGCAGATTAACCCGAAAGACCTCGAATTCTACACCCAATATAATTACAGTTCTTGGATAGTAGGGGAAGGTTTGCCCTGTACGGTATGGGATACTATCGCTCCCGAATATAATAATTCGCCTAACGATTCGCACCTTCTGTCATTTTTCACCATAACCGACGTTCATATTGCTGATAAGGAATCCCCGGCTCAACCACTTTATTACGAGTGGAGCAAGTCCCATGACGACAAATGCAATTCGTCGGCTTATTCGCCGGTTGTTCTCGCGACGACCCATGTTCTTGATGCTGCTGTTCAAACAATCAACGCAATACATAAAAAGTCTCCCTTTGACTTCGGGATTGCCCTTGGCGATGCTTGCAACAACACCCAATATAACGAGCTGAGATGGTATATTGATGTGCTTGACGGTAAGTTTATCACTCCCAGCTCAGGCGATAATATCGGTGCCGATACCATTGATTACCAGAAACCGTACCAGGCTGCTGGGCTCGATAAGTCAATCCCTTGGTTTCAGGTTCTAGGGAATCATGATCAGTTCTGGATGGGGTCTTGTTTCGAGACCAAAGAGATCCAAGCGGCACATCTCTCAGATGTTGTACAAATAACGGATAATTCGGATTCGCCATGTGAGAGCTTAAATGGAACCGGCTTCTATTCGGGCGTGATTGATGGCTCGGACCCATTAGGAGCGGTTATTCTGTCTGGCCCGATGGAAAACTATGACACGCGCCCGACGGTTGCGTCTGATCGGAATCGCCGTTCACTTTCAACGACTAAATCATCAAGCCAGGCCTGGATAAGAGAATTCTTCCATACTACATCAAAACCGCGCGGTCATGGTTTTAACCTGGTAGACCGAACCATGGGAAAGGATTTTGCCTGCTACAGTTTTGTGCCTAAGGCAAATATACCGATCAAAATAATTGTGATGGATGATACCTGCAAGGGACAAGGTCAGCCCAATTATGCGGCCGGCAGTCTTGATGCGATCCGATTGGAATGGCTAAAAAATGAACTTCAGCACGGACAGGACCATGACCAGCTTATGATCATAGCTGCGCATATTCCCTTTAACGTGTATGAAAATCTTGTTACCGATCCAACTCAGGTATATTCAGATCCAGCTCCGCAGTTTATGCCCCTGTTTATCCCCGGACCCTATGAAGGAGCAACCTCTGTTGTTGATGATGAATCATTGCTTGAAGTTCTTCAGAGGTATCCAAATCTCATCATGTGGATTGCGGGACACCGCCACATGAACACCGTCACGCCTCAAATTTACCCCGGTGATGATCAGACGCGTAGCTTTTGGGAAGTTGAGACTTCGTCACTTCGTGATTTTCCACAGCAGTTCCGCACCTTCAAAATTTACCGCAATAGCAACAACACTGTCTCAATCGTTATAACTAACGTTGACCCGGCAGTTGCTGCAGACTCGCCTGCTACCACATCACGGGGAAATGCTATTGCCACTGCACGTATCACCTCAGGAGTAACTATTGATGATTCCACATCCCACGCGCTCAATGCAGAACTTGTGGTACAATTGACCCCAAAAATGCAGGAAGTTATTGCTCGTGTAGGAAAAGGAAAACCGGGAGCGAGGCGGTTCCGGTAAAAACAAACGAGGACAGACCACGATTGATGGACTCTTTTTACGAGTCCATCATAATAATTGACTGCTGTTCCAAAACGGTTTTCATCTTGGTATGAGTATTGTCCTTAGTCGGATTTTTTTTATCAAAGACGGTTTCCATGATTACCTTTGTGCCCCTTTATACCGGATCATGACGTCGGCATAGTACCGCAACCACAGATCTCCCTCGGGAGAAGAGAAAAATTTTGTTTTTTTTCGGCCAAGACGGTAGCCTTGTAAGGCATTCTCATAAGCTCCGTCAAGGTCCCCGTTTTTGTCCAGTATTTTTGATTCGAGAAAAAAGATCAGGGGCGATTCAAGATCATGCCGCAGGGCGTTCTGGAAGTCTGCCTGTGCTTGTGTATCTTCTCCGACTGCCAAGTGAGACAACCCCTGCCGGGCATAATAATAGCCCTTGGCCACAGGGCTTACATTGGCTGCATTTTCAAATCCTTTTTCAAAATCATGAAGAGCGGCCGCATAATTTTTTCGCTTGTACTCCAGATCCCCTCTTTGCAGATAACACAGGCCACAGGAAGGCTGAAGCAGAATTGCCTGTCCCAGATAGACCATTGCTTTTTGAGGATGGCCAAGCCGGTCGGCAATGGTGTATTCAAGTTTCAGTGCACTTCCGATAATTTTTTTATCATTTCCGCTGGAAAAAATTGCCCTCCCCGCATGGCGCATGGCCTGGTCCATATCCCGATGTTTAAATGCCCGATAGGCTAGATTCAGTTCCTTTTCAGCATCCAGAACAAAAACACCCGCCCCTAAAAAAAATAGCGCTACGATAAGAGTCACCAGCCGGACCCATTTAATCATTGCCTGTCCTCCCGTTGACTGTTGATGCCGACAAGCAGGAAAAATCCCATGAAGAAAAGGTCGAACAGGTTTAAAAAAATCCAGAAACCGCCATTAACCCCCAGTTGAAAATTTTTTGCGGCAACGCCTCCTAAAAGACTGATTCCCCATACCGTCTCTCTTGTTTCATCCTGGATAATCCGTCCCAGCCACCCCACGGGATCAAACCATGGCTGCCCCATACCAAATCCAATTGCCTGGGCAATCATGAAACAGAAGAACAGAATCAGGACGTGCATCATTGCCCCGGGGTTTTTCATGATTTTGCGGGGCGGCAAATCTCTTGAGCATAAAATGTTTACCGCCCAAGGAATAAAAAGTCCGACAAGGGTTCCCTGACCCAGCACAAAATACCCGTACCAGTACCGGACCCACCCTGCAATTGCGCCAAGGACAAGTGCCAAGACCACACCGGTGGCCAGTCGATAAACGTTAATCGTCCCTGTTTTCAGATGCGATTGGGCGATTTTATTTTCTGCTTTTTGAATCTTCATATTTTTTTTGCGCTATTTTTAAGGGGACAGGATGCGCATAAAGACTATTTTGAACCGTATCGAAAAACAACCGGGTTTTATCTACAGCACCTGCAAATGCCGAGACACCGGGCCACCTGCTTTGGCGATAAGGTCGCGAATAATGCGCTTACGCTGTTAAATCATGGATGATTCAAAAAACGGTAGTATATATATTCTGTCACTCCAAAGGTTTCTCACAGAGTCTGCTGAGGAGCTAAATTTGTAAGAGGTTTACATGTAACGCTTGACCCGTAGTGTGTATGTCTTGCTCCATAACCCAATAATTTAACATCGTTACATTATAACATTTTTATTATTAGGCAACTGTATGAAGCATGACAGAATAAAGATTTTTGCAACGCTCAGTTTCGCACTTGTGGTGCTGGTCGGTTACAGTGTTTTGCATTATGTTCAGGAAAAAACAGGCCTGATTGCCGAGATTGATGAAAAGTTATACGCCGCCGCCGTATCGGTTCCATTCGTTCTGGCCGACGACTTTCATGAGCGAGCCGTCAATGCAAAAAGCATTACGGAGTCAGAAGACCGGCGAAACATTGAAAATCTCTCACGGCTGAACAAACGCTTGAAGACCAAGTTCCTCTATACTGTTATCCGTGATGCGGAAGGGATTTATCGCCTCAGCAGTTCCAGCTCACTTGACCAAGAGCTCGAAATGGGCAAAGAAGTACGTTATTTTACGCCCTATCCTGACGTATCGAACATTATAAAAAGGAGCTTTGAAAATGCTCTGACAGCTGAGAGTGACTTTCGTAGCCGCCTGGAAGCGTATCAGGCGTTGTATGCTCCGATTTTCAGTGATCGCTGGGGGAGCTACCGCTCTGTTTTTATTCCGATTCGCTCGGCTGAGGGGAATCTTTATGTCGTTGGGGCGGACATTGATATCACATTCGTCAAGGCGCTTTTGAGAAAAAACACCGTCAAAACGGTGCTGGAATTTTTACTGGTTTTGTTGATAATTCTGCCGATTGTATACGTTTATGTTGCTGCGATGAAGCGCAACCACCGGGAATACCAGCGTATGCATCGGCTTTATATGGATACCTCCAAGCTCTCATATACTGATACGTTGACCCAGATCAATAATCGTTTGAAGCTTGACGAAGAGCTTCAGAGCGTTTATGCGCATTACCAAAGGAATGGCTGTCCTTTTGGTCTAGTCATGATTGACATTGATCACTTCAAAGATATCAACGACAAGTATGGACACCAAAGAGGTGACAAGGTTTTACAACGTTTTGCAGATGTTTTGAAACAGCACACCCGTTCGACCGATGTTATCGGACGCTGGGGGGGTGAAGAGTTCATGATTATCTACCACAATACCGAGATTGAGGGAGCATACCTCTTTGCCGAAAAACTCAGAAAGGCTATTGAGGAGTGCGTGATCGAGAAAGTGGAGGAGCACATCAGTGCGAGTTTCGGCGTGGCTCAAACGAGACCGGGGCTTTCCCTTTCCGAGCTTTTAAAACAGGTCGATGCAGCGCTCTATTCGGCAAAGAGAGCTGGTCGAAATTGTACGGTTAAAGCGGAGCGTTAGGGGGGGGAGGAAGGCCCTCTTTTTTTATAATCGCGGAATAATTAGAGGGAGCCCCAAATGGCGAATGTTCCAGATGCTTTTAAGGTATAATTCGCTGGAGATATTTGAAAAATCGGTGTAATTGCTAATGCGGAATCTCTTAATGATACTCACTGAAAATCGGCAGAATTGATGAACCGAACCGTGGCAAACGGTGTTTTGCAATAAATGAGATCTCTTTTTACAAACCGGAATCGTTGTTCAACAGAGGAAGCAGGAAATGTCCGAAGATTGCCGCACAATTATTTTGAATGCAAATTGGTTCAGCGATAAGGATTTTGAAAAAAAAGTACCTGGCCTGACCGTTCTGTCCGGCGAGCAGGTTGGTCGCCGGATCATGCTTGCCGACGACCGCATTACCATAGGGCGCTCTCCTGAAGCGACCATCATGCTGCGGGATACGCTTATCTCGCGCCTGCATCTTGCCATTGATTTCAACCCTGAACTCGGCGGCTATGTTATCCAAGATTTAAAAAGTTCAAACGGATCCTTTCTCAATGGCATCCGGTTCATGGAAGCAACACTCAAAGAGTCCGACAAGATTCTTATCGGCAACATCATCCTCCGTTTCGGATGGTCCGACGTCTTTGACCTCCAGTACCAGGATGAAATAGACAACCTGCTGAATATCGATGAACTGACCGGACTCATTGTCAAACGCAGGTTCGACGAAGAATTGAATCGATTCATCGCGGTATCTCGAACCCAGGGTGCCGAGCTGGCAATGATCATGATGGACATTGACGGTGTCAAACAAATCAACGACACCTACGGCCACTCATTTGGGGCCTATACCATCAGCCAAACCGGAAAATTGATCAAGGCCGCCACCGATCATAAGGGGTTGGCAAGTCGGTTCGGCGGCGACGAATTCATGATTTTCCTTCCCAACTTTACGATGGATGCTGCCGGGCAGATTGCAGAAACAATCCGTGTACAGGTTGAGACACATAATTTTGCAATGGAGGGCATCAGCCTTCGGCCTACTATCAGTGTCGGGGTCAGCATCCTCAAGATGAACGACAGCATGGATTCGCTCTTCAAGCGTGCCGATGAGGCCCTCTACATGTCGAAACGAACAGGCCGAAACAAGGTCACCACTATCGCATGATAAAACCTGTCAACACGAGCATGAGGTGTTCGGTGGAGAAGACAAGAACAATGGTCTGGGGAAAAGATGCTCCATTTTTGCTGAGTTGAATCCTTGGGTTGCAATGAGCCACTAAGATTTTTTCAAAAAGGATTGTGATGCAGGAAATAAAAGAGCATTCGCCCGCCTCCATTATTCGCCGCAGTCTTTATCGCTTTTTCATCATCTTTATACCCACCGGATCGCTGATCAGCGGTTTGATGATGATCTTTTACCGGTTAGATATCAAAACAGATTCGGCCTCTTGTACATCGACTTGGACGGTTTCAAGCAAATCAATGACTCTCTGGGGCATGAGGCCGGTGATGCCGTGCTCTGCGAAGTTGCCGTTCGTTTAAGGCAATGTGTGAGAGCGTCCGATACCGTAGCGCGTTTAGGCGGCGATGAGTTTGCGGTGATTGTCGATTATCTGGAGACCGATGACGCCGCCCAAGCAGTTGCCCGAAAAATAATTGATTTTATATCAAAGCCAATGACCTTGCCACAGGGCGAGGCCCGGATTGGAGCCAGCCTCGGCATCAGTCTGTTTCCCGCCACCAGCGAGGATGCGGAGGAGATGCTCGGACAAGCGGACAGGGCCATGTATTATTCAAAGAGCCGTGGGAAAAACACCTCTACACTCTTTTCTTTGGATCTTTTTATAGATGACGACACAATATCCTAAGATTTGGGCAGGAACGCGGAGGATTAATATTTCCTCGGCATGCTTTACATTGAAGCCTCTTGCCTCAGTTTAAAAAACGTCTCTATCTCTCTTGATTGAGAAAACAGAGGTACATTTTGCTGGTGTGCAGATTGTTTCACCCTCTGAATAACGCAGGCATCGAACCAAAAGAAAGGAGGCATGTATGGCGACGATAAGAACATGGTGCGAGGAGTTGATGATCTACTCACCTGACGATCTCAGCAAGGATGAAGCAGAGGAGTTGAAACGGAAGGGGGAGGGGGGGTGGGTAATTGAGATCGAAAAGGCGGACAAGATTGCCGATGTCAATGCAGCGTTGAGGAAATATGTCAATATCAAGCGCCTCAGTTTCTGCACCCATGGATTTTCGGGAGGCGTATTTTTTGAGAATGGGAGCATCATGACCTCGAACCTGCGGAAAATCGTTGTCCCGAGGGATTTGTTCAGGGGAGAAGGGCAACTCTTGTTCATGGGATGCGAGACCGCCCGCAACAAGGACGGGGAGAAGTTCCTTGTGGCCGCCGGTCGGCACTTCTTCGCTGGGAAAGGCGGGGTTGTCGGAGGATCGACAGTGACGATACAAGGATGGTCTTCGGGGAGCGTTTTGCCCTATTTGACCCTCCATTGGACCACTTTGCCGGAAATGGGCAAATTGGTTCTTTTCCGTCTCGATGCGAGAGGGAGCATCGTCGCAAAAAGCAACGCCTCCTTTTTGTAGAGATGGGGCCTGGCTTCCCTCGGACAGAAAACAGCTGCTTGGAAGCATGAGAGAGGGGGAAAGACCCAACCACTAATATGTAAAGAAGAGGAACCCATTATGCCGTCAATAGCAACAATCGTCGCCGACTTAGACGCTGGAACCGTTCTCGGTCTCGGTGCCCTTCCTGCAAATGACGTTCTCACACCTACCGATAGCGTACTGTCAGCGGGGCACGCAATTAAGTACCGATACACCAATGTCAGGGCAACTATTACACCATCAAACCGGCTGGCTTGTACGGTCGCTGACAGCATTAACATCAACGGCGCTTTTTTGTACTTCCAGGACAACTGGTCCACGATCACCAGGATGGACATACTGCGTCCGTTGGTGGTAAGCGACAAGTTCAGCGGGTGCGCATTCAAGGTGTATCGTGGGGGCGGGGCTTTTTTCGCGGCGCATATCGCGCGTCCGGGAGGCCCCAGCGCTGACGCCAATGTTACATTGATGGCGGATTACGCTCGCCAAAAGGGGTGGACCGAAGTGCAGCATATATCCTCCTCCGGTATAGTAGGTGGTGCTGTCAATACCGTGGCCATCGTATCCCAGATCCGAGGTGCCCAGATCGATACCATTCGCCTGGGCCTGAATGCTATGGGGGTTGCTGTCGTTAAGACTCGGTTTATGACACCGATATAGACAAAGAGAGGGGCATTGTACAAATTGACCGTTGAATCCGGCACAAGTCCTCGAGCGAACAGGCGCCGCTCGAGGACGAGCTGGTCGTATGCTCGTCGGGTGCGACGGCATGGTCACAAGCGAGCTGGTGAAAATAGTGCCGACCGCTGAGTCTGCTAATCTATTTTGAGAAACGATTACCGTCTGCCGCCTCGGCTGGAGTGGCTGGAGTGGCTACGGCCACCCTTCCATTCGTGATGCCTACCAAAACCCCGGTAGTCATGATTATGGAAGCTGCGGTAACCACGGTGACCGTAAAAACGCCCCCGGTCGTGGTACCCCCGGTAACCAAAATCGAGATAAAGATTTGGAGAATACAGGGGCCAGTATGCGTACGAATACGGGCCATAATAATAGGGACCGTAATTGTAATTATAATAATACGGATACGGATAGGGGGTATAGGGATCACGGTAGTCGTAGGCCACGCAACCGTTGCAGATGAAGAGCATCAATGCTGCGATAAGCGGATACAGTTTCATATTGTGCCTCCTTTGTTGTCCGTTTTGGGTTCTGTTTCTATTATAATGCAGAATTCAGAGGAAAGGGCGGAAACTTGCGAGGGAGTGCCAGCGACCAACAGGAGGGGAGAGCGATGAGACTTGTGCTGACCCGGGTGGGCAGGGGCTTGGAGATAACTGCCGCGGCAACAGTTCTCCTGCTTATCCTGACGCTTCATCACATCATAATCCGTAACACCTTCACTTTATTGGGGATCCGATCAGAATCACCACTGCTTTTCATGATAGAGGATGGTTGCGGCGCAGAGACCCTGATTCCCGCCGCCCTGCGCGATTCGTCGGCCGGAGAGAGGAAGCCGATCCCTGTTTGTGAAGATCGGGCATCGTTTCGGGTCACAGCAAAATCGGGAATGGATGTCATGCTCTTTGTCAACGGGCGGATGGTTCAGCGGAAGAAATCCCAGGGCCTTGTTGATTTCACGGCAGTGCAACTCAGAAGTGGTTTGAATGAGATTTCGGTAAGTGGAGCCGAAACCAAAGGCATTCAGCTGGGCTTTCCTTTTCCCTCCCGAACCTTGCCCTTAGCTTTTTCCATAGAAGGGGTTTTCTCCAGGATTTCCACCTCCTTTGGACTGTTCCCCGAATTACCCATCTCTTCAAGTATCACTGTCGAAGTACCGCAGGGGGAGTCGCCCGCGCCCAGACTCGTGCGAACCTGGCAGGACGGCAAGCGAGGCTGGTGGCGTCTGTACCAGGGCCCCCCGGGGGGAAAGGTGTTTGCCCGCAATACGAACCTCCCGGCTGCAGAACAATTATTCAATCCTTCGCTGCTTCTCGATGGATTTTTCGTGCGTTCCGGCTTGGAGCCGGAAGGGGGGGGCGTTACGGACCTTTCCCTGCGGCGCACCCTGGAAATCTCTAAAAAAGCGGATGGATTGATCCAGGTATCGGCTGGTGCCTGTCTGCCCGAGGATCATCCCTATGCTCGCTGGAGCAGGGACGGCACCATGGACGGCCCTGAGTTCGTTGCCCGATTATACGGCACCCAAGTTGCCAACTGGTTGGCTCCCAATAACCCGCTGTGGCAGGAAAGGCGTCCTATGCGCCTTGGCAAGATGCGTAACGGTTGTCTGGAACTGAGTACCACCTACAGCGTTCCCGGCGGCCATATCCGGCACCGTACCTCCGGGTCTTTTCCCGAGCTTCCCGGAGATGAGCTCGTTTTGACAGATTTTGATCAATCCCTGAAGATTGAAGGACGGCCTGCGGATGAGGCGGAGGGCAGTCGGTTGGTTTGGCGGGGTTCAACCTCGCCGGGCATGTCCGGCCGGGTGGCGTTACGCTCATCTTTTTGGGAGACCCGGAACAAGAATGCTGACTCCGAGCCAACAATGCAAAAAGATGATATCTTTGCGACGTGGTGCGACCTTGTCAATCTGCTGCCGAAACTCGTGCGGGCAACCCTTTGGGGCTTGGCCACCGCAGCTCCCGTTGCCTTGATGTGGTTTGCCCTTGATCGATATCGGGGCGATGAGGCCATCGAAATTCAGGTCAACAGGACCCGGGCCGGTGTCATGGCACTTTTTGCGCTCATGATTGCGCTGGCGCTCCACCCGATGCTCGTGGAGATTGTTCGCGGTTTGTTACGTTCATTTCACCTTACCCGGCTGTTTTGGGATCCTCTCTCCCAGAGCAGGGGAACGGATCTGTATGCCTCCATGGCCTTTCTGGCTGTTTTCATGGTCGTGCCCCTGTTTCAGGGGAGCTTGTCCAAGGCCCCGTTAACGAGGTTGCCCTGGCGCAGATGCACGGCCGCGGTTTTCTCTTTGGCCTTACTGACCCTGGCTTTTTTTATCCTCCGGACGCAACACCTGATGTTCAGCCCGGATCAGGTGTATGACCAAGGCGACGGGAACCTGGTGCCAACCCTATTTTCAACGGGATTATGCGAGTTTTTGGGACTTGATATGTGGTCCTGGGCCAGTATGCTCGGTGCCCTGGTGGGCGGTTGGTGTATTGCGGGTCTTGCAATGCTGTGGGTTTCCGTCTACTGGCTCTACCGGGTAATCGTATTCAGGGGACCGGTTTTCCGGCAGGCCGTTCTCGCCTCGGCCATGATTTTTCTTCTGCCCATCGCGGTCTTCTCGCTTGGGGCCGTGTCCATAGTATCGATGTACCGGGGCCTATCGTTTCTTTTTGCCGGCATCGCCTTTGCCGGACGATTCACCCCGTTTTTGATCGTGACCTTGCTCGTCACGCTCTTTCTTCGGTTTTTTGGCCATATTGCCGCCACGATGCTGGCACCGCCCAGAGAAAAACAGCTGCTGTCCTGGTTGCGCCCCTTGCCGCTTTTGGCGCTGGCCGCCGTAATTGTCTGGCCGCTGGCCTCCACCCTGGGTGCCAGTCCGCAATTGTTGGATGATTCGGCACTTCGCTTTATGACCCTGTTTCAATCCTATGGGGCCATCCTCGCCTTGTTTGCCCCTTTCGGGATCATGGAGTTGCTCGAACGTGAGAAGCATTGTTCGGACGACACCACCTGTTTCGATCTGCCACCTGCCATGTTTCTGCTGTTGGCAGCGGCTTTTGCCGGATATCTGACCTTGTGGCAGCGTGAACCCATGAGCGTGGCCGTACTGATGGGTACGGGCTGGGTTCTGTTCCGCTATGGCCTGCTTGATTTAACAGAATCGATTTGCCCTGCACCCGATGCCACCCTCGGACGCCGGTTGCTCGATTTCCTGGAAATGGTCCAACTTTTTGCAACTCGGCGGAAGAATATTGAAAAGCAGTTCACGGACGGTGGCTTGTCCCATCAGGCACTGGTGGAAGAACGGGTTCAGTTGCAGGCATTGCAGAGTGCTGCGGAAAAGGAACTCGGAGCGCCGGTCAAGGAGGCCAAACGCCGGCTTCTGGAGAACGGGCCGAAGTCGAGCCCCTTACGGAATGCGTGTTTAGGCGCCTTTGCCGGGCTCATCACCGCAGCAGTCTTTCAACTTCTGCTGCCTCTTGATTTCTCAACGCAAGCCGCCGAAGCCAAGGCCGGATGGCTGGCCTTGCTTCGAGGAGTGGTGGTGGATCCGAATTATAAAATCATCGCTGATACGGCCGGTGAATTGCGTTTGCTCGCCTTTGTCAATGCCGCCCTCAATGCCGTGGCCCTGTGGGTGGTTGCTGGATTTCTTTTTGGCTATGCCTTTCACCGCATTCGCGGCAATGACGGGTTTGTCAAAGCGGTTGTTTTCGGTGTGGGCCTGAGTGTCCCCTATCTGCTCAGTCTGGCTCTGCAGGCGGAGGGTGCGGGGGGGGCACCCGCAGGAATCAAACATCTTGTCCCGCTGCTGGTGTTTCTTCTGGTACTGGGAGCGGTTGTTTTTGACGGCACCACCCTTCGCCGTCAGGGAATCGGGCTGGCAAAACTCACTGAAATATACGGTTTTAAGACCAGTATCGGCTATGCTTCCCTTGCCGGATTGGTAGCCTCTGTGCAGCCTCTCCTGCAATTGATGGATTGGATATCGGGTTAAGAGATTTTACTCCCCGAAGGGCAGGTCCCGGTCAAAATCCGGGTTATAACAGTCGGCGCTGGCAAACTCCTGCACCCAGCCTTCAGTGAATCCCAAACGTTCCATCTCTGCAACCACCTGGGCATATTCTTTGGGATAAAGCCGCCGGTTCAGAGGGGGCTGATCGCTCACCACCTGCACCGGGTGGTACTGGGACATCAAAGAAAGGGTTATTCGAGGGGAGAGTGCCCCGGCCAGGAAGCGGAGCACCGCAAGACTGTTGTCCACTGCCCCGGGCAGGACCAGATGCCGAACGATCAGGCCCCGTTCCACCAGACCCGTATCGTCAAGATGAAGGATATTGCCCTTCTGGCGGTACATCTCGCGGAGCGCTGCGGCTGCAACCATCGGATAATCGGCGGCACCCGACCATTGTTTCGCCAAAACCGGGTCCATATATTTGCAATCAGGCAGGTACACATCCACCAGGTCTTCCAAACACTGCAGCGTTTCCACCCGATCATAGGCGTTGGAGTTATAGACGATGATTGGCTGGAATCCTTGCCGTCGCACTTCCCTGATGATGGCCACCATCTGCGGCACCATGTGCGAGGGCGAGACAAAACCCAGACGGTTTACCCCGGTATCGAGCAGGGCCATTATCTCCCGCACCACGGTCGCCAGCGACCACTGCTCGCCCTTGATGGCACTTTCGTTACGCGAAATCTGAAAATTTTGGCAATACAGGCAACGCAGGTTGCAATGCCCGAAAAAAACATTGCAGATACCGTTGCCGCCGCTGATGACCGGTTCCTCCCCTCGGTGCAGGGTGACCGAAGCAAGGGCATACCCGGCATCGGTGCGGCAGAAACCGGTGGGGCCGGCAAATCGGTCCACGCCGCACAGCCGGGGACAGATACGGCAGGCGCGCAGGGAATTCAAAGGAAACGAGGAAGAAAAAAGGGTCATAGCTGCGTTCTGTGAAAAAGGGCTTGGTTTTGCAATTTTTTGGTTTTCCAACGAGGAACTTTTGGGGACAGCATTTTGTTTTTAATCAGGGTGTACTTCTTTGGTAAAAAAAACAGTTGGAGTACTCTAACATAACTGGTAGGACAAATGGCGTCCTCCCGCCCCAAAAAAAAATCGGTTGAGTTTCAATGGTAATCAGAAAATCCTTGGGGACTTTTGTATCGTTTATTTAAATTTATCCAAATTTAATCCGCACCAAGAAAAATGTCCCTCAACAGGACGGCATCCTATTTCAAACAGATTACATGGATTTCCCTTGTCGATTATTGCTTAGAATCCTGATTTTACATATTTTCTTCCTGTTGTGCGTCTGCTCTCCGGGCGGGGCGATTGCTGCAGAAAAGCTGGACGTCGAAGTCACCGGTGTTACGGGTGAGGTGCTGCAGAACGTTGAGATCTGGCTTAGTATCAACAACGCATCGAAAGAGCAGGAAGTGGACTTGCGGGAAACTTTTAACATTGGTGAAAAAGAAAAAAAGCCGGATTTGTCTGAACCAACCATCCGGCGCTTGCATCGTTTAGCACCGGAAGAAATTCGTAAGGCCCTGCAACCCTTCGGCTATTATGAACCCGAAATTGATGCTCGACTTGAAAAGGTCATGGGCGTGTGGCAGGCTGTGTACAGGGTTGACCCCGGTCCGCCTACCACGCTGGAGCAGGTCGAAATTCGTGTAAACGGTGAAGGCGGCGAAGAGCCGTCCGTCAAAAAGGTGCTGAATTCGACAAAAATTGTTTCCGGCCAGAGGCTGGATCAGCGTGCCTATGAACACACCAAGAGTCAACTCTCGGATGCCCTCTATAACGCAGGGTATATCGATGCCAAATTCATCCAGAGTAAAATTAAGGTTTATCCGCCACGACAAAAGGCCGATATTTTCTTGATCGCAGAGTCGGGGCCTCAATTCAAATTTGGCCGCATCACTGTTGAGCAGGACATTCTGCATCCGAATTTTGTGAATCGATTCGCAAACATCAAACCCGGCGATCGGTTTGATACCAGTAAGTTGATCGACTACCAACTTGCGCTCACCGACAGCAACTATTTCAAACAGGTAGAGATTCTCGCAGAGCGTGAAAACGCTGTCGGCACTGAGATTCCGATACTCGTCAAAACTGAAGCCTCCAAACCACGGCTCTATACGGCCGGACTCGGTTTCGGCACAGATACGGGCCCACGGGTCACCGGTGGTGCTGAATTGAGGCGGATCAACCGCAGCGGCCACAAACTGCGTTTTGACCTCCGCGCATCGTCCATCGAGCACTCGCTCAGCAGCCAATACCTGATCCCCATCAAGAATATCGCTACCGACAATCTTGCTTTTACAGCTTCGGCCTCACAGGGCAAAGAAGGCGATATCGATACCGACCAGTTTAAACTCGGTGCCAGTGTTAATGAAGACTGGTTGGGATTCCGGCGCCGACTGTCCCTTACCCTGGAAGATGAAAATTTTGATATTGGCGACGGCACCCAAACCTCAACGCTGGTGATTCCCGGCATTCAGTTATCGCGCAAATATGCTGATGATCCGTTGTTCCCGCGCAAGGGCTACAGCGTGACGCTCGATATCCATGGCGGTATTGAGAGCCCTCTAACCGAAACGACCTTTTTTAACACCAATATCAGTGCGCGCACGGTGCTGCCTCTTACAAAGCAGAGCCGCTTGTTATTACGGGGGAGTCTCGGCGCCATCCAGGCAGCGACGTTTTCCGATCTGCCTCCTTCTCAGCGGTTCTTTGCCGGTGGCGACCAGAGTGTTCGAGGCTATGGATATCAGGATTTGAGCCCGAAAAACAGCGATGGCGAATCTATTGGTGGTCAATACCTCACGGTTGCCAGCATCGAGGCGGATTATCTGCTCTATAAAAATTTTGGTATGGCAGCGTTCTTTGATATTGGTAATGCCGGCGACGAGGTACTGACCAGCCTGAAAAAGGGGACAGGTATCGGGTTGCGCTACCGGTCACCGGTCGGCATGATTCGTTTCGACGTAGCCCGCCCGCTGGATGAGAGCGCTGATAGCTTTCGTATACATATAAGTATCGGAGCCGATCTATGAAGCGCGTAATCAAAACAGTTTCCGTTGCTGCAATCCAACTGGTTGCGGTGTTGATATTGACGTTGGTGTCTGTGCTCGTTTGGGTCACTGGAACCGAAACCGGAACGCGATTTGCCTGGCAGCATGCACGAGCTTTTTTGTCGGATACTGTCGAAATACAAGCCATTGAGGGCCGTCTCGCAGGGCCGTTTGCGATCAGAGGATTGAAAGTCACCACCGCCGCGTTCCACCTTGAACTGGACAAAGCCAACCTGGAATGGTGGCCTTTGCGCCTGTTTCAGCGGAAGCTGGATGTTGAGAATATCGCCGTGGAAGGTGTGCGCTATACGCAGCTGGAAACCGTTCCGTCACTGCCCAAAGACGAATCAACGCCCATAACCTTGCCGCAAGAGATTGCGCTGCCCCTCGATGTGCGACTCGGCAAGGTGAGTCTGCACGATTTTGAGTTTCGTTCCCAGCCTGAGGATACGCCTTTTGTCATTGTTGCTGCTCTCTTAAGTGCTCTTGTCGATAAGAACGGAGTTGCTCTCTCAAGTCTTAAAGTCGAGTCACCTCTGTTTACCGTCGAGGGCAAAACAACCCTGGCGACGCATCGAGACTACCTTATTAACGGTGCATTTCAGTGGCAGGTCCCTGTTCCTGATTATCCTGCGGTGAGGGGGCACACCCTCCTCAGCGGCAGCCTTCGCGAGCTGACCGTCACCCAGAGCATTGCAAAACCGTATGATGTGCAGAGCAAGGTACTGCTTCGGAATCCTGTTGAACATCTCGCATTCGATGTCTCGCTGAATGTGAATCCACTGCAGCTGCAGGCATTGAATAACGATTTACCGCCGATGACTGTCCATCTGGCGGTCACGGGCAAAGGAGATCCAAGCAACATTGCCTTTAATCTCAACGGATGGGCTGAAGATCCCGATTCGGGGAGAGTCAATACTACATTGGCTGGTGGGTTCAAATCCAACACCGTCACTATTGAAGCATTCAAAGTCAGTGTACCGGAACAACCTGCCCAGTTGACGGTCAGTGGGCAGATTAACGTTGCTGATGAACCGAAATGTAACCTTACGATGGACTGGCAGCAACTCCAATGGCCGCTCAAGGGCAATCCCGTAATCAGCAGCCCCCGAGGCTCGGTGAACGTAACAGGGACACCTGAGAATCTGCATGCCGGGCTTGATATCGCGATGGGTGATACCGGCAAAATCGAGGGCAGGGCAGACAGGAAAAATGAGGTCATCGACATCGCACTGGACTGGCACACGTTGCAATGGCCCCTGCAGCAGCCCACGGTGAAAAGTTCCAAAGGGCATATCGCAATGAACGGAAAAATCGACGCCTATTCTTTGAGCATGCTTGCCAATGTTGCGGTGCCGGAACAGACTGATGGCCAGCTTGTGCTGGAGGGTCAGGGCAGCCAGGAGTCCCTGCAATTGTCCCGGATCGATATCAGTATGCTTGATGGCAAACTCGAAGGTAAGGCCAACCTTGGCTGGAAGCCTGAGCTGAAAGGCGATGTCGACCTGATCGGACAAGGGTTGAATCCGGGGGTGCTGCTGAAAGACTGGCCGGGTAAACTGGGATTTTCGTTGCGCGCACAGGGAGGCATCAAGGATAATCAGCCCCGTCTGCAATTGCAGCAGGTTGCTGTGCAGGGCCAGCTTCGCGGCTATAAGGTGGCTCTGGACGCAGCGGGTGCCTATGAGGAAAACCTCGCGACACTGAAACGTCTTGCCCTGTCCTCCGGCTCGACAAAGCTCGAAGTCAGCGGCACCATGAGCGATATGTTCGATGTGGGTTGGCAGGTTCACAGCAAGGACCTGGGCACCTTACTGCCGAATGCCAAAGGTCGCATCAAGGGAAAAGGCACCTTGGCCGGGCCTCTCAAAACCCCCCTGGTAGTAGCTGCGCTCAATGCAGAAGGGTTGGTCTATCAGGGCTATCGCCTGAAATTGCTTAATCTCGATGCTGACGTTGATTTGGCGGGTAAAGCCCCGTCAAAGGTGTCTTTTTCCTTACAAGAGGGCAAAGTGGCAGGGGTCGAACTCCGAAAAATTGCGCTGAACGGACGGGGTGATTTTGGCGCCCATACATTGACCCTGGTGGCTGACACCTCCAGTGGGCAGGCTGACATTGCCCTTAAGGGCGACTTGAAAAATCCCTGGAAACAGAACATGGTCTGGAACTTCAGGCTGAATCAGGCCAACCTCAAATATCCGGATCTGGACGGCTGGGCGTTGCAAAAGCCTTCCACAGGTCACATTTCTGCCGGGCAAGCGCTCCTTTCTCAGAGCTGCTGGCAATCGGGGAAAGCGCTGCTGTGTCTGAAAGGCCAGCAATCAGCAGAAAACATGCAGGTCGATTTTGCCTTGACCGACCTGCCTTTTTCGTATGTAGCCCCGTACCTTCCTCCGGATATTGACGTGCAGGGGAGCCTGAGAGGAAACGGAACATTCAACCAATCCGGGGAGAAAGAACCTTCGGTGAGTATCAATCTCAAGACCTCCGCGGTTCGTCTGCTGTCACGTGATTTGAACGAAAAAAAGCATAAAGACGCACTGATAATTGCATTTCAACCTGGTGATATCCATCTGCAAATGCAGCAAGGCGGACTTCAGGCCGGTATGCAATTACCCCTTTCGCAAACCGATAGCATTGCCTTGAAAGCCGCTATTCCTCCTGGACAAGGTTCCTTGATGAAACGGCCATTGAAAGGGCAGGTCACCACGGAAATTCAGAACCTCGCTTTTATTGCAGACTTGATTCCCGAAGTCCAGGACCTCGCCGGCAGGCTGACTGGCAATATGGCACTTGCTGGAAGTCTGGAATCGCCTGTGTTCCGGGGACGGCTGGCCCTGGTTAAAGGCGCCGCCAAACTTGAAGGCCCGGGATTGGACCTGAAGGATATTCATGTTGAATTGACCGGTGAAGGCGATAACGGGATTCGGCTTACAGCCCATGCCGTCTCCGAAGGAGGTGCGCTGAATATCGATGGCACCTCTGATTTGCGCGGTAAGGCAGCCAAGGCAGATATTACGGTGAAAGGGAAAAATTTCAGGGTGATGAACACCCTCGAAGCCCAGGTTGACGCCTCACCCGACCTGACTATTGCCCTGCGTGAGCACAGAATAGACGTGGAGGGGGAACTGGTGATCCCCACAGCACAGATCAAGTTAAAAACAATCCCTGAATCGGCTGTCAAAGCTTCCGATGATCAGGTGATTATCGAGTCGGCGGAACAGGAAAAAGCAAGCACTACCAACGACCGTGAAATGTATACACGGGTACGTATTGTTTTGGGAGATAAAGTGAACTTTAACGGATTCGGACTCAAGGCGCGCATTCAAGGTAATATCCTGGCTGTTGATAAACCGGGTGAGCCTACCACGGGCAGCGGTGAGTTAAAGATTATGGATGGAGAATACAGGGCCTATGGCCAGGGTCTGGTGATCGAAAAAGGACGCATCCTTTTTTCCGGCGGACCTATTGGCCAGCCGGGACTTGATGTGAAAGCCGTTCGTCGACCCGCGGAAGGTATTACCGTCGGTGTGCAGGTGCGAGGAAACCTCAGGCAGCCTGACTTTAAATTGTTTTCTGATCCGACCATGACACAGGGAAATCAGCTTTCCTATCTGGTGCTTGGACGACCTATGAGCGGGACCTCAGGCAGTGAGGGCTCGGCCCTGAGTCGAGCCGCACTGGCGATGGGTTTAAAGGGTGGGAATGCCATAGCGGAAAAAATCAGTGGTAAGCTGGGGTTGGATCAATTCGGGGTTAATTCCGGCGAGGCCGGGGCAGGCACCAGCTCGGAACAAGCCTCCTTTGTGGTCGGCAAATACCTGTCACCCAAGCTGTATGTCAGTTACGGATTAGGTTTGTTTAATCCGGTCTCCACCCTGCGACTGCAATACACTCTTAACAGTCATTGGAAACTTGTGTCGGAATCCTCAAGTGAGGCAAGCGGGGGAGACGTGACCTATACAATAGAAAAAGGGAAGTGATTGCTTCGAACTCATTGATTTATTGTAACTCTTTAGTACGTTTCGCAGCCTTACCGGTTTCTCGTTCCCATGCATTTCCTCATGGTACCGGGAATATACAAACATAGCCCAGCGGCGAAAAAATGAAAAAAGGTTTTGATTGACAGGCTGTCTACTATTTTGTAGCAGTACTTTTTTTTTGCTGATTAAATTCAGAACGATGCGAACAAAATCTTCCCGACTCTAAGAGTTCCCGGTGGGAGCGCATCGGTTCGGCCCCGCCTCTTGATCCATACATTCTGTTGTTGAGAGCAATTACAAGAAGAAAGGAGACGACTTATGCGAGAAGCAGTGATTGTCAGTGCCGTTCGAACCCCATTGGGCTGTTTTAACGGCAGCTTAAATACCACGAGCGCCACCAAGCTCGGCGCTCTTGTTATCGACGAAGCTGTTCGCCGGGCAGGTATTGCCAAGGAAGAAGTGAATGAGACCATTATGGGTATGGTCCTGCCGTGCGGCTACGGCCAGAATCCGGCGAAGCAGGCTGCGGTTAAGGCGGGGATGCCCTGGGAAGTCGAGGCCCTCACCATCAACAAGGTCTGCGGTTCGGGTTTAAAGGCGGTGATGCTGGCGGCTCAGGCCATTTGCGCAGGCGATGCCGAGGTCGTGGTTGCAGGCGGCATGGAAAACATGAGCATGGCCCCGTATTTCCTCAAAAAAGCCCGTTTCGGCTTTCGCATGGGCGACGGTACCCTCCATGACCATATGCTCCATGACGGCCTTTGGGATCAGGTCAACGACTTCCATATGGGGATCTCCAACGAATTGTGCTCCGAACGTTTCAAGGTGAGCCGGGAAGATCAGGACCGTTACGCCGCCGAATCCTACCGAAGGGCACTCGCCGCCCAGGCTGCGGGCAAGTTCGAGGAAGAAATCATTGCGGTTGAAATTCCGCAGAAGAAGGGCGATCCTAAGGTCTTTTGGCAGGACGAATGCGTACAGGAAACAAGCTATGAGCGCCTTGCCAAGATGAAACCGGCTTTTCAACAGGATGGCGTCACCACTGCGGGCAACGCCTCTGTTATCAGCGACGGGGCCGCAGCCGTGGTGGTAATGTCGCGGCAGAAAGCCGAGGCCCTGGGCTGCACCGTTCTTGCGACCATCGGTGCCCAGGCCTCCTACGGCATTGACATGAAATACGTGTTGGTGGCCCCCATCTGGGCGGTGCCTAAGTGTCTGGAAAAAGAAGGCATTGGCACAGGCGACATTGACCTCTATGAGATCAACGAGGCCTTCAGCGGCTCCACGGTTGCCGCCCTCAGGGAATTGCAGCTTGATCCGGCCAAGGTCAATGTCAACGGCGGCAGCGTGGCCCTGGGACATCCCATCGGCGCCAGCGGTTGCCGTCTGCTGGTGACCCTGCTCCATGAAATGATCCGCCAGGATAAAAAACGCGGATTGGTCTCATTGTGCCTCGGCGGCGGTGAGGCTGTGGCCATGATTGTCAAGCGGTAACCGAATCCGCTGCAGAACAGACGACTTCCGGTTGTCGGCTTGAAAGGTCTTTTCCCGGCCTTTGAGCCGGAAGCCCTTCCCTGATTCAGAGAGAGGAGAATACGATGGATTTGGATTTAACCGAGGAACAAAAACTGATCCAGGACACGGCCCGCGATTTTGCCCGGGCCGAGCTGGAACCGGTCGCAGCCCTGCTCGACCAAGAAAAAGATCGGCCCACCCTGCTGGCCAACCTGAAGAAACTGGCGGAACTGGGATTCATGGGGCTCAATGTCCGCGATGAGTACGGCGGCTCCGAGGCCGGGGTCGTGGCCTTTAGTGTGGCCATGACCGAGATTGCCCGGGCCTGTGCTTCCACCGCCGTCACGGTTTCAGTGAACAACATGGTCTGCGAGGTCATTCAGGCGATCGGCAGTGAGGAACAAAAGAAAAACTATATCCCCAAAATCTGTTCCGGCGAGTATGCGGCGGGCAGTTTCGGACTCACCGAAAACTGCGCCGGTTCCGATCCTTCGGGCATGTGCACCACGGCGGTCAAGGACGGCGATTCCTATATCCTCAACGGCTCCAAGATCTTTATCACCAGCGCCCCCTATGCCGGTGTCTTTGTGGTCTGGGCGGTGACTGATAAGGAAGCGCCCAAGGGCAGGGGCATCAGTTGTTTTCTGGTCGAAGCCGGAACCCCGGGCCTGACCATCGGCAAGGAAGAACACAAGATGGGGCAACATGCCTCGGCCACCAATGAGCTGATCTTCGACAACTGTCGGATACCGGACTCTGCGCTTATGGGGAAACTCAACGACGGTTTCCGCATCGCCGTGGCCGAACTGGCCGGCGGCCGCATCGGCATCGGTTCCCTAGGCCTGGGGATCGGTCTGGCGGCCATGGACTATGCCACCAAGTATACCAGCGAAAGACAGCAGTTCGGTCAGAAGATCAGTAATTTTCAGGCCATTCAGTGGATGATCGCCGACAGCTACACCGAGCTGGAGGCATCTCGTCTGTTATTGATGAACGCCGCCCATCGCAAGGAACAGGGGCGTCCCTACGCCAAGGAAGCCTCCATGGCCAAGGTTTTCGCCACCGAGAGCGCCAACCGCGCCTGTTACAATGCCCTGCAGATGCTGGGTGGCTACGGCTACACCGAGGATTTCCCGATTGAACGCTACACCCGCGATGCCCGTATTACCACCATCTATGAAGGAACCAGTGAAATCCAGCGTCTGATTATTTCCCGGGAGATCCTCCGGGGTCTGACAGCTTGAACCGCAAGGAGGAATGCATGAGTACGGATAAAAAAATTACCCTGCAGCAGGCGGCTGAGATCGTCAAGAACGGTTCCAGCCTGACCTTTTCCGGATTCACCATCTGGAGACGGCCCTTTGCCATTGTCTATGAGCTTATTCGGCAGCAACGCAAAAACCTGCACCTGATCGAGGTCCAGGGCGGCCCCCAGACCGAGTTTCTGGTGGGCGCGGGATGCGTCGATATCTGGGAATCGTGCTGGGTTGGCCATGAATTGTACGGCAAATACGGGGCTAACCTCTCGCGTAAGGTCGGCGGGAAGGAGATCCTGGTCGAGGATTACAGCCATGCCGAAATGATGTTCCGTTTCACTGCCGCAGCGCAGGGCGCTCCCTATGCGGTCACCCAGACCTCGCTCGGCACGGATATCCACAATCCCGAGTATGACGTCCTGGGACGGGCCGGGAAGCGGGACGGCAAACGCATTGCCAAGCATAAGTATATGTTTACCGAAGATCCCTTTTTCGGGGCCGGATCGCAGATTCTTATCCCGGCAGCCAAGGTGGACGTAGCTATTCTTTGCGTGCAGCAGGTGGGCGAGGAGGGCACGGTGCGGGTGGGCGGCCAGTTGTACTCGGATCCCGAGGTAGCCCGAGCCGCCGACATTACCATCGTCATGGCCGAGGAGATTGTGCCCGAGGAGTACCTGCGTCGCAACGCCGACCAGAACACCAT
Organism: uncultured Desulfobulbus sp.; assembly: GCA_963666685.2. GTDB lineage: Bacteria > Desulfobacterota > Desulfobulbia > Desulfobulbales > Desulfobulbaceae > Desulfobulbus. The sequence continues at coordinate 1,022,431 of CAXXHZ010000003.1, forward strand.
CGCCACCTTTGAGGTTGATCACATCCTGGAATGCCCGTTCGGCGCGCACCCCACCGGCATGTTCGGCAACTACGATGTCGACGGCGCTTTTCTCAAGGATTTCTATACTAAGACCCGCACCCAGGAGGGTTTTGACGCCTTTGCCAAGGAGTGGATTTACGGACTCGATCATATCTCCTATCTGGAAAAGCTTGGCTGGCCGCGCATGCTGAATCTTCGGGCCAATACCGCCCTCAATTACAAACCCCGTGAACACAAGGGAGGAAAATAATATGAGCAACTACGCATCGCCGGAAGAATACGGGTTGGCGGATCTTCTTTGTTGCGCCTCCTCGCGGGAGGTTCAGGATAACGAGATTGTTTTTGCCGGTACCGGTCTGCCTATGGTGGCCATCATGCTGGCCCAGAAAACCCATGCCCCGAATCTGAAATTGATCTTCGAGGCCGGCACCCTGGACGGACGACCGCCGGAACTGCCGACCTCGGTTGGTGACGCCCGCTGCGAGACCGGGGCTTCGCGTTCCTCCGGGCTCTTTGATGCCTTCAGTATCGCCCAGCGCGGCTATGTCGATTTAGGCTTTCTCGGCGGTGCTGAGATCGATCTCTACGGCAATGTCAATACCACCTGCATCGGCGACTATCTCAACCCGGACCTGCGCCTCACCGGCAGCGGCGGCAATCCGGATATCAACTCCTTTGCAACACGCACCGTGTTTATCATGGTCCATGAGAAACGGCGTTTTGTCGAAAACGTCAGCTATATTACCAGTCCCGGCTGGCGGGTAAAAAAATGGCCGGGCGGTGACTGGGTCCACCGCAAGGAACTCTACGGCGCGGCCTTTCGTGGCGGCCCCTCCGCAGTCATCAGCACGGCCGGGGTGTTCCGCTTTGACGAGCAGGACGGCCACATGTATCTCGACACCTACCATGCAGGCAAAACACCGGCGGAGATCAAGGATCTGTGCCAGTTTGATCTTGACGTCTCCCGGGTTGCGGGCGAAACCGTCCCGCCCACCCGTGAGGAACTGCATTTTATTCATGATGTGCTCGATCCTGACGAGATCTTCATCCCCAAGGTGAAGAAAGCCTGAGTGCAGAAGAAATAGAGAAGGAACGGGGCAGGGCGTTGCACGGAAAGGCAGCGCCCTGTCTTTTTCTCCTTTTGGTAAACCCTTCCTCCCCCTCTTGACAAGTCTTTGCCACAGGGATATGGAAGAGACCGTTGCTTCGGCGTTTGCGACGTAAGGAAGGAGATTGGGAATCTGTCCATTGTGTTTGCTTTGCAGCTGACATAATAACCCTCTGATATGAAAGGGACATATCTATGAACCCGCAATGGTTTGGTGACTCCTTCGATATTGTAAAGAGATTCTTTGTAGAACACCTGAATGCTATTGGTTATCAGGTGTTCGTTGATCCTATGCTCACAGGTGAATGGAATGGATGTGAATATGACTTTTATCGTTTTCTTAATGCGCAACCTGAATCAACAATTGCAGACAAAAAAATAGCATTATTCCTTGATCCTGATACAGGAGTAGGAACCCGTAAAACAAAAAAATATGTGACAGTAGAGGGAATAGCAGAAAAACTTAAACGATATGAGATTGTTTTTTGCTTCGATCAATCATTTTCTAGATGTGGCAATGTTTCAAAAAAAATATTTGAAAAGCTTGAAGCAATAGCAGAAACAGGAAATGTCGCGTTTTATTATGATTCACACGCTAGGTTCTTGTTTGCGTCTAATTCTGCAAGCATACTTAACAACGTTGAACAACAAATACTTTCATCGGGTATGCCTGCATCTAGGTTGATAAAAGTGAAAAATACATAACAACTTTGCTATCCCAGCTGAACACAGTGATGCAATGGAGCCCCTGCATGATACAGATGCCCACACAAAATACGATTGAGAATATCCTCGCCGAATACGGCAGGGAAAGGGATAACCTCATCCCTTTGCTGCAGGAGGTGCAGGAGCATCTTCAATATCTTTCCCCTGATGCGGTTCGCCAGGTTGCCGACCATCTCGGACTCTCGGAAAACGATGTCTACGGGGTGGCCACCTTTTACACCCAATTTCGTTTTGTGCCCCCGGGTCTGCACCATGTCAGGGTCTGCCAGGGCACGGCCTGTCATGTGCGCGGCAGTGACATGATCATGGATGCCATCAGGCGCAAGACCGGAATCGAACCCGGTCAGACCAGTGAAGACGGCAAGTTCAGCCTGGAGCAGGTTGCCTGTTTTGGCTCCTGCGCCCTGGCTCCGGTGGTGGTCCTGGATGACAAGGTCTACGGCCGGATGACCGCCGCCAAAACCAAAAAAATCATCGAGGACAAAGAATGAGTTTCTCGACCCTACAACAGCAGGCCCAGGTTCAATGGCAGGAATTCGAGCGGCCGGAGCGCTATCGTATTCTCATCGGCTCCGCCACCTGCGGCCGGGCCGCCGGAAGCCTGGAAGTGCTGCAGGCCTTTACCCACGAGTTGAGCCAACAGGGCTTGTCAGCGACCACTGATATTTACGAAGTCGGCTGCCTAGGCATGTGCTATGCCGAGGTATTGGTGGAGATTCGCGGCCAAGACGGCTGCCGGATACTCTATCAGGGGGTTGAACCCAAACACGTCCCGGCCTTGGTTGAAGCACAACTGCTGCGGGGCGAAGCCTACCTGCCGTTGGCCCTGGCAGTGATGAATGGAGCAACCAAAGCCGATCTTCCCGCCTTCAACGAACTGCCGATCATTGCGCCGCAGGTCAGGATTGTGATGCGTAACTGCGGCATCATCGATCCCACCAATATCAATCACTATCTGGCCCGGGGCGGCTACAGCGGCATGGCCAAGGCCCTGACCCTGACTCCGGATGCGGTGATCGACGAGATCAAGACCTCCGGGCTGCGCGGTCGCGGCGGCGCTGGTTTTCCCACCGGGGTCAAGTGGAGTTTTGCCCGCAACGCAACGAGTGATCAGAAATACGTGATCTGCAACGCCGATGAAGGCGATCCCGGGGCCTTCATGGATCGCTCCGTGCTCGAAGGCGATCCCCATGCGGTGCTCGAAGGCCTGCTGATTGCCGGTTTTGCCATCGGCGCCAGCATTGGCTATGTCTACTGCCGGGCGGAATATCCCCTGGCCATCGGACGTTTGCAGGGGGCCATTGCCCAGATGCGCGAGCACGGCTTTTTGGGTGAAGATATCCTCGGCTCAGGCTTTGCCTTTGATATCAAAATCAAAAAAGGGGCGGGCGCCTTTGTCTGCGGCGAGGAGACCTCGCTGATGCAGAGCATTGAGGGCAAACGCGGCATGCCGCGAAGCCGGCCGCCTTTTCCCGCCATTTCGGGCCTGTTCGGCAAACCCACCAATATCAACAATGTCGAGACCCTGGCCGCGGTCTCCGCGATCATGGAGCGGGGGGGCACCTGGTATGCGGGCTACGGCACCGAGAAGAGCCGGGGCACCAAGACCTTTGCCCTGGCCGGCAAGATCACCCGCACCGGCCTGATCGAGGTGCCCATGGGCATCAGCCTGCGCACCATCATCGAGGACATCGGCGGCGGTGTGCTCGGCGGCAAACAGTTCAAGGCGGTGCAGACCGGCGGACCCTCCGGCGGCTGCATCCCGGCCCAGTCCATTGATCTGCCGGTGGATTACGAACACCTGGCCGAGGTGGGCTCGATCATGGGCAGCGGCGGTATGATCGTTATTGATGAGGAGTCGTGCATGGTGGACATGGCCCGCTACTTCCTCACCTTTACCGAGAACGAGAGCTGCGGCAAATGCGTGCCCTGCCGCATGGGCACCCAGCATCTGCTCAAAATCCTCACCGCCATTACCGAAGGCCAGGGGACGCTCGAGCATTTGGACATCATGCGTAAGATCGGCGACACCATGAAAAATGCCTCGCTCTGCGGACTCGGCCAGACCGCGGCCAATCCGGTGTTGACCACGCTTACACATTACGAGGATGAGTACCGGGCCCACATTGAGGACCACAAATGTCCTGCCGGGGTCTGTCGGGCCCTGATCAGCTTTGACATTGACCCGGCCCGTTGCACCGGCTGCGGCGCCTGTCTCAGGGCCTGTCCGGTGGAAGCGATCAGCGGCGAGAAAAAACAGCCGCATCGGATCGATCAGGATCTCTGTATCCGTTGCGGCTCCTGTCGCCAGGCCTGTAAATTTTCGGCGGTGCTGGTCGATTGATTGTGAACCGATGGGTAGGGTGCATTCCATGCACCACTGGGAAAAGGTGCATAGAATGCGCCCTACAGCTTACCGCCTGAAGGGGTGCGCGTTTTTAATCAAGGAGATTGTATGGGTAGTATCAGTTTGACCATTGACGGCCGCGAGGTCGAGGTCGAAGCAGGCAAAACGGTCCTCGAGGCTGCGCGCGAGTTGGGAATCACCATTCCCACCATCTGCGATCATAAAGACCTCAATCCCTACGGGGCCTGCCGGATGTGCATTGTCGAGATTGACGGGGTGCGCGGTTTCCCCACCTCCTGCACCACTCCGGCGACACCGGGCATGCAGGTCACCACCCAATCGGAACGCCTGACCACGTTGCGTAACCGTACTTTGGAACTGATGTTTTCCGGGCATCCCAACAGTTGCCTGGTCTGCATCCATCGCGAGGCCTGCGAGCAGTACCGGCCCCAGGCCACCAAGGCGGCACGTTCCACCCGCTGCGGCTTCTGCGCCAACCGCGACGAATGCGATTTACGGAACATGGTCCTCAAGGCCGACAGCCGGGAACTCGCTCTGCCCACCCTCTATTCGGGCTACCAACTGGAGCGTGATGATCCATTCATGGATCGTGATTACAACCTTTGCGTCCTCTGCGGCAAATGCTGGCGGATTTGTGAGAAGATCCACGGCAAACCGGCAATCTCCATCATCAATCGGGGGAAATGGGCCCGCATCGGCACCGCCTTTGATGAAAGCCATATCCATTCCGGCTGCACCTTTTGCGGCGCCTGTATCGACATCTGCCCCACCGGAACGCTCACCGATCGTTTTGCCCGCTGGCAGGGGAAACCTGAGACGGAACAGGCTTCCACCTGTATTCTCTGCTCCGAGGGCTGCTCGGTGGTCTCCCAGGGCAAGGAAGGGCGATTGCTGGCCAATGTCATGACCGGTTTCACGGCAGAGGCCGGACTCTGTGCCTTGGGCCGTTTTGGTTCCGCCCAGATCGTGGGTTCGAATCAACGCCTGATTCGACCGCAGATCCGGGAAGGAGAGGACCAGATTCCCTACGATTGGGAGGGTGCGATTGCGGTTACGGCCGAGGCCTTGAAAAACGCCGTTGCCGCCACAGCCCTGGTGATCACGGCCACCACTTCGCGGGAGGATCGGTTTCTCTATGCCCGCTTGGCGGAACAGCTGCAAGCCACCCTCGTGATTGTACCGGCCACAGCGGCAAGCGATGATCCCCAGGTGCAGGCACTGGCGGCGGCGGTCAAGCGGGGTGAGATCCGCGCTCTGATCGCCAACGGTGATTTGCTGAGTGCCGAGATGCTTGAGGCTGCTGCTTTTTCCCTGGTCATCGATGCCCTGCCGTCAACCGCATCCAACCTGGCCACAGCCGTTTTGCCCGCCGCCGTACTCAGCGAAGCAGGCGGCACCTTTCGCAATGCCGCCGGCACGGTCAAGCCCTTGGCGGTGAGCAGTCTGGCTCCCGGCGATGCCCGGCCGGAATGGCGGATTCTCTGTAATCTGGGGCAGGCGTTGGGTTCCGGGGACTTTGCCTTCAGCAGCATCGAGGCCGTTACCCCCCTGATCGTCGACGATCCCGCACCCGCAGCCTTTGCCGGTGAGTCCGGCGATCCCCGCCAGGATGTCCGCCGGTTGCCCACCCGTTTCCGGGGCCATCTTCTGGCCGATATTGTCCCGGCCTTTGCAGCCTTCGGCCTGCCTGCCACTCCGGTTGAAGAGACCGCGCAAGAAACGGTGGGCGAAGGGTTTGTCATCCTGGAAAAACGGGAAATAGTCCCGAATATGCATTTCTTTAAAATCAAGGCGGAGCAGGTGGCCAAGTTTTCTCTGCCCGGCCAGTTCGTCATCCTCATGGCCAAGGAAACCTCGGAACGTTCGCCCTTTACCCTGGTGGACTGGGATGCGGCCACTGGTTCGATTTCCCTGGTCATCGAAGAAGTCGGCCGCTCCAGCCGCGAGTTGGCTGGCCTCAAGACGGGCGACCGGATCGCCCATGTCAGCGGTCCCCTGGGATTGCCCTTGCCCATCGAAAACAAAGGCACCGTGCTCTTGGGCGGCGGCTGCTACGGTATCGGCGCTATCTTCCCTTTGGCCAAGGCCCTGCGCCAAGCCGGGAACCGGGTGATCTGCGCCATCGAGGCCTCGTCCGCCTATCTGTTGTACATGGAGGACCAATTGGCCACGGTCTGCGATCAGCTGATCATTGCCACCAAAGACGGCAGCAAAGGGGTGCGCGGCGGCATTCAGGAGGTGGTGACCCAGGTGGCGCAACAGGAAACCATCGACCAGTTCATTGCCATCGGCTGTACCTTCATGATGCGCATGGTCTGCGACATCACCCGACCCTTGGGGATTCCTACCTTGGTGGCTCTCAACCCGATCATGGTCGACGGCACCGGCATGTGCGGTGCCTGCCGCGTTTCAATTGACAATGCAACCCGCTTTGCCTGCATCGACGGCCCCATCTTTGACGGGCATAGTGTGGACTGGGATGAACTGGCCTTGCGGCGGAGCGCGTATGCCCGGCAGGAGGTACAGGCCCTGCCGCAGACCGTGGACCTGAACGCCCTCATGCACCAGCCTCATTCCCACGGCGGCGGTTGCGGTTGCGGCCATTAATACGATTGATTTTCCGGAGTGTTCGATGAAAACAACGAGTGAACCGAAATCTGAGCAAACCGAGGCACCCCAGGGTAAAGGGAAGGGAAAGCAAAAAATTCCGCGGCAGCCCATGCCGGAGCAGGATCCGCGCCGTCGCCGTTATAATTTCGAGGAGGTACCCCGCGGCTACAGCGAGGAAACCGCCCTGCTCGAAGCGTCGCGCTGCGTTCAATGCAAAAAGCCCGGCTGCGTGGAAGGCTGCCCGGTCAATATCAATATCCCGGCCTTTATCAAGCTGATTGCCGAGGGGAAAACCATTGACGCCCTGCTCAAGCTCAAGGAACAGACGGCTTTGCCCGCAGTCTGCGGCCGGGTCTGCCCGCAGGAGAGCCAGTGCGAGTCGCGCTGCATCCTGGGCAAGAAAGGCGAACCCGTGGCCATCGGGCGGCTGGAGCGTTTTGCCGCCGACTATGCCCGCCAGCACGGCGGCGTGCCCGATCCGGCCAAGGCCGCGCCTACGGGCAAGCGGGTGGCGGTGGTCGGGGCCGGACCGGCCGGGATCACCGTGGCCGGCGAACTGGCCCGCTGGGGCCATGAGGTGGTGATGTTCGAGGCCCTGCATCTGGCGGGCGGGGTCTTGATGTACGGCATTCCCCAGTTCCGTCTGCCCAAGGAGATTGTCCAGTTCGAGGTCAACAACCTCAAGCGGCTGGGGGTAACCATCCATACCGATTACGTAATCGGCAAAACCGAGACCGTGGGGCAGTTGATGGCGGAGGGTTTTGATGCGATGTTCATTGCCACCGGTGCCGGTCTGCCGGTTTTTCTCGGTATTCCCGGAGAAAATGCCATCGGCGTTTTTTCCGCCAATGAATTTCTGACCCGCGCCAACCTGATGCGGGCCATTGATTTTCCCCGCTTTGCCACCTCGCCCATCCGGCCGCATCGGGCGGTGACCGTGGGCGGCGGCAACGTGGCCATGGATTCGGCCCGCACCGCCCTGCGCCTGGGCGGCGATTCAACTATTGTGTATCGTCGGAGTAAGGCCGAGATGCCGGCCAGAGCTGAAGAAGTACATCATGCCGAGGAAGAGGGCGTGGTGTTCCACCTCCTCACTAATCCGGTGCGCATCGTCACCGATGAGCGGAAACAGGTTATCGGCGTGGAATGCCTGCAGATGGAACTGGGTGAGCCCGATGCCTCGGGACGGCGGCGGCCGGTTGCGATCAAGGGCAGTGAATTCATCATCCCGGCGGACACGGTGATCGTGGCCATCGGTAACCAGCCCAATCCTCTGGTGCCGCAAACCGCTCCCGAGATCGATACCGGCAAAAGAGGGACCATTATCACCGATCCGGAGACCATGATGACCTCCAAGCCCGGTGTCTTTGCCGGCGGCGATATTGTCTCCGGGGCGGCCACGGTGATCAGCGCCATGGGGCAGGGTAAGATCGCGGCGCGGGCCATGCACCGCTACCTCATGGGGGGAGAGCCGCCGCAACTGTAAAGGCAGAGCGCCAAGCTTGGACGCAGCAGGCATTTGGAAAACGTCACCTGGGGGGTAAACTCACCCAGGTGACTTTTTTTTTTGAGCAGGGGGAATACGATTATGGAGAGAAGTCGCACTCGGGGGCTTCGGCAGGATTTCCCGATGAATGCAATTTTTACTTGAGGTCGAGCGGCACGACCGGCCCGTTCTCTTTTTTTACTCCGAGCCGGATAGGCCGGGGCGGCCCTTTTTTCGGAACAGTCACCTCAACCCATAATTGCTCGCCCGGCAGGCGACGGGAGGGGTCGGGAACGTGCTCGGGAATAAAAAACGCCACGGGTTTGTTCAGAACCGCACTGTTTTTTTCGCCGAGCTGTACAGATCGGAGGTGCAGGTCGGAAGAGCGGTACGACACGGTCTTTTCCGGCTTTGCTTCCGCCAGCAGATGTTCGTTTTCGACACGGAGCACGACTGATCGCGACCCCCGCCATTGGGATCCTGTCTGCGCCTGATCAATGCCGTGCGGCTCCACGAAAACCTGCAGGCTGACATAACGGCCACGGATGGGAAGGTTCGGGTCAAAGGGGGCGGCTTTCACCCAGACTCGCGGCAAGGTTGCACGATCATAGAGAAGCTTGCCGCCCAGTGTCCCGACCAGGCAAACATGAATGACGGTAACTATCACGCCTTTGAAGAAGGGATTCATGCCGCCTCCTTTCCCATTTGGATTAAGAGCCGACGGCGGGTTTTTTCAAGCAACCAACCGCCCAGTAAAAACAGGAGTCCCAACCCGATCAGGCTTGCCGAGCGCCCAAGTTTATCCATGACCGTTGAAAAATAAAAGAACAGGACGGTCAGGGCAAAACCGGCAACGCCCAGGTTGACTCGTTCCTTGCGGCCTTCCTGCATGCCCCAGGCGATCAGCCCCATGGATCCTACAGCGCATAAGCCGTATACGGTCAAATCGTTTGTGGCCGTGTGCGACAGAGCCCGGCCTATTCGGAATCCTGAGTGGGTCATGCTTAAAAACGCAACCCAGAACGCGGCAATCACATTCATCCACACTGCCTGCCCCCGAAGGAGCCCTGCCAGTGCCAGCGGCAGTAAAAAGGCGCCAACCCACCCGCAGAGACCTCCATTCCAGCCCAAGGCAAAATGACTCCAGTTATAGGACGTCCCGGCCAGGATGACAGCTGATACTGCCGGGAACAGCGCGAGTCCGCCGATCCACGCAAGCGCCTTGCGTACCGGAGAGGTCTTTTGCGGCGTCAATACGGTCAGATAGCTGATGGCCAGCATCAACAGGCCTGCGGCAAGAATCGGCTCCCGGCCGATCCCGCTACCGGTGGCCTCCAACCATTCACCGGCCAGCCATACCGGGGTGGTGAGGGCCGCGAGTGCTGCCTGTGGCCAGTCGCGTAACACCGCCCAGGCAATCCAGGCACCCAAGGCCCAGAGCATCACCCCGCCCGGCCAATGCTCCTGCAAATGGAAGATCTGTCCGGCCAGGAAAATTCCCGCTCCCAGACAGATCGTGCCCACTGCGTGCAAGGCGGTGGCAAGGAGGGGAAAGCGGGTGGCTGCCAGGGCTCCGGCAAGGTGCGTACCTGCCACCATGGCCAAGACAAGGGAAAAACGCAGCCACGGGGAGAGCTTGTCCCAGTGGGCCGCAACGAAAAGCAGGATGCCGGCGGCGAGCAGTAATCCGCCAAAGGCAATAGCGATCACGATCGGCCACCGGAGTCCCTGCTCCTTATCCTGCTCGACCTCGTGGGCGCGAATCAGGTCAGCGGTGACGGGTGTCAGCAATCCCGCTTTCGTCCATCGTTCAAGGTATCGTTCCCAGTGGGCAGCCATATTTTTAATCCCCTCGCTTTCCGGGGCTTCCAACCTTCCCCGGCCTCTTCCGATTATCAATTATTTCTTTACCCCTCATAACGATCAAACTCCACGGAGCTATAATCAGGCAAGACATTTTCTGCAATCTTTGCCGATCCTGCCCCTCAGCGCGGTAGCGCCTGCCATCTTGCCGACGCCTCCCGCTCACGTACCACAATGGGTCATAGAGTGTCCATTTATCCATTTTGTATATATTATTTTATCCTTGCAGGTTTTTCTCTGACTGGGGATACTTTTTAAAGCTTGTGTGTAACTCTTCAATAATACCAAAGAAGCCCCTGGTTCCCATGGCTGCATGGGAACGAAAAACCGGTAAGGCTGCGGAACGTACTGAATAGTCACATTGGATTTTTTGTCGACGTACGGCATCCAAAGAGATAACCCCTCGGATCGATGCTTCCTTTTCCCCCCTTTATAATCAGGAGATCCCCATGGCAACCAAGGCACTTTGCATCGGCATTAACGATTATCCTGGAACCGCCAACGATTTGTCGGGATGTGTGAACGATGCCAACGACTGGGCCGATGAACTGACCGGGCGCGGCTTTATTGTCAACACCTTGCTCAATACGGTGGCGACCCATAGCGCCATGGTCGCGGCCATCGACGGTCTGATTCAAGGGGCGGCAAAAGGCGACACCCTGATCATCACCTACTCGGGCCACGGCACCTGGGTGCCGGATAGCAGCGGCGACGAAGCGGATGGCCGCGACGAGGCCCTGTGCCCCTACGATCTGGCAACCCAGGGTGCCCTGATCGACGACGATCTGCATGCCCTGTTCCTGCAACGTCGTGCCGGAGTTCGCATTGTCCTGATCTCGGACAGTTGTCATTCCGGTTCGGTCACCCGCGGTCAGGATGAAGACCTGGACCCCGGCATGCCAAAAGTCCGCTTTATGCCGCCCGAGGCCTGGATGCCTAAAGACCAACTGCCTGCGCCTCAATTGAGCGCCATCGCTCCCCGTGGCGGTTTTACCCGTGCCGGCGGCGATCTGTTACTGGCCGGTTGCCAGGATACGGAATACAGCTGGGATACCAGTTTCAACGGGCGACCCAACGGTGCCTTCACCTTCTACGCCCTCAAGACCCTGCGTGAGGCCAAGCCGAAAACCTACGAGGCCTGGTTCAAAGCCATACGCACCTATCTGCCTTCAACGCGTTTACCGCAAGCACCCCAGATTTTCGGCACCAGGACGGCCCGGCGTTTCAGGGTCTTCCAATAATTCCACAGCCAGGGAGGGAGAACATGAATCTCACCGCAATCCGCACCTTGCAAACCCAACTTGCGGCCAAGGGCGCAGATCCCGGCCCAATTGACGGCCGTATGAGCGTCCCGACCCGCACTGCCATTACACAAATCCTCGAACAGCTTAATCCGAAAACCGAGACCGACTGGCGCACTTGGCCCATCGGCCGCCGGGACGTCTTGTGCCTGCAAACGCTGTGTCTTGAGGCCGGGTTCAATCCCGGGGTGCTTGACGGCTGGTGGGGGCAACTCACCGAATACGCCTGCGGCCAGCTCGCCTTTCTCCAGACCCAGGGCGTTCCGCCCGAACCCTGGCGCGACCTGTCCCCGGTCCCTGCCAACCCCAATTCCTGGCCGCTGGAGCGTCAGGCCGAGCTTGAACGTTTCTACGGCAAGCCCGGTACGAACCTGATCATGCTCGATCTGCCGTATCCGCTCCGGCTTTCCTGGAATACCGCCACGGTGATCAACCGCACCCAATGTAATGTCCAGGTCAAGGACAGTCTTAAAAAGGTCCTCGAACAGGTTCATCTCCATTATGGCCCGGACCAGCTCAGGGAACTGGGGCTCGACCTCTACGGCGGCGGCTTCAATATGCGCGAAAAACGCGGCGGCACCACCATGTCCACCCATGCCTGGGGCATTGCCTTTGACTTTGATCCGGATCATAACCGGTTAAAATGGAAGCGCGATCGGGCCCTCTTTGCCCGACCCGAATATGAAGCGTGGTGGGGGTTTTGGGAAGCGGAGGGCTGGGTCAGTCTCGGCCGGGCCAAAAATTACGACTGGATGCACGTTCAGGCGGCCCGGGTGTAGCGCGCAGATGAGCGCGGATTTATTTATCAGCTACCGCCGCGCCGATACCGGCGGCCATGCCGGTCGCCTCTATGATCGTCTCCGTCATTGGTTCGACGACGAGGCCCTTAGATACGGGAATGGGTGATGAAGGCCGTCACCGTCCCGGAAAGCGATACGTCACCGATACACGACCCGAATTGACCCTCCGTTTTGCGAATTCTTACAAGGAGCCGAACATGAATAACGATGAGACCAAAGTCACCCTGCACATTGAAGGTTCTGTAGCGCAAGCTGAAACCGTGGCCGGATGGAACGCCGAGGTGTATGTCCTCGACGGTACCGCCCGAGGGACCGAAGCAAAGGTAGAGCTGAAACCACTGCAACCGGACTCGGTCCTGGAATTGGAGCTGGCCAACGGCACCCGCATCCTGGTGGCGGCCGAGGATGCCCATCGCTACCTCGGGGCAGCGGTGGGGCGGGGCGAAGGTGAAACCGGGGTGATCAGCGTTGGTCAGGCCCTGCGCCTTTCCGGGACGCACCTGCCTGCCGGGGCCGCGCGCGATGGTCTCGGTGCCTGGATACTCAAGGGGTTGCGCGTTTTTCGCCAAGGGCCTGCCGGGATGACCGCCCTGATTGCGGCTGGCACCTTCCAGGATTCGCGCTTGGAACAACGCAACGGTCTGTATCATTGCGACCCTGATCGTTGGCATCTCAGTTCGGTTAAAAAGCTTCCCGCCTCTCTTGATCCGACCCTCGTTTTCCTCCACGGCACCGCCTCCTCCTCGGAAGGCAGTTTCGGCGGGCTCTGGGAGAATCCGAAATATCGGCAGCAACTGGTCGACTTCTACGGCACGCGTATCTACGCTCTCGAGCACCGCAGCCTGACCGAGAGCCCGATTGCCAACGCCTTGGCCCTGGTCAAGACCCTGCCCGAGGGCGTGCGCCTCCACCTGGTGAGCCATTCGCGCGGCGGCATGATCGGCGAGCTCCTGGCGCGGGCCAACCGTATCGACGAGGAGCCGTTCACCGAAAGCGAGATCGCCCGATTCCTTGAACACGCCCAACACGTCGACCGCAAGGGCTTTGAAGCCGACGCCGACCTCCTGCGCCAATTGAACCAGGAGATGCGCAGCCGCGGCTTCCGGGTGGAGCGCTTTGTCCGCGTTGCCTGCCCGGCACGGGGCACCACGCTCGCCTCCGGCCGACTCGACCGCTGGGCCAGCATCATGTTCAATCTTCTGGGCAAGGGGCTGGATCTGGGCGGCAAGGCCTTGCCCGTCCTCGCGCCGGTGGCCAAAGGCTATGATCTGCTGCAGAACTTTCTCCTTGCCGTGGTTCGGGAACGCACCGATGCCCGCATCCTCCCCGGCCTGGAAGCGATGATGCCCGACTCGCCGCTGGTGGCGCTGCTCAACGCGCCGGACGTTAAAGTCGAGCCGCCCCTCCACATCCTGGCCGGAGATTTTCAGGGCGACGGTCTCCTGCCCTGGCTGGGCGATTGCCTGTCCGAAGTCTTCTACGGCGGCGAGACCGATCTGGTGGTCAACACCCCCTCGATGAGCGGCGGTGCATTCCGGGTGCAGGGTATCCGGCAAAAACCCCTGTCCGGCCCGGAGGTGCACCATCTCAGCTATTTCCGCCGCGACGAGAGCGCTCTCGCCCTGCTGGCCGCTCTCCAGGGCGATGACAGTGAGTTTGCCCTCCTCGATGGTCCGTCGCGCGCAGTCATCAGCCGGGGCGGGCGGGAAACCAAGCGCAAGGATGATGCCCCCATCGTTTTTATCCTGCCCGGCATCATGGGCAGCCATATCCAGTTGGGCCGCAACCGTATCTGGTTCGAGCCCTTCAGCATGTGTACCGGCGCCATGAAGGAGTTGAAGGTCAATGCCAGGGGCGTCAGCACGGACGGCTGGATGGACCGGAATTACGAAAAGTTGGCGCGCTATCTGGCCGACACCCACGAGGTGCGGCCCTTTGTCTATGATTGGCGGCTGTCGATTGTCGAGGCGGCAAAGCTCTTTGGCAAGGCGTTGGATCAGGCCATGAAAGATGCCCAGGCACGGGGCAAGGCCCTGCGCATCGTTGCCCACTCCATGGGCGGCCTGGTGGCGCGGCTTGCCCTGCAGGGCCGCTGGCAGCAATTCAAAGCCCTGCCGGGCAGCCGCTTGCTGCAACTGGGCACACCCAATCAAGGGTCGCACTCCATCGCCGCTGTGCTCACCGGGCGCGATGACTTTGTGCAGAGCATTGAGCGCTGGTTCGACTGGAAACATGACATGCGCGAATTCCTGGAGATTGTCCGCGACTTTCCCGGTGTGCTCGAACTTTTACCCTGGCCGGGCGACAATGGCCTGGCCTGTGACGGAATCGATTATTTTAATGAACAAACCTGGCAGCATCTGTTTGAGCAGGATGGTGATCCGAAAAAAGCCAAGACCTGGCTGCCGCCTTTGCAGGAGCCGCTGACTGCGGCCCGTGCCGCCATCGAGACCCTGCGTACCGCCGAGCTCGATCCAACATGCACCCTCTATGTTGCCGGCCACGCGTCGACGCCGATCGCGGTGCGAGTCGAAAAAGGTCAGGTGGAAATCGGCTGGGTTGACGAGGGCGATGGCCGGGTGCCCTGGAAAACCGGAATCCCGGCAGGGGTACCGGTTTGGTATACGGATGCAGTGCATGGCGATCTGGCCAACCATGAGGAGGCCTTCGAGGCCTACCGGCAACTGATCGACACCGGCACCACCCGCCTGCTCTCGCGCACCCCGGCCGGGGCACGCGGCGAGGCTGCCCCGGTTTTCCGGGCCCGCAGCCTTACCGCCCATGCCCTCTATCCCAGCGCCGACGAGGTTTTGGCCGCAGCCACCGGCGGTGCCCGTCCGGGACGACGCGCCAGAGCCAAGGGCGAGGCACCGGCAACCATCGAGATCATCCACGGCAGTCTGGCCAGTGCCGGTTCGCCGGTGCTGATCGGCGCCTATGCCTTTGATACCCTGCGCGGCAGCGCCAAGTTCCTCGATAACCATCTCGACGGCCGCATGGAGCGCGCCTTCAAGATCGGGCGTTATCCCTGCCAGCCCGACGACGCCATGGTTTTCCGCCAGTCCGACGCGAACAGCAAACCGGCCGGTGCCATTGTCGTCGGCCTCGGTTCTCTGGGCGATCTCCTCCCCGGCACCCTGACCATGGCCCTGACCGAGGGGTTGCTCGAATATGCCCGCATCATAGAGCAGCAGTCCGATGCCGAGCCCTCCCGGCCGGAACGGCTGGCCGTCTCCTCTCTGCTGGTGGGTACCGGCTTTGCCGGTCTTACGGTCGAGGCCGCCACCCGCTGCCTGTTGGATGCCTTGCGGCGGGCCAATCGTACCCTGCAGCAGAACAAACTGAAAACCCGTATCGGCCGTCTCACTGTTTTTGAAGAGGTGGAAAGCCGGGCCATTACCGCTGTCCAGGCCCTGCGCGACTTGATGGGTGAATCGCGTTTTGCCGGAGTAGCCGATTTCGATGGTCGCCTGCACGACGGCCAGGGCGGTTTTTGCGGCCGGGCCTCGGCCAGCGGCGGACAGCCGGGGCTGTACCGCGTTCAAATCATTGCTGATCAAGGCGCCCTGCGTTTTACGGTGATGACTGATCGGGCCCGCAACGTCGTCAGTGCCGAACCGAACCAGCGCCAGGCCGTCGACGGCCTCATCCGCTGCGCTACCCAAACCACCCATGACCAGGTCGGACTGTCACGGGCGCTGTTCGAACTGCTGGTGCCCAACGGTATGAAGGAGGCGATGGCCGATCTGCGCACCCTGATGCTGTCGGTTGATCCGGAGGCCGCCGCTTATCCTTGGGAATTGATGCGTGATACCGACCAGATGGGCGAGCCCCCCTTGGCGGCACGGGTCGAACTGGTGCGCCAGCTGGCCTCGACCCATGGACGCGGCCGGGTGCCGACGGTGCGGAACAAACGGGTCTTCATCATCGGCGACACTCAATCCGGGATGATCCCACTCCCCGGTGCCCAGGCCGAGGCCAAGGGCGTTGCCGATTGCTTCAACCGCGCCGAATATGAGGTCAACGATCTGTACCGCGCTACGGCAATGCAGGTGTTCGATGCCCTGTTCGACGGCCACTACCGATGCATGCACCTTGCCGGTCATGGCGTGGTCCAGGATAAAAAAACCGGGTTCACCGGCATGGTGTTGGGTCCGGAAACCTATCTCACCGCCGCCCAGGTCAGCAAACTTCGGCGCGTGCCCGAGTTTGTGTTCATCAACTGCTGTTATCTCGGCAATATGAACCAGGATGCTGAGCCGCGCTGGGGCGAACTGGCCGCCAATCTGGCCACCGAGTTCATCGAAATGGGCTGTAAGGCGGTTATTGCCGCCGGTTGGGCGGTCGACGATCAAGCTGCCTCCACCTTTGCCCGCACCTTCTACGAGTTCATGTTCAAGGGGGCGCGATTCGGTCAGGCCCTGTTCCAGGCGCGATCCGAAACCTACCGGCTCCATCCGGCAACCAACACCTGGGGCGCGTTCCAGGCCTATGGCGACGAGCAGTACCGGTTTCTCAGTATTGACGACGAGGACGGATTTGCCCGTGAATACGTCCATCCGAGCCACCTCATCGCCGATCTCAGTATGCTGACCGCCCGCCTCAAGGATGCAACCCAGGACGAGAAAAAGGACTACTATTGCAAACGGATCACGGCCATTGAGGAAGCGGCGCGCGGCACCGATTTTCAGCATGCCGGTGTCCGGGAACGGCTGGCCGCCGCCTGGGCCGAGCTGGATGACAAGGAGCGCGCCATCGATCACTACCGGGCGGCACTCGCCTTTGAAGATGCGGGCCTGAGCCTGCATGGCCTGGAACAGTTGGCCAACCTGGAGATCCGCCACGGCGCCCATCTGATGGCATCCAAGAGCGAAAAGAAGCAGCAGCAGGGTGAGGCCTCCATGCAGGCCGGTCAGGATCGGCTCAAGGTGCTGATCGCCATCGGACCGACCATCGAACGGCTGTCGCTGCTGGGTTCGTACTGGAAACGTCGTGCCCAGACCGCGGCCGCACTGGGGAACAAGGAAGGGATCAAGGAAGGGTTGATCGAGATGCAAAAAGCATACTGGCAGGCTGCCGAGCTCTCTCGTCAGCGCACCGGCAACTGGGATTACTCCCCCTTGCTCAATGCTTTGGATGGCGCTTTTCTCAGTGGGGCCTGGGGCGATCTCGAGGCGATCAAGGCGCATGCCGCCCAGTTACCGGAACTGCTCCAGGCTGCCATTGACAACGGCCGCCGCCGCTTCGCCGACAACCGTGAGTTCTTCCATGCCCTGGCCGAGGTCGAGGCGGAACGGATCGATGCCCTCTGGGCCTGTTACGACGAAAAACGGACGCCCCAGGCCTGCCTCACCCATATTGACGTGCTGAACCGGCTGATCGCCCGTTACCGCGATCTCCTCAAGCGGCTGGGCAGCGCCCGCGAGCAGGACTCGGCCACTAACCAGTTGCGATTTCTCATTGCCCTGTTGCCTGTTAACGAGCTCGGAAATAGGGTGAAAGCGGCATTGTTGCAGTTAATTGATGGAATTGAGAAGGATGTGGTGAAGTAGTACTTGGGATGGCGATATGAAAAACACTGGAGACATTCCATATAGTTGATGGACTCGTAAAAAGTCTCAAAACGGCTAGTTTGCCTGTCGTAACGTTTCGATTTATTACGAAAATTTTCCGAAAAAGGGTTTTTATGAGACCATAACTGGGGCCACACATAATTGGGGTCAGGACGAAATTAAACAGAAGTTTAATTTAGCTCTGACCCGAATTGTCCATATAGACAGGAGAAATGTGGACTTTTAACGCCTCCGCCAGCCGACTGAAAATAAAGTCTCCTTGCAATCTAACGTGAACATCTGCGGCTTGCCCGCAGTATGTTATTGTTGGAATTTAGTATTTTGCCCCCCGATTTCCCTTACTTCTTTTTCCTGTTGGCTTTTTTCGATTGTTTAGATTGTTTTTTCTTGGATTTCTTAGCCTTGCCGTCTAGTTTTCGTTTGGTGTTCGGCGTGGTAACGGACGAAATATTCGGAAGTGTTTTTCCCTGCTGTTTAAAGCAAGCCCACCAGCTCATATACTCATGGATGTCGTTTATCTGCTCTTGCTCTACCTTTACTCTGAGCTTCTCAAGGCACTTCTCCTTGCCAATTTTGAGTACCTCGGTAAATTCTCCAAGTCCAACATAACCGGGATGGATCAATCCTTCTTCGTACGCTTTTTCAATGGTTTCCATCAATTCTTCCGGATACAGATCGTAGATACAAATTGCCAGTATATCGTGAAAGCTGTCTGTGTCCGAAGCTTCATCTCCGGTAAATAATCCCTGATAAAAAGCGAGCACCTCTTCACGAGGCACATATCCTTCTAATACCGCATAGGTCAGCGCCTGAAGTGCTGAGCCGCGACTATATTCATAGGCATTTTTGTTGAGTATCAACTCTTTGATCTTATCAATTCGTCCTCCACATGTCCTGAGAAGGACGATTGCCAAATCACCAGTGATCGAATCACCGAACAATTCGCTCGGCAAATCGCCTGGAAGGCTGGCCAGATCGACTATTACATCATGCGCTTTGGATTCTTTAAAATAGCCCAAAAGCATAAATGCATAAATATGGGCAAAATAATGGCGATCTCGATCAGCGTAGTGCACAGGATTTTTCAGAACATTTTCTAAAACACCTATCAAATGCGGTATAATTTCTTCGCGCTTGGCAATTGCTGCATCGATGGCACTACGCTTATATTCTCTATCGTAAATTTCAAATGCTTGAAGAATGTCATTAATTTCCATTTTCTCTTTCCATGATCGGGTTGATATTGTGCATTTGCTCGGCGCCATGAAAACCTATTTGCAATAACGACCATTTTGCCCCTGAAAGTGGCGATATTGGGGATAAAAACGGCACTTTTGGGAAGATGAAGTTATGTATTATTAAATAGTTAACTTGGTCAGCCCCCCATTACACTACCATTTTGATTCATTATAATTTATCAGTGATTAACAAACGTCCTTTGGCACCAAGGGACGTTTTACCATCCTGTCCTAAGATTCGTCCGCGAAGTTCAACAATATTACCTCTCAAATTTCTATTTGGAGTCACTCGGACCACCAACCACTCCAATTTGATAGTCTCGTTTGCATAAATCGGACGGCGAAAACCGACCCAATAATCAAGTCCAACCATCGAAGTGTTTTTTGAAAAGTAAGATGCGGTTAATCCAAGAATCAAAGCTGTCGTATGAGTTCCACTTGCTATTAGACGACCATATCGTGTTTTGGCTGCAAAATTAGAATCATGGTGGATTGGATTTTTGTCTCCTACTGAAAGTGCATAATCGGAAACCATCTTCGGCGTTAAAGAATATTCTTCACTGAATCTATCGTGCGGTTTAACATTCATTTTGATATTTCCAGTATTTCCTTTTATGGCCAATCGCGGTGCTGACCGGCACCGTGCGCCGATCAGGCAAACGAAGTTTGAATGATCGGTGTGCGGTGTCCGGTCAAGCACCTTGTTCTGGCGCAAGGCGCCAGGGCAAGGTGCTTGACGAAGTCAGCACCGCGATTCCTGGCAGCGCAGCCGCCAGGAACAAGTTATTATACGGTTTCTGGCTATCACGCACTCTTCCAAGCCAGGAAGCCAGAAAATCGGCATGTCAGGATGTCAGCTAACTGGATATCATCCAATTCTGAGCGATAACCAGAAACCGGATACCATTCCATTATCTTCTTGAGAGTTGGTTTTGTATAAAATACCGGAAAAGATCTATGTTCCGATGGTCAACACTTTTCCAATCAATCTTGACTCATCCAATACGAAGCCAAATTAAAATTTCTTTTGACATTCCATGCAGTAGATATCCCCCCCGAACTTTTTTTTGTTGAACCAGCAGAATTTCGCAACAGCATAGATGACTGGAATCCCGCAGTCATTACAGACCAGTTTTTTCTTAGGGCGTTGTTGTTCACCGGTTTTTTCCGTCGAGCCATCAGCGAGGTCATTATTCGTCCCCTGATTTTTCTTCGCCGAATCTAAGGTCGGCGAATTCGTGGCAACGGCGACCTTGATAGCCGCTTTTCGATTTACAGGAAGTCCAAATTTTGTAGCCCAATTAAACTGGATCGGCTTATGGTTGCTGACTATGTCCACGGCAATCCCTTTCAGGGTATCCAGACCGATAAGTTTTGCTGCCACCAAAGGGTTGCTGTCGTCCATGGCCTTTTCGATCAGTTTGCACATCTGGTCATTCTTGACAATGCAGTCGAGTCCGTCGATTTTCTTTTTGGGCCTGCTGATCCTAGCGCCCTTGGAGACCAGCACCAGGCTTCTAAGCGCTGGTTTGATGGTGAAGCCCAGGCGTGAAGGCAGTTTAATCGTTCCTGAGTTAAAGAAGCGTTGAAGAATCAAGATGTGCTTGTTGTTTTGCTCGATGGGAGAGGGGACGCCGTACGGTCTGCTTCCGAAGAACGCAGAAAACTCGCCGTGCTCGTTGATGGCGACTCCTTCGGCAAAATGCTTGCTCTCGCAGACCCAGATATCCATAAAGCGGTTAATGATGAGGTGATCGATTTGGGCGACTAATCCGTCGTGTTCAATCCGCAGATCATTGATGATCATCCAGTTCTTAGAGGCTCCGTAATGCACTTGCATCTCGTAGGCGGCCTCAGTCTCACCTTTGGTGCCAGCCTGGATGTTACGAATTTCCTGCTCGATACGTTTTTTCGTGCCGGCGTCTGCATCCGGATAAGCAAGAAGTTCCCGCAGCATTTCCAGTTGAGGCTGTTT
Organism: uncultured Desulfobulbus sp.; assembly: GCA_963666685.2. Classification (GTDB taxonomy): domain Bacteria; phylum Desulfobacterota; class Desulfobulbia; order Desulfobulbales; family Desulfobulbaceae; genus Desulfobulbus. The sequence continues at coordinate 1,043,500 of CAXXHZ010000003.1, forward strand.
ATCATCTGCCTTTTTAACGATCATCGGTCCCTCAATATGCTGACAGCCATCGGCAGACCTGCAGCAATTATTCACAGGCGGGAAAGAATTTGAAGCCGGGGCCGTTGGGTTAAAGGAGAAAATTGAAACCATTCGACAGGAGATGATGGCATAATTTCCTGAAAAATAAAAGGGGCTATGCGAAGAAAAGAACGGGCGGAATCCAACATTCCAAAGAGATAACACCAAGGATTTTCATTGAATCACAACGGATAATGGCCGAGGCCAATCCGCGCTCCACTTTACCCCGCCAGCAGCAGGACCAGCGCCATGGAAGCAAAGGACAGCAGGGTCGACATGACGATCACCGCCGAGGCGAGCTCGGTATCGGAATGGAGCTGGGAAGAAAGTATATAGATAGCGGTTGAAGTGGGCAGGGCGAAAAAGAGCATGGTCACCTTCCAGGTCAGACCGGTGATCCCAAAGAGCGAGAGGAAAAAGTAACCGACCAGGGGCAGCACCGCCAGCTTGAACAGGGCTGCGGCCAGGGAAAGCACCATGTTGTCCCGAAGATTGGTAAGGGTGAGATTGCCGCCGATGGAGAACAGGGCGAGCGGCAGGGTTACCTGGGACACCAGTTTGAGGGTATTGTCGATGGAGGTCGGAAAAAAGCCGACAAAATGGGAATAGAGCATGCCGCAGCCGCAGGCGAGAATCAACGGATTCATCAGCAGATGCTTGACTGTGACGGCGAATCGGCTGCCCTGATTACCGTCGTCTTCGCGGAACCAGATAAGGACGGAGACAATCAGGACATTGACCAGCGGAATGATCAGTCCCACCAGAATACCGTACAACTGGGCCCCGGCCGTGCCAAAGGCGTTGATGACCACGGCCATGCCGATATAGGTATTGAAACGGAAGCAGCCCTGATTAAAGGATCCTGCCTGAAACCGACCCACAGGCCAGAGCCGGATGAAGAACAGGCTCAGGACGCAGACCGTCGACACGGCCAGGGCTGCAGCCGGCAGATACTGCCAGCCGTCGTCGAATTGAAGCGGTGCCGAGCCGATCTTCCAGAAAAGCATCAAGGGAAAAAAGACAAAATAGACCAGCCGGTCCGAGGTGGCGAGATAGGCTGCATCGGTAAGGTGTTGGTGTTTGAAGAAGAATCCGGCGAGGATCAGGGCCAGCACCGGGAAGAGGGCATTGAGAAGTATCATCGTGGCGTCACGGCAGGGAAGGGGAGTCGGGTCGCTTTCAACGGATGGTGTAGCGGGGGCGGCGGATGCGGGTCTTTTTGCACTGCGGACAGTGGCCCGGCGGTTGCGGCCGGGTACGGCCCGTGAAGACAAAGCCGCAGGCGAGGCAGACCGGTGGTTCGATCACCAGTCGCTTGCCGCCGGGGTGCAGGCTACGTTCAATATGCTGGAGATGTTCATAGATCTCCTTCTCGCTCTGATGCAATTCCTGGGAAAGTTCGCGCACGCCGCAGGTGCCGGCACTGAGCAGTTCCATGAGTCGGCGACGGATGGTTTGTGTGGGTGTTTCTTGTATTCCGATTACCATTGAAGTTCAGCCGGTAATTTCGCAGTATCTTGTAGGACCGCACTTCGGGCAATGAACCCCTGCGGCCGGCGCATCTTGCACAGGACTTCTCGGTACTGCCTTCCGTACCATATTGCGAGGAAAATCGAGGCAAAGGTAACCCTTTTTGGGGGAATATTTGGAGCACTCTACCATAATCGAGAAGACAATCGACCTTGCCAATTTTTCAAGCTCCGAAAGCATTCCCCTCCCCATCTTTTGAAAAACAATCGCATCGCGGCCATCTTCAGACAATAAGATGGCCTTTTTTGGCTGCGGGCCGGATGATTGCCTGTGCCCCTGAATTAAACTCCAAATAGTCGCTCTCAACACCGTCGCTGAATATCACCCCGGATTCGGCCATCTGCGAAATGAGGGTGAGCGGTTGCTCCGCTGTCACCCGCCCCACCACCAAGCTTGCCTGCGAGGTCTTGCTGGGAAAAGGCTCCCGAACGGTATAATAGAGAAAATCGACATCTCGCGGAAAAGAAAGCGGTAACGGAGCCTTGAGCTCTTGACCGGAAACGCTGGTGGCAATAGCCAACGCTCCAGCCATCAAGCTCTTGAACCACCCCGTGGTTCCCAGTCCGGTGGAAACAATAATCCCACTCGAGGAATGCTGCTCCTGCTTGGCGCCAGATTGAATAAGGTAACGGGCCGAGACATGGGACCGGGCTCCGATGAACAGGTCGTTAACCGCATGCAAAACCTGGCCGTCGTTTAATTCGACCCTGGCCATGGTCACCTCCGAAACGGTCCGACTTCCCTTCAAAACCTGCGGCAAAATTTGGGGAATATCCTTGACCGTAAAAGGCAAGAGCACTCCCTCCCAGCGGGCGGGATCCGGGTTGATACCGACAACTGACTGCTCATTCAAATATTTGAGCGTATTGGCCACCAGACCATCCTGGCCGAGGACGACAATCGTATCGGATGGACCAAAAATAAAATTGGGGACAAAGGAGCGGTCAACTGTCTGCACACGCCCCCATCCCTGGAGGTGCTGCTGTGTCTGCTGCACCGCTGCTTTGTACTGCTCGTCCTCTTTCTTGTAATCGGAGAAATCGGCGCCGAGATGTTCAATGTAAAAGCGAGCCTGCGCCTCGGTGTTATAGCGGTAAATCAGCTCGTCAAGCCTGGTCTTGCGGACAATCAGGACGATCTTGTTTTCGGTTTGCGGAGACATGAGGCACCACCTTATCGTTCAACCATGAGTTCGCGAAGCAGATCCGGCGAAATATTGAGCTGCCCAATCTTGCCCGTGCTTTCGGCAATCCCCTTGAAAGCAAGCGCCAGCAGACGGCCAGGATCCATGCCGACATTGGTCAATGTTTGCAAAACGTTCGGGTCCGTAGCGGCGAGAGCCTTGAGGGTGGCCGAGATACCGTAGGCCTTGGTGTCGGCCTGTTGCCGTTCGTTCTCGGTCGAAAGCTCGACCAGTTCTTTGTTTTTCTGCTCAAGGGCAATTCTGGTGGCCATCTCCGCCTCCTTGATCTCCCGTTTTTTCTGCTGTACCGACTTCTCCGCATCCATCTGGGCTTCTTTAATCTGCCGTTTTTTATTTTCGATGGCGATCTCGGTGTTCAGCTCATTTTCCTTGATGGCCCGCTCCTGCTCGACTGCGGCATTGCGGCGGGCATAGATGGCCTCATCCGACTCCCTGAGGATCTGTTCCCTTGCTTCAGCCTCCAGGGCGCGTGAGGTTTCCGGGGTTGGCTTGATCGCCAAAATGGAAAGCCCTAAAATCTCCACCCCAAGGGAAGTAATCACATCGGCCTGCTGCATGCCTTCTTTGAGCCGGTTGACCAGCGCCTCGGAGCTGCCCAGCGCCTGTCGGAGGGACATTGCCTGCAAGGATGAGCGGGTCAGCACCTGGGCATGATTGATCAGCCGTTGGGGCAAGCTTTGCGGATCTTCGGTCACGTAAGTGGTTCCGTCCTTTGCCAAGCTGAAATCCATCAGTTGCGAAAGCTTACGAGGGTCGGAAATTCGGTAGGTCAACTGCCCTTGCACTGTTACCACCTGAAAGTCGGAGGTAACCTCATTAAAGATAAAGGGCACGTCGACACTCGCCACGGGAACCCGCACCAAGGAGGAGGTGGGTGCAAAATAGAAAAAGGCTTGCCCAATACCCTCGCGGACCAGCTTGCCGCTGCGATACTGCAGGACGTAATCAGTGGGCTGAAATTTAGTGAATTTGAATCCGAGCATGGTGTCCTCCTAGCGTGGTTGTTTGTGTGCGTTGACGTACTCAACCTGTTACGGAAGACAATAAGCGAGATAGTTATAAAATGCAACTAAGTATTTAGTAAAAAAATATTGCTCCATTTATACAGAGTGTTATTATTATTTTCATAGGATCAAGTAAAGTTCAAATTGATATTAACTCGGGACATCGGGTATGGAGCAGAATGTAATTCTTACGGTGGATGTCGTCCTCTTAACGCTCAAAGAGGGTGAGCTGTACGTGGTCTTGCTGAGAAGGGAAAGAGATCCATACATGGGGCAGCCTGCCTTACCGGGCGGCTATGTCCATGCGGATGAGGATATCGACAGCCTTGCCGCCGCCAAAAGGGTGCTGAAGCAGAAATTGGGGTTTGTTTCTCCCTATCTTGAACAGCTGTATACCTTCGCCAATGCCACCCGCGACCCACGAGGCTGGTCCGCCAGTGTCAGTTATTATGCCTTGCTCAACGTTGAGGCTCTACTGGCGCAGGAATCAGACCGGTTTTTGCTCTACCAGGCCGACGATCTCCCTCAATTGCCCTTTGATCATAATCGCATCATTGATTTTGCCATCAAAAGGTTGCGGGATAAATCCACCTATTCCGCACTGCCTTGCCACCTTCTCCCCGAGCAATTTACCCTTTCCGAGTTGCAGCAGGCCTACGAGAAGATTTTAGGACACCCTCTCGATAAAAGCGCTTTCCGCAGAAAAATTTTTGAACTGGGTTTTCTGGAAGCAACAACGGAAACCCGCAAAGGGGTACACCGCCCGGCGCAGCTCCATCGAATCCGCCCTGCTAAGAATCTGGCACTCTTTAATCGGACGATAGATAGATATGGTGTTTCCGGAAAGAGTGTCCCTTGAAAGTGATACAAAAACAAGAGCATACACCTCTTACGGCAAAACACTTTTACGACATATAGAATATGTCAGAAGCCTACTGTTGTGAACTAGGGGTAAGCGAAATGAAAATTACAAAACCAACTATTTTTGTGTTGCTCAACATTGCCTGTCTATTGAATATAGCCCTATGGCCAGTCAATCAATACGAATGGATGTTGTTGGACAATCCCGACATGATGTTGCCGATTGACGATAAAGCCTTTTTTTATCCTCTGTTTGCGGGATTGCCAATCCCGATGTTGCTGCTATTTTTAATAGGCACTCAATCAAAAAAAGCTAAGCTAGTGATTGCCGTCAATATAAGCGTGGTCCTCGGCCTTTGGATGTTTAAATATCGGTCAGTATTCTTGGTGATGTCTCGATAAAGCCTTCATTACCCAGAGGGCAACCGGTGCGTTCATTTTGGTGCAGCAGATCAAGTTCTTCGATGGGGGATTACGTGTCTATTCCGATGAGGATGATCAGTGCGCTGATTATCCAGATGCATCCTCTCGTTGCTCGTCCCATTCGCTGCCTTCCTTCTCCCCGGCTCTTCCCTATCATTTGCCGTTTGCTTCACGCCGCGCTCGAATTTCTTCCGGTTTAGGCGTGGGAAAGGTCACCCCACGCTCCTCCATGAGCTTCTTGATGCGCTCCAGCTGGAGATAGGTCGGACTGCCCGGAATATAACGGGGCAGCATCCATTGTACTAAATTGGCAGGTGTGCCACCGCTCGGCGTTTCGATATTGACCGAAGCGCCGAGTTCCAGTAAGTGCTCAGCCAGATCAAAATCTTGCCCGAGAATCGCTCGCATCAATATCGTATGTTTAGCACCATTCGGGAAATCAATGGGCGCCCCTCGTTGCAACAAGAGCTCGAGGCAACGGGAGCGGTCCTTGGAAGCCGCTCTAAACAGCAGATATTCAAGCGTGTCTTTGGAGAGAGTGTTGATGGGTCGCAGGTCGAGCAACAGCGCCAGCATCTCGACATTGTCGAGCGTGAGCGTAAACAGAAAAGCCCGCCCGTAACTTTGAACACTCAGTTCGGGGTCGGCGCCCACCGCTATCAGGGTCTGCACGGCCTGCTTGTTGCCGGCGGCAATGGCGTAATGGAGCAGGCGCAGCCGGCCGGCATTTTTATCTTCCAGTATGGGTCCTTCGTCATTGGGGTTGGCGCCGGCGGCCACCAGTGCCTTGGCTTTTGCCTCATCCCCCTGCAGGGCTGCCTGCAGCAGGGCGAGCGATGTGGGGTTATTAAAATAGTAGGTGGGCGATTGCAGATCAAACTTGATTTGTGCAGGTGCTGTAGTATCCATGGTCAGTCCTATTCCGATGAGGATGATCAGTGCGCTGATTATCCAGATGCATCGTCTCGTTGCTCGCCCCATTCGCTGCCTTCCTTCTCCCCGGCTCTTCCCTATCATTTGCCGTTTGCTTCACGCCGCGCTCGAATTTCTTCCGGTTTAGGCGTGGGAAAGGTCACCCCACGCTCCTCCATGAGCTTCTTGATGCGCTCCAGCTGGAGATAGGTCGGACTGCCCGGAATATAACGGGGCAGCATTCGTTGCACCTGATAGGCAGGAGTTACGCCGTTCGGTGTAACAATATTGACCGAGGCCCCGAGTTGCAGCAGATGCTCCGCTAGATTGAAATCTTGCCCAGACATTGCGGACATCAATATCGTATAGCCGGCACCATCCGGGAAATCAATGGGCACCCCTCGTTGCAACAAGAGCTCGAGGCAACGGGAGCGATTCTCGGAAGCCGCTCTAAATAACAAATCTTCAAGCGTGTCTTTGGAGAGGGTGTTGATGGGACGCAGGTCGAGCAACAGCGCCAGCATATCGACATTGTCGAGCAAGAGTACAAACAGAAAAGCCTCCCCATTACTTTGAACATCCAGTTCGGGGTCGGCGCCCACCGCTATCAGGGTCTGCACGGCCTGCTTGTTGCCGGCGGCAATGGCATAATGGAGCAGGCGAAGCCGGCCGGCATTTTTATCTTCCAGTATGGGTCCTTCGTCATTGGGGTTGGCGCCGGCGGCCACCAGTGCCTTGGCTTTTGCCTCATCCCCCTGCAGGGCTGCCTGCATCAGGGCGAGCGATGTGGGGTTATTAAAGTAGTAGGTGGGCGGTTGCAGATTAAACTTGATTTGTGCATGTGCTGTAGTATCCATGGTCAGTCCTATTCCTAGTAAACAAAGTAGTATGCGCATCATCCGGATGCTGCCTCTCGTTGCTTGCCGCATTCGTTGTCCCATTGTGTTCTTAACCTCCTTGCTGGCCGAGGCAATTCTTCAAGGCCTGCTCATCGGCGGTTTTTTGTTTTTCGGTTGCGAAAATAACCTGTTCCATCCCATGTAAATATTTCTCGTATTGTTCTTTTTCTATTTTTGGGCTTTGTTGGTCGACGATCTTCTTCACTTCTGAATCCGGCAACTCGTAGGATATACCTTTGTAGGGAACCCACTTCTGAGCCTTAGTCCGGTCGAATTTGTCAAAATATTCCCAGCTATGGGCTGGCTCCAGGTCCTTTTTCATTCCCACCGCGGGATACATAACCTTCGAAGTCAACCCATTTTCCTGGGTTTTGGTGAGTACCTCCCCCTTGATGCGATAGGCCGTAATCTTTTGCGCTTCGGCCTGCATATGGGCTCTATCCGTGGAATAGCGCGCCACGGTCTCGGGGTGCAGACCGGACGAATTGTAGGTCGAGGCAATCAGGCCGCTTCCTCCCTGGGCGGCGCTCGCCAGACCGCCGCCTAAAGAATGACCGACAATCTGAACATCGGCATTGTTTTCAGCCAACCTGTTTCCGATTTCAACAGCCCTTTTGAAATAGGGGGCCTCACGGTTGACCCCCTGGGCAAAGTTATTGTCCCAATCCTCCTTTGCAGGTGTTGAGCCGCGAAAGGCCAGCACAGCCGGCGGTTTCGGATTGTCGCCCCAGACTGCCGGGTCTTTCATATAGACCGCGGCCTTGAATTCCGAACCTTTCGGTGTCAACATCTTTTGACTAAGCCCCATCTTCTCCAGCTGCGCATCGGTCGCCTTGGTGAATCCTATGGGCGGATTGTCCCGCAGATCGGAGGGCGCATTTATATCATTGGCCAGATACACATGTTTTGCGCACCGCATATTTTCCACCTCGTCCATATCTCGCCGGAGACGCGCCGCTTCTTTTGCACGGCCGGGGCAGGACACCAGGCCCTTGTTCACCAATTCCATTCGCTCCTTCCGCCGCACTGCCTTGGCCACCACAAGGCATTCCGTAATCAGGGAAGTGTATATGCCATGGAATTCCCCCAGCATCGATTCACGCGCTGTATCGTAACTGTGCTGCTTTTCTTCGTTCGTCATTGAGGCTTGGCTGGCCTTGAATTCGTCGGATTGTTTTTTCGCCGCCCAATCCATCCCGGCCTGTTTGGCTGCCTCTATTTTTTTCGCTGCAGCGTCCTTGACTTGCTCAAATTTTTTCGCAGCAGCGTTCTTTAAATCCTCATAGTAACCCATTTTATTCATCACCTCCGCATCTATGAATTTTCACAGGCCCCACGCGCTGGTAAAATCAAAGGCTCGTTGCAGTGTTTCGTCCGCCAACGCCAGGTTGTCCGGGTCGCCCAAGATGGTGTGAACCCATTCATTCATCGCATAGACTTTCCGTACTTCCGGAACGGTACTGCTCAGCAACGCTTGCAATTGCTGGCTCTTTTTTTCAAAACCAATGCCCAGGTAATAGGCCGCCAGGGCGTAGGACGCCACCCCTTGTTCGGTCTTGAAGCCGAGTTCCCGGGCAGTGAGCAGGCAATCCGCCAGAAAATCAAGCCGTTCTTTATCGTCACGTTTGGCAAAATCTGGATATTGACGGCAAAACGACTGATCAAGTTTTTTGATCAAAGCCATTTTTTCATGTAACTCAAGCTGTTCCGCACTTATTTCCAACACCTTACACCTCCATGGTTTGCCTGATGCCTCCCTCAAGCTTTTAAAAAATCACTTACATGTTACACGTCCGAAAGAACAATGGGTTACAGCCCCCGCGATCAGTTACAACAAGGCTATTGTCTGCTCGTAATTTCAAAATTCCGGGCTTTTAACTGTCGAAGCGCCACCATCATGCGGCAAGTTGTTCTTTTTGTGTCTTGAGCATGGTTCATCCTTGCGGCGACAATTAAGCGATTATTTACTTTGTTGTTCGGCAAAGCCACGGAGATAGCGGTCCGCCTTGGACTTGGCGATTCGGGTCAGATTCTGCATCAGGGAAAAGGGGATTTCTTCGAGACCGTACTGGGTCTGGAGGAGATCGGTCATGGCGATCCAGAGATGGCCGGTCATTTCGGCATCGGCTAAGGCGCGGTGAAAGGTGCCGTCCGTCAAAAGCCCGCAGTGACGCACCAAGGTCTCGAGCTTATGATTGGGTGCATTCGGAAAGAGCCGCCGGGCCGCCAGCATTGAGCAGGTCATGGGATTTTCACGATTTCTGCCGAGCAGGGTCAGTTCGGCGTCGAGGAATTTGCGGTCAAACCCGGCATTATGCGCCACCAGCGGCGTGTTGCCGATCCAGTCGGCAAAGCAGTGCATCACCTCCTCGCAGGGTGGGGCCTCGGCAACCAACCGGTTGCTGATGCCGGTCAGGGATTCGATGAACCAGCTGATCCTGAAACCGGGGTTCATCAGCCCCTGAAAACGGTCGACGATTCGATTCTGTTCAATGCGCACAGCGCCCACCTCGATGGGTCGGTCGCCGTAAACCGGAGACATGCCGGTGGTTTCAAAATCAAGGACGATTACCGGTGGGTTGGGCATGAAGACATATCCGGAAAAGAGGAATAAGGTGGGGCGGCAAAACGTTGACAGCCTAACGCCTTTCCTTAAAAACATTGTTTCGTAAGGTCTTGGGGCGAAAAATCGCGATGCAGTTCCATACTGAATCGGGTACATTCAGCCGATTGTTACTCTATTCCACCAACAAACTCAATGCATGGAGGAAATTAATGCAGCCGGATGAAATGCGGGAAAAAGCGATAGACTTGTTCACTAAACGTTTGCACTGCAGTCAGGTGCTGGCAATGGTCGGATTGGAAAAAATGGGCGTAGAAGATCCTTCGGTAATCAAAGCATTGGGAGCCTTCGGCGGCGGTATCGGCGGGACCGGCAATATCTGCGGGGCTTTGGTGGGAGCGGTGAGCGTCATCGGCACCCTGTACAGCCGAAGCAGCCTGGAGGAGAAGGAAAATCCCCGGATGTGGGCCGCCACCAAGGCGGTGATGAAAAATTTTGAGGAACTGACCGCAGCCCACGGCGGGATCAATTGCGATCAGATAGCCCGGGTGGATTGGATGGAACGGGATAAGGTCAAGGATTTTTACGGCAATCCCGAAAGCCGTCGTCGGCATTGCATTGAAGTGGTCGGCGAAACGGCCAAGGCCTTGGGGGAACTGCTGGAGCAGGAGGCGGAACGAATGGCCGCTAAGAATGCCGAAAAAAAATAGGCCGCGTTATTTCAACCAAGGCAATGGTGGATGGAGCGAAGACCAAGTTTTCCTTACCTGTTGATTGGAGAGAAAAAGGGCGCGAGTCGCCATGCAGATACTTGAAGGCAGTCTGAACAGGCTGCCTTTTTCATAGGAGCATTACGGAGCGCACCATGGAGATGTTTAATTTTTCCGCCGCGGAATCAGGACGGTTCAATCAGGCCCTGACCTTCATACCCAAAAATGAAGTGGATCTCAGTCTGTTACCGGCGAGTACCCTGATCGTTAAAACCGAAAACTTTTTTGATGAATGCGAGCAACTCGCACCTTATTACAACATGCTTGGTTTGGAGAACGGCAATGCCCGCCTGGTGTTCCACCCCGCCAAAGGGGGAGGGCACAAGATTTTAGTCAACAAAGAGGCCATTACCGGGCTTTCCTATGTCCATACCCTGGTCAACCAGCTGGTCCATCTCAGCCATCTCATTTCCTACAATGCCGAATACGGCAATGTCTATCGGTTCACTCAGGATCAGGCCATCGATCATTATTATTACGAATTCCTGCTGTGGACCAAGTTCCAGGCCATGAAAATCAGTACCCGCGTCCATGCCCTGGTTTCCTGGCATGCCATCAATGGGGATGATTTACCCGTGGGCGGCTGCTACCAGTTCACCCAGGTCGATTTGCAGGGCAAAGTGGTGGCCGAGGCTTTGAAGCCGTTGGAAGGGGCAAAGACGCTTGCTGTCTGGCGGGAGGGATTCTGGGATCTGCTGGAAGAGTTGGTCCTGTATTTCGGCAGGATGGCCTTTTATCAGCAATCGATCCGGCCGCAGGAACTGGACGAGACCTTTCCGGCAGAGGCTCTTGAGCGGATGGTCGGCCTTGATACCTGCCTGGTCTTTGCGGCGATCCTGCAGCAAACCAAGGATTATGCGGCATGGCGACAACAGAAAACCCTTATCCGCAAGGCCGTTGTGACCATGCAGGAACACGGTAAAGGGTTGTTTGAACCCGGCGTTTGAGCACCGGGTGTGGTGGGGTGATCCGCAGAATAGGTACGGAAAATTGGGACAGGCCAAGATACCATGACACAAGAAGAGCGCTATCACGGACTCATAAATTCTTTGCCGCAGATTATCTATGAGATTGATTTGCAGGGCAATCTGACCTTCGTCAATCAATCTGCATACGAAAGCTTCGGATATTCTCCCGAAGAATTGGTTGGAAGTGTTGATTTTATCTCATTGATAATCGGTAATGAGCAGGATCGGGACGTTGCTCGAACACGTTTAAAACGTATCCTCTCAGGGGAAAGATTACCTCCAAAGGAATATTATTTCCGGCGCAAGGACGGAAGTTGTTTCCCGGCGCTTTTTTTTTCGAGCCCAACCTTTTCTAACGGGGTATTGCAGGGGGTCGGCGGCATTGTTGTTGACATTACCGAGCGGAAAGAAATGGAGGAAAATCTGCGGAGAAATGAGGCCAAGCTGCAGAGCCTTTTTCGGGCGGTTCCGGTCGGGTTAACTATTCTCAAAGATCGCACCCTTCATTCAGTCAACAAAGAACTCTGCAAGATTGTCGGGTATGAAGCCTCAGATCTTCTCGATCGAACCTCTCTCCAGTTGTACGAGAACGAGGAAGAATACAACAGGGTCGGCGAGGCTCTCTATCAATCGCTTTCGGAAGAGCAAACAAGTTATGTGGAAACGCGTTTCTGCCGCCGAGATGGTTCGGTACGTGAAGTTTCCCTGTTTGCGGCACCTCTTGACCCCAGTAATCTCAGTGAGGGTGCGGCAGTTGCTATCCAGGATATTACCGAGCAAAAAAGAGCGGAGAAGGCGCTGCGCATTAGCGAGGAACGTCTTTCTTTTGCAATTAGCGCATCTTCCGACGCTATTTGGGAGATGAACCCCAACACCGGAACTGTTTATTACAGTCCCCGGTGGTACGAAATGCTGGGGTATTCGGGTCAGGAATTCCCCATGACGCGCGAAAAATGGAAGAGCCTGTGCCATCCGGCCGATTGTCAAGGCATGCGCATAATGATGCAAAGGGTATTGGCGTCTCCAGGTAGCCCGGGATACACCTCCGAGTTTCGGCTACGCCACCGTGAGGGGAGATGGGTTTGGATCCTGAGTCGTGGCAAGGTGGTAAAACGCGATGCAACCGGAATCCCGGTGCTCCTTGCAGGGACGAACACCAATATCACCAAACGAAAGCTCGCTGAAGAAGCACTTAAAGTGAGTGAAGAGCGCTACAGAACGCTGTTTGAGACTTCAAGCAACGCGATTCTCATTGTTAAAAATGATATTATAGTCGATTGCAACCAGCAGACCTTGGATATGTTCCGCTGTTCACGGCAAAAAATTATAGGACAATCCTCCGCGAAGTTGTTGGTATGCAGGCAACCGGATGATCAACCTGATAATATAAAAAATATTCTCCCCGAGATTACCCAAGGAAAACCTTTTCAATATGAATGGCTCCAGTGTCGGTATGATGGAACCAATTTTTACGCCGAAGTGAACGTAAGCGAAGTCGATCTTGCCGGTGAAAAATATTCCCAGGTTATCATCCGTGACATCACCATACGGAAAAATTGGGAAAAATCACTCCGGGAGAGTGAGTTTCGCTTTCGTTCTTTTTTCAACACCAACCCGGAAGGAATCGTCCTTTTGGATTTCCAAGGATTTATCCTTGACGCCAACAAGGCGTTTTTGCAGGGAAGCGGTTTTTCACTCACAGAAGTCACACGCCGTCATTTCACGGAATTCGTTCATCAGGCGCATCATTTTGCCTTGCAACAAGCTCTCTCAGCTCTCAAATCAGGCATAGCTCGAAGCGAGCCATTGGAAGTCTCCTACCTGACAAAAAATGGTGTGGAAAAGCCGGTTGCAGTGACAGGTTGGGTGGTGCAGGATGAGAAAAGCGCTTCGCTCTATTTGGGCGTATTCATTCGTGACCTGACAACGGAAAAAGCCCTGACCGAGGAAAAAACATCCCTGGAAAAACAGGTAATGCAGGCGCAAAAAAATGAAGCGATTGGGACGCTGGCTGGCGGTATTGCGCATGATTTCAACAATATTCTCGGTGGAATCATGGGATTTGCGCAGCTGGCTCTATACAGCGACCCTTCAACTCTTGGCAATAAGGAGCGTAAATATATCGAACGGGTCTTAGAGGCCAGCGAACGAGCCAAAGCCCTTGTTCAGCAAATTCTTCGTTTCAGCAGACACAGCAGTGTTGATATGCAATCCATCAACCTCATTCCCGTCATAGAGGAAGCAATACATTTGTTGCGTTCAACCTTGCCGATGTCCATTGAAATCAGGCAGCAATTGAAGGTTGCAGATGATCGCATTGTTGGGAATTCGACACAGATTCATCAGATTGTCACCAATTTAGGGACCAATGCCTATCATGCCATGCGCGAAACCGGAGGCGTTTTATCTCTTTCCCTGGGAAAAGTGACCTTGATGGAACCAAAAGAGTTCATGGGTATGAAAATACCGCCTGGTGAATATCTGAAGCTACAGGTGAAGGATACCGGCTCGGGAATGCCCCCTTCCGTTCTTCAGCGGATTTTTGAACCCTATTTTACGACGAAGAAGGTGAATGAGGGCACCGGATTGGGAATGGCGGTCACTTTGGGGATTATCAAAAGCCACAAAGGGCTGATAGAAATAGAAACAGCCAGCGGACAAGGTTCTTGTTTCGATATTTTTATGCCGCTGACCCAGGCAGACTCCGTAAAGAATTTTCATGATGAGACAACCTTGCCGCTTGGCCGGGGCGAGCGGGTGCTCATTGTCGATGACGAGGCTTTTTTTCTTGAAGTTGTGCAGGAGAGCCTCCAATTACTCGGGTATCAGGTAACTGCCAGCCAAAGCAGTTTAAAGACTCTTGAGATCTTCAAGGCCGCTCCCTCCGGATATGACCTGCTGATCACGGACCAATCCATGCCGGAAATGACCGGTGCCCAACTTGCCCAGGAAGTTCGCAAAATAAATGCCTGTATCCCGATTATCCTCTGCACGGGCTACAGTGAAACTGTGACCGAACAGTCTGCCAATTATTATGGCATCAACACCTTCCTTATGAAACCGGTCAATGTGCATGACCTGGCGCACACTGTCCACGATGTTCTGGGAAAAGGGAGCGTCGGTTGACCAATGAATCGGTAATCGAAGGCGGCGTTATGGTCCTTTTCTCAGTCGTCCGATTAGGCCGTCTTCAGGGGTTCGGCCAAAACCATTTGATCCTTTCCCTGTTTCTTCGCCGTATACATGGCCGCATCGGCCGCTTTTAGGATTTCGTCAAAGGTCAGTCCATTATCCGGGAAGAGAGCAATGCCGATGCTGGCCGAAACCGAGCAGGGGGTGGCATGAAAGACTATCGGTTGTTTTATCACTGCCAACAACCGTTGCGATATTTCGAAAATTTCAGGTGTTGCGCTTTCAAACTGGGTGAGAAGAATCAGGAATTCATCTCCTCCCCAGCGGCAAAGGGTATCAGTGGACCGCACCACCTTCTGCATGCGGGTCGATACAACGCGTAATACTTTATCACCGGCATCGTGGCCGAGGTTGTCATTGACCGCTTTGAAACCGTCTAAGTCGAGATAGAGAAGAATGCAATGGGCGCCATCGCGTTCGGCGCTCTGGAGTGCATGATGGAAACGATCGGAAAAAAGCACCCGACTCGGCAACCCTGTCAGCGAATCGAACAGCGCTATTTTTTGCATCTGTGAATAGAGTTCCTCCAAATCCTGATTCGCTGCGGAGAGCTTGTCACGGCCGGTGAGCACAACCATGGATACCGACGTGATAATCAAAATGAAAAGGACAAGGAGCACTTCGGTGAGCGTTATCCAGCTATGTCGCTCCGCCACCTGACTTTGCACATCCGCATTTGAAAACCCGATAACCATAACGAGGGGCAACCCGTTGATTTTTTTATATATGCAGGTGCGCAGGATATTATCGATCGAACTGCGGCCCTCAAAACGACCTGCATCCGCTTTTTCCATGGAGGTCCAAAGGATGGAATCGCTTGCAATGGGCAGGTCCCATTTTTCTTCACTGGGCTCCGGGATGCGCGCCCGCAGTTTTTTATCATCTATCCCTACCAAGGAAGCCAGGCTTTGGGCGCCAAGCTTCAATTCCTTGTAATAGCGAGTAAAGGATTGCGGGGTGACCGTAGCAATAAGAACACCGCCAAACGAACCGTCAGGGTTGTTGATTCTTCGTGTGATCCGGAAACGGTATTTTCCGGACACAAAGCCTTTGGCAATGCCGGATATAAAGAGCAGATCAGCAGGAGTAGTTTTGTGGTGCTGAAAATAATCGCGTGAAACCACGCTCTTGGATTGTGCTTTCTCCTCAGAGGGGATGATGAACGTCCCGTCTGCCCTGGTTATAAAAATATTTTCGATGACCTCGGTATTGAAATTGAGCTGATCAATGAATTGCTCGGTTTCAGTAACAGAGCCGGTGCGTATGTAGGTCATCCGCACCGCGTGCAGGAGTACATCGACTTGATTGACGATCTGCCTGGTATGCTCACCACAGGCTTCAACACCGATAGTCGCCTCGTTAAGCAGACGGCTCCTCTCTGTTTGGTAGGTCTTTTCCTGCAGGGAGGAACCGCCAACGATACAGAGGATAATCAGGCACACCGAGATGCAGAGGAAGATGATTTTTGTATTCAGCATAGGACGGTATTGTTGAGGGGTTTTTGAGTCGGTTTTCATTTTCATTAAACAAGGGCTTTTAGGGCAGTTCCACAGCCCAGGTGTTCAGCGGTGGTACCTGAGTGACGATTTTTTCCTCCTGAAGAAAACGGGCAAAACGGGTGTAGCGGTTTTTATCCAGGGCACCGGGGCGCAGGGCAAAACGGGGCAAGGTGTCTTTCCATGCCCGGCGGTTGAGTTCGTCGTCCAGATTTTCCCGGCCATGGCTGACGAACAGCCGCCAGGACTCGTCTGGATGATTGACCAGATATTGCACGCCTTCCTCAATGGCATCAACGAATTTGCGCATCTTCGGATCGTGTACTGCCTTGGCACTGGCCGTCAGGATCAATTCATCGTAGGCGGGCACTCCGTACTCCTCGACAAAAAAGGCCCGGCCCGGCCGTTTCTCAATCGCCATCTGGTTGAGTTCAAAATTGCGGAAGGCCCCGATCACCGCGTCCGTCTGTCCGGTAAACAGCGAGGGCGACAGGGAAAAGTTGACATTCACCAGTTTGACATCCTCAAGTTTCAAGCCCTTGGTTGCCAGCATCACCTTTAACAGCGCGGTTTCAAATCCACCGACCGAATAGCCGATGGTCTTGCCCTTGAGATCGGCCATGGTCTTGATCTTGCTGTCTTCCAGCACCACCAGTGAGTTGAGCGGCGTCGCAATCAGGGTGGCGATGCGCACCAGCGGCAGGCCCTGATCCACCTGCATCTGGAGTTGATGCTGGTAGGAGACGGCGATGTCAGCCTTGCCGGCGGCCACCAGCTTGGGCGGATCGTTGGGGTTGGAAGGGGCAATCAGTTCGACATCCAGCCCTCGGGAGGCAAAGAAGCCTTTTTCCAGGGCCACATAGAGGGGCGCGTGATCCGGGTTAATGAACCAGTCGAGGAGCACGGTCATCTTTTCAGCGGCCAGGGACGATTTTACCGGGGCGAGGGCCAGGAGGAGGGCGGTCACCAGCAGCGGCAGCAGGAGTGAGGACATCTTTTTCATAGGGTTGTTCCTTGTTGGGGTTGCCAGTAAATGAGTCGGTCGAGGAGACGGTCGATGAGGAAATAGAGCAGTAAGGAGACAATGGCCAGGATGGTCAGGGCCGCGAACATGACATCGATCTGCATGCGGGCGTTGGCATGGAGCATATAGAAACCCAGACCCGCGCTGGAGCCGACCCATTCCCCCACCACTGCCCCGATCGGGGCGACCGCAGTTGCCACCCGTACCCCTGCGGCAAAGGCGGGCAGGGCCGAAGGAATGATGATGGTACGGAGTACGGCCAGGGGCTTGGCCCCCATGATTCGTGCCAGTTCCAACAGGTCCGGATCGGTACGCTGCATGCCGGAGTAGAAAGAAGAGGTGACCGGGAAGAAGATGATCAGCACCGCCATGGCGATCTTGGAGGCCATGCCGTAGCCGAACCACAGCACCAGCACCGGCGCCAGGGCAAACACCGGGATGGCCTGGCTGATCACCAGCACCGGCAGCATCCAGCGTTTCAGCAGGGGGGAGACGATCATGGCAATGGCGGTGGAGGTACCCAGGAGCGTGCCCAGCAGGAGGCCGACGACGATCTCGGTGAAGGTGGTGCCGAGGTGGGTGCACAGAACCGGAAAGTGGGTGATCAGGGCCCGGGCCACCGGCAGCGGGCCGGGAAGAATATAGGGCGGTACCCCGGTGAGCAGAACCAGGATTTGCCAGGAGATCAGCAGGCCCGCGGCAAGGATCAGGAGGCGCAGGGTTTTCATACGGACTCGCCGTTGTTCATCAGGAGTTTGAGGAGTTCGGGGTAGTAAGCAGTGACAACCGGATCGCCGGGATCGCGGGGCGGTACGCCGTTGAGCTCAATAATTTTCGCCACCTGCACCGGTGAACCGCTGAGGACGATGATCTTATCGCCCAGGCGCAGGGCCTCAAAAGGGTCGTGGGTGACCAGAACCACGGTGGCCCCGTGGGTGAGCCGGGCCGAGAGGTTCTGCAATCGCACCCGGGTGAGGGCGTCCAGGGCGGAGAAGGGTTCGTCCATCAGCAGCACCGGCCGTTCCTCCATCAGGGTGCGCAACAGGGCCGCGCGTTGGCGCATGCCGCCGGACAGGGCTGCGGGCAGGGCCTGTTCATAACCGGTGAGTCCGGCTTCGTTGATCAGGTGCACGGCTTTTTCGCGCTGATCCGGGGTAACTTCGTGCCGTAATCGGGCACCGAGGAGGACGTTGTCGAGCAAGGACAGCCAAGGCAGCAGGAGATCGTTCTGCGCCATCCAGGCGGCCTGTTGACCACCGGGAGGTTCGGAATCCAGGCTGATGCTGCCGGTAAAGGGCAGGGCCGGGGAACCGGCGATCAGTTTCAGCAGGGTCGATTTGCCGCAGCCGCTGGGGCCGAGGATGCAGGTGGATTGACCGCCTTCAAGGCGCAGGTTCAATTCCCGAAAGAGCGGTTTGTCGGCAAACTCCAGGCTGACCCGGTCAAAAACAATGGCCGGGGCATTCATGGACGATCCGCCGGCCATTCTGTTCGGGTTTGCATGCGCAAGATCTGCGCTCAGAAAAAGCGGTAGAAGTGGTGCACCGGTCCGTGTCCCTTGCCCAGCGAATAGTCGGCTCCGGCCCGGATGGCGCCGGTGATGTATTCCTTGGCATGGCCGACTGCGGTGGCCATGGGTTCCCCTTTGGCGATGAACGAGGCAATGGCTGAACTCAGGGTGCAGCCGGTGCCGTGGTTGTTGCGGGTGGCAATGCGCAGTCCCGGAAAATTCACGATTCGCTGTTCAGGGGCGAGATAAAGACAGTCATCGCTGTCGCCCGATTCCAGATGCCCGCCCTTGATGAGGACATTGGTGCAGCCGAACCCGGCCAGTTCGATGGCAGCACTCTCGATTGCCGAAGCCGTCGCAATCTCCCGGTTGAGCAGGACCGAGGCCTCGGGCAGATTGGGGGTGATGAGTTCGGCCAGGGGAATGAGATACTGCTTGAGGGCCTCAATGGCCTCGTCCTGGAGGAGTTTGTCGCCGCTTTGGGCCACCATTACCGGATCAAGAATAATGTTGTTGACGGCGAATTTCTGCAGGTGTTCGGCCACGGTCCGGATCAGCTCGGGTGAGAAGAGCATGCCGATCTTGACCGCATCCACCCCGATATCGGAAAGCACCGCCTCCAGCTGGGCGGCGACGAAATCCACCGGCACCGCGTGAATGCCGGTGACGCCCAGGGTATTCTGGGCAGTGAGAGCGGTGATGACGCTCATGCCGTAGCAGCCGTTGGCGGCAATGGTTTTTAGGTCCGCCTGGATGCCGGCGCCGCCGCCGCTGTCGGAACCGGCGATGGTCAAGACGCGGTAGTATTTTTTGGGAGTGTGCACCATAACATCATTCCTCTTTTTTTGCGGATTGGATCTGTTGCTTGAGGGCGGTTGCCGCACTTCGTGGACAGGCTGCCGAAACAATGGCCGAGACCACTGCCACGCCGTCGGCCCCGGCACGGATAACCGCCTCTGCGTTTTCCCGGTGGATACCGCCGATACCGACCAGGGGCAGGGAGACGGCCTTGCGAATCCGCCGAATGCCTTCCAGGCCGAGCGGCGGGGCAATATCGTTTTTGGTTGGGGTGGCGAAGACCGGGCTGACGGCAATATAGTCGGCCCCCTCGACTTGGGCGCGACGGGCATCTTCGACCGATTCCGCCGAGATGCCGATGAGCATGGACGAGCCGACCAGCCCTCGGGCATCACTGAGGTGCATATCGGTCTGGCCGAGATGAACGCCGTCGGCATGGATAGCAAGGGCCACATCGATCCGGTCGTTGATGATCAGCGGAATTTTTCTATCCATAGCATCAAGAAGTTGTTTCAGGGCCCGCGCCTCCTCGATAAACTCCCTGGTAGGGCAGTGCTTTTCCCGAAGCTGTACACAGGTAACGCCGCCGGCAATGGCAGCGCGGACAATGTTGACGGTGTTCCGGCCCAGGGCGAGGCTGCGGTCCGTCACCAGATAGAGGGAAAGATCGATCATACAATCAGCTCAGCTTTCGCTGATCCGGCATCGAAGTACCACTTCTTCCGGAGTAAGGGTGTAGAGGGTGTCCAAGAGATGCACCATAAAGGTGCCGGGACCGCTTGCTTTGGCTCCGGCCATCTCCCCGGCAATGCCGAAAAAGGCGAGCCCGGTTGCTGCCGCGGACACGGGATCCCTGTCGACCGCGTGGAAGGCCCCGATGATGGCGGTGGCGGAACAGCCGGTGCCGGTGACAAAGGGCATGAGGCTATGGCCGCCGGAAATGGTGACAATGCGCTTACCGTTGGTCACGAGATCGATGGGGCCGGTGATCGCCAAAGTGGTGTTTAGTTCCCGGGCCAATTCCCCGGCAACAATCGCGGCATCGTCCACCGAATGTATCGCGTCGACACCTTTGGTTTTGGATTCCTGACCGGCAAGCGAGAGAATCTCGGAGGCATTGCCGCGCACCACGCTGACCTTGGTTTCGGCCAGGATCTGTTTGGCGGCATGGGTGCGCAGGGCGGTGGCTCCGGAGCCGACCGGGTCCAGGATGATCGGGGTGCCCAATTGTGTGGCTTTGCGTCCGGCCTTGAGCATGGCGGTAATCCAAGTGTCGGTGAGGGTGCCGATGTTGAGGACCAGGGCCCCGGCAAAGGCGACCATTTCCTCCACCTCGTTTTCAGCATGGGCCATGACCGGGGAAGCACCGGCAGCCAGGAGCACATTGGCGGTATAGTTCATCACCACGAAATTGGTGATGTTATGGATCAAGGGCTTGTTCTTCCTGATCTGGATCAGGTTCTCAGCGGTTTTTCCGGCGAGCAGGGACATGGGAAACCTCTGTGGCGATGGAATGATGGAGTGTGTTGACGGCAAAAAACGAAAGAGGGGGGATTGCGACCGGAAGCCGGGAAAGCTCTTTCTGCAATTCCCTGTACAGGAAGGATCCGGATCAGGTCCCTTGGGTCTCCTCTCAGGTTGCGCCACCCCCTGCAAAAAGGCATTTGCGTGTCCAGTCTATAGAGAAATAACAACCTGGTGTCAAGACGAACCTCATGCCGGAAGCAGCGGAAAAGAGGAGCACGCTGCGTATTGGCTCGTCATTGGAAATGCAGGGTTACCTGACTGGCGATGGGGACTCCGGCCGGGAAAAGGGACTTGCCGCCCTCGGGAACGATGCCGAGAAACTGCAGGCCGGTGTTGCTTGCGGCGCGATAATCGGCCAGGGCGTCGCCGATGAACAGGCATTGGTCCGGGCGATAGAGGAGACGAGCCAGAATTTCGCGGATAATTTCCGTTTTCGGACGCGGCGACCCGTGGACTTCGGTGAAGTAGGGTTGCAATCCTTTCCGCTCGACTATGCACTGCATCTCGTCGTGGGGGGTGCCGGAAACAACAAAGGCCGGGATGCCGGCTTCACGGAGTTGCTCCAGGGTCGGGAGCGCACCGGCGATGAACGGTGCGGCCACCACCTCTTCCAGGACCAGATCGGCAAAGGTCTTTCCCATGCGGGCAAGAGCCTGGTCATCAATGGGCTTGCCCGCAATCACCTCGCAGCAGTAGCGTAATTTCTGCTTCCGGGGCATGCCGCCGTTGTCGCGATGATAGCGGACCACCGCCTCCTGCACCAGAGGACCGTAGGGGGCAAAGAGGGTGGCAAAGGCCCTGACCTTGACCTCGATGGAAGCGGCGATGACGCCGTCGAAATCGAAAAAGACTGCCTGTCTAAGGAGTGTTGTCGGATGCATGAAGACTCCTGTGGGAAAAGGTTGTTGAGGCCGTATTTTCATTCACCGCCGTGGCCGACTTAACCGGAAGAGGCAGCCAACGTCCCATCTTTCTTTGATGCTATCTCCGTCGGCACCGGGTCGATCGAAAAAAAATAGTGAAAAACGAATCAAATTGGGCATCACCCGCACCACCTCCCGCGTGGTTGCTGGCAAGACCGGACGGGACGGAGACGATACCCTCCATAATATCGGGAAGCTCAATTTTACCGACGTCAGCACGGTCGACATCACCCTTGACAACCCCGCTCCTCGTTTCCCTGCTTTCGTAATCTGTTCCGGAGCCGAACTGTTGGAGAGAAATGGGGACAGGTCTGAAGGGCGCTAGTTTAAGCGATTTCAAAGAGGCTTTTCCTGAAAAAATTAGTTGAAATTTGTATAGTTGGCAATGCGAAATATAGAAAATGCAATGCCAAGGCTCCCTGGATTTTATCACCGTCCCCGGCGTCGGAATCCCCCCTCGCTCCAACAGATACTTGCCGAAAAAATTGCCCTGTTGCAGCAGAAATCCTTCAAGCAAATCGGTGAGATATTTGGACAGTGTATCCCCAGCAAGCGTAACCGATCACGGGGGAACCCCAAAGACACTGTTTATCAATGGACCTGTAAGCGATTGCAGGGTGCCGGAGGTGCAAGGCATCGGCCTGTGCAGCGTACACTTGTACGTAAACAGGCCGATAACACCGCAGATTCGGTGCCCCGTGATCGCTTACCAGCAAGCTTCTCAAGCCTGGACTGGCTGGGGATAGGAGTCGGCAAAGACTTTTCTCCAAACAAAATACATTCTGGGCCTTCTTGAGTCAGGTGCTGGATGCAGACGGCGGCTGTAAGGAAGTAATCCGCAAGCTTCAGTCCTATGCCTCGATCAAAGGAATCAAAATCCCTTCATCCTCGACTGCTTTGTATTGCACTGCCCGTAACAAGCTGAATGAATAGACGCTTTCCGAGATTCTAGATCATACGGCTCGTCAAGTTGACAAAAAATCGGAGGCCGGTTTACTGAACAAGCGAAGGATTATTGTTGTCGACGGGACCGGAGTCAGCATGCCGGACACGCCCGAGAACCAAGAGGTTTGGCCGCTGTCAGCTTCGCAGAAACCGGGGTGCGATTTTCCGGCAGCACGTATATGCGCCTGTTTTTCGTTAGAGAGTGGGGCATTCTCAGTTACGCTCTTGGCAACAAGAAGAGTAGCGAACTTCCGCTGTTTCGGCAACAGTGGCAGACGTTCAAGCAAGGAGACATTTTTCTCGGAGACAAAGGCTGTTGTAGTTATTTCGACATCAATGTCGTTAACTTAAGCTTTTTCTTCATCATTCGGTTCCACCTAGGCGTCATTCCGGCGCAGGCCGGAATCCAGTCTTTGCAAACAGTTCTGGACCCCGGCTTTCGCCGGAGTGACGACACGAAGCAACAAAATTTTCTTAAGTTATTAACATTGATTTCGACATCGCAAATCTGAAAAAACAAGACGTTGACAGTGTCGTCACCCTCGCCCGGAGAACGCCGGTCAATACAGCAGGCAGCCTCAAGAAACTCGGGCCTGACGACCTGCTGACAAAGTGGAGACGACCCGTCTGTAACCGCAGCCTGTCACATTCGGAAGACGCGCCGAAGGAACTTCCCGTCGAGCTTATCTTGAGGCCAATCAAAGTCACGGTGAGATATCCCGACTTCAGAACGAAGGGTTTTTATATCGTCACTGTTCTGCTTGATGCCAGGCTCTACCCCCCTGAGGAGATTGCTGAGCTTTACTTCAAACGGTAGGATGTCGAGCTGTTTTTTCGCGACATCAAAACAACCATGGGCTTGGATATCCTGCGGTGCCAAACTCCGGAAATGATCCGCAAAGAAATCTTGATGTACTATATCGCCTAGAACTGTGTCCGGAAATTGATGTGCGAAGCAGCGGAGAAAGCGGAGGTTGAGGTTCGAGTTGTGAGCTTCAAGGGCACAGTGCAGGCCCTTCGCAAAGGGAGCCCTGTTTAAATCAAGCAAAAATCAGCAAGGCAGAACGTTTTAAACTGATAAGTGATTTGTATAACGCGATGACCGACTCACTGATCAGACCGCATACCTGACTCTGACCTCCGTAGGTGCAACCAGCATGACTGCCTCCGGAATCTTGAGAATAAACTGCGTAGAATATGAATTTTAGTGGTGTTACCCAGAAATAAAAATTAACAGCTTGCATTGACCAACACAATCTATTTATGTAGATTTTCACGATATTTATAAACCGGATGGAGCTGATTCAAGGGTGAGAGGTCCGTTGAGGACCGTCACGATCGCTCTTCCGGATAATTACTGGTTAGAGCCACAAAATTAAAAAGATATGGCTACCAAAGAAGATATACTTGAACAATTAGTTGAAGAATATTTAACCCATAGAGGTTATTTCGTTAGACATAATATAAAATATTTACCACGAAATGATCATTCCGATTTTGTTTCGAATCAAGATTCTAATCATAGTGATATCGATATATTAGCTATACATCCTCTTCTTGGAGGGCCCGAAAAGGTTTTAGCGGTAAGCTGCAAAAGTTGGCAAAGTGGTTTCAACATAAATACAGAATTAAATGCAATAAAAGAAAACAAGAAAATCAGAGGCCGTGATGCTTGGCGTGGTTTTCGAGAGCTGATTGTTCCAAAATGGTCTGAGGCATTTATTGATGTAGTTAAATCAACAACGGGTTCGAGCACATTTACACATGTACTTGCTGTCACCAAAGTAAATGGGGATGAAAAAAAATGGTTAGAATACGAACCTTTTCTAACTGCAATGCAAGGCAATCCATTGCAAATTTTGACCTTTCCAGCAATGATTGCAGAGATTTCAAAGGAAATTAATACTACTCTGGCATCCACAGAGGTAGGTAGAATGTTACAGGTAATTAAAGCAAGCGGAGTAAAAATATAAAAGCTCTAGCCAAACGTTTCAAACGTTCGCTGCGCTCACTCGGACGAGCGTGATCGCGCGCCGTTGAACTTACCGTCTGCTTACAAAAAATATGGAGGTTACATGACTTCCCCCAAAAACAACAGCAAAATACTACAAACTATCGTGATACTTCTTAGCAGTGGAGTCATTGCATCTATTGTGGCTTTCCTAATGCCCAAAATATGGCCTGAAAATAGGCCGCCTCATGCGGTGATCGTGTCTTCTGACACATTAGGCAGTGAACCCCTTGAGGTACTTTTTGATGCTGCGAAATCATCGGATCCTGAAGGGTTACCACTAGTATATAATTGGTATATTGATGGTTCAGAAGTAAGCTCAATAGAAACAATCAAGCATACCTTTGATACACCGGGAAAATACACGGTAAAACTTCTGGTGACTGATAGTAAAGGACTTGGAGCTAAAGATAGTTTGATTGTAGAGGTTACATCAGCTAATCCAATTACGACAAACTCAAATCCTCCACGTAAACCAGAGTATCGAATAAATTGGAGTAAGAAGGATGAAGAAGGACGTCTTTATTCAGAAACCTTTTCACATTTATCCCAAAATATGCATAATTCTGGTGCTGTTAATGTTGACGGTACCTACTCCATTTCAAATAAAGAAGGAAAGATCTATAAGGTAACCTTTACTCATGAAGGGCAATTTTGTGGCTGGAATTACAACCCCGATGGTGGGTATTCTGGAAAAACACAGATCTTAAATGACACTACTTTTAAGTGGTTTAGACGATGGGATGGAAAGCCATGCAAAGAAATATACGAAGCATTTTATGAAGTACCGAATAAAATTCCAGTTAAAAAATAAAGCTAACCAGCAGCTTCACCAGACAAGCTGGTGAGCTGCGCGTTCCTGGCGGCTGCGCCGCCAGGAATCGCGGTGCTGACTTCGTCAAGCCCCTTGCCCCGTCGCCTTGCGCCGGAACAAGGGGCTTGACCGGACACCGCACACCGATCATTCAAACTTCGTTTGCCTGATCGGCGCACGGTGCCGGTCAGCACCGCGATTATACAGCTTTTATATGTCAAAAGATGTTGAGGGATTAATATGACTCACGATGATTGGCGAGAAGAAACCCAAAGTAGATTAGCCAAAAGTGCCTTATATCTTGAGTTAAGAAAAAAGTGCGAAGTTGATGCTGCCGGTAATCAAGTCTTAGAGCTTGTAGATGACGCTACTTTTTATGCATATCAAAGAACAAAAGCAATTCTTATGCATATGGGAGAGTTTACGCTTCATGACGGTGATCATCTATTTCGAGTATTAATTTTAATGGGGAAACTCTTATCTCCCAAATATATAGAAGAGATGAGTATCCCTGAGTTAATGTTGCTTATATTGAGTGCGTTCTTTCATGACATTGGAATGGCTCCGGAAATAAAAGACGTTTTATCTTGGAAAAAAGTCTGGGATCGTTCGCCAGATTTCGATGATGAAGCAGATAAAAAAGAATATGATAGATTCCAGCGTTATTACTTGGCAAGACCAGAACAAAAGGCAAAGCTCGAAGAATTCATCGCTCTGGGAAACAATAGCGGCACTGACTTAATTAAGAGTTACCTCATTGCTGATTACATAAGGACTACTCACGCAGAACGAGCTAGATTTATTATTGAAAAAGATTGGCTTGAGAAAATAAAATATCGAGATACTGATCTTACGGTCGAATTTGCCAGTATTTGTTTTAGCCATAATGAAGACCCATTTTCTATTTTGGAACTAGATCAAAATTTCCTGTGTGGTCCTGATGTATATGCCAACTTACAGTAAGTAGCTGTTATATTGAGACTTTCAGATCTTCTCGATTTTGACGCGAAAAGAACACCGTCAGTCTTGTATTCGCATTTATTTGTTAGGCACCCAATATCAATAAAAGAGTGGGGTAAACATCGGGCTATAGAAGCCTGGACTATTAATAGTGAATGCATTCAATACCATGCTAAGTGCAGTCACCCTGCTATTGAAGCTTCAATTCATGGATTTTGTGATGTTATAGATAATGAGTTAAGCTCATGTAATAACATAATTTCTGGAATAAATGATTTCAATCGAATTCAAGGGAAAGAATGTTCTATTAAAATCCCATTTAAAGTTGATCGATCAAAGGTTTGCACTAAAAAGGGTATAGATGGAAATCCGGTTTATATTTACAAAGAAACTCAATTTAATCTGAGTAAAAATCAGGTTATTGATTTATTGATGGGAACAAAGTTGTACGGTGATCCTGAAGTAGCTCTTAGAGAGTTATTGCAAAACTCGATTGATGCTTGTTTGCTGCGAAGTGCGTTAGAAACTAGCTGGAATACACCATATACCCCAGAAATACATATTAAATATTTCACTGAAAACGATGAGGATGTGCTCGAAATAATAGATAATGGAACTGGGATGGATCAGAATATAATTGATTCGTACTATTCGAAAGTAGGGGCCTCTTTCTATAAATCATCAGAGTTTTATGATTTAAAATCACAATCTAATGCGAAATTTACTCCGACGTCTAGGTTTGGAATAGGTATATTATCTTGTTTCATGGTGGCTGATACCATGATGGTAGATACAAGAAGAGTTTACGGCAGCAATTCCCGATGCATCCGTACCCCCTGTAATAGCCACCAAAATGGATTCAGCTTTCGTAAACCTTTATGAAAATTATCGGAAGCATATAAATTTTTCTTGACATATCAATGAGTTAGCGATTTTGGCCTTTTTGTAAGAAAAACAGCAACTTACAAGGAGGCGTCATGGCAAGCCAAATTACAACCATCGCAAAAACACGCAAGAGAGATATCGCACGGGTGGAAAAAATTACCGTACGTAAACATTTGAATAGTGATGCTCTCATCGCGACCATGAAAAACGGCTTTGACACAATTCAAGACCATCGCCCCGGCAATGTCCTGCATTCCCTTGGGGATACATTTATGGCAGGCTTCGCCATGTTTTCTCTCAAAGATCCCTCTTTACTTGCCTTTGATGAGCGGAGAATGACAGCGCCGCATAATCTCATGACCATATACGGCATGGGAAGCATACCATGCGATACATCCATGCGTGAAATATTAGACGATGTCGACCCAAATGACCTCAGACCATTGTTCAAAGATGCATTCAGGCAGCTGCAACGAGGTAAAATGCTGGAGCAGATGGTTTTTATGCAGGACAGTTATCTTCTCAATCTCGACGGCACCGGGTACTTTTCTTCAAGTAAGCTCTATAGCGATGCATGCATGGAAAAAACCCATAAGAACGGCAAACGTACCTATTATCTGCAAGCGGTTGGAGCTGCCATTGTTCACCCCAATTTTAAAGAGGTCATCCCCCTGTGCCCCGAAGTAATCCGGAAACAGGACGGCCAGACAAAGATGGACTGTGAACGCAACGCCATCAAAAGATTCCTGGAAAAATTTCGTCAAGATCATCCGCATCTCAAGGTTATTATTAACGAAGACGCTCTGAGCTCCAATGCGCCACATATTGACGACCTTGAGCAGTATGCCTGTCATTACATCCTCGGCGTCAAAGAGGGAGACCATAAATTTCTCTTCCAATACGTCGACCGTGCGGCCGAAACCGGAGAGGCAATCGAACTGGTTGTTGCTGATAAGGACAAAGAGGAGATCCTGCATTATTTTCGCATCATCTATGACGCCCCGCTCAACAAATCTAACCAAGAACGTCGAGTCACCTTTGTCGAGTACTGGGAGGAGAATACAAAAACAGGAAAAATTCAGCGTTTCAGCTGGGTTACCGACCTAGATGTCACAGAAGATAATGTGTATCTGTTCATGCGGGGGGCCCGAGCCCGCTGGAAAATAGAAAACGAGACCTTCAATACACTGAAGAACCAAGGATACCATTTTGGCCACAATTACGGTTTGGGCAAGAAGCACTTGTCAGAGGTGTTCATCTTCTTGACTATGTTAGCTTTTTTAGTTGACCAGATCCTGCAGTTGTGTTGCCCTCTTTTCAATGCTGCATGGAAGGAATGGAAAAGCAAACGATCCTTGTGGGAGAAGGTACGGAGCAAATTCCATGAATTTAGCATCCAGACAATGGAGGAGCTTTATCGATCCCTGCTGGAACATAAGCAAGTTCCGCTATCGAGGTAACGGGCCACTTGAATTTTCAAAGATCAGGTTTCTTGTCTGAAAATTGCGGACAAGAACGGATGGATAAGTGCGCCTAAAAAATACGATTTTTGGTCAATAATCCCTGAAATTATCCGATTGCTTCTGTTGCCGCATACCCGTCATGGATTTGAGGCGATTTACGGCCTACAAAGCTGCTTCCTGTGCCATTAGAGTGGGGCTCCGGGAATGGCTGAGTTTACGGGCCTCATAAATCTAGCGACCCTATAAATCTAACTATTGAAGGGCAAGAAAGTATATTTTGGATTAAGCCCGGCCGGAGAAATATCCCAGGAACATCTACAAAGCTATTTCTTAGAAATAATAAAAATCCATGGGATAGGATGGACGAGAATGAGTTTATTAAGTCCATTGAAAATGTAATCCCAAACCCACCTTTTAAAATAAAAATTGAAACCAAGTCGCATAATAGTACAAAAGATGAGAATAGCTTTAAAGAAATTAAAGCCGACATGCTTAGGAGTCATTCTTGGGATGAGCATGAGAATATTAGAGAGTTTAATCTAATATTAGACGATGAAAATAATGGGTTTATTGGTTCTGCTGTAATAGCAATATTGGAAAGTCACGGACTTCCAACAGAGTCGATAGAAATGTCATCTAGATCAATAGAAATTGAAGGCGATTCATATAGATTAGAAAAGAGCATTAGGCTAAGCGGAAAAGAAATCAGCGAATCTAGCACTTCAATAACTATCGATGAAGATGGAGGTATTGATAGCTCTGATTCTCGTAGCGTTCTCTATGAGTCCAAGTCTCGATTATCTTTACATGGAATAGAAGTTCCTTCTTCATTATTTCCTCAGACTTGGAATATGCAAAAAAATCAAGTTAAATTGTCATGGCCAATGCCGCTATTGCTTGTGGTTGATATCTGTGGATCTAATGATTTGGACCTCAATTCGCCTAGAACTCAGATAATAATGAGTGATAAATGGCTGAAGTTTGAAGAATCTCTTTCATTTGAAATTTTATCAAAAATTGCTAATTCAGTAACTCCAGCGTATTGGGAGCGATTGAAAGAAGTGTTAACAAGTAATACAAAAAATGAAATATTTATTAATAGCCTTAATAGAGTAGCTATAAATGACGCCGTATAACAAATTGCTTCACACGGAGAAATTCTATGGAATTCCGGGGACACAATACTTAATTCCAACCAAAACATTCTGCGGGCAAGCCGCAGATGTTCTCGTTAGAAAACAAAAAAAGGAGGCAAAGCATGAAAAAAATTGAGAAGAATACGATATTCTTTTGTGTAATGGTTGCTACCGTTTTTATGTTTATGGGATCCTTTATAATTTGTAATGCTGTATCAGCATCTTCGACGGATGCCCTTAAATTCGATAACCCTACTCATGGTGCCGCAAAGATCAAAGGAGAAACGTCTTCATACTATTACTTCAGAGCAAAGATAACAGCAGATAAAAAATCTGAACTTTCATTTAAAGAAAATGACTGTTTGCTGTTTGGTCAGCAAGGAAAAAGCTATTCTAAGTGCTGGATCAATGTTGCAGGATGGTCAGCAGGCCTATCAGTATCTCAGCGCGCACCGATAAAGATGAAGACACTATCTGTTGAGCTTTCCAGCGGTGAATCCTCTGCACCCAATAATTGGAACACGTCAATGGTAAATGGACCAGAGGGTGCGCTGGAGTTCAATATACCAGAAGGCGGTTTTGTAGAGGTATATTTCCTTTGGGAGGTGCCAAAAAGTTTTTCGGCTACTCGTGTAAAAATTGGCAATCAATTCGAAATCACCTTTTAAAAGCCGGGAACCGACGAAGAGATTTTCTAACCTGCCAGTGCACCGGACGGCAAAAAGCCGTCGCCGGTGACCGGCGCGTTATGCAAATGATAATTTTATATGACAGGAGAGAAATGCTGATGGATTCAGATGAATTAAATAATCTAGTCAGGCAAATCCGGAAAGACTATTTATTAATCCAAAAGGGAAAGCTATGGATGATATTAGGTGGATTCATAGGAATCTTAACCGCAACTGGTTTAATAAGCTATGGGTCGGCAAAAGCTGTTTTAGAGTCGGCAACAGCGAAGCGGGTTGAGAAGGAAATAAATGAACTGAAGGCTACTGCCGAAAAACAGGTGGAAGAAATTACCGTCATGCGTCAGACGCACAAAAAACAGTTAGATAATCTGTTGTTCTACGAAGAGAAAATCAAAGCGATAGAAGATGAGTTCGAGAATAGAACCGTGAAGACCAACAAGTCTTACCACATTAGAATCCCTGGCCACGGCGAGCAGGTCGTCAGGGGTGGCAGCCGTCAAAATGCAACTGGAATTGTCTTCGCTACAGCGAGAGAAGAGAGTTGGCAGTTCGTTCCAGAATAAGAAGAGTTCAAGACTCGCCTATGCCTAATTATAGCCTCCACCGTACTGGCAATAAGCGGAGATGTCTCGCCTCGCATAGAGTTTGCTGACCCTGAAGAAAAGGAAGTGCTTTTGAGTCCCTATCATGGCATTAGTACCTTACTCCTGAAAGTCTGACATAAAAAACAAGAAAATCAGGCGGCCATTTTTAATAAATTCTCTGTAGATGCGGCCAGGAATGCATTCAACATATTGGTTAATTTTACCCCATTGGTCGTCACTTGATATCTGTTCTGTCGGGGGAGTTTTCGAATAATCCCATGTGCTCTGAGAAGCTGCAGAGAGCGACTGATTCTTGCTGATAACTGCTTGTCGGTTTGCCGTGCTCCAGAGCAGGCTCCAAACAAATGTTCCCGGAGCATCTTATTGGTAAGCCCGGAAATTCTGAAACTCGGACGACTGATTGCCTGAAGGATCTCAAGATCTTTCCCCGTGGGATCAAGAGCCCGAAAACGACGGCCTGCTTTTACCGCAGGCTTGGTCATATCGCTGATGAAATCGCGAACAGGTGTTGCATCCTGGAGCGTAGCCAGATCCTCCATGAACCGGTTGTTGACCTGTTGGGAAACAGCCGCCCGCAACGGGATGTCCGCTACTCCCTTGCGCAGGGGGAGTCGTTGCTTGGGTTCCTGCTCCGACTGCCCCTGTTTATGACGAAATACCCGAAATTTTCCAGGATCATTAATGGTTGTCTCCACCCGGAGCACATTCTGTTCATTGTAGAGTTTCACAGAATTCTGATCGACCCAATGGCGAAGGCGGATACCATCATTGAAACCGGTCATTCGTGTCACAACTTCATCCGTTGATCGCTGATAAGGATTCCCTGCTCGGGTTAACGGGCGATCAAGATAACGGAGTACAGCGGTGCTTGTTCCGGTTATGTGTGCATGGTGGAGCAGGGAATCCATAAGGCCCGCAAGTTTGTCCGGTGAGGTGAAAATCAAATCAGTGGCCCATTCGCTTTGCCATAAGGTCCAATAGTAAGAATAATATGGGCCGAGAATATCTGTCATTGCCGGAAAAACAGCGGGGAGAAAGCTGTTCAGCCGTTCGGCAAATCGAACATCAAGTTGCCGGTCAAGAAGCTGTTGTGCCTTTTCGTAGTCGCCAATATGCAGGAACTTGTTGCCTTTGGCCTGGAATTCAATCCCTTCCTGTTCAAGGCTGCGGCGTAACCACTCACGGCCATTAAGGCAGACCTGTATATGATACGGGAACCATGTTTGCAACCGGATATTCATGAAGCCAAGCTCGGGGTCATCAAAGTAAAAATACAGATGGTTGCATCGGGTTTGGTAATTCTGCAACTGTGGATACCCTGTTGCCGCGCAGTACCGGGCGCGATAGGATGAACCGGCTTCCAGGCAGGACCACACCCCGATCAGTCCGCTGCTTATTTGTTTCTGTTGCTGTCGTTCATGGGCCACGGTCTCCTTTCGGATACGCCACGTTGGGAGATGGATGATGCCATCGCCGCAGTTGTCTTTTGCATATTGATCAGCGTACCCGATGATGTTCTTGGTCTGAGCCATCATCCAGGATTTGTAATCTTTGTTGAGAATGCCTCGATTTCGACAAAAACGCAGGACTTCTCCGGCTGACATCAGGGGAAGTATGAAACCCTTGAAGACAATGCGATCGAATCCGCTGAGTGAACTCTTGACCAGACCTGAAAACCTTTCTATAAGTTTTTTCATGAGTCGCTCTCTTTTGTTTTTTTGAAATTTGTGGTGATTTTTCATTATACAAAAGAAGCGGCTCATTTCATTCGGAATATTGGGTTGCGGGCGTTCAGCCCGCTTTAGATTGAAACAAGAGATAGTTACCTCTGTAGCTTGGTGCTTTAAAAAAGCAAGGTTTATCATTTGTTGGATGAGATATCGACCCACACCGTGCCCACGGGCGACCGGGAAAACTATGACGTTGCCAATTGAGCAACGCCCGCCAAATTCCCATTGGTAAAAATTGGCGAAAGCGGCAACCTCACCATTATGCTCCACTACCGTTGAATCTGAACGCTGTGCTATTACATCCTGCAATTGCGAATGAGTCAGTGGAAATACCGACTTTGGAAATAAGAAAAACAACTCTTCCTCGTTTTGAGGAAAGTCACAAATAAATTGTATATCTTTTTCCTGAACGAATCGATGAATCAATAACATATCTAAGGCAACCTAATGTGATAATCACCGGTTTACCCGGTGATTATCTTGTTGGAAAAATTAAAAAAATGTCCCCGATTGTTTATTTTGGCTCCTCTTCATTTGGTGTGGATTTGATTATAAAGATCAAATCCACACCAAATGAAGAGGGATACCATGAATGGCAACGATATCATATCGTTAGGCCTTGGATTGCAGGCGCCTTGGGAGATTGCCGGGCAAACGCTCGATACCTGCGAATGACAACTCAAGACCCACGGCATCAACGAGAGCCGGGCCTCGTTGCGCGACATCCTCTCCGTGCAGAAACGGGTGACCGCCATCTTCAATCAGCGTGACGGCCGGACCCTGCATGCCCGCAAAGCAACGGTCCCTGAGCCCGCGCTGAAAAAAATCTACGATACCCTGGGACTCTCGCACACCCCGGGTGGCGTGGAGAAAATGATCAACTGATCCTGAAAAAAAGGCAAATGCAGTGCCGCTGGGATTTTTTGGTTCCTCAGCAGAATCTGTGGGTAGCCTTGGGGGTCGGCAGGTCTCCAAGGGCATGATATAAGGAAATTTTTAGTCCGTCGTACGTACGAAATCCATAGGATCGTTTCGTAACCACCTTTGCCTTGTTGTTAAAACCCTCTACACAGCCCAGGGCAATCGTATTTTTTGCACGAAACCAGTTGAGCAGGAGGGGACGGTGGCCCCTCAACATTTTAGCGACCTTCTTCATCGGTTTGATTTTGGATCGCATGGTTCTTGTGCACCAGGCATCAAGGAACTTGCCGGCCCAAGCCGGAGAACTGTATCCCCAAAATCGTTGAAAATCCTCCTTAAGCAAGTAAGCGCGGACGGTTCTGAGGTTGCATGCGAGCAAGTCCTTCAGCCTGTCCACCTGGTTCTCGGTTAGGTTTTCGGGTCGTTTCAACAGACACCAGCGGCTCTTTGTGAGGAGAGGTTCTTTCCCTTTTTTTTTCAGCTCTTTGGTCTCCTCGGCCCTGACCTCGTCGATTGCTTTGCTCATGTGACTCATAATATGAAACCGGTCGAGGATATTGACGGCGCCCGCTGCCTTTTCGGCAATGACGGCCAGATAGGGTTTCCACATGTCACTGCAAATAAACCGCAATTGCCGGGACCTTGCCGTCCCCAGCCAGTCGAAAAATTCCCTGAAAGTTTTGGCTGTACGGTCGGGGCCGATCCAAAGCAGGCGTCTTTTTCCCTGGTCAAGCTGATACACCAGGGTGACAAACTTATCCTTGCGTTTGCGCCAGCAAATCTCGTCGATGCCGATTGCAGTGATCCCGTCGATGTTGCGATGTCCGAGGCCCCAGTTGACCGCCATTTCCACCGACCTGAAGACAGTGTCCCAACTGGTTTTAAAGACTTCGGCCACTTCCTTCCAGCTCAATCGCTTGCACCAAGTGGCCAGAAACCAGGCGTAAGAGAGGGTGAGATGGCTTTTTCCTAAAGCCCACGGTAACTTTTCGACTTTGACGCCACAGGTTGGGCACTGCACCCGCCGTGGAGCGTAGAGAAAATAAACCGGTATGCCCCATAAGGGGACAAAGGCAAAAGTTCTGCCACGCAAGGTGTCGTATCCGGGTCGCCTCTCGCCGCACTTGGAGCAAATAGGCTTGCTGCCGGCTTGGGGCCGCAAGGTTATCACCAATGCTGGCGGTCCGGCGTCACGCCATTTGCAGGTGTCATAGATAAAACCCGGTTGTTTTTCGATACGGTTCAAGATAGTCTTTACGTGCATCCTGTCTGGCCTACCTGAGGAGTTTTTTGGAAGGAACTTTTCCCGGCAAGGTAAGGCAGGATGCATTTTATGAAAACCCCACAACAGGACAATCAATGGCAATAGCAGGGAGGCGCGACTCTATCAAGGCCAAGCCCTGCGGGTGTGCGCTTGCAGCGCACAGCCTTGACAGAGTCGCGCCTCCCTGCTCCACCTGAAGGTGGCAAGGGTGACGGGGCGGCAGGTGCCCCCCCCTCTCACCTCCGGCGGGGCTCAGGTTCTGGGGCTAATTATTAAAGATCTACCCACAAATTCTGCGGACGAAGCGATTTTTTTTATCGTCCAACTTGCTGCTGTTACGGTTACTGTTTTTAGACCTGTTCAACTTGGGCTAAGGCCGTGACAAGCTTCCTTTGAGCCCGGAAACGGTCAAAACAGAGCAATCCCGGGAGGTGTTTTCTCGTGCCTTGCGATTCAGAGGGGAACGAGCGTCCAACAAATACTGCAATCCAGGCAGCGTTAACCGGTCATGAACTGCAGGAGAGCATGGAACAGCCGGGGCGATGGCGGGCCCATTCGGGTCGTTTTTCGGCGAATCGTTCCTTGCCGGGCTGTTCCTCATAGGGATGACGGAGCACTTCCATGAGCTCTTCAACCAGGGAAAAATCCTGCTGCTCAACTTTGTCGATGGCCAGTTGCGCCAGATAATTGCGCAGCACATATTTTGGATTTATTGCATCCATCCGCTCTTTTCGGACTTCATAGGGCAGATGGTCTCTTTGCAGCCGCTCGCTGTATCGTGCCAGCCAGGCGGCAACACGGTCTTGATATGCTGGCGTCAACTGCTCCGGCCGATAATAGGCCGGAAGCAGGGGCGCTATCCGTTCCTTCAAGGACAAGGCTGCGGCTTCTGGAGCGGTGGAAACCAGCGGCAGGGCCCGGAAGAAGAGGGTCATATCGGTTTCTACCTCAGGCAAGAGGCGCAGCAGCTCTTGGATCAGATCCCGGTCAAGGGCCGGTTCATAGGCAACCAGTCCCAGTTTTGCCGCCATCATGTTCTGCCAGCCCTGATCGAACTGTCGGGTATAATCGCGCAAGGCCTGCTCCAGAGGTTGGGTCTCGTTGATGAGCGGATAAAGGGCATTGGCCAGCTGGGCCAGGTTCCAGTGGGCGATCTGGGGCTGTCGTCCGAAACAGTAGCGGCGGCCCGCACTGTCGGTGGTGTTCGGGGTCCAGGTCGGGTCGTAATCCTCCAGCCAGCCGTAGGGGCCGTAGTCGATGGTAAGTCCGAGGATCGACATGTTGTCGGTATTCATCACTCCGTGGACAAACCCTACCCGCAGCCAGTGTACCATCAACTCGGCGCTTGTCCGGCAGATTTCGTTAAACCATTGGAGATAGACCTCGGGCGAAGGTTCGCCCAGATGAGGAAAGGCGGTGCGGATGGTGTAATCGGCCAGAACCCGTAAATTCGCCACATCGCCTCGGGCGGCGAAAATTTCAAAGTTGCCGAAACGGATAAAGGAGGGCGCCAACCGGCAGACGATGGCCCCCGGTTCCTCCTTGGAATGGCCGTCGTAGAACATGTCGCGCTCGACCGTTTCGCCGGTGAGGATGAGGCTCAGGGCTCGGGTGGTCGGGATGCCGAGATGAAACAGGGCCTCGCTGCAGAGAAATTCGCGCAGCGAGGAGCGCAATACTGCCAAACCGTCGGCAGTACGGGAATAGGGGGTCGGGCCCGCACCTTTAAGCTGCAGGGTCCAGTGCTCGTCTCGCTGGTTAACAACCTCACCCAAATTGATGGCGCGACCGTCCCCCAACTGCCCGGCCCAGTTGCCGAACTGATGACCGCCGTAACAGGCAGCATGCGGGTCCATGCCCGGCAGCAGCAAATTGCCGGAAAACACCCGGGTAAAAGCCTCGGAACGGCAGACTGTCTCGGAGAGATCGAGCAGGGCCGCGGCTTCCCGCGAGTAGGCGACCAGGCGGGGTGCGGCCACCGGAGTAGGGCGGACGCGGGAGTAACAGGCCCCCAAGACCTGACGACGCTCGATTTCGTTTACGGAATCGGCGGGCAGGTCCCGGGTGAAGCGGTTATCGAAGCGAAGCCGGGACAGCGCATTGTTCTGTTTAAGTGGACCACTCATGGAGCGTACCTCGGGCGGATGATGTCGGCGATGGCGTTGCGAGAGTCGCCGCAGTTTGTGCGAAGGAGTTGCCGGACCGGAAAATCCGGAGTATCTCTTGCCCCTCATGAAATCAATCAAACCCTATCTTGCGGGTCTTGCCGTGGTCTTTATCTGGTCCGGTTGGATCACGCTTTCCCGTCTTGGCGTCCATTCCCGGCTGCAGCCGGCCGATATTACGCTCCTGCGCTACTGGACCGCCTTTCTCGTAGTCTCGCCGCTTATTCGCCATTACCCCTGGCGGCAGTTTCGGCTGCATCAGTACCTGGTGATCGGGCTCGGAGTCGGCTTTCCCTACACCATGCTTTCATTTTACGGGCTCAAGGTCCTGCGGGCCGCCCATGCAGGCGTGCTGGTCAACGGCATGCTGCCGGTTTTGGGTGCCGTTGCCGCCTGGCTGCTCTTCCGGCAGCGGATCGCCGTGCATCGGTATGTTGCCATTGGCCTGATCTTTCTCGCCAACTGCATCATGGCCGGGGGCTCGGTGTTTTCCTTGAGCCAATCAGGGGCAATGATTCTGCTGCTGACTGCTGCGGTCTGTTACACCTTCCACATGATCGGCATCCGCTTATGGTCTATGAGCTGGCGGGATGTGATTGTGATCGTGCCCGTGGTCAATGTGGTGCTGTTTACCCCGTTGTGGTACTTTTTTCCGACGGGTCTCAGCCGGGCGTTCTTTCACGATATTGTCGTTCAGTCCCTTTATCAAGGTGTTATCGTCAATGTTATTGCCTTAATGTGCGTGGCCTATGCCATTCGCCATCTCGGTACCATTACCGTTGCCCTGTTCATGTCCTTTGTGCCGGTGGCCACGGCTCTGCTTGCTTGGGGCGTACTGAATGAAGCCCTGGGGATTTGGGAGATTACTGGGATTGTCGGCTGTTCGGCGGGCCTGCTGCTCTATGCCTGGGACGGCAGATCTCCGACCAGGCCGAATACGGGAGCAGGAAAAAGCAACACGATTGAATGACCCAAGGGCATAGGAATTGCATTGGTTACTGATAAGCAGACGGAGAGGCGATTGCAAATGAGGCATAAAACTGGCTGTAACTGATCACGGGGGCTGTAACCAATTGTTTTTCGTGTAAGCGGTTACAGGTGTTCCAGATTTGGATAATCGTGGGTCTCCACCTTATGCTCCATCGGTATTTGCTAATCTTCACATCGCATTCCTGCCGATAAGAAAAAGGTCAGGAGCCTTTTAAGCAAGCCGGAAGAGAACGAGTGGCGGCTAAAATTGCCTGTACATTGTGGAATATCTTTGATTGCATTGAGTTAGAGGAAGATTCATATATCCAGCGGAGGGATACATGCGATTCAAAATAACGAAAAATAACAAGGGCACGATTCGTTCCATTGTTGTCTCTGGAGAAATGGATGAAGAAGCTGGATGGGACATTCTGCAGATCGCCCAAACCATGCTCAATCAGCCCTCTTGCCGGGAACTGGTTATAGATGTGCGTTCAGCACTGATCCCTGAAGATTTTGCCGTGTTTACTACCGACACGCTTCTGTCCGTCTTTGAGATGACGCTTCTTACAAAAGACAGCGCTGTCGTCATACGGTATCGTTATAATAATGAAATTCGTTTGTGTTCCGATCAATTACCCTGCGAGCCGCCCGCAAACTTTACCGGCGTCAGCAACAGTGAGGCAAAATTCTTAGGCAAGGCCATGAAATGGCTCGAATTTGAGACGCGCTTGGTCATCAACTGAGCAGGAGTTGTCTCAGTAGAATATCGTGGGGCATCGGCAGGCACAGCTGCTCATTGCCGCTTGTTGAGAGGCGGTGCTCGGTGTCCCAATATTTTTTTGAAGCGAGAAAGGGCGTCACCCGCTCAAGGACCTTTTTTGTTCCTGTCAGGAAAGCGATCTCTTAAAAAATTCCAAAATCTACCCCTGCCGCCAGAGTCTGTCCCAGTTCTTCCAGGTCGACGAGCGCTTTTTCTGTGGGGCGACCCACAACCCTGAAATGTTCCAGGGCTTTTCTCCATTTGTATCCTGCCGCAATTCTTTCGATTTGCGTGATGGCACCCCGTCCGTCATTACCGGCGCATACGAAAATCACAAAAGGAAGACCAATGGTTTGATCCTGTGCGCTTGCAAAGGTGCGATCAAAAAAATCTTTAATCATCCCTGCCATGGTTCCGAAATATTCTGGGGATCCGATGGCGAGAGCATCACAGTGCAACAGGTCGTCCGTGTGGGCTTCTCCGGCTTTTTTCAGCGTGATTGTAACGTCCTGCTCCCGTGCAGCGCCCTTTGCAAATCGTTTGGCCATACCTTCCATGGTTCCGCCTTGGGAGTGGTAAATCACCAGGATGTTTTTCTTTTTTGTTTCCAATAGCCATTCCTTGGGTTGTGTCACTTGGTGCGGGTGATTTTTCGGTATTGCCCTTAACACCCATCCCGGTGCATCGGCATCCTATCAGGGCAAATTTTCAATACGAATTCCTTTGTTGAGCAAGGCTTTCACTAAACTCTCCTGCAGGCGTTCTCGTGTTGATATTTGCAAGGCCAGCCATGAGCGCCATTCAGCCCGCTGTTCAAACTTGGGGTCGTTCGATTCAAGTGGCGGGCTGTTTTTGAGTTGCACCTTTACTTGTTGAATTTCGTCCGCCAGCTTGCCGTATTGTTCGTGAAAAAGTGCCAGATCCTTGATGAGATTGTAGTCGATTTGTATCATGGGGTAGCTCCTGATCGTTTGTCCTGAACTCCGGTATAGGTACTGGATTTGAAAGGTTGATGAAATGCCTTGGGCCTGAAATATTCAGGGTTTATTTGCCGAACAGATAAACACAGGCCATAACGGCAAAGATAATTCCGGCAAGGTCGGCCGTGAGCGCGGCGGCCATGGCATGACGGATCCGGCGGACCTGTACGGCGCCGAAATAGACGGCCAGAACATAGAACGTGGTTTCAGTGGATCCTTGAAGCGTGGAGACCAGATAGCCGGTGTAACTGTCCGGACCAATGGCCGGGTCGCCCAGGAGAGCGGCCAGGATTCCGTAAGCCCCGGAACCGGAAAGAGGCCGCATCAGGGCCATGGGCAGGGCTTCGGCCGGCAGTCCCAGCGGCGAGGTGAAGCGTCCCAGCGCTCCGATCAGCAGATCCATGGCCCCGCTGGCCCGTAGCATGGCCACGGCCACCAGGATAACCACCATGTACGGAATGATTCGCAGGGCCACCTGGAATCCTTCCCGCCCCCCTTCGACCATCGACTCATATACCGGCACCCGGCGCATTGCTCCGAAACCGAGAAAAAAAACCATCAGGCCGGGGATGATCCAGGGGGAAAGAGTCTGGCCATAGGCAATGGCAACCGGGACAAGAGTGATCAGCCCTGCCAGAGCCACCACGCTCGCCCAGAGGGGATAGGCTGTGCCTTCGTCCTCCAACGGGGGGGCCTGTGTCGATTCCGCAGCAATTGGGTCCGATGCGATATGGGCTGGAAGGGGATCGGGGGCTTGGGACCAGCGGCTGAAGAGCTTGGCAACCAGGATGGCGACCGTGGTCGAACCGATGGTGGCAAAGAGGGTGGTGGGCAGGATGGCGGCAGGATCAGCCGATCCGGCGGCCGCCCTCAAGGCAATCACCCCGGTGGGCAGGAGGGTGACCGAAGAGGTGTTGATGGCCAGGAAAAGGACCATGGCATTGGTGGCTGTGCCCGGCCGGCTGTTGAGCTTATCCAGCTCCTGCATGGCCCGGATGCCGAAGGGGGTGGCCGCATTGCCCAGGCCCAGGGCATTGGCGGAAAGGTTGAGGATCATGGCACCCATGGCCGGATGATCGGCGGGCACATCGGGAAAAAGGCGGACCATCAAAGGTCGGATCAGCCGGGCAATGATTCGCAGCATGCCGCCCGCCTCGGCCACCTTCATCAGGCCCATGAACAGGGTCATCACTCCCACCAGTCCGATGGCCAGGGTGACCGCACCGGAGGCGGCATCGATCATCGCCTTGGAAAGCAGCTCCATGGGCGCATTGCCGCCCGTTCCCGGTATCCAGGCAAATTGACGCCATCCGGCAAAGAGAAAGGCCACGCTCACCATGGCCAGCAGAATACCGTTCATATCTTTCCCATGTTGTTGAAACCCTTAATCCCGATAGCGGCGGACCAGATCGCCGTAGGCATCGATCCGGCGGTCGCGCAGATACGGCCAGATGCGGCGAATGTCCTCGCTGCGATTGC
The DNA here is from genome assembly GCA_963666685.2 of uncultured Desulfobulbus sp. Taxonomy (GTDB): domain Bacteria; phylum Desulfobacterota; class Desulfobulbia; order Desulfobulbales; family Desulfobulbaceae; genus Desulfobulbus. Next base: position 1,084,943 of record CAXXHZ010000003.1, read on the forward strand.
GGTCCAGTTCGACCACCAGCACCTGTTCCTGATCCGTATCGGCCACAACAAGCAGCTCCCCCTGACACCCGGCGGCAAAGCTGCTGCCCCAGAACTGCGCCCCGGCACCGATACCGGAGGGATCGGCCTCGAAACCCACCCGGTTGACACTGAGTACCGGGATACCGTTGGCAATGGCATGACTGCGCTGGATGGTCACCCAAGCCTCGCGTTGGCGGGTCTGTTCCTCCGAAACGTCATGGGGATCGTAACCGATGGCCGTGGGATAGATGAGCATTTCGGCCCCGGCCATGGCCATCAGCCGGGCTGCTTCCGGGTACCACTGGTCCCAGCAGACCAGCACCCCGAGACGGCCCACCGAGGTGGGGATCGGCGTGAAGCCGAGATCGCCGGGGGTAAAATAAAATTTTTCGTAATAGCCGGGATCATCGGGAATATGCATTTTGCGGTAGGTACCGGCAATGCTGCCGTCCGCTTCCAGAACAACGGCGGTATTGTGGTAGAGCCCCGGTGCCCGGCGCTCGAACAGCGAGGTAACGATGACTACGCCGAGCTCCCGGGCCAGGGCGCTGAAAACCTCGGTGGCCGGTCCGGGAATGGGTTCGGCGAGATCAAAGCAGGCGGTGTCTTCGGTCTGGCAGAAATAAGGGCCGCAGTGCAGCTCCTGGAGCACGGCCAGGTGGGCACCCCGGGCCGCAGCCTCACGGATCCCCCGGATGCTTTTGTCGATATTTTCCTGACGGTTCTGCGAGCAGCTGTGCTGCACCAAGCCGACTCGAAGGGCATTCATGGCAGGACTCCTTTGGGGATCTGCATGGTCACGCAATGGAGCGAACCGTGCTGGGTGATCAGGGGCAGGCAATCGATGCCGATGATCGTGCGTTCGGGAAAGACCCGGCTCATGACTTCCAAGGCCGCCTCATCCTGCCGGTCATGATAGGTCGGTACCAGTACTGCCTTGTTGATGATGAGAAAATTGGCGTAGGTGGCGGGCAGACGCAGGCCGTGCTCATCAAAACAGGGGCTGGGCCAGGGCAGGGGGATCAATCGATAGGGCTTGCCGGCAGCGGTACGGAAGCTTTGCAGTTCCGCTTCCATTGCCGCCAGTGCGGTGAAGTGTTCGTCTTCCGGATCATCGCATCGGACATAGACGAGGGTGTCCTCCGGGCAAAGGCGGGCCAGGGTGTCGATATGGGCATCGGTGTCGTCGCCGGCAAGATACCCGTTTTTCAGCCAGAGAAACCGGGTGGCACCGAGAAGGTTGCCGAGTGCCTGTTCTATGCCTTGTCGGTTCAGATGCGGGTTGCGGTTGGGGCTAAGCAGGCACTCACGGGTGGCCAGCAGGGTGCCCGCGCCATCGCATTCAATGCTGCCGCCCTCGAGGATGAGGCCGGGAATGCGCACCTTGCTGGCACCAAACGCCCCGGCTTGGATCAGGTTGCCGGTGATCCGGTTGTCGAGATCAGCGGCAAATTTCAGGCCCCAGGCGTTAAAGCCGAAATCGAGCAGCACCGGATGCGTATTTTCAAACACCGTGATCGGGCCGAAGTCCCGGGCCCAGGTGTCATTGGTCGGTATCCGGTACAGACGCACCCGTTGCCTATCAACTCCGCCCCGGTACAGTTGCTCCCGTACCGGTTCGATATCGGGAGCCACGATCAGTACCCGTTCATAACGGCTGATTGCGTGGGCGATGTTGACAAAAACGGTTTCCACGGCGGCCAGTTGCTCGCACCAGTCGCTGTCTGCGTGCGGCCAGGCGAGCAACACGCCGTCCTGCTCTTCCCACTCGGCCGGTAAACGGACCTTCATGATTTTTTTTGACCTCAAAGGATTTTGATTTTGGTGAAGGCGCATCCTAGCCTATCAACCCATGCTGGTCAATGTACTCGCATGGAGACAGTTCCCCGGTTCCGAACCCTGTCACCTATCAGTCTGCGAAAATTTCCATAAGAGCACAACTCTCTGCACGGTTTGTGCACAACCAGTGGTACCAATCCGTAAAGTGTTCATCATGCCAAGCCATACCCATGCTGCGCCAGCGCAGAGTGAAATCAGGCAGGAATACCTGCAATCTCTCAATCAACCGACAGTCTTCATTCGCATCGTCTTCAAGGCAAAAAGAGGAGAGCACATCGGCAAGTTGGACAACCTGAGCCAAGAAACGCTCAAGCGGGGCTTGGGCTTGGGCAGGCCAATGATGGTATTCCACCGCTGACAACAGGTTCTCCGGAAAATTCCATTTTCTGAGAAGTTGCCCGCCCAGTGAGGCATGATCGAACGTAAAAAGTTGTCGTTCCATGCTGAGGCGTTCCTTTGTGCTGCAAGAGGTCATCCACTGTTCAGGAGCATATTCGTCCTCAAAGGTCAGCAACATGACGAGTTTGCCGATGTCGTGAATCAATCCGGCCATGAAAAAGGTACTTGAAGCTAATCGCAGGTGCTGCGCAATATGTTGCGCGGCCATGGCAGCGAGGAAAGAGTGCTCCCAAAATTGTTTGACCTGGGCGGTGCTGATCGGATTCAGTTCCCTGAATGAGTTATTCATGGCTTTTATCAGGGCAATGGATTGAACCTCGCTGAACCCGAGCACGATAATCGCGGTTGTCAGGGTATCAATTCGTTGAGGTCGTCCAAACAAGACGGAATTCGCCAACTTGAGAATGGTAACGCAAAGGGATTGGTCCGGGAGGATGGCCTGCATTAAGTCGTCGGCCGAACTTTTCGGACTGGCGGTTACCTGTAAGATCCTGGATACGGTGGCCGGAAGGATGGGAAAGGAGTCAATCTGTTGCCTGATTTGTTCCATTTTGTTTTTCGGGGTCACGGTCGACTTTCCCTGTATCGTAGAAGTTGGCAGGATCATCTGTTTAGCGGGGAGTACTCTAGGAAAAACGACCGGAGATATCTCGTGTCCGGGTTCGTTGTCGCTGTTTTTTTTCCAGCCCGATGATCTGAAGGGCCTGGACGGCAATCTCTTCAATCGATCGGCCCTCGACATTCAGGACCTTTATATTATGGCGCATAAACAAGTGTTTGGCCTGCTGCAGTTCGCGGGTACAGTTGGCCAGGCTGGCGTAGGAGGAGCCGGCGTATCGTTTTTCTCTGATATTGTGGAGATATTGGGGAGAAGAGGTGAGGCCCACCACCCGTTTGCGGTTGCGGACGATGTCCTTGGGCAGTTCATCTTGGCTCAGATGATCGGAGGTCAGGGGGAAGTTGGCGGACTTGAGTTCCATGTGAGTGGCCAAATAGATGCTGACCGGGGTTTTGCCGGATCGGGAAACGCCGATGAGGATAATTTCAGCTTCATCGTATTCCGCGGTGCGGGTGCCGTCATCGTGCTCCAACGAATAATGGATGGCATCGACCCGTTTATCCATCTTGGATATGGTGAAGTGCCGGGAGTACCCCGGTTCCCGTAAGGCTCGGCTATCAAGCGCTTTTTCCAGCAATTCCAATGTATTGAGAAAAATATCGAAGAATTTTACCTGGGGGCAGTTAAAGACGTCGCGGGTCTCCTGGTCCATGATGGTGCAGAAGAGCAGGGGTTGGGTGCCTTCCGATTGCTTGAGGATATGGGTCAGGGCCTTCCTGGCATCATCGGGAGTATGGATGAAGGGAATTTTTTCTTCGCGAAAGCGGATATCCTGAAACTGGGCCAGCAGGGCCTTGCCCATGTCTTCAGCAAGAATGGCGGTGGAGCCGGAAACATAATACACGTCCTGGGTCTTGGTCATAGGTGCTCGCCGGGTTATTTTCGTTTATGGCAGAAGAGGCAGCGATACTTGGGTGGATGGGTTTCGAGCAGCGGTGCTTCGGCCCCTGGGCCATGACAGGTCTGACAGGATTTTTCCGCCTCTTTCTTTTTCATGTTGAAAAACCGTTCATGGTTCGAGTCATGGGGCAGTGGACTGGTCGTTTCAAGGGGAGCCGAGAAGAGGAAGAGGAAAATGCCGGCGCAGGCCGCCAGAAAAAGACAGTTGTAGAGGATGTTTTTCTGTTTGGTGGTCATGGTACTCATTCGGGAGAGGGGGGGGTACCCTGATCAGAGACGGATTCATCCTATTCCGCCATTTCCAGGGTATGGAAATTAATAATTTTCCAGCGTAACAGCAAAACCATCACCTCCGGTAACAGTCTGCAAAGGTGTCGGTTTTTTCCTGACAAGGCAACCATTTTTCGATGACGACGTTGTTTTTTCAGCATCCCCGCCAGTGCATCGGGCCGATATCCGGGATCAAGGATCATGCGGGCCACGGCTCGGCCCGAAATCAGAGCAGGATAGATACCCTCGCCGGTGAGTCCGGAGGCCAGGCCGGCGGCATCGCCGACCAGCCAGGTGCGGTCAAAGCGCAGACCGCGATAATCAAAATTGACCAGCCCGGCGCGGAGAGCATCGGGATCAAGGCGGAATCCCTGGCTGCCGGCCCAAGCGAGCAGCCGTTTTTTCAAAAGGGGTGCCGACAGGTTGTTGACATCGCCGTAGGCCCCGATGGAAACGACTTCGGCATGCGGAAAGATCCAGCCGTAACCGGAACCGAACCTGCCGGCATGGAGATGCCATTCCATGTGCCGGTGCTGTCCCGGGAGCATGCAGTTGATCCCGATTCCCATGGCGTGAACAGGCAGGCCGAGAAAACGACGAACCAGGGAATGGGAACCATCGGCACCCACAAGATGGTCAAAGCCGATGGTGATCCGCTGCCCATCTTCGCGTTCCAGGCTCGCGCGATTGTTTTCCAGGGACAGGGCGCGGGTTCCGGTGAGCACGGTGACACCGGCAGCCTGCGCCTGCTCCGCCATCCATTGCCCGAGGCGTTGGCGGCTGACAGTGGCGATGATCGGATTCTTTTCAGTAACCACGATGTGCTGCCAGGGGGTGACGATCTGCTGCTCGGGAAATGGACGTTCGATCAGGCGTTCCGGGATATGCTTGATCAGCCCGCCCCAGGTGATGCCGCCGGCACAGACCTTGGGACCGATGACCGCCTTCCGCTCCGCCAAAATAACCTTGGCCCCATTGTGCGCGAGCAGGGTCGCGCAGGCCAGACCGCCGGGTCCGCCGCCGATGACCAGTATTTCCGTGGATTCCACCATTGGGCTCAGTATGCGGATGCTTATCGGTATCTCTTTTCCGGTCCGGAACCAAGAGAAAAATGTCTTATACTTGCTTTCATCACGTCTTTAAATTAGCTTGATGGAATGCAACCGGCAGGTTCCTTCCATCCATCAATTATTCTTTTGAGCATGGGCGGTCTTTTTTCAATCTGTGAAGAATACCATATTTCTTTGATTAAAAATTTATAATTCCATAGGTTATGACGTGACAATACAAAAGAAAGAAACCTTTCTTAAAGATTATACCCCACCCCCGTACCTGGTCGACAGCATTGATTTGCGGGTCGAACTCGATCCCCATGCCACCCGGGTACAGTCCCGGCTGCAGTGCCGCCCCCAAAGCAACGACCGGCCGCCGCTGGTGCTTAACGGCAAGCGGCTGCAACTGGTTCGGGTGGTACTCGACGGCACCGAGCTCAGTCTGGAGCAGTATAGTTTTGTCCAGGGCAGATTGGAAATTCCCCAGGTTCCGACAGGCCCTTTTCAGGTGGAAATCGAAACCCTTATCAATCCGGCGGGAAACACCGCGCTGGAGGGTCTGTATCTCTCCTCGGGCAATTACTGCACCCAGTGCGAGGCCGAGGGGTTCCGCACCATTACCTGCTTTCCGGACCGTCCCGATGTGATGAGCGTGTTTACCACCACCGTGATCGGCGACAAGGCCGCCTGCCCGGTTCTGCTCTCCAACGGCAATCTTATCGACAGCGGTGACCTGGAAGGCGGCAGACACTATGCCACCTGGCACGACCCCTTTCCTAAACCCTGTTATCTCTTTGCCTTGGTCGCCGGTCAGCTGGTTCGCCTCAACGATACCTTCACCACGGCTTCAGGCCGGGAAATCGGGCTTCATTTTTTTGTCGAGGAGCGTAACCGGACCAAATGCGGCCATGCCATACAAGCGCTGCAAAAGGCCATGCGATGGGATGAGGAACGATTCGGCCGCGAGTATGACCTTGATCTGTATATGATTTTGGCGGTGGATGATTTCAACATGGGAGCCATGGAGAACAAGGGACTTAATGTCTTCAACTCCAAATATGTACTCGCTCTGCCGGAAACCGCGACCGATACCGATTACGAAGGCATTGAGGCGGTGATTGCCCATGAATATTTTCATAACTGGACCGGCAACCGCATCACCTGCCGCGACTGGTTCCAGCTCAGCCTTAAAGAGGGGCTGACCGTATTCCGCGACCAGGAATTCACCTCGGATATGACCTCTCGTCCGGTGAAACGAATCCAGGACGCCAACATCATCCGCTCCTTCCAGTTCCGCGAGGATTCCGGCCCCATGGCCCATCCGGTGCGGCCGCCTTCCGTGGTCGAGATCAACAATTTTTACACCCTTACGGTTTACAACAAGGGGGCCGAGGTGATCCGCATGCTTCACACCCTGTTGGGTGCGGAAACCTTCCGCCGCGGTATGGATATCTATTTTGAACGGCATGACGGCCAGGCCGTAACCTGCGATGACTTTGTCGCGGCCATGGAAGCTGCCTGGGAGCGCGATCTCACCCAGTTCAAACTTTGGTACAGTCAGGCCGGAACCCCGGAACTGACAGTGCGCTCCAACTATGACCAGGCAGCGCAGCAACTGACCCTCAGCGTTGAGCAGTCCTGCCCATCGACCCGTGAGTCTGCCGAAAAACAGCCTTTTTTCATGCCCTTGGCCGTTGGTCTGCTGGATGACCGGGGAGCGTCGATGCCGCTCGACAATTCTACCGATCCGACCACCAAGGTGCTGATCCTTTCGGAAAAGAAGCAGGATTTTGTGTTTTCCCATATTGAACGTCCACCCACCGTCTCTTTCCTCCGCAATTTTTCCGCACCGGTTCGGGTTCATTTTGAGCAGTCCGACGTGGAACTGGGGCGGATGATGGCCCACGATCCCGACCCCTTTAATCGCTGGGATGCGGGACAACGTCTGGGCTTGCAGCATATCCTCGCTCAGATTGAGCGTTTTCAACGGGGCGACAGCGTCACCGTGCATGAACAATTGATCGAAGGGATGCGCAATCTCTTGCGCGATCAGGAGAGCGATCCCGCCTTTGTAGCCATGGCCCTGGTCCTGCCTTCGGAAAACTGGATCAGCCAGCAGATGACAACCATCGACCCGGTGGCGGTGTTCGCGGTCCGTCAGCAGTTCCGGGCCTTGCTCGGCCGGGCCCTACGCAGCGAATTGCTGCAGCGCTACGAGGCCTTGGAGATAAACGGTCCGTACAGCTATAACAAGGTTGATGCCGGTAAACGCACCCTGCGCAACGCCTGCCTTGCCTATCTGCTCACTCCGGATACGGAGGGTCGGCTGGATTCCGCCCTGCTGGACCTGGGGCGGCAGCAGTATGCGCAGAGCGACAACATGACCGACGGGATTGCCGCCCTGAGCGGGGTGGTCAACGCCGATCAGGAAGCCGGAACCGCTCTCCTGACCGATTTTTACAACACGTGGCGGCATGATCCTCTTGTGGTCGACAAATGGTTGATTCTCCAGGCCGGATGCACCTTGCCGGGAACTCTGGACCGGGTCAGGGCCCTGACAACGCACCCGGCATTTTCCATCAAGAATCCGAACAAGGTCCGGTCCCTGATCGCCACCTTCTGTTCCACCAACCACAGCCAGTTTCATGCTGCCGACGGCTCGGGCTACGCCTTCCTCGGCGATCAGGTGCTGGTGCTCGATACCCTCAACCCGCAGATCGCCTCGCGGATGCTCACCCCGTTGACCCAGTGGCGGCGGTATGATGCCGCCCGGCAACAACTGATCCGGTCTCAGCTGGAGCGGATCGGCAGTATTCCCTCGCTTTCTGATGATGTGAAGGAGATTGTTGAAAAGTCGTTGAGCTGATTTATTCACGAGTCGGTTTCGTCTGTATCTTTTTTCAATCTGTGATGTTTTTTGTATTCTACAAAAGAAGCGGCTCATTTCATTTGGAATATTGGTTTGCGGGCATTCAGCCCGCTTGAGGAGTACTTCATGATTTTTAAGGAAAAACTGAAAACCATTTGGGGAAAGAACAACTCGCTGGTTTGTGTTGGCCTTGACCCGGATATATCTCGTTTTCCTGTCCATTTAAAAAACGGTTTAGATTCAATTTTCCAATTCAATAAAGCTATTATTGACGCAACCCATGACTTGGTGTGTGCGTTCAAACCGCAAATTGCCTATTTTTCCGCCGAGGGTGCCGAAAAACAACTCGAACAAACAATAGATTATATAAAAAGTAACTATCCACACACTCCGATTATTTTAGATGCGAAGAGAGGGGATATAGGCAGTACAGCACAAAAATATGCAATCGAAGTGTTTGAAAGGTACGGAGTTGATGCGGTGACGGTTAACCCATATTTAGGTTATGATTCTGTAAAACCGTTTCTCTCGTATCAAGAAAGAGGCACCATACTTTTGTGTCGCACCTCAAATCCTGGAGCCGAAGACATTCAGGACTTAGTGGTTGACGGTGAACCCTTATATATTCGCGTAGCTCGGTTAGCCAGCGAGAACTGGAATACCAACAACAATTGTTTACTTGTTGTTGGTGCTACGTGGCCATCACAAATGTCTGCAATCAGAAAAATAGTCGGCGACATGCCATTCCTGGTCCCCGGGGTTGGTGCTCAAGGCGGTAATGTAGAAGCAATGGTAAAAGCCGGTCAGACCAAAGATGGTACGGGATTGATCATCAGTTCATCAAGAGGCGTGTTGTATGCGAGCAATGGCAGTGACTTTGCTGATGCGGCAAGGAGTGTTGCGCAAAACTTGCGAGATGAAATTAACACATACCGAGAAAAATAAGCGCTTAGATACCCACATCCAGAACTGTTCCGTAGGGAGCATTAGGAGTTTGTCCCAACCGCTAAAGTTGTGTTCTGGCCCTTGGCCACGTAACGCTTGAAAGCAGCATCGAGGGTTCCATTTACGAGGGCACATCTCAGGGCGAGCATGCCATTGCCGTTTTCTTTCAGCCACCAGGCACCGCTTCGTTTGAGCCGGACATGGCAGATAAATTTGTTGGCGGACTCAATGCCGCCGCTGCCGATAGGATATCCGCCTGCCCGATTGTGTTTGTAGTCGATTCGGTGGGCATTGTTCTGCAGATACCCAATCAGTTTGCGGATCTGTTCCTTGACATCGTTATTCCGCGGTTTCATCCGTTTGAGCCCACCCAGGAAATGCCCTGTTTCTCCGTAATAGAGTCGGGTCATGGTTGCTTCCACCCATTGGAGCCCTCTGACGGGATCATCGGCATACTGCGCCGTGGCCAGGGCATGGATATACTCGGAGCAGTGATAATAGTCCAGCACCTCCCGACCGGTCGGAAACGCTTCGGTCATGGCGCGCCACAGCCAATGGGCGCCATCGCCGATCAGGGCAATACGGACCTTGTCGACGGGGATACGTTCGGCAACGGTTTTCAGGGCATTGGCGCAGGTTTCCGCATCCTGAATCTGATGCCAACTGGCAAGCTGGACAATCTTGTCCGCTCCAAGCAGGTGAAGGCGGAATCCTTTGGCCTCCCGGTATTCTCCTGGTCCGCGTTTACCTGCCCTGCCGGGAAGCGGCCGGGTCGGCAGATGAGCGCCATCGGTGGCCACCACCAGGACAGGACGCCTTTTTCCCTGGCCCTTCACTGAAGAGATCCGCTCAAGTATCTCCTCCTTGCCGGGAATAACCTCCTCCAGGGTCAGATCGCCGGTAAACTCCGCGACCAGGTCGTGGAGAGTGTCCTCGGAGAAACTGATCCCGGTAGATTTACTGAAGAGTTCGGCTGCCCGGGCGTAGGGCATCTCGGCGATATAGTCCAAAGCCAGCCGCTGGAGATCGTACTGCTTTCTCCGCCCCGAAAGTTCCAGCGTCTGATCGAGCAAGGTAAACCCTGTTCGGCAGGCTGTGCAATAAAAATAGGGCCGCTCGATCAGAGTCGATCCCTGACGGGACTCCACCCGGCGGGAGGTTGTCCGCCTGGCCAGGCAAAGTTTGCCGCATTTGGGGCAGGGAGCGGATCGCTGCTCCGTTGTTTCCCGATGATGGACCCCGATGAACTGTTCGACAAGGGAGCCCAGTAACTCTGCCTTCTTTTCCTCGAACAAGGCGGAAATTTCCGTCATGGTCAACGGCTTGTCGCCGCACAGGGCAGGTGCCAGGCTGTCGACCCAGGTATCGGTAATCTGGTGGGCTTTATCGCGAAACATCGTCAGTTTGTCCTCCGTAACCGGCGACTGGGCAAGATTCAGCATGACTCGCCTCCCGCCGCCAGACGCGACCGGTACTCATTGATCAGGGGGTAGACATAGATATCTTTGGGGTTGCCGTGATAGTAAAATTGACCGTTGCGTTTGGCGTGTCCCTTGGTGCTTCCGACTCGAATCCAGTTGGCGGCCCGATAACAGATGCCCTGAAACCGCGCGGTCTCCACAAAGGTCTCGAGCAGGTAAATCGGATGGCCATAAAAATTCTGCCAGTCCCGGCTGACTACTCGGGCTGACAAGGCCAGGAGATGGGAGGCCAGATTCTTTACCCGCACCCACGGCAAAATCAAAAAACGCGTATTGTTTGCGATAAACCGAATGTTGCCGGTACGCTCCTGCGCGGACCAATTCAAAAACCGGTCCCTGTCGCCAATGCGGAAAACGCTTGATCCCCACGCCAGACAGGCAACGGGCGTGTCGTTGAACAAGGCAATGTATTTGAGATGGGAGCCGACAAGTATCCGGAATCCCTTGTAATGATATCGATGCACAAGATAATTTCCCTTGGGTAAACCCCCGGCTTTGCCGGGGGACAACAACAGTTTGACAGTTCCTGCAAAATAAAGAAGCCTCCCGCCTCGTGAACCGGTCAAAGTCACGAAAAAGGAGGCTTCATGAACGACATACAATGTTTAAGCCACACAAAATGGGATTGCAAGTACCATGTGGTGTGGATACCGAAATGCCGGAGAAAAATGCTTTTTGGACAACTCCGGAAAAACCTGGGTGATGTCTTCCACGATCTAGGAGTCTGTCGGAGTTAGATCTTGCAAATGGAAAGCAGGATTGCTTAATCCGATACCAACTCATTGATTTTGCGATATAAATGTTGCATTTGTCGGGTATTTTTTGTATATATTATATAATTTCAAGAGATTACCTGCAGAGGCTAACGTTGTGAGTTCAAATTTCGTCCCCTTCGACAGAACGCAACAATATCTTTTCCCGCCGTCGATTCAAGACTGGCTTCCGGAAAACCATCTGGCCAGATTTGTTGTCGATATCGTCTCGCAGCTTGATTTGCGCCCTCTGGTGGAAGCCTATGCCGGAAAAGGGGTCAAGGCGCATCACCCGCAAATTCTTTTATCGCTTCTGTTCTACGGGTATGCCACCGGTATTTTCTCCAGCCGGAAGATTGAACGAGCCACCTATGATTCCATTGCTTTCCGGTATGTTTCCGCTAACACCCATCCCGATCACGACACCATCGCCACCTTTCGCAAGCGCTTTCTTGAGCATCTCACTCCGCTCTTTAAGCAAATTTTGCGCCTTGCCCAAGAAATGGGCTGCTTGAAATTGGGCAAGGTGAGCCTTGACGGTACCAAAATCAAGGCTAACGCATCCAGGCATCATGCTTTGAGTTGGGACTATGCCAATAAACTCGAACAACAGCTGCAAGCCGAAGTCGACGAACTCATGCGTCTTGCCGAAAAGGCGGACTCGGAGAACATTCCCGACGGCATGGACATTCCTGAAGAATTGTCCCGTCGTCAGGACCGCCTTGATGCCATAGCCAAAGCCAAGGAACAGATCGAGCAACGCGCTGCCAAACGATACGACCAAGAGCAACAGGAATACGAGAAAAAGGTTGCCGCCCGCCGGGAAAAAGCTGAAGAAACCGGTAAAAAACCTCGCGGTCGTGAGCCCAAACCCCCGGAATCCGGTCCTCGAAAAAACGATCAGGTCAATTTGACTGACGAGGAGTCCCGTATCATGCCTTCCTCGAACAAGGGATTCGACCAAGCCTACAACGCCCAAGCCGGAGTTGACGTTGCCACCATGATGATTGTTGAGTCGCATGTCAGTCAAGCGGCTAATGACAAGTTGGAGGTTACCCCTGCACTTGTTGCTCTGACCGCCTTGCCAGAACAATTGGGCCAAGTGGAGGCCCTTTTGGCGGATGCTGGATATTACAGCGAGAACAACCTTGCATCCTGTGAGCAGTCAAAAATAGAGGCGTTCATTCCACCGGGCCGGACGGCGCATAATCAGCCCCTTGGCGAACGCTTTGCCCCACCTGCATCCCTACCGGAAGATGCGAAGCCCATTGACGAGATGCGACATAAGCTCAAAACCGCCGAAGGGCGTGCGGTGTACGCAAAAAGGAAGAGCACGGTTGAACCTGTATTTGGTATCATCAAACATGTCCTGGGGTTCCGGCAATTTTTTTTGCGGGGCCTTGAAGCTGTTACCGGTGAGTGGACACTTGTGTCCATTGCATGGAATCTCAAGCGGATGTTTGCCTTGAAAGGATGAAAAAGGTCAATAACAAAGCCTCGCGAAGAAATTTTGCGGGTAATTTTTCCAAATTTCAAAATTTAACAGGAATCGATATCAGTTTATGTTCTTTTTAAGTTTTCTGGCCGGATTTGATATGCAAATCGATGGTCCAACTCCGACAGACTCCTAGCCCGTCAAAAAGAAAGTCGGATAGTTGAGGGGCATTTGCAACCCGATCATGTGCACATGCTGTTGTTGATCCCCCCGAAGTATTCGGTTGCCCATGTGGTTGGCTATATGAAAGGGAAAAGCGCGATCTACATCGCGCGCAATTACCTTGGACAAAAGAAGAACTACAACGGGATGCACTTTTGGGCACGAGGCTATTTTGTTTCAACCGTTGGTGCTGACGAAGCAATGGTTCGGGCATATATCCGTGACCAGGAGAAAGAGGATCAGCGTATAGAACAACTGAACTTGTTTAAATAGGCGACCACCATATGGTGGTCAGTTAATCTGTTCAATAGACCGCTTTGAGCGGTTCACAGTCTTTCAAGCCACCGGCTTTGCCGGTGGTCCTGACTCCACAGCGCCTCTTCCGAAGTGCGCCGCACCATCCAGAGCGTGACTGCGGGAAAATCTTTGAGTTTGCCCTCCAGGGGCTCCTGAGCATAGGAGGGTGGTATGGACGGGGCCAGGTAATACCGCTGGGCCACTTGGGCGGCGCGTTTGCGGGCGGGGAGTTCGACGAGACCCCGCCTGGATAATTCGTTGAGCAATATCCTGCATACCTGGTCCTTGAGCTGGCCGCTGCCCTGTCGCCAATCCCATTGCCGACAGAGTTCCTGGGATATCCAGGTGCGGCCTCTGGCCCAGCCCTGGCAAATTGCCTGTTTGATACATTCAAGCTCCTGGTGATCAATAATCCTGCCGCGAATCGTGATGGGTAATTCCATGGTTTGCCTCCTTATTGAGAGGCGTGATACCAAAAACGGATTTCGAACGCAAGCTTTTTGGACAAACTCCTAATGCTCCCCATATATGCTACTGTTTTGGTCTGGGATTATACCGATCTTTCCCCGCTCTTTCCCTTTGGGGTGAACAGGGGCGCTTCCTTGATCGGAATCATGATCTCAGCGCCTATACTGTCTTTTATTTCTTGACAAATTCCACTCGAAGTGACGAGAAACAAGCAGGAAAAAATATGGGATTAAAGGATTTGCCATGAAACCATTGACCAAAACCAATAAGCTTCGTCCGCAGAATTTGTGGGTAGATCTTTAATAATTAGCCCCAGAACCTGAGCCCCGCCGGAGGTGAGAGGGGGGGGCACCTGCCGCCCCGTCACCCTTGCCACCTTCAGGTGGAGCAGGGAGGCGCGACTCTGTCAAGGCTGTGCGCTGCAAGCGCACACCCGCAGGGCTTGGCCTTGATAGAGTCGCGCCTCCCTGCTATTGCCATTGATTGTCCTGTTGTGGGGTTTTCATAAAATGCATCCTGCCTTACCTTGCCGGGAAAAGTTCCTTCCAAAAAACTCCTCAGGTAGGCCAGACAGGATGCACGTAAAGACTATCTTGAACCGTATCGAAAAACAACCGGGTTTTATCTATGACACCTGCAAATGGCGTGACGCCGGACCGCCAGCATTGGTGATAACCTTGCGGCCCCAAGCCGGCAGCAAGCCTATTTGCTCCAAGTGCGGCGAGAGGCGACCCGGATACGACACCTTGCGTGGCAGAACTTTTGCCTTTGTCCCCTTATGGGGCATACCGGTTTATTTTCTCTACGCTCCACGGCGGGTGCAGTGCCCAACCTGTGGCGTCAAAGTCGAAAAGTTACCGTGGGCTTTAGGAAAAAGCCATCTCACCCTCTCTTACGCCTGGTTTCTGGCCACTTGGTGCAAGCGATTGAGCTGGAAGGAAGTGGCCGAAGTCTTTAAAACCAGTTGGGACACTGTCTTCAGGTCGGTGGAAATGGCGGTCAACTGGGGCCTCGGACATCGCAACATCGACGGGATCACTGCAATCGGCATCGACGAGATTTGCTGGCGCAAACGCAAGGATAAGTTTGTCACCCTGGTGTATCAGCTTGACCAGGGAAAAAGACGCCTGCTTTGGATCGGCCCCGACCGTACAGCCAAAACTTTCAGGGAATTTTTCGACTGGCTGGGGACGGCAAGGTCCCGGCAATTGCGGTTTATTTGCAGTGACATGTGGAAACCCTATCTGGCCGTCATTGCCGAAAAGGCAGCGGGCGCCGTCAATATCCTCGACCGGTTTCATATTATGAGTCACATGAGCAAAGCAATCGACGAGGTCAGGGCCGAGGAGACCAAAGAGCTGAAAAAAAAAGGGAAAGAACCTCTCCTCACAAAGAGCCGCTGGTGTCTGTTGAAACGACCCGAAAACCTAACCGAGAACCAGGTGGACAGGCTGAAGGACTTGCTCGCATGCAACCTCAGAACCGTCCGCGCTTACTTGCTTAAGGAGGATTTTCAACGATTTTGGGGATACAGTTCTCCGGCTTGGGCCGGCAAGTTCCTTGATGCCTGGTGCACAAGAACCATGCGATCCAAAATCAAACCGATGAAGAAGGTCGCTAAAATGTTGAGGGGCCACCGTCCCCTCCTGCTCAACTGGTTTCGTGCAAAAAATACGATTGCCCTGGGCTGTGTAGAGGGTTTTAACAACAAGGCAAAGGTGGTTACGAAACGATCCTATGGATTTCGTACGTACGACGGACTAAAAATTTCCTTATATCATGCCCTTGGAGACCTGCCGACCCCCAAGGCTACCCACAGATTCTGCTGAGGAACCAACAATAATAGCCTCACCCCTCAGGAAGGTGTTTGATGAAGAATAATTTCAGAACCGTTCATTCTTATTTTGCAAGTACTCCAGGCGTACATACATGACCAATACACCGCGACTTCTTGATAAACTCGTCAGTATGACCGCCACACACGATGTGGAGATCATGGAGTTCAGTTTACTTAAAACTCTGGAGGAATTCATCAAACCTCAGGAGTTACTTATTCTAAAATTAGACAGAAATGGGCAACCTTGCTACCAGTTGAGTTTGAAGCAAAAAAAGTATGAAAGAGTTTTGGATAGCATCTCTATTCCCGAAGAAATCCAAGCGGCAGTAGCAATCGTGAGAAAAACAAAACAACCGTTTAACCGACGGATTGACTCGATCAGGCTCCTTACTGTCTGGCATATTCTTCAAGCCAAATCACAAGATATATTTCTTGTGTCAATAACAAGTCATCAACTAAGCAAGTTAGATTCATATATGACAAACGGCCTCTTGGGAGTTTACCGCAATTTTTTTGCTGTACTCAGTGAAGCTCAGCTCGACCAGCTTACCGGACTTGCCAACAGAAAAACTTTTGATGAAGTAATTAATAAAATTTACGTTCAGTATCCTCAATCCACTGAGCCTGTCACAGTCGAACGAAGAGGATATTGTGAAGATGGTAAGAGCGAATACTGGCTGGGAATGGCTGATCTGGACAACTTCAAACGAATTAACGATACTTGGGGACATCTGTATGGTGATGAAGTTCTCTTGCTGACGTCACAACTCATGCAGGGAAATTTCAGGGAAAATGACTATTTGTTCCGTTTTGGTGGGGAGGAATTCGTCATCATAATCCGTACGTTAGATAAAGAACAAGCAAGCAGGGCATTTGAACGATTCCGTGCGGCAATCGAAGCACATTTATTCCCTCAAGTCGGGCAAGTTACCATCAGCATCGGTGTTATCAAAATGGACCCCAACATTTTTTCAGTCACACTGCTCGATCATGCTGACCAAGCTCTTTATTACGCAAAGCAGAATGGCCGTAATCAAGTGTGTTTTTACGAAAATCTCGTCAAAGACGGATTAATCGAGGAAACAAAATTTGATCCGGGAAAAATCGAATTGTTCTGACAGGCTTGTTCACTATAGTGTGAGTTGAACGAACTTGGCCATGCGGGTCGGAGTACAATATTTACCCCGACCCATATACGCCTTGTTCAATCAATCCGGGAAGTCCACATCACAGTGTTTGCAATGGGAACAACGAAGTGTCTGATCCAATTCCTCAAAGGCGACTCGCCAATTTTCCTTGACAATCTGTTCTTCAAATTCAGGTTGGCATTCATCACAGAGCCAACGGTCTCCATCTGGGGTTACCCAAAGTTTCATAACTTTCTCCTTAATTTTTCGAATTTATTGATCATAATAAAATGGTTCAAAAAAAAAGGGGGTGCCTCCCCATTTACGACACACTGTAACAGGGTATTTGAAAATGTCAAAGAGAGACATGGTGTCCTCGAAACTTGTTTACAGGGCTATCCTCCCGCTGTAATTGTTGCTGTTTCAATGCCGGTAGGTGGCAGCCAGGCCTGTCTTCCCAGGTATTTGCTCGGTCGGCATGACCATGACCCGGCCGCCCATCTTGCCGACCAGCTCTCCCAGATCGTCAAGCAGGTCATCGATTTGCGGGTTGCTCAGATCGGCAACCTCGACCTGGCCGGTCGAACCCTCCAGGCCTGCCGGCAACCTGGCGGTCGGCCTCGATCAGCAGCGTGGCGACTCTTCCTGCGGCGGCGGCCTGACTAACCTGTGCCAGATCATCACTGCCAAGCCCTTTGGATTTCGGGTTCCTCCGCAGAATTTGTGGGTTAGCAGCAAGAGACCGATCTGTAACGCACTGATAAAATATGATTATTCACTTATTTTTTGAGTGGAGATACAGGGATCGCTCGCCGGTATACCTTGGCTTGGTTGAAAAACCATGACTAAACAACACTGCTTGGTAGCATGGAGTCGAGCCTCCATGCTTGACCTGATGATGGCAAGGGTGAAGGTGCGGCATGTGCCCCCCACTTCACATCCGGCGGGGCTCAGGTTCTGGGGCTAATTATCACAGATTTACCCACAGATTCTGCGGACGTGTCGAAAATACAGTAGGTTGCGAAGTTCGAAACGTCGTTCTCGAGAGTTTTTACGAGAACGACAATACTTACGCGACGAATTTTCCTGTTCAACGGAGCCACATTCTCTATGACCATTATCCGTTCTGTCTGTCCCTACGATTGCCCTGATACCTGTGGCCTGTTGGTTACCATTGAAGATAATCGGGTGGTGCGAGTGGTCGGTGACCCGAAGCATCCAATCACTCAGGGGTTTCTTTGCCCCAAAATGACCCACTACGAACAGACGGTCCATTCACCGCGCCGGTTGACCACACCGCTGCTGCGCATCGGCGGCCCTAAGGGCAGTGGCTCCTTTGCGCCAATCAGCTGGGGGGAGGCCGTAGGTCGTATCTGCGAGCGTTGGCAGGGGCTGATGAGCAAGTTTGGTGGCGAATCCATTCTGCCCTACTCCTATGCCGGGACCATGGGCATGGTGCAGCGCAATGCCGGTCATCCTTTTTTTCATTATCTCGGCGCTTCCCGGCTTGATCGGACCATTTGCGCACCGGCCAAGGATGCGGGCTGGAAAATGATCATGGGGGAAACGGCGGCCATGCAGCCTTCTGAAATGCTGGCAAGCGATTTGATCATCCTTTGGGGGCTTAATGCTGCCGCCACCAGCATCCATGCCATGCGCGATGCGCTCAATGCGCGAAAAAAAGGCGCCAAACTCTGGGTGATCGATACGTATCACACGCCCACAACCGAGGCTGCAGACGAGGTCTTCCTGGTCAAACCGGGGATGGACGGTGGACTGGCCCTAGCGATGATGCATGTCCTGGTTCGCGACCGGCTTGTTGACATGACCTTTATCCGTGACAATATTTTTGGATTTGAGGAGTTCGCGCAAACTGTGCTCCCCCAGTATTCACCCCAGGCCATGGCCGAGCGGTGCGGTCTGCCCGACGCGGTGATTGAGCGTATGGCCAGAAGTTATGCCCAGGCCCAAGCACCGTTTATTCGTTTGGGCAGCGGCCTGACCCGGTACGGCAACGGGGCCATGACCGTACGCACCATCACCTGCCTGCCCGCATTGGTCGGAGCTTGGCAGCGGACCGGTGGCGGTATTTTTTTAAGCACCTCAACCGGCTCTGCCTTTCCACTCTCTAAGGTAACTCGCGAGGACTTTTGCCGCCAACCAACCCGCTTGGTGAACATGAACCAGTTGGGGGATGCGCTGACCAATTTGAGCGATCCGCCGATTAAATCACTGTATGTCTACCATTCCAATCCCGCCGCTATTGCCCCGGATCAGGGAGCGGTGGTGCGGGGACTCTTACGTGAGGACCTGTTCACCGTGGTCCATGAGCGGTTTCTCACCGACACCGCCCGTTATGCCGATATTGTTCTTCCGGCCACCACTTCGCTTGAGCATGAGGATCTCTACCGGGCCTACGGCAGCTACTCGGTGCAGGTCGCGCGCGCAGTGATTCCACCGGTGGGCGAAGCCAAATCCAACTGGGAGGTTTTTCAGTTGCTCGCCCGAGGGATGGGTTGGAACGAGCCATTTTTTGCCCAAACCGGCTCAGAGATGATAAGCCAACTCCTGACCGAGGAAAATTCCTGGCGGGATACGGTGACCAACAGCCGTCTGCTGGCCGGTGAACCGGTTTTGCTGCAGGTGCCGAACGAGGCCAAGCAAAACTGGAAGACGCCTTCAGGTCGGATCGAGATCAAAAATGAGCGCGAAACCGAGCCGCTTCCCCGGTTGTTGCCCACCCACGCCGAGGAGGATGGTTTTCCTCTGCGGCTGCAGTCGGCTCCGAATCGATATGCGCTCAACTCCAGCTTTTATGAACGCGACGACCTGCGGCAGAAACAAGATTGCATGCAGCTGCTGATGCATCCTGAGGATGCTTTAAAACGGAGCCTGAACAACGGTCAGGCGGTGCTGGCAATCAACAACCTCGGGCAGGTGCAGTTCAGTCTCAAGATCACAGAGCGCACACCACCTGGTACCGTGGTGAGTGAAGGCGTTTGGTGGAGAGAGTTTGTGCCGGGCGAATATGGTATCAACGCCCTGATGTCGCAACGCCTCACCGACAGCGGCCGGGGCAGTACACTTTATGATGTGACCGTTGAGGTGCGGGGAATGTAGGCTTTTTTCTTCCGCTAAGATTTTGCCAAAAAAGAGGAAGACAATGTTCATTATTTCTTTGCATTATATCGCCGATCTTAATGAGATTGATCAACACCTTGATGCCCACGTGGTCTACCTGAAAAGGCAGTACGCAGCCGGGAATTTTCTCGCTTCAGGGCGCAAGGTACCGAGGACGGGTGGGGTTATCCTGGCATCTGTGTCCAATAGGGAAAAATTGACCTCTATCTTGGCGGAAGATCCGTTTCAAAAGGCCGGGCTTGCCGAGTATACCGTGACCGAATTCATCCCAAGCATGGTGGCTGAGGGGCTGGAAACGCTGCTCAACCGCTAGTCAATGTGGAGTTTGTGCTTCCGGATGAATATTTTTGGCCTTATGCTCCCAGCGCCACAGACGCGCGCCCATTTTTTTATTGAGGCATATACCGCATGGTGACACCCCTCTTTTCCATTACTCCGCCGACCTACACCTCACTCCCCAGCGAAAGCTTGCGTTTGCTCTGGAACGATGAGTTCGATGCCCCAACAGGAACCCCGCCTGACCCCGCAAAGTGGGGCTATGATTTGGGCGGCAAGGGCTGGGGCAATCAGGAATATCAATATTATACTGATGCCCCCGAAAATGCGGCCCAGGACGGTAACCGCAACCTCGTGATAACTGCCCGTGAGACCAGTGAACAGGAGCGGGACAGACTGGGGCGCTGGTATGGTCCGGCCCGGTATTCCTCGGCCCGCCTGCTGACCCAGGGAAAATTTTCTTTCACCCACGGGGTGGTCGAGGCTCGAATCCGGGTTCCTTACGGTCCGGGCATCTGGCCGGCCCTATGGATGCTCGGTGAGGATTTCGGCCCGGTGCTCTGGCCACACTGCGGCGAAATCGACATCATGGAAAATATCGGTCGTGAGCCGGATATCGTCCACGGTACCATCCATGGTCCCGGGTATTGCGGCGGTGATGGCATCGGCGGTCCTCTTGCCTTGCCGCAAGGGCAGGCCTTAACCGACGATTTTCATCTTTTTGCGATCGAGTGGCTTGCTGGGCAAATCCGCAGAGCATGAGAATCAAGCGAGGCGCCAACCGCAGAGAGGAACGGGCCTTCGGTAAGTGCCGGGAATATTCAACCCTGCTTGGCTGCTTCATATATCCGGGGCCGTTTTTTTAACCTGGATTTCGGGATTGAGACAACGACATGCTTGCGGTGATGATATCGTAAAAAGGAGTTACTATGAAAAACCGATTCGTTTGTATTCATGGGCATTTTTATCAACCCCCCAGGGAAAATCCCTGGCTGGAGGCCATTGAGATCCAGGATTCCGCGTTCCCGTATCACGACTGGAACGAGCGGATTACAGCCGAATGCTACGCGGCAAATGCCGTGTCGAGGATCTGTGACAGTGAAGGACGGATTGTCCAACTGGTGAACAATTATGCCGGCATAAGCTTCAACTTCGGCCCCACTGTCTTGCTCTGGATGCAGAAATATGCCCGCGACGTTTATGACGAAATCCAGGAGGCTGACCGGCAGAGCATAAAAAAATTTGCAGGTCACGGATCTGCCTTGGCCCAAGGCTATAATCACATGGTCATGCCGCTGGCCAACAGTCGTGACAAGAAAACCCAGATTATCTGGGGAATAAAGGATTTTGAGTTTCGCTTTGGACGGAAGCCCGAAGGGTTGTGGCTCCCGGAGACGGCGGTTGATCTTGAAACCCTGGATATCATGGCCCAGCACGAAATTGCATTTACTATACTTTCTCCCAGTCAGGCTCACCAGGTTCGCTCTCTTGACGATAAAAAATGGCACGATGTGAGTGGTGGAAAAATCGATCCGGGCATGGCTTATCAGGTATCGCTGCCGTCAGGGCGTACGATAAGCCTGTTTTTTTACGACGGGCCGATTTCTCAGGCGCTGGCATTTGAAGGTTTGCTCAACAACGGAGAGGAATTTGCCAACCGATTGTTGTCTGCATTTCCTGACGATCAATCTTCTCCCCGCCTCGTCCACATCGCAACGGATGGCGAAAGCTACGGGCACCACCATCGCGGCGGCGACATGGCTCTTGCTCACGCGCTCCATTATATTGAATCCAATAAGCTCGCAACGTTGATAAATTATGGAGAGTTTCTAGAGGAACAGCCACCAACCCACGAAGTGGTCATTTTTGAGAACAGCTCATGGAGTTGTGTGCACGGAATAGAACGATGGCGATCGGATTGCGGGTGCAACAGTGGCGGCAACCCAGGTTGGAACCAATCATGGCGAGCCCCCTTGCGTGCGGCCCTGGACTGGCTCCGGGACGCTGTCAACCCGGCGTATGAACAACTGGCCAGCCGGTTTCTAACCGATCCGTGGGCGGCCCGGGACGCCTATGTCGACATCATCGTGGATAGAACTCCCGAACGTATCAACGCGTTTCTGAGTCACTATTCCTCCTGCTCATTGAGCTACGGGGACGAGATCACGGTTTTGAAACTCATGGAACTCCAACGGCACGCCATGCTTATGTACACAAGTTGCGGTTGGTTTTTCGATGAGCTTTCCGGGATTGAGACGGTTCAGATTATAGAGTATGCCGGAAGAGTTCTTCAACTGGCGGACCAGCTTTTTACCGAAGGCTTTGAATCTGGTTTTCTCCAACGTCTTGAACGTGCAAAGAGCAACCTTCCCGAGCACGATAATGGTCGTGCAATTTACGAGAAATTCGTCAGGCCTGCTATGCTCGGCTTGACTGCAGTGGGGGCCCACTATGCAATAAGTTCGCTGTTTCAGGACGACGGTGAACGAAAATCGATCTATGCGTATTCTGCCGTTATGGAGGACAATCGTAGTTTTCAGGCAGGCGGAACCAAACTCGTCATCGGACGGGCCAAAATTACTTCTAAAATCACACGGGTATCCATAAGCTTATGTTTCGGCGTCCTGCATCTTGGCGATCACAGCATCAGTTGCGGCACGGGAGAATATCAAGGGGCTCAAAAGTATGAAGCACTTGTCAAAGAGCTTTCAGACGCCTTTGCCGGTGCCGATTTTCCTAAAACCATACTTTTGCTGGGGAAGTACTTCGGGACATCCACGTACTCTCTTAACTCGCTTTTTGCCGATGCACGGCGAAAGGTTTTGGACATAATCATGGGGCCGACGCTAAGAGAGGCTGAAGCGGCATATAGCTCTATTTACGAGCACCATGCTCCCTTGATTCGTTTTTTGAAAGGGTCCGGCACGCCTAAGCCCAAAGCCTTATCGATCGCCGCGGAATTATGCTTGAACGCCAAGCTGCGCAGGATGCTTGACGGGGAGGGGCTTGATCCCGAAATGGTGCAACCTCTTCTGGAGGAAACGCGTCTGGCCGGTGTAAATCTGGATGCAACTGCTCTGGGGGGGTTGTTGGCAGGCAATATTGAGCGTTTGGCCGAACAACTTCTCGAACAACCCGGGGACGTTTCACTCATGGAAAAATTGAATAAGGCTGCGAAACTGGCCCAGACATTACCCTTTGAGGTGAATCTCTGGAAAACGCAGAATATCTGCTTTGAAATCCTTTATTCCTGTTGCTCCGATTATAATGATAAAGCCAAATCGGGCGACGAGAAAGCTCACGAGTGGATTCATCATTCTACCATTTTGGCTGAGAATTTTCGAATTTGGCTTCCCCCTCATGGCGGCTTTAGAATGCTCCCTTGATAAGGAACAAGGGAGACCCTCCATGAGCACTCCAACGGCGACCTACCGAATTCAGTTTACTCCGACGTTTGGTTCCCGGGCCGCGAGAAGACCATCGTTTCCTATCTGGGGGCGCCTCAGAAAACGGAAAATAAAGCACGGCAAGGTTGGATTATATTCGAAAACTTAACCTGTTATTTGCATGAATTTTCAAATTCATCGTGTGCTGTAACGAGATCGGGAACAGTATGTAATTGAGGGGGTAAAAATCCCGTCACGGTCTTGGGGAGTCCGTCACTCTAAGTTTCCATTCAAGGATTTGATGGTCTTTTGGCTTTTCCCCTTGCGGCGGTTGGCGGTGATCTCTTGACCGAGATGTGAATCTAACTCGCCTTCAAGGGCTGCTTCAGTGAGATTTTTGATGAGTGGGGTAAGAATGCCTTTCTGGGCTACGGAAAAATCGAAATTATGGTTTTCTTGGGTCATGTCAGTTCTCCTTGTTGTGCTGAATATATCAGTTTACGGTTAACTGACACCGATTATTGAGCGCCCTCAATGAGCCAATTACCATTCCTCATCTTCAATTTTGTCATCATCGTCCCATTGGTAATCGAATCCATCATCATCCAATTCTACCAATTCACCATCTCCATCAATAAGCAAAGCATTCCCGGTATTGAAATAATTAGTCCATCGTATAGTTGAATATATATATTGTTCATTGAAATTTGGTTTCTGTTCTCTACTTAACAGTATCAATTTTTTTTGCATGCTGGGGTTACTATTACAAACACTTCCCATTTTATACCTCATAAAGTGATTCATTTAATCTAATGATGGAATTATTTAATTATTCAACGATCAATATATTTTTATATTTATTATAGAGATATACGCTGCCACTGTTAAGGTTATATTAAAATTACATTGAGTGTTAACCGCGCACGTGCCCATCCTGCTTGCTGAAAAAGTGGATCAAATGGGTGTTCGGGGGGAACGTTCGCGACAATGGCTTGTGAAACAGGCGTTGTCGGCTTGGGGAGAACAGGAGGAAGATCGCTATCGTTTAACGCTCGAAGCTCTTGCGGACGTGGGCTTGTTGGGTCGGGTTATCGACCAGCGGTCACTTCAGGCATATCTGGGCTCTTGTTCGTTCTGAGCAATATTGTTGATCAGGGGGTTTGCGGCCGAGGGAAAAACCCCTGGAGGCAGTGTTTGCATGTACGCCTCTCGGCCATGCTGATCTCCTCAATAAATGCATCTCATTGAGCAGATCAGTTGCTGGATGGGAAAATAAAATGAAGAAAACCGGGGTGAGATAAGGAGGGTTTTAGAAAAAAAGAGCTGGAGCCGGTGGCTCAGTTTTCGTTAGCAGAGGTGGCTCACTTCTGATTAGCGGTGAAGGCTCCGACGGGTCGGTGCCCCCTTGCCATTACAGACCGTCTTCATCGGCGAAGTGTTTGATCCCGAATAACCAGGAATAAACAGGGAGGCAAATATGCTGCTGCGACTAATACCTCAGCCAGGGATGGCCCGTGGAGAAGGGGGATGGTTTTTCTGGCAGGACGCTGGGTGTCCTCTTCCCCCCTAAAAAAAAGACGGCACCTCCCCTTTTTTCCTGAAAAAGAGAGAGGTGCCGGAGCGAGAGATTATTTTTCAGGATGAATCGCTGAAATTTTGCTTCCCTGAATACTGATATCCGCCATCAGACCTTTCTGATTGAAGAAAAAAGCATAAATGCCCGACTTGGCAGTGGTCGTTGAAACGGTGCGGGCCATGCCTTGATCGACGAGAACGACGCTTGGGCTGGTGCCGAGTTCCCAACCTTTTGTGTTTTTGAGATAATTCAAACTTTTTTGATCAAGAAAAAACAAGGCATAGCCAAAAGACTGTGCCCCTATCTGTAAACCGTACGAAGCGGAAACCGTGTTGTAATACCCTTTGGTCCTGCCGTCGACGCGTAAGGCTCCTTCGCCATATTGGCCGCCGACAATGAGTCCGCCTTGAATAATGTTCGGGAAGACCAGAATCCCTTTGGCGATTTTCGACAATTCTCGGGCTGCCGGTGTGGTTCGGTAGAGTTTTTCCAAGGCGGAATTGACATCACGATTGATTTCGGCACGGGTCGCAGCAAGGGAAACCCGGGGCACAAGAAGAAAAAAAGAGAGAAGGAGCAATACCATCCATTGAAAAGAAGACTGCCGCATACGCATTGATACTGTTTTTTCATTTTTCATTTTTTTCAAGCCTCCTGATTCTTTGATTTTTTTGCTGCAGATGCTCAGCACTGTCCAGTGAAAATTTGCATGAGATTTTTTCGAGTTTGACCGATGCCGGTGGCCTGTTTGACTTGTGGACCGCAAAGACGGCTCAAGGGGAAAACGCACCGGGCAACCAATTATCCCAGGCTGTTTTTCCATACAATTCCTTTTCCGGATACTGTTGAAGTTACCCCATCTTAACCTTCTCCGTTTCGAGTGTGTTCCCCCATTTTTTCCTGCTTTCCATAATAGCAGGTTTGGATTGAAACCATCTCTGTTTTACCCTGCGCAATACGCTGCAGGGTTTTCCAGGTTTCGGGATCGACAAAGGGTTGCAGCGGTTGGGCAACCAACGTCAAAACGGGGAAGGCCGCTGCCAGGGCCTGATCCCAGGCCGTCGAGTAACGCAGCAGGTCGTCGGGGTAGACAACTCTTCGTGTCCCCGTTTCAGGCTCAGCCTCGAAAGGTGCGATGATGTTCAGAGAACCGTAATCATTGGTCAATTCATCTCCGGTGAGGATGTCACGGAGAGCTATTTCCAGCCTATAGGCCGTCTGGCAGCAGTTCGGATGAAAACTGTGGTTAATGTAGCGGCCGTTATCCCAGCAGAAAATGTAATTCCCGCAATTGTTGCGAAAACTGTAGGTCAGAAGAATCTCACGGTATTTTTCTTCGTAATTTTCCATTTCCGCTGGGGTGATCTCCCGGTCAAGTTTGTCTAGAACCCAGGTTACCGTGCCTTTGGGAATGCGTTTGGTGGCAAACAAACCATAGCCTTTCTGCTTATTGATAAAACGGACTTCCGTGTGGGGATGAATCATGATGATGTCGGTTGACAGGTATCTGTTTGGAAAAAAGTTTTGCCGTACAGCCGTTTTCATAGTATCCGGGTTTGCTGCCATACTCTCCGAATCCGGCGGATTTGTAGAGTTGCAGCGCCTCGGTGTTGGTTTCGCAGACTTCAAGGACCACTGAGGCGCAGTTGTGTTCGGCTGCAGCCTGCTCGGCAAAAGCCAGCATCTGTCTGGCAATACCGAGCTTTCTCGCCTGTGACGCGACCGCGATGGAATAGAGGCGAAGTTTACGGCTGTCACGGCGCTTCAGTAAAACCATATAGCCCAGGATCGTTCTCTCCTCTTCAGCCTTGACGACAATACTGTTCGCTCTGTTAATCAGATACCGGAACTGCCGCGGTGAGATCCGGTCAGAGGTGAAAAGATTATTTTCAAGCTGGATGAGCCCTTTTATATCTGCCGACGTTGCCGGTGTGATTGTGGCCATGTTTTTTAATTCGACCGGCCTTTTTTATTCAGGCGGGTAATGAATTCGCGCAGGATAATCCGGTACAGTTCATTGCCCAGAATAGTGTCTTCAATACCATGGTCAATGGAAGGGTTATCGTTGACTTCAATAACCACTGCATGTTTGTCCAGGCTTTTAATATCGACACCGTACAAACCTTTGCCGATTGCTGCCGACACCCGGGCAGCCAGACGAACAACCTGTTTCGGAACCTGGTGAACCGGCAGTGTCTCCACTCTGCCTGATCGGGTGTTCCCGGTGGATTTATGCTGGTAGATCTGCCAGTGGCCGCGGGCCATAAAATATTTGCAGGCAAAAATACATTCCCCGTTGAGAACCCCGATGCGCCAGTCATATTCGGTTGGCACGAATTCCTGCGCCAGTAGTATGGATGAACGCTGGAACAGTTTTTCAACTAACTGATTGTACGAATTTTCATCCGATATCAGGGAGACTCCGATGGAAAAAGAGCCATCCGGGATCTTGATAACCATGGTACTTCCGAGACATTCCGTGATTTCCGCATAGGAACGCGGCCTGCCCTTAAAAAGGAGTGTTGATTTCGGTGCGGGGATCACCTCCCGGTCGAGCAACTCTTTTAAGTATACCTTGTTGGTGCAGCGGATGATCGAAGCCGGATCGTCAATAACCACCATGTCCGCCCACTGCGCCTTCTGGGCAAGTTGGTAGGTGGGGTGGTTGACGGCGGTGGTCTGGCGGATAAACAGGGCGTCAAACTCCATCAACCGGGCCGATTCGTGTTCCGTTATTAATTCGGCATTGATGCTCATCTTTTTGGCTTCCGAGAGAAACAGGTTCAGCGCCGTTTTATTGCTGGGAGGAAACGGTTCTTCAGGATCGTGCAGTATCGCCAGGTCGAATCTAAACGGCTTTTTGCTCCTTGGGTGCCGCCAGATTTTTTTATTGAATTGATCAAGGCGTTCAGCAAAATGGGTCTGTTGCTGATCATCCAGTTCATTGAGAGCGAGCGTTCTGATATGGGTGATATAGGCCGGATTGGTGGGGTTGATGCTGACCCGCAGCATGGGGAAGGAGTACTGATCAAAAATAAACCGGGAGAGCCGGTCCAGGCGGTGGTCAGCGCATTTTCCGAAAAAAATATCGAGATTGGCGGTACAGCTGCCGCTGGGTTGTTGCGTGGTTTCCAGTTTTTGACAGAGTTTGCTGAGTAAATGGTCGAGTTTGATAGAGCTGTTGTTATTCAACTTGTTCAAGTCGTCGATGCTTGGAATAACTTTGTGTTTTCGAGCTTGAGCAAGGAGCGAGCAGTAGTACCCCTCCGAGTGGTAACTGAGGTCGGAGCAGAGATTAATAACCAGGAATGGTGAATGGCTCAGCTCGTCATTCTGCAAATACTGAATGGCGGTGATGACGCTCTCGGTCTGATAATAGGGAGCCCATTGATCCAGAGAATCGAGAATAATCAGGACGGAGTTCATGCGTGTTGCCGACGGTGGAGTGTGGTTGTGTTGACAATGATGTTGAGCGGGTCTTCGGTGGTCATTGCCAGTAGCCTTGTTCGAATGGGATCGCAAAGGCGGCCTTGTTAAAGGATGCTTTGGACCGGCTTCATGCTCAGCCTGTTTTTCCGTGTAATCTCCTTGCCTGACACCTCTTTAAGAATATTGAGAAAATAAAACAGAATGCCTTCAATACAAGGACACCTTTCGTAAAAAGAAAGGGGGCTCCCTCTCACTCCTTCTTCCGGATTTACCTGGCAGGATCTGATGAATCACGCACCTTGCGCAATCGGCACATAAAGCTTCTGCTGGTCGATGTGCCGGTTACTTTGCCGCGTTTGTCATCTTCGGTGAGGGTGTTGAGGTTGCCGCGCGGATCGTAATCCCCCCAGCCCCATGCCAGACGAACCATACCGGGGCGAAGCGTTGGAGAAAATCTCGCCGTCATCTCGATGGCGCCTTTCGGGGTTTCAATCCGCAGCAGATCTCCTTCACGCATACCTTGCCGCTCCGCGTCGTCGGGATGGATATCAACCACACAACCCGCACTGTTTTCGAGCAATGCGGGGATGGTGCGAAACTGCGAATTGGTGAAGCGGATATCGCGGCTGCCGCTGATCCCCAGTAGCGGATATTCGGCGCTCTGATCGGCAAAACTGATCGGATCGCCGCCCATGCCCTGTGCAAACGGCACGCCCGCAAACCCTGCCTCAGCGAGCCGGCTTGAAAAAAATTCGACCTTGCCCGAGGGCGTCTTGAAGGGCTGATCCCGGTATTTTTCATACCGTAACTCCTCGATTCGCAGGCCGTTGCCGTTTTTCCGCAGATCCTCAACCGTGACCCCAGCCGGTTCCAGCTGGTAATTGATCGCCGCCTCCGCGGTCTGCCAGGGAAATTCAGCGGTGAAGCCGAGTTTTCTGCCCAATTCAAAGACAATTTTCCAGTCCGGCCAGGAATCACCCACCGGCGCTATAACCGCGTTCTGGAGAAACATAGGGTTATTGCGGATGGAGGAGCGATTGAGCTGCGTTTTTTCAAAACAGCCGGCAGCAGGCAGAACGACGTCGGCCAGCTTGGCGGTTTCGGTCATAAACATGTCGATCACCACCAGCGTTTCCAACTGGGTAAAGGCCTTTCGGGTCCGGGTCGAATCAGCCATGGTGACCAAAGGGTTTCCGGATTGCACCACCACCATTTTTAGCGGATAGGGCGATTGTTCGAGGATGGCATCGACCACGCAGCTCTGGACCTGG
Source organism: uncultured Desulfobulbus sp. (assembly GCA_963666685.2). Lineage (GTDB taxonomy): Bacteria > Desulfobacterota > Desulfobulbia > Desulfobulbales > Desulfobulbaceae > Desulfobulbus. Next base: position 1,114,555 of record CAXXHZ010000003.1, read on the forward strand.
TTGCCCCAGGTTTCGCTGAAGGTGTTGAAGAGAGGATAGTCGCAGGTGATCGGCTGCTTTCCGTGCGGCAGACGCTCCTTCATCTGCATATTGCGTACCGGCACCGGCTGCGGCAGGACATCGCCGCCCGGTTTGTCAAGATTGCCCGTGAGTGCCCGGAGCATGGCAATGGCCCGGGTGGTGTCGAAAACCTCGCGGTGCATGTCCAGGCCATTACCGTCAATAATGGCGGCGGGTTTGGTGGTGGCGTAGAGACGGGCCACCTGCCTGATCTGTTCGGCATTCAGCCATAAGCCTTCAGCCACCGCGTCGGCGGGGTATTGGGCCGCAACCTTTTTGAGTTCGGCAAACCCGACCGTGTGCTGTTCAATGAAATCGGCATCAAACAGCTTTTCCTTGATGATCTCGTTGATCATTGCCATGGCGAGCAGTCCGTCATGGCCCGGCTTGATTTGCAGCCAGATGTCTGCTTTTCGGGCCAGCGCCGTCGGTACCGGATCAATGACAATGAGCGTGGCCCCGTTTTCCTTGGCATAATGAATGCCTTCAGCCGCGCCCAGGGCTGTGTTGCCGTCGTTCTTTCCCCAGACAAGGATGCATCGGGCATTTTTGGCCTCCGAAAAAGCCATGGCGCCATAGGTATAGGAATGGGCAAAATCACGGCCGACAAAACAGATGGAACCATTGCCGATGGTATTGGGTGAGCCGAAAAGATGCATCAGCCGGTTGGGATAATCCCAGGGCGCCCCCCAGTCGGCAGCCATACCCCGCAACCAGGCAACGGATTCCGGTCCCGAAATTTCTTTATGATGATGGAATCGTTTTGCTATCGTATCGAGCGCTTCTTCCCAAGTCGCTTCCCGAAAGCCGGAGCCGTCGTCTTTTTTGATCAGGGGGGTTGTCAGGCGTTCCGGTGAATAGACAATATCGGCGGCGACCGCCAGTTTCGCGCAACCCAGTCGTTTTTCGGGGGCAAGAAAGGATTTGCGCCGAGCAGAAATCAATCGGCCCTCGACAACCTCAGCCTCGATCGGGCAGCAGGAAGAACAAAGTCGGCAGACAGTGTCGTGTATCATTGTCTTCTCCTAACGGGAAGCATGGACAAAACAGCTTTGGATGAGTTCATAATGGTTACTGTGGGTTCGGATCTTCCACCAGACGCTGCCGGGTTCGTTCACCTGCCAGGCCGGTGCCAGATCACCTTGGCCATCCGCCAAAAGTGCCGCCACATTGGCCAGCCCCTTGCCTGCAAACCGGCCCTCCCGTTTTCCGCCCAGCCATTGGTCGACAGAGGCGGCCTCGATTGACCAGGAGAACGGATCCGAGAGCAAAAATTGCGCATGGCTCTCGCGGGTAACCCGGTTCATTTCTTCTAAATGCCGGATGGGCGAGGGCACTTTGTCCACCAGATTAAGTGAGGAAAACGCGGCAATAGAATTTTTTCGGAAGGGCAGGGCCAGGGCATTGGCGACAATAAATTCGACCTTGCTGCTCCGCCACAGCTCAGGCAGATGGATGGTCATCTCTTTTTGCAGCAGCCCTTCATCCTTGAGGCCGATCACCAAAGATCGTTCCCGCATAAGCCGTCGTGCCGCCCGGATAAAGGCCTGTGAGGTGTCGATGCCAATGGCGAAATCGCAGCGGGTGCTCATTTCAAAGGTGAACCGACCCACGGCCCCGCCGGCATCAAGGGCGATCCCGGTTTGCGGCTGGATCAGCCCTGCCCAGGTGGTATAGGCCTGTGAGGCGTTTTCATCGTCCAGCAGTTCTCCGTAATGACTCCAGAGGTAGGAAGAGACCACCTCGTCGGTTTCATATTTGTTCGTCTCTATAGGGTGGTCGGTACTATACGGATCAAGAAGGGCTATGCCTTCGATTATGGAAAATTCGGCGGCGCAATGCGGGCATTTGAGCGTGCCGGTCTCAATATCTCCCTCTATTTCCCGTGTGATATCAACGCTAAGCGAGATTTCACGGGGGAGACAGAGCGGGCAGATGATGAGCTCCAAGAGTTGCTTTTTCATATCCCTCCTTTTGGAATAAGCGATGCGGTGTGCTTTAAAAAAAAAGAAGTATAATCAGTATATTATCAGCTTGATCGAACGTTGATGACAAACGATAAAACTAATTGTCGGTTGATGAGGGGTCAACCCTTAATCGTGCTTGGTCGTTCTTTTGTTTGAAGAGAGAAATAACACCCACGGACATTTCTCTGCGCGCGAAGCGATCATCCCTCTTCCAATACCTTCCTGAGAAGTTTGGCAATATCCCTTTTTGCCATGGGTTTCATGAGAAATCCTTTAATCCCGTTTATTTTTGCTTTTTCTTCATCAACCAGATTGCTGTAGCCCGTGCACAGGATGATTGGGATATCAGGTCGTATCTGCAGCATTTTTCTGGCTAGGTCAAGGCCGGTCATGCCGGGCATGGTCTGGTCGGTAATCACCGCATCGAACCGGTCCGGAGCGTTCTGAAAAGTGGCAAGAGCTTCTCTGCTGCTGGTGTAAACCGTGACCTTGTACCCCAGTCCTTCCAGCATCATCTTGCCCATATCCGTAAGGATTTCTTCGTCATCAATAAAAAGGAGACGCTCTTTACCGGATAAAACAGCTTCTTCAGGGTTGCTCAGAGAAATCACCTTTTGTTCGAGAGCAGGAAAGAAAACATGAAAAACGGTGCCCTTTCCGGGGGTACTTTCACAAATAACGAACCCGCCCATGGTGGAAACAATGCCATGCACTATGGACAGGCCCATGCCGGTGCCCTTGCCGATATTTTTGGTGGTGAAATAGGGTTCGAAAATCTTATCTTGTATTTCCGGGGCAATCCCCGGGCCCGTATCACGAATGGAGAGCGCAACAAAGGTTCCGGCTTGGGCCTCCGGGTGGAGAGGGAGGTTTTTGGGGGAGAGTTCACAATCCTTGAGCGTGATTTCAAGAACGCCTCCGGTCTGTTCCATGGCATGAAAGGCATTGGTACAAAGATTCATCACAATTTGATGGACCTGGGTGGGATCGGCCAGGATGGACCTGGTCTCGGTTTTGCATTTTTGCTTGATAATGATGGTTGACGGCAGCGCGGGTCGGAGAAGTTGGATGGCCTCCTTGATAAGGTGAACAGGTTCCAAGGGGATATGTTCGGTACTGGCCTGACGACTGAAGGCGAGTATCTGTTTCACCAGATTGGCTGCCCGGGAACTCGCTTCCAGGACTTTGTCGAGATCATGGGCAATATTGGAGCCTGGCGAAGCGGCATCTTTTGCCATTTCGGCATAGCCGATAACCGCCCCTAAAATATTATTGAAATCATGGGCAATGCCGCCCGCCAGGGTACCGATGGCTTCCATTTTCTGCGCCTGGATCAATTGGGTTTGGAGAATCTTTGTTTCTTCCTCGTATCGCTTACGTTCCGTGATATCCATGACGGTGCCCAGATATCGTACCACCTTGTCATGGGAATCTTTTAACGGTCGACCCCGGGACATCAGCCATCGCAGTTGCCCATCTTTAAGTTTGACTCGCCACTCGGTGGTAAAGGCAATTCTCTGTTCAACCGCCTCCTTAAGGACCTGGTCCGTTTTTGCCAGATCGTCGGGATAAACAATCTTGCGCCATTCCTCATACGAAGACTCGCCGCTGTTTGGCTCCAAACCGTACAGCAGCCATAATTCATTCGACCACAGGTTTTCATTGGTTTGCAGATCCCATTCCCAGGTTCCGGCCTGAGCCGCTTCCAGAGCCAGGCTCCGTCGTTGCTCGCTTAAGATGAGGGTTTCCTCGGCGAGTTTACGTTCGGTAATGTCCTGAATAACACCCGCCAACCGGCGAACACCTTCTTCCACATTGAGAGAAGGCTGCCCTGCCACCCAGATCCATCGGATTTTCCCGTCGTTGCGTCGAATACGGCATTCGAAGCTCCAGCCCTGGTCCGTAATCATGCCGGTCTGGATCCACTCCTCCACTTTGGCGCGATCGTCCGGCAATATATGCTCAATGAACATCTCAAGGGTCCAGCGAGACAGTTTTTCGGTGTAACCGAAGATGCGGCTGTGCTCAAGGGAGTGAAAAATGGTGTGATTCTCAAGGTCCAGGTCCCATGCGCCGATGTGACAGGTCTCCAACGCGAACCGCAGCCGCTCGTCGCCCTCGCGCAAGGCCTTTTCGCTTGCAAGCAGTGCCTGTTCGGCCCGTTTGCGCTCGCTGATGTCAACCAGAGTGACGACGATGCCGTCGGTTAATCCTTCGGTTGTCCGGTACGGCAGCACCCGCATGATGAAACTGCCTCCGTCTTTTCGCGAGTTGACCTCCCGCTCGACCGGGACGAAATTTTCCTGGACCGAGGTTGCATCAAGGCGCAGGTTCGAACAGTCGATAGTGCTGTTGAAATAGCAGAAGGGACGACCGATATCGGCTGGAATAAGATTGAAAATGGCAGCCATGGCCGGGGAGAAACGCTTGATAAAAAGGTCCCGGTCAAGAAAAAGGGTGGCGATCTCGGAACTGGTGAAGAGATTTTCAATATCACTTTTATTCCGGTTTAACTCCTCCATTTTTCTTTGCAACTCGGAGTTAACCGTGATCAGTTCCTCATTGGTGGACTGCAGCTCTTCGTTGGTGGACTGAAGTTCTTCATTGACCGTCATCAGTTCTTCATTGGCCAACATGAAACGCTCGTTGGAGGTCTCCAGCTGTTCGGTGGTCGATTGGAGTTGCTCGCTGGTAACGCGCAACTGTTCCTCCAATTGCTGCGTAAGTGCATTGCGGGAGGCCTCATCACCGGAGTCGACCTGTTCGCCCGTTGCGGGTGTAACGGTGGATGCCACGGCCGGCTCAATGATGATCAAGGCCAGCTTGCAACCTGGGGGCGATTCTTTCAGCGGTACAACGATAATGTTGATTGTGGTCTCGCAGCCGTCGGTAATTGCTTTGATCCCCCGATAGACAATCTCTTTTTGATGGGTGAAAGCCTTGTAGATGGCGGCCCTGAGCGCCGGGCGCAGTTCTTCCCGCGCAATTTTCAGGAGATCGCGGGTCGGCTTTCCTTCCGGGGTCAACAAATAGGCGCCCGCCCGGTTTGAGAAATGGACGACCTCGTTCTTTTCATTGATGATCACACGGGCCGGTACGTAGCGTTCCATCAGCAGTTTATCGGCAAAAGCCAGTGTTGCCGTTTCTTGTGCCTCAGATGTTTGCGCGGAACGTCCGATGTCAACGAATTTTCGTACAGGGCCGGAAAAAGGGAAGAGGGCGTCGACCCGAGTTTTCCCTCCCTGCCTCTTGAAGATTTTCCATTTTTTATTGACCGGGGCAAAAAGATCATTATGGGGTCCCACGGTTTCCGCCAAGCCTAAAAAGAGAAAACCGGCCGGAGTCAGTACTTGGTGAAAAAGGGGGATGAGCAGCTTTTGGATGTCGGGGTTGAGGTAGATGAGGAAATTGCGGCAAACGAGGAGATCCAGCCGTGAGAAAGGCGGATCTTTGATGATATTGTGGGGGGCAAAGACGATCATCTCACGCAGTTGCTTGGTGACCTGCCAGTGCTCTTCATTTCTCATGAAAAATCGATCGAGACGTTCTGCACCGACTTCCGAGGCAATATCGTCGGAATAGAGGCCGGCTCTCGCATGGGCAATGGCCACTTCATCAAGGTCCGTGGCAAAGATCTGTACCTTTGTTTGCAGGTGCTCTTTTTCCAAATATTCCAGGATCAGCATGGCGACCGAGTAGGCTTCTTCTCCGGTGGCGCAGCACGCGTGCCAGATCCGGACAGGCTCCTCTGTTTTTCTGTCGTCAAAGAGGGAGGGAATAATTTCGTTGCCCAGAAGTTCGAACGCCTCGGGATCCCGGAAAAAACTGGTTACGCCGATGAGAAGTTCCTGACACAGGGCATGGGCCTCCTGGGGATTTTCTGCAAGAACATTGAGATAGTTACTGAACCGCCCCGCCCCGTTGACAGCTATTCTCCGCTCGATCCGCCGCAGAACGGTGTTTCGTTTGTAGGAACTGAAATCGTGGCTGGTTCGGGCTTTTAAAAGAGTGAACAGGGTCTGTAAATTCTTGTTCATAACGGCATTCCGGCAAGCTTGTTGGGGTAAGATACCCTTTTCCCTGGCGAACCGGGCAATGGTGTCAGCTATTTCTTCCGCAGAAAGAACAGCGTCCGCTACACCAGTGGCGATGGCATTCTGCGGCATAAAGGGATTGATTGCCGTTTCCGGGTCCTGGATCAGGACCACTCCGCCTCCTTCCTTGATTCGTTTCACCCCCTCGCTGCCATCGAATCCAAAACCGGAGAGGACAATCGCCAAGGCGCATTCTCCTAAATCAGCGGCAAGGGAGGTGAAGAATCGGTCGATGGGATGATGAGGCCCTGCTTCCTTTTGCCGAAGGTGTAATCGTAAGCGGCCGTCCTCCACGGTCAGATCTTTACCGGGAGGGGCCACATGGACGGTATGGGAAGAAAGCGGCAAGCCGTCTTCCACGGTCAACACCTGCATGGAAGTGTGGTGTCGAAGGAGGTCGGCAAGAAGGGAGGGGCCATCCGGCGGCAGGTGCATGACCACCACAAAGGAGAGGTCGCAATCCGAGGGAAGCGTCGTGAAAAATTTTTCCAGGGCCTCATGGCCGCCGGCGGAGGCACCAATTCCCACAGTAAGAGGCGAAGGTGCGACGATATCGCCCTCTTCGATGATGGATTCATCTGTTGGAACGGCCGGGATATCTCCTGAAGTCGGCTGCTTGTTTAGGGCCATACACATATACCTCAACCGGCTCGGAGGGGAACGAGCCGCTGGTTTAATCATTACAACTTCAAGGGGGGGCCATTGAGGAGGTAACCTGTAGACGACTCAAGATACCCTTATTCTGCAAGAGAAAAAATATCAGTTTATGTCGTTATAACTCAATGTTGCATCCATCTGTCAAGGCTGAATCAGCCTCAGGTCTCAAAGATGATGCATTCGCAAAAAAAAACAACAAAAGGAGTGTACCCTTATGAGTGTACCCTTATTATAGCTTGAATCAATCGACAAGAAATCGTTGGACTGCGTATTCTGTAAAGGGAAGCGGGAATCCGAAACTACCTGTTGGTTCCGGATTCCCGCCTGTGTTGGATTAACGTTGCTTTGTTTTATTTTGCAAATGCGGCAGAAAAAGGGGGGAAATGCAATTTCAACGGGATGTTTAAGATTTGTTTGCAGCTCACTTGGCCAAAAGCCTTTATTCGGAAAGCCGCTTGGCGATACGCTTATAGGTCTCTTTCAGCTCTTCGCCAACGATCTTGGCTTTGGTAATATATTCTTCGGAGGTGTCTCCGGCGCTGTCGGCTATTTTCGCGGCCTTTTCTTTCACCTTGTCCCACTTTTTTTCCGCTTCTTCAAATTCTTCCTTGGCATCCATCGAAGCAAGATGCACTTTGAGGTGGATCTTATCTCGTTCGATCTTCAATTTTTCCAATAGATTGTCAAATTCTTCCCGAATTGCCATAGGTCGTCTCCTTGTTGAATTGTTGTCGGCACCGTTCCAGGTATCCGTCCTTATTTTCAGGCCCCTGTTGTGCTTTGCCAAAGTATAATCACTTCGGACAAATTCGGGAGGAGTATTGCGGAAAGGATTTTTCATTCGGTGCGGATTGCACGACAAAAAGCTCCCTTACACACCGGCAAAAGATCTTGACTTCCAATTGCACTCTTGTAACTACTATGTACCGCTCTGATTTGTCTATCATGCCTTGGCAAGCTGCCGAGCCGGCAGACTCATTTTTTTTTAAATTTTTATCCCCCTCTCTTCACTTATGCCGATCTCGAACCTGACTGCAGCCGACCTTCGCCTCACCATTGATCCCGAGAAGTTGGGATTCACCGATACCTCGGAATTCATGGAGCAGCCCCTCTCCTGGATTGGTCAGGAACGTGCGGAAACCGCCGCGTCGTTCGGCCTTGGAATGGATCAGGCCGATTATAACCTTTTCGTCCTGGGCGAGGTCGGCAGCGGCCGCTCTTCACTCCTCAAGCAAGCCATGGAGGCGGCTGCGGTACAACGACCAACCCCGCCGGACCTCTGCTATCTTCACAATTTCGACGCACCGGAACATCCCCGTGCCCTTCGTTTGCCTGCCGGGCAAGGCCGCGTGTTTCGGCAGCTGATGGCGAGGGTAATGAAAACTTTGCTGACGGAAATACCCCAGCGTCTGGATGGGCCGGATTGCAAGGCAGAGAGCGAACGAATAGCAAAATCCTATAAAAAGGAAGAATCCAAGGCCTATGCTGAACTCGAAGCTTTTGGCGAAGCCCGAAATTTCACTACGCATCGAGAATCGGGCAACATCCTTTTTGCCATATGCGGCAAAAAGGGGCACCCCCTGACCGACGACGACATCTTGGCTCTGCCGAAGAAACAACGTGCCGAGATTGCTTTGGCGGAACAGGAGCTGCTCACCGAGATCAACCGATATTTCGAAAAAACCCGGCCCCTGGAACGGGTGATGAACGAGGCCTTGGCAGCGTTGCGGCGTCAGGTGGTCAAGCCCTTGTTGGATCGTGAAGAGCGGGAGATCCGTGCTTCTCTGGAAACACAGGTCCTGGATAGGGGCACATTCAACACCTATCTCGACCAGGTCATGTGCGACCTGCTCGATACTCTCGAGATTTTCAATACCGTCGAGATCGACGATGCACTGCGTAAGGAAGTGCTCGATAAAATGCTGGCTCGCTATCAGGTGAATGTGGTCGTGGATAATAACGGCTTGCAAGGGGCCCCGGTAATTATCGAAAACAATCCTCTGTACCGTTCGTTGTTCGGCAGCATCGAATATCAAACCGAAAGCGATGCACTGGTGACCGATTTTTCCCGCATCCGTGCCGGCAGCCTCCACAAGGCACACGGCGGCTTTTTGTTGCTGCACCTCCGCGATCTGCTGGCCGATGGCCTGGTGTGGGAAAAGCTGCGCCGCTTTTTGCGTAGCGGCTCTCTGCAGATTGAAGAGCCGGGAACCGCTTTTGCACCGATAGCCGCGCTTTCGCTCGAACCCGAGGCCGTGGCCATCAAAGTCAAAATTGTGCTTATCGGCTCGCGCAGTCAGTATTACGAACTGCAGGAGGGCGATCCTGAATTTGCCCGACGTTTTCGGGTTAAGGTCGATTTTGCCGAACGATTTACCGCCGATGACAACACGTACCGCGCTTCGGCCATCTTTGTCGCCCATACCTGCAAGAACCTCGGGTTACCGCATTTTTCCGCAGCGGCCGTGGCCCGTTTGCTGGAACAGGGGCATCGCGAAGCGGAAGACCGGTCACGTCAAAGCGCGATTTTCGGTCACACCGCTGCGCTGATTATGGAAAGCGCCGCTGTTTGCCGATCACGAGCCGGTCAGCGGGTGGAGGCCGTTGACATTGACACGATCTTGGCCGCATGTAAACTGCGCCACGATTATCCCGAGCAGCGCCTGATGGAGGCCATTGCCGAAGGGGATCTGCTTATCTCCCTGCAGGGCGAGCAAGTCGGCTGCCTGAACGGTCTGACCGTCTTGGATCAGGGTGATCACCGGTTCGGTTTTCCGGTGCGCATTACCGCACGAACCTACGCCGGTGAAGACGGCCTGATCAACATCGAGCGTGAAGTGGAGATGTCCGGGCCCATCCACGACAAAGGCGTCCTCATTCTGCAAAGCTATCTGTCGGCAATCTTTGCCCGCAATGCCCCGCTGGCACTCAATGCCTCCCTTGTCTTTGAGCAGGAATACAGCGGCGTTGAAGGGGATTCCGCTTCCTGTGCCGAGCTGTATGCTCTACTCTCATCTCTGTCCGGGCTGCCGCTCAATCAGGGCATCGCAGTGACCGGCGCACTCAACCAGCATGGAGAAGTACTGCCGGTGGGTGGCATCAATGAAAAGATTGAGGGGTATTTCCGCGTTTGCGTCGCCGCCGGACTCAACGGCCGTCAAGGGGTTTTGATTCCGCATCGCAACCGCCGTCACCTGATGCTTGGCCATCAGGTGATCGAGGCCGTCAAGCACGGCCTGTTTCATATTTATACGGCAAAACAGGTCAGCGAGGGTCTGGAACTGCTCGCCGGAAGGCCTACGGGTTGTGCGGACAGCAAAGGCGTGTATCCGCGCGATAGCGTACTCGGCCATGCTCAAAAAATGCTGCAGGCCTATCGTAAAGCCTGTCAGACCTCGCAACACGGTAAGAAAGTTGTTAAACGTTTGCATTGAAAAGAACAGGGGCTCCGTCCCCTTGGTCAGAGCTCCCCGTGACCGGAAGACTCTTTGAGCGTAAGGCGGTGGGCATTTTTATTCAATTGGAGTGCAAGAGCGGGAGATGGCTATGGAAAAGAGAAGGTTCAGCCGCATTGTTTTTAACATGGAAGCGGAGCTGACGGTGAATGAACAGCGCTATTCCTTTCCGCAGGTCAATAATCTCAGTGTCGGCGGCTGTCTGTTTGAAACCACCGAGGAATTTATAGAGGGTACTGCCTGTCGGTTTTGGCTTCCGCTCCAATCGGGAATCCCTGATCTGGGGGTCGAGGTTTTTGGCGAGATCGCCCGTTGTGATAGCGAGACCGTCAGTGTGCGATTCACCCGAATCGACCCGGACAGCCTCTTTATGCTCCAAAATATAATCCGCTACAATGCCCCGGATCCCGATCAAATTGAAGGGGAAATCAGTAAACATCCGGGTTTACGGTGAGGATCACAAGGAAAAAAGCGGCGAATGGGTTTTTATGATCCGCGAGAAAAATAAAAAAGGCAGAGCCGTTTGACCCTGCCTTGCAATTCCGATTAATCGGAAAAGTCAGTTTCTCTTTCTCCGGATAACCGAAGAGAGACCGATCAATCCGGCGCCAAAGAGGAGCATGGTGGCAGGCTCGGGAACAGGGGTTAAGCTGACGGCGTCAATATAGCCCCCGTAGCTGTCACTCCGGCCGTTAGCGAGAAAGGTAAGCGTGTCTGATCCGGTTCCGATCACGGTGTAATTCATGAGCTCCCAGAGCGTGGTTGTTCCGCCGGTTGCGGTAATGCCCGTGCCATTGGTGAGGGAGACATTGTTCCATAACACGTCAATGATATTTGATTCGCTTGATATTCCAGGTCGGGGGGAATAGGCAAAGGTGAGGACGTAACTTTGCCCCAAAACGGTATCAATAACCTGTTGCATTGCACTGTTGCTCGAGCTATCGAGTTCCACATGGCTCGAGCCATCATAGGCTGCCCCGGCAACATTGTTCTGGATTTCAATACCTCCACCTGAAACCGTAGTCCATCCGGGAATTGACTTGTAAATGTTCCAGGTTCCCGCGGCCTGCTGGGTTTCCTGTTGGACTTTCTCGAAGCTGCCGTTCTCAATCAAACCGGCATCTGCCATTCCGGCCATTCCCAAGGTCAATAATCCCACTGCCAGTCCTGCCCAAAGTATTTTCTTCATTGTCGTGCCTCGCTTAATACCTGTGAGTCGCCTGTGAAATTGTGTCCAGCGAAGGTGCAAGCTCTTTTATACTTTGTATTTGCAACATAGAGGCCAACACACAAGCATTGCGTGGCATCCTCTCCCATCATGCTGAAATAAAACAATTTATAGATATTTTTTGGCTAACGAAGCAGATCCGGAAAACACATTTTCCCATATTTTTGAACTTTTTTTCCATGAAAACGGAAATCGTTCCGAATTTTCGGACTTTTTTTGTCACCTGTTGCCTTTGGAACGCTGTTTATCTCAATTGCAGACAAAATATGAACTGAGAGTCGTCCTTTTTTTTGATGGTCTCCTAATCACCATCATGGTTAAGATGGCGCAAGGATCACACTGATCCGTACCTCGGAATATTGATCCGTTGGCTCGGCCGGCGAAATCGACAAGGTTCCCGCCCAGGCGAGGCATGGACAGGGCAATCAGTCGGAACGAAAGCTCAAATTTTCGACACGTACTGAACGTGATGTTCAATTATCGAAAAGGAGTGTGTTGAAAATGAAGATTCTGGCCATAAACGGCAGCCCGCGAAAAAACTGGAATACGGCAACCTTACTCAACAAAGTTCTTGAAGGGGCTGCTGCTCAGGGAGCCGAAACCGAAATGGTGCATCTCTACGATTTTACCTACAAGGGCTGTACGAGCTGCTTTGCCTGCAAAATGATCGGTGGGCCCAGTAACGGCAGATGCGCAATGCATGATGATTTGACCCCCATCTTCAAAAAGATCGAAGAAGAGGTTGACGTCCTTGTTCTGGGATCACCGATCTACTTCGGATCAATCTCCGGTGAGATGCGGTCGTTCATGGAACGCCTTCTATTTGCCCCGCTGATGTATAGCCTGCCGCCCCGTTCCGTCTTTCCACGGAAGCTGAAAACAGCATTTGTCTACACCATGAACGTCAGCGAGGAGATGTGCGGAACTCTCGGCTATGGCGCGATGTTCGATGCCACCGAAGCGGCGCTGAGCAGGGCTTTTGGTGAGGCCGAAACCTTCTGCTGTTATGATACCTACCAGTTTCCCGATTATTCCAAGGTGGTCATGGAATATATGGATCCAGCGAAAAAGGCGGCTCGCCGTGCGGAGGTCTTTCCGCAAGATTGCCGCAAAGCCTTTGAACTCGGTTGCCGATTGGCCGCTCAAGCCTGAGGGGCTGGTAATAAATACCTTGAACAGCGTGTATTGCATGCATCTCTGGGCCTTCCCCGGCTGCGGCATCGGTTGGGGAGGAAATACAATCCGGGAGGAAACAACAGCGTATGTCCACGATTATTACAATCGAACTGGTTGCAGTGGTTCAACAACAGCTCCCGGTCAACTGGCGCGGTATCCATGGCCTCAGCCACTGGGCCAGGGTCTACGAAAATGGCCTCCGGCTGGCGGCGGTCACCGGGGCCGATCCAAAGGTGGTGGAGTTGTTTGCGCTCTTTCACGACAGCCGTCGACGTACCGACGGCCAAGACCCGGAGCACGGCCCGCGGGGAGCGAAATTGGCGGAAGCATTGCGAGGGAGATATTATCAGGTATCGGATGAGAGGTTCGATCTGCTGTTCCTTGCCTGCCGGCTCCACACCAGTGCCAAAACCCATGAAGATATAACGGTGCAGACCTGCTTTGATGCGGATCGTCTGGATCTGGGCAGAATCGGCAAGATCCCGGATCCCGAATTCCTCAATACCGAAGCGGCCAAAGATCCGGCGCGTATAGCTTGGTCAACCGAACAAAGCGTCAACGGAGTGGTGCCCAAAAATGTGCTCGGTCAGGCGTTTGCCCGGTTCGGGCAGCAGACCCCGGAGTGCGGCGGTTGAATCGGTTGATGGAGGGGCCTCGGTTCGATCCTCCAGGCGAGGCCCCGCACCGGCAAAAGAGCGGATTGCGACATTCCCCGATTCAAGGGACCCACCAGTGTTGCCCGGCCCCAAGGGGGCGGATGCGGTCTTCCGCAAGGGCAACCCCGTGCATGGCGGCCTTGAGATCCCGGAGTGGGGTCTCGTAGCCGGTATCCGCCAACTGAAAGGTACGGTAATGGGTGGGGAGCAGGTAGGGGCACCCCAGATCCGTCCACGCCCGGATCGTTTCTTCGGGACTCATATGCCCGTAGGCCATGAACCAACGCGGCTCGTAAGCACCGATGGGAAGAAGGGCCAGACGCAAACGGGTGTATTTGTTTTTGGCCTCGCGGAAATAATCACCGCCCCCGTAGCCGCTGTCGCCAACGAAATACACGGCACCTCCGGGAGTTGCGATCAAAAATGCAGCCCAGAGCGCGCGATTGCGATCCCGAAACCGCCGCGCCGACCAATGATGCATCGGCTCCAGATACACACGTACCTCCGGGGTAATCCGTACCTGGTCGCCCCAGTCGCGGGCTGCCACCCGAGCACCGGGGATACGGGCGTGCAGAAGGAAATCATTACCCAAGGGAACAATAAAAAGGGGGTGATCGCGCCGTTCAAGCCGTTCCACAGTGGCCAGATCGAGGTGGTCGTAGTGGTTATGACTGATCAGCACCACATCCACCGGCGGGAGATCTTCAAAGCGGATGCCCGGCGGATGGACCCGCTGGGGACCGATCCAGGAGAGGGGACTTGCCCGGTCCGACCAGACCGGATCAGTGAGGATGTTCAGCCCCTGGGTCTGGAGAAAAACCGTGGCCTGTCCCACCAGGGAAACGCGGAGCAGATTGCCGGCCACCTGTTTCGGCGGCATGTCGGTCACCGGAAGTTCCCGGTACTCGGGCCATGGCTGCGGCTTGCTCGTCCAACGCCATTTGAGAACCGCAAACAGCCCTTTGTCCATGGGTTTGTCGGGATTGAAAAAACGGGTACCGTCAAAATGATCGGAGACCGGTCCCTGATAATAGGTTGGTGCACGGAACATGGCTATACCCAGCAACAGGAGAAGGACAAAAGACGCTTTCAGGACCATGGCTCATTTATAAAAACAGGGAGAAAATTGTGGGCAGGTTGCCTGCCGGAACTCGGCCTCTTACCAAAGTCCCAACCGCACATCCTGTTCATGGTCGGCATTTTTACCGAGAAGGATTGCTTACGATAAACATATCTGACAAGCAGGGTTTCTCCCACCATCATTTTCTCAAATCGTCCGGACGCAAAACCCGGAAATTTTGTACCGCAACCGTAGGGGTATCGCATCATGTTCCTTTGTTCTCCAAAAATAGTGTTCAATGGCCTTCAACCCCTCTGGAACGTCATTTTTCTCCTGGCTCTGATCGCAGGGGGAACGCCGGCGCAAAGTCAAACCAATGCTGCCGATCTGGAAAGCAGTTATCGTTTTCTCGTCAATGACCGGGAGACGGGCGGCGGTGTGCTCTACCTCGCCACTGCCGGAAAACTTCAGGGCCTGCAGCTGCCGCTCAGTTTCGTCGACAGCGCTGCCTACTGGGGTGAGTATGTCTGTCGGTACCCCGAAAAACTTTGCGCCATCACCGATGTGTTCAATCCGCAGACCTTTGCGCTGACGCCGGAAAAATCGCTTGCCGGCGATCTTCAGACCGAGCGGATCAATACCCATAACGGGTCCAGTATTTATGACGCGGCCACCTGGCAAATAGCGGTGATGCTGGGAAAGATCGGCAATCGTTTCTCGCTGCCGCAGAACAAGGATGCCTATGCCCTGGTCAGCAATCAAAATCGTCTCCTGCAGGAAGGCTACAACGGCAATTCCAGCCATGCCGTTGCCAGCGAAAATCGTGCAGTAACCGCAGGTAAGGTCTTTGTCTACAATCAGCAGAGCTTTACCGAGGCCACACGGGCCTACGTCTTCCGCATGCTCCCGAAAAACTGGCTGGCCACTGATCCCTTTATGGGGACATCGTATGCCGGTATCCTGACCGCCCGCTTTCTGCCGGAGAATAATCCCGAATATCAGCCCGGTAAGGTGACCTGGACGGATTGGAAGCCGATCACCGGTGAAAATGCCTGGGCTTTTTTGCTGGGTCCGTTACAGGCGGCCTCGCTCCATTACCTTAATGAGCAGCACTCCACCCATGTGCCGCTGCACGATCCGGCCCTGCAGAATGCACTCGCCATCCTGCCCGCTTTTGCGGCCATGCAATCAGGCTTGGGTGGGGTCTATTACGCTCCGGCGGGCACGGTCGGCAATCAGGGCGACCAGCCGGTTGATCCTTACGAGGTTGCGGTTGAAAATAATTTTTCCCTGTACGCAGGGCTCAAAATTCTGGGGGCCACCCTGGAGGGGATTCGGACCCATGAAAAGAATCTGAACGCATCGGAGAGGGCAACGCTCGATGCGGCCCTGCAGCTGAGCGATGCGATGATCAATGGCGGCCTTATCGGTCCCAACCGGAGCACCCTGGGACTGCTTTCCTTTTTTAAAAATGCCGCCTGGCACCAGGGCGAATTCGTGCAAAGTGGCCGGGCCGATGATCCGGCAGGCAAGGGCAGATGGCTGCCGAACCTGCAGTTAAAAGCGGTGGATGTCAACACCTGGGGCATTTCCGCCCTCGGCACCCGAATGATCGACCAATGGTTCGGGTTTGGTGCCGCCTATCGTAATTGGCAGCAGGTCAAGCAATGGGGCGGATACGGTGTCGGCAAAACGCTCTGGGGCGTGGGATTTTCCAATCAGGACGGCAACGGTATTGATGTGGACGGCAACTACCGTCAGGGCGTCCTCTCCACGGAATGGAGCGCAGGCGCCATTACCATGGTGCGGGAGATGATCGCGCATTATCAAAAGGTTCCCTCCAATTCGCCCCAATCTGCTACGGCCCGTAATTTGGTCGCAACGCTCAAGCAGGATGAACAATCGATGCTGGCAGCCCTCACCAAGCTGCGTATCGACACCTATTCCACAGCCGGTTTTCCCGGGCAGCCTCCCAGGTATTCCCGGTTGCTGCAACTGCCCACCCGGCCCTACCTCTATGCCAGCAAACGGTATTTTGTGCCGTTCGGCTGGTACGCTAACCCGCTTCCCAGCACCTGTTCGACCGCCTGGATGATCATGGTCGTCAACCATTACAACCCCTTTGTCTATGGCGGCGGGAAGTAAAGAGTATCGACAAGAGTCGACTAAGGTCCGAATATTTTCTTTTGGTCAACCATTTATTAGCTTTATTTTCCTGTTTTAATGGAAAGTTTATTGACAGTCACAGGGCAACGAGGTATTGGTTGAACCAATAATAGATCTTTGGAGACAGCCATGCCTGCAGAGGAACTCAGGGAAGAAAAAAAATACGCCTATACCGCCATCATCGAACGGATCCGCGACATGATCCGCAATGGTGAGCTGGCGCCGGGAGATCGGTTGCCACCGGAACGAAAGCTGGCCGAGGCCTTCGGGGTTTCGCGCAACAGTCTTCGTCAGGCCTTCCAGGCGCTGGCGGAGCGGAACATCATCGAAAGCAGACAGGGCGACGGCACCTATCTGCTGACCTCGCCCGAAGCCGTGTTTACCGGTGATGTCATTCTGGAGGCCATCAACGAGCAGAGCGGCTTATTACACGACATCATTGAATTCCGTCGGATAATGGAACCGCAGATTGCCGCCTTGGCCGCCGAACGAATTCGGCCCGAGGCCCTGGACAGATTAAAGATCCTGGTTTGCGATCAGCAGCGGGCCCTGATGGCGGGAAAGGAAGATGATACCTTTGATACCGAGTTTCACCATCAACTGGCCCAATGTTCGGAAAATAAGGTGATCAGCCGGGTGATGACCACCATCCAGGCGATTGTCAACGAGAGTCGATCCACCTGGCTACAGAGCAGCGAACGCCGCAATGCCTCGGTGGACGGACACCTGCGTATCATTGACGCCCTGGAATCAAGGGATGCGGTGGCTGCCTGCGCGGCCATGAAAAACCATATCGCCGAGATAGAAAGCCATATTTTCGGCAACGAATAAAAAAACTTAAGCATACTCGGTACCACCACCCTGTGGCTCAGGAGTTGATTGGTACCCAACGGAGGCAAAAATGTCCCTGGAAATTGTGGTGATGTATTTGGCGGTGGGGTTGATTGCCGGATTACTTGCCGGCCTGCTTGGCGTAGGCGGCGGTGTGGTGATTGTCCCGATGTTGATTTTTTGTTTCGTAAAGCAGGGGATTCAACCCGATCTGATCATGCATATGGCGCTGGGTACTTCGCTGGCCAGCATTATTTTCACCTCCATCTCCAGCTTCATGTCGCATCACCGCCGTGGTGCGGTGGACTGGTCCATTGTCAAAGCGGTTGTGCCTGGAATTCTTATCGGCACTTTTGCAGGCAGCATGGTCGCCTCCAAGCTTTCCACCGGTTTTCTCAAGGGATTTTTCTGCGTTTTCCTCTATTCCGTTGCCACACAAATGATTCTCGGTAAAAAACCAAAAGCCGCACGAGATCTTCCGGGCAGCGGTGCCATGTTCGGCGTGGGCTCCACCATCGGGGTAGCCTCGGCCCTGGTCGGCATCGGCGGCGGATCGCTTTCCGTGCCCTTCATGCTCTGGTGCAATGTCGCCGCTCACCGGGCCATCGGCACCTCGGCGGCCATCGGCTTTCCCATTGCCATTGCCGGAGCCGCCGGCTACATGGTCACCAATCTCCATGTCGCAGGGTTGCCTCCCTACAGTGTAGGCTATGTTTATTTGCCGGCTCTGTTGTTTATTGTCTGTTTCAGCGTACTGACCGCCCCCCTTGGGGCCAAATTGGCGCATGCCCTGCCGGTCGATAAATTGAAACGAATTTTTGCCCTGTTTCTCTATGTGGTGGCCACCAAAATGGTCTGGGGCCTGATCCATTAAAAAAAAAGCCTCCGATAGAGTTCGCCTTGCCTCAGCCCTGCCGAAAGCAGGGCTTTCTTTTATCCTGTTCTTTGCTCCTGCTCCTATCGAAGGCGCTCTTCTTGCTTGACAGTTTTTAAAACTAGCGTACATTGGGGCCGCAAACCTGTCGCTGGTGCGCAGGCTACATAAAGACAGCTTTATAAACGGAACACGGTGTAAATCCGTGACGGTCCCACCGCTGTAACCGGAATTTGAGATCGCTCTCCAATCAGGGAAGCCACTGACCATCGAATGATGATCGGGAAGGCGCGATCCGGCAGTATCCGGAAGTCAGAAGACGTATAAAGCAGCCTTGTCGGAAGAACACGATGGTAAAGGGTTCTGCAATGGTGATGTCGCCTTGCGGAGCCCTTTTTTTGTTTTCCGGGCGACATCCTGCAGCTTTAAGGAAGGAACCATGAAAACACAGATTGAACGTGCACGGGAAAACACGATTACCCCCGAGATGGAAACCGTCGCTCGGGACGAAGGCCTGGCGGTCGAGCTCATCCGTCTGCGGGTGGCCAAGGGCGAGATCGTCATCGCGGGCAACCCCGCCCGGCCCCAACAGAAAGTGGTGGGAATCGGCACCGGCCTGCGGACCAAGGTCAATGCCTCCATCGGCACCTCCTCCGATATCTGCGACCTGGAGGCGGAAATCCGCAAGGCCCGGATTGCAGAAGAGGAGGGGGCCGATACCCTGATGGAACTTTCGGCGGGTGGCGATCTTGACCGCATCCGTCGAGCCATTCTTGCCAACACCAATGTGCCGGTGGGCAATGTCCCCCTGTATCAGGCCTTTAAGGAAACTGCCCGTAAATACAAAAATCCGGCCAAGCTGGACCCGGAATACCTCTTCGAGCTGATTGAACGGCAATTGGCGGACGGCTTGAGCTTCATGGCCATCCACTGCGGTATTAACCAATATACCATTGAGCGTCTGCGCAAACAGGGGTTCCGCTATGGCGGCCTGGCCTCCAAGGGCGGCACCTTCATGGTCGCCTGGATGGATGCCACCGGCAAAGAAAACCCCCTGTATGCCCAGTTCGACCGGGTTTGCAGCCTGATGAAAAAATACGACGCCATCCTTTCGCTCGGCAACGGCATCCGGGCCGGGGCGATCCACGACAGCCATGATCGCGCCCAGATGGCGGAGATGATTATTAACTGCGAGTTGGCCGAACTCGGCCGGGAAATGGGCTGCCAGATGATGGTCGAGGGTCCGGGGCATGTGCCGCTCGATGAAATCGAGGCCAATATCATGCTGGAAAAACGAATGAGCGGCAATGCCCCCTATTACGTGTTGGGGCCGCTGCCGCTCGATACCGGTGCCGGTTACGATCACATTGTCTCCGCCATCGGGGCCGCCAACTCAGCCCGCTTCGGGGCAGACCTCGTCTGCTATATCACCCCGGCCGAGCATCTGGCCCTGCCCAATGAAGACGATGTCCGCGAAGGTGTGCGGGCCACCCGGCTGGCGGTGCGCATCGGTGATGTCGCCAAATATCCGGAGCGGCGGGACCGGGAGAAGCAGGCCGCCAAGGCCCGGCGCGACATGAACTGGGAGGAACTGGAAAAGCATCTGATGTTTCCGGAGAAGGCCCGCGAAGTGCGCCGCCAACGCGCTCCCGAGGCCAACGACACCTGCACCATGTGCGGTGATTTCTGCGCCATGAAAAAGGGGATGGAGGTCTTTTGTAACGATATCGCCGGAGACAAAGTCTCGGAATCGATCTGATATGACCTGATTTTTTCGTTCCCGCAGAGAGTGCGGGAACGAAAACCATTCCCTTCTTCAACGGGAGTTTTTTCATAAGGAGAATCCCATGCATTTTCTACAATCAACCATTGAGGCTATCCGCCCGCCCGATACCGCCATCCATCAGGCCGCCCTGGAGCGGCTTGCCGATCAGGCCCGGCCCCAGGGCAGTCTCGGCGTCCTTGAATCCTTGTCTGCCCGGCTTGCAGCCATCGCCGGTACGCTTGATGTCCGGCTGAAGAAAAAAGTCATCGTTACCTGCGCCGGCGACCACGGGGTGGTTGCGGAGGGGGTCAGCCTCTTCCCCCAGGAAGTGACGCCGCAGATGGTCTCTAATTTCGTCCATGGCGGGGCCTCGGTGAGTGTTCTGGCCGGCCATTCCGGGACGGAAGTCAGGGTAGCAGATCTCGGCGTCAATCATGATTTTGATCCCGATTTGCCCATTTTTCACAAGAAGGTCGGCAAGGGTACCGCTAATTTCACCCATGAGCCGGCCATGAGCCGGGAACAGGCGATCCGTTCCATTGAAGCGGGCATCGAGATCGTGGCCCAACTGGTGCAGGAGGAATCGATGGATATGCTCGGCACCGGCGACATGGGCATCGGCAATACCACAGCCTCCTCGGCGGTTATCGCCGCATTCTCCGGCTTGGCAGTGGCGGACCTCACTGGACGTGGCACCGGCATCGATGACGCCATGCTGGCCCATAAGATTACGGTGATTGAACGGGCGCTGGCCCTGCATCAGCCCAATCCCGCCGATTCCCTTGATGTCCTCGCCAAGGTGGGCGGATTTGAAATCGGCGGCTTGGCCGGTCTGGTGATCGGAGCGGCGGCCCATGGTATCCCGGTGGTTTGCGACGGTTTTATCTCCACCGCCGGTGCCCTGATAGCCTGCGAATTGGCACCAATGGCCCGAGCTTACCTTTTTGCCAGCCACAATTCCGTCGAGGCCGGGCACCGGTATATGCTCGATCGCCTGCAACTGACGCCCTTGTTTGATCTCCAATTCCGGCTCGGCGAGGGCACCGGGGCCGCCATGGCCATGCATCTGTTGGACGCCGCCACTCGGGTGCTGGCCGATATCAAGACCTTTGCCGAGGTGGGTATCAACAATGCCCAGAAAGAACGATGCTGATTGGGCCGCAGGAGGAGAGTTTTCTTGCCTTTTCCGATCTGCTGACCGGCTATCGTCTCTCCTCGCTGCTGATGTCGGCCCATGATGCCGGGGTCTTTGAGGCAATTGGCGGGGAGGGCTGCGACGGCCGCGAACTCTGTGGCAAATTCGGCTGGGAGGCGGCGTACGGCGAGCGTTTCCTTGCTTGTCTCAGCAATCTGGGACTGCTCCGCTTGGAAGGCGGCCGCTATGGTCTTTCCCCTTTTGCCAGGCAATATCTCTGGTCCGCATCCCCGCACTACCAGGGCCGCACGCTTGCCTTTGAACAGCAGCTGTGCCAATCCTGGAGCCAGCTGACCGCAACCCTGCAGGCAGGGCAACGGACCTATGCCACCAACGATAAGGACCCGGAGGAACTGCAGCAGGCCTTGGTCTCCTATCTTGGTGCCATGGACGAGGCCGCCCGCATCAGGGCAGGGGAGCTTTGGGATGCGATACCGGTGGATGCAGCCACCGGTATCCTGCTTGATATCGGTGCCGGATCAGGGGCCTTTCTTGTTGATTTTCTCGAGAGATATCCGGGATGGAACGCGCTCTTCTGCGATTTGCCTGAAGTGGTGGGCAACAGCGGATTGCAGCAGTGGTCGGCGGGAATGGCGGATCGGGTCAAAGGGTGCGGCTGCAATCTGCTGGCGGACGGCCCTTCGGATTTCGACAGCATCAAAGACCGCTCCTGCGATCTCGTGTTGCTTTCCAACATCATCCATTGCCAAGGGGTCGTGGAAACCGCAAGGCTCGTGTGCCGTGCCGCCGCAAAAACCGCGGAACACGGACTGCTGGTTATCCATGATTTTTTCAGCGATTCCGACTGGCGCGGTGCCCTCTACGATATCCACATGATGCTCAACACCTACAACGGCAGGACCTGCCCGCAAAAAGAGATCCTCAGTCTGGCCGTCGCCCACGGGCTCCACCCTCGCCATACCCGGCAACTCCCCTCAGGTTCCACTGCCCTGATTTTCGCCCGGCACCCATAGGTGCCCCATTGGCTCCAGCGCAAAATCCTCGATAACATGCCGCTCTGCCGGCGGTTTTGCGCTGACCGCCACAACCCAACTCAAATTCGAGCACAATTCTGTTCAAGCCATTGGTGGCCCGGCCGGGTCCTCAGGCGCTCGCAACCTGGCGCATTGCGGCGGCGCGTTCATGGTCAAGCAGCCTCAGGACACATTTCCCGAACTCTCGACCGCACGTAAAGAGAAATTCAAGCAAGCTGCTTAGAGTTTATTGCACAAGCCGGATTTGCATTATCCAAGGGGCAAGCACGCCCGAAATTGTAAAAATTGACCTTGACACCGATGCCGTACTGCACCGACCGGGTGGTCCCTTCCGGAAACGGTATAACATTCTTTTTCTTTTGTTGAAAAAACAGGATTTTGGCGACCGAAGTATATCATATATTCGGCGTCTATTTTGTTACGTATAAATTGAAACAATGTTGACTTTTGTTGATTTGTAGCAAACAATAATCAATAGATACATCTGAATTATTTCCACAGATGTGAAATTTCAATCGCCTTCTTTATATAGTCGGGAAAATAAACTGTTCAAAATTTGAAAAAAGCGTTCATAGCTGGAACCTCGTATTAACGGTCTGCTTCTAAAGATGGACTATTTGTAGATAACTGGTTCCAGGCAGCTTGCACTTAGGCCGTCAAGGAGTTACCCCATGAAACTGAATGACTTTAACATCGGCACCCAACTCCGTTGGGGCCTGGGTATCCTACTCGCCTTTGTGTTACTCCTGGGCGCAATATCCTGGATACAAACGGACATCATGTGGCAGGAGGCCAAAGGGTTGTATGATCATCCCTACACGGTCAGGGCTGCTATAGGCGAGATTAAAACTGATGTCCTACGCATACACCGAGGGGTAAAAGATCTTTGCCTGGCGGAGAATACTCAGGAAGCGCAGCTGATCCTGCAAGACATGGATACTGGCGAGGCTGATGCCCAGCGGCAGTTCACCATCGTATATAATCGCTATTTGGGCCCTCAGTCCAATATTGATGAAGCCTTTCAAGCTTTTGTACAATGGAAAGCTATACGTGAAGAAATTCGCCGACTGTTACGGGAGGGAAAACAGAGCGAGGCTATACAGCGTACCAGACCGAACGGAGCAGGCGGCCAACAGGTTGAAAAAATATTGATTCATATCCAGAGAATAAGTGATTTTGCCAAGAACCAGGGCGATTCCTTCTATGTGCATATCGCCGAGCGTAATGCTTCCCTCAACAGGCACCTGGGCATCATTGTTGGCGTTGTTTTGCTTCTCAGCCTCGCCTTGAGCCATTTCCTCATCAAGGGGATAAAAACACCGCTGAAAGAACTGATCGTCGTCGCAGACCAATTCCGGCAAGGTAAGCTGGATGCCCGCAACAGCTATACAGCAGCAAATGAGCTCGGCACTTTGGCATCGGCCTTTAACGCCCTCGCCGAGACGATTGAAAAGGAGATGATCCTCAGCAAGCAAGGGGCAGAGATCAAAGCCGCCATACTCCGAGAACTCGAAGCGCGCACCTTCCTTTTGCAGGTTCTCGAACTTCTCATGCAATGTACAGGTTCCCAGGTAGGGGCAATATACCTGTTGAATGAAACCAAGACTAATTACGAGCATCTCCAGTCAATCGGGCTTGGGTCCGAAGGGCGAGCTTCTTTTTCCGCAACAACCCATGAGGGCGAGTTCGGCGCTGCACTGACCTCTCGGCAAATGCAACGCATTACCAATATCCCCGCAGATACTCGCTTCACCTTTGCCACAGTGAGCGGGGAGTTCACCCCCCGTGAGATTATTACTATCCCGCTTATTTCCGGCAAAGAGGTGCAGGCGATCATCTCCCTGGCGAGCTGTCGCGACTATGACCCCATGGCGGTTCGGATCGTTACGGAGATGCAGGGATCTTTGGCCGTCTGGATGAACAGTATGCTCGCCAACCTGCGCATTACGATCCTGACCCAAAACCTCGAACGCCAGAACCAGCAACTGCAAGTTCAACAGGAGGAACTCAGGGTCAGTAACGAGGAATTGGAGGAGACGGCCCAGCAGTTGCAACAATCGGAGGCGGAACTTCGGAACCAGCAGGAGGAACTCCAGGTCACCAATGAGGAATTGGAAGAAAAAAACGGTCTGCTCGAACGTCAGACCACTGAGGTGGAACGCGGGCGGAGAGAGATCGAGCAGAAAGCGGAAGCGCTAGCCCTAGCCAGCAAATACAAATCGGAATTCCTGGCAAATATGTCGCATGAACTCCGTACTCCACTCAACAGTCTACTTCTGCTGGCGCAAGGACTGGGCCAGAACAGAGACGGCAACCTGACCGAGGAGCAGGTCGAGTCGGCACGGATTATCCACGGCAGTGGCTGCGATCTGCTGGCCCTGATCAACGAGATTCTGGATCTGTCTAAAATCGAGGCCGGTCGTATTGATTTGCAATCGGAACAGGTGCGGGTGAGCGACCTTGTCGAAAACATCCAGGACTCCTTTCAGGCTCTCGCAAACGAAAAAGGCCTAACCCTGGAGATCGCTGTCAGTGATGAAGCACCGGCCGAGATAACAAGCGATGCCAAGCGTATCGAGCAAATTCTTCGCAATCTTGTTTCCAATGCGGTCAAGTTTACCGAAAAAGGGAGCATTACCGTTACATTCGGCCCACCTTCCCCAGGAGCCGATCTTGCTCAAAGCCGCTTGATGGCAAAAGACTGCCTGGCCGTTGCCATCAAAGATACCGGGATTGGCATTGCGCCGGATTTACACAAAAGGATTTTCGAGGCATTCCAACAGGCTGACGGTACCACTTCAAGGAGATATGGAGGCACAGGACTAGGACTCTCCATTTCAAAAGAATTAACGACCTTGCTCGGCGGAGAAATAACTGTAGAAAGCGAGCTGGACAAGGGGGCGACCTTTACCTTGTACCTACCACAAACAATAGACAGACAGAACCCCGCCGTGCCTGTCCCCGCCACAGAACCCGTCAACAAGAAACTGCCGACTGTAGAGAGCCTTCCTCATATCCCCGACGATCGCAACAGCATCGAAACAACCGACCGGACTATGCTGGTGATCGAAGATGATCTGGACTTTGCCCGTTTACTCCACCAGAAATGCCACGAAAAAACGTTCAAATGCTTGGTCGCCACCTCCGGAGAAGCCGGGCTCGAACTGGCCGCTCAGTTCAAGCCTAGCGCAATAATCCTTGATCTTTGCCTTCCCGCCATGGATGGATGGGAAGTGTTGACCGCACTCAAGGAAAATATCCTCACTCGGCACATCCCGGTACATATCATTTCCGTTGAAGAGCCTTCGGCCAAGGCGCTTCACAGGGGGGCGATCGGTCATTTTCCTAAGCCAATCAATCAGGGAGAGCTTGAAGAAGTCTTCCGTAAGCTGGAACAGGTCTCGGCTCGGAAGCCGAAACGATTGCTGGTGGTAGATGATGACTCTGCGCTCCGCAGAGAGACCGTGAAACTGATTGGCAACGGCGATGTCACCACGGATGAGGCTGAAAACGGGGAGCAGGCCCTGGCAGCACTCCGATCGTGTCAATACGACTGCGTGGTCATGGATTTAGGGCTGCCGGATATGGACGGCGGTGAGCTACTGACGCAGCTTGAACGCGAAGGTTTTGAACTCCCCCCTGTTGTTATCTACACTGCCCGTGACCTCACGATGGATGAAGAGGCGGCTATTCGAGAGCGGGCAGAATCCATCGTTATCAAGGATGTCCGCTCCCAGGAGCGACTGCTTGACGAAGTATCCCTCTTTCTCCACCGGGTTGTGAGCCGCATGTCGGACAAGAAACGGAAGATTATTGAGGATCTCCATGATACCGACACTCTCTTGAAGAATAAAAAGGTGCTTGTGGTTGATGATGACATGCGAACGACCTTCACTGTCTCGCACCTTCTGGCTGAGCACGGGATGAAGCCGATCAAGGCGGGAAACGGGGAAAAGGCGTTGCTGATGCTGGAAGAACAACCGGACATGGATCTGGTGCTGATGGATATTATGATGCCGGTCATGGACGGCTATGAGACCATTCAGCGGATTCGCAGCCAGGAGCGGTTCCGCAATCTGCCGATCATCGCCATCACCGCAAAGGCGATGCTTGAAGACCGCGAAAAATGCCTGGTTGCAGGTGCCAACGATTATCTATCGAAACCACTTGACCAGAACCGGTTATTTTCGATGATACGAGTCTGGCTTTGCAGGTAATGGAACCATGAAGAGCAAACGGGTTGAGACGTCGCCGATACAAACCGGGCAATTAACACCAAATCCACCAGTGCCACGCTTTTTTGGGCAATAATCACACGGTGAAGAGGAAAGATGGATTCGCCTGCGCAATGCAAAACAACCATTGAAAGTGTCGAGATCGACCTTCTGTTGGAAGCCATCTACCGGCGTTACGGCTACGACTTTCGGTCCTATGCCCGCGCCTCGATCGAGCGCCGGGTCAGGCAATTTTTATCAGGTTCAGGATGCGCGCTGGTGTCCGAGATGATTCCGAAGGTTCTCCACGACCGGGAATTTTTTTCGCGGCTGGCCCGCTATCTTTCCATTTCCGTAACCGAGTTATTTCGTGATCCTTGGGTGTACCGCACAGTGCGGGAAAAGGTGACGCCGGTCCTGAGGACGTGGCCGCATATCAAAGTTTGGCATGCGGGATGCGCGACCGGCGAAGAGGTGTACTCTTTAGCGATCCTCCTCCAGGAGGAGAGACTCTACGACCACGCGACCATTTACGCCACCGACTTCAATGACGAATCCCTTGATCGCGCTCGCGCGGGCATCTACGAAATGCAAAAAATCAAAGAAGCAACCAGGAAATATCAGCAGACGGGGGGCACAAGATCATTTTCTGAGTATTACCACGCCCGGTACGAAGCGGCAGCCATGGACAACGCTCTCAAGGAACGCGTCGTTTTCTCCAGTCACAACCTAGCCTCGGATAGCGTGTTTGGAGAAATGCATCTCGTTTTCTGCCGCAACGTGCTCATCTATTTCAACAGCGACCTGCAGAATCGGGCCCTGCGCCTCTTTTCGGAAAGCCTGGTGCATGGTGGTTTCCTCTGCCTCGGCCCCAAGGAAGATCTTCGCTTCACCAATGAGTATGATCATTACGAGGTGGTGGATGACAAGGCCCGCATTTATAAGAAAAAGGATACGGTGCAAAGATGAGAGAAGCGTGTGGCCCAGCCGAACCTGGAGGCCACAGAGCCGTGGTGATGGGGGGGTCGGCTGGTGGACTGAAGGCGTTTTCTGTCATCCTCGGAGCGCTTCCTCCGGATTACGCGCTGCCGGTGCTCCTGGTTCAGCATCTCCACCCCAGTGATGATGGCGTTTTTGTCCGGAACTTGGCCAGCACCACGCAACTCCCGGTGATTGAGGCGGGTGACAAGCAGCCGATTGAACGTGGTCACGTATATATCGCCCCCGCCAACTATCATATGCTCATGGAACGGAACGGGACAATCGCCCTTTCGCTGGAAGAACGGGTCAACTGGTCACGGCCCTCTATTGACGTTCTTTTCGAGAGCGCTGCCCTGGTCTTGGAAGAGAGACTGATTGCAGTCATCCTGACGGGGGCAAGTGTAGACGGCGCAGCGGGGATGCGGACGATCAAAGCTGTTGGCGGCCTGACCCTTGCTCAGGATCCATCAACGGCCGAATATCCGTTGATGCCACAAGCGGCAATCGATACAGGTGCAGTGGACGAGGTGCTGACCCTTGCGCAGATGGGCAAGCGATTGGTGGAACTCGGCAGCCGGTACATTCAAAAATCATGCGAATCTTGAAGCAGCCTTGATAGGTCCAAAAATAACAAATCGGAATCGGCTATGAGTCCCAGGCAAAAGATATTGATTGTAGACGACCGCAAGGAGAATCTTGTTGCTCTCAGGCAGGTTCTACGCGGCGTCGAGGCAGAAATCATCGAGACGATGAGCGGTAACGAAGCGCTGGCCGCCACCCTTGATCACGATTTTGCGATGGCGATTCTTGACGTCATGATGCCGGGAATGAATGGATTAGAACTGGCCGAACACCTGCGTAGGGACGAAAAGACCCGGTTGATCCCGATTATCTTCGTTACCGCGAACTATCCAGACGAACAACATCTGTTCAGTGGTTACGAAGCAGGATGCGTTGACTACCTCATCAAGCCCTACGCACCAGAGGTCATTCTCGCCAAGGTCCGAATCTTCCTCGAAATGGACCAGCAGAAACGAGAATTACAAAAGCACCAAAACAAGTTGGAGACGCTGGTTGCCGAGCGAACGGCAACACTAGAAAATGAACTGGCCGAACGTAAGCGGACGGAAAAAGCGCTGCAGGAAAGCGAGCAACGATACCATGACCTTGCCGATTCAGGCCAGGCCCTTGTCTGGACATCAGGCCTGGACAAAAAATGCGATTATTTCAACGTGCCCTGGCTGGCGTTCACAGGCCGTTCTCTTGCGCAAGAATTTGGCAATGGTTGGTTAGAGGGCGTGCATCCTGAGGATTTTGAATCCTGCTTGCAGGTTTATGTTGCTGCCTTTGACAAGCGTGAGCGGTTTAGCATGGAATATCGCCTGCGCCACGCCAGCGGCGAATACCGATGGATACAGGAGGAAGGAACGCCTCGCTTCAACAGTAAAGGCATTTTTCTTGGATATATCGGACATTGCCTGGATATCACTGAGCGCAAACGGGCTGCGGAAGAACATGAAAAGTTACAGATGCAGTTTAATCAAGCCCAGAAGTTGGAATCTGTAGCACGATTGGCAGGCGGGGTTGCCCATGATTTCAACAATATGCTCAGCGTGATACTTGGTTATGCGGAAATAGCCTTGGACAAAATCGATCCATCTGATTCGTTACATCATGATCTTCAGGCCATTTATGATGCAGGCAAGCGTTCTTCTAATATTACCCGACAGTTGTTGGCTTTTGCCCGTAAGCAGACCATCGACCCTCAAGTGCTCGACTTGAACGAGACGGTGGAAGGCCTGCTCAAAATGCTGCGGCGCCTCATCGGCGAGGATATCAACTTGGCCTGGCTACCAGGCAAGGGTGAATTTTCCATCAAAATTGATCCGTCACAAATGGATCAGATTTTGGCTAATCTATGTGTGAATTCTCGTGATGCTATCGCCGATGTGGGCAAGGTTACCATTGAAACCGACGTAGTGACCTTTGATGAAGCCTATTGTTCCGATCATGCTGGCTTTATCCCCGGAAAATTCATTCTTTTAGCCGTGAGTGATGACGGCCACGGTATGAGCCAAGAGACGTTAGGTAAAATTTTCGAGCCTTTTTTCACCACTAAGGAAGAAGGACGGGGTACGGGCTTGGGCTTGGCCACCGTCTACGGCATAGTCAAACAGAACAACGGTTTTATTAACGTCTATAGTGAGCCAGATCAAGGAACAACATTTGCAATTTATCTGCCGCGGTACGAGGACAGCGCCGGAGAAAAGAGAGCAAAAGCTTCGCCGGATATCTCATTAGGTCATGGCGAAATCATCCTAGTGGTAGAGGACGAAATTACCATTTTAAACTTAAGCAAAACAATACTCGAAAAATTAGGCTACACCGTGTTGACGGCGAGCACACCGAGCGAGGCTTTACGTTTGGTTGAAATGCATTCCGGCAGAATTCAATTGTTGCTCACCGATGTCATTATGCCCGAAATGAATGGTCGCGATTTAGCTTCTCAGCTCCACACCTGCTTCCCAGATATTAAAACGTTGTTTATGTCTGGCTACACGGCTGATGTTATTTCCCATCGGGGCGTACTGGACGAAGGCGTGTGCTTTATTCATAAGCCATTCTCCACGAATGACCTAGCGGCTAAGGTATACGAGGCACTAAGACAGGGGAAGTCTTGAGCTTTCGTTATATGGACTTTTTTTTGCGTCCAGCAATGGCACGGAAAACAATGCGAGCACCGCTGGTACGGTCTGACGACAGTAAAAAAGCCAACATGATACGAGTTCTTAATATGATATAAATCTCCATCATCAAGAGGCTTAGCTTGTCATGAGTATATTGAGCAGAATTTCCCTGAAATTCAAAATAATGGGGATGGTGGTTCTTCCGATTTTCTTCCTCTGCGCGACGATTTTCCCTCTTTTCCTGCAGGGAACCAATGCCTTGAAGGCTGAACGTAACAAGGCTATGGCCACTGCCAATACCATCGCTTTCGACAGCGTCATCGCACAGCAGAAAAAACGTCTTGAAAAGTCACTGACCACTGTATTGATGGTCGACGAACTCCTGGCCTTCTCACTTGATCCCAAGAAAGAGTCCTCACGCATGATTATGGAGGGCCTTTTCCTCTCCCTTGTGGAAGAAAATATCGTCCGTTTTTCCATTTACAATAAAGATCGGCTCCTCATTCTCCAACAGGTCAAAGGATCTCCGCCCAGACCCTCCGCGTTACCCGCTGCATTCCGGGAGACCTTTGATACGGCTACTAAGGATTTTGCCTTTCATTATTATTTCCGTGGAACAGACGAAACCATGGAATCGTGTCCTGCCGAATTTTGCATCCTTTCGATTGTTACCGATTCCAAGGACAATCCGGTGGCCTATGTCGAACTCGGAGTGAAATCCTCTTTATGGGCCGACATGATTGCCCATCTCACTGGCAGCAAGGTATTTCTCTATGATCCGATACATAAAAAAATACCGTTCACGGAAGACAGGACCTTTGCCGACCACCTGCTCAAAGGGCTCCCCGACGATCTTTCCCGCAACGCCTTTTTCCAGACAGACATTGCCCACTCGCATTTTCTTACCAATGTCATCCCTATTGCCGGCGTGTATAATAAAAAAATCGGCCAACTTCTGATTTCGACCGATGCCACAGGGCTCATACAAAATGAAAAAAAACGTTGGTTCTACGCCATAGGCCTGACCACTGCCATCCTGCTCGTTTCGCAAATTCTGGTTTTTTTCTTGATTAACAAGGGGATCTGCACCCCGATCAATCGTATCATCTCTTTTGCCTCCTCGCTTGCCCAAGGGGATGTTTCCACCTCCTTGAAAATGAAAGCCTCGGGAGAGATACTGAAAATGACCGAAGCCCTCAACACCATGGCCGAGCATATTCGTGAACGGGCCGCCCAAGTGGAGAAAATAGCCAAAGGCGACCTCACCATTGATATCGCCCCCGAATCGGACAAGGATATCCTGGGGGTTTCGCTGGCAGCCATCACCTCCAACCTTGGCGAAATGATCGAACAAATCAGCGTCTATGCGCAAAGTCTTCTCGGGGAGTCGGAACAGGTGGAGGATCTGTCCGGCCAATTGCAGAGTTCCTCGGACATCATTGAATCCCAGGCAGGCAAACTCACCGAAGCCTTTGCATCAATTTCGGGCAATCTGGAAATTGTAGCAAGCGCAACCGAAGAGTTGTCCTTTTCCATCAAAGAAATCAGCAAGGCCAGCAACGACGGTAGCGAAACGACTCAAAAAGCACAGACTTTTTCGTTGAGTGCCTCGAACACGGTGCAAGAACTCAGCAAGGTGGTCAACTCTATCAGCAAGGCCAATCAGGCCATCACCGATTTTGCCGATCAGACGAATCTTCTGGCATTGAACGCAACCATCGAGGCGGCACGAGCAGGAGAGGCGGGAAAAGGATTCGCCGTTGTTGCCGTTGAAGTAAAAGATTTGGCGATCAAGAGCATGGAAACCGCAAAAAACATCCATGCGAATATTGAGGATATAGAACGACATACCTCAGCTGCGGTAACCAGTACAAACACCATTGCCGAGGCGATCACCCACGCAAAGGATGCCGCTTTAGGCATCGCTTCAGCCGTGGAGCAACAGGCTGCTGTCGCGGTCGACATCTCAAACAATATCGCCAGCGCCCACAACGTCACTAGCAGTTTTTCCCGTAGCCTTGAGGAGTTGAACCACGCCACCTCAGTTACAAACGAGACGACCCTGTCCCTGAACAGATCCGCTTACCAGTTGTCCCAGCTGGCGGAAGGCCTAAAAAGGAGTGTGGACAAATTCACTTTGCACACCCGGGACTAAGCGACATCGATCGGACAGGTACCCAAGATGCCGGTGGAACAGCCATAAAATTAATGGACACGATTCTGTCAACCAAGTCGGCAGAAAAATTCTCAATGCCCTGGCGGGCCAAAATCAAAGGAGGACGAAATGACAACCTGCAGGATCACCAAAATGCTCTTAACCCTCTGCCTGGTACAGTTGTTGGCCTTGGCCGTGTGCCGGATGCCCTTAGCCCAGGAGGTCGACAAAGGCAAAATACCGCCGGATCAATTGGATCTATCCTATAAAAAACTGGCCTGGGGCGTTCCGATCTGGGATGTCGAGGAAGCCGTAACCAAGCTCAATGAAAGCGGCAGCTTGCTCTGGGTCGACACCAGACCTGAAAGCTTTTTCAAACAAGGAACAATCAATGGTGCGGTGCTGCTGACCTATGGCAAGAAAGGCGAAAAGGACAACACCTTAACCAAAGACTCATTGCAAAAAGCCCTCACCGGGGCCGGGTTGTCAAAGGATGCGACAACCGTGGTGTTCTTCTGTCAGGGACCTGCATGCCACCGCAGTTACAATGCGACCTTTGTCGCAGTAACGGAGTGGGGCTACAGTCCGGAGAAAATCGTCTGGTTCAGGGCCGGTTACCCGCATTTGCTAAAAGAGGTGAAGGCCAACCAGAAACTCAAACGAAAGGCCAAGACCTACCTCAACGAGAATGGAATTAAGCAACTCTAATAACGGCCTTTTCGGGCATAATCCAGCCCCGGCAAAAAAAGTCGGGGCCTTATTTGCTTGGTCGCTCGATTGAAGACAACCTCATGGTTCCGCACCTCTTCGGCATCTCATGCCCATTCGCGTTCAAGATGTTGGAGTGGTTTTGCGTTAACCGCCACAACCCAACCCGACCCAAATTCGAGCGCAATTCTGTCTAAGTCCTTGATGGCCGGGTCCTCAGGCGCTCGCAACCTGGCGCATTGCGGCGGCGCGTTCGACGGTCAGGGTGCGGGCACCAAATTCTTCTTCCAGGTAGCCTTCCAGCAGCAAGGGCCCTTTGTCGTAGAGCAGATGGCAGAACTGCTCATAAACTCTGGGAAAAAAGGTGCACTCCACCAGACCGGTTTCGTCCTCGAAACTGAGGAACTCCATGGGGTCCCCGCTTTTGGTGCCGACAATCTTGCCGGTGATCAGCCAGCCGAGGAAGCGAACCCTGCGGCGGCGCGCGACATCGTCGCAGCACATGCGGAGCAGTTCTTCGGCAGGCAGGGCACCGGCCCGTGTGCGCTGCTCGGCAAAGAGGGTGATGGGATGTTGCCCGCAAAGAAATCCCAATGTCCTGTATTCGTTGCGGAGCCGTTGCCGCTGTTCCTCCGGGGGTAAAGAAGGCGGTGGCTGATCCTGGGAGAAAAGCGGTGCATTTGCGGGGTTGCGTGTTTTTTCCTTTTTTCGCCACATGGCGAGCAGCCAGGATAGTGCGCCCCGGTTCGCCCCATTCTTCGACTGCAGCGAATCCAAAGCCCCGCAATGGATGAGGGCGTTGGCCTCGTTTTCATCCGGCCGGATCCGCTGGAGAAAATCAGACATCGAACAAAAAGGCCGCTGCTGCCGCTGGGCAACAATCCGGACGGCAGTGGCGCTTCCAAGCCGGGCAATCGCCATCAAGCCCACTCGCACCTGCTGCTGCAATCCCAGCCAGAAGAGATCGCTTTTGTTCACATCCGGCGGCAGGATGGTCAAACCCAGTCGGCGTGCCTCGGAAACATAGGCAAAGGTCGAGTAAAATCCGCCCTGGTTGGAAATCACCGCTGCCATGAATTCCGCCGGAAAATGGGTTTTCAGATAGGCGGCTTGGAAGGAAACCCGTGCATAGCTTGCCGAATGCGGCTTGCAAAAGGAGTAACCGTCAAAGCTCATCATCATTTTCCAGATGCGAGTGGTGATGTCCCTGGAAACACGGCGTTCTTCGGCAGCCGCAAAAAATTGCTGTTGATAATCCTTGAGCTGCTTGTGCTTGTCTTTTTTCGACATGATCTTGCGCAGGCGGTCGGCATCGGCGTGGGAAAAACCGAACTGCACCGCCACCCGTGAGACGTCCTCCTGATAGACCATGATGCCGTAGGTCTCGGCGAGCACGTCGGCAATCAGCGGATGCAGCGGCTGCCAGGGCCCGCCGTGCAATCGGCGCAGGTATTCGCGGATAAATTCGTTGGCCGCTGGCCGGATAATGGAGGAGTGGATGACCAGGTGTTCGAAATCGCCGCAGCCGGAACGTTGCTGTAAGAGGCGCGTGGCCGGACTCTCAATGTAAAAGCAGCCCATGGTTCGGCCCTGGGCCAGGGTGGCCCGGGTCGGGGCATCGTCCTCCGGCAGCCAGCCCTGCTCGGTAAACACTGTGCCGTTTGCCCGCACCTGGGAAATCGCATCCCGAATCACCCCAAGGCTGCGGTTCCCCAGCAGATCGATCTTCACCAGACCCGCCTCTTCAGCTCCGTCTTTTTCCCACTGGATAATCGGCACCCCCTTTGACGCTCTCTGCACCGGCACATGATCGGTCACCGGACCGGGGGTGATGATAACCCCGCCCGGATGCACCGAGAGATAACGCGGAGTGCCGCTGATCCGGGCTGCCTGCCGCAGGATCTCGGGCCAGGGGCCGGAGAAATCGACGTCCCGCAGTTGGGGCAAGGCCTGCAATTGCTCCAGGTAGCCATCTTCGGCGGTTTCTTCCCGCCAGATCCAGGGCAGTTTTTTGCTGATGCGGCTGATCTCGCCGCCGGGAATGCCGAAAATCTTGGCAATTTCCCGAAGCGCCATACGGGGTTGCAGGGCAACGTGATTGGCCACCATGGCCGCTCGGCCGCCGAATTGCTGCAGCACCGAGGTGAGTATTCGATCCCGTTCGTCCCAGGCAAAATCGATATCGATATCCGGGGGATCGCTCCGTCCTGGATTGAGAAAACGTTCAAAATACAGGTTGTAGCGGATGGGGCAGACATTGGTGATATTAAGGCAGTAGGCGACCAGAGAGGCGGCACCGGAGCCGCGACCGCAGGTCCGGGCTATGGGACCGACGATGTCGCGCACCACCAGAAAATACGAAGAAAAATGCATGGTGGCAATGATGCCAAGTTCGTGTTCGAGCCGTGCGGTCACCGCTGCCGGCAGAGGGGTGCCGTAGCGGCGTCCGGCGCCCTTAAAGGCCGCTGCCCGGAGTTGGCTTTCCGGATCTTCCTGGTCCCAGGGCGGCATGATCAGGCCGGAATACGGGGAGCGAAAAGTGCAGCGTTCGGCGATCGGGGCAGCCTGGGCCAGACACTCGGGCCAGAGGTGAAAACGCCGGGCCAGCTCGGCCGGATGAAGCAGGTGCGCTGCAGCGGTCACCGTTTCCGTCGCAGGCAACCGGCACAGTGAGCTGTTGGTGTCAATGGCACGCAACAACCGATATGCGGGGTAGTCCTCAGGGGTGAGGAAAAAACTTTCGTTCATCGCCACCGCCGGAATGCCCTCTTGGCGGGCCGCTTGCCGCAGACGGCTGGTGTGCTGATCGGGTTGGCCGAGCAGGGCAGCCGTCGTGTCGGCGCCGATGTCCCGGCAGTGCAGCAGCAGTGTTGTTTCCGGTACCAGCAGGACTAAGCCCTGATGCGAGTCGATCAAAGCGGTGGGCAGATGAAAAGCGGGGTTGCAATGGCGTTCAGTGAGCAGGCTGCAGAGATTGCGGTATCCGCTACGGTCCTTGACCAGGCAGAAAATCCGTTGGCTCGCAGTCCGAATTTCGGCCCCGATGATCGGGGTCAGGCCTTCTTCACGGCAGGCGGCGAGGAAGGGCCACAGACCGTAGAGATTATTGCTGTCGGTCAGGGCCAGGGTGGTGTAGCCCAGGTCTCGGGCCTGACGGCAGAGGGCGCGAGGGCTGGCGGTGGCATGCATCAACGAAAAATGGGAATGGAGCCCCAAGGCAATCATAGCGGTTACTGCATTGCAGCAACTGTCGGCTGCTGTTGACCGCGATAAATCTTGCCGCTGCCGCAGCGATTGCGGATAGCATCCAAGGCCTCGCTGATTTGTTTGTCTTTCTGGTGCCTGAGATCGACGGCCTGAAAAAGGGACAGTTGCTGTACAGGATGTTGCAGCTGAGAACAGGCCAGGGCTATTTGTCGAAGCCGGACACGCCGATACCAGCCACGATAGAGAGCGGTGAGGGCCAATTGTTCCAGGGCCGGATCGTCGGCAGTCGGCAATTTGGTCACCGCCTGACGGATCACGCTGACGCCGTCGGTATAGAGCAGGGACACCGCCATCCGGCGACAGCCGAGCTGTTGCTGACGCAAGCCGTAGCCGGCCTGTTGCACCAGGCTGCTCAGGGCGGAGCGCACCACCCGTTCCTGATTGGTGTCCGGAGCAAAGGTGTAACAATAATCAAAGGCCCTGCCTGGGGAACCGGCGGGTTGGACCGGGGTTGGATCGATTCCGCGGACCGTCTGGTAAAGGAAACGAGCCCGGTGGTCGCAGAGTACGCTGAGTTCCTGGACCGAGAGAGCGGCCGCCTGATGCACTTTGCGGATATTAAGCTGCTGCAGCCGGGCCAGGTCGACCATGGAAATGCCGGGCAGCAGGGTAAGGGGCAGGGGCGCCAGAAAAGGGGTTTCTTCCCCTCCGGCAACAATGTACTCGCCGCAAGGTTTGACCAGTCGGCTGGCCACCTTGGCCACCAGTTTGTTGGGCGCAACGGACCAGATGGGGTCGAGGCCCAGATCCCGACGCAGGGCATTGCGCAGCCGCCAACCGATGTCCGGCGGCGACCCGAACAACCGGTGGGTGCCGGTGACATCGAGATAGAGATGCCCGTTGCCGCTGGTCGGTTCAACCAGGGGAGTGTAATGCAGGGCATGCTCCATGCACCGGTTCAGAGCCTTTCGGTATTGCTCGGGCCGGGGCGGCAAGACGAGCGCCCGGCGGCACCGGTTTTGGGCGGCATTGAGCAGCATTCCCTTGCGCACCCCTTCGCCGTAGGCCTCCTCGCTCATGTCGTAGACCACGGCTCGCGCCATGGGCTCGGCAATGATCACGGGCTTGTCCCGCAGACTGCTGTCGAGCAGCCGCTCAACGGCAACACTGAAGTCGGCAATGTTCAGATGAATGATTTTTCGTTCCATGCGCCCATGGTAACGAAATGTACAGTCAATGTAAAGATAAACTGTACATTACAGAACAAGGTTCAGAGGCTGGCCATCTGTTCGGGGTCGCGCTGGATGCCGATCACCTTTCCCTGGATCAGGACTTCGCCGAGGTCGAAGGTCATGACGGGATAGTCGACATTTTCGGATTGCAATTCGATGTGGTCACCCTTGTAAAAAAAGCGTTTGACCGTTGCCTCCTCGTGGTTGATCAGGGCCACCACAATCTCGCCATTGGCTGCGAACTGGCGGGGTTCGCAGATGGCAAGGTCACCATCCAGGATTCCGGCATCCTTCATCGAATTGCCCTGCACCCGCAAGGCAAAGAGGTTGCTGCCCCGGTAGATTTTTTCATCGACCAGCACGTTGCCGGCCCATTCCTGCTGCGCATAGAGCGGTAATCCGGCAGCAACCCGACCGATGATCGGGATAAGACGTCCACTGGAACCGGTCTCGGCGGATTCGGCTTCAAGCAGCGTGATGGTGCGGCTGTAGCGGCCCTCGCGCCTGATCCATCCTTTTTCCTGCAGGGAATGCAGCAGGCCGGCAACCGCGGTATGGCTGATCTTGAGATCTTCTGCAGCCCTGCGCAAGCTCGGAGACCCTTGGTTGCTGCTGAGCCGGTTCTGCAGATAATCGAAAAATTCGCGTTGACGGGAAGTAAGCGGGAGTTGTTGCATCATGAAGTCACCATATTTTTACCTGTTTCAGGTAATGTAATAAAACATTTCCCAAAATGTCAAGGTTCGATCAAGTGCGCATGACTATCCCTCTCCATTCTTGATGGAGTCGGCATTTTGATACGAGGCTCGGTCGCCGTGAAACAAGGGTATTGTCCCTCTTAATGCCCGGTGAGAATTTTCCGTATCCGATGATATTCTTCTTCCGTGATTTCGCCCTTGGCCAACCGTTGGTCGAGGATCATCAAGGAGTCCTTTGCATCACGATTTTCCGGAGGGGGTGTTTTTCCTGGCCGGAATGCTTTATATACAAGGACAATCAGTGCAATAAAAAACAAAAGTTTCAGGCCGACCCCCAAAAAACCGTAGCCCATAACGCCTTGTCCCATGAAACCATGGCCCATAACGCCTTGCCCCCATTGTGAAAAACAATGTATCCCTTCGTGCCACATAGGTCCACCTCGTTCCTTTTAATCGTATACCAACCGACGGGTGTGCCCGAGTAACCCCGGCACACCCGCCTCCGGCAGCTTACTTTTACATGTGATGATAGCCACCGTCATAGCCGCTCATGTTGTGGCGCGGATGGTTGCCCATCCTGCCGCCACCATACATACCGTTGCCGCCGTATCCGCAAGCTATCCCCGTCATCCTGCCGCCGTGTCCCCTGAAAGGCATGTTATATTTTAGGGCCTGTTGACGCAAGCTATCCTGATTCTTGCTGATATTCTCACTTAAGCTCCGGATTCGTTTGGTATCCTGCGAGTTTGAATTGAGCAGGACCCTCAGTTCCGCCCTGTCCGCTGCGAGATTTGCCCGCATGGTACCGGTTTGGTCAAAAAATTCCTGTTGAGGAGGAGGGGTTGGAGTACCTGTTCCTGAGGTTGTTGCGGCATACGCGCCGGTGGAAAGAACAGCCGCTGCGAGTACTATTCCGGCTACAGCATTCATTTTCTTCATGATGTTTAACTCCGTTGGTTAAGGTTACCGATGTTGGTTGTCTTCCTTACAGCAGCAACCGTGCCAAAAATAAGAAATAATGTTAACTTTTTGTAATAACATGGTATTTTTAAAAGAATAATATTGATCGTCTAAAAATAGGTTGTTCAATATCAAGCCGATGTCTAATTTTTAAACAATATGATAAAGCCAAACTGTCTAATTTCTAGACGTATTGACGGGGTATTCCCGCCTCATATCCAATGTACAAACTTTTGTTTTTATGGGCGCTCTTAGGGAAATAAGCGGATATTTCAAGCCAGGTATATTATTCAGGCAATCTCTCTCTTTATTTTCCCGCTCAAAGAAAAAATTCCGTGGCTGATTCAATCCCTGCAGCAGGGAGGGGCAGCGATGATTGCAGAGACAATGAAAAGACCGCAAGGCAGATCACTCGAAAAGAACCTTTCGAATGCCAAGATGAACAACAACCTGGAGTAAGGTGTATTTTTGAAGAATAACGATATATTACGCAGTATCCGCTATACCTTTGATTTGAATGATTCAAAAATGATCGCCATCTTTGCCGGAGCCGGTCATCAGGTTACGCGGGCCCAGATCAGCGATTGGTTAAAAAAGGAGGAGGATCCGGCCTTTCAGAATTGCAGCGACAAGCAACTGGCGATTTTCCTCAATGGTTTGATTATCGATAAACGCGGGAAACAGGAGGGGCCGCAACCCGAACCTGAACAGCGCATGACCAACAATATTATTTTTAAAAAATTGAAAGTTGCCCTTAATCTGCAGGGCGACGATATTTTGGAGATCATGACTCTGGTACGATTTGCCATAAGCCGTCATGAAATAAGCGCATTTTTTCGGAAGCCGGACAACAAACACTATCGTGAGTGCAAGGATCAGATTTTGCGTAATTTTCTTAAAGGATTGCAGATGAAATATCGCGCCAATACTCCTGAAGTCAGCGACTGATGTGCCGGCCTCGGCTTACCGGACCCATTGCTGAAGCGCGGATTCGGCCACGGCCTTTTGCAGCCGTTGCAAGGTTTTCGGATCATCGAACAGTTTTTTGCAGAGGTCGCATTTGCGATAGGTGATGATCTCCCGCGCCTTGATTCCGGCAAAGGAGGCAATGGTGGTGATACCCAGAGAGCGGATGCAGTTATAGAGCGGATGATTTTCGCTTTGGCTCAAGAGCTGCTCGCAGGAATGCTCCTTGAGGCTGCCGAGCTGAAAAAAATTGGTGGTGGTAAAGTGGCTGCCCGCATCGCAACAGGCATACAAATTGAGATCCGGAGCCAGATAGGGG
Organism: uncultured Desulfobulbus sp.; assembly: GCA_963666685.2. Classification (GTDB taxonomy): domain Bacteria; phylum Desulfobacterota; class Desulfobulbia; order Desulfobulbales; family Desulfobulbaceae; genus Desulfobulbus. The sequence goes on from CAXXHZ010000003.1 coordinate 1,154,861, forward strand.
TTCATGGCACACCGATTTTCCTGATAATCGGTGAACAGGTTTTTTCGACCGAAACCCTCGGCACGCCCGGCATAGATCAGGGGCTCGGGAAAGAATTTGAGGGCATGGTCCCGGAGAAATTGTTCGTAGGGATCGTCCTCTTCTGAAAAATCAGTGACAAAGGAGATGAAGGAATCGATCCCTGTTTGTCGGCAGCCCTCCACCGCATTGAGGATGTTGCTGCAGGGGACATGCTCCTGATGCCATCGGCTAAAGCTCATCCGCAGCTGGCGGAGTCCGCAGAGTTTGAGCTGATCGAGACGCTCCCGCGCCGTTTCCGGTGTTCGGGCCCAAAAGCTATTGGTGACGATGCGGCTGTAGATATTGTACTGCCGGCAGAGGTCCACCAGTTCCAGCAGATCGTCAAAAAAGAGAAAGGGCTCCCCGGCGGTAAAACTGATTCCGGTGACCCCGGCCGCGGCTAAGTTGCGGATGCTTTCCCGGGCCGTGGCCAAATCCATGGTTTTGTTTTCGGTATCAGTATCGGTATCGGCGGCCACGCAATGGGCGCACCTGAGGTTGCAGCGGGTTGAATATCCGAACGCTATGTTTCGCATGGGTCTCAAGGGGTTGTGGTTTTTCTTCGGACACCTCTGGTTGCCTCGGCAAGCAGGGGATTATCCGGCCAGTAATGCTTCGGGTAGCGGCCTTTGAGCTCTTTTTTGACCTCCGGATAGCTGCGCTGCCAGAATCCGGCAAGATCGGAGGTGATTTGAATAGGCCGCCGTGCCGGTGACAACAGATGGAGCACAAGCGGTACCTTGCCGTTGCAGATGGCAGGGGTGTCGCTGAGTCCGAACAGCTCCTGGATGCGGACCGCCAAGAGCGGTGGTTCGTTAGGGCGATATTCGATACGGATTTTCGAGCCGCTGGGTACGGTGATGGCGGTTGGTGCCTCTTGGGCGAGAATCTGCTGCTTTTCCCATCCCAACAGGGCCTTGAATATTTCCTGCAGGTTCATGGTTTTGAGCTGTGCGGCCTTACTGAGGCCGACAAGATACGGTTCCAGCCAGCCGAGGTCCGCCAGCAATTGACTGTCGCTCAGATCCGGCCAATCCCTTTTCGGCTGCAGACCGCGCAGGCACTGCACCCGTGCCTGGAATTGACGCGATTCCCGGTCCCAGCCCAAGCACTCAATTCCCATTCGCCGGATGCCCTCCAAAAGGGCTTGGCTGATTTCCTCGGGCCGCAGATCGGTCAACGGATTTTCCTCAATGACAAGGGCTCCCAGACAGAGCCTGCGTATTGCCGTTACCTTGGCTGCGGCATCATCCCAGTACACCTGTCTGCTCTCCGCAAACAAATGCACATGCTGTTGTTTCAGCTCTGCCGGATCCAGGGCCTCGGCCAGGAAGATCCGTCCCTCGGTGCGGCCCGCATCCAAGTGGGGGGCAACCAGGTATTCGCTTGCTGCCAAAGGATCGGCCGGAGGCAGAGTGGCACCGCGACCCGTTGCCAGCAGGTATCGATCCCGGGTGTTGGGACGACGACGGGCGATCCGGTCGGGATAGGCGGCAACCAAAAGGCTGCCGGCCGCCTCCGGATCACGCGGTCGTTTGGCGCAAGGGAGACATTGCCGCCACTGCCGGGATGCGCGATCGATTCGGCGGCATGCGGCCGGGTCGCCGCCTTCACGGTGGAGTGCCTCGTCTCCCTTGGTGCGCCACACTGCAAGCAGGCGCAATCGTACTCCTATATCGGCGGTGGGATTGCGGCTTTCTCGTTTGATTATATCGCGCTCCGATAAAAGGGCAGCAAGGTCGCAGGCCAACGGAACCTGCCCTGAAGCCTGCGCCATGAGCAGCATATGGCCGAGACGGGGATGGAGGGGCAGGGCGGCGAGCTGTCGACCGATAGCGGTGATCCTGCCTGCTGCGGTGATCGCACCCAAAGAGCGGAGCAGATCGCAGGCCTGCTGATACGGACCGGGACGCGGCGGATCGAGCCAGCACAGTTCCCCGGGATCCTGGACACCCCATAAGGCCAGTTCCAAGGCCAGCTCGGCCAGATCGATGGCCACGATTTCAGGAGGATGAAAGGGCGGAAGGCTATGGTGTTCGTTTTGAGTCCACAGCCGCAGGCAATAACCCGGTCCCAGGCGCCCGGCCCGGCCTGCGCGCTGGCGGGCCGCGGCCCTGGAAACGCGAACAGTGGTCAAGGTGCTCAAACCGTTGCCCGGATCGAATCGCGGTCGTCGCGACCAGCCGCTGTCGACAACGCAGCCGATGCCTTCGATGGTGAGGCTGGTTTCGGCAATCGAGGTGGCGAGGATCACCCGTCGTCGGCCCTGGGGATCGGGGAGCAGGGCGTGGTCCTGTTCTTTCTGGGAAAGATCGCCAAAAAGAGGTGAGATTTGGAGGTCACGAAAGGCGGGATCGTTTTCGAGTTGTCCCTGAACCGTTTTGATTGCACCGGTGCCGGGAAGGAAAACCAGAATATCGCCGGTTTGCTCGTGAACAACCCGGCGAATACCCGAGGTGGTGATATCGCCGATTCTACCCGCGGCCTCGCGCTCAAGGTATTCAATCCGGACCTCATGGCTGAGCCCTGCACCGGTGATAACGGGGACATTACCAAGCAAGGCGGCAAGGGGGGCCGTATCCAGGGTGGCTGACATAACCAGCAGGCGCAGATCGTCTTTGATCCGGCAGAGGTCTACACAGAGGGCCAAGGCAAGATCGGCATGGATGGAGCGTTCATGGAATTCATCAAAAATGATCAACCCCACACCGTGTACGTCAGCATCATTTTGGATGCGCCGGGTCAGGATGCCTTCCGTGAGCACTTCAATACGGGTGATGGGGGAAATGCGGCGATCAAAACGGATCTGGTACCCGACGGTCCGCCCGACCTCCTCCCCGAGCAACGAGGCCATGCGGGCTGCTGCCGCCCGGGCCGCCAGCCGTCGCGGTTCCAGGATGAGAATTTTCTTGTCGGCCAGCCAGGGTTCATCAAGGAGCGCCAGCGGGATGAGGGTGGTTTTTCCTGAACCGGGCGGGGCCGTGACCACTGCCGAGCCTCGGGAAAGGGCGCGTTGCAAAGCGGGCAGGACCGGGAGGATGGGTAATTGGGGAAGTTGCACAGTTGAGGACAAGTATGAGAAGAGGGGGGAATCCTGGAGAATCAGTGCCATGGTAGTCAGTTGTGTCCGGTCCGGCAAATGATTCCAGGGCGTAGGCAGGGGATCTGGGTGATTTGAAAAGGTGACGGAATCGCTAAGGCCTACAAAGTCAACTTATCGCGTTCCCAACGGAAAGACAAGGCCGCGCGATCCGTCACCTCTGGAGATGTATCAGCTGCGGCGGACAAGCATCAGCTCGATATCCTCCTGTAGGGCCTGGAGATCTTCTTCATGTTCGACCTCGTCCTGAAGAATCTGCAGGGCCATATTGTAGGTCACCGGATCAATCTCACGGGTCTCGACCAGCATGGAATTATATACACTGATGGCGCACTGCTCGCCCTTGATGTTCTGTTCCAGCAGCTGCGTCACATAGGGATCTTCCGGGGCATCGTAGCCGCAGTTAGTGGCATCGTACCACAGTTTGGGACTGGTCGCCGGAGTACCTCCCAGCTGGATGATGCGGTTGGCCACTAGATCGGCATGCCGTAATTCATCGGTGGCATGCTGCAGCAATTCCGCGATCACTGCTTCTTTCATAGGTCCTTTGGCAACCTTTGCTCCAAGCCAGTATTGATAATACGCCAGCCATTCATCGGCAAAGGCTTTGTTGAGCAGAGCCAAAACTTTTTCAGTATTGACGCCGACAATCTCTCTTCCTCTGGTTCCCATAATCGTCTCCTTGGTTGATGATGCGTTTTTCTGAAAATGACAAATGATTCAGCCTTGAAGTGTATTGCCATTCCCTTTGGACGGCAACAAGGTTTTTACGTTTTCCTTCATCCCTTTTTACAGGTTTGTGGCGCAACCAGCTGAAATATCAAGATAAAAAAGAAAACATTTTTTCCCCGAAGCATCGACTGGCAAACGGGTGCAGCCGGTGATTTCCGATCATCGCCGCGAAGAGGGGGAAAAGCTCCTTCTGTCCTTGATCGGTCCCTTGCAATGTGATCTTGCTTTCCCTGGCCATCAAACCTATTGTTCAAACCTATTGTTGCTTTGTATCCTGTTTCGATCATTCACAAAATACGCGCCGATCATAAAGGCGATCAAGGAGAAGAGATGAAAAAGCACGCTGTTGAACAGGCAACGAATGTCGAGGCCGGGATGGCGGATGTTATTGCCTGCGATTCCTCCATCTGCCTGGTTGACGGCTCGGCCTGCCGTCTGCTCTATCGCGGCTACGATATTGTCGACCTTGCCGAGCATTCCACCTTTGAAGAGGTTGCGTATCTCCTCTGGTACGGACGTCTGCCGGGCTTTGTCGAGTTTCAGGCCTTTCTTGACGGATTCACCGGTTGCATGAAGTTACCGGTTGAAACCGTTATGATTCTGCGGATGTTTCCCCATGCCGCCACCCCCATGGAAGTGTTGCGGACCGCGGTTTCATCCATGGGGCATTGGGATCCGGACAGCGGCAATACGCGGCTTGACGCCTGCCTGCGTAAGGCACAGCGTCTCACCGAGCGTATTCCCCTGATTATTTCCTCCCATCAGCGTCTGCGCGACGGCCACGAGCCCATTGAGCCACGATCCAACAACGGCATTGCCTTTAATTTTCTCTACACCCTTCAGGGTAAGGAACCGGACCCGATCATCGTCAAGGCCATGGATACCGCGCTTATTCTCCATGCCGACCATGAACTGAATGCCTCCACCTTTACCGCCCGGGTGACCGCCGCCACCATGACCGATATCTATTCGGCAGTGACCAGCGCCATTGCAGCCCTCAAAGGCCCGCTGCACGGCGGTGCCAATGCCGAGGTGATGACTATGCTTGAGGAAATCGGTTCACCGGAAAAGGCGGCTGACTGGGTTCTACCCCGGTTGGCGGCAAAAGAAAAGATTCCGGGATTCGGGCACCGGGTCTACCGTGGCGAAGATCCGCGGGCTTCCGTTCTGCGCAAGGCTGTGCAGGATATTACCGTGCTCACCGGCGAAACCCGCTACTATGAAACCGCTCTCGCTGTGGAGCAAGTCATGTTGAGCAATTCCAAAGTCTTCCCCAACGTCGACTTTTATTCCGCGCCGCTCTACCATGCCATGGGCATCCCTGTGGAGCTGTTCACGCCGATCTTCGCCATCAGCAGAACCGTGGGCTGGACAGCCCATATTCTGGAGCAATGGAAAAACAACCGGCTGATTCGGCCCACCGCCCATTACACGGGCCGCTCGCTGACGCCGTATATGGATATCGGCTCCAGAGCGTAAGGATTTACAACTCCCTTGAACCGGGCCTCGTCGACAACGGGGCCCTTCATCTTCCAGAGCCGGTACTTATATTTCCTTCCGTACCCTGGCGACTCCCCAGAATTATTGCCCTCTCTCGGGTTTCTTTGCCGTGCCGCCCTGTTGCACGATTTTTCGCTACAAGAGCTCCTACCCCGTGCCACACGCATCGTTTTGTCGTTGACAGACAGCCGGCATCAGCTTGGCAACCGATTGCTCTCGCCTCCCGTATACCAGCATGATTCGCTTTGCAATGAGTTAAAATTTATGAGAAAATTCTATTGAAATCCTGTGTCCTTCCCATAACTGTAAAATCTGTGCGCACAGAATCCGGATACCCTTGTGTTCGGACTTGGTTCGGATTGGATTGTGGCGATTGAACAGCAGCCAAAGACAGGCCGAACACCCGCATTGAACCGGCCTTCGTCGGAACGTACTGGAAACGCGGTGAACCCCATTCAGTCGACTTGCGAAAGGGGGGCAAAAGGAAGCCGAAGGAGGCGTGATGCACCAAAGTACACAAGAAATACTCCCCGCCGAGATTTTGGTTGTCGACGATATCCCGGCAAACCTGAAGCTGTTGACTGAGGTCCTGGCAGGACAAGGATATCGGGTGCGTCCAGCTACCAGCGGCCAACTCGCCTTGCGATCCGTTGCTCTCAGGCGGCCCGATCTCATCCTGCTGGATGTGAAAATGCCCGACATGGACGGCTACGAGGTCTGCCGGGCGTTGAAATCGAAAGAGCAGAGCCGCGATATTCCGGTTATCTTCATCAGTGCCCTTGATGAGATCAGGGACAAGGTCAGGGGATTCGAGGCCGGATGCGTTGACTACCTCACCAAACCCTTTGAAGCAACGGAGGTTCTGGCAAGGGTGGCAACCCATCTTGCTTTGCGGTCTCTGCAGCAGCAGTTGGAAATGCAAAATTCGCAACTCCAAATGGAAATCGCCGAACGCAAACAAGCCGAACGGCAACTCCGGGAGGCGAATGAATTAAACAGCAAAATCATTGAAGCCTCTGTGATGGGGGTTTTGGCCTACAACGGGATGTCCGGGCAATGTGTGCTGGCCAATCAAGCCGCCGCCGAGATAGTCAAGGCCTCTTCTATGGATCAGTTGCTCAACATGAGCTTCCGGCGGATTGGCTCATGGCAGGAATCGGGCCTCCTCACCATGGCAGAGGAGGTTCTTGCTTCCGGCATGGAACAGCAAGGGGAGGTCTACATGGTGACGACGTTCGGCAGGGAGGTGTGGCTGGAATGCCTCTTGGCCAGATTTTCAAGTCACCGCGAACCGCACCTCCTCCTGCTCATGCACGATATTACCGAACGGAAAAAAGCCGAAGAATCCTTACGGATAGCCATGGAGACGGCAGAGGAGGCCAACCGGGCCAAGAGTCAATTCCTTGCCAATATGAGCCATGAGATCAGGACCCCCATGAACGCCATTATCGGGTTCGGGCATCTTTTCTCGCAGACGGATCTCAACGCTAAACAACGAGACTACCTGACGAAAATCCAGTTCGCGGCCCGGTCTCTCCTGGGTATTATCAACGACATTCTCGATTTTTCAAAAATTGAAGCCAATCGTATCGAATTGGAATCAATTCAGTTCAATCCTTCCGAAATTTTCGAAAATCTGTCAAGTATTGTCAGTGTCGAAGCAGCGCTGAAAAATATTGAGCTCCTGTTTTTCATTGGTCCCGAGGTCCCGAATACCCTTCTTGGTGACCCCCTGCGGTTGGGACAGATCTTGATCAATCTGACCAATAACGCGGTCAAATTTACCGAGTCGGGCGAGGTGATCGTGTCGGTGGTTTCGGCCGGGGAGGACCGGGGACCCAAGACGACGGTTCTGCGTTTTTCGGTCAAGGATACGGGCATCGGCATGGAACCGGAGCAACTCTCGAAGCTCATGCAACCCTTTAGCCAGGCAGATACCTCCACCACCCGAAAATACGGGGGAACGGGACTGGGGTTGATCATCAGCAAACGTCTGGTGGAAATGATGGATGGCAGCATGGAGGTGGACAGTACTCCGGGGCAAGGCAGCACCTTTGCATTCGTGATTCCGTTCGCTCTTCCGGCCGCTGCCGATACAAAGGTTCTGCTCACCTACCCGGATCTTTATGGTTTGCGAACGCTCGTGGTGGACGATAATGCCTCATCTCGGGAAATCATCGGTTCGATGCTGGAGTCGTTCTCCTTCCAGGTGACCTTAGTCGATTCAGGAGAGATGGCCCTGGAAGAGCTGGAGCGGGCGGCCGGCGCCCCCGGTGAACAGCCCTATGCCCTGATGGTGGTGGACTGGAAAATGCCTGAAATGGATGGCTTTGAAACCGTGCGGCAGCTGAGGGCCCGAAACCGTCTCCTCAAAATTCCGGTCATTGTCATGCTGACGGCCTATGGGGGAGAAGAGATGCGACAGCGGGCGGAAGAAGTACATCTGGACGGCTTTCTCAATAAGCCGGTGCTGCCCTCCCAGCTGTATGACACCCTTGTCTGTGCCTTGGGCAAGGAGGTGAAGAGAACCTCGTATCGACCTGAACGGGAGGCCTTGGGCGCTCACTGCAACTTCAGGTTTCAAGGCACACGTGTCCTCCTGGCAGAGGATAACCCTATCAACCAGCAGATGGCGCAGGAGATTCTCGAAAATGCGGGCATCATCGTTGCGATAGCCGACAACGGCAAGGAGGCGGTGCGCATGCTCGATGCAGCACAGGTTCCGTATGATGCGGTGCTTATGGATATTCAGATGCCCGAGATGGATGGATACGAAGCAACGCAACAGATCCGTAAAGATTCGCGGTACGATGGCTTGCCGATCATTGCCATGACCGCCCACGCCATGAGTACCGACAGGGCAAAGTGTCTGGCCGCCGGGATGAACGACCACGTCGCTAAACCCATGGAACCGGATAACCTCTTCAAAACGCTCGAAAGATGGACCCGTACAGACGGCAAGGACGCCTCATCCCCCGCTGATATTCCGGCGAATCGAAGGGTTGATGCCAATGCCTCCTGCGACTGTCATTCGCCGGAAATGTCCCGCAATCATCCTCCCGCCACCTCCCGGAACCAGCAGGAGGAAGCCGGCCCCCTTCTGCCGGGATTGGACCAGGCGGGAACCTTACGCAGGCTGTCCGGCAACAGAAAGCTTCTCGAAAATCTGCTGCAGCGATTCTGTCGGGATTACGGTACCGCCGCCGATACCTTGGAGGCGCTTGGAGATGCCGGGCACAAGGAAGAGCGCGATCGTTTTCTGCATAACCTCAAAGGTGTTGCGGGGAATGTGGGCGCTGTCCAGGTCCATGCCGCGGCAGCTGAATTGGAGTCATTTTTCCGCGAGTGCGGCAGGGAAACGGATTCGACGCAACGGCAGGAACCGGCGGATAACAAGGCTCGTTTTGCGATGCTGAGGCGCTCCATCGAGGAAGTAGTGACTTCCGTGGAAATATTGATGCGGGCCCAATCGTCAGTCCTTTTGGAGACGATTCCCCTTCCAACGGTTAAGAAGGACGGCCCGTCGAATGCCGAAACCATCGCTACCCTCATCGCCAGGATGTTGCACCTAATTGAGACCGGAAGTATCGATGCCGCGGATTGTCTGCCCCAGCTCAAGATACACTGCGGCACTTCGTTTCAGCCGGAACTGGAGGAACTTGAGGACAGTATGGACGATCTTGACTATGATCGTGCCCGGAGGCTTCTGGTCAAAATTTCAAGGCAACCGGGATTGTCGATATCCGTCAAGGAAGGAGAAAGCCATGGAATCGAGACATAAGGTGCTCATTATCGATGATGAACCGACCAACATCAAGATACTGGCCGAGGCCCTGCGGGCGGAATACGAGACCCTTTTTGCCACAAACGGGGAGCGGGGACTGCGGCTTGCGGTCGAGCAATCACCCGATCTTGTTTTGTTGGATATCATGATGCCCGGAATAGATGGCTATGCCGTTTGCCGCGCGCTTAAAGCCGACCATCGTATCAAGAATATCCCGGTGATTTTTATCACGGCCCGGACTCAACTCGAAGATGAACTGCATGGGCTCAGTTTAGGAGCGGTCGACTACATCACCAAGCCGTTTCAAGCGCCCATTGTCAAGGCCCGGGTGCGGACCCATCTGGACCTCAAACGCAAATATGACCTCCTGGAAAGCCTCGCCGCTCTCGACGGTCTCACGGAAATCGCCAACCGGCGCAGATTCGATGAGGCCCTAGATGAGGAGTGGAGCCGTTGCCTGCGTTCCTTACGGCCCCTGTCGCTGGTGATGATGGATATCGATTTTTTCAAGCCGTTTAACGACCATTATGGGCATACCTCCGGAGATGATTGCCTGCGGCGGGTAGCACGCGCCATCAAAAGGAACCTGCCGCGAGGCGGCGATCTGGCGGCGCGTTACGGCGGGGAGGAATTTGTTGGTCTGTTGCCGGAAACCGACTCAAAGGGTGCCCTTGAAGTGGCTGAAAAACTTCGTAATGCCGTGGAACAACTGAATATACCCCATGAGTACTCGTCGATAACCGACCACATCACCATGAGTTTGGGCGTGGCCACAACCGTGCCTTCCGACGAGAAAGACCCGCTGGTTCTGGTCAAGTCCGCCGATGCCCGGCTCTATCAGGCCAAAGCCAACGGCCGTAATCAAGTGGTATCATGAGGTAAGATGGCAGGTATGCAAGGAAACAACAGATGACCGACAAAACTATCGGCTTCACCGACCTCGTCGACATAAGCAAACTCCAGGAACAGTTTGAAAGCTTCACTAAGATGACGAATGCAGTGACCGCCATCCTCGATCTGGAGGGAAACATCCTCGTCGCCACCGGCTGGCAGGACATCTGTACCCGCTTCCACCGGGTCAATCCCGCGACAGCGGCACGTTGTCACGAGAGCGACACCATCCTGGCCGGCCGGTTAAACGAAGGGCAGCCGTACAATGTGTATAAATGCAAGAATGGCCTCGTCGATGTCGCTGTGCCGATCATCGTCGGCTGCCGGCATGTGGCGAATTTTTTCACCGGGCAGTTCTTTTTTTCACCCCCCGACAAGGAGTATTTCATCCGCCAGGCCGAGGAGTTCGGTTTTGATAGGGACGCCTATCTGAAAGCGCTGGACCGTGTGCCGGTGTTTTCCGAGGCACAGGTGACTAACATGATGGGGTTTTTCTCCTCTCTGACCAGCATGATCGGGGAGTCGGGCCTCGCTCGACAGGAACTGAAAAACCATCGCGATCATCTTGAGGAACTGGTGTCCGAGCGCACCGCTGAGCTGGCCATGGCCATGGAAAGGACCGAAGCGGCCAACAAGGCGAAAAGTGAGTTTTTGGCCAACATGAGCCACGAGCTCCGTACGCCGCTCAATGCCATCCTGGGGTACTCACAACTGATGCAAAGGGCTCCTTCCCTGGAACCGGAACATCGCGAATACCTGCAGACGATCAATCGCAGCGGTGAACATCTGCTGGAATTAATTAACGATGTGCTCGAGATATCAAAGATCGAGGCCGGCCGAATCACCTTGGATCCCCGCACCGTTGATCTGCATGCCATGCTGCAGGAACTGTACGCTCTATTCAAGCTCAGGGCAGATGAAAAAGGCCTTTCTTTTGACCTGAGCACCCTGCACGATCTGCCACGCTATGTGATAACGGATGAGAACAAATTCCGTCAGGTGTTGATTAATCTGCTCGGCAATGCGGTGAAATTCACGGAACGGGGCGGGATCGTCCTGCGGGCGGCAGTACAAGACGGCTCTCCAGAAAACCTGGGCCTCGTTGTTGAGGTCGAGGACACCGGTCCGGGCATAGCCAAAGAGGAACTGCACAAGGTCTTCCAGGTTTTCGAGCAAACAGCGGTGGGGAAGAGAAACCTGGGTGGTACCGGTCTGGGTATGGCCATCAGCCGGGATTATGCGCGGATGATGGGAGGAGACGTCACCGTGACCAGCCGGGAGAGGGCAGGGAGCATTTTCCGCCTCGAAATCTGTATTCAGGAGGGCAAGGAATCGGATTTTCGGAAAAGAGTACAGCCGCAGAGAGTGATCGGTCTCGCTCCCGGGCACGCGATTCCCCGCATCCTGGTGGTCGAGGATAATGAGGTCAACCGTACCCTGCTGGGCAGGCTTCTCAAACAGGTAGGCTTCGATGTTCGGAAGGTGGAAAACGGGGCCCAGGCGGTGGATATCTGTGCGCAATGGGCACCGGAGTTCATCTGGATGGACATCCGAATGCCGGTGATGGATGGCCTGGAGGCGACCCGGCGCATCAAGGCTGCCCCCGGAGGCGCTACGGTCAAGATCGTGGCGCTCACCGCCAGTGCCCTGCTGGAGGAGCGCGAGTCGATCCAGGATGCGGGCTGCGATGATTTGCTTTTCAAGCCCTATCTGGAGTCGGATCTCTTCGAGGTCATGGCACAACATCTCAAGCTTGCATACCTCTATGAACAAGAGGAATCACAGGCTTTCACCGCACCGGAAACCGCACTCCGCCCCCAAGACCTGGCATCCCTGCCGGCCAATCTGCGGGCGAAGTTGCTCCAGGCGGTGCTTGGACTGGATACCGTTGGGATCCTGGCGACGGTGGCAGCAATAGGGCGGCAGGATGCCGTCATCGGCACGATTTTGCAAAAACTTGCCGACAACCTGGAGTACGACCGTATGCTTGCCCTGTTGGAGGGTGACAACACAGAATCGGAGACAGTGTAATGCAGCAGGAAATACCAAAGAAAAATATTCCAGCCGAAATTCTTGTTGTCGACGATATCCCGGAAAATCTGAAACTGTTGAAGGATATCCTGACAGGACAAGGGTATCGGGTACGTCCCGCCACCGGAGGTCAGTTGGCGCTGCGATCCGTTGCCCTCAGGACACCCGACTTGATCCTGCTGGATGTGAAAATGCCTGACATGGATGGGTATGCGGTGTGCCGAATCTTGAAATCGGAGGAGAAAAACCGCGATATCCCAGTCATCTTCATTAGCGCCCTTGATCAGACCAGGGATAAAATCAAGGGCTTTGAAGCCGGAGGTGTGGATTTCATCACCAAACCTTTTGAAGCCACGGAGGTGTTGGCGCGAGTGGCAACGCATCTTGCTTTACGGCGTCTGCAGGCGTGCCTGGAGCAACAAAACCTTCAGCTCCAAAGGGAAATTGCGGAACACAGGCAGACGGAGGAGGCACTCAGAAGATCCGAGAATATCTATCGCACCATTGTTGAAAACACCGGCACCGCACTTATTATCGTGGAGGAAAATATGATTGTTTCTCTTGCCAATAGCCGGTTTGCAAAGCTCTCCGGCTATTCCAGGGAAGAAATAGAAGGCAAAATGTGCTGGACGTCCTTTGTGGTCCCCGAGGATCTGGAGAAGATGGAAAGGAATCATGTCCGGCGACGGATTGATCCCCACGCCGTGCCGACAAGCTATGAATTCCGGTTTGTCAACCGGCAAGGTCTGATCACCAACACTGTCCTCAATGTCGCCATGATCCCCGAGACCCGAAGAAGTGTGGCCTCGCTGATGGACGTGAGCGAATTGCGGAAGATGGAAGCCGAGCTGCAAAGGGCTCGCAAATGGGAGTCCATCAGTATCCTTGCGGGCGGTATTGCCCATGATTTCAATAACCTCTTCGGAGTCATTCTGGGCAATATCGGCCTTGCGGAAATAAGCCTGGAAAATTCCGCATCTGATATCCCAAAATACCTCAAGGGTGCGGAACGGGCTTGTCTGCAGTCAAGCGACCTGACACAGCGAATGATCGCCTTGACCGAAAGCATACGACCGTGCAAAGGACCGCAGGGCATCCGGGAATTAATAGCGGATGCCCTTTCCGCGATCTTGTCGGGCACCGATGTGCACGGACATCTCGATCTGGCCGAAGATCTCTGCCCGGTTGATTGCGATGCCGCGCAGATCAAGGAAATGGTCATGCACCTTACCATCAATGCCCTGGAGGCGTCGGAACAAGGCGGAACCATAGATATATCGGCAAGAAACGAGTTGCTGGCAATGGACTCGTCCGTACCTCTGAATGCCGGCAGGTATGTCCATCTTATTCTCCAGGATCACGGCAAAGGTATCCCTGCGGACGTTTTCCCTCATATATTCGATCCCTATTTCAGTACCAAACAAAGAGGAAACCAAAAGGGTATGGGGATGGGGCTCACCATGGCCTATGTCATCGTCAAAAGGCATTCTGGAGATATCAGTCTGGACTCTAAGGTTGGTGGCGGGACGATCGTACATGTGTATCTTCCCGCGTCCGAACCGTGCACGGATATCTTCCCGCCACTCAAGAGTTTTCCCGGAAGAGAACCGGTTCAGGGGGAGAGTGAAAAATAATGACCACTCCGGGGCAAGGAGAAACCGCAATGAAATCCTTACAAAACGAGAGCCCTGCGCAGGGAAGCGAAAATTTCTATTCTCAAATCCTGCATTCCTCCCCGAACGCCACCTTGCTGATGCGCGCAAGCGACCACGTTGTTTTGGATGTCAACCAGGCCTATGAACAGCTGACCGGCTTTACGCACGGGGAAATGGTGGGGCAGACCTCCCTGCAACTCGTGTTTTGCCTTGATCCCGATCTTTGGTCACAGGTCTTTCTGAGATTTTCCGCAGGGGAGGAGATCCGCGACCTTGCAACAAGAATATTCCGCAAGGATCGTACGCTGGTCGATGTCCTGATTACATTGCGACCTGTCGAAATACAGGGGATACCCTGCTATTGCTCTGTGGTCCGTGATATCACCGAAGGCATACCAGCGGAAAAGACCTCCGGAGAGCGGGAAGAACAACGGCTATCCGGGCGGGGTACGCTCATCTTCCCGGAAGAGGATATCAGCGAAGAAGAGATCGCAGAGGCCATCGACTTCCAGGCTCTCCAGGAGATGATGAATTTCTTCTATAAAATCACCCAAATCGGCATGGCTATAACCGATATCAAGGGAAAGGTGCGGGTTGCGACGGGATGGCAGGATATCTGCACAAAATTTCACAGGGTACACCCGGATACCCTCGCCTGTTGCCAGGAAAGCGATATCTATCTTTCCCAAAAGGTGCGGGAGGGAAAGTATGCCTTCTATAAATGCAAAAACAATTTATGGGACGTTGCCATCCCGCTCGTCGTTGGCGGCAGGCATATTGCCAATCTCTTTTTGGGCCAATTTTTCTTTGAAGATGAAATCCCTGATTATGCCTTATTCCGCAAACAGGCGGAAAGATACGGTTTTCATCGCGAAGAATATATGGCGGCCTTGGACCGTGTGCCGAGATGGAGCAGGAAAACCGTCGATAACGCCATGGAATTCTATACGAGGTTGGCCGTGATGGTTTCAAGGCTCAGTCTCGGTAATATTCAGCTGACTAAATCGTTGCAGGAGCAACAACACGCCCGGGAAGCGCTGCAAAAAAGTGAACAACGATTCCGTTCCCTGATCGAAACGACCAGTGACTGGGTATGGGAAGTGAACCGCGACGGGGTTTATACTTATGCCAGTCCGAAGGTTCAGGAGCTGTTGGGGTATGAATCGAACGAGGTTATCGGTAAAACCCCTTTCGATTTTATGCCTTTGGAAGAAAGGGAACGGGTCGCCGAAATGTTTCGGGGCCTCAGGGCATCCCCCCAATCTTTTAGAGGAATGGAGAATACCAATCTCCACAAAAATGGCCGACGGGTGGTGCTTGACACAAGTGGGGTGCCGATTTTTGATGAGGAGGGAAAATTTTCGGGGTATCGGGGTATTGACCGTGACATCACCGAACGAATAAAGGCTGAGGAGGAGATCAGAAAACACCGCGATCATCTGGAGGAACTGGTAGGAAAACGGACCATGGAGCTGGTGGCGGCAAAGGAGGAGGCGGACACGGCCAACCAGGCCAAAAGCGAGTTTCTGGCCAATATGAGTCATGAGTTGCGGACACCGCTCAACGCCATATTGGGTTACTCGCAATTGATGCAGCGGATCGCTTCTCCGGATTCCATCCAGCATGACTATCTGGATACGATCAATCGCAGCGGCGAACATCTGTTGGAATTGATCAACGGTGTCCTGGAGATATCAAAAATCGAGGCCAGACGTATTACCCTGGACTCACGCACCTTCGATCTTCCTGTCCTGCTTAGTGATCTCTATGCCATGTTCAAAGTAAGGACCGAGGGAAAAGGCCTGAGCTTTGAGCTGGATCTTGCCTGCGGTCTGCCCCGCTTCGTGGTGACGGATGAGAATAAATTTCGTCAGATTTTGATCAATCTGCTGGGGAATGCGGTGAAATTCACGGACAGTGGCGGCATTGTCCTGCGGATTACGGCACAAAGCGCCGCTCCTGCAACCATCCGTTTGCTGGTGGAGGTCGAGGACACCGGTCCGGGGATAGCAGCAGAGGAAATGGACATGGTCTTCCAGGCTTTCGAGCAGACCGCCTCGGGAAAAAGACACCTGGGTGGTACGGGATTGGGCATGGCCATCAGCCGGGAGTATGCGCAAATGATGGGAGGAGACCTCATCGTCACCAGCCGGGTGGGCGCAGGCAGTACCTTTCGTTTTACGTGCACTGTTCAGGAGGGCGAGGAGGCAGACCTCCGGGAAACACCTTTGCAACACCGCGTAATCGGCTTGGCAACCGGGCAAACCATTCCTCGGATTCTGGTCGCCGAGGACCACAAGGAGAGCCGTATTCTGCTGGTTACGCTTCTCAAACAGGTGGGATTTGATGTTCGGGAGGCAGAGAACGGTGCGCAGGCGGTGGAGATCTGTGCGCAATGGGCACCGCTGTTCGTCTGGATGGATATCCGTATGCCGGTGATGGACGGCCTGGAGGCTACCCGGCGAATCAAGGCCGCTCCGAGAGGTACGTCGGTCAGGATTGCGGCGCTCACGGCCAGTGCCCTGGAAGAGGAGCGGGAATCGATTTTAGCCGCAGGCTGCGACGATTTCGTGCGCAAACCTTATCGAGAATCGGAAATCTTCCGGATTATGGCTGAACATCTCGGCCTTGTATACCTCTATGAACACGAGGAACCGGCACGGACCGACCTCCCGAACACCGAACTCCGCACCCAGGACCTGGCATTCCTGTCAACGGATCTGCGCGCGGCCTTGCTCAAGGCCGCGCTTGAACTGGATACGAACCGCACTCAGACTATTATTGAAACAATAAAACAACAGAATAGCATTGTCGGACAGGGGCTGGACAAGCTTGCCAAAGATCTGGAGTACGAGCGTTTGCTCGCCCTGTTGGAAGGTGACAAAACAGAATCGGGAGAAGTATGATGTTTCAGGACAAGCAAGAAATGATTCCGGCTGAGATTCTCGTTGTTGACGATATTTCGGCTAACTTGAAGCTCTTGACCGATATCCTGACTGGACAAGGATACCGGGTTCGGCCCGCCACCACCGGCCGGCTGGCGTTGCGATCCGTCGCCTTCAGGTTGCCCGACCTGATTCTGCTGGATGTAAAAATGCCCGATATGGACGGCTATGAGGTCTGCCTGGCATTGAAAGCGGAGGAGAAAAGTTCTGATATTCCGGTTATCTTTATCAGCGCCCTTGATGCAACCAAGGACAAGGTCAGAGGCTTTGCAGTCGGATGCGTCGATTTCATTACCAAACCGTTTCAAGCGGAAGAAGTGCTGGCAAGGGTTGAGACGCATCTGGCTTTGCGGCGTCTGCAAAAGCAATTGGAAAGACAGAATGCGCAGCTGCTGAAGGAGAGTACCGAACGCGTCAAAGCACAACAGGAACAGAAAGAGCTCCATGTCCGGCTTCTCCAGGCCCAGAAACTGGAGTCCATTGGTCAGTTGGCGGCCGGTATTGCACATGAAATCAACACCCCTTCCCAGTTCATCAGCAGCAATATCAACTTCCTCAACGAGGCTTTCAACGAAACGTCTCAACTTATCGACATCTTTTTGGAACTCCTTGCATCCGTTAAAGAAGGTACGGGAACAGAGGCACAGATCAAAGGCTGTGAGGAACTGCTTGCCCATCTTGACTGGGACTACCTCCGAGATGAAATCCCCCGGGCTATCATACAATCGGCGGAAGGTATCCAACGCGTCACCTCCATCGTCCAGGCCATGAAGGAATTTTCCCATCCAGGGAGTAAGCAGAAAGTCGAAGCCGATTTGAATCGGATTATAAAAACAACCGTCGCTGTTTCAAAAAACGAATGGAAATATGTCGCCACCGTTGATGTCGACCTTGATCCCGAGCTGCAATTGGTGCCGTGCCTTGCCGATGAAATGGGGCAGGTATTCCTCAACCTGCTGGTTAATGCCGCCCACGCCATAGAAAGCCGGCTCGGTTGCAATCCGGAGGGCAATAAAGGGACGATCACTCTCTCAAGTCGGCAACACGATCAGTATGTGGAAATTTCAGTTACCGATACAGGCGCAGGTATCCCCGAACATATCCAAAACAAAATTTTCGATCCTTTTTTCACCACCAAGGAAGTCGGCAGAGGCACGGGGCAGGGGCTGACCATTGCCTACGATGTTATCACCAATAAGCATAAGGGTACCCTTGTCTTTGAAACAACCGCAAATGTTGGGACCTCCTTCA
The DNA here is from genome assembly GCA_963666685.2 of uncultured Desulfobulbus sp. Classification (GTDB taxonomy): domain Bacteria; phylum Desulfobacterota; class Desulfobulbia; order Desulfobulbales; family Desulfobulbaceae; genus Desulfobulbus. The sequence goes on from CAXXHZ010000003.1 coordinate 1,172,810, forward strand.
TTATTCGACTGCCGATGATGCAGTCGTGATTACAATACGTTGCATTGTATAATTAAAGCTGATGCTAAAGGCCTGGGCTTGTTGATGGAATTCGAGACCGTTACATGGTGACCGAGGAGCGTAAGGATGGCTGATACAGGACAGTTCGCACAGGCGGATATCGTTTCGTTTCGTTCACTTATCATTGAACGTGAAGACTGGCTCATGGAACGTATACTCGAATATGCCAAGGAATATCAGTATGCGAAATACACCTCAACGCTCCGGGAAGCCTGGCGCTTATCCATCTCGGGTCTTTCCGAAGCCTTCCTTGCTGCCATTCAAGAGGAGCATCCCAACTTGGACCTGGGACCGGATGATACCTTTGTCGATGATCCCATAGCTGCATTCGGCTGTATTGAAGCCCAGCGGCACCGTGAGCGGGGCGTCAGTTTAGGTATGTTCCTCGGGCTGATGAAATACTACCGGCAAAGTTACAAGGATATGGTTCGAGATGCCGGATATATGCCGTTCTTTGAATTTTTCTGCCTGAACCTGATCGAACGTTTTTTCGACCGCCTGGAGATTGCCTATTGTATCGAATGGTCGGAAACCGACCAAGCCAAGCTGATCGAAGAACTGCAGGCGAGAAATCGGTTGATGACCAACGAGAAGAATCGGTATCTCACTCTTTTTGAAAGCCATCCCCATATGGTGTTCATCCTGGATAAAGACCGCAGAGTGCTCAATTTGAACCATGCCGCAGCTCAACATTTTTTGGCGCAAGCTACGCCGGGAGCTCATTATTACCGTCCTGTATCGCAAAGCCCCACAGACGAATCGAAACCGCAATATTTCGATTCGGAACGGACCGGCGACAAGGTGCTGAACCAACTGATTGCTTTGTTAGCCGATGATCTCGAGTCTTTTATCGCCGGGGAGGAGAGAAGCCTCACCTTTGAGAAAAAGGTCATACATTCTGACGAGGGGCGATACTATAACGTTATTTTTTCGCGAGTTCTTGACGTGTCTGCAAAATATGGCGAGGTCGTTCTGGTTATTGAGGAAATTACGCTTCAGAAGCAAGTGACTGAGGAACTGCACCGGGCAAAAGAAGCAGCCGATGCGGCCAACCAGGCAAAGAGTGAATTTCTGGCCAACATGAGCCATGAGCTGCGGACACCGCTCAATGCCGTTTTGGGCTACTCGGAATTGATGCAGCGGGCCGCTTCCGTGCCCCCCGCCCATCGCGAGTATCTGAATATAATCAACCGCAGTGGCGCACATTTGCTGGAATTGATCAACGGTGTCCTGGAGATATCAAAAATCGAGGCCAGACGTATTACCCTGGACTCACGCACCTTCGATCTTCCTGTCCTGCTTCACGACCTCTATGCCATGTTCAAAGTAAGGACCGAGGGGAAAGGCCTGAGCTTTGAGCTGGATCTTGCCTGCGGTCTGCCCCGCTTCGTAGTGACGGATGAAAATAAGTTTCGTCAGATCCTGATCAATCTGCTGGGGAATGCGGTGAAATTCACGGACAGTGGCGGCATTGTCCTGCGGATTAAGGCACACAGCGCCTCTCCTGAAACGATCTACTTGCTGCTGGAAGTCGAGGACACCGGTCCGGGGATAGCAGCAGAGGAAATGGAAAAAGTTTTTCAGTCCTTCGAGCAGACCGCAGCCGGAAAAAACCACCTGGGCGGTACGGGATTGGGCATGGCCATCAGCCGGGAATATGCACAAATGTTGGGTGGAGACATTACCTGTACCAGTCAGGTGGGCTCAGGCACTACCTTTCGTTTTGCGAGCACTGTTCAGGAGGGGAAGGAGACGAACCTCCGGGAAACACCCCGGCAACAGCGGGTCATCGGCTTAGCCTCCGGGCAACCGATTCCCCGGATTCTGGTCGCCGAGGACCACAAGGAGAGCCGTATCCTTCTGATCACGCTTCTCAAACAGGTGGGTTTTGATGTTCGGGGGGCGGAGAACGGAGTGCAGGCGGTGGAGATTTGTGCGCAATGGGCACCGCAGTTCGTCTGGATGGACATCCGCATGCCGTTAATGGACGGGCTGGAGGCAACCCGGCGGATCAAAGCCGCCCCGGGAGGTGCGTCAATCAAGGTCGTGGCCCTCACGGCCAGTGTTTTAGGAGGGGAACGGGAATCGATCCTGGCTGCGGGCTGCGATGATTTCGTGCGCAAGCCGTACCGTGAAGCGGTTATTTTCCACGTCTTGGCAGAACATCTGGGGCTTACATACCGCTGTGAACATAATGAACCGGTGGTGTCCGCACCTTCGAAAACCGTACTTCAACCCCGCGACCTGACCGCCCTGCCGGCTGATTTGCGGGCGGCCTTGCTCCAGGCCGTGCTTGAATTGGATACGGCCCGCACCTTGGCGGTGGTGTCCACAATAGAACAGCAGGATGGCGTTATTGGCTCGGTTTTGAAAAAGCTTGCCGAGAACCTGGAATACGAGCGTTTGCTCAGCCTGCTGGAGGGGTGATCCCCCTGTCTTTCCAGTGTCTTTGTCGAATTTTTCCCTATTTACAAGAAGATCCTTGTGTTAATTATTTTCTTGCCATAAAATTAAGGAACTACTGGAGAAATACTAAATTTCCCCTCGGTACGCGAATTTTGTTTCATCCGGTTCATATCGTCCCACCGTTGGCCTGAGTGTTTTTGCTTCAAGCAGGTGTTGCCTCCTTTCAGGTTGGCTCCGATTTTCCCTCTCAAATGGAAAGAACTCCTGATTGTGAACTCTCTCATCGACAAAATTCAGAAGATTCTCGTCTTTACTTTGGACGGTCAGCGCTACGGGATTGCGTTGGAGGCTGTGGAACGGGTGGTGAGAATGGTAGAGATCACCCCTCTCCCGGGAGTCCCCGACTTTGTGTATGGGGTGATCAATGTCCAGGGGAAGATCATCCCGGTGGTGGACCTCAGACATCGTTTCGGATTGCCGACGCGCCGGCTTGAACTTGAAGATCAGCTGATCATTACTCGTTTCGCCGGGCGAGGCATGGCCCTGGTCGCCGACACGGCGCAGGAGGTTTGCGCCTGTCGGCTGGATATGGTGACCGGGGCGGTGGACATCCTGCCCGGTTCTTCCTCTTTATCCGGTATCGCTAAGCTCCCCGACGGCCTGATTCTGATCCACGATCTGGAGGGACTTCTCTCTCCCCTTGAATCGCAGGCGATCATTGCGGCCGTTGAGCAAGAGCTGCCATGAAAACGTCCCTTGATACATCCCGACTGGCGGCGCTCAGCCGCCTCATCGACGAGCGCATGGGGGTGAGCTTTCCCCCTTCCCGGTGGAACGATCTGGAACGGGCCTTTTGTCGTGCAGCCGCTGATCTGGGATTCCGCGATCAGCAGGAATGTATCAAATGGTTCATGGCCGCCCCTCCTTCCCAGAAGCAGACCCAATCCCTCGCCGCCTACCTGACCACGGGCGAAACCTACTTTCTCAGGGAAGGGCGGATCTTTGAAATCCTGGAACAGGAAATCGTACCCGAAATTATCCGGAGCCGAACGGGCAGCGAGAAGCGTCTACGGTTCTGGAGCGCGGGGTGCGCCAGCGGGGAGGAGCCCTATACCCTGGCCGTCATGCTGCACAGGATGGGAGCCTCGCTCCGGGACTGGAACATCTCGATCCTGGCCACCGATATCAACCCTCAGGCCCTGCGAAAGGCCGCGGAGGGGGTTTATACAAAATGGTCGTTTCGCGATACGCCGGCTTGGTTCAGGGATAACTATTTTTCAAGAAAAGGAGACCATCATTTCGAGCTGCTTCCGGCCATCAAAAAGATGGTGCGGTTCGCCTACCTCAACCTGGTAAAAGCCCCCATTCCCTCGCCGCCTCCAGACACCAATGCCATGGATGTTATCTTCTGCCGTAACGTCCTCATGTACTTCAACCCGGAACGAACCGGACAGGCCATCGAGCGGTTCCGTCACTCCCTGGTGGAAGGCGGCTGGCTCGTAGTGAGCTCCTGCGAGGTATCCATCCCGCTCTTTTCCGGATTCAAAGCCATCAATTTTTCCGGCCTCACCCTGTTTCAAAAGCAAACGGGTTCGAAAAACAATGCTACCCGAAAGGGGGAGCAGATATCTTCTTTGCCCTTCGGTACTCCATGCCCTCGGCAAATCCTCTCGCCTCCAGCTCACCGGGCTCAGACGACGGCCCTGCCGCAAGTGTGCCCCCCCGCTCCGATTCATTGCAACGATACCGGCACGACGTCCCTTTTGTGCCGCATCCGTGCCAACGAAGGCCGGTTGGAAGAGGCGCTGCTGTTATCGGAACAGGCGCTCCGTATGAACAAGCTTGATCCCGCACTCCATTATCTGCGGGCGATGATCCTGCAAGAGCAGGGAGCGGTCGATGAGGCGGAGGCAGCGTTGAAGCGAGCGATTTACCTGGACCCGGATATGGTCCTGGCGCATTTTACCCTGGGCAACATCACTCTGCGTCGGGGAAAGGGACGCGAGTCTCGCCGACATTTCGACCACGCCCTGACCATCCTGGCGCGATACCAGCCGGAAGATCTGCTCCCCGAATCCGAGGGGATGCCGGCGGGAAGGCTGAGCGAAATTATCAAGGCATGCCTGCCGGCATGTAATGAGGGAGAATGAACCATGAGCACAATCCTATCGCCTGATGACGACGAACGGTTGCAAATCCTCAGGGCACGCGCCGCGGTCCTGGCCTATGAACCGAAGAGCGAAGCGGATGAGAAACAGATCGAGATTGTCGAATTTCTCCTTGCTCATGAACGGTACGCCATCGAGTCGTCCTGCATCGGCGAGGTCTATCCACTCAAGGATCTGACTCCGCTCCCCTGCACCCCCGCCTTTGTTCTGGGCGTTGTGAACATCCGGGGGACAATCCTTTCCGTTCTGGACCTGCGCAGGTTTTTCGATCTGCCGGATAAGGGACTTTCCGATCTCAACAAGGTTATTGTGCTGCGGAATGACACCATGGAGTTCGGTGTCCTGGCGGACGCCATCCTCACCGCTCGCAAGATTCTACTCAATACGTTGCAGCCATCACTTCCAACCCTGACCGATATCCGCGCCGAGTACCTTCTGGGCGTTACCGAGGACCGGCTGGTGGTACTGGATGGCCGCAAAATTCTGGCCAACCCCGGCATCGTGGTGCACGAGGAAGTCTAGACTGTCAGTACACCGCTTTATGAGTGCCGATAACCCCGCTCGCCCCATCGGCTTCGCTCTGGTTGAATACGCCACCGAATCCGGGCAAATCGGAAAAGGCGCTTAACCCCGTTTCCGCAAACAAAAAACGGTGAACAACCGCGTAGAAACTTTTACCAGGAGGGTTTTTCCATGCAATGGTTTTTCAACCTTTCCACCAGGTTCAAGATCATCTTCTGCTTTACTCTGATGTTCATGCTCATGGCCATCGCCATCGGGACGGCATCCCTGGTTATTACGACAATAACCTCCTCCCAGCAGGAATTGTTTCACGACAACTACCTGACCGCTCTCAATACCGTGGAACTGAGGTCCGCCGAAAATCGGGCCAGAGCACAAATGCTGGAGATGATGATGACCAATGATCGCACCCGGCAGCAAGTGCTGGAGCGCGACATCAAAAAGCGCACCGCAGACACGGACAAGAACTTCAAGGAACTTTTGGATCTCCACAAAGATGACCGGCAAACCTTGGACAAGCTGCAGGAGTTGATTACGATCCGCGAGGCGTACAGCAAGACACGCGACGAGCAGATCGCCATGATCCAGAAGGGCAAGCTCAAAATAGCCCGCCGGATGAGTCTTGACCAGCAAGAGGAACGGTATAACAGGATTCGCGACATCGCTCTCGAATTAGGGCAACAGGAAAGGGAATGCGCCCGACAACAACTGGTGCAGTCCGAACAAAGGGCGCGGCAATCCATGTTCATTTTTTTAGGAGTCGGCGTGGTCACCGTCTTGGCCGGTTTCGCTCTGACCCTGGCCATGAACACGGCTATTGCCAAACCACTTACGGAGATTGCCGCCATTGCGGAGAGGATCGCAGTCGGAGAACTCGATATTAAAGTCCCCATCAATAACCAAAAAGATGAAGTCGGGGTCCTCACTCGGAGCTTTTGCCGCATGGTCGAAAATATTAAGGGCCATGCCGACCTGACCGCTCAGATAGCGGCGGGCGACCTTTCGATTACAGTTACTCCCCAGTCGGAGAAAGATGTAATGGGCAACGCCCTGGCCGCGATGGGCAGCAGTTTGCGGGAGATCACTGCAGAGATCATTGAGGGCATCAATGTCCTGGCTTCCTCCTCCAGCGAGATTATGGCCTCAACCAATCAGGTGGCCGCCGGTGCCGCGGAAACGGCGGTGGCAATGAACGAAACCACCAGCACCGTCGAAGAAGTGAAACAGACCGCTCAGATAGCGAGTCAGAAGGCGCGCGCCGTTGCAAATACCGCCCAGGAGGCGGTCCAGGTGGCCCAGTCCGGGCGACGATCGGTGGAGGAGTCTATTGCCGGGATGGGCCGCATCCGGGGACAGGTGGAGACCATTGCCGAAAGCATCGTGCGGCTTGCCGAGCAGAGCCAGACCATCGGCGAGATTATTGCCACAGTCAACGATCTGGCTGAGCAGTCCAATCTTTTGGCGGTCAACGCTGCCATTGAGGCGGCTAAGGCCGGTGAGCAGGGTAAAGGGTTTGCGGTGGTGGCCCAGGAGGTAAAGAGCCTGGCTGAGCAGTCCAAGGAGGCAACAGCCCAGGTTCGGACCATCCTGGGCGACATCCAGAAGGCGACCAACGCCGCGGTATTGGCCACCGAGCAAGGCACTAAAGCCGTGGCGGAAGGCGTCAAGCAGTCCAGGGAGGCGGGCGACGCCATCCGGCAGATGGGGGAAAGCATCGACGAATCGGCCCAGGCGGCGATCCAGATCGCCGCCTCCAGCCAGCAGCAGCTCACCGGCATGGACCAGATGGCACTGGCCATGGCGAATATTCGCCAGGCCGGCGAACAGAACGTCACCGGCATCCGCCAGGTGGAACTCACCGTGAAGGGGTTGCATGGCCTGGGGCAAAAGCTGAAAGATCTGGTGAAGCGGTATACGGTCTAAGGGAAAAAAGGAGACAGAATGTGACGGACAAAGATGCCGAATTTCTGAAAAGACTCCTGGTAACCTTTAAGGTTGAGGCGGACGAGCACCTCAAGGGGATGTGCTCGGATCTGCTCCTCCTGGAGAACGACGAGGACACCGCCCAGGATCGATCCAAGCTGGTCGAGACCATCTTCCGCGAGGCCCACAGCCTGAAAGGGGCGGCCCGATCCGTCAACCTGCGAGAGATCGAGTCGTTCTGCCAAGCGCTGGAGGGCGTCTTTGCCGCTTTAAAGAAGGAGGACATACCAACATCGGCCGCGCTCTTTGATCTCCTCCATGAAGCATTGGATGTTCTCGGTCTGATCCTTACCGCTGCCGGAACCGAACGGACCTGCGAGGCACAGGCTCAACAGCGGCAGCTCATCACCCAGCTTGAAAGAGCGGCAAGTGGGCAGACAATTGCCGCGGCAACGGCGCAGGTGGAAAACGGAAAATCGGGGCATAGAGAAATACGTCTCTCGACTTCCTCGTCCTCCGAGGCACCGCTTCAAGATGTATCCTCTCCCCCTTTGGCCTCAGCTGCACCGATTTCGGGGGACGCTCCGATGGCATCCGTCCCTGCTGCTCAGATGCAGAAAACCCCTTTGGCCCCGGTCCTCACCGATACGGTCAGGGTTTCGACCACCCGACTGACATCGGTGCTGTTGCAGACGGAAGAAATGCTTGGAACCAAACTCGCATCGTCCCAGCGTACCCTCGACATGCGCAACGCCAACGCCGCCTTCGGGATCTGGAAAAAGGAATGGGCCAAGATCCATCCGCTGGTACGGACATACAGAAGAGCGGAATCTCGGAATGGCAGAGGGGGGCAAGGCCCCGGAAGCGGAGAACAGCAGCGCTCGCTGGCAAAAATGTTGGATTTTCTGGAGTGGAACAGCACCTTTCTCAACGACCTTGAAGTGCGATTCAAGACCGAGGCCAAAGCGACCGAAAGGGACAGCCGGGCTTTGAGCGGCATGGTGAACAACCTGCTTGATGATATGAAAAAGGTGCTGATGTTCCCCTTTGCTTCCCTGCTGGAGATCCTCCCCAAAACCGTTCGTGACCTTTCCAGGGACACCGGCAAGAAGATCGAGCTGTCGATTATTGGCGAGAAAATCGAGATTGACCGGCGCATTCTGGAGGAGATGAAGGACCCGATGCTGCACCTGATACGAAACTGTATCGATCACGGCATTGAGAACCCGGCGGAACGCCTGGCAAAAGGCAAATCGGAGCGTGGAACGATTAGGGTCACGGTCTCTCCCAAGGACGACAAGGTGGAACTGATCGTGGCCGATGACGGCGGCGGCATCCCCCTGACGGCAGTCAAGAGCGCGTTGCTGAAGCTCGGCAGGGTATCAGAGGAAAAATTGGCGGAACTCGACGATCAGGAGATGGTGCCGTATATTTTTCATTCGGGAATCAGCACCAGTTCGATCATCACCGAGATCTCCGGCCGAGGGCTGGGCCTGGCTATTGTCCGGGAGAAGGTGGAGAAGCTCGGCGGAACGGTTTCCGTTGAAACGGCGCCTGAATCAGGGACAACCTTCCGCATCGTGCTGCCGTTGACGGTGGCCACCTTCCGCGGCCTTCTCATCCGGCTGGGAGAATCCCTGTTCGTTCTGCCGACCATGCAGGTCGAGCGGGTGGTGCGTTTGCAGCAGGAGAGGATTAAAACCGTTGAGAACCGTGAAACAATCAACCTGAACGGCAAAGCCCTCTCCCTGACCCGCCTGGCAGACGTGTTGGAATTGCCTGCAATACAGGCCAAGGCCGATGCTTCCGACCTGTTGCCGATGGTGATTCTTACCGCAGCCGATACCCGTATCGCCTTTCTGGTGGACGAAATCCTGGGCGAGCAGGAGGTCCTGTTTAAGGGGCTTGGCCGGCAGCTTTCCAGGGTCCGCAATGTGGCCGGCTCCACGATCCTCGGTAACGGCCGGGTAGCACCGATCCTCAACGTTACCGACCTGCTGAAATCAGCGGTGAAACTTTCTCCCTTTGCCACCGGCCACAGCAACGAGACCGGATTGGCGAGAGGTTCGAGACGGAGACCTGCCGTCATGATCGCGGAGGATTCGATCACCACCCGAACCTTGCTCAAAAACATCCTTGAAACCTCCGGCTATGAGGTCACCACCGCAGTCGATGGCAGGGATGCCTTGACCAAGCTCAAAAGCGGGGCCTTCGACATCGTGATCTCGGATGTGGATATGCCTCGCATGAACGGGTTCGAGCTTACGGCCCAAATAAGGAAGGACAAGAAAATGGCAACGATACCGGTGGTCTTGGTGACGGCATTGGCCTCACTCGAAGACCGGGAACAGGGGATCGATGCAGGCGCGAACGCCTACATCGTCAAGAGCAGCTTTGACCAGGGCAACCTGCTGGAAGTCATAGAGAGGCTGTTGTGAACCAGGAAAAAAATGTGATCAGAACCCTCATCGTCGAAGACTCGCCGGTCGCCCAGCAACTCCTGTCCCGCATCCTCGCATCCGACCCGCGGATCCAGGTAGTCGGTATCGCCGAAGACGGCGAAAGGGCCTTGGCTGCAGTGGAACGACTCCAGCCCGATGTGGTCACCATGGATATCCACATGCCCGGGTTGAACGGTTTTGAAACGACCCGCCGTATCATGGAATCGACCCCGGTGCCGATCATCATCGTCAGCGGGAGTTTCAGCGCTAGCCATGTCGAGAAAGGGTTTCGTGCCATGGAGGCAGGGGCGCTGACCATATTGCGCAAACCGCGGGGGATAGGTCATCCTGACCATCAGAGCGATGCCAGGGAGCTGATCAAAACCGTGGTGACCATGTCCGAGGTCAAGGTTATCAGGCGATGGCCACGCCATGTGCATGAAGAGCCCTTTGCATCGGCGCCCATGGTTGTCGCCAGGCATGAGGCCCCGATCAGTCTGGTGGCCATCGGCGCCTCCACCGGAGGGCCGGCTGTACTGCAAAAAATTTTCAAGGCGCTCCCCAAGACCTTTCCGGTACCGATAGTGGTTGTTCAGCACATGGCCACCGGATTCATGGATTGTTTTGTGACCTGGCTCGGTACCAGTACCGGTTTTCCGTCCAGCATAGCCGTCAATGGCGACCTTCTCGCCCCTGGTCATGCCTATTTCGCACCGGAAAGCGTGCACATGCTGGTGCGGAGCGACAACCGGATCACCCTTTCCAACGATGATCCGGATAATGGCCTGCGTCCTTCGGCAAACCGGCTCTTTCACTCGGTGGCTGAAGCCTACGGTCCCAATGCCGCGGGGGTGCTCCTGACCGGAATGGGCAGGGACGGCGCGGAAGAATTGAGGCGGATGAAGGAACGGGGGGCGGTGACCGTGGCTCAGGACCAAGAGAGTTCCATCGTCTTCGGTATGCCGGGAGAAGCCGTCAAGCTGGGGGCCGCCGAATTCATCCTCGCGCCCGACAGAATCGCCGAACTCCTCATCCAGTTGGCGCAACCGGGGAAGAGGGAGGGAGATGTGCGTTTATGTCATCCCGACAAATGTGATGGAAATTACGTGCAAAGTTATCAGAAGCCTGTCAACAAATAACTTCAACAACCTTGCGCCCAGGCCCTTACCAAAGGAACAGCATCATGGCCGACAAACCAAACGACTCTAACGAAAATCTGATTCTCATCGTCGAGGACAGCCCGACCCAAGCGGAAGAATTGCGGTATATCCTGGAAAAACACAACTACCGGGTGGAGTCGGCCGCCAATGGCTGCGAGGCCCTGGCCGCCCTGGAGCTGATCAGGCCCCTGGCCGTGATCAGCGACATCGTCATGCCGGAAATGGACGGGTACGCCCTCTGTCGGCAAATTAAAGAGAGCCCCGCGCTGCGTGAGATCCCCATAATCCTGCTCACCTCACTCAACGAGCCCGAGGACGTCATCAAAGGGTTGGAGTGCGGTGCCGACTACTTTATCATGAAGCCCTACAACGAGATCTTCCTGCTCTCCCGCATCCAGCATATCGTTGCCAATCATCACCTGAGTTGCAGCCAAAGTACCCGGATGGGGTTGGAGATTTACTTTCGGGAAAAAAAATATTTCATCAACTCGGACCGGCTGCAGATCTTGAATCTGCTGCTCTCCACCTATGAAACAGCTATCCAGAAAAACCAGGAGTTACGCAACGTCACCGATGATCTGGTGCAGCTCAATAGTCAACTTGAAGGCAGCATGGCCGCGCTTGACGCCCAAAACAGTGATTTAGAACGGCTGAACCTGGAACTTCAGCGGCAGACCAAAGCGGCGGAGATCTCAAAACGCGAAGCCCTTGCAGCCAACCTTGCTAAATCGGAGTTTCTGGCCAACATGAGCCACGAACTGCGCACCCCGCTCAACTCGGTGATCGGTTTTTCGGAGGTACTGGAGGATGAAATATTCGGCACACTCAACGATAAGCAGCGTTCCTATGTCGCCAATATTCTCACCAGCGGCAAACACCTGTTGGGCCTGATCAATGACATTCTTGATTTGTCCAAGGTGGAGGCGGGCAAGATGGAACTGGAACCCTCAATCGTCAACCTCCGCACGCTGCTGGCAAGTTCGCTCACGTTGCTCCAGGAAAAAGCCTTCAAACACGGCGTCCGGATGACTCTCGATGTCGGCCCCGACGGGGATCTGGAGTTGATCGCGGACGAGCGCAAACTCAAGCAAATCCTCTTCAACCTGCTCTCCAATGCCATCAAGTTTACACCCCAGGGTGGAGAGGTACGGATCACTGCGAAGCGGATCCAGGATGCCGTTGTCTCCGAAAAAGAGGTATCGGAATCCTCATCCAGCAGGGATTGCATCGAAATCGCAGTTGAAGACACCGGCATCGGGATCAAGGCTGAAGACATCCCCAAGCTGTTCCAGGAGTTCTGTCAACTCAGCTCACCCTATGCCAAGAAACACGAAGGCACCGGATTGGGACTGGCCTTGGCTAAACGCCTGGTGGAACTGCATGGAGGCCGCATCCGGGTTGAAAGCGAACCGGGCAAGGGGAGCCGATTTGCCTTTGTCATCCCCCGGCAGCAGGAGGCCGGTTGCCCATGACGCAAACAATCCTCATCGTGGAAGACAATGATTCCAACCTTTTGTTATTACATGACATCATGGTCTATCATGGCTATGACGTGCTGGTGGCTAAAAACGGCAACGAGGCAATTGAGATGGTCAGGGCTTTTGCCCCGATCCTGGTGCTGATGGACATCCAGATGCCGGTCATGGATGGCATGGAAGCCGCTGTGGTACTCAAAAATGATTCTGCAACCGCACACATCAAACTTATTGCTCTCACCGCGTTTGCCATGAAGAGCGACAGGAAGAGGATCATGGCAGCCGGCTTCGACGACTATATCACCAAACCCATCGACACCAGACAGCTGCCGCTGATCGTCAAACGTCATCTGGAGGCCGAGTAAGACTCGCTACTATCGAAACACATCGTCTGAACAAGACGCAAGGAGGAAAATATGCCAAAAACTATACTCGTCGTGGATGATAACGATATGAATCGGCAACTGCTGACCGATGTTCTGACCATGCACGGTTACATCATGCTTTCGGCCGAGAACGGTGCCCAAGGGGTGGCCATGGCCATCGAGCATACCCCCGACCTGATTCTGATGGACATCCAGATGCCGGTCATGAACGGACTTGAAGCGGGCAAGGCTTTGCGTAACGATCCCCGGACCAAAGACATACGATTGCTTGCCCTCACCTCGTACAATCTGCTGGCGGAAAAGGATGATTTTTTCCAAACCGGATTCGACGGTTACCTCGATAAACCCCTGGATATACGAAAGCTGCCGGAAACAATACAAGGCTATTTTTCCGATACGGACAACCAATGAAGAGCCCGAGACCGCGCATCCTTTGTGTTGACGACGAACCCATGAACCTAAGTCTCCTGGAAGCCCTGCTCACCGGGAGAAACTTTGAAGTCGTCAAGGCGAATAACGGCATGGAAGCCTTGGCAATCATTGGCCGTGAACCGATCGACATCGTGCTTTTGGATGTCATGATGCCGGGCATGGACGGGTTCGAGGTCTGCCGCCGAATCAAAGCTGACGAGCGTTGCCGCACTATCCCGGTGGTCATGATCACGGCCTATGCCGACAGGGCCAACCGCATCAAGGGGATCGAGGCCGGGGCCGAGGACTTCCTGCCTAAACCCTTTGACAGTGCGGAGGTCATAGCCCGAATCAACATGCTCCTCAAGGTCAAGGGGCTCAATGATCAGCTGAATTCCGCCTACAGCAACATCACCAGCCTGGTCGCCTTTGGCGAGCGGATCGTCAGCAGTTTTGATCCCCTCCATTTTGACTTTATGAAGACCATCACCGGCATCGTCAGCCAGATCATTGCCACCACCCCCGAGATGCGGGACCGGCCGCAGGTGATGCTGGTTCACATCCCGGAATCAATTGGGGGCAAAGGCTGGTTCCGCTTTGAATCGTCTGCTTCGGTACTTGCCATGACGCCACTGCCTCCGGACACGGGGCGTTATCTCCCTCAACCGAAAAAAGATGATTGCATGCTTATCCTCAACGAAGACGATCTGATGCGACCCGAGATGGGACTGCTGGTCAGTGACCTGGTGAATGTATCGGTCATCCCGGTCAATTTGGTCGGCTACCTGTGCGACCATATCTCCCTGTGCGCCCTCAACTACGGCCGCCGGGTTTCCCTCTACGATGCGGAGGTGGTGAACAGTGTGGTGGCCCAGAGCCTTTTTCTCCAATCCCTGTCCCGACAAGTCCGGGAGACCGAAGATGCTTTCGCCTATACGGTTCGAGCCCTGTCCAGGGCCTCGGAAGTCAACGACGAAGATACCGGCAACCATATTCTCCGGGTGGGACAATACAGCGCCTTGCTGGCCCAACAGATAGGCATGAACGAGCAGTTTGTCGCCATCATCAGGTTGCAGGGCCAGATGCACGATGTGGGCAAAATCCACACCCCGGCCGCCATCCTTAAAAAACCCGGAAAGCTTGATGCGGAAGAGTTCGAGATTATGAAACAACATACCCTGTTCGGGGCCAGGATTTTGGGGGATCACGTCCGGCTCACCCTGGCCAGGAGCATCGCTCTCACCCACCACGAACGCTTTGACGGCAGCGGCTACCCTTATGGGCTCAAGGACGAGCAGATCCCGATTGAGGGAAGAATCATGGCCCTGGCCGACCAGTATGACGCGCTACGCAACCAACGGGTATACAAACCGCCCTTTGATCATGAAACCAGCGTGCGCATACTCACCGAAGGAGACGGTCGGACCCTGCCCAATCATTTCGACCCTCACCTCCTCAAAGCTTTCCGGAAGTTGGCCCCTAAATTTGAGGAAATTTATGAGTTGACCTCTGAATCATGACCACCAGCGAACGTTGGTTTGACGCTTATCAACACTTGTGAACAGCTCTGCTTGCCTGGGCGATGGAACGAAGGAAAACAACCATGAATCATTGTGTAGCGAAAATCCTGTGCAAGAATGACACACCTTGCAATTCCCGCCTGCTGGAGGTCTTCCATGTCCGCTGATCCTTACGATCTTGTCGTTCCCGCCAACACCGCCAAAACAGGGAAAAGTACCTCCGAAGCCCCTAGCAAGGCAACCCTGCTTAAGGCGGAGGCGTTACAGGACGCGATTTTCAACAGCGCCAACTTCTCCAGTATCGCCACTGACGCGCAGGGCGTCATTCAGATCTTCAACGTCGGTGCCGAGCGGATGCTGGGCTACACGGCCGCCGAGGTGCTGAATACCATTACGCCGGCTGATATTTCCGATCCCCGGGAAGTGATTGCACGTGCCGAGAAATTGAGCATCGAGTTCGGAACGCCGATTACTCCGGGTTTTGAGTCCATGGTTTTCAAGGCCTCGCACGGTATCGAAGACATCTACGAGCTGACCTACATCCGCAAGGATGGCAGCCGTTTGCCGGCGGCCGTATCGGTCACGGCACTGCGCGACGAGCAGAATGCCATCATCGGTTATCTGCTGATCGGTACCGATAATACCGCGCGCGAACAGATTGCGTCAGAGCAGAAACAGCTCAGTCGGCAGTTGAGTCAGCAGTTGCGCGACCATCAGTTCTATACCCGCTCCCTGTTTGAATCCAACATCGACGCGATCCTGACCACCGATCCTTTCGGCATCATCACCGATGTTAATGAACAAATGGAGCTGCTCACCGGCTGCACGCTGGATGAACTCATCGGTGCGCCGTTCAAGAAATACTTCACCGATCCGGACCGGGCCGAGAAGAGTATCCAACGGGTGCTGAAAGAAAAGAAGGTCACTGACTATGAGCTTATAGTCAGCTCCAGAGACGGCAAGGAAACAGTGGTCTCCTTTAATGCGACCACCTTCTACGACCAGGAGAGAAAGCTGCTAGGCGTATTCGCCGCTGCGCGCGACATTACAAAGCTCAAACGCAGGGATCAGGTGCTGCAGGAAAAAAATATCGAGCTGGAGAAGGCTGCGTCTGTGGCGGAAAAAACCAACCTCGCCAAGTCCGAGTTCCTGGCCAACATGAGCCACGAATTGCGCACCCCGCTCAACTCGGTGATTGGGTTTTCCGAGGTGCTGCTCGATCAGATGTTCGGCCCGATCAATGAGAAACAACAGGAATATTTACAGAATATCCTGAGCAGCGGCAGGCATCTGCTCGCGCTGATCAATGACATCCTCGACCTCTCCAAGGTGGAATCGGGCAAGATGGAGCTTGAGCTGGATGCCTTTTCCCTCCGCGAGACCTTGGAAGCCTCCTTGATGATGCTCAAGGAAAAGGCCATGAAAGGAGGCCTGAACCTCCATTTGGAACTTGCCCCGGAGGCCGACGTGACCATTGTGGCTGATCAAAGGAAATTGAAACAGATCCTGTTCAACCTGCTCTCCAATGCGGTCAAATTCACTCCACCGGGTGGTTCGGTTACCGTGCAGGCAAGTCCGGCAACAGGAAACTGCATCGAAATCACTGTGGCGGACACCGGCATGGGGATTAAGGCGGAAGATATCCCGAAACTCTTCCAGGCCTTCACCCAACTTGAATCGCCCTATACCAAAGCATTCGAAGGCACCGGCCTTGGCCTGGCGTTGATCAGGAGGCTCACGGAACTGCATGGCGGCAGGGTTTGGGTGCAAAGTGAGTATGGCACGGGAAGCCGGTTCACCTTCACTCTTCCACTCACCCCATCTGCCACCCAAGAGCCCCCTGCCAACCGGCCGGATACCGTCTGCAGCAGTACCGGTAGCACCGTCCTGCTGATCGAGGATGACCCGATGGCATTAGCCGCTCTGGAACAGGTCCTGCTGAGTAATGGCTATCGGGTGTTGCGGGCGAGCGGAGGCAGAGAGGGCGTCGAGATAGCACGTCAAAACCCTCCCGATCTGATTGTCCTTGATCTGATGATGCCCGGCATAAACGGCTTTGACGTCGCCGACCGTCTACGGAACGAGAAGACTGCCAAGAATGTGCCTATTCTGGTATTGACCTCAATGGACCTCTCAATTACCAACCAGGCACGACTGGCAGGAAAGGTCTGGCGGATCGCGGAAAAAGGGAGCCTCTCAACACAAAAGTTTATCAGGTTGGTGAAAAACGCCATTGGCTCACAATAAGAGCCACAATCACAACAGGTTGGCACAATGCCCCATACAATATTAATTGTTGAAGATAATGCGCACAATCGTATCCTGCTCCGGGATGTCCTGACCTTTCAAGGCTACGCAGTAGCAGTGGCCTGCGACGGCAATGAAGCAATCAAGGTAGCCAGGGAACTGCGTCCGGACCTGATCCTGATGGATATCCAGATGCCGGGCATGGATGGGATGGTCGCCGGATCCATCCTGAAGGCGGACCCCGCGACCAGCGGTCTGAAGATTATCGCCCTGACCTCCTTTGCCATGCGGGGCGATCAGGAAAGGTTCCTCGCTGCGGGATTCGACGATTATCTCTCCAAGCCTATCAACACCCGCGAACTGCCCCATCAGGTCAAACTGTGGCTTGAAGGGGATTGAATTGAGCGTTTTGGGCGAACGGGTATCATCGATTTCGATTCCGTCAATTTCGATTGCATGGAAAAGATCGACGCTATCGTGCATCAGAGAAGAGGAGGTGTGTCGTGAGGAAACGCTTTATCGTCACCGGACTTGGGCTCATTATCGCTGCAGCGATCTGGAAATTGATGATAGGCCCCAGCCTGACCCAGCGGATTCCCTCGGGTTGGCAACGGCAGATGGATTATGTCGGTATTCAGGCCTTGCCTGATGAGCAGGGAGATGGCTCCTTTGCAAGGGACATAACTTCAAGCTACATCAGGAAGGCCGTTATTCTTGCCGAAGAGAAAAGGCCCGCATCAGTCACAATTCGAGACAGAGACCTGATAATCAACCCTTTCGACAAAACGATTATCTGGGAATATACCGTAACCGTAGACATTGATCCCCGCACAGGCAGGCATCTGAAGAGGGAATGGAAAGACGATTACTTCCTCTTTCCAAGGTTTACGGAAAAAAAGAGCTACAGCTTCCGGAGCAACTATATCAAAGGAGTGCCGCTCCAGTATCGGAGCGAGGAAGAGATAGAGGGGATGACCACCTATCTCTTCTCGTATCAGGGGAGAGGGGAATATACGGAATGCTATTTGGGAAGCAAAGACTATCCCGGAGTAAAGGTGGAACCGGGACAGGAAATCAAATGCGCTGAGGACCGGTTTCTCTTCAAGGTATGGGTTGAGCCGGTTACCGGCGAGATCATAAAGCTTCAGGAGAGCTGCCTTCCCGGGGATTATATCTATGAGATCAGCACAGGAAGACAACTGGCACCTGTTATGCGCTGGTCTGGAATTACAGCTGGCAACGATGTCCTGCTCAAGGCGGAGAAGGCGCGACGGGAACGTGTTTGGATTCTCTTGATGGGAAGGTATCTGCCGTATGCCCTGCTGATTTCTGGTGTGGTCTGCGCAGGATGGGGGCTCAAAAACAAACCACCCGGTCCCCGGACCAGGGCGGAGAGTACAATCAAGGCATGAAATGAAACCCTACGGGTCTATTGCAGCCAGATGGATGACCCTTCAGGTCATCAGTTTCGTGTTCGTGTTCATATTCGTTGGTAATCTGCAATACAAGGCCATCAAGAGGAATGCGTACAGAGAGGTGGAGCTGACCGGAAGGATTACCGGCCAGATATTCAGGGAGATGGTCGCTGAAAATGAGCATGTGTTTATACAAGATATCTCATCGCCGCTGTTTTTCAGGCTGGTCAAAAAAATAGGCAATATTGGTGAAATGCGTGTTGTCGGCGGCTCGGGGAAGATCATTGCCTGCTCTGACATGAACGAGATCGGCACTCTGGTCAATGACCGGGAAATTTTAAAACTGCTCCACGAATACGGCGAATCTTTTCAGTATGTTGAAACAACCGGACAGAAGCGCATCATGGCGGCAATGTCGTTGGAAGGGGGGTTTGATCCGGCTAGAAAGTCAAATATTGTGGGCGTTATCTCTTTCAGCCTTGACCTTGAGCAGACCGATCGAAGGATATTCAGGATTTTCAGCTTCTCCATGCTGATGACGCTGCTTTTTCTGATAGCCTTATGGACCGCAGGATATTGCATAATGACACGGGTATTCGTCAAAAAAATACGGAACATTATGGATGCTGCCCATCGATTGGGCAAAGGTGAATATTCGACAAGAGTGCCTCTGTCCGGTTCTGACGAACTCACAGGGCTGGCCTCGACATTTAACAGCATGGCAGAGGCGCTCCAGAAAGCGAGAGCCGAGATTGAGGCTGCCAATACGGAACTCAAAGATTTTGCCTACGTCGTTTCCCACGATCTCAAGGCCCCGCTGCGGGCCATCGCGACGCTTACAAACTGGCTGGCTGCGGATTACGCGGACAAGTTGGATGAGCAGGGACGGGAGTTCCTCGATCTCCTCGTCCAACGGTCCAAGCGCATGAACAACCTGATCATCGGCATTTTGGAATACTCGCGGGTCGGCAGGATCAAGGAAGAGATGAAGCTCGTGGAGTTGGACACGGTGGTACATAACGTGATTGATCTTGTCGCTCCTCCCGAGCATGTTGCGGTGACAATCGAGACGAAACTACCGGCCATCATCTGTGAGCCGACCAGAATATACCAGGTGTTTCAGAATCTGATCGGCAACGCCGTAAAACATCTGGATAAACCCAACGGCGAGATCAGAGTGGGGTTCCTTGACCAGGGAGGATTGGCCGCCTTCTATGTTGCAGACAATGGTCAAGGCATTGAAGAGAAGTATTTTAGCAAGATTTTCGAGATGTTCCAGACCCTGAAGCCCAGAGACGAGGTGGAAAATACGGGCGTGGGATTGACGATCGTGAAAAAGATTGTGCAGATGTATGGCGGCAGAATTTGGGTGGAATCAACGATTGGTACAGGAACAACCTTTTGGTTTACCCTTCCATCCGCCACCCGTGCGGTGACCAACAAAACCGAAAAACACGACCAGGTGACAGCATGAAAGACAAAAGAACCGTCCTGCTCGTTGAAGACGATAGGGTCGACCAGATGACAGTGAAACGGGCGTTCAAAGACGCGAAGATCACCAACAGGCTTGACCTCGCAGAAAACGGCCTTGAGGCCCTTGATCTGCTCCGAAGTGATGCCGATATCCCCTGCCTGATCCTCCTTGATCTGAATATGCCGAAGATGAACGGCATTGAGTTTCTCCAGGAACTGCGCAAGGACGAAAAATTAAGACACCTGCCGGTCGTCGTCTTTACAACCTCAAGAGAGGAGAGCGACAAGATCGAAAGTTTCAAGCTGAACGTGGCGGGATATATGATAAAACCTGTTGATTATCATCAGTTCGTCGAGACGATACGGACCATCGATCTGTACTGGACCTTGAGCGAGATGCCGTGAGCAGGAAGAAGGGAAAGTGCAAAAAAACAGGTGGCATGAGCATCCTTATTTAATATTTCAAATCGAGGAAAGAGTCGATGCCTTCCATGCATGATGACAGAGATCAGCCCTTGCCCATACGGATTCTCTTGGTCGAGGACGACAAGGTCGACCAACAGGCGTTCCGGCGATTTGTCATTGAACAGCAGCTCCCCTATGATCTCTCGGTCACAGGCTCCGTTGCCGAAGCGGCGGCGCAGCTCGATACCGCAAAATTCGATATCCTCGTTGCTGATTACATGCTCGGCGACGGAACGGCGCTTGATATTCTCGCCCAAACGAAAAACGACATACCCGTAGTGGTCGTAACCGGCAGCGGCAGCGAGGCGATCGCGGTCGATGCGTTGAAAGCGGGGGCCTACGATTACCTGATCAAGGATATTGACCGGAACTATCTCATGATGATGCCCATAACGATCAAAAATACGATCAGGCGGTACCATGCAGAGGAGACGATCAAAAACTTCTACGCTGAGCTTGAAACCAAGGTGCGGGAAAGGACGCAGGAGCTAGCAGAGACCAACACCAATTTGCAAGAGGCGCTCGTGATGGCCGAGGCCGGCACCAAGGCACGGAATGAGTTTTTAGCGAACACGACGCATGAACTGGTAACCCCCCTTAATGCCATAATCGGCTTTTCCCAGGTTATGCTGGACGGAATCGGCGGGACGTTGAACACCAAGCAGCAAGAATATATGCAGGCAATCTTGCAGAGCGGTGAAAGGCTGAATGAAGCCTATAACACAATCCTCCAGGTTGCCGGGTTGGAATCGGGCCAGATGCAGCTCCTCGTGGACCGGTTCTCTCTGAAAGATTTTTTGCAATCTTTTCTCTTATCGCTCAAGGAGAAAGCCATTATGCAGGGGGTGACGCTTTCGATGGAGTTCGAACCGCCCTCTGAGATCGAAATCGAAGCGGACTGCGGCAAACTCCGGCAGGTTATGTTCAGCCTTCTCGACAATGCCATCAAATTCACCCCGCGGGGAGGCGTTGTGTCTATCAGTGTCGGTTTATTGAAGGACGAAAGAGGAGACGCTTCCATCGGTATCAGCATAACAGACACGGGCATCGGAATCAAAACAGAGGACATGAAAAGGCTTTTCAAACCTTTCCAACAGCTTGAATCGGTCTATACCAAGAAATATAAAGGCACAGGGCTTGGACTGGTGTTGGCTCAAAAACTCATTGAACTCCACAACGGCAGGATATGGGTAGAAAGCGAATTCGGCACAGGAACCACGGTCACCTTTGTGATGCCGGTGCGGCAGGCCGGGAATAATAAGCCGGAGACCGAAAATTAAAACGCTGCTATTCAAGCAGGATGTTAAGCAAAAGGCCGACTTTCAACCGTTCTCGGGGGGAGCGAAGCAGCATGCACGATGAAGAAAAAACAAAGGACCAATTGATTGCTGAACTTCTGGCACTGCGTCAGCGGGTTGCCAGGATGGAATCGCCGGAAACAGAGAACCCGCATATTGATAAAACCCTGCGGAAAAGTGAGGAAAAGTACGCAAAAATTTTCCAAACCAGTCCTGATAGCATCACCCTCGCCCGTTTAGCCGACGGGATGATTGTTGACGTGAACGAGGGCTTTTTGCGGGCCACAGGGTACAGCCGGGACGAGGTCATCGGCAAGTCGGCGGCGGAATTACGATATTGGGCAGTTCCCCGTGACCGGAAAAAATGCGTTGCCGCCTTGCAACGAACCGGAGAGTGTATCAGCCTTGAGACCCAGTTCAGGGCAAAGCACGGCAAGCTTATAGAGGCCCTTATTTCGGCTCGCCTCTTTAATATTGACAGCGTGCCCTGTGTGCTCTCCGTTACCCGGGATATCAGCCGGCTCAAAATGATTGAACAGGCCCACAGGGAAAGTGAGGAGCGATATCGCCGGCTTTTCGAAGAATCCATGGACGCCATTTTCTTCACTACCCGCAAAGGTGCACTGTTGGATGTCAATCCGGCAATGGAGGCGCTTTTCGGTTATTCCCGGCAACAGTTGATCAAGCAGATAAATGCCGAGGAGCTGTATGCCCGATCGGACGACCGGAACCGCTACATCCTGGAGATCGAAGGCAAGAAAAGGGTGCGGGATTATCCGGTCCGGCTTCGCAACAGCTGCGGGAAAGAGATGGACTGCGTACTGTCCGCCGCCGCTCGATACTCGCAAGACGGATCGCTTCTCGGCTACCAGGGCATTATCCGCGATGTCACTGAACAGAAGCGGGCCGAAGAGGCTTTGAAAGTCAGTGAGGCGCGTTACCGTGCGATTGTCGAGGATCAGATAGAATTGATCTGCCGTTTTCGTGATGACGGAATAATCACCTTTGTCAACGATGCCTATTGCCGTTACTTCGAGAAACGATACGAAGAACTGGTCGGACAAAGCTTTATGCCTCTCATCCCCGAAAAGGACCGTGAAAAGGTGCGAGCGCATTTTGCCTCACTCAGTTCGGAACACCCGGTTGCCACGCACGAACATCGTGTTATTGCCCCCAATGGTCAAATCCGTTGGCAACGGTGGAGCAACCGGATTATCCAGGACGAGCAGCAAGGGATCGTTGAATTTCAGGCCGTGGGCTGGGACATCACCGAGCGAAAATTGATGGAACAGGCGCTGCAGACGAGTGCTGAAGAAATAAAAATGTTTGCCTATTCGATTTCTCACGACCTCAAAAATCCAACCATAGGGGTCCATGGACTGGCGCGACACCTGTACAGGCGCTACAAGGACCTCTTTGACGATAAAGGAAGGACTTGGTGTGAGCAGATTCTCAAGGCCTCGGAACAGATTGTCGCCTTTACTCAAACAATCAACACCTTCATAGCTGCGAAAGAAACACCGTTGAACACAGAGCGCATCGGGCTGCGGGAGGTCCTGCGTGTGGTCCGGGAAGAGTATGCGAGCGTACTCGATGCCCGCCGGGTGCAGTGGTCGGAGCCCGAACAGCTGCCCGAGATAAGGGCGGATAGAATGGGCCTTGTCAGGATTTTGCGGAATCTCGTGGACAATTCCCTGAAATACGGCGGGCACAATTTACGCGAGATCCGCATCGGGTACGAAGAGTCCGAGGACTTTCATATTCTTTGCGTTGAGGACGACGGGGTGGGGATCGACAAAGACCATTGCGAAAAAATTTTTCGTCCCTTTCACCGACACGAAACCTCCCAAGGGATCGAAGGGACGGGATTAGGGTTGGCCATTGTTAAAGAAATAGCAGGGCAACACGGGGGTAAAGTCACAGCAGAGCCCGGTGCGGGACGAGGAACGGTTTTCAGTCTGTTCTTTTCAAAATATTTGTAATTCCTGAGTACTTCGTACATTCAATTGTTGATTCTTGGTCCACAGTACAGTTTCGCGATATCGACTCGTAGTTCGTAGTCCTTCAAGCTGACCCGCCGCCGTTCTATCCCCTTTACCATTACACCCGCCCCCGCCCCTTCACGGTTTTTTCATATCCCTATGATAAAAGGAGGACGTTGAGACAGCCCCTGCCTAAGGAGGAGTATGGAACATTCCTTGTTTCATTCCGGGAAGGGAAAAAGTGTTTTGCTCCACAGAGCAATACTAGGGAAATACGCTATGCAACTCTCTGTTGTGATTCCTGTATTGAACGAAGAAGATAATGTGACGCCTCTTCTTCATGAATTGGAAGAAGTGCTGCGGGAACGGGAAAATGTGGAGGTGATCTATGTAGACGACCATTCGACGGACCGCACCCTTGAAATCCTGATGCGCCATACATCGAACTATCCATGGCTGCGGATTGTTCGGCACCGCACCCAAAGCGGTCAGAGCGCGGCCTTGCGAAGCGGTATTCGGAAAGCGAAATATCCTCTTGTTGCTACGCTTGATGGCGACGGTCAGAATGATCCTGGTGATATCCAAAACCTCATTGACGTCTACCGAAGAGAAAAAAAACCGGCGACGCCTTGTCTTGTTAATGGACGACGGGTACAGCGAAAGGACACCGGATGGCGAAGGATTTCTTCACGTTTTGCCAATGCTCTCCGCAGCTATTTATTGAGAGACGGTATCCCGGATAGCGGCTGCGGTATCAAGGTATTTTCCAGGGACGATATTCTTGACCTTCCCTCTTTTAATCACATGCACCGCTTTCTTCCCGCCCTTATTCTGCTACGCCGTCTATCGTAGAGATCCGGTGTTTATCCTCGGCCAGTCCACCGGCCTGATCATCTATTTCCGCAATCTGTACTTTGTTCGCAGAGAAACCCACCGGGAAGTGCAATGTCCGAAGATCGCTTAAATACCTACGGCTGGCTCGTACTCTGGCTGACCCTGCTTGTTGCCGCCCTTATCTGTCGCCCTCCGATGCCCATCGACGAAACCCGATATCTATCGGTTGCCTGGGAAATGTGGCAGAAGCATCAGTTTCTGGTTCCGCAGAGTAATGGGCTTCCCTACAGTCATAAACCCCCCTTGCTGTTCTGGTTGATCCAGGTCGGCTGGTGGTTTTTCGGGGTGAACCCATGGTCGGCCCGATTGACCTCTCCTCTGTTCGGCCTCTTTGCCGTTTTGCTTGCCGTTCGCCTTACGCGGATGTTGTGGCCGGAGCGGATTGAGCTGCACAAAAATATACCCCAACTGATTGTAAGAACAACAACCGCTTTGGTTGCACTCCTTATCTTTCTCCATCTGGGGTTGGATCGTCCTCTGCATAGCCTCTACGATGTGACGGCCATCAGCCGAAGAATCGAGAACACACAGAAAGAAGGACAGCTCGTTGCCGTTTTTCCCGCCAATCTGTCCGATCAGTTCCAGTTTGCCGGCCGATTGACCGCCCGCCTTGTCCCGCAGCCGACTTTTGCAAAGGCAAGGTTCTGGTCTCAACAGCACCCAGATGCCCAATTGCTGCTGTTTACCGATCCCCGGAAATATCCGTCTCTTTTTCAAAAAGGGACTGTGCTACCTTTTAAAAATGCATCACTTATTTTCTGTTCCACAAAAGACGTCAATGCCGTCTACAATGGCTCGGAAAAGAGAATTTTCGCGGATTCAGGAAGGGGGAAGAAGGTGGCTGCGGTCCTCGTTCCGTGAACCCCCTGGTATCTCTGGGGATGGAAACGATGGCCTGCTCTGCAGATGAAAGGCTGTTAAAACTCCGCTTAATCATCAAGTTTGCAATTGCAATTGAGGTTTGCTGCGTTATGATAATGTGACCGAGGTCATATAAAAAAATAGTATGCGAATCACTCAAGAAGCCAAAGAACAAAACAGGAGAAATATTTTGGAGAGAGCCGCTGCTCTCTTCAATGAGCTGGGCTATGAGAAGACCACCACCCGTGATATCTCCAAGGCCTGCGGTATGGCCAAAGGCACACTTTTTAATTATTTTTCCAGCAAAGAAACCCTTGCCATGACCCTCGTTGCAGAAGCCATGGAAACGGGCAGGGATATATATCTCCAGCGCAGGACCGGTGAGGAAAGTTTTGTCGAGGACATGTTTCTTTTTGTTGCCTCGGAATTGCGGGCCTTGAGGCCCTTTCGTTGCTATATCGGACCTGTTCTCGAGAGTGGCATGTCGGTTTTTGCCAAGCATTCGATCTGTCCAGCCGGAGAAAAGGCCCGACAGGCCCACCTGAATACTGTCGGCAGCATTCTTACCTCGCATAATTACGAGATGATTAAAGACTCCATTGCCCTCACCTTGTATTGGTCGCTCTATTTGGGGATCCTGGCTCACTGGTCAAAAGACACCTCGCCCCACCAACAGGAATCTCTCACCCTGCTTGATTATACCATGAAAGTTTTTGCCCTCACGATCTCTGGGGATATGACGCCACCGCAGGATTGATGACATGCATCCTTTGACCAAAACGCTCCTCTTAAAAGAACAGACGAAAAAAATCCCGGCGACTTCATTTATGCGGCTTTGGTGCCTGGGCAACAGTCAGGCGAGGATTGCGGCCTACTACCTTGATTATGCCATTCGCAAGAATTTCCTTCATGGAGATGACCAACAAAAAGCCCTCAATCAGACCAAGCTGAAAGCTGCCTTGCAACTCCTTGGAACCATGGGGTATCTCCGCGGCGCAATTATGAAAGTGGGGCAGCTCTTTGCCAATCTGCCGCAAATAATAGGCCCGGAATTGGTGGAGATCTTTGAGTCATTACAGTTCGAAGCACCTCCCATGCATTATTCCATGATCCGGGAGGTCTTTCTTGATGAACTGGGCAAAGAGCCGGATGAGGTCTTTGCCCAGTTTGAAAAGCGTGCCTTTGCGGCGGCATCACTGGGCCAGGTGCACAGGGCCAGGCTTCATGACGGCACAGAGGTGGCTGTAAAAATCCAGTATCCCGACATCGCCAGGACCATAACCTCTGATTTCAAGACCATGGGAATGCTCCTCCAAACCATGCGGCTAAAAAAGGATTTTCAGTACCTGAAAGCACACGTCCTTGATGCCAGAGAGGTCTTTTTACGGGAAGTCGATTATCTTTCTGAGGCATCGTATATGGAAAAAAATCGGCAGATCTTCACGGGTACCGACATCGTTGTTCCCCGTTATTTCCCTGACCTGACGACGAAAAAGGTATTGACCATGGAACGCCTTCCCGGGCAACACCTGCAGAGTTTTCTTGCCCAAAACCCCTCCCAGGATAAGCGCAACCATTTTGGCGAACTCATTTCCCGTTCGCTTGTTCAGTCTTTTTTCCGTTTTCGTACTATATATGCCGATCTCCACCCGGGAAATTTTCTTTTTATGGAAGACGGACGACTGGGTTTTATAGATTTTGGCTGTTTTCAGCAGTTTTCCCAAGAACGCTGGCGTTTTGAGCAGGAAAGCGAAAAGGCGATGTTCTGTCATGATCGGGACAAGACACTGCAGTTTCTTGCCAGAATTTCTTTCCATAAAAGCACGGATGAGCTTGATCCGAATTGGGCGGAGATGATGCTCAGGCAAGTGCAATGGGTCATCCGACCCATTGTGGCCGAAGGTTCTTTTGATTTTGCCGACAAAGACTATGTGGCCGAAGGAGTGAGCCTGTTTAAAGAATTAATGCAAAACGGTAACGGTCGAGTGGACTGCTTCTACAACTGGACCAATCGGGCCATCCTTGGGCACCGTAGCTTGATGTATCGTCTGCAATGTAAATTTGACTACCGTTCCATATACCTCCATGAAATGCGGCAGGCTAGGGAATGATCTTATGTAAACCACTTGTTCCGGGCTAATTATAGGCTGATTATCGCAGTATATAGTGATTATAACACTGAACGTAAACGCGCGCGTCCGATTGAATTTAATCATGTCGAGAGGATCATTATGAAAGCATCTAAGGGGGGACCGAACAGTAACGAACTGATTCAGAGCCCACTTTCTTCTCGAATTTACAAGCCGGCGAACGGTTACGTCTATTATGTCAATCCAAATATTTGAGGATAAAACTATATGGATCCTGCAAATCAATTGATTTCTGTTGATTCTGTAGCAGGTGCTGCTATGCTCTTTGATCTTCATAAAATTGACCATGAGAATCTTTTTGATGACAACATCTTCCTCTATTCTGAGGAAACAGATCTTTGCTACCGCACCAGAAAACAGGGGAAATGTATCAAGCTCTGTCCTGCTATTTTTTTTGATCACCAAGGAGATGGTTCGTCTGGCCACCATCCTGCTTTGGTGTATATGAAAGCATGGCATTTTGCTTGGTCTCGTTGTTACTATTTAGAAAAGCACAAATTGTCTACACTAAAACGCAATCCAAAAAGAATGTATCGCGACTATAAAATTAAAAGTTTTGTAAGTTTTAACAAGCTGCAGCGCTTGCAATATCGTGCAAAGGCAGCAGGAGTAAAAAGCTTCATCCAAGGTGAAAAAGCCTTTACCCCCACGGGGGAAGCCCAAATGAGTACCCCATTGTCACAGAAGGGACCGGGGCTGATTTTGCGGTTTTTGCATTAAATATCATTGTCTACATCCGGGCGATTATGAAAAGGACGCTCAAAAGGTCGCTGATTATCTCTAAAACTGAATATTCCGGCGCGATTTATGGAATTACAAAAAAAAATAGGAAGAGGACCTAGACTTGGAAAAAGAGGGCGGGAAAAAAATCGCTTTACATGCTCCATTATAATAGGGCAGGGTGCAGAGCATCCGCAAAGGATGGGATTCATCAAAGAGGAGGGCAGGGATAACGCGGAAGATCCGCCGTTATGACCTCCGCCACATGACGGCCACTGAGCTACTGGTGGCTGGAGTTGTTTTGTCACAATTTCCGAGATCCCGGGCAACACGGTTAAGCGGTGTTTCCAGGCCTACCTGCACGTCACGAACGAGTGCAAAAAAAAACCCTAGACAGGTTATAAACCTATCTAGGGCACTTCGTACATGCTGGGTACCATTGGGTACACGTTTTCGACCACTTATTACTAACGTGTGTTAAGTAACTATCTAATTCATGGTCGGGAAGAGAGGATTTGAACCTCCGACCCCAGCGTCCCGAACGCTGTGCTCTACCAGGCTGAGCCACTTCCCGAACCGAGTGCCGTCTAGATGGATACCTGACAGCAATGTTTAATGCGGCTACTCCTTAGCATGGTTTTATTTTTGTGTCCAGCCTTTTTCGTATTATCCGCAGAGTTTATGTGAGTAGGAGGGGGTAACAATCAGTGTAATCTATCGCTTGATGCCGACCCTTCTTCACAAATAAAAACAGCTGGTTATGGCCAGCTGTTTTTTGCACAATCGATATGAAATCGTTGTCAGTTGACCGCGTCAGACAATTTGCTACCCGGCTTGAACTTGGCTATGGTTTTGGCGGGGATTTCGATCAACGCACCTGTCCGCGGGTTTTTAGCCTTACGCTCGGTGCGCTTGACAGTAGAAAAGGTTCCGAAACCGACCAAGGTGACTTTGTCACCCTTGGATAGCGCTTCAGATACCGCCATAAGCATTCCATTCAGTGCCTTTTCGGCCGCGGCTTTGCTGATGTCTGCCGCTTCTGCCATGGACTCAACCAGTTCCTTTTTGTTCATTCTTCCCTCCCAATGATTTTAGCATTACCAGAACAGTCAGGCTCACAGTCCCGACGCGGCATCTGTTGATACGATTGAAACTAAAATAAAAAAAAAAATCTTTGTCAAAGGAAAAAACGGGTTTACCCGCTCTCAACCTCGACTAACTCGAGAATGCGCTTTAGGAAAAAAAACGAGTGAAATATTACCTGCCTTCCAGATCGAGATACACCTTCCTTATTCCGGTATTCTGGAAAAATCGGCGTAAAGCCAAACGAATACCGGAATTCAGCATCAACTCGAAATCTTCTGACCCGATTTCAACATAGAGCGTATCATTTCGCTCTTTTTCCATACGGACGCGGCATCCCGAAAAACCCATTTTTTCAACCTCTTCCTCCCAGCACTTAATTCGCTGCAGAAGGTCGGTTGTGATCGCTATCCCGGATGAAATTCTGGTTGCCAGACAGGAGGAGGAGGCTTGATTCCAACTTGCCAATCCAAGCTGTTTGCTGAAACGGCGAACATCCATCTTGTCGAAACCCGCCTCAACCAGCGGCATCTTCACATCGAGCTCATGAATGGCACGAAGACCGGATCGATTGCCTTTCAAGTCATCAATATTGGTACCATCCACCAAAAGGGATAAACCGTATTTTTCCATACGCTCACGGAAAAGCGTATAGATCCGAAGTTTGCAAAGATAACAACGATTCTCCGGATTGTCGGTAAATTCTTTCCACAAAAGGGGTTGGAGGTGAAGTTCTTCAAATTCAACGCCCTTGGGGTACCCATTATTCGTCAACCAATTTTTCGCACTTTCGATTTCACGTGGTTTGAGCAGTTCGG
This sequence comes from uncultured Desulfobulbus sp., assembly GCA_963666685.2. Lineage (GTDB taxonomy): Bacteria > Desulfobacterota > Desulfobulbia > Desulfobulbales > Desulfobulbaceae > Desulfobulbus. Next base: position 1,202,688 of record CAXXHZ010000003.1, read on the forward strand.
ACCTGCCAAACAGGACAAGAACATTTCCGGCACCCAAAAAATCAAGAGCGTTTTTCAGGAGAAGGGAACTGTCAACCCCTCCTGAAAAAGCGATCGCCACACGACCATACAATTGCAGTATCGATTTGAGACGATGAATCTTGTTTTCGAGATACAAACAGAAAGATCCTCCAGTGCCGACCGTAATCCCAAAGGGGTTAATTTCTTTAACCGGATATTCTTATACACCAGACTCCTCAACCACCGCAAGCAACCTGAACAAGATATTATATCAGGTGAAGACGGGCACCGGCAATTCGGTTCAGAATCCGGATGGTTTCCATTTCGATGGTTCTCCAAACCCTAAAGACCGCCCAGAGATTCCAAGGTTGGTATATTGAGATCTATATTTCTCTAAGGTATTGTATATGCGATCGAACAAAATTGATTTCACCGTAAGAAAAATCGTCTCCGAGGGCAATTTTCAGTTCTCTGAGGGTACTGTTCGGCATCTCAGTGACTTTTTTTTCTATAACCTGTTTTTTATCCTCTGCCACCAGGCCATCGATAGCCAATTCACCTTTTTGGATAAAAAAAGCCAGATGCCCCTCAATGGTTTGCACCGTTAACTCTCTCGTCTCGGCAATCTCAGGAATAGAGACGCCTTTTTCAAACAATTCCAAACTGATTTTTTTACTGTCTTCCTTTTTAATTGGTTGCTTTGCAGTCGTCATGCCCGGAGAGGGAGCAATGGGATCAGGCAAGGTAACCACCTCTATATGGTGTTTCATTCGATAGTCGACAACCAGACTCACCAGTTCGTCACCGAATTTCTCGGCCACTTGGTTAATCGATCTAAAATGACGGGGTCGGTGACGGGTTCACCTTTATTAACGAACAGGGATTGGAGCTGTCGTTGAAAATTTTCCCCGACAATACAAATCGATGTCTCGGTTTGTTGCCCAATATCGACAATGTCTCCTGTTGCGGACAGTTGGATAGCGCCCGCATTATTCCGGAGAAGTCCGGTCATGCGACCGATACCTCTTCGCAATTGTTGAAAATTAAAACATTCAAGCAAGCGCTGCTGTTGATATTTGATTTTCTCTGCTGCAAGTTTTTCAGGAGTAGGGCCATTTTGTTCGGCTTCTGTAACAAAGTGCAGAACCGCGGGATCGGTTTTCACCGCTCGTCCGGTCAAAGGCGAGCTCAACACCAGCCCCTCAAAGGTGCGGCAACGACTCAAAGCCACATTGACTCTTGCTCGACATCCCGACAATTTTACCGATCTTGCCATTGAAATACCTTTTTTCAAAGGAGGCATCGTTTCGGGCAAACATGACCTGCGCTCCCGTTTTCAATTCCAGAGTCGCGGCTATCGGGTAAGCATGTTCCGGAAAATTGCCGTCTATCAGGGCGTCAAAACAACGACTCGTACCCGGAAGCGCTTGCAGCTTGGCTCGGTTAATGGCATCGGCACCGCTGTTGTGAGTGCAGAGCGTGATATAGCCATCATTTTCCTGAGGCTTAAAATCGGGGACATATCGGGTATTGAGCTGCTGTAGGGTAGGGGCATCAAGTTGATTGTTGCGGACCCGGTTCAGCAGTTCAATAAAATTTCCATCGGACTGACGATAGATATGCTGCAGTTCAATGGAAAACGGGCCAAACGGCATCTGAAAAAAGGAATGCAGGGTCACGCCGCCGGCATTGATTGCGGCAACCCCGGTTGGTGCCGTAACCACCAATCATTTATCAGTTTGGTTCTTTACGGCATGGAGAAAGGTGGTCTTTCCGGTACCGGCTTTACCGGTCAAAAAAACCGTGCAGTTCGTATGCTGGACAAATTCTTCCGCCAGTTGCAGTTCTTGATTGAGCATGCTCGTAAAATAGAATCAGTACGGGGGAACCTGGGAGGGATGGATACAAAGCGTTCATCTCTGCTTACGCCGCTACAATTTTTTGCGTAGAGACTTAGTCCGGCCGTGCTTGATTTTAGACTCTATGCGTCGTTTCCTGGCAGCCAAGGTCGGCTGCGTGGCCCGTCGCTTCTTTTTTATGATCCCTGCCTGCCGGATCATTGCCGCCAGACGTTCGAAGGCTACTTCTCTGTTTTTCTCAAGGCTTCTGAACTCCTGCGCCTTGATGACGATGATACCGTCATCGGTCAGACGCTGATCATGCAAGGCCAGAAGCTTGATTTTATACGACTCCGGCAGGGAAGATTTACCTATGTCGAAGCGAAGATGCACGGCATTGGAGACTTTATTGACGTTCTGGCCTCCTGATCCTTGCGCGCGAATAGCTGTTATTTCCACCTCCGACATACTGAGAGACAGGGTTTTGGTAATGGGGATGTTTTGCATGATTTTCTCATCGGGGTAATACTGCGCTGCAGTAGGGCGAAACAGAGTCTGTTCTTCGGCTTCTTATTTATTTTTTCGTTTAGCGATCTTTTTGGAATACTGTTTTTTATACAATCGTCGAGCCTCGGCGAGTCGTTTCTCACCTCGCTCTATCAGCAGCTCCTGGGCCGAGCGTTTCTCTTCGCGTGATTCCGTCTGCCGCTGGACATAGGTTCCGTCGGCTTGCATATCCCAGGCACCTCGTTGGTCCGCAAGCTGCAGATTGATGATTTCCCGGATCTGGGCCTGCAGCACCGGCGATTCGACCGGGGCAATCACCTCCACCCGGCGTTCCAGGTTACGCTTCATGAGATCGGCGGAACCAATGTAGTACTGCTCTTGACCGTTATTCTTAAAATAATAAATTCGTGCATGTTCGAGAAAGCGTCCGACCAAAGAAACAACTCTGATATTCTCCGACAGGCCGGGAATGCCGGGACGAAGCAGACAACTGTCGCGAATGATGAGATCCACCTTAACCCCAGCCTGGGAGGCCTGATACAGGGCGGCGATGATATCCTGGTCGGTGAGGGCGTTGGATTTCAACTGAATCAAACCGGAAAAGCCCTTCCCCTGATGCTCAATTTCCCTTTTGATGTTTTCCAGCAGCGATTTTTTAAGGATTTTGGGAGAGGGGAGCAATTTCTTGTAATTTCTTGCCGGCGCATATCCCAGGGTCAGGAAATTAAAAAATTCGGTTAAGTCGTTGCCGATATCGCTGTCGCAGGTCAACAGACCCAGATCGCTGTACACCCTTGCCGTACCGGCATGGTAGTTGCCGGTGCCGATATGGGCGTAGCGTTGCAGGCCGTTATAATCGCGCCGAACCACAAAAATTACCTTGGAATGGGTCTTCAGGCCGACAACACCGTAGGTAACGTGAATTCCAGCCTGTTCCAGGTAGGTGGCCCAGTGAATGTTGGCCGATTCATCGAATCGGGCCATCAGTTCCACCACCACCGCGACCTGTTTGCCGTTCTGGGCCGCATCAAGGAGATACTGGATAATCTGGGAATTGGCCGAGGTTCGGTAAAGCGTCATTTTTATGCCCAACACCTTGGGATCAATACTGGCTTCCCGGAGAAAACGTTCCACCGAGGAGCTGAAGGACTCGTAAGGATGCTGCAGCAGTAGCGGTCCTTCCTCCCGAATCTGATGGAAGATATTAGGAAAGTCTCCGGCAAGCTTATAGTGGTCGAGCGGTTTGTGCGGTGGAAAATGCAGTTCCGGCTTGTCGATAGCGACAATCTCCATCAAATCACGTTTGGCAATGATGCCGTCAACCGTGAACACATCCTTGCGGGAATCGATCCCCAGCTCTGAGGCGAGCATGCCGCGGTGTTGTCGGGTCATGGTACTGTCAACTTCAAGCCGAACAATTTCAGCGAATTTACGATCCTGGAGCGCGGTTTCAATCATCGAAAGCAGGTCGATGGCCTGATCCGGCCATTTCTCGGTGATGGCGTTCCGGGTGACCCGAAACAATTCGCAACTTTCGATGATCATCCCGGGGAAAATGATCTCCAGGTTATTGGCGATTACCTCTTCAAACTGCACATAAATATGTTTGCCGGGTTCAACGCGGATGAATCGGGGAATACCGGTTCCGGTTGTCGGCACTTTAATCCGGTTCAGGTAGATGTGTTCGCCTTCACTGTGGCGTGTGGCTACCAGGAGATTAAGGGAAAGGTTGGAAATAAAGGGAAAGGGGTGGGCGGGGTCCATGCCCTGCGGTGTGAGCAGAGGATACATGTTGTCGCGGAAATAGACGGCCATCCGCTGGCGTTGTGCCTCATTGAGGGCTGCATACTTGACAATGTGAATATCCTGCCTGACGAGCAGGGTAAGCAGTTCTCGTTCCAGAACCTGTTGTTTTTCAAGGATATCTCTGATTACTTCATAGCTTTCATCGATCTGCTGCTGCGGCGTTCTTCCATCAATGGACAACAATTTCAACTCGGCTCCGACCTGTTGCTTCAGGCCGCCGATTCGTTTCATGAAGAATTCATCCAGGTTGGATGCAATAACGGATAAAAAAAAGATCCGCTCCAACAAGGGGTTGCGCTCGTCTTTGCTTTCGTTGAAGACCCGTCGATTGAATTCAAGCCAGGTCAGTTCCCGATTAAGGTACCACTCGGATGCGGTGAGATCGAACACCTTCTCAGCTGTTTCTGCTGGCACGTTTTTTTCTTCCTTTATTTTCTTGTCCGCTTCGACCTTTGGTTCCGTAAGGCTCATCGCTGGCATCTCCCCTGGCATACCGACATCAATATTTTAAATAATAACAAGATAATATGATACGAGTGAATTGACCTTTATTCCTCTTCCTTCACCAATACCCCGGCAAGACGCCTAAAAAAGAATTTTTCAAAGTTTAAGCTACACGATCATTGATTGCAAGTCTCACTTCTTATGTTGAGCGAGGTATCGAGCAATCCCGGCAAGTTAAGGAGTGGTACAGGAAAGGGCAGCATGGACCGGACCAGAAGTCAGCACAGGTTCGTCAAAGAGTTTCTTGGCCTGAATCTTCTACGCCACAGCAGTATCCTGCTACAAAATAATAACCATTGTATACAACGCAACTTTCGGGGGAGCTAAGGTCTGAGTTGTCCCGGGCGTAACCCGTTGAACAATAATCTTAAAATTGAAAATCTCTTCGTTTCCCGGTATATTGGAATTTATGAAAAAAATCAATAATACCAGGGAGAAAGATGTCAGAAGGATAACACCTGTTATCTTGCCTCAGTTTAACAAGGGCTGGTAAATTACTTTTAATATCAGACTCTTACGACTTGAAGAATTTTACAGTGGCACTACGCTTGAGTATTTTGCCTATCAGTGCACCAATTTTTCGGGTCCGTGTTCAACGCATTTAATGTCCAACCAGGAGTGGAGGAAATATATGTTTGAATCTGCTGAATTAGGACACAAAATAAAAAAATCCGTTTATGAAAAGGAAGTGCCCTCCCTGCGTGAGGCCTTGCTCGAGGTGCAGATGGAACTGGCAAAATCGGCCAAGTTTCCGGTCATTATCCTGATCGGCGGGTTGGACGGCGCCGGACGTGGCGCAACCGTCAACCTGCTCAACGAATGGATGGATCCACGCTACATTCAAACCCATGGCATGGGCGAACCTTCCGACGAAGAGCTTGATCGTCCCATGATGTGGCGCTTCTGGCGAGCCCTGCCGCCAAAGGGACAAATTGGTGTATTCCTTGGTTCCTGGTACACATGGCCGATATTGAACCGGGTCAATGGAATCACCCAAGAGGCTGATCTTGATCAAAGTTTGGAGCGTGCCAAGCTATTGGAAAAAATGCTGGTTGACGAAGGTGCTCTGCTGATCAAATTTTGGCTGCACCTCTCCAAAGATAAACAGGAAAAACGTCTTAAAACCTTGGAAAAGGACCCTTTGACTCGCTGGAAAGTCACCGCCCGTGACTGGAAGCACTTTAAGGCGTATGACAAATTTCAGGAAGTCCATGAAACCGTCATCCGTCACACCAGCATGGCTGAGGCACCTTGGCTGATCGTGGAAGGCGAGGATTCGCGTTACCGGAACCTTACTGTAGGCAAGGTTATTCTTAAGGCAATCCAGAATCGATTGGAGCAGGAAAAAACGCCGACACCGAAGGTATTGGCGCCGCCTTTGCTGCCCTCCATCGATAACCTGCACCTGCTGAAAACCCTCAATATGGAGCAGGTTCTGAACAAAGAACAGTTTAAGATTAAACTGAAAAAATATCAGGGCAGGTTGAACGAACTGACGCGTGATTCCAAGTTCAAGTACATGTCGGTGATTGCGGTGTTCGAGGGGAACGATGCTGCCGGCAAGGGGGGCAGCATCCGTCGTATTACCGGTGCCTTGGATGCCCGCTATTACCAGGTTATCCCTATTGCCGCACCCACGGAAGAAGAACGCGCCCAACCTTATTTGTGGCGATTCTGGCGGCATCTCCCGCGAAAAGGGCGCGTCACCATTTTTGACCGTTCCTGGTACGGTCGGGTGTTGGTCGAGCGGGTTGAGGGATTTTGCCCGGAAGCTGACTGGATGAGGGCGTATAGCGAAATCAACGAATTCGAGGCGCAAATGGTCAGGCATCATCTCTTGGTCGTTAAATTCTGGCTGGCTATCACCAATGATGAGCAGTTGCGAAGATTCGAAGACAGGCAGAAAACGGGATTCAAGAGCTTCAAGATTACCGAGGAGGACTGGCGCAACCGGGAAAAATGGGAGCAATACGAACAGGCCGTGTGCGACATGGTGGACCGGACCAGCACTCTGGTTGCTCCGTGGACGCTGGTGGAATCCAATAACAAGAATTTTGCGCGCATTAAAGTGCTGAAAACTTTATGCGAAAAGATTGAAGCGAAGCTGAAGGAATTGCACGAAGCGGGGGTCGACTACTTGGATAAACCCAAAAAACGGCCTTGATAGGGATGCCCGCACATCAGCCCGAGGTTATCGCCAGGCAGCCCCCTTGCCTGCCTGCCTGCCTGCCTGAATGACTTTACTTTCACCTTCCGGTTGGTTATTGCTTTTCTGTCTCTGTTTTTACTTCTCAAAAAAAATGTATCCAAACGGCAGAGACAGGGAAGGGGAGGTTACTGTTGTAATTTAAGAAAAAGCTGTAAAACAAACGTGGACGTACGCAAGCGTTTGATATTCAACGATAAGGAGGTGTGAGATGAAAGTTGTCGCCTTTAACGGGAGCGCCCGAAAAAATGGCAATACCGCCCTAATGATAGGGTATATGTTTGAAGTATTGGAGCGAGAGGGAATTGAAACCGAAATGGTGCAGTTGGCGGGTGAACATCCCCATGGTTGCATTGCCTGCTATCAATGTTTCAAAAATAAAAACAACCAATGCGTCATCGATCTCGACTGCATCAACAATTGCGTTGAAAAAATGATAACCGCAGATGCCATTGTCCTGGCTTCTCCCACCTATTTCGCCGATCTCAGCACTGAGATGAAGGCCCTGATCGATCGGTGCGGCATGACTTCCAGAGCAAATGGCGATCTGTTCAAACGCAAACTGGGAGCAGCCATCGTCACCCAAAGACGAGGCGGGGCCATTCATGCCTTTGACTCAATCAACCATTTCTTTACCATCAGCCAGATGATCATTGTCGGTTCCTCCTACTGGAACATCGGGATTGGACGAGAAAAGGGAGAGGTTGCCGAGGATAAGGAGGGGATCAACACCATGCATGATCTGGGAAAAAACATGGCATGGCTGTTAAAAAAGATACACAGTTGATGGCTCTTCGTTTCATATAAAGAGGAACAGGGTTCGTCTTGGTCGATTGGACGGACCCTGTTTAGTTTTTCATGCCACAACTTCTTGATTTGTTATTAAAAAATATTTGACCCTTACAGAAAAACCACATATAACAAAAAAAGGAGATACTCGGTGGCCGGATATCGATGTCCGCCCCCTTGCAACAGCGGGACTTATCAGATTGAGGGTGGAAAGATGCTGGCTATTTGTGAAGAATGCTCAAAAAAATATAATATCGACGAATCCAAGATACAGGGAACACGGGCTCGTTTTTCCTGCCAGAAGTGTGGCCATATCATCGTGGTGGTGAAAAGCGAAACAGATCAGAAAACCTCTGAGGGCCGACGGGAAAAAGAACCGCCGAATGTTGAGTAAAGACACCTCGGCCCACAACAGATAGTATCCCCGGAGAGCACTCTTTTAAGTCCAGAAAAGAGAACTGCCCCCTGTGAACTGTACGTTTGCCCGATGAAACCGAATAGATGCAATCTTTTCCTCGTCTCCTCCCCTCCCCGAAATATTTATAGAAAAGCGGTGAATTCAAGATAATGCTCATTCCACAAGAAAGGCCTTATCTCGATGGCCTCAACAGTTATTATCTGCATCTTGAAAGATTCATAGAGCATCTGCAGGGTGAGGTCGGCTCCGGCGGTATTTATTGCAACTCGCCCTATCTTGAACTGCTTATCTATTTCAATGAAAATGAAATTATCAGCAACCTCCAGCAAAAAAAAGGAGAGAAAGCAGTTATGCAACCGGCTGACAAATCCGTCAGAGACTCTTTCGACAGTGCTAATTTTTCAGTGAAAGTGTACCAACTGGAAGCACACGCCATATTTTTTTGGGCACAAATGCCTTCTTTTCAGAGAGCAAAATCAGCCTTGAAATCAACCGAAATCCCCCTGCCCGATCTTATTTTTCGTCTTCGTCAAAAAAACTTTTCCGGCTTCATTGATATAAAGTTGGTAAATAAAACCGACAGTGGCATCCTCTTTTTTAATAAAGGTGAACGGATTGGGGGATCGTATTCTTGGGGAAAAGGAGGCATGAATGTCTCCGATGAAGACTACAACACCCTTTTGGGCCGATTGCAGTCTTGCGAAGGGGTATTTACCTTCGGCAGTTTTAGCAAAGAAAAGGAGGCTTGATCCGGCTGTAAAGAAGTGGTTCCAATGGACTCCCTCAGCTTTCCGCTGATTGTCCCTTATTTTTTGCTCTCTTCCGGTTGTACCATTTTACTGTCATCCCATCCTTTTCCGGCAAGTTGGCCGCAGGCCGCTGAAATATCCTCGCCACGACTCGCTCTGATAAACACCGTAAATCCATGATTGCGCAGTATCTGCTGGAATCGGAGTACCCGGTGTTCTCCAGGGCTTTGATAAGCGCTATCGGCAACGGGGTTAACCGACAAGAGGTTGATCTTGCAGGGGACATCGCGCAACAAGGCCGCCAATCTTTCGGCATCGGCATCGGTATCGTTGATTCCTTCCAGCAGAGTATATTCGAACATGATCCGTTTACGCCGTTTTTGTCGATATGTACGGCACGCCTCGATCAACACGGCAAGCGGATATCGTTTGTTGACCGGCATAAGGGCGGTACGCGCGTCATCATCGGTGGCATGAAGCGAAACCGCCAGATTTACGTCGGTCTGCTCACCCAGTTGCAGCATCTGGGGCACCAGACCGCAGGTGGAAACGGTGATCCGACGGTTGGAGAAATCAAGGCCGCGCTGTTCGGTGAGGATTTCGATGGCATCCAGGAGATTGTCAAAATTGGCCAACGGCTCTCCCATGCCCATAAAAACGATGTTGGTTAGAGCACCTTTCCCATGTTTAATTGTCCAGTCCCTCACCGCACAGACTTGATTGATGATTTCAGCGGTAGAAAGATTTCTGTGAAATCCCATGGTTCCGGTCAGGCAGAAACAACAGCCCATGGCGCAACCGACCTGGGAGGAAACACAGAGGGTGCTACGGTCTTCCTCGGGAATCAGGACCGACTCAATGATATGGCCATCTTCCAAACGAAAAGCAAATTTTACCGCCCCGTCTTTGGAACACTCAATGATACATTCATTGAAACGGCTCATGTACGCTGAATCCACGAGAATAGCCCGAAATTCTTTGGCAAGATCGGTCATCTGTGCAAACTCGGTGATGCCCGGTTTATAAATCCACGCGAGAATCTGCCGACCCCGAAAGGAGGGTTGCCCTAAAGATTCAACGAACTGTACCAGCTTTTCCTGAGGGAGATCTTTAAGGTCGGTTTTTGCTAAAAGGGTATTCATGTATTTTCTATTGAAGGATAGTCATTTATCTGATGTGTCATATTTTTTACATTCTTCTGTATATTACAGGCCACGATACGGTTCCGATTTCAGAGGGAGCATCCCGGTCAAAGCCTGATCAATAGTCGTCAGCATTAAATCCCGATCCCTGGGGAGTCTGCCGTTCAGCGAAAAATAATTCGAGGCATGATTGGCATGAAACTGGGTGCGGTGTATTCCCAACCCCGCCACCAAACAGCGGAGTTCCTGAAAAAGCTGCTGCTGGTCCGGCATGATGAAGCGATTGTCGCACAACTGTCGATACAACGGGGTATTTTCGAGCACCATGAGCGTAAGCACCGCTATTTGGTGGGGCTGCATCCGATTCAGTACCGCCGCCGTTGCCGCTGCATGCTCCAGAGACAAAGCTCTCCCGGCAATCCCGAGGAGGCAGGTCACCGAAACAAAGATACCCGCTGCCCGCATTCGTTGTCCCGCTGAAATCATGGCCTCGCTGTCAACGCCCTTGGCAATGGCCTTGAGTGTCGGATCATGTCCGCTTTCCAGTCCCATGTACAACCGGCTAAGCCCCAACTGCCGATAAGCAAGAAGTTGGTCGTCGGTTTTGGCCTCGATATTCTGACAGGTGGCATACGAACCGACTCGCCTGATCCAGGGAAGTTGGGCGCGAATTCGCTTCAGCAATTCAATCAGAAAATCATGGGGCAGGGCCAGGGCATCGCCATCGGCAAGAAACAGGGTGGTCTGCCTTCTGCACCAGGTTGCGGCAAAATCGAGATCCTGCTCAATTTGCTGCAACGGTTTAATCTGAAAGGATTTATCGCGGTAGGCACCGCAGAAGGTGCATCGATTATGGGAACAGCCGATAGTCACTTGAAGGATCAGAGAAAAGACCTCACTGGGAGGCCTGATGATATCTCCTTGATAATCCACAGGTGCGCAAAGGAATCCTGCCCAGGGCACAAGCCGCCCTGGGCAGGAAATGTATATTTAGCCGTTTTTCTTTGAAAAATCAGCCATAAAATCAACAAGCTTTTCGACGCCTTCCTTGGGAAAGGCATTATAGATCGATGCCCGGCAACCGCCGACCGATCGGTGCCCCTTGAGTCCGTCAAGACCAACGGCCGTGGCTTCGCGAACAAATTGGGCCTCAAGTTCCGGGGTGGGGAGATTGAAGGTGACATTCATCAGGGAACGGGATGCTTTTTCGGCGTGGCCGCGATAAAAATCAGTGCTGTCAATGGCCTCGTAAAGCAGGGTGGCCTTGCTCCTGTTGATTTTTTCGATGGCGGCAGTTCCGCCCATCTGCTTCAACCAGTTCATCACCCGGCCAATACAATAGATAGCAAAACAGGGAGGGGTGTTGAACATAGAATCTTTTTCGGCATGGGTCTTATATTTCAACATAGTGGGTACGTTGCCGTTGACCCGGTCGAGCAAATCGTCCCGCACAATGACCACTGTGGCTCCGGCAGGTCCCATATTTTTTTGTGCTCCGGCAAAAATCAAACCAAAGCGGCTGACATCCACCGGCCGAGAAAGAATATCCGAGGACATGTCGGCGATCAACATAACCTCTTTGTTCGGCATGGCGGGAAACTGGGTACCGTAAATGGTGTTGTTAGTGACAAAGTGAAGATATTGGCTGTCTGCGGCCACGGTGTATTCATCGTCGCGCGGTACCCGGTTGTATTTGAGCTCTTCGCTGGAATAAGGGACTTCAACATTCCCGAACAGTTGAGCTTCTTTAATGGCTTTTTTTGCCCAGACACCGGTGTTGAGGTAGGTGGCTTTCTGGTCGGTGTGCAGCAGATTCATCGGCACCATGAAGAATTGCGACGAGGCACCCCCCTGGAGGAAAAGCACCTTGTAATTTTGAGGAATCGCCATGAGTTCGCGAATCAACGCCTCGGTTTCGTCGGCTACGGCCATAAACTCTTTGGAGCGATGACTGAGCTCAATCAGGCCGATACCCTTATTCTTAAAATTGACGATATCGGTAGCAGCCTCCTGCAGTACAGAATAGGGCAGGGTGCCGGGACCGGGACTAAAATTATAAATTCTGTCAGGCATTACTTTCTCCTTGGGAATTATCGTGGTATGGATGGATTTGAGTTATCGGCAGATCTGCCGAAGGGCTTCATAGAGAACAATACCCGAGGTCATGGCTAGATTGAGGCTACGGATATGGGAATTACTCATGGGAACCGTATAGCAGCGGTCACTATACAACTTGAGAATATCTTCAGGCAAGCCTTTTGTCTCCTTGCCGAAAATCAACATATCCCCGGGTTTAAACCGTGCTTCGGTATACGATCTGGTCGTTTTGGTGGTCAGAAAAAAGAGGCGTTCCTCGTCATGCTGTTGTAGGAAGGTTTCAAAATTCTCCCAGTATCTGATAGTGACGTGCGGCCAGTAATCCAAGCCGGCTCGTTTCAGGTGTTTATCGTCGATACAAAAGCCAAGGGGATGCACCAAGTCAAGAATAGTATCTGTTGCCCCGCAGAGCCGGGCGATTGACCCGGTATTGGGTGGAATTTCCGGTTCAACCAGAACGATATGCAGGGCAGGGTAGGGCATAGGGAAACCATTGCTGAAAAATGTTAATAGTGTTCCCGTATGTACAGAATATGGAATCAGGTTGCAAATTTAAAAATACGTCTTAAATTCGTTGCTCCGCTTTTTGTTAGTGCTGATCAAGTCCGGAGCACCGCAGGATTTCTCTGAATTCCGGAGTACAGGAAATAAACCGGCACGCAACGATTTCGGCCTCACACACTCTTTCTTCTTTTTTTGCGGACACGATTATGGCGCTCATCATTCAAAAATATGGCGGAACCTCTGTTGGTTCTACTGAAAAAATTAAGGCTGTTGCTCAAAGGGTTATCAATAACCATAAACTGGGCAACCGGATGGTGGTGGTTCTTTCAGCCATGTCCGGTGAAACCGATCGTTTGACCGCACTGGCGTACGCAATTCAAAAAATCCCGAATACCAGAGAGATGGACATGCTGCTCTCCACCGGAGAGCAGATAAGTGTTGCCCTGTTTGCCATGGCGGTAAAAGCGGAAGGCTTTGACGCCATTTCCCTGCTCGGCGACCAGGTGGCTATTCATACGGACACCATGCACACCAAGGCACGTATTGAATCCATTGATTCGGAATTAATTAATAAATATCTGGATCAGGGAAAAATTGTCACGATTGCCGGTTTCCAGGGAGTGACTGATCGAGGTGACATCACCACTTTGGGGCGGGGCGGCTCCGATACCACCGCTGTTGCCCTTGCCGCTGCTATGAATGCCGATGTCTGCGAAATTTTTACAGATGTTGAAGGGATCTATACAACAGATCCTAATATATGCGACCAGGCGCGTAAAATTGATCGCATCAGCTACGATGAAATGCTTGAGCTTGCCAGTTTGGGGGCCAAGGTTCTGGACATACGATCCGTAGGGCTTGCGAAGAGGTATAATGTACCTGTTCATGTCCGTTCTACTTTTTCAGAAAATATCGGCACTTGGGTAGTCGAGGAGGACAAAATCATGGAAGCCATGCTCGTATCCGGTATTACATACAGCAAAAACGAAGCTCGAATTACTATTAAAAAAGTACCGGATCATCCCGGAATAGCGGCAAAGATTTTCCTTCCAATTTCCGATGCGGGCATTTTGGTGGATATGATCATTCAGAATACCGATGACGGCCATCTAACGGACATGACCTTTACGGTTCTCCGCCGCGATTACGACCGGGCCATGGAAATTTTGAAAAATGTGGCAACAGAGATCAATGCGGAAAAGGTTACGGGCGATAAAAGCATTGCCAAGATTTCTATCGTCGGCGTGGGCATGCGCAATCAACCTGGCATTGCTTCAACAATGTTCCAGATTCTGGCCAAAGAAGGCATCAACATGATGATGGTTTCAACTTCTGAAATTAAAGTCTCCTGTATTATTGCCGAAAAATACACGGAACTTGCAGTCCGGGCCTTGCACGACGCCTTTGCCATGGACAAAGAAAACATGCCGATGGAAGATTTTGAATAGCGCGATGGCCAGATACATAGAACTTTACGATACCACCCTGCGTGATGGAACCCAGGCCGAAAATTTCAACCTCTCGGTAGACGATAAAATTAAAATCTGTCGGCAACTTGATCGGTTCGGCATTGATTTTATTGAAGGGGGATGGCCCGGATCCAATCCATTGGCCGTTGATTTTTTCAAGCGTATGCAGGGCATTGATCTCAAGCATGCCAAATTAACTGCTTTTGGTTCAACCCGACATTTTCAGAAAGCCCCTGAAGTCGATAGCAATATCCAGGCGTTGCTCGCTGCCAAGACGCCAGCAGTAACGATTTTCGGGAAAAGTTGGGATATCCACGTCCTTGACGCCCTGCGAATTGAGCTTGAAGATAATTTGCAGATCATAGAAGATTCCCTTGCCTATCTACGTCCCAGGGTTCAACATCTGATTTACGATGCGGAACATTTTTTTGACGGATTCAAGAACAATCGTGAATACTGCCTGGCCACGCTTGGTAAGGCGATCGCCGGCGGTGCGGAAACCATTGCTCTTTGTGATACCAACGGGGGGACGCTGCCCCATGAATTTCCTGAAATCATGGAGCGCGTGCAGCAATATCGCCGCGAGCTGAAAAGTACGGTCCGGATCGGGATTCATTCCCATAACGATTCGGAAACAGCGGTTGCCAATGCGCTTATGTGTGTCCACCTTGGAGCCGATCAGGTGCAGGGAACCATCAACGGATTCGGGGAACGATGCGGTAATGCCAATCTCACCTCTATCATTCCGGCCTTGGTCTTCAAGATGGGGCTGGAGTGCAGGGTGGGCAAAAGCATCGATCAATTGTACACCACAGCCAGACTGGTGAACGAACTCGCCAATTTGCCCCACAACCGCTACCAGTCCTATGTTGGAGATTCCGCCTTTGCCCATAAGGCGGGAGTCCATGTGAGTGCCGTACAACGCAATCCCATGACCTACGAACACCTGGCTCCGGAGAAGGTAGGCAATACCCGAAGGGTGTTAATTTCAGATCAATCCGGCAAGGCCAATGTTCTCCTTAAAGCTCAAAAATACGGGCTCGTTATCGACGCTGAGGATCCGCGTATGGCCTCGATCATCAACGAATTGAAGGAGTTGGAAAATCAAGGATACCAATATGAAGCGGCTGAAGCCAGCTTTGAGCTCCTCATGCGCCGGGCCATGGGGCTGCAGCATGACTTTTTCCAACTTGAGGCGTTCCGGGTGATGAATCATAAATTTGACATGAATAAGAACCCGATCACCGAAGCAACCATCAGATTGTACGTCAACGGCAGTGAGGTCCACACCGCAGCCATGGGGGACGGGCCGGTGAATGCCCTGGATCGAGCCTTACGCAAGGCCTTGACCCGTTTTTATCCCAGCCTTGAAGATATGGAACTCGCCGATTATAAAGTTCGAGTGCTCTCGGGTGAATTCGGCACCGGAGCAAAGGTTCGAGTTCTGGTGGAAAGCAAAGACCTGGAAAACAGTTGGGGAACTGTGGGCGTTTCGGTGAATATTATTGAAGCGAGTTGGCAGGCGCTGGTGGATAGTATCAATTACAAACTGATGAAGGATGAACAGGTCCGGGATTGATACGCGGGAGGCTTCAGCCGATACCGCAAACGCCAAGGGCAAGCAGACGCTTGTCCTTTTTCTTTTAGGATTTCTGCTCCTTTTCGTTGATTTGCTGCATTTTTCCGGAGAAGAGATCCGACATTCTTACACAGTCTCCCTCGGGGGGGATACCAAGCACTATCAAGTGTTCTCCCAGGTAGCTGTGGACGAACCTATCAGTGTACCCGAACAAAAAATATCCAGCTCCAAAGGAGGCACCGTATTGCTCTCTTTGGAGATGGAACAAAAGAGTGCCGAGATTCCTGCTGAGCTCTCGTTGTTCCTTAATCGTCCCTTGCCGATCAACAGGGCCGACAAGGATTCTCTGGAAATGCTGCCGGGGGTTGGGCCGCATCTGGCTGCTGCTATTGCCGACGAGTTACAGCATCAGGGGAGGTTTGCCGGCCCCGAAGATTTACTTAAGGTTTCGGGGATCGGCCCCAAAACTCTGCAAAAACTTCTTCCGCTGGTTAGTTTTGATTAATGGTTGCCATTGAACCCATAACCACGCCGATTCTTGTTTTAGTGGGGCCGACCGCCATCGGTAAGACTGATTTGTCGCTCAAAATTGCTGCGGAATTCAACTGCGAGATCATCTCCATGGATTCGATGCAGGTTTATCGCTCTATGGATATTGGTACCGCAAAAGTGAGCAAGGCGGAGCGGCAATACGTTGTTCATCACTTGATTGATATCCTCGATCCGGATGAACAGTATGATGCGGCCCGATTTGTGCGCGATGCTACGGCGGCTGTCTCAACGATCTCCTCACAGGGGAAAATTCCCTTAATCACAGGGGGCACGGGGTTGTATCTCTCCGCGTTAATCAATGGATTGTTTGACGGTGTTCATGTAGAAGATGAGGTAAGGCAACACATGAAAGATCGGTTGAAAAACGAGGGCAGGGAAGTGCTGCATCGGGAATTGCTCCGAGTTGATCGGCAAAGCGGTGAGCGTATTCACATGAATGATACCCAACGTCTCCTGCGAGGGCTTGAAATTTTTCATTCCACTGGCACGCCCTGGTCGGAACATCTTCACCAACAGGCACTCGCCCCTAATCGACCGCTTTTCAAAAATATAATCCACCTGGGCCTCAGCTGTGATCGCGAGGTGTTATACGGAAGGATAAAAATACGTACAATAGGGATGATGCAGGATGCATTTAAAACAGAAGTTGAATCTTTGCTCAATCGGGGATATTCCCCTGATCTGCCTTCAATGCAATCCATAGGGTACCGACACATGGCCGCACACATCGCAGGCCAATGGGCACTGGACACCGCTACCAATGCCCTGATTCAGGACACCAGACGATATGCCAAACGACAGATGACCTGGTTTCGGCGACACCGTGAACTGCATTGGTATGAAATTGAAAAGAGCGACAAGGTGCTTGCGGATATCGCTCTTTTTGTGCAAACCCTCCAATAAATTTCTTATTTCTTCTCCATTGTGCAACCATCTTTCGCACCTCCATCCTATATCTTTCCCTCGGAAGCCGATACTTCTCAAGCCAGAGCGTTTGGCAAAAGAGTTGCTAAAGAATTCAACTTTCCATCGCAACTCGTCGAAATATTGTATAATCGTGGATACAGAACACTTCAGGATATTCATGATTTTTTGTATCCGCAGTTATCAATGTTGCCCTCTCCCGATAGCATGCAGGGTATGCGACAGGCAGTTGCCTGCATTCTTTCGACATGTCGAGCACACAAGCCGATTTTCATTCATGGGGACTACGATGTTGACGGCATAAGTGCAACCGCCATGCTGACCGCTTTCCTCAAAGAAATAGGGGTTTCTTCCTACAGTTACATCCCGAATCGACTTGAAGAACCCTATGGACTCTCCGAGAGTTCGATCAATCGCCTTGTCATGCAGTCCGATCTCGTTCAAGGAGGGCTGCTGATTTCCGTTGATTGCGGCATCACAGCAGTCAAGGAGGTGCTCTACGCAAAGGCACTCGGACTTCGGGTGGTCATCACGGACCACCATGAGCCGAAGGAGATCCTCCCGGATGCCGAGGCCATACTCAATCCCAAGCAACAAGGCTGTACCTTCCCTTTTCCCCATTTGTCGGGGGTAGGGGTCGCCTTTTTTTTGATAATTGCTCTGCGCAAAGCCTTTGTTGAAGACGGAACTTTAGCACTCGACAACCTGCCCAATTTAAAAAAATATCTGGATCTGGTGGCACTCGGAACGGTTGCCGATGTTGTCCCTCTTGTTGGCGTGAATCGTATTTTAGTTCGAGCAGGACTTGAAGTTTTATCTGAGAAGAACCGTTTTGGCATTCTTTCTCTCTGCCAGTGCAGCGGAATTGGGGACCGGCGTATCCTGTCCGAGGATATTGCTTTCAAACTTGCCCCTCGTATCAATGCCTCCGGACGACTGGGATCCCCAAAACTGGGTTTGGCCTTGTTTTCTGTGGAAACGCAGGAAGAGGGGAGGCTGGTAGCCGAAAAACTGGAAGGGATGAACACCCAAAGGAAGGAACTGGAAGTGGAGGCCCTGTCGGGTATCGATATCGAATGCCAAGCACAGGTACAGGCGGGATTGAGTGGATTAACGGTCTATCAAAATCATTGTCACCCCGGAGTGCTGGGCATCCTGGCATCAAGAATGACTGATCGTTTTAATCGACCTGCGATCATTTTTACCGATGAGACAGCAAAAGGTTCAGGCCCATTACTCAAGGGTTCGGGGAGATCGATCCCAGGGATAAATCTTTTTCAAATTGTGGAGGGGTGTTCACCCTGGATTGAGCAGTATGGAGGCCATGCCATGGCCGTTGGTCTTACAATCAAAAAATCGCATCTTGAACATTTCAGACAAGAGATGCATCGCTTGACCTCCTTGCATAGTGCTATTTTGCATAAAGCCCCGGCAATCCCTGTGGATTATCATTTCCAAGATAAAGAGATTTTGACTCGAAATTTTGCTCAGGCGCTCCAAAAGATGCAACCCTTTGGGGAAGGAAACCCGGAACCCATGTTCCTGCTTTCCGGCGAACGACTTCTCCAACCTAGAGATATTAAGGGTCATGTAACTTTTCAAATCCAAGCAAACAGATCTGTTTTTTCCGGTATAGGTTTTCGTCTCGCCGACGGAAAAAACAATTTCCAGAAGCCGGTGGATCTTGTTTTCCAATTGAAACAATCCTGGTTCAGGGGGATAGAACGTGCACAAATCCAAGCGTTTCATTTCCTATCTACCTGAGATTAAAAATAAATATAAAATTTAACATAATATATATTATGCGACATTAAATAATATGCGTTTTTGACCCCGAAGACCTTACTTTGTCGACTGTACATATTTCATTCCGGAAAAGAACCTTTTCATAAACGCCATATTGAATTAATCAGATAACTATTCAGTACGCTCTGTAGCCTTACCGGTTTCTCATTTCCATGCAACGCATGCGAATCAGGGGCATCAGTGGTATTGCTGAACAGTTACTTAATCAGAGAGTAAACTTACGGTCTCACTTCGCGTGGCCTCTCCCCTCCTCTTTACCTTAAACAACGAGTAATTTTTATGAATCACGATATTTACCAGGAACCCTTGGTTTCCCGTTACACCAGCCGCGAAATGCAGGAACTCTTTTCCGAGCGTTTCAAGTTCACCCACTGGCGACGCTGCTGGGTGGCTCTGGCTGAGGCGCAACATGAACTTGGCCTCGCCTCTGTCACCGCCGAAATGGTCGCCGAACTCAAGGCCAATGTGGAAAATATTAATTACGAGGTAGCAAGCGCCAAGGAACGCGAAATCCGCCATGATGTCATGGCCCATGTCTTTGCCTACGGACAACAGTGCCCGCTCGCTGAGCCTATAATTCATCTGGGAGCAACCTCACAATTTGTCGTTTGTAATACCGACCTGTTGATCCACAAAAAAGCCCTGGCCCTCATCAAAAAAGCCCTTGTTAAAGTTATCGCCAACCTTTCTGAATTTTGTCACCGCCATAAGGATCTCGCCACCCTTGGTTTCACGCATTACCAGCCGGCCCAGCCCACCACGGTAGGAAAACGCAATACCTTGTACATTCAAGATTTATTGATGGATCTGGATTATATCGAACAGCTCGAAACCCAGATCAAAGCGAGAGGTGCCAAAGGAACCGTCGGGACCCAGGCTACCTTCATTGAATTGTTTAACGGCGATCATGGCAAAGTGCGGGAGCTTGACCGTCTTGTTTCTGAAAAAATGGGCTTCAATCAAGCATTTGCGGTCACAGGACAAACCTATCCTCGAAAACTCGACATGAAAACTTCCGAAACTTTAGCAGGAATCGGCGCCTCGGCCCATAAATTTGCCGTTGATTTACGCCTGCTTTCCAATTTGAAGATGCAGGAAGAACCGTTTGAAAGCAAACAGGTGGGCAGCTCGGCCATGGCATACAAGCGCAATCCCATGCGTTCGGAGCGAATGACGGGTCTGGCAAGAAAACTCATGGGGCTCCCTGCCAACTTCGCTGCCACCGCCGCAAATCAATGGTTTGAACGTACCCTGGATGATTCGGCTATTCGCCGCATGGATCTGGCGCAAGCTTTTCTCTTGACGGACGCTATATTAAAGTTATACGTTAACATAACAAATGATATGGTTGTGTATCCGAAACAAATTGAACGACACTTGAAAGAAGAACTTCCCTTCATGGCCACTGAAAAAATACTTATGGCCTGTGTCGAACAAGGAAAAAGCCGACAGGAAATGCACGAAGTGATCCGGGAGCATTCAGTGGCGGCCGGGCTTGATGTTAAGAATCAGGGCGTACGAAATAATCTTTTAGACCGGTTGGCCCTGGATAAACGTATTCCTTTTGATCATGACCAACTTGACGGATTACTGAGTAATTATCAGCAATTTACCGGCCGGGCAGCTCTGCAAACCACTGAATTTCTCCAGGAGGTTGTGGCTCCGGTTCTTGATAAATATAAAAATATCATTGGTAATATAGACGCAACTTTGGCGGTATAGAGCTTTCACTTCCTCTCAAATGAAACCCCCGATAACTCCATGTTCTATGGTTGAATGGTATCTGCTTATCCGCCCTGAAAGGATTGGCTGGTTGCGTTTTATTCTAGAAGGGTACGATGGACTGGCCGTCCTCACCACCATTTCAGCGGAAAAAGGCCTTGTGCGGATGTGGTCTATCGATTCTCGATTTGAGGAAACCATGCGGCTGCTCGAAGCTTTAGCTGAAGATCTTACCCCCTTATATTCGCATGTTACCGAATAATTATCCTTTGTACTCACAGGTCATCAAAACGTTATGAGTAAAAGTCTGTATATTAAAACCTTTGGTTGCCAGATGAATGAACGGGATTCTGAGATCGTCGAGCAACTTCTGGACCGGGAAGGCTATATCCCCACCGGTAGTGCCGAAGGTGCCGATGTTATCTTGATCAATACGTGCAGTATCAGGGAAAAGGCCGAGCAAAAAGTATTCAGCCTGCTCGGGCAGTTACGGGAAGAAAAGGCAAAAAACCCTTCTTTGCTTCTTGGGGTCATCGGTTGTGTGGCCCAGCAGGAAGGGAAACACATACGAGACCGTATGCCCCATGTGGATCTGATTGTCGGTACCCAGGAAATTTACCGCTTGCCTGAAATGCTGGACCGTCTTTGCCGGGGAGTAACCACCGAGGAGATTGCCACCAACCTTGAGGCCACTTTTAGCATTCCCCCCTTTCAAAAACTTCTCCTCAAGAATGCCCCCTCCCCTTCCCCGGGTGATTTCAGAAAATTCGTCACCATCATGCAGGGGTGCAATAACTACTGCAGTTATTGCGTGGTCCCGGCAACGAGAGGGCGGGAAATCAGCCGACCGGTGAAGGATATTCTTGAGGAAGTCGAAATCCTGGTGAGTCAGGGTGTTCAGGAAATTACCCTGCTAGGCCAAAATGTTAACTCATACGGTATGACCAATCAGGTGGCGGAAACCGCGGTTACGTTTCCGAGCCTTTTGCGGCGTGTGGCCGCTGTCAAAGGATTGCGAAGACTTCGTTTTACCACCTCCAATCCCAAGGATCTGTCCGAGGAACTCATGCACTGTTATGCTGAGATTGATATACTCTGCCCGCATTTTCATCTCCCGGTGCAATCCGGATCCAATACCGTGCTCCAGCGGATGAACAGAAAATATACCGTTGAGAGCTACCTGGAGAAAGTGGCGGGCCTGCGACGCCTTTGTCCCGGCATTGCCTTGGCTACCGACATCATTGTCGGATTTCCCGGAGAAACGGAAGCTGATTTTCAGGCAACCCTGGACTTGTTGACGACGCTTCGTTTTCATAGTTCGTTTTCTTTTAAATATTCCGATCGGCCCCATACTCGGTCCGCCGATTTCAGCGATAAAATTGCGGAGGACGTTAAGAGCAGGCGGCTCATGGCCTTTCAGACTTTGCAAAATGCTATCTGTTTAGAACGAAATCGCGAGATGATCGGTCAAAATGTTGAAGTGATGATTGAGGAGATTAATGGTCATGAATGCAAAGGACGCACTCCGACTAATCATATCGTCCATTTTGCCAGCCAAGAGTGCTCTCTTGTCCCCGGCAACCTGGTGCGGGTTACAATTGATCATGCCGGTAAGCATTCCCTTAAGGGGGAATTTCAAGCAAAATGTTAGATTGTATCCATTAACCTATTAAAAGAGAGACATAAATAAATGATAGACCTCCATTCTCATACTTTTTTCAGTGATGGGGCACTTGTTCCCTCGGAGCATGTTCGTCGGGTTGAAGTACTTGGTTATAAGGCTATCGCCATTACCGACCATGCCGATTCCTCCAATATACATCTGCTCATCCCTAATCTGATCACGGTTGCTCGTGCTTTAAATGCAGTCAACACAACCCAATTGATCGTCGGCGTCGAACTGACCCATGTCCCCCCTTCCCTGATCGCCTCTTTGACCGCCGAATCGCGGGCACTCGGTGCCCAATTGATCGTTGTTCATGGCGAAACCCCGGTGGAACCCGTGCTCCCCGGCACCAACCGAGCCGCCTTAGATGCCGGTGTTGATATCCTTGCCCACCCCGGCTTCATCACCGAGGAAGAAGCGGCCCTTGCGGCCCGCAAAGGTATTCTGCTCGAACTCTCCGGACGCAAGGGGCATAGTCTTACCAATGGGCATGTTGCAAAAATTGCCGAAAAAACCGGAGCTTCTCTGGCAATCAATGCCGATGCCCATGAACCCGGAGATTTTCTGACCGCTGAAATGGCGGAAAAGGTAGGGCTGGGCGCGGGCCTCAGCAAGGAAAAATACCTGCAGATAAGACGAAATATGAGCGAGTTAGTCAAAAGACTTCAGCCACTACCATAATCTTGTTCAAGGGCGGTATTGTACGGCGGAGAGGATGATCCCCGCCTCCCCTAACAGGAAAAATATATCGAAAATCTTTCCACCCCGGTGTTGCTATGCATTATCAAGGAACTCTCTATAGGCCGCCCAGTGAAGCCAACAGCATTCTGTTGCAGGTTACCACGGGCTGTTCCCATAACAAATGCACCTTTTGCGGTATGTACAAGGGGCTCCGGTTCACCATCAAACCCGAAGAGTTGATTCTTGCCGACATCGATTATGCGGCCGCCCATTTCCCCTCGGCCCAGCGCCTTTTCCTCTGTGACGGCGACGCCCTGATTCTTCCTCAGGAACGGTTGCTCACCCTTCTCAAACGGATCCAAACCCGATTACCGCAAATCACCCGAGTAGGTATTTATGCCAACACCAAAAGCCTGAAAAGCAAATCCATCGAAGATTTACAGGCGTTGCGTTATCACGGTCTCGGGATCGTGTATATGGGATTGGAAAGTGGCGATGATAAAACCCTGGCCGAGATGAACAAAGGCGCCACCTCAAGCCAGATGATTGAAGCGGGGAAAAAGGTAAAAGCTGCGGGAATTCAGCTGTCGGTCACGGTTCTGCTCGGTATTGCCGGAGCCGAAAGGTCGGCTATCCACGCCCTTGAGACCGGTCGGGTGCTGACCGCCCTTGATCCCGATTATGTCGGCGCTCTGAGTCTGATGCTGGAGCCGGGAACAATCCTGTATGCCGATTATCAAGCCGGAAAGTTTGCAATGCCCGAGGCCTTCGCAATCCTGCAGGAATTGCGTGCCATGATTGCCGCTACCAACCTCAGCCGGGGGCTTTTTCATGCCAACCATGCCTCCAATTATCTCCCCATCCGGGCAAAACTTCCCGACGACAAGATCAAAACGCTGGCCTTGCTCGACCAGGCCATTGCCGGCAATCTCGCCTTGAAACCCGAATACCTCCGGGCCTTGTAGGACGTGCGCCACGGCGTAATCGGTGCGGTACATCAACGAGCTTTTCAGCTATGACCGTGTTTCTATACCGTAATGTCCTTGTAAAAAAAACTCTGAGTCGTCGTAAACGAGAACTCGATTACGCCCCATGAGCTTTGCCTGATACAGCGCCAAGTCGGCCCGGCGGATCAATTCAGTGGCACTGATGTCCCGGATCTTCCGCTACATTAAACGCCGCTTCGACGCTACAGTCCGGCAAAAGACAGATAAATTCTTCCCCACCATAGATGCATTTGGGGAAATTCAGGTTGAGTACAACCGAAACAAGGAACCCCGGCATTGGTTTTTGAGTTCCGGTTGTTCCAGAGAATTTTATTGCAGGGGGAATAGGTCAGCGGCCCCCGACAGCCCAAATGAAAAAAACATACAGCCGGGACCGCCGAAATCGTCATCTTCCACTCGATATTCATGGTATTCATTGTGGGTGCATCCCTGATGGACAAGAACGCCAAACCAATCTTCCGGAGCCTGAAAGGTGTTGGGTGCGGGAGGCTGGTTCTCACAGGCGGCGTAGAGCATATCCTTCAGCACCATGGGATGCACAGGACAACCCGGCAGGGTGATCACCGGCCAGCCCCTTTGCGATCGAAAGGAGTGTCCCAGCAAGCCGCCGGGATGTTGATGAAAAAATTGCAGACCAATGGCATCGATCCCTCCCAATTTTCCTATCCCTCCAAAACAAGCGCAGGTTCCCACTGCAATGACTACTCCGGCATGTTGCGCTAGCTCTTTAACAATAATGGTTTTGGATTCGCCTCTGTAGGTGTCGAATCCTCCTGAATGGGCAGACCCGTTGATGAGGAAGCCCTCAACAAGAAGAATGTCAAGCGGTTGCCTGCCTTGACGGAGAACGGTTGAGTAAATATACTCCATGCAGTCCAGTTGGCTGATGTCAAGCGACTCGCTGGAAACATTTCTTATCATCTCAATACACAAACTATGAATACGAAGCAGCCGCAAAGCGACAGGATAGCCATCCTTAAGAGTGAATATATCGAACTGGACAAACTTTTGAAGCGAGAAGACCTCGCAGCAAGCGGCGGCGAAGCCAAATTCCTGATCAGTCAAGGGGTCGTGCTGGTCAACGGTGCTATCGAAACCAGAAAACGGAAAAAACTCTATGCCGGCGACTTGGTAACCTACGACGGTGTCACGCTACGCATTGCAGAAAAATAGCCCCCTTTCCGTGTCCTGCTTTGCTGCACAGGAAAGGGAGCGCTTCTCGGCTACCGAGGCTAGAAAAGCAATTTCTGCTGGGCCTCGAGATAACGGGTTCGTGTTTTTTCCAGAATTTCAGCGGGTAATGCTGGCGGTGGTGGTTGCTTGTCCCAATCAAGCGAGGAAAGATAGTCGCGGAGAAACTGTTTATCAAAACTCGGTTGCCCCTGCCCCGGGTTGTATCCATCCAGCGGCCAGAAGCGGGAGGAATCCGGGGTCAGGACTTCGTCCACCAACAGGAGGGTGCCATCGTCGGCAAGCCCCATTTCAAATTTGGTATCCGCGATGATGATGCCCTTGGAGCGTGCATAATCGGCAGCGCGTTCATAGAGCTTGACACTCACCTCGGCCATCGTATCCGTGAGTTCCCGGCCGACCAGTTCCCGCATCCGTTCAACCGAGATGTTTTCATCATGCAGCCCCTGCTCCGCCTTGGTGGAGGGGGTGAACAAGGGTGCGGGAAATTTATCGGATTCTCGCATCCCTGCCGGTAAGGGAACGCCGCAGACCGTTGTATTTTTTTTATAAGCGCTCCAAAATGAACCAGAAAGATACCCGCGGACAATACATTCAATGGGTACGACCTTGGTTCGTTTGACCAGCATGGAACGTTCTTCCAGCTGACTGCGATATTGACGGCAGATTTCGGGAAATTCATCGACATCGGCGCTCAGCAAATGATTGGGCACGATATCACCAAGCAGGCCGAACCAGAACAGCGAGATTTGCGTCAATACCTTGCCCTTGCCTGCTATGGGATCGGCCATGACCACATCGTAGGCTGAAATCCGATCGGTGGCCACCATCAACAGCTTATCCTCATGGCCGGGTATCTCATACATATCTCTGACTTTTCCACGATGGAGCAATTTCAAATCCGGACATTCGGTGGAGATTACAGCATCACTCATTTTTTTACTCCCTGGATACTCTTAATTATTCAAAACCGGTGACGATTCTTATTGTTGTCGTTCCGAGCAAAGAAATCAAGCGTCTTGATAAACAGACCTTCTCCTTGACAACTTCCTTGAGCATCTTACTCTTTTTAATCATTAAAAACCATACACCCCAAGAGGAGGTACAGCATGCCATTCATACGTTTTGCCGATCGTCCGGTCTTCCGGAACCCCTGGGTCGAATTCGAAAAAATCCGTCAAGGCCTGGATGAACTCTCCCGGACCTATGTCGATAAAGAAAAAACGCAAAACCGAGCGAATGTTTATCCAGCGCTCAATATTTACGAGGAGACCGACCGATTAATCGTCACAGCTGAATTACCCGGGGTCAAACCCCAGGATCTGAGCCTGTTCCTTGAAGGGGAAACACTCACCATCCAGGGAAAACGCGACAGTAACCAGAGCGAAACCGGTATATCCTATCACCGTCGCGAGATTGAAGCGGGCAGTTTCAGCCGGGCCATCACCCTGCCGGTCAAGGTCGAAGCGGACCAGGTCGAAGCCAAATTAAATAACGGCATCCTGATTATTACCCTGATGAAGGCTCTGGCAGCCACTCCTCGTCAGATTAAAGTAAGCGTTGAATAGGAGGACCGGATCATGACGGAACAGGAACTGAAAATTCAGGATAAAAAAGCGGCCACCCCCCATGGTGAAACTACTAAGAATGAAAGATATTTTGCGCCACATGTCGATATTTTTGAAACGGACAAAGAGGTAACCGTGATGGCCGACATGCCCGGAGTGACCACCGAGGGGATCGATCTTTCCCTTGAGGAAAATATTCTCACCATCCAAGGCCATCGTCCCGCCCTGAAGCAGGCAGGCCGAGTCATTCTTGAGGAGTACGAAAGCGGCCATTATCTGCGGCGCTTTACGGTTGCGGAAACCATTGACCAAAACCTGATTGAAGCGTCACTGGCAGATGGTGTATTAAAAGTGCGTCTGCCCAAAACCGGGCCGACGCAACCTAAAAAAATCGAAGTTCAAATGGGATGATCACAAGACGTTTTTTTACGGAAACACGGGGCCGCAATAGGCCTTGAAGGAGCAGGTCGCGACTCTAAAGGCCCGGCAACAAATAACCGGAACATTTTGCATCGCATCTTTGGAAAAATCTGAGCGCAATTTTCGTCCAAGTTATTTGCGACCGGGCCGTAACTCCAGACAGGCGGGATTGGAGTATTCTACCAGTTCCGCCACCAATGAACCCACTACAACTTTGGAATGTATTTCCACCGGCACCCGACAGGAATCATCGGTGAGCCAGAGAATGGTGTTGCCGCTCTTCTTGTAAAGACCTTTAAAATGCATTTTGGGCTGCACTTTGAGCGTGATTATCTTGCCGAAAATGGTTTTTCGTTTCTCCCGCTTAAGCAAGGAGACTTGGATTTCACGGCGTTTTTTATCCGCAAACGTGGGGACGATAACGGATCGACCTTCTTTGAAAAGCAGCGCTCTGGTAATAATAAATGAGGCGAATTCATTGTACACCGTGCCTTTGAGAGCGAATCGCAGCGGTTTTTCCTGATTTCTCTGATAAGTGACCGAGCGAAACTGTTGGTCATAGACGGTCAAACGTTTAATATGGCTTTTGTATCCTTCCTTCTGCTGCACTTCATAGCGATACGGCAGCTTCATGGGGCCGCTGACAAAGCAGCGAAAGCTATCATCAATCGGATATATCAGTTTGAGCGGCCCGTAATCCTTCACTTTTGCCGAAATAATGTAGGCATCCTGCTTGGATTTTTCCGGCCTGATCTCCATGTAGATATCCCCAATTTTCACGCCACCGCTCCAGGAGACCGAATAATGGAGCGATTCGGCTCCGGAATAAATAGTGGAAATAATGGCCGGATCCACCTGGGAAGGTTGGGTTTCCACCACCTCGGGCGCAGACGGTTCGGCGATGGCGGTGCTCATCAATGCAAGGCAGAGGAACAGTCCGGGAAGCCCTCTTCGAAAAAAAACGATCATATCAAGTCACTGTGCTGTGGCCAAGGCCATCCAGGTCGCAAAAAAGAGAGTCAGGGCAATCAAGCCGTTCATGGAAAAAAATGATTGGCGGATTCGGGAGAGGTCTTTGGGCGTCACGATGAGATGCTGGTAAAAAAGCGCGGCACCGGTAATGCCGATACCTGCATAATACCATGCATTGAGGCCTGCTTGCACTCCGGTCAGGATGAAGAAAAAAAAGGCCACGGCATGAAAGATCACGGCAACGCGAAAACCGTTCCGGCGTCCAAAGACCGCCGGCATGGAATAGAGCCCTGCCTCGCGATCGAAATCGGCGTCAAGACAGGCATAGATACAATCAAAACCGGCCACCCAGAAGAGAACACCAAGCGACAGTACCCACGGATATCCCTTCAGGCTCGCGGCCACGGCAATCCAGCCGCCCAGGGGGGAAAAGGCCAGGGCAATCCCGAGGACAACATGACACAGCCAGGTAAATCGTTTGGTGAGAGAGTAAAAAAGGATCAGGGCCAAGGCCAGCGGTGCAATTTGCAAGGCCATGGGGTTGAGCATGAAACAGGCAAAAAAGAACAGGCCTGCGGCAGCCAGCACCATCCCCCAGGATTCAACAAGCGTCACCGTACCTGCGGGTAAGGCACGCTCTGCGGTACGAGGGTTGGCCGCATCGAAGCGTCGGTCGGCAATCCGATTGAACCCCATGGCACTGGTCCGCGCCCCGACCATGGCAAGAACTACCCAGAAAAAGACCGAAAAACTCGGCACCCCTCTTCCAGCGAGGAAGGCCCCGATAAGGGCAAAGGGCATGGCAAAGACGGTATGTTTGAATTTGATCATCTCAAGCAGCATGCTCATTTTTCGCCACATGATCAAATCCCCTGCCATCGGTTAAGGTTTTCGTGAGCAACGCTGACTCCCAGCAGATCACAAAGACGAGCGGCAAAGTGCATGGCAAGGTCGTCCAATGATTTCGGATGGGTATAAAAAGAAGGCATCGGGGGGCAAAGAATGGCTCCGGCTTCATGGGCGGCCAGCATATTTTTGAGATGCGTCCGGTTTAAAGGGGTTTCCCGAACGGCAAGTAACAGCGGCCTCCGCTCTTTCAGGGCTACATCGGCACAACGATGCAGGAGATTGCCGCAATACCCTGCAACGATAGCCGCCAAGCTGCCCATGGTGCACGGCAGGACAACCATGGCATCGTAGAGCGCCGAACCGGAGGCCGGAGGTGCGGTGAAATCGTCGGCCGCGAACCATTGCGATACCTGGGGTAACTGATCCGGTTCCAGACCGAGCTCGAAACGAAGGACCTTTCGCCCCGCCTCGGACACGATCCCGTGTACCTCGACATTTTGTGCAGCAAGCAATTGCAGCAGTGCCGGAACATAAAGCATCCCAGTGGCTCCGGTAATTCCCAGGATAATGCGCTGACAGTTTGCCATCTATGCTTTGATTCCTATATAAATAGAAACAATGCCGAACGTCAGGGGAATCCTCGACGCTTTGACGAAACCGGCAGCGCGCATCATACTCAACAGTTCTTCCGGTTCGTAAAAGGCCGCAATGGAGGAGGCAAGGTATTGATAGGCTTCCTTGTCCCCTGAAATCAATCCCGCAACCGCCGGTAGAATCCGATTCAGATACACATTGTAAAGGGGCTTGATGATCGGGTTGGTCGGCCGGGAAAATTCCAGAATCAGCAATTTACCGGTGGGGCGGAGAATGCGATGCATTTCCTGCAATCCCTGCAAAGTCTGAGATAGGTTGCGTACCCCGAAGGCCACGGTACATCCCCAGAAAGAAGCGGTTGGTGCCGGGATAATCTCTCCATCACCGCAGACTGGAACTATCCGTTCTTTGCGTCCGTCCGGCGGCAATGTCCCTGCCCCTGCCCGCAGCATATCCTCGCAGAAATCGATAGCCAGCACCTGACGCCTCGGTGCCTGCCGTGTCAGTTCCAGAGAAAGCGGCAGGGTCCCGGCGCAGAGATCCATGACCCAGCCCTCGGGGAATTCCCGGAGCAGCCGAACCGTCCTCCAGCGCCAATAACGGTCAATCTGCAGAGAAAGTAACGAATTCAGGAGATCATAACGTCCGCTGATCGAAGAAAATTTCTCTTTCACAAACTTTTTCTTTTGATCAGGGAGATTAGAGTTTTCCATTGAGTTTTTTTCTTAACCTTGCGATAAATTGTTCAAATTCATCTATTTAAAAATTTTCAGAGGCAGTGCTCCGGCTGGGGCCTCGCCTCTATCCACCAGATACCGAAAAAAACGTTCCAATGCTTGAATTTTCACCGGTGAAAGATCATGTTCAATGCCCAGCAGATACTGCGAGCAGGCCTCGCAATCCATGGGGATGCGCCGTGAAACCCGATCACAGATCTCACCCATCCGCAGTGCCCCCTGCACCCGGCAATCAACCAGGGTTTGCCTGATGGCTCTGGCGGTTTCGGGGTGTTCGACCAGGAATTGCTCTCGGACTGCGCAAACGGAGAAAACAAAGGGGAGGCCTGTCTTTTTGTACCATATTTCACCGAGATCCAGCTGTACCGGATAGCGTTTTTCAGCCTTCAGCCGAAGAGCATCATCACCGATAGCCAGCACGGCCCGTATGTCCTTGGTTCCGGCATCTTTCCCATAGACCTCACCGACGGAATACCGGGGATGGACCTGGTAAAATTCCTCCAGTATAATTTGCACTAAACGGATCGAGGTATCCGATTGCCGGGTCAAAAGAACGGCCTGATTATCAAGGGCTTCAGGCGGGAGCTCGGAAAAGAGAAAAACACTACCCACAGGTCCGGTGGCGCTGATTGAAAGCCCCTCCAGGATTTGATAGTTTTCCGGATTGGCGGCATAGGCAAAGGAAGAAACAAATCCCATGTCAATCTCATTGGACGCCAACAGCTTATTTAAATGACTCGGCTGCCCCTCGATCATCTCCCAATCGGCAGGAAGGGATCGTTCTTTCCATATCTCATAGATGGGTGCGGTATTGATATAATTGACCATACCGATGCGTGCCATTTCCCCCCCCCTCAATGCTCTATGCGTGCAGGATGCACTGTGCTGCCGGTTGTGACCAGAAACTCGTACACCTGGGATTCGGTTTCGACCTCATGAGGGACCGAAACAATGAGTAAATCCGCATCTTTCCGAGGTTCCAGGGTGCCAAGTCGATCTCCCCGTCCCAACGCTTCAGCGCCGCCTTGCGTGGCCATGGCAAAGATGGCGGCTGCATCGATGCCCTCATGTTCTTCTGCCAGAATCCGCATCTCCCGCCAGATGGAAAGTTCCGGATTACTGGCCGGACTATCCGTACCCAGGGCCGGAAGCAGACCGTTTTCCAGATATTGCCGTACCGGTGCTTTTCCGGTGCCGAGAAAGCGGTTGCTCCCAGGACACAGACATACCTTGGCCCCCTCCCCCGCCAAAATTCGGATTTCTTCTCGAGAAACATGAATAGCATGGATGCAGAGCGTCCGGCTGTCGAGCAGCCCTAACTTGTGCAGATACTGAACAGAGCCCTCCTCTCCTTTGGCGATAAAAGAGCCGTCCCAGAATCCTCGTTGACGGATAAACTCGACCATTTCCCCCTTGCCCTGCCCCAGCATCTCGGCCTCGGACGCAGGCTCAGCTGTGTGGATCGGGAAAATATGATCAAGTGAGGCCGCCCTCTTCTTTAACTGCTGGAGCAATCGGCCATGGGTTGAATACGGGGCATGTCCTGAACAAAGCGTTGTTTCAGGTTCCTGCTGCAGGCGATGAAGATTTTTTTCCAGGGTAAACTCAGCCAGCCCGAGATACTCTTTAAAGGGAAACAGTTTCCCCGGAAAAGTGTCCTCAAGATCCCGGCCAATCAGGGTATTGCCGATATCGGCAAGTACGCTCACCCCATCGTTGTACTGTATTTCGGCCATCTGTGCTGCCGCATGTTCGGCGAGGTTGCCGGTTGCACCAAGAGTGTCGCGAAGGTGGAGCAACCGGCTGATCCAGTCGGTGAAGCGGCCATGAAACGGCACGGCAGCAAGTTCCGCCAGATGGGACAATTCAAGATGAATGTGAGCATTTATCAGGGCCGGCGTCAGAGCGGAGGCAGGATGGGGAATTATTTCAGCTGTCGGATACTGCTGCTGTAATCTTTGCAGCCCGTCGACCGCGACTATGGTGTTGCCGGAAAGAACGACTCCGCCATCCGCGATGATTGGGCGACAGACGGGAACAACCCAAGGGGCGCTATGAATGCAAAGAGAATCGGCGGGCATCAGGCAGGAGTATAATCCATCAGGCGTTGCTGCGGCTGAAAACCGGCGTCCACAACCAATCGTCTGATTTCCGCCTCTGAAAGACGGAAATGAACACCGGCGGCAGCTACCACATTTTCCTCAATCATGGTGGAACCGAAATCATTAGCTCCAAAAGACAGGGAGAGTTGAGCAATTTTAGCCCCTTGAGTAACCCAAGACGCCTGAATATTGGAAAAATTATCAAGAAAGAGACGGCTGAGTGCCAGCATTCGCAGATACATGACAGCCGTGATTTTCTCGATTTTGCGCACCGCAGCCAGAGGGGTATGATCGGGTTGAAACGGCCAGGGAATAAATGCGGTGAATCCGCCGGTTCGATCCTGCAGATCCCGCAATCGCTGCAGATGTTCCAAACGTTCTTCAACCGTTTCGATATGACCGAACATCATGGTGGCAGTGGTCCGCAGCCCAAGAGCATGAGCTTCTTCCATCACCTTTATCCATTGATCGGCATTGCATTTCTTGGGGGCTAGTTCATTTCGTATCCGATTGTTGAGAATCTCGGCACCGCCTCCGGGAATGGAATCGAGTCCGGCAGCCATCAATCGTTTGAGAACAAGGGGAATCGAAAGGCCGGATAACTGAGAAAAATGGAAAATTTCAGGCGGGGAAAATCCGTGAATATGAATGCCGGTTTTTTTGATAAACCGGAGCATATCCTCATAAAATTCAAGGGGTTTATCAGGATGTAAACCGCCTTGCAGTAGAATCTGGGTACCGCCGAGAGCTTGGGTTTCCTGTATTTTTTCAGCGAGTTCGGCGTGGGAAAGCATCTGGCCTTTGGGATCTTCCGGGGCCTTGAAAAAAGCGCAAAACTTGCAGGCGGAAACACAAATATCGGTATAATTTATATTGCGGTCAATAACATAGGTTACCACCGGTTCGGGATGCAACCGCAGTCGTACCGCATTCGCAAGAAAGCCCAATTGATGCAGGGTCGCCTCCTGCTCCAACCGAAGAAAGTCCTGGCCGTTAATCCGTTCCCCTGCCTCAATTTTCGCAACAATTGCTTGCATGATCGTTAAAAGGTCGCCAGGACGTTGTAAAGGGTGTCTCGTTGTACAGGTTGCCGACCAGCCTCTTGAATCAGCCGGATTAAGGTCCTGTGACCCAAGGCCTGCTCTGTTTCCGCTCCGGCCATATGGGTGATGACCTCTTCCTTGACCGTACCGTCCATATCATCGGCACCAAATGCCAGGGCCACCTGGGCTAACTTAGGGCCGATCATTACCCAATATGCTTTGATATGCGGAAAGTTATCCAGCATCAAACGGCTGACCGCGATATTTTTCAGATCATTGATACCGGTGGTGTTGGCGTGTTCTGCCATTTCGGTATTTTTGGGGTGAAAGGCTAAGGGAATGAAGGCAAGAAAACCATTGGTTTCATCCTGAGTGCGACGTAAGGCATCCAGGTGTTCGAGGCGTTCATCAAAGGTCTCGATATGACCATAAAGCATTGTGGCATTGGTGTGCAATCCCTGTCGATGTGCCGTACGGGTGACCTCAAGCCATCCTTCTCCGGGCAGCTTTCTCTCGCAGGTCAGCTGCCGGATGCGCGGACTGAAAACTTCGGCACCTCCCCCGGGAATCGAGCCCAGTCCTGCTTCCATCAAGGCGTGCAGGGTCTGGTCAACCGGCTTTCCGGCCATCTGGGCCAGATGGTGGATTTCCACGCAGGTGAAGGCCTGAATATGCACTTCCGGCCGCACCTCTTTAATGCCGCGAAGCAGATCAAGATAATACGAAAACGGCAAATCAGGATGAATACCGCCGACCATATGAATTTCAGTGATCGGTTCATCAAGGCGTTCCCGGACCTTCGTTTTTACTTCCTCAACACTCATCTCATAGGCAAGTTCATGCTCTTTTTTTTTGCCGAATGCACAAAATTTACAGAGATTCGTACAGATATTGGAATAGTTAATGTGCTGGTTATAAATAAAAAAGGCCTGATTGCCGTTCTTACGTTCTCTGACAATGTTGGCAAGATAACCAAGAGCAAGGATATTGGGATGTTCGTAGAGTTGTCGGCCATCATGGAGAGAAAGGCGCTCCCCTGCACATACTTTGTCTAAAATCCGGCCTAGTCCTGCTTGTTCAATGTATGCATCCATGGTGTCTGTAACGCCCTCATGGTAAAAAAAATAAGCCCCTTGGAGCACAAGGGGCTTTTATCTTATAAAACGGCAAGAAAATCAGTCGAGAAAAAACCGAAGTTTTTCTCGACGGCTGGAGTGCCGTAACCGGTTCAATGCTTTTTTCTCAATCTGGCGAATTCGTTCACGCGAGACATTGAAACGTTTACCGATCTCTTCCAGAGTATATTCCGCTTTTTCTCCGATGCCGAAACGTAACCTGATGATTTTTTCTTCACGATCGGTCAGAGTCGACAACACTTCGGTAACCCGATGCGCCAATTCCCGATTCTGAACCGCGTCATAAGGCGATTCCGACTCCTGATTTTCAAGAAAATCACCCAACGTTGAATCGTCGTCTCCAACCGGGGTTTCCAGGGAAATGGGTTCGCGAGAGGCCTCAAGAATTGCCAGGATTTTATCCATCGGCAAATCGGTCATCTTTGAAATTTCAGCCGGAGTCGGCTCACGTCCAAGTTCCTTCAGCAACGAATAAAAAGCTTTGAAGAACTGGCTCCGCAATTCAAGGAAATGAACGGGTAAGCGGATAGTCCGGGTTTTATCGAGAATCGCCCTGGTAATTGCCTGCCTGATCCACCAGGAGGCATAGGTGGAAAATTTATTCCCCTTTTTATAATCAAACCGAAAAACGGCCCGCATCAGGCCTAAATTTCCTTCCTGGATCAGATCGGCCAGAGTCAGCCCCTGATGCATATAGCGCTTGGCGATGGAAACAACAAGCCGGAGATTAGCACGTATCATCGAATCTTTGGCAAATTCGATGGATCGGTTATAGGCCTCGATCTTGGTATTCAGCTCAAACAGTTCTCTTATTTCCGAATAATTGCGATAAGCTATGCTTACACAATGTTTCATGTAATTGAGCTGTTGCTTTTTCGGTTTGAGAGTTGGGTCCCTGCGCTGCCAAAGATCGATACGATCAACCAACATTTTAATCTCGGTGGTTCCGGAGCCATCCTGCCGTATAGCCTCGATAATGGCGTCAAACCCTTCACGAATGGTCTTGGAATATTTGGCTTCTTCCTCGGGGGTGAGAAGATCGAACTGTCCCATTTCCCTGAGGTAGGTTGTGGTGGTTTCTTCCGACTCGTGCTCTTCGCTGTCCGGCAAGGAATCGGAGGCGTTGTCGTCTTCGCCATCTTTCTTGCCCGTCCACTCTTCCCCAGAGAGAGTTTTTCTTTTTCCCGATTCCTCGAGGGTCACAATCTCAATATTGTTTTCCCCAAGAAAATCAAAGAGTTCTTCAATTGCCCCAGGATCTTTCACCTGTTCAGGAAGCAATTCGTTAAGATGCTGAAACGTTATGCATCCCTCGTCTTTTCCGGCCTCAAGAAGGTCATTTTTTATACCAGCTAGCACCTGCCTTCTCCTTAAAAACTGTATAGTCACACATAAAGTGGTTGAAACGAAAAAAGAATATTATAGTCTAATCTTTCAAGAAAAAAAAGCAATCAAAGAGTGTTTTCCATGTGAAAAAAGCGTATATGAAGTGGAAGAACATCCGAAAGATTTCAAATAAAAAAAAAGGAATAGGCACTATTACCTCAGAAAGGATTCCAGAATGAGCATTGATACATCGGTAAACATTCTCCATGAAAGGTCAAGCGGAATTTTACTTCCTGTCTTTTCTCTACCAGGGCCCTTCGGCATCGGCGATATTGGCCTCCCATCCAGGCACTTTATTGATTTTCTGAAGAAAAGCGGGCAAAGATACTGGCAGATTTTACCGGTTGGCCCAACCAGCCGGGTTTTCGGTGACTCGCCTTACATGAGCTATTCCGCCTTTGCAGGCAATCCTCTGCTGATAAGTCCAGACCTTCTGGCGCAACAGAATCTGGTTCAAAAAAAGGAACTTATTCCTCCTGATTTTTCAGAGCACGCTATTCATTATCCGCAAGTAAGTGCGTATAAAAAGAGCATTCTCAGGCTGGCCTGGAAACGATTTCAATTGAGGGACTGTGCAGAAAATTCGCCCATCAGTGACTTTGTCCGCTCTCACCCTTGGGTGAATGACTATAGCCTCTTTCTGGCTCTCAAAGAAAAATATTCGGATACCCCTTGGTATCATTGGCCCTTACCCTTGCGTCACCGAGAGCCTGTTGCTTTAAAGCAGGCCGCCTTGGAGCTCAAAGAATCAATAGAGTATTTTATCTTTGAACAGTATCTTTTTTTCAGCCAGTGGCAACAACTTCGAACCTACGCCAACGAATCCGGGATACGGATTATCGGCGATCTCCCCATTTACGTTGCCGTAGATGGTGCCGATGTCTGGGCGAACCAGCAGCTCTTCCGACTCGACACAGTAAGCGGTGAGCCTACGCACGTCGCCGGAGTGCCCCCGGATTATTTCAGCAACACCGGCCAGCGTTGGGGCAATCCGCTCTATCGTTGGAACACCGAAAATATTCTTGAAAAAAATCGTTTGTTTGATTGGTGGGAACAGCGACTCAGGCTCAATTTCGACCTTGTCGACACCCTGCGAATTGATCATTTTCGCGGATTCGAATCCTACTGGGCTATCCCTGCTGCTGACGAGACAGCTGTAAACGGACAGTGGAATCCAGGTCCCGGTCAGCCGTTTTTCGAGGAAATGGACAGACGACTCGGCGACATGAGCATCATCGCCGAGGATCTTGGTGATATTACCCCGGAGGTCGAAGCACTTCGTCGTGGACTCGGATATCCCGGCATGAAAATTCTCTTATTTGCCTTTGACGGCACAAAAGAAAACAGCTATCTCCCTTATAATACAGAAAAAAATAGTGTCATCTATACAGGAACCCATGACAATGACACTGCGGTCGGCTGGTATCTCAGCCCGGAGGTCAGCCCGGAAAGCAAGCGGCAAGCCAAACTTTTTGCGAATCGCCAGGATACTGACGCCGGCTCCTTTCATCAGGATTTGATCTATCTTGCGCTGTCCTCCCCACCGAATTTGGCCATCCTCCCCATGCAGGATATCCTTGGGTTCGGCAACGACTGCCGCATGAACACACCGGGTACCACTAAAAATAACTGGCAGTGGCGCTGCGTCGAACATTCCCTTAACGAGGGCGTTGCCGTGTGGCTGCATGATCTCACCCATCTGTTCGGCCGTATTCCCGAATAGACATTATTGCGTGGCTGTGGATGCCGTCGTTCTGCAGCTGCAGTTTCAAGAAAAAATCAGAACCATTTCGTTGGTATTAAAAGAAATCCGTAATCGACCTCCATGGTTACGGCCGTACACTTCCCAACCGGGTTCTCCTTTGATCTCGCAGTGCAGGCATTGTGGCGAATGCTTTTGTGCAAGATTGTCACACCAGGAAACAAGAGAACTCAGTTCTTCATCCCGGTTGGCGATACATTCCCCGATCTGCCGTGCTAAGGAGAAGTCCAAAGAACAGCCTTCAATCTTCACGTTTATGTTTTTCATGAACGCTCCCTGTCGTAATTTTGATTGCGGAACTACAGGTTCTTGAGCTGTTCAAGCAAGTCAATCAATAGATCAAGCGTCTCTTGGGCGACCGCAATCGAATTGTTGCGGCTGTCTGTTTCCATGGCCATGGAAACCTGACGAATACCTTCTAACCCGAGCGTTGCCGCCGCACCTTTGATACTGTGTGCCGCCCTCATAACTCCGGAGGGATCATTCACTGCCACTGCCTGCTGTAACTGTTTTAAGTCGGAATGAGAGGAATCTTTAAATATGACAAGTAATTCCTCCAGAAGTTCTTCATCCCCTGCCGTTTGCTCCAACGCAAAGGCTTTATTCCACTGCAAATCAGCCATCTACACCTCCAGCATCTTGTTTAGTCGTTGACAGGATCAGCCGCAACGCACGCTTGCACTGCGGAAAAGTCAATTTTTCCTTTGCGAAGACAACAAAGTACGTTGTCCCGAACCCCCACGAGTGTGGATCCACAGCCCCCAAGCGTGGTCCCGCCATCAAGGATCAAGTCGATATTCCCCCTGAAGATATGACCGACTTCGTTGGCTGTAACCGCTGCGGGAGAACCGGAAATATTGGCACTCGTGGCGGTAATTGGTCTCCCAAAGGCGGCAATGAGCCGATTTGCCGTTTCATTTGGCGATTGACGCAGCCCTATTGTTGCCGTACCACCGGTCAGTTGCGGCAGCAGTTGAGGCTGAGCCGGGCAGACAAGCGTTAAAGGACCGGGCCAAAAGCACTCGATCAATCTATAATACACCTTTGGAATCTCACTCGCCAGCAGAGTGAGCTGTTGCTTGCCGGACACAAGAACCAGAATCGGCAGTTCTTTTGCCCTCTGCTTGATCCGAAAGAGCCGCTCAAGCGCCTGAGGGTGAAACGGATCAACCGCCAAGCCGTAATAGGTTTCCGTAGGAAACGCCACTACCCCGCCGGACTGCAGGATGACTGCAGCGCGACGAAGAGTCATCTTGGTGACGGCAACGGAAGGGTTCACCTTGCCAAAGCATTATTTTTTGCCGCGACCTCTTCGGCCATTTGTCGTGCATGCTGTTCGAGTTTCGCCTCCAAGGCCGGATCGTTAATGGCCAGTATGCGAAGCGCCAACACCGCGGCATTCTTTGCTCCGGCCTTGCCTATCCCCATGGTGGCCACCGGAATTCCGGGAGGCATTTGCACGGTGGAGAGGAGGGCATCCAGGCCATTGAGCGACGAGGCGTCAAGGGGCACGCCGATAACCGGCAAGGTGGTATGGGCAGCGAGGACGCCGGCCAGATGAGCAGCCATCCCTGCACCGGCAATGATGATTTTGAGTCCGCGACTTCGAGCTGTTTGCGCATACACCGCCGCCTGGTCCGGAGTACGATGGGCCGAAGAAATGGTCAATTCGGAGCTGACACCGACAGCGGTCAGAAAGTCAGCGGCAAGTCGCATCACCGGAAGATCCGAGTCACTCCCCATAACAATGCCCACGATCGGACTTGGTGCAGCCGTACCAAATCGGGCCAAGGCCTTGTGACCGATATCACGCCGATAATAACACCCCTGCCAATGGATTTCCTGAACCGCCAGATACGCTCTGTCTAAGGCTTCTTTGATGTTGTCACCAATGGCGGTCACGCCTAAAACCCGCCCGCCGCTGGTGACGACTTGCCGGCCTTTAACCGCTGTTCCGGCATGAAAAACTTCTACGCCTTCTACCTTGGCCGCTTTGTGCAAACCGGTAATCGCCTTACCGGTGATATATTTGCCGGGGTAGCCCTCAGAGGCCATAACAACACACACGGTCGGCCGGGAATCGATCTCCAGTTGCACCTGATCGAGAGTGCCGTCAATGCAACCGTTGAGAATATCCACCAAATCACTTTTTAATCGTAAAAGCAGGGGTTGACATTCCGGATCACCAAAGCGGCAGTTGAACTCAAGGACATTAATCCGATCATCATCTATCATCAGGCCGGCATATAACATCCCTTTATAAGGTCTTCCTTCAGCTGCCATCCCCTGTACCGTCGGCAGCATGACCGTTTCCATTACCCGTCTCGTCAGGTCGTCGGTCATCACCGGTGCGGGCGAGTAGGCACCCATTCCACCGGTGTTGGGCCCTTTATCCCCATCGAAAACAGCTTTGTGATCCTGGGAGGACGGCAGGGGCAGCACGGTTTTTCCGTCGGTAAAGGCAATGAACGAGGCCTCTTCTCCCTGGAGAAATTCTTCAATCACCACCTGATTGCCTGCGGTACCAAAGGCTTTATCTTTCATGATGAGATCTATCGCCTGCTCGGCTTCGGCAACCGTCTCCGCGATGATGACCCCCTTGCCGGCAGCAAGGCCGTCAGCCTTGATAACACAGGGCACCCCGATGCTTTGGATGAATTTTTTTGCAGCGCCCCTTTTGTTGAAGGTTCCGTAGCCGGCGCTGGGAATCCGATATTTTTGCAGAAAATCTTTGGTAAAAGCTTTGCTGCCTTCGAGGA
The DNA here is from genome assembly GCA_963666685.2 of uncultured Desulfobulbus sp. GTDB lineage: Bacteria > Desulfobacterota > Desulfobulbia > Desulfobulbales > Desulfobulbaceae > Desulfobulbus. The sequence goes on from CAXXHZ010000003.1 coordinate 1,243,173, forward strand.
TCGCCCCCTTGCTGTCCGGTCCGAAAATCCGTAAACCATTTTTCTGAAAAATATCCACAATCCCTTTGGTGAGCGGCTCTTCCGGTCCAACCACTGTCAGGTCAATCTGTTCCTTAAGGGCAAAGGCAAGGAGGGCAGGAATATCGCCGGAAGAAATATCGACGCACGTGGCCATTTTTTTGATACCGGCATTACCGGGTGCACAAAATACCGTGTCTACCTTATCGGATTGTTTAAATTTCCAGACAAGTGCATGCTCACGGCCCCCCCCTCCTATCACCAAAACGTTCATTACGGTACCCTCCGGACCAAAAAAAATTGGATTCTAGTTGTTGCTGTTTGGATCCTACTCTCTAATAAATCTTCTCTTGTTCCGTCCAGCAAAATAATAAAGCAGCATCTCATATCATCCCCAAAGAGGCCTTCTTCGGGGGGTTCCGGCATTTTCCTTGACACTTTGCCGAAGGAACTGTTACATTTCAGAATGAGGACTCATTCATTTTCAACAAAGCAATTGCCTGTTTAACCATACTAAATGAAATCTCCAGATAAGCATCGTAAAATTATACGTGCTGCCACCAAGGTTTTTGCCAAGAAAGGCTTTTTCAATGCCAGAATTTCTGACATTGCCAAGGAAGCCAAGGTTGCGGACGGTACTATCTACCTTTATTTCAATAATAAAGTCGATATTCTTCTCTCTGTCTTTGAACAGGAAATCGGCAAACTGATTGACCAGGTCGTCCAGTTATTGGCAAAAGAGGAAAATCCGATACAAAGGTTGAAAATTTTTATCACCAACCACTTGGAGGAGATGAGAAAAAATCGATACCTTGCCGAGGTTATCCACATAGAATTGCGCCAGACGAGCAAACTTATTCGCGATTACCGAAAGAATAAATTCTGCGAATATCTTGATATTATTGCTACAATTATCAAAGAAGGACAGCTGGCAGGGGTATTTCGTCAGGATATCAAACCTGAAATTGCAAAATATATCCTTTTTGGCTCCCTGGATGAAGTTACCGGAATATGGCAAATCGGAGCTGAATGCCCTTTTTCCATCGAAGAAGTAAGCAACCAGATAGCTGCCATCTTTCAAACCGGATTGCTTGCTCCGGGTTCCTGAACGCCTCCCCCCCCACCGTCCATATTCTTTTCCCCTCCCCCGCTCTGCACCACCGTCTGTTTTTTTTCATTCCAGTCGACGGGGGGTGCATGCACCGGCCATACTCAGAGCTCATCAAAGTCGCACGATGTGGAGAGTCCGAGGAGTCCGAAAAATGATGGCGTCGTAAAAACTTCGATCTACAGCGTCGCAGCGTTTTTCCCGACACTCGACATACCTTATGTATGCCTTCGTGCCGGGGAAAACGATACTTTTTGTATATCTGTATTTTTACTGAGCCATCTCTCAGAAGGTGATGGACTTTTTACGAGTCCATCAAAAATGACGAGTGAAGAATGTCCCCTTCCCCTTGAATCCTGCGTTTTTTATCACGGAACGAAGGGGAAAGGATGCAATGTTGAACAAATTCCGATGGCAGTCGCGCTTATCCACACCCATCGGAAAAGAGTAGGTTGCTCCGAAGGGAAACGACTTATTCTCAGGAAAGGGGCTCATTTTTGCCGGTATCGGAAAGGGAAATGTTGAGTTCGAGCACCTCACATTCCCCATGTCGATCCACGGAAAGTTTGATTTGATTTTCACTGATCTGAATATATTTTCTTACCACTTCGAGGATATCTTTTTGCAAGCTCGGTAGAAAATCCGGAGTTGAAGGACGCCGCCTTTCGTGAGAAACGATGATTTGGAGGCGTTCTTTTGCTATCGAAGCGGAACTTGGCCGTTTAGATCGAAAAAAATCTAAAAAATTCATATCATTGACTTCCGAATAAGCGGGAGAGGAAACTTCTTTTTTGAACATCCATAAAACGGAATGGACGTTCCCGACCAAGAAATCGGTCCACCATATCGAAATAGGCTTCGCCCGCATCGCTCTCTTTGGTCAGGGTGACCGGAATACCTGAGTTAGATGCGGCAAGTACCGATTTGGATTCGGGCACAACGCCGAGGAATGGGATGGCAAGGATTTCCTGGACATCCTCGGCACTGAGCATATCGCCTTTATCGACTCGGACAGGATCATACCGAGTCACCACCAGATGTTCCTTCACCGGATCAAGATCCTGCTCGGCCCGCCGGGTTTTGCTCGCCAGCATACCGATAATCCGATCAGAATCCCGTACAGATGAGATTTCAGGGTTGGTGACGATCAACGCTTCATCGGCGAAATACATTGCGGTCATCGCTCCTTTTTCAATACCCGCCGGAGAATCGCAGATAATATAATCAAAACTCTCCTGCAGGGTCGCAATGACCTTTCCCACGCCTTCCGTTGACAGGGCGTCTTTATCTCGGGTTTGCGATGCCGGCAGGATAAAGAGATTGCTCGTTCGTTTGTCCTTGATTAAAGCCTGGTTCAGGGAGCCTTCCCCATGGATGACGTTCAGCAGATCATACACTACCCGTCGTTCACACCCCATGATCAGGTCGAGGTTACGTAAACCGACATCAAAATCAATGACAACCGTTTTAAATCCCCGCACCGCCAAGCCTGCTGCAAAGGCGGCGCTGGTGGTTGTTTTTCCTACTCCGCCCTTTCCGGACGTCACGACTATCACTTTGGACAACTTCCGTTCCTCCTGTTGGATATTAATTTTTCAATCACCTTGTATGAAAAAACACGAAGATTGAATTGTTGACGATTTGTTCTTCATGAAAAAGGATGAAAAGATCCCATAATTTCAAAGCGCAAACGACCGTCCCGTAGAAAAGTCATGACACTTTGATTAATCAGGTCCTTATTCAGCAAGTCGTTTACTCTGTATTCACCTGCTATGGCAACCAGTTCCGGGTTGCACTGTAAACTGAAGATCCGGGCGGTACTATCACCATTGATGCCGGCCATGGCCCGTCCACGCAATGCACCGTAAACATGGATGTTGCCTGCAGCAAAGACCTCCGCCCCAGCATTGACCGAAGAAAGAACAACCAGATCCCCGTGTGGGGCAAACACCTGTTGCCCGGAGCGGACAGGATGCGTTATGATTTTGGTCGGAACAGAGCCGGAAGCCTGATCTGGAACGGTGGGGCCGGATGCTGCGGGCTGATTTTTTTCTTCCGCCGATTCCGGGAGGGAAGCTTGGTCTTCCATACAGGTTTCGACCGTTTTCTCCGTCTTGACGGCCGGCAGCAAACCCAGTCCGGCCTGGAGCGCCTGTTCGATCCGGCCTGTTGTAACCCCGCGAACACCCACCGGAACCAAACCTAATCCACGCAGCGTGTCAACAAGAACCATGAAATCCAGAGCCACCTGATTTTCCTCATCCACGGCACACAGGTCTATTAATATCGGAGCATTATTAAAGAAGGATCGTGCTTGTCCGATCTTTTTTTCCAGTTGTGAATAAAGTTGGTCTGTATCGGTTTTTTTGATATGCAGCACTATTACAGTAAGAACGCTGCCCTTCAACTCAAAGGATTGCTCTTCAGTGGATGTATTATTTGATTTCATGGGATTGTTCCGGCTCGAAAATAATTCAAAAACCGAATTTATACCTATTCACTCAACGAATCTCAAGAACTAACTTTTCAATGAAAAGAATACCTGCCTTCAGTTCGGGAGGACTTCAGTTCGGGAGGACACCCTGCAATATGACCAACGCACTTGAAGTTCCGCATGCAGCAACCGCCCAATCCCACGAAGAATCCTCTCTCCAAAAAACACGGGACTCCACTCTGGCACCCTTGACCCTTGCCGCTTTGGGGGTTGTTTACGGCGATATCGGAACCAGCCCGCTCTACGCTCTACGAGAATGTTTTCACGGCGACTACGGCATTGCCGTGACCAATCAAAATCTGGGTGACGGCATTTTTCGCATCATTGCGCATTACGATTTCATGGAAGAGCCGAATTTCACCTTATCCCGCGACAAGGGTATCGAACTGGAAATGAAGGATGCGAGCTTTTTTCTTGGTCGTGAAAATCTGGGGATTCATGAGGAATCGAAAATGAGTCGGTGGCGATCAAACCTGTTTCTCTTTTTATCTAAAAATTCAATGGATGTAAGTTCTTACTTCGGCATCCCTTTAAACCAGGTTATTGAGGGCGGCATTCAACTTGATGTTTAGCGCTCCCCGGTCGGACCGAGACTGCATCTCAATAGATCTGCCTGTTTTTTCAAAAAAAGGCCCGGAAGTGTTCCGCCTGCAAAATAGGTTACGGTCCTTGAAGCAGCTTGAAATATTCCTCGATCATGTGCATCGATTCCATTGAGGCCTGAAAAAGCAGCCAACTGAGAGCAAGGATTCCTGTAGTAAGCCCGATTTTCCAGGCCAATGAGGTGTGGGGACGCCACCAAATCAGCGGCAGAGCCAGGGGCCCCACTGAAAAAAATGCGAAGAGGATCAGCGATTTCCGGAAATACCAAGGCGTCTTTTCTTCTTCCAGATACAAAGGGGAAGCGCCCGAAGGCGCTCCGCAATGAATACACCGAGGAACATTTTCCTGAATATTTTCAGCACAGAAAGGGCACTTTTTCATCATAACCTCAGAGAAAAAATGAAGAATGCAAGGAGCCGGGTATTAAAGAATGCATTCCTGAAACCCGGCTCTCTATCAATCCGCAGGCTGGTGGTCACAGAATTCCCAAAGAAGCACGAACCATTTTTCCTTCTCCGCACCTACAAAAACGCGGAAGACCGTCACGGAACTCCGTCGACACGCACACTTGGTGCAGAGTTGATGGAACCGGATACCTTAAGGAGAGCATCATGAAATACTGTGAAAAATTCCGAGTCAAACCAGGGAGCACCGTTGAACTGAACCAAATCGATGCCGGGTTCAAGGACGCACATGAGAACCAAACATCGGCACTTGGAGAACTGGAGAATTATACGCAACGGCTTCGCGAACTGCAATATCTCTTATATGCCGAGGATAAGCGCTCGCTTCTCATCATCCTGCAGGCCATGGATGCCGGCGGCAAGGATGGCTCCATCAATCACTTTCTCGGCAACATGAATCCTCAGGGAGCACGGGTCTACGGATTCAAAACACCTTCCGCCGAGGAGGCGGACCACGATTTCCTCTGGCGCATTCATCAGGCCGCACCTCGACGGGGACGGGTCGCTATCTTTAACCGCTCCCACTACGAGGATGTGCTGGTCACCCGCGTCCATAATCTTGTTCCGAAGAAGGTCTGGTCGAAACGGTATGACCGTATCAACGATTTCGAAAAGAACCTGGTTGAAAACAACACCCATATCCTCAAATTTTACCTGCATATCAGCAAAGATGAGCAGCTTCACCGCTTCAAACAACGGCTCGAGGACCCCGCACGTCACTGGAAAATCAGTGAGTCCGACTACCGGGAACGCGAGTACTGGGACAAATACACCCAGGCCTTTGAGGAGGCCCTGAGCAAGTGCAGCACAAAGCATGCGCCCTGGTACATTATTCCGGCCAACCACAAATGGTTCCGCAATCTGGCAATCTCACAAATTGTTGTTGATACGCTTGAATCGTTGAAGATGGAATTTCCGCCGCCAACGGTCGACATCAAGGAGATCGAAGAGCGGTATCACAAGGCAGCAGAAGAACAGGCTGCGACAAAAGAAGAGAAAACGGAGAAGAAGGGGCACAAAAAAAGCAAAAAACAGGGGTGAGTCGAACGTCCCCCCGAGTTTCTTGGGGTTTGGCCATAAAAAACTTGAATAAATTTACGCTCGGATTTTAGTCGGATTGGGTTGAGACGAACAGCGTAAAACCGTTGGCTGAGCAGCACTCCATCAAAGATTTTGCAATTAAGCCGCAGCCCACAGGCCTTTAGAGGGAAATATTGTATTTTTTCAGTTTGTTATTGAGTGTTGTCCTGGTGATATTGAGCAGTTTGGCCGCCTCGCTCTTGTTGCCTTCGGTTTGTTCCAGGGTTTCCTTGATGGCTCGGCTCTCAATCTCTTCAAGCGATTTGCCCCCCAGACCACCGGAACTCGTACTGTCCGAAGCAGGGACCTGCGGGGCCGTCAGCGTCAGCGGCAGGTCCTTTTCTGAGATATAGGGGCTCATGGTCAAGATCACTGCCCGCTCGATCACGTTCTCCAGTTCCCGAACATTGCCCGGCCATGAACCGTGGCTCAACAGTTCCATGGCGGCAGGGGTGATTCCTTTGAGGTCCTTGCGGTTTTTTTGCACATATTTCTGCAGGAAATGCTGCGCCAGCAGCGGGATATCCTCGGGCCGCCTGCGTAAGGGCGGAATATGGATGTTCATGACATTGAGGCGGTAAAAAAGATCTTCGCGGAACCTTCCGTTCTGCACCTCCTCCTCAAGATTTCTGTTGGTGGCGGCGACGATGCGCACATCCACATGCAGGACTTCATCGCTGCCCAGGCGTTGAATCTCCCGCTCCTGGATGGTACGGAGAATTTTTGCCTGCATGGTCAGAGGGATCTCGCCGACCTCATCCAGAAAGATTGTGCCCTTGTTTGCCTGCATGAAGCGCCCGTTCCGTTGGCGGTCCGCGCCGGTAAAGGTGCCTTTTTCATGACCGAAGAGTTCCGATTCCAGCAGGGTTTCGGTGAGGGCCGCACAATTCACGGTCACCAGCGGGCCTCTTTTACGCTCGCTGGTGGTATGGATCGCCTTGGCAAACAGCTCCTTACCGGTACCGCTCTCGCCGGTGATCAGCACCGTTGCCTCGGTGGGGGCAACGATATGGGCCATGTCGAGTACTTTTTGCATGGCATTGCTTGAGCCGATGATTTCAGCAAAGCTGTTTCCCGAGGCGACCTGCTCCTTGAGCAGACGGTTTTCCAGCTTAAGCTGCAGATGTTCCATGGCCCGCTCGATGATCAGTTTCATCTCCTCGAAATTGAGCGGTTTGGTCAGGTAGTCATAGGCCCCGAGCTTCATGGCTTCCACGGCGGTATCCACCGAGGAATAAGCGGTCATGATAATAATGGGAAGGGCCGGATTGAACTCCTTAATCCGTCGCAGGGCTTCAATGCCGTCCACATTGGCCATGCGCACATCCATGAGAATGAGATCGCAGGGCTTTTCCTTGGCCATGATAATGGCCTCGCTGCCGTCGGTGGCTGTCTCCACTTTGTGGCCCAGGCTTTTGAGCACGGTTTGGAGCATGCGCAGGTGGGCAAGGTCGTCGTCAACAATTAAAATCGTTCCTTTCATGCTCAAGCTTCCTTCCCGCGCTGCAACGGCAGGATGATGGTAAGGGTGGTGCCCTGGCCCGGGGAGCTGTCAACCTGAAGGCTGCCGCCGTGATCTTCGATGATTTTGTGGACAATGGCCAGCCCCAGTCCGGTTCCGTTTTTCTTGGTGGTGAAATAGGGGTTAAAAATATCGACTTGATCTGCCAAGGCAATACCTGTGCCGGTATCGCTGATCCGAATCATCAACCGCTCTTCCTCCTGGGTTGCGGCAATGAGCAATTCTCCTCCTTTTTGCATGGCCTGGAGGGCGTTGATAAAGATATTGAGCAGGACCTGGGTGATTCGGTCGGGGTCGACCATGACGGTCGGAAGATCGGGAGCGAGCTCGGTGCGCACCCGCACCCCGGCTGTTTGCGCTTCATAGGCGATGATGTGCAGAGAATGATCAATCAGCGTTCGCAGATCGGTTGGTTTGGGTTTGAGATCCGAGGGACGGGCAAATTCCAATAACTCTGAAATGACCCGGTTTACCCGGTCCACTTCCCCGGCCATGATGGTCGCGGCCTCCCGTTTTTCGCTGCCTTCGGCAAAAAGGCTGCCGAAATAGGTGACATACCCCTTGATGGAACTGAGCGGGTTTCTGATTTCATGGGCAATGCCGGCAGCCAGGTTGCCGATGGCCGCCAGCTTTTCCCGCTGCCTGACGCTGCGTTCCAGATTCCGCAATTCGGAAACATCCTGGAGAATGAACATACAGCCAATATATTGCCCCTCCTCGCCGAGCATATCCGTGGTGCTGACATTAACAATGGCATTCCCCCGGTCCGCAACGGCAAAGGTCAGTTCCTGTTCCACCACCGGTCGCTGGCGGCTTATATTTTTGCGCAGGTGCAACAGTGATTTCGGCAACAGTTGGTCTGCCGGTCTGCCTTCGGCCGTTTTCAAAGGAAGGGATAAAAGCGAACCGGCCGCTTCATTGATAAAGAGGATGGTGCCCTCGCCGCTGATCACCACCATACCGACGGGCAGGTTACGCACGATCTCCGAGGCAAAGGCGCGGATATCGCGCAATAATTTGCGACTGTTGACGTAATGCTGCGCCCAGAAAAGGGAAACCACACCGCCAAGTGCCAAAAGAAAGATGATGCTTGCTGTGATCAGGGTGTTGCGGAGATCATCCGCAAGAGCGGTTGCATAGGGCTGAATGTTCATGCCGATAATCAGGGCGGGCCGGTTGTCCGGGTCGAGTATTCGCTTGCTCGGCAGATTACGGATCCACTCCGGCGAGCAATCCATCTCGGAAGGCGCTGCCCTCATTGCCATGTGATTCCCGCGGTACAGCTCTTCCGGCTGAGCGCCATGCCTGCCATGACCGCCATGTTTTCCTCTAATGGGCAGAAAACGTTTGTAAACCTCAAAAAGCCGGAGTTGCCCGGCATCTGTTCGTATCCGCCATTGCACCTTGTCGGTTGGGGTGAAGATTTTGCTGAAGGCGAAATCTTGTACCGTGGTGCCGACCCGTTGTTTCTCGCTATCGGCAAGGACAACCCCGTTTTTATCCACCAGGGCAATGGAAGCGATATCCGAGCGAGCTGCGGTTTCCTCCAGCAAGGTCTGCAAATGCGCTTCATTGCCCAACCGTCCCATCATGCCTGTCCGGGCTCCGGCCTCAAATGATTGAATCAGGGCCGCGCCTTTCTCCTGCAGCAACTCCTCTACAGAATTTTTCTCCCGATGGTGGTTGATGATCCCCATGAACAGTACCACGACCATAAGGACGAGGCTGATGCCGATGATCATCCATGAAGGGGCGTACATCGTATTGCGTTTTATCCACTGCACATGCATGTCACTGTAAGCTGTCACTGGGATGGTATTGAAGAAGCGGACACTTTCTTAACTTTCTTAAGAGTGGGTTAGAGCCCCCGAGGAAGTATTCTCTGACAAAAAAAGAAAAAGTACACTCAAGAATTCAGGGAGTCTACCGTCAAATTAGTTACCAAGCAAGGATGTCAGACTGCCGAGTCCGCTCGTCATCTCGGTATTAACCCAACCATGCGTCTCAGGGTTTATGTGCCCCCCTTATACAGGTCAGGTCGATTTACCCCATGGGGCACAAAACAAAAACAGCCACTTAGCAAGCTGTCCGCTAAGTGGCTGTTTTTGTTATTGGTGAACGCGGCGGCATTCAAACCCGCAATTACCCTTGCAACCAATTGATCTATATAGAATTATTTTCACAGTGTGATACCGTTGTTATACCGGGAGTTGAACCCGCGTCCCACCTTGTATAGCAAGGCTTTCAAGATATGCCGGGATACATCCGGGATACCATAGAAAATAATTCAGCCCTTTTAATTGTGGCCTGTCCCCGATTGTTTCTGTCCCCGATTGTTTCCTAAGATCATGGGCGATGGGCGGCGTATTCGTCTAATAGCCGCCGAATCATTTTTTGATACTGGGTGTTATGCTTTTTCGCTTCGTTCTTAAAAAATTCGACACTCGCCTTGCTCAACGCAATTGTGACTTTAACGGTTTCATCCTTCAAGGCAAGTTCTTCAGGTGAGGGAAGAAAATCAGAAACTCTCTTCACCTTGCCTATAGGCTCTTCAGTGTATTTGATTTTCTCTTTCATATATCCTCTTTCCTTTCCGCCAGTACCCTGCCCCGATGATTCGGATTTTGCCTTTTTGATGCGTGAACCTCACGGTCATAATTCCGCCGGAAACTCTTCCCAGGCAATAATATCGCTTTTCCTGGTCGCTGTGTTCGACATCCTCTAAAATGATACGTTTATGATCTAAGAACGCAAGTTGAGCTAAAGCAAAAGCAACTCCGTGCTTTTCTTGGTTCAGCTGATCCTTCTCCGAATCCCATTCGAAATCAGATTGCTTACCCATTTATGATAAATATGTCGCCCTAGGCAAACTGTCAATATAATTATATGTATATTTATACGGTTTATTTACTCGTGGCCTGTCCCCGATTGTTCTCCGAAATTTCCATCTAAGCCATGCGTTTTAAAAAGTTGGCACTTATCGCAGCTTACCCGGTCAATAGGCCAACAAAATAACCGAATTTATGTAATAACAATGTTGACACTTTTTATAAATAGCGGTAAAGTTGTTCATGTAACAACATTGTTACTACTAAAAAGAGGCTGGTTTTATGAAAACAACAGTAAGAAAGATTGGTAACAGCTTGGGGAACACTATACCTGCTGCCTTTGCCAGAGATATAGGTATTGAGGAAGGAAGTGAAATCAACATCTCGATTAAGGACGGCAATATCATTATTGAGCCAATCACAGGGAAAAAGCGCTTTCCGTATTCAGAAAAGGATTTGCTTAAAGGGTTGACTGCTCAGACTGCTCATGCTGATGAACTGGCTAGCATATCACCTAAAGAATGGGGTGAATAGTGGTTCGGTACATTCCAGAACGGAACGACATAATTTGGCTAGATTTTGAACCAACAAAAGGCCGTGAGATTGGTAAATATCGGCCCGCCCTTGTTTTATCAAGCAAAGCCTATAACCAGCAAACCGGTTTACTGATCTGTTGTCCTATAAGCACCAGTATTAGAGGTGGAATAACTGAGGTGCCAATCAATAACCTCGATAAGCCTTCAGTGGTCGCAGCTAGCCTCATTCAAACTTTGTCCTGGCGCGATCGAGCAGCCAAGAAGATAACAACGGCTGAATCTCAGGTTATGAATGATGTGCTTTATCGCCTTATTCCGCTTATCGGCGGTGATAAGCTACTAAACATAGCAGACTGAATCAAAATACCTCAAAGTGATTCACGGAAAGCAATAAAAGCCGTCTGAAGCCCGGTTTAAATCCTCGATCCGCGTTTTTTTTCGGCTATTTTGATTCAAATCTTTTATGTTTTGATTCAACCAAAGGAAAGAGATGAAATCAATAATTTCCCCCGAAATGTGGCTGTTCTCCCCCGGTGGTGAATGACTCTATTTGTCAGCTCAAGAGCGCCAGCGGTTTGGCGGGGGCGAATTCTCGCCGGTCGATAAATTAGAGGATACCGACCTTGCGAAAGGACTTTTTGATACCAACCGTCGCGACTACTAGCCCCCGATCTGCACGGCGCTGGTTATAACATAATTAATATTGGTATCAAAACAGAAGTGGCGCCGGCAATCAACCTGGCCAAATGAAAACGGTATCATTAATCGAGATCCGGAGCAAACCTGGGATGAGTTTTTGATACCAAGCAAAGCGGAAACCCAATCAGCAATCCTAGAAGAACAGGGCTTCCCTTCAATTGTGAGCATTGTGGAAAATCGATTAAAATTGAAGCAGCCTTGCTCTTTTCCCCTCCCAGTGGGGATATAGTGCAAAAGCACCATCTATGTGGCAACTGCTATCACTCTATTGTTCATAATTTCGTATCCTACGAAAAGTAACGATAGCAAATAGCTATGATGGATCGTCAGGAATCAACCAGAATTAAAATAGCGAGGTCAATAACTATTAAAGATGTTGACTTTCTAATTACGAAATATTTTACAATGAATTGTAAGTCTACTGCCAGCACTGTGAATGATTAGCAGAAACTATTTAATTAAATTCGGTTCTCGATGAGAAATATGTCAGATGTCTTCTCTAACAAGTAATCACATATGGCTAAAGCAATTTTGCCGTCCTTTCACCTTTTTATTAATAAGTAAGTTGACAACCGAACATTGATTTTTTTTTTGCTCAACGATTCACGTTCAATTTGCATAAATATTGTTTAATCACCTAATCGATGATCGTCGAGATGTCAGATGATTAACGACCGCCTTAATAGGATAAAAAGAGATGGCTCTGGCAATATCGACCTCGCAGCACCTCCGACCTTCGGCGATTGAACTGCTCGCCACGCTGCAACAACAAATTGACGCCTCAGAAAGAGGGCTTCAACGCTTTCTTCCAAAAAATCGAAAAAAGAAACGCTCTGCCACAACTTTGAAAGGTCTGCTTTCTGGGGACCAAAAATCGCATTCTTTCGATTCGATGCGCATGCTGGTGGCGATCGGCCTTTTACATTGGTCTGATGTACTCGGAAACAGCGCATCGCGCAGCTCTGCCATACCAAATGTCGCTGACTCACTAGCGTTCTCAGCATGCGCTCTCTGGCCACTTGTACTGATAAGGCATTTCCCAAAAAATTGGGAAGACGATTTGATAGAATTCTCTTCACCTCAAGTTGCTCAACTCCTGCTGGATGCACGTTTAGCTCTTCGGAAACACAATGAACATACTGTCTTTCCACTTTTTGCATCGGAGCTAACAAAACAAATCTATTCCAGAGGAATATATAATATTTTTGAGGATCTGAATGATGCAGAACGGGGTGCCCACGCCTTTGCTTCTGTCTTGAGGCTTTCTTCTAACAAGAAGATTCCGAAGCGACTTTCAACAAAAGATTTCTTTCTCTGGATTGGGTCGGCAGCCGTTACTGGCGCCATCGGAAACTTGTTTTATGACGAACTCAAGCAAGTCTGGTCAAATATCGATATTACACACGCGGTTAGTGGTGAAGTAAGCAGTGGATCTGGCGGTAGCTGCGACAACGCAGCATCGCTAAAGCATGATCCCGTTGCTGCAGGGCACGCAGTCAGCGCTCTTGCCCCCGCCCATTCCCATTCTGCACAGAGCACAACGGCCGATGATCTCGCCAACGGGCTTTCCAGCCTATTTGATCAAGATTAGGCACGATAGTGCCATCATCACTCGGAGGATTTCATCAATGCAATGGATTTATCATTTATTGAATTATGCTTTGTGGGCAATCATTCTTGCTTTGCTGTGCATACCAATCAATATAGCTTTGATAGCGTTACGCTGGTGCTCTGCAAAATATATCTTCCATTTGTGGCGCGTTCGCAAAACACTAACAAAAGTTCCTGACGACTTGCTGCTACGGTCCGATGGAAAGCATGTTGTATTTGTCACGATAAGTCCAGATGGCACAGAGCAGTATCACCAATTCTATTCTGGTGTGTTAACCTGGAAATCAGGACAACGACTTGTGAAGAAATTCCGTAGAACTGTAGACAAACAACTATTGTATCGATCGATTGCGTGGACTTTTATTGTGCTTCCATTATTTATTTCATTTACATATTTTATTTTTAACAAACCTGAAGTTATTTCAACAAAGGATGTCTCCGAAATAAGGGGTTGTGTGTCTGGCATCCTGATATTAAGTATTCTTCAAGCTATGCCATTTACTTTGTTCATGTGGCCAGGACTGCAAGCACTTTTAGAAAATGTTGACTAATTTTTCTATCGGACCAGGTTGCAGGTTGTTTCACCATTTCAATGTTACGTATAACTCTGAAAAGTGTTGACCAGCGGGATATTGACTTTTTCACGATATCTTCTCTGGACTACCCCTTCAGGTAGAAATGGGATGACATTCGGTTTCTGGTTACCACTCAAAATTGCATGATATCCAGTTAGCCGGCACCCTAAAACGCCGATTTTCTGACATCTTGGCTTGAAATGGTGAGTGATAGCCAGAAACCGGATAATAACTTGTTATGCCCCTGAAAACCATCTAGTCGACTGTAACCATTATGAAATATCATGAAACCTAATCGGTAACGTAAACGGAAACTCGTAATGGCCCTAGAAGAATACGAAAAAACATTAGCGCGATTTCAACTGGAAAAACTGAATACTAAAGTTGACCTCCGGTTAAACAAGAACGGTAACATAGAAAAAACCCGCGATGGCGATTTGCAATTTGGCAATACCCAAATGAATGCAATGTTCAGGTTAGTTGAGAGATGGCGTCACAGTGAATCCACCATAAATGAGTTATTTTTTCCAATGCTTCGCGCTGTAAAGCAACTTGAAAACTTGGAAAAGGAAAGAAAGCAAGGCACGAGCCCTTCGCTTAGCCAAGACCCAATAGCATATCACCGCGCGACAGAAGCTATTATTGAATATCAATCAGTCTCATCAGTGCTAGCAGGCTCAATTTTTGTTGTTGCGAATAATTTACTTCAACGTTTTAGAATGGATCTGAATGCCTCTTGGGACGAGTGGAAATCAGCTATCCCAAAAATCAACAACTTTTCGATTGGCGAGATCTACTCGGCTGCTGCAGCAAATTTCAGACATTACGATGAATGGGCAATCTCTAAAAAGCCAGACCAAAAGCAACTTCCATCAATGACAGTACTTTGTGGGTTGCTTGACTACCCTGTTCAAACAAAACATGGATTCTCAACAATCCGAACAAATGTATGCGGAAGCATTCTAATGATGGTCAGCGAAGGGTCAATCGATGGTTTTCACCAGAAAACATTTGACTATGTAAAGGCGCTGGCAAAATATCAGTAATGGGCTACGATCAGGCAGTTTTTGCATAAAGTTAACAGCATAAACCAGTCAATAAACCTGACCGGAAATGGCCACGTTCTTGAAAGGTGGGCAGCATCTCGGCCGGCAGGTTATTTCGCCGTTAGCAATTACTCATTATATAAATAAATATGGATAAAGTTAGCACAGAACTTCTAAAAAGACTGCAATCAACTTCTAAACAATTGCTTACACATGCACTAGAGCACGCTCTCGATGAAACACAAAATGAAAGTAACGTACTGCAAACAATAATTAATATGCAGTCAGCTCTTGAATTATTGAGCAAATCATATGTTCTACGAAGAGATGGTTGGAAAGCAATTATCGACCCAAAATTTCATTCGCGTTCAGAATCTTTTCTTCTGTCAGCAATTGCGGATGGGTCAATTAAGACTATACCTTTTTGGAAAAGCCGAGAGATAGCATCTGAAACACTATACCTAAATGAAGAGGATAGGACTCTGCTAGATACATTTCAAAACAGAAGAAACCAGTTATTGCATTTGGGGTATATAAGTCCACCTAAAGAAATTCTCAATGAGGCAATATGGTTCTTGGTAAGAATTATTCATCAGCTAAAATGGAAAGAAATTTTACCAGTGAGCGATCAATATCTCACAAATAGTCTTAAGCTATTTATTGGCAGTGCACTCTATTATAAGTTAATGACAAACTCTTGTTATATCGATGAATCAATTGATCGAGCACACGATCTTTATCCATATGAAGTAACATATTGTTTAGAATGCGGAAAAGAATCTTTTGTAAAAACCGAAAAAGATAACTTGGTTTGTTTTGTTTGTGGATTTAAAGCAAACACAGATATTATCGGCTTCACCGATTGCCCATTGTGTGATACGGCTGAAACTGTAGCGTATGACAGGATGAATATTGGAATTAATGATAGAATTAATGGTAAATGCTGCAAATGTAGGGAATTCATAGATGTATCAATGTGCAAGGAATGCGGTAATGTTTTTATTGCCGGAAAAATATGCGAATTTTGTGAATGCTAACATAACGATCAAGCGGATGCTTACCTTGGGCGTACTAGTCAAGGTTTCTCCAGTCTACCGTGACTTTCGGCAGGGGTTGTGGGATGAAAATAAAGTTGGAAACCAAAAGACACTTATGTGTTTGATGTTCCGTGAATTGAGTTTCAGGGAATTCAATAAAGATGGTAACTTTGAGGTCGATTTTAGAACCAGTGCATGTAAAAACAAGCAGTTAACTCTATAGTTACCGACTTTATTTGGAAGATCCCAACTATATTTTCAACCCACAAGAATGGCCTTCAAGAAACGATGAAAAGGCGTATGGCGGAATGAGTCATAAAATGAAAAAACAGGCGATACGCCAGAGACACCAAGGAGACAGAAGACTCGTCGTGATTGACGAGAGACAGAATGTCGCGACAAAATCAGGTCCCGCAATTATTGTGGGATTTATGGTTCAAATGGTTAATAACCAAGGTCAATTCGCGCCTGCCAATGCAATTTCGCATGGCCTGCTCAAAATTTAACGCCCTATTAATAAATATAATCACCAATCCATGGATAATCTGCTTTAGACAACAAGACTGCACATTGCCTGGCTCTTGCAAATGGCTTGGAATCTTTGATTTCAGATTTAAGTCTGGCGATTGCGGCATCAAATCTTTTGTAAAAAACACTACCTGTTGCGGCTCCACTTTTTTGCCATATTTTGAACATAGCATCGGCATCCTTAATATCTCGTGAAATATCAATTACATAGGCTCTACGTTGTTGTGCTATTTCTTTTTTATCCAGATGGAACAACCATATGGTAACTTTTAAACGCCCCAATTCCTCATCACTCGGAGAATCTTTTTTCAAAGTTGGAGTGCCATCGGGACTGAACCACAGTAGTGCCATATCAGCTACGTTACATGGATCAAATGGCAACACAGCTTCTTCGATCTGATCCCATTCCGTTCCTTCTGGTGCTCTTGCTCCTTCAACGGGGAAAAAATCCCACTTGCCTCCTTCCGTTTCCTCATCAACTCGTCGTTGATTCGAATGCATGCAAGACAAACGAAAATTTTTCGGTTCAAACGCCAACCACCAGTAGCCTGGCGATATATCCCCCGTTTTTTCCAAGGTGCTATGGTCGATTTCGACAACCCTTCCCTTGGGACGGAAGTGATCAACATTTGGATCTGCTCCATCCAAAGGCACTTCGGAGTACCAGCACTTGTTTCCGACAGCGCTTCTCAACCATTCCAGCAAAGCACCGTTGCCCCAAGTTTCATCTCTCTTTGATTTGATGAACGCAGCTCTTTCTTCGGGATTTTTCTCCAGCAGCTCTTTCGTTAACTCCCGAGCCTTGGCCTCCCATGCGGGGTCAAAAGGCATGTCATAGGGATTTATATATATCATCCCTGCCCCCCACTAACAGCATCGTACAACTTCGAAGAAAGTTTATCTATCGCCTCAATCTTCCAGTCGGGGTTCTCGTCGGATGAGACAATCTCATTCACAACAATTTCATAGGCCATTCGGGCTATATTTTGATATGGATCGGGAGATATCTCGTCAGGGGTAAGACTTGGCACAAGCTTCCGAAGACGCTCAAGGTCTCTTTGTTGCTTCGGGTACTTTTCTTCAGAGGCTACTTCATATATTCGTTTCAATACCCGTAGGCTAAAGGGATCAAGCTGGCTCTCCAAGCCAAACAAGGGGCTTGTCAAAACCCCGGCAACGCCCCTCCCACGTGGACTCTCTTCAGGCTCTTTTGCAACTATTTGCCCTTTTTGATTTCGGTGCAGCACGCGAATTTCATTTTTACGCAACCCGGAAACGAGCAAGGGGTCATGGGTCGCAAGGATAGTATGACTATTCTTATCAATCTCACCGACATTGCGTAAATGCTCCAGATAGTCAACACCCCAAGCCGGATTCAGATGGGTGTCCGGCTCATCAAGGAAATAGAGGGATTCAGCATTTCTGGTAAAGCGCATGAGGCCCAGGACCGTTAACAACTGCTGCTCGCCTTCGCTCAATTGCCGGGTGTGAATTGAGTCATCACTACCTTTCACCCTTACCTTTACACGAAATGAACTTTCATCGATAAATTCGCTCAGCCGCATAGTGTCGAGTGCCTGGAAGAGTGCACCGGGGTCTTTTCCGTATTCCCTGGCCAAGGATTGAAGTGCTTGTAAATCAGGCAGATAAAGATAAAGAAATTCTTTTGTCAGGTTGCGACGAAAATCAACTTTAGTCCTCACTGTACTTGAAAACGGGACGAGACTATGCCGCTTGATCGCTTCCAGCAAGTCACGGACCGGCCCTTTGGCACCCCAGAAATCCTTTGCCTCAGCATTTTTTTTAGCCCAGGATGGTTTGTTTAAAACGATAAGCAACGAATCGAATGCTTCAATCCTGGGAAGTTTTTCGAGAAATTTGCAGACTTCTATATCGTCGGAATAATAGAAGGCTAAAAGGGAAAAAAGACCGTGGATCGGTCGCGCACAAATAAAGCTGCTTAGATCAAGTTTGTCGTTATCCTGGTTGTCTTCCAGTGTTTTATTCAGGGCAATTTTGTCGTGTTCTTCAAATAGTTCTTTAAAACGATCACTCGTTCCGGAATAATACCCGACAACATACCGAGGAGAATACTTCTCTCTAACTACTGTTGCAGTAACATTCTTACCGTTAACAGTTGCAGTAGGCGTTTTCCCTTCAATCCCATTGAGGCAGACATGATGTCCAGCAATCTTGTAGCTGAGTTCATAGGAGAACGGGGCAGATTTCTTGAGATTCAATTGGGAAAATATGCTGATGAGCGCCTCAGCCAAGTTCGTTTTAGCGGAACCATTACGGCCAATCAATACGGTAACATCGCAAGACTCGTTAAAGTCGATACAGAATCCTTCAAGGTTTTTCCACTTGCTGGTAATTCTTAGCTTATTGATTCGCATCGGTTATCCTCCGAATCGGCTCGTTCGAGCCGACAGGAACATCAAGCAGCGTGTTTCTGCCTTCGCGTAACAGCTCGAAAAAACGATCGATGTCGCCAGATAAACCAGATTCTATAACAAGTCGATCCGCCGTTGCATTTCCGCCGAGTTGATCAAGAGCAGAAACAAGTTCATTGAGTGTTGTGACCGTTTTTGTTTTCACATGGCGCTCTTTTTTTATTTTATTTGTCCGGGGCTCTCGTTTTTGTTCAGGCTCGTTCGCTTTCCCTTCCTTGATACGTTTCAAAAGCTCACTTGCAGGTTCGTCGTTGGGGGCTTGGGGCACCAATTCACCACGAAAGGCCTTATTAAGAAGAGAGGGCGTTAGTTGGGCGACCTGTTCGAGACCTGCTGCGTAGCGGGCTTCAAGGCGGTTGGCAAAGGAAAATAAAATTTCGACACGACGGACTATTTCGCGCTGCTCAGACAATTTGGGGACTAAAGCAGGCGCAGATACTACGGTCTGTTGGTTTATCTTTGGCATATTGCCGGCTGTGCCTGTAGCATTTTCGCGAAAATAATTACGAACCGGCTCGCTTGATAAGATGTAATAGAGGTATTCCGTCAATACACGATGATTAGGCCGACATTTCATCATTAAATCCGGATAAATGAAACTTTCAACTGGACCATCATAGATCGCACTTACTCCAACGTATTCAATAGAATTTGCTCGTTGAATTAATATGTCGCCAGGCATCAACCATAGATGTGAATTTTTCGGGATGTCCTCGTCAATATATTTAGAATGTGCCCGATTGAATCGACCGCTTGTAGTTGCTGAGAGAGTCAGTGAGCGTGTATTAGTTTGGAACGGAACAGCTTTGGGCGAGTATCCGTTCCGAGGTTTTTCAGCCAGCAGGTCACCAATTCGAACTTTCTCCCATTCAAACTCTTCTCCTTGATCTTCTCGCCACTCCTCCGTCAGAGTACCCGAAGTGGCGGCAGCAAGCACCGACTGGCGGAAACGTTTGAGAATTTGTGGCACCCGGTCCAGCCGGTCGCGGCATGCATCAACCCGCGCCAGCAATGCGTCGAGTTTATCAGCAATCCGTTTTTGTTCATTGAGGGGAGCAAGTACAAAAGGGAGTTTTGCTGCGACCGAGCCAGAGAGTTCCTTGAAGGTCGTGCCGGTCGCCATCATTTCCGCAATAGGCTTGATATGGCGCAAATAATAATAAACGAAGCGGCTGTCTGTCGATTCAGTCAGGACAAAACTTTTGAATCCCTGACTGGTAGTGACTTCAGTTGACGCGATTGCAACGTACCCTACCGGTGCACGACTGGAAAACAAGACGCTTCCGGCAGGCATTTTCATCGCAGAGCAAGCCGAATAGCCTTTCTCGGAAAGATTCCGAGCCCCTTTGCTAATGTATGCATCTTTGTAACCGCTCAAATCCGCTGGAGTAATCCAAGGAATCCCACCCTGAGTCGTAAAATTCGTTGGGTCCTTTGATGGAGGAGTCCCGCCACCAACAACTTTTGCGACATCGCAGATCTCGCATTCAACCCAGTTTTCGGGCAACTCTGAGCTCACCCCTCCACCTCCACACCCAGTTCCGCCATAATCCCCCTCAACTCTGCCATGGCCGCTTCCAACGCCCCCATCGCTTCCTGCGCCAGGACCACCGGCTCGGAAAGTTCGTCGATTATTCCAAACCAGGAAATGTCGAGGCTGTCATCTTTGATGTCTTTAATCCATTCACGCGTAAAGCAGCGAAAGCGGCCTTCCTCCCCCAGATCCTTGCGCTTGAACTTGCCGTGGGGGGCATCGCCGAAACTGGCAATGAACTCCTTAAAATGCTCTTTTCCCAGCGGTGTCCGCTTACCGAAACTGGGCATATTGGCCCGCATGTCGTAAACCCAAACCTCTTTCGTATTCTCCTTGTCTTTCTCTCCCCGCGAGAAAAAGAGAACATTCGTCTTCACACCTTGGGAGTAGAATATACCGGTGGGAAGACGCAAGATCGTGTGGAGGTTGCACTTGTTCATCAGATCCTGACGAATATCTTTCCCCACCCCGCTCTCGAACAGAACATTATCGGGAAGTACCACTGCTGCCCGGCCACCCGCCTTAAGGCCAAGATAGATATGCTGTAAAAATAAGAACTGTTTATTGGCCGATGTGAACGGAATATCATCTCGCCCCTTTCTCGCGCCGCCAGCTTTTGCCCCAAATGGCGGATTAGCAAGTATCAAATCAGCAGGTTGCAATTCTCGGCAATCCTCGGAAAGGGCGTCACCCAGTATGATATTGGCGTTCATTCGATGCAGGAATGTGTTCATCAGGCTGATACGGTGCGTTCCTTTTTCAATCTCCATACCTTGGTAAACAGGTGGATTGGCCAGATATTGAGATTTACTGTTTTCAGCCCGAATAAAGTGGTCGGCGGAAATTAGGAAGCCACAACTCCCTGATGCCGGATCTTGAATCACCTCTCCCAACTGCGGTTTCATCACCTGAACAATACAATCAACCAACGCCCGAGGGGTAAAATATTGACCTGCGCCTGAACGCGCATCTTCAGAATTTTTTGCCAGCAAACCTTCGTATATCTGCCCAAAACCATCGTCTGATACCGAGTGCCAGTCGATTTTGTTTATCCCATCGATGACAGCCTTAAGGTTTTCCGAGTGATTAAAGACTGTTGTAGGAAATGCGTATATCTCCCGTACCGTTTCCGTTGCACCCGCACCTCCAAGATGGGTCAACATCTCCTGATAGTAAAACAACAGGTTGTCGCCTTTGAAACTGACTAAATCTTTCCAGCGGTGTCTAGCAGGAAGGAGGTCTTCCGTCCCTGTCTCCTCCGCAATTTTCAGGAACAGAAGGTAGGTTAGCTCCGAAATATACTCATGGTAACTGATGCCGTCACCACGCAGAATATTGCAGAGACTCCAGAGTCTTTGGACTATATTTTCGCTTTTCATATTCTCAACCCTTCACAGTTATTTGCACAACAGGACACTATTCTGTTTTTTCAACAGGCGGCCATCGGCCGGAATCCCGGAACCATCATGCCAATCCGCCTGATCATTCCCAGTACCATAAAATACCCTCAGATCCCCAAGAACCTCGCCCAAGCTTCTGCTTCTCGATTCCAGATTTTTTAGGCGAGCAAGTCATCCAGGGAGAATCAGAATTGCATTTTTGTATTTCGCATTGCCAACCACTCCAGTTTTAAGCAATTTTTTCAAGAAAGTCCCCTGCAAATCGATTAAACTAGCGCCATTCCGAAAGCACCACGTTTTCTGGTTGTTGGCATTTTAGGTTAGCCGTCACGTCCAACCGCTTGCCCTGCCCTGAACGAGTGATTCACCCTTCGACAAGTCTCTTGAGCTTCTCGGCATATTCATTGGCCCGACTCCTTGAATTCAGGGCCGCTTTTTTGTACCCGCTCCCCAGAGAGTCAAACAATACCATCTCCCGCTCCTCATGCTGCATGAGGGCGGTATAGGCAGCAATCTTGACGGAGCGCTCCTGTTCGTCCCGCTGGGCAAGTAATGCTTGCGTGTTGGTCTTCAGTTCCTCCCCCTGCTGCCGGTAACCTAAAACCAGCCAGAGAAACGCTACCGGTGCGCAATATCCGGCCAGGATATCGCTCCACTCATTCAGCCTAAGCTGGGATACATCGGAAACCCAGTAGGCAGCTTGACTATTAACATTGGGGCACAAAACGGAAAAAGCCACTCAGTCAAAAATAGACTAAGTGGCTAATATTGTTGGTGCGCAAGGCAGGATTCGAACCCGCAGCCCACGGCTTAGAAGGCCGAACAGATTGCGTGTTCCTTTGGTTTATTCTGCTGCGACTCGTTTAAGGGCTTTATGAGATAGGGGTAGCAATAGGGTAGCAAAGCTAAAACAAGCCACTTAACCAAAACAAGTTAAGTGGCTAATATTATTGGTGAACGAGGCGGGATTCGAACCCGCGACCTTTGGCTTCGGAGGCCAACACTCTATCCAGCTGAGCTACCCGTCCATTAAGTGAATTTGCGGATATTTCATACCATACAATCTTTCGGGTTCCTAGCCTAAAATGTCTGTTGCGGCCCAATGTTCTCCTGTGGGATTCTATAATCTCTTTTCGAACGGGATATTTTTCGCTCTCGGCATGAGCACAGATCAGTCGTCCTGCGTATTAATTCGATTGATCTGCAGGCCTGAATCCCAAAGGGCATCAATGAGCGCATCCATCTTTTCTCCTTGCACCTTAAGAGTGACCAGTTGATGTTCCTCGCTGAAATCCGGATAAACAGTCATGCCGAGGATAGTCATCTCATATTTTTTAAACAGCTCCAGCATGGCGTAAAAAGAAGCTGGTTTGTGATCTATCTTTAACTCGATCCGGGCACCGTTTTTTTTTGCTCCAAGCACTTCCAGAAAAGCATCGAAAATATTGGTTTCGGTAATGATACCGACCAGTTCTTCGCCCTGCATCACCGGCAGAGAACTGAATTTGTGGGTTCGCATCAACAGGGCGGCTTGTTCCAGGGGAGTTGAAGGCTCGACAGTCATAGGGGACCGGCTCATTACCGCGGCAGCCTCGATCCGACCGGCTTGATCGAGCGTTTCGGGGGTAACGCTCGGATCGAAGATGGAGGGCATGGCCCTGAAGAGATCCTCGCGACTGATGATGCCCAGGAGTTTGCCGTTATCCACCACAGGAATCTGACGAACACGGTTTTCTCGCATCATCTGTTCGACCTCGATAATCGGTTGTGTGCTGTTGACGGTAAACACATTGCTGGTCATCCAAAGTTTAACGAACATGGGGGGGCTCCTGAACTATTTGGTTAACGGGGTTGCGAGAATGAAGGTTTGGGTTTTGCCACTGACGAGAACTTGCTTTTCCTGTAATTGAAAGCGGATATTTGTCATTGTCCGTTCCAAAACCATACTGCTATTACCGATGCGGATTTCTGTGCCCAAAAAAATCTTGTCACGGACCACAATGGAGCACTGGAGTGCATACGCCCGCTCTGAGGGAGTTGAATTCGACGAATCAGAACTGATAAAATTCAGATGGGCCAGTTTATCTTTGTTTTCTTCCAATTCGGCTCTCAGCCGGTCGAGCTCGTTGGAAGCGGCCCCATGACCGAGCCTCATCTTCAAGGCCTCAAGCTGTTTTATCTGCAAAGCAATGGTTCGTCGTATATCAAAAGAGAACTGCAGCTGCACCGGCGAGACAGCTGCGGCAAGCAGAGCAGGCTCAGCGTTGTCCGATCCGACCCTTCCCGCGGTTATCGATCCGGCGGCCACCAGTTGGGAATGAATAATCCTGGATAAGGGATCAGCATGGATATCGCCGCAGGAATACAGACGGCAGGAAAAACCGCTTTTTCTTAGTATGATCGATCCAGCCGCAAAGACTCGTCCGTGTTCAATGATTTTCACGTCAACATCACCTTGTGCATGAATCACAGCGAAATCGCCTAGTATCCCGTTTTGCACAACCACATTGCCGCCCGATTTGACCTCCGCCTTTTCAATGCTGCCGCAGACCAGGATGTCTCCCAAGGCATTGACCTTGAATTTCGGCATGATCGAGCCCTTGATTTCAAGGGAAGCATTGGTGTTGATATGACCGGTTTCAAAATCAACATCCTTGGTGATAATCTGTCTGGAACAGACCTTGACCGAGCCTTCGGACACCTTAGAGAGCACCCCAGCCCGGGTTGCACTGATTTGACCGGTGTCCACGTCATAGGCGGCATCATCGGATACTTTGACAATGATGTCCTTGCCCGGTTCCTGCGTTATGGTGCTGCCAAAAATATCCTTGCCGGGAGAGCCGGCCGTGGGTGGAATTTTAACGGCGATAATCTGATCTTTGTTGACCGGAACAAACATATTCCGTTCTCGAAAATCGATCTCGCCGTTGCCCATGATCTTGCCGGGAAGCGGGCCAATCTCCATTTCGTACCGCAGCCAGGCATCCTTGCCTTTGATCGGCAGGGCTCCCAAGGCGATTATTGCCTGCTGTGGCCGCTGCTCTTTGTTTGTGTTTTCCAGGCATCGCTCGACTGCATGCGGCAGGCGGCCAAAGGAAATACCCTCGTCGTCAAAAAGTCGCAGGAGCATTTCCAAATCAGGGAGACTCTGCCCTTGGGGTACTGGTCTCAGAAAAAGAAGAGCCTGCATCCGGTCCGGAGTGATTTGGATCAATTTATCAAGGCTGAGGATGCGGTGTTCAACCGCTCCCGTCTTCTTATGGGTCAGCACGGGATACCCGCAGAGGGTGGCTGTCAGTTGTTGCTTCTCTTCGTTAAACTCTACGTATTCTCCTGGAAAAAGCGGTGATTCGGGTACATTTGAACCTGGTATGATCTGACCCAAAACATTTTTCCCGGGCTGAGACGGAGTCGCGGCCCGGTGCTGGGCAAGGATATCTCCCGGGTGAACAAGCGGGGTGAAAACGATTGGGGATCGTTGAGTTTCTCCGTTTTCGTCGGTTTCTTCTATAGAGACTGTCTGGGAGGTGAAATTCGGTTGCATACCGCGTGAAACGGCAATCGGTGGGGTTCCGGAAGCCAGAATCAGCGGTGTT
Source organism: uncultured Desulfobulbus sp. (assembly GCA_963666685.2). Taxonomy (GTDB): domain Bacteria; phylum Desulfobacterota; class Desulfobulbia; order Desulfobulbales; family Desulfobulbaceae; genus Desulfobulbus. Next base: position 1,268,305 of record CAXXHZ010000003.1, read on the forward strand.
TCCAAAGGTTCCGCGTTGTCGATACCGGCAACGGCTTGGGCAATGGCCGCATGATCAAGGCCATGGACTATTCCTTTATCCAAAAGCAGATTCCGCAGTTCCGCGCTCGTGTCGAGCTGCAGCCCTTCCCCCTCGCCCCCGGAGGCGCAAAGTGTGACATGAAGAAGGTCCGACGATATCTGTAGAAAATAGGTATTGTTGTTCACGCTGTGCTGTGTCCATGAAAAAGTAGTGGAATTTTAAGGATTTTAACAGAAAGACCGATTGACGACAAGGTTGATGCCGGAGTTGTTGCCCGAATTGCAATGCATTGCAACTCAAGAAAGGGGGAGCGCGGTGAACACGAATTCCGGCTTTCGTTGCCTGTGGTGGCAATAAGCGCCGCAAACCTCAGGCTCTTTGTATTGCCGGGAACAAAAGGAATTCATCAAGAAAAGAGAGAGGGGGGTGACGGTCAGTAATCGGTATGAAGGATGACGGCGAAACAATTGAATACGGCCCAGGCCGAATCCCCTATATTGAGATGAAGCGCCTTACTCCCGCTGGTTGAAAACGAAGAGCATAATTCTGTGCCGTCGCTGATTTGCACGACATACTCAGAACTCACTTTCCCCTTGTTAATGCGAACCACCTTGCCTTTGAACCGATTTTCCGCACTGCAGGGAGGTTCCGCATCACCCGGTTGCAGGATGACCCAGGGCGCTTTAATCTCAGCGGTGACCAACCGGCCCGTATTCAGTCCCAACCGCTCGAGACTGTTGTTGGTGATCATTGCCGTTACCGTATATCCGGCGAGATTGATGAGGCTGACCAGTGATTGCAAGTCTCCGCGCTGGATATCGACGATCTTCCCGAAAAAAGCATTTCTGGCACTGGTTTTTCGGGTTGATTCCCGTTCCATAAAAATTTTGGTCACCCGCTGGAGTTCCTCCTCGGAAAAGGAAACATAGGCGGTTGTCAGGTTGGGAGTGGAATGCCCCAGAAGCTTCTGCACCGCAGGCAAAGGCAAATTGCTCTGCACCAATTCCACAGCCCTGGCTCGCCGGATCATTTCCGGGCCGCCGAGACGCTTGACAAATCCGCAGGCCTCGGCACGTTCATAGAATTTTCGTCGAACAAAGGCCGGATCAACGGCAAACAGCTTTGTCAGCGATCCTCTGAAAACAGGGTCGGCTAAAGCAACTTGAATCTCTTTGCTCAGGTGTTCGGCAATACTAATCTCCCGATCGAATCCTTGTTCTTCACCGTCGAGATTCTGGATACAGACCACCCGGCGCTCGGTATCGATATCGGCAAATGGATCGAGCGCAAGAATTTCGCTGAGTTTGGCCCCGGTATAACGAATGAGGAGAAAAACAATCAGAATGCGACGGCGGGAGAGCCGGACATCGGTGCGTGACGAGGCCTCAACCCATTGTCGAAACGATTGTTCCAGCAGGCTGAGCTGTATCGTATCAAGGCAGGGGTCGTCACTGGGGCTGGAGACAATGCCCCCGAGACTGAATCCCGCACTAAGTTGTGGTATTATTTTTTTTCTCTCTGATTTTTTTGGACGCATGGCGCTTGCTCTTCGTGCATGGGGAGATTTTCCGATACTCTTGTCAGCCTCCTCCCGCATCCTTCTGATTTTGCAACATCGGCAGGAGAAGTCACCTTTATACGGTGGATTGCGGCGTAAAATGAATTACCCCTCAATCAATTAAGATCTTAAAAAAGACTTGAGTATCTTGCAACAGTGGCCTATGAATGGCGGCATTATGAATGGTGGCTTTTGGTCTGGCCGATAAGGCTTCCGTACTTTATGCCCCCACATCAAAAAAAGTTTGTGATCATCGCACCTCAATGGATAAAAACGATGGTTATGGCGAACAACAAAGGAGCTGAAAAAATGTTGAACCGCAGTAAATCGATATGCGTGGTTTTCAGTTGTTTCGTATTACTTCTCGGTGCTGCGCTGACGGGCCAGGCCGCCACCATGGGATCGCACTATCCTTTTGGCGGCGAAGGTGTGTTGGCAGGGTCGGCACCGCCTCCCGGTTTTCACTATCGCATCTACAACACCTGGTACAACCCAACGACACTTATGGACGACAACGGCAACAATAGCAACGCCGGCTTTGATCTGGATCTCTTTGCCTCGGTGCATCGTTTTATTTATGTCACCAATGTCAAGATCCTTGGTGCCGATTTTCTCTACGACGTTATTGTGCCGTTTACGGATAAGGATCTCACCATCACTAAAATGAACGTATCAGACAGTAGCTCGTTCACTGTCGGCGACATCATTTTGGAACCCTTTGTACTGGCCTGGCACAAACCCCGCTGGGATGCGACCGTAGGTCTGGGCGTGATTACACCGACCGGAAATTACGATGCAAGCAAACTTGCTTCCCCCGGCCTCGGTTACTGGTCCGGTATGCTGACACTCGGCGGCACCTATTATCTTGATGACAAGAAAACCTGGTCCGTGAGCGCCCTCAGCCGCACCTTGGTGCATACCGAGCAGGAAGACACCAAGGTCACTCCGGGGTCCGAATTTGTGGTTGAATACGGTATCGGCAAGGAAATAGCGGTGAACGATAAATTGCTGGTACGCCCCGGCCTAAGCGGTTGTTCCTACTGGCAGATCGAAGATGACAGCAAGGACGGACTCAACACCTACGCTGATCAACGGAAACAGGCCCATGCCATCGGCGGTGAAATCAATTTTTTCTGGCTACCCCAACTGCTGCAGTTAAATCTACGCGTATTAAGCGAGTACGGAGCGGAGAATACCACCGAGGGCACCCAGTTCGTCGCCACTCTGACCAAGTCCTGGTAACCCCGTCTGACTTTTTTTGTCTTTGCAAACGGTATTTTTTTCTCATTGCCTCTTTCGGACACAGAGGTTCACCGCCCGGATTGTACCACTACACTTGCACATAAAGACACTCCCTTTTCGAGAGGAGATGATGCCTGTCATTTCCTCTCGATCCCCCGAAAAAACGTATAAGTACAAGGTTCCTCCCGGATACGCTTCACCTGGATTGTGCTCTGCATGTAAAATGGAATACAAACGGACAGGTGGCTTCGCCTAACGAACCAATTCGATTTCATTGGATAAAAATGCAGAAGGCATTTGATCAAAGGGTTTCCTGCAAACTTCCATTTTCATTCTATATCGGCCAGCAGGGAGTTCAGATGGCAACGAGGCATACAGAAACCGAGATGTAATCCGGTCACTCATGAGAATACAAGCATCTTTTGCCTGCGTTTTAATTGTTATCTGAGCCACCGGATTTTCTAAATCGGCAGGTCGATATACGTACACCGTTGGTTTCACCCCGAACCCGAATGTACTTATTCCTGACAGGGACAATCGCATTACCTCTTCAGGAGCATACCTGTCAAAATCAGAGGAAAGATAGATATGACGATTGTAATCCGGGGTTTTGTCCCTGGTTCCTGAGGTCGCTGCTTGCCAAAAGCGTGGCCGACCGGCGTCCAGGTGAATACTCCTGTCGCCATAATGTCCGACTCCACAACAATTTTTCGCTCTGATTGTCTCCCAAAGATACTTCCCCTCCATACCCTCTATCCAAAAATCCAGGGCCATGCCGTCTATATGCGTGCTTGTTTTTGCGGCATTCGCTCCTCTTTTTCGAATTTTGCTATTATAGGACGGGCTACGGTATCCCGATTGGATATTGATGGTCCTGCCTGGCGCAATATGATCGGAAAAGTAACTGAGTATAAAAAGAAGCCGGGGGGAAATATGCTCCATCTTTTCCTGTGTTGGAAAACCGAAAACCCGGTCAACCTCATCCAAGGCTTTTTCGCTGAGCGATCCATCCTGATTGAGAAGATGGACCGAGGCTTCTTGTGCATTGCGTAGATTCTCAAGATGAAGCGAACCGGAACCCATCAGAAAAAACCGATTCACCTCTTTTCCAGCCACACCAAGGTTGGGGAGGGAGAGGGAAAACAGAACAAAAAAGGAGATGCAGATTGATAATTGAATAATTTTTCTCATCATCTTGAATGGGTGTAGTAAGGCACACTGTGTGTCGGTGTGCAATTTTTGGTTGCAGGACCGAGGCTTGTGCTCAAGTAACCCGCCGTCATCAATCAGGAGCTCCCCTCCGTCTGCCAAGAACTGAAAAAACAAAATATTGTATACTCCTTCCGGCAAACAGCCAAAAGTGAAAGATTCACAAAAATTATATTTTTCTGGTTAAATCGATAAACCTCAGCTGGCAATTTTACCCTACCAATAGCGCAAATCTGAAACACCTGTAACCGCTTACACGTTGCACGTCAGAAAAAAAATTGGTTACAGCCCCCGTGATCAGTTACCTTTTGGTGAGCATTATTAAGTAGATCTTATGTAAAGAATCCAGATATCCTAAAAGAGTTTCAAAGAGGATGAATAAGTATTTGACAGGTAACCATGCTGAACTGTAATAATTAAGTTTTCTAATAAAAAATTCCCCCTTGGTGCAGGGATGCTGAATACAGGACGTTCTCGGAAGGAAAAACGATTTTCCGGATTGATTGCGATACGTCCCAAACGGACAGGGATAATAATCGGGCAGAAGACCCCATTGTCATCCCTCTTTTTTTTTTACCGATCAATCCTCGGAAATATTGCTAACGGATTGCAACGGTCGCTTGATCGACCAGGAGCTTTGTAAAAAACATGAAACGTATTTTTTGCTATGTGTTTGTTTTAATGTTAATCGTGCCCGTTACCTGGGCAGCCCGCAACCCACTGAATGTTATTGCCAAGGATCCGTATATTTCTGCATTGGTGATCGATGCAGACACAGGAAAAACCCTGTTTGCGGAAAACGCCGATGCAAGGGTTTATCCTGCCAGCGTACTCAAACTGATGGATCTCTATGTTATTCTCGATCGTATTGAAAAGGGGACGTTAAAGCTGGACGAGATGGTTCAGGTCACTCCGGAAGCCTCGAAGATCGGCGGTTCGCAAGTCTATCTCGACCCCAAAGAACAATTTTCGGTAGAGGATCTAATTTATGCTCTGATGGTGCAGTCGGCCAATGATGCGGCGGTGGCTCTCGCCACCCACATTGCCGGATCCAAGGAGGGATTCGTGGCCTTGATGAATCAGAAAGCACAGGATCTGGGAATGAAAAATTCCCGCTTTCATTCAGTACACGGGTTGCCACCCTCTCAGGGCCAGGAACCGGATGTCACCACGGCTCGTGATTTTTCCATTCTTTGCCGTGAGTTAGCCAAGCGGCCTGAAGCCTTGAAGTATACCGGAACGCAGACCAAGGGATTTCGTGAAGATAAATTCATCATGCGTAATCACAACAAATTGCTGAAAAAGGTGCCCGGTTGCGATGGTTTCAAAACCGGTTATTACCAGGCGGCCGGATTTTCTATAGCCGCTACAGCCAAAAAGGGCGGGGTCCGGATTATCGCTCTGGTCATGGGGAGTAAGGATCGCAAGGTACGTGACGCTAAGGCTGCTGAATTGCTGGCCAAGGGATTTGCCATCGTTCCGCCAAAACCGGAATCGAACCATTCCCCATCCGTTTCTGCACCACAGCAGCAGTTGCCTGCAACAGGTGTTTCGGCCGATCCGGCACCAACGCAGCCCACTCTATCGGAGCCGACTGAATCGCTTCCCGAAGAGGTCAATGATGTGCAAAAGGTACCGGAATCTGCTTCATCGTCACATAACAAGGATAGCAGATGGGGTACGTTCTTTATCGGCTTGGGAGCCGGTTTTGTCCTCTTTTTAGGCTTTCTCATTGCAGCCGGATATTTTATGAAAAGGCGCTCCGGAGCTCGATCAAAGTTAAAAAATCGTTTTTAAAAAATCACTCAGGATTGGTAACTCCTCACCCCTCTCCTCCCCGCCAGTGCTAACTGGATAGCCACAAGCGGGTGATACCCTGACTTGCCATGGTCTTGCAGGGAGCTTGAAATCCGACAGTATGCCTGGGCATATTGTTTGCGCCGAAAACAACCTGAAATTTCAGGACAGACCCCAAACACTGATTTCGATCTACATCAAAAGTATATCAATATACAAAGTCAGTCGCCGCATGACAATTTAACTTTTTGATTTTGTTCAGTTATAATAGTTACGGTGACCGGCATGCCGAGCCGCAGTTCCTGTTGGGGATCGCAGGCAAAAATCCGAGCCCGATAGACCAGTTTGGTTCGGAGTTCCGTGGTTTCCACTGTCTTAGGAGTAAACTCAGCAGTTGAGGATATAAAACCTACCCATCCTTTATAGACCTTGTCAGGATAGGTATCGGTGTGAAGTTCGGCCCGCATCCCTTCCCGCACCTTACCGAGATCCGGTTCGCTGATATACGCCCGAACCCAAAGCGGGTTGATCAGAGCAAGGGTCAATACCGGTGAGCCGGCCGAAGCCATGGCGCCCGGCTCAAGAATACGATTTCGGATAACACCGTCGGCCGGAGCCAGAAGCCTGGTATCGGTCAGCCGTTTTTCCGCCAGCTCCTTGGAAGCCCGCAGCGCCGCCAAGTTTGCCTCAGCGGCAGCGATATCTTCCCTGCGTGGCCCCTCGATGGCCAAGGACTCCTCCTCCTCGGCTGTCTTCAAGGCCGCCCAGGAGGTCTGCACTCTGGTTTGGGCGCTGTCGACATCCTGCTGGGAGATACGGTTGGTCCGTAACAACGATTGTTTACGGGACAAATTAAGTTCAGCCTCTTTAAGAGTGGCCGCGGCCGCCTTCACCTTGGCCTTGGCCATTGCCACTTCCTGGGGCCGACTCCCCTGATGCAGCCGATCAACGACCTGGGACTGGGCCGCTACTTCCCCAGCCAGGCGCCTGACCTCCAACTGAAAACGAATGGGGTCAAGTTCGGCAACCACCTGGCCCTGCTGCACCTTTGCGCCTTCATCCACAGTAAGACGCAGGATTCTTCCCGCATCCTGGAAGGCTAACTGAACCTCCCGAATGTCGATATTGCCGAACAAGGTCAGGGCATTTTCCGGCCCCTTTGTATCGTGTCGATCCCAACAACCTATTGCAGCGACACTGAAGGCGGCCAACAACGCCGGCACCAGCAATCGTCGAGAAAAAAATTGCATAATGCGATTTCGTGGGATTGGTTCACGCCTCTCGAATAGCGAATTCACACTCTCTTTCTTTTTATTCACCGATTATTTTAACCAGAACCCTTTTTTTCCGCCGTCCATCGAACTCCCCGTAAAAAATCTGTTCCCAAGTACCGAAATGCAATTTCCCTTCGGTTATCGCCACCACCACCTCCCGCCCCATGATCTGCCGCTTCATGTGGGCATCGGCATTGTCCTCGAACCCGTTGTGTTTGTATTGACTGACCGGTTCATGCGGTGCCAGGTGCTCCAGCCACTTTTCATAATCGGCATGAAGACCGGATTCATCATCATTGATGAATACCGAGGCCGTGATATGCATGGCGTTACAGAGCAATAATCCTTCCTGGATGCCGCTCTCTGCCAGACATTTTTCCACATCAGCGGTGATGTTGATAAAGGCCCGCCGGGTGGGCACATGAAACCACAGTTCCTTCTGGTAACTTTTCATAATCTTCAGGAAATTGAATAAAATAAGGCCGACAGCTGTATTGCTGTCATTAATCGATATTTTTCGCCGCGATCTGATTAAAAACCGGTTCCACCTCTAAAAGGGCTTCAATCAGGATAGAATCAAAATGAGTTCCCTTGCCGTCAATCATAATCTTCATGGCCTCGGCGTGAGTCATGGCATTTTTATACACTCGTTTGGAGATCAAGGCATCATAGACATCGGCAATGGCCATGATACGACCGGCTAATGGAATGGCATTGCCCATAAGACCTCTGGGGTAGCCACTGCCGTCGATCTTTTCATGGTGGCTACCGGCGATCTCTTTGGCACAGCTCAGAAAAGAGGTTGGGTGCCCGGCCATCTGCTCAAGATTGGCGATGACCTCCTCACCATAGGTGGTGTGTCCCTTCATTTCTTCGAACTCTTCAGCTGTCAGTTTTCCCGGTTTAAGCAGGATCGAGTCACGGATAGCTACTTTACCGATGTCATGTAACGGCGCTGATTTGCGAAGCAGGGTTATGTAATCCGGGGTGAGCTGGTCACAAAAATGTCCTTGGGTGACCAGGGTCTCAGCAAGCAGCTGGACATACTCGCGGGTACGGTGAATGTGACTGCCGGTCTCGGGATCACGATACTCCGCCATTTCGCCCATGGCCTCTATGATCACATCTTTGAGCAGCTCGGCATCCCGGCTCCGTTCCTCGACCAATCGTTCCAGATTCGTCCGATAACTATGCAACTCAAGATGGTTACGAACGCGCGAACGGAGCTCCACTCCCTTAAAGGGTTTGGTGATATAATCGACACCGCCGAGGTTAAAGCCATGAACCACATCTTCAGATTCCGCTCGGGCCGTAAGAAAAATGACGGGAATGGATTGTGTCACCTCGTCTTTTTTCAACATCTCAACCGTCTGGAATCCGCTCATTCCCGGCATCATCACATCCATGAGGATCAACTGCGGTTGGGTGGCGCTGATACGTTCCAAAGCCTGCTCGCCGGAGGTTGCATAAGCGAAATCACAACACAATTCCTTCAGATGCGACATCGCAATCTGTATATTTTCAGGAACATCGTCGACAATAAAAACAAGCGGTTGTTTTTGGCTCATGGTTGGTTTCGGTTTGCGATCCTGGAAAATTTTGCGAGAAGACGGTCTACACCCAGGATGTTGGGTTCCGCCGTATATTGCATCAGTTCTCGACCAAGATCAACCAACAGAGATTGATGCGCTATCGTCCCGATTTGTTGCATCGTGACGGCCAGGGCCGCAGCATCGGATAAACTGCCGGATCGGGTAGCCTGACGACGTAATTGCTCAAGTTCCTCGGTCCACAAGGATTCAATAGAGACAAAAAAAGCCTGATCCAACTGCTGCACAATAATGTCGGCCGCTTTTGTTTGCGATGTCTCAGGCGAGTCGGATTGAACATATCGGGCGATAATCTCCGTCAAGGCATCCAAACGAAAAGGCTTCTGGAGAAAATCATCAAACAGCGGCTTATAGTCCGCCTCCTCCAGAATTTCTCCGGTCATGACCACCACGGGAATCGTTGCGGTATCCGCCTGTTGCCGTAAATATTCGGTGACCGTTCTGCCATCCATGCCGACCAGATTCAGATCCATGAAAATGATATCCGGTTTTTCCCGGGCCGCAAGAGTAAGGGCCTCTTCTCCGGTATTGGCTGTCAACACGTTAACCGGACTGTCCTGGAAATAATCGATAAAAACATCTTTGATCAGATCAATGTCATCAACAACAAGGAGTTTAGTCTTCCGGCCTTTTGCCACCGAACTGGCTTCTGGAGTCATTTGCGACGGGAGCTGTTCGGCAACCTTGACGTTTTTAAGAGATATGGTGAAACACGCCCCCTCCCCTTCTTTACTGAACAGCTCGATCTCCCCCCCCATCATTACCACCAGGCGGCTGCAGAGAGTAAGCCCCAAGCCAATTCCACCATATTGCTTGGATATGGTTTCTTCACGCTGCTGAAACAATTCAAAAATTTTTTTCTGATCCGCAGCCGGGATGCCGATTCCAGTGTCTTTGACACTAAAGGAGAGATCAAAATGACCCGCCTTCTCTTGCGATGGTTCGCCATCCACCGTTAAAAGGACAGAGCCTTGGGCCGTAAATTTAAGCGCATTGCTGACAAAATTCTGTAGAATCTGCTTTAAGCGTAAACCATCCAGAATAAAGACCGAGGGCAGATGCGATTCCATCCGGCAACGAAAATGCAGATCTTTTTCAAGGGCCAATTCCTTGAATTGCCCCTCGACTTCATTAAGAATAGACTGTAAACGAACCGAACTGGACATGATCTGCATCCGGCCGGAATCAATCTTTGACAGCTCCATGATATCATTAAAAATGGAGACAAGCGTCATGCTGCTTTTATGAATGATACCGACGAAACGCTTTTCTTTGGGTCCGAGATCGGTGCCGGCCAGCATCTCAGCGTAACCGATGATCGCATTCATCGGTGTCCGGATCTCATGGTTGATATTGGCGATGAATTCACTCTTCATGCGACTGGCGGATTCCACAGCCCGAGAGATTTCACCGGTTGTCGTTTTGATCTGCTCTTCCCCCTGCTGCATACCTCCGTTCACCGGCGATCCATACCAGATTGCGAATTTTTCGCCGCCGCTCGCCACCAAGACCAACGTTTTTCTTTCGGGATCTTCTGAAATATCGGTACAGGGTGGATTGACCGGCACATCGTCTTGCTTCCCGGATTGCAGTAGGGCAAGAACCGGATCATCCTCAAGTTCCGGCTTGAAAGTCAACAGATTACTGCCGATCAGATGCCGGTCCTCGGCTGCCTGCAAAGCGGGCTGATTCGCCTGCACAATGTTGAGGGCGGGATTGATCCACAGTATATCCATCGGTGCCTGATCCAGCACCTGCTGTACCAGTTGCAACCTAGCAGCAACAGCGTTTTTTTCCCGCTTGAGCTGCGTTAATTGCCACCAGAGCCAGCCGACGCCCCCTGTTAAAAACAGAAGAGACAAAAGCAAAAATGGAGTGATTGCAGAAAAAAGAACAGAATCCTGAGCTGCAAGGACGGCTTGAGGAGAAAGCAACAGGAGACAACCGATGACAAATAATGGTTTCTTCAAAATAGCGATGATCCGTTTAAGAAAGAAAAAAGAATGTACTGCCATTATAGAGCAACGGCCAAGCGGTTGTCAAAGAGAGAGGCTCATCCAGCTCGAGATATCCTTCCCGAATGGAGGGCATACCTTCGGGCAGCAGCGACAAAGCCTTCCGCCCACTGAGGCGTACCTGAGGCGAGCACATGGGTATATAAAGCGAGGACGTTGTTTTTCACCAATCCGTCCCGGCCTTCCTGGAACCCGGTCCCTCTTTCCATTTTTAACGCCAAATCCGTTGCCGCCCCGTCCCAGCTGTGTACAGTGGAATATCGGAATTCATGCCCCTTAATGCGGGTGCCTACAGGATAAAAGCTGTTGGCCTTTTCCACGGTAAAGGTTGAATAGCCATGGGCTTGAGGTTTCGTGGCCAGCGTAAAGGTCACGGGAAAAACTCCGGCCAGGGGATATTCCTTCTCCTTGAGAATAATGGAACGTCCCAAGAAAATCAGCCCCCCGCACTCGGCATAGACAGGCAAGCCGGCGTCGATATGAGCGCGGACCGATTGGCGGAAACCGACGTTGTCCGCCAACTGTTGGGCGCTGGTTTCCGGAAATCCGCCACCGATATAAAGTCCATCCAAATCAAGAGGCAACTCCCGGGATGTCAGCGCATCAATGGTCACCAGCCGAGCCCCGGCAGCCTTGAGGGCTTCCAGATTCTCTTCGTAATAAAACTGGAAGGCGGCATCCCGTAAAACCCCGATGGTGAGCTGCTCAGGGGAAGAGAACCGCAAAGGGGGCGCCACGGGGGGGATGGCCCCCACCGGCCTCATTTGAGCAATAATACCATCCAAGTCAAAATTGATTTCAGCCAGAGCTGCCAGCCGCGTTACGGCATCACCGGCCGCCGCATATTCCTGGTGCGGGGTTACTCCAAGGTGGCGCATGGGAAAAATGTCCTGTTTCAGCCGGGGCATAATGCCTAAAACCGGCAGATCGGTATAGAGTTCCACAGATTGGCGGATAATGGATTCATGCCTGGGGTTGGCGATCTGATTGAGGATGACGCCGGCGAATTGAATTTTCGGATCAAAGGTGCAGCAACCGAGAACCATGGCCGCCACTGTTCGGGTGGTCTTCGAGCAATTGACCACCAAGAGGACCGGGAGGCCCAGTTGCCGAGCCAGCTCTGCGGTGGAATAGTCACCGGCCGCATTGACCCCATCGAAGATTCCCCTATTCCCCTCGACCACGGCAAAGGAATTTCCAGAGATATGAGTTTGAAAAACCGTACTGATCGCCTCAAGAGACATGAGATAGGGATCAAGATTATAACAGGGCCGACCCGCAGCTTTGGCCATCCATCCGGCATCAATGTAATCCGGCCCTTTTTTAAAGGGCACCACCCCCTTGCCCCGAGCTTTCAGGGCTGCAATCAAACCCACCGAGACCACCGATTTTCCTGAACCGCCGCTTAAACCGGCCAAAACGAGACTTCTTACTTTTTCCACCCTGTCAACCCCTGCAAATAAACCACCGTAAAAAGACCCAAAACATACCCTATCGCCTGTTCTCGGCAGGTACGGAGGTCTGTTGTTTTTTACATATTCACTGTATGTTCCCGAGGAACCGACCGCTCATGCGGTCGGCCGGCTTCCCGCCAGACCTCCTCGTAGAGACCATTGAGACGATTTTCCAGCTCAAGGCGATAGGCTTCAATCTGTGCCGAAGAAAGGGAGGGCGGCACAAAAAGCGGCTCGCCGTGATGCAGAAAAATGGTCGCAAAAGGCCACGGTACCACGGTTCTATCCCAACTTTTGAAAACCAGGCAACGGTCTGCAGCCCAGGCCATGGGAAAAATCGGTTTGCCCGATTTCCCGGCCATGAGAATGCAGCCTGCCTGCACCTTTCGCGCCGGTCCCTGGGATCCATCGGCAACAATGGCACTGTTTCTTCCCTGCTGCAGCAGATCAATCATTTTCCGCAGGGCTTTGACACCGCCGCGATTCGAAGAGCCCCGTACCGGTACATGCCCCAGCAACTGTGCCACCTGGGCGATGTATTCCCCGTCCTTGCTGGCACTGACCATAACCGCTGACGGATACTTTCTGAAATAATAAAAAAAATAGAGGAAGGAATAATGCCAGAACGCGGCAATACCGGTATCATGGGCGGCATGTTCCCATATTGCGGCATCACCCCGAACCTTGAGGGTACAGGTTCCAAACCAGATCCTGATCAGTCCAACGACAAACCGCGGCACCAGGAAAAGAGCACATCTAGAGAAAAAATCAGCCAACCGCCAGCTCCATCATTTTTAATTCCTTGATCCGATCACGATACCCGGCAGCCTCCTCAAACGCCAACAGCCGGGCTGCTTCCTGCATCTTCTTTTCCAACACAACTCTTTCCTTTCGCAACTCATCAACACTGTGATACACCATTTCCGGTTCCCCGGTGGTGAGGGCCGCCGCATGGGCCCCTGTGCCCTCGTCGGCACCTTGCCAGCCGGAGGCCTTGAGGTGTTGCGCCATGGAATCCTTGATCTCCGAGATAATCGTCCGGGGGGTGATGCCATGTTCGCGGTTAAAGGCATCCTGAAGAGCGCGGCGCCTATTGGTTTCATCAATGGTATACTGCATCGAACGGGTGATCCGATCGGCATAGAGAATAACCATGCCGTCGGCATTACGGGCAGCCCGGCCGCAGGTCTGCACCAGCGAACGTTCGGAGCGGAGAAAACCTTCCTTGTCCGCATCAAGGATTGCCACCAGCGAAACCTCGGGTATATCAAGCCCTTCCCGCAGCAGATTGATGCCGACCAGCACATCGAATTGCCGGTTGCGCAGTTCGCGGATAATTTCTATCCGCTCCAGGGTTTTGATATCCGAATGGAGATAGCGGACCCGAATGCCCAACTCTTCATAATATTGGGTGAGGTCCTCGGCCATACGCTTGGTCAGCGTGGTCACCAGAACCGCCTCCCGGCGTTCACTGCGGAGACGGATCTCTTCCAACAGGTCATCCACCTGGGTCGAAGCCGGCCGCACTTCGATGCGGGGATCAAGCAGGCCGGTCGGTCGAATCAACTGCTCCACCACATGGGGCCCGGCTTTTTCCAGTTCGTAAGGCCCGGGAGTTGCCGAGACATAAACGACCTGGCGGATGCGTTTTTCGAATTCGTCGAATCGCAGCGGCCGGTTATCAAGGGCCGAAGGCAGACGAAATCCGAAATTCACCAGGGTCTGTTTGCGCGAACGATCCCCGTTATACATGCCGCCGATCTGCGGCACCGCAATGTGCGATTCATCGATAACCAGAAGGTAATCGTCCGGAAAATAATCGAGTAAGTTGGGCGGCGGCGCCCCTGGCTCTTTGCCGGTGAGGTGACGGCTGTAGTTCTCAATACCGTTACAGTAGCCGAGTTCGGTGATCATCTCCAGGTCGAACATAGTCCGCTGTTCCAGGCGTTGGGCCTCAACCAGCCGATTGGCCTCCTGCAGTTCGACCAGTCGCAGTTGCAGTTCGTCCTGGATTGAGGTTTTGGCGGTCTGGAGATTATCCTGACTGGTAACGAAGTGACTGCCCGGGAAAACCGACAACTCGTCCACATCCTCTATCACCACCCCGCGCAGGGGGTCGATGACCGCTATGGCGTCAATGGTGTCGCCGAAAAATTCCACCCGCACCGCTCGCTCTTCCTCATGCACGGGAAAGATATCGATGACATCGCCCCGGACCCGAAAGGTTCCCCGGTGAAAGGAGTAGTCGTTACGCTCGTACAGCATAAAGGCCAGCCGCCGCTGCACCTCTTCCATCGGATACTCTTCCCCTTTCCGCAGGAACAGGTGCATGTTCTTGTATTCATCCGGAGAACCGAGACCGTAGATGCAGGACACCGAGGCGACGATCAGGACATCCCGCCGGGTGAGCAAGGAACGGGTCGCCGAATGCCGCATTTTATCAATGGCGTCATTGATGGCGGAATCCTTCTCAATATAGGTGTCGGAGGCCGGGATATAGGCCTCGGGCTGATAATAATCATAGTAGGAAACAAAATACTCGACCGCATTGTGGGGAAAAAGTTCCCGGAACTCGCCGAACAGCTGCGCCGCCAAGGTCTTATTCGGGGCCATCACCAGGGTGGGCCGCTGCACGCGGGCCACGACCTGAGCCATGGTGAAGGTCTTGCCCGAGCCGGTGACGCCCAGAAGAATCTGGTCATGCACCCCGGCCTCCAGGTTGGTCACCAGCTGCTCGATGGCAGCGGGCTGATCGCCGGCCGGGGTGAAATCGGAACAAATCTGAAAGGGATGTTCGCAAGAATAGGAGGGCGTATGCACGAAAAAAACAGGTACCTAAAAGTATATGATTGCTTTTCCTTGTTCCATCATGGAAATAGTTCTGTAATCCATGATTCGAATACCCCCGAAACCTCTTGGAGATATATTACATTTTCCGATATCTCTTCATCGCACAGTTATCAAACCTTTCTTTCTGCTAATTCACTAATTTTAGATCGAAAATAAACAAAACTGGGAGAAGTGTTTTTTTCAACATTCATACATGGACTTATTTTATTTGCCCACGCTGATTTCTCCGCACCAATGGCTTGCCACCCTTTGGCAGCCAATGCTGTCGAGCCACCTGGATAAATGGCTTCAGCAAGCCGCTCCCATGTTCCACAAATGGAATCATTCACATAATTATTGAGTACCGCATCTTTTGCTTTAGGGTATACCATCTTGATAGCCGGAATATCTCCAAGAAACCAAGCTTCACCTTCCTCTATAGCTATACAAAAATGCGTTTCCGGCTTCGAATAACAGGATTCCAAAATAGCATATAGCTCTTGACGGAATAATTTGAGACATTTGTTGTCAAGATCGCATACCAAGATGACAGCTGCAGAGTAGTTATCAGGGTAATGGGCAAAAGTGTTACCATAACCCTGCAATAACCTGGGAAGTTGTGCAAGCAGGATACGTTTCCCCACATCACCCGTTGCTTCTAGATTTTTGGGGATACGACCAATTCCTTTATAAAATATTACCTTAAATGTATGTTCCGCAGCTATGATTTTAGGAACAAGGATATCAAGAGCCCTTTTTCCGGATAGGTCTTCAACAAGAATCTCAAAATGCATCAGATTCCCTCGCATCAAGATAATCGCTGTACCAAAGTCCACCTAAGGGCAATCCCTCGGCTACCATATTTTTGACTATAGGATTATCACTCGCTCGACGAATTGTCGAAAAACCGTCAATTCCTTTTTCCAAAATCCAGACTTCATCCGGTTCAAGTGCATCAACAAAATACGGTTGATGGGTAGTAATGAAAACCTGGGACCCTCCTTTGCGACCCGTAGCATGTTCCCGAAATTCCGTAGCTAAAGATTCAAGAAGTTTATGATATAAACCATTTTCAGGCTCTTCAATACAAAGAAAGGGTGGTGGTGTTGGATCTTCCAGTAAGAGCAAATAAGCAAATATTTTCAGGGTCCCATCTGACATCTGTTGAGCATAAAATGGATTACGAAAACCTTTATCATTAAACCGAAGAAGCAAACGACCATCATTTGTTTCTTCGGTATCAATTTTGTCTATTCCTGGAATTTTTTTTGCTATTCGATTCAATATGCTCTGAAAACGCTTCGGATGCTCACGCTCCATGAATTGCACGACATTGCCGAGGTTATCGCCATGGATATTGAGATGCTTCTGCGGCCCTGCAAGGGGTAAACTTCGGGTTGCGTCAGGTGTGAAATAACTAAGGTACCAGCCTTCGATAAATTTACGAAATGCTGAAATTCTAGGATGTTGTTTCAATGCACCGAGAGTCGCTATACCGAGTTTGCGCTTATCTTCCAATTCGACCACTTCCGTTTCTTTGGACTCCTCCTTTAATATGGATTCCATGAGGGTCAACAAGTCAAATTCCTTATCTTCATCTATTTCCATGCCGTCTTGTTCACCTTTCCATGCCAGGCCTTTTCCGTTATTCAGCATCAAAAAAGAAAATGGCCAACCATGTTTTTGGTTCTTTCTTCGTTGTCTAAGGCGCTCCCTCTGCACATAAGGCCGGCCATCTCTATCAAGATCAATTGCAAGCTCGTAGGTAATGGGCCGAGCATTACCATCTTCCTTATAATATATCTCAAAATCGATTGATCCTTTTTTGCCTTGAGCCATAAGTTTTTTAAAACCGCCGCGACCACGGACGTCACAGGCTTCTTCAACCCCGTATTTCAGGCAATCAGCAAGAAAACCAATGGCATCAAACAAGGTACTTTTGCCAACACCATTTTTACCAATGACTGCTGTCATGGGTGTGAGAGGTTTGGCTTGTTGCTGATTCCATAATCGTCCCAGTGTAACGTCTTTTAGCGCCCGGAAGTTCTTAATTCGAAAACCCTCTATTTTAGCCAATGTTCAACTCCCTTTTTTATTCTTCTCTGGTCGCAGTATAACGAGCAATAATTGGTCTTCTTTGAGGAGGTTGATGGTAATATTAACGGTCGCGATATGGGGGCAACGTTTTTCTGCCAAGCTTTTTATGATTTATATTGAAATTGATAGTCTCATAAAAAGTCTGGCTTTGCCGATCATCGTCACTTCAGCACTTCAGCGCAGTGATTGAGTCAACAATTCGTTGAAATCGATGGATTTCATCCTGCACCGGAATGACATTAAGTTTGTTTTTCTTGCGCATTCATCAAAGTTATTTGTTAAAATATCGGGTTAAAATCGTCAAAAATCGATGACAAAACTATAAACCCCTTCCTCCAGATGACTTTTCACTTTACAGCCGGAGTGGTTAAAAACATTCTGCATCCGTTCATTTTCCCGCAGAACTTCGGCGGTGAAACCGGCAATGCCGTTGCGCTTGGCGATCTTGATCAGATGCTGAAAGAGGAAGGTTCCCAACCCCTTGTTTTGCCAGCCATCGCGCACCACAAAGGCGACCTCGGCCATATTGCTGTTTTCGTTCAGATAATAAGTACCGACCGCAATAATCTGTTCGCCATGCGCCTCGGGGATGGTGCCGACAACAGCCACATCCCGCTGGTGGTCAATATAGACGAAATCCTGAATCTGACGATGGGTGAAGTGCTGCTGACGGCTCATGAACCGGTAATAGATCGTCTCTTGGGAGAGGTTGTAGATCAAATCACGCATGTGCGGTTCATCGGTGGGTCGGATCGAACGGAAATTGACATCCATCCCGTCCTGCATCAAAAAGGTAGCCCGGATGGATTCCTCGCCGGGCACCATGAATCGGTTGCCGAAGCGGGCCAGATCAGGTCGCAGATATTTTGCCGCCACGGCCTCGCGGAAGAGTTGCTCCCTGAAGTCCGGATGCGCTATCGAGATCAAGGCCATGACCCGCTCCTGAATCGATTTTCCGTGGAGGTAGGCAACACCGTATTCCGTCACCACATAGTGCACGCTCCCCCGGTTGATAACCACCCCGGAACCCGGTTGCAACATGCAGACGATCCGCGACTGATCCCCCTCTTTGTTGAGGGACGGTAGGGTGATGATGGCCCGGCCGCTTTCCGACTTGGCGGCCCCCCGGTTGAAATCGATCTGGCCGCCGATACCGGAATAAAAACGGCCGCCGACGGAATCGGAACAGACCTGGCCGGTGAGGTCGATTTCCAGGGCCATGTTAACCGCGATCATCCGTTTGTGTTTGCCGATGACGTTGGCGTCGTTGATATATTCCGTGGGCCGGAAGCTGAACAGGGGGTTATCGTGGATATAATCGTAGAGCTTTTTCGTGCCCATACAAAAACTGGCGGTGATCTTGCCCCGGTCGATGGTTTTCATGGCCCCGGTTACCGCCCCGGATTCAATCAACGGGATAATGGTGTCGGAGATCATCTCGGTATGAAAACCGATGTCCTTGCGGTCATGGAGAAACTCCATCACCACTTGCGGAATCCGGCCGTAGCCGGGAACCCTTCCCAATCCCAATTCAATCGTGGCACCATTGGGAATGAGCGCCGCCGCCGTCCTGGCGATCTTGCGGCTGATCTCGTTGGGCGGATCGAGCTGACGCTCAAGGATCGGCCGATCCACCGGCACCAGGATGTCGAGATCATAGACATCCACCATGGTGTCACCATGGGTCCAGGGCATATTGGGATTCACCTCGGCAATGACCAGCGAGGCATTCTCGGTGGCCCGGCGGACAATATCCACGGAAATGCCCAGACTCACCCTGCCCCTGGTGTCCGGCGGCGTTACCTGAATCAGGGCAATATCGATCGGCAGGATGCCGGAATCCAACAACCCCGGAACATCGGAAAGAAGAATCGGGGTATAATCGCCGAACCCTTCCTGGATGACGTCACGGACATTGGAACTGATAAAAAAAGCGTTGATGGCAAAACTGTCCGACATCTTTTTGTCGGCATACGGGGCATCGCCCTTGGTGATCAGCTGAATGATCTCGACATTGCTCAGAGTTCTTGACCGTCGGGTCATGGCCGCGATCAGTTCCTGCGGCGCGCCGCAGCCGGTCCCGATAAAAACCCTCTGCCCCGGCTTGAGATGGACCAGCGCCTCGGTGGGGGTGGCGATCATATCGCTGTATTTTTCCAGCCAGTCTTTATCGTATTCCATGGGAGCCCCTTGTTGGTTCGGAGGTACGTATCCTTGTGTATAAATCAAACATCGGCATGTGGGCGGGCAAAGGTCATGCGTGCATCGGCGACCACCGGTTCATTACCGATCTCGCCGACAATCAGGGGGTTGATATCCAGTTCGATAATCTGAGGGAAATCGGTGGTCAGCTGACTGATGCGCTGCAGGGCAACAGCAATGGCGCTGATATCCACCTCTTTAAGGCCGCGCTTGCCTTCCAGCAATTCGTAGGACCGGGTCGATTTGAGCATCTGCACTGCCTCGTTCTCGGTGATCGGCGCCAGGTGGAAGGTGACGTCCTTCATTACCTCAACAAAGATACCGCCGAGACCGAACATCAACATCGGACCGAACTGAGGATCCCGGGTCATACCGATGATGACCTCCAGCCCTTTTTCCGCCATCTTTTCGACGTAAATCCCCTCGACTATGGCATCGGGTGCGTGTTTATTGATGCGCAGCATCATCAAGTCAAAGGCGTCGGCCACCTCCTGGCTGGAGCCCAGGTTCAGCCGCACCCCACCCAGATCGGATTTATGGACGATACTGGGGGAAACGATCTTCATGGCCACCGGAAACCCGATGAACCGGGCGATCTCCACCGCTTCCTCGGGGGTTGCAGTCAGCCGTCCTTCCATGATGTGAAAACCATAGGCCTTGAGAATATCCTTCGATTTCACCTCCCCCAACCGTAGCCTGCCGGTCCGCTGCCGTCGGGAGATAATTCGTTCGACCCGGCGACGATTCACCGGAAAACGCACCACATGCCGGGCGGGACGATGTTTCCACACTCCGTAATCATACATCGCCTTCAGTGCCCCGACCGCCCGTTCCGGCGAGTCGTAGAAAGGCAGACCCGCCAATGCCAGTTCCTTACGGGGCGGCATGACATCGCTGCCTCCGAGAAAGGAGGCCAACACCGGGGTTGCATTGTCGAGATGGGCCGCTAGCGCCCGAACCGTTTCCGCGGGTGCGGTCATGTACTGGGGCGCCAGGACCACTAGAATGGCATCAACGGCCTCATCCGCCTGGGCTATTTTGAGGGCAGCCACATAGTGCTGGGGTTCCGCATCCGCCGAGGTATCGATGGGATTATCGATGAAGGCGGCAGGGGGAAGAGCCTGTCGGAGCCGTGCCGCTAATTGAGGATTCAGCTGGGTAACGGTCATGCCTGATTTTTCGACGGCATCGGCGGCCATGGTTCCGGACCCGCCGGAATTGGTGATGATCAGGACCCGGTCGCCTCGAGGTGTCGGTTGCAGCGCCAAGGCACTGGCATAATCGAAAAGAGCCTCAAAACTATCGGCCCGACAGATCCCGGCACGTTTGAAGGCGGCCCCGTAGGCCGTGTCCTTGCCGGCAAGAACGCCGGTGTGATTGGCAGCAGCCTTGGATCCGGCCTTGGTGGTCCCGGCCTTGAGAATGACCACCGGCTTCCGGCTGCTCGCCTCTTCGGCCGCCTTGACGAATTTATCGCCGTCACTGATATCTTCGAGATAGCCAACAATCACCTTGGTGTTTTCGTCGTGCGCCAAGGCCGATAAAACATCCACCTCGGTAATATCGGCCTTATTGCCGATGGAGATGGATTTGGAAACACCGAGCTCGCGTTCATCGGCAATATCCATCATGGCCGTGCACAGGGCACCGGACTGTGAAAATATGGCCAGATGCCCCGGCTGCGGTATTCGTTTGGAAAACGAGGCATTAAGGTTGATGGCCGTATTAATGACCCCGAGACAGTTCGGACCGAGGAGGCGAACCCCTCCTTTCCGGCAGATCTCGGTCAATTCCTCTTCCAGGGCGCGCCCCTGCCGCCCGGTTTCCTTGAAACCCGAAGCAACAACCACAATCGCGCCAACCTTTTTCTTGACCGCTTCCCGGGCAGCTGCGGGCACCATCTCCGCCGGAACGGCAAGAACCACCAGGTCCACGGGATCCGGATAATCGGCGATATGCGGGTAGATCTTAAGGCCGAACAGTTCGCCGCCGGAGGAGTTGACCGGAACGATGGGTCCCTTGAAGCCGCTCTGCACCAGGTTGCTCACCGTATAATAACCGACCTTGCCGACGGTCCTGGAAGCGCCAATAACGGCAATCGATTTCGGGGAAAAAAGTCTGTCCAGCATAACAACCTCTTAATTTGTCATATCAGGAATATGGAGCGTAAAACCGGCGGATTCGAGGGCTTTGTGCACAGATCGAACATTATAGGTCTTAATGCGCAAAAATATCATGGCTTTCCTCTGACAAGTGCCTTCCGTCCTGACCAACCGGGTGAACTGCACCTGTTTTTCCTCCATGATTTCAACTAATTTACTTAACGCCTGCGGATCTTTATTGTCTTCAATGGAAATCAGCACCGATCCCTTCTCGCCCAATCCGAAAAGGCAACGATACGCCTTCATTAAATCGCCGATGGTGAAGATACCGACCACCTTCTCCTCCTCATCGAGGACGGGAAGCGCTCCTATTTTGCGCGACTGAAACATCAGCAGGGCATCATCCAGGGTCGACAGACGGGAGACCGACAGGCAATCCCGAGACATAACAACGGAAATCGGCGTACATTTGACCCGATCCTCCACGTTCTGTCGTTCCCTGCTCCGGGCCACGGACGAGGGACGGGCGGAACGCAGATCCCGGTCCGTCAAGATGCCTTTAAGAAAACCCTGTTCATCCACAACCGGTAGATGGCGAAAATTATGCTGCTGCAGGATATCAGTCGCCTCAGCAACGGTTTGATCCGGAGTGACGGTGATGGGGGGGGATGTCATATGATAATAAATGAACATCGCACACCTCTCTTGCCTTGAAAGTCACCTCTAACTGCTCTCATTTGTTCGTCTCCACAATCCCTGAAAGATAGGCCTCGACACACAGTCCGAGTTTTTCCAGATAATAACCGCCCTCTAGAATGGACAGCAATCGCCCTTGGGCATAGTCGCGGGCCAGTTCCATGCAAAATTTCCCCAGCTGCCGATACAAATCGACCGTGTAGGCCAAGCCGGACATATCATCCTGACGGTGGGCATCGAATCCTGCGGCAATAACAAGGGCATCCGGCTGAAATTCTTCGAGGAATTTTCGTATTTTAGGGAAGAGACGCAAGACCTGTTCCTCTCCGGCACCGGGCGGCAGCGGCAGGTTCAGGATAGTGCCCTTCCCCGCCCCCAAGCCGCGGTCCTCGGCCCAACCCGTTCCGGGATAGCTGAAACTGGGATGCTCGTGGATGGAGATATAGGCCGTGCCGGCTTCTTCCTCAAAAGCGGTTTGGATGCCGTTGCCGTGATGGGCATCGAAATCAAAGACGCAAACCCGTGACCGGTTGTATTGCCGCTGCCAATATCGCGCAGCAATGACGCAGTTATTAAAAAAACAGAAACCAAAGGGCATGTTGGGTTCGGCATGATGTCCGGGAGGACGGGTCTGACAGAAGACAACGGAACCCGGCCGCTGTTCGACCCTATCAACGCCGACCACTCCCGAACCGGCGGAAAGGGTCGCTATCTCATAGGAATCGTAACACACTTGATTATCAGGGTGATCGATATAAGTACGGCCGCAAAGCACCGACTCTTCAAAGCGGAAGAGCCAGCCCTCGGTATGAAAGGCAAGCAGCTGGGAACGCAGAGCCGGACGCGACGGCAGATAATCAATCAGACCCGCCAGAGAACCTTGGGCAAGTCGATCAGTGATAACCTGCATCCGCTCCTGAACTTCCGGGTGTTCCCCGCCGCCGGTATCATGCCGGCTGAAAGAGGGGTCGGTGATGATGGTGATAACAGGATTTTTTTCCATATCCTTGAGGTCACAGGTCGGCGATCCGACTGACAAACAGTGCGGTTTCCGGATGAATTTCCTTTCCGATAATTTCGAAATACTACCTTATTCCTTGATAAAAATGGAAGGATTAAACGCAAAAGTTCGGCGCGGTTGGAGGTTCGGCGGACTATAATACCCCGTACACTGAAATCGATCGTGCGAGGCGGCTTTCACCTGTTGTGACAAAAAAACTCTATTCCGGCATGATAGGAAAGCCCTGCACATCGAAAGCTTCTTTATTGCCACCCGGTTTTGATGTGATTATTTTATTGAGAAAAATAATCAAAATATCTTTCAGATGGGTTTCGTTATGAATATCAAGGAACAATTGGCCATCCCCGGCAACAGCCGCGAGAACTCAATCCGGAAGAACGACTGGATAATTTCGACGAAGTCTCCAAAGGATTCGACGAACAGACTGCCCTGCTCGAGGCGCAGCGCTGCCTGCAATGCCGTAATCCGGCGTGCGTCATGGGCTGTCCGATCGGCAATGACATCCCCCGCTTCATCGAACTGCTGCGGGAACATGAATTTGAGCAGGCCTACTGGACCATCCGCGAGACCAGTTCCATGCCTTCCATCTGATCGCGAGTCTGCCCCCATGAGTTTCAATGCGAAGGTGCCTGCATCCGCAGTAAAAAGGATCAGCCGGTGGCCATCGGCCTGCTCGAGCGCTTTCTCGCCGATTGGATGATCATAAACGGCAAGAATCTGTCACCGCGTTGCGCCCCGAAAACTCGGGGATCGGGTGGTGGTGGTCGGCGGCGGCAATGTCGCCATTGACGCGGCTCGGGTAGCCCTGGGTTCCGGCTGGAAAGAGGTGACCATCCTTTACCGCCGCACCCGCGAGGAGATGCCGGCCTGGCTGGTCGAGGTGTATCATGTGGAAGAGGAAGGTGTGGGGCTGGAGTTTCTGGCTGCTCCGATCCGGATTCTTTTCGAGGCCGGACGATTGACCGGTGTGGAATGCATCCGGATGCAGCCGGGTGAGCCCGACGGTTCAGGTCGACGGCGGCCTGTGCCCGTGGCCGGATCGGAATTCATCCTTCAAGCCGATGGCCCTGATCGCGGCAGTCGGCCAGAAGGTGATTCCGGTACACGATGAGACAGTACCGGTGGAGATCAATGCTCGGGGCACCTATGTGGTCAATCCGGTCACCCTGCAGACCAGCGTCGAATGGATCTTCGCCGGCGGCGACACCGTGCTCGGGCCCCAGACCGTGGCCAAGGCCGTTTGCCAGGGGTTGGATGCCGCCGAATCGATGCACCGCTACATGCAGGGGCAGATTTGAGCCGCGAGAGAAAGACTGCCAGTCAATGCTCGTCTTTCCCGTAGATGTAAAGAGACAGGAGCGATGATCGAGTTGGGTATTTCAGAGGAATATCGACCCGAAGCAGAAAACGTGGTGCGTCCCCTATCTATTATTTTATTACGTCCCCTATTATTATTCTGTTATTCCTGCAGCAGAGCAATATTTGTAAACGTCAGCTCAACTGTAGGCTTCACTGAATATCCTGGTCCCGGGATGGTGCTGATCCAGGAGGTGGGTCATATCACGAATCATTGCTCTGGAACCACAGAGATAAAAGTCATACTGCCCCGGTTGAAGATACGTTCGTATATATTCAGTAACATACCCGTGATACGGGGTTGGCGAACCTGCACCGAATATATTGGTACCGGAAATGCAGGAAATATATTGCAAAGACATAGCTGCCAGTTCGCGCTGATAAAAAAGCCCTGACTCAGTCCTGGCCCCATGGATCAAGGTGAATCCTCGGAGTCCTCCGGCGGCCATGGCAACAAAAGGTGCTATGCCTACGCCGGTTGCCACGAAATAAATCGATCGTGCCGTTGGGTGATAGGTCAGATATCCTCTTGCCTTGCCCATGAGCAGAACGCTGCCCAAATCGATCTTCCCCAGCACAGCGCTCAGCTTTCCACCAACAACCTGTTTTATAAGAAAACGAAGTTCCTGAGCATCCGGCGGTGAAAGAAGAGTATATTCACGAACCTCTCCCTGGAACTCGAGAGCGACATATTGATCGGCGTGAAACAAAAAACCGGAAGGACGGCTGCAGGTGAGTTCAAAGGCTTCTTCATTCAACCAGATCCGCGACAGAACGGTAATCGGAAAGGAAGCTTTCACCTCATCCCTTATTTCTTCCAGGTTTTGTCGGCGGTTCCCAGGGCTTTATTCAGATAGCGAGCCAAAACAAAGAGGTAGTCGGAGAGTCGGTTCAAATATACCTGAATGGCAGCCAACTCGGGATTGGGCTCATTTGAGGCCTCAATCAGTTCAGTCAAACGTCGTTCGCAACGTCGGCATACCGTTCTTGCGACATGGGACCAGGCGGCAACCGGTTGTCCGCCGGGAAGGATAAACTCCTTGAGCTCAGGCAAGACCTCGGATAGAGCGTCAATACGACCTTCTAAATCTTTAGAAACCGATGCCTCAAGCGGAGTCAGGTAGCCGATGGCCGATGAGTCGGGGGTGGTGGCGAGCCAGGCTCCTGCAACAAAAAGATGGGATTGGATGGTGTCGAAATCTTTAAAAAGTGCCTCTTCATTGGCCGGCAGGTACGCCGCCACCGCTCCGAGCACGGAGTTAAGTTCATCAAGATCACCATAAGCCTCAATGCGAATATGATGTTTGGGCACACGTTC
This sequence comes from uncultured Desulfobulbus sp., assembly GCA_963666685.2. Taxonomy (GTDB): domain Bacteria; phylum Desulfobacterota; class Desulfobulbia; order Desulfobulbales; family Desulfobulbaceae; genus Desulfobulbus. The sequence continues at coordinate 1,294,106 of CAXXHZ010000003.1, forward strand.
ACCGGAAAATAGACTTGTTTTTCCTTTATCACCGCCACCTGTATAAACTTTCATCCGTGTACTCCTTTGTTTGTTTTGACGTGGAGAGCAATCAGCCGCTTGCATTTGTCAACGAAAACAGCTCGGGGAGATGTGATCGTTTGAAAAAACAAAAAAAATTTGCGCGGAATGTTCAAAGCGATCTCCATCTGTCCGGGGAGAACAATCTTTTAATAATCCTTTTAAAAACGGGGTAAAAATAACCTCTTCTTATTCTGCGAAAGAAATAGTAATTTGTACACAAAAATATATTCCTTCACAACTCCCTATCTTACCAAATCGTTTCATTTTTTTAACCGATAGGGAAATAGTGAGGAGAAAGTCGATGCATGCCGACACAGCCCGCATAAAGTCGCATGGGATTCACCAAAAAAACGTAAAAAACCGACTGCCATTTATCTTACTATTTTCACGTGTAATGCTTGGAAATATTCAGCCATTCCCCGTTTCCCCCATAATTTTTGCTGTTGACAAAAGAGCTAACTTCAAATAGGAAATTGCTAGCTTTATTTTATTTAGTTTTAACTTGTTATTCATTTTTCCCTTGGCGAGCTCGCGTTCACTTTGAGCCTGCCGGAATTTTACCATAAGCAGGACCACCAGGAACACAGAGGTAGTAAGAAAATAAGTAAGCTGAAGGCTTTTTTCCCCCGCCCGACATCGGGGAAAGACCTGTTTTTCCCTTGCAGACAATATCCGTTCTTAAATTTTCTTTTTGAAAAGACAAGAACCGGAAATGTAAGTCATCTGAAAATATCACGGACTATTCGGGGTAGAGGCATTTGAGGAAAATTGGCTCAGCGCATAATAAATATATCATTTATAGTGGCTTCGTATTGCTATTGATCGAGTCAAAAAAAAGACCGGCGAAACAACATGTATTAATTGGGTTGTTTTAGCGGTCTTTTTTTTTGTAAGGGGGATCCCAGAGGACCACTTGGTGGGAACTGGGCAATAAAAACGCTTGATAGACAGGAAGAGGTAACAAATTGGAAAACGACGCTAAAATGGTCTGGACAGGTTTATCACCCGATGAGGCAAGAGAGTTGCTTGTCAATAAAGACAAGTCCAAAAAAGACAAACGGATGACACTGAAAGATGCAGTGTCCAAGTTTATCAAAAACGGTGACAATGTTGGTATTGGCGGATTTGTCAACCTCCGCCAGCCTATGGCTATTTGCCATGAAATGATTCGTCATGGCTTCAAAGACCTGACTCTTTCCTTCCAATCCGCTGGTATGGGTGCAGAAATTCTTGCCGGCGCGATGATGGTCAAACCTGAGCATTTTTCCTTTAAAAGAATAGAATTGGCCTACTGGGGCCATGAGTCCTTTGGTTTATCACCGGCTTGGCGTTATTTGGCCGAGCGTGGTTTGATCGAATTTGAGGATTGGAGCAACTATAATATGTCGGCCCGCTTCAAAGCCGGCGCCATGGGCCTCCCTTTCATCCCCACGCGCGGTCCATTAGGTGGCGACATCAAAAACACCAGTCGCACCAAGATTATGGATTGCCCCTTCACGGGAAGACCAATCGCCCTCCTTCCCGCGAGCAACCCCGATGTCGGCCTTATCCATGTGCAGGCTGCCGATATGTACGGTAACTGCATCATTCGCGGTACGGACGCCACCTGTCCGGAAATTGCCATGGCCTCCGGTCATACCATCGTCACTTGCGAACAGTTGGTTTCCCATGAACTGATCGTCAGCAGTCCTAAAGATATTCTCATCCCCTTCCCGGCTGTCGATGCAGTCATCCAAGTTCCATACGGCGCATTCCCGGGCGCCTGCCGCCGCCATTACTATTTCGAAGGCGACCATATCCGCGAACTCCTCGGCCTCATCGCCCCCATAGCCAAGGGCGGGTCTATTGATGGGTTGAAGGCTTTTTATGACAAATATATCTTTGGTGTCGAAAACTTTGAGCAATACTTGGATAAATTCCCGGTCTCAAAATTTCTCGCCATCAAGGCTGCGGAAGCGGTTCACTGTGAGCGATTGGCCTGATCGACAGATATATAGTGCATAATTGAAGCGGAACCTCTCGGAATTCATAGAAAAGGAGTCATCATGACAGTTTCTACAGATTACACCGCCCAGGAGATCATCGTTGTGGCGGGGTCAAAAGTAATGGAAGACAATAAAATCGTCTTTGTCGGGACGGGCCTCCCCATGGTCGCCTCTCTTCTGGCAAGTCTTACCCATGCCCCGGGACTCATCCCGGTTTTTGAGGCTGGCGCAATGGGCCCGCCTTTGAAACATGGTCTGCCCATTTCGGTCGGCGATTCCAAAACCGGAACGGGCGCGTCTTTCATGAAGGGGCTGAACGCAGCCTTTGAACTCACCCAGCGTGGCTATGCCGACTATGGCTTTATCGGCGGCGCGGAAGTCGACATGTACGGTAACCTCAACTCCACCATGATGGGGGATTTCCCTGCTGGATATGCAAAACCCAAAGTTCGCCTTCCCGGCAGCGGCGGTGCCAGCGACATGGCCGCCTCCTGCGAACGGACGATTCTCATTGTACCGCATGACAAGAAAAAATTTAATGAGAAGCTCTCCTACGTGACCAGCCCCGGTCATCTCGACGGGAGCCCAAACGCTCGTTTTAATGCGGGGATGCAGGGCAAGGGGCCGTACAGGCTCATCTCCACCAAAGGCATTTTTGACTTTGAGGAGAAGACCAAAAGAATGCGGCTTATCCAGATGTTTCCTGGAGAAACGGTGGAAAGCATTCAGGCGGCAACCGGTTTTGAACTGCTAATTGCTCCTAATGTTTCTCAATTTGCTGCACCGACCAAAGAAGAAATTCGTCTGATCCGCGAAGTCGTTGACCCAGACGGCGCTTTCGTTAAACGCGCTGCAAAATAAGGTGTAGACAAATCAGGCAGTGCCGCGGAAAACTGCGGCACTGCCTCTTCGGTTACCATTCATTCGATCGATGACAATACATAATATCTCAATAAGTTATTCTAAAATTTATCACTCTGCATCGTCGAAAAAAAAAGTATATAACCGCCCCATAAAATATTATTAAAATAAAAAAAGTATATCTTTATGTCCATGATTCAGGATCGTTGACATAAGTATCATATTGAGCACACTAGAGCATTTCCAGCTCACCTGTTCTCAAAATTAAAAATGTACTCACTTTATTTAAAAAAAAAGACACCTAGGAGACAAGGAAAATGAAAATACTTAAAATCGATCATCTTGGTATTGCAGTAAATAGCATGGAAGATGGAAAAAAATTCTGGTCGGATGTTATGGGTCTCAAACTCGAAGGATCGGAAACCGTCGAAGAACAGAAAGTAACCACAGCCTTCCTCCCGGTAGGAGAAAGCGAAGTGGAACTGCTGGTGTCCACCTCTCCCGATGGCCCCATAGCTAAATTCATCGAGAAAAAGGGTGCCGGCTTTCAGCATGTGGCTTTCCGGGTCGAAAACATTGAAGCAGCTCTGGCCGAACTGACCGAAAAAGGCGTAGCCCTGATCGATAAGACCCCTCGCATCGGTGCTGGCGGTGCTAAAATCGCTTTCCTGCACCCTAAAGCAACGGGTGGTGTTCTTGTCGAGATTTGCGAGCGTAATTAAATAAATTCTTCATTGCGGTTTTCGCGGCAACGAATCCCACAATGAATATAACCCCCGATTCTAACCGCAATCGTTCTGTAGCGACACAGGACGGTTGTGGTTGAACCGGTTTATTTTTATTTCCAACTGGGGAATACATCCCCGATAACTACAAGGAGCTAGTGACATGGCAACTGGATATGAGCAATGGCTGGAAATGGCCACCAAACAGACCAAAGGTAAAGGGCCGGATTCTCTGAACTGGAAATCTCCCGAAGGCATTACCGTTAAACCGCTGTACACTGAAGAAGATACGAAGGGTTTGGATGCGCTGAGCCTCTACCCCGGCCTGCCACCGTACACCCGCGGACCGATGACCACCATGTATGCCGGTCGTCCTTGGACCATCCGTCAGTACGCCGGTTTCTCCACCGCTAAAGCCTCCAACGAATTTTATCGCAAAAATCTTGCCGCTGGTCAAAAAGGCCTCTCTGTTGCATTCAGCCTTTCTACCCATCGTGGTTACGATTCAGATAATCCACGTGTTTCCGGTGATATCGGTAAAGCCGGTGTTGCCATCGACTCCATCGAGGATATGAAAATTCTTTTTGATGGTATCCCCCTGGATAAAATGTCCGTTTCCATGACCATGAACGGTGCGGTTATTCCGATTCTGGCCATGTGGATCGGAGCTGCCGAAGAGCAAGGTGTTAAACAGGAGCAGCTAGAAGGTACCATCCAAAACGACATCCTCAAAGAGTACCTGACCCGGAATACCTATATCTATCCGCCGGAGCCTTCCATGCGGATTGTCTCCGACATTATGGCATTTGCTTCTAAAAATATGCCAAAATACAACACGATCAGCATCAGCGGCTACCACATCATGGAAGCCGGTGCGGATTCCGTACTGCAGTGTGCGTTCACCCTGGCTGATGGTGTCGAGTATGTTCGCGCTGCCATCAAATCAGGTATGACTGTTGATACCTTCGCACCTCGGCTGTCCTTTTTCTTCGGCGTAGGCATGAACTTTTTCATGGAAATCGCCATGCTGCGTGCCGCCCGTTTTCTGTGGCACCGTTTGATGCAGCAGTTCAACCCTACCAATCCCAAATCCTCCATGTTGCGGACCCATTGCCAGACCTCCGGTTGGTCTCTAACCGAGCAGGATCCGTACAACAACGTTATCCGCACCACGATCGAGGCCATGTCTGCAGTGCTTGGTGGAACCCAGTCCCTGCACACCAACGCCTTTGACGAGGCGGTCTGTCTACCGACCGAGTTGTCTGCCCGTATCGCCAGAAACACTCAGATTATCATTCAGGAAGAATCTCAAATCTGCAAGGTAGCTGATCCGTTGGGTGGTTCCTACTATGTTGAATATCTGACCAATCAGATTGTTGCGGAAGCGCAGAAGATCATTGACGAGATCGAAGAAATCGGCGGTATGGCCAAAGCTATTGAGTCCGGAATGCCGAAGATGCGCATCGAGGAATCCGCTGCCCGTCGCCAAGCCCGTATTGATCAAGGGAAAGACGTTATCGTTGGTGTTAATAAATACCGTCTTGCAGACGAAAAAATGGATTTCGATATCCTCGAAGTACCTGATTCCGTTCGTCTTGAGCAGATCGACCGCATTAACGAAACCAAGAAAAACCGGGATAGTGCCAAATGTCAGGCATGCCTCGAGGCCATAACCAAGGCTGCATCCGGTAATGGTAACCTCCTTGAAGTTGCCATTGCTGCTGCTAAAGCCAGAGCAACCGTAGGAGAAATATCCGACGCCATGGAAAAAGTTTTTGGCCGTTATGTAGCCACCACTCAGTGTGTATCCGGAGCCTATTCTTCAGAGTATAGTGAAGCCAGCAGTGACAGCGCCTTGGTCATCGAAGGCCTGCGCAAACGCACTGCAGATTTCCTGGCTAACCAAGGGCGTCGTCCTCGTATCCTTGTAACCAAGATGGGACAGGATGGTCATGACCGCGGTATCAAGGTTGTTGCCTCCTCCTACGCCGATCTCGGATTTGACGTGGACATCAGCCCCATGTTCCAGACCCCGGAAGAAGCAGCGAAAATGGCTATCGAAAACGATGTCCATGTCGTCGGCGCTTCCAGTCTGGCAGCTGGTCATAAAACCTTGGTTCCTGAACTCATCGGCAAATTGAAAGAGAAAGGTGCTGAAGAAATCATGGTTGTAGCCGGTGGCGTTATTCCGCCGAACGACTATACCTTCCTCTATGATGCAGGTTGTAAGGGCATCTTCGGACCGGGAACCCCGATCACCGAATCCGCCTCCAAAGTCCTGGATATGCTGGAAGCAAAATATTGTAAATAAAAAAAGTCCAGCATATTGGTAACACTGCAAACGGACGGGTGAAAACCCGTCCGTTTGCATGCTGTCTTGACGAAACCTCTACCAACGGTCAGATATGCAAAAAGATCCCAGTTATTATATCCAGGGCGTCATGGATAATAATCGCCTCATGCTTGCCCGAACCATTACTTTGGTTGAAAGCACCCTTTCCACGCATCAGGAGATTGCCAAACACGTAATCAATGAACTTTTACCTTATACGGGCAAAGCCGTCCGCTTGGGTATTACAGGTGTTCCGGGCGCAGGTAAAAGTACGTTTATTGAAAGTTTCGGCACCATGTTGACCAAACTGGGACATCGCGTTGCCGTTTTGGCAATTGATCCAAGCAGTACCCGTAGCGGTGGGTCCATTCTCGGGGACAAAACCCGAATGGAAAAACTAGCCGTAAATGATATGGCCTTTATCCGCCCCTCTCCTTCAGGTGGCAGCTTGGGTGGTGTGGCTCGCAAAACCCGTGAAACTATGCTGGTATGCGAAGCCGCCGGATTTGATGTCATCATCGTTGAAACGGTCGGCGTCGGCCAATCGGAAACCACGGTGGCCTCGATGGTCGATTTTTTTCTTGTCCTGCAAATCTCCGGAGCCGGTGATGAACTTCAGGGCATCAAAAAAGGTGTACTGGAAGTAGCGGATGCGATCCTTGTCAACAAAGCAGACGGAGACAATGTTTCTCGCGCAAAACTTGCCAAGCGCCAATATGAAACCGCTCTCCACCTTGTTACTCCTTCCTCCCCTAACTGGATGCCACCGGTTATGACCTGCAGCGCTCTCGAAGAAACAGGCCTTACCGATGTATGGGAAACGATTTCCAATCATAAAAAAATCATGACCGCCACCGGAGAACTTGACAAAAAACGACAGGAACAAGCTATGTCGTGGATGTGGTTCCTGGTCAACGAAGGGTTGGAACGCTGGTTTTATCAGCATGACGAAATTAAAAAACTCCTGCCTAAGGTAAAACAGGATGTAGAAGATGGTAGAGTCGCCCCGACTCGTGCCGCCGATGAACTGGTTTCCATTTTGGGAAAAAATCTTTTACTCTAATTTTTTATATTATCAGCGCAGTAGAGTTCCAACCTCCTTCAAATGAAAGAATTGAACTCCTTCCACGTGTTGATTGCGAAGGAGTTTTTTTCTTTTACATCTCGGATTTCACTCCGAATCGCACCTTCTGAGCCTCTTTTGCCCTGTCCCCTGTTCCCATCATTTAACTGAGATTTGTGAGGGAGGATTCTCACAACAAATTTTCTTGACGCTCTCTGCAATGGAGAGTATAAACGCCTAACTGAAAAGAGTGAATACATACCGACCACATACTTCGTAGTTCATCTTCGGTATGCAGACTTGCACGCTCATTCTCCCCTCGCAAGAACTCTTTTCCATGACCAAATGATCATCAGTATGATTAGCCGGGTCCTGTGCAATAAAGAATCACAAACTCCGTCAGGTCCGGAAGGAAGCAGCGGTAGTGAACCTCTTTATGTGCGCAGGGTAGCCCGGCTATCTTTTTTCCCGCAAATTTGAATCCATTCTTTCCCTGATTCGGGTTTGATCCGGATTCCCCCATCCTGATTTTTATCGTTGGTATCCATCTTGTCCTACCTCGTCCTTGCCAGAAAATCGAGACCGCAGACTTTTGCCGAAGTAATCGGCCAGAAGGCAGTGGTGCGTACCCTGCAGAATGCCCTCACGCAAAACCGCGTCCCCCATGCGATGATTTTCAGCGGAGTCCGCGGCACCGGCAAAACGACCTTGGCTAGAATTATGGCCAAGGCCTTAAATTGTGAGCAGCGCTCCACAGCTGAACCCTGCAACACTTGCCTGTCCTGCAGGCAGATTACAGAGGGTTCGAGTATTGACCTGCAGGAAGTCGACGGCGCTTCTAACCGCGGCATCCAGGAAATTCGTGAGCTGAAGGAAAAAATCCGCTTCATGCCCACCAGCTCACGCTATAAAATTATTATTATCGACGAAGTCCACATGCTCACCACCGAGGCCTTCAATGCTCTCTTGAAGACCCTTGAGGAACCGCCCGATCATGTCTATTTCATGTTCGCCACCACCGAGCTGCACAAGGTCCCGCTCACCATTCTCTCCCGTTGCCAACGCTATGAACTTAAACGTCTGAGCCACCTGGAACTGGCTGCCCATTTCAAGCGTCTGGCGGAAAATGAAGAGGTGCAGATAGAATCGGGAGCGCTCGATATGATCGTGCGAGAGGCAGGAGGCAGCGTCAGAGACGGACTGAGCCTCCTTGATCAAATTTTTTCCTACTGCGGCCACGAGGTCAAGACTGACGATGTCATCGAAATCCTTGGTCTGGTCAGCCAACAATTGGTCAACGATGCGGGGACAGCCCTGCTTCGAGGCGATCTGGCGGCTGCCTTTTCTCTGCTCGACGAAATGTTTCTTCATGGCGCGGACATCAAACGCTTCAGCAACGAACTCTTAAACTGGTACCGTGGTCTAATAGTTTGTAAAGTGAGCAAAAAACCAGGCGATTCTCTTGAGGCAACCGAAGAAGAACTGGCAGGTATGATCAAAATTGCTTCTGAATATACGTTTGAAACGTTGTCGGCCCTCTTCAACCTCCTTTTCGAAGGCCTGGAAAAAGCCTTGTTTTCCCAGCAGCCGAGACTGGCGCTCGAACTGACCTTTATCCGCGCGGTCCAATTTCACGATGTCATTCCCGTCACCGAGCTGATCGCCCGCTTCGATCAGATGCTGGATGGGGTACCGCTTGAATCCTTGCCCGTACTCTCTCCTCCCCCTTCGCCACTCCGACAACAGGAAACGGTTCATCCGCCCACCAACGAGTCCCCTGCCCTGCCCTCCTGTCCTCCTGAGACTCTGCCCGCCTCCTCTGCAGCATCGTCGTTTACGGAAGCACAACAACCTGAAGGGAAAAAATCGGAAAACCAGATTGCAGTGGTACCGGTGCAAGAAGTTGTTGATAAAACGTCCGAAAAGGAAAAAGAGATTTTAGAAATTCCGCCCCAACTGGAAGCGGATGCACAAGAAACACCGCAAACGCCCCCCCCTGCTCCTCTCATTGAAAAGAAAAGGATCCGTCAGCATTGGGATGCCTTTCTCAAATATGTTCATGAGCGGCAGCCTTGGATAACGGCAGCGCTTCAATCCGCCTCCTCGGTGGAACGCAAGGAGGAAGAACTGCTCATACATTTTGACGACAGCACCGATTGCATCATGCTGAAGCAAACAAAGTACGTCAATTTGTTAACCGAATTTGTCCTTGATTTTTTTCAGGAAAATCTCAGCATCCGGTTTGTGGTTCCCGGTTCCAATGCCTGTGCCATTGATCCGGCCAACGGTCTGGCGCCCCAACAGGAACGGCGTGCACTTGCCAATGATCCCCTGGTGCTGACGGCACTCGATGTCTTTACCGGACAGGTAGGCGACATCAGGATAGGTCCCCGCTATCGGACCAATGCCCCTATCCTTGCCGAAGGCGTCGCAGTTGAACCCCAGATAGTCATTGAAGAATAATCGGCCCGGTAGGGTTGCACTAATTACTACTCATCTTTTTTTAGGGAGGAAGATCAAATGAATATGGGCGACCTGATGAAGCAGGCTCAGCAGTTTCAGGAAAAAATGGCAACCGTACAAAACGATTTGGGAAACAAACAGGTAACCGGCTCAGCTGGTGCCGGCATGGTGGCCACAACCCTCAACGGGAAAGGCGAACTGCTTGACCTGACTATCGAAAAGGCGATGCTCCAACCGGAAAACGCGGAAATGCTGCAAGATCTCATTGTCGCGGCAGTGAACGACGGCCTGGGGAAAGCCAAGGCACTGGGAAAAGCCGAAATGGCCCGCATAACCGGAGGCCTCAACCTCCCCGGACTCTTTTAAATGCAGGTGATTCCACCGGCCCTGGATCGCCTTATCCTTGACCTGACCAAATTACCCGGCATCGGTCGAAAAACTGCAACCCGCTTAGCCCTCTTCATTCTCCGTCGTCCTGCCGTTGAGGCAAAAAATTTGGCCGCTGACCTGACGGTGCTGCACGAAACCATTCATCTTTGCCACCAATGTTTTACTTTTTCCGAGACCGATCCCTGCGCCATCTGCGGCAATCCCAATCGCGACCCCAGGCTGGTTTGCGTGGTGGAAGAACCCGGAGACCAAATCGCCATTGAGAAGACAGCTGCCTTCCAGGGTACCTACCACATTCTTCATGGTGTAATTGCACCGATGGACGGAATCGGTCCCGATGAATTGAAAATTCGGGAACTGCGGCAACGGGTAGCGTCCGGAACGGTTGACGAGGTGTTGATCGCCACCAGTTCCACTGTGCCGGGAGAGGCTACAGCCTCCTATCTTATTGATATTCTTCAGGGAGAGAAAATCCGACTCAGCCGTCTTGCCTGCGGCATTCCCATGGGCATGGACATAAAGTACGCCGACGAACATACCTTGGCCAAAGCCATCGAATCCCGCCAATCCCTGAAAGAACGATCTGGGTAATCAGATGTCGCAGAAGGCGTTGGAACAGGGGGTATCAGTGTGTACTTCTTTGTAAACGTTGACTCTTCAGCTCTTTTACCCTACACTCAAACGAGTTCATTCCTCTCTCAAAAGGGAACATCATCATTCTGGGGAAGATCTGATGCACTTTTCTCCTCCCGTTGTGCTGTTCATATGCTACAATACGAATTTATCAACCGCACACCGTGTCGCATCTACGTACTTTCGCCGATTCCATCCTACCGGCCAACGCCTACTAAGCCACTGCGCACAAGGAGATCGTAATGATTCATCTGGTTGTAACCGATATTACCACCCTGAAAGTCGATGCCATTGTCAACGCCGCCAATGAAACCCTGCTCGGCGGAGGAGGTGTGGACGGAGCCATTCATCGGGCCGCAGGCCCGGAACTTTTAGAGGAATGCCGCAAAATCGGCGGCTGCAAAACCGGCCAGGCCGTACTCACCAAGGGCTATAATCTGCCGGCGAAATATGTCATTCATACCGTCGGTCCAATATGGCAGGGCGGCAACAACAACGAACCCGCTCTACTGGCGAGCTGCTATCGTAAATGTCTGGAATTGGCGGTGCAGAATAACATTCAGTCCATCGCCTTCCCGGCCATCAGTTGCGGGGCCTACGGTTTCCCTCTGGATGAGGCGGCTGATGTCGCCGTTGATACCATTCAATCCTTCCTCGACCGGAACGGAAAACCCCAAGAGGTGACCATTGTCTGTTTCCAGTCGCGGGCCAAACTCGCCTTTGCCCAGGCTATTCACGGCCTGGATTGAACCGAATTTGGATACGGTAGCGGAGCGATGCCACATTCGCCAAACCGGATCGTAGGCACACTACGATCCGTTACAATAACCATATTCCCTTTTAAATAATGCCTCCTCACCACCTGACCACCACCTCGAATCTTTTTGCTTACGGCTCGCTGATGTGCGAGGATATCATGACTGAGGTGGCCGGCGAATCGCTCCATGGCACCCCAGCTATCCTGTCTGGATACCGTCGCTTTCTTGTCCGGGACGAACAATATCCCGGTGTGGTTGCAGCTGCAGGCGGCATTGTGACCGGCATCGCGTACCACGATGTCAGCCCGAAAGGATGGTCACGGCTCGACCGCTTCGAGGGGGAAATGTATGAACGAAGTCCGGTCACCATCCGGTATGACAATGGTGTCGAGTTCCAGGTCTTCTGTTATGTTTTCCTACCCGCATTCCGTCACCGGCTGACCACTATCCCATGGGAGTACGAGACTTTTCTCCGTAGCGGTAAACAAGTCTTTCAAAACCAATATGACGGGTTCACGATGATTGACTAATACCGGCGCGTGGATGGCGGCGGCACCAAATCAATTATCCCCATTCCCTTTTCACCCAGGCAAGGAGTTGCCATGCGCATAGGAATCGATATCGGCGGTACCCACACCGACGGAGTCCTCATTGACGGAACCCTGCTGGTCGCCGCCGCCAAAACCCCCACTCTCCACGATAACCTGCTGGAATCGATCAGCCAGGTGTTGCATCTCATCCTTACCGGTCAGGACCCCGGTGCGGTCCGCACCCTCAATTTGAGCACCACCCTTTCCACCAATGCCATCGTCACCGGCAAAACCGATGCGGTCGGTATGCTGGTAACCGGCGGACCAGGCATAGCACCCAAAAACTACCGGATCGGCGACCATTTCCATCTCATCTCCGGCAGCCTCGATCATCTGGGTACCCAGACCATGGAACTGGATGAAGAGGAATTGGAGGAAGCCATAACCTCGTGCCGGGACCAGGGGGTTTCGATTTTTGCCATTGCCTCTAAATTCTCGCCCCGTAACCCGGTGCATGAAAATCAGATGCAGGAGCAACTAGGGGACCGGGCCGAGTTTGTTTCCACCGGCCACCTGATTTCCGGCCAGCTCAATTTCGGCCGCCGTATTCACACTGCCTACTACAATTCCGCGATTTGGCGGACCTTTAACGCCTTTTCCACAGCCCTGAGTGCCAGCCTGAAAGGGTTTAATCTTCAAGCCGAGATCAATATTCTCAAGGCGGACGGCGGTACCATGCCGCTGGCCCGCGCCCTGGAAGCACCGGTGCAGTCCATTTTTTCCGGCCCGGCCGCCTCGGTCATGGGCATCCTGGCCACTACTCCGGAATCCTCCGATGTGCTCATGCTCGATATCGGAGGCACCACTTCAGACATCGCCCTTTTTGCCTCGGGGCAGCCGCTGCTGGAACGGGAAGGTATCGCCATTGATGGCCATCCCACCCTGGTTCGGGCTATTCATGTCGAATCCATCGGTATTGGCGGCGATTCGCTGATCACCATCAGTGAGACCGGTGTCCAGACCGGGCCGCAACGGATCGGACCCTGTATGGCAGCCGGCGGTTCGATGCCGACCCTTATGGATGCCTTCAATGTCCTTGGCCTGGCGCAGTTCGGTGAAGTCCAGCAGTCACGTAACGGTATCGGCATCCTCGCCGCAACGCATGGTCGGAGCGAATCGCAGTTGGCCAAAGAAGCGGTGGATGCGGCGGTGAATGCCATCGGCAGCACGATCGAGGCCCTGATTCAACAGGTTAATTCGAAACCGGTCTACACCATTCACGAAATACTCGAGGATCGGGAGATCAACCCGAAAAAGATTATCGTCATCGGCGGACCGGCGGCGGTATTCAAACAACTGCTCCAGATTCGCCTGGGCATGGAGGTGGTTATCCCGCCCCTGCACGGTGTGGCCAATGCCATCGGAGCGGCCCTGACCCGCTCCACCAGCCATTTGGCCCTGACCGCCAACACCGCGCGAACCCAACTCTCGGTACCGATGCTCGGCATCTTCCGTTCGATCCCCCGAAGTTTCAATCTGGAGAACGCCATCGAAGAGGCCAAGACGCTGCTGGCTGCGGACCTGGAACAAGCCGGCATCAGGATTCCGCCGGACGAGATCCAGATCACCCAGGCCGATACCTTTAATATGGTGGACGGTTCCTATACCACCGGTAAAAATATCCGGGTGGTTGCCCAGGTCCGGCCTGCCGTCGTTTCCCGGCTGGATGCAAGCGCCGCCGATGTCCCCATTGCCGGCAGATCCTGAACAACCCATCCTTGCCGCCATCGATCAACCTTCAGACACAGAGGCCAGGCTTCCATGCTGAAAGCACCATCATCTCTCGGAGTCATCTTTTTCCCCGCCTACGACTGGGCCATCTCTCCCACCCATCCCGAACGGGAGGAGCGGCTGCTCTATACCCAGGATCAGTTTCGCGAAGAAGGGCTGTTCGATATCGAGGGCATCAGCGAACACCGCCCCCTGTTCGCCACGGACCAGGATATCATGCGCGCCCATTTCTGTTTCCCCTCGGTGGATGCCATCTGCACCGAATCGCACCGCATCTCCGCGGGCGGCGCCATCCAGGCAGCCCGGCTGGTACTGGAGCAGGAGACCCGACGGGCCTTTGCCCTGGTCCGCCCTCCCGGTCATCATGCCATGAAGGTGGTGCACGGCAACCGCGGCTTCTGCAACATCAACATTGAGGCAGTGATGATCGAGTGGATTCGCGAGCACTACGGTCGCAAGCGGATCGCCATTGTCGATACCGACTGCCATCACGGCGACGGCACCCAGGATGTCTACTGGCATGATCCGGATGTGCTGTTCATCTCCCTTCACCAGGACGGCCGCACTCTCTACCCCGGCTCCGGCTTTCCCCATGAAAACGGCGGCCCCCGGGCTCTGGGACGGACCATCAACATCCCCCTGCCGCCGCGCACCAGCGACGAGGGCTACCTTTACGCCCTGGAACACGTGGTGCTGCCGATCCTCGCCGACTTCAAGCCGGACCTGGTCATCAACTCAGCCGGTCAGGACAACCACTATTCCGACCCGATCACCAACATGCAGTTTTCCGCCCAAGGCTACGCCCGGCTCAATGAACTGCTCAAACCCGACATCGCCGTATTGGAAGGCGGCTACTCGATCAAGGGCGCCCTGCCCTACGTCAACCTCGGCATCTGCCTGGCCATGGCCGGCTGCGACTATTCGGCGGTGCGCGAACCGGATTTCAACCCCGCCGCACTGCGCGAGGAACCCGACACCATGGACTATATTAAACAGAGCTGCGGCCCTCTGTTGGAAAACTATCTCCATCCGGTCGGGGGCGATTTCGAAAAACAGGGCGAATACTTTATCCGCGAGCGCAAGATCTATTACGACACCGACGGCATCCTTGAACGGCAGCGGGAGGAACTAAAGGACTGCGACCAGTGCCGGGGCCTGCGCATTATCAAAACAAGCAGCGACCGCATCCTGCCCTGTCTAGGTATCGAACTGCCCATCGACTGCTGCCCGGTCTGCGAGCGCGAGGGCTATGAATTGTTCAATCGGAAAAACGACGAATTCCTGGTGGGCCAGATGCTTGATCAGAAGAACAAACAATTCCGGTATCGTCCTAAAGGATAAAGACGGCCGGGAGGAACTCAGATGAAAAAATATTTGCGATGCCGCTTGGGATAGTATCCTCGAAAACCTCCATTTGAACACGAAAACCGGTTATGTCACAACCCCTGGACACCGCACTCACTGCAATTCTCACCTCGGCACAGCTCCCCACCCTGCCGGTTGTCGCTTCCAAGCTCCTGGAATTGACCGCGCGGAAAGATACTGCATTCAGTGAGATCGCGGACCTCATCTCCCAGGATATGGCCCTGTCCGCAAAAATCCTCAAAGTTGCCAATTCAACCTTTTACAGTTTCCCGAGGCAGATAGGGTCGATCAATCAGGCGGTCTCGCTGCTCGGCATCAATGCGGTCCAAAGTCTGGTTTTGGGGTTTAGTTTCCTTTCCCTGGGCAAGGACCGGAATGGCAGCATGTTCAATTTCGATCTCTTCTGGGAACGATCGCTGGTCAGTGCGACAGCTGCAAAACTGATTGCCGGCTTGATGCCCGAATTCAATACAGAAGACATCTTCACCATCGGCCTGCTCCAGAATATCGGGCAATTAATTTTTGCCCTGACCATGCCGTCGAGATATGATCATGTTTTGGAGCTCTTAGCGGTTAGCGACCCGGACGTCTGCGAGGTCTCGCTGGAAGAGGAATATCTGGCCTTGCCCCACACCACCTCGGGTTCCGAGGTGGGCAGAGCATGGGGTCTGCCGCCGCCCCTGCTGACTGCCATCCGATACCACCATGCACCCGCGGCCTATCCCGGCACAAATCCCCAGGAACTTTTGACCATCAAGGTCGTGTACCTCGCCGACCTGGTGACCAGGATATTCTATTCCTGCGCACCTGAACATTATTACCGGCAATTACATGATGAAGCCCAGCAGCTGCTTTGCCTTGATGGCCTGAAAATCAAGAACACCCTGAAAAGCATTGATCATGAGATTGCCAAAACAGCTGATTTTTTTGGTGTGGACATCAATCCCGTGCGACCGGTGGATGAAATCCTCCAGGAAGCCCATATCCGTCTCAGCATCCTGCATCTCTCCTACGAGGAAATGAACCGGGAATTAATCAAGGCAAAACAGGAGTTGGAGCAGCTGGAAAGGCAATTGGCCGAAAAAAACCGTCTGCTCGAAATGCTGGCCCACCTTGACGGCCTGACCGAGATCAACAATCATCGGTTTTTCCAGACCTTTTTACAATCGGAAATCAAACGGGCAGGCTGCAACGACAGTCCTCTCTCACTGCTCCTGGCCGATATCGATCACTTTAAAAAATTCAACGATACCTACGGGCATCAGACCGGTGATTTTATCCTTAAGGAATTGTGCCGGATTGCCAAGACCGTTATTCGAGAATATGACCTCATGGCGCGTTACGGCGGCGAGGAATTTGCTTTTGTCCTTCCGGAGACTGCATCGGAGGGAGCATTCATGGTGGCACAGCAGCTTTGCCGAACCATAGCCGACCATGATTTTTTTGACGGCAAGGAGCACTATCATGTATCCATAAGCATCGGTGTGGTCACCGACTTTCCTGCCGCCCCTGATTTCAACAAAAACTCCTTCATTGCCATGGCCGATGAGGCCCTGTACCTTGCCAAAAACCGGGGACGCAACCAGGTCGTCCAACACGCACCCCGAAAAAAAAACAAGTGGTTCGCTCGCTGACCCATGTCTTTAGAGGGTGATCAATTCAGCCCCAAAAAGGCCTTCCTGGCAATAACCGTTTCAATTGTACAGAACCTCTCCCAATAAATACCAACGGGTAAATTGTGTGATGGATATGATAAAGAAAACAATTCTTGCTGTGCTCATGAGCATGATGACAACGACTCTGGTACCGACCACGGGATTGTGTTGGCACCCTCATCATGGCTCCTATCATCACGGTCACCACGGCTACCACGGTGATGCCTTGGCCTGGGGATTGGGTGGCCTCATGCTCGGCACGATAGTAACGGCCGCCATTCTCCAGCCACGTCCACCGATGGCGTATGCCGTTCCTCCTTCTCCGATTTACACCTATAGTCCCGATGTTCCACCAGGAATGTGCCGATGGGAGCGCTATATACTGGACGGGTATGGCAGAACGCTGCTTGATCAATACGGCCAACCGGTAAAGGAATACACAATCGGATCCTGTCAATATCCGCCGAATTGAGAAGGGAGCACTTCCCCAAAAACCATTGATCTCCGTGGCCTTCAAAACACTTGAAGGGTTTACAGGACAATAACGAAGGACAACGCATCGTAGGGGACAGTGCGCCGTATTGCCCTAATACATTCCGTCTTCTTTTCAATACCTTCTTCGGCACGATACTCCCCTAAAGCAACACCCCGTAAAGACAAGGAGCAATCACAATGGAGCACATGAAAGAGCGTTTAGGTTCGTGGCAGATCGGTGATGACCCTCAACAAGGACAGGTCGAATTCCGCCTCTTCTTTCCCCACGAGGCCGATGGGCTGGCACACAACATTCAAAGCATTCAGGTTTGCGGTACGTTCCAGCGCCACCTCGGCCAGACAAAAAACTGGCATCCGGCCGAAGCCCCCATGCTGACCCGGAGCCCGCATCCCGAAGGCGAGATCTGGAACTACATCACCCCTGAGCCGCTCCCTGCGGATTTTTACGAGTACAAATATTACGTCACCTTTAACGATGCCCAGGAACCGCCCCGCTGGGTGAGCGATCCCTTTGCCCGTTACGGCGGCAAGACCGACATGAACGCAGCCTTTGTTGTCGGCGGCAGTCGTGCCGGGGACAATTGCATCGAGCCGCTGGCCGGAGGCCGTCAACCCCTGCGCGATCTCGTGATCTACGAAATGATGATCGACGATTTCACCGCCGGATACCGCGATGTCCGCGCACCGCTCGATGCGGCTGGCGACAAGATCGAATATCTCAAGGATCTCGGCGTAAACGCCATCCTCTTCATGCCCTGGACCGCCTGGAACGACGAATCCTTCAACTGGGGGTATACGCCCTCGCTCTATTATTCGGTGAGCTACCGCTACGCCAACGACCTGAACCGGCCGACCGAAAAACTCTCCTGGCTGAAAAAGCTGATCAGCGAATGCCACCGCCATGGCATCCATGTCATCATGGACGGTGTCTTCAACCATGTCTCCACCGGATTTCCCTACAAGGCTTTTTATCAAAACTATGATCAGGGTTGCCCCTTTACCGGCACCTTCTCCGGGGAATTCGAAGGCCTCCAGGATCTTGATTTCCATCAGAGCTGTACCCAGCAGTTAATCTGGGATGTCTGCCGGTACTGGATCGAGACTTTTCAGATCGACGGCATCCGTTTCGATAATACGGTCAATTTTTATAATACAGGCGATACCCGGGGCCTGCCGCTCCTCATGGAGGATATCGATAACTACATGACTGCAGCCGGGGAGTCCAACTTCGCACTCATCCTGGAACACCTGCGCATGGATGCGGTCGAGGTGACCCGAAATACCCGCGCCGGCAGCTATTGGGATAACGGTCTCTACGGCCACTGCTTCGACGGACTCTGGCATAGCCGCATCAGGCCCGGCCTGCTCAACAGCCTCAATACCAACCGCTATCTCCAGGAAACCGATAAGGTACCGACCTTGTACCTGAGCAACCACGATCACTCGCATGTCGCCTGGCAGGCCGGGGCCCGGGAGAATGCCGGGGCGCTGCAATGGTACCGCACCCAGCCCTGGGCCATTGCCCTGCTGACTGCACCGGGGGCGGTGATGCTCCGGAACGGGCAGGAATTCGCCGAAGATCACTGGATTCCCGAGGACGACAAGGGCAGCGGTCGCCGTGTTCAGTCGCGACCTCTGCATTGGCAGTACGCAAACGATTCCTTTGGCAAGGCTTTGTCCGAGGTGTACACCCGGTTGATCCATCTGCGGCGAACCTACCCGGTATTGCGATCCAATGGTTTTTTCCCCGATTTCTGGGAGGAATGGCAGACTCGTTTCAATCCTGAAGGCGTGGGCATCGACACCGAACGGCAACTGCTGGTCTACCGTCGCTTCCATGTCGACCGGGCCGGAACCCGGTCCCAGGCAGTGATTGCCCTCAACTTCTCGGCTAAAAACTTTTTGCTGGATTTAGCCTTTCCGGAAAACGGAACCTGGATTAATCTCCTGGCCGATCCGCAAGGAACGATTGAGGTCGACAATCATTGCCGCAACCTCGAAATATCGTCCCACTGGGGCTGTATTTTCTACAAGGCCTAACCATAACTCAACGAGACGTGCATACGTATGATACTTTCCTTCGTGGTAATCGCCTTAGCCGTACTGGCGGGCATGGGGATGTATCCTCATAGCCCCCTGATCGCCATTATGGCCGGGGTGGTCGCTTTTCTTACGGTTGAGATGGTTTCCCTGCGTCGCCGTCTCTCTGCCTTGGAAGAGGAAGCCAGAAGATCGGCATCTCCGGCTCGATCAATGCGCCATGCGGTGGAAAAATCCAGTCCGGATCCCGAGCCTGAACCGGAATCCGCAGGGGATCTCGATACCGGATATGCACAATCGCCGCCGTCAATACCGGTCCCAGCTCAACCACACCCCATCCGGCCTACCCGTCCCGACCGGAAAGGCATGGCACCGCCTCCAGCAAGGCCCGCCCTTCCCGACCACAATCCCACTGAGGGGGGCATGGTGCTTGTTTCCCGGCTCTGGGCCTATTTCACCAGCGGCAATCCGGTGCTCAAAATCGGCATTGTCGTCCTCTTTTTCGGGGTGGCCTTTCTGCTCAAATACGCGGCCCAGCGCAATCTGATCCCCATTGAATTTCGTCTGATCGGCGTCACGATCGGCGGCCTGGCCCTGCTGACCACCGGCTGGTTTCTGCGCCGCAAACACGCAGGTTACGGCCTCGGACTTGAGGGCGGCGGAATCGGCATCCTGTATCTGGTGGTTTTCGCCGCAGCCAGACTCTACCACCTCCTGCCCCTACCGCTGGCACTGGCAATCATGATTGCTCTGGTCGGCCTGTCCTGCGCCCTGGCGGTACTGCAGGAATCAAAAGGACTGGCCGTCTCCGGGACCATCGGCGGCTTTCTTGCCCCGGTGCTGATGTCCACCGGCGCCGGCAGCCATGTACTGCTGTTTTCCTATTATGCCCTGCTCAACAGCGGCATCCTCGGTATCGCCTGGTTCAAGGCCTGGCGCGAGCTCAATCTGGTCGGCTTTGTCTTCACCTTCGGCATTGCCGCCTTTTGGGGCGCGTCCGCCTATACACCCGCCCATTTTTCCACCACCGAACCCTTTCTCATCCTCTTCTTCCTGATGTACGCCATCATCTCGGTGCTGTTCGCCCTGCGTCAACCGCTGCAGCTGCGGGGTTTTATCGACGGCCCCCTGGTCTTCGGCCTGCCGATCGTCACCGCCGGTCTCCAGGCCTGGCTGGTGCACGACTTCCGCTATGGCATGGCCCTGAGCGCCCTGGCCTTGGGCTGCTGGTACATCGGTCTCGCCCGATTGCTCTGGAGCCGGATGGCCCATGAAATGCGGCTGTTGACCGAGGCCTTTCTCGCTTTGGGGGTGGTGTTTGCCAGCCTCGCCATTCCTCTGGGCCTGGACCCGTACTGGACCACCGCTGCCTGGGCCTTAGAGGGAGCGGCCATGGTCTGGGTCGGTGTCCGCCAACAGCGCAGATTGGCTCGACTTTTTGGTCTCCTGTTACAGATGGGGGCGGCTTTAACCTTTGCCGACAAGATTTTTTACCCCTGGGACGCCCTTCTCTTCGGCAATCATTTCTTCCTGGGATGCAGTTTGATCGCCCTGGCAGCTCTTTTTTCCAGTTACCAATTGGATACAGGCCGTGAACACAACCACCGCTGGGAACACTCTTTGCCGTTGTGTTTTCTTGCCTGGGGACTTGCCTGGTGGTATGTCGGCGGGTTTCGCGATCTTACTCGTCACCTGCAGCCGCACCATCTTCCGGCAGCGCTTCTCCTTTTCACCTGTGCGTCCACGCTTCTCGCCGGTTTTTTCAGCCGCCACCTTTCCTGGCAGCGGTTATCGCAGGCCCTTCTTCTTCTCCTGCCGGTGATGTGGCTCATGCTGCCGGCTCGTTTGTTTATATGGCCCTCGGGTTCGCTGTTGACCGACTATGGTTGGCTCGCCTGGCCCCTGGCTTTTTTCCTGCAATATCGTATCCTTGCATTGTTTGAGGAAAAGCTGCCTGCTCCGGTTATACCGCTTTGGCATACCCTTTCCCTGTGGCTGGTCCTCCTGGTACCCACCATTGAAATCACTTGGCAGATAGACCGGATTACCGGGTTGGCCGATATCTGGTCCGAGACCTGTGTGGGGCTGGTCCCCCTGGTGCTGCTCGTTATCCTGGAATTTCAGGGCAACCGTCTCGCCTGGCCGGTCCGTCGCTTTGCCGGGATCTATCATGGCCTGGGCTCCGGTGTCCCCCTGGCCGGCCTGCTCCTCTGGTGCCTTGCCTCCTTCAGCCTGGCGGGCAACCCGGATCCCCTTCCCTATCTTCCGGTATGCAACCCCTTGGAACTGGTCGAACTGACCATTCTCCTTTTCCTGGCCGCACGCATTGCCCGCAGGTCAGCAGCAGAAGGTGCGCAACCGGCTGAGCATATTCTGCTGCGCGGGGTCTTTTCCCGATGGCCGGCGGCGGGAATATTCTTCCTCTGGCTCAATGTTGTCTGCGGCCGCTGTGTCCACTTCTTTTCCCCTATCCCCTATACTTTGGACGCCCTCTTGGCTTCAGCTGTTTTCCAAGCCGCCATCGCCGCCCTCTGGTCCATCCTGGCCTTGGCCATGACCGTGTGGAGTGCAAGAAAGGGAAAGCGAAGAATCTGGCTGGTCGGGGCAGGCTTGCTGGCCATGGTGGTCTGTAAACTTTTTTTGATCGATCTCTCAGGCACCGGCACAGTAGGCCGAATCGTCTCTTTTATCGTGGTCGGCATTTTAATGCTGATCATCGGCTTTTTCGCCCCCCTCCCTCCAAAAGAGGGGGATACGGCCCGATGAGAACAGTCTTCCTGGTGGTCCTTGCAACTCTATGCTGTACACTTCCGCTTAATGCCGCAGCACCGGCCCTTAATGACTATGCCTATGGATATCCCTTGCCGCTGGTCGCGGGAAAAGGCGTCTACGCCCTCACTATTCCGCTGGAGGTTTATGAGAAAACAACGCGGGATGACCTCGGTGACCTGCGTGTCTTCAACGGTTCCGGAGAACCGGTGCCGCATGCCATCCGCCGCGCCGGAGAAGACGACAAGATCAAAGAAATCAGGCAACATCTGCCCTTCTTTCCTTTACCGGAAATCATGCAACCGAGAGCCGCTGATCTCAGCCTACGGGTGAGCCGCAACAGTGCCGGGGCGGTTGTTTCCATCGACACCGGCCCTGAGGCTGCCTCAAGACGGCGAACTTCGTCCTCATATCTGTTCGATACCACCAGCCTGACAACCCGACCAACGGCTTTGGAACTCCTCTGGGACAGCGGCAACACGACATCGGTCTTCAACGTATCGCTGGCCCACAGCACCGATCTCAGCCGCTGGTCGCCCTTGGTGGGGCAATCCACCCTTGCCGATCTCACCTACAAGGGCAATACCATTGCCGCTCGCCGCATCCCTTTGCCGCAAAAGCCCTTGGCGTATATTCGGCTCGACTGCATCGATTGCAGGAATCCCTTGCTTTTACGTGAGGTTACGGCAATTTCCGGGAAATCGGCCCTCCCGGACCAATGGCATTGGTTGCGTCTGAATCCGGAAAAGGAGAGGAAGGCAAAGGGAGAACTGACTGAGGAACTGACTTTTGAATACCGCCTGGAGGCCAAACCGCTGGTTATAAGGCTTCAGCTGCACTTTGCAGAACCCAATGCCCTGGTGCGCGCGGTAATCGAATCGCGGCCCTCGGCCGATGCCGAATGGAGGATCAGGGCGCAGGGCGATTTTTACAGCCTCGATCTGGACGACAAAGCCCTGAACAACGAGCAGGCGTATTGCCCGCCGACTTCCGATCGCCACTGGCGATTACGAATCCTTGCCGACGGCGCCGGATTAGCTTTTGGTAAACAGCCGCCGCAGCTCGAACTGGGGTGGCGGCACGAACAACTGGTCTTTATCGGTCGTGGAAACGGCCCTTATACTCTGGCCTTCGGCAGCAGCAAACCCATGGTTTCCACGGACCTGCAGGAAAATCTGGTGCTGGCGGCCATGGAGGGCACCCGTTCCGAATCGCTCATTCGACAGATCGAGCCTGGCCCTCTGCAAACACTGGGCGGCGAAGTGGCCTTACAGCCACACCTTTCCTCCGCTTCCTGGAAAAAGATCCTGCTTTGGGTGGTCCTGGTGGCCGGGGTGGCGCTGCTGGCGCTCATGACCCGAACCCTCTGGCGCGAGATGCAGGCAAAAAATCCCTGATAACACTCCGCATTCAAACCGAGGTATCGGGTATCTGTGGCTCCTGTTGCAGGGCCTCGCTGATGCCCACGGCAAGATCATAGGCGGAAAACGGTTTCTGAATAAAACGCACCCCTTTGTCGAGAACGCCTCGATGAACGATCACGTTGGCGGTGTAGCCGGACATAAACAAGATTTTTATATCCGGGCGAAGAATGAGCAATTGCCGGGCCAGATCACGGCCGTTCATCTCCGGCATAATGACATCAATGAGCAGTAAGTCGATGGTACCGGTATAGGACTGGGCTAACTGCACGGCATCGCTCGGCTTATCTGCGGTTATCACGACGTATCCCAGGCTTTCAAGCATGGATTTGCTCAGTTCCAGAATGGCGGTTTCATCCTCGACAACAAGAACGGTCTCCCCATGGCCCAGAGGAAGTTCCACACTCTTTTCCATGACGCATTCGTCTGATGCACCGTCATACCGCGGCAGATAAATCCTGAAGGTCGTGCCTTGGTCCGGCTCACTATAGACGTTGATAAACCCTTCGTTCTGTTTAACAATACCGTACACGGTGGCCAGTCCCAGACCGGTCCCCTTCCCCGCTTCCTTGGTGGTGAAAAAGGGCTCAAAGACCTTGTCCATATTTTCCCGGTCAATACCGCAGCCATCGTCACTGACGGCCAAAAGCACAAAGTCCCCCGGAAAAAAACCGGCGTGTTCAGCGCAATAGGCTCTATCAAAGGTGACCTTCTTGGTTTCAATGGTGATTTTTCCCTGTCCCGAGATGGCATCACGGGCATTGACACAGAGATTGGCAAGGAGTTGATCCATTTGGGAAGGATCCAAATGCACCGGCCACAAACCCACCTCCGGTAGCCACGCCAGATCGATATCTTCTCCGATGATCCGCCGCAGCATTTTGAGCATGCCTTCCACTGTATCGTTGAGATCAAGCGCTCTGGGAGCAATGGTCTGTTTACGGGCAAAAGCCAGTAATTGCCGGGTGATGTCGGCGGAACGTCTGCCGGCGGAATAGATTGCCTGGAGATCCTGGTAGAGCGGATCCGAAGGCGCGATTTTTTTCAGGGACAGCTCGGCGTACCCAAGGATAACACTCAACATATTATTAAAATCGTGGGCAACACCTCCGGCCAGCCGTCCCACTGATTCCATTTTCTGGGCATGATATAATTGTGCCTGCAGCTTTTCCTGTTCCTCCTCCGTTCGTCTGCGTTCCGTTATATCGTGGACAATAGCGGACAGACCTTCCGGTTTGCCGTTGTTATCCAAAAGAAGAAAGGTACGCAATTCAACAGGAAAGACGGTCCCGTCTTTTCGCTGGTATTCCTTTTCGTAGAGCCTTGAACAGCCGAGAGGCAACACCTGTTCATTGAAGACCCGCCGCTCCTGGTCAAACCATCGCGCCGGAGTAATATCCGTACAACGCAGTTCTTTGAGTTCTTCAATCGTATACCCCAGCATGGAACAGTAGGATGTATTGCATTCCCTAATTCGCCCATTCATATCGGTGACAACAAACGCATCCATCATGCTTTGGTACAAGGTGCGATAGCGACGTTCACTCAACAGCAATCTTTCTTCCGCCCATTTCTGTTCAACCAGACGTCGGGTCACATCAGCCAGATAGGAGACAGTTTCAATATCTTTTTCAGTATAATCTCCCGATTTTTTGCCCATTCCCAGAATGGCGACCACCTTGCCAGCCTGTTTCACAGGAACAACAAGATGGCGTCCTTCTTCCGGGAGCCCTTCAATTTTTTCTTGCTGCGGGGGTAAGGAGACAGCCTCATTGTGCACAACCGGCCTCCCCCCACGTACGCACTGAGCCCACACCTTAACCTGATCAATGCCGCGCTGAAGGCCTCTGCTCCTTTCGATCCGGGGAAATGCATGAAGAATGCCGGTAGACCACTGCTCCATGGTCACGGCCTCCTGGTCTGCAGCTACAAAATGGTAATAACCTTGGGGACTGTTGACGAGGATGGCGATTTCATCCAAGGCCTTGGTCAACAAATCCTCCAGGGTGTGGGCAAAAGCGTATTCCTGCAGGATCAGGCGCGCCTGCAACAGACGCTGTGTCCAGCGCTCCTCGGTCTGGTCGCGGAAAACGAGCACGACCCCGAGAATATCGTCTTGGGCATCGCGGATGGGTGCCGCCGAATCGGCAATGGCGCGCTCGCTCCCGTCCCGAGAAATAAGCACGGTGTGGTTCGAAAGCCCCACCACCACGCCTTCACGCAGGGTCTTTGCTACCGGATTTTCGACGTGTTCACGTGTTTCCTCGTTAACGATAATGAATACCTCCGATAACGGCCTGCCGCAAGCATCCTCATGCTTCCATCCGGTAAGCGTCTCGGCCACCGGATTCATCAATTCGACCCGTCCTTGGGCATCGGTGGCGATGATGCCGTCGCCGACCGCCTTCAAGGTGATGCTGTGGCGTTCGGTGCTGGCGCGTAGCCTCGCCTCGCTGGTATAAAGCGCCTGATACTGCGCCTTTTTGTTGTATTGCCAGACAACGAGCCCAAGGGCACCCAATCCGCCCCCCAATACCGTGAACAGCACCACGAGCAATGCCGCACGGAAACGCCAGACTCCAAGGATTTCCGCCGTATCATCCTTGGTCACCAGAAACCAGGAAGAGTCCGGGACAGGCAGAAGAACGGCCAATGATGCAATCCTGCGATAATCGAGTCCCTCGACAAAGCCCTTGCGCCCCTGAATCGCCATAACCGCAAGGGTATCGGTCTGGCTCAACGGCACCCGCAATTTCAATGCCGGTATGGGTTGGGGTTGATGCAGCAATTCATTGAGGAACAAGGCCATGTCTCCGTCCCGTCGTACCAGGAGTGTTTCCATGGTCTTGCTCGGTTTGTTCCAGGACTGAATCGCGGGGTACAGAAACTGCTCGGCATCATTGATCAGAACGACCGCCCCCAGAGGCAAAGCCCCCTCTTTATCATCGGAAAAGAGGGGGGTGACTACACTGAGATGGGGAGAGGGATGGTTTTCTTCAACATGAAGATCGGTAAAAACAGGTGTGTGTTCGCGTAAGGCCACCGCCAGAGCCCCGATGAAACCCCCATGCAGGTCATGTTTCTTCAGGCTCAAACGTACCCGTCCCTCCGAGTCAACAAGCAGAATATCCGCGTAATGAGAGTGGGCCTGGATGCTCCGTAAATAACGGCTGATTTCAAGAGCATCCAAACCTTGCGGATCCGCCAGGAAGCGGGTCACGTTCCTGAT
This sequence comes from uncultured Desulfobulbus sp., assembly GCA_963666685.2. Classification (GTDB taxonomy): domain Bacteria; phylum Desulfobacterota; class Desulfobulbia; order Desulfobulbales; family Desulfobulbaceae; genus Desulfobulbus. The sequence continues at coordinate 1,320,674 of CAXXHZ010000003.1, forward strand.
GAAAAAAGGGTTTTCCCGGAGTACGGCGGCATCGCCCAGGCGTTCATTCCGCCAGGCAACAATCTGATCCACCTTGAGCTGGGCGATGGCGGCTAATTGTTGGGCAGCCTTCTGCCGCGCGGCGGCTTCTTCGGTACGGTAAAGCCAGAGGTCGCCTCCCAGAAGAAGCAACAAGGATACGGCCAGAGCGACCAGTACCCAGAACGGAAAGGTTTTCGTTTCAGTTGAGGTCATCAAAGATTCCTGTCCATCTTGTTTTTTCGCTGTTTTCTCAATCAATATCGAAGGGGTTGATATCAAATCTTAAAACCATCGACAATGATCTTCAATCGCAAGGCCATCTGCTGCAAGTCGCCGGCGTGATCTTTCACCTGGTTGCTCCCCTGGGAAATTTCTGCTGAGGCCGTATTCACCGTGGTAATATCATGGGTGATGGAAGCCGCCACCACCGAACTCTGGCTGACGTTTTCATTAACCTCACCCATCCCCTGGGAGGCTTGGGCGATGTTATCGGCTATTTCCTGGGTTGCCGCACTCTGCTCAGTGACAGCCGAGGAGATAATGCCGACAATTTCATTGATATTGTTTATCACTTCCGAGATCTGATTAATTTCCTGTACGGTTGTTGAGGTGGTATCCTGCATCTCTTCAATCTGTTTTTTGATATCATGGGTCGCCGCTGCCGTTTGCTTGGCTAATTCCTTGATTTCATTGGCAACAACGGCAAAACCCTTACCAGCCTCTCCTGCTCTGGCCGCCTCGATAGTGGCGTTCAGCGCCAAAAGGTTGGTCTGCTCGGATATTTCGGTAATCGTCTCCGTGACCTTGCTGATAGCCTGTGCCGCCTTGCCGAGTTCCGCCATTTTAAGCGATGTTGCCCCGGCCTGCTCAACCGCGCCCAGAGAAATGGAATGGGCCTCCTGGGTGTTATGGGCAATTTCGCCAATGGTGGCCGTCATCTCTTCAGCAGCACTGGCCACCATTGAGGTGTTGGTCGTCGATTCTTCCATGGCGGCGGCAACATTGTTGAGGTTGACGGTCATCTCTTCGGCGGCGGCGGCAACATTATCGGCCCGTTGCGAGGTATCATCGGAATTGACGGACAAATCGGAGGCTATTTGCGACAGTTGGTTGGAAGAAGTATCAATGGAACGGGTATTTTCGGCAATCTGTCCGACAATCCCCTGCAATTTTTCAATAAAAATATTAAACCACCGGGCAAGTTCACCGATTTCATCTCTGGAAACCACCTGTAGGCGCATGGTCAGGTCGCCTTCGCCTTGGGCAATATCTTTCAATCCTGCAACGGCCCGATTGAGCGGAACGGTAATGCTCCGGGAAAAAAACATGACCACGGCACAAACCAGCAGAACCGCAATCAGGGTAACCATAAGAATGTCATTTTTTATGGAATGGGCCGCCGCTAAAAATTCATTTTCATCCTGGGTGACGGCAATGCTCCAACCATTAAGGGGAACCGGGGCATATCCCGCGATTTTTGCCACGTTGTTAAACACGTAATCCTGTGCCCCCTGGTGCCCTGCCACCATATTTTTGGTGATCTCTTCCATACCGGCCAGAGTTTTGAGGTCCAGCTTCATTTCCAGCTCTTTCTTGGGATGAGCAATAATCAATCCGTCCCGATTGCACATAAACGCATAGCCCGTGGTGCCCACCTTGACCGTCGACACATGACTGAGTAGCGGCTGTGCCTTGAGCGACAGGCCGAAGACCCCCAAAAATTCGCCGGAATAGGAATAGATCGGCGCACAGAGCACATAAATGACATCGCCGGTCACCTTGGAAGCGACAATATCGCTGACCACTGCTTTGCCGGTGCTTTTGGCTTGCTGGAAATATCCCATATCCGCGAGGTTGACCCCTTTGTATTCATCGCCGTTGGCAAGTTCACCGGTGTACATGACACCAGCATCGTCGGTGACGAAAATACCGAGATAGTCGTTGTCCAACTGTTTGAATTTAGCCTTCATCTGCTGCCGCAACTCAGCAATATCCGCTACGGCCCCGACTAGTCCGAGTTCCTTCACCTTCTGGCCGACATTACGAACGTTGGTATCAACTGCATGCGCAGCAGCTGTTTTCGACTGGGCTTCAAGTGTGGCGTCAATAACTGTTGCCAGCTTCTGCGCCTGCGATGCTGCATTATTTCTTGCATTCTCCGAGAGAGCGGTTGTCGCCTTTGACACTGCCAGAAAGCCAACAATGAGAAGTGGTGCTGCTACAGCCATGCATCCGCCAATAACAAGTCGAAAGCCTATTGATCTGATGTTCATCTGACCCCCCTAAGGTTTTTTGAGTCTTTCAAGTTCAGGAGATACCGACCACGCCTCCGGCAGGATCTCCATACCCTCACTTACTACCTGTTCTCGTCCCTCTGCCCTTCCATGTATTATCCTGGTCGACCCGCCCAAGTTTGTGCAGGTCCTCCTTTTTCTTTGAGATAAGAAAAAAAATCATCCTCCGACAGAGGTTTACTATAGTAAAATCCCTGGATCATTTCGCACCCTCGGCATTTAAGCCATTCGAGTTGTTCTTCGGTCTCAACGCCTTCAGCAACCACCCCGATACCGAGGTTATGAGCCATCAGCATAATAGTTTCAACCAGTTGAGCATCATTGGGATCTTTGGTTAAATCTCTGATAAAACAACGGTCGATTTTAAGGGTCTTGATCGGAAATTTTTTCAGATAGGCCAGGGAAGAATACCCGGTACCGAAATCGTCGATGGAAATGGCAATTCCGGCATCCACCAATTGATTCAAAGTTTCGATGGTTTTCGCCAAATTAGTCATCATCGTGGTTTCAGTAATCTCAAGTTCAAGCTGTGTATTCGAGACGGCGTGTTGCTGAAGAAGAGCAAGAATTCGCTCTACCAGGTTGGTCTGGCTGAATTGAAGCGGTGACAGATTCACGGCAACCGAAAGATTCGTATAGCCCAAGGTATTGAGTCTGGCAATCATCCGGCAGCAGATGTCGAGAACCTGTTCCCCTAAAGGAATAATAAGGCCGGTCTCTTCCGCCAGTGGTATAAAGTCGCCAGGGCTCACCCTAGTGCCATCCTGTTTCTGCCACCGTACCAGGGCTTCCGCCCCGGTTATCAACCCATGTACAGGCTCAATCTTCGGCTGGAAGAAAACGATAAACTCCCTATTGAGTACGGCCTGGCGAAGATCGTTTTCAAGTTGCCGCAGAGAGGAAATACGTTCGCTGAGATCGGAGGTAAAAAAACAATGACCGTTTCTCCCCTTTGCTTTGGCTTGATACATCGCTATATCCGCATTTTTGGTGAGGACAGCGGCGCTCTCCCCGTCTTTGGGATACAAGGCGACACCGATACTGGCGCTGATGAACACATCGGAACCGTCGATGTTGAAGGGTGCGTTAAAACTCCTCACCAAACGGTGAACCATATCAGTAATCACTTTCTCGGAAGTCAGGGCTGCCACTAAAATCAGAAATTCGTCCCCTCCGAGGCGTGCGACCGTATCTTCCTCTCGCACCTGCGATACCAGACGATGAGAGACCTGAAGCAGGAGTTTATCGCCCCACTCATGGCCGATGGAGTCATTGAGGTTTTTAAAATTATCAAGATCGAGAAACAAAACCGCTAATCTTGAACCACGTCGTTTAACATGGGCAAGGGAAACGCCTATTCGGTCATAAGCCAGAGCCCTGTTGGGCAACCCGGTGAGTGCATCGTGATACGCTTGATGCACAATCAGATCTTCTTGCTGTTTCAGCTCGGTTATATCCCGAAATACGGCCACATACTGAGTCACTTGCTTACGTTCATTACAAATAGAACTGATACTCAGAATTTCCGGGTACACTTCACCATCTTTCCGTCGATTCCATATTTCTCCACGCCATTGCCCCGTGCGGATCAACGTCTCCCTCATCTCGCTATAAAAGGAGGGGCCATGTCTTCCTGATTTTAAAATCCGTGAATTTTGACCGATCACCTCCTCACGGGGATAACCGGTTATGTCCGAAAAGGCCCGATTGACAGCAAGAATGTTTCCATCCGGGTCGGTAATACTCATCCCCTCCAGAGCGTTTTCAACGGCCTTTTGAAAAATGATCAGTTGCTGTTCAACTTGAAAGCGTTCATTGATTTCCGCATGTACCTTTTGGTTGCTTTGCCGTAATCGCTCAAGATAATGATTAAAATGGCGGCCCAGTATACCGATTTCGCCAAGGACGTCTTCTTCGGCGCGAATGCTGAAATCACCCTCGGCCGCTCCCTCCATTTGCCAAGCCAACCGCGTGAGGGGTCGGGTGATTGAGGTCCCGATATAGAGACTCAGCGGTATAATCGTCATTATCGCGCAGATCACGATCAGAGCGATGACTATGCCTAATGTCGCCAGCGGCTGAAAAATCTCCTCCTCGTAAACCGTTGAGGCCACAATCCAATCCAATCCTGGGATGTAATTAAAAAAAACTATTTTACCCTTTGCTTTCCCTTTGTCGGGGTCATTCCAAAAATAGGATATCTCCCCGTTTTTCTTGGAAATAAGCTGATCTAACAATGATCGAATGGAAGGATTTTCCAAACGATTGAGGTTTCCTTTGAGCCAGGGGTGTAAGATAATATCTCCCTGCGTGTTGATAATAAACGCATACCCGGTTTTGCCGAAATGATGCGATTTGAGCCCCAAACTGAGATCGTCAGCCAAAAAATTAAATTCTTCCCGATAACTCGATACCGACACAATCCAGTCCCAGGGCTCAAAATAGGCCATATATAAACACTTAGGACGGATTTTACCCTCGCCGCTGTTTTTCCATCCGTACTCCAAATACCCGTTTTTTTGCAGTATCTGCTGCTGGATAAACCATTCTCCGGCAACATCGTGTTTTTTGGTTTCAGCATCGGGATGCACAAGAAGAACCCCTTTGCTTGAAACCACATAGGTATACCCATGATCGCCGATGCGCTGCGCAAGGAGGATATCCGCCCCCCTTTTCATGGCTTCGGTTCGGGTAATCCGTCCCTCGCGTACCTGTTGTTCCAGACGTGCAAGGATATCGACATTCGTCTTTGCAATGGCGTGCAGGTGATTGCGGATGGAGAGCTGCGCGGCATTTTCAACCACATCTTTGATCGATGTGGTTGCAATCGATAACTTCTCGGTCATGTTCTGCCGCATCTTCTCATAAACAAAGGAATAGATGGCCACCCCGGCCAGTATCAAAATTACGGCCACGGCCAAGGAAAAATGGCAGACTATGTGGTGCTTAATCGAGAAACGGTTGGGAAGAAGCAATCTGAACGAAGGGGCCATTAAAATTAAGGGGTTCGGGAAAGGTTGAAAGGGATCGTTTGAGACGATATTCTGGAAAGAGTATCCTGTCTCACTTTCCCAGGTTACCTCCTGTTCGACGGAGACCGGGATCAATGCAACGGGAAAAATGCTGTAAACAGCCGAATTCCATTCGCGAGAGAAGTTTCATTTCCCCGGGCGTCAGGTCCAGCCCCACCTCGCAACAGGCCGCAGATAAAGATCGACTTGCCTTCACTCGAAACTGATCATCGGTAATCAGGCGACCGATAAAACGCTCGACAGCTCGCTGCGACATCTGCAACCTCCTTGTTCCACAGGAACGGACTGTCCCCTCACGGACAGATTGAAGACAAAAAAATTATCTTTGTGATATATTGCAAGATTTGCTCCATCATTACAAATCTTGCTATTCCAGGGAGATATACGGTTACAAGGAAACCTGCCGTGTCCAAGTTGGGACAAATTGTCCCATCCGGAACACTATTCAGGAAGGAGTAGAGTAAAACAGTTTGCGGGAGATTTTCAACAGACGTGCAGCTGCCGATTTATTGTTGCCACTTTGTTGCAGGGCCCAGTCCAAAAGGTGCCGAATAACCTGGTTGTAGGAAAATTCCTCGGGGGTGAATTCGAAGCGCAAAGCAATGGTCTCAGCACCGGTGGAGGCCTCTACGCTCGCGCTTCCTAAGCGAAGATGGTGGGGTTGAATCAGTTCATCATTGGTGATAATTGAAGCGTACTCCAATCGGTTGCGGAGTTCCCGGACGTTTCCCGGCCAGTCATGCGCAAGAAGATAATCAAGAGCTGTCTTGGAAAGCCCAGGCAAGGATTTGCCCTGATGTTGACGAAAAGTTTCGAGAAAATGTTCGGCTAGATAGGGTATATCCTCCTTCCGTTGCCGCAACGGTGGAATGATGAGGGGGAAAACATTAAGGCGATAGAAAAGATCGGTGCGAAAGATTCCTTGATGGCACCTTTCTTTCAAATCCCGATGAGTGGCCACGATAATCCTGAAATCGGCAGGCTGTTGCACATCGGAGCCGACACTTTCAAAAACCTTTTCCTCAAGCACCCTGAGCAGTTTTGCCTGCAAGGCTAAGGGCATATCACCAATCTCATCAAGGAAAAGGGTGCCACCCTGGGCTCGGCGACATTTGCCTTCACGTTCTTGGTCCGCACCGGTGAAAGCCCCTTTGACATGGCCGAAAAGCTCGCTCTCTAAAAGAGTTTCGGGAATGGCGGCACAATTGACCGGTACAAAGGAGGCGGGAGGGCTTGCCGAGGCCGTGTGAATAGCCCGTGCCAACACCTCTTTGCCTGAACCGCTCTCGCCGAACAGGGCGACGGTTGTCCGAGGGGACGCCGCGACCTGACGGGCCGCCGCCAACACCGCTCCCATGGTAGCGGAAACGGTTTTAATGTTCTGAAAACTGAATCGTTCTTTGATATAGTCAGCCATCTGGTCATGGCTCTGCCGCAGGCGGGCACTTTCCAGATTCCGCTTGGCCGTCAGGATCAGTGCTTCCCGGTGCAAGGGCTTGAGCAGGTAATCGTCGGCCCCGGCCTTCATGGCGACCACTGCGGTGTCAACGCTGCCATGTGCCGTTATCAAAAGAAAGGGCAGTTGCGGATACCGACGACGTACTTCCTGAAGCAGGGCCACGCCATCCATTTCCGGCATAACCAGGTCGGAAATAATCAGATCGATACGGGAAAGCTCCAGAATGGCCAATGCTTCAAGGCCTCCAGAGGCGCAAGCGGTAACGAATCCGGCGTCTTCAAGATACTCTTTGACCATGAACCGAAAACTCTTTTTATCATCCACCACCAATATGCATGCTGCAGATGTCCCCATCAATGCCTTCCCATCACTCTTTTAAGACAAGCTGTCTACACATTGAATCCATCAGTTTCACCATATATCCCAGTTCCGTGAACGGGAGTTCCTGCGCTCCCTCGGAGAGCCGTTGCGCCAGTTCCACGGGAAGGGGATTTTTCAGATGCCCGCAGAGCCCCTTCAAACTATGCGCCGCCCTCTTGAGCAAACTGCGATCCGTTGTCCCAAAAGCCTGGTTAAGCCATTCCAATTCCTGATGAATATCCTCTCCCAATAACTGCAGATACACTTGCAGCTGAGCGGAATCATATCCCATGTCGGCGACGATCCGGTCCGTCAATCCGGTGACGGAAACAGGTTCAACAGAAGTCTGATTCTTCACCCCGGACGACCCGCAGCAACAGGCACGTATGGCATCGGCGAGTTTATCCAGGTCTATTGGTTTAGACAAAACACACTGCATGCCGGCCGCCAAACACTGCTCTTTTGTCATTGCTTCGCTATCAGCGGTACAAACGATAACCGGCACGGGAGGAACATTCCGATTCTTCTCCAAAGAGCGCAAGCGATCGGTCAGCTCGATACCATCCATACCCGGCATCCTCAAATCAAGAATAACCAGATCATAATAAAATCGTTCCATGAACTCAAGGGCCTGTACGGCGTCTTCCGCCTGGGTTACCCGATGGTCCCAGTTAGTGAGGATATCGACCAAATACCGTCTGTTAAAAACATTATCCTCAACCACCAGGATAGAAACGGGTGCAAGAGCAGGTTCCAGTCGTTTATATGCAGGCGGTTTGCTCACCGTAAACGGCAGTTCCACCGCAAAGCAACTCCCCGATCCCTCCTCTGTGGAAATGTCGATTTTCCCCTGCATCAGCTTAACCAGGCGTTGCACAATCGCCAATCCCAAGCCGGTGCCGCCGTATTTACGGGTAATGCTCGGATCAATCTGATGGAAGGGTTGAAACAGCTCGATGAGTTTATCCTCTGCAATGCCGATGCCGGTATCACGAACTTCAAACCGGAGAAGAAAACGTTTTTCTTCCCGGGTTGATGGCGTTGCGGTAACGGTCAAGGCTATACTGCCCGATTCGGTGAATTTAAGAGCGTTGGTAATCAAATTGGCGAGGATCTGGCGAAGACGCACGGGATCGCCCTCAACCCATTGAGGCACCCCTTCTTCCTTCGTGATATGAAAGGCTACCTTTTTCTGTTCCGCCAGGGGGGCGTATTGCCAGACCAGAAGATCAACAGCCTCGCTGAGGTTAAAAGGTATTGACTCCAGGCCCAGCTGTCCTGCATCAATTTTGGACATATCCAGGATATTATTGACAAGGTCCATCAGCATGCGGGAAGAATGATCAAGGATATCCAAATACTCCTGCAACAGGCCGGCATCGGTGCTCTTACGTGCAAGAGCACCGAAACCTACCAGGGCATTCAGCGGAGTGCGAATCTCGTGACTGATCATGGCAAGAAAGTCCGATTTAGCTCGGCTGCCCGCTTCCGCAGCGGCACGGGCAGCATCCAATTCCGCCTGATAGTGTTTCTGCTCGGTAATATCCATGGCCGTGCCGACAAACGAAACGATCTCCTTCTCTTCATTAAAACAGGGAATGAAATTGGCTAAATGCCAACGGAGAGAGCCATCACGATGAAAAACCCGATATTCAAGGCCCCGTTGCACCTTTCCCGTGCGCAGTATTTCTTTTTCAAAGGCTTCACAGGCGGCAAGATCATCGGGATGGACAAAGGTGCTGAAATGCTGGCCGACAAGTACCTCCGGATCAAGCCCGAGTAATCTGGTAAAACTGGGGGATAAATAGGTCACCACACCGTCCGGCCTGAAGATGCTGATAATGCCGTGGCTGTTCTCCACCAGGGACCGATATAGTTCTTTTGCCTGCAGCAATTGCATATCCGCTTGTTTACGGTCGGTGATATCCAAACAATGGCCGATGTAGCCTGAACAATTGCCTTGATCGTTAAAAAACGGTGTTCCAACGCCTTGAATCCAGCGATATTCGCCACTTGCATGTCGCAGACGATATTCCATGCAAAAGGGTTCGTGCTTTTCAAAGGCGGAGCCATAGATTTGCAAACAACAGGCTCGATCTTCAGGGTGCACCCCTTCCATCCAGCCCTTGCCCAGCTCCTGTGCTTGCGTGCGGCCGGTAAAACGTAACCAGGGCTCGTTGATATAATCGAACAGCATATCTCGACAGCCGGTCCAGATTAAGGCCTGCCCTGAATCGGCAAGGGTGCGGTATTTCGTCTCACTTTCGGCAAGCGCTCTCACCGCCTGTTTCAGTTTGGTGAGATCAATATCGATGCAGAACAATTCCGGTCTTCGTCCAGGAACCTTGATAACGGTGTGGCTGGAATACACCTCGACACGCGAACCGTCTTTCCGCATAAAAGACCATTCCGAGGCAGGAACCGAATGCCCGGTCTCGGCCATCTGCCGAATTGCCCGCTCCACCTCCTCCCGCATTTCCGACCCAATTTTCAAATCCAGCAAATTGCGCCCAAGAGCCTCTTTTGCGCTGTAGCCGTACAACTGTTCCGAGGCATGATTCCAGTATTGGAGAGTACCATCCGGTCCGTATCCTTGAACAGCGACCGACGAAACATCTTGTAATAAATTGCGATAGCCCTCCTCCCCCACCCGCAATGTTTCTTCCACCTGCTTGTGTTTCGTCATATCAGTGAGCGTGACCCTGTACAGAAGGGAGCCATGGCCTTGCCGCTGACAGGTAGTCGCTATTTGTACCCAGAATACGGTCCCATCCTGTTTTACCATCCGCAGTTCACACGCCTGCGGTTCACAGATGGCAACCATCTGCTTACGGAGCAAGTAATAGAGGTCCTGGTCTTCCGTGAGAATGAAGGTGGTGAGGGGCTGGTCGACCAGTTGGGACCGGTTCATTCCGAATAAGGATAAGGCCGCAAGGTTGGCTTCCGTAATCAGCCCTTTTTCGGAAAGGGTGCAATAGGCCACCGGGGCCAGATTATACAGATCGAAATAGCGATCATTTGCAGCGCCCAATTCCTCTTGGATCCGCCGTAACTCCTCGTTTTGCATCTCCACTTCAATCTGGTGGATGCGCAGTTCGTGGAGCATTTTCTTCAATTCTTCGGAGGACAGTCCCTCAATACTGGCATGAGGCGGCTCTTTTTCTTGAAGAGCCTTTTCTTCGGCGCACCTCCGTAATGGGGTTTGTCCAGATCGGTTAGCCGGGTTGGTCATCATGGGACTCTTTTTTTGATCAAACATTGAGGGTCTTGCAAACCTTGTCGGAAAGCGGAGCACAGGAGTAACGAATTACTGATTGCGTAGATTTTCGCTCCGCGCCGTTGCAAGCCTGACCGTTGTTTCCTGCTGTTTTCCTTTACGAAAAAACAAAATCTTCATAATTGACCCCGGTGGACTCAAAGCGACCCGGTTGCGGAGATCGGCGGCCCCTTGTATCTTTCTCCCATCAAACGACACAATCAGATCGTCCTTCTGCAACGAAGATTTCGCTGCCGGAGAATCGGCTTCAATTGCATGCACCAGCGCCGCATTGATTGCATCCGCCGGTAATTTCTCTTGGATAAGTACGTCCGGGGAAATATCCTTAAGCGCCACCCCCAACCAAGCCCTCACCATCCTGCCGTTCTTTTTCAGTTGATCGGCAACGCTCTTGGCCATGTTGACGGGGATGGCAAAGCCGATACCCATGTATCCGCCTGTCTGCGTTAAAAAAGCCGTATTGATTCCAATCACCTGCCCGACACTGTTGAGCAACGGCCCGCCCGAATTGCCGGGATTGATGGCCGCATCGGTCTGAATAAAATCCTCATATTCACTGATACCGATGCTGCTCCGTCCGGTTGCGCTGATAATTCCGGCGGTCACTGTCTGGCCGGCCTCAAAGGGTGAACCGATGGCGATAGCCCAATCTCCGACACGGAGGCTATCCGAATTACCGAGCGTTACCACGGGAAGATGGTGTCCGTCGACCCGAAGAAGAGCCACATCGGAGAGGGGATCCGTCCCAATTATTTTAGCCGGCCTGGATCTCTTATCTGGAAAAAGGACGGTGATGCTCTCAGCCTTGGCAACCACATGGGCATTGGTCAAGATATACCCGTCCGGACTGATCACAAAGCCGGAACCATGGCCGTAATGGGCCCGTTTATCCGTTTTTCCCTGCGGCATCCGGCGTTGTTGATCGCCGAAGAATTCCGTTATCAAGGAGTTGTTGAAAAATTCTTCCTCCGTGCTTTTTCGCGCATCGTCTTTATGATCATCGACGACTTTCTTCACACTCACATGGACGACTGCGGGTTTAACCCGATCAATCATATCCGCAAAGGAACGGGAGGTATCGAGAGATCGGGAATCGCCGCTGAACGCCTGGGAAGTATTGAGCAGGCCCGTCGCGAGGCTTAACGACAAGGCCAAAAACCATTGCACTGTCACCCATTTCTTGCTGGTCGAATACATATTTCCTCTGAAATCCACTGCTGATTATGCCGGAAACCAAGCCAAGAGGTTTATTCCGGCAAGAAAAAGCCTCCCCTTCGACAGAGCGTAACCCCCGCACAAAATGAAGGCCTCAATAATCAAAAATTCAATATCTAAGCCATGCGATGGTGAAATGCAAGATATTGCAGAGACCTCAATCACTGCTCAAAAAGCTTTCGACAAGGGAGGTTGCTATGAAATCGGCAAGGGAACGGCTGCTCAAAGAAACAGCGTTGGAGAGGTTGGAATTTCAGAGATCGGCTCAGGATCGGGGTATCAGGCCGCTATCCTGCGGTGGGTTTCGGCAAGCCGATTTTCCACCGTCTGAAGTTGGCCCAAGAATACGCTTGCCGTCCTGAATACACAATTATTTCTTCCAAGTGATTGTATGGCTCAGTCGATACGACCACAGCATGAAAGGTATCCTTCCGGAGGAGGAGCCCGATTACTCTCCACACAAGAAAGCCGGGTCAATGACCCGGCGCTCTTGTGTTTCATTATACTGAAAATAATCAGAATTTGCTCAAAATATTCTGTGTTTCGGCAATCTCCTCAGCAGTGACGCTTTGGCGAACCTGTTCCACCCGTTTCATGGTTTCGGCGAAACGGATGCCTTCGGCGGCACTGATCCATTCCAGCTGCAATCGCTCCGGCCGCAGGCCCATCTTTTCCATCTTTTTGTGGATGCGGATGACCCGTTTCTCGGTCCAATGGTTGGCATCGATATAGTGGCAGTCGCCGATATGGCAACCACTGATAAGGACAACCGGTGCCCCTAGGCGGAATCCCTCCCAGATGAATTTTTCATCAACCCGGCCCGAGCACATCACCCGAATAAGACGGACACTTGGCGGATACTGCAACCGGGAGACTCCGGCGTAATCGGCACCGGCATAGGAGCACCAGTTGCAGGCAAAGGCGAGAACCTTGGTCTCCGGCACCGTATCCAGCAGCGAGTCGACCTGGCTTATAATCTGAGCATCGGTGAAGTGATTCATGGTGATGGCATCGAATCGGCATTCAGCTGAACAGGTGCCGCACCCGGCACAGGCCGCTGAATTAACCACCGCCGGTTTTTTGTTCTTCACATCCACCGTGATCGCGTTATACGGGCAGACCTCGGCACACTTGCCGCACGCCTTGCACTTCTCGATGATGATCTCTGCAGTTATCGGTTCGGTTGTGATCTCGCCTTTATGCATCAGGCGGATGGCCCGCATGGCCGCAGCGGAAGCCTGGGTGACACTCTCTTTGATATCCTTGGGCCCTTCGGCGCAACCGGCAAAAAAGATACCGCGGGTCGCAGCGTCCACCGGCTGCAGTTTGGGATGCGCCTCCAGATAGAATCCGTCCGGGGTCATCTGTAACCCCATGATTTCTTGAAGCCGCTGGGTGGAAGGCGCCGGCTTGATGCCCTGGGCCAGAACCAGCATGTCGAGATCATGGAATTCGAGCTTACCGGTGGCCGAGTTTTCTACGGCAATCCGCAGGCCTTTTTCATTCGTCTCCTCGACCGAACCGGGCAATCCCCGAATATACTGGGCTCCCATGCGGCGGCTGCGGCTGTACAGATCCTCAAAGCCCTTGCCGAAGGCACGAATATCGATATAGAAAACCTTGACCTCAACATCGGGGTAATGTTCCTTGATGATAAAGGTCGATTTAATAGTGTTCATGCAGCAGACGTTGGAGCAGTACTGGCCGCCCTTCTTGGCGGATCGCGAGCCCACACACTGGATGAAGCCCACCGATTTCGGATGATTATGATCAGAGGGCCGGATGAGCGAGCCCTTGGTGGGACCACTGGCATTGACCAAACGCTCGAATTCGAGACTGGTCAGTACATTGTCGAACCGGGTATAGCCGTATTCGTCCAACTCGGTCGGATCATAGGGAACCAGACCGGTGGCCACAATAATGGTGCCGACCTCTTCAATGATCTCTTCATCCGACATATGAAAATTGATGCAGCCTTTAGCACAGACATCGACACATTTCGAGCAGACTGCAGGATTGTGCCCCAGGCACTCCTTGGCATTAATTAAATAAGAGGAGGGTACGGCCTGGGGAAAGGGCGAGTAGATCGCTTTACGCGAGCCCAGGCCCATATTGAATTCATCGGGCCGCACCACCGGGCAGACCTTGGCGCATTCGCCACAGGCAGTGCAGCTGGTTTCATCGACATAGCGGGCTTTTTTGATAATTTTAACTTTAAAATTACCGACATAACCTTTTACATCGACCACTTCACTCAACGTCAACAACTTTATCCGTGGATGTCGACCGACATCCGTCATCTTAGGACCTAAGATTCAAATAGAGCAGTCCATGGTGGGAAAGGTTTTGTCCAACTGGGCCATGACGCCGCCGACGGAGGGATTCTTTTCCACCAGGGTGACATCGTAGTCGCTGTCGGCCAGATCAAGAGCTGCCTGAATTCCGGCCACGCCGCCGCCGATGACCAGCGTCTTCCGAGTCAACGGCAGGATGTCCTCAATCAACGGCTCAAGATGACGAACACGGGCGATGGACATGTTCACCAGGCTTTCGGCCTTGAGGGTGGCGTTTTCCCGATCATTCATGTGCACCCAGCTGCACTGCTCGCGCAGGTTCGCCATGTCGAGCATGTAGGGATTGAGTCCCACGGAACCGATCATCTTTTGAAAGGTCGACTCGTGCAGACGCGGTGAACAGGAGGCGATCACCACCCGATCCAGGCCGTTATCGATAATATCCTGCTTAATCTGCTGCTGTCCCGGCTCGGAACAGGCATAGACGATATCCTTTGAAACCACGACCCCGTCTTCATGCTCCACGGTTTGAGAAACCCGGTGGCAATCAACGGATTGGGCAATATTAAGGCCGCAATGACAGACATACACCCCGATTCGAGGCTCCTGATCATGGCCGGCAAGGGGTTTGGCACTGGTTGGTTTTGACATGCACGTTCTCCAAAAAAAATAACTGCTCAGGTGAGAAGTTCCTAAATATATAGTCTGTTGGTTGAATATCTGCAGGGGTTCGGTCGGGCTCCATACTCTTGCATTGCATGGGGCATACAAACCGGAACACCTCCGGATGATCCACCGGAAATATTATTCCCAGCAGATGGTCTGGGCGATAACGCTGGTCAGATCCATCATCTCGATGCTGAGTTGCTCACGCCGGAAAGGATCTTCCATGGCGCAGTTGAGGTGTATCTGGCATTTTGGGCAGGCGGTGATCAAAAGATCGCTGCCGGTGGCTTGCACCTGCTCCAGCCGTTTGACCTGCATGGCCTTGCTGTACGAATCGCAACCGGTCCAGGCGCAATTACCGCAACAAATAGCAGCAGTGCCGGCCTCTTTCATCTCCTCGAACTTGACGGGTTTCAGGCGTTTCAACAGTTTGCGCGGCAGATCGGCACGGTTCTCCAATCGCCCGAGGCGGCAGGAATCCTGGAAGGTAATGCTGCGATCCAAGGGTCGAAAACCAACCGCTCCCTTATCGATCTGCTCTTCGAGAAAATCGTAGAGATGCACCACTTTGAAGCGGGTTTCAATCCCTTGCGCCGGATAGGTGGTATGCAGGGTCATATAACATTCCGGGCAGGCGGTAATCACAGTTTCGATACCGAGAGCGTGAATCCGGTCGACATTGAGGCGGGCGATCCGCTCAAAATTTTCCTTATCCCCGGACCAAAGCAGATCGTGGCCACAACAGCGCTCATCGCTCAGCAGACGGGGGGTCACATCAAAGAAATTAAGCAGCCGCAGACTATCTTCGAGGATTTTACTGGTCCGGATATCGGAGTGTTTACTAAAGAAAATATCGTAATAAGGCGCACAACCGCCGAAAAAGAGGGTGGTGCTCTCCTGGTCGATACGGATTTCTGCGGGCAGATCCGTCCAGCGCCGGGGTGTCAGGGTCGGCGAGGTCATGGAGCGCATCAGCGAGTGAAAGAAACCGCCATGGGTTTCCTGGCCCGGCAGTTCGTTCTGCCGGTAAAAACTGCGCAGATCTTTGATAAACTGCGGGAAATTAACTGCCGAGGGACAGCGGTCGTAGCACAGGCCGCAGGTCAGACACGACCAGACATTTTCCTGTACGCCTGGGGAATGCAGCCCTCCGGCTATAACCGAGGAGGCGATGGCGCGCGGCGAGAAGGCTTTGCCGATCAGAGCCAGCGGACAGGCGGAGGAACATTTACCGCAATCCTGGCAGGCATGAATATCATGGGTTTGAATCAGTTGCTGCAGTTCATTTTTCCGGAGACTTGCAAGCGAAGGCGGCGGTACCGGCGGGGCGGCCTCGATCCCGGTATGCCCGAGGGTGCGGATTTCACTACTGAAGGATTCGAAAAATTGGAGCATTTCCTGCGACTGTTCAGGAAGAAAGGTGGCAAAACGCAACCGTTCCCTGCCCACGCCCATAATATCGAGGATATTGCCCAGATCCTCGACATTGCGCTGGGAAGTAGCCGTACCGCTGCCGTAACGGCAGGTTCCGGGCTCGCAGCCGACCAAGGCGACACCGTCGGCTCCCTTGGCAAAGGCTTTGAGCATCATGGCCCGATCAATTCGGCCGGTGCAGGGGGTGCGCACCATGCGGATTTCGTCCGGGATCGATTGCCGCTGGTCCTGGAGCGTCTGGAAAGCAGCGTGTGCACCCCAATTGCAGAGGAAAAGGAGTATTTTGAGGTTGCCGTCGGTACTGGTTTGCTTATTCATAAACACTGTCTCTGGAGAGGAGTTCCTCGAGCGCCTGCTCGAGATAGGCCCGGTTACGGTAGGGGCTGTCGGCGGCGCCGGTCGGGCAGACCGAGATGCAGTTACCGCAGCCTTTGCAAAGGGCCTCGTCGACGTTGGCATGCCAGCCGTTGACCCCGTTGGCCTTTAGAATGACCGCATGATAGGGGCAGACATTGGCGCAACGGCCGCAGCCCCGACACATCTTCTCATCGATCGCCACGGTGAACCCCTTGGATTGCCGGGGTCCTCGCGGCATGGCCGCTGCCACCATCATGGCCGCAGCCGTCCCCTTTTTCAATTTGGAGACATTGATCGCCGGCGGTTCGGCCAGAAAAAGGCCGGGGACGGAGGTGGCGCACGGGTAGGCAAAGGGGATACCTATCACCCCTTTCTGCTGGATAACGGGTTCAACCGTGTAGCTCGGCAGCTCTTCCTGATGGGTATAGGCGATACGCCGCCGCGCCTTTTCTCCAAGGATGACGGTTCCGGCCCGCAGGACCTGCCGGTGGCCGTCCGATTCGATCAGGATCTGAAAATCGCCGATGGTCCCGCTGATGCCGATAACGTTCCAATCGGGAAAATTATGGATATTGGCATGTTCAAGCTGGTCCTTAAGCGGCTGCTCAACAGTGCCGAAACGGAAGACTTCATGATCCGAGTCGGCCAGGGTCTGAGCGCTGCAGAGGGTTGCCTGCGAATTGCCGATGACGGCGGCGGCAAAATTGTAGTTCCGATCCACCGCATGCATGGGCCGCAGGGTCAAGGTCCGCTTGACGGAGCGTTGCAGCAAGCCCTTGAAGCGCTGCAGCGCCAGTTCAGGTTTGGCGGCGACCAACCGCAGGATCTCACCGCGCAGGTTGCAGGTTTCCACCATGGATCGGCTGATACCGGTACCATGAAAGAGATTGTTCTTTAAGCGGCTGCGCTGATCGGTACAGGCGCTGCAGACAAAATTGAGCGGGCAACAGACACAGGAAGCAAGCACTATTCGGGTGATTGCTTTTTCGCGGACCACCCGGACAATCGCCGAAGAACCTTCCTTGACGCAGGCCGACGGCAGCGATTCGACATGCACTATCTGCGGATTGGACAGGGCCAGCTGATCGAGATAATCGGTCATCCCGTCAAGCCAGCCGAAACTGTCGTTGCAACGGCAAACAAAGACACCAATGCGAATTTCCGGAGAAAGTGCGACGTCCGGGATGGAGAAGGCCAGGCCGTAGCCCTTGGGCTTTCTTGCCGCTCCGCCCAGCAGGAGCATGGCGCGGGCAGCGGCATCAAAACCGCGAACAACCATATCGTTGACATCCGGCCGGGCCGCCTTGGGACCGTAGGCCCGGATGATATCATCTCCCTTGATATTGGGGGCAATGGTCGGATCGGCGACAATCACCGCCCCGCATTGCTCGACGATCTCTTCCTTCTCCTGAAAATGATCAATGGCCTTGAGCGCACCGCAGGCGGCAACGCACTGGAGACATTCGGAGCAGACTCCGCACTGCAGGCAGCGATTTACCTCGGCCTTTACCTGGAAAATGTTGAACCCCAAGGCCACTTCCCCAAAATCCTCTTTGCGCTCAGCTGCGGGCCGCTCGGGCATCGCCGTCCTTGGCTCTCGGGGCAATGCCTCGGGAATACTGCAAAAATCCTTGTCGACCGGTCGAGACACCGGCGTTTTTTCCGCAATCCCGGCGAGATCGAAATGAATCGTACGGGCAACCTTACGCCCGGACGCCATGGCCTTGACCACCGAAGAGGGACCGGAGACCACATCGCCGGCTGCATAGACCCGGGGATGCGAAGTATGCATCTGTTCGTCGGTTTCGATAAAACCGCGATCGCTGACCGCGAGTCGACCGCCGAAGCTGTCCTTATTGAAACCGCCCACCTGACCGATGGCCACAAAGGCCCGATCAAAGGCAAGGGGAAAAGGTTGCTGCCCTTCGGCAATCACCGGCCAAACGATTCCACGGCCATCAGGTGTTCCGGGAACAGTACGCATGCATTCAAGATGATCGAATCGACCATCCTCTCCACGAAAAGCGACCACCTGGGTGGCATCGACAAGGGCAACCCCCTCTTCCTGGGCTTCACGCACCTCGTCCGCATCCGCCGGAATATGATCGGCGTCGAACCAGGAAATGATGCTGACTGCCGCCCCCATACGGGCCAGGGTACGGGCAAGATCAAAGGCGGCATTGCCGTCGCCGACCACCGCCACCTTTGCGGCTAGGGTGGTCAAATTATCCCAATGACGGCGGGCAAGAAATGCCAAGCACCCTTCCACGCCCTCCAAACCTTCCCCATCGACGCCCATCTTGCGGTCATGCCAGGTACCGGTGCCGATCACTACGCCCTGGTATTCGCTGGTCAGACGATCGAGATCTGCGGTCAGATCGATGGGATGGCCGGCAACAAAGTTCACGCCCATCTCTTTGATCAGATCGATCTCACGGTCGAGAATTGCACGCGGCAGACGGTGCATGCCGATACCGTAACGAAGCACACCGCCGAGTTCCCGTTCTTTTTCAAAAACCGTGACCCCATAACCTTTTCGGGCAAGATCGGCGGCAGCGGCGATCCCGGCCGGACCGGAACCGATGACGGCAATCTTTTCCGGTCGAGCAGCGGCAATTTCCGCCACCGTCAAATGAATTGCGCCCTGCTGCCGAGCCGTATCAGCACATTCGTAATCAGCCAGGAAACGCTTGATCGCCCGAATCGAAACCGGATCGTCAACACTGCCGCGCCTACAGGCATCCTCGCAGGGATGGGTGCAGATGCGGCCGCAGATTCCCGGCAGGACATTATCCCTGCGGATCAAGGCCAGAGCTTCCTCATATTTGCCTTGGCCGGCCAGGGCGATATACCCTTGGGCATTCACTCCCAAAGGGCAGCTTTCCTGGCAAAGCGGTTGTTTGCGCTTATCGATGTACGGACGGCCGGGCAGACTGGTGCGGGCATAAATGCTCAACGCCTTGCCGTGGTCCGGAGTTTCCACCGGACAGGCCGCCACGCATTTGCCGCAGAGGGTGCAGCGGTCACTATCGATAAAGGTTTGTTCCGGGTCGATGCGAACACTGAATCCCTGGGCCGTGTGCTTGATCGAGGTGATCCGGGCGGGCAGCAGGGTACGAATGGCGCTGTTGCGCATAATCCGGATCAGACCCGGCCGGTGGGCATAGTTGAAGGTCAGGCCCGAAGGTAGCCGATATTCTTCAGCCGCCAGTTTCCGATCAAGATCGGGATCCCCGTCGATCAGGGTGACCGGGATACCCAGTTCGCCTAATTTATTGGTTGCGGCGATTCCTTCCGGAGTGGCTCCGGCAACGACCACCCGGTAGAGCCGTTCTTTCTGTCGTGTCATTGCACCAACGCTCCTGTCTGACCGGCGGCTCGTTTTTCCCGGCCCTTCAGGGTGGAGACGCCGTAATCGAATCCTTTGTTATATGCCTCGATGTTCCGTTCCTCGGTCCCCTTGGGCACTGATTGGGCGATGGTTGCCTGGGCGGCTTCGGTGGAGACTGCCCGGGTAATAGCGGTGCAGAAACCGAGCATGATGATGTTGGCCATCATCTTGTTGCCGAGGTTTTCCGCCATCCGAGTGGCGGAGATGGCAAAATGGTCGCAGGGCGGGTCAACCGGGTTGACCAAATCCTGATCCACCAGCAGGATGGAGTCGGGCATCAATGTCGAAACGAATTTATCGTAGCCCGCCTGCGACATGGCCACCAGAATCTGTGGCCGGTTGACATAGGGATAATGAATGGAACGATCCGAGATAATCACCTGAGCGTTGCAGGCACCGCCGCGGGATTCCGGGCCGTAGGCCTGCACCAGAGTGCTTTCCTTGTGATCGCCGAGCGAGGCCGACATGCCGAGGATACGCCCGGCCAAAATAATACCCTGACCGCCGAATCCGGTGACAATGATCTCGGTCTGGTGTTTTTTTACTTTTTTGCTCATAGGAATGGGTCTTTACCGGTACGTGGGAGAGGAGGAGAAATCAGTCATCGCTGCTGGGGCGGTGCATCTCGGCGTAGCGTTCGTCGCAGGTGGAATGATCGATATCAATGAACTTGCCGATAACCACGCCTTTTTCAAAATCAATATCCGCCCGGGCCGGATCGGCGCCGTTTTTGATGATGGTCCGATCCTGGTACAGCCTGAGGGTATCGAGTGGTTTTTCCTTGTTTCTGCGCCCGTAATTAATCGGGCAGGGAGAAAGGACTTCGATAAAGGAAAAGCCCTTACGGACAATCGCCTCGTTGATCGCCGTGGTCAGATCCCGGGTCTGGAGAATGGTCCAGCGGGCAACATAGGAGGCCCCGGCGGCATAGGCGAGCAGCGGCAGGTTGAAAGGCGTATCCGGGTTACCGAGCGGCGTGGTGGTTGACTTGGCATTATGGGGGGTGGTGGCCGCGCATTGGCCGCCGGTCATGCCGTAGGTCAGATTGTTGACGCAGATCACGGTCAGGTCCATATTGCGCCGAGCCGCATGGATAAAATGGTTGCCGCCAATGGCAAAGAGATCGCCGTCGCCGGAAAAAACAATGACCTTCATCTCCGGCTTGGCCATCTTGATGCCGGTGGCAAAGGGAATGGCCCGGCCATGGGTGGTATGAAAGGAGTCGAGTTTGATATACCCTGCTCCCCGGGCCGAACAACCGATGCCCGAGACCATGGTAAACTGGTTATAGGGCAGACCGGTTGCTTTAATGGCGCTGAGGCAGGAAGAAAAGACCGTACCGATGCCGCAACCCGGACACCAGATATGGGGGATACGCTCGGTGCGGATCAGGTCGTCCAGCGGATGTTCCATGTTCTTGGCCGGTTTTTTGGGATTCGTGGTCATAATCTTAAAATTCCTCCTGGATGCGGGCTATTACCTTGTCCGGGTGGATAATCTTGCCGCCGGCATGACCGACGAGAAAAGCCGGTGCCTTGCCGCCGCTGCAGCGCTCAACCTCGTAATGAATCTGGCCGAGATTGATTTCCACGGTGATGAATCCTTTTACCCGACCGGCAATCTCGCGGATGAGCGTTTCAGGAAAAGGCCAGACCGTAACCAGCCGCAACAACCCGGCCTTATAGCCCAGTGCTCGGGCCTGATCAACAGCAGCCAGACCGGTACGCACCGAGATACCGTAAGAGACAATGACAATCTCGGCATCCTCCATGCGGTAGCTTTCGGTTTCGATGATATCGTCGAGATTGTTGCGGATCTTGCCCTTGATCCGGGTCATCATCTGTTCCTGAGCCTCAACGGTCATGTCCGGGTAGCCGCGCTCGTCGTGGGTCAGTCCGGTAACATGGATATTGTAGCCTTCACCGATGGCCGGCATTGGCGCAACGCCGTTGGGGCCCGGTTCATAAAGGTTAAACCGGTCTTTGCGGCCAGTGGGTTTGGGCCGGTTGACCAGACGAATTTTGCTCTCCTCGGGAATAATCACCTTCTCACTCATATGGCCGACAATCTCATCAGCCATGATCAACACCGGTACCCGGTATTTCTCGCTGAGATTGAAGGCGCGGATGGTCTGGTAGAAGCAGTCCTGCGGCGAGGACGGGGCCAGGGCGATCAATTCGTAATCGCCATGCGAACCCCAGCGGGCCTGCATCATATCCGCCTGACCGGTCTGGGTGGGCAGGCCGGTGGAGGGACCGGTCCGCTGGACATTCACGATGACGCAGGGGGTCTCGGTACAAACGCCGAGCCCCAGGTTTTCCATCATCAGGCTGAATCCGGGGCCCGAGGTGGCGGTCATGCTCTTGACCCCGGTCCAAGCGGCCCCGAGGATGGAGGCGATGGCTGCGATTTCGTCTTCCATTTGAATAAAGGTGCCGCCGACCTCAGGGAGCCGTTCGGCCATGTGCTCGGCAATCTCAGTGGCCGGGGTGATCGGATAGGCCCCGAAGAAACGGCAGCCGGCCGCAATTGCGCCTTCGGCGCAGGCAACATCGCCGGTGATATAATGTTCACCTGTCAACACGGTTGGTTTCATAAAAAAACTTTTGTCTCCGGGAGGGGATTATTTCGAGGCGGTCGTCGGTGGTATCTCCACCGAATAGATGGCGAACTCGGGACAGATGATCTCGCAATAATGGCAATTGACGCACTCATCCGGTTTGGCAACTACCGGCGGGTGGTAGCCTTTCCGATTAAATTTGTCGGAGACCTGCAGAATATCCTTGGGGCAAAATTCGATGCAGTAGCCGCAGCCCTTGCACCGGTCGTCGATTATGCAGACCATCCCCTTGATAACCTGGATTTCCTGCGTGTCAAGAGGTACTCGCCAAAATGCCATGTTGCCTACCTGTGATGGATATCGATTGAATTCGTATGCGCTACGAAAACTGAAAAAGGTTCAATACAAATCAAAGGGGAACACATCATCAGCCCTTTTTTTTGCGAACTCTTCCAATACACTGAAAAACAAGCAAGTGTCAAGTTGCATCAACAGAACTGAAATAAAAAATCAAGACACCGGTGCTTTTTTCGCGACTCTGTCTTTCTTTTCCCCTCATTCACGAACACCAACCGCTCCGACTTCACCAGCCCCCTTACGGAATAAACGATCATTTCGCCCACACCCCCTCTCCCCTTTCCAAAAGCATAACCGGATAAACAGAACACACAACGGCTTTACGCTTTCCGCCCGCCGAGGCAAAAGGTGCGCATTCTCCAAAATCCAGCGGGGAAAAGTCGATCCACCTCCCTTGACCTTGCGCAGAAACCAGAGTATACTGACACGAATAGTATATATATCGTGTTCAAAGAAACCTCCTTTCACGATACGAGGAACCTGCCATGATCTTTTCCGTTTCCGGCATCACCGTTGCCCCCTGGATCCCGCCGCTTGTCGCCTTTGTCGTGTCCTTCTTCACCTCCATGGGCGGTATTTCCGGCGCCTTTCTTCTCCTGCCTTTCCAGATGTCTTTCCTCGGCTACACAACCCCCTCGGTAAGCGCCACCAACCAACTCTACAATATCGTTGCCATTCCTTCCGGAGTGTACCGCTACTACAAGGAAGGACGGATGGTATGGCCGCTCACCTGGAGCGTGGTTTTCGGTACTTTGCCGGGTGTTTTCATCGGCGCCTTCATCCGGGTGACCGGTTTACGTGATCCACGGCATTTCAAACTCTTTGCGGCCGCGGTTATCCTGTACATCGGCATCAAGATGGTGCGCAACCTGCTGAAGACGAAATCCGGCAATATCAAGGCCGATGAACGTCCCGGACACACGGCCGCACCTCTGGCAACGAGCACCGGCGGCCCGTTGCATGCAACTTTCGGTAATCCGGCGGCAACAGTCAGCATCACCCACCAAAACCTGCGACGCTTCGGTTATTCTTTTCAAGGATCGACCTACGAGGTTTCGGTTCCTGGGATTTGTCTCCTCTGTTTTATCGTCGGTATTGTGGGGGGGATTTATGGGATTGGAGGCGGTTCGATCATTGCCCCCTTTCTGGTGACTTTCTTCGGCCTTCCGGTGTACACCGTTGCCGGTGCCGCCCTGATGGGAACCTTTGTCACCTCTGTGGCAGGTGTAACATTCTATACGGCGCTCGCCCCCTTTTATCCGCAGATTTCGATAGCCCCGGATTGGCTGCTAGGCATCCTGTTCGGGCTCGGCGGCATGGCCGGGATGTACCTGGGAGCTCGCTGCCAGAAATTCATTCCCTCCAAAATCATCAAATGGATGCTGGTTTGCATCATGCTCTCCACGGCCCTCAAATACGTGGTGGATTATTTCAAATAGAATGAGAAGCCTGTTCGGATATGAACCCAGGACACGCTTCAGTCGGCTTTCAAGCGGCACCTCGGAACTTGAAAAACCGAAAGCATCCCCCCATCTCCACTTGGCGACCACCGCTTACGGTTCGGCAAACAAACGCTGTACCGTAGCCGGAATGGTTCCTTTCGGAATCAGAACCTTGTCCTTACCCACCTCATAGATACCGAACCACTGTTCCGGATCATCCGGATCATGGCGAAGCGCTTCTTCGGGACTCTTAGCGCTCTTCCACCATTCATCCTGTAACTCGAAAAAAACCAAACCACAAAAATGTTGCCGGCCGCGGGCCGTGCGGATATCCTTCCACACCGACTGAAAGGTCATGGGCACCTCCTCAACCCTCTGCCCCCCGAATCCGGGTATCCAAGGTTTAGGGGCAATGGGCGAGGTCGACAGTCCCACCTGGGTAACAAGGATCGGCTGTTTCGTTTCCGCAGCTAACTGCTCCAGGTAGCCCTGATAGGCGGTACTGGTTACGGAACCGGGCGGTGAGGTGCGCACTCCGTTGGCATAGGTGTACACGTTGAGGCAGACCAGATCGCCCATGTCGGGAACCAGAACGCTTTCCCGGCTCACTTCTATATCCGGCCGGTCGGCAATCGGGCCGACATGGGTCCAACTGGTGTGACAATACAGGTGGCGGCGGCCGTAACGGGTGAGTTCATAGTCCATGGCTTCATCTACCAATTTGGTGATGGCCACCTCGGTGGGGGTCCGTCCACTCACCCTCAGGTGCTTCCCCGTATATGCATGGACATCGGGATGGCGGGCATCGGTGGCGGTTATACATTTGGCCTGCAGTTCATCGCCGATGGAAAAAAGCACCAGGCGGTCCGGTCGTCCAACCTTGTAGGTATAATCAATAACTTCCTTGATATCGCCCAGGGTTTTGGTCTGAAAAGCAGGGGCGAGAAAATCCTCCTCATAGGCCCAGACCCAGACATCCTGCCCATAGACAAGATCGGTTTTGTCAAGAGCTTCAAAGAAACGAGGCGGCATCAACCGCGGGAAGACCTGAAGATAGTCAACCCCCAGGTTTTTGATCAAGGCAAGATGGGTTTTATAGCGATCGTCATTGCCGGGAGGAGCTCCAAGCACGGGCGTCTCTCCGGGGAGGAAGGGCGAGTAGCCTATACCACGAAAAAAAACCGGGGATTCCGGGTGCATCAAATCGATCAATGATTGACCACGCACAATAAAACGCTGAGGATTGGGCGTTTCGGCACTGATAACCATGGTTTTCGCTGCTGTTGCCGATTGCGTTGCCATTATGGGGAACAGTGCCAGCACAAGACCGAAAGAGAGAAACCACATTCTTTTTGACATAGGAAAAAGGATACCATTATTAATGAGTATAAGGCCGGGGAGCGAGATCCCCATCCTGCCTGTTCACGCACATAAAATGCCTGCAGCAGTGCTGCACTATCATTAAAAAAGCAAGAACTCTACGGAAAAAAACATCCACCTGGTCGACGCCGCACTCGTGCTTATGCAAAAGATGCAAAATGGGCTGGTCCGGTGGGATATCATGTGCTATCATTCAATCACAGTGCTGATCCCCCTCGTTTACCCGTCATCTTCACTAGATGGGCCTTGACAAGATGTAACATGTTCACAGTATTGATTGACAGGCCCCAAGGCCAAAGCCTGGTCAATAGGTATCCGCGAGAATTCATGATGAAACCGCTCGCGCTCGCTCCCCGCGAATTGGCGCACGCAATACGGACCCTACTACAAGATGGCAAACATCCTTATAGTCGATGACGATTCCATGCTGACGGAGATGCTGTCAGAACACCTCGAACATGCCGGTCATCGCCCCGTCATTGCCGCGTCCCTTGCCCAGGGAATCGAGCAGGCGCGTGCCTACGCCTTTGATGTTATTTTTCTCGATGTTAAATTGCCCGACGGCAACGGACTGGAAGCCTTTCCCCATTTTTCCGAAACAGTGTCTCGGCCGGAAATTATAATCATGACCGGCTCCGGCGATCCGGATGGCGCGGTCAAGGCAATCCAATCCGGGGCCTGGAGCTACCTGGAAAAACCCCACGTTCTGCGCAATCTGCTGCTGCCGCTCACCAGGGCATTGCAGTACCGTGAAGAAAAAGAAAAATTCGGAGTCATCCCGGTTGCCCTGAAAAGGGATTCCATTATAGGCAAGGCCCCCTGCCTGACCAGTTGCCTTGATCAATTGGCCAAGGCTGCCGCCAGCGAGGCCAGTGTTTTAATTACCGGTGAAACCGGGACGGGAAAAGAGGTTTTTGCCCGAGCCATTCACGATAATTCGAACCGGAGCAAGCAAGCCTTTGTTGTGGTCGATTGCGCCTCGCTGCCGGAAACATTGATCGAAAGCACTCTGTTTGGGCATGTCAAAGGAGCCTTCACCGGTGCCGACAGAACGGCCACCGGCCTGATCAAAATGGCCCATGGCGGCACCCTTTTCCTCGACGAGGTCGGCGAATTGCCGGAACGAATCCAGAAAACATTTCTTCGGGTTTTACAGGAACACAGGTATCGCCCTATCGGGGGAGCCCATGAGGAATACAGCAACTTCCGGGTTGTTGCCGCAACCAACCGCGACCTCAGCCACGACGCCGAGTCCGGGACCTTTCGCCCGGATCTGTTATTCCGCCTTCGCTCCCTTTCCCTGCACCTGCCTCCTTTACGAGAAAGGAAAGAAGATATCCGCCATCTCACTCGATATTTCCTTGCCCGCCTCTGTGATCGCCTCAAAATCGCCTACAAAGGCGTAGCCGATGAATTTTTCGAATATCTGACGGCCTACGATTGGCCGGGCAATGTCCGGGAACTCCAACAGACCTTGGAACAGGTCTTTGCCAACGCCGTTCACCATCCCACCCTTTTTGCCTACCACCTGCCCGAACATTTCCGGGTGCGCAAAACTCTGGCAGGGATGAAGTCCAATTCGGCCGTGGTGCAGGCCGACAATAAAGAATTGACCGCAACCACACCTCCC
The DNA here is from genome assembly GCA_963666685.2 of uncultured Desulfobulbus sp. Classification (GTDB taxonomy): domain Bacteria; phylum Desulfobacterota; class Desulfobulbia; order Desulfobulbales; family Desulfobulbaceae; genus Desulfobulbus. The sequence goes on from CAXXHZ010000003.1 coordinate 1,347,843, forward strand.
CCTTGGAAAACTTTCAAAGCGGAACAAGAAAAAAAATATATGCAGCAATTGTTTTATTGCTCCGGCGGCAGCATCAAGAAGGCCTGCGCTCTTTCCGGCCTTTCCCGGGCCAGGCTCTACCAATTAATGAATCTTCACGGAACGACAACACCCAAGTAGCCCCCACCCCTCACCCACCTTCTGAATCCGGTTCCTCAGCAGAATCTGTGGGTAGCCTTGGGGGTCGGCAGGTCTCCAAGGGCATGATATAATGAAATTTTCAGTCCGTCGTACGTACGAAATCCATAGGATCGTTTCGTAACCACCTTTGCCTTGTTGTTAAAACCCTCTACACAGCCCAGGGCAATCGTATTTTTTGCACGAAACCAGTTGAGCAGGAGGGGACGGTGGCCCCTCAACATTTTAGCGACTTTCTTCATCGGTTTGATTTTGGATCGCATGGTTCTTGTGCACCAGGCATCAAGGAACTTGCCGGCCCAAGCCGGAGAACTGTATCCCCAAAATCGTTGAAAATCCTCCTTAAGCAAGTAAGCGCGGACGGTTCTGAGGTTGCATGCGAGCAAGTCCTTCAGCCTGTCCACCTGGTTCTCGGTTAGGTTTTCGGGTCGTTTCAACAGGCACCAGCGGCTCTTTGTGAGGAGAGGTTCTTTCCCTTTTTTTTTCAGCTCTTTGGTCTCCTCGGCCCTGACCTCGTCGATTGCTTTGCTCATGTGACTCATAATATGAAACCGGTCGAGGATATTGACGGCGCCCGCTGCCTTTTCGGCAATGACGGCCAGATAGGGTTTCCACATGTCACTGCAAACAAACCGCAATTGCCGGGACCTTGCCGTCCCCAGCCAGTCGAAAAATTCCCTGAAAGTTTTGGCTGTACGGTCGGGGCCGATCCAAAGCAGGCGTCTTTTTCCCTGGTCAAGCTGATACACCAGGGTGACAAACTTATCCTTGCGTTTGCGCCAGCAAATCTCGTCGATGCCGATTGCAGTGATCCCGTCGATGTTGCGATGTCCGAGGCCCCAGTTGACCGCCATTTCCACCGACCTGAAGACAGTGTCCCAACTGGTTTTAAAGACTTCGGCCACTTCCTTCCAGCTCAATCGCTTGCACCAAGTGGCCAGGAACCAGGCGTAAGAGAGGGTGAGATGGCTTTTTCCTAAAGCCCACGGTAACTTTTCGACTTTGACGCCACAGGTTGGGCACTGCACCCGCCGTGGAGCGTAGAGAAAATAAACCGGTATGCCCCATAAGGGGACAAAGGCAAAAGTTCTGCCACGCAAGGTGTCGTATCCGGGTCGCCTCTCGCCGCACTTGGAGCAAATAGGCTTGCTGCCGGCTTGGGGCCGCAAGGTTATCACCAATGCTGGCGGCCCGGCGTCACGCCATTTGCAGGTGTCATAGATAAAACCCGGTTGTTTTTCGATACGGTTCAAGATAGTCTTTACGTGCATCCTGTCTGGCCTACCTGAGGAGTTTTTTGGAAGGAACTTTTCCCGGCAAGGTAAGGCAGGATGCATTTTATGAAAACCCCACAACAGGACAATCAATGGCAATAGCAGGGAGCCCCGACTCTATCAAGGCCAAGCCCTGCGGGTGTGCGCTTGCAGCGCACAGCCTTGACAGAGTCGCGCCTCCCTGCTCCACCTGAAGGTGGCAAGGGTGACGGGGCGGCAGGTGCCCACCCTCTCACCTCCGGCGGGGCTCAGGTTCTGGGGCTAATTATCAAAGATCTACCCACAAATTCTGCGGACGAAGCCTGAATCCACCTGTTTCGTTTCCGCTCCGTACCTATCTCTCGCATTACCAGCACCTCCATCGTTTCTCACCTTCTCTCAAGCCCTGAAGTCCACAATAATAGACAGCGCCTTGTCTGAAAAATTAGACAAAGGTATATCAAAAGAGAATAGTTGGCCATACCAACAGTCTCCAGACAACAGTTTTACCCACAACACACTGTAATAACACGACTAAAAACTGAACCTCTTCGCAATCTTCTTTTGGCATACATCCTGCATTTTTTCAATGCATTTCGACAAATCGAGCAGTGCGGAAATCAGGAGGACAGATGAACAAGGTATTTCTCTATGCAGCAAAAGATTCAGACGCCTATCGGCTGGTCGAAAAATATCTCATCCAGCTTTCCTTTAACGGACAACTTATCATACTCCCTCCGGGGTCGCAGTTTACTTCTCCACTCTGTCTCCAATTGCGGAGTAACGATTTCATCATCCTTTTTGCAGAAAAGGAAGAGGACATCGTTCACCTTATCAATTTACGCGATGAATTCGAATGTTTCAGAATTATTTTAATAATGAACAGTGCAAACGAACTGAAGAACAACAAATTCGCCCTTCTTTCGCCACGACTCATTTCATATTTTGATTCCAATATCGATGAAGTATCAAAATACTTAAAAAGTGTTTTCAGAAAATAACTCCAATAAATTTTACAATCAGGGTGAGTGCTATGAATAATTTAAAATTATCGATGAAGATAGGCGGCGGTTTTGGCTTTATCCTTATTTTGCTCCTGATAATCGCATTTTTCTCCTGGCGTGGCCTCGTAACCGCCTCGGCAGGAATCACGGAATTCGATCGTCGGACCGGCAACTCCAACCTGGTGAGCTCCCTTCAAGGAAATATGCTGAAGGTTCGAATGAAGGTGAAAGATTTTTTCATCAATCATAGCGACGAAGATCTGCAGGAATACAAAACAACCATGGTAACATACCAGGCCTCCATACATGAACTCAAAGAAAAGATCAAAAATCCCAAGCGAGTACCGATCATCGCGAAAATCGATGAATTGACCGATACCTATGAACAGAGCTTTTCGCAACTGGTGCTTGATCTCAGGGAAAGCGACCGTATTATTACCGGTGTACTGCGCACGCTCGGTCCATCCATAGAAGAGGGACTGATAACGATTATGGCAGAGGCCAAGAACGATCAGGACTTCGTGATACTCAATACATCCGGTCTTGCTCTTCGAAATTTGCTTACCGGAAGGCTGTATGCCCAAAAATTCCTGGCTACCGCATCGGAAAAAGATGCTGAAATGGTGAAAAAGGAAATTACCGGTCTGCTCCAACTCTTAGAACAATTTACCCTTTCTTCGCACCCGGAGCGCAATGCCAAAGCGCAAAAAATGGCTATGGATGCAAAGACCTATCTTGAAAATTTTGAGCAAATGGCCAAAGCAACGCTGGCGCGCAATCGCGTTTACGAGGAAACCTTAGTTCGCATCGGATCCGAAAGCTCCGGCTTGGTCGATGAAATGCTCAGAACCTATGTCAATGATCAAAAAGAGTTGGGGACCTCCCTGGTATCTACAAGCCGAACTGCCATCCAAACCTTGGAAATAACCTCGCTGGCCGCCATCCTTCTCGGGATTGCCTTCGCCGTGTTCCTCACCCGAGCTATTACGGGACCGGTACGTAAAACCGCCGCTTTTGCCGAGATCATGGCTGGCGGTGATTTTACCACCAAACTCGATGTTACCCAAGGCGATGAAATCGGGCTCATGGCGCGGTCTCTCAATATTATGGTCGCTCAGCTGGGGACGATGATCAAGGATATTATCGGCGGGATCGGCAGCCTCTCGCTTTCCTCCTCCGATCTGGCCGCAGTCTCTAAACAATTATCCTCGGCCGCTAAGGACACAGCCGAAAAATCAGGCTCAGTTGCCGCTGCCACCGAAGAGATGAGTACTAATTTTCAATCAGTATCGGCAGCTATGGAACAGTCCACCAGTAATGTCAACATGATTGCATCCTCCACCGAGGAGATGACGGCCACTGTTAACGAAATCGCTGAAAGTGCTGAAAAGGCACGGATAATCACCGACTCGGCTGTCAAACAATCACAGGAAACCTCGGCCAAGATGGCGGACTTGGGCGAATCGGCCAAAAAAATCGGACGGGTTACCGAAACCATCACGGAAATTTCCGAGCAGACCAACCTTCTTGCTCTCAACGCCACCATCGAGGCTGCCAGGGCAGGCGAGGCCGGCAAAGGTTTTGCAGTTGTCGCCAATGAGATTAAGGAACTGGCCCGCCAAACCGCCGCAGCCACCGTTGATATCAAAAACCAGATTGGAGAGATGCAATCCACCACTACCAACACCATTGGGGATATCAGCAAGATCTCGGAAGTGATCGTCGAGATCAACAGCGTCATCCATGCTATTGCCACGGCGGTGGAAGAGCAGTCGACAGCAACCAATGAAATTGCCGACAATATTGCCCAGGCTTCCATGGGAATAGCCGAGGTCAATGAAAACGTGGCCCAGAGTTCGGTGGTCGTGGCTGATATCACCCGTGCTGTTTCCGATATCAACAACCAGTCCAATCATGTCGGAGATGGATCCAGCCATGTGCAGGTAAGTGCCCAGAGCCTGTCGGACCTGGCCCTTCAGCTTGAACAGTTGGTAAAAAAATTCAAGGTTTGAAACGATCAATGAAGGACATTGACTCTTTTGCCTTTTCTTCTCGCAGCGAAGACGGCAAGGAAAACTCCGTCTCAGCGCCCTCGTCCGGGGGAAGAAACAAAAGAGCTTCCTTCAATAAAAAATAGGTCCAATGAAAAAAAACAAACCCCAACGCAAAACTATGGACAACCGCATCCGCCTGTTAGGACTCGCGGGTCTGGTTGTCCTTAGTTTCGCTTTAGGAGGGTACCAATTCATTCATGCCCTTGAACAGGCTTCTATTCGCGACCATTATGCGGTCCTCGATACCATCGGCAGGATGAAAACCGAGCAGATCCTTGCGTGGCGATCTGAACGGCTGGCCGATGCCCGGATGAATTCTTCCGGCCTCATCAGAACACTTGTCCAGGATTGGCATACGACCGGGAAGGCCGAACGGCTTGCAGAGATTCGTGCGCGAATGGAAACCTTCCGCGAAAACGAAGGATACCAAAATATGATTTTGGCCGACACCAGCGGCATTATTCTGGTATCCCTAGTCGACAAAACCGAATTGCCCCCAGAAGCGGGAGCCCCCCCTCTTCCGCAACAGCACAAACAGATCGAACTGACGGAAGACCATCTTATCGAACGGATTCTTTCCTCCCGAGAAGCGACCTTGGGTGATTTCTATTCCAGCCCTCCCTGCAAACGCATCCATATTCGTGTGGGAGCACCGGTTATGGACACGAATAATCAGATCATAGCCGTGCTCCTCCTTATTGCCGACCCGGCAACAAATCTTCTCCCCCTGCTGCAGGTCTGGCCGGGATCGCAAGGCAACGAGAGCACCCCGCAGATTGAGCCCCCTTCCAAAGGGGTTTCGATTTCTTCTTTTTTTGCCAAGCCACTGCTGGGGTCCGATACCGGCATTGATGCCCATGGCGTCAGCCTCCTGTTTCGCAAGGAAAAAAATAGTATCCTCTTTCTTTCTCCGTTACTTTCCTCCCCTACCCCGGCCTTTACACTGTCCCATACCGATAATCCCGCAGTTCGTGCCGTGCTCGGCGAAACCGGAATGGTGCAAGGAAAGGATTGCTTTGGGGAGGAAGTCCTAACCGACCTTCGTCCCGTTCCGGGGACAGCCTGGTATCTGGTTACCAAAACGAATCTCAAAGGCCTGCTTGCCAGGGCACGCCTCCAGGGCGGCGGAGTGCTTCTTCTCTTTGCTTTGGCCATGGGCATGACCGCGGCCTTGGTCCGGCTCATCACCGTCTCCCGCCAAAAGACCATGTCCGAGGCGTTGCTCCAATCGGAGCGCGAGCGTAACCAGACCAGAGAAGAAATACGTGCAACCCTCTACGGTATCGGCGACGGCGTCATAGCAACCGATGCAGAGGGCCGGGTGACCCGGATGAACCCGGAAGCCGAACGCCTTACAGGTTGGCAGGAAAAGGAATCCATCGGCAGGCCGCTGGCAACCGTTTTCAATGCTATGAATGAGGAAAATGAAGATCCCGTGGTGCTGCCCATCACAAGAGTACTGCTTCAGGGAGAAACCATAGGAGTCAGCAATCATGTTGTCATCCTTGGCCGGAACGGTTTACGATGGCCGATTACCGACAGCTGGTCTCCCATTCGTGACGCGGAAGGGAAGATTACCGGCGTGGTTCTGGTTTTTCGTGATCAGACCAAAAGAAAGATTATGGAAAAGGCCCGGGCGGAAAGTGCCAAGCGCTACAGCGACCTCGTGGAGAGCGTCCACGATCTGATATGGGAAACCGGGCCTGACTTTTGTTTCACTTTTGTCAGCCGGCATGCTACCAATATGCTCGGATACCGACCGGAAGAAATTATCGGCCAGTTTTGGGATATCTTGCTGAGCCCGGAGGAAATACGTGCAAAAAACACCAACCATTTCGCAAAAAATCTTGCTTCCCGGAAACCGTACAGCCAACATTGCCAGACACTGATCCGCAAAGACGGTAATAAGGTCATTTTCGAATCAAGTGCTACGCCTGTTTTTGATAAACAGGAACGATTTCTCGGATATCGGGGCGTCAGCCGAGATATAACCGAACGGCTCCAGACGGAAGAGGAACAGAAAAAACTGCAGGCTCAGCTTTTACAGGCCCAGAAAATGGATACCGTTGGCCGCCTTGCAGGTGGTATTGCCCACGACTTCAACAATATGCTGACCGTTATCTGCAGCTATGTCGAGATGACCTTAAACGATCTGGGCAAAGAGCATCCTCTCTATAAACGCTTGTTCGAGGTCCATTTGGCGGCTCAGCACTCGGCGAACCTGACCCGGCAGCTGTTGGCCTTTGCCCGTAAACAAGTGATTTCCCCACGGGTACTTGACCTTAACCAAACAATCGACAGCACCTTAAAAATGCTGCATCGATTAATCGGTGAAAATATCAGGCTGCTGTGGATCCCCGGATCCGATCTTTGGCCGGTCCAGATGGACGCTACCCAAATCAGTCAAATCCTGGCAAATCTGGTTATCAACGCGCGCGATGCCATCGACGGAGCTGGACATATAACCATCGAGACCTCAAATGTTGTCCTTGAGTTAACCGGTTGCATCGCCAATATAGACCTGATCCCCGGTGAATTTGTGCTGATGAGCATAATGGACGACGGCAGCGGTATCGATAAAAAAACACTTTCCAGCATTTTCGAACCCTTCTTCACCACAAAAGAAGAGGGAAAGGGGACCGGCTTGGGGCTGGCAACAGTGTATGGGATTGTCAAACAAAATAAGGGGATGATTGATGTCGCAAGCGAACCCGGCAATGGGACCACCTTTAAAATCTATTTGCCGAAGGTGCCCTTAGACGCTGAAATTTTCTCAGCGGAAAACGGAAACGCCGAGAGACAGGGAAATGAAACTATTCTCTTGGTTGAGGATGAAAGCGCCATCCTTGAACTCGGAACTTACGTTCTTGAAGAACGGGGATATACCGTACTTACGGCACCTACACCGGTGGAAGCCCTGAATCGTGCTCTTGCCCATAAAGGGCCAATTGATCTGCTCATTACCGATGTTATCATGCCGGAAATGAATGGCCGGGAACTTGCCAAGAACCTCCTGGAAATCCGTCCCCAAGCCAAAGTCCTGTACATATCGGGTTATACTTCTGACATTCTCTCTGACCAGGGTGGCCTGGAAACCGGGATTCATTTCCTCGAAAAGCCCTTTTCCGGCGGCGCCCTGGAGCTCAAGGTACGGGAAGTGCTTGATCAAGGTTGCCCCGTTGCCGGAACGAATTCTACATCACCGCTACGGCCGCCACGGCCCAATCAATGAGGGAACCGGGAAAAAGGCCCAGTCCGACCACTCCAAACAGGCAGAAACCGAGGACGGCGATCATGCCTGGAGAAGAGTGAATGGTGAGGGCCTGCTGCTGCGGTTCGCTCATGTACATATAACGCACCACCCGCAGGTAAAAATAGGCGGAGATCGCACTGAAAAGAACCGCGCCGACAACCGTGAGGGAATACCCTGCGACAAAAGCCGCCTTGAGCAGATAGAACTTGCCGATGAACCCGGCCGTCGGCGGAATACCGGTCAGAGAAAACATAAAAACCAGCATAAGGGCGGCGGCCGCAGGATTACGAGCAGCCAGACCCTTGCAGTCATCCAGGGATTCGTTCATTTGATCCGGGGCGGCCAGAAGCATGAGGATGGCAAAGGCCCCCAGGTTCATAACCAGATAGATGAAAAGATAGCTCATGGTGGCGGCCATCCCCTCTTCGGTTCCGGCCAGAAGGCCCAACAAGGCATACCCGGCATGAGCAATCGCCGAATACGCCAGCATCCGTTTGAGACTCCGCTGGCAAAGAGCCGTGATATTGCCCACCGCCATGGTCAGCAAGGCCAAGGCCGCCAAAATCGGCCCCCAATCCCCATGGAGCTCCGGCAGACCGATAAACAGCACTCTCCCGAAAATGGCAAAGCCTGCCACCTTGGGACCGACGGACATAAAGGCAGTGACCACGGTGGGCGCCCCTTCATACACATCCGGTGTCCAGAGGTGAAACGGGGCCACCGCCACCTTGAAACAGAATCCGGCGAGCAGGAGAGCCAGGGCAGCGAGCAGGGCCGGATTGCCGCTTATGTCGAGGGTATAGATCAGCTCTGCAATCCGGGCAATATCCGTAGTGCCGGTCAGACCATACAAAAGCGACATGCCGAACAGCAGCAGGGCCGAGGCAAATCCGCCCATGAGGAAGTACTTAACGGCCGCTTCACTGGTCAGGATGTCTTTTTTATGCAACCCGACCAAAGCGTAGATCGGCAGGGCCATCAGCTCAAGTCCGAGGTACAGCACCATCAGGTCGCCGGCAGAGGCCATAAGCAACATACCGACCGTCGAAAACACCAGCAAGCTGTAGTATTCCCCATGGCGCATATCGATGATGCGGCAAAAATGTTCGCTCATCAATGCCGTGAGGATCACCCCTGTCAGACAGATACTCTTGAACACCACGGAATAACCGTCGGTGAGAAACATGCCGTTAAAGGCGCTGTCCGGCCGGGCACCTATGATCATGGCCAGCACCGCTACACAGCCGACCACGGTCAGCCAGGGCAGTAGCTGTCGCTGCCGGGGGATGAAAAGATCAAGACCGATCAGCAACACACCAATGCCGATCAGCAGCAGTTCCGGAAGGATGGGTTCAACGGCAGCCCAATTGACCGCCAGAGTATGCATCATTGTTGCTCCTTGCTGAAAATCACGGAAATCGTTGCATCAAAAATAATCAAGGGTGGGGAATCAAGCTCAGCGGCAGGACCGGTCCGGCGAAGCCGACACCCTGGACCTGATCGATGAGGTGGCCCACCGAGACATGGAGAAAACCGAGCAGGGCGTCGGGATACAGGCCAATCCAGAAAATCAGTACCACCATGGGCACTAAGGTGAGAATCTCCCGCAGATTCAGTTCGACCAACCCTTTCATTCCTTCCTTAACTTCCTGGAAAAAGATGCGCTGGTAGAGCCAGAGCATATACCAGGCACCCAGTATCAGACCGGAGGCGGCCACCACCACTATCCAGGGCTGACGTTCAAACCCGCCAAGAAGAATGAGGAATTCGCCGACAAAGCCGTTAGTGCCGGGCAGCCCCACCGCCGCCAGGGTGAAGACCATGAAAAAACCGGCAAAAACCGGCATGGTCGAGGCGAGACCACCGTAAGCCGCAATTTCCCGTGTATGGGTACGTTCATAAATCATGCCGATGGCAAGGAACAGGGCACCGGTGACCACGCCGTGATTGATCATCTGCAGGATCCCTCCCTCCAATCCGCGTTGGTTGAGCGCAAAAAGCCCCAGGGTAATGAACCCCATATGGCTGACCGAACTGTAGGCCACCAGCCGTTTAAGATCGGTCTGGGCCAGGCAGATGATAGCCCCGTAAACAATGGCGATCACCGAAAGGATCAGCATGGGCAGCAGCATCTGCTGGGTGGCATCGGGCAGGATGGGCAGGGAAAAACGAAGAAAGCCGTAGGCCCCCATTTTAATCAGCACCCCCGCAAGAATGACCGAACCGGCAGCCGGGGCCTCGGTGTGGGCGTCCGGCAGCCAGGTATGCACCGGCCACATCGGCACCTTGACCGCAAAGGCGGCGAAAAAGGCCCAGAACAGAATCAGCTGCAGCTTTAAAGAATAGGCTTGTCCGGCCAGATCGAGGATGTCAAAGGTGTGGCCGCCGTTCTGGTAGAGGAGGATAATACCGACCAGCATCAACAGGCTGCCGACCAGGGTATAGAGGAAAAACTTTACCGTGGCATAGATTCGTTTCGGGCCGCCCCAGACGCCGATGATAAGAAACATCGGAATCAGCATGGCCTCCCAGAAAATGTAAAAAAGAAAAAAATCAGTGGCGCAGAAGACCCCCATCATCGCCCCTTCAAGGAGCAACAGGGCAACAAAGAATTCCTGCACTTTTTCGGTAACGCTCTCCCAGGAAACCAGAATGGAAAGGACAATGATCAAGGCGGTTAACAGGAGAAATAAAATACTGATACCGTCGATCCCCAGAGAATAGTTGATATGCAGGGCATTGATCCAGGGATGATGCTCGCAGAACTGCATGTGGTAGGTGGTTTTATCAAACAGAAGAATAATCGGCAGGCAGAGAAAAAATTCGATCAGGCTGACGATGAGTGCCATCAGCCTGAGGGTTGCGCTCTGCTGCCGCGGCACAAACAGCAGAGAAAGCCCGCCGAGGACCGGAAAGAAGATCAGGGTGCTGAGGAGAGGTATCGACATGAAAAGGCGTCCGCAGTGGAAAGTTCGAGGTTATGGGGGAAGTCCTTACAGCCACCGGCCTACCCTGCCGGAGGATCATCTTTGTATCAAAGGCAAAGCCGGCCCTTTTGAACCGGACGCACCGATTAATTTCCGGTCAACAGGACGATGAGAATCACCAGAGCACCGCCGCCCATCCAGGCAAGGTAATGCGAGACCTGGCCGTCCTGCACCCGCCGCATTTTCTCCGACAATCCGCCGATGACCCGGGGGATGCCGTTGACCACGCCTTCAATGCAGCCTAAATCGACCACCCGCAACAGCACCCCGCGCCCAAAGGCCAGGGTCGGCCGGACGATAAGGATGCCGTAGAGTTCATCGATATAATATTTATTGATCAGCACCTGGTGCACAAAGGCGAGGCGAGCCGCAAGCACTGCGGGCAGGCGAGGCTTGAGCCGGTACATAAAAAAGGCCAGGCCGATGCCGCAGGCCCCGGCAAGAACGGAACTGCCCATGAGCAGGGCCTCGGTGGTAGCGGCAAGATGGACATGGGGATGACCGAGCACCGGTTCGAGAAAATGAGCCCAGTGATTATCGCCGCCAAGAATGGCCGGGATACCGAACCACCCACCAGCCACGGCACCGACCGCCAGCAGAATCAGGGGCACGGTGACCACCCGAGGCGATTCCCGGAGATGATGCCGCTGTTCCTCGGTGCCGCGAAACTCCCCGTGAAAGATGAGGAAAAAAAGACGGAAAGAGTAGAAGGCGGTCATAAAGGCGACCAGCGTACCAACGGCCCAAGCCGCTTTACCGGCCGCAAGCGGCGTGTTGAAGGCCATGAGCAGAATCTCGTCCTTACTAAAAAAACCGGCCAGTCCGGGCACGCCGGATATGGAAAGCGAGGCCAGGAGAAAAGTCCAGTACGTGATCGGCATATACGATTTCAAGCCCCCCATGGTGCGGACATCCTGCTCGTGGTGCATGCCGAGGATCACGGAACCGCAGCCGAGAAAGAGAAGGGCCTTGAAAAAGGCATGGGTAAAGAGGTGAAAGACACCGGCGGAATAGGCACCAACGCCACAGCCGATGAACATATAGGCAAGCTGGCTGACCGTGGAGTAGGCGACGACGCGCTTGATATCGGTCTGCACCAAGGCAATGGTAGCGGCAAACAGGGCGGTGAGGGTGCCCAGGATGGTAATCAGGTTGAGGGCAAAGGAGGAAAGCGCGAAGATCGGGTTGCAGCGGGCCACGAGAAAAACACCGGCGGTCACCATGGTGGCGGCATGGATCAGGGCACTGACCGGCGTCGGCCCTTCCATGGCATCGGGCAGCCAGACATGGAGCGGCATCTGAGCCGATTTGCCGATGGCCCCGCAAAAGAGCAGCAAGGCAATAACCGTGGCCAGATTGAACTCGTTGCCGAACAGGGAGATCATTCGGCCGTCAAGGGTATTCACCTGGCCAAAAACCTCCTGATAATGGAGGCTGCCGAATTGGGTAAAAATCAAAAGAAGGCCAAGGATAAACCCGAAATCGCCGAAGCGATTGACGATGAAGGCCTTTTTGCCGGCATCGGCAGCGGATTTCTTTTCGTAATAAAAACCGATCAGCAGATACGAAGAGAGCCCAACCGCTTCCCAGCCGAAAAAAAGCTGGAGGAAATTATTGCCCAGCACCAGCATCAGCATGGAAAAGGTAAAAAGGCTCAAGTAGGCAAAAAATCGGTAATACCCATCCTCTCCCTTCATATAGCCGACGGAATAAATATGGACCAGACTGCTGATGCTGGTTACCACAATCAACATCACCGCGGTCAGCTGGTCGACCAGAAACCCCACCGAGACGGTCAGATTGCCGGATTGTATCCAGGTGTAGAGATCCTGGTCGATAATGAGCCCGGATCTGACCCGGGAAAAGGCGAGCAGTGCACAGATGAAGGAGAGCAGCACCGAGCCGATCGGCAGCCAGTGCGCCCGGACTCCCCAGCGTTTGCCCAGCAGCAGGGTCAGAACAAAGGAAGCCAGCGGCAGAAACGGAATAGCGAGCAGCGAAACAGGCATAATTATCCCTTCAGCTGATTGATTTGGTCGACATGAACGGTGCGCCTGCTGCGATAGAGAGCAATGGCTATCCCCAGACCAATGGCGGCCTCGGCTGCCGCCACGGTGATAATAAAAAAGGTAAAGGCCTGCCCGCGCAAACTCTCAAGGAAATGACTCAAAGCCACTAGATTGAGATTGACCCCGTTGAGCATCAGCTCAACGGAGAGAAACATGATAATTACATTTTTCCGGGTGAGAAAACCGCAGACACCTATGCAGAATAAAATAATGGAAAGCGCCATATACCAGGAAAGGGGAATCACGTCCGGGCCTCCTTGCAGTTGTCCGGTTGCCCGTTGGAGACCGGGGGCGTTCCGTTCAGATTATCAATTTCCGGCAGGCCGGGTTCTTCTCTTTTTGCCAGTACCAGCCCGCCGATCAAGGCCACCAGCAGGATGAGTCCGCCAATCTCAAAGGGCAGGAGGTAGGTGGTATACATCTCCTGGCCCAGGGCTTTGGTATGGGTGAGTTCCCTGATCGCAGCGGCCGGCCAGATCCCCTTCTCGCCCAAGGTAAAGGCGGGGACCGTGTAGAGCAGGCCCGCCATCAAACCCAAGGCGATGATCCTGCCGATCCAGGCACCGGGAACAAAGGCATCCATGTGCAGTTCCTCGCGCAGGCTCACTAAAAAGAGGACAAAAAGATAGAGGACCAAAATAGCCCCTGCATAGACGATAATCTGCACCGCAGCCAGAAACTCAGCCTGCAGGGTCAGATAAAGACCCGCCATATGGAAAAACAGCACCAGGACCATGAGGACGCAATGTACCGGATTGCGCAGGCTGATAGCCAGGATACCGCTGGCAATGATCATCGCCGCGCAATAGCCGAAAAAGATCTGGTCAAACATCGACTCCCCCTTGACAGGATTGTTCCGATCCGTGGTGTTGTCGCCACTTTTTGCCCACCACTTGCTGATCGCCGCTCCACTCAGCGGAAACGGGCATCCGCTTGGCGGCGGGCAAATTCTGTTCAGGCAGTCCCCGTGGACGCCAGAAGGGATTCACATATTCTTCAACCGGGTGGTTCATCCGGGCGGCAAATCGATCCCAGTTACCGAGCAATTGTTCCATGTTGAAAAAGAGCGCTTGCCGGTCGTAGGCCCCGTATTCGAAAATTTCGGTGAGGACGATGGCATTGACCGGGCAGACTTCCTCGCAGAAGCCGCAGTAGACGCAGCGCAGGGCCTCGATCCGGTAGTCGTCGATAACACGTCGATTCCACTCCTCTTTCATTTTATGGGAACGGATACGAATGCAGCGGGACGGACAGACCACGGCACAGCGCATGCAACCGATACACTTGGTCAAGCCGGTCCGGGGATCGCGAACCAGGGCGTGTTGGCCGCGAAATCCGGTTTTGATCTGTGGTTTTTCTTCGGGATACTGGCGGGTAATCGGCCGGGAGAAAAGCCGTCGCAGGGTCAGGGCCATGCCTTGCAGGATCTCGGTCTGAAAAAGCATGGCCAGCCAATTGCGTTTGGGCTTATATCGGATCTGCATTTTTTTTCTCTCCCCTTACCCGACCATCGCCTTGATGCAAGCCGTGAGAACAATATTAACCAGAGCCAACGGGATCAACAGTTTCCATCCCAAATCCATCAGCTGATCATAGCGATAACGGGGCAAGGTCGCCCGAATCCAGATAAAAAGAAACATGAACAGGTACACCTTGAGCACAAACCACAACGGGGGAAAAAGCGGTACGGCAAAAGGGCCGTTCCAGCCGCCGAGGAAACAGATGGTGCCAATGGAGGCCATGACCATCATCCCGATATATTCAGCCATGAAGAAGATGGCATAGCGCATGCCGCTGTATTCGGTGCAATACCCGGAAACCAGTTCGGTTTCCGCCTCGGGAAGATCAAAGGGCACCCGATTGGTTTCAGCCAGCATGGCGATGAAAAAAACAAAAAATCCGATGCACTGCGGCAGCAGGTACATGCCCAGCACGGAGCTGCCCTGGGCTTCGACGATCCGGCTGAGATTAAGGGAGCCGGAAAGGAGCATCACCCCGACCAGACTCAGGCCCATGGCAATCTCGTAGCTGATGACCTGGGCCATGGAGCGCAGGCCGCCGAGGAAACTGAATTTCGAGTTTGAGGCCCAACCGGCCAGCACCACGCCGTAACTGGCAAGCGAGCTCATGGCAAAGATGAACAACAGGCCGATATTGATATCGGCCAGGACCCAACCTTTGGCAAAGGGCAGCACCGAAAGCGAGGTCATCATCGCCACCAGACAGATAATAGGTGCGGCAAGAAAGGTCGGTCGGTCGGCCTGCTCAGGAATGATATCTTCCTTAAAAAAGCTCTTGATGCCGTCGGCAATGGGTTGCAGCAAACCGTGCCAGCCAACGCGCATCGGCCCCATGCGAACCTGCATATGGCCGATGATCTTACGTTCAAAATAGGTCGCATAGGCCACATGAAGCATGACCAGGATAAAAAGGACGACTATCTGCAACAGCATGATAATGACATTCATATCGATCCTCCGTATTCTCTCTGCCGGTGCAGGGTATTCATCGGTCGGATTCTCCCAGGACCACATCCAGGCTGCCGATATTCGCGATCAGGTCGGCAATCAATTCACCCTTGGCTATCGCCGCCAAGGCTCCGATATGGATAAAGGAGGGAGAACGAATGTGCATCCGATAGGGCTTGTTGCTGCCGTCGGAGATAAAATAAAAACCCAGTTCCCCTTTGGGCACCTCGGTAGCCACATAGATATCGCCGGAAAGATACAGCTCCCGCTCTTTGATCAGACGGATCAAACCGGTGCCGTAGCTGTTGCTGTCGGCCTCGATCCGGGATTGGGCTCGATTGGGCATGACCAGATCCGGGGCATCCTCACCAATGATCGGACCGGGAGGTAATTGATCGATGCATTGCTGGATGATACGGATCGACTGGTGCATCTCCTCCATCCGGCACCTGTACCGGGCATAGATATCGCCGTCGCTGCCCAGCGGTACTTCAAAATCCACCTGGTCGTAGGCATCGTAGGGTTGATGCTTGCGCAGATCGTAATCAACGCCGGAGCCACGCAGACAGGCACCGGTCAGCCCCAGGGACAGAGCTTCTTCCCCGGAGACCACCCCGACGCCCACGGTCCGCTTAAGCCAGATCCGGTTGGTATCGATCAGGGTTTCGTATTCTGCAATTTTTGCGGGAAAAAGATCGAGGAAACGCTGGAGTTCATCGATAAAAGCGGTGGTGACATCCTGGCGGACGCCGCCGATCCGGGGATAGGAAAAAGTCAGCCGGGCTCCGCACAGCTCTTCAAACAGATCAAGCAGGATCTCGCGCTCGCGAAAGCAGTAGAGAAAAACGGTCATGGCCCCGATATCGAGGGCATGGGTAGCGAGCCACAAGAGGTGCGAGGCCAGACGCGACATCTCGCAGACAAGGGTTCGAATATATTGGGCCCGCAGCGGCACCGAGAGAGCAAGCAGTCGCTCCACTGCCAAACAGTAGCCGACATTATTGGCCATGGCCGCGATATAATCGAGCCGGTCGGTGAGAATCAGGGCCTGGGTATAGGTGCGGTTTTCCGCCAGCTTTTCAAAACCCCGGTGCAGGTAGCCGACCTGGGGTTTACACTCGATTATGGTTTCGCCGTCCAATTCGAGATCAACCCGCAAGACGCCGTGGGTGGCGGGATGCTGGGGGCCCAGACGCAGAGAATAGCGTTCGCCCTCCCCGTCGGCCACCGGATATTCCAGGGTTTGCCTGATCGGTGAGGTCATGACTGTTTCTCCTGACCGGGTTCGGTTTGCCCGGATGCGGCGTCCGTGGGCTGAAACCCGAAGGTGTCGAGTTCCTTGATTTTGGCCAGTAGCTCGGTCATTCCGCTCCATTCTTCCTTGCCCTTGAGCGGATACTCCTTGCGCAGGGGATGGCCTTTCCAGTCTTCGGGCAGAAGAATCCGCCGCAGATCCGGATGCCCGTTAAAACGGATGCCCATCAGATCAAAGGTTTCCCGTTCCAGCCAGTTGGCCCCGGCCCACAGCGCAACAATCGAATCAACCGCCGGTTCCTTCTCCGCTACCTGGACGCGAATGCGGATCTCATGCCGCAGAACAATGGAATAGAGATGGTACACCACCTCGAATCGGGCTAGTTCCGGATCCTTTCTCCGGCCATTGTCGACTCCGCACAGGGAGCGCAGGTGATTCATCTGCAACGCATCGCCATCGCGCAACCAGCGAAGGATTTCCACCACCCGAGCAGGGCGGATACTGACGCCGACCTGCCCCTGAAACACATGGCGACGCAGGATCTCATCGGGAAATTGGGCTTGCAGCCTGTCGGCTATCGCCATTGACTCCATCGAAACTGCTCCTTGAGTATCTTTTCCTGTAACTTAATGAACCCCTCCATCAGGGCCTCGGGACGAGGCGGGCAACCGGGAACATAGACATCCACCGGAATGATCTGATCCACGCCCTGGGTGACCGCATAGGTTTCGAAGACGCCGCCGCTACAGGCACAACTGCCCATGGCCAGCACATAACGGGGTTCCGGCATCTGATCATATACCCGGCGAAGCACCGGAGCCATCTTCTTGGTCAAGGTTCCGGCCACCACCATGCAGTCCGCCTGACGCGGGCTGGCCCGAAAAAGGATGCCGAAGCGGTCAAGGTCGTTGGTCGAAGCCCCGGCGTCCATCATCTCAATGGCGCAACAGGCCAGACCAAAGGTGACCGGCCATATCGACCCAGCCCTCCCCCAGTTGACCAATTTATTGAGGGGTCCTAAAAGGGCGTTGGCTCCGGGAATCAAACGCACCCCATCCTCCAACTTGACCACCGGCTCGGTTATTTCTCCCATTGCAGCACTCCTTTTTTCCAGGCATAGACATACCCGACCAGCAGCAAAAAAATGAACAGCAGCATCTCGACCAGTGCAAACAGACCGAGCCTGTCGTAGCTTACCGCCCAAGGATAGAGGTAGATCGCCTCGACATCAAAGACGACAAAAAGAATGGCAATCAGGTAGAATTTCACCGAGAATCGCATCCGTGGGGCCTCGGTAGGCTCATTCCCGGATTCATAGGCAATCAGTTTTTCATGATAGGGACGGCTCAAGCGAAAAAATCGCCCCAGAAAAAGAGTTAACACGCCGAAAAGGACGCCGAAAATCAGCAAGAGGAAAACACCGAGATATTCCTGGGGAAGCGAAGTAACCATGCCCATTGTCTCCTTAACCCCGGTTGCGCAACAACTGTTCGGCAAAGGTATGCCGGGCGGCCTCAGAAGCGGCAACCGGGGTGGTGAAGGTCAGGCAGCCGGTGGTGCATTTGGTGACGCAGGCCGGCTCCAACCCCTGGTCGATCCGATCCATGCACAGGTCGCACTTGCCCACCTTGCCGGTCTCGGGATTCCACTGGGGTACAGACCAGGGACAGGCGGTAATGCAGGCCTTGCACCCCACACAGGTGCTGTCATCGACATAGACGATCCCGTCCTTGTCGCGGCGACGCATGGCCCCGGTCGGGCAGGCATCGACACACCAGGGTTTTTCGCAATGAAAGCAGGAAAGGTAGACGAAATCGATCTTGGGCAGCGGCGATTCGGTTGAATTCACCTCAATCATGCGGCAATAAAAAGCGCCCGGACCGCTGTTGTTCTTCTCCTTGCAATGAACCTCGCAGGCCCGGCAGCCGATACAATCGGTCACATTCTGCGTTATGAGATATTTGCTCATTTTTCAATCTCCTTCGACCTTACCGGGGTGACGGTTACAAAACTTTCAGCGAGATTTAGCCCCCCTCCGGCCGTATCCCACTCCTTGAGCTTGCCCTGCATGAATATCTGATCGGCAAGCCCTTTGCCGAAGGAACGCTTTTTGACCGGCACCTCGGTCCCGAAACCATGGAGCATGAATACGGCCTGGGGATGAATCAATGCGGTGACCCGGGCGGCAATCGTGCCCTGCGTCTCTCCATTGGTCACCACCACCTGGTCGCCATCGCTGATGCCCAGTTTTGCTGCCGCAGCGGGATTGATCCACAGTTTGTTGACATCAAGAAGTTGTGAAAGGATCGGGTTGTTCTGATGCTGTCCGTGCGCCTGATAGCCGCAACGACCGAACAGCAGGCGAAAACTCCCTTCCGGCGGTGCAACGGGAGCAACATAGGCGGGCAGGGAAGGAACACCCATGGCTTCCCATTGTGTGTTGACGATCTCAATTTTGCCCGACTCGGTGCCGAATTTGAGTTGATCACGGTCATACCAGATCGGGTTGGCGCTCAGCTTGACAAAGCCCTTGGCATCAAAATCGGCGATCGAAACTCCGGTATCCTGCAATTGATACTGCCAGATGTCCTCGATGGTATGAAAGGGGAAACAATCCCCCTTGCCCAGCCGTTTTGCCAATTCGAGGTAAATCTCCCAACCGGCTCGGGTGTTGTTCAACGGTCTGACACATTGCTGACGTCGACCGAAACCGGGCTTCAGCCCTTTTTCCGTCCGCAGGATGTCATCGCGTTCGAGAAAGGTGTTTTCCGGGAGGATAACGTCGGCAAACCAGGCCGATTCACTGAATTGAACGTCAACAGCCACAATCAGCTCGAGTTTATCGAGGATGCGCTGTTGCTCCTTGGGATCCGGCAAGGCGATGAGGGGATTGTGGCGATGAATGAAATAGGCCTTGATCGGATACGGATCTCCGCTGTCGATAGCCTCATAGGCGGTCTGGAGCATTCCAGCGCCCTTGTCCCATTGGGGATAGCGACTGCCGCAACCGTCCGCCCGTTCCTCGTTGACCGCCGGTACCAGGGCTGCCAGACTTTTAAGACCGGAGTTTCCGGCATCCTTCGGACCTTTAGGATAGAACAATCCGCCGGGCAACTCAATGCTGCCCATAAGGGCATTGAGGATATGGATGATCCGGGAGGCGTAAAAAGAATCGCGATAGCGGGCAAGCATCCAACCGGGATGAAAAATAACGCGGGGTCTGTCTTCGTTGAGTTCCCGGCAAAAAGCAAGGATCTCCTCTGCGGCAATACCGGTCTCCTGTTCCGCCCATGCTGGAGTGTAGGGTTCGAGAAAGGTCTTGAATTCCGGGAGCCCGGTGATGTATTTCGCTGCAAAGTCAACATCGTAAAAAGTATGAGAAACAATGCAGTGGGCAATCCCTAACAGCAGGGCATAGTCGGTTCCCGGCCTGATCTGCCAATACCGGCTGGCCTTGCCGGCGGTGACCGAGGCCCGCGGGTCGATATAGGTGACATGGGCGCCGTTTTTGATACCCTTGAGGAAGCTCTTCACCTCCTTCACTTTCAGTGATTCGGTAATGTTGCGTCCAAAGAGTACAACATGGCGAGTGTTCTCGTAATCGTAGGCGAAAGCTTTACGGCCAAGACCATATACCGACTTGGAGGCATGGTGCACATTGCGACCGCAGGTGCAATCGTGATTGATATAATTGGGTGACCCTAGGGATTGGACAAAGGCCTGACGAAGATCGGCAAAGGGGCCACCCCGGTCGGAAAACATGACGGATCGCCCCCCATGTTCAACCAGGATCGCCTTGAGTCGGGTTGTAATATATTCGTAGGCCTCGCCCCAGGAGACCTCTCGCCACTGCCCTTCCCCTCTCTTCCCCATACGGAGGAGCGGTGCGGCCGGTCGCTGTTTATCCTGACGCTGGGAAAAAGCGGCGCCGCCCTTGGCGCAGAGACTTCGACCCATGCCGCCGTCATGGCTGTTCCCTTCTATCCAGACAGGATTGTCATCTTCTACCTGCACGGCTATCGGACAACGAACAGCGCACATCCCGCAAATGCTGTATTTCGTCTCTTTCATGCTTGATCCTTAATGTACGACTTGAGAGCGCTCCCTCGAAGTTCGTCTTCGAAGACACAGCCTCAACAACTTTTCCCCCATTAGAATCTCCAATTATAATGATACCTACACAAATCACAGAATTGAAGACTGCTGGAAATGACCACTTTATCTACAGAGAAATGGGGGAAAAAGAAAATCTATTTTTTACAAATTTTTAATAAATTATATTGATTTAAGCAAACAGCCGACAATCTCCCCGTTTTTCAGTTCAGGATGGATCCGTATCTCTTTAATATACAAGGAAGAAAAAACAGCCATCGTAAAAACAAGCAGAGACTCCATTAAAACAGAGAATACCTTGTTCTGACAAACGATGCACCTCCGGGAACACGTTGCCGCCGGCCCGGAAGGGGGAGAAGAGTCTCATGCAAAATTGCATTATTGCATTACAAAGAGGAGGAGCAAGGGATGACTTTTACTGTTAAATGAACAGATAAAAGAGATTCGGAATCTTTAAATTTAAAGGCGTTTCACAGGGATCCAGCGGAGGATGTGCGTCGCGGGGCCCGATTTTTTTTCAGGAGCAAACAAAGCAACACAATCCAAGATTGTTGCAACGGTTGATAGCAAAAAAAACCTGCCACTGCTCTGTGATAAGCAGTGACAGGATTGAGGACTTATTAAGGACTTCGGCTTATATATTTTCCCCTCTACCTTCTCCGCCGATGTTCATCCTCTTCGCCTTTAGATTTATCATGCGATTTGTGCGATCGCCCTGATCTCACTTCTGTTGCCTGTGGTCGAGGCTGGCGTGATTGCCGTACCTCGGGAGGGTTGTTTGATCCGGGTCTTCGATCATGGCGTACATTTTCCCTTCTATCGCGGTCTCCCCTATAATGCTGAGCCCCTCTCGGGTTGTGCTGTGACCGCCTCGGATCGGCATCTCGCATTTGCGGTCGATGTTGTCGGGACTCCATCTCACGAGAGGGGTGTAGCGATCTTGCAGGGGAGTGCCCGCCCCGCTTTTCCCATCCTCGAGGCTTATCCCAATGTCGATTCCGTTCCCATTTTTGCCAGTTCCGATGAAGCTCATGATGAGGAACTCGCCGGTAATCCCACGGACGTCCGCGCCATCTATGTTCTCTGTAGTCATGCCTCCAACGCGGGGGGATGTTTCTATAAAATGAGGGTGCGTGTCGATAGTAACTCCAACCTGAATTATAATGCCGCGAGCGGTACCAATGTCCTCCCCATGGGCGCCACCACCAACCACTGTGGAAGAAAATATCCTGATCAAGGTCAGGGGCCGCATAGACATACGTTCCAGGCAATACGACCAAATCAGGTGGTCCTGAAAAATACAACGGCGGAGGCAGAGAAATGTTAAAGCCAACGGATATTTCCGCTTGGGCCTGCATCGGTATTGCGAGCAGTACCGCCAAAAGCAATGTTCTTAAAAGACTCTTTCCCATTTTGCGCTCTCCTCTATAATTCTCATTAGTCCTCGTCGTTTTCTTCTTTTCCAAAAGCAGTACCACGAGGGAGTCCGCCAATGCAATTTTTTCAAAATTGGTAAACATCACCCTCCTTCCATTTTCTCTTATTTTTATGTGTAGAAATCAACAATTATTTAAAAAAATGTAATTTTTTCGTTTGAAATATTAACCACAATTTCAACACATATGAGGGTGTTCTAAAAGATACGGTAAATCTTATATATTTCCTTTCAATCTGTCAACTTCGCTTATGAGGGGGGATTGCGATAAAGACCTGATCGCAAATAACTTAGACAAAAAAGGAAAAAATAGACGTAGACGTAAAATAGACCTCTCGGTAAGTAACTCTTCCAGTTTACACTTATCGAGAGGGGGCTCAAAATGCAGTGAAGATACGGGGTGGGGGCAAGGAGTTTATCGGACTTGAACCGCCGATATTCGGGTTCTTTGTTAATAGGCCCTGCGCTTCAGCGACTCACGGTTAATCGTCTGATTTGGGTCTTGGGTTTTTCTTTACGACTTTGCTCCGGTCGTTTGCGGGGACTGTTTTTCTGTAGAGGTTCACGTCCGGTCAAATCCGAACAATGAAAAAAAACGTACCAGTCACCCCTTTGCGGTATCGATGATTCCCGGAATACACCGGCTCTTGGGGGCGGATTGGCCCTTAATTGTTCCGGGGAACTCTTACAGAAAAGATTTTTATTCCACCATGCAGCTAAATATGCCCCGGCAGTCGAAACCAAATGGAAGGCACACATAGCCAAAATAAACAGAGAGAAAACCTGGATAGACTCCATCGCTCACCTCCTGAAAGGGGGAGAGATCCGAGGATCTCTCCCTTTTTGATAAACACACGAACTCTTCCGGACGCAAGGCTGCACACTGCAAACGCCTGAAAGCGAGAATAGATACAACTTACACCTGATAGCGTACGCCATTGTCACCCAGCTTCTTCACAACCAGAATAGGGTGGGAAGAAAGTGCCGCCACCCGCTCGACGACACTTCCTATGAGCATTCGTGTAAAAGCGGTACGCCCATAAGAACCTAAGACCAACAACCGGATATCATGTTCTTCACTGTACTGGACAAGGGTTTTGTAAGGTGATCCCTCTCGAAGCTCGGTTACCATCGGCACACCGAGTTTCCCCCCCTGCTCAGCCAATATTTGCAAAGCTGTAAAGCCCTTGCCTCGTGCTTCGTCAAGTACTCCATAGAGAAGTGCCCGATCAACAGGAACATCGACAACCGTTAACGCATGCACCTCCCCACCATAGCTGAAGGCAAGATCAAGCGCCCGTTGTCCGGCCTCCATGCTGTACCTTGAACCGTCGACCCCGACAAGTATACGGGAAAAACCCACTTCTGCGTTTTCCGGAACCAACAGCACATCGCAGGGGCTCAACCCGATGATTTTCGCCGTGGTTTGTCCGAGGAGAACACGTTCTACATACGATCGCTTGGGGCAGCCGATCAGGAGAATGCCTGCCTCCTCTTCCTCCGCGACATTGGCAATCTCCTCGCTAGGGTCTCCGACCCTATGGACGGTACGGAGTGTCTGACCAGACGATTCGGCCGTTTTCCCGGCCTCCTGCAGGCACTGTTCGAACGGGAGACTCAATTGCGCATTGGCATCGGCAATTTTCCATCGATTCATATTGCCGGCATATCGAGGCGTTACGGATACCGCCACCAGCTTTGCCTGCATGGATAACGCTAACCGGAGGGCCTGTTGCAGGGCCGATTGGCTGGCAACGGACGGGTCAATTGCGACCAGGATGGTTTTAGTTGTATCGAACATACACTTACCCCAATACCGGAATCGCTGCTTTTTCCTGACTTCTCGCTTTGAAAAGGCTGACAAGGATAATAAGAGCTCCGGTCAGCAGGGCCAGACACATGATACCGAAGCTGGCCTGACTCATGAGGACAACACTGCCATCGGTAAAGGATGTGACGTTGAGTGCATTTAAATATTTGGGAATGGCAAAGAAACGGCTGACCGCTACAATCAGCATGATGGTAGCCATAACATATTTGATCATGTAGTCCTTTACATAGGTGGTTCCAATGGCTCCCAGCTGCACCCCAAAAAGGGAACCGGCAAGAATAAGGAGGGTGAGACGAATATCAACCATGCCGTAATAGGCCCAGATAAGCGTACCGCCCAGCCCCATGACAAAGGCGATGACCAACTCAGTGGCGGAAGCCACAATACTGGTTGCACCGATGATATACATCAACCCGGGAACTCCGATAAACCCGCCCACGGCGATGGTTGCAGCAAGCATGCCGGTAGCCAAGGAAACGGGGATGAGAAACCACATACTTATCCGGAGGTTGGCGGTCTTAAAGGTGAGCATCGGCCAGAGTTCAATCGTCTGCAGGTATTTGGCGATACCGGCACTGGAGGTATTGCCCACTGCTTTTTTTGTTTTGATAGCGTCCCGCATGACAATGGAACCCACCACCACCAGGACGCACACAAAAATAAAGCTGACATACAGATTCGATCCCGCCTGCCCCCAGATCTTAAGGATATGTCGCTGGACCACGATACCGATCTGGACGCCCATTTCGGCAAAAAGTCCCATGATAACGCCCAGTTTGATATCAACCTGACCATATTTATAGCGTTTAATGGAACCAACTAAGGCTTTGGGAAATTTGTGACACATATTACTGGCCACGGCCACGGTCCCCGGCACCCCCAGACTCATCATAGCGGGCGTCAATACAAAAGCGCCTCCGGAACCGATAAAACCGCTGACAAGTCCCCCTACAAAGCCAACGAGGATTAAAAATATAATGGAATACGCGTTCAGATCGATAAATTGAATAATCTCAGTCACTGGTCCGTGCATTGCAAGTTCTCCGATATGTAGATTTTTAAATAATCAAATGAATGACAACGTATTGTCAGAAATCATCAAAACTCGAGTTCGTATACCGTTCAAACATTGACCTGGGCACGAGGCCGGTTGTCCTTTCTGATATCGACAGAAGCAGGAACTTCCTGACGGCTATCCGTTTTCTTGCCTACAGAAGCCTTGCTCCCTTCGATTCCCAGAGCGGACCAGAAGGAACTCGTAAAATTGCCATGAGCATAGGATACCGCAAAAACCACGGCAACCGGCAAGAGGGTGGCAATCCCACCCTTGGTAAAATAGGTCATGACAAGGTCCTGATTGAAAAATACCGCGGCATAAAGACCCGCGGTAAGAGAACCAAAGACAAAACAATTTTTTACATGCCTTTTTTTGCTGATTGTAGACATACGTGACACCCCTTCTTGTACTGGTTTATGATAATCGGCCTTATTTATTTGACCTGCCTTGGTACCTGCCTTGGTAGTGGTGTAAATGACATTAAAAACGGGAACTGGTGATTGAGCAGCCACTGCTTCCTTTTGAATCCCTTGATCAATGACGACAAATTCAATATGTTTTCCGGAATGACATAACCGTTTAACGACCTTGGCTATCTTTCCAGACTCCCCGAGGGACTCAACCTGTACCCCCTTGAGTTGGGCTTTCCGCTTGAACAGCGTCACGCTTTCCTGCATTGCCGCGGCAAAAAGCCGGTTGCGCCTTCCACCATCGCAAAAAAAAGGGAGGGTATTGATATGCACTGCACATATCGCGTATTTCAGACGATCCGCGACATTGATCGCATAGTTCATCACAGGTTCGCCCATATGACCGTTACGAGTAACCACGAGAATACACGGCGCTTTTCTCTGTACTGACGGAAGAGATTGGGCATCAGCCTGGGCGTTTGCAATTGCCGGCGGCATTAACATGCTATTTGTATTTTTCTTCCCCATGAGACTCTCTGAAAGGTGGTGGTGATAATGAGCACTGTCTGCGTAATTTCAAATAACATGCCAAGACAAACAAACGATCCAACATGCTGTTTTAAAACAATTTATTTACTACCAGCTCAACAAACCCCAAGGGGAACGTTGCGATATGCAACACACTGTACGATATTGGAATATTCGCCGGCAAAACTGTGTTGCATATCGCAACACACCAGTGCAAGATGCAACACAGGCCATGCCCATGCGCCCTCAAATACGAATGATCAAGATTGTGGAGCCCCAGGGTATTGCATCGACTTGCAGAAAGGATGGAGCCTTCAGGCTTGCTAAAGACTCAAAAAGGCGGCGCCTTGGTGGCCAAGGAAGCGTGGGAGTTCAAAATCCTTTCGGCGGTGAGAAATCTTGCAATTTCAACAAAGCGCGGATGGAGATCGTGCAGGCAACGACCCAACAGGAGGAGAACTTAAGCTCTCAGCCCCTTGGTCTATGAAGCTCTCCTTGCGGCATTTGGATGTGCATCGGCAACATTCATGTGCAGACCAGGTTTCCGGGATGTAACCTGGAAATAATATTGCATGATATCCGAAGGGTCTTATCCCCTCTTTTTTGTACGGATCTGATCGTATGGAACCTGGATGAAATGACGCGCAAAGGGGAAAAGACAGAGGATGCGGCTTAGACGAGATCGCAGGTGGCGTCCCACGGAGTCGATGATTTTGCGATTAAGCGAGAGCCCAAAAGAGTCTTTGGATCATAACAACCCAGCCGAACAAGAGCGGTAGCCTGATTGAGAACGTACGTTCAGGGACGCCGATATTCACTTAATCGTAAATGTGGACCACAAAGGAAGTTCTTTATGTTTTTTAGCAGAAAAATAGAACAGACCGTAGACGCACCCCAGGACAAACCGGAAACTGCGTCTCCTCTTGACAAACTCCGCCTCGAAATAGACAAAGCCCTGCTTCCGCAATATGTGTTAGAAGCGGTTTCCCGAGAACTTGAGAAACTCGAGAAAACCGATCCCGCAGTCGCAGAATATTCAGTGGGATTCAATTACATTGAATTGGTGCTATCGTTACCCTGGAATCAATCCTCCCAATGCAAGCTTGAACTTTCCCGGGCGGAATCTCTTTTAGATACCCGTCACTACGGCCTTTCCCAAGTCAAACAACGGATTCTTGAATTTCTGGCGGCCAAAACCCTGTGCAGTAAGGCCAAGCGAAATATTCTGATTGTCGACGATGAAGAAATAGCCCGAACCAATATGGAACATGTCCTTAAAAAAGACGGCTATGGCTGCCATAGCGCAAATAATGGACTGGAAGCCCTTGAGGTCTTGGCGCATGAGGATATTGATCTGGTTATCACCGATTTAAAAATGGAGCGTATGGGGGGACTCGAACTGCTTCAGCAGATCAACCGGCTTTCACCCGAGATTCCGGTTATCATGGTCACGGGTTTTGCCACGGTCAGTTCAGCGGTCGAAGCCTTAAAGAAAGGCGCGGCACACTACCTGGGCAAACCCGTCAATCTTGAGGAACTACGCAGGACGGTCAAGGAGGTGCTCCAAAAGAAACTCTCCGTGCAGATGGGGAAAGGGCCCATTCTTTGCTTCACCGGACCTCCCGGCACCGGCAAAACCTCGGTCGGCAGAGCCATCGCCGAGTCCCTGCAACGCCAGTTTGTACGGATTTCTTTGGCCGGATTGCGAGACGAGGCAGAGTTACGTGGACACCGACGCACCTATGTTGGCGCCCTTCCCGGGCGTATCATCACCGAATTGAAACGGATCGGCGTGAACAATCCGATTTTCATGCTCGACGAGATAGATAAAATCGGCCAGGACTTCCGGGGAGACCCCGCTTCTGTGCTCCTCGAGGTCCTGGATCCGGAGCAAAATGTCAAATTTATCGACAATTACCTCGATATTCCCTTCGATCTCTCCCGGATCATGTTTATTGCAACCGCCAATGACCTAAGCAAGCTTCCCGGGCCGTTATTGGACCGAATGGAGCGCATTGAGTTTGTGGGCTACACGGAAAAAGAAAAACTCAAAATCGCGCAGCAATTTATCCTGCCGCGACAGCTCAAAGCCGCCGGACTCTCCAAGTCGGAAGTCCATTTTTCGGATAGGGCCTTGTCGCGCGTTATTGAAGATTATACCCGGGAATCGGGATTGCGGAATCTTGAAAGGGAACTGGCTGATATCTGCAGGAAAATTGCTTTAATATGCCTTACATCGAAGACGCAGGACGAAAAGGTTGAAATTGACGAAGAAACGGTTATTCGTCTTCTCGGCCCCCGGAAATTCTATCGGGAGGCTGCTGAGGCGGAACCGCAGGTCGGTATTGCCACGGGGCTGGTCTGGGCTGAATCCGGAGGAGAAATCATCAGCGTCGAAACCGCCTCAATGCCGGGAGGCGGGGCTTTGATATTAACCGGTTCCTTGGGTGAGGTATTGCGGGAATCCGCCCAGACCGCGCTCAGCTTTATCAGGAGCAGGGCCCAGGAATTTGGTATAACGGATCATTTTTTCAAAACGATCGATATCCACATCCATTTGCCGTTCGGGGCCATACCCAAGGATGGTCCCTCTGCCGGCATCACCATTTTTGCCGCCCTTCTCTCTCTCCTTACCCGACGCCCGGCAAGGCGGGATGTAGGCCTTACCGGCGAGATGACGCTGAGCGGCCGCATTCTTCCTATTAGCGGCATTAAAGAAAAAATTCTGGCCGCCAAAAGAGCGGGGGTGCAGAGCGTCCTCTTACCCCTGGCCAACAAGGAGGAGGTGGCAGTTCTTGGGCATGACGTGACGGAAGGTCTTGAGGTGGTACTGGTGGCCAACGCAAGTGAGGTGGTTGATCGGGTTCTTGTTGCCCAGGCCTTTATTTTGCCCCTTTAGCGCAGTAATGGCGCAGTAATGGCGCAGCAATGGCGCAGCAAATAAAAACGAATTCCTGGAAGCTGGCGCGAGGTCAGGGGTCGGGATTCTCCAGACCGTACCGTTTTATTTTGCGCCAGAGCGAGACCCGGTCGATACCGAGAATCTTAGCGGCTGAAGATTTATTCCCCTCGACCTCGTCAAGAATATCAAGGATATATTGCTTTTCGTGGTCATCCAGCGTAGGCCAGAATCTTCGACTGTTGCGCAGGGCAACGGTCCCGGTTTCACGCAGATCGGTCGTCAAATGACGAGGTTCGACAACCTCTCCGTCGCACTGAATCAAAATCCGCTGCACGATATTTTCCAGTTCCCTGATATTTCCCGGGTAATCGTAGAGCATGAGCCGTTGAGCTGCGGCCGAGGACAGTTGAGGCGCAGCTCTTCCCGGAGGGGAATATTTTTCCAAAAAATGGGTGGCAAGAAGAGGAATATCTTCTCTACGTTCCGAAAGAGGGGGGACATTGAGGGTCAGCACATCCAGCCGATAATAGAGATCGGTTCTAAAGGCCCCTTCCTCGGCCTCTTTCTTCAAATCCTTGTTGGTGGCCGCCAATATTCTGATATCAACCGGAATTTCTTCTGTCCCGCCGACACGCAACAAGGTACGTTCCTGCAGGACTCGCAAAAGCTTAACCTGCATCGGGAGTGGAAGTTCCCCCACTTCATCAAAAAAAACCGTCCCGCTCTCGGCCATCTCCAGAAGCCCTTTTTTGACGGTGTTTGCCCCGGTAAAGGCCCCGCGTTCGTGCCCGAAAAGTTCATTGGTAATCAGCTCTTCGTTAAAGGCCCCGCAATTGAAGGCTACAAACCGTTGAGCGGCACGGGGACTTAACTCATGAATGGTTCTGGCCACCAATTCCTTACCGGTACCGGTTTCCCCCTGGATCAGGACATTACAATCGAGTTGTGCAACCTGACTGATTTTCTCGCGAAGGGCTTCAATCTTTGGGCTCTGGCCGATAATCCTCAAAGCCCCGGTCTGTGTATAGACCCGTTCTCGCAAGTTCTGTATTTCTTTGCGTAACAGGTTTTTTTCCAGCGCTTTTTCAACAACCGCGCGGAGCTCTTCAATCTTATACGGTTTGGAAATGTAATGGTAGGCCCCCTGGCGCATGGCCTCCACCGCAGTATCCACGGATGCATAGCCGGTGATGACAACCACTTCCGTTGAGGGCCACAGCTCTTTGGTGACGGCAAGAACCGCCATGCCGTCACGTCCTTGCATGCGCAGATCCGTGAGAACCAGATCGAATTCTTCCTCCTGAAGCATGGTGATCGCCTGGAGGCCATCCTCAGCCAGAGAAGGAAGGTATCTCTCTTTTTTTAAAATATGAAAAAGGTTATCCCGAGCAATGGGTTCATCATCGACAATAAGAATTTTTCTGGGTTTCATGCCCTTAAGAGGTACGTTTTACATGTTCTTCTGCAAGAGGGAGATGGATAAAAAAGGACGCACCCTTTTCCGGCTTACTGTGTACGCTAATCCGGCCCTCATGTTTTTTAATGATACCATAGGCGACTGAAAGCCCTAGACCTGTTCCTTTCCCCTCCTCCTTTGTGGTATAGAAGGGATCAAATAACCGTCCCTGGATCTTTTCCGGAATACCATGCCCAGTATCCCGCACCTCCACCACAACTTCTTTGGCGATTTCGTCCTTAAACGCAGAAATGGTGATCAGCCCGCTCTTACCGATGGATTGGGTTGCATTGATTATCAAATTGATAAAAACCTCCTGGATCCGTTGCGCATCCATGGGAAGGACCAGATTCTCGGGGATTTTCTGTACAATGCCGATATCGGCCGGGACATGACTTTGGGCCAGTTTGACGGCCCGGTTGACAACGTCGGAGAGCGAGGACAGCCGCAAGGAAAATTCCTGTACCCTCGAAAACTCAAGAAGTCCCTTGACGACATCGCGTGCCCGCATGGTTTCATGATCAATATTCCTTAACATTTTCATAACGAAATCGCCATCGGATGAAGCAAATTCATCAATGGCTATCTGGCAGGAGGTGGAAATGTTATTGAGGGGATTATTGAGCTGATGCGCTACTCCGGCAGTCAGGGTACCTATTGAAGATAATTTCTCAGATTGAACAATTTGATCCTGCCTTCTCTCAAGTTCCAGAACCATGATATTGAAGGCTTCAACCACCTGCTGCATTTCATCTTTAGTGTCAATGACTTCAATTACGTTAAAATTTCCTTGAGATATATCTTCAGTGGCCTTTTTAATGATAGAAAGCGGCCTAAAAATATATAGGATCAGTAGAAAGGATAAAAACACCCCGACAAGAACCGCAAATAAACCCCACGACAACAATTGCTGTTTCAGCACATAAATCATCTTATGAATCTGATGGCGTTCAAAATCGACCAAAGATTCACTGAGATCCGTCATCTGTTTGCCCTGGTCCCGAAGGAGCTGTTCGCTTTTTTTGTACTTTTCGTCATCAAGAAGAGATCGGTAGTGGGAGAGTTGATCCATGTTATTGCCATACGAAAGAATCAGCTTTTCCATGCCTTTCAGCATAGGAACGACCCTTAGGCCAACGGCCTTTATCAAGATCTCCTTACCGGTTTCAATCGCCTGTTCTAAATATTTTTTATTTTCCTGAAAAGATTCAACACTTCCGTATAAAAGATAATTCTTTTCGTATCTCCGTATTTCAAGAATGATATTATGAAGATTATAAGCAAGCTCCAAAAATTCTACTTTTTCTTCAGTTTTACGTAAATCATTGTAGGATACAAAACCCATGCTGAAAATTCCCACAATATAAAAACTGAGAACAACCAATATTTTAAAGCTAAGATTCATGTGGAATAATTTAGCCACGGTTTGAAATCCTGTACGTTGGTTTTTTTTAACAAATTCATATCCGGCACATCCCGGTGGGATTCAGCCTGGGAGCCTCAGGGAAGGTTTATCCCTTTTTCTATAAAATATATGCTAAACTGCAATGTGAATAAAAAATAAAAATTTCCATCTCAAGATCTTTGCACAACCCTTCCGCACCTTTTCAAGCAGCAAGATGGTGGTTTCGAGACCGCAGCAGCTCTTATTACCGACAACAGGAGACACACATATGGGTGACAAAAAAAAGAAGCAGGAAAATGGTAAGGAAAAAAAAATCGAAAATGCAAAAACCGTTGACTTCAAACTCCAGGAAGGAACAGCATTGCAATTCAAAGAGGCAAAAAAGGAAGACAACCGCCTCGCCGTATGGATCAACAAAGAAACCCTTGCCTATGAAATGGAGTTGAAAACGCTACAGATCGAACTGATGAAATTACAGCAGGATATGAAAAAGAACGGTACACGCGTTCTTGCCATCTTCGAGGGCCGCGATGCCGCAGGCAAGGGCGGCACCATCAAACGAATCTCAGCTTTTCTCAATCCCCGCAACACCCGAATCGTTGCTCTGACCGCCCCCAGCGACAAAGAGGTTACCCAGTGGTATTTTCAACGGTATGTGCCCCATCTGCCTGCTGCCGGGGAATTGGTGCTCTTTGACCGCTCCTGGTACAATCGGGCAATGGTCGAGCCGGTTATGGGATTTTGTACCGACGAACAGCACAAACGTTTTTTGAAGGATGTGGCGTTGTTTGAAGAAATGCTGGTTAAGGACGGAATCAAGCTCTTCAAATTCTATTTTTCGGTCTCCAAGGAGGAGCAGGCCCGACGTTTCGAGTCCCGTAAAACCGACATTCTCAAGCAGTATAAGCTCTCACCGGTGGACAACCTGGCCCAGACCTACTGGGATCAGTACACCGTGAAAAAATTCCAAATGCTCAATGAGTCGAACCGGACCTTGAGCCCTTGGACCATCATCCGTTCCGACAACAAGAAGATAGCCCGGCTCAACTGCATGAAACATATCCTTTCTCATCTCGACTACAACGAAAAACTCCCGGATGAGGCCTTCATAACGGATCCCAAAATCGTAATCTCCGGTATCGACGAGATCAAGCATATGGAGCAAAACCTCTTTGATCCTCAACGTCTCAGGGGCTGACCTTTACCGTTTGGGGACGTGGGGCCAGCTAAAACAAGAAGTGATTACAGTACCCCGTCAACCGCAGAAGTTCAGATGGCCTGACCGCAGCATTTTTTGTATTTCTTACCTGAACCGCAGGGGCAGGCGGCATTGCGACCGATCTTCTCCTCGGCCCGCTGAAGCGGTTTTCGCTCCACCTCGACGGCTTCGCCGGCACCGATCTGTTTCGCCTGCTCCAATTCACGCTCACGCTGTTGCCGCCGCTCTTCCTCCATTCGCGTGATCTCATCTTCTTGGACAATCTGGATCCGCATCAGGTTAGCGATGGTGTGCTGCTTAACAGCCTCCACCATCCGCAAAAAAAGATTATACCCTTCCCGTTTATATTCATCGAGCGGGTTCTTCTGACCGTAACCGCGCAGGCCGATCCCCTCTTTGAGATGATCCATATGCAGCAGATGCTCTTTCCACAGAGAATCGACCATCTGCAGCAGGACCATTCGCTCAAGCTGACGCATTTGCTCCACGCCGTTCACTTCTTCTTGACGGACATACCCCTGTTGGACCGCATTCTTCAATGTTTCAATGAAGGAATCACGATCCATATCCTGCTTTTCTTCCTCCGTGCAATCAAATCGGATATTGAAAAATTGGCTGATCCGTTCCTGTACGCCTTCCCAATCCCAATCCTCAGGGGGCATCTTGCCGGAGGCAAATTCCGCAGCCACGTCATTGATCAAATCGGCGGTCATATCCGTAATGATGGGGCACACGTCTTCCCCCTCAAGAACCTCACGACGCTGACTATAGATGACCTCACGCTGCTTGTTCATGACATCGTCATACTCAAGCAGATGTTTACGGATATCGAAGTTATGCCCTTCCACTTTACGCTGGGCATTTTCGATCGCCTTTGAGACCATGGAATGTTCGATGGGTTCGTCTTCTTCCATCCCCAACTTATCCATGATGCTGCTCAATCGATCGGAACCGAAGATGCGTAACAGATCGTCTTCAAGAGAGAGAAAAAAACGGGAGGATCCGGGGTCGCCCTGCCTGCCGGAACGGCCGCGCAACTGGTTATCGATACGGCGGCTCTCATGGCGGCTTGTGCCCAGGATATGCAGGCCACCGAGCTCACGAACGCCCTCTCCCAGTTTAATGTCAGTTCCACGGCCGGCCATGTTGGTGGCAATGGTCACTCTTCCTTTCTGACCGGCACCGGCAACGATCTCAGCCTCACGTTCATGCTGCTTGGCATTCAGCACATTATGTTCAATGCCTTCCTTGGTGAGCATCTTGGAAATTTTTTCGGAGATATCGATGGAGATGGTCCCCACGAGAATGGGCTGCCCTTTTTCGTGCAGCTCTTTTATTTCCTTAACGATATTCCGATATTTCGCCTGCTGATTTTTATAAATGAGGTCTGCAAAATCCAACCGGACCATTTTCTGGTGGGTGGGGATGACCACGACGTCGAGATTGTAAATTTTCTTGAATTCCGGGGCTTCAGTATCCGCAGTTCCGGTCATGCCCGCCAGTTTGTCGTACATGCGGAAATAATTTTGGAAAGTGATCGAGGCCAGGGTCTGATTTTCCTTCTCTATTTTGACCCCTTCTTTGGCTTCCAAAGCCTGGTGCAGGCCATCGGAATACCGCCGCCCTTCCATGGTACGCCCGGTGAATTCGTCAACAATGACGACCGTCCCCTCTTTAACGATGTAATCGACATCGCGATGAAAGATGACGTGTGCCTTCAAGGCCTGATTGACATGGTGCAACTGATTGATGTTTTGCGGATCATAGAGGTTCTCTACCTCAAGGAGCTTTTCAGCCAGGCCCACCCCCTCATCGGTAAGCATAACCTGTCGGGATTTATCGTCCTTGGTATAATGCTCCTCGGCTTGGAAGTGACGCATTATCCGGTCGACCTTCAGGTACATATCCGTGGACATTTCAGCCGGTCCGGAGATAATCAACGGTGTTCGGGCCTCGTCGATGAGAATGGAATCCACCTCATCCACAATGGAGTAGTTAAATCCGCGCTGACAAAAATCCTCTAGGGCGAACTTCATATTATCGCGAAGGTAATCGAAGCCGAATTCGTTATTGGTGCCATAGGTAATGTCCGCTGCGTAGGCCTCCCTGCGCTCGTCATCATTCATGTCATGCACAATGCAGCTGGTGGTCAGGCCCAAAAACCGGTACACCTCTCCCATCCATTTGACATCGCGGCTGGCGAGATAATCATTGACCGTAACCAGATGCACCCCTTTGCCGGCCAGCGCATTGAGATACACCGGCAAGGTCGAAGTCAGGGTTTTTCCTTCGCCGGTCTTCATCTCGGCGATCTTTCCTTCGTGTAAAACCATGCCGCCGACCAGCTGCACATCATAATGGCGCTCGCCGAGCACCCTCTTGGCCGCCTCACGGACAACGGCAAAGGCCTCAGGCAAAAGCGCATCCACGGTTTCTCCCTGGGCGATGCGCTCTTTGAATGCAAGGGTCTTTCCAGCCAGTTCCTCATCGGAAAGCGGTATCAGGGTGGGCTCAAGCTCGTTGATCACCTTGACAACCCGCCGGTACTGCTTGATCATTCTGTCGTTCTTGCTGCCGAATACTTTAGCAAGCATTCTTCCTATCATCGTGTATCTCCCGTTAAGGGCCTATAAGCCCTCAGGATAAATGTACAATAAGGGCCTGTTGAATCCCGGTTCACTGTTTTAACTGAAAATCGTCAAAGGTGAGGATGAGTGCATCCTCATCGCAGTCGGGGAACTTGGAACAATGAAGGCAATCGCTCCAGATCTTGTGCGGTAAGTCCTGCTTGTCTCGATCCACAAAACCGAACTTCCTGAAAAACGCAGCCTGATACGTCAAAACAAAGACCTTCCTGATCTCCAAACTCTTGGCCTCATCCAGACAGGATTCAACCAACAGGGCCCCGATACCGCATTTTTGTTTGGCCTCGGCCACTGCAAGAGAGCGAATTTCCGCAAGATCGTCCCAACTGATATGGAGAGCACAAATCCCCAAGATAACGCCCTCTTCCTCGTAGATAACAAAATCACGGAGATGATCGTAAAGGGAACTGATGGAACGGGGCAGCATCAAGTCCTTGTTGGCAAAAATGGTCAGCAGGGCATGAATGGAACGGACATCCCCCATCCGGGCGGGACGTATCCTGCCGGTTTTCTTCTTTCCTTGAATATCAGACATGACAAACCACCTACAAAGTGAAAAAAGCGATTCTGCACCCAATCCGCAGTTCCGCTGGATATGCCATCGGCATTGATGGAAAGCATCCCATCCTACCGGAAATCATGCGGCTCTGTTGACAAGTTTACGATAAAAAAACCAGTTGCCCTGCCCGGCGGCTAATCCGATAAGGAGCAGCAGAAGGATACTGAGTACGGTATGCGGCTTGAGGAGCAGAACAAGAAAAAGGCCAATGGCCAACCCATAGGCACCCCCTGAGGATATATTGAGGATCGAGGAGGACCAGAAAGGGAACCGGCGCTCCAGCAGATCCGCAACAGGGCGAGCAATACAATAAAAGGAAACATAAGAACAGAGCAGGAAAGGGAGAAATCCATACACCGCCCAGGTAACCATGGTTTTATAGAGCATCTGATCTTTCTGCAGTATCCCCGTCTGCATGCAAAAAAGGGCCAGGAGCGTTATGATATGGGCCAGAAAGAAAAAAAACAGCGGCGACAGGGCAGGCGCATACGGTGCACTATTCTTTATGAGGTGTCGGGTGACCGCCTTGCGCAAACCGTAAAGAATAGAGCGTTCCTGAGCTGGCCCCCCTTTGTACTTTCTTTTACTTCTCATCCGTTGCTGTAACGTAGTCAATTGGATCGTAATGATTTTCCGGGAAAGATGATTTCCGGCCCCCCTTTTGCCGCATGCGGCTTCGACGTCCCCTTGGGTTGAGCAATAACCTTGTCTTGTAACGGCAGAAGAATGGTTTGCCCGGCCCAAATGCCCAAAAGAAACATCCAGAAAAACAAACAGAAGCAGACAATTACCAAGCCGAACATTCCGCGCCAGCCCAGCTCAAAGCGGAACGGTTTGGCTCGTCCCTCCTTAGCTGGAGACTTTTTTTTCTTAAACAACCCCACTATGCTCACCGCTGTCGATCATCAGCCACGGGATGGCTGGCGGGATGGCCCTTCCCGGTGGGATACACGGTTTCAAGCGATACTATGTAAGTATTCCGCAAGGGAAAGCAATCCCGGACCGCACAAAAACCCTTGCTGCAGCAAATCAACGCCTTACATGCTCTCCGGAGCGGAAAGGCCTATGAGATGAAGACCGTTGCGAAACACCCGTTTCAGTGCCCCGCACAGGAGCAGTCGGGCCTGAGTCAATTCCTTATCCGTGGTCAGCACCTTGTGCTTGTTATAGAAACTGTGAAACTGCCCGGCAAGCTCCATCAAATAGAAGACCACCCGATGGGGTGCCAGATCGGCTGCGGCACCTGCTATCAGCTGGGGATAATCGGCCATGAGTTTGAGCAGGGCGTACTCTTCCGGTTCAACCAGTCGATGCCGGGAATCCGCCGCACCACCACCGGCAAAGCCCTGTTCCTCCGCTTGCCGTTCAATACTGCATAACCGCGCATGGGCATACTGCACATAGTACACCGGATTTTCCTGACTCTGTTTTTTGGCCAGTTCAAGATCGAATTCTATCAGGTTGTCGGGCTTGCGCATGAGAAAGAAGAATCGCAGTGCATCGGCGCCGACCTCGTCCACCAGTTCATCGACGGTGACAAAGGTAGCCTTGCGGGTGGACATTTTCACCTGTTTCCCGTCGCGCAGCAGAGTCACGAACTGATAAAGTACCACGGTGATGCGGCTGTCGTCATAGCCCATTGCCCTGATCCCTGCAAGGACGTCAGGTACGGTGGCGATATGATCCGAGCCGAAGACATTGACCATCCACTCGAATCCCCGCTTGAATTTATCGCAATGATAGGCAATGTCCGGCAGCCGATACGTGGGCTCTCCGGTACTTTTGATAATTACCCGATCCTGCTCCTGGCCGAATTCCGAGGTCTTGAACCAGGTTGCCCCCTCCTTCTCATACACCAGTCCTTTGGAACGAAGCGTATCGACGACCTCGTCAATGCGACCGTCTTCATAGAGGGTATGCTCGTTGAAATAGGTATCGAAACCGATGCCGATCCGTTTGAGAGTCGCGTCAATGTCGGCAAAAATCGCCTGCTGCGCCCGGTCTTTGAATACCGTGATCTCTGCATCTTTGAAACCGTCGCCATTGGCCTCGATCATTGACCGGGCGATATCATAAATGTAATCGCCCTGATAGCCATCCTCGGGGAAGGGATGGGGAAGGCCGAGCAATTCCAGATACCGCGCCTTGGTGGAGGCACCCAAAACCCGCATCTGGCGGCCGGCATCGTTAAAATAGTATTCGCGATGTACGGCATAGCCGGCAGCGGCCAGGACGCGGGCAATGGCATCGCCGAGTACGGCATTGCGTCCATGCCCCACACTCAGAGGGCCGGTGGGATTGGCACTGACAAATTCGACCAGAACCCGGCGTCCCGCACCGATATCGGATGTACCGAATCGCTCGTCCTGCTCATAAATCGGCGCCAGGACAGTGGCCCAGACCTCTTTGCGGAGGAAGAGGTTGATAAAACCGGGTCCGGCTATTTCCACCCGCTCGATGATCTGCTGCTTGGCGAGCTGTTCGGCGAATTGCGCGGCCAGTTCCCGTGGTTTGCGCTTATCGATCCCGGCAGCCACGAGGGCGAAGTTGGTGGAAAAATCGCCCTGTTCCTCGCGTTTGGGAACCTCAACGGTATACCGGCCACCAGCGGCGTTGCTCCAGTAGCCCAGTTGGATGCCTTCTGCAAAACAATGATCGATCAGCTCTTTGACTCGTGATTTTATCATGACGCAACGGATTGAAAAAATATAAATGAAACAATCGAAACAAGGGAGAAAATGCCGCCCTTACCCAAAATAGCCTTAACGCCAAACAGACGAATTACGTCAGGCAACCAGTGTTCTGTCGTTCAATTTACCAAACAGACAAAGTACTTCATAACTGATGGTGTCCATCCAGGCGGCAATGTCGTCGGCATTGATCTCTTCAGTGCCCTGCCTGCCGAGGAGGACAGCCTCATCGCCGATTTCCACGCCTGTAAAGCCGGTGACATCGACCAGGGTCAGGTTCATCGAAATCCGCCCGACCACCGGGGCTCGTCTGTTGCCGATCAAAACCTGCGCTCTGTTGGAAAGGCACCGTAGATACCCGTCATCATAGCCCACCGGCAACACCGCAATGGTTGAGGGGCGGGATGTGGTGAAAAGGTGGTTGTATCCGAGGCCGCTTCCGGCGGGAATGTGTCGCAACTGGATGATCCGCGTCGTAAAACGCATGGCCGGCTGCAGGAGAGGCTTGGCAGCAGCAGCTCTGCCGGCATGACCGTCCGGATAGTAGCCATAAAGCGATATCCCCGGCCGGACCATATCGAGCCGGGCCCCGGCAACATAAAATAATCCACCGGAATTGGCAAGATGCAGGCAGCATTTCCCCGGCACAAGCTGGGAGAGTTGGGCGGTCGCCTCGTTGAAGTTGGCCAGGACCTGCGCCGAATTATCCGAGTCTCGATCATCTGCCAAGGGAAAATGCGCCATAACGCCATCAAGCCGGAGATGCGGCAAGGACTGAACGGCTCGGACGAGTTGAAGAAAATCCGCAGGCAGGGTCCCTTGGCGGCCCATACCGGCATCAAGCTTCAAATGCAGTCCGACCTCCGTTTTCCGCAGCCCGGCCAGTTTCGACAATGCAGCCAAAATTGTCCGGTCGACCACCACCGGCGTCAGATGATAGTCCAGGAGAGTCGGCAAGGTTTCCGGCACGACCCCGGCCAGGACCAGGATCGGGACAGTGAGTCCGGCCTCGCGTAGCTGCGCCCCTTCCACCGCCTCGGCCACCCCGAGCGCCGTTGCTCCCCGCTCGACAAAGATGCGGGAGCAATCGATCATCCCGTGTCCGTAGGCATCGGCCTTGACCATGGCCATAACTGCGGCATTTCCGGCGACCTTGCGGAAGTAATCAAAATTGTGGACTAATGCTGCCTGACTGATTTCAATACGATTAAGCGATTTCATCATTCTTATTGAGCAATCTGAACCACTGCAGCCAGCCCAGTCGGCTGGAGAGAAACAAAGCCCAGCCGATCGCACAATACAATGTGCCGATCACCGGCCCCGGTTGAGTTAATTTTCGCATGAGGATACCGGAGGCCATCATCAGCGCCACCAGCAACCAGGTTTTCCAGGAGTACACAGCCCCCAGGCAGGTACCATCCTCAAATTGGATAATACGCCGGATGGATCGCCGCGCCATTTTATCCAGAATCAGCAGTGATTTGAGCGTGCCGAGCACTCCGGCCACCAGAATCAGTAACCGCCCACGCCCGGGATCCAACCAGCCCCAGCCTCGGTACATGAGGAGGCAGCCGATACCGGTCCAGAGAAAAGGTGCGGCAAAAAGATGTACGGCCCGCGGCACTCCGGGTTTACATGAATGGGCTGATATTTTCATTGCTGTTAGCAAGCATTTCCACTGAACCCCGGACAATCCCTCAAAACAAGATAAGCCCATCCCCAAAAAGGGGATGGGCTTATTGATCGACCTCTATTTCTGGTGCGATCAGATTTCGGTAACTGTGATAGCGTTTTCCGGGCAAACTTCGACACAGGTCTCGCAACCGAGACACTCATCGGAATTTACAGGCTCGGCTTTGCCGTCCTGCATCTCGAAAACCTGCGCAGGGCAAGCATTAACACACTCTTCATCACCGGAACATTTACTTTTATCAACGATAATTTCCCACATGGCACAACCTCCAAAAAAAATGAATTGAGAACAAAAAAAAACAATGCTATACGACCTCGGATACAGGGAAAAACTAATACGCAAGAGTCGATTTTTT
Source organism: uncultured Desulfobulbus sp. (assembly GCA_963666685.2). GTDB lineage: Bacteria > Desulfobacterota > Desulfobulbia > Desulfobulbales > Desulfobulbaceae > Desulfobulbus. Next base: position 1,388,661 of record CAXXHZ010000003.1, read on the forward strand.
TTAAAGGACAGGCCTTGCTTTGTCAAGTTAAAAGATTTTCCCAACCAGGTTCAGGTATCCCACAAATTTTCCTTGTTTCTCCTGATCGCTCAGACAATGCAATCGGGAAATACCATTACTTTCCTTCCGTCGGTATCCTATTTTTTAATTTGATATTGCTCGAAACAAAGGTAAGAAGGGGGTGTCCCCTCACCCTATCATCTGAGAGCAGAGAAATCCATTATGGCAAAGAAAAAACAAAAAAAAAGCAACGTCCCCCATTCCCCTGAAAAAGGAGAACAGGCGATGATCGGAGGAATAATTGAAGGTAGCCCGGACGCAGTAGGCGTGGCCGTGATCAGGCTCGATTGCGGTTGCCGTAAAATGGCGGCTGTCGATCAATTCGGGGATCCGGCCAGCAAGATCATCATGTACCGGGATCATGCCGAATCCATTTGTGACCAATGCAAAAAAGATAACGGCGATTTTTCCCGCGTCCTCAAACAATTCATCAGTTGGAAATCACCTGAACCGGATGCTCACACCAAGCAGATGATCATCACCAAGGTCCTCGGTACCCAGCAATAGAATCAGGGGGGGGCTTCCGGCTGATTCCTCATGCATCAGGTTCCTCCTGTTCCCTCTGCCGGCAGCCCTTTCATCCTCACCTTTGTTTTATTAACCGGTGCATTGAAGATGAATCCTGTTGTTTCGATGTTAGCCCTCCTCCTTCTGGCCGTTCTTACGGGCAGCACGCTTGATGCCGCAGCCCAGGAAATCAAACTCGCAACCCTTGCCAAACCCGGTGCCCCGCAGCGCATCGTCGCGGAGAAATTCAAAACACTGCTTGAAGCCGAATCCGCCGGAAAATTCACGGTCCAGATCGACCCTACCGGTCTCGACACCAAAGAGAGCGAGGTTATTGCGGCAATCCAAACCAATACCCTTCAAATGGGGATTCTCACCTCCAATACCTTTGAGGCTTTTGATCCTATAGTCCGGGTTATTTCCTTTCCCTTTCTCTTCCAAAATGAACGGCAGGCTGCCGCCATTCTTGACGGCCCCCTCGGAGCAGCTATTTTTCGGGATCTGGAAACCATCGGGTGCAAGGGACTGGCCTACTCCGAGGTGGGATTCAGGAACCTCAGTAACAATATCCGGCCGGTGAAAACCCTTGCCGACCTGAACGGGTTAAAGATCCGGGTTCGATCATCAGTGCTGCCCACGGCTACCTGGCTGGCGCTGGGGGCCAATCCGACCCCGATGTCCTGGCCGATCTATTCCGAACTGGAACAGGGGATTGTGGATGGCCAGGAAAGCCCACTGTGGATAATGGAAACCTACAGTTTTTTCGAAGTCCAGAAATACCTGACCCTGACCCGCCATAGCTATGTCGCCCTCATGGATGTGGCCTCGTTGAAATGGTGGGAAACCTTGAGCCGACAGGATCAAAAATTGATACAGACCGCCATGGTAGAGGCGGCAAAATATCAACGGCAGGACCAACGGACCAAAGAGGCTAGCCGCCTGACCTTGTTTAAGAAAAAGGGCCTGGTTATCGAAGAACATCCCGACATTGAAACTTTTCGCATTAAAACGGCAGAACTCAAGGAAATGGCCCTCTACCGGGAGCCCAGGGTGCGGGTCCTGCTGACTCAAATGCAGGAAGCGGCCCTGCAGACAGCAGAGCGGCCCCAGGCCATTGCCGAGAAGCAACCCAAACCCGCTTTGGCTCCCGTAGAGGCGGCTCAGCAACAGGTGGAACCGGCCTTGGAACAAACCGAGACCAAGGAATCGCCTCTTTTCGAACCCGACGACCACGACCATCGGCATGATTGAATGTATATATTTCACTCATCATCTTCTCTTCCGGATACAACCACGTACTTTTGCTTTTTAAAAAATGCTTCCAACCTATCCCGACACCATAGAAATATCGTTGCAACTTCGACCACGGCTGCATCCCCTTTTCCAGCAACTCAATGAGGGTATCTCCGAGTTCACCTTTGCCAACATCTATCTGTTTCGGCAGCAGCATCAATACACTCTTTCCGCCCTTGCCGACGCAACGATTGTCATCCTGGGCAGCGACAACAACCTGCCTTTTTTCATGCTCCCCTTTGGTATGCCGGAGCCTTCCCTGCTCGACCGGCTTTTTCATGAATACGGGGTGATGAAATGCGCCTCCCAAAGACAAGCGCAGGACCTCGCCCAAAGAGGATATGAGGTCCAAGAGGACCGGGATAATTTCGATTACCTGTATCGGAGACAGGATCTGGCCCAACTCGGCGGCAGAAATTATCATAAAAAACGCAATCTCATCAAAGCCTTTGTCAACTCCCACACCTACACGGCCCAACCGTTGCGAGAAGAATTCTGCGGCGACGCCCTGCGCATCCTGGAGGATTGGCGGAGCGAAACACAGCAATCAAGGGATTATGAGGCCGCACGGGAGGCCTTGGAAAAAATGGAGGAGCTGCAGCTTTGCGGTGGCATTTACTATGTGGAATCGCGGCCTGTTGCCTATGCCCTGGGGGAAGAACTGGCCGGAGGCACCTGCTTTGTCATTCAATTTGAAAAAGCGGTGTCCGGGTACAAAGGACTCTATCAATTCATCAATCAATCCTTTGCCGGTATCCTGCCGGAGAGTTATGAAACGATCAACAGGGAACAGGATCTGGGCGAGGAAGGATTGCGACGTGCCAAGCTCAGCTATAACCCGACCGGATTCGTAGAAAAATTCAAAATTTTGCTTCCTGCGGACCGACCGGTCTGAAGAACGAACAAACAGCCGGATTGCATTTTTTTCGGGTGCTCCCATGCGGCAAAACGCCCCACTCTTTTTTTGCTTACCTGATCCGGCCGTAGCGGATACCGAGCCGGTTCATGCGGGCGCGGAGCGTATTCGGATGGACGCCCAGCAATTCCGCCGCTCCCCCGGGGCCGTTGATCTTGCCCTTGGTCACCTGGAGGACATGGTTGATATGGGCGGCAACAATGGTATCAAGACGTAAGGTTTCAGGGGATGAACCCTCCATGAAATCCGTTGACTCCATCGATGATACCGAAACAGGAGGGAGGAAATCAAAGGTGAGAAGCCCGTTCCGGTGCAGAATCAATTCCCGTTCCACCAGATTTTCCAATTCACGCACATTTCCGGGCCAATTATAGCGCATCATACGATCAAGTGCGCCGGGAGCGATGGTCGGTAAATTTTTTATCCCGATTTCACGTGATTTTTTGCTGATAAAATGCAGTGCCAGTGCCGGGATATCCTCTCGGCGCTGCCGTAAGGGCGGAATAATAAGGGGAAAGACATTGAGGCGAAACCATAAATCCTCGCGAAATCTGTTTTCCAGCACCATACTTTCAAGATTGCGATGGGTAGCGGCAATCACCCGAATGTCCACGGGAACGGTTTTGTGCCCCCCGACCCGTTCGATCTCCTTATTCTGCAGCACACGCAATAATCGTATTTGCGCCTGGGGCGGCAGTTCACCAATCTCATCGAGAAAGATAGTCCCTCTGTTGGCTCTTTCGAAGCGACCCCGTTTTTCAGTGAAGGCCCCGGTGAACGCCCCTTTCTCATGACCAAAGAGTTCGCTGTCGATCAGGTGCTCAGGGATTGCGCCGCAATTCACTTTTATAAAAGGACCTTCTCGGTATGAGGAGGAGTAATGGATGGCATTGGCAATGACCTCCTTTCCCGTACCGGTTTCCCCAAAAATCAGGACCGTGTTGTTCAACGGCGCGACTTGATTGACCATCTGCATGACATTGCTCAACCCTCCTTCGCAACCGATGAGTTTATTGCCGCCGATTGCGGATAATTCCTTACTGAGAAGACGATTATCCTCAATCAACAGATCGCTGTAGCGTTTTATTTTATCGTGGGCAATGGCATTGGCCAAGGCGATGGTGACAGGATGCGTTATGCTTGCCAAGAGCTGAATGTGACGTTTTGTAAAGGATCCTTCCTGGTGAGCCCTCAAGGACAAGGCCCCCCGAAGTTTGTCATCCTCCAACCATAACGGGAGAATAAGTTCGGTCTTATCCTTCATTTTGAAGAAGGAGGCCAACTTTCGGAACAATTCATTATCTTCGGAGGTAATGACATGCGGCTCGCTCATTATCATGGCCTGTACCTGCTCCCAAAGTGCTTTGGAAAGCGGAATAATCTCCTCGGGGAACTCTTTCTGATTGTCCGTGGCCAAGGCAATCCGCCGGATCGCTCCGAGTTCATCATCTCTGATACTCAAGCTCATGCCGATAATCGGGAAATGAAGCTTGAAATATTCAAAGACGCTGGCAATCGCTGTGGTGATCTGCAAACTGCCACAGATGCGCAGCGTTGTTTCACGGAAAAAATCATCCATTCTCAGCACGACGGAAACCTCACATGGTGTTTAGGGGTACGGGTAATTCTTCTATATTTGGTAAAAGTACACCAGGTCACCATATATGGAACTTAATTTTTCCATATATGGAAAATCATTATGCGTTTGCTGTCGATGTTACTGTAAATGTATTTTTCTTGAATCAGGCACGATTATCGCTTAATCGCAAGAGGAGGATGGCACCATCCGTCCCCCTGTTGGCATAAAATGAATACAGATAACGCGCTTTGAAAGCGCCCCGTTTCCAAGGATGACCAACCACGATACCGATCAACCATGAATCAGTATGCTCGCATCTACAATCTTGATAATCGCCGCTTTGTTCTCTCAAAAAATGACAACGGATTCCCTGCCGAATGCATTGCCTTCTCGTTTCACCAATTAGATAACGTGCTCATGGGCACGTTCCAAGGTGACGGCATTATTGAAAGTCACCTTCTCGGCAAGTTTGTTGCCGCAGATCGAATCGAGGTGCTGTTTCAATGGCTGGATCAATCATTGCTCTTGTTTTCCGGAGCCTTCTCCGGACTCATTTGTGGCCCGCCATCGGAAAAATTACATCTGTTTCTTAACTGGCAATGGTTATGCGGCGCGACAGGCAAAGGTGCGGCAAGTTTTATCGAGCGCTGATTTCCTGATTCAAAAGCTCGACCCTGAAGAGGGTATCCATAAAAAAAGAGGCGTGCAATGGCTAGGCTGACAACAAAATGGGTAGGGTGGATTGGTGCGGTGGTGCTGGTCGCCGGCGGTTTCTTTCTCTGGCGGCAGATGCAGCCGGAAACCTTAGGAGATGCTTTTGCGATCGGAAACGGGAGAATTGAAGCGGTTGATATCGACATCGCAGCCAAGAGTGCCGGACGCATTAAAGAGATCCTGGTGGATGAAGGTGATTTTGTCAAGAGCGGCCAGATCCTTGCACGCATGGATACACAGCAATTAGAGGCGCAACGGCGCGAGGCCGAGGCCCAATTGCAACAGGCACGGTATGCCATCGAAACGGCACAAAGCCAGGGCAACCAGAGGATAAGCGAAAAGGCGGCGGCAGTGGCGGTTCTGGCCCAGCGCAAGGCCGAGCTGGAGGCCTTGCGAAAACGCCTGGATCGCTTTGCCATTCTTTCGAAAAAGGGAGCCACCTCCGTGCAGGACCTGGACGACAGCCGGGCCCGCTTCCTCAGTGGACAGGCAGCCGTCAGTGCAGCCGAGGCGCAGATTGCGGCGGCTGAAGCGGCTGTGATTACCGCCAAATCGCAACTCCTCGGCAGCCGGTCTGCGGTCTCGGCGGTTCAGGCGACCATCGAACGACTCCAGGCAGATATTGACGATGGCGTCTTGAAAGCGCCTTGCGAGGGTCGAGTTCAATACCGGGTTTCTCAACCGGGTGAAGTGCTTGCCAGCGGCGGCAAGGTCCTTAATCTGGTCAATCTTGCCGATGTGTACATGACTTTTTTTCTCCCCACCGGGCTTGCCGGTAAATTAGGACTCGGCAGTGAAGTCCATTTGATCCTCGACGCAGCGCCCCAGTTTGTTATCCCGGCCCGCATTTCTTATGTTGCCGATGTTGCGCAATTTACTCCCAAGACGGTGGAAACCGCCAGCGAACGGCAAAAACTGATGTTTCGAGTGAAGGCCAAGATCGATCCCGAATTGCTGAAGACCCATATTACCCAGGTAAAAACGGGCCTGCCGGGTATGGCCTATGTCCGTTTAGAGCAGGACCGCGCCTGGCCCGACCGTTTGCAGGTCAGGCTGCCCGAATTACCGACGGCGCAACCATGAAAAATCAGGCGGACTCCCCGGTTGCCCGCCTGACCGATGTCGGTTTGCGCTACGGCAAAACCGTGGCCCTGGACGCGGTGACCCTTGATCTGCCGTCGGCCTGCATGGCGGGTCTTATCGGACCGGACGGGGTCGGCAAATCCAGTCTTTTTGCCCTCATTGCCGGTGCCCATGTCATCGGGACCGGCCGAGTCGAGGTGTTGGGCGGCGACATGGCCCGGCGGCGTCACCGTGAAGCGGTCTGTCCACGCATTGCCTATATGCCGCAGGGACTGGGGAAAAATCTCTATCCAACCCTGTCGGTTTTCGAGAATATCGAGTTCTTCGGCCGACTGTTCGGCCAAGGCCCGGCCGAACGGCAGGCGCGGATCAACCATCTTCTTGCAAGCACCGGCCTGGATCCGTTTCGGGATCGTCCCGCCGGCAAATTGTCCGGTGGTATGAAGCAAAAACTCGGGCTGTGCTGCGCCCTGATTCACGACCCGGATCTTTTGATTCTGGATGAACCGACCACCGGAGTCGACCCCCTTTCCCGCGCCCAATTCTGGGACCTGATCGACCGGATTCGAGATTCCAGGCCAGGCATGAGTGTGCTGGTCGCCACTGCCTATATGGAAGAGGCGGCCCGGTTCGACTGGCTGGCCGTCATGGAGGCAGGCCACGTCCTGGCAACGGGAACACCCGCAAGCCTGCTGGAGCGAACCGAAACCGCAACCCTGGAAGACGCCTTTATCGCCCTGCTGCCCGAAGAACGACGTCGTGAACATCAACCAGTGGTAATCGTGCCCCGTAAAAACGAGGATTCGGAGCGGATAGCCATCGAGGCCCAAAACCTGACCATGCGATTCGGCGATTTTGTCGCGGTCGACCGGGTCAGCTTTCGCATTGCCGGCGGTGAAATTTTTGGGTTTCTCGGCTCAAACGGTTGCGGCAAGACCACCACCATGAAGATGCTGACCGGTTTGCTCCCGGCCACTGAGGGGCAGGCCTGGCTTTTCGGTCAGCCGGTGAATCCCAAGGATATGGAAACCCGGCGGCGAGTCGGCTACATGACGCAAGCCTTTTCCCTCTATACCGAGTTGACTGTCGAACAGAATCTGCAGCTCCACGCCCGCCTCTTCGGGGTGCCGTCGGAACTAATTGCTGATCGGGTCGGAGAGATGGCGGATCGATTCGGTTTGTCCGGCGTCATGCACATTCTTCCCGGCAATCTGCCGCTCGGCCAACGGCAGCGGTTATCGCTGGCCGTGGCCATGATCCATAAACCGGAAATGCTGATCCTCGACGAGCCGACCTCCGGTGTCGATCCCATTGCCCGCGACGGATTCTGGCGGATCATGATCGATCTGGCCCGTAATGACGGGGTCACCATTTTTATCTCCACCCATTTCATGAACGAGGCCCTGCGCTGTGACCGGATTTCCTTGATGCACGAAGGGAAAGTGCTGGTCAGCGATTGCCCTGCGGCCCTGATGGCCCAACGCGGGTCCGCAACGCTGGAACAGGCCTTTATCGGATATCTTCAAGAGGCTGGCGCGCAAGGCGAGCAGGTGAACGTACCGGTCGGCTGGAGGATCCCCCCTCCTTCCTCCGCCGACCCAACCACTGCTCGTCTTTGCGCGCCGCATCACGGTTTCAGCTTCTCGCGCGCCCTGAGTTACAGCCGACGCGAGTCCATGGAACTGCGCCGCGACCCCATCCGCGCCACCTTGGCCCTGCTGGGCAGCCTCATTTTGATGATCATCATGGGCTACGGCATCAGCATGGATGTCGAGGACTTGGCCTTTGCCGTCCTGGATCGCGATCAAAGCACGACCAGTCGGGAATACACGCTCAACTTGGCAGGATCCCGATATTTCATTGAACACGCCCCCCTTCTTGATTATGCGGACCTGGACCGGCATATGCGTTCGGGAGAGTTGAGTCTGGCCATTGAAATTCCGCCGTCATTCGGACGTGATCTGGCGCGGGGCCACCAAGTGGCCATCGGCGGATGGATTGACGGCGCCATGCCGCAACGGGCCGAAACCATCCAGAGTTATGTCAAGGGGATGCACAACCTGTGGCTGAGCAACCAATCCTCCCGTCAGGCTGCAGCGGGCGGCAGCAGCACCCAGGTGCAGATTGAAACCCGCTATCGTTACAATCCCGATGTCAAAAGTCTGGTAGCCATGGTCCCGGCAGTGATTCCCCTGCTGTTGATCCTGATTCCCGCCATGCTCACCGCACTCAGCGTAGTCCGGGAAAAAGAACTCGGCTCCATCATTAATCTCTATGTCACCCCGGTGACCCGGCTCGAATTTCTCCTCGGCAAGCAGCTGCCGTATATTGGTCTGGCCATGGTTAACTTTGCCCTCTTATCCCTGTTGGCGGTGCTCCTTTTCCGAGTACCGATCAAAGGGGACCTCTTCGCCCTCTGCGTGGCGGCGCTGCTCTATGTTATTGTGGCCACCGCCCTGGGATTGCTGATCTCCACCTTCATGCGCAGTCAGGTTGCCGCCATCTTCGGTACCGCTGTCCTCACGATTCTGCCTTCGGTCAATTTTTCAGGGTTGACCAATCCCGTATCCTCCCTGGAAGGAGTGGGCCGCATCATCGGTTCCATCTATCCGGCCGCGCCTTTTTTGATCATCACCCGGGGTATTTTCTCTAAGGCCCTGGGGTTTGCCGATCTTCAAAAAGAGTTTGGGACGCTGATCGTCACCATCCCCGTCTTGTTGGCCTTGTGTGTGCTTCTGCTCAAAAAACAGGAATCCTGACCATGCGAGCCGTCAATATTCTCCATCTGGGATATAAAGAGCTGCGCAGTCTGGTGCGGGATCCGATCCTGTTGATCCTGATTGTTTATGTTTTCACCGTGGGTGTGTATGCTGCGGCCACGGCCATGCCGGATTCCCTCAATATGGCGCCGGTGGCCATTGTCGACGAAGACGGCTCTCCCCTTTCCGCTCGTATTGCCGCCGCTTTTTACCCGCCCCATTTCTTAAAACCGGTGATGATCAGTCAGCAGGAAATGGATATCCGAATGGATGCCGGACTCGACACCTTTGCCCTCAATATCCCGCCTGATTTCCAGCAGGATCTCCTGGCGGGACGCAGCCCCACCATCCAACTCAATATCGATGCCACCCGTATGTCCCAGGCCTTTACCGGCAACGGGTATATCCAGACCATTATTAACAGCGAGGTCATGGAATTTGTCCGTCGATATCGAAGTGCAGCCGAAACAACCACAGACCTTGTCCTCCGCGCCCGCTTCAATCCCTCCCTGACTCAATCCTGGTTCGGGGCGGTGATGGAACTCATCAACAACGTCACCCTGCTCTCCATCGTCCTCACCGGTGCCTCCCTGATCCGTGAACGGGAGCACGGCACAGTGGAGCATCTTCTGGTCATGCCGGTCACCCCCTTTGAAATCATGACAAGCAAGATCTGGTCGATGGGCCTGGTCGTGCTCATCTCCTGCGCCCTTTCCCTGAAAGGGGTGGTGCAGGGGATGCTGGCAGTGAACATCGAGGGCTCCCTGCTGTTGTTTTTCATCGGAGCCAGCCTCCACCTCTTTGCCACCACTTCCCTAGGCATCTTCATGGGAACGCTGGCCCGTTCCATGCCGCAGTTTGGTCTGTTGATGATACTGGTGCTCCTGCCCCTGCAGATGCTCTCCGGTGGTGTCACCCCGCGCGAGAGCATGCCTGTTTTTGTCCAGACCGTGATGCAGGCAGCGCCCACCACCCATTTTGTCGCGCTGTCGCAGACCATTTTATACCGAGCCGGGGGAATTGAGGTCGTCTGGCCGCAGTTCATTGCACTGATCGTGATCGGGAGCGCTCTGTTTTTGTTGGCGCTTTCCCGCTTTCGCAAGACCATTTCCCTGATGGCCTGAGGCCTTTCTCTTTTTTCATTCAAGGAGACGCGTCTTGAGGAAGTCGGCCATGCCCTGCGTCTTCAGTACGGCCAGATTGCTGCGGATAGTATGGGCTCTTATCGCGAGCTGATTTACAGAAAAGATCACCGGACAAATCATCCGGCGATTCTGCTCACATCTTCCCCCTCGGATGTCCATCGCTTCTACCCGTTCATTTAACGATACTATTATGCTTGAACTTCTCCTTATGCCGGGAAAAGATATCCGGACTTAAATCTTTCAAGGAATGAGGAAGAAAATAGAACAGAGCTTTTTTGCCCAACCAGTCCATCATTGCAGATTCGTCCATGCTCAGTAAACGGGTGTAGATATCGGCGGCGATTTCTGCAAACCGGTCGAGCAGTTTAGGGTCGAAATGCCCTCCCGCCTCCTGTTGAAGCATAGTCATGCATTGCGTGAAGGGGAGTGCTTGTTTATAGGGTCGATCCGAACTTAAGGCATCGAAGACATCGACGACGGAAAAGATCCGTGCATTCAACGGAATCTCCGTCCCGCTAAGCCCACGGGGATACCCTTTACCATTATACCATTCATGGTGGTTGGCCACTACATCCTGCCCGGCACTCAACCACTCCGAGGTGCGGATGATGTGCATCCCCAAGTCGACATGTGTCCGCATAACCGTGCGTTCCGCTTCGTCCAACGGACCGGGCTTGAGCAAAATGGTGTCACTGATGCCAATTTTCCCAATGTCGTGGAGAAAGGCCCCGAGAATGAGGGTGCGCATCTCCTCGGATGTCAACCCGGTGGCTTCACCAAGATAAATGGAATATAAGGTTACCCGATAATTGTGCTCGTTGGTCTTCGAATCGCGTATGGCGACAGCCGCGCCCAGTGCCACCGCCATTTCTAAATTAGCATGGAGCAATTGGGTCGAAAAATTGAGAACATCCCGGTTAAGTGCAACAATGATCGGATACAGGGCCAGTGTCGTTAGGACGATGGCGAGCAATATGCTGGTCACGTTACGGACGAGATTACGCCTCAGGCGCTCTATGATGGCTTGATCGACGACGAAAGCTCCAGATAAATAGCCGTCAATGCGTTTATATTCTCGCACGATCGGTATCAGTATCTGCACAACCACCTTGCCGTCAACGACCATTTTCTCGAAATAACGGCCTCCATCTAGGGGAAACCGATGATATTGTTGCTGCACTTTTTGTTCGATAGCAGTGTAGACCGGGTTAACCGTTTTGGTGAGTTGTTCTCCGGATCGGTTATACAGGATGATAACAATAAAATTTTTCCGGATGAACGACAAAGCGCGGTTCTGCCATTCCTCTATATCGAACAGAGTGAATTGATCCACCAAAGAGGGGACCTGCGATGAAAAGGTATCGGATTCGTTGGCGGCAAGCGCAATCACACTGGTATCGATCCGTTTCGTTTCGAGATAGAACAACAACCCGCCAACGACCAGTGATACCAGCAACCAAGCCCAAAAAAGGCGAAAAAAGATGGCGCGGTGAATGTTTGTCATGACGGGAAGGTGTACCCTCTGTCTTGTAGGGGATGCACCGGGGACAGAGCAAGACCATCTCTGGAATCCACGATCTCGCCGCTCCGTTGCTGCATGGGGCAGGTAAAGGGTACGTCTGTCTTTTTCAAGAGGAGTCTCCGCTTATTGTTACGCCGCCTGTTCGACCGCAGACAGCATCACGGTATAGGATAAACCCTTTCACTATGGGAAGAGCGGTAAGATCAACATCTCCAATCTCCATATGCCCACGTTAGGCCTTTTATCAAGGGGGGCGTAATGTTTATTAATATCCGACGGCGCGGCAGCAATTACGCCCTCTTCGGCGAAGATTTCCAGCAAGAAGTATAAAAGATTCAGCCATGGCACGCATCAGACAAAACGATGAACGAGCGAAAATCGCATGCCGGTTCTTAACCCATATTTAACATTTGAACCGATATTTTCGAGCCCCCCTCTTTCTGCTCAAGAAACCTAATGATTTCAACAAAAATTGCCTAAAATTGCTTTTGTAGTGCCATAATTTTTAAATCTATATTGACTTCCACATGAGCTTGACGCCGATATCCAAAGCGATCGAGGGACTGGCCCAGCGTTATGCGGCGCGGTTGGTCTCCGATACACGAGTGGTGACGCCGGCCAAGGATACCGCCACTCCAGTGTATCATGAGGTGGATGTCGATTCTTTGGAGATGGTTCGTCCCCGTTCAATCGGGGTTGAGCATGCCGGCCTGGCGGCCCTGGGTTGGCTCGAACAGGGCCGATGGCCACCTGTTTATCACCGTGCTGGCTTATCAGGCGGTTCAGGTCATACGGCAGAAACTCAACCTGCAAGGCATCAATGACAGCTGGCACTCGTTGCGGCAAATCTTTTCCGGACAGCAACGGGTGACCGCCACCTTCACCCAAAAAGACGGCCGGACCCTGCATGTCCGCAAGACAACCGTGGCTGAACAGAAATTACAGGGCCTCTACAAGGCCTTAGGCCTGTCAGCCTCGCCCGTGGGCACGAAAAAATTGGTGCACTGATGGCAATAAATACGATTGCAGGGCCACTGCGATTTTTTCCAAACAGTAACTCTCTGATATAACTATAAATATTTTTGACCATGTTAAATGTGGGTTAAGCGAGATTGGGCAATTTTCCTAGAAAGGGTTATTGTGATTATTGGCGTAGAAAACCTGAATCTGCATAGCGAAAAGTCGTTTTTCAGGAGATCTACGGATCTGACGAAGTTCGATGAGCGTCAGACCTCTGATCTGATCGGTGATCGGCTGGTGGCTGATCTCGAGAACGTATGGATTTTTTTATGGGACAAGAAGCCGGTGAACGGTTCCCAGGAAACATGTTAAAATACAGAGGAAAAAATGAAAGATCCGGACGGGTATTGAGTGTCGTATCGGGGCAATTTGCGGACATCATGAAAAGGTATACAACTCCAACAGTCTGTTATGAGAACATCCAGCGCACATGCCTTGATTACCTTGTTGGCCACAAGGGAGGCGATGTTGGATGGACATTTGATAAAGCAACTGAATATGGCCGAAGTTGTTTAAAGGTTTTGCCATGAAGAAAATCGCCCTTGTTATCGCCCTGATAATTCTGGGAGGAGTCGCTGCCGCAGGCGGATGGTGGTGGTATCAACATCAGTTGGAACCGTTGCCAGAAGGCATCGTCAAGGTAAACGGCCGTTTTGAGTTAGGACGCATGGATATTGCCTCCCTGTACCCTGGCCGTATTGAATCCCTACCAGTAATAGAGGGTCAGGAGATGGCGGCAGGGCAATTGGTTGCCAAACTCTCGTCCGAAGAGACACAGGCCCAGCTCCTGGCAGCCCAGGCGGCCAAGGAGCGGGTAACTCAGACCGTGGCTCGAGCCCAGGCGGAAACAGCGGTCCGAATGGAACGGCAGGGGTTGGCGGAGCTGGAATTGAAAAACGCCAAAGCACTTAAAAAGGACGCTTTGGTGTCGTCCATGGAAGTAGAGCGGCGACAAAGGGCCCTTGCCGGAGAGACCTCTGCTGTCAAGGCCTCCAAGGCGGCGGAAGCTGAAGGCCGGGCCGCCATACGCGAAGCCGCAGCCCAGATCCAACGAATCAAGTCCGTCAATAAAGATCTGGAAATTCGGGCACCTCAAGCGGGACGTATCGAATATCGCATTGCCGAGTTGGGCAGAGTTATTCCCGCCGGCGGCAAGGTGGTTACCATGCTGGATCCTTCCGATGCCTACATGAGCCTTTTTTTGCCCACCTATACCTTGGGGCAGGTTCGTATCGGGAGCGACGCCCGAGTCATGTTGGACGGCATCAATGCCGTTTTTCCGGCCAAAGTCAGCTTTATCGCCTCAGAAGCGCAATTCACTCCCAAATATGTGGAAACAAAGGCTGAACGCACGAAGATGATGTATCGCGTTAAATTGCAGCTGTCTGCCGATCTTGCGGTGAAATACAAATATTTGCTCAAGGGAGGGCTTACGGGCAACGGCTATGTGCGGCTGACAAACGAGGTGCCCTGGCCGCCGTACCTGAACGAGCACCTACCGGAAGAACGGGGCAATTGAGATGAGCGTATCTCCACAGTCCAGAGCCGAAGCAAAAAATCTCAGCGTGCACATCGATGGACTGTCCCATCATTATGGTACATTTCCTGCTTTGGAGAATATCTCCCTGCAATTGGCGGCTGGAGAGACCATCGGCCTCATTGGCCCGGATGGAGTAGGCAAATCGACACTTTTATCCGTCATCGCCGGTGTCAAAATTATTCAACAGGGACAGGTGGAGGTGTTGGGGGGGAATATGGCGGACAGGCGCTTCCGCCACCAGAATTCGTCCAGGATCGCATTCATGCCCCAAGGGCTCGGTAAGAACCTCTACCCCACCCTTTCCGTGTACGAAAATATCGATTTCTTCGCCAGTCTCTTCGGCCTGCGGGAAACCGAACGGGGCAAGCGCATCCAGCATCTCCTCGATGCGACCGGTCTCGCCCCTTTTCCCCATCGTCCGGCCGGCAAACTCTCCGGAGGTATGAAGCAGAAACTGAGCCTCTGCTGCTCGTTGGTTCACGACCCTGATCTGTTGATTCTTGATGAACCCACCACGGGCGTGGATCCCTTGGCCCGGCGGCAATTCTGGTCGTTGGTGGATTCGCTGCGCACCGACCGGCCCGAGATGTCAGTCATCGTCGCCACAGCCTATATCGAAGAAGCACAGAATTTCAAATATATCATTGCCATGGACAACGGGAAAATCCTCGTTAACGATCTCACCTCCAAGGTACTGGAAGACACAAAAAGCGAAACCCTTGAAGAAGCCTATGTGAAATTGCTGCCCAAAGACAGGCGGGGTAACGAGCACGGTTTGGAAATTCCACCGTTTGTGCCGGAAAAGGATTCCCCCCCAGCGCTGGAGGCAGAAAATCTCACCCGAAGGTTCGGCGCTTTCACAGCCGTGGACAATGTCAGTTTCCGCATCGAACGAGGGGAGATTTTCGGCTTTCTCGGTTCCAACGGCTGCGGTAAAAGCACGACCATGAAAATGCTTACCGGTTTACTGGAAGTCACCAGCGGCACGGCCAAGCTGCTCGGCCGCCCCATTGACTCCAAGGATATGCGCACCCGCATGCGGGTCGGCTATATGTCCCAATCCTTTTCCCTGTATGAAGAGCTCACGGTGCGGCAAAACCTGGTGCTGCATGCCCAGCTTTACCAGATTCCCTCGGAGCAAACGGCGGAGGTGGTTAAGAGGGTCCTGGATGATTTTGACTTGAATGAGGTAACGGACAGCCTGCCCACCCAAATCTCCCTGGGCATCCGTCAGCGGCTGCAGCTGGCGGCCGCCTGTCTTCACAAACCCGAAGTGCTGATTCTCGATGAACCGACTTCCGGGGTGGACCCGGCGGCCCGGGATATGTTCTGGAGGCGCCTGGTACACTTGTCCCGTGAGGAAAAAGTCACCATCTTCGTTTCCACTCATTTCATGAACGAAGCCGGGCGCTGCGACCGTATCTCCCTGATGCACCAAGGCAAGGTCTTGGCCATGGGCACGCCAAAAGAACTGCAGGATGAAGCAGGCGCGCCAACTCTGGAAGAGGCCTTTATCAGCTGTCTCCAGCGGGAGAGTAAACAAGAAGAACATGATGCAATCAAGGCGCCTGGAGCTGTTCAAGAGGACGCACCGCAGGCAGCTCAGGCAGTGCACAGGAGCTCTCTATTGGGGCAAAAAGAGTGGTGGAAAATCGTCGGTTCCTTTGCCCGCCGGGAAACCAAGGAACTGCTGCGGGATAAAATCCGACTGACCTTCGCCATTGCGGGGCCCATTGTCTTGCTCCTGGTGGCGGCGTGGAACGTCTCCTTTGATGTGGAAAACGTCAAGTTCACCGTGCTCGACCACGATCAGAGCGCTTCCAGCCGCGAATTGATCGAACAATTCAGTGGATCGCGTTATTTCAACATGCGCCCTCCTCTCCACGAAGCAGCCCAGATCGACACCCTGCTCCAGGGATCCCGTGTCCGCATGGTGATGGAAATTTTGCCGGATTTCGGCAGGGATCTGCTCGCCGGGCGTCGTCCTGAGGTGGCTTTTTACATTGACGGCGCCCAACCCTTCACCGCCGAAAATGTCCGCGGCTTCATCTCCGGAATTTTGTTGCAATACACTACAAATTTCATGCGAGCCGCAGGATCTCCCCAACAACTCGTCTTACCTGCGTCACTGGAGCCGCGCTTTGTCTACAACCAGGAATTCCGCAGCATCTATGCCATCGCGCCTGGTCTGGTCATGCTGGCCTTGATTCTGATCCCCACCATGCTGACCGCACTGGGCGTGGTACGAGAAAAAGAGATTGGCACCATTCTCAATCTCTATGCCTCTCCGGCCGGAGTCAGCCAGTATCTCATCGGCAAACAACTTCCCTATGTCGTCGTGGGCATGGTGAGCTACCTTACCCTGGTGCTGTTGAGCATCTCGGTACTGGGCGTTCCGCTTCGCGGCTCCTTATTGAGCATGAGTCTCGGAGCCTTGCTTTTCGTCATGGCCGGTACATCGTTCGGACTGTTAATTTCCTGCTTCGTTCGCTCGCAGGTGGCCGCATTGTTTGCCTCGGCCATTATCTGCCTGATCCCGTCTCTCAATTTTTCCGGCCTGCTCTACCCGGTCTCGACGCTGACCGGCTCCAGCCGAGTGGTGGGCTTGGGCTTTCCTTCTTCGTGGTATCAACTCATCAGCCTGGGTGCCTTCACAAAAGGGCTGGACTGGCGGAGTTTCCTGCCGATGTATGCGGCGTTGGCTGCTTTTGCCGCCACCTATTTGCTGGCCGCCTGTTTGCTTCTGAAAAAGCAGGAGACCTGACCGACGTGAAGCAGTGGATCTGGAATGTCATTCGGCTGAGCAAGAAAGAATTAAGCAGCCTGCTCACTGACGTTATTTTGATGTTTTTCATTGCCTTCACCTTGTCCGCTGCGGTGGTCAGCGTGGCCAAGGGAGTGAAGGCGGAGGTGGATAACGCCTCCGTGGGTATTATCGATAACGACCATTCCGCGCTGTCGATGCGCCTTCGCGACGCCATTTTACCCCCTTATTTCAAACTTCCGCAGACGATTTCCCATGACCAGATCGATGGGCTGATGGACAAAGGCGAAATTATATTCGTCCTTGATATTCCGTCAAAGTTTGAGGAAGATCTGCTTGCCGGCAGGCAACCCAAGGTGCAGCTGCTGGTTGATGCCACCGCCATGACGCAGGCCGGGGTGGGTGTCTTCTACTTTCAACAGATTTTTATCCAGGAAGTCTTGGGGTTTTTACACATGCACGGCATCGACTCAATGTTGCCGGTACAGCCGACCATTCGGATGTTCTACAATCCCAACACGCAATCCTCCTGGTTTACCGCCGTGATGCACATCGTGATGACCATCACGATCCTGGGTATCATCCTGGTGGGAGCCGCCGTTATCCGGGAACGGGAACATGGCACTATTGAACATTTGCTGGTAATGCCGGTACGGGCAAGTGAAATCGCCTGTGCAAAAATCCTCACCAACGCTGCGGTCATCTTGGTGGCGTCCCTGTTATCCATTGCCCTGGTGGCGCACTGGGGGCTGGGGATTCCCATTCACGGTTCTCGATTGCTCTTTGCCCTTGGCACCGCCCTTTTTTTGTTTTCCGTCACTGCTTTGGGTATGTTTTTAGCGACTCTGGCTCCCAACATGCCCCAGTTCGGCCTCCTCGCCTCTATTGTGATCCTGGTCCTGTATCTGCTCTCCGGTGCGGCTACGCCCCTGGAAAGCATGCCGGTGGCTATGCAATATATCTCCCAGGTGTTTCCCACAACCCAGTATGTCTCCCTGGCCCAAAATATTTTGTTCCGGGGAGCTGGGTTTCATATTGTCTGGCCGGAGTTCGCGGCCATGGCCTTCATGGGGGTGGTGTTTATGATGCTGGCTTTGGGAAAATTCCGCTCCATGTTGGCCCAGCAGGGATAAAGACGCAATGCATGTTGAACATTTCCGGCCTCTTCCCTCTTCCTGGTTCGATCAATCTTCAGGGTCTCATGATTCGAGAAGAAAGGTAATTTAAAAAAATGATGCGCCATAAAATATGCAGTTGGCTTTTGGGAAGCGTGTGGATGCTGTTGACGGCATGCCAACCCACCACGGTGAACGTTGCCTCACGTGTGGAAATCCCGGCACAATACACCTTTACCGCTCTGGCCGGCAAAGGCGTGGAAATGGATGTGGTCCATTGGTGGCGAAGCTGGAATGACCCGTATTTAAACGAATTGATTGAAAGTGCTTTGCGCAACAATCTCGACATCAAAGCGGCACAGGCGCGTGTTCTGGAAGCCCGTGCTCTTGCCGATATCGTCCGCGCTCACCTGGGCCCCATGGTGGGTGCCAATGCCGCTCTCGGCGGGCAGATCGGAGAAGTCGACAACAATCTCGGCACAGAGGTGAACGGCATGGCCGCCTCGGTCCTTGGCAAGAATCTTTCCGATCCCTTCTCCGTGAACGGCATCCATTATGCTTACGGCATCACGGCCTCATGGGAACCTGACATCTTCGGGGGAAAACAGAGCGACGCCGATGCTGCCCGATACGCGGCCCTCGGCGTTGAAGAAATTGCCTACGGCACCCAAATAGTGGTGGCAGCCAATGTTGCCGACCATTACGTTCAGGCCCGCAGTATAGCTCGACAGATGCAGCTCATGGACGACGCCATTCAAACGGTGACGGAAATGCAGCACTATGTCACGGGCCGTTTCCGTGCCGGTCAGGCAACCCGTTTTGAAGTGGATGACGTGGGAACCAAACTGAGTGCCCTGCACGCACGGCGCGCACCGCTTCAGGCCTTGCACGACTTGCATGTGCGCCAAATTGCCGTGCTTCTGGGGGTCCCTCCGCAAACATTCACCTTACGGCAGAGTGGAAGCGATGTGTTGGCCCATTTACCGCCCGCACCCCAAGGCGTGGTTCCCAATGATCTGTTGCTGCGGCGGCCTGACATCCGGGCCAGGGCGGCGAGACTGTGGGCGCTTTCAGCCAAACTTGCCAGCTCCAAGGCCGATCTGCTCCCGCGTTTTTACATCAATTTTCTGTTCCAGGACGGGCATATCGGCCTGAGCGATCTCCCCGATGTCGAGGGATGGGTCAGCCTTCTGAATGCAGGAATGCAGATGCCGATTTTCACATCCGGGCGCATACACGCCAATATTCGCGCGTCGGAAGCGCGTCTTGATGAGGCTGCGCGGCAATATGACATAAGTATCTTGAAGGCATTATCCGAAGTGGATAGCGCCTATCAAATGCGATCCGCACTCAACTCCCGCAGCACGTTCCTGGACGAGACCATCTCGCAATCGGAAAAGAGAATTATCGCCGCAAACATGCTTTATAAACATGGCGATAAAGTATTGCAGGATGTGCTTGATGCCCGGTTGACCACCCTGCAATATCGAAACGAATGGGTGCAGACCCGCTTGAACGCGGCGCAAGCGACCATTCAACTCTATCAAGCCTTAGGTGGTGGTTGGCAATTTCACGACTAGAAAGGTGCTCCGTTTTCTTGAACGTAAACGCTTAATCTTCCGTATCTCCGCCCTAGTGATGCGGTGCGATCAAGGTTCCACGGAAGCAGGGCCTCATAGCCATTCAAGAGAGAGGATATGATTCGCGAAGATACCGGTTCAAATGTTAAATATGGTTTAGATTAATCAGAATCATGCGAATTAAAAAACGACTGCAAATACATGTCGCCGTATCGGTAATCATTGCCTTTGCCATTTGCCTCATTCTTTCTCTCTTGTTCTATCAAATCAACAAAGGCAACAATACAGGAAAAATAGCCGGCGAACTCATGATCAGCGTGCTTGAAAGAGATACGCTCAGAAATGAATATATTCGAAGCAATAATACGAGGTTCAAAGAACAGGTCTTCGCCAAGCATGATCAGGTCAGCGAAATCTTGCAGTCGGCCTTAGAAAATTTTTCGGGTAGCGAAGACAGAAAAGATATCACAAATTTGATTGAGGATCAGGAATCATTCGGGGCGATCTTCTCAACTATCGTTGCCAATCGGGAAAGGAACGGTTTAAAGCCCGAAGCAGTGAACGTTTCACCTGAAGATGAGGAGAAACTACTTAACCAACTGAACACGATAGTCTGTGATATAGTCATCCATGGTCGTGAATTGCGGGAATCGAGCATTAAGGCCCGCGATTCCGCCCTCAGAATGGCGGGAGCGGGTATAATCTTTGTGCTCCTTATCTTAATCACCACCGCAAAACTGAGTTCAGGGATGATGGGCCGGGTAATAATGAATCGCGTCGGTCGTCTGCGTGACGGCGCTTCACTGATCGGCGGCGGTGACCTGCATCACTGGATCGATATCAAAGGGGATGACGAGTTCGCAGAAATCTCCGAGTCATTCAATGCAATGACCGCCCAATTATCCAACTCGTATCAAGCTCTTGAAAACGAGATCGCGGAGCGTAAGCAGGCGGAAGCAGCATTGGAAAAGTTGAACGAAGAACTGGAATTGCGGGTCACCGAGCGGACAGAACGACTGCAGGCAACCCTTTTGGAGGTTGAACGTTCAAATAAGGAACTTGAGCAGTTCGCCTATGTCGCCTCGCATGATCTGCAGGAACCCTTGCGGATGGTATCGAGTTATACGCAACTCCTCGCCCAACGATACGAGGGGCAACTCGACGACAAAGCCAAAAAATTTATTGGCTATGCCGTTGACGGCGCGGTGCGCATGCAGCGGCTCATCAACGACCTGTTGGCTTACTCGCGCATCAGCACACAAGGCAAACCCCTTGATACAGTCGACTCACATGCGGTCCTCGGTGAGGCCCTCCGAAACCTGGCGACAACCATTAAGGAGAGCCGGGTGCTCATCATGAATGATGATTTGCCCACCGTGCGCGCTGATATTACTCAATTGAGCCAATTGTTTCAGAACCTCATCAGTAATGCTATCAAGTTTCAGGGCGTTGATGCACCCAGAATCCACGTTTCAGTATATGATCTTGGCCGCGAGTGGCGCTTCTCGGTTAAGGACAACGGTATTGGTATAGACGAACAGTACGCAGAAAAGGTGTTCGTGATTTTCCAGCGCCTGCACACCAGACTGGAATATCAGGGAACCGGTATCGGACTTGCGGTATGTAAACGCATCGTAGAACGCCACCACGGCAAGATATGGTTTGAATCCGAACCTAACAAAGGCTCCACGTTTTATTTTACGTTGCCTAAATGAATGGAGATAACTTTATGAGTAATCATCAATTGGTCAAGTCTATCAATATTCTATTGGTGGAGGATAATCCGGGTGATGCGGACCTCGCCAGGGAAGCACTGGAAAATAGCAAAGTCAACAATGCGCTGTATGTGGTTGACGATGGCGAGAAGGCCATGTCCTTTCTCCACAGGGAAGGCGAGTATGCCGAGGCGCCACTGCCCGACCTGATTCTGCTGGATCTCAATCTGCCCAAAAAAGACGGTCGACAAGTCCTGGCCGAAATTAAAGCGGACGACAACCTCAAACGGATACCGGTGGTCATCCTCACCACTTCACAGGCAGAGGAAGATGTTCTCAAGAGCTATAATTTGCATGCCAACTGTTACATCAGCAAACCCATTGACCTGAACCAGTTTCTGCATGTGGTCAGGTCCATTGAGGATTTTTGGCTGAGCATTGTTATTCTGCCGCCTAAGGGACAAAAAAAGTGAGTGATCGGTTGCGAGTTCTCCTCGTAGAGGACAACCCGGGCGACGCAGACCTGATCGTGGAATTGCTGCCCATAGAGGGGCCCGTGGTCTTCGATGTTCATACTGTTGACCGGCTCTCAAAAGCGCTTGAATGTATTGGCACAAGTCGGTTTGACATTATTCTATTAGATCTCGGTTTACCTGACAGTGACGGCCTGGAAACGCTTCGTGCCATGCTCTCGCACCCTGCCGGATTTCCCATTGTCGTACTGACCGGAAACAACGACGAGCAAACAGGATTGGCCGCAGTCCGGGAAGGAGCCCAAGATTATCTTGTCAAGGGGCAGACGGACAAGAACCAACTCACCCGGTCAATTAAATATGCTATAGAGCGCAAACAGGCTGAAAATGCCCTCCAAGAGCTGAACGATACCCTGGATGAGCGGATTGTCGAACGGACCGCTCAACTTACCTCTGCCAATGAAAAGCTGCAGGAGACGCTCCACAAATTACACCTGCATCAAATTGAGCTGAAAATGCAGAATGAGGAGCTGCAACGGACGCAGGTGGAATTAGACGCCTCGCGGACACGATACTTTGACTTCTATAACCTGGCACCTGTCGGCTTTTTAACCACCTCTGACAGCGGACTGATTATGGAGGCCAATCTCCCCGCAGCAACCCTGCTGGGTGTGACCAGGGATGCGCTGATAAAACAGCCTGTTACCCGGTTTATCCTCAAGGAAGATCAGGACATCTACTACCTCCACCGCAATCAAAACAGTAAGACCGATGAGTCCAATACATGCGAACTACGGACAGTGAAACCGGACGGAACAACATCTTGGGTGCATTTGGCGACCACCGCCTTGCAGCAAGCCGATGGGGCAACTGAATACCGCATAGTGATGAGCGACATCACTGATCGCAAACGTAAGGAAGAATATCGAGAAATGAGCCGGGACGTTCTGCAGATACTCAACGATCCGGAAAATTTGTCGGATTATATGCAGCACGTTCTCGACGTATTAATAAAGCGAACCAGGTTGGACGCCGTTGGCATCCGTCTGCAACAGGGTGATGACTTTCCGTATGTTGCCCAAAGAGGCTTTCCCCCGGAATTTCTTCTGACGGAAAATTCCCTACTCGAGCGTACTCCAGGTGGCGGGGTGTGCCGTGACGAATCCGGCAAGGTCAGGTTGGAATGTACCTGCGGTCTTGTCATCTCCGGCAAGACCGACTCGACCAGTCCTCTCTTTACATCAGGGGGAAGCTTTTGGGTAAATGACTCTGTGCCGCTTCTGGACATCCCGTCCAGCGAGGATCCCAGGCTTCACCCTCGCAACCAATGCATACATCTCGGCTATGCCTCCGTAGCGCTGGTGCCTATTCGAAACAAAGAAACGATTGTGGGTTTGCTCCAATTTAACGACCGGCGTAAAGGATGTTTCACTCGCGACTCGATTGCCATCCTGGAAACAATTGCAGCGCACATTGGTGCGGCGATGGTACGCAAGCAGGCTGAGGCGGCATTACAAAAAAGTGAAACTAAATATCGATTATTGTTTCAAAATATGACAAACGGCTTCGCACTCCATCAAATTGTCGTCAATGAAACGGGAAAGCCTGTAGATTTTATTTGCCGGGAAGCGAACCGTACCTTTGAAAAAATTACGGGATTGAAGTCCGTTGCTATTCTGAACAAAAAGGCAACGGAAGTACTACCAGGCATCGAAAAAGACCCAGCCGACTGGATAGGAGTCTATGGCGAGGTGGCTCTTTCCGGCAAGGAAATTTACTTTGAAAAATACTTTGAAAAGTTCGACCGTTGGCTCGCAGTGACAGCTTACAGACCCATACAGAATTATTTTGCAACGGTGGTTGAAGACATCACGGAAAAGAAGCAGGAGGCAGAAGTCCAGAGCAGTTTAGCGGCCATCGTCGCGAGCGCAGAAGATGCGATCATCAGGAATGACTTGCAGGGTATTATCCAGACATGGAATGGAGGAGCGGAAAATATCTTCGGATACAAGGCGAAAGAAGTGATAGGTAAAAATATTTCACTTCTTGTCCCCCCCGGGTATGCAGATATGAATACCGATGTTCTGCAAAGGATGACGCAAGGTGAACAGATAGACAATTACGAATCCTTCCGTATGCGGAAGGATGGAACGGTCATCCCCGTTTCCATTACCGTCTCCGCTATCAAGGATGCAAACGGCAAGGTAATTGGCGTATCCAGGATCGCGCACGACATTACCAAACACAAGCAGGCCGAACAACTTGAGGCACTTAATGAGGATCTGGAACTCCGGGTTGAACAACGGACCCGGGAACTCCAGGAAACGCAGATACAATATCTGCATGCGGAAAAGCTCACGGCAATCGGCAAGTTATCAGCCTCCATCGCTCATGAGTTCAATAACCCCCTGCAAGGTATCATGATTATTCTCAAAGGCCTGAAAAAAAGGGCGGTGCTGCAAGACATGGATAGGGAAATGTTGGACGCGGCTATAAGCGAAAGTGAACGGATCAAGAATTTGATATTCAACCTCCAGGATTTCAACCGTCCCTCCTCGGGCAGGAAAGGGTGGATGGATGTACACCAATCCCTCGACTCTATCCTTCTCTTGAACAAGAGCGACTTCAACGGCAAGAGAATCGCCGTGGTGCTCGATTATGCGGAAGGATTGCCGCATATCCTGGCGGTTCAGGACCAGATCAAACAGGTTTTTCTGAATTTGCTGATCAATGCGGCGGATGCATGCCATCAACCTGGCGGGGTAATCACGGTCAGCACCTGGCAGGAAGACGGTAAGGTGGCGGTGGCATTCAAGGATACCGGCGTCGGCATACAACCCTCCAACCTGGAACGGATCTTTCAGCCTTTCTATACGACCAAGCCCGAGGTCAAAGGGACGGGTCTGGGCCTGTCAGTCAGCTATGGCATCGTCAAGCACCACCAGGGAGAAATCCGGGTTGACAGCCAACCGGGTGAAGGGACAACTTTCACCGTCCTGCTGCCCATCAAGGATGCCAATATCATTTCCGTAATTGATAAATAAGAAGATAAAGGGGATGTCTCAATAGAATCGAAAAATTTTACTGGTCTCCTCAGTCCTGAGATAAACGGCGATCGATAACCAGACGTTCTGCCGACTTGCCGTAAAAATGATAGCCGGAACCGGCTTCGGCAAGGGTGTCCAGTAACAGATCGGCATCGGTAACTATGATGCCGCCGATGGACTCAACCCCCCGCTCAAAAAAACTATCCGGCAACATGCTTGCCGTAGGACCGACCAGAATAGCCCGCGCCCCTTTCTTCAGACAGGCCAGAATGCCCTCCAGGGTATTGGTCAGCAAGGTCGTGCCGGTTATGATGACCAGATCGGCCTCGGCAAGACAAGCGTCGGCCTTCTCCGGCGGACAGTAGTAGCGCATTTCCTCTTCCTTCAGTGTACGTGGGTCCATTTCGAGAATGGAAAAGGCATTGCCGCGCTGTTTCAGCATCTTGATATACGGCACCAACGCACCGATCACCACCACCACGGCTTCGGGGGGAATTGACGTTTCATCCACCGGATCAAGGCCGAGTTTGAGCTGGTAATCCTGCGGAGGCTGC
Organism: uncultured Desulfobulbus sp.; assembly: GCA_963666685.2. Lineage (GTDB taxonomy): Bacteria > Desulfobacterota > Desulfobulbia > Desulfobulbales > Desulfobulbaceae > Desulfobulbus. The sequence continues at coordinate 1,414,047 of CAXXHZ010000003.1, forward strand.
CTCTGCCAGCAGGTTGCCGACAGGGCGTTCAACACGGAGATGCTCAAAGCCCGCTGGAGCGGACCGCCGTTCGAAAGCCGGTTGATATATGCCTCCACACGCTCACCGGCCAATTTGCCGGAATGAGGCATGGCACGCGCCGAACTGGGGCAGCACACCGCCTGGGGGATCATCTTTATCGGTGTAAAGCAGATACCTCCCATGCCGTTGGACAGCTTGACGCCGGAAAAAAAGATACCGATAACCGCTCTTTCCACCGTCAGAGTTTCCAGCTCATCACCAAGTATGTTGCCTATCCGCGTTACCGTTTCCTGCAAAATTTCATCTTCCATCTGAATCGCCATCGTTATTTTGTCCTCTCCATTTTCACATTTCAGCAATTACAACAGGAACAGCCTTGCGGCTGATCTTTGACGAATTCCCGTCCACCATCCCTGACGGCCATGATCAGCCGTGACGGACCGAAGGGGGTCGGCATAATCTGCGTTGCAAGCGGCCCCATGCCATTGGCTTCAAGGAGCTTGAAAAACTCGTCCTCATGGCAGAGGGGGTGGCCGAAACTCTGCAGGGCCTTCGCCAGTTCGGTGACGGAATCTTTTTCCGGTACGCATCCGCTTGCACAAAACCAGTGATTGGTCACCAGCAAACCACCCGGGTTGAGGCACTCCCGAACCTTTTCAAAAATGGGTTCGAGGTTGTTGCGGAACTTATAGAGAAGATGCGAAATCAATTGGTTCCGTCCTCTGCAACGCGGCGGTCAGGTCGCTCCATTGCGAACTCTGCTTGATGTTGCGAAGCCACTCTCCCTGATACAACGGACTGCGGGCAAGCAAAAAATCATTTGTGATTTTGCTGTTGCTGTACAATTCGTTATCCAGAGTCAACAGATCCATATCGACCAGACAGGCCAGAAAGGGCCGCATTAACATCCCCTGTATCGCACAACCTGCGGCTATCTTTTCACGATCACCGGGGCCGTGCTCTGCAAGAAAGGCGAATACGCCCAGGTTCAGCGCTGCTTCAAGAATAGTATATTTCTGATATCCTTCCGTGAACCGGGTTAATTTCTCTATGCCCGGTGGCACCTCCAGACGCATCAAGCTCACATTATTTGCAATCATACTTTCTCCAATCTTAGTGTTTTTATTGATATTGCCACCAGTCAAAAGGCAGCACTTCTATCGTATCGCCTGCCTGCAACGGATTATTGCCGGAGACGATGGTGAACGCGTTGGCATTGGCAACGGAGGCAAGATCACCCATCGGAGCCGCACTGTTGAGATCGACACTGTACTCGCCGTTGCAGCGCCGCAGCATCGACCAGCGGGCAAAAGAAAACGGCATTTTCCTTGGTAGATCTTCGGACACTGTTGCCGCAATTGTCGGATGCTCAAGCAGAGTCAGACCGCGCATCTTCAACAATGCCGGACGCAGCAGGGTTTCCAGATTGACCAGGCAACCGACCGGCGGACCGGACAACGAAAAGACCGGGATCATATCGGTACGCGCTCCCTGTGTTGCAGGCCTTTTGATCATTGCAAAGGTCACCGATGCACCTGGCCCCATCTTGACGCGGAAAAAGACGATATGGCCGCGTTTTGCCAATACCAGTCGCACCAGGTCGTAATCGCCCTTCGAAACGCCGCCGCTGGTAACGATGGCGTCGACATCGAGTGCACGGTCGAGCTTGGCGTCCAGTGCCCCTTCCTTGTCGCGCGCAATGCCCAGATGCTGCGCGATGCCACCGTACTGCTGCACATAGGAGACGATCGCCGGGCCATTGCTGTCGTACACCTTACCAACGCCAAGAGGCCGCCCTGGTTTCATCAGCTCGTCGCCGGTCGGGATGACCGCAATCACCGGCCGCCGTGTCACCTTCACCCTGGTGACCCCGATGGACGACAGGGAGGAAATATGGTGCGGAGCGATGAGCGTGCCTTTGGGCAGCAGCAGGGCACCCTCCTTGATCGCACTGCCCTGCGGACGGATGCCCTCTCCGACAGCGCCCCCTTTGAAGATCTTTACCTCTTTCGGGTTGTTCAAATTCGGCCCGTTTTTATCGGCCGGCTCGTCGGTATCCTCAAAACGGATCACACAATCGGCGCCGTCGGGCAGCACCGCACCCGTCATTATACGTATCGCCGTTTTTGCCTCTACCCGGTGCCGTGCCGGACGACCTGCCCGGGAGGTACCGAGAATGCGCAGCACCGCCGGGTTTTCGGGCGTGGCCCCGGCAATATCCCCGGCGCGAACGGCATATCCATCCGGTATGCCGATCGGGGTCATCGGCAAGGTGAGCTGCGAACAGACATCCTCGGCCAACACCTGTCCCAGGCACTGCGGCAGGGAGCGAATTTCTTCATCCAGCACTGCGACATTTTCCAGGATCAATCGTACTGCTTCGTCCAACACCATCATCTTTTTGCCCTCACTCACACTTTTTGCCTGCTTTTCTTCCGCAGAACGCAACGAATTGTTTTGGTAACCGCTTATTGTACAAACGAATCATATTCGGCATCGGTCAAACTGTACTGATAGAATTTTCGATAAAAGTCCTTGGTTTCTCGCCGCATATCCACATCGGCGAACAGGTCGGGATAGAGAATCTGCGCCAGCCACAGAATACCCAAAACTGCCTCGGGAGACGGTCTGTCCCACCAGAAAGCACCGATTGGGCAATAATGGACATCGTTGTTCTTCACAGCCGTAAGACCCGATAACTTCCTGATTTCTCCCGTCCTGTCGCCCGGCGAACCAATTTTGTGGATACCCGTCACGATCACATCCGGATTCCACAGCATCAGCTGTTCCGCCGTCACCAATCCGCTTATCTTCATTGCCGTTGAAACATTATCCCCTTCGGCAGCATTGATGAAACTCTCTCCCCACCCAATACTGCCCTCGGTTTTCAGGGGTGATCCCGCTGAACAGTAATAAACCGTTTTGCGCTGTTCCCTTGCCAGGTGTGCGGTGCGCTGTCGAATCAGACCAAGCTTGTCGCGCCAATAGGCTACAAGTTCGGTGGCTCGACCTTCAGCGCCGAGCACTTCCCCCATCATGGCGAATTCCTTGAGCAACAGTTCGATGTTGGTCCGCCCGGTGCCGACCGTTACCACTGGAATCGCTAACTTTTTTATCCTTTCGTTAACGTTCGCAGAGGTTATACTCGCCACCACCAGATCGGGTTTCAGGGTCATGAGAAACTCGATGTTGACATTTTCAAACGACCCTGCGTTCGGCTTACCGACAAGTTCAGGGTACATTTTGAGCAGCAGGGGAAACCTTTCCATTGGAGGGTGGCCGACGATTCGTGCGGCTCCCCCCAGCATGGCTATTTCATGACTTGCCCCTCCGTAACAGGTGACCAAAATACGATCCCGGCGCACCGGCAAAATAACCTGTGCTCCGCTTCTATCGATCACCGTCGTAGCTGTTGCCGCATACGCGCCAGCCCCGGCCGGACAAAAAATCTGCAGGCACAGTGCAGACAACAGAATTGCTCGCGCCGTATTTCTGAAAAAAGTCATTGCTCCACCGCTTACATTTCGAACTGAATCGAAGCAAAAATGGTTCTTGGTGCACCGACGGTAAAAGACAGGCCGGAAATCTCCGTGGTCTGGTCGCCGGCCGAAGACGTCGCGATATATTCATTGTCGAAGAGATTCGTCGCTGAAAGCTTCAGGGTTATGTCATGATTTTTCTTTTTCACGAGTTTCCAGGCAATATCCATGTCGACCAGGTAGAAATCATCCATCTCGTATTGGTTCTCGACATCGGCATAACGAGGCCCCAAATATCTCACCCTCGGACAGATGGCAAAATCCCCAATCTCCCAAAGCAGCGACATATTCGCCATGAATTCAGGCCGTTCAGGGATCTGATTGCCCTTGGCATTGATGGTCGTGGTGCCATCCGCCGCCAAAAAATCTTCGGTGAACTCGTTACGGTTATAGGTCAGCGCCAGGTTGGCCTGAAGCCCTTCGCGTAGCTGGTAGCCAAACGTCATTTCGATACCGTAGGTCTTTGACTTCCCGGCATTCTGATTGTAGGCCTCCTCCAGATACGTGTCATAATAGGTGCCTGCCGTATTCTTCGTCAGCGAATAGAAGAGGGCCGTATCCCACGTGAATCTGCCCAGGTCGAACTTCACGCCGAAATCGATGTTGTCCGATTCCTCGGGTTTGATCTTATCGGTCCAGATGTCCTGCAACTCCGCCTCGGTTTTGCCTTTCTTGTAGTAACTGAGGAGCGCACTGCCGATACTGTACTGCGGCGTGTTGTAGTTTCTGCCGTACGAGGCATTCAGCGACACCATATCGCTTATGCGGTAATTGCCGCCGACCTTGGGTAGAAAGACGCCGTAGGTGTTACCCTCAACGTGGAAATATTCGGTGGTGGCTTGGGCGAGCGCCTGTTTGTAGCTGACATCGCCGATGCCCGTGGCATCATAGAAGGTGAGACTCGGCGTGGTCCACCAGAGATAACGGACGCCGGTATTGATGCTGAAACGACCGAACTGAAATTCCGAACCGAGGAAGGGGCTGTTGAAATGGGTGTTATCGGTCACCCCCACCAGCCTTTCCCATGATTTGAAGGAGAGTGTGCCGTCGGCATTGATGGTACGGGTCTTACGCGAGGTCGGCGGTCCCGGAGGTTCATCCTCGCCGTACCAGTAGCCTATCTTGACATCGGCCATGCCGATCTTTTGCTCATATTCGAGTACGCCGCCGAAGGTATCGTGCTCGACCAGCCAATCGGTCACCGTCGTCCCTTTGCCGGAATAGCTGTTTCCCTCGTCATGCAGATAATAGGGTTTGAAGGTCAGCATGCCATCGCCACTCAGCGAAACCGGCATCTGCACTTTGCCGATCAGGGCCGAGGTGGTGAAATCGGAATAATTGTAGCCGTAGTAGGCGGAATCCTGAGATGGAATACCGGTGAGCGTTTCGTTGTAATCGTAGTCGTGATATTGAGAAAGATTCTGCGACTGCGCATAGGTCAAAGACCTGTAGTTAGAACTCTTCTGCTTGTTATAGACGCCGTCGATACTCCACTTGACATCGTGATCGTCCGGGCTTGCCAGGCCAAAGGCGGCGTTTTTCTTGCCGTCCGGCGAATCGCCCGCCCCTTTCCACTTTGCCGCGTTGGTATACGAGGTGGAAACAAAGAGCTTTGCGACATCGTTAAGAGTTCCGGTATCGAGCCGCAGAAAACTGCGCATAAAATCGTCGGTGCCGAAGGACTGTTTGGCGAGTATGCCCGGATTTCCCTTTGGCTGGAGAATATGCATGTCGATCATGCCGTTATCGCTGCCATAGCCCAGCCCGCTGTCCACGTCGACCGCGCCCTTTTCAACCGTGATCGATTCGAGATTCTCCATATCCATCATGGTGCTCAGACCAACACCGGGACCAATACCCTTGAGAGGCAGCCCTTCCATGGTCTCACCGATATTCCTGTCCGCCTTGCCTCTGATACGATGTGATACCACCATGCCGTAGCCGTCGCCGGATCTGATGTCGACACCGGGCAACATCGAGATGGCGGAATAAGGGTTAAACTGCGCCGCCCCGCCGTAGATGTCGAGGCCCTCCTTGTCGACCACCTCGAGACGACGATCCCTGATTGCTTGCTCCTCAATCAACAACGAAGGCAGCAGCACGGTATCGCCTTCGGCGGCCTGTTGGTTTTTTTTAGTTTTCTGTGTGCCACTATCAGCAGTTGTTTCGTTCGCAGCCAGAACATCCCAGTGCACAACCAGGGTGCCGGCACACACCATCGCGGCAACCACGGCTGCCGTACAACTTTTTCTCTTCTCTCTCATTCTTCCCATTTTCGAAAAAGGTTAGTCAACTCAGCGAAACAACATGTTTCGCCTACCACAATCCAATATCAGTCCCTATGCCCTGCGCAGCTTTTTCAAGCAGCTCGGAAAACGTTGCCGGAGTAGGGACCGGTTCCACCCTCGAATCCAGTAAATTGAACCGTGAGTGGTGAGTTCAGGATCGCGCGCATCAGTCCCACGATAACGATTGTGTCAATTTTCTTTTGCGGCATTTCATTTCCCTGTATCCGTTATTCTGTTTATGAACAACGAAGAGCAAAAAAAACATGCAAAAAAACGGTGCATTACGCTTCCATTCGACTTGCTTTTCCAGGAACGCTTGCGAAGGGCGGTTGCCCATTATCGTTATTAATTTTTTGAATAACGAACAGCCAAAGAATTTCCGCCCATATCGATTTCAACGGACTTGAGGTGGCGGAGATATAGGTCGGTTAAATGATCATTTGCAGAAGACAGCACCACATCTGCCACAAAGGGTATTGTCTAATATTTTCAAACACGACAAGGAGTCATGCGCCCTCCCCTTAGCCTGAGCGGTAATAAAAAAGTTGCTGGCCGGGAGTGGCCCAAATCTCCATTATCCTACCATAGCGTTATATAATCGATAATATAACCGTGATTAAGCAACCGTAGTGCCAACTTCATGTTTATTTATTTTTCTATAATTATATCAATATAATATACAGACAAGATTGTTTGTTGCAGTTCGCTTGTGCAAAAAAAGAGCAACACGCGACTGATTTGTCGCGGCACATTTGTAAACAAGAAGACATTTATGTGGACAGTTTTTCAATTTTGGCAGAGTTCTCCAATAGTACTGGTTTTGTAGTCAAGACATGGAATACACCTTTTGCTACAAAACGGGTCTGTATGATGAAACGAAGAAGTACCTCAGCGTTGAATCGAGCACAAAGGCTTGTGCTCGAGAGCGTGTTGCCCTTCGCGAGTCAGTGAACACCGGCAAAGCCAGTGGCTTGCAAGTTTGAGTTTCTGAGTTTTTCGGCTTCGCTCAGGGGCCAGATAATCCGTTGGCACCAGGAAAAAACCAACCACCCCTAATGCGAACCTGGGAGTACGGGCGTCCCGCCCGCGCTCCCAGTCCCCACCATGCTGGGGAGATTTTCCCACGGGGAACGTCAAGACGAGAGCACTGCGGCAATGATTGGAGGGTCATAGGGCGCGTTGCACGCACCATGAGGGGTGCACGAAGTGCACCCAACCACCTTCACCATAGAAGGGTGTTGCAAAATAATTTTTAGTGACTTGTTTTCAGCTCCCCGTATGCTGCAGGATCAGCTTTTTTCTCGAAGGGCTATCGATTGTCGCTGCTTGGTGTCCAACTCTCATCATTCGTTTTATGGTGTGGAATAGCTTGTTCTTTCATGGGGTAGTCCTCGTATTTTTCGCCCGTCGCAAATTAAAAACAGTCAATCTCTTTCCCCCACAAGGATGTGTCCGCTCATGCCGGCTCCCACTTCCAATTCAATATTTCCGGCATGTCCTGACCGTGTTTGTCGATATATGCTTTATGATCAATGAGCTTGTCCTCTACAACCTGTTTCAGCGCAATGCCGGCACTCTCTTGCGGCAGACGATGGAGGACGTCGAGCACCAGATGGAAGCGATCCAGATCGTTTAAGACCGTCATGTCAAAGGTGGTGGTGATGGTCCCTTCTTCCTTGTAGCCCCGGACATGCATGTTTTTATGGTTGGTGCGGCGGTAGGTCAACCGATGCACCAACCAGGGGTAGCCATGGAAGGCGAAGACGATGGGCTTATCTGTGGTAAAGAGCGCATCGAACGCCTCATCGCTCAGGCCATGCGGGTGTTCGATCTGCGGCTGCAGCTTCATTAGGTCAACGACATTGATCACCCGGATTTTCAGATGAGGTAAATGGGTCCGGAGAATGGAAACGGCGGCGAGCGTTTCAAGCGTCGGCACATCGCCGCAGCAGGCCATCACCACGTCCGGTTCCTCTCCCCCGTTGTTGCTGGCCCAGTGCCAGACCCCTATTCCTTGGGTACAGTGCGCCACCGCCTCATCCATGGTCAACCATTGCGGTGCCTGGTACTTGCCGGCAACCACGACATTGACGTAATCCCGGCTCCTGAGACAATGATCCCAGACCGACAACAGACAATTGGCGTCAGGCGGCAGATAAACCCGCACGATGGACGCCTTCTTATTGACGACATGATCGATAAAGCCCGGATCCTGATGGGTAAAACCGTTATGGGCCTGCTGCCAGACATGGGAGGCGAGCAGATAATTGAGCGAGGCGATTTTCCGCCGCCACGGTAACCCAGCGGTGACCTTCAACCACTTGGCATGCTGATTGAACATGGAATCGATAATGTGGACAAAGGCCTCATAGCTGTTGAACAGACCGTGTCGTCCGGTGAGAAGGTACCCTTCGAGCCAGCCTTCGCACTGATGCTCAGAGAGCATCTCCATAACCCGGCCGTCGGTTGCGAGAAATTCATCGTTGTCCTGGGTCCGGGCCTCCCACTGCCGATTGGTTGCCTCCATAACAGCGTTTAAACGGTTGGAAAGCGTCTCGTCGGGACCGAAGATCCGGAAATTCCGCGCCTCTTGATTGAGTTTGATGACATCGCGCAGGAACTCTCCCAGCACGTGGGTGTCGGCGGCCTGAACCGATCCCGGTGTTGGCACATGAACCGCATGGTCCCGAAAGTCGGGCATAATCAGATCACGCAGCAGAATGCCGCCGTTGGCATGCGGATTGGCCCCCATCCGCCGATCGCTCTTGGGCGCAAGCTCTGCCAGTTCCGGCATCAGCCGGCCATTGTCGTCGAACAGTTCTTCCGGTCTGTAGCTTTTCATCCAGCTTTCGAGTTGGCCCAGATGCTCGGGATGCGCCGAATCAACCAGGATCGGCACCTGGTGCGCCCGGAAGGTGCCCTCTATCTGCTGGCCATCAACGACTTTTGGTCCCGTCCAGCCCTTGGGTGAATTAAGAACAATCATTGGCCAGCACGGCCTGGAGGCATCGTTATTGTTCCGAGCGTTACTTTGAATGCGCCGGATCTCGACAATTGCCGTCTCCAGCACCGAGGCCATAAGCTGATGCATCTTTTCCGGGTCATCACCTTCCACAAAGTACGGCCTCCAGCCGTAGCCGCGGAGCAACTGATCCAGTTCCTCATGGGTGATGCGGGCCAGCACGGTCGGGTTGGCTATTTTATAGCCGTTCAAATGCAGAATAGGCAGCACGGTGCCATCGGTGATCGGATTGAGAAATTTATTGGAATGCCATGCCGTGGCTAAAGGGCCGGTCTCCGCCTCGCCGTCGCCGATGACGCAGGCAACGATCAGGTCCGGATTGTCGAATACCGCCCCGAAGGCATGGCTGAGCGAATAGCCCAGCTCGCCGCCCTCGTGAATCGACCCCGGACACTCGGGAGAAACATGGCTGGGAATCCCGCCGGGGAAGGAAAACTGGGTAAAGAGTTTTTTTAGTCCGGCCGTATCTTGGCTGATATTCGGATACACTTCGCTGTAGGTGCCTTCGAGATAGGTATTGGCCACCAGTGCCGGACCGCCGTGTCCGGGACCGGAAATATAAATCATATCCAGGTCATATTTTTTAATAACCCGGTTCAGATGCACATAGATAAAATTTTGACCCGGTGTGGTGCCCCAGTGGCCGAGCAGCGTCGGCTTCACATGGGACAGTTGCAAGGGTTCCCGGAGCAACGGATTGTCGTAGAGGTAAATCTGGCCGACGGACAGATAGTTGGCGGCGCGCCAGTAGGCATCCATCCGGTTGAGCAGTTCAGGTGTAAGGATTTCATTCTGCATGGATTATTTCTCCTTTTTGTGGCCAAGATCGAGAGCCTCAACCTTGCTGAGGCGTATTATTTTTGTCTGCCCAGCGCTTCGAAACCGGAGATGACATCGAACAGTTCCTCGTCGATGCTACTCTGGCGCAAACGATGAAAGGTCCCTTTGAGATCTAGCAGCAATTCGGCAATATTCTTGTCGGCGCGTTGCATCGCCGCCAGGCGGCTTGCGTTTTCGCTCGCCAGGGATTCGGCACAGGCCCGGAAGAGCGAAACAAAAAGATATTCGCGAATGAGGACCCGCAAAGTCTCGGTGTCGTTCCCCATGATCTCGGGCAAATTTCCCGTTGGCCACGGCAATTCCGTCAGTTTGCGTTGCCATTGTTTGTCCAGCGGGAGGAGGCGCTGGCTCAATGGCGTATAACCAGCCCCTGGCGTGGGAGAATTGTAGATAAGATGGAGTTCGGTGACTTCATCCTGGCGGTGGCGCTTCTCGCTCTCCATGAGGATTTGACCGACCAGCGGAGTAATGGATTTGACGGAACTCGGCACAGGGAAGAGTCCCATCAACTGGAAGTCTGCATCCGCCAGGCGCGAATGAACACGCTCCCCAACAGCCCAAACCTCAGGCTTTGTCGGCAGATCTGCCAACACCCCCACGGCATAATCGGCAACAGCATCGTTAAACTGGCCGACCAGTCCCTGATCTGAACCGAACACGACCGCGATAATGGCAGTGGCACCTGTTGATTGTTTTCTTTCCTCACCCAAGGGCTGCAGCGGCCCGCTTTGACGGAAACATACAGCCAACCCCAGCTCCACAGTGCGATAATAGTCGGTTAATGCACGCACCGATTGTTCGTATTGTCCGATGCTCGAAGCGGCCACAGCCTTCATCGTACGAACGACGGATTGGAGATCTTCTGCTCCGCCGATTTTTCGTTGCAGGCTGGCCGTGGAGTCGCTCATGCTTTTTCTTCGAGTTGAGGCTTGGGCTGGAAGGGAGCAAGCGCTTTGCGAACGATTTGGATAATCGTTTCGCGATCTTCGTCGCTCATTTTTTCGGTGGTTTCCAATCGCGCCTGTTCCGCTGCCGGGATATCCAGGGCAGCCTTGTGTACGGCGTGCTCCGCCTCCACCATCTGGTCCAGCGGCACCCGATCGAACAATTCTGCAGAGAGGGCCAGTAGCACAGCGATTTGTGCAGGTACGGACACCGGAGAAGATTCCGGCTGTTTGAGGCAAGCACGAATTCGTTGCCCGTGTTCGATGATCTTGCGGGTGTCTTCATCCAAACGGGCACCGAACCGGGAGAAGGTTTCGAGTTCCTCAAACTGGGCGTAGGCCAGCTTGAGATTGCCTGCAACCAAACGGTAGGCCGAACGTTGCGCCTTGCCGCCAACCCGGGAAACGGATTTTCCGACATCCACCGCAGGCAGCACACCCAAATCGAAAAGCGACGGCGAGAGATAAATCTGCCCATCTGTGATTGAAATCAAGTTCGTCGGAATATAGGCGGAAATATCCTGCGCCTCGGTTTCAACAATGGGTAGTGCGGTGAGGGAGCCGCCACCGAGTTCCTTGCATAAATGGGTAGCACGTTCGAGCAGACGCGAATGAATATAAAAAATGTCGCCGGGAAAGGCTTCGCGGCCTGGCGGACGATGCAGCAAAAGAGAAAGCTCGCGATAGGCGCGCGCATGATGCGTCAGGTCGTCGTAAACAATCAGCACATCACGCCCTGCTTCCATGAACGACTCCGCAATGCTGGTCGCTGCATAAGGAGCAATGTAGGTGAGGCCCGGCGGGTCGTTACCTTCGGTCACGACCACGACGGTGTACTCCATTGCACCTGTTTCCTCCAAGGTTGCCACGACCTTGGCGACGACGGACGTACGCTGTCCGATGGCGCAATACACGCACAGCACATTCTGGCCGCGTTGGTTGAGAATGGTGTCAATCGCAAGGGCTGTCTTGCCGGTCTGGCGGTCACCGAGAATCAGCTCACGCTGGCCGCGGCCAACAGGAATGAGCGCATCGACGACTTTGAGGCCGGTCTGAAGAGGTGCAGTGACCGGGGCGCGGTCCATGATGGGCGGGGCAGGTCGTTCGATGGGTAGGCGTGGAGTTTCGGGCACGGGTCCTTTGCCATCAAGTGACTGTCCGAGCGGATTAATGACGCGGCCCAGTAATCCTTCGCCAACGGCCACGTCCATGACCCGGCCTGTACGCTGGACTTCATCGCCTGCGTGGAGGTACCAGTATTCGCCAAGGAGAACAACGCCAATTTCATCTGCATCCACATTGAATGCAAGACCCAGCACATTGCCGGGAAACGTCACTAATTCGTCATACCCTACCCCGGGAAGACCCGAGACCTTGGCTATGCCGGTAGCAACACTGGTGACTGTGCCCACCTCCCGTGGCGTCAGTTGCGCTGTAAAGGCTTCACGCACTTGTCGTATCCCGTCAAAGGTACTGTCGAATACTTTTTTGAGGTTCTCAGATTCCATCTTCACGGGCTCGTGGTTTCTGGTTGAGGTTCGTCTGCTTTTGGTTCGGGTTGAGCTTCAGGTTTGTCTTTATTTTTATCTTGCAGGAGTTCGGCAACACCCTTTTCCAGCGAAACCAGATACTCTGCGATGCTCCATGCCGCCTTTTGTCCGTTGGTGGTGAGTTCAATGCCGCTGATCAAGTCAGGTGCAGTTTCAAACCTCAGGCGAACTTCAGCCGCAAAGGTTTCGTTGAGTGCGTTTTGTATGATCGCGCGTTGTTCTGCAGGCAGGTCAAAGGCACTGCGTACCACTGCGGGATCAGTCGCTGTCTTCAGAGCTTCGGCGAGGTTTTCTTTCGTCTTGCCGTCCATCTCTCGTAAGCGACGAGTGAATACCTCGCTCAAGCGTTCTTCTAAACTGGTTGTCGCGAGATCTGCCAGTACCTTGCGAGTGATGGCAAAAACTTCCTCCTGGGTTCGGCGAAGAATGGCTTGATTAAGATTTTTGGCTTCACATCTCAACGTTTCTTGCCGGTTTGAACTCAAGGTATCGGCGGCCTTCCGCGCTTCGTCAAGGAGCCGTCGACGTTCGGCCTGCACCTCGTCTGTCGCTTTACTGAAAAGCGTGGTGCGCTGCCGGTCGAATTCCTCATTCTTCTGCTCGAACGCATCGCGCTCTTTTTGGGCTTCGGCCTTTTTGGTGTCGGCATCCGCAAGTTCGGCAGCAATCCGTTTTTCCCGCTCATCAATGGCATGGAGGATAGGCTTATAAAGAAAGCGTTTCAGCAACCATACCAGGATAAGAAAGTTGAGTGTTTGGGCGCCAACAGTGAACCAATCGATAAGCATACGTTTACTTCCCTGCGGTCTGGGCGATAACGTGGTTCCAAAATGGGTTGGCGAAGATGAGGATCATCGAGACCACAAAGCAGTAGATGGCTGTGGACTCGATCATAGCCAGGCCCACAAACAAGGTCCGGGTGATGGTGGCTGAGGCATCAGGTTGCTGAGCCAATGAAGTCAGCGCCGTCGCCACCGCCCTGCCCTCTGCCAGCGCAGGTCCCATGGTGCCGAAACCGGTGGTAATACCGGCGATGATGATTGATGCCACCGCGATATAAGTCATACTATCCATAGAGTCTCCTTTTGTTGTTGTCGTTTATTATTTCAAGCTGTTGTTATTGATTCGGTTTTGTTCGCTGGTGTACGGACTCGCGTGGCGGCTGCGATATACACCGCTGCCAGAATGCTAAATATGTAGGCCTGCACCATGCCGGTGAGCAGACCAAGCACCGTCATGAGAATCGGGAAAATGAAGGGCGTGATAGTCAGCAAGATAGCAATAATCATCGCCCCGCTCATCATGTTGCCGAACAAACGGATAGCCAGAGCCAATGTTCTTGAAATTTCGCTGATAATGTTAAACGGCAGCATGATGACCGTTGGCGCGGCGTAGGACTTGAGATAGCTGCCCGGTCCTTGTTCTACGATACCGAAGTAGGGCACGGCCACGAACACGCACAGCGCAAGCGCCGTTGTCGTCGAGAGCGAGCCGGTCGGCGGTTCATACCCGGGGATGATGGTGCAAAGATTAGCCACAGCCACAAACAAGAAGAGCGTACCCAGAAAATCGAGATATTTACGGGGTTGACTTAAGCCGACTTCCTCAATTTGTTTCTCAATGCCGGTGACCACGATTTCCAGAAGATTCTGCCATTGGGAACGTTTCAACCCCTTGGAAAGTCGAGCCGTGATGAGTTTTGACCCAACGGCCAGCACGAGCATCAGGCACCAGGTGAACACAATGGTGGCGTTGAGTTTGAAAAACCCGTACTGCCAGAAAATGATTTCGTCAGGACTCAGTCGCATGACCGACCTCTTTCCTTGATAAAGTAAGGGGGGCGACCAGTCGGCCTGTAAACTGTATCACGATGAAACGTGCGATGACAAATCCCAAGAGACAGGCCAATACTCTCTGCCAATGACCGTGAGCAACAACGTAAAACCCGGTTAAGGCAAGGCTCGTGCGCAACAGTTGGCTACCGAGTAACCAAAGCCCCGGCCGTTGAGAAAAAACCGCCTTGCGAACGGTCCACCAAAGGCCAACAAAGAACATGGCACCGAGCAACAAACCCGCCACCATCGCCATTCCCCATATCCACATCGTAATCTCATTCATCCGCCTCCTCCTGTTCTTCCCGCATCGCCTTGTCTTCCTTGTCCACCCAATGCCAGGCATTGAAACAACCGATCACGAGCCCGGCCACCAACAGCGCCAGCGTCCAGGCATGCTTGCCCGGATGGTGCTTGTCCAGCCAAAGACCGAGTGCGGCGCCGAGCAGTGTCGGGACAACCACCGACCAGCCAATAAGCCCCATCATGCCTAAACCAAACCAGACGGTTGGAGATGGATTGCGTCTCGCTTTGAGCTTACGTGTTGCCTTAGTGCCGACCTCCTCACTGAGCGAGGTCTTTTCCTTTAAAGGAATTTTTTCGGATTCGTCACTCATTATGGAACTCCGCTAAACGACGGATGAAACCGCTCTCCATCTTAGCCATCACCGAGCGGACGTTTTGTTCTCGCTCATTCAGGTTGAGAAATTCTTGTTCCACCGCCTCACGGAGTTGACCAAGGTCTGTTCCGCCTATGGCGTTACGCACGGAAACAAGCACCTCCAAACCTGTTTTGACGAGCACACCTTCATCCACAGCCACACACACTTCACCCTCTGTTTCAGTCTCGAAAATCAAGATTCCAGGGACAAGAGCCGCAACGCAATCCAGCCGGTGCGGCAAGAGGCCAAATGCGCCTTCGCGGGTTTCGGCAACAATACGCGAAACACCGGTTTTGTCGGCAAAGACCTGGAACGGCAGAAGAATTTTAAGATGCATGAGTGTTGTCGGCATGCTCGGCCTCAGGGGCTGTTTTCGTCTCGGAGTGCGGTTCGTCCTTGGCTGCCGATTTGTCTGGATGCGCCTTTTTTTTTGCCTCATCAATGGCTCCGATCATATACAGCGCGCTTTCCGGGTAGTCTTTGAATTCATCACGCAGGATACGTTCACAGCCATCAAGTGCGTCTTTGAGGCTAACCAATTTTCCTTTGATGCCGCTGAACTGCTCGGTGGAAAAAAACGGCTGGGTGAGAAATCGTTCCAGCCTTCGGGCGCGGGCAACGACCTTGCGGTCCTCCGCTGACAGCTGTTCAAGGCCGAGCATGGCAATGATATCTTTGAGATCAGCGTATTGCGCGAGTGTTCGTCGGATTTCCTGAGCCAAGCCGTAATGCCGCTGGCCGACGATACCGGGGGTGGCCATTTTGGAGTTGGATTGGAGGAGGTCGATGGCCGGGTAAAGGCCTTCACTCGCTCGCTTGCGCGAAAGCACGATGGATGCCGAGAGATGTGAAAATGTGTGCACCGCCGCCGGATCGGTTAAATCATCAGCCGGGACATACACCGCCTGAATAGAGGTAATAGCTCCGGCGTCCGTGTTGGCGATGCGTTCCTCCAGCCCCGAGAGTTCGGTGCCCATGGTCGGTTGATACCCGAGACGCGATGGCATCTGCCCCATCAAGCCCGACACCTCCATGCCCGCCTGAATGAAGCGAAAAATATTATCGATCAGCAGCAAGACGTCACGATGCTCATCGTCCCGGAAATATTCCGCCATGGTCAAGGCCGCGTGCCCCACGCGGAACCGACTTCCCGGCGGTTCATTCATCTGCCCGAACAACATCACCATATTCGGCAGCACACCGGCTTCCTTCATTTCACGGTACAACTCCTCACCTTCGCGACATCGTTCGCCGATACCGCAAAAGATGCTCACTCCTTCCTGGTGCCCGATCATGTTATGGATCATTTCGGTGAGCAACACCGTTTTGCCCACGCCTGCCCCGCCAAAAAGCCCGGCTTTGCCGCCGCGCTCAAGCGGTACCAGCACATCAATGACCTTGATCCCGGTTTCGAAGATCTCGGACTTGGTGGAACGCCGTGTTAACACCGGTGGGGCTCGATGGACCGTGCGCCATTCAACATCTGTCGGTGCTGCTTGACGGTCGATGGCATTGCCGAACACGTCGAACATCCGTGAAAGCGTGCCCCTGCCGACAGGGGCTTTCAGCGGCCCGCCCGTGTCTTTCACCGCGTTGCCGCGGGCAAGCCCTTGGGTTGGGGTCAGGGCGATACCCCGAACTTGATGCGCGTCGAGCTGAGCGAGCACTTCAATGACAATTTTCCCTTCTTTCGCGAGCAGCAAAGAGTAGATGGGCGGCAAATGTGTGTTGAATTGAATATCAACAACGCTCCCCCGTATTGCGGTCACGATGCCCATATCCCCAGTGCTGATTGCCTTCATATTTGCACTCGCCGATTCATTGTTGATTCCTTGTTGATTCAGTCACAGTTTTGCCTCGGTGGCAATCTCCGAGGGGTAGATGCTGTCGAAAGGGGAACGGCTTGGTCATCGTTCCGAAAGCACAGAGAAACGATACGCACACCTGATGAACGAAGCAACAACAAAACAGCCGAAACCGTGGCTGAATCCATTACCGAAAGATTGAACGGGAAGACGTCTCTATGAAAAACAATGGGAAGACAATACGAATATACAATGATCTTGACTGTGACTGCGGTATACTGAAAACAAAAGAAGAACAACGAGCTAACTTTACAGTTAAGCTTAGTTTTTTAACCCAGTAAGAATCTGGGACTACGTTGAAAATTACGGAGGTGGCCCATGTTACAAAGAATGCGGATCAAGACACGGATATTTCTTATTGTTTTTGGTATCATTCTCCTATTCTTGGTTATGTCGATGTTTACTTACAACATTGCCCGACAGATCAGCGACATGGTGGCCAATGCCACAGCTCAGGTCATGATGACCGAGAAAAAGGCGAAGATTCAAGTTGCCAGCCATTCCATAGCTGTCGCTTTAGGCGAGGCTGGCAAGATCCAGGTTGCCAGCCATAGCATGGCGGTTGCCTTGGCCGAGGCAGTAAAAAGGTCAGGGGTGTCGAGGCCTGAAGAGGTCGCCGGTCTTGTTCGAGCTATGGTTAAGCCGACCCGATTTGAGGACGATGAGTCCGGATACTTTTTTATCTATCAAGGGACCGTCAATGTGGCCTTCCCAGTGAAACCGGAAACTCAAGGTCAAGATTTAACGGATTTAAAAGATAAAAACGGGGTTTACGTTATTCGCGAACTTGCTCAAAAAGCCAAGGAAGGAGGCGGTTTTGTTGAATACGTTTGGCCAAAACCTGGAGGAGGCGAAACACCTAAACTCAGTTATGCCGAAATGATTCCTGGCTTGGACATGTGGGTGGGAACGGGTATTTATATTGATAACATTGAGAAAACCAGCAGCGCTATACGTGCCGATATCAATCAGGCATCAGGAAAGAAAATTATGCGTATGCTGGTGGTTTCCGGCATCATTGCCTCTGCCATAGCGTTGATGAGTTTTTTTATCGCCATGGGCATCAGTTCTAGCCTGAATAATCTCATCCACAATTTTCGTGATGTGGCAGAGGGGGAAGGTGACCTGACGAAACGGATTACCATTAGCTCCAAGGATGAACTGGGCGAGCTCGGCGGCCTTTTCAATATCTTTTTGGGTAATCTTCAGGAGATGATCAAAAAAATTACAGGTAATTCTCTTGCAGTCAATGATTCGGCGGATTCCCTGACCACTCTTTCCGACCAGGTGAACGAAAGAGCCCGTGACACCTCGATGGTGGCCAACAACGTTGCCGCCGGCGCGGAAGAAATGACCACCAATCTCAATGCAGTGGCGGCGGCTATGGAGCAGTCGTCGACCAACACCGCAATGGTCGCCGCGGCAGCCGAAGAGATGACCGCGACTATCACCGAAATCGCCGCCAATGCCGATCGAGCCAGTACAATGACTCACGAGGCTGTGGAGCAGTCGCTCAAGGCCACGCAACGTATGGCTGAACTCGGTGTGGCCGCCTCAGCCATCGGCAAGGTCACTGAGACCATTAACGACATCTCCGACCAGACCAATCTCTTGGCTTTAAACGCTACCATTGAAGCGGCTCGGGCAGGGGAATCAGGCAAGGGATTTGCGGTGGTTGCCAACGAGATCAAAGAATTGGCTAAACAAACGGCCCAGGCCACTCTGCATATTAAGGTGCAAATCGAAGGTATGCAGACAACCACCGGTGTCACGGTAGAGGAGATCAAAGAAATTTCCTCGATCATCCACCAGGTAAATGAACTGGTCTCCACCATAGCTGCTGCCGTGGAGGAACAAAGGGCCGCCACCGGTGAGATTGCCGCCAATATTGCCCAAGCCTCCCAAGGCTTGCAGGAAGTCAATGAAAATGTCGGCCAAGGCTCGATGGTCGCAGGAAGCATCACCTGCGACATCACCAAAGTGAGCGTTGCCGCCGGGGAAATAACCAGTTCGAGCGATCAGGTGCGAGAACGGGCGCATCAGTTGCAACAGATGGCCGGAGAACTCAAGACTATCGTCAGCCGGTTCCAGACTTGACCCTCATGCATCCGGCTGCAGGGCACACCTGCGGCCGAATGCATCAAATCCCTGTTTTTCGTATTCCCTGAAATTTCAGTACAGTTTTGCCTCGGTGGCAATCTCCAAGGGGGGGCACGCTGTCACAAACAGGGGAACTGCTTGGTCCTCATTCCGAAGGCACAACGAAACAATACGCATACCTGATAGATGAAGCAGCAACAAAAGAAGTCGAAACCGTGGCTGAATCCATTACCAAAAAATTGAACGGAAATCGGCTTGCGGGAGGGCTTGAATCCTTGCCTTGGCGTGAAGCGATTCCCTGAACAATCCCGCGACCGATTCTTGAATGGTGACGAACTGGCAAGATTCTTTCAAGCATTGAAGCAAGAGCCAAACCCCACACTTAAAGACTTCTTTCTCGTTGCCCTGCTTACCGGTGCCAGGCGGGCAAACGTCATGGCGATGAGATGGAGCGACCTTGACCTGAAGAACGCCACCTGGAAAATTCAGGAAACCAAAAACGGTACGCCTCAAACTGTACCTTTGACTGAATCAGTCCTTGAAATCTTGCAAGATCGGCGCACAAACACCTCTTCTTTTTTTGTCTTCCCCGGCAAAGGGATCACCGGCCACCTTGTGGAGCCCAAAACAGCATGGAAACGAATCTGCAAAGCGGCAGGTATTGAAGACGTTCGGGTTCACGATTTACGGCGGACCATGGGGAGTTGGCAGGCCATAGCCGGGTCAAGCCTGCCGGTGATTGGCAAGAGCCTGGGCCACAAGAGCCAACAAGCCACCGCTATTTATTCCCGACTTGACCTTGATCCTGTCCGGGCCAGCATGGAGAAGGGCGCGGCGGCAATGATGAAAGCAGTGAACGGCGGGAAGAAGTAAACGCCCACCCCTTGCCTTTGATACTAAAAAATAGTATATTAAAAATGAACTGGAACGTAACCCTTCATCCAAAAGTTGTGAAGAATATTCCCAAGCTGCCTGACCGTGTTCAGTAGAGTTTGGCCTTTCTTCTGCGGGAGATCGAATTAAATGGACCGGCGCGTGGAGATTGGCCGAATTATAGCAAGCTCGGAAAAGACATGCACCATTGCCACTTGAAGAAGGGGCAACCAACATATGTTGCAGTTTGGCAGGTGATAGACAAGGAAATACGATTGATCGAGGTGAACTATGTTGGAACACACGAAAAAGCGCCCTATTGAAATCGAACTGAGATTCAAGGGGCCAGAGAATAAACGCCACGACGCTATCAAGGCCCTTCAGGCTATGGGATTTGCTGCTGTCGATAACGACGAGGCCGCAACGTCCTGGAAGGATGCTTTCCCCGGCCTGCAAGAGAACGAAGTGGGCACCTACCTTGCCGGAGCCCGGCACCGGGAGGGACTGACACAGCGCCAGCTTGCGGAAAAGTGCGGACTCCCCCAAAGGCATATCAGCGAAATGGAGAACGGCAAGCGGCCTATCGGCAAAGAGAGCGCCAAGAAACTGGCAGCGGCTTTGAATGCTGACTGGCGGGCGTTCCTGTAAACAACGACTTCAGGCACGGATAGCCGGGAACTGATCATTCCAGGCGAAAAGCCGCAACCTCTGGCGACCTGCTGTGCTTGTTCTTTCAGGGGAATATCTGTTTATCTTGGCGATGGTGACTTCAAATTTGTAATATATGCGAGCTTGTCAAAAGCTGACGGAAAGCCAGTTATCCATCAAAAATTTCGCCTTAAAGGCCGCAACCTTCATAGATTGCTGGGGATCACGAGGAAGGGCTCATCTTATTTTGAAAGTCTCAAAAAATTCAAACAAATTGCTCGTATTCTTCCCCCGGATATTTGCATGCGTATAAAGATTGCTTGTCTAGCTCAAGCGAATTGATTTTGAAGTAAATGAAATTTTTCAACCAGTTAGCCGATAGTTATTCATTCATTGTCCCCGCGAATATCGCCCTGTAATTCTCAGTAATACTGCCTGATATATCCGAACGCCTTGTCGAAAAGATCTTGGTCTTTGATCTGATATTTTACGTAGATCACCTTGCGCAGAGCCTTCTGAACCTCGCGCTCTCCAGCCTTAGTATTCTGCCAACCAGGGAACCTAACCATTCGCACGATCTCGTCGATGTCGGTTACAATCCGCTCGACCACCATCGGGGTCTTGCCGTTCTTCACCTCAGCGAACAGGTCGGTCAGGGCTGCTTTGGCCATGGCCTGTTCATCGACCGGGTCCACCTTCTTCTCGGCCTGGACAACATCTTTGGCCAGGGTCAGCAGCTCCTTGAGGAAGTCGAGACTGTGAAGCAGGCCCTGTTCGTGCCGTTCCTTGAGCTTTTCGAGGCGTTCGCCCAGGGCGACAAACTGCGGATTGTCCTTGTGCTTGCGCAGGCGAGCGACAAGCTTGACCTCGATTTCCTTGGATTTCTTGTCCGGATCCTTGGCATCAAGCAGCCCTTCGAGGACCTCGGCGTCCATCACCAAGGTGTCTAGATCGTCGCGCACTGTCTCCAGATGCACATTCGCATGCACCAGTTCGATGGTCTTGGCCCCCAGGGCGTGCCAGAGCAGCTTGCCGTTGCCGCTCGGCGGCTTCACCGATTCATAAACTTGAGTCAGCCATTTGTAGTCCTTTTCATAAGGGCCGAGACAGGGATCGGGAGACAACGCCTCCCATAAGCGCGAGAGCACCGAGTATTCCGCAGCGAACTTGTCCCGGGTCGCGTTATCCGGCAGGCAATCCTGAGCTGCAATCAGGCCCTCGTAGCCCCCAACGCTACGATCCACAGCCGGGAAGAATGACAGGCATTTTACCATCTGCCCCGGCATTTCCTTTTTCAGTCCATCCAGGTTGGTGATGACCTGCTGGACGGCCTTTTCATCAAAATCGAGCGCCGTGGCCACGTCATCGAAGATGCCCAGGTAATCCACAATCAGGCCATGCGTCTTGCCAGGATAGGTGCGGTTGGTACGGCAGATGGCCTGCAGCAGGTTGTGATCCTTCATCGGCTTGTCGAGGTACATCACTTGTAGAATGGGCGCGTCGAATCCGGTCAGGAGTTTGGAGGTTACAATCAGAAATTTGAGAGGGTCTATTGGGTCCCTATATCTATCGAGGAGTTTTTCCTCCTCATCTTTGCCCAGTTTCCACTCAGCATATTGATCGGACTTGCCGCCCTGGGTGTGCATGACGATGGCGCTGGCCTCCGACCCGACCAGCTCGTCCATGGCCTTCTTGTAGAGGACGCAGCATTCCCGGTCGAAGGTCACCACCTGCGCTTTGAAGCCATTGGGCTCCACTTTCTCCTGAAAGTGTTTGACGATGTGCTGACAGATGGCGTTTACCCGCGCAGGGGCCTTGATCAGTACCGCCATCTTGGCGGCCCGTTTGGCCAGGTCGTCACGATCCAGCTCACTCAATTCGTCGGTCATCTTGGAGTAGGCTTCGTCGATGGCTTCCTTGTTGATGTGCAGCTTCACGTCCACCGCTTCGAAATGAAGCGGCAGCGTGGCCTTGTCCCGGATCGAGTCCTGGAACGAGTAGCGGCTCATGTAGCCCTGCTCATCCTCGTCCGCGCCGAAAGCCCAGAAGGTGTTGCGGTCTCGCTTGTTGATCGGCGTTCCGGTCAGACCGAAGAGAAAGGCATTGGGCAGTGCGTCGCGCATCTTGCGTCCCAAATCGCCTTCCTGGGTACGGTGCGCCTCGTCCACCATCACGATGATGTTCGAACGCTCGTTCAGACGGCCATCCGCCTCGCCGAACTTGTGAATGGTGGTGATGATGATTTTGCGGGTGTCAGCCGCCAGCAGGCCTTGCAGCTGTTGCGTGACATCTTCTCTGGGTCGAGATCCTCGAATAACTTCAGGTTCGCGCCTGAAAGGCCGCAAAGACGGTGCGGCTTATTGGCAATTCCAAATACGATATAGCCACCTTTGGTATTGGCATACGCGGCGCTTGTTTTTAGGTACTTCGGCAAACTCGCCCAACCAAATGACTCCTTGAATTCAAGGCTGCTGCTTTCCCTTGAAATCACGCGATCTGGATTTGCGGGTGAAATTTTGAAGATTTCGTTCAGGTCCTCTTGCGAGAAAGGCGTTTTAGCGTTCATGCAACCCTCCGCCAGTGGAACTGGGAACCTTGACGCATTGATCCAGCTTTCTGTGCAACATGGAAATCAGGGTGAGGTAATCAGCGGCGTCGGTCTCTCCCTGCCACAGTATTTTGGGACCGTGGGCCAGCGGGTTACGGATTGCTGCTGCACAACCTTTCAGAAGCTGTGCGAATCCTTTATGTTCTGATTTTTCTGTTTCAGTCTGAAGGGTGTTAAATGCGAGGTATGGCTTTTCAACCGAGAAAACTCTATCAATCAAATTGGTACCATCGGCTTCAAGACCGGAAAGATCACGAATCCTTTGAAACAATCCTTTGCTGGCTTCAAAAACAGCGTGGAAATAATTATCCTGCATCAATTCAGGCTGGCAGTATTTATAGACCTCAGGATGCGTGTTGCGGGGGGCCAACTTGTTACGAACGCCTTGGGCTCGCATCTCTGCTTCATCCAATGTTTTGGCTTGAGTTGTGAGTCTGAATTGACCATCTTTGCCATACTCAAGGCCATGCAGGATCAAGATAGCGTTGAGTTCACCACGATGACATTCGAATTCATCTCTTTTTCCAACAAAACGGGTTGGAATAAGGTAGGATTTAACAAAAGCAAGAATTTGATTAGCGCTCTTTGTCATGGCTTGGCTTTTCAGAAATACCGAATTGAGCCGCCTCCATTTGGTGGACTCGCCAGAGTCATCAACCAATCCGTTCATCTGAAGATATCGACTGATATCAGTCCCTGATCCAGCCTCACCAAGCACTTTGGCCATGGCTTCGACAGTGCCTGGATCAAATGGAGGGCGTACGCTCATTTTTCAATCCCCTCCAGCAAGGCCACGATCTCTTCCGGCTGGGGCAGTTGTCCCCTCAATTCCTTGGGCAGGGTTTTGGTAATCTCATAGGTAGCCACGCCGATGGGTTTGCGGGCGTCGTGCAAGGCATACTCGACGATGGTGCGGCGCTTTTCCTTGCAAAGAATGATACCGATGGAAGGATTTTCGTTCTCTTGCCGGACCTGCCGGTCCAGCGCGGTCAGGTAAAACTGCATTTTGCCGACAAACTCCGGCTGAAAATCTCCGACCTTCAGTTCGATGGCCACAAGACAGCGCAGACGTCGATGAAACAGCAACAGATCGATGAAAAACTCTTTGCCGTCCACCTCCAACCTGTACTGGCTCCCCATAAAGGCGAACATGCCGCCCATGGCCCGCAGAAAATCCTCGATCCGGGCGATGAGCGCCCGTTCCAACTCACGCTCGCTGTGCTCCTCGCCCAGCTCCAAAAAATCGAAGGTGTACTCGTCCTTCACCGCCAGCTTGGCTTGGGCGCGAAGCTCGGGCGTTAGAACCTGATCGAAATTGGTCTGGCCGAGCAGGGATTTCTCGTAGCTCTGGTTGTCGATCTGATGGATGAGGACATTCTTCGACCAGCCAAATTTGCGGGTCATGCGGATATAGAATTCTCGTTCCAGAGAGTCCTTGCACTTGCTCATTATGACCAGATTATGAGCCCAGGCAATTTCTCCAACTAGTGGTTGGAGTTTTTCATGGCCGCTATATTCCAGATAAAACTGGCGCATGTACCAGAGGTTCTGCACCGAAAAACCGGCGACTCCGGGAAACTCCCGCCGCAAGTCCCCAGACAGGTTTTCCACGACCGACCTGCCCCATCCGGACTTTTCCTGACGCTCGGCGATCATCCGCCCGATATCCCAGTATAACCCAACCAGCTCGGTATTGACCGCTTTCAGCGCTGCATACTGTGCCGAACGGACGCGCTCTTTTACTTCGGCAAGGAGGTGCGCGTAGTCCGTGCCGGGATTGTTTTTGCTCAGCTCGCTCATTCTTTTCTCCGCTTTCAAAATCGTGACTCTTTTTCGCCGGAGGTCTGGATCGTTTTCGTGCCGCCGGGAAAATGATCCGTGTGTTGTTCCAGCACCTCAAAGAGGCCGTTCATCGATTCCCGCAAAGCCATCGAGCTTTCCTGCCAATTCGCAATAGCCTGTTTGAGGCTGATAGTTTCACCTGCTCCGTTGGCATTGCCGTTTCCGTTGGCCAATCGAACGTAAAGCGGGATGCTCAGGTTGCTGCCTTTCTCCCGGATCTCATCGTTACTGACCACTCTGGTAAAGCCGTCTTCATTGTCGAAAGCCTGATAGGCGCCGACAATGCGCTGAATGTGGTCATCGGTGAGGAAACTTTGTGCCCGCTCGCGGGTCACCTCGTTCACCGCATGAATGAAGAGCACCTTGTTCCTTCGCTCTCTGGGTTTGTTCATGCGGCAGATAACGACGCAGGCTTCCATGGGGGAGTTGTAAAAGAGGTTGGGGCCGAGACCCAGCACGCACTCCACAACGTCGTGGGCAACCAGTTTTTCACGCATTACCGATTCTTCGTTGCGAAAGAGGACGCCATGGGGAAACAAGATGGCACAGCGGCCGCTTCCCGCCTTCATGCTCTTAATGATGTGCTGCCAGAAGGCATAATCGGCACGGCCCTGGGGCGGGGTGCCGTAGATATTTCTGCCCCACGGATCGGCAGACCAGGCATCACGGTCCCACTGCTTGATCGAGTACGGCGGATTAGCCAGGACCAGATCGAACTGCATGAGCCGGTCGCCTTCGACAAAGGCGGGGCCCGCCAGGGTATCGCCCCGGACAATGCGGAAGTCCTCGATGCCGTGCAGGAACAGATTCATCCGGCCGATGGCCGAGGTGAGCAGGTTGCGCTCCTGGCCGAACAAGCGCAAGTTGCGCCATTCCTTGTTTTGCCGCTTCAGATGGGTGACGGCAGAGAGCAGCATGCCCGCCGAACCGCAGGTCGGGTCATAGATGGACTCGCCCGGCATGGGTTCGAGCATCTCGGTCATCAGGTGAACTACGGTGCGGTTGGTATAGAATTCCGCAGCGGTGTGGCCGGAATCGTCGGCAAACTTCTTGATCAGAAACTCGTAGCCCACGCCCAACTCATCCTCTGGACAGTTGGCAAGCGAAAGCGTCTGCCCGCTGAAGTGCTCAATCAACTCGCGCAGCATGTGGTCCGGCAGGCGGTCTTTGTTGGTCCACTGGGCATCGCCAAAGACCGCGTACAGGGTGTCGGGATTGGCTGTTTCAATTGCCCGCAGGGCATCCTGGATGGCCTTGCCCACGTTCTTGACCTTGGTGCGGGTGGCCTTCCAGTGGGCGTCCTCCGGGATCTGGAAGCGGTGTTGTTCAGGGAGTGTGGCATATTCCTGATCGCCCCCGGACTCCTCCAGCGCATCGGCCAGCTCCTCGTCATACACGTCACACAGGCGTTTGTAGAAGAGCAGTGGGAAGATGAACTGCTTATAGTCTCCGGCATCAATGTAGCCGCGCAACAAGGTCGCCGCGCCCCAGAGGTAGGATTCCAGCTCCGATTGGGAAATGTGTTTGTTCCTCTTCACCGCGCTACCACTTCCCATTCAGAAATGTCCGTTGGAATATCGACTCCACCCAGGGAGTCCCAGTCGTAATCGCCGGTCGCCTGGGTGTAGACGTCATCGGCGGCAGCCATGGCCGAGTGATAGAAGCCGAGCAGGTCATCTTTGAACCAAAGACCCCAGCGACCATTGGTTTGCGGTTTGATGAGAAAACGGCCAATAGGTGATCTGTACTGATAGACTTTCACAACAGGCCCTCCCTGAGCAGCAGTTCCTTTAGGCGATCCTCGGCCGCATATGCCGCCTGTAGCGATTCCCTAAGATTGGCGATGGCCTGGTCGATGGTCATGGATTCTTCATCGATCACCGGCTCCACGTAGCGAGGGATGTTCAGGTTGAAATCGTTCTCGCGGATTTCGTCGAGCGCGACCACCCTGCAGAGCCCTTCGACATCCTGATAGCCCTCGTACCAGCGGTGGATGTTGTCCACGTGTTCGGGCAGCAGTTCGTTCTGGGCGCGGCCGCTCTTGAACTCTTTCGAGGCGTCGATGAACAGCACCTTCTGGCGATGGGCCTTAGGCTTGTTATCACGGAAGACCAGCACACAAGGCGCGAGACCGGTACCGTAGAAAATGTTTTGACCAAGGCCGATCACCGCTTCGAGGATGTCCATTTCCAGCAGCTTGCGCCGGATCTCGCCTTCCTTGGACATGCGGAACAGCACACCGTGGGGAAGCACCACGGCCATGCGGCCGGTCTTGCGGGCCATGGACTTGACCATGTGCTGAATCCAGGCGAAGTCGCCGGATTTGGCTGGCGGCAGCCCGGCAAAGTTGCGGCCGTAGGGGTCGTTGATCCAGACGTCGTCTCCCCACTTTTCCAGGGAGAACGGAGGATTGGCGATAACGCAGTCAAAGGTGGCGAGGCTGTCCCCTGAATAAAAGGCAGGTAAACGCAGGGTGTCGCCACGTTCGATATGGAAATCTTCCGCGCCATGGAGAAAGAGGTTCATCCGGGCGATTGAAGATGTGGTCAGGTTCTTTTCCTGGCCGTAGAGCTTGCCCAGCATGAGGTTCTCATCGCCGCCATGCTCTTTGACGTGATGCAGCGCCTCAAGAAGCATGCCGCCGGTTCCGCAGGCCGGGTCATAAATGGTTTCCCCGGCTTTGGGCGCAAGGATGCGAACCATCAGCGCGACCACGGAGCGTGGGGTGTAGAATTCACCGGCCTTCTTGTTGGTTAAGTCGGCAAATTTCTTGATCAGGTATTCATAGGCCTGGCCAAGAATATCCGCCTTGCAGTGCTCATTGCCCAGATTGAGAGACGAGAAATGTTCTATCAGATCCTTGAGCAGTGAATCCGATAGGCGATCTTTGTTGGTCCACTGGGCGTCACCGAATATGCCGTGCAGGGTGTCCGGGTTGGCCTGCTCGATGCGACGCATTGCTTGCTGGAGCGCATGGCCGATGTTAGCGCTCTTGACCCGCACATCTTTCCAATGACATTCCTCTGGAATTTGAAACCGGTGGTTCTCGGGGAACTCGGCAAATTCCAAATCGCCATCGGACTCTTCCAGGGCGCTGGCATACTCCTCGTCATAGACGTCGGAGATTCGCTTGAAAAAGAGAAGCGGGAAGATGTAGGTCTTGAAATCAGCTGCGTCGACAGGACCGCGCAGGATGTTGGCCGCCTCCCAGAGGTGGGCGCAGAGGGCATTATTATCCAAAATTAATAAGTTGTTTTTCAAGGCGAAAAAGGGATGAAATTATCGACCGTTATGCTGGCGATGCAATGGATTCAAAGCTTTGGTACCACCATGTCGTCTCAGTGCTAAGGCAGATGTAAGTTATTCCAAGGCTGCTGTGCGGTATACCCAGCAATGATTTGCAAAAGAATAGATCAAGAACAAAGCCCCTTTTCATTGAGGCTGAGCATAATTTTGTTATATTAAACAGTTATGAATAATTGTATAACCCAGTCACCGCAACAAAAAAATACCGTCGCCGGTAAGGCATGTAAATCGCCACGTAAACACAGAATAATTTTCTGACGAAACGAAAAATTTTTAGGCGCAGCCTTGGTGAGGCAAGCGACGAGCATGCCGATAAGCAAGAACACAATCAATAACGGGGCAATCCGACTAATAAGTTGTTGCCCTGAGATACGAAGCGTGAACGCGATGTGCTCGGCAAAGTTGTCGAAGTCCTCTTCCAGTCAGCGCTGAACGATCCAGTTGATACTGAAAAGCGGACCATCGCCGAGCAATTGAAGGTAGCAGTCGAAGACATCCAGAGTGGCCTACATGCCGACTTCAACGCAAAGCTCACATCGCTTCTGCCCACCTTTGATCTGTTTGGTTATCCCGGTCTGCCTGACCCCGGACTCATTACCGAAACCAGCTTTGATATCGAGAAGCTACTGAGCGATCATACCAAGGTACGATACGCCGGGAAGAATGGCGTTACGCTGCCCGAGACCTATAATGGGCTTGGTTTCCGTAACCTCGTCTACATGCTCCTACAATTGCTGCGCTTCTTTCGTGAGTTTCAGGCAACACCCACAGCCGCCGGTGTGCATCTGATTTTTATTGAAGAGCCGGAGGCGCATCTGCATCCTCAGATGCAGGAAGTCTTCATCAGACAGCTTGATCAGATCGCAGGTGTATTCGTTGCGCAGCTCAATGAGAACCGTCCGTGGCCGGTTCAGTTCGTAGTTACGACACACTCGCCCCACATGGCGAACGAAGCACGCTTTGAATCTTTGCGTTATTTTCTGTCAGTTGCGGATGAGGATGGTCTTCGGCGTTCTGAGATCAAAGACTTGCGGAAAGGCATGGGTGACGCTCCCGTGCCTGACCGGGATTTCCTGCATCAGTATCTGACGCTCACGCGGTGTGACCTATTCTTCGCGGACAAAGCTGTGTTGATCGAGGGAACATCTGAGAGGCTTATGCTTCCGGCCATGATTCGTAAGACAGATACTTCTGCCGTTGGAGAACCGAAGCTCGGTAGTCAGTATCTGACGGTTATGGAAGTTGGCGGCGCCTATGCGCACCGCTTCTTTGACCTACTGACTTTTCTCGAATTGCGCACGCTGATTATTACCGACATCGATGCGGTGCGACCGAACGACCAGAAAAAGCGGGTAGCGGTCCCGGTCGCCGACGGCCAGTTCACAAGCAACGGTTGCCTCAAGGCGTGGTTTGGTGACGATGTGTCGCCTGCTGATCTGCTGGAAAAAACGCCAAATGATAAAATCGCAAATGGCCGCCGCATCGCCTATCAGATTCCCGAGGTGGAAGGTGGCGCCTGCGGGCGCAGCTTCGAGGACGCATTCATTCTTGCCAACCCCGCTCTCTTTGAGCTTGGTGAGGGTGATCAGGCCGCACTTGCATATGATTTAGCCGCCGGTCAGAAGAAGTCGACGTTCGCTCTTGAGCTTGCAATCGAGAAGACCGAATGGAATGTGCCCCGGTACATAGCTGATGGATTGCGCTGGCTGGCGCACGATAATCCAGACCCTGCCGCCCCACCAGAGACCATTGCGGTGGAGATCGTAGCAAAAGCTGTGAGCGTGGGCATTGATATTGACGAGGTAGATGATCATGCCTGCAACTACTCCCGGACGGCCCCAAGTGAGCAGATAAAACACGCTTTTTCTTTCTGTCAGGAAGCATTGCCACACAAAACCGGCTAACCTGGCAGTAGTTTGATCGAGAACATCCCTGATTTATAGAAGTTATATGTTTTTTAGGCGGAATTGTCCGTTCGTCCTTGGTTGGAATTTTTAGCCAAGGGACCTGATCTTTGAACAAATAGCGAGCCTCGCCTACTGGGGCAATGGCACCGGTCGGTGATCGAGAAGCGCCCGATACAATTCCTCCATGGTTGCAATGTGAAATTCATGAAACTTACTGCGAACCTTTTCCCACAGGGAGCGCTTTGTTTTCCAGTATTTCCACACTGCCTGAAACAGAGGGCAGCAGAGCTGCTGAATCTGGTCAACCAGGAAAGCCAGCATCATCAGCAGGACAAACACTTCACTCAGGTGCTGTTTGCCCAGACCAAAATTATGACCAAAATGATAACCCTGGTTTTTCAAGGTGTTGAACGTCTCGTTCTCTATTTTCCACCTGGCTCGGGCACCACGCATAAACTGATACATATTCGCTTCCGTGATCTCCAGGTCAGTAATCCAGCTGAAATGTTGGGTTCTTTCAGTTTTTGCATTGTTCTCCCAGTATTCAACAAAAGTGACTCGGCGGTTCTGATTTGATTTGTTGAGCGGGGCGTCATATACGATCCGGAAACAATGGGTGATGGCGGCATTGTCCTTGTCAACAAGGGCCATTTCGATTGCCTCACCAGTTTCCACAGCCTGATCGATATGTTGAAAGAGGAACGTATGGTCTCCCTCTTTGACGCCGAGGATATAGTGAAGAAAATGCTCCTCAAGATCTGCAATATGCGGTGCATTGGAACTGAGGGCGTCTTCGTTGACAATGAACTTCAGGTGCGGATGATCCTGTCGGAGTTTCACGAGCATTCGCCTGATAGCATTCCGCTCGCAATCCATTTTGGTCGCTCCGTCCTGTTTCCTGATGATTTCAGGGCAGAGGGGGATAACCTCCTTGAAATCAGGATGCACAAGAGCCGCCCCGACGGCCTGGAGGTAAAAAGTACTTTGGCCAGTCTTTGCATTGACTTTCTCCATACATGCATCGGAATACAACGTATTGGATGAGAAATACCCAGTGCCGTCAAGATTCAACAGATAGCAATCGTTCATGAACACCATTTTCTCTAAAACTTTGCCCCGTTGCAAAGGCCGGAAGGCATCTTTGAACAGTCGCCGGAGACTATCGGGATGGACTCCATCAAGAATTTCACGCATTGAGGTATCGCAGGAAATAGTGCGCATTCCGTATATCGTCATGAGATTGTGCGGCCCTTTGCTCCGTCGTTCGTCAAAAGCGAGCAAAGAAGGATCTTTGAGAGAAAACATGGCGAATCCGGACATAAGCACATCGTCCAAGGAATGGTGCACATTTCCTGGCCGATGATCTTTAATTTGAGAAAATCCGTTTTTGACGGTTGCAAAGAGCGCATCCGCATTCAGGTTTTTGCGCAACTTAATTTCTGCATTTCTGGTGATTTCTCTTGTGTGTGCTTTCATAATTGTTGCAAGCTTGTTTGACATGAGTTCCTCGATGTAAGTATTTATTTTTCTTACAAAAAGGAAAAAATTTTTCATTTTTCGACATGTTAAGAGAAATTTTCAACCATGGCGAATATTAACGGAAGTTTACGAAACCTATTTTTATAGATCACACTATTGCTGCGTTTCCGGTCTGCTCGGGAACGGCTGCAGAACCGGTGTTAAGGAACGACGTTCGCTAATACCCGACCCAGAAGTTATATTTCATTTGGGGCTTTCGTTATCTGCTGCTTGGATCGCAGCACGAATGAGCAAGGCAGCCGCTGATGCTATCGAACCGCAGTTGAAGAGATTCTTTGACGTCGTTATTGAAACAGTCTCAAAAACCGCCAAGGCTGCCATTCCGTTTTTTCGTCCAATTACCTACATCGTAAAGGTGAATGGGGATACTAACGTCGACTTTGTCATCCAATCAAGAGACCCAAACGTTGTCATCCGTGCATTTGCAGGTGACTTCTCCGAAATATTAAAACAGGTGGCTGAGTTGAGAAATCGATTTGGCGCTGAAATGATCCAGTTTCTGCTAGATGAGAAAGAACAATGGCGGTTTAATTACCTTCTAACCCGTGATGGAAAAGTGATTGGATCCAAGATGTCTTACGACCGACAGTCAGTATTGTTGGGCGAGATAGAGGCACAGACAAAAAAAAAACTCAAATATACTCCTGACTAAGCTAAAATAACGCCCGTCCTTTGGGTGGGAGCTCGGCCATCATTTACTCGCTTGCACATAAAAAAGCGGGACAGGGGCGGGACAGGTAGCTTGAAACAGAACAAGGGTTTAAGTCATTCGATGCTTAAACCCTTGTATTTACTGGAGCCGATAAGCGGACTTGAACCGCTGACCTACTGATTACGAATCTTAGGGTTCACTGCTTAACCGACATTATCTGAGCATGTTTTAGGTTGATTATTAGGCATTTACCTGATAGCTTGAGTTTAACGAAAGTTATTAAAAATACCTAACCCACAATACAGAACCTAACCCATACATAACCCAGATTGGAGTCAGTGGGCCATGGCAAAGCAGATAATCAACTTCACTAAAGCCACCATCGAAGCACTCCCCCTCCCCGAAAAAGGCCAACGCCTTGAATTCTACGACAACAAGGTAAACCATCTACTCGTCAGGGTATCGTCGACTGGCAGAAGGACTTTTCAGGTTTACCGATGGCACGATGGGAAGCCTTCAAGAATAACCATTGGCACCCATCCAGATCTTTCCGTTGAGCAGGTACGCAAAGAGGCAGAAAAGCTGAACGCCCAGTTCGCCAAGGGTGACAACCCAGCGGACAAAAAACGGCAACTACGTGAAGAAATGACTTTTGCAGACCTGTTTCATGAATATCTTGAACGCCACGCCAAGATGAAAAAACGGACCTGGCAGGAAGACCAGAGGCAGTATGAGCAATACCTTGGCTCTATATCAAAGAAGCAACTGTCCACCATCACAAAACGTGATGTGGCAGTCATCCATAGCAATATCGGCAAGGATGCCAAGACAGCGGCAAATAGGTGCCTCGCCCTACTCTCTTCCGTGTTTGGTCGGGCTATTGAATTCGGCTTATGGGAAGGTTTGAACCCATGTTTAGGAGTTAAGCGATTCCCTGAACAATCCCGCGACCGGTTTCTTAATGGGGAGGAGTTGGGCCGATTCTTCAAAGCTCTGGAGCAGGAACCCAACACCACACTCAGGGATTTCTTTCTTGTGGCATTGCTAACCGGAGCCAGGCGGGCAAACGTAATGGCGATGCGATGGAGCGAAATTGATCTGAAAGATGCTACCTGGAAAATTAAGGAAACCAAAAACGGTACACCGCAGACCGTACCATTAACAGGTGCTGTACTTGAAATTCTCCAGAATAGAAGAAGGAATGCATCTTCCTTTTTCGTTTTTCCCGGCAAAGGACGAACCGGTCACCTTGTGGAGCCTAAAACAGCATGGACCCGAATATGCAAAGCAGCAGGGATCGACGGTGTTCGTATTCATGATTTAAGGCGAACCATGGGGAGTTGGCAAGCTATAGCCGGTTCGAGTCTTCCGATCATTGGCAAAAGTTTGGGCCATAAGAGCCAACATGCGACCGCTATATATTCCCGACTTGACATTGACCCTGTCCGGGCAAGTATGGAGAAAGGCGCAGCAGCCATGATGGATGCGGTAAACGGTACTGAGGAAAAATAAGATAAACCCTTTCAGGCTCGCATAACCCGGAAGGATCATTTCAGGCGAAAGGCCGCAATCCTCGTGGCGGTTTTTCAGGCTTGCTTTTCTCGGGGATTCACTTTGAAGGAAAAGTGATAATGAATAAATATCACCAAAACAACAGTTATTTAAAACTGAACGAAGCTGCCGAGCTGCTCACATATTTCTACAAGAAAAACCACTCTGTGACTGATGTATTGCGGAAAATTCTCGAAGAGGGATTAGAGGCATCAATCCTTTTCAAAGAATCAGTTTACGCAATTATGGGGAGGTTCGTTCAGCCAGAAAGTACTGATCCGGTGGATATCAACTCACAGGGACGGAAGTTTACCTATATTGGTGACCTCCATTCTCTTAAAGGATTCCATCGCCTGGAGATGTCCCCAAATGGCAAGATATTCATAAATAACCATCAGCGTATCTTGGCAGGCAAACCAGAGGCTGAATATTGTAAAGACGACGGGTTTTACGTCACAAAATCGGGAGGTGGGTATTTTTTTGAAATTCAGGAACATGTACCAGGTGAGTCGACAGCAACATATAGAACTG
The DNA here is from genome assembly GCA_963666685.2 of uncultured Desulfobulbus sp. Taxonomy (GTDB): domain Bacteria; phylum Desulfobacterota; class Desulfobulbia; order Desulfobulbales; family Desulfobulbaceae; genus Desulfobulbus. The sequence goes on from CAXXHZ010000003.1 coordinate 1,448,167, forward strand.
CCGTTTCGATGCCAGCGGGGACGGAAATTGTTATCAGCAGATCAGCTTTTAGAAATCTCAAGGGTTTCAATAAACACCCTTACCCTGAATTAGTTAAGTTCCTTCACGAGAAAAGCAAGGTGGTGCACCTTGATCTATCCAAACCCTTGGACGGCAATGCTTTAAGCGAAATATTATACTTACCAGATTGGGACGAACCAGGGCGGGACAAGGTCGTCCTGTTAAATTACGAGGTGAACGACAACGGCATTTGGCTCCAACCACATGAATTCAAGAAACTCTCTCTTAAAGAGAAGAGTGAGGTTAGAAGGTTATTCCCAGGGCTCGATTTTACTAAACCGGCTCTGGTCTTGCCCTTCCCTTTTATCATGGAAGATTTGATTCGCTTGCTTTCATCAACGCACCTTGATCAAAATCTTATCGATCCGGGATCTTCATTAGCCTTAGAAATTTTACGAAGGAAAGAAGAAGGAGAAGGCAGCGAGATACGTGACAAGCAAAAAGACGTAACCCCTGTTGGAAGAATTAAAGGAAAAGGAGGCCGGCGACCTGATTTGGTTTTTCGCCCACTCATTGAAAAATTATTTCTAGAATTGTTGAAAAATAATGATACCGACTGCTTGCGTCCAAGGAGGATTAAAACTTTCCTTGAAAAGTTAAACAACCGCATCAAAACGGGTTCGCCAGTGAGATCGGATGAATTTGCGAATGTTATTTCTAAGATCACAAACATTCAGGGTGATTGCAAAATATTTCTATGTGATCCCCCAGTAGAAATAAAAACAATAGGAAGGGAAAGGCGTGAAATAGGCAAAAAAACAAGACCTTACACAAAAAAAGACGTTTCAATCATCCTAAGCAAACTCCGGGAAAGATACTCATCTCGCCTTAATTTTCCTGCCAAAAAATCTAGTTTATAGATATCTAAACCCTAGTTTTAGAACAAGTTCATGTTTCGCTGTTTGTGGTTGATCGACATAAACCCAAACAAACGAGGCAACACATGGAACCATCTGACACGAAAACGGAACAATCACAGCGGTCCACCCCTCAAATCTTACACCCAACGACACCACTCTACAATCCACCTAAAAATAGAGAGGAAATAACCTCGCTTCTCACATCAGAGGAAGAAGCACAAGACAACAGCACTACATCAGCCCGACGGTCCAATCGTCGCCCTCCCCCTCATTCATTTCCTCAAATAGATCCGCTCCTTTTTCCTGCTGAAGTAGCAGTAAAATTAGGTGTTGCGCTAGAAACCTTGGCCGTATGGCGTAGCACTAAACGGTATCCGCAATTGCAGTACGTCAAAGTAGGGCGCTCTGTCAGATATCGCCGGGAAGCTGTCGAAGCGTTCCTTAACGAACGAACAGTTTGACGGAGACATAGTCCATGACTTCCATAAGAAATGCGGTTTCCCCTTATCAGGCTAGCAATCGGGGCAAAACCGCTTCAAAAGAAATCACTGATCAAGAAGCCTTAACTCCAGTCGACTATCAATCGGCAGAAGCTATACAAAAACAAATTGTTAACAGGAAAACTTACAGTAGTTGCGCCACGCTAGATGGCCGAGAACCCCTTAATGTGCTCAACCCTGTACCAGAGGACTTATTGTTGATATGCCTGCGGGCAGTAAATAGCAATCGTGGCAAAGTTGTGAAGATTATTGACGCAGACCGTTTTTCTAAAATCCTCAAGATAACCAACCTTGACGAGGTCACTGCCAAATTACGGAGCCAGGGTCATAAAATCTACATATCACCAGACCGTGTCTTGTCACTAGGGTGAAATCCATGTGGACCGGCTGGATAAAAATATACAGGCAACTCCTCAATTGGTCCTGGTATCACGACCACAACACCTGTCGACTATTTATTCACTTACTTTTTCGAGCAAACTATAGGGATGGCATGTGGAAAGGATTGACGATCAGACGTGGACAGTTGGTCATAGGGAGAGTCGCATTAGCCATCGAAGTCGGATTATCCGAGCAGCAGGTCAGAACAGCTTTAATTAAGCTGAAATCAACCAACGATATAACCATCACGACAACCAACAAATTTTCCATAATAACTATATGTAATTATGCAAAATATCAAGATGGCGATTCACTGGAGCAACCAGCAATTCAACCAACAGGCCAACCATTAAATAACCAACAAATAACCACATCTAAAGAAGGTAAGAAGTTAAGAAAAAATACTTTGTGCGATAAACCTGCATCTGACGATGCAGAGCTTGCGCAACAAAAAAACGGAAAAGGATTTGACCAGACTGCTTTCGATCAGTTCTGGGATGCTTTTGACTACAAAAGAGGAAAGAAACAAGCCATGAATGCATGGGCCAAAATTGCAGACATGTCGCCAGGTCTCGCTGATAAAATCGTTGATGGGGCCAAACAATACGCCTCTCAACGCCCGGTTCTCATCGCTAAAGGTTTGACTCCAAAAATGGCACAAGGTTGGCTGGAAGACAGCCGTTGGGAGGATGAGCCCATGTTATTACCAGGAACCACACAAGGGCAAACCTGTGCTGCCTGCCGCTATAACCGGCCAGGTGGATGTGAGCAACCTGGAACAGTCTGCGACGAATGGGCCGGAGGAATTTGAACATGGGAATCATAACGCGAATACCACCGCACAGTATCGAAGCAGAGACCTCCCTTCTTGGGGCCTGCATGTTATCTGAGCAAATATGCTCTGAGGCAATTTCGACTCTGACCTCCAAAGAATTTTTCGATCGGCGGCACCAGATTATCTTTCAGACCATGGAACAACTCGCAAGAGACGGACGTACCATTGATCTCGTCGTTGTCAGCAATACTCTCCAGGGACAGTACGATCAAATCGGAGGGGCGTCTTATATTTCGAGTCTAACCGGTGTCATTCCTGCGCCGCCATTTGCGAAAAATTGGATCAAGATCATCTCCGACACCGCAAAAGCGCGCCGGGTCATCGAGATGGCCAACAACGTTGTTACTGCAGCATACTCCGGCCACGATATCGAGCAGGTTCTTGATCGTTTTGGACAGATGTTTATCATGCAACACAACAGCTCAAATCAAGCCCAAAGCGCCTCGCAAGTGGCAGACTTAACCTTGGCTAGCATCAAAGGTCGTATCGGATCCAAAACACATCTGCAAGGCATAACCACCGGTTTCCTTAAACTGGACCGAATGACATGCGGTATGAGCCCCTCTGACTTGATCATTTTGGCTGCAAGACCTTCTGTTGGCAAAACGGCTCTGGCTTTGAATATTGCCATCAATGCCGCCATGGCTGGCCACCGTGTTTTAGTCTATTCCTTGGAGATGAGCGGGAAACAGTTGGTGGAGCGAGCGATCTCCTCATTGGCCGGCGTCCCATTGGACGCGATCCGGTCTGGAGACTTGGATAAGCGGCAGTCAGAGTTGATTGAAAAGATTATAGCGACCATCAAACTCTTACCGCTCGAAATTGACGATTCCGCAGGATTGAGCATTGGGCAGATCCGGGCGCGGGTTAAAGCCAGATCGATCAACAGCAGGGTTGATTTGGTCGTTGTGGATTACTTACAGCTCATGAACGCCAAGGGTGAACAGAACAGAGAAAGGGAGGTTGCTGTAATCTCTGCCGGGTTAAAGGGGCTAGCCAAAGATTTAAACATCCCGGTTCTGGCACTGTCACAGCTTAACCGAGGTCTCGAAAACCGCGCTGATCCGACACCAAGATTATCTGACCTCCGGGATTCCGGTGCTATTGAGCAGGATGCTGATGTCGTACTGATGTTGCATCGAAACAAGGATGCTAGGCCAGAAGCCCGGCTTTACGGTAAGGCCGAACTGATCATTGCCAAACATCGGAACGGGCCCACAGGCAGCCTATTTTTGAAATTTGAAGGACAATTCTCCCGATTTAGTGACACTTGAAAGAACGACACCCAGATACTTCTTTAACGAAAAATACAGAACAGGGGTCAATACAGGTGCCGATGTGAGGACGTCGACAATATTACCCCTGCATTCAACTGGAACACCGATAACCAGTGGTAATTGACCACAGGACACGAGATTTCAAGGAGGTCAAAAACTATGGAATTGACACAACGACAGGAAAAGTTTGCTCAGGAATTTATACTGACCGGTAACGCGAGCGAAGCATACAGGCGGGCATACCCTAAAAGCTTGAAGTGGAAACCTGAAACGGTCAATGAAAACGCGTCAAGACTGAAGGGAAATAGCAAGGTTTCAGCAAGGATAGAGGAACTTCGAACAGAACTGGCTACTGCCAATGCCGTCACCATTGAAAGTATCAGGGTGGAACTTGATGAAATCAAGGACATGGCAATGCAGTTGGGAAACCCTACTGCAGCGATAGCGGCTGTGGTCAACAAGGCAAAGCTGTTCGGCCTGTTCTCGGAGGATAACCGGCAGAAGAAGCCTCAGTGTAACGTCGAGACTGACCAGCCAGTCGATAGAAAACAGATTCAACTTCCTGAGCACGTCCTGGCAATGATACCGATTCCGTCATTGCAACGACTTGTTACTTCATAGTTGTGATGAAGCTTCTGCAATGGAAGTAGAGCGAAGGAGATAACATGTCCGGGATTACTTTTTGGTCAACCAGAGATGGGAGGAACCTCGGAGTAATGCAAACCTCGGTTAAGAGAGGACATGAGGAGCCGGATGAGTCGAGAGGTTCACGTCCGGGTCTGTGAGGGCCTGGGGGTGCGACTCCCCCAGGTTACTCGGCTATTGACTCTTAGGCAGAGATACTCAGGAATAGTCTTAATCAGGCGTTACTTATTCTCGTTTTATATTGTCAGTGAAAATGTATGGTTGCGAGAAGAAGGTGAAACGTGATAGTTTCGGTTTTTGCATAATCAATAATAACAACCAGACGTGTATTGTTGATTTCGCAGTGCGTCCGCGGAGGTAAGGATAACAACCACGCCGAAGACATCATCACCTCGTCCGCGAAAAAATTCTGCAAGTGCAACGATTTCTGAAAAAAGTCAGCGGCGAGTATGAGGACTTCATTAAAGCCTTCCGCACAGGCCCCCTGAGACAACTCGTGAGTTCACCACATGAACAAGAAATCACTCACTGAAGCGGACATCCGCACCAAGTTCATCACGCCTGCCCTTGACAAGGACAAGATAGGGGCTTGGGACGTCATGACCCAGATCCTTGAAGAACATTACTTCACCAAGGGGCGGGTGATTGTCCGTGGTCAAACCGTTCATCGTGGCGAGGCGAAGAAGGCCGACTACCTCCTTTTCTACAAACCGAATATCCCTCTCGCCGTCATTGAGGCCAAGGACAACAACCACGCAATCGGCGACGGGATGCAACAGGCGCTCGACTACGCCGAAACGCTCGACCTGCCCTTTGCCTACAGTTCAAACGGCGACGCCTTCCTTGAACACGACCGCACCTCTGGCGCTGACCCCGTCGAACGAGAAATCCCACTCGATCAATTTCCCAGCCCCGAACACCTCTGGCGGCGCTACTGCGTCTCAAAGGGTTACACGGTTCAGCAGGAAACAGTCGCCACCTACGACTACTACGACGACGGCAGCGGCAAGAAACCCCGCTACTATCAGCTCAACGCCATCAACAGAGCCGTCGACGCGATTGCCCGAGGCAAAGACCGCCTTCTGCTCGTCATGGCCACTGGAACCGGAAAGACCTACACCGCCTTCCAGATCATCTGGCGGCTATGGAAATCCGGCGCCAAGAAACGCATCCTTTTTCTCGTTGACCGCAATATTCTTGCCGACCAGACCAAGACCAACGACTTCAAACCCTTTGGTCAGGCCATGACCAAAATCACCAAGCGCACCGTCGACAAGTCCTACGAGATTTATCTCTGCCTCTACCAGGCCGTCACCGGCGTTGAGGAGTCGAGCAACATCTACAAGCAGTTCTCCCCGGATTTCTTTGATCTGATCATCGTCGACGAATGCCACCGAGGCAGCGCCGCCGATGACGCAGCCTGGCGGCAGGTCCTTGAATATTTTACCACCGCCGCCCATATCGGCCTCACCGCCACCCCGAAGGAGACGAGCACCGTCTCCAATATCGACTATTTTGGCGAGCCCATTTACACCTACTCCCTGCGCCAGGGCATCAGCGACGGGTTCCTCGCCCCCTATAAAGTCGTGCGCATCGGGCTCGACAGAGACCTCGACGGCTGGCGTCCGGAAGCCGGCAAAGTTGACAGATATGGCTTCGAGATTGAGGACCGCGAATACAACGAGCGCGACATGGACCGCAACCTCGTTCTCGACCAACGCACCGAGTTGGTCGCCGCGAAAATCACCGAGTTTCTCAAGGCCACCAACCGCTACGCCAAAACCATTGTCTTCTGCGAAAACATCGACCACGCCGAGCGCATGCGCCAGGCCCTGGTCAACGCCAACCCCGATCTCGCCAGCAAAAACAGCAAATACGTCATGCGCATCACCGGCGACAATGCCGAAGGCAAGGCCCAGCTCGACAACTTCATCGACCCGGAGTCAACCTATCCGGTTATCGCCACCACCTCGCAGCTCATGTCGACCGGCGTCGATGCTCAGACCTGCCACCTCATTGTCCTTGATAAACGGATCAATAGCATGACCGAGTTCAAACAGATCATCGGTCGCGGCACCCGCATCAACGAAGACTACGACAAACTCTTCTTCACCATCATGGACTTCAAGCGCGCCACCGCACTCTTTGCCGATCCCGACTTCGATGGCGACCCCGTCCAGATTTACGAGCCCGGCGAGGGCGAAACCGTCGTTCCGCCGGACGAACCCGCCAAGCCCGGCGAGATTGAGCCCACAGGCGGCGACGTCGTCGATCCGGCCGCGCCCGTTGGTCCCGACGGCGGAGAACCCAACGCGCCGAAACGCTACTACGTCGACGACGTCGAAGTCAGGGTTGCCACCGAGCGCGTCCAATACCTCGACGCCGACGGTCGTCTCATCACCGAGTCACTCACCGACTACTCGCGCAAAACGATTCACAAATCCTTCGCGACCCTGAGCGACTTCCTCACCCGGTGGAACTCCGCCGACCAGAAGAAAGCCCTGGTCGAAGAACTGGCCACCCAAGGCTTGTTCCTCGACGAGTTGGCCGAGCAGGTCGGGCGCGACTACGACGCCTTTGACCTCATTTGCCACATCGCCTACGACCAGCCGCCGCTCACCCGCCAGGAACGCGCCGACGGCGTCAAAAAGCGCAACGTCTTCGGCAAATATGGCGACAAAGCCCGCGTCGTCCTTGAAGCCCTGCTCGCCAAATACGCTGATAGCGGTATCCAGACCGTTGAATCGATGGAGATCCTTAAAGTCGACCCTCTCCGTGGATTCGGCACTCCCATCGAAATTGTGCAACTTTTCGGCGGCAAAGCAGCGTACCGCGCCGCCATTCGCGACCTTGAAAACGAATTGTACGCCCGTGCAGCATAGAAAGGATTGACCCATGCCCAATATTTCCAGCCTCGTTAAATCCATCCAGGACATTATGCGCAAGGACGCCGGCACCTACGGCGACGCCCAGCGCATCGAGCAGATGGCCTGGCTCCTCTTCCTTAAAATCTTCGATGACCGCGAGACCCAGCTCGAACTCTTTGACGACGACTACAAATCCCCGCTCAAGGACCACCTTCGCTGGCGCAATTGGGCCACGAACGAAGAAGGCGCCACCGGCGACGCCCTGCTCGACTTCGTCAACCTCACCCTGCTGCCCGCGCTGAAAAGCCTCACCGCCGGGCAGGACAACATCGCCGGCCTCATCCGCATGACCTTCAAGGACGCCAACAACTACATGAAGAACGGCACCCTCATGCGGCAGGTCGTCAACAAGATCAACGGCATTGATTTCAATGCCTCCGATCACCGCCACATGTTCGGCGAAATCTATGAAAAAATCCTCAAAGACCTCCAGTCCGCCGGCAATGCGGGCGAATTTTACACCCCCCGCGCCGTCACCCGGTTCATTGTCGAACAGGTAGCCCCCAGCCTTGGCGAAACCGTGTTGGACCCTGCTTGCGGCACCGGCGGCTTTCTCACCTGCGCCATCGATCACCTCCGCGATCAGGCCAAGACCGACAAGGATATGGCCATCCTGCAGAACTGTTTCTCCGGGATCGAGAAAAAGCACCTGCCGCACATCCTGTGCATGACCAACCTCATGCTCCACGGCATCGACGTCCCCTCCAACGTCCGCCACGACAACACCCTGTCGCGGCCGCTCACCGACTGGAAACCGAAGGAATACGTCGATTGCATCGTCACCAACCCGCCGTTTGGGGGCATGGAGGAAGACGGCATCGAATCCAACTTCCCCAGCGAGTTCCGCACCCGCGAGACCGCCGACCTCTTTCTCGTCCTCATCATGCGGGTGCTCAAACCCGGCGGCCGCTGCGGCATGGTTCTGCCCGACGGCACCCTCTTCGGCGAAGGCGTCAAAACCCGGATCAAGGAAAAACTCCTGACCGAATGCAACCTCCACACCATCGTCCGCCTGCCCAACGGCGTTTTCAACCCCTACACCGGCATCAAGACCAACCTCCTCTTCTTCACCAAAGGCCAGCCCACCCAGGAAGTCTGGTATTACGAGCACCCCTACCCCGAAGGCGCCAAGAGCTACAACAAGGGCAAACCCATCCGCATCGAGGAGTTCAAGCCCGAGAAGAAATGGTGGGGTACGCCCGACAAAAACGGCCTCTACTCCAAGCGCAAGGAAACCGAACAGGCCTGGCGCGTCAGCATTGAGGACATCAAAGCCGGCAACTACAACCTTGACCGCACACACCCGCGCAAGGCCGTCATCGGCCCCGGCAAAGTCGAAGACCTCCTGCCCGAATATGAACATCTGCTCAAACAGATCGCGGAAACGCGCGGCAAGCTGAAACAGGAACTGCACCACGCCCTGACCGCCGCCGCAGGAACTGCCGAATGAAGCTGGAAACGTTTTTTGAAAAGTTCGACCAGTTCGCGGATGCGCCGGATGCGGTGGCGAAGATGCGGGAGTTGGTGTTGGAATTGGGTGTAAAGGGAAAGCTCGTAGCACAGGATAACCGAGATGAATCTGCCTCGTTGCTTTTGGAGCGCACAAAGGCTGAACGGGCGAGGCTAATAGCGGCCCGCAAGATCAAGTCAAGGACTTCCGTGCCCGTTGAGGATGACGAACGGCCCTTTGAGCTACCAGCAAATTGGGCATGGGCTCGACTCTTAGACGTTGGGCACGAACTCGGGCAAAAGGTGCCCGACATGCGTTTTACATATATCGATGTAGGCGGTATTGATTCAGATAAAGGTCGCATCAGTGAACGTGTAGAGGTGCTGGAGCCGGGTGATGCACCTTCGCGGGCACGGAAACTTGTGAATCGTGGCACCGTCATCTATTCTACAGTCCGCCCGTATCTCCTGAATATCGCAATCATCGATCAGGATTTTGACTCCGAACCAATCGCCAGCACCGCATTCGGCATCCTACATCCTTTTGAGAGCATCAATAACCGTTATCTGTTTTACTGGCTGAGAAGCACACCGTTTACCGCCTACGTTCAAGCAGGTATGAAGGGGATGGCATACCCCGCGATTAACGACGAGAAATTCTACAGCGGTCCCATCGCCCTCCCCCCCCTCGCGGAGCAGAAGCGGATTGTGGCGAAGGTGGATGAGTTGATGGCCTTGTGTGATCGGCTGGAGGTGCAGCAGCAGGGACGCGACACCCGGCGCGCCGCGCTCGCCCGCGCCTCGCTGGCCCGCTTTGCCGACGCCCCCACCCCGGCCAACCTCAACTTCCTCTTCCACAAATCCTACGACATCTCCCCCGCCGACCTCCGCAAATCCATCCTCACCCTCGCCGTCCAAGGCAAACTCGTCCCCCAAGATCCCAATGATGAACCGGCGGAGAAACTTTTCGCAAAAATTCAGACTGAACGGGCGCAACAAGAGGCAAAGGGAGCATGCAAAGTAGCTAAAACTCCCCCACCTATCCAACGGTCCGAAGAGCCATTCAAACTACCTGTTGAGTGGAAGTGGGTAAGGTTACGTTCATTGGTCTTCACGCTTGGAGACGGCCTACACGGAACGCCGGAGTACTTGGAGGGAGCAGATTGCTATTTCATCAATGGCAACAACCTGATCGACGGTCGAATCGTTATCAAACCTCACACAAAAACTGTCAGCCTTCCCCAAGCGGAAAAGCACCGAAAGCCGCTGACGATGAACACGGTATTGGTTTCGATCAACGGAACCCTCGGAAGTGTAGCTTTCTACAACAACGAGAACGTCATTCTTGGTAAAAGCGCCTGCTACTTCAACCTTGCAAGTCTTATGGACAAACACTTCGTCCGGCGGGTTATCGAGAGCCCCTATTTCGTCCACTACGCTGAGAAAAATGCCACAGGGTCGACGATTCGGAATCTCGGACTCAAGGCTATGAACTATTTCCCCCTCCCCCTCCCACCCCTAGCCGAACAACGCCGAATAGTCGCTAAAGTCGATCAATTCATGGCCCTTGTCGACGAATTGGAAAACCACCTCGCCGCCTCCCGGGCCACTGCCAAGCACCTCCTCGAAGCCCTTGTCGCTGAACTCACCGCCGCCGGGACACCATCACGCAGAGGAGACGCCTAGCCGATGAAGCTTCACCGCCTTTGGATCGACTGTTTCAAGAACCTGCGCAACTGCGAGGTCACCTTCGAGCAGCCCTACCTCCTCAACACGGTGATCGGCGGCAATGGCAGCGGCAAGTCCAACCTGATCGAGGCCATCCTCCACATCCTCCTCGACGTCTATTTCGGCAAGGAACCGCTGGCCGATGGCCAATCGCCTCCAAGTGATTTCTACCTCTCCTACGACACTAAGCAGCGATCGGTCGAAATTGAGCGAAAGGCTGGACAGCTCGTGGCTAAACTCGACGGGTATCTCATACCCTACAAGCGTTTAGTGGCACGGATCCGTAACCCTGCCGACAAATTTACTTTCCCCGACACGATCTTTGCCTATTACTCCGGTGACTGTGACCGCGTTCGCCGCGCCATACGGCGTTATCAAACTCACTTCCGTCGTATCGTCCAAAACTCGAAGCATGATGATCTAAGCCCTGTCTTCGTCCTCTCGACGAACCAACAAGCGAAAAACATTCTGCTGGCCCTCATAGCACACTGGCACGTTGGGTTTCTCCAGCGGCTGGAGATCGAGGGAGCTTCCGCGATCGAAATCGAGGTCCATTCCCCCAAAGGCTTTGACCCTGAAAACGATGAGCCGGTTCACTGGGGCACAACTGGGAAGGTCCGTAAAATCCTGGCTGCTTTGGCTGATACTGCGGATTTCGAGCGCTCCAAACGTGTTGAGATACCCCTCCTTGAAAATGAAGAAACCACCGGAAACTCGTTCTCGGAGACTCGAATCTACACTTACGAAGAGAAGCTGGATCCAGAGTCCAAACTCCACCGCCTAGCGAATCGTTTAGAAAAGGGAGGAGACAATCTTTACCTAGCGTTGGAACACCTTGCGGCCCGAGGCATCCTCAAGCGGGTCGATTACATCATCAACAAGATTGCCCCTCATGGGAAATTCGAATTCGACCAACTCAGCGAAGGTGAAAAGCAACTCATCGCCGTCATCGGCGCCATCCGCCTCACCAATCAGCGTGATAATCTTATCTTGCTTGACGAGCCCGACACCCATCTCAACCCCAAGTGGTCGTGGGAATATCCCGAGATGATCGAGGAAGCTTTCGACGCCTTCCAGAAAGACCACTCCACTGTCCTCATGGCCACCCACGACCCGGTGGTGATTTCCGGTCTGGTGCGTGAGCAAGTCTTCCTTGCCAACGGCAACGGAACCGACCGCTCCACCTTCGAACACCCCATCCGGCACCCGCGCGGCCAGGGCGTCGCCAACCTTCTGTGTAGCAGCGAATTTTTCGGTCTTCCTTCCAGTCTCGACAAGAAGACCCAAGTCCTCATGGATGAACGCCTCAAGCTGAGCCTGAAAGAATTCTTGACCGAAGAGGACAAACAACGCCTCAGGGAATTGAACCGAAAACTCGAGATACTCCAGCCTGGCATTAGCGAGCGCGACCCTGACTATGTCGCCTTCCTGCGAAGCCGTGACGAAAAGGAGGACGGCGCCAAATGAGATACGTGCCCATCCAGAGCCTCCTTCAAACTTTTTTTGCCGATTCTGAAGGGGAGAAGGACAAACGCCGCCTGGAACAAGCACACGCGACTGTCATCGATATGCCCCCGGCAAATCGAAAGCAATATATTGACAACAACGGCACAACCAAATGGTCGCCACTCAAGAACCGATTTACCGCAGAACTCGGAAACAAGTGCTGGTATACGGAAGCCGAGTTGGTCGGAGGCCCATTGACCATCGACCACTACCGGCCGAAGCGCGACTACTGGTTTCTTGCCTTCAAGGCGGAAAATTATCGTGTCGCCTGTCCATTCGCCAATAGCCCTAAGCACAACGTGGAATACGGTTGTGCAGGAGGCAAAGGAGACAACTTCCCGCTCATCGATGAAAAGAAGAAGGGAACGGGGCTTTACTCCATCAGACACGAAAAACCGATTATCCTCGACCCCTGCAACGAGGACGACTGCAAACTGATCGCGTTCCTGCCTGATGGCCATCCTGTGCTTCATCCGGATTTCGCACACGATCCCATCGCCAAACGACGTGTGGAAACAAGTAAAATTCTCCTGAACCTTGACCATTCCGATTTCAACAGCCAGCGAGAGCAACTTCGGAAGGCTATTGATCGAGATGTGAAGAGTCATGAAATATCGGTGGCCGATCCCGACCACCAGGAAGACCTTCGCTACAGTTTGGCCCAACGGATCTCGAAAACCGCTCCGTTTAGTATAGCTGCCCGCTAATACCTCAGTGCCCATCGATATCTCGCCTGGGTATCGGACCTCCTTAACCAGAACTGAACTGAGGAATCAGTTACAGTCTAATCGATCGCAACGAGTTGGATGACGTAAACCGGAATGATTCAACAAACCCGGCTGGGAAGAACTCGAACCCCACCCTGTGGACAAATTCAATCTCGACTCGAACACTATGATCATGATTTATGTTGGCAACGATAGCCCCAAACAGTGTGTGACGCTTAACCAAGGGGTTATTACGGTCGATGGTATACTTGATATTGAAAAGACCGTGGAAGATTCAATTAGGGCCTGCTACAGCATGATCGGTAACGACCCTGAGCATGGAGACCCCGATTACAACGTAGCCATTGCGTTGATACAACAATTTGGCGGGAGGGTTCTAACGTATGAGCCTGATATCAATAATTGAGATCTCTTCATCCATATCATGAAACAAGTGACTGTTGGAATCATCATGATGGGGGGGAAGGTCTTTATAGCTCGGCGGGGGCCGAATAGTTCATTACCGGGAGCATGAGAGTTTCCTGGGGGTAAAATTGAAGTAGGTGAAACGCCCGAGGCGTGCCTGAAAAGGAAGTTTCACGAAGAATTTAGTGTTGAGGTTAGGAAGCAACCTCTTGTCACCACCATCACATAACCAAAGGAGCAAGCGGCCGCATGCCTTTCTGAAGGTCACCAATCCCGACATTTTGCAACATAGCGGCAAGGTCAGTGTGGAGGGTCGCGAAACTTCATGCAAAGAACAAGTGCGGAAAATACTGCACCGCATAGGACCTGCTGTTTGAAAGTGACTTCGACCGGATGGTAAAGCGTGCCTGCGGGAGACTATGGCCGAGGAAAGAATGACCAAAATAAGCTCTTTTTTTTGGAGGGGATTTGATTTCTGTTGATGCGTACCAAAAAAGTTTAAAAGAAATAAACCTTTCTGACAACCAGCGAGCCATGCTGCGTGCCCACTATCATGCTCCTGACCGTCGGATCACCATGACAAAGTTGGCTATGGCAGTCGGGTATCCGAACTATTCGGCGGCCAACCTCCAGTATGGGAAATTGGCTAAGAAGCTGTGCCTTGCCATGAACACTGAGCCCGATGACAGTTATAAGGACGGTCGCCCGTTTTGGCTGTCGATCATCGCGGAGGCCTGGAAAAATAAGACCGGAGAATTTGAGTTCCAGATGTGGCCCGAGGTCGCAGAAGCTCTGGAACGATTGAATTTGGTGTAATCAAACACGAGCTGGCAGATGGATATCGAAAAAACTAAGGCTACTTTCAAACGGAAGCTTCCCGACTTCGTGGATTTTCAGAACCCTGGACAAGACTACCTTGTGTCGGAATACAATTACAAACGGGCTCTTTCCGATTTGGCGCATGAATTGTTCGAGGATTGGGTTGGTCAAGCTGCGGACTCGCTATCACCTCAAGGCTTTTTAGGTTTGCTGAACAGGTTGCTCCGGGAGAAAATTCCCGTGGCCAACTCGATTCAGAACCTGTCCGGGTGGCGGGACAATTCCATTTTCTTTGATGTAATTATCGGTGAAGAAACCCAGCTCCGCCAGTTCATGTGGCTGCTTCATGGTCTTTTCCGTGAGGCAGGCGCAGGAGAGGATGTTGAGCGGAGCCTAGGTTCGCTCCTTGATTGGCTCAATGCCAAGGATTGCCCGCCAAGTCTGACCAAGGTCTTTCCCAGTTTATTCCTTTTTGTCTGGAACCCCCAACAGCACTTTTTCATTAAACCACGAATTTTCGATCGCTTTCTGCGTAGCATTGGTGAACGGCCACTTGGCAGCGGTTATCGCCTGACAGTGGACGAATACCAACGCGTTTTGACCGTGATGAAACGGTTAGGTACTGCGCTATCCGACTGGCACCCGAAGGACATGATTGACCTCCACTGCTTTTTCTGGGTAGCTCAAGATTGGGCAGAACTGCAGCCAATGGACAGTTCCTCGGTGGCTAACCAACCGGAAGCCGCCGGGGCCGACACGCAACCGGTCGTGATAGAACGGCTGGAGCTGCCGCTCAACCTGATCCTCTACGGACCTCCCGGAACGGGAAAAACTTACGAGCTTGAAAAGGGCCTATTCCCTAGATTCACAGAGGAAAACTCCTCGAAAAAAAGAGAGTATTTTATTGTCGACCTCGGCAAAGGGTTGACCTGGTTCCAGGCGATCGCGCTTGCGGTTCTCGATCTCGGTCAGGGTAAGGTCGCGGATATTTTAGCACACCCGATTTTCCAATCAAGGCTTGCCATCAGTGCCAACAAGGGGCCGATGCAGACCATCTGGGGAACATTGCAGACGCATACGGTTGCCGACTGCCCTCATGTTAATTATGCGCAACGCCACGATCCGCTGGTCTTTTCCAAAGGGTCCGATAGCGTATGGACAATTGACCGGAGCCTGCTGACAGAACTTTCTCCCGACATCCTCGATCTCTATGCCCGGATGGCCAACTTCAGCGAGAACAGTGAGCTAATCCGCCGCTACGAGTTCATCACTTTTCATCAAAGCTATGCCTACGAAGAGTTTGTCGAAGGGATCAAGCCGGTTATCGATGAGGAGGGGGGGCAAATGTCCTACGAAGTGCGTGACGGCATCTTCAAGCAGGTGGTCGCTCGTGCCCTCAGAGACCCTTGGCGCAGCTATGCCCTGTTCGTCGATGAGATCAACCGTGCCAACATCTCCAAGGTCTTTGGCGAACTAATCACTCTGCTGGAGCCTGACAAACGCATGAGCTGGGATGCCGAATTCGGGCAATGGGTGGGTGGCCTGCGCCTCCGGCTGCCCTACACTCACACTCAAAATCCCGGTGCAGATCTTTTCGGGGTACCCGACAATCTGCATCTCATTGGCACGATGAACACAGCTGACCGCAGCATCGCCTTGCTGGATACCGCCTTGCGGCGCCGCTTTCAATTCCGTGAGCTGATGGCACGGCCGGACCTGTTGGCCAAGCGATCCATCCCCATTTCCGGCTGTGCTGACAGCATCGAGCTCGAAAAACTGCTGGAAGCAATGAACGATCGGATCGAATTCCTCTTTGACCGCGACCATCAGATCGGTCACGCCTACTTGATGAACGTTCACAACTACGCGGACCTTGAGCGAGTCTTTCTGACGCAGATCATCCCGCTGCTGCAAGAGTATTTCTACAACGACTGGGAAAAGGTCCAACTTGTGTTCGGGGACATTGAGGAAGCGCTCGATAGCGATGGCAAGCCTCGCGCTCGGGCTGATGCGATTATTTCCTATCGGATTCCTCGTATCCACACTCTGCTGGGCGCCACCGACCAATTCGGATCCCGCCGGATTTATGAGATGCCGGAACAGATTGAGCCAAAATCAATCATCAAGATTTACGATGGCGAGTAGTCAATGATTGTCCTGCGCGAGCATGAAAGCATTCATGTTGGCACGGAGTGGTGCAGCCAGGATCGCACACTTGGCCAACGTGAACTCGATGTTCTGCTCTCCCACCAGGAAAAGGTGAACTGCCAGCTACTGAAGCCTGGCTTCAAAAACCTGACGGCCACAAGCTGGGTGGGAACCTTGGGGCTGGGGCGTTACTGTCTGGATGTCATCCCCAAGATTGATAACGCCGGAGCCACTCTCGATGAAAAGCAGACTCGCACCAGCTTTCTTTGGATGGCAGCTCGAGCGGGTGTTGTCCCGATCGCTGAAGCGGATGTCGCGCCCTTAGCTGCATCACCACAGTCCTTGCTAGTAGCGTTTCTTCAGCTCTATGTACAAAAACTATCATTGGAGTGGCAGCGGGGTCCTGTGCGACAATATGTCGCTGAAGAGGAGAATCATCCTTTTCTCAAGGGCAAGCTACTCTTTGCGCCTCACCTACGGCACAACGCTATCCTCCAGCATCGTTTTTTTACACGAACGGATGACTTTGTTGTCGATAACCCCCTTGCGTGCCTACTCAAAGCAGCCTTAAGGCGTTGCGCGGCACAGTCCCTCTGCAGCGCTACAGCACTTCAGGCCAAGCGGTTGCTGCTCGGGTTTGCCGACGTGACCGATACAGAGTTTTCATCCGAGAAGGCGGAGGCGGTTGTCTTGACCCGGCAGCATCAGCGTTTTGATAAGCTGGTACGCCTGGCGAAAATGATTCTGCGCAGCAGCTCACCTGGGGGAACTGGGCAATTCGCCCCCATCTATTCGTTGATGTTTGATATGAACATCGTTTTTGAACGTTTTGTTGCTGCGGAGCTGCAGGCCGCCCTTGCTGGGACAGATTTTGTGGTCCGTTCCCAGCTGGGAGGGCGGAGCCTGCTCCTGCACAATGGGCGCCCCAAATTCCAGCTGCGTCCAGACCTGGGGGTCTTTATCGGACAACGGTTGGTCTGCTTGCTGGATACCAAGTGGAAACGCCTCGACCCTCACAAGAACCACTACGGTATCAGTCAGGCCGACATGTATCAGATGTACGCCTACGGCAAGGAGTTTGATGCGCCTGTTACTTTTCTGCTGTACCCGCAATGGGGAAGTCTACCCCAGAGGGTCAGTTCGTATTTTCACACCGATGAGCAATGCAGAATTGAGGTGGTGACCGTCACCCTAGAGGGCGCCAATGGATCTCAGGTGAGTGCAGGTGCACTGCGAGAGCAGCTAAAAGCGTTGGTGAAATCGGTACACGATATGGCGCTACAGGGGATACATACCTCGATAACTCAAGAAACCCTGTAACTTTGCACATTACCACTGAAATAGTGTTGTACATCCAGGTTTCCTAAAAGAATAAACCACTCAGAATGCGGGGACTATATATGAGCTACCGATCCTTTCATCGGTCTTTGCGGTCAAATAGGGCGCGCTTTTATTTGGCAGATCTTCATGTTCATGGTCCAGGGTCGTACGACCTCAGTTTTGGTGATAGATTGGCACAACTTCCCGAGGGGGACCGCGCACTACTCAACGATATTCCGAGCGGCATAACGCCAAAAGAGTACGAGCAAGAAGCCCTCATCAAATTCCCACCAGCAACATTTCTTCAGCGTTTGATATCCAGACGTGATAGCGTATTGGAAGATTTAGGAGCGGATGATCACGAGGATTGGGCTTTTGTTGCGATCACAGATCACAACGTATGCGAGTACGCGTGTAAGCTCGCAAAGATCGCCTGGGACGCGCGTGCTGAGTCCCGTCTCGTTGTCCTACCCGGAATTGAACTTAGCGCAACCTATCCACTCCCAAACGGAGGATCTGCTGCCGCACACTTGTTATGCATATTCGTTCCAGGCATCGACGCATCAAGTATCAGACTTGCCATCGTCCAGGCTAACGAGAACCGTCCATGGGGTCCTGGCGACAATATCCAATTAAATTCGCTTCCAGACTTCGTTCTTAAGCTCAGGAAGGCTACGTCTTCTTCGTATCCAGCCCTCTGCATTGCTGCTCATGTCGGTTCCGCTTCAGGTGTCCAGGCAGAAACCCGAAATGCTATATTTTCTCGTAGGGAGGCCGCCATAAGCCGAATTCGGGGCGAACTTGCATTGGGATTGCACCCTGCTTGCGAAGATCTTGAGCGACAGCTCTCAACACTTGAGACAGAAGAGATTGATGGCGATACGGTTGCGTCGGAGGTATTGGATCTCGTCGGCCAATGTGGATTCGACGCACTGCAGGTTCGAGACAGACGAGATGAAGTGCACTACCGTAGACTGCATCGGTTCAGGGAAGATTACGGCCGAGCTGTGCCGATCGTCTGCTCGGATGCCCACGTCGCGCAGGACGTTTTCTGTGCAACCGGTGGCATTCCGTTCTTGAAGCTCTCCGAAATCAGCGGCTCAATGCTGCCAGACCAACTTCACTCCGAGATAAGGAGAGCTTTAAGATTCGGAGAAACTAGGCTTAGCTCTTCGGCTCTGGAAACACCAGCCTATTGGTTGTCAGGTCTGAGGATTGCTCCCGACTCGCCAGAATCGAGCACTTTCTGGCCGTTCAGGGCGACAGAAGACGCACAGTGCCTAACTTTCCCGCTGTCGAGAAACTTGAACTGCTTTATCGGTGGAAGAGGATCGGGAAAGAGCGCAACTCTAGAGGCAATTGCTTTTGTCGCTGACGCAGGTGGATTCGAGAATATTAATCCCGGCAAAAGCCAGGAATGGCCAGAGAACTATGCTCGTGCGCACGCCACTCTTTCTGGGTGCAAAATAACAGCTTGTTGGCAGTTTATGGCTCAGGACGGCGTTTCCTCCGATCTGCCGAAAAAGGCTCTTATTGGGACGCGTTTCTTCGACCCTGGCCATCGCCACAGGCCGACTGAGTACTCGTCCATCACAGGGACTCCGCTTGTTTCGCAACAAGTTCCAGACCATCGGATCCAGGTGTTTAGATTAGGTGAAATTGAACAACATGCTGCCCCCGAGCGCTTGCGTGGCTTATTCGATAATATTTGCGGTGCAGAAATAAGTGAATGTGAATCGAGGATAAGCCAACTCCTAGGCGATTTAGAGAAGAACAGAACACTCTTGGTCAAGCTCGCCACTGAAATCGTTACTCTGACGAAGGATGCTGCTCCCCTTCGTGAATATGCAAAACGAAAAGAATTGCTTGATAGGGTAAATATACCCGAGATCATCCAGGCGTATGATGAAATTGACAGTATCACGAATGCCGAGAACACCACAAAAAAGGCTGTTGACGCGTTTAAAGAGATTGAGGTCAAATTCTCTCCCGAGGCAGCGGCCGACGAATTCACTTCGTTTTTCGAATCGTTTTCTCAAGAGTGCTTCGAACCGGAAGGACAAATTCGGCCTCATCATGAGGCACTTTACGCACTGGTGAAGGCTCCGGGAAATGGCGAGGATGAAAAATGTAGGAGTAGAGATTTACTTGATGGCATCCATGAATTTGTAGGCCGTTTGGACTCTTATTGGAGCGAGTTAACGACAGTAGAGCATGAAATACAGGAACTTTGTCGTGAAGCAAAGGAGAGACTGGAGGCCACCGGTATTCCATTGGGCGGTAGCGACCGTGAGAGCAAAAAGATCTCTTTCGATGAGGCGGCGGCGGCGCTTGAGCAGTACAGGGAGCTCCTCGGAAAATGGGAGAGAACGTACACAAGGAGGAAGGAACTTCGAAAGACTCTCGACGAACAGGTATCCACGCGAGCCTCGCTTCGGCAACGCACGGCTTCGGAACTTAGCGCTCGCTTAGAGAAAGATTTAGATGGTAACATCCTGGTGGTAACAGCTGATGCTCAGACGCAAGCTGACAAATCTGCACTCTATAATTGGATGAATCGAAATTTTGCTCGCTCAGGTTTCAGATATCGCGAGGCCAGGGTCAGTGCTATATTACAAGGTGGTTTGGATCATAGACGACTAAGAAGCTTACTTCTTGATGATGGCATAGAAAATTGTTCTCTGCTGGTCGTTAATCGGGAAAAGGCCGAGCATGGTGCGATCCCGATCGATGTGGCTAATGATACTGTAGCCCACTGCCAAGCCAAGTGCCGCCTTGACCCTGAAGCAGATTTTGAAGAGTCATCTCCAGATGCTCGGTTGACACTTCCAGTTGAAATAAGAGAAGGACTCATAACCTTTCCGCCTGATAGCTCCGGCAGGATTTCAGGAAACCTGGATGCAGCTCTTCTCCTTGATGAGATTGTCTTCGACGACAACCCTGTCATTCTGTTAAACGACCGACCACGCGATGCCGGAAGTGTTCTCAGGCCGTTGACCGAGTTGTCCCGAGGCCAGAGATGTAGTGCTATTCTGCCTATATTGCTCCTTACCGGAACGTGCCCTGTGCTGATTGACCAGCCTGAGGACAATCTGGACAACAGGCTGATCCGGCAGGTTGTAGTAAATATACTTGCAAGCATGAAGCTGAAGCGCCAAGTTATTTTGGCTACGCATAACGCCAACTTACCAGTCCTCGGTGATGTTGAGCAGGTCGTAGTTTTGCAAGGCGTTCGGGAAAAGGCTTGCGAAGTTAAGGTCAGCGGTGACTTGGATCAAAGTGAGGTCATTCATTTACTTACCGATGTGATGGAAGGAGGACGTGAGGCTTTCCAATATAGGCAGTCAATATATCAGGAACACTGGCTCGGGCCGGTGTTGTGCGATTAAAGGGTCACGCGAAATTAGAAAGAATACTTGAAGGCTATTTTCTGAAAACTATAGAAAAAAACGATATAACATTCGCTATTTCCGGAGATTTCTCACCGTGTTGCAGAATTAAATTGCTCTACAAAAATACTCCTGTCGGGTATTGCAACCTCGTTAAAGATGAAGATACAGTCAAGTTGGCCGATTTTTTCGTTTATTGTCGTAAAAAGCCAATCGCTTGGTTTTTACCGTTTATCAAAGTTGGCACCAATTACAGAAGACATGGATTCGGTACATTGTTGCTGGAGAAAGTGATTAAGCTTTGCTTGGAAATAAAGGTTTCAAAAATCGTTGGTCAGGCCCAAGGGGAATTGGAAATTCTGATTCCATGGTACCGAAAACATAATTTTGATGTTGATGTCGACAACAACCTTCTATTGGATCTATCGGTCCTTCACGATAACGAAATAAAGAATAACAGCATGGAATAGCAACAAACGAACCTTCAGGATAGATTGATAAACATCCTGTTAAGGTTTGTTCACATTGGAAAGATGTTTACCGCTAAACAGAATCCGTCCATGGCGCCAGTGGTTACATCCTGTCTCTGGATAATTTCCTTTTGATAAAAATATTATAATGTTCATACCTTCATCATCATATCGTGGCGAAATGGTAAAGCTGATTCAAGACAGCGAAACAGTTCGCGTAGCAGTCGCCTTCTGGGGCAAAGACTCCGACGCCCTCTTCGGTGCTGTACCAAACCAAAAAATAAGAATCATTTGTAACCTTTTATCTGGAGGAACGAATCCTGAGCCAATCCAGAAACTCATAAATAAGCCAAATATTGAAGTCCGACGTTTAGAGACACTTCATGCGAAAGTAGTACTAGGTGGCAGTTCCGCTATCGTTGGATCCGCAAACATTTCGACAAACGGTCTAAACCACGAACACGAGGAAGATCCGGGGTGGATTGAAGCAGGACTCATGACAGAAATCAGTGAACAACTTCAAAAGATTGGAGATTGGTTTGAGCGTCAGTGGAAGTTGGCCTCCAAAATATCGAAAGAAGACCTTGCTCAAGCTAAAACCCTCTGGGGTATTCGTCGGAATAATCGAATAAACGGATCCATTAAAAAATCAATTTTCGACAATCCTGTTTTCAGTCTTCAAGACAGGTCAATATTCGTCGCCATGTACAAAGAAGACGCAACACAACAAGCCGATGAAACGTTTGAAAAACTAAGAAGTGACTCAGTGCAAAATTTCCGGGCGGCAGGGGACGTAAAAGAACTCAGTTTTTTTGATCAGTGGGACGACCTACCAATGGATTCATCAATAATTTGTATCCATGTTGGCAGCCGTGGCGGCACCAAAATAGAGGGCATATATCGGCGCCTACCAATTTTTGATCGCCCATACAAAATTGGCAAGAAGACTCACCGTATTCAGGTTGTATTCCCAGAAAAGAGAATACTAAATTTTCCATTCGGCAAAGCTACAAGAAATGAACTACGTAAGCGAATCACGCGAGAGATATCTGACTATCATAAAAGTAAAACGACCGAAGGACGTTGTATAACATTGTACGAAGCACTACGGGATTTTGGTTAACCCGCTAATCATCATGACCAGATTATATGCGCATCATTAACGAGATGGAAATATCTTCTGTTAACCCACGTTGGAAATGTATGGACCATGATAATAAACAGAGACTATTTAAGCTGCCAATCATACAACCTCGATGAGAGACTTGAACATTGACATCTCGACGATCGCACCCTGGTTTGTCGACGAACATCAGTCACCCTACGTGCTGATTCGAATTCCGGCCGATCATACGGCAAGTTGGGCCGATGTGCTCGGGGAGCCAGTTCGCCAATGTTACATCGACGATGCGCTTCTCGAGGAACACTCTGCACGGACAGGCTGCCCTAAATCTGAACACATCGCAGCAAAACTTCCGGATCGTGGATCCACCATGGCAGGCGACTTCGGGGAGATCCTTGTATATCTCTATCTGAGGTGGTCAAGTAAAAGTGGACACATTGCTAAGCAGCTTTTTTCAGAAGCTGCCGTTTCTCGAACTCCTTGGGGCTGATATAGCCCAAGTATGAATGACGCCTTCTGCTGTTGTAAAACATTTCGATGTAGTCAACGATGTCCTTCCTAGCCTCGTCTCTTGTCATATAGTTTGAAAAGAAAACTCGCTCGGTTTTCAAACTGCCAAAAAAGCTTTCTGCCACGGCATTGTCCCAGCAATTACCTTTCCGGCTCATGCTGCTGATCATTTTATGTTTTTTCAGCATTTTCTGAAAATCAGCGCTGCAATACTGACTGCCCCTATCCGAATGAAAAAGCAGGCCTGATGCTGGTCGTCGTCGCCAGATTGCCATCTGCAAGGCATCCATGATGAGCCTTCGACTCATCCGACTATTCAAAGACCAGCCGACGACCTGTCGGGAAAAAAGGTCGAGAACTATAGCTAAATACAACCAGCCTTCATTTGTCCAGATGTAGGTAATATCGGATACATATACCTGGTCGGGCGCAGCAACTTCAAACTCTCGGTTCAGCAGGTTCGGCGCAACCGGCAGGTTATGTTTACTGTCAGTAGTTACCTTGAATTTCCTTTTCTGTTTCGCAGAGACCCCTGCCAATTTCATCAGAGTTTTGGCTTTGACCCGGCCACAGGGTATGCCATGAGCCTCGACTTCTTCTGAGATCCGTCGGGCCCCGTATGTTGCCTGAGATATTTTATGGGCCTGTTTGACAACGGGAATGAGCGAGTCATACTCTTTCTGTCGCGCCGATTTTCCGCGTGTCCGCCAAGAATAGTATCCGGTCCTGGATACTTGCAGTACTTCACATAACAGGGATATTGAGTATGCCTTCCTTTCAGTATCGATCATTTGACACCGCACCCCGATTCGTTCGCAAAGAAGGCCGCCGCTTTTTTTAAGATTTCACGCTCCATTTTCAGGCGGTGATTCTCTTTCCTAGCTCTGCTTTTATTATTTTTTCCTTTACTAAATCCCCAAACAATCATTTTTTTGAAAAAATCTTCAATTCGACTACGGAAAATTGGTTATATATTTTTTCCAAACCTAACCCATGCATAACCCAAATAAAAAAAGCACCTAACCGTTAAACGATTAAGTGCTTGATTTTACTGGAGCCGATAAGCGGACTTGAACCGCTGACCTACTGATTACGAATCAGCCGCTCTACCAAACTGAGCTATATCGGCTTTGAGGTACAATATGCCTCCGCAGGATGCGGATTGAGGTTTAATGATGTAGCAATTTTATGGTACAGTGTCAAGATTATGAATTGCTATTTCGCCTCGTTATTCATTATTCTCCTGTTCCTGAGCGGTTGTCGTACCGAGAATACTCCCTCGCAATCTCAAAAGATCTCCCTCGCCTCCCCTGTGCCCTCGCCTCTTCCCCAAATCGGTTATACAGGATGCCTCAACAAGATTACGCTGTATTTCGCTCAGGATCTGCCCTGCATTACCTGCTTTGGCGGACAGGATAACCAAGGCGAGATCAAGAAGGCTCAGGCGGACCCGGTCGCCCGACCCGATCGTGTGGAAGGCATGGCCATCGCCTAATGCTTGATTTACCATTCTACAAATTATACAGGTCAAACTCGAAGATTGTGTCCTTTCTGAACCGCAACCGCAACAACCTGGAAGAGCTGCCGCCGACCATGCGCGATGGGCTGACCGGCATATCGCGTCCGGGAACCTGGTCTAAAGGATTAAGTCAACAACGCTGGGAAGACATGCTCATTCAAAAAGATACAAATGGCGTCCTTAAAGTCTTCCGGCCCATTCTCGATCTACGTCTTTCCATGGTGGAAGCCGACGGACGGACAGGTATTCTACGGCAATATCAAAGACACAGAAGCAGAATGAAGGTCTTACACACCTCACACTACGGGACGTGCGGGATTAGTGTATCTCGCGACCGGTTCAAAAATCTCCTTACCATTGAAGACAAATAACCCTCACATGCGATTCTTAACGGCCCGTTCAAGGAAGTTCTCTTTTCTTTTGCTCATTCTGCTGCTGTGCATCAATTTCGGTTGCGCGTCCAAATCCACCTCTTCCCGCAAGCCCTGCCTTTTCCCGTCCAAAGGGAGCAAGAGTAAACGATATTCAACAGCGTGTCAGCGGCCTTATGTAATTAAGGGCATTACCTATTACCCCATTCCTTCGGCGAAAGGATACGAAGAACAGGGAAAGGCTTCCTGGTATGGCGAACCGTTTCACGGCAGAAAAACATCGAACGGCGAAATCTATAATATGTACGGGGACACGGCGGCTCACAAGACCCTGCCCATGAATACCATGCTCTTGGTCAGGAATCTTGAGAACGACAAAACAACGGTGGTCCGAATCAACGACCGCGGACCCTTTGTCCAGGAACGAATCATAGACCTGAGCTATAGCAAAGCTTCAGCGCTCGGTATCGTCGGCAAGGGTACCGCCAACGTTGAGATTATCGCTCTGGAGGAAAAGGAAACAGAACCCAAGGCAAGGATAGCGGTATCATCGAAAAAATCGGGCAAGGTCAAGATCAAGGTCAAGCCGCATAAAAAACCGCCGATACCGGATTTCGACAAGGGAAACTTTTATGTTCAGGTGGGGGCGTTTGTTAAAATTACAAACGCCAGGCTTCTGGCAAAGGCCTTTGCCAGAAAAGGTCGTGACGTCATTATTCAGCAGTATCCTGCTGCGGGCATGAATCTGTATCGGGTTTTGGTCTTTGCCAGCACGTCGCTGGCCAAAGCAAAGATTTACGAAAAACAGTTGGAAGCCGACGGATTCCGTTATGCCTTATTGCTGGCCCGTTGAGCTGCTGGTTTCAAACTCCCGTACCGCCGCAACGAACTGCCTAATCAAGTTATGGTTCTTGATCCCCGGGGCCTCCTCAAGTCCGGAATTGGCATCCACGCCATAGGGCCAAACCTGTTCCAAGGCGGTACGGATATTGTCGATGCCCAGTCCACCGGCGAGGAGAAAAGGCTTTTTGAGATCCAGGCGTTCGATTATCGACCAGTCAAAGGCGGCACCCGTACCGCCCACCGCGTTTTTCCGGTAGGTATCGAGCAAAAATCCTTGGATACAGTCCGCATAAGGTGCCACTTCGGCGGCTGTAGTCTGGGGGCCGACGCGGATGGCCTTGAGTACCTGACCGGTAGTGAGGTTTGCTGAAAGGTTCCGGCAATATTCAGGCGATTCCGTCCCATGCAGCTGGGCGTAGCCGAGACGGC
Source organism: uncultured Desulfobulbus sp. (assembly GCA_963666685.2). Lineage (GTDB taxonomy): Bacteria > Desulfobacterota > Desulfobulbia > Desulfobulbales > Desulfobulbaceae > Desulfobulbus. Next base: position 1,474,409 of record CAXXHZ010000003.1, read on the forward strand.
AATGTTTTATGATTTCTTGGACTTGGCTTGAATCTCGATCAACAAAAACGCCCACGGTATCGACAAAGGGCGGCAGTTTTTCGATGATCGACCGTGCCGTTTCCGGATCAATTGCGCGCGGACTCTTCTCGTAAAAGATAAAACCGAGGGCATCCACACCGGCATCGACCGCGCAGAACGCATCCTCAAGACGGGTCATACCGCAGATCTTGATGCGGATGCGTTTCTGCGGGTTCATACCGCCAGGAACTCCCGCAACAGCTGATCCTGCCTTCCGGCCCGCATCAGGCTTTCTCCGATCAGGGCCGCTTTAACACCAGCCTCTTTTAGACGTTTCATATCATCCACCGTCGTGATTCCGGACTCGCTGACCACCGGGACACCGGCAGGAATGTTCCGCAAAAGACGGAAGGTGGTTTCCAGACTGACCGTGAAATCGTTGAGATTCCGATTATTAATTCCAACAAGACGGCTTTCCGCAGTTAAGGCTAATTCCAATTCCCGCTCATCATGGACTTCAACCAGAACGTCCATGCCCAGGGATTCGGCCAACAGGCGATACTCCCGCAATTGTCGGAAATCAAGGATGGCAGCAATCAGGAGGATGGCATCGGCACCGACAGCATGCGCCTCTTCAATCTGCAGGGGATCAATGATGAAATCCTTACGCAGCACCGGCAGGTCCACCACTTCCCGAACCAAGGGAATAGAGGCAAGTGCCCCTTGGAAAAAATCGACATCGGTCAGCACGGAAAGACAATGGGCACCGCCGTCACGATAGTTTTCGGCAATCTGCACCGGATCAAAATTCGGCTGAATAATGCCTTTGGAAGGCGAGGCTTTTTTGGCCTCGGCAATGATCGCCACGCCGGGAGCCGTGGTCAGCGCCCTGATAAACCCGCGCGGCGGGGCAACAGCCTTTTCCATTCTGGGCAGGCCGCGCTGTTTCAGCGCCAATACTTCCTGTTTTTTTACGGCTACGATGGTATCGAGAATCATAGAAGCGGCTCTCTTTTATGCTTGGGAAAAACGGACTAATTGTTCAAGTTTGTCAAGAGCCGCTCCCGAGGCAATGCACTCCCTTGCCATTGCGATACCGGCGATGATATCTGCGGCACGGTCGGCAGCCATCAGGGCGGTCCCGGCATTAAGCAACACCATATCCAGTTTCGGTCCGGGCTCCCCGCCAAGTACGGCCCGCACTTGATCGGCGGATTCAGCGGCAGTCCTGCCGCCCCGGATCGTCTCAATACCTGCGGTGTGCAAGCCGACTTCCTCGGGTTGGATAATCGAGGTAGTCACTTGGCCCTGATTCCCATCGGCAATATGGGTTTTACCGGTGATCGTCATCTCGTCGAGATTGCCTTCGCCCCAGACAACAATGGCTCGTTTCATGCCCAACCGGACAAGCACCTCAGCCAGGATTGTCGTCAGTTCACGGGAAAAGACTCCGGTCAGTTGGACATTGGCCCCGGCCGGGTTGGTCATCGGGCCGAGGATATTAAACAGGGTTCTGATCCCGATTTCACGACGTGGGCCGATGGCATATTTCATGGCCCCGTGCAGCATCGGCGCAAAAAGAAAACCGATGCCCACCCGGCGAACACAGGCCGCCACCTTTTCCGGCGGCATGCTCAGGTCGACCCCCAGGGCCTCAAGGACATCGGCACTGCCGCAATGCGAAGAAACAGCACGATTACCGTGCTTGGCCACCGGGATACCGGCTGCGGCCACGACAAAGCTGGTGGTGGTCGAGACATTGAAACTGCCGGAGCCGTCGCCGCCGGTACCGACGATATCCATCAAAACTTCACCGGCAGAGGTATTGATGCCGGTATCAATGAAGGTGGCCTTTTCCCGCATCACCTTGACCGCACCGACAATCTCGTCAATGGTTTCGCCTTTCATGCGCAGAGCAGTGATGAATGCACCGATCTGGGCCGTGGTGGCCTCACCATTCATGATCTCCCGCATAACAGCGATCATGTCGGTTTCGCTCAGATTCTCAAGCGCAACGATCTTTGCAATAGCCTCTTTTATCATGGTGCCCTCTCTCTTTACGAAGTGCAGTGTTCCGCATCAACGGCGCAACAGCTGTTCATAATCCGGCCGGATAAAATTATGGAGCAGGATATTGCCCGGCCGGGTCATAATCGACTCGGGGTGAAACTGCACCCCCTCGATGGCCAGCGTCTTATGCCGCACGCCCATCAACTCGCCCTGGTCGGTATGGGCCGTGGCCTGGAGACAATCGGGCAGGGTCTGCTCCTCCACCACCAAAGAGTGATAGCGCATGCCGTCAAAGGGGCTGGGCAACCCGGTAAACACCCCGAGATTATCATGGCTGATCGGGCTGGTCTTTCCGTGCATCAGCCGTCCGGCCCGGATCACCTTGCCGCCAAAGGCCTCACCGATGGACTGATGGCCGAGACAGACCCCAAGAATAGGAATGCGGCCACTGAAATGGAGGATGGCGGCCATGGAAATACCGGCCTCTTTCGGGGTGCAGGGCCCCGGTGAAATAAGCAAGCGGTCCGGGTTGAGCTGCTCGATTTCCTGTACCGTTATCGCATCATTGCGGAAGACCTTGATCTCAGGAGCGCGCCAACCCGCCGGGGCTGAAGGCGGGGCCGTGGCCAGCGTCTGCACAATGTTATAGGTAAACGAATCGTAATTATCAATGATGACTATCACGGCTAAAACCCCTTTTCCGCCAGTTCAACGGCCCGACGCAGGCCCATGGCCTTATTAATGGTTTCCTCATACTCTTTTTTCGGATCCGAATCAGCGACAATACCGGCCCCTGCCTGTATCCACAGCTCGCGCCCCTTAATAATAAAGGTACGGATGGTGATACAGAAATCCATATTGCCGGAAAAACCGAAATAACCGACCGCGCCGCCATAGGGGCCGCGACGGCAGACCTCCAGCTCATCGATGATCTCCATGGCCCGGATCTTGGGAGCGCCGCTCAAGGTACCTGCGGGAAAACAGGCCGCCATGACATCGAACTGATCCTTGCCTTGCTTGAGCTTGCCGTGTACTCCGGAAACGATATGCATCACATGGCTGTAGCGCTCCGTGACCAACAGGTCCCGAACCTGTACCGAGCCGTCTTCGGCAACCCGACCGACATCGTTACGGCCCAAATCCACCAGCATAAGGTGTTCGGCCCGTTCTTTGGGATCGGCAAGCAACTCTTTCTCCAGCGCCAGATCTTCCTCCGGGCTACGGCCCCGTTTCCTGGTTCCGGCAATGGGCCGTAATTCGATATTCCCCTCTTCCAGACGAACCAGAATTTCCGGCGAACTGCCGATCAGCACCATATCGCCCTGACGAAGATAGAAAAGGTAAGGACTGGGATTAATATGGCGGAGAGCGCGGTAAAGGGCAAAAGGTTTGAGCGTGGATTCGGTACAAAAGCGTTGCGACAGCACCACCTGAATAATATCACCCGCCAGGATGTATTCCTTGGCCCGTTCCACCATGGTTCCGAAACTGATTTCATCCATGTTGGAGGTGAACCGATGTTCAGCCACCGGCTGTTCCTGAGACACAAACTGATGGGAAAGAGGCTCCTTGAGCCGGCTTATGATTTCTTCAATCCGTTTGCAGGCTTGCAGGTACAGGAGCTCGGCGTTTTCGCCCCGCTGCTTCCAGACGTTACAGACAATGGTCAGGTTTTGCTGCACTGAATCATGGATAAGGACAATACCCGGCACCATGAAGGAACTGTCGGGCAGATCAAGGGACGAATGCCGATCCGGGATCTTTTCCATGAACCGCACCATGTCGTATCCGAAAAATCCGACGGCACCACCGTAGAACCTCGGCAGGCCCGGTGCAGTACTCACCGCAAAGGAAGCCAGCAGGTTTTTAAGTTCCGTCAGCGGATTGACACCGTTCTGTTCCGTCTCCGCATCGGGCCTGCCTGGATATTCCGTCCGGACCCGGTCGCTGAAACTGGTGAAAATTGCCAGCGGATCTAAACCGATAAACGAATAACGCCCCCATTTTTCGCCGCCTTCCATGGATTCAAAGAGAAAAGCATGGGGATCATCACCGGCGACTTTAGCAAAAATCGTAAGCGGGGTATCGAGGTCGGCAATGATGGTTCTGTGAACAGGGACAAGATCGGATGAACCAATCATTTCTTCAAAGGTATGCTGCTCGGGAAAATACATGAAAGAAACCTGTAGTGCTTCTACGATGCGGGGGGATGGATAATCAAACCTGCCTGCTGCAGTATATGCAGGCAATACGGAGGGAAGTTTTATCTCTCGTCAACACCGTATTCGGGTCGAAAGACCGTATTCCGGAGGGCCAACGAAAAAACGGCCTCCGTGTTTGAGGAAGCCGTTCTTATTCGCGGATACAAACAACAATGCCATGGAGGCAATGTGCGTCCATGGCATTGTTACATACGAAACTGAAAAGAAATAAAGGTTCCACCTTAGGCAAGCGGCTGCATTTTGTTAACCCTTTTCGTCAGTCGAGAAACCTTGCGCGAGGCGGTATTTTTGTGAATCGTGCCTTTGGTTGCGGTTTTATAAATCAGCGATATAGCAACCTGCAAAGCGGCTTTCGCCTGCTCTTCCGATCCGGCTACAATGGCTTCTTCAACCTGTCGAACAGTACTTTTCATAGCCGACTTATTCATCCGGTTACGTAAACGACGCACTTTTGACTGACGATCTCTCTTCGCTGCTGATTTGTGATTTGCCATGCTGAACTCCTAACTCCTTATTAAAAGCATCAATGATGAAAGATTCAATTAAAATTTAAGCTTTCTTATATATCTAAAAACGGTCGGGATGTCAAGCATCTTAGCTCTTCTCCGCCGGATGAATTGCCCCCTGTACGATTCTGGCTCCAAGCCTGAAAATCCCTCAGACAATCAGGGAGGTATTGTGCGGTCTGTTACAAGCTCTTCTCCGTTGCTAAAAAGTAACGACCTCGGCACTGCCGAGCATGCCGCTCAACTCTTTGTGCCAGCCGTCGCCGCCCATGGATTCAGCCAGAAGCACGGCCATATGCTCCGGAACAACACCGAGATCACGATTACGGCCCAGCCCCGAAATGCAGGACGGACAATTGGTAGCGATGACCTGTTCCTGTTGAGAATCGCCGATTCTTGCCTGCAGGATATCCCTTTTTTTCTGCAGCATGGCCCCGGCGATATCCGGACGGGAAAGGGCCAGGGTTCCGGCTTCCGAACAACAGCCGGCTGTGGGGATCACCTCACCGCTGATCCGGCGCAGCAAGGCAGTGCCCTCACCCTGTAAGGAATCGTGACAGGGCGCATGATAGAGATATTTTCGTTTCTGATCCTGCGTAAAAGCCTTGGGCGCATTTTCCATCGCAAAATAGGAAATATCGGCAAGATCGCAGCCGAAAAGATCCTCGGCTCCCAGCTCATGCAGGGCCTCACGACAGGTACCGCAGCTGACGATCAATCCATCGAAGGTTATGTAGCCGAGCATCTCCCGAATTTGACTGAGGATAATGGTATCTCGCAGGGTAACGTCACTGTGCATCTTCTTTTTGGCATTGGCCCGGGCCGGAAATCCGCAGCAAAGATGGGGTGGGGGCAGCACCACCCGTACCCCGATTTTGAGCAGAATATAAATGGATGCCATGGCAATGTTGCCATAGAGCCGCTCCGAGCCACATCCCGGAAAATAAAAGACGGTCTTGCACGGGGCTCCGGCGGGATGGAGCAGCAACGCCTCATCAAGCGAACAGGTGGGCAGCACAGCCCGCAGAGTCCGTTTTGAGGGGCGCATCATTGGCGATTTCAGCATGCTCACCAGCCGCCATTTTCTTGCAGCCACCGCCTCCGGTGCCCGATGCAGCAACGAGGCGGCAAGGCGTTGCATATCAGTACCCCATTCCACCACGGTCTTGCGGAAGAGGCGGTTGAACAGACCATTGCGGGTTTTGAGGTAATGGAGCGAGAGCCGGGTCGGCAGCGGGGAGTGTTTATAGCCGAGATCGCTGAGGATTTCCCGTTCAAGAACCGAGACCTCCGCGGTATCGATATCCACCGGGCAGGGTTTGAGGCATTTGCCGCAAAGGGTGCAATGGTCGGCAATCTCCTCCAGGTTTCTCAACTGATTAAAACGCGGAAAATGGGAGCGCTGCATATCATAGAGCAGGGCCTCAATCAGCGAACCGATGGCCAGATTCTTGTTGCGCGGGTGGAAAAAAATATTACTGCCGGGATAAAACACACAACAGTCGGCCTTGCATTTACCGCACCGGATGCATTTGGAAATCTTGGATGCCAGGATTTCCAGGGAACCGTGTTGAAGGATTCTTGCCTCCAGTTCAAGCAAATTAAAGGACGGGGTGAACACCTTGTCGATAATTTCGGGGTCATTGAGCTTGCCCGGATTCATCACCCCTTGAGGATCGACTTCCTGCCGGTAGGCACTCAATTTCTCGATCAGGGACGGGTCGAGGAATTTCATTTTGGTGATGCCGATCCCGTGTTCCCCGCTGACCACGCCCCCCAGAGAAACAGCCTTGGCCATTACATGGTCGGCAGTTTCTGCGGCCCGCTGCATCATTGCCCGATCATTGGAAAAAACCGGAATATTGACATGCACATTGCCGTCGCCGGCATGCATATGGGTCGCGATAATGATCTGCCGTTTTCGCACTTCCTCGAAAGTCCGGCGGATGGTAGCAAGGATCCGGGTATACCCGCGAAAGAGTTCCAGCAGATCTTCCTCAAGAGTGCGCAGAAGACGCACATTGCGACCCGGCTCTTTTCCCGGCAGAACCGGTTTTTCCAGAATACCACGACACAGCTCTTCGGCTTTGGGAATCTTGGCTTCCAGCCAGTCCGGGTCCTCGATCGGTTCCGCCTTTTCCAGGTAGGCCAGAACTTCCCGAACAACGGTCTGTTGGTTGTAGAGATCCTCCTCAATGTTGGTGCTGTCGACAAAACGGGCAAATTCCGCCAAGGCCGGCAGCGGCAGGACAATGTCCTCATTGAGCTTAAAAGCATTGGTTCGGGCGGCGATTGCCCCCAGCCGTTTGCGGTCGCGCCAGAAGCGGCCGGCCTCATCGGCATCGCTGGCGACAAAGATCTCGGTGTTGGTGTAACGGTCGAGCAGACGGAGCAGTTTTTCCTTGCCTTGAAGTACCTGTTCCGTAGTATGCCCCACCATATCGATCAGTAAAACCGCCTTGGGCGGTTCACTGCGCGCTGCCTTGAACTTGTAGTTGATCGCCCGAATGTATTCCTGGTCAAAGTGCTCAAGCGCCATGAGGGCCTCTTCGCCACGATTGACGAACTGCTCGGAAATCTCAACGATCACCCGGCTGGCCTCATCCATATCCTTCCCGAAAAATTCCAGGCAAAAGGTCAGTTTCTTTTCATAGGCACGATAGAGGATAAACTCCGCCGAGGTGATGACGCCGTCGGTCCCCTCCTTCTGGACACCGGGCAACCCGCCCAAAGCTTTATTGGTAATATCCTTCCACAATCCTTTTTTGCGGATCTCTTCCCCACGTAAGGCCACCTGCCGCAGCAGAGAACCTTGGGCATCAAAGACATCGAAAGTCACCTGATCGGCGGGCAGAATCTTACGCATCGGGTGCCCGGAACGGCGCACGGTCAGCATGCGGCCGCCGGGCATGGCAATGGTGTAGGCCAACAGATTGTCGATGGCTGTTCCCCAAAGCACCGCAGTCTTGCCGCCTGCATTTTCCGAGATATTACCGCCAATGGTCGAGGCCCAGGCACTGGTGGGATCAGTGGCAAACACCAGGCCCTGCTGTTCGGCAAAGGCCATGGCGTCCTGGGTGATGACGCCGGCCTCGAGCCGGAGCACCGCCATCTGCCGTGGTGAGCCGTCATCCTGAAGAAAATCGCGATATTCGATGCCGTGAATGCGGTTGAGCTTTTCGGTGTTGATCATGACGCAGCCGCTATGCACCGGCACGGCCCCTCCGGTCAGCCCGGTGCCGCCGCCGCGGGGAATGACGTACAGGCCCAGCTCTTCGATGGCCGTCAACAGGTGCGGCACCTGCTCTTCGAGCGCCGGCCGGGCCACGGCCACGGGAAGGAAAAGCCGCCAGTCCGTGGCGTCGGTGGCATGACTGATGAGAGTAAAAGGATCAAAGCAGACATTATCCGCCCCGATGATCGTCCCGAGTCGTTTCCCGATCTTTGCTCGCTTTGCAGTCGCCTCGCCGATCTCTTTTTGCAGCTCCTTGACCCGCTCGCGACAAAGGCGCACGAGGTTAATGACCTTACCACTCCGTTCCTGATCGACGCTTACTTTTTTTGCCGTATTTTCAATAATATCCAAATCATTCTTCATGGTTTTGAAGAAGGTACGGCGCCGGAGCGGGGACTCGACCAGCTCCTGATAAAGAAAGGGATTACGGTGCAGAATAAAAAGGTCGCCCATACAGCGCATCACCAATCGGGCGGAACGGCCGGAAACCCGCTGACTGCGGAGCTCTTCCAGATCGTCCCAGACCGCGGAACCGAAAAGGTGATTGATGATCAGCCGGTCGTCAGCCGAGGTGAAATTATACGGAATCTCGCGATAGTTGATTATTTTCATGTGTTTTCTGTGTGTAATTCGAAGGGTTGACTCCGGAGGAAACAAATCTGCTCGGATCAACCATACCGTTGGAGTGCAATCATGGACGGCCGGGAAAAACGAACGGCCGGGAAATGAGGTCACTGCGCCTCTTTTAAAGAAGGACGGGGGATGTTCTTTTGGAAAAAAGCCCGATAATAAATTGAAGGAGAAGGAGCGATTTTACTTCGTACCACAACGAAAAAAGCGATGCAAATATTTCTCGTACCCTCTGACAAGATACAGATGCGTAAGGCACCCAGGGCAGGTATGTTGGCAGGCAGTGCAAAATACTCCCCGTCCCTTTTCTCGTGGCAACGGACAATAAAGGAGAGAACCTGCACATTTTCCTAGACGATTCCAATCGGTCTTGCCTATACTTTAATTAAAATCCCCTCAAAATAAGCAATTATTCACACTATGCTTCATCCTTTAAAAAATATGAAATTGGGTGTCAAGGTTGCCCTCTTGGGTGCCGGTAGTGTTTTGATTACAGCGATTGCCCTTGTTCTGCTCACCATTTGGCAAAGCGATCAGTACAACAAACTGGCGCAGAATGAAGTGGAGGTATTGATCAATGCTGATTTTGATCACATCACCCAAGGCGTTTACAATCTGGTGCTCACAGAAAATGAGGCGGTTCAGTTACAGGTTGACTGTAACCTCAATGTTGCCAGGCGCCTTCTGGCCGAATCCGGTGAAGTGACCCTGTCCCCGGATTCGACAACGTGGAGGGTGACCAATCAATTGACCAAAGAATCGAGCGAGATCAACCTGCCCAAGCTGCTTATCGGGGGGAAATGGCTGGGCAAGAATACCAACCCGGCCATTGAAACCCCGATAGTTGACGAAGTCACCGATATGGTGGGAGAAACCGCCACCATCTTCCAACGCATAAACCAACCGGGCGACATGCTGCGTGTTGCCACAACCGTGAAAACCACGGCAAACCAACGAGCTATCGGAACCTACATTCCCGCTGTTGATCCTGAAGGCAGGGACAATCCGGTGATTGCGACCATCCTCAAAGGCGACACTTACCATGGACGCGCGTATGTCGTTAACGCCAGGTATCTTACCGCCTATGAACCGATAAAAGACGGAAAAGGCAACCTGATGGGCATGCTCTATGTCGGCACCAAGCAGGAAACCGTGGCAGCACGCATACGAAACGCCATCCTCCAAAGCAGCGTGGGGAAGACCGGCTATGTCTATATCCTCGGCGGTGGCGGAGAAGACCGCGGACGCTACATCATTTCCCGCAACGGGGAGAGAGACGGGGAAGATGTGTGGTCGAACCGCGACAGTGACGGCCAATACGTGATTCAGAATATCATCAAAAAAGCGATTACTCTCAAACCTGGGGAAATGACCACAGTGCGGTATCGCTGGCAAAATCCGGGAGAACCGGAGCCACGCTGGAAAATTGCCCGCATCGCCTATTATGCACCATGGGATTGGGTGATCGGAACCAGTGTATACGAGGATGAATTGCAGACCTATCGCAGCGTGCTCACCGAGGGGCGCCACCGGATGGTCCGCAGCATGGCCTTGGCGGGGGGCATTATTACCTTGCTGATCGGTTTTCTGGGTCTCCTTATCAGCTGGTCGCTCACCCGTCCTATTCGACAAATGACGGAAGTGGCACAAAAAATCATAGCCGGAGATTCCCACCAGGTTGTCGACGAAAAATCCCAGGATGAGATCGGCATTTTGGCCCATACATTTAACCTCATGACCAGCCAGCTCAATCAATCGGTGGAGGTTCTGAAAGAAAGCGAGGAAAAATATCGCGGCATCTTTGAGAATGCCATTGAAGGCCTTTTTCAAAGCACCACCCGAGGGCAACTTATAAACGCGAACCCTGCCCTGGCCCATCTTCTGGGGTATGATTCGCCCGAAGAACTGATCGCAAGCGTAACCGACATCAAGCAGGCACTCTACGTCAACCCGAATGACCGTGAAAAGCTGATCACAATAATCTCCCAACAGAAAAAGATCGTCGGGTTTGAAGTCCAGTTCTATCGCCGGGACCAAGAAAAAATATGGGTCTCCATCAGTGCCCGCATGATTGACGATGAAACGGGAAATCCGGACCTTATCGAGGGGTTCCTCACCGACATCACCGCTCGCAAACATGCGGAGCAGGCACTTGAGGAATCAAGAAACTACCTGGATGAAATTATCAACGCCGTCGGTGATCCCATGTTTGTCAAGGACAGGCATAATCGATGGGTGCTGGTTAATAATGCCATGTGCGCCTTCATGGCCAGTTCCCGAAACGAGCTTCTCGGGAAAACCGCTTGTGATTATTTCCCGGAGAATATGGTCAAAGCCTTCCAGGCAAGCGATGAATTTGTGCTGACAACGGGAAAGGAGAGCATCAATGAAGAAGAATTTACCGATCCGCAGGGCGTTGCCCGTGTTATCCTCACCAAAAAAACGCTCTACACAGATGAAACCGGCAGGAAATTCATTGTCGGACTCATCCGGGACATCACCGAAGAAAAACGGTCCGAAGAGGAAAGAAAAGGTCTGCAGGCCAGATTAAGTCAGTCCCAGAAACTAGAGGCCATCGGCACCTTAGCCGGCGGCATCGCTCACGACTTTAACAATATCCTCGCAGGGATCATGGGATACACCGAGATATTGATACGGAACCTGACGGGGAAAGCAGACCCCAATATCAGTCGGTATTTAGAAAATATCCTTTTTGCCACCGAGCGAGCGCGTGACCTCATCCGGCAGATTCTCGTCTTCAGCCGTCAGGCCGAGGTGGAGGTGCACCCCGTTCTTCTGCGGCAGGCGATTGAAGAGGCGGTCAACCTCGTTCGTGCCAGTTTACCGGCCACCATAACGATTGAACAGCATCTTGACTCCGAGGCACTCGTCCTGGCCGATCAGGTCCAACTGCACCAGATCATACTCAATCTCTGTTCCAATGCCGGCCAGGCCATGGAAAACGGCAAAGGCGTTCTCACCCTTCGCCTGGAGGATGTCTCGCTGCGCCCCGATTTTACGGATAAATACGAACAACTGGAACCAGGTGAGTACGTGCATCTTATTGTGTGCGATACCGGCAAAGGTATTCCCGAGCATCTGCTGAGCCGTATCTTCGACCCCTTTTTCACTACCAAAAAACAAGGAGAAGGCACAGGGCTTGGGCTGTCCATGGTACATGGCATCGTCAGCAGCATGAAAGGGTTGGTCACAGCGGAATCCTCGGAAGGAAAAACCCGATTTGATATTTATTTACCCGTCATGAACGATTCCGCACAACCGGTAGGCATTGAACATCCTCCCTTCCCGACCGGAGACGAGCATATTGTCTATGTCGACGATGATTCTTTTCTGGTCGAAATCGGCAGGGAAATGCTGGAGGAGTTAGGGTATAGGGTCACTCCTTTTTCCAAAAGCACTGAAGCGCTCGATTTCATCGACACGCATCGCACGGAAATCGATTTGTTGATAACCGATTTGACCATGCCCGCTTTAACCGGTCTTGATCTTGCCGGAAGCCTGCAGGAAAAACACATCAAGGTACCGATTATTCTCTGCACAGGCTATGACGAGCACCTTTCCAACAACGAACTGAAAGCACTGGGAATAAATGCTGTCATGTTAAAACCTGTTTCCATACGGAATTTTGCGAACATGGTCCGCGCCGCTCTTGACGGTCATGTCGATAATCAGACCTGAAACCGGCCTGTCATGCTCCCGTGGCCGCCTCGGAAACCATGGGTTGGCCGCCCGCTTCCTCCCCAGGAAAAAACCGGGATTGAAAGGCCGCGCGGGTTTCGGAGGAACCGATGATCGCCACCAGATCCTTTTCCCGAAAACAAAATTGCGGCCCCGGATTCGGTTCCAACCGATCGTCGCGAAGTACCCCCACCACTGAAACGCCCGTCTTCTTTCGAATCTCGGATTCACCGATGGATTGTCCCACCAAAACGCTGGTCTCCCCTACTCGCACCCATTGCAGATCGAACTGCTGCTCCGCTGAACGGAACTGGGCCAGAGTCTGATAGGGCTTGCTCTGGCTCATCCGGCTGGTGAAATATTCCTGGCGCAAAGCCTCGGTCTGCCGCTGGATCTCGGTTACCGGGATATGCAGGGCAAGCAGCACCTGCCGGATCATTTCCAGACCGGCCTCCAATTCGGGGTATACCAGATCAGTGACCTGCAATGCATTGAAGACATCGAAAAATTCCGGGTCCGATAATCGGGCAACCACCTCTACCGTGCTGTTGAGCCGTTGTGCATGGGTGATGATGGCCGGGCTCTCGATCATGCCGGGGATGGTGACCACCAGCAGCGCGGCCGCAGCCATGGATGCGGCCTCAAGGACGATTTCATGACTGGCATCGCCATAGACAACGGCGAATCCGGCAATCTTGGCCTGCTCTACCCGTCGTTGATCGAGCTCAATAATGACAAAAGGGATGGCCAACCGGTGCAGGGTCGTAGCGATCTGCATCCCCACCCGTCCACCGCCGGCAATCACCACATGACCATGAAATCCTTTGTCCGGGAAATTGAGAGATTCCAACGGTTCTTTTTGAAACCAGCGTTTTCGTAAGGCATACAGTCGGGTAGTCTGCGCTGAGGCAATCGGGGTCAGAACCATGGTCATGACCGTGGTGGTCAGCACCAGATTGTAAAAATCCTTATTCAAGGAACCGGTTGCCAAGCCGATCCGAGCCAGAACAAAAGAAAATTCGCCAACCTGAAACAGGCCGAGCCCAACGGCAATCGGTATAACGTTTCCATACCGGAATATCAGTGAAATAAGTGCAAAAATTAACCCTTTACCAAAACTCACAGCCGCAACCAGTAACAGGATGACGGCAAAGTTATGCAAAAGGAACTGAGGATCGAGCAGCATACCCACCGATGCAAAAAAGAGCAGACCAAAAACGTCGCGCAGCGGGATGATATCACTGAGTGCCTGATGACCGTAATCGGATTCGTTAAGCACCATTCCGGCAATAAAGGCGCCGAACGCAAAAGACAGTCCGACCAGATAGGTGACATAACCAACGCCCAGACCGATGGCGATGATCGCCAGGAGAAAAAGCTCCCGAGAGCCGAGATTGGCGATGTGCCGCATCAGCACCGGCAACAGTTTGGCACCGAGAATAAACATGCAGAGGAGAAAAACGGCAGCCTTGGCTGCGGCATATCCCAGCGAAACCAAACCGGCGGCAGGATCGTTCATCAACGGCAGGATGATCACCATGGGCACGACGGCCAGGTCTTGGACAATCAACATGCCGATCATGACCTTGCTGGAAAGGGTGCCGAGCCACCCCTGATTCATCAGGGTTTTGAGGATGACCATGGTACTGGAAAGGGAAATCAGCGCACCGAACCAGACCGAGGTTTTCCAGTCCCAGCCCATGAGCCGACCGATGCCGATACCCATGCCGATCGTCAGGCCTATCTGCAACGGGGTGCCCAACAGAGCAATCAACTTGACCGGTTTGAGATCTTTGTGGGAAAATTCCAGGCCCAGGGCAAAAAGCAGCAGACCCACACCGATCTCCGCCAGCAATTCGATTTCATGCACACTGGTAATAGTCAAGCCGCCGGTATACGGTCCGAGGATGACGCCGGTGAGAATATACCCCAAAATAAGCGGCTGACGCAGGCGTTGCATCAGCAGACCGCAAAAAAAAGCGGAGAGGACAAGAAGAATGATATCGGTTGCAATGCCCATGGAATAACTCACCTTTGCCGATGGTTTAGGATGGAAGGACAGGATACTTCAACAGGAAAAAAAACAAACAACATTGTTCGTGTTTTACAACGCAACAGCGCCGGATCATTGCTGATCCGGCGCTGTCTGATCGTCTTCGTTTCGCTGAACACATAGCATGGAAAAAATACCCGCTATCACAAAGGCAGAAAAACAGATAAAAAAACAAGCTCACTACAAAGGCAGCTGCACAATGAAGGTTGTGCCTTTCCCGACCTCCGTCTCAAAATACAGTTTTCCCTGATGCTTGTTCGTTATCACATTCCGGGCTATGGCCAGCCCCTGCCCTGTCCCTTTTCCGACCTTTTTAGTCGTAAAAAACGGATCAAAAATACGATGCCGCACCGATTCTGGGATGCCGCCGCCCGTATCTGCAATTCGAATTTCTATCCATTGATTTCGAACGTGGGTTGACACACTGATACGGCCTTTGCCCTTGCCCCCCTCGTCGGTGACCTCGGCAATGGCGTGGGCAGCGTTGACGATGAGGTTGAGAAACACCTGGTTCATCTCTCCGGGCAGGCAGAGAAGTGGGGGTAAATCCTTGGAAAAATCGACTGTCACCTCGGCAACATATTTCCACTCGTTGCTGCTCACCGTCAGGGTGTTTTCCAGGGAATGATTGATATCCACCTCTACTTTTTCCTCGGAACCGGGGTGGGAGAATTCTTTCATGGCCCGCACAATCGCACCGACCCGATAAATCCCGTCCATACTCTGCTTTATGGTTTTCGGAATCTCCTCGATCAGATAGGGAATATCGGCCTCGTCAAATGCCGCCTCCAGTTCCGGGAGAAAATCATGAGTCGATTGCCCGTTTTTCAGCACCTGGAGAAGATGCTCGTACTGTTGACAGACCTCATTCAAATCCTGGAAGCTATCCCCAAGAAAACGGAGATTATCGCCGACATACTGCACCGGTGTATTGATTTCATGGGCAATGCCGGCTGCAAGTTGCCCAATGGACTCCAGTTTTTGCGCCTGATTAAGCTCCCGTTCCATGATCAGTTTTTCAGTAACATCTTCAACGAGCCCGACGGCTGCGGTGATCTTGCCGCTTTCGTTCAAGATCGGAGAAACATGAAACCGAAAAATACAGGCCTTTTCACAACTATTCAAAGAAGCGATTACTTCCTGGTGTTGTCCTTGTATAAAAAGATCCTCGATTGAAAAATTTTCAAACGCCGCTCCCGCTCCTTGTTCTTTTATGAACTCAATGAAATTGTTGTTGTTTTTCCCCGAACCGTTTGATGGAAACCATTCCCGTATCTGTTTATTGATCTGCAGAATTTCCATGCCGGGACTAAGCATCAACACGCCGATATGAAGATTATCCATGATGGAGCGAAGTTTTTCTTCGGCAATGCGCAGCGACTGCTCAGTCTTTTTGAGTTCGGTGATATCGAGCACGACCCCCACCAGACCACCTAAGGCTCCAGTGCTGTCGCTGAAGGTGGCCTTGTGGACGATGGCAATCTGGAGTGAACCGTCAGACGGCCTCAAGGGGTTTTCAAAAATCTGGATCCCGCCGGACCGGAGAAGCTCCAGATCCTTTTTGTGTAATTCCTCCGCATAAAAGGGGTGAATATCCAGCACCGTTTTCCCGATAAGTGATTCCCGCCGAAAACCGAAGGTCTTTTCGTACGCTCGATTACACCCCATGTAGAGGCATTGGCAATCTTTATAATAAATGGGAACCGGGATGGCATCGATCAAGGTCTGAAAAAAATGCAACTGCTCGTCCAGCGATCGGGTTCTGGCGGCGACTTCCCGTTCCAGCACCCGGTTGACGTATTGACTTTGCAACTCCAATCGATGCCGCCGCAAAGCATTTTCTATCGTGATGAGCACCAGGTTCCTGGTAAACGGCTTGACGATATAACCATAAATACCCAGCTCAATGACCTCCTTCACCTGGACAGGATCATCAAGGATGCTGGCAATGACCACCGCCATCTCCGGATACCGCTGCTTTGTATATTTGATCAGGTCAACCCCTGTCTCCTCAGGCATCTCCAAATCAGTGAGCAACAGATCAAAAGGCTGTTCCGTTAAAATCTGTCGGGCCTGGGCTACGCTCTCGGCCGTTCGACAAAGATTCCCGGCCTTCTCCAAAATAGCTGCTAAAACACCGCGAACATGCGGTTCATCATCAACGATAAGTATGGAATCCATAATCTGCGGTCCTGGAAGTAGTGTCCATTAAGAAAACGGAGAAATATACTTTTTTTGGATTTTCAGGCACGATGTTTCCTTCAGCATATCGGCCTTGCGCTCTTGATTACGAAATGGGTGGGTCAAGACATCGACTCATGCCGCATCCAGTATCTTTCGAATCGTCTTCAAGAGTATCTTCGGCGAAACCGGTTTAAAGAGGACCTCCGTCTGTACATCAAGCAATTCTCTATGCTGAATATTTTCAGGAGCATAGCCGCTAACAAAGATGCCTTTGATATCGGGCCGCAACCCGCGAATGGTATCCAGGGCAAGTTTGCCGTTCATCTTCGGCATAACGAGATCGAACACAAGCACGTCAATATTCTCCTTGTTTTCGTTGAATTGACGCACCGCATCTTCGCCGTTCACAGCCTCTATGACCGTATAGCCGCCCTGTTCCAGAACCTGCACAAACAACCGGCGGACCGCCACATCATCTTCAGCAAGGAGAATGGTTTCCTTGCCCCCCAGGGGTTCTTCTTTTCCCGCCTGTTCCTGGACGGATTCTTCCGTTGTATCAATCAACGGCAGATAAACGCGAAATACCGTGCCCTGTTCCGGTTCGCTGTACACATTAATGTACCCTTGATGCTCTTTAATGATCCCGTAAACAACGGCAAGTCCCAGTCCTGTCCCCTTCCCCATTTGCTTGGTGGTAAAAAAGGGCTCAAAGATCTTTTCAACTGTCTGTTCATTCATCCCTTTTCCGGTATCTGAGACCGTAACCTGCACATGGGGTCCGGGCTTGCCGAATCCATGGGTCCGGATAAATTCTTCATCGAGTTCCAGGCATTCCGTGGTGATGGTAAACAATCCGCCCCGCGGCATGGCATCCCGGGCATTGGTGGCAAAATTCATCAGCACCTGTTCCATTTGATGCGTATCCGCGAAGACCAACACAGGCTGTGGGGACAAATGGGTAGTACATTGGATATCCTCGCCAATGATCCTACGAATGAATTGCTCGACCTTGGTGATGATCCCGTTCATATCAACCGGTTTCTTTTCACTCTCCTGTTTCCTGCTGAAAAGCAGCAGGTCCTTGGTGAGATGCGCGGCTCGCAAACCCGCTTCAATAATGGTGTTCACACTCTTGCGTGCCGGCGTATCCTCTTCCAAATCTTCAAGGGCGAGTTCGCCGTAGCCCAGGATTGCGGAGAGGATGTTATTAAAGTCATGGGCAATGCCGCCGGCCAGGGTGCCAATGGACTCCATCTTTTGCGCCTGGCGAAACTGTTCCTCCAATCTATGGTGGGCCGTGACATCCCGGATAATTTCAAGGGCACCTTCCACCTTTCCTGTTGCGGTAATCAGGGGGACGGCTCGGATCTCAAATTTTCGGCCATCAGAGCCAAGAAGGGAGACGCTCCCTTCCTCGCTTTTGCCTGAAGACATGCTTTTCGTCACCGGACACGACAGGCAGCAGTTCTCTTTCTGCCAAAAAGCGACATGACAGCTTTTGCCATACAATTGCGAAGGATCTCCCAGACCGAGCATGTTCTGTGCGGCCGCATTGGCCCAACGGACCTTGAGATCAGGAGAGAGGTGAACGATTCCGTCCGGAACATTATCAAGCAGCACCCGATACTCGTGGGACAATTGACGAAATTGCTCCTCCTGCTCTTTCAGCGACCGTTCGATTTTTTTGAGTTTGGTGATATCCGTACAGATAGCGCCGAGCGCGTAGATGGCTCCGCTTCGATCGCGCAAGGGAAACTTCACCGACAAAAACGTGTGCAGGCCCCTGGGCATGGGGAGCGTTTCCTCGATCTCACAAGGAATCCCGGTGGCAAAGATCTGCTGTTCATTTTCGGTAATTTTTTCGGCCAAGGGGCGGGGCACCAGGTCGAACGACGTACGGCCGATAACTTCATCCTTTGTTTTCTCCATAAGATCAAGTGTATAGGCATTCACAACCTGTATTTTACCGTCTTTATCCTTCACCCAGATGACATTAGAGGCATTATCGATGATTGCCCGGAACCGTTCTTCGCTCTCACGCAGTTTCATCTGAGCCATGGAGCGCTGGAAAGCGGTCCCCAACTGCATGACCGCCCGCTCCAGCAGTTCGACCACAGGCAACGGCACCATGTTTTCCCGCCGATCGGCCACATGAATCAGCCCGAGGATGTGCCCTTCGCTCCTGAACGGTACCAGGGCAATCGATTCATACCCCACCTGGTTGCAGACGTTTCTGGTGGCGCCTTTTTCCTCTTCCGAGACCGTGGCCAAAAAATGGGTGGTCCCGTTCATATAGAAGGAGCCGCCGGGAGTATAGAAAGGCAGACCGGCAGTAGTTTCTCCTTTGATCACATTGATGCACATGCAGTGATCCGATTTGATGGAAAGAGGACTTTCCGACTCGAAAAAGCTCCTGCTGAAGCCCTCGTAGGACTGATACGGAATATTGCCGTTTTCATCCAACACTCGAATCCCCACGGCTTCACATCCGACAAAGGCCTTAATTTCGCGAACAAATGCCGAGATCAATACCGGCATGTCGGTTTGATCATGAACCAGTTGAAGCAGACGGAGATTGAACTGCTGGGCCTTCTCAGTATTTTTCCGATCGGTGATGTTACGGGATATCCCGAAGAGGCCGCTGACCTTTCCCGCCGAATCAAACACCGGACCTTTGGTCACGTGAAAGACAAGCTGCTCGCCGTTATGCAGGGTGAGCAATTCGTCTTGCGTCTGCGGGATGCCCGATTTCATAATTGCTCGGTCATGCTCCATAATGGCCGCAGCCGTTTGCGGTGCAAAAAAAGAGGTGTCGTCATGGCCGATGATTGACGAAGATTCCCGATGAACAAAGCGGGCGGCCGCATTATTGAGGAGCAGATAACGCCCATGGGGATCTTTAACATAGACCGCGTCAGTGGTCCCTTCCAGCACGGCTCGCATGAGCTGCTCGTTTCGTGCCAACGCTTCTTCCGCCTGCTTCAGCTTGTTTTTCTCGGCCTGCTCGTGCAGACAGCGTTCAATGGCGGGAACAAGGCGGACGAGACGATCCTTCAATATAAAGTCGTCAAGCCCCATCCTCAACAACTCCACAGCCCTTTCCTCGCCGATGCGGCCGGAGACCAGGATAACCGGAACATCCGGAAGCCGCTTGTTTACATCCTTCAGGATCTCCAAAAAATCGATTCCAGGTATCTTATAGTCCGAAAGAACCAGGTCCCAGCCGTCCTCCTGGAGAACGGACGCAAACTCCTCGGCATCCTTGACCCATCGCACCTCTGCCGTCAAGCGACTGTGGCGGAGCTGACGCTGAATCAGCAGAAAATCAGCCTCAATATCCTCAAGCAGGAGAATTTTTACCGGCGTTTTCATGGCTTACACGGCGGTTCATTGGTGGCGAGCCAATAGAGACCCAGCCGCGCCACGGTTTCGGCAAATTCAGAAAAATCCAAGGGTTTACGGACAAAACTATTAGCACCGCATTCATAACTCTGTAACCGATCTCTTTCTTCATCGGAGGAGGTCAGCATAACCACCGGCAGTAAACCGGTTCGTTGGTCGGCACGAATCCTTTCCAGCACTTCCAAGCCTGAAAGACGGGGCAACCCGATATCGAGAAGAATGACCGTGGGGAGATCGAAGTTGGCTCGATCCTGAAACTCACCTTGACCGAACAGAAAATCAACCGCTTGTTGGCCATCACGAACCACTTCTATACAATTGGCGACATTGGCTTTTTTCAAAGCCCGCAGGATCAGCATTTCATCTTGCGGATTATCCTCGACCAACAGAATGGATTTGTTCTTCATCAGGACTCTCTCTTGATTGCACTGTAAGAGGGGATATTGAAACAAAAGGTAGCACCCTGCTCCCGTTGTCCTTCAGCCAAAAGCGTTCCCCCGTGACGGTGAATGATCCGCTGGGCCGTGGCCAGACCGATGCCTGTGCCCGGGAACTCTTCCTGTCGATGCAGACGCTGAAAAGGTTGAAAAAGTTTGTTCGCATGGGTGGCATCAAATCCGGCGCCGTTATCACCAATACAAAAAAAATGTTGCAGCCCTTCAATTCGTGGGAAAAACCGGATGAGCGCTTTCTCTCGGCGTGCGGTGTATTTCCAGGCATTGTCGAGAAGGTTGCGCAGGACCACCTCCAGCATGGCTGCGTCCCCCTCCGTGACCAGATCCGGTTCAATCCGCCATTCCACCCGACGCTCGGGCTGACCTTGGGCCAATTCAGCGAGCAAACGCCGGGCCATCTCCGACAGATCGACCCGGTCCCGGTGCAACCGGCCACGGGTGCTACGGGACAAAGTCAGCAATCCTTCGATCAATTCACCCATTTTGCGGCTACCGATGATGATCTGCTCCAGAAACATCCTGGCCTCACCCTGCAGACTTTCGCCGTAATCCTCGATCAGGGCCTGGGAAAAACCGCTCATTGCCCGTAATGGTGCCCGCAAATCGTGCGAAACGGCGTAAGCAAAGCTGTCGAGTTCCTGATTGGCTGCGGTGAGTTCCGCAGTCCGCTGTTCGACACGTTGCTCCAAGTCGGTATTGAGAAGAAAGATCTCTTCTTCGGCCCGCTTCTGATCGGTGATATTTTCCGTGACGATGATAACCTCGCCGTGAGCAGGCGAATAGATGCTGAACGAGAACCAACGATCAAGCTCACGCAGATACTGTTCCCAGCGCCTCGGTATGCCGGTGGCGGCAACTTGGACAAAGGTCTGGAGGGACTCGGGATTGTTTTCGCAATACCCGGGGATGACTTCGCTGAGCCTGCGCCCCACCACCGATTCCGTGATCCCGGTCACTGTGGCAAAGGCCGGATTTGCCGAGATATATTCCATATCAACCGGGGTATCGCCTTGTATTATCATGCGGGCATGGATAACGCCGTTGAGCATGTTCTCGTATAAATAACGAAATTTGGCCTCGCTTGCGCGTAATTTCTCCTGGGCGGCTTCCTGCATCGCCTGACGATCTTCAGCCTGCTTGCGGGCACGATGGAGCCGCTCGTTGAGATAACTGGCAAGAAGGCCTGTGGCGATGAGCATACACCACTGAAACAGATCATGCGGCTGTTCGATTTGCAGGCTGTGGAGAGGAGGGATAGCAAAATAATTAATACCAAGAGCAGCGCTGGCCGTTGCCGCCAAACCAGGACCAAAGCCCCCGAGCACGGAACTGAGAATGATGGGAAGCATAAAAAGAATGAGCAGGGATCGTGTATCGAAGGACACGGCGATCTGCATACGGACCCAGAGCATGGCCAAGGTTACCGACAGGGCAAATGCATAGGCGATCCAGCGCGGCAGATGTTCACTCGATCTGCAAGGGGGTGCGCTGCGCAAAGATTCTCTTTGATCGGTCCGATCGGGAATGATGCAAAAGGCCAACAGGAGGAGCAGAGTGGTAAGGGAAATAAAGGCAATGCCTTTGGCGGTCGAGAGCCTGGCCAAGGCGTAAATATCCGTGAAAGCGAGAAGGAGACGGTCGGAGAAAAAAATCCAGGCCGAACCAAAGATAAGATACCCGCTCGTTGCCCAAAGAATGAAACGTTTCCGGGCCGAGGATCCCATGAACAAACGTCTGAAGAAAAGACGAACCCTATTCATAGGTCAGGCCCCTTATTGAAATGCAAACAGTGCAATAATCCCTCTTGAGCAGGCAACACTCTTTCTGTTTTGGTCTTTTTCATGGAGGTGGAAAGGAAAGGAGGGGAAAAAATCCGGCAGCCAACGAACTTCACCAATCACTTATTTTAAGGGTATCAAAAAGGCCCCCTTGAAACAAGCCGTAAAGCAGAGAGAATCAAATATTAAAAACCTCTGCATTTTCAACCGATTCGATCCTGTAAGGGTAAGATGAATCCGCCCTGCTCTTCCCTGAAAGAAAGGAGAGGAAAGACAATCAACCTCTTTCCCTTACTCTCCGTCTGTCCGTAGCAAGTCCGTCGATCCTATTCATCAGCAAAAACAACATTTTGACAAATATGGAAAGTTGGAGTAAGGAGCTCGGATCGGTAAGATATCGGTGCCTGTTCCAAACTGCGCGTTCACTTTTTTCCGGGTACGCGGGAATTGGCCCTTTACAAACAGGAACAACCGTATGGGGATATATCGTAACGCACTCTTTTGGGGTCTTTGCTGTTTCTCCCTCACCCCGCTTGCTCTTTACGGATGCAACGAACAAAATTCTACAATGGAGAAACCTTTGTCTGAACAGAACCTCATGGATCGACCCGAATTCACTCAACTTATTTTCCACCCTATCAAAGTCAAAAAAAATGTCCCGCCTCCCGGAGCAATCGATATCCAACTCCAGGTCGAAGACGGCGTCACCATCGCCTGTCGCCTGTTCAGCCATTCCCTTACCGCGCCGACCTTGATTTTCTTCCATGGTAACGGTGAGATCATTCCCGATTACGATGAAATTGGGCTATCCTATATGCAACAGGGGCTGAATTTCCTTGTCACCGAATATCGCGGTTATGGATGGAGCGAGGGGACACCGCTGACCAGCACCCTGCTGGCGGACAGCAATGCTCTTTTTGTCCTATCAAAACAATGGCTGGGCGACCACGACTACACGGGTGCCCTGTTTATTATGGGACGGTCCATAGGCAGCGCCAGCGCCATCGATGTTGCAGTCAATCACAGTGCGGAAATCACTGGCCTGATCATTGAATCGGGATTTGCCAAAACACTGCCGCTCGCCAAAGTATTAGGCATGGACCTTGCCCAAATGGGAATCAGCGAGGAACAGACCTTCAACAACAGCAGTAAAATAGAACAATTCACCAAACCGACCTTTATTCTTCACGGCCAGCACGACCAGTTGATTCCCCTATGGCAGGCGGAAACCCTGCACGCGGACTGCGGAGCCAAAAGCAAGGAACTGCAGATCGTACCCGGAGCTGACCACAATACCCTCATCGCCGTAGGCGGCCTGCTCTATTTCCAGACCATCCGGAAATTTGTCGAAAAAGCGGCCGGCACAGCTCCCGACTGGCGGGAACGGCGGCGGCAGTTCAAAGCACAGCAGGCAACCAAGGATACTGCCCAATAACATGACCACAAAAAGAAAAGGATATCTCTCCTGGGACGAATACTTCATGGCAGTGGCGATTCTTTCCGGGCATCGTTCCAAAGACCCGAACACCCAGGTGGGGGCCTGCGTCGCCAACAGCCAGAACAAGATTGTCGGGGTCGGGTATAACGGTTTCCCCTGGCGATGTTCGGATGACGAACTGCCTTGGGCGCGCGAGGGGGACTATCTGGATACCAAATATCCCTATGTCTGCCATGCCGAACTCAATGCCGTGCTCAACTCCATCACCTATGACCTGCGCGATTGCCGGTTATACGTTGCTCTCTTCCCGTGCAACGAATGCACCAAGGTCATTATTCAGGCCGGTATCCGCGAAATCATTTATCTCTCCGATAAATACAAGGATTCCGATTCGGTCAAAGCCTCGAAGATAATGCTCGAAAAATCACAAACGGCCATGCGCCAATTTTTCCCTTCACGGGACGCCGTCCTTCTTAATTTCAAAATCGACTGAGCGATTACTGCATTTCAGAGGTCTATTCCAAGGGATGCGCCTGCCCTCTCGTCATTTCTGCGGAAAAGAAATCGTATGTCGGCCCTCGGTAATCGCAAAAATCGGCAGGCAGGCATTGTGCCCGTGCCGAATTTCGAGTTCACATTGCCAGATCCGGTATTGGTGCATATAATCACGCTATAATTATAAATAAAAATTAATTTTTTTTCAGAAGGAAACTTGATGCAATTTGCACAACTGGCTTTACCGGAATCCCTCAGCCAAGGTATTGCTGATGCAGGATTCACAACATGCACACCTATTCAGGAAAAAACCCTGCCTTTAACGCTCAACGGCAAAGATGTGGCGGGCCGGGGCCAAACCGGCACCGGCAAGACTGCCGCTTTTTTGATTACTCTTTTTGATCGCCTTCTTAAAAACACTGATGCTTCCGGAAAAAATCCCCAGGCCCTGGTGCTGGCACCAACCCGGGAGTTGGTTGTGCAGATAGAAAATGACGCCAAATTGCTGGGCAAGCATTGCGGATTATCCGTTCAGGCCATTTACGGCGGCGTCGATTACATGAAACAGCGCGATGCCCTGCGTAACGGTGCCGATATTATTATCGGAACCCCGGGTCGCCTTATTGACTACCTCAAACAGAAGGTTTATTCTCTCAAAGACATTCAAATGCTGGTTATCGATGAGGCTGATCGGATGTTTGATATGGGCTTTATCGGTGATTTGCGTTTTATCCTGCGGCGTTTGCCGCCGTTTGACCAACGTCAAAATCTGATGTTTTCCGCCACCCTGAATCAGCGCGTCATGGAGTTGGCCTATGAATTCATGAACCTGCCGGAAAAAGTCAGCGTCACCGGCGACCAGATGACCGCGGACAATATCGAAGAGGTTCTCTTTCACGTCTCCCGCAAGGAAAAATTTCCCCTCCTCCTTGGCCTCCTGCGCCGCGAAGGCCTGGAACGCACCATGATCTTCATCAACACCAAGCGTGAAGGCGAATATCTGCATAGCCGTCTCAATGCCAACGAGTTTCCTTGTCGCCTGATCTCCGGGGATGTACCTCAGGAGAAACGACTGCGCATCATGAAGGATTTCAAAGAAGGAAAACTTCCGATTCTCATTGCAACGGATGTGGCCTCCAGAGGACTGCATATCGAAGGTATTTCGCATGTCATCAACTATGATATGCCTGAAGATTGCGAAGATTATGTGCATCGTATAGGACGTACGGCCCGTGCCGGAGCTGAAGGAAAGGCCATTTCGCTGGCCGATGAGGAAGGTGCCTTGTATCTGGATGGCATTGAGGAATTCATTCAGCATAAAATTCCCACCGAATGGGCCGAAGACGAGTTATTTGTCAACGATTTCCAACGAGTAGCAAAACCGAAGCGTAAAAAGAGTTTGAATAAGGATGGGGTTGCCGGCAAGAGGAGAAACAACAGACCTCTTCATCGGTGATCCTTCTTTTTTCAAAGTAGCCGATCCGGAAATTTCTCGCGTTCAAGGGAAAAACCCGGAAAAAAACCGAAAACCATTACCACCAAAACTGAGAGCCATGGCTAAAGAAAAAAACACCAAACAGGTCAATACTAAAAAAGAACCCACAAAATCATTGAAGGAGAAACGTGCCGCCAAGCATATGAAACGTGAAGAGAAGCTTAAAAACCGAGAATAAGTAAACGGTCTATTGGAATTTTGTCAGGTCCTGTTCTCTGTCACCGGAATCAGGTTTTGACCTGTTCCGGTGCCGGAGAAACAGCACCTTAGTGGTGCTTGCCGGATGGGTTGGGAGTAACTCGTCTAATACATCCGGTGACGAAAAAGCCAGGTGGCCAGGGAAAGCGTTACCGCGGCCATAATCGACATGATCCAGAGCTCATTCCAAAAATATTCCAGCCCCGCCCCTTCAAGAAAAACCCTGCGAACGATGGTGAGGAAGTAGCGCATCGGATTAAGATAGGTCAGGGTTTGCATGAAATGCGGCATATTGGCGATCGGGGTTGCAAAGCCGGAAAGAACGACCGCCGGCACAATAAAAAGAAAAGCTCCCAACAAGGCCTGTTGTAGGGTAGTGGAGAACGAGGAGATCATCAGACCGATGCCGATAATCGCCAGCTCATAGACGATTAACGCCGGATAGAGGGTGGTCAATTGCCCGACCAATGGAACCTTAAACCAGAATACGGTGACCACGATAATCACGGTTACCTCCCCCAGCCCGACAATCAAGCCGGGTATAGCCTTCCCGATCAAGACCTCCCATGGCCGCAACGGCGTTACCAGCAACTGATCGAAGGTACCGGCTTCCCGTTCCCGTGCCACCGACAGGGAGGTGACTATCAAGGTGACAATCATAGCCAGGAGCGCAATAATGCCGGGGACGATAAACCAGCGGCTCTCCAGGTTGGGATTGAACCAGGCCCGGATATTTAACCGGGCCGGTAATTGGGCGCCATTAACCTGTACCGCCTTTTCCTGATTGAAATCCGTGACAATGCTTCTAACATAGTTGAGCGCCAGCATCGCCGTATTGGAATTGCGACCATCAATAATTGCCTGCACAGCGCAACTCTCGTGCCGCGCCAGATCAGCGGAACACCGTTTGTCGATATGAAGGACGAGCAAAGCGCCCTTACGATCGATCAGCGGTGCAATCTCAGCCTCGGACTGCAGATACCCCACCAGCTTGAACCCCACCGAACCTTGGAAGCGGCCGATCAGTTCCCGTGAGGTCGCCCCCGGATCCTCATTCAATATCGCCAGACCGGCATTTTCCAGATCAAAGGTGGCGGCATATCCGAAGATCAGCAACTGGAGGATCGGCGGCACAATCACCGCCATCCGACTTTTCTTATCCCGGAACAGTGCCAGAAATTCCTTGATGATCAGGGCGAGAATGCGATGGCCCACAGTGCCCTCCTATTCGAGATTTTTCCTGGTCCGGCGATAGACCAGGCCGAGAAAAAATACGGCCATGGCCAGCAGAGCGGCGGAATTAGGCAAAACAATACTCCACACATCGCCGACCAGAAACAAGGTCTGAAGAATCGAAACATAATAGCGGGCCGCAATCAGGTAGGTGATACCCTGGATGACCACCGGCATGCTCTGGATATCGAAAATAAAGCCTGAGAGAATGAAAGCCGGCAGAAAGGTGCTGACAAGGGCCGCCAGCGCCGCTACAAATTGCGATCGGACCACCGTGGAGATGAACAGTCCCATGCCCAGGGCCACCAGCAGGAACAGGGCCGAGGTTGCCAGGAGAAGCCAGAGTGAACCGCGCAACGGGACATGGAAGAGGAATTGGGCCATGACCAGAGAGAGGCACAATCCCCCCATGCCAAGGATAAAATACGGAATCAGCTTGCCGAGCAGGAGTTCAACCACGGAGATCCGGGTCACCATCAGTGCCTCCATGGTACCCCGTTCCCATTCCCTGGCAATAACCAAGGCCGTGAGGAGCGCTCCGATCAGGGTCATGATCACAGCCAGAACTCCGGGAACCAGAAAGTCGGTGGAACGTACCTGGGGGTTAAACCAGATCCTCTGTTCCAGTTGCACCGGAGACTGGATCTTTTTCCCGGCCCGCTCCGCCTCCTGTTCCAGCCAGCCGAACCAGATTCCCTGCACATAGCCCTCCACTAGCCGGGCGGTATTGGCATCAATACCGTTGACCAGGACGCTGATCGGCGGTGATTCCTTATTGAGGTAATCGCGATCAAAGGTGTCGCGCAACCAGATGATTCCGTCAATCTTCGCCTCCCGGAGCGCTGCCTCCGCCTCCTGAATGGAAGACATATGCACCGGGGCAAAATAGGGTGACTGCAAAAATCCGCCGGTAAAACTCGATGCCTTTGCGCCGGGGTGTTCCACTACCAAAGCCAGGGAGATGTCTTTGGCGTCCAGAGAAACGCCGTAACCGAAAATCAGCAATAGCAGCAGCGGCAGAAAAAAAGCAATGGCCATGCTGGAAGGGTCGCGGACGATCTGCAACCCTTCCTTACGCACCATGCCTTGAATGCGCAGCAGACTTCCCGGTTTCATGAATCCCCTCCCTGCCCTCGATTTTCTTGGAGCAGGTTGATAAAGGCATCCTCCATGGTGGCTTCCCGGCCTTTGATCGTCCCATAGCGTTCCTTCATATCTTCCGGTGTTCCTTCGGCCAGCACCCGGCCCTCAGCCATAATCACCAGACGATCACAGTACTCGGCCTCTTCCATGAAGTGAGTGGTAACCAGCACGGTCACGCCCTGATCCGCCAGGCTGTTGATCTGGGTCCAGAATTCACGGCGGGCCAGCGGATCAACTCCAGAGGTGGGCTCATCGAGAAAAAGGACGTCCGGCTCGTGCATCAGGGCCACGGCTAGGGCCAATCGCTGTTTGAACCCGAGCGGTAACGATTGGCTTTCGGTGGCTGCAAACTGTTCGAGGTCAAAAGTGGAAAGGGCCCAATTGATTTGCGTTGCTCGCCGTGCACCGCGCAAGCCGTAGGCGCTGCTGAAAAATTTGAGATTTTGCAGAGTCGACAGATTCCCGTACAGAGAGAATCGTTGGGCCATATAACCGATCCGTGCCCGGGCAGCGGCTGCGGCGTCCCGTAAATTCATCCCGGCCACGGTGCACTGCCCACCGGAGATGGGCAGCAGTCCGCAGAGCATCCTGAAAGTGGTGGTCTTGCCGGCACCATTGGCCCCGAGCAGGCCGAAGATTTCGCCGCTTCGGACGCGAAAACTGACGTGGTCGACTGCGCAAAAATCGCCGAAGCGACGGATGAGGTTATTCGCGGTAATGACATCCTGCCCGGAAAGACTCCTTTCTTTTTTTTGCAGCGTGATCCTGTTGTGCAGGTCGACATTGCCGTCATCGGTTTTCAGAGTGGCAATGAAATAATCCTCAAATCGGGGTTCAACGGCAGTGACCTGGCCGTCGATGCCGTCGGGCAGCAGTTCCCGGCTCGACACCCCGTGATGCCGGCTGACCACCCGAATGGCTTTCCCCAATATCAAGGCGTCGAGCACCACCGGATTACGACTGAGTGCGCGCTGGAGATTTCGTTTGGACAGCGAAGGGGCTTCCACCAGCCAGGTACGCCCGGTAACCTTGCGGCTGAAAGCCTGGGGGTGATCGTGTCCCAGAATTTCACCCTGATGGATAAGAATAACCTCGGCACAACGTTCAGCCTCGTCGAGATAGGCGGTACTGAGAAGAACGCTCATGCCTTCCGCTTCCACCAGATGGTAGACGATATGCCACAATTCCCGCCGGGAAACCGGGTCTACGCCGACCGTCGGCTCGTCCAGCAGCAGCAAACGCGGCGGTCGCACCAAAGTGCAGACCAGACCCAATTTCTGTTTCATGCCGCCGGAAAGACGTCCGGCCAGACGACTGCGAAACCCCTCGAGCCCGGACATGGCCAGCAGTTGTGCATACCGCTCCTTGCGCTGGTCTCCGGGAACCCCCTGAAGATCGGCATACAGGTTCATATTTTCCTGAACCGAAAGATCTTCATAGAGGCCAAAGCGCTGCGGCATATAGCCTATACTGGCCTGGACTTTGAGCGGTTCCCGGACGACGTCAATGCCCATGGCAGTCAATGCACCTTGATCCGGAGTCAGCAAGCCCGCGCAGAGCCGCATCAAGGTGGTCTTGCCCGCTCCGTCCGGTCCGATCAGACCGGTTACTCTCTGCGGAAGGATAGCGCAGCTGACCTTGTCAAGTGCGGTCGTCCGTTTTGCATCGACAAGAAAAGTTTTACTGACTTGATCAAGGACCAGAGCCGCCGATGGCGAGACGGGAGTGTCGGATGGCAGGGAGTTGAGATCAGGGGAGGAAGTGAGCATGGGAGGTTACAAAAGTCCAAGTTCACCGGGAACGGCTGTTGTGTTGCGGAGCGAAGGCATATTTCTGCTGCCAAATTTCAAACGTATCAGAGTGCATCCTCGGGGATTCCTGTTTGAAAGGAAGAGTTTTGAAAACAGCATAACACAACCTCTTGTTTTTTCTCTATGAGTATTCTGGAAGAGGAGAGAGACTTTTCCTTGTGTGAGCCTTGGACTGCATTCCAAAAATCGATACAACCCTCACCACCCCCCCTTTTTACCCTCTCACTGAAAAAGCACGACTTTCCGTTGTCAAGATTTTACGTTTAGTGTAAACAAAGAAGAACAGGAATCATTCGCAGACTTGTAAGGCGAAACGGTGACGCCTCTATTCACCGACTACAGATGGAGTTCATTATGACTGACATGACAACAGCAATATTGCCAACTCTTAACAAACCTGCTCCGGATTTCGAGGCCAAAACTACCCACGGGATAAAAAAACTTTCAGACTACAAGGGCAAATGGCTGGTGCTGTTCTCCCATCCTGCTGATTTCACCCCTGTGTGTACCACTGAGTTCATGGCCTTCGCCAAGTCCTATCCTGACTTTCAGAAACTTAACTGCGATCTGCTCGGTTTATCCATCGACAGCTATTATTCCCACGTGGCATGGATACGTAACATCAAAGAAAAATTCGGGGTCGATATTCCTTTTCCCATCATTGAGGATCTGTCGATGAAGGTGGCGCATGCCTACGGCATGATCCATCCAGGGGCTTCGGACACCTCGGCGGTTCGTTCTACCTACATCATTGATGACAACGGCATTTTGCGCGCCATGATCTACTACCCCATGACCAATGGCCGCTCTATTCCCGAGTTCCTCCGTTTACTGGCGGCCCTCCAGACATCCGATAAACATCATGTTGCGACCCCTGAAGGTTGGCAACCAGGTGACAAGGTTATCGTGCCGCCACCGGCAGACCTGGATGCAGCCGAGAAACGTCTTAACGAGGGGTATGAATGCACAGACTGGTACTTCTGCAAAAAATCCCTGTAATCTCAACCTGAACAATGCCTCATCGCGGTGCTGAGCAGCCCCGCGATGAGCTAAAGACTCAGATAAAAACGAGAAGGTGTAAACAATGTATTTTAAGCAGATTACCGTGTCGGGACTGGGTTGCAATTCCTATGTTATCGGTTGCCCGGGAGCAAAACAGGCGGTGGTTGTCGACCCCAAGCGCGATGTGCAGGATTACATGGACATAGCAAGGGATGAGGGGATGAAGATCACCCATATCATTGAAACCCATGTGCATGCCGATCATGTCAGCGGAAACCAGGAATTACAATCCCGCACAAAAGCGGCCATTTATTACGGTGAAGGCACTCCTGTGACCTTTGATCACCAAGAACTGAAAGAAGGTGATGTCATTGAATTCGGCATGGTCAAGCTTGAAATTGTGAATACCCCGGGCCATACGCCGAACGCCATATCGATTCTGGTAACGGACAAGGCCCGCTCGAACATGCCCGAGCTGATTCTTACCGGGGACCTTCTTTTCGTCGGCTCCATTGGTCGGCCGGATTTGGCGGGAGCAGAAGTCTTAGAGGAACAAGTAAAAAACCTGTATGATTCTCTTTATAAGAAACTGCACCGCCTACCTGATTATTTGGAGGTTTTCCCTGCCCATGGTCAGGGCTCTCTGTGCGGTAAAGGGTTAAGCGCCAAGGCGAGCAGTACCCTGGGCTATGAACGTCTGACTCAGCCCGTGCTTCAATTACCGGGTTTTAAGGAGTTCCATGATAAAATTGCGGGTGTTTTCCCGGTCAGGCCAAAAAGCTTTACGCACATTATCAGTACCAATTTGCATGGGGTCCCGCTGCTGGAGCGCTGTCCGCTGGAGCAGACGCTCAATCCGGATCAGTTTGAACAGATCCGTCAACAAGGGGCAACCATTATCGATACCCGGGACACGGCCTCCTTCGGTGGATTTCATATCCCCGGTGCCATTAATATCGGATTTGAAAAACAGATGGCCAACTGGATCGGTATGGTTGTTGATCCTTCGGACAATCTTCTGCTGGTGGTGGATGACCGGGAAAAGTATGATAAAATGACGATTGAACTCCACAGAATAGGATATGATAATATATTTGGGTATCTTTCCGGCGGGATGGCAGCTTGGATTTTCAGCGGTATGCCCATTGACAGCTTGTCGCCGATTTCCTCCCAAAATCTCAAACAACAGCTGGATAAAAAAGAAATCGGCCAAATTGTGGATGTTCGAACCCTCGAAGAAAGGGGGCAGGGCCATATCCCGGATTCTCTCCACGTACCCATGATCACTGTACTGGCAAAGAGTCTGGATATTCCGAAAGATGAGGAAGTGATCCTGGTTTGCGGTACGGGATATCGGGCCAATATTGTGGCCAGTCACCTCAAACAGGAGGGCTTCAGCCATGTGCACAGCTTGGCCGGAGGACTTACTGCCTGGCAGAACGCGGGGTATGATCTTGTAGCCTGAGGCTCCTGTGCGAATACCTCAAGGCCTGTTCCCGATTATCTCCGGGCAGGCCGTCCCTTTTGCACTCAAACAGCGACAACCGTTTCAATGTGAACACAGTTCTCCTTGCATGATATCGAGACCTTGTCGGTGTATCGGGGAGTGGTGCGCAACGGAGGTCTGCTGAGTCCAGCTCGGCCTTGGGCCTCCGCCGGGGCAACATTGTCATAAGATATCTGAAGAAGGGAAAAACGGAGAGGCTCCCTGTCGATGAATTGACAGGGAACTGTGGTGCGAGGCAAGCGCTTATTGCAAACAGCGAGCCGCGAAGGAAAAGCCGGCGACCGAAAAGGGTACCCAATGGACCCTCGGAGGCCGCCGGCTTTGTTTTGTAGCAACAGAATATATTGATCTGAAAGGATTCGAAAATGTACAGAAAGAATGTTGCCTTATTCTTCTTTCATTGACGGTATCCTGCACTTTTTTCCAAAAGGCAATGCCTCAAGCTTAACTCAAATAGTCGAAGCCCATTCGTTCAAGAAGGCTGACGCCTCCTGGTACCATCAGTGTGTTGGTGTATCCAAGCTGGGCAAGGATAACCTGCACTTCAAAAGCACGGGAACCGGCACTGCAGATAATAACCAAGCACTTATCTTTCGGCAGTTCCTGGTATCTTGCCCGCAGATAATCATAGGGCAGGCAGGGCCATCGATCTCCAAATTTTTCTGTATACGGTTCCACTTCATTGGGAGACCGTACATCCACAAGCTGCCAGTCGGGATGTAATTCGGGTTTTTCCATCCACGCCAAAAAGTCACTAAAATCCACGGTCTTCAATTTGCCGTCACAGGCATTTCCCGCTAAATATCCGGCCACATTCATCGGATCGATAGCTGAGCTGAATGGCGGAGCATACGCCAATTCAGCATTGCCGACATCATCAACGGAAACATCACCGGCGGCAAGAACGGTCGCCATGGCATTAATGCGCGCTAGAAGTGAGTCAGTTGCCGGACCGGCGCCTTGCATACCGAGCACTTTACGAGTCTTTTTGTCAAACACAAGGCTTAGGGCGAGAGCACCTCTTTCCGGGTAAAAATGGGCACGGTCAGAAGCCATAAACCAAGCAACACCAACATCATACCCTTCCATTTTGGCCATAAAGGGTGATAATCCCACGGCACCGGCGCAAACATCAAAGGCCTTAACCACAAAACTTCCAACAACCCCTTTAAACCGGGAAGGAATACCGGCAATATTATCCGCTGCAACCCGGCCTGAGCGATTGGCTATGGATCCCATCGCCAGGACCATATGTTTCCCGGTCATCAGGTTGTTCAACTCTACACAGTCTCCTGCGGCAAAGATGTTGGGATCAGAAGTCTGCATCCGTTCGTTAACGGTTATGCCTCCTCTCGGTCCCACCTGAAGCCCGGCGTCTAAGGCAAGTTGAGCTCTGGGGCGAACACCTGCCGCCATGACCACAAT
Organism: uncultured Desulfobulbus sp.; assembly: GCA_963666685.2. Classification (GTDB taxonomy): domain Bacteria; phylum Desulfobacterota; class Desulfobulbia; order Desulfobulbales; family Desulfobulbaceae; genus Desulfobulbus. The sequence continues at coordinate 1,508,330 of CAXXHZ010000003.1, forward strand.
ATCTGCCTCAAGTGTACGGTTGGCAGTACGAACGCCCACGGCCTTACCGTCTTTGACGATGATTTCTTGTGCGCCTTCTCCGAGATACACGTCTACATTGTGATCTCGAAAACTTTTCTCCACAATTCTGGAGTTGACCTCGTCCATGATTCCCGGGAAAAGCTGCTTTTGAAACTCAATCAGGCTTGTTTCTACTCCCCAGAGATCGCTAAAGGACTCAGCCATTTCAACGCCGATGGCGCCACCACCGATAACTACGGCTTTACCTATCTTGCCTTTGGCCAGAAGATCTTTAATTTCAATGCCTTTGTGCAAATCGCTGATGGTGTAAACGCCTTCGGCATCCTTTCCGGGAATAGGCAGGACAAAGGGTTCACTCCCCATTGCAAGCATCAGGCGGTCATAAGGAAGATTTTCTTTTTCCTGGGTGTCGAGATTGACTACTTCGACATATTTTTCCTTGCGATTGATACTGAGAGCACGGGTCCGGGTTTTAACATTGATTCCCTTGGCCCGCTGGAAGTAATCAGCGTTCCGTTCCATGTGGAAACTGGTTGAACGTAATTCTTTTTCATCAGCCACGTCACCGGAAACAAAATAAGGAATACCGCAACCACCATAGGAAATCAGGCTATCCTGATCAACCATAGTAATTTCTGCATCCCCCAAGAGCCTTGAGAGGCGGCAGGCAGCTTTTGGCCCGGCGGCTACAGCCCCAACTATCACAACTTTTAATCCCATAATATTCTCCTCAATGATAAAAATTATAAAAATGGTAAAACCTATTTATTCTACACCTACGGATAACGCAACATTCTTTCTCTAAATTTTCATAAATAATCGGGGACAAACCAGGTTTTAACGGACAAACAGAACGCCGTGAGGGAACAAAACGCCATTCGGTCCACAATAATGAAAAATCAGTTTGGCTCACTGAAATCCTGTGTCCGGTACATCCAGCAGGGGAAAAAGAGCTTCGCTTTTCCGGGCTGTCCCTGATGTGATTAAATCTGAGTGTATTCTTCCCTCTTTTCTTGTTTTTAGATAAGGGTCTTATTCGACCGTTTGATCCACTTTCATCGGGCTGCGCGACCAAGCCTTAAACGCCCAACTCATAAGCAGATCAATGCTGTACCAGGTGGCAAGAAAGGCCAGACATTCCAGGGTGAAACTATGGAATTTATAAAAGAGCTCGGCAATCAAAATTGAAAGCGACAACGCCGGAACCTGGCCCACAAAAAATTCACGGAGGGTCATGGATTTGATAAATGTATGCATAGGATTCTCCTTCCAAAGGGTTAGCCGCTGATCGGCGGGGTTGGTTTCGCGCGCATCTCAGGGTCTGATTTGTCGACAGGCCTTTATCCCGCTCCTTCCAAATCAAACAGATATTTCATGGCATTACTTAAATCCCGGTTGGTGGGACAAAGGGGCGGTTCCTCATCCAGGCGCAGGGTGGGAATCTCGGCCGCAGAATCAACGGCATCACTGTCTTGTCGCGAGTCAACGGCCATCTTTTTCCAGGCGACAAAAGCGGGAATCCAACCCAGCCCCGTGGCAATCCGTCCGCCTTCGGGAGGAACCGGTTGACCGTCGGTCGCCGGCTCCGGAGGCACAATGGGACTACCATCAATGGCTTCGGCCTCGGCCCCGGTACCGAACAGGGTTTGCCATTCGGCCACATGCCGTTCGCTGAGATTCCAGCGCCGGAACACCTGCCGCACCGGATTAATGGTGGCCTCGCCGCTCACGCCCGCCACCTGGAGGGTGCCGCCATTGAGAACCGGTGCCGCAGCCAGGGAAAAAAGAGCCCCCAGTTCCGCGGCCTTATCAATAAGGGTACCACTCATATCGTTGCCCGGCGCAGAGGGCAGCAGGCGCAGCCGTTCGTCGGAGGCGCAATGGCCTCCGGGGATACCCAGGGCGGTGGCAAGGGTACTCCGCGGCACATGGCAGACGGGTGTCGGGGCCTCCGCATCCTCGCTGATGGGCAAAAAATCAGCCTGATGCGTATCATGCTCCCTATGGGTCGGCCAGGTATCGCCCGGATCGCTGAAGACCTCGGGAAAAGGCAGGGTAGAGAGGAGCGGGCCGCTGTCCACGGTGGTGACCGTCAAAGCGGACACCAATGCGGTAATTTGCGCAGCCAGATCTTGGGCGGTGGTGATCTCGGCAAGCTCAATGGGGCCATGGGTTGTGCCGCCGCTGTCCTTGAAGGTCAGGCTGTGCCCCTCGCTATGGAAGCTCCAATTGCTGCCCTCCGGGGCTACCAGGGTGACAAGGGCGCGGGGGCCGGAAGGGTAGCGCTGCTGTTCCCGACCGGGATTGCCTTCAAACCACAGCGTATTTTCGGCAAAAACCCGGGCAAAGGTTTTCTCCGGCCGATAGGCGGTGGCCTGCCCCAACCGCTCCATGCCGAGATAGCGCTGCCTGCGGTTGCGTAGCAGGGAAACGAGGTTGTCGGAACGGGCAAAGGCCAAGGCGGAAAAGACGCAGCCCGTGATCGCACCTGCGGTCCACAGTGCCCAGAGGATCCAAAAGGCGATATCGTTACGTTTGATCTGCATGAGACCGCAAAAGAGCAGATTGCTGACCATACTCAAGGCGGGCACGGTCTGGAGAAAATTGAGCCGGGCATATCCCGGTTCATCGTTGGCCGCATGGACGATTCCCTTAATGAGGAACCAGATGTCAAAGCCCGAAGAGACCGCCAAGACCGGCCAGCGGGCAGCGGCGGGCAACGGCGTCGACACTGCGTAGGACACACTGTAAAACGCTCCGGAGAGCATCCGGACGATACCGGCAACAAGGGCCTGGGTAAAATGGCCGTTCTGGCGCGGGAAGAGGCTCCAGAGATACATGGAATAGGCAAAGGGCGCGACACTGGACATGAACCCGGTCAGGCTCAGCACCTCGTAATAGGATTGTTCATCGGGGTCGCCGTGCTCTTCGCTGAACAATTTTCTCCCTTGGTTCAGGCCAAACCGGGCAATAAGCAGGGCGATGGAGGGCATGAGAAAGAGAGGGCTTAAGAGAAGCAGCCACCAGGCACAGTGGAGATTGGGACTCAGGGTACGACGGAAAAGATCGTAGCCGTCGCGCAGATTATCGGCCGTGGGAACCTCGGTATCCATTGCCTCCGGATGATCGCCGAATTTTTTTGCGCGCGCCGAGGCCGGATCGTAGACTTCAATCAGGGCCTGCTGAAATCCCGCAAAAAGGCTGTCCGGCACTTCATCGCTCTCCGGCCACCAGTTCCTCCATTCCTCGGTTTCCGGGATGGCGTCGAGCAGGTTCCGACTGAGAGAGGAGGCGCAGGCCACCTCATCGGCGGTGAGGGCCTCGCGATCCCAATCCTGCGGCCCGTAGTCGGCCTGCAGCCCCCGCAGAACCGGATTCAACACCACCTGGGCGGCCAGGGCGTGGAGCATGCCCAGGGTAAAGGCGCGGATTTTTTTCTTATCCTCCTCCGGGGCGGCGGCAAGCGCGATCTCAGCCATGCGGATGACAAACTCGGCGGAACGGACGGCTCGGCAACTGAGATCGACATCCACTGATCCGCGCTTAAGCACATTACCAATCCAACCCTGTTGGGGTGAAAGCCAGTCGACATAATCCGGCAGGTTCCACCCCATGCAGCCCATAATCACAAAACGGGAAAACCGCCCTTTGCAGGGCAGCACGCCGTTGGCGGCGAGATCCTCGGTTTCACTGAGAATGCTCTTGCCCTGCAGGGCCAGGGCCAGCAGTCGTCGGTCCGTATCGCGAAAGATCACGCTGCCCCCAGCATCTCGTTTTTCCCGGAGCCGGTCGGCCAGATCTCTGATTTTATCACAGGCCAGCAGGGAAACCCCTATTGCCGGCAAAAAGGGAAGATTTCGTTCCAGGCCGTGTTCCATCTCCACCCTGGGCAGGGTACCGGAAAAAAGGCTGGTGGTAAGGGTGCGCACCGCAACATGACGATCCGTATTCGCCAGGGTGGTGACGGTCCGCTCGTCGCTGACCAGCCGGTCGCATTCATGGAAGACAAAGGCCACTAGGGCGTGTTTCTTCCCGTCTTCGAGGTCGTCCCCTGAGGCCAGCAGATCGGAGGCCAGATTGAAGCGGACCGTGCGCGGATGGGCGCAGCGCAGGTCATCGAGGCGCAGGCTGCCCACGGTTTTCCAATCCTCGTTTTCCGCTCGTTGATTGGCCAGCAGGGAGAGTCGAAAATTTTCCGGCAGTTGGGGCGGAGTGTTCCCTGTGAAGGCGCTGGAAACAAGGAGCACCACGCTGACGCCATCGGCTTCCTCCCGGCCCCGATTATGCACCAGCACATAGACGCGGCTGGCCAGGGGCAGGCAGTGCACCGGCACGGCCGCCGAGTCATCGTTGAAATGGCCGATGAAGTCGACAAAACCGAGTTCATCCTGATGCGCGAATTGATACCTGCCCTCCTCGTCAGGGGCGTCGATCTTGATATCAGGCGATGCGCCGAAGACTGTGCTGGTGCCGGGATCAATCGGGTCCGTCTCGCCATACGTGGTGACGCCGACCTGCCGCCCGAGATCCAGCTGATGATCGCGCAGGTACAGCTCGATGGCCGGGACATCGACATCGTCCAGGGTATATTCGTACATGCCGCGACCATAGGTAGCGGCGCGCAGGAGTTTTTTTTGTCCGACCGCCTTGAAGAGGGCAAGACGGATGATGGCGGTCTCCGGGATGCCGTTGTTGAAAACCTGCCAGTCCACGCCGCCGTTCATGGAGCGCCAGAGCCCTATGTCCGCTGCCGCATAAAGATAATCCGGGGTGTCCGGATCAATGACCAGATGATTGATCTGGGTATCGAGCAGGGTGGTGTCGCCGGCCCCGGTCCGGTCGTGCCAGGCCGCACCGTCATAATAGTGCACCCGGCTGCCCCCGGTTCCCCCCTGCCCTCCCAGGGAAATATAGATCCGGTCACTGTGGTCGGGATGGACGGCAATGGAGGTGATGTAGGCAAAGGCGGTGGGTGTGGCATGCAGGGCCTCGGGGGGCTGCCAGGTGCCGGCCGTCCTTTCTATTTTAAAAACCAGGCCATTGGTGGTCCCGGCATAGAGGAGATCGATGGTGGCAAACTCCAGAGCGGAGATTATCGCCCCGAGATCATTGGTGATGGCCTGCCAGGTGCCGTCGCCGAACTGGGTGTTGAGCCAGACTTTTTGCTCGCCAAAGGCGATCAGATCCGCCCCGGCGGCCCCGGTTGACGCCGGGGTGCAGGCGTAGGGCGGGTAAAAAAGCATATGGTTGCCGCGATCGTCCTCGGCATATCCGGTGTTGACGCTTTTGCCGGTGTAACTGTAGCGCCCGCCGCCGCTGGTGCTGATCCGGTAGTCACTGAGAATATAGGCGCTGAAAAATTTGGTCGCATCCGTACGGTTGATAAAGGCTGCGCCGCCATCGCCGCCGGCCGAAAGGATCCAGGCCTCGTCGCCGGTATAACGGAGGGCGCCGTTATCCTGGGTACCAGCGATAAGAACCGCTTCCTGCCCAGGATGCAGGCCAATGCCGTTGAACTGCAGGGTCTGGAGGCCGTCATTACAGGCCCGGAACAGGGTATCGAGATTGTCTGCGGCCTGGGCATTGCCGGTGTAAAAAACACCGCCGTCGCAGCCGACCCATAACTGACGCGGATCATCGTGAACAAAAACCAGGGAATGGAGGTCCGGGTGCAGGGAATTGCCGAGAAAGGTGGTGGTCATGGCAAGGGCGGCGCCGCTGCCGCTGATGTCGCAGCGGTACAGGAATCCGGAGTACTCGTTGTTCGACCAGACCCAGGCACCGCCGATATAGATGCGGTTTTTATTATCCGGAGCAATGGTAAAACCGCGATTGTAATCCCCCTGTTTTTCTATATTGGCCGGCGTGCCGGATATCGGGTTCCAGGCACCCCAGGCGCCCTGAGCCCCCGAGCTTCGTTCCGCCCGGTGCACCTCACCGGCATCGTTAATGGCGTAGAGAACATCCTGGGCGGCAGCGCTGCCCTGGTCGAGAAAAACGGCCAGAGCGATGCGCCTTTTATCCGCGGGATAGCCGGTACCCACCGGTTGCCAGTGCAATCCCTGATCCCAGGTCTCGAAAATCTGGCCGTCGACCGCGTTATTGGGCAGGGCTGCAAAGAAATGGCTGGTACCGCCACGCCGGCAAGCCAGCACGCTGGTGCAGCGGTTAGCGGCAGAGAGGGGGGCGACGGTCAGGCGCTGCCATTCAAATCCGGCTGTGCCGATTTTTGCCCGGCGTTTATAGAGGCCGATATTAGTGGCCCCGAAGACGCAGTCCGCCTGGGCCGGATCCGGATCAACCGCCAACGCGTAAAAACCGGCACCGCAGAGAGAATCCGCTGCCAAACCCGCATGCTGCTCCTTGCTCCAGTGGATGCCACCGTCCCTGGAAACAAGGACCCCGTCCCCGAGATAGCTGATACCGGCCGCTTCCCCGGTACCCACATAAATACAATCCGCATTACGGGGGTCAAGGGCGATGGCGCCGCAACTCAAGGTGGTCACTCCCAGCATTTGCATGCCGTGACTCTGATAGAGAGGATCGTAATTGATGGATTCCATCAGGGAGTGCCAGCGCCTCCCCTGATCATCGCTGCGCCAAACGCCGCCGCTGGCAGTGGCCGCATAGACCCGTCTGCCGTCGGCGGCAACCGCAATCCCCGCCACCCGGCCGCTGACCGTCGGTTGACTGCCGGCCTGACCGCGCAGCACCCCGGCCGGACCGATCGGTTTCCATGCATTGGCGATGGAACGCGTGGGGGCGGCAACAGCCGCACCGGCGAGCAGGGTAGCGCCTACCCTTTTGGAGGCCGCCAGGCGCTGATGGGCTACCAGATCGGTAAAAACGCGGGTCGAGGTCGCAAAGGGATCGTCCCGGTGATGAAGCAGAACCAAGAGCTGAAATTGATCGGGAGTCCCTGCCCCTGCCATTTCCTTGAGCAGATCGGAAGAGAGCTCAAAGCGGGCCACCTGGGGATGCCCGGCGCGCAGGTCGGAGAGACTGCGCAGGCCCACGGTGCGCCAGCCCCCTTGGTTGATCGGTGTGCCCCGGCGGACCGAATAGTCGAAATCCTCCGGCAGATCCGGCACAACCCCGGCATTTTCAACACTGATCAGCAGCATCACCTGGATACGATGAGCCCAGGCACTGCCGCGGTTATGCACCTGGACATACACACGGTTGGTGACATTGGCACTATTATCGGTAAAGGCAAGGGTCCGGGATTCATCGCTGAGGACATCGACAAAGCGAAGAAACTCCAGACATTCGTCACCGCCGAACTGATACTGCAACCCGGTATCCGGGGCATCGATTTTTATATCCGGACTGGAATGCATCGCCACATGATTGTCCGGTGCCGCCGCCAGTTGGTCCGCATAGGTGGCTTGAGCCGCCGTCAGCTCCGCAGTTCTGGCCTGTTCCTCCGACTGCCCGGCGGCGATTGCCGCGTCATAGGCATTGCGGGCTGCTGCAAGGGTTGCGGTTTCAATGGCCTCCAGGTTGGCCGGTCCCAGAGGATTGTCGATGTCAACGGCGGGCAGAGTGCTGGGGGTCCGCCCCGTATCCAACTGGTGATCGCGAACATAGAGATGGACCCTCCGCGTGTCCTCCTCCAGGTGGCGTTCAAAGACGCCCCTGCCAAAGGTGGCGGCGCGGATCAGACGGGAGGGCGGAAAGATATCGAGATCGAGAATCGCGCTATCGGGCAGGCCGGTTGCCCACAGCTCCCAGGTCAGACCGGCATCAAGGGAACGCCAGCAGCCGATGTCGGCACCGACATAGAGATGCAGCGGCTGGTCGGCATCGGCAGGGGCCTCAACGACAATGCAGTTGACCTGCACGGTCATCAGATTCAGGTCGACATCCGCATTGCTGCCGCTACGATTCTGCCAGGTGTCGCCGTCATAATACCAGACCCTCGGATGGTCGCCGAAACCGCCGAAGGTGATGAAACAAGCGCCGATCGTACGGGGGTCGGCGGCAATGTCGGTCACCGGCTGCCGGATGGGATTGCCGTTATGGAGCAGACCGGAATGGGTGTCGAGCTGCTGCGGTGCGGTCCACGGCGGCGCAAACTCCGGATCTTCACTGTACCTATAGATCTCGCCGTTCATCAGGCCGGCAAAGAGATGGGTCTGATCAGCAAAACAAAGGCATTTTACACGGCTGTCATTACTACCCGAGAATGGGGCTGAACTCAGAATGGCGCGCCCGCTCGGTGGGGGCAGAGGAGTAAAGTCAGTGCCGAAATTGTCTGAGAGCCACACCCTTTCCGCGCCCAAGGCCACCCGGTCCGCCTCGGCATCGTTGGCCGGAGCAGGCGGACCGACCAAAGGCGGATAAAAGAGGATATTTTCATTAAGGGTACAGGGAAGCAGACTGTAGGAGCCCAGACGATTACCGACACCGGCATCGGATTTATGGAAGAGACTGTTTTGCGTGTAACCGATGAGCAGCCGTTCCGGATGCAGCCTGTTGATAACGATGGCACCGGCATCACCATGGACCGTGCAAAACCAGGATTCCTCTCCTGTATAGCGGACACAGCCGTTATCCTGGGTACCGGCATAGAGAACGGCTTCATGCTGGGGATGGCTGGTGATTTTATGGGTAAGTAAGGTGCCGATCCCGGTGTTGCGGGGCATGAAGATATTTCCCGCAGCCTGCGGGGTGGAGGTGAAAAACAAGCCGCCGTCGCCCCCGACCCACAATTCATCGGTATCCCCCGGATGAAAGGCTATGGCATGGATATCGGCATGCAGCGAATCGCCGAGCGCTACCGTGTTCACGGTATCAATGAAATCCGGTTCTCCGGGGATGGTTGCCGGGGTCCGGGCCAGGGTCAGGCGATAGAAGAGAGCCGACCAGATCCGTTCGCCGTCCGCTCGGGTGATGAGGCTGGTGGCACCGCCGACAAAAAGGCGTTCACCGTCAACGGGATCAACTGCCAGCGCCAGATTGTAAAAACCTTGGTCGTCAATATCGCCGGGCAGATGGGCAATACTGTTCCACTGGTTGGCGGCTGTGCCGTTCCAGCGAAAAATCAAACCACTGGCAGTCCGGGCATAGAGAAAATCGGGATCATCGGGTTTGACCGCCAGGGTAACCCGGCCGTAGAGGCTTACATTTGGAGGATCCGATGGCGGGAAGACGCCCAGCTGCGTCCAGGTAATGCCGTGATCGACGGATCGGTACACCTGAACGCCTGTGGCCGAGGTCCCCCGGGTGGCCGCATAAAAGACCGGGGGATTGGCACCGGCATCGGCGACCACCACCGAGGTCACATCGACATCGGAACCGTCCCGGCCGGCGCTGTCCGGCCGGATGCGGCGTTGCGACCAACGGTACTCCGTTCCCTCGCGCTGGCGGACATACAGTCCCCGGGTGGTGGCGGCCACCGCGATATCCTTGTCGTCCGGGGCCACAACCAGGGCATAAAACCCGATGCCCACCATGTCGGTACTCGGTTGCCCATCCTGGGCCGTTGTTTCTTCCTCGATATTCCAGGTCAACCCCGCATCGGTCGAGACCGCGACCCCGGCACCGAAATAAAAAGGTGCCGAACCTTCGAACGCAGCCGCCTCGCCGGTGCCGACAAATAAAGTATTCTGGTGATCCGGATGGATGGCAAGGGCACCGCAGGCAAGCGTATCCACGCCCACCGCCCGATTGTTGTTGGAGGCAGGATTGACCGCCACCTGGGGATTACGGTCAAAGCGGTCCATCAAAGGCCGCCAGGTAACGCCCTTGTCGTCGGAACGCCAGACGCCGCCATTGGCCGTAGCGATATAGATACGTTGACCCTGACGGGGCAGGGCAATAGCTGAAACCCTGCCGCTGATGGCCGGAAACGTCGAAGCCTGCCCCCGCCTGGCGGATGATGGACCAATGGATACCCAACTCATAGGCCTGCCTCCCTCATCGCTCTGTTACTCTTGGCCTTCGACGGTCCGGAGCTTTCCGGTCACTGCCTGTTCAAGCTCCTGCTGCCGGGCAAGTAAACGACGCTTGTATTCCTGCATCATCCCGACCCTGGCTCTGGCCAGTGGAGCGGCCGCTGCCTGCTGCTCTTCGGCGCTCGCTTTCCGCTGCATCCCCCTTTTTTTCGTTTCCCCCTGGTCCTCTTCCACCAGGGCCTTTAAAAAAGGAAAACGCTGCTGGAGAAAATAATCACACCGTTTTTGCGAATTGCCGCTTTTCCCTTTTTTTTTGCGGATTCCAGCACCGTTGACATATTCAATCTCATCATCAGGCGTACAAGGTTTAGGGCTCATGCTCTTCTCCCGTGGCAATTTCCGAAGGTGTTATGAAGGGACGATTTTCATCCAGCAGGCAAATATCCCTCCCGGCAGGTAGGGACCGGGCAGGCCCAGGATCGGTCCGCTACTCCCCGAAACCTGAAGACCGTCGGCACCACGGAGATACTCGACCAACAGATCGATTTGCAGCGAGGTGGCCAAAACCGTCTCGAAATATTTATTAAGAACCGCCGATGAAAGGGCGCAGGTCCAGGTCAGGGCTGTGGGATCGTTTGGGGTGAAAGAGATTTTTCCAGGCAGCAGATGGAGGAGATCGTTTTGACCGTGGAGACGGACGCGAAGACAATCCGCTCCGATTCTTTTGATCAAAACGCCATCCAGCGGGGCACTGAAGGTGAAGCTCAATCCCTTGTGCGGAAGGGCTTCGAGGAGATACCGAGGGGCGACGGCTGTGAATGGATCCCAGGAGAGTTTGGTCACCAGCACCACCTTTTCCGGGATGCCGGAGGGACCGGCCGGGCCCTGTGGACCTTGCAGGCCTTGAATCCCCCGGGGGCCCTGCAAACCGGTATCGCCGCGATCCCCTTTCGGACCGGCCGGACCGGGATCGCCCTTGGCTCCGGGTTCGCCCTGAGCCCCCTGAATTCCCTGAGGTCCTTGCGTACCGGTCGCACCGGGGTCGCCCTTGGGACCCGGTATTCCCTGCGGCCCCGGGGCACCCGGCTGACCGGGAAGACCTGTTCTTCCCGGCTCGCCTGTCTCTCCCTTCGGGCCGACCGGACCGGGCTCGCCCTGCGGCCCCGGCTGGCCGGGAGCACCGGGATCGCCCTTGGCTCCGGTCACTCCCTGAGGTCCCTGCGCGCCGGGCAGACCCGGAGGCCCCATACTCCCCGGTTCACCGGGATCCCCTTTGGGGCCGGGTATGCCGGGATCACCCTTGGCACCCGGATCGCCTTTCTCTCCGGGCAAGCCCGGCTCCCCGGGCTCGCCCTTCTCTCCCGGTATGCCCTGATCTCCAGCCGGGCCGGCCGGACCGGAGATGGCGGTTGCCTCGATGGCGGCCCCGTCATAACGCCAAATCCCGTTGGCATCCTGAAAATGAGTACCGGTATGCGCGTGATACGAGGGGCTTAAGAACAGGGCCTCGTCCTGGTGCACCGAGATACCCTCCGCGCCGGTGGTGAGCATACCGACCACAAAATCATTTTCCGCCAGAGGTTCGGCAGCGGGCACAACCAGAAGGGAGGTATCGGCAAAAATAATGGTCGCCACCTCCCCCACCCGCGCCAGGGGCTGATCATGATTGGCTGCACGGAGCACCACCTTGAACTCCTCAGTCGAGACGCCGGGCTGCTCCGGAGCGGTTGTATCGAACTCCAGATCCACATCCTCGTTGACCGCCAGTCGCTGACCCGAGGCGGCCAGCGCCAGCCCCTTGCTCAGGGTCACGGTGGTACCGTCGTCACTCACCAGCAGCCGCAGGCCCCAGGCAATCCGATGAAGACCCAGCGCACAGCGAAGATCGCGCAACCCCTGGGCCAGGGTTTCCTGCATATGATTGAGATGTTCAGGTGTGACCCGCAACCCATCCACAAAATATGATTTTGCATCGCTTGCCATGGCTAGTCCTCTTTCACCTCGTATATCACCCGCGCCTCGGTGATCGTATACGTGCCCGGCGCGTAAAAAACCAGGGGCACATCCAGCTGCCCCCCTTTGGGTTGAACGGCATTTTCAAAGGCCAGCTCCACATGGAGGGGGGCGGTACCGGGAGTGAGGCCCGGAAGTTCCTTCTCCGATTGGGGGTCAAAGGGCCTGATGGCGGGGAGGGTCCCGTCGGTAACCGGCCGTCCTTTCAGGCGCAGTCTTCCCTGGAGATTCCGGGTCTGCCCGTTCAGGGTCAGCGCGAAATTCGAGAAGGTGCCGCCCGGAAGCCCCCGTTGCAGGGGTACGACGCCCTCGGCTGCCTCGGGTCCGCCCAGCTGCCACCAGCATTTGCCCCGGATGCCGTTCAGTTCCAACCAGAAACCCTTTCCCGATTGCACATCCACCGGTTTATCGAGTTCCAGCAGAACCCATTGCTCGGTCGACGCCTGATCAAGAGTTTGGGATCGAAAAACCGCTGCTGCAAGCGGTGCGCCGACCTTGCCGTCCTCATCCAGGCGGAGAGAGGCGGTGATTTCTGCCCCGCCCTCTTCAATCAGCAGGGGTAGGCGCACCCCTTCGATGGTTGTCAATCCGGCGAGAAAATCAGCTGTCAGCAGGGCAGCGAGGGCATGCTCGCCGTCAAGGACCAGTTCCCCGAGACAGGAGGCCTCGGGCCCGGTCGCAGGAAAAATCCTCGAAGGTCCGGCATTGCCGTCCAGGGTAAACAGTATTTTTCGGGCCAGCCACGAACTGCAGGCAACCGGCAGGGGCAGGGAAAGCGTGGTCCGGCATTCCTCGGGGATCTCAAGGGCCAGGGCTTGGGCCGGAAACACAACCGAATGGCTGAGGAGATAGTCCAGGGTGGGGAGGGTCAGTTCCAATCTGCAGGCCAGGGCTGCGCGCAGAACTATTTTGACGCTGGCTGCGCCGGCATTGATTTCATTCTGAAGGAGCCTCGTAATATCAACGGTTTCGCTGAAACAAGGAGATACACTTACTTCCCGGCCTTCCCAGGTAACGCCCAGGGTGGCAAGCCATTCTTCCAGGGCCTGCTCCGTGCGCGCAAATCTTGCTTTCCCCTTATTGCTCAAGAGCGCCTTGAAGGCGGTTGTATCGGCTGCGGAGAGGATGATGCCGTACGCTTCCAGAATCTTGAAGCATTCCTTTTCGGAATGCCTGTTATCGGGGATGTCGTTGAGTGCCTCCAAGAGAGCCGCGACAAGCGACTCTTTGGCCTTGGCATCGAGGGTGAGCGTGCCATGCGAGGATGGACTCTCCGGGACGGCAAGCTTCACCGCTCCGATATGGGTCCAGGCGGTTTTATCGTTTACTGAAAGGACCAGATCGGCTGGGGCGTCGGGCAGAAGGACAGTGCCTGTTGCCGTCAGATCTTCCATGATCGCGTTGGCGGTCAGGGTCACCAGCAGCCGTTCGGTGGCGATTTCAGAAAAAAACACCTTTTTTTTGTTCGAAAAAGTAAGGCCGCTGCTGTTGAAACCCGCTCCTGTCCAGATATCGATGGTCTCTATGCTCTGAGGAAGGTTCAACCCGGCAACGGAACGCATCCGTTTCAGATCGATAATAACCTTCTTTTTGTCCTCCGGGCTGAGCCGCAATTCCCCGGCCTCGTTCAAGGGGCATTCCCCGGCGGGCAGGGCCAGGATGCGGACTGCCGCTTGGGAAAGCACTGCCTGGGCCGGAATTTCGAGAAAAATTTCTACCTGGGCCGCGCAGGGCGGACCTTCCCCTGTTTTTCCGCCTGATACGGATTCAGAGGTGACCTTGATGGAGGAAGAGACGGTTTCCTGCACCATGTCCCTGCTGTTTTCTTCCGCCTTCATCGTCGCGACCATGTACTATTTCAGCAGGCCGTATGAGGCCACAATGACGTCATAGGCGGCCTTGCTGTTCTTGGTCGAATTGTTCTCATCCATTTCCAAACCAAGGGTATCAATGAAAAAAGTCTTCATGATTACGGTTTCTTCCGGGGTCAGGTCTTCACTTTTCTCCCTGGATTCGATGATTTTCCGCACCGCATTGTTGCTTTGGACCTTTTCAATGACCTCATTGGCTTTTCGGCCGGTGTAACCGCTATGGGCCCCTTCAAAGATGTCCAGGGACAGGTCGTCGGTATCCTCGAAATAGACCACCACTTTCGATCCGACCGTAAGCAGCGTGCCCGGAGTCGGCTCCTGGCCCACGGCCTTGAGCGGAGTGGGTTGATAGACAAAGTGATCCTTGATGGTTTCTTTCAGGGAGACTGCTTTGGGCAGGGTGTATTGCACATCGGTCAGTATTTTATCACGGGTAGTTTTGAGTTCCACGAAGGACGGCATGGTTGTTCTCCAGAGAAAGATATCGTTATTGGCCATGGATCAGGCTTCGATCTTGCGGGTCTTCTGTTCCATGACCAGACCGTATTCCGCAAGCTTGGCAGCGGCTGCGGTGGGTGTCAGGCCGGTAACATCGGGTACCTGGACCATGCCGGTTATCTCAACCTCGGCGGCAATGACCAGGCGGATGCGGTCCACGGCCGGATTGATGAGCGTGCCCTGAGCAGGGAGCTGAAAAAGGACCTTCATAGTGGCCGGGGCATCGTCGACAGGATGATTTTTCCCCGCCGAATCAAGAATCTTGGAGATGGACATCCCCTGCGCGCTCAAGGCGGTTTTTGCCTGGCTCAGCTTGAGCCCGAAAAGATCGGGGACCGCGGTGCCGTCCGCGGTCAAGCCGACCGTCACCGCGGTGTCTTCGGGGCAGGTAACTTCATAGCTGCGCAGCTGATATCCCGGGGCAGTGATATGGAGGTCCCAGATGCCGTCACCGATGCCGATAACGGTATGGGCCTCCCGTCCGGGGAAGGGCTGAGCCGCTCGCAGGGCCCTGCCGGTTTCCCGGTTGACCGCAACAATCTCGGCCTTTGGTAGGGTGGTCGTGGTCTGGCCGGCCGGATGGACCGTCACCTGCAACTCTCCGCTGCCGATGGCATTGAGGGCATCGCGAAGCAAGCCCAGAGAATCGAGGATCGCGTTCCATGCAGCGGCCGTTATCGGCCTTCCTGGTTCAACTTGTGCGAGTGCTGGGAGTTCAACAGTCATTTTCGTTATCCTTGTCAGCTGGTCGGTTGGGGGGAACCGGTATTCCACAGGCGACTGCCCGCGGTGATGGATTTGTAGGACTGGGGTGAATCGGAATCGGTGACGTAGCCCTGGGGCAGCTGCCATAAATCCGAGGCATAGCGAACATCGAGATCGATGCCCGCTGCCTTGTGCCGCTCAAGCAGCGTACGGAGGCGTGCGGCCAAGGACGGCTCCTCCGCTTTTATGTCCCGGTCATACCGTGCAAAACGCGAAGGCAGCCAGACGACGACCTTGAAGGCTTCCCGCTCCTGCCATTCAAAGCCGATGCGAGCCGCAGCCTGGGTCGATCCCGCCCCGGTGGCATCGAGAGCAAAAAGCGAGGTGTCGTAGTGTCCGGCACTGTAGCTTTCCACGGCGGCCCGGTCAGCCTGATCCTCTGGGAGCGTTGTTGTTTTGGTGCCGAAATGGGCGATGCGCACAAAAAATTGCAGATTGCTGGCCCCCACCGCCAGGGTGAGGGCCGGAGACAAACCTCCCATGTGGGGCAGGTCGGCGGAAAACCCTTCTGCGACCGGGGTGGTTTCAACGAAAACGGCGGCCTGACCGTGGGGGCTGGTGCCGCTGTCATTGCAAAAGGCAAACTCCGCAGGCCCAGCCGTACTCAGGCCGTTGTCTTCGGCAAAAACGGCACCGGTGAAGGCAAAGGCGTTCTTGCCGACCTCGGCACCATCGAGCAGAACCCGTCCGTCTGCTGTAAATGCAAGCGTTTGCCCGTTGTCGACTCGGCCCGCATAATAGAGGCCGTGCCCCTTACCGATATCGACGATCATGGGATAGCAGGTGCGGTCTTCAATGCCGGTGAGGGTAATGGTAACCGGCACGGGATCAAAGCCGTTACGGAGGATCTTCCGCTTGCCCCGGTGGACAAAGGCTTCCGGCTCGATTGTGGTCGTCTTGAAAGGGTTCTCCTCCAGGGCCAGCCAATCGTCGGTGGCCGCAGGGGCCGGATCGCTCGAGGCTTTGGCCGCCAGGGTCATGAGGTCGTTGCAATGGGCAATGTGCCAATAGTCGTCCCCCACATGGGTGAGGTGATTGACCCGAAGGTGGAGATAGGTTGCACCGGCTTCGAGCAGGCTGCGGACGCTGCCATTGCCGGCCCGGTGGATGCGGATGAGTTCCTGAAGCTGATGACGAAGGATGCCGAGGCGACGAGGATAGCCGGTCAGTTCCCGGAGCGCCCCCGCCAGAGCGGGAAAATCCGAGGCATACGTGCCCAGATCGGCAAGGGCCAGCAATTCGCGCAATGCGCCGACCGCCTCTTTCCGGGCAGATGTCTCAGCCCCGGTATCGTCAAGAATGGCGCCCACAACGGCCAGGCTGTCAAGGCGCAGCAGGACGAGGTCGAACCGGATAGGCCGCAGGTCGTGCAGTCCGGCCAGCAGCAGCAGATCGCGGATCTCATCGGCCTGACCGAGACGATGCGATTTACGTACCCGGCCGATCTGCAGGGTCTTGATGTCCAGTTCTCGGGCAAGGCTGTTGACCATCTGGGCAAAAACCTTGTCTTCCCTGGTCAGGTCAAGGTGGCGCGGAAACCTTTCAAGAATGGTGGTTGCCCGTTTGCTGATCAATTTTTCGGTAATGCTCATGCGATCTCCTATTCCGGAGCATCGGCTACGGTGACGGTGCGCACCCATGGCTGCTGATCCGTGTCAACCGTGATTTCGACATCGCTTTGCTTGAGCCGCAGTCCTTGTTCGAGAAATTCGGCTTTGAACGACAGGGACACCATGGTGAAATTGCCCGAGCCTTCGAGCGCTGTCAGCAGGGAAGAGGCGGTGATCTCCATGGGCCTGGTACCCGCAGTGAGCGCGGCGTTGATCAGGGTGATGATCTCGTCACGCACCCGGGCCAGCTCGGTCCGGGCATCGTCGATGGTGCGCAGATCGAGCCGTCGCACCGTAACCTCGATATCCAGGGCAACGAGGCTGCCGCGCATGGTGATCATCAGATTCTGCTCATCAAGCTGGGCCCGGCTCTCCGGACGGGGTTGCAGATTTTTTCTCCGGGGCCGTGCCGCCACGGCCAGATCAAAGATCTCGAGCGCCACATCAAAGACCCCCTCAACCCCCATGACCGTGCTTAACAGCCGGTTGTGAATGATGGGTTCGTTAATGCCCAGACCCGTAAAATGGTCGAGCACCGCTTTTTTCACCGTATCTTGAATCCGGGCCTTTTGGGTGCTGGTCAGAGCGGCATCAACAGGCATGATCGCAAGCGAAACCGCCACCGGGTTCCAGATATCCCCGGTTGTGATCGCGGCTTCCCCCATGGTCGGGCTGATCGCAATCGCGTCTTCGTCCTCGCCATCGATCTGCAGCTCGGCCGGAGGTGAGACCTTAAGATTGTGCTGAATACGGATGCCCGCCGGTTTATATTCATTGATCAGCTCCACGGCCCGGGCGGCTTTCTCCTCGGTCAGGTCGGCAGCGATGGTTATGCGGACCACGCCGGGATGGTTAAGGTGATCCTCCTGGATAGCGATATCCTCTTCCCGCACCCCCTCCAGGGTCATCAGGGCACCGCTAAGGGAACGGATCGAGGCCCGACCCGAGGTTTCCAGGGCGCGGGCGGCGCGGCGACGAAGAGCGGCATCTTCTTCCCTCCCCCCTCGGAAATCAAGGGCCTGGGGATTGGTGGCACTCTCAATGCCGAGCACCGGCCGGTGGATAACGGTGAGTGAACCGGCCCGGGCCTTGCCCTCGCTTCCCGCCGTGGTACTGCGAATCCGGACGGAAACGGAAAGGGTGCCGGAGCGCAGCGTAGCCTGCTCCAAGGTTTCAACCGTGATCGGCGGCACATCGGCTGAGGACAGCAGGCTTCCCTCCGGAATAACGATATCGGCCGGGGCCGGTGTGGTGCGCGAAAACACCACCTCTCCGGCGGCAAATTTCCGGTCCCTGCGGCTGATACCGACCAGGGCGGCCACCTGATCGAGGTCCCGGTTTTCCGCTGTTTCAAGAAAAGCGGCCCGGTAGACCTTTTCCAGCTGCCGGGAAACCACCGCGTATTCCCTGGCAAAGCTTTCGGAAAGAATGCGCAGGATGCTGCCGGGGTTGCGATCGGTGAGCCGGGGTTGCCGCTTGTATCCCGGTTTGGTCTCGTAGCTGACATAAAAGCGGCTGCCCGGCTCCGGGAGCACGGGCACGGAATTTCCTGAAGCCGCGGTTTCCATCCAGCTGATGATCCCTTCCCCGTCGATGGTGTAATCCTTCTCAAGGACAAATCTGCGAAAGGCGCCATCGGCCACGCCGTGCAGCCGAACGGTTTCCGGCAGATACTGGTCACCCGCCGACAGACGCGGCGCATCCGTGGCAGCGGGGTAGACAAATTCTTCCCGGACGGTTCCGCCGGTCAGGGCCGTAACCAGATCATCGACAAACACACCATAAGGTTCTGCGGCAAAGCTCATTGCTATAACTCCAGGCTGAAAGGCACCACAAGGTTGCGGGGTTCATCCACATCAATGATTTTCGCCATGATGACCACCCGTACCATCGAGCGCTGCGAGGGGTCCCGCGTTACCGTGCATTCAAGCACCTTCTCCAGTCGCGGTTCATGGGACAGGGCTTCAAGGATATAGAGTTTGATCAGATTTCGGGTTCGCTCCACATTGGGCTCGCCGATCAACTCATGGTGGCGGCTGCCGTAGTGGGGATGGCCCAGGGAGGCGAGCTCTCCCTTCTGGGTTTTGAGGCGGTTGATCAGCATCTGGTCAATGGCGTCAACACCTTCGGCAACAGCCGGATCGGTGCCACGGCGCACCTGCCGGTTGATCTCCTGATCCGCATCCTCCCACCATCCCGAAGGCCCGCTGAAGCCGAGCTTGAGATCGCTGCCCATGCGCTGCATGCGCCTGTCGAGCGCCGCTCCGTTACTCATGGCGCACCTTTATCGGTGACATAGGGTGCGGCCGGAGGCCCGAGAATCATCAGCATGCCGGGTCCGGACGGAATCATGTCCCCCAGGCGCACCAGCCCCTGGTGAGCCACGGTAACCGATGAGGACATCCCCACATTGCCGATGGGCATAAGGTAGGGCACACCGGTGAGCGAGTTGATCATCTGGCACAGAGAACCGGCGGTGGCCAGAGGCATGGAACCGGCGGTCAGATGGCTCTGGAGGATAGTGGTGATCACCCCGGAATCGGGCGGGCCCGCAGCCCCTGGAGTCAGGGTGACGGCGCAGCCTATGGTCACGGGATTTCCGGACATGCTGTTCCTCCTTGTGATAAAAAAATTTCTGGTTCCCCTGCGCAGGCAACCTATAAGCGGTTACAGGTGTTCCAGATTGGGACAAACGTGGGTTTCCGCTAGAGCCCATCTCTACGGGAAACCGCGATCGTCCCAAGATGGGGTGTCTGTGATCGCTTACCCGCTCCTGCATCAGGCCGGGCTGAAATCCGTCATCCCGGCCAGCTTAACGGTGGGCCCCTTTACCTGTGCTCCGGCCTGCCCTTCAATATTGACGTTTTTTCCCTTGATGCCGACATCGCCGCCGGCCTCAAGATTGAGGGCACCCGAGGCCTTGAGGGAGATATCCCCTCCTGCCTTGATCGAGACCGCCCCGTCCGCTTCAACAACAATGGTGGTCGATCCCATGGCCACCTCCAGCTTTCCGTCCTGCAGGGTCAGGCTGTTGCCGCCGGGCAGTGCAATGGAAAAGCGGCGGATGGCGTCATCGGCGGCATCCGGCACCTGGTAGACGATCTCCTCCGGTCCGGCATCCGGGGCCCGATTCTGTTCATCGTAAAGAAATCCCAGCACCACCGCTCGATTCACATCACCGCCGATAAAGGCGAGCACAGCCAGATCATCCACCCGGGGGGCCTGGGAAAGGCCGAGCCGACTGACCATCACCGGAATTTTCCGCAACTCGCAGGCACTGCCCTGAAGGCGGAGGTTGACGGCGATATTCTCATCCCCTGCCCCGCCCTGGTTGGTAAATACCTGGGTGACAATACCCAGGTCGACATCCTGTTTCTGCCGCATCTGATCACGGATAATGGTCTGCAGGGCCGGGATGACGGAGTTCATGCAAGGCCTCCCAGCTGCAGGGTGGTCGTAAAACCATTGGTGCCGTCAAAACGGTGCCGGACCCGTAACACCCGGGCGCTGACTGAGTCCTGATCCGGGATTTCGGTCAGATCCACGGTGTCTCCGGGTCGGATGGCAGCGTTGCCGATGATTTGCGTCGTGCCGCTGAACAGGGCCCGTGCCTGCCGCAGGGCCGCAGCCTCGGTCATTTTTTCGGCTGTGTCACGGTCCCGGACTGCTCCAACAATGGTTGCCGGACCGTCGGGCTCCTCGCCCACGGGCTCCCGCAGGCAGATCTGCCATTTGTCGCTGCCCAGTTCACTACCTGCCCCGGCGGGTGCGTATTTTCGGCTGAGGCCGGAGTCCCGATGCTGCGCGATCTGCAGAGAAAGAATTTCGGCGCCGAAGCGGAGAGTGTGGCTGAGGCCGCCGCTGCCGACCGGACGGACACTGAGCGCTCCGCTTTGATCACAGAGCACCTCAAAATCCCCCATCCGGGCCAGGCGGTTGATATGCCACCAGGCGGAATGCTGTTCGGTGACATGCCAGATTTGCACCATCAGCGGCGCATCCATGCCGCCGATTGCCACGCCGGCCCGATCGGCCAGATCGCCGATGATCTCGGCAACGCTCTGGTCCTGGTAGGCCTGAGCCCCATACCATTGCGACAGGAGATAGGTACCGGCCGGCACTTCCAGGCTCACGCCGGTCAACTGCCGCTCAACCCGGCCGACCGGACCGCTCAGCACCTCAACCTCCGCATCCACGGAACCAAGGGAGATGGAGCAGGCCGCATCCGGCTGGATTGCCCGCAGGGGAGAAAGACTGCTGCAATGCATGCGGGCCTGATCATGCCCCTCTCCCAGACACAGCTCAATATCCATGGCAAAAAGCGCTGCCTCGGGACCGGTGTAGGCGGTTCCATCGACGTTGAGGGTGCATGTCGGCCGGGAAAGGCTCATCGCTTCTCCTCTATGCCGTGGCGTCGTATTTCTCTTTGCAGGACCCGTTCAAGGGTCTCGGTGAACGCCTGATCATTCGCAACAGCTTCAAGGCCTTTCGCAAAAAATGGACTTCCTTGTTCGAGGTCGCCGCCCTTGGGCGGAACCGGCGGGGCAATGCCCTGTAATTCCGCCCCTTCCCTGCCCCCCTCGAACCTGTGCCCGTCTTCAACGTCTTCAATCTTTGCTTGTGTTTGGCCCTGCCAGCGGCGTACCAGCAGGTCCAGTTGACTGCGCGGCCCTTCCCTTTCAGAAGACGGCGAGGATGCGGTTGCAAACTGCGCATCCGGTCTTCGACGCTCCGTATCCCCGGCAGAGAGCGGTCTGAAGGACGGCCCGGCTGCCGACGGCTCAATCGGAGGATGCGCTCCAGGCTCTCCCAGTGAGCGAGCAGACAGGGAGGGAGGGGAAGGGGCAACGGCACGGGCGCTTCCCCGCTCCCGAGGTTTGGTGCCGTTCTTTTGCAAGCCCTTGTCCCCGGACAACGGAGATGCCCAAACTTTCAGCGTTTTTTCAGTAAGGTTGCCCCCCGCGGTATTCAACTCCCTCTTACCGGGCAACCGGCTTGCTGCAGCAGGTCTATGGTCAAGATGCCGGTCGAACCAGCCGTTCGTCGCGTCCTGGGCAAGGCTTGGCGCTACAACCTGGGGACGACCGGGCGGCAAGGCGGTGGTGAATCGCGCCTCCTTTCGGAAGCCTCTGGAGAGACGTTGCGATGATTGCCGCAGACTTTTTTCTGAGCCGGAAGTCCTCCCGGCAAGGGCCGCGTTCCGCTTATCAGCCCCCAGCTCACCGGATGCAGAGACGGTTTCCATCTCCTTTCCGGCCCGGCCCAGTATCTCCCGGACCATCCGTTGCCCGTCACCGGTTCCGGAGTCCACCGCGCCATACTCCGAGGGCAGGGGCGGAGCGGAGCGGGATGGCAAGAAGCGGTTCGCCGCCGGCTGTTCCGCGGGCGCCCCAACTTCCGGAGCAATCGGCGATGTCCTTGCATCCCCAGTGGTTATATTCCGGGGAAGAGCAACCGCATCCCCGCGTGCCGTTACCCAGCGACGCAGGCCGGGATCCCCTGAAAGGGTGAGCGGATGGAGGAGGTCGTTGAGCAAGGACCCGTCATTCCCACTGAAGAGAGCATCGACGTGAAGAAGCGTTGAAACGCTGAAGTCATGGTCTTCAAGGCGCTGCACGATTTCGCGGCCAAGACCGACGAGCTCTTCGAAGCATCCCTTCATCCGCCTTCCTCTGGAGTATTGCCGAGCATTTCCAGGTAGAGCAGGATCTGGCCCATGGTCAAGGCCGCGCATTGCTCGGGAGTCCAACCGAATTCCCTGGCCAGGATAAAACAGGCCTTGGCCAGGGGTGCCTGCACCGTCTGCCGCAATTCATCGCCCGCCATACCCAACCCGCTGATGCGGTTGACCTCCTGGAGCAGAAATCGAACCAGCCCCGCATGGAGGCCGTTGACCTGATCGATGCTCATGTGCGGGGCAACCATTGCCTGCTGGACCATGAGCACCGAGGTCAGATAGGTCTGATTCTGCCCGGCTTTCTGGATGCGTTGCAGATCGATCAGACGCAACGGTCGCAATTCCACGGTTTCCGCTTCAGACGGTGTTTCCCTTGCCGTTTCCGCCGGGTGAAGGATGTGGGGCGGAATAGTGATGCTGTAGGTGAGTTCCGCCGAAAAGAGCAGATCTTCCGTTGTTAAGGTCATAGGCTTACGCCGACTCATCCTCGGCGCTTATCCATAAGGCCTTGAAACCAACCTGTTCAAGCACGAAATCATCCTCAGGCATGGAATAGTTCCAGGTGTTCAGTTTCACTCCGTGGACGGTGATAGTCGCGGCATTGCCCGGAATAGCCTGATTTTGATGACGCAGGCTGAGATTAAAACTCGGGCTGACAAAGGCACCGGCCGGCCGATTGGTGTTGGCGCCCTCGCCCAGCATCAGCTTCAAAAGGGCCCCATTGATCATGGCCCGGTTTATGGTGCCGGTGATATTGACATTGCCCGGCCGCAATTCGGAAGCATAGCGCTGCCCGATTTCATGAAAAGGCCGCATATCGGAATGAACCTGAATGGTCACCCCCGTGGCTCGGCCCACGGGAGAGAGTTCATAGGTATCGGCCACGGTTTTGGCGGCGTCGCCTTCTGGGCCCGATTCCACCGCCACGGTGATGGCGCCGTCAAGTCCGGTGTACACGTTCGTATTTGCCATGGTTGACTCCTGAATGTTGTCCTGTTGAACGATAAAAAACGAGAAATTGAACCCGACCTTATTCGAGGTTCATCGTCACCCTGATATAATCAATGGAAAAGGTCGGCTTGAGCGTCATGGTCACGGCGGCAATGCCGTTTATTTCCTGGCTGCGGGTGGCGGAGACCGCCAGTTCATACCCCACCAGCATCTCATCCATCAGCATCTGCGAAAGAAATCCGTCCAGAGTGGCCTTCAGCGCCGCCCGCACCCTGGCATTGTTGAGCCTGCCGATATAGGGATCCGCGCCCTTGCGCACCCCGGCTTTGGCATAGTCGACAACGCGCCTGATGGAGATCTGGGTAAAGGGGCCATCCTGGCTGGTAATCGCCCGGACAACCTGCTTGCCGAATTTTGTCCGCACGAGCAGGACCCCTTTATTCAACAGTTTTTTAGTGACGGTTTCGTTGTACTGCTCGCTGAGGTCTTTGATGGAAACGTCTTTGTTGGTCAGGCTGATATGGGGAGCCAGCGTAGAGAGTTTCCCGCCGATCACAGCCGCGAGGTACGCCGGCGGATAGGTGACCTCTTTTTTGCTGACCGGGTCGTCGGTTTTCATACCCGGTGCCACCAGGACGATCCGGTCGTCGCTGATGGCGGCGGCATCGGTTTCCACGGTTGTAGAGGTGGCGGAGCTGGCCCCGAGCACGGCGATGCGCTCCTTGCCCATGTTCTCTGTGCGCTCCAGATGCGCGCCCACCTTGTCGCCACCGCTCTGCACATCAAAACCGCCGACCAGCAGAATGTTGATCGGCTCGTTTTCCAGCACGGCCAGTCCCTCTTCCAGATCCACCCCGCTGACATTGGCATGGTCCAGACCGGCAACGCCGTTACTGTCATCTGCATTTTTGTTAAGTGCCCTGGTAGAGGCCGGGCGAAGAGCTTCTCCGGGATTGACGGCATCGGAAACATCCACCAACTGGCTTTCAGCCTTAATCTGGCTGTGGATCTCGCCGATAGTGAGCCCTTCATAAACCTCTTTGAAATTCCTGTAGGTGAGGGCCAGAATAGAGCTCTTGCCGCCGCCTTTGAGGGTCACCTCGGTTACCGTATAGCTGATCTGATTACCGTAGGTGCCGGCTTCCTTGGCGGTCATGGTGAAATCGGCGGGGGTGGCGGCATTGACGCTGTGGATGGTGGCCGCCGCCTTGACTGGATCGCCATTGGCAATACGGACGGCAAAAACATTTCTACCGCCGCCTTGGAAGGCCATCTGGGCGGTGCGAACCAAGGTCAGTCTGTTTTCAGTGGTCCAGGCATCCGGCTCGCCAAAGTAATCAAGCGCTTCAGCATAGTTGCCGAGGGCAACCGCTTTGTTCTTCGTTCCTTTTGCCGCAGTGCCGACAATCCCGATGTTCCCCGTGGCGATGCCTCCGACACCGATAAGCCCTTCGGCTCTGACTTCAATGTAGGTTCCCGGCAGGATCATTTCGCTAATCGATTCACTCATGATTATCCCTCTTGGTGATTATAAACTGTTCCGGCCCCATCGCCGATCTCACGTCTATAGTTCGGATTGGACCACCGCCCGTACTGATAACGGGTTGTTCGTGATCAAAGGTAAAACGGTACCCCAATGTCCTGAGCATGGTGTTGCCTCTTGGGATGCCTGCTGCGTGGATGGAACCCCAGGCAACAGGGGAAAATCGGCTCAAACCCGGTAGGATGCTCTGCGGTCTTGCGGAAAGGGCAAGCGAGACATCATTGGTGAGTTGGCCGGTCGCCTCCGGCCCGGAGGCAAAGATTTCAATCTGCAGCAGGCCTGAACAACGTGTGGTTTCCGCTTCCCACTGGCCGATGCGATAGAAAATCGCAAGAGAACCGGTGGCCGGCAAGGCCGTCCCGAATTCCATCTGACCGGTGGCCCCAGACAGCCTGCATTGACCATTGACCGGAGGAGTCGGCACCACGGACATGATCGCACTGTCAAGGGTTACGGTGATATCGTCCCCACCGAGGAAGGCAGGGCTGAAACCGTTGCGGTCAACCAGGGGCTGATGGGGAATCTGCAGGGTCCTGCGTTCATCGTCGAGCAGGTTGACCGTCTCATCCGGAAACCGTACCACCGGGTTGGCCAGGTCCAGGGTCAGGGCAAGTTCCATCGACCCTGTGACCAGATTGCTGGGATTTCCCCCTACTCCGGCTGTGCCGCAGCTCAGCTCGGCCAAGGAGAGGGTGATGGCAGGGAGCTCGGCCACCACCTTGGGCCGCACCGCACCCACGGAAGTAAGGGGTATCGCGGTCTGCTCATCAAGATAATGCGCCAGACTGTCGATGAAAAACTGCAGGGCAATCACGGCAGCGCCTCCTGCAGACGGGTAAAGGCCTCACCGGTATCGATCAAACCGGTATCAAGCTGTTCTTTGATGGCATCGAGTTCCACCAATATGGGTTGCAGGGCCTCCCTGACATTGAGCTGAGCGGCAAGGTCGAGAATCCTCCGGTACTGCTCCAGGAGACCGGCAAACATGACGGAAGGCCGGAGCAGGCTCTCCTCGCCCAGCAGCTCCTCCGCCTCTTCCTTAAAAGCATCGATTGCCGCCCGCACCGCTGCAAAAGGGTCGAACTCACCGAGACTTTCCCGGAGACCGTCAAAGGCGGCAAGGGGTTCGGCCAGCAGTACACTTGGCCTGAAGGCTACAAGTTCCGTGCGAATCCTGGCGTGCACCGCCTGCAATTCGTCACTGAACAGTTGGATATCGATGGTGTCCAGCAGTGCCTGTATTTGCAGGACGGCTTCCTTGACCGGGGTAACAAGGGCGCTGATCAGCTCATGAATTTTGCTTTTCAGGGCCTCGACCACAGCGGTGAAAGGCTCCAGCGCTTTCCCAGGCCGCAGGGCGGCCAGGATCTCACCGATCACCACCATCAGCGGCTTGCCCACCGGGTCGACCCCAAAACGGCGGGCCAGGACAATCAGTTTCCATTGCACCTCCGTCAGCGGCTGAAAGGCAGTGCGCAGGGCTTGCCCGGCAGCGGTTATCTGACTGAAACCCGAGGTTTCGAGGCGTTGCAGGGCGCGGATGCCGCTGTCGATCTGCGCCCGGTACGCCGGTAGATTGGCGGTAATGCTTGCCAGCAGGTCCGCCGGAGAATGTACAGCCACGGGCTGTTCCAAGCCGAGCCGCACGGGATGCTCGGCAGGCAGGCCTGCAATCGCCTCCCTGATACCCCGGTAACAGGGCATAATTTCCGCTGCCACCAGGTCCGGCTGCAGACTCTCCACCAGCGCAAGGGTGGAGCGCAGTGTATCCAGGCTCTGATTGATAAGGCCGTGTACGGTTTCCACCCCGTCTTCGGCCCCTGAAATCCAGCGCAGGACCGTGCCGTATGAGGAGGAACGCAACGAAACGGAACCGCTCAGCAGTCCGGCAATGAAGCTCCCCATGATGGTCGTGTTTCCCGCATCGTTGCCCAGGGTGCGGAGCATGGAGGTGTAAACGGCATCGATCTCGGTCAGGAGTTTGTTGAAATCGAGCCCCTCCAGCCACCGGTTGACCTGTTGCTCCAAGGTGTCGATATGGTCGGCCCAGCCGTCAATGCCGGTCAGTTCGATAATGCGCCGACGGAAGGCATCCACTTCTTCGACCAGCGGAGCGAGCAGCGGACCCGGGGCGCACTGATCATAATAGCCGATGATATCGTCAAAGATGCCGTCGAGCTGCTCAACCACCAGAGCATGGAGGTCAAGATCGGGCAGGCGGCCTTTGAGATCGTCAATCACCTCAATGACCGGTTTAAGGATCTCTTCCGGGTTGACGGCAAGAATGGTTGCCAGCATGGGGTCAAAGTATCGGCTTTCAAGCTCCTCCAGCTTTTCGCCGGGATCGTGCTGCTGGAGAAAGGCGACGATCTCACCGGACATCCGTTCGATTTCGCCGAGAATGTCGCCATCCAGTCTTTCCAGGATCTCTTCGAGCTTCGTAATGAGGATCTGACGGACATCCCGGTCAAAATCAACGGCTTTTACCGGCTGCACCGCGTTGTGGAGGTCAGCTTCCATGTCCTCGGGCAACAGGGCAATGGGCACGGCTTCAATAATGGAACTCACCGTGTCCATGGCCTCGACTGCAGTATCGAAATACGGATCCAGATCAACCTTTTTCAGCGCATCCACCACCGCCTGGATGCCGCTTTTCATACCGTTGACAAGCGTTTCCATATCCAGGGCCGCAAGCACCGTCTCCACCTGGGCAAAGGCATCCGCCACTTCGCCGGCACCGCTCAAAATACCGTCCTTGACCCGTCGGACCGCTGCCGCAGCCAGCCCCATGGCCTCTTCTATGGCGGTACTGACCCCGGCAATAAAGGCCTCCAACTGCTCAATTACCTGGACAACGGGCTGAAGAATTGTCGTGATGGTTTCGGCTATTGCGGCCAGATTGAGGCTGTCGATGAGTTGACGGACCTGCTCGAAAGCGGAACGGAGCGTTCCGGTGGCGGTGGCCAGGGCCGTGTTGAGATCGCTGACAACCCGGGTTACCTGCCCCACCGCATCGGTTACCGGCGCGGTCATCCGGTCAACGGGCAGGGCCTTGACCTGCATTTCGAGATCAGCGGCCAGGCTCTGCATTTCCCTGACAACGGCATCCACCGAGGCTGCCGGGCTGCCGAAATCAGCGGGCAGTTTTTCCGCCAGCCAGTCCCGCAGGGCAGTCGACAAGGCGAGCACCGGGTCCAGGCGGGGAGCAAGCAGAATGCTGGAAACGGCATTGACGGTCTGCTCAAGCGTATCAAGCCCGGCCCGACCGAGCGCCGCATCGCCAAATCCCAGCCCTTTGTGCAGACTGTCGGCATAGATAGTAATATCATGGATAAACTCATGGACCCGCCTGGTCAACCGGTCAATGGCGGCGCTGTCCTCAGCGGAAACTGCACTGATCTCGGTGGCAAGAGTGGTGTTCGCTTTCCAGCCGACCAGCTGCATTCGCTGCCGTTCTATTTCGTGGGGAACAAGGAGAGCATTGATGTTTGCGGAGACTTCCGAGGTTTTCTCAAAAAGGGCATGGAGGCTCATCAGGGAACCGATGACCTTCAAGGCCACGGTGACCCCATCGAGTTTGTGAAGAATCGTACCGGCTTCAGTGGCAAGATTGATCGGCAGCAGTGATGACCCCAGGGAAAGCAGGCTGGAAAGACCGGAATTTTCCTGGAGATCCACGACCGCCCGGATGGATGTATCGATGCCGGCGAGGCCCAAGGCACCGGTGGTATTGCTGTCGGCCGCAGCTTGCTGCAGCCGGGTGATCAGGCCGCTGACATCGGCGGATTCCATCTGTTCTGCAAACTGAAGAACCGAACTGACCGGTTGCAGGATATTGCCGACGCCCGGCAGGTTTGCCAGCCCGCCGAGCCCGGACTGGCGGACCGAAGAGACTGCACCGGTCAAAGAGGACAGATCCAGGGAAGCAAGCGGCCCGGTGATAGCCGTTGCCCGGCTGACATCGATATGAGGTACGTTCACATCAAACTCCCCACTCATCACGGACTGCAATGCGGTCGGCGTGAATCCGTCGCCCAAGGCTTCCGTGAGTGTGTCGAGGAGTGCGTTGCTCATCCGGTAAATTTCCTGTTGAATGCATCAAGGAGGGTGCCGATGCCCGACACAGCGGAATCCGTACTGTCAAGCGCCGGCAGGATGGGCTGCACGGGGTTGCCGATCTCGGGAATTTCAAGCAGCAGATCAGGCAACTCCAGGCCGTTCAACCCCAGACCGGCAAGGAGATCCAACTCGGCGTCGAGTTCCACACCGAGTTCATCAAAGGAAGAAACCGGCGCGGGCGGCTCAACATACCGGCGAAGAACAATGCGATACAGCAGCGGCCGGTCCCACTGGTTCCGTTCTTTTGCTTCCAGTTGTTCGATGACCACTTCTTCAAGTTCCGTGGCGGTCAGGATGTCCGCCACAAAGGGGACGGGCTCGGCGGTCTTGAACTTTTCCCGAATGGCTTCAAAAAACTGATCGCGTTTTTCATCGCCCTGCAAGGAGCCGATGATTTCCACCACCAGACTCTCTTCCCCCAGATCCTGATACAGGGTACCCGCCAGGCCGGGAACACCGTGGCAGGCAAGTCTTCGCCGTTCCAGGGTGCGGATGGACTCGATGCATGGCAATTCAAAACTGTCCAGCATGGGTTTGATGATCATCGGTATCGCCTGAATGAGGTCGTATATATTATCTTTTCAAAGAGATCGTAAACGGTTCCTGCCCCCTTGCCATGGCCGCAAATAACTTAGACAAAATGGCGATGCCGAATGTTTATGTTATTTATCGTAAAGAAGAGTTTATTTTCTAACCAAAATAAAAACAAAAACCAAGCAATTGCAACAACTAAATATTGGATACAATATATATATAATATTAAGATTTTTTTTTCACCAGCCCATTGTCCGCAAAGTATGTATACTGTTTGCGTTTTTCAGAAGGGCAAACAATGCAAGGGGGCATCGCTCATATTTTTTCTTTGACGATATTCTATGACCACCTATAAAACACGTAAGAAGAGCAATGAGTCGTTCATACGGCAAAACCCATAAGAACTCTGATCTTGGCCAAAGGGCAAGGGTCTCTTTCTTCGATTACAAACAGGGAACATTATGTCTTCCATACGATTATCAAGAATCTTGCTGACTCTTACGGCCCTTATCATGCCGGCCGCACCCGCCATAGCCACAGGCAACATCCATGAACAGATCACCGGTCCTTTTTCCAATGCACAGGCGGTTACAACCCAATGTTTGACCTGCCATGCAAAACAGGGAGCTGACATCCTGCAATCGACCCACTGGACATGGGTTCGCTCTCGCGGTATGGGGACCGGCGAGCAACGCTCTGCTAAAAAAAGCGACCTGACCACCTATGCCCTTGACGTTGAGGCCAATCCTGGGCGTTGCATGACCTGCCACATCAGTACAACGCTACTCAGCGGTAAGCATGACCCGACCTCGGCCACTGACATCGATTGCCTTGTCTGCCATGACACCACCGGCACGTATCGCCGCACCTTCGGCGCTCCCGCAAGTACTCTCGATCTCGTCCTGATCGCCGCGAATGTAGGAAAACCCAAGCCCGGCAACTGCCTGACCTGTCACGGTAAAGCCTGTGGTCTCACCGGGCTGAGTGGACATGATGGATTCACAGACGATGTTCACCTCAAAAAAATAGGTGCCGCTCTGACCTGTCAGCACTGTCATCCCTCGGCAGGGAAACACCTTTTCCCTCGGCAAGCTGACCTTGGAGAAGGCCGAGGTGCAAAGGCCACAGGCTGCAGCGGCTGTCATACCACTACGCCTCATGCCGGAAAACAGCTGAATAGCCACGCCAAAACCATTGCCTGCCAGACCTGTCATATTCCGGTTTTCGGCCGAGGCACGCCTGCGTTGATCAGCTGGAATTGGTTGATCCAGCCTTCAACGGAACTCTTCCAACAGCAAACCGCGCCGGTTCCTTTATTCAATAAAAACGGCATGACCCTGGCCTCAGACGTGCTCCCGGTCTATTTCTGGGACAATGGCGATGACCGGATCTACGTCCGTGGCGAGAGAGTTGATCCTGCAAAAATGACGGTTCTGATGCAGCCTTCCGGCCGCGAACCCGCCTCGCAAATCAAACCTTTTGCCGCACGCTATGGAACCCAGCTCTACGATGCCAAATACCGGTACCTGATCTCCCCTGCCCTTACCAAGAACGCAGATACTTTCTTCGTGAGTACCGACTGGAACAGAATCGCCGGTGAAGGGATGAACAGCCTCCGCCTGCCCTACAGCGGTTCGTACGGATTCATCACCACGGCAACCTTCCGTCGGCTCAACCATGGCGTAGCGCCTGCCGCCTCGGCTCTGGATTGTCTCCATTGCCATGGCCGGCAAGGCCGAATGCCATGGGGCAGCCTGGGATACCCGCAGGATCCCTGGAATGATCAGCAATCGGTATCAGCAGATGCAGCACCGTTCCCCCAGCAGGAACGCCCTTCAGCGCCGACTCCTTCTCCATAACCAAGGGGGTATGGGCCCCCTCTTGCGCCATAGGCCCAATCCCTGTCTTTGTGCCGATTGTTCCAAGGCTCTCATTTCTCGACAGAGGGGTTGGGCGTGACAGTACTTGGGGTATACCCAAGCCAGACCGTTTCGCACCAGCTCACTGTTGAGCAATCGTCCCTGTATTCGCACCAAAGCCACAATCCTGCCGTATTGATCCGTATCCATAGGGATAATCGTTACGGTTTCTCCCTGAATCAGACTGCGGGTAAAACCACTGGCTTCCCGCCAGCACGACTGCCTGTATTCCGGACTGTCAACGCCATAGAGTCGTACTCCATAGATACGGTTCCCTTTTCTCACATTGAAGGAATCACCGTCTTTAATTTTGGTGACATATCCTTCCCAGGCGAAGACGGGAGCACAACTCACACCCAAAAAAACAAGCGCAATACAAATTTTTTTTACCGCTCTCATCATGCCTGCCATATCTTTTCCTCAATGCGTACTCAATAAGCGTGTTCAATTGTCAATAAAATGACACGACAGGTCAAAGTCCCTTGTTTTTTCAGCTGCTCCTATGGTAGTCTTAAAAGAATTATATCAGAGGACACATAACAGCACATACCCTTTTTCGATTTTATCAATAACAGCCTGTGCGCTATCCGATATGAATCAAAGCCTTGTGCCCGTTCAAGAACTAACGGAATCCGAGGAAAAAACCAGGGATCTCATCCTTGCCCTACCGTTGTTTGACGCCTTTAAAACCGATGAGATCGAAATCCTTGCCCGCCATATGACGTTTGCGGAAATCTTGCGCGGAGAGCACCTTTTTATCGAGGGAGATCAAGGTGATTTTATGTGTTTTGTGGTACGCGGGCTTCTTGATGTCCTAAAAACGGCAACCACGGGTGACTTCTGCGTTATCACCCGACTCGGCAAAGGCAACACCATAGGCGAAATGTCGATAATCGACCAATCACCTCGTTCCGCGACCGTGATTGCCAGGCATCCCTCGATTGTCATAATCTTGACTAAACAGGAATTCGATATTCTCAACGAATACTATCCAGCCTTGAGCGTTACCCTTTTGAAAAAGATTATGCGACTTTTGAGCCTCAATATGCGACTCACCACCAGTCAACTTGCTGAAAAACTTCCTCATTAAACCATGCCCTCTGATTCTTTTTACGGAATAATCGGCCGAAGTGTACCCATGCAACGGCTGTTCAATCTCATCGGCAAACTCGCAGACGATGATATCGGGACCGTACTCATTCATGGAGAATCGGGGACCGGCAAAGAATTGGTTGCCAAAGCCATTCATGCACATAGCCCCAGGGGGGGCCACCATTTTGTACCGGTTAACTGTGCAGCCATCCCGGACGACCTTCTGGAAAGCGAGCTTTTCGGCTACATTAAAGGTGCCTTTACCGGAGCAACGGGGTCCAAGATAGGTCGGATAGAGTATGCCAACGGGGGCACTCTTTTTCTGGACGAAATCGGCGACATGAAACCCGTACTTCAGGCAAAGCTATTACGGGTCTTGCAGGAAAGAGAATTTGAACCGGTGGGGGGATTGAAACCCATCCCGGTAGATGTTCGGGTCATTGCCGCCACCCATTGCAATCTGGAACAGATGGTTGCGGACGGGAGATTTCGAGAGGATCTGTATTATCGACTCAGCGTCGTTCCGATTTCCATTCCTCCCCTGCGCGAACGAACGGAAGACATTCCTCTCCTTATCGAATATTTCATCAAAATTCTTGGCAAAAATAAAAAAAACCCCCTTCTGGGATTCAACCGGAACGCCCTGCATTCCTTGGCCAACTTTTCCTGGCGGGGTAATGTCAGAGAACTGGAAAATCTTGTGCAGCACATGACCATTCTTCACGGTGGTTCTCTGGTTTCGCCCAACGATCTCCCCGAAAAATACCGCAATGCCCTTCCCCCTGTTCCTTCGAACCGGCAAAGCTCACAGCCGCAACCGGAAAATGATGCGCCTCCGCCCGATCAACCGTTCATCTTCTCCTCAACATCCACGAGAACGGAAGAAATCTGGCCGGAGAGCGGCATCGACTTCAATGCCCTGGTCAATGATTTCGAAACCCAATTAATAGTCCAGGCACTCAAAATGACGCAAGGCAATAAAAAGGAAGCAGCCCGCCTGCTGAATCTGAAACGGACCACTTTGCTGGAAAAAATCAAAAAAAAGGAGCTGTGCGATAATTG
Organism: uncultured Desulfobulbus sp.; assembly: GCA_963666685.2. GTDB lineage: Bacteria > Desulfobacterota > Desulfobulbia > Desulfobulbales > Desulfobulbaceae > Desulfobulbus. Next base: position 1,541,904 of record CAXXHZ010000003.1, read on the forward strand.
GTCGGAGGATAAGGACGGGGAGTAAACGGGGGGGGGTTAGGCGGCTCTTTGCACTCCATTCAACTCTATTTTTTCCCGGATATCGACCGGTGAAGCCGGGGTAATAAGGATATCGCAGGCACCGTATTTTACCGCTTTAAGCACCAGCGTTCTCGTCCAGGCCGGACCGGCGACCACAAGAGGGACCGATACACCGGCACTACTGATCTTAATAGCCACTCCGAAGCCCTGTTCGCTGACTTCCTGCATAACTAGAAATATCATCCGAATACGGGAAGTTAAAACATTATTCACCGAGTCTTTAAAATGAAGAAGACGAGGGACATATCCCATCTCCTGCAATGCCTCTGCAATACGGCTTCCTTCCTTGTCATCGTCGGTGAAAATAAGAAGATCAGTGGCCTCCGTCGGCTTTTCCTTCAGACGTTCGGCATCTAATGCAACCGTGTCTTTGCCGGTATCCGGCTTTCTCGGCTCGGTCACTTTGGCTTGGTGGTTTGCTTCCGGCCGCTCCTCCGGATGGAGCAAATCCTGCAAGCCAAGCACACCGAGCGGAATGACCATCTGCAGCCGTCCCAGATCCTTGCCATTATAGTGAATATTTCCGGCTGAGAGATAATAGGCTTGATTGGCAATAACGTCTTCGGATTCGGGGTTGACTTTTGCCGGGACGACCTGTTCCATGGAGGTCTTGACGAATCCAAGTTTAGCTCGATACTGCGTCTCGAAGATGGAAGTGTAGACGCCGGAAATGATATTGGTGATCTCGCCGTAGGCATCGCGTGCGTCATCGCCAAATTCCTCGTTGCGAGCCGTTTCTTCCAGCTCACCATCCGGCAGCATAATGAGGGCGCCTCCTAGATACACGGCTGTTTTAACCGTAACGAACAGATACGCTTCGCCTTGCCCCTCACCACGAATATCCATGCGGGTCATAATCTGTTTCCCGCCGGCTTGTTCGAGAAAACCTTGTTTTGTCAAGGCGGCATGCTCCGTGGGTTCCACCAGGAGGGTGCCGCTGAGTAATGCACTCACCTCCTCGCACATCTTCTCCATGCTGTTTTTAAGCAGGCCATCAATAATCTTTTTTTGTTTCTCGATATCACGTTTTGGTTGAATCGGCTGCGCAGACGGAATGGGATCCCCCGCGCCTTCAGGACGTTGCAGGATTTCGACCTCTTCCGCAACCCTTTCCTCACCGGGTTCCTTTTCAATCGTGCCCACTGGTTCCTGGGTATTCTTCTCCTTGGAAATCGTTGGGGCTTCTGCGGCAGAGCTTTCCGAGGCCTGCTTTTCCTTGCCCGCCTCCGCCTCCACCAAACCAAAAGAAACAGCGGGCAAAACCAGAGCAAGAACGCCGAGATCATGACCATCCAACTGCATGGCCGCAGTCAAGACATAATACGGAACGTCCGGAATGGGCTGATCGGATTCAACCACCACCTTAACAGGAGAAACAACCTCCTGTTCCGTCCTGATAAAACGCACATTTTTGGGGTATTGTTCCTCGAACGTGAGGGTAACGGCTCCGCAGACAATATTGGCAACCTCGCCGAAAGAATCCTGCAATTCCTCGGAATACTGCTCTTCAACAGTGAGGCTCGCCAATTCCGATTCCGGGAGCATGATAAGAGTCCCGCCGATTTGAATGGCATCCTTGATGCCGACCAACAGACAAGCCCCCCCCTGAATTTCACCATCAAGCTGAATATGAGCGAGGATCTGTTTGCCGCCGGGTTCGGCAAACAGATCCTCCTTAGTGATTTGACGAAACTGCGGTTCGCTTAACTTGAAGGGTTTACCGATCAGGGAGGCCAACTCTCCTTGAATCCGATTACAACAATCAAGCAGTATTTTATCAAAGCGTTCTTTGGCTTTCATTGTTGACATGAGTAGTTATTAAAAAAACAGAGAGCAAGGTCGCAGGTACGCCTCTCTCTTTCGGTTATAAGAAGCAAAAGGTTTATATCATTTCTCAGGAGGAAATAAAACTGAGCTCAACTCCAAACCGACCTATGGGACTACTGAAGGGAACCAAAACCCGGGTGGCCCCTGAAAGACCGCTGATCCGGATTGATTTACCGATGACCGTGGTGGGGATAGCCAACTCAATATTTTTCCCGGTTGCGGTCAGGGTTTCCTTAAGCCCGCCGGCGACCATGTTGGCGATTTCGCCGATCGCATCCTTGACATCTTCGCCAAGTTCCGTCACTTCCATGCCGAGCATAGCCCCGGTAATGCCCATCGCCACTTCCGCAGGACACTGAATTGCAAGAATGCCTTTCAGGTCGCCGGCTAAACCGATGAGACTGGAAAGATTGGCCTCAATGGCCTTCGGTCCACCCTCCGATAGTATTTCCGGTGCAATATCAATAAAGATCATGGAGGCGAAAACCTCCAACGTTGCGTTAATTATAGATTTATCCAGTTCCAAAGATGAACTCCTGTTGTAAAAATTGTTGCTTGTGTTTAAAGAAGTTCAACGTTCAAGCTCCAACTCCACATAAAACACACCGCCAGGGGCCTGAAAGGGAAGGATAATTTGATCGACTTCAGCCTGCGACGTAAAAGTATATTCGTCGCCGGAAATCGTCGACGGGAGGGAGAGTTGAATATCCTTCCCTCGATCGGAAAGGATCGTTTTTAAATTACCACCAAGCATATTGGCGATTTCACCGATTGCATCCTGGACATCGGCATTGATTTCCTCGACTTCCATCCCAAGGAAACTCCCGGTAACATCCAATGCCACCTGCTTGGGAAAATGGACCGCTAAAACCCCTCTAAAGACTCCGGCAAGGCCGACCATGCCGGTAATGGACTGTTTTAATGGCGATAATTTCGTCAACGGCTCGCCGGCTATTGAAATATCCATCATCACCATTCCGGTAAATATTTCAATTGTCGACTCGTTGATTTTATTACTTATTTCGGTAATACTGCTCACATCGTTCCCTCCCGTAATTTTTCCGTGCGCCCCAAAGAACGATCAAACGAAAAAAAATTTTAATCTACCTGAACAGCCCCCACCTTTTTCTACATAAAAGGTCCAAGAACCTCGTTAACTTTATCAGGAGTGAAGGGTTTCTTAAGTGCACCGATAGCCCCAAGACTTTTAGCTTCCCCGATAATATCATCGCCGGTTTCCGTGGAGATCATAAAAACGGGAATGTCCTTCATGCCCGGACGATTTTTTTTCTCCCGAAGAAACTCTATTCCATTCATATTGGGCATATTAATGTCACTTAAGACGATATCGACGGACTCTTTCTCAAGCATCGTTAAGGCTTCCTGACCGTCACCAGCCTCAAAAATTTCGCCAAAATCGAGTCCTGCCTGGCGCAGTGAACGGCTGATTATTTTACGCATCGTGCTGGAATCATCGACAAGCAGTACATTCTTTGCCATTCTTTTCTCCTTTGCATACGGTTATGTCATTCAGAAATACTCTTTGCCCGATAAAAATCAGGAAAAGATCAAATACATTTTTATAGTGGCTATTGTAGCAAGACGAAAACAGGAAAAGCAAGTTTTCTTCCATACATGCGAGTTTTTTCACCAATACTCTTTTCAATCCCGTCTCGGCACTCTTAAAGTTATCCTGCTCCCCTTACCCGGTCGTGTGAGAACCTGGATCTTCCCTTGCATCTGTTGGAGACTCTTCCAGACAAGAGACAACCCCGCATTCGAAATGGCTCTTCCGTGAAAATTTTCCACAATGCGCTTAGGTGGCTGAAAAAGGAACTGTGTGAGTTCCCGGTCGGTAAGCCGGTCAACATCTTTCGGAACCACCCAATTGTTTTCCACGGCCAGTGTGGAAATCTTGTGCATGTCAATACCCCGACCATCATCTTCAACGCTCACCCAGAGCTCCTCTCCCTGCTGTATGGCCAGCAATGTCAGCCTGCCGCTTTTTCTTTTGCCCGCGCGCACCCTTTCTTCAACGGTTTCCAATCCATGGACGACTCCGTTATGAAGGAGGTGAAACAACGGTTCGGCAAAAAGAGATATATCTCGCTGTTCCAACAACTCTTCCACGCCCTCAATGATGAAATACACCCGTTTGCCACCCTGTACGGCCCAATCGTGAACCAATCTTTTCAACTGAGAGGAGAAGGCGGAGACGACCTCCCGGTTACAGGAATGCGCCAATCTCTGCAATTCGCCTAGAAGCGGCGCAGAACCTCCGTCCGCTTTATGTTGCGTTGCCAATTGATTAATCAATTCAATCATTTTCGCAAGTTTACCGCCATCAATACACACTTCCCCCCAAGCTGGGATTGCTGAAAAGGGCGGGCCTGAAGATGGAAAGATTTTCTCAAGTACGACTTCCGCCTGCTCAACCCGCGTTCGTTGCGCATGCTGCGTCCGCAGAAGATGCTGCACCTGATCGCCGGTCACTTCTCCCATATCCACCAGAACCTCTCCCAAACGGCGAGGTTTTTCATCCAGAGTGGATTTCTGCACATCCAGGGCATTCTCTATAATCAAAGGATCCACCAAACCGGCTTCGATGAGCAACTTCCCGATCGGTTGGCGCATCACCCCCTGAAGAGCTGCGAGATGAGCCTCCAATCCGGTGACGGCAGCATCTTCCAGACAGGTAGAACGAGTCAAGGTCAGGCGCATTGCGTCGATGGTGCGTAAAAAAACTCTTTCCGGATACTCGGTCTGAAAAAATTCCCCCTCAATATAACGAGTCAGCGTTGATTCAAGAGCCTGAGATAATCGCTCCAGATCTTTGAGTTCAAAGAGGGCGAAATTTTGTTTTAACCGGTAGAGCAAACGACATAATTCCGCCACCCGCTGATGATCGATCGCTATAAAATCCCAGAGCACGAATTCCTGCTCCGCCGTAGACAAGAGATTTTCGGTTTCTTCGAGCAGGGAATCACGCATCTCCCGGGATAACAAGGCATCGATTTCTTCTGTTCCAAACCCCTCTCCCATGGGCTGCATGGAGTGAGAAATAGCCGAGGTCAGCGTACCGGCTGAAGAAGCCAGGCGTTCATCGCTTTTTTCGGCGAGCACGAGGGCAAGCCCCTGCTCCATGAATTTACAGGATTCCGCCAACAGAGCGATGTGTTGGGGCGTTAAAGGCTGAATGCCGGATCTGGCCCGATCAAGCAGGTACTCCATGGCCTCAGCCGGGCCAACAAGATGATCCAGTTGAAAAAAAATGCCGGTGCCCTTAATGTGATGAAAAAGGCGGAAACAATTCTCCGTCATTTTCGACACAATATCCTCGCGATCAGGCTGCGCAATCAAGGCATGGACAAAAGGCATGGTCCGTTGAAGCAAATCCTGGCTCGTATGAATAAAATCCTCTAAAGTCTTAAAATCTCCCTCGGGCACGTTCACCGTTTCCTCCATAAAAACTCAAAGAGCCCCTTGCCGGCAAAAGTATGCTGACCAACTCCTTCCATTGCATTCAAGATGACGTCTCTCAAATAGGCTTGCCGCCAGCCGGTGGCAAAAATATGGCACAAAGAACAAAATAATCAAAATGCACGGTTCTCACTGTTTTCTTGTCGAAAAGGGCACGCAAGGAACAGGTTCGTTCCCTCAAAGCATCGTGCCTGCCCGGCATGGAATGTTTATTGCTTAACAGTTGTCATTACTTTGTCTTAAGCGTATACCCTCGGCCGCACTCTCTGCACACGACAATACTATGATCAATCGTCTTATCATCATATTGCTTCTGCTTGCTGTCAATCAGTTTTCAACAGGAAGTGCGCATGCCGTCTCTTTCCTTAAAGCAGTCAACCGTGCAGATGAAGCCAACCATCTGCAACTTTTCTTTCATTTCGATCAGGTGCCGGTCTTTACAACAACAACCATCGGCAGAAAGGTTGATTTGATCCTTGAAAACACGATCTTGAATGAACCCTTGGCCACTCCGACCCTTGACGGCAAAATAATCAAGATTACCCGTGAGCGACAAAAAACAAAAGCCCTCCTTTCCTTCTATTTCCGGTACCCTCCTCAAAAGATTACAACGGAAAGCGACAAGGAAACAGCGACCCTGATACTCGACATTCTTCCGGGTGTTCCTCCCTCTTCCATACAATCGGAACTTTCATCAAAACAACGAAATTATTCCGTTGCCGAGCAGGATGTACTTGAGGCGCTCAACCCGGTGAAGCTCTCCGGTTATGCAAAAGATTGGCTCTCTTTTTTTACCGAGTATGAATCTGAAGTGACAATAAACGTGCCCCCAAAATTCCTTTTGCCGCCGTTTCCCCTTGCCATTGCCATACAGCCTCAAATGGCAGTTCAGCAATGGCTGCCCGATGAAATACGAAAATTGGCAGATGAGAACAAATGGACGCAGGTTTGCCACCTGCTCCGGCAGCAGGTGGCCATCCAGCCGGATGAAAAGTTAAAAGAACGACTTGTTCTGACCTATGCCGAAGCCCTTGTCAGAGAGGGGAAATACAGGGAACCCTATTTTCTCCTCCAGAAAATTGCGCTCCAGTATCCGGATACTTTAATGGCTTCCCTGGCCCGGTTTCTCTTCATTTACCAACAAGCTGTTCAAGGCGATCCCGTTTCCTCCTATTATGATATGAAGACCCTCTTTAAAACTATAAAAAAGGACATCCCTTTTACCGCTTCTTTCAACGTACTCCTGGCAGAGTTGGCGCTTATGACCGGGCTGCCGACTGAGGCCGGACAACTGTTGGACCGGGATGATGTCGTCCACAGCGAAGCTTTAAAAAATATCCGCTTGCTCCGCCAGGCCGACCTCCTTTATGCAAAAAACGAAAAAGACAAAGCACTGAGAGCCTACTCGGAATTAGCCGATCAGTCCTCGGTCATCGACTCCGGCCCTTTGTCGCTTGCCAATTTCAGCGATGTTCTCTATGCCGATAAACGGTTTCAAGAAGCCGCCGATAAATATCGATTGCTGAGCAATCAGCTCAACAAAAAACCCCAACTGGATTTGGCCCTGTTCCGCCTGGCCATGTCGCAACTGCACCTCCCGGAGACGGAAAAAAAAGCCGCAGTCGACCTGCAGCAAATCCAGCTCGCTTTTCCCCACACCGAGGGCGGCACCCGGGCTCTGCTCAAGCGGACCGATCTGGATTTTGTGTCAAAACGAATCACTTCGGAAGCGGCCCAATCCGTTTACCACAGCCTCGCCGACAACGCCGACACGATCCCGCTCCGAGAAGAAGCCGCTTTCAAACGTGCACTCGTCAACGCTCTGAGCGGCAAGCATCAGGCAAGCGTGGCCCAATGCATGAAAATACTCCGCGATTTTCAAGCCGGGAAACTGCGTCTGGAAACAAAGGCTCTGCTCATAGAGCAAGTCCCCAAAGTCATCAACCAATTGATCAGTGACAAAAAATACATCGAAGCCCTGGTCCTTGCCAAACAAAACAAAACCTTTTTTGCCCGGGGATGGTTCGATTCCAGCCTGTTGTACACCTTAGCCGATGCCTACAGCAAACTCGGCCTGGCTGAGCAGACGGCGCAGACCTATCAATATCTTTTTGAAATTTCCAACGACAAGGAAAAAGAAAAGATTTTCCTTCCACTTATCCAAACCCTTTTTGCCGCGGGTCGAGATGGCCAGGTTGAGGAATACGCTGATCGCTACCTTCTCAAATATCCGAAAGGAAACGATGCAGAGGCCATCTTTCAACTCAAATGCCGGGCCCTGTATGAAAGCGGCCAACTGAAGAACGCGCTCAAAATCCTCAATTCCGAGACCCGACACCAATCACCCCAACTGGAATTGCTCAAGGCTCAGGTCTACTTTGATTTAAAACAATGGCAAGACGTGATCGAGACGTTGACAAAACCCGAACTGCAGAAGGTGATTCTTACACCCCATGATACCCTGGTCCTTGCGGAATCCTATTTTCAAAACAGTCAATATGCGTTAGCCGGCCCGTTGTTTCGCCGAATAATCGAGCAAAAGGGGGGAACCGAGCAAGCACAATTCCGGCTGGCACAGATTGCATTAAAAACGAACAATACGAAGCAATCACTGAACCTGTTCAAGGAATTGGCCGAAAAAGGAAAAGAGTCCCTGTGGACAAAACTCGCGGCTGAGGAAGCGGCAATATTACAACTTCAAGAGTAACAGTAACCCGACAGTAGCCGTCAATCCGCCCCATAGCAACCGAAAACCGGAGGCCCATTATGCCTGAAATCCAGCAGTTCGATACAACCATGCAGCTTTTGCAGAAGGTTCTGGATCTTCGCTCAAAAAATCAGGAGATTATCAGTTCCAATATTGCCAATGCCGAAACTCCGGGCTATTCGGCGCAATCCTTTTCTTTTGAGGATCAACTGAAAAATGCTCTGTCTGACAATGGGATGCATCCAGTGACCACCCACGCCAATCACATTCCCCTCTCCCCGGCTACCCTTGACCAGGTGACGGGAACCGTTACCATCAAAAAGGATGCAACCGGGATCGGTGATGAGAACAGCGTCAGCGTCGATCAAGAAATGATAAAACTCTCCAAAAACGAAATTCTTTATGAAACAGCGATCACCATGCTCAACAAAAAGATTTCCCTGCTCAAATACGCCGTCAACGGTGGCGCATAATTTGCAACAGAAGAAACACGCATTTCCACAGGAATTTTTCCAGGAGGTTTTATGGATATTTTCACCACATTCGACATTGCCGCTTCAGGACTGAAAGCCCAGACCACCAGGCTTAATACCATCAGTTCCAACCTGGCCAACGCTGAGACCACCTCCACCCCGGAAGGCGGCCCCTACAAAAAAAAATCAGTGGTGTTCCAAACGGAAAATCTCCCTTTCAAGCAGCACTTGAGTCAGTCAGTGCAGGACCACGGTCAAGTTCAGGGAGTAAAGGTTGCCAAGATTATTGAAGACAACAGCCCGCCGCAACGCATCTATGACCCGACCCATCCGGACGCAAAAGAAGACGGCTACGTGGAAATGCCCAATATCAGCACCATCAAAGAGATGGTGGATATGATGTCGGCCACCCGCTCCTACGAAGCCAATACCACCGCCATCAAATCGGCCAAACGTATGGCCATGAAAGCTCTTGGTATAGGAGGATAATATATGGAAACAATACAAAATATTTCCCTGATCGGTGCGCCGAATCCGGCAAAACCATCAGCCGTTACCCAGACGGAGAAATCGTTTGGAGATATCCTTGAGACCTTGGTGAGCGATACCAACCAGCAGCAACAAAATGCCGACCAGGCCATTCAAAAGTTGCAGTCCGGAGGTGAAAAGAATTTGCATGAAGCAATGATATCCATGGAAAAAGCGGATATTTCCATGCGATATATGGTTCAAGTGCGAAATAAGGTCATTGACGCCTACCAGGAAATCATGCGGATGCAGGTCTGACCACAGGCCGTAGCCTCGGATATACGCAGCACCAAAAGATCGTATTTCAAAAGAATTAACAGAAGCAGGGATGCATTATGGCTGAACAGACAGACGTTTCCCCTCAGAAACCGGAGAATGGTTTTCAGGCCTTTCTTGCCACGATGGCAGGGTGGCCTTTGTCACGAAAATTGGCCATGGGTGCCGTGACCGCACTCTCCATCGGCCTGTTCGTTTTTATTATCGTACAGGCTCGAAGTACTGATTATCAATTGCTTTACGGCAATCTGGCGGAATCGGATGCCTCTGCCATGGTTGAATGGCTGAAAGGACAAAAAATCCCCTATCAACTCACCAACAACGGCCATAATATCCTTATTCCGGCACCAAACGTTTATGAAACCCGCTTGGCCCTTGCTTCGGCAGGATTACCGCAAGGCGGAGGTGTCGGTTTTGAAATCTTTGATAAACAGTCCTTTGCCCTGACCGATTTTGTCCAAAAGGTCAATTATTCAAGAGCGTTGCAAGGGGAACTCTCCCGCACCATCACCTCGCTCGGCCCAGTGGAGTCGGCACGGGTTCATCTGGCCCTTCCGGAAAAAAGACTGTTTAAAGATCAGCAACAACCGGCTACGGCTTCGGTCATTATCAAGCTTGCTCCGGGAAAACGGCTGGGCGAAGCGCAGATTGAAGGTATTGTCCATTTGGTTTCCAGCTCCATCGAGGGCTTAAGCCCGGATCAGGTAACGATCATCGATCAGAACGGGAATGTTCTTTCCCGGATAGGCGGCAAGGGACCGCTCAATACCCTATCGCCTGATATGCTGGAATACCAGACACAGGTCGAACGGCATATGGAGGAACGCGCCCAGGCACTGCTTGACCGGGCATTGGGTTCAAAAAATGCCATGGTCAGGGTGGCCGCCACCCTTGATTTTGCCCAAAAAGAAAAAACTGAGGAGACCTATGATCCTGAGGAACCGGTTATTCGCAGCGAACAAGTGAGCGAAGAAAAATCAGGGTCGGAGATATCGGGCGGGATACCGGGCGTCCAATCCAACCTGGAAGGCAATACTAACCAAACGGCGGGAGCAACCCCACCGTCCAGCAGATCACAGCGTACCACCAATTACGAGATCAGCAAGGTCCTCTCCAAGACGATCAATCCTGTCGGTACCCTGAGCAGAATGTCGATTTCGGTTCTGGTTGCCGACAAGGTATTAGCGGCAACGGATAAGGAACCGGTGAAAACCGAACCCCGCTCCGAGAGCGAACTCAAAGCCGTTGAAAATATGATTGCCTCCGCCCTGGGATTGGATAAAACACGGGGTGACAAGATCGAGGTTACGTCCATGCCTTTCCTGAACGCGGAAGAAGAAGTTCCCACTGAAGGATTCAGCGCCAGCGGACTTTATCAGTATATGCCGTTCATGCGTTACGGTGTACTCTTACTAGGAGCGGTACTGCTCTATTTTCTTATGATCCGACCACTTATGAAAACCATAAAAAAAGATGTCACCCAGCACTACAAGACCGTTGGAGAAATGGAAGCGGAGCAAGCAATGGAAAAGGGTTCCGCTCCTTCTGCGATGCACGAGAAAAAACCCAAGGACGCTCTTGGACAACTTCAAAATGAAGTGGAGAACAACCCTGTCTTTAACGCCCATGTGCTCAAAAACTGGATCCAAGACCGCGGTTAGTTTCCATCAGGGCAGGCTTTAACGTACTATCAGCAATTCATTTCAACACATTAATTGGTATCCATGGCTGCAACGGAAAAACTCACAGGCCTTAAAAAGGCCGCAATTTTACTCATTTGTCTTGGGGAGGAAGCGGCGGCAAAATTACTTCGGGAACTGACGGATGAAGAAATATTCAAAGTAACCCGTTCCATGGCGGATATTGAACATATCTCTGAAGAAACGAGAACACGAGTACTTGAAGATTTTGAACTGGCAACCGAAAGTCAGGCCGGCTTGGTGGTGAAAGGTCAGGAATTCGCACGAAAACTCATCGCCAGCACCGGCAACAAATCCCGAGAATCAAGCCTTATGCGCCAGTTTGTTTCCGGTACCGAAGCCCGCCCCCTGGAAACCATCGCCAAGATGCAGCCCTCGATGGTCGCCGGACTGCTGGAGCGAGAGCACCCGCAGACGCTGGCCCTGGTCCTGTCTACTCAGGCGGTTGAACATGCAGGGGCCATCATCGCGAAATTGCCTGAGGAAAAGCAGGCGGATGTTATCCATCGTATCGCCACCCTGGATACGATTTCCCCTGCGGTTATCGATCGGATCGAGGATGCACTGAGTAAAGAGATCGGTATTGTGGTCGGTGCTCAGGAGCAACGACAGGTCGGTGGACTGAAGAGAGTCGTGGAAATTCTTGACAGCATGACTAACAATCTTGATTCCGAAATCCTCGACAGTCTCACGGAAATCGATCCGGATATGGTTGAAGATATCAGGAAGATGATGTTCACCTTCGAAGATCTCTGTGCCCTGGACGGTCGGTCCATTCAGATGATCCTGCGGGAAGTGAACAACGATTCCCTGACCATGGCCTTAAAAACCGCCTCTGATGAAATTAAAGAGAAAATTTTTACCAACATGTCTTCAAGAGCAGCCGACATGATCAAGGATGACCTGGAAGCCATGGGGCCGGTTCGCCTTTCCGAGGTCGAAGCCATGCAGCAGACCATTGTCAAAATAGCAATGAAGCTCGAGGAAGAAGGGAAGCTTGTTCTCGGGAAGGGAAGCGGCGATGAGTTCGTCTAAGGTATTCAAGACGGATACCCAATTCACGGCGACCCCCCTTGTGCAACACAACATTGCCGCGCTTGAAGGAAAAACAAAAACCCCGAACACCGGTTTAGAACCTTCTTTATCCCCCCCCCCTGCGACTTCACCTTCCCCTCCGCCGGACTCGTCGCCGAAACCGAAGGCAAAGGCGGCGGAAGCTGAACAAGTGCCGAAAATCGATATAGAAGGCATAAAAAAAGAGGCCTACGAGAAAGGGAAAAAGGATCAGGCCGCCCAACAAGATGCACAATTTCAAGAGGTCCTGCAAACCTTCGCCCAAGCCTGCCAAAAAATTGACAGTCAACGAAAGGTCCTGCTTCTACGGAGTCGGGAAGAAAGTATCAATCTTATCATCGCGTTCACTCAGAAGATCCTCAAGCAAGAGCTGGCCACACCACGCAATGTCATCGCGGCCACTCTGGAGGCGGTCCTGGAGCAGATCGTTGAAAGCGAAGAGTTCTATATCACCCTCCACCCGGACGATCTGGCCCTGGCCGAAGAAAAGGCACCGGAAATCATCGCTTCGATCCGTGGCCTGGAACGTATCGGTTTCAAGACCGACAAAAATTTGACAAGAGGGGGATGCCTGCTTGAATCAACAGATTTTTCGATAGATGCGACCATTGAAACCCAAATGGAGCGGGCAAGGGAATTTTTAGAGGAACAATCCGATATTATTCCGACTCCCGAGATGGAGTAATCGGGTCTCCCGGTTCCGTTCCGTGGAGCAGCCCTGTTTGTTCAAGCTCATCTGTTCGTAACTGCGGACAGGGGAAAGGGATAAAGGCTGATACATTCTCCCTTTAGCGTGTTTCCGTATCCTCCACTCTCTTCTCATTGAACGGTGTCCAGGCTCCCATGCCCACTCTTTCCGATCCTCTCAAAAAATTTTTCCCCATCCGGGTCTATGGCAAGGTGCATCGCATTGTCGGTCTGGTTGTCGAAGGTTCGTGTCCCCGCTCCTCCATCGGTTCTCTCTGCGAGATCTCTCCGCTCCAGACCGGAGAGGTCATCCCTGCGGAAATTGTCGGCTACAGCAATAACCGCGCCCTGTTGATGCCTTTGGGAGAACTGCGAGGACTCGGTCCGGGCAGCCTCATCCATGTCAAAAAAGAACAGGCGACCATCAGTGTCGGGGAATCCCTCCTTGGCCGCGTGGTCGACGGGATGATGCGCCCCCTCGATGAAGGCCCTCCCCTCTCGCTCCCCTATGAAAAGGCCCTCTATTCCCTGCCGCCCGGCCCCATGCAGCGCGAAGCCATTACCCAGCCCCTCGACCTCGGCATCCGGGCGATTAACGGACTGTTGACCTGCGGGGTTGGTCAGCGGATGGGCATCATGGCGGGTTCGGGTGTCGGCAAAAGTGTGCTTCTCGGCATGATGGCCAAGTATGCCCAGGCCGACATCAATGTCATCGCTTTGATCGGTGAACGCGGCAGAGAGGTCAGGGAGTTTATCGAACGGGATCTGGGGAAAGAAGGGCTGAAACAGTCGGTCATTATAGCGGTGACCTCGGATCAGTCACCTCTCTTACGTATGCGAGGCGCCTTTGTCGCCACGGCTATTGCCGAATTCTTCTCGCAAAAGGGCAAAAATGTGCTTCTCATGATGGATTCCGTAACCCGCTTTGCCATGGCCATGCGGGAAATCGGCCTCTCCATCGGAGAACCGCCCACCACCAAGGGATACACCCCCAGCGTGTTCGCCACCCTACCCAAACTTCTGGAACGGGCCGGCAATTTTCAAAACCAGGGCTCGATTACCGGACTTTACACCGTCCTGGTCGATGGAGACGATTTAACAGAGCCGGTGGCCGATTCAGTACGCTCCATCCTTGACGGCCACATCGTGCTTTCAAGAAATCTTGCCGCAAAAAATCATTATCCCGCCATAGACGTCATGATGTCGACCAGCCGGGTCATGCGCGATATAACCAGTGAACGCCACCGTGAGTTGGCAGGCAAGGCCCGTAGTGTCATGGCCGTGTATCGAGAATCGGAAGATCTGATCAACATCGGGGCCTACACTGCCGGGGCCAACAAAAAAATCGATTACGCCGTTTCACGCATTGAGGCCATCAACACCTTCCTCACCCAGGGATACGATGAATCCTCCACCCTCGAAGAAACGATCACCACCATGGGAGACCTGATCAGCGACCGCAAGGAAAGTGAACGACGAAGGCCGGGGCGCACAGGCTTTGATCGAAGAAAAACCGATGCCGCGACGGATGAAAAGTCATGAAACCGTTCACCATGCATGCTGTGCTCAATTATCGCCAACAGCTTGAAGACATGGCCAGGCAAAAACTTGCGCAGGCCATCGAGGTGGAGGCCCGCCTCAATGCCGCGCTGCTCCAGGCCCAGGAAGAACTTACTGAACTCCATCAAAGTCTGCAAAGGGATCAGGAAGGAGGAATCAGTGTGGACCGCTTGATTCTTTTCGATCACAGAATCGAATTGGTGAAAGAGCACATCGTGCACCGAAAAGAAAAGTTGGAAAATCAGCAAGCACTGGTTGCAAAAAATCGACAACAGCTGATTCGAACAAGTAAAGAGCGGAAAATAATGGAAAAACTCCGCGAACAACAAAATGCGGCCTATGCAAAATTTCTGGAGAAAAAGGAAAGTGGCATGTTGGATGAAATTGCTGTTTTGTCCCACGCGCGCAACAAAGGGTAGGAACAAACCAGGCATTCCCAGCCGCACTTCAGAACCTTCGATGGAGCATGAAAACATGATCAAACATATCCTCCTCATTATTCCCCTTGTTTTCACCTTGTTAACCTGCACTCCGGCTCTATCCGAAGAACAGCCGGCATCCACCGATTCCATCAAGACAAGCAAGGAGGAGCAATACGGTTCGGTGGAAGAACGGCGATTGCTGCAATCCCTGCAGGGGGAACAAACCTCTCCCCTTGCCAAGGAACGTGAAGAGTTGGACAACAAGAAAAAGGAACTAAAGAGATTGGAGGCTGAGGTCGATAAGAAAATAGATCAGCTCAGGCAGCTCCGCCTGGGGATCGAAAAACTTTTCGCAAAAAAAGATGCGGAAGAAATGAAACGGATCCAAGAAATCGCTAAAATGTATGAAAAAATGACTGCAAACAAGGCTGCGATGATTTTGGGAACCGTTGATCAGAAACTGGTGGTATCAATCCTCTCAAAAATGAAAATTAAATCCGCCGCCAAAATCCTGGACAATATGGACCGGGAAAAGGCCGCCAAACTGACAACCGCCTTTTCGACCCTGGATAGCCACTAAATTATGCAATCTCCCTCCCTCGGAACCGTAGACATGCTGTCCGCCGGACAACCGGCCCCGGCATCCCCCGCAAAAGCAGGGCAAGACGGCATTTTTGCCGATCATCTTGCGGCAGCTTCCCGTGAAAAATCGCTCAGGCCAAATACCCAAAAAACCTCAAGTTCTAGCGAAAATGGTACATCTTCCGTTGAGCCGGAACCCGCAACCGAAAAAACACCGGCAACCGAGCACGACCCAACTAATAAAGATGTCGACGATGATCCGGCACGTGATGCCACGGTCAACGACTCTGCAGGTGCAGCCAATGCGAAACTGATTCATGTGGGGAAGAACGAAGCTGAGGCCGGAAACAGCCGCACCCAGGGCGGTGTGCAAAAAGCAGCGCATGACACCGCTGTTTCCCGAATACTGGAGGCCCTCACCGCAGTGGTCGACGACACGGCTAACACGGCAGAAAATAACGACAAAACAAATAGAGCTCCAACCAACAGCACAAACGGGCAAAATATCGTCATCATGGACGGGCAAGCCCTGACATCGACAGGCCTGTCAGGAATTCCGGGAGAAACCACCGGGCCGAATTCCCTACCCGGCGCGAATACCGGGAGCGGGAAGGGTATCATTGAGCTCGACAACACCTCATCACAAGCTCAACTAACCGTTTCCTTTGACGATGCGGCAACAACCGCTACGATGGATGAAACCGGAACAGTGACCACCGCCACAGGCACCACAAAAACCGGCCAACAGAATGCGGCCCTGGCGACCACCCCACAAGGAGACAGCGATCAACTCGTCCAAAATCGATACGGCCAGATCATTACGATCCATCAATCGACTGAAGCTGAGGAGAGAGCGGCGCTTGCGGTAAGTAACGGCGGCGCAACGGCAGCTACCGTAACCCAGCACCAGAGCATGGATATCAACAACAACTTTATCCATTCCCATCTCCCGAATGAGGTACCCAAAATCACGGGAGAAAATGCCGGCCACAAACAACAGGACACGGCGCAGGACAACCAACAAGAGAATACCAATACCGCCAGCCTCATCGCCAGTGGAAAAACTCCGCCTGATTCCATCTCAGAGCAGAAATTCCAGATACCTGTAGGGCAGGAAAACCCGTCGCTCAGTTTCATGCAGCCGCAGACGAGCGCCTCCCTTATCGCCGGCACCGCCAGTACGATATCGACAGTTTCCACCCCGTTTCAGCTGCTTTCCGGCCTGATGGTTCCCGACGGAACCGTGGTTGATCAGATGATCGCCCATTTCTCCGTCAACAGACAAACGGAATCAGGTTCCGTCAACATCAAGCTGTACCCGCAGGAACTGGGAGAAGTACGAATGGAAATCAAGGTGCATCAGGATAACATCAAGGCCCATATCATTGCCCAGAATCCCCAGGCCCAGGAAATGATCGACCGGCATCTGCCCCGACTGCGCGAAGCCTTGGAGCAGCAAGGGTTGAATCTACAGCACATCGAAGTGACGGTTGCCACCCAGGACAACACCGGAGGGGGACGTTTTCAGGAGCACGCAGGTCAACAGCAACTCAACCGTTCGTTCCAAAACAGGGGCAGTCAACCGGTTTTCAGTCTCGATACAGACGAGGATACCGTTGAAGCTGCCGGCAATCTCAGTGTCCTGGCTTAACATCAGGAGAAATCGCAATGACCACTATTTCAAATACAAACGCAGCAACGACTACAACGACTACGGCCGCCACCAAGAGCCAAACCTTGGGGCAATCCGACTTCCTTACCCTGCTGGTAGCTCAACTGAAGAATCAGGATCCCCTCAATCCGTCGGATGCCACGGAGTTCACGTCGCAATTGGCACAATACAGTCAACTGGAACAGTTGTTCAATTTGAACGATTCAATGGCAGGTCTTACAACCGCCCAAAACAATTCCGAACGGCTCTCCTCGCTTTCCCTGATCGGTCAGGAGGTGGTGGTGGAAGATTCCACTTTCACCCTGGATGACCAGGCCGTTGAGATCGGGTATAAGGTGGATGGCGTTGCAACGGATATCACACTGCAGATCCAAAACAGCGACGGAAAAACCGTGGCCACCCTGGCAGCGAGCGACCTCTCGGAAGGCAACCACTTCCTCACCTGGAACGGTCAGGATGCAGACGGCAACATGCTGACTCCCGGCACCTACACCATCACCGCCAGCGCCACAAACAGCGAAGGGACCAGCGCCACCGTGTCGCCTTTGGTTCGCGCCGAGGTCACCGGAATCGATTTGAGCGGTACTGAAGCAAAAATTGTCACCGGTATCGGGGAATACAGTATTTCTTCCATTTACGGTGCTTATGACCGAGATCAGAGCGCACTCGACGATGGCACGAGTTAAAGGGAAAAGGAGCCGAGTCGAATAGAATAAAAGCTCGGTCCTTGTTTCTTTGCAGTTTCTTTGCAGTAAATACCATCGAAACTTCGACAGTCACGGTGGCACTAAAAAATACATCTCTGACGCAACGGACGGCGCGGGGATAATTGAGGAGAGACCAACGGTTGTTCAGCACGATGTAACCGTTACAGAAAAAATCTCCAACTCTTTCCTTGGACCAATTATCCAATTCACCAACCACGCAGGAGGTTGTTATGGGCATTCAGAGTGCAATGTACAGCGGAGTCAGCGGACTCAACGCAAACTCCCAGGCCATGAGCGTCATTGGCAACAATCTGGCAAACGGCAACACCTTGGGATTTAAAAGCTCGCGGAGCGTCTTTTCCGATCTTCTTTCAAGCAATGTTTCCGGTTCCGGTGGGATGTCGCAGGTTGGTCGCGGCGTAGGATTATCGAGTGTTGACAACATCTTAAGCCAAGGGACTTTTGAAACCACCTCTTCGGATACCGATGTGGCGATCGAAGGCAATGGATTTTTCATCCTCAGGGAACCCGGCAACACCACCAATTTCTACAGTAGAGCCGGGGCCTTCAGCTTCAATGGAGACGGGTATCTGATCAATCCGGAAGGACTGATCGTGCAGGGCAAACTCTTCGACCCCATTAATAACGACACCCTTCTCGCAGCGGATCCCGCCGATATCCAGGTGTCCAATGTTGGCTTGGTACCGGCCAACCCCACTACCGAATTAACCTTCACCACCAACCTTGATGAAAAATCCGTAGAAATCGGTGCGGCGACCCCCATTGATCCCACAGACAAGACGACCTACAACTATTCCGCATCATGCCCGATCTTTGATTCTTTAGGAGACAGCCATTTAATCTCAGTGTACTGGCAACTCATTGATAACAGCACGAACACCTGGGGCGCTGCTTATACGGTTGACAATGATATTACAGCGCCCATTGCCATAACGGATTTTGATTCCTCGGTCGCAGGTGACCAGGCTTTAACCTTTGACGACAAGGGACAACTGGCGGACTCTACCGGCGATGACAATCCCGATCCGCTGACCACATCAATTACGTTGCCTGACTGGATCAATGGTGCGGCAAACGGTCAAACGCTCGATTTATCCTTTGCCTGCACCCAATATGACAGCGATTCCGTGGTCATCGGCCAAAAACAAAATGGTTTCGGTGCCGGTTCACTGACCAATGTTGCCATCAACGGCGAAGGAGTAGTGGTCGCTTCGTATTCCAACGGTAAACAGATCAATATTGCCCAGCTGGTTCTGGCTAAATTTCAGAACCCCGGTGGCCTGCAACTTGCGGGTTCCAATCGCTATATCGCACCCTCTGAGGTCGGCACCATCCGAGTTGGTATTCCCGGAGCGGAATTGGGCAAAATCTTTACCAATTCCCTGGAGCAGTCAAATGTCGACATGGGACAGGAGTTCGTCAAAATGATCACGACTCAACGCGGCTTTTCAGCAAATTCCAAGATTATCACGACCGTTGACGAGATGCTCACCGAGTTAATCAACCTCAAACGCTGATTCAAGTCATTTTTCCGACACACGGCTGCACTGATATCAACGATCAGTGCAGCCGTCTTTCTTTGTACCGTCCTCCTTTGCATCCGTTACTTATACCCGACGATCTCACCTCATCTTCAGCTTTTCCACTCTTGGCATTTTATTTGCAAACTTGCCTTCAATTTGAAGTTCAGGTATGCTCTCGGTTCCAAAAGGCGTGCGGATTGGAATCCGATGTTTCATAAAAGTGGCATTAGTCGCAAGCGAGGGAAAAAGCATGGCGGAAAAAGAAAAGAAAAAAGACGAGCAGGAAAAAGGCGGCGGGAAAAAAAAGCTGCTCATTCTCATCATCGCAGCGGTTCTGTTGCTGGGGGGGGCGACCTATTATCTTCTTGTCCTCAAGCCGCATCAAGAAGAAGAACATCTAAAAAAAACGGAAGAAAGTAAAGCTGCACAACTGATCAAACCCATGCCGGATGAAGCGAAGATCGGCCCCATGGTGGAGATCAAGGAATTTGTTGTCAATATTATCGGAGAAGACACGACCCATTATGTCAAGGCCTCGCTCTCGTTGGAATTGGACCGGGAGAGTACCCTTGACGAGGTGAATAAACGAATGCCGCAGATCAGGGATGCCATTCTCCTTCTCATCGGCAACAAAACCTTTGCCGAACTTCAGGACATCCAAGGAAAGAACCAAGTCAAAGCTGAAATAAAAAGCAAAATCAATTCATTTCTCAGAACCGGGAGTATCAACAACATCTATCTCACCGACTTTGTCGTGCAGTGAGTCAATGGAACCGATACTCACTAAAAAAGAAATCGCAGACCTGCTCGCAGCGATAAAGTCGGGCCAGGTCTCGACGGAATCCGTGGAAAACGGATCGTTCCGTCCCCGCTATATCCTTCCCTCCAAAGAAATAGATCTCTTCCGAACCTATGAGCGCACCAGGGGAGGCGGGGAAATGCGCATCCCCAACCTTGATATCGTCATAGACAGTTTTGCCCGTAAATTTTCTACCACCCTGACCAATACGCTGCAGCGTAATTTCACGGTGGAACGGGAAGATATTTCCAGCACCGAGTTTCAGCAAAGTCTGCGGGATTTAAACGCCCAAGGCGCGGTGGGTATTTACAGCATCAACCCCTTGAAATACGGGTGTCTTTTTCATTTCGACACGCTTATGGCCTTTACCCTTCTGGAAATCATGCTCGGTTCTTCCCGGTCCAATGAATTACTGGCCCTTGACCGTAGCCTGACCACCATTGAAATGGCCATCCTCAAAACCACCATGACGGATATCTGTCTTGAGTTGCAGAAAGCGATGCGGCCGGTGGTCGAGTTGCAGCCTCACCTGACCAAAGTTGAAAATAATTATCGCATGGTCAGCATCGTTGAACCGGAAACCGAAGTTCTCGTCACCTGTTTCAAAATCCGGGTTGCAGACGAACAGTGTGGCCAGATGCGTCTTATCATTCCGTATCTTACTCTTGAGCCCTTACGGGAAAAATTTAAAGCATTGGTTACCTTCACCCAGGCTGCGAACAACAACTGGTCCAAACTCATCGCCAGTGAAACACTGGAAATGGA
Organism: uncultured Desulfobulbus sp.; assembly: GCA_963666685.2. Lineage (GTDB taxonomy): Bacteria > Desulfobacterota > Desulfobulbia > Desulfobulbales > Desulfobulbaceae > Desulfobulbus. The sequence continues at coordinate 1,562,788 of CAXXHZ010000003.1, forward strand.
AGGCAGTGTTGTCGCCCGGTCCGGCCTGATCGACATGACTATCCGGGATATTCTTAATCTGCAATGCGGTGATATTGTTAATCTTCACTACAATCCGGATCAGCCTCTCACCATCCTGGTTGAGGATCAGCCCCTTTTCCTCGCCATTCCGGGAGAGAGACACGGGAAAAGGGCCTTTCATGTCACCAGTCGCTACAGTAACAGAACAGGAGGAATAAATGGCAACACCTGATACCTATGATCCACAGCGATCCAACACCTTGAATCCCGAAGAAACAGCGGAACTCCTCAAGGAAAACCCCCAGCAGGTTCCCGATCCTAACGGCCGGAACAGCTATGGCAGGGAACTGGAATTTTTGTTCGACGTGCCGTTGCAGGTTTCGGTGGAAGTGGGCCGTGCCAGGATACTGCTCAAAGATCTTCTGCAATTAGGCGAAGGCTATGTGATCGAACTGGACAAGCTCGCCGGCGAACCGCTTGACCTCTATGTCAATGCCCGCCTCATAGCCAGGGGTGAGGCCGTCAAGGTCGGCGACAAGTTCGGCATTAAATTGACCGAGGTCGTCAGCCAATCGGACAGGGTTGAAAAACTAGGCTGATTCATGCACTTTTTGCTTCACATTGTGTTGCTGGCCCTGATGCCGACGCAGGCATGGGCCGCTGAAACCCTTTCCATGGGATCACCGCTCCTCCGGATGAGTTGGGCGCTGCTTCTGGTCATGGGCTTAATCCTTGCCATCTATGGCATCGCCAAAAAACGGCTTTCCCTTGGAACTCTCGGCGGTAAGGCCATCAAAGTTATTGAGATACGGCCGATTATGCCGAAATCGACGCTGGCTCTGGTGGAGGTGCACGGCAAGGAATACCTGTTGGGAATCGGTGCGGACGGCATCCGCCTTCTGGCCGATGTCTCCGGGAATGCACAGGAAGAAAAACCGAACTTTGAAACCTTGATGAGGGATGGGCAATGAAACGATGGGTGCCCTACATCGGTCTCTTGCTTCTGCTTGTTCCGGAGATGGCGGCGGCTATCAATCTCCCCACGCTTTCTCTGGGTGTCAAAGATGCGGCCAACCCGGCCGAGGTCTCCACCGCCCTCCAGGTTTTGTTCGTCCTCACTATCCTTTCGGTCGCCCCGGCCATCCTCCTGATGACGACCGCATTCACCCGGATCATCATTGTACTGAGTTTTGTCCGCCAGGCCATGGGCACCCAGAATACCCCACCCAATCAGGTGCTGCTGGGGCTGGCGCTCTTTCTCACCTTCTTCATTATGGCCCCGACAATCAACACCATTAACAAGCAGGCCCTGCAGCCGTATATGCAGGAAAAAATCACTCAACAGCAGGCCCTGAACCGATCAGTGGGCGTCATTCGCGACTTCATGTTCACACAGGTGAAAGAAAGTGAATTGCAGCTTTTTATTGATATCACCAAAGAGGAACAACCCGCCGACAAAAAAGAGATCTCTTCGGCGATCCTGATTCCGGCCTTCATGCTCTCGGAACTGAAGCGTTCTTTTCAGATGGGTTTTATGATTTACGTCCCCTTCCTGGTCATCGACATGCTGGTTTCTTCGGTATTGATGGCCATGGGCATGATGATGTTGCCGCCCATCGTCATCTCACTGCCATTTAAACTGCTGCTCTTTGTCCTGGTGGACGGGTGGCAGCTGGTGGTCGGCTCCCTGATGAAAAGTTTCGGTTGAACCATGCAGGCCTTTATCCCTTATCGAGAAAGAGCACGCCCATGACCCCGGAAGCTGTTATTCACATCGGCAGAAAAGCCGTTGAAACCGTTCTGCTCACCTCGGCCCCCATGTTGATCGCGGCCCTGGTCGTCGGCCTGGTGATCAGCATTTTTCAGGCCGCGACCCAGATCAATGAGCAGACCATGACCTTTATCCCGAAGATCGTCGCCGTCTTTGTCACCCTGCTGATTTTCGGTCCCTGGATCATGAGCCTGCTGGTTACGTTCACCACCGGGATCATCATCCAAATCGCCACGATCGGTCAATAAACCGGTGCCGACGGAATATCGACAATGGACCTGCAACTCATTTCAATCCAGCAGTTCCAGAATTTCCTCCTCTGCCTGGCCCGAGTTGCGGCCCTGGTGACTCCCATTCCGGTTTTTGCCGGAACCCAGAGTTCAACCCAGATAAAGATCGGTCTTGTGGTTGCCACCACCCTGCTCCTCTTTCCGAGCATGGCGCCCTATACCCCCAAGGTTGCGTTGTCCACGATCGAATTCGGTCTGATGATCGTCAATGAGGTGCTCCTGGGTCTGATGATCGGCCTCATCGCTCAACTGGTTTTTACTGCCGTGAGTTTCGGCGGCACGGTGATCGGCTACCAGATGGGCTTTGCCGCGGCCAACATCTTTGACCCGCAAACGACGCAGCAACTTTCTCTGATGAGCCAGTTCATCAACATTCTCGCCCTGCTCGCTTTCCTGAGCCTTGATGTGCACCACTTCTTTTTCAGGGCCATTGTCCAATCCTATGCCTACCTGCCCCCCGGTCAACTTGATTTTTCCCATGGTGCGATTCAGGAACTGATGCAGGTGGCCAGCCATATGTTCGTGCTCGGCGTCAAATTCAGCGCTCCGGTTTTATCCTTGCTGCTCATCGCCAATCTGGTGCTCGGTATCCTTGCCCGGGTTTTTCCCCAGCTTAACGTCTTTATGCTCTCTTTTCCCCTTAACATCGGCATTGCTTTTCTTGTCATCGGTCTGACACTCAATACAACTTTCTCCATCCTGCGCCATGAATTTGACACCATGGGCGAAAACATCTTCAATCTGCTTCAATTATTGAAATAACTCCTGTTCCTCCCCCGCCCCTTTTACCAATTCCCGTTTCCTCCGACTCCCTTTTTCAGGTGCACAACTTGCAAGATCAGCAGAGATTCAACGCTGAAAATCAACCCAAAAACGTCTCTCCGCAGGACAAATCATTACGCAGCCTGCAGGAGCAAGGCATGCATCGATAAATCATGGCAGAAGAAGATTCCTCCGGCGAACGCAGTGAATCCCCCTCGGCGAAACGTCGAGAAGATTTCCGCAAAAAAGGCCAGGTGGCACAAAGCCGGGAAGTACAGGCCGCGGCGATGTTCACCCTTATCCTTCTCTTCTGGTTATTTTTCGGTCAAATCTTCTGGGAATCGACCAAGGAACTGGTTCTGGAAATTTGGCAGAGCAGCGGTGAATACGCCATCACCACCCTTTCGCTGATGCGATTGGCCTACCATGTCTTTGCCGCTCTGGCCCTCATTACAGCCCCCCTCTTCCTGGTGGCCCTGATTACCGGGTTTTTCGCTACCTTCATGCAGATCGGCTGGCTCTTCACCGCCAAACCGTTAATCCCGGATTTTTCCAAACTCGATCCGCTCAAGGGCATGGCCCGGTTTGTTTCGAAGCGCGCCTTGGTGGAAGTCGTCAAATCGCTGCTCAAAGTGGGCCTTATCGGCTGGGTCGCCTATAAAACCGTGGTAGGAGAATTTAGCAGAGCCCTTGTTCTGACGGAAATGCCGGTTGAAAATACGATCGGCTTCCTGGCGGGAACCGCAGCGCTGGTCATGGCCAAAGCCGCGGCCATCATGATTTTTCTCGCCCTTCTCGATTACGGTTTTGTCCGCTGGGAAATGGAAGAGAAGATGAAAATGACCAAACAGGAACAAAAGGAGGAATCGAAGGAATCCGAGGGCGACCCGCATGTCAAGTCAAAAATCCGTTCCATCCAACAGCAGATGGCCCGACGGAGGATGATGGCCGCAGTACCGACAGCCGATGTGGTCATCACCAACCCCACCCATATCGCGGTGGCCCTCAAATATGAGAGCGGCAAGATGGAGGCCCCGGTAGTTCTTGCCAAAGGCCAGGAACTGGTGGCGGAAAAGATTCGCGAAATAGCCCGTGAACACAACATCCCCCTGGTTGAGAATCCACCCGTGGCAAGATTATTGCATTCAAGGGTTGAGGTGGGACAGTCGATCCCGGATGAAATGTTCAAGGCTGTGGCGGAAATACTGGCCTACGTCTATTCACTCAAAGGTATCAGGAGATAATGGAAGCAACCGGGACGCAAACGCTACTGAGCCGCATGCGGCCGAGTCAAGTGCTGCAACGCACTGACATTATGGCCTCGCTTGGACTCATGGGCATCCTTATGCTGATGATTGTCCCCCTGCCTCCCATCATCCTCGACCTCTGCCTGGCACTCAATATCACCATTGCCATCCTTATTCTCATCATCAGCCTCTACACCGAAAAAGCGGTTGAATTTTCCATATTTCCCTCCATTCTTCTGACCACGACCCTCTTCCGCCTCTCCCTGAATGTGGCCTCAACCCGGCTTATTCTTCTGCACGGCAACGAGGGCATGGCGGCCGCAGGCTCGGTGATCGAGGCCTTCGGCCAATTCGTGGTCGGCGGGTCCTATGTGGTGGGCTTGGTTCTCTTCGTTATCCTGGTTATCATTAATTTCATCGTTATCACCAAGGGTGCGGGACGTATCGCCGAGGTAGCGGCACGCTTCACTCTGGATGCCATGCCGGGAAAACAGATGGCCATCGATGCCGATCTCAACGCCGGGCTTATCGATGAAGACACTGCCCGCAGCCGTCGAGAAGGCATCGCTAACGAAGCTAATTTTCACGGAGCCATGGACGGTGCTTCAAAATTCGTCCGCGGCGATGCCATTGCCGGTATCATCATTACCCTGATCAATATTGGAGCCGGCTTTATTATCGGTGTGCTGGAAAAAGGCATGCCCGTGGCTGAGGCCGCCAGAAATTACACCATTCTCACGGTGGGCGATGGCCTGGTCGGCCAAATTCCAGCCCTGATTATCTCAACCGCCGCCGGTATGCTGGTAACCCGTTCCGCTGGCCATGACGACTTCGGCACGGAACTCAAAGCCCAATTCACCCGCTACTCCATGGCCCTGTGGGTGGTCTCCGGAATCCTGCTGTTGTTTGCCCTGATACCGGGCATGCCTTTCATCCCCTTCCTCATTCTTTCCATAGCCCTCGCCTCTCTCGCCTATCATATCGAGAAGGCGGATAAGGCGAAAGCAATTGAAGAAGCCGTGGTCGAACGACCGCTACCACAAACCAAGCCCGACCAGGATTATGAAAAGATGCTCAATGTCGACCTTATTGAACTTGAAGTCGGCTACGGATTAATCCCCTTTGTGGATGCCGCTCAGGAAGGCGAACTCCTTTCCCGCATCCAATCCATCCGCAAACAGTTTGCCCTTACCACCGGTTTCATTGTGCCGCCGGTTCATATCAAGGACAACCTGCAACTCAATCCCAACCAGTATACCATCAGCCTGAAAGGGGTGAATATCGCCACCGCCGAGATGATGCCCGGTTATTACATGGCCATGGATCCGGGCCTGGCGACCGAAACGATTAAAGGTCTGGCCACCAAGGAACCGGCCTTTAACCTGCCCGCCCTCTGGATTACCGAGGATAAACGGGAAAGGGCGCAGATCGCGGGCTATACCGTGGTCGATTGTATCACGGTCATGGCAACCCATGTCAGCGAGGTTATCAAACAGCATGCCTATGAACTGCTCGGCCGCCAGGAAACCCAGAACCTGATCGATAATCTGGGCAAAAGCTATCCCAAACTGATCGAGGAACTGGTGCCCAATGTGCTGAATCTGGGGATTGTCATGCGCGTCCTCCAGAATCTGCTGCGTGAAGGCGTATCCATCCGCGATCTGCGAACGATTCTCGAAACCATGGCCGATTATGCAACCTCGACCCAGGATACCGATATTCTCACCGAATACGTCCGCCATGGCCTTTCCCGTTCCATTTCCGCGTCCCATATGCAAAACGACGGTCTCATGCCGGTGATCACCATGGAGCGAAAGGTCGAGGATACCATCCAGACCGCTATTCAGCATCGGGAGCGTGGCAGTTACCTGGCCCTGGATCCCAAAACCGCCCAGAAGATTCTCGACAGTCTCAGCGCCCTGCTTTCCTCGTTCAGCAGCGGTCAGCAGCCGGTCCTTTTGGTTCTGCCCCAGATCAGACCGCATGTCCGCCGCTTGACCGAACGCTACTTCCCCAATCTGGCCGTGCTCTCGCATAATGAAATCACCTCGCAGATCCGCATTCAATCTATCGGCACGGTGACCATCAATGCAAGTTAAGGTCTTTGAAGCAAAAGACATGGCCACCGGTCTGAAAATGGTCAAGGAGGCTCTGGGGCCGGATGCCCTCATCCTTTCCACCCGCACCATTCGCAGCGGCACCTTTGGGATGCTGGGCAAACCGATGATGGAGATCACCGCCGCCGTCGACAACAATACCTGGCAGGAACCACGGGAGCAGACGGCACCGGGCAGACGGCAAGCCTTGCCTTCGGAACCCCCGAAACGTTTTGAACGTCCCGAACCGCAACGGGATATTTCCTACGAAGAGCTCTGGGCAGAGGACCAACCAGCCCCCCCTCCTCCCCGGCCTGCTCGCTATCAGCAGCAATCGCCGCCGCAACAGGCGGCACCGCACCAGGACCTTCAGCACGAACTGGCGGAACTGCGCAACATGGTCAAAGGACTCTCCAACCGGATTACCGGTATTGATGCCTCGGCGCTGCGCACACCCTACGTTGAACCCGAATTCACCGTTTCCGGCGGCAATGCCGCTCCTGATCCGGTGATCGGCTTCCTCACCGGATTCGGCATCAATCAGGAAACCGCCCAGGTCGTTGCCCGCTTTACCCGCGACACGCTCGAAAAGGCAAGCAATCTCGACCGTACGGATCTGACCGAGATCTTCAGGGCCGCCATCGCCCGACTTTTCACGACGGAAAAACTGCTGGATCAGCAAGTCACCAGCCAACGGCGCCTCAGCCTGATCGGCCCCACCGGAGTGGGTAAAACCACCACCCTGGCCAAAATCGCCGCCTCATACCTGAGCCGGTTCGGAGGGAGAATCGGCCTGATTACCATTGATACCTACCGGATCGCCGCGGTTGAACAGATCAAAGTCTACGGTGAAATCATGCGGCTGCCCGTGGAGGTGGTGATTAAACCCCAGGAACTTGTGCAGGCCCTGGATAAATTCAGGCATTTTGATCTCATTCTGATCGATACCGCCGGGCGCAGTCCGAAAAACACCCTCGATCTCCAGGAATTGGCCGGTTTTCTTCGACCGGATCTGGGCATCGAAAACCATCTTCTGCTTTCAGCAACCACCCGGGAACGTGAGTTGGAGGACACTATCAACCGTTTCAGCATCCTGCCGATCAGTACTTTTATTTTCAGCAAAATCGACGAATGCGACCAACTGGGTGTACTGCTCAACATCCACTACAAAAAAGATACGCCGATCTCATTTCTCACCAATGGTCAAAGGGTTCCGGAGGACCTCATCATGCCGTCTCCCGCAGTAATCGCCGATCTTATCATGAACGACCACAGGACCCGGAACAATGGCTGAAAAAACACTTTGTCCGGCTGACCAGGCAGACACTTTACGGGCTATCAACAGTCCGGAAAAAACGGAAGGAGGCTTCGGCCGCACCGCCACCCGGGTCTTTGCCATAACCAGCGGCAAGGGCGGTGTCGGCAAGACCGCAGTCGTCGCCAATCTGGCCGTCCTGCTTGCCCGATTCGGCAAACGCGTACTCATTCTCGACGCCGATCTGGGACTTGCTAATATCGATGTGGTCTTCGGACTGGCCCCAGGCCATAATCTCAATCATTTTTTCACCGGTGAACAGGGCCTGGAATCAATCCTCACCGATGGCCCCGAGGGGATCAAAATCCTCCCGGCAGGCTCCGGAGTACAACGTTTCACCCGGCTCGATTCCGAACAGAAGATGCGCCTACTCGAAGCCCTGGACTCCATGCACAATGATTTCGATTTCGTCCTCATAGACACCGAGGCCGGAATTTCGGAAAATGTGACCTATTTCAGCACCGCGGCCCAGGAAATTCTTATTGTCACCACACCCGATCCGACCGCCATCACCGATGCCTATGCCCTGATGAAACTGCTCTCCACCCAGTTTCATGAAAAACATTTTAATCTGATCGTCAATTTCATTAAAAATGAAGAAGAAGCCCTGGATGTCTATCGAAAACTTACCTTGGTTGCCAACCGCTACCTGGATATTTCCATCGACTATATCGGATCCATTCCACGTGACAAACTAATGGTGGACGCCATCCGCAAACAACAGGTCCTGGTTCAGCTGTTTCCGGAGTCCAAGACCGGGTATGCCTTTGAAGCCCTGGCCCGGACGATCATGCAGGAACCACAGACGCTGGAACCCAAAGGGACCCTCCAGTTTTTTTGGAAACGGCTCCTTGAATTCGGCAGTAAATAACGACGGCTTTCCCCCCACGAACTGCACCCTTACAAGAGTTGATACCTTATGTTTCCTCCCGTGCCACCCCTCGATGACCGCTCCCAATTGATCAGGGAGAACATGCCCCTGGTTGAACTGGTAGTACAGCGTATGGTGCCCCAGGTTCCGAGTTTTATGACCAGGGAAGACATGATCAGCGCAGCCATGGTCGGCCTCATCGACGCAGCCAACAAATTTGATCCGGTTAAAGGAGTCAAATTCAGAACCTTCGCCGAATATCGGGTGCGCGGAGCTATTCTCGATGAAATGCGCAAACTCGACTGGTTTTCCCGCTCCATGCGCGACAAACAGAATCAAATGACCCAGACCATGCTCCGCCTGGAACGCAAATTGGGCTGCTCTCCGGATGAAGAGGAAATGGCGCAAGAAATGGGGATGACCATCGATGAATATCACGATCTCCTGGGCCAGGTCAGTCACCTCGGTTGCGTCAGCCTCCACGAAACCCTGGATCATTCCGAAGAAGGCCGAAGTTTTCTCGATAATCTCGAAGACATAGGCGGTCCCATCCCTTCTGATCTTATCGAAAAAGCGGAATTGACCAAAATTATAGCGGACATTCTCGAAGAGCTTTCGAAGAAAGAGCGCCTAGTCATTGCCTTGTATTACTACGAAGAACTGACGCAAAAGGAAATCGCGGAGGTCCTCAGCATTTCAGAAGGTCGTGTGTCCCAGTTGCATAGCCAGGCCCTGCTGAAACTGCGGGTGAAACTGGTTAATTCCGAACTCTACGAGCCTTGAAGACAACAACGCAAATAAAGAGGTTACCATGTTCGACCCCATCCATCTCATCTTTGGCAGCAGTATCGGCATTGCCGGTTTTTTTCTCTTCTCCTCCCATCGTATCATCAGGCGTCAGCGCGGAGAGAAAGAAAGAGAAGCGCAACGAATCAGGGATCTTCAGGGCAAAATCAATGCTGCCCTGCAGGATGATGCGCATGATGCCTCACGGGAGGCCTTTAGTACGACCTTGAAAACAGCGAGTCTCACCACCGACCTGCAAGCCCCTCGATTGCTCCATCTGGCCAAGATGGAGACAAATCCACCGGAAAAATATAAAATCCTCGGCAAACTCGCTTCCCAAGGAATGAGTGCCGAGGAAATTGCCTCCATCCTTGGAATTTCCCGAGTCGAGGCAGGCCAATTGCTCAGCTTGAGCAGCATGGCCAAGTGCAGCCGATGAGACCGAGCACACCCACCGGTTGTGTTTAAGCATTAAGAAAACGATCAGTTATACCGACAAGAAAACAAACCCCTTCACCCTAAAGGCAAACCCAATTGGAGGAATATGGTCTCGGGAAAATACAGCGCCCTGAGTGGAGCCGTGGCCAGGGAACAGGCCATGAGCAATATCGCCGCCAATCTGGCGAATGTCACCACCACCGGATTCAAAAAGGACCGCATCAGTTTTTCCGCCATCCTGCGCGGAGCAAACCAGACAAACGAAGCCAATGGCATCAATTATTCAAGAATCCGTGAGATCGGCACCAATTTCAGCCAGGGCGGCATGCAGCCCACCGGCAGGAAACTGGATGTAGCCATTGATGGGGAAGGATTTTTCAAAGTACAGAAAAATAATGAAATTTTCTATACCCGTGCCGGGCATCTTATGATCGATGAAAACGGCATGGTCAAAACCGACGAAGGGCTGAATGTGCTTGGCGCCGCCAATGAACCACTCCAACTCGACACAACCGAGGGGCGTGATATCGTTATTGCCGAAAGCGGCGACATCTCGGTAAACGGGACGTCGACCGGGGGTAAAATCCAGATTTTCACTATCGACGATCCGCAAAAACTGGTCAAGGTCGGCACCTCCCTGTATACACTCGGGGAAGGAGCGACCGACCAACCTCTGCAAACCGGACGCGTGCTCCAAGGAAACCTGGAAGCCTCGAATGTCAATATGATGGAAGAGATGGTGACCATGATAGCCACCCAACGAAACTTTGAAGCAAACAACAAGCTGATAGAAAGTTATTCCAGACTCGGTGAAAAACAGGATGAACTCGGATCAGTAGGATAACGGTCCTTTTCCCCGGAAATGAAGAAATAGATTCAACAAACACCCAAGAGGCTCACCGTAATGCGATCACTCTGGACAGCCACAACCGGCATGTCGGCTCAGAATTTGAACATGGATGTAATTTCCAACAATCTGGCCAACGTTTCCACCTCCGGATTTAAGAAAAGCCGCGCTGATTTCCAGGACCTGCTCTACCAGATCATGCAAGTTCCGGGCAGCCCGACCTCGGCCGACACCAAATCCCCCACCGGTATTCAGGTGGGATTGGGGGTTAAACCCGCTGCAATTACCAAAGTGTTCACCGAAGGCGATATCATTCAGACCGATAATAAACTGGATGTGGCCATCGAAGGTTCCGGTTTTTTCCAGGTAACTTTGCCCGACGGCAATACGGCCTATACCCGTGCCGGCAATTTCAAACTTGACGGCGAGGGCCGGTTGACCACCTCGGACGGTTACACGATCGATCCGGAAATCACTATTCCGGAGGATGCAACCGAGGTCGCGATCAGCCAAACCGGGGTTGTCAGTGCTATTCTCGGCGACAGCACGACTTCAACCGAACTCGGCAATCTTGATCTCGCTGATTTTGTCAATGATGCCGGGCTGATCGCCATTGGTAAAAATTTATTCCGCGAAACCGAGGCCTCGGGTACGGCCACGGTCAGCACCCCCGGCACCAACGGCATCGGTACCCTGCTGCAGGGGTATATAGAAAATTCCAATGTCAATCTGGTTGAGGAGATGACCCACATGATCACCACCCAACGGGCCTATGAAATCAATTCCAAGGTGATTTCAACCTCAAACGAAATGATGCAGACTGTTACCAACATGGTGTGATTTTTTGAAATACAGGATATTGCTTTTCCTCTTCTTCCTCTGTTTACCGGTCTTTTCCTTGGAGGCCGCAGCTCAGATTTCCGTCAATTTCCAGGCCAAGGCCAGCGTTACCGATGCCCGGTTAACCCTCGCGGATATCGCCGTTATCAAACCGCAGGGCAGCGAAGCCGAAGCCATCGGCCGGCTCCCGGTGGGCGGTGCTCCCGCACCGGGCGGCAGTAAGGAACTCTCCACCGTTTCGGTGATAACCTCTTTACGAAACCGGCGGGAAGTGGCCGATGTCGATTGGCAAGGGAGCTCCACCATTCTCGTTCAACGCCAAGGCCTCCACATCTCCAAACAGCAATTGCAGCAAATCATTGCCGAATTTCTCAAGGAAAACAGCGCACGACTTCCCAAAGCTGAAATCCGCTTCACCTCATTCCGTTCACCGGAAGAAGTGATCCTGCCCATGGGAAAGCCAAGTTGGAAGGTAACCCCCTCCCATCCGGAAATTATGGGGAGTTCCAGTTTCTCGATCTTTTTTTTCGTTGACGGCCAGCCCTCGAGTAATTGCCTGGTGCGCGGGAAGTTGGAAGCCCTGGCCGACGTTGCCACAGCGGTTACCACCTTGCATAAGGGCGATGTAATCACTGCAAACAACATCATCATGGCACGACGGACGATTGACGACCTCGACAATCCTTTTCGTGATACAACCCTCTTAATCGGCAAGCAGGCCGACAGGACCATCAAGGCGGGCAGAGCCATTGAGCAGGCACACATTGTTTCGCCACCGATTATCAAATCCGGGGAAATGGTGAAGATTTTTGCTCGAAAAGGGCTCCTGCAAATTTCCGCCAGCGGGATTGCCAAAGCAAACGGCAGGCAGGGCGAAACCATCCGGGTGAAGAACATCAGTTCCGGAAAACTAATCTACTGCCGGGTCGAAGCGCCCGGTGTTGTTTCCGTGGAGTTTTAATTGCGTGTAGCTCTTCAGCAAAACCACCGATGCCCCTGGTTCCCATGCGTTGCATGGGAACCCTCATGGCCTGCGATGCAGGCAGTGGCAATACGTACAGTTGGATGCACCCGCGTTCCCATGTGGCACATGGGAACAAGAAACCGGTATGGCTGCGGAACGTACTGAAGCGTTATGATTTCGTTTTGCCCGTACATTGATCGAGCAAAGCATGCACACTGGAAAAGGATATTGTAAATGAAACGGCAAAAGATCATGCGTCGATCATTGCTCCCCCTCGCTTTCCTTTCGCAACCGTGGGGCTTGTCAAAAAAGGCGGGTTTAGCGCTGATGCTGCTCGTTCTGGCCCTATCGGCAGGTGGCTGCAGTCCGAAATCCCAGAACGTAATCACCAATCGCGAACCGCTTGAAGAACCGGTGGTTGCCGATCCCCAACCGAAATCGCCCGGTACCCTGTGGAACGGAGACGAAGGCAACTGGCTGGCCGATGTCAAGGCCCGTCGGGTCGGGGATATTGTCACGGTCATCATTCAAGAAAAGGCCAGTGCCTCCAAAGAGGCCACAACGGATACTGATCGTTCCTCAAGTATAGCTGCCGGTATTTCCAGCCTTTTCGGCCTGGAAAATACCCTGGCCAACAATACCGGCATCACCCCGTCTTCCATGATCGATGCCACCTCGAGCAACACCTTTTCCGGAGGCGGCAAAACCACCCGATCCGAGAATCTGGTCGCCACCCTGACCACCCAGGTAATAGAAGTGTACCCCAACGGCAACATGAAGATTCGCGGCGGCAAATCCGTGACCGTGAACAATGAAAATCAGATTATCTACCTGACCGGAATTGTTCGTCTCTACGATGTCACGGCCGACAACACCATTGATTCCGGAAACATCCTGAACGCCCAAATTTCCTATACCGGCAAGGGAGCGCTTTCCGACAAACAGAAACCCGGCTGGCTGATGCGCATTTTCGATAACACCTGGCCTTTTTAAGAGATCCTGCATCATGACTATGAAACCTCGATCCTGCCTGACCGGCCTCCTTTTTTTGATGATCGTTCTGCTGGTTATCCCGGCGGCCTGGGCGACCCGCATCAAGGATCTGGCCGATATCCAAGGGGTCCGTGAAAACCAGCTGATGGGCTACGGACTGGTCATCGGCCTTAACGGCACCGGCGATGATATTAAGAAATCAGTGTTCACCAAACAGGCCATCATCAACATGATCAAACGCATGGGCATGGGACTGACTGCCGATGTCTACAAGCAGATGAAGACAAAAAACATTGCCGCGGCCATGGTCACCGCCCGGTTGCCGGCCTTTGCCCGCCCCGGATCGTCCATTGACATCCTGGTTTCCTCCATTGGCGACGCCACCAGCCTTTCCGGCGGGACTCTGCTGATGACACCTTTGAAGGGACCGGACGGCAATACCTATGCCGTAGCCCAGGGACCGCTGGCGGTCGGCGGCATTTCGTTCGGCGGCAAGGCGGCCAAGGTCCAGAAAAATTTTCCGACTTCAGGCCGGGTCACCGGTGGGGCCCTTGTCGAACGTGCCGTCAATTTCGCCCTGTCGCCCACCGGAGAATTGCTGTATCAACTCCGGGAAACCGATTTCACCACTGTGGCGCGGATGACCGAAGCCATCAACAGCCATTTCGGCAACGGCACCGCCCGTTCGCTGGATTCACGATCCGTCAAAGTGCAGAAGCCGACAGCATTCCAAGGAGATCTCGTCACCTTTATCTCCGATTTGGAAAGCATTGAACTCGAGCCGGATCGACCGGCTCGGATTGTGGTGAACGAACGTACCGGCACCATTGTCATGGGCCAGGATGTCCGAATTGCAACGGTGGCAGTGTCCCACGGCAACCTCAATCTCATCATTTCCGAATCCACCGAAGTCACTCAGCCGAATCCGCTGGCTGCCGGGACAACCACGGTCACACCGAAAACCAACATCACCATGACCGAGGATAAAGGCAATCTGGTGGTACTGGAGCGGGGGGTCAATCTCGGGGAAATCGCCCGGGCATTAAATGCCATCGGCGCCACTCCCCGCGATCTTATTGCTATTTTTCAAGCGATCAAAGCAGCCGGTGCGTTACAGGGCGAACTCGTTGTTTTGTGATGCGATGATTGCCGCCAGTCGTTTGGCTGCGGCACCTTGTCCCTGGCTCGATTCCAGCCACAACTTTTCCGGGAACCGATATGAGAACAACTCTTGATTCCACCGCCATTCTGGCTGCTTCGCAAAAAACTCCCGACCCAACCCGATCTTTGAAAGATAAGGAATCGTTAAAAAAGGCCTGCCAAGATTTCGAAGCTATTTTTGTCCAATCTTTGTTCAAGTCCATGCGAAAAACCATCCCCGAAAGCGGGATTTTTGAAAAAAGTACATCCAGCGAGATGTATCAGGATATGCTTGACCAGGAGATCGCAACCAAAATTTCGCAGCAGCAGAGTATCGGTCTAGCTGAACAAATGTACCGTCAGATGGAGAAAAAACTCCCCTCCTCTAAATAATTCTTTTTTTTTGTAAAGATTTTTCCTCCCTGAACCGATAAAGACCTAACAGGAAATACAACTCCTGTCTAAACCGGGCCAGGATGGCCCAGCAAACGCTGCAGGGAGGCAGAAAAAACAATGGTAAACACCACCAGTCTCAACCAGATCCACAACACGGTTTCCACGCATCAAAGCTACAACCTGGAGGTTTCTTCCGTTTCCAGTAGCAATGAAAACGGAACGCAGACCACTTCGTCCGATACGGTCAGCCTGCGAAGCGAATCCAGCCTGACTGTTACCTACTCCGGCAATATGCAGTTAAGTGCCGGTGATGAAGCGCGGTACGGAATGTTACGGGACCTGGTAACCAACCTGCTGAAAGAACAAGGTATAGATACAAAGATAGCCACCGGCGGCAACGAAATCAATCTCGCGGCCATTACCCCTGAGGAAGCTCAGGAACTCGTCAGCGATGACGGCTACTTTGGTGTTGACCAAACATCCGACCGGATTTTTCAGTTTGCCGTAGGAATAGCCGGGGGTGATTCATCACGCATCGACGCGATCAAGGAAGGGATCGACAAGGGCTTTGCCGAAGCCAAAAAAGCTTTCGGCGATTGGTTGCCCGATATCTCTTACCAAACCTATGATGCGGTGATGAACAAACTGGATGACTGGGTGGCGGAATCACAGGCTACGGCCTGATAATCTCTCTAAAACAGGTGAACGAGATGACTGTGGAATTTTTTGGGGTGCGAGGTATGGGGCAGATAGGCGGTCTCAATAAAATAAACCGATCCGGCGAATCGCAAAAATCAGCGAAAACCGAAGGCAAGGAAGCAACATCCTTTTCGTCCGCTCTTCAAGGGGCAACCGCGGCACAAGCTGCCGGCAAGACGGAAGATGCCGAACGCGCCGCCCGGGTTCAGGAGTTAAAAGCACAGGTCAGCAGTGGGCAGTATGAGCCGGATTTAGATAAAGTCGCTTCCAGCCTGCTGAAGTTCCTGGTCGAGGGTTGATAGACATGGACCGTGAAAGTGTTCGCGAACTCCTGTTCCAATTGCGCGATACCATCCGTGACGAGCGAGAGCACGCCAAGGCTCTGGATCTGGCGGCAATGATGGCCGACATCAAACGCAAAGAGGGCATTATCCGTGTGCTGAATACTGTTGAATCTCTTCATCCCGATGACCGGCAATATGCACAGGAAATTCAACGGGAAAACCGGCGCAACGCCTTCCTCTTCCGTGAAACTTTGCATTGGATTCAAGGCACCATGGAATTTTTCGGCAAGAAAACCGTGCCGATCACCTATAGCCAATACGGACACTCACAAAATAACACCATTAACGGCCGCCTGTTTTCGGGCAGAGTCTGATCATCCCCTCTCGCATAACAGCGCCCCCCCCCACTCTTTCCCCTTCCCCTCTCGTCCTTTCCTTCAGTACGGCCTCGTCGCTTCTTGATCTCGCTCCAATATTTATCCTGCAGAACTAAACTCACCCGCCTCTTCTGCCGATAATATCCTAGAGACCGCATTCCGCGCAGGGTATTTCCAATTCCCGCCGCAATGCAAGGCCCACTCTGTTTTACTCACAGACAGACGCCGAACCTGAGGATAAAAGGGACACCCAAAAACCATGACGAGCCTTCTTAATGCGTTGAACGCCGGCAAAACGAGCCTGCTGTCCAATCAAAAATCCATAGAAATCATTGGCAACAATATAGCCAATGTCAACACCGAAGGCTATTCCCGCCAGCGTGCTGAAATGACGCAAATCCCGGCGGTCACCTTTGGGGACTTTTTTGTCGGCCAAGGGGTAACCGTCTCCAATGTCTGCCGCGACTACAGTTCCTTTATCACCAAGCAACTCCAGGACAAATCCGTCGAATGGGGAGAAGCGACAGGTCGTTCCGCGCCGTTGACTGAAATGGAACGTATTTTCGATGTCTCTGAAGATAATCTTGCTGCGAAAATCAACGACTTTTTTGATTCCTGGCAACAGCTCTCCGCCAATCCCAGCGGTCAGGTGGAACGTGATACGGTCATTCAGCAAGGACAAATGCTCGGCAGTGCCTTTAATACTATCAACGATCAAATAGATAGTGCGGTCACGAATATGAATACCGAGATTATCGCCGGGGTAGCTGAGCTCAATGAAAAAATATCTCAGATCGCCCAACTCAACGATCGCATCAGTCTTGTTGAAATCTCGGGTCAGACGGAAAATGCGGCCCGCGATCAACGGGATCTGCTGGTAAAGGATCTTTCGGAAAAACTCGGCGTTCAGACGTACACCGATAACCGGGGCATGCTCTGTATGCAGTTACCGGGAGGCCTGCCCCTGGTTCAGGGGAATCAGGCCATGACGATAAAAACCGTCAGCACCGGCACTGATGTGAATTTGCAGCTCGAGGTTGCAGGAAGCACTATCAATATAAGCAATGATAATCTCGGGGGTGAATTCAAAGGGATCTTTGATGTCCGGGACACGTTCATCAGCGGCCTCCGGGATCAACTCGATACCCTGGCGACTGATTTGACCAGCGCCGTCAATGCGGAACACATTGGCGGATTCGATGCCAATGGCAACACCGGACAACTCTTCTTTGAAGACCTGAGCACACTGGTACCTGGTGAGATTGCCAGTCGTCACGTTTCCGTCGTCATTACCGACGGTTCTCAAGTCGCTGCAGCAGGCAATCCGGAAGCGGCACCCGGAGACAATGAAAACGCCTTGACTATCGCTCAGTTGGAGAATGCCAATGTCGCGAATGGGGGCACAGATACCTTTGACGGCTTTTACAGCCAGATGGTTTCCGATGTCGGCCTCGAAGCGGCCCGCAACAAGTTGGCTCTTTCCGGGGCACAGGACGCCGTCACCCAGTTACAGAACCTTCGCGACGGGTATTCCGGTGTTTCTCTGGAAGAAGAGATGATCAATCTTATGCAATACCAGAGAGGTTTTCAATCATCGGCAAAATTCCTTGCCACCGTTGATGAAATGATGAATTCACTTTTACAGGTTAAGCAATAAATTATGAAATCCACACA
The DNA here is from genome assembly GCA_963666685.2 of uncultured Desulfobulbus sp. Lineage (GTDB taxonomy): Bacteria > Desulfobacterota > Desulfobulbia > Desulfobulbales > Desulfobulbaceae > Desulfobulbus. The sequence goes on from CAXXHZ010000003.1 coordinate 1,580,578, forward strand.
GGGAACAACCTACAGGATGCTGGGGTCGCGTCTCAATGACATCTCCACGCAATTGGAGGGGCTTCGCAACATCGGGGCGACCGGGAAAAAACTCAATGCCCCTTCCGACGATCCTGCCGCCATCAGGCCGGTCTTCAACACCCGCAAACAGATCAGCAATGTCGAGCGCGACATCAAGACCATGGGGCAGGCGCTCGACACCATGCAGGCAACCGACGGGTATCTTGATAATGTCGAGAATATCATGCAGCGAGCCAAGGAGATCATGACAAACGCCGTCAACGGCTCCATGACCGATAAAGACCGGGACGTACTCGCCGACGAGGTTTCCCAGCTGCGTACGCAACTGTTGGACACTGCCAACGCCACGGTCAACGGCAAATATTTGTTTGCCGGATATAATGTATCTACCCAGCCTTTTGTGGAGAATGCGGCGTATGATGCAGCCCTATACGATCCCAATGATTCCACGACCTGGCCCGTGCAATATACAGGGGATGACAACGCCACCTCTCTCGAGATTACCACCGGTCGACAGGTAGAAGTGAATCTGACCGGCAATAATCTGTTTCTCGGCTCCTCAACCTGGACGCAAGACCCGGCCCCGCCCGCCTTGCCCGCAGTCAACAGTATTGATACCGATCGCTACGATCTCTTCGCCGAACTGACCCAGGCGGAAGAGGCCATCCGTAATTTTAATGCATCCGCTCCCTATGATGAAACCAATCCCGATCCGCCCAGCGCCGGTTCGTTACAAGCCTATCAACAGGCCATGCAAACCAGCCTTGCCGATCTTGAAGGGGCAGCCGAGCAAAACCGGCGGTTGCGCTCCCAACTCGGCAACCAGGCCAGCCTGGTGCAAACAACCATGGACGACCAGGAGGGCGCGAATGTTGATCTCAAGGCAATCCTCTCCCGCTATGAAAATGCCGATGCCATCGAAGCCTTCAGCAATATCACCGAACAGGAAACAGCCTTTCAGGCAGCCCTGAGTATCACCGCTCAGGTTGCAAAACTTTCCATTCTCGATTACATCTGAATCTTCCAACCAATTAAAAACGCTTGCCTTTTAATCAAGTTTACAGAATACTATCAACTAAGACGTTTTGTATTTGTCTGGTGTTTTTTGGCGAGGGTGCCCAACCCGACAGGCAATACGTTTTTTTTCCTTTTTCTCCCCCGGGCTCTTGCCCGAGCTTTATACAGGTGCAATTATGCTGGTGTTGACCAGAAAACCCGGTGAAGGAATTATTATCGGGGATAATATTATCATCAAGTTCATCGAGATGAAAAGCGGTGGAATTCGCATAGGCATTGATGCGCCCAGGGAAACAAAAATCTACCGTCAGGAAGTCTACGACCGCATCCGTCAAGAAAATATCGAAGCAGCGGCCGGTTGGGATATGACCGACCTGGATACCCTCAGTGATAAGCTTGCAGACAGGACGTTGAAAAAATGAAAACCATAAACACGCGTTTTGGCGAAGTAGAATACGACCCGTCCCATGTCCTCGATTTTCCGGAAGGACTCATCGGCCTTGATCAGTTGAAACATTTCCTGGTGATGCCCAACAAAAAAGAGGGCCCGCTCTTCTGGATCCAGAGTGTCGATGACCCGGCCTTTGCCTTTGTGGTTACCGATCCCACCGGTTTTTTCTTTGATTACCTCGTTGTCCCCGACGAAAATGACCGTCAAAAACTCGGGATCGACGAAAACGGCACCTGCTTTGTGCTTGCCATTGTATCCATCGCGCCGACCAAAGAGATCACCCTCAACCTTTCCGGCCCCATCCTCTATGCCCCGGAGACCAATAAAGGGCTCCAGGTCATTCTGGAAGATGCCCGCTATAGCACCCGGACTCCGCTGCCAACAATAGAAAAAAAATAAAAATCCCCCCCTCCTCTTTTTGATTCTTCCCAGCCGCCGGACCTCTTAGCTGTCCGGCGGCTTTTTTTCGTTGCACCCCCCTCTATGTTCACGTTCCTATATATTACATAGGAACGCTTCCCTGGTCCCCTGTGTTACCTGGGAAGCTATCATCTGATGCAGCGCATCAGCTTTCCCATTCCCATGCGGCGCAGGGGAACGAGGGGGGAAGGATGAGGCAGGTAAATCGATGTGAACAACATTTTTTCTTCATTTTCCCCCTAAACTATTTCCCCCTCAATGACGAAACGTAACATACCTGCGAGGTACACAAAAAAGAGACTTTACGTTTGTACAACGATTGAAAACGATGCCGAAACACACCTTCAAGGAGGATCTTTACCATGGCACTTACAATCAATACAAACGTAGCATCATTAAACGCACAAAGAAATCTGAGTAAATCCCAGGGAGCTCTCTCCCAGTCCATGCAACGGCTTTCATCCGGCCTGCGCATTAACTCATCAAAAGACGACGCCGCCGGTCTGGCCATCTCCGACCGCATGACGTCGCAGATCCGTGGCCTCAACCAGGCCGCACGAAATTCCAACGACGGCATTTCCCTGGCGCAAACCGCTGAAGGAGCGCTTCAGGAGACCACCAGCATCCTGCAGCGCATGCGCGAACTGGCCATCCAGTCCGCCAACGACACCAACAGCTCATCGGATCGCGCCTCGCTCCAGGCCGAAGTCAACCAGCTGAAACAGGAGATGACCCGCATTGCCGGCAGTACCTCCTTCAACGGCCAGAACGTGCTCGACGGCACCTTGAACAATGCCCAGTTTCAAGTCGGCGCCAATGCCAACGAGACGATTTCCTTTTCCATTCCTTCAGCCAAAGCTATGGATTTGGGAATTAATGCCCTTGAATCCTCCAATGCTGGCGGTATTGAAGCTGCAACTTCTTTCGACATTATTGCGACCACCAATGGCTCCGATGCAGGAAGCACCGGTGCCTCCGACGCTGTTAGAACCGGAAACATCAATGGCATAACAGGCGAAACGCTTTCCTACACCTTGGCTGACGGCACCACAGGGACAATACCTATTGCAGCGGGAGAAGACCTGGCGGCTACGGTTACCGCGTTGGATGACCTCGACGGCATCACTGCTACCGGTTCTAACACCATCACTTTAAGCAACATCGTCCTTGATGATAATGCTACCACCCCGGCGAGTTTCATCACTCTGGCAACGTTAGACAAAGATGGCGCTGCGGTTACGTATACATTGGATACTGACGCCGCAGCAACAGATACCACACAAGAACGAGCAGATGCTATTGCGATGGCATTTACGGTTGATTTAGGCTTTACGGTAACAGCTGACACGACTAACAATACCATCACCATAACAAGCCAGAATGCAGCAGACATTGATGTAACAGCTGCTGGTGCTGATGGAGCTACCACAGATGCCTCGGTCACCATAACCGGCGGAGATGGAAACAGCACGGTACTGACGGCAACCGATGGCACATCCGCTATGGCTGCGGTTGGCGGCTCGATCAGCATGTCATCTATAGATCCATTAGTCACCCTCACTTCAAGCCGAACAGACGGTCTTTTCTCGCAAACCGCAGGTCAAAGCCTTCTCACCGGCCTGGGAATGAATTCTACCGCAGCCGGTAATAATGTTGAAGAACAGACCTTAACGATTGTCAGCCCGGACGGCACCAGAGAAGCTTTCATTGAAGCAGACTATTCTGCCAGGGAAATCGCCAATGCGGTCAATCTTGAATCAGCGATCACTGGGGTAACCGCCGAAGCCCGAACCACAGCCACCATCTCCGGCCTGGTCAGCGAAGGTACGATCGGATTCACCCTGGAAGGAAGTAACAGCCCCTCCGTTCAGATCAGCGCTACCGTGACTACTGATAATCTCACCTCCCTGGCCAGCGCCATCAATGACCAAACCGGCAATACGGGCATCACCGCGAACTTGAGCGGCAATAAGAAAAGCATCACTTTGACGCAAGCCGAAGGGTATGACATCAAGATTGCCGACTATACCCATAGCAATAATGACTCTGCCGACACCATTACGATCAGCGGCAACGAAGGCGTCCCAGTTGTACTCACCGGTGAGGAACACAGTGCAACCAATTCCACGGTTATTGGCGGTACAGTCACGTTCAACAGTACGAACTCCTTTAGTGTAAACAGCACCCTCGCAAACGATGCCGGTTCCCTTTTTGACACTGCTGCCGGGGTTGCCAACCCCAGCGTCCTTAACTCCATCAACTCCGTGGACATCAGCACCGTTGCGGGCGCTTCCGATGCCATTAAATCGATAGATGGTGCCATCAGTCAAATCGACATCATTCGCGGCGACCTCGGTGCCATCCAGAACCGGTTTGAATCCACCATCTCCAACCTGCAAAATGTTGCGGAGAACCTCACCGCGGCCCGCAGTCGTATCCTGGATGCGGACATTGCCATGGAAACCTCGGCAATGACCAAAAACAACATCCTGCAACAGGCTGGAGTGGCAATTCTTGCCCAGGCCAACCAGACGCCGCAGTTGGCCCTGCAGTTGCTGCAAGGATAATTTGTTTTAGGTTTACCCCCACCACCCGCCACCCGGCCTTACTTGGTCGTCCTGGTACCTATATGTTAGATTTCTCTGGCTCCCATGTGCGACATGGGAGCCTTTTATCGATGCGCCGCATCGGGACGGCGTTCCCATGCGGCGCATGGGATAAGAGGGGAACAAGGGGGAGTATTACTGCGAGGAGCTTGCTATGCCTCAAACTTAGCCTTGACCACGAGTACGAAATAGCGTACGTTTACGTTATAAAGAAGGAGCAAAATGACGACATTAAACGCTACGGAAGCTCGCGCCAGACTTTACAACCTGATCGACCAAACAGCTGAAACACACCAGCCCATTGTCATTACGGGGAAAAGACACAATGCGGTACTTCTGTCCGAAGAAGACTGGAGTGCTATTAATGAAACCATCTACCTTTTGTCTGTGCCTGGAATGAGAGAATCGATAAAAGAAGGGCTCAAACAAAACCTTGATGAGTGTTCCCGGGAACTTGACTGGTGATGTGGAGACTGCACTTCACAAAACAGGCCCAGAAAGACGGGAAGAAATTAAATGCGGCGGGCCTCAAGGGAAAAGCAAAAACCTTGCTTGAAATATTACAAGTCGATCCCTTGCAAACACCTCCTCCCTATGAAAAATTGGTTGGTGATTTGGCGGGGGCATATTCTCGCCGCATAAATATCCAATATCGGCTGGTCTATCAAGTCATTGAAGAAGAGCATGCAGTCAAAGTTTTAAGACTTTGGACTCACTACGAATAACGAAATAATTGAATAAGAGCGGGGTGTTATTTTCGACGCGGCGCATGGGAACGAGGGGAAAGAGCGCTTCCTGTGGGAAGAAGCTGCCTCTCTTAAGCCGAAGAAACCGGAGGTCTATCACATACCGGGCAACTGGCAATAAGGTTCCGTCCTCTGGTACCCATGCGTCGCATGGGTACCTCCCCTGACTGCGTCGCAGTCCAATTCAAGAGAAACACCATCGGACGCAACCGCTACACCATAACAGATGACAATACCCCGAATTTCCTGACCTTTACCGTGCTCAACTGGCTACCTGTATTCACCATAAAGAATGGATGCGGCGCATCCGCAAGACGGTCCCCATGTGACACCCACGATCGTTCCCACGCTCCAGCGTGGGAACGCAGCCAGGGACGCTCCAGCGTCCCAAGTTAACTTGATCGTTCCCATGCTCCAGCGTGGAAATGCAGCCGGGAACGCTCCAGCGTCCCCATTGAGCGGAGAAAGCATATGGCCAGAAACCGATATGTGATCCTGGAGGCGGACAAACCTCATTTTCTCACCTGCACAATCGTCGAATGGCTGCCTGTTTTCACCCGTCCGGATTCGGTTCAGATTCTCCTGGACAGCTGGACTCATCAACGCCAAGCTGACGGGCTACGACTCTTCGGCTACGTCATTCTGGAAAATCACCTCCACTTCGTGGCCCAGGCCCCTCGTTTGGATAAATGCTTGTACAATTTCAAATCGTTCACGGCCGCCCGGCTCATCGAGCTGCTGGAGGTGCGCAAAGCGGAGAGCCTACTGGCTCGCTTACGATTTGCCAAACGGGCACATAAACGCGACCGGGAATATCAGTTCTGGCAGGAAGGCTCCCATGCTGAAATGATCTTCAGCGAAGGCGTGATGCGGGAAAAGCTGGAATATATTCATCAAAACCCGGTGAAACGCGGATATGTGGACCTGCCCGAGCATTGGCGGTATTCGAGCGCACGGAATTACCTTGGGCAGCCGGGCATTATTGGAATTGACTCTTGGTTTTGAATGAAACGGGACGCTGGAGCGTCCTTGGCTGCGTTCCCACGCTGGAGCGTGGGAACGATCAGCAATTCCCGATGCATCCGTACCCCCTGTAATAGCCACCAAAATGGATTCAGCTTTCGTAAACCTTTATGAAAATTATCGGAAGCATATAAATTTTTCTTGACATATCAATGAGTTAGCGATTTTAGCCTTTTTGTAAGAAAAACAGCAACTTACAAGGAGGCGTCATGGCAAGCCAAATTACAACCATCGCAAAAACACGCAAGAGAGAGATCGCACGGGTGGAAAAAATTACCGTACGTAAACATTTGAATAGTGATGCTCTCATCGCGACCATGAAAAACGGCTTTGACACAATTCAAGACCATCGCCCCGGCAATGTCCTGCATTCCCTTGGGGATACATTTATGGCAGGCTTCGCCATGTTTTCTCTCAAAGATCCCTCTTTACTTGCTTTTGATGAGCGGAGAATGACAGCGCCGCATAATCTCATGACCATATACGGCATGGGAAGCATACCATGCGATACATCCATGCGTGAAATATTAGACGATGTCGACCCAAATGACCTCAGACCATTGTTCAAAGATGCATTCAGGCAGCTGCAACGAGGTAAAATGCTGGAGCAGATGGTTTTTATGCAGGACAGTTATCTTCTCAATCTCGACGGCACCGGGTACTTTTCTTCAAGTAAGCTCTATAGCGATGCATGCATGGAAAAAACCCATAAGAACGGCAAACGTACCTATTATCTGCAAGCGGTTGGAGCTGCCATTGTTCACCCCAATTTTAAAGAGGTCATCCCCCTGTGCCCCGAAGTAATCCGGAAACAGGACGGCCAGACAAAGATGGACTGTGAACGCAACGCCATCAAAAGATTCCTGGAAAAATTTCGTCAAGATCATCCGCATCTCAAGGTTATTATTAACGAAGACGCTCTGAGCTCCAATGCGCCACATATTGACGACCTTGAGCAGTATGCCTGTCATTACATCCTCGGCGTCAAAGAGGGAGACCATAAATTTCTCTTCCAAAACGTCGACCGTGCGGCCGAAACCGGAGAGGCAATCGAACTGGTTGTTGCTGATAAGGACAAAGAGGAGATCCTGCATTATTTTCGCATCATCTATGACGCCCCGCTCAACAAATCTAACCAAGAACGTCGAGTCACCTTTGTCGAGTACTGGGAGGAGAATACAAAAACAGGAAAAATTCAGCGTTTCAGCTGGGTTACCGACCTAGATGTCACAGAAGATACTGTGTATCTGTTCATGCGGGGGGCCCGAGCCCGCTGGAAAATAGAAAACGAGGCCTTCAATACACTGAAGAACCAAGGGTACCATTTTGGCCACAATTACGGTTTGGGCAAGAAGCACTTGTCAGAGGTGTTCATCTTCTTGACTATGTTAGCTTTTTTAGTTGACCAGATCCTGCAGTTGTGTTGCCCTCTTTTCAATGCTGCATGGAAGGAATGGAAAAGCAAACGATCCTTGTGGGAGAAGGTACGGAGCAAATTCCATGAATTTAGCATCCAGACAATGGAGGAGCTTTATCGATCCCTGCTGGAACATAAGCAAGTTCCGCTATCGAGGTAACGGGCCACTTGAATTTTCAAAGATCAGGTTTCTTGTCTGAAAATTGCGGGCAAGAACGGATGGATAAGTGCGCCTAAAAAATACGATTTTTCGTCAATAATCCCTGAAATTATCCGATTGCTTCTGTTGCTGCATACCCGTCATGGATTTGAGGCGATTTACGGCCTACAAAGCTGCTTCCTGTGCCATTAGAGTGGGGCTCCGGGAATGGCTGGGGAACGATCGTGGAATCACCCCTCTCCGGCCCTCTTTCCGCATAGGCATAATTCATGAAAATCATTACGTTTCAGTATAATAAAGGGGTGTCCGCTATCATCCAGAAAAATTCCCTGGCTACAGCAACCAACAGGAACCAGCTGGTTAAAAATCGATTTCTGGAAAATGGTTACGAAGACCGCTTCCTGTGGGAAGAAGCTGCCTCTCTTAAGCCGAAGAAACCGGAGGTGTACCACATACCGGGCAACTGGCAATAAGGTTCCGTCCTCTGGTACCCATGCGTCGCATGGGTACCTCCCCTGACTGCGTCGCAGTCCAATTCAAGAGAAACACCATCGGACGCAACCGCTACACCATAACAGATGACAATACCCCGAATTTCCTGACCTTTACCGTGCTCAACTGGCTACCTGTATTCACCATAAAGAATGGATGCGGCGCATCCGCAAGACGGTCCCCATGTGACACCCACGATCGTTCCCACGCTCCAGCGTGGGAACGCAGCCAGGGACGCTCCAGCGTCCCAAGTTAACATGATCGTTCCCATGCTCCAGCGTGGAAATGCAGCCGGGAACGCTCCAGCGTCCCCATTGAGCGGAGAAAGCATATGGCCAGAAACCGATATGTGATCCTGGAGGCGGACAAACCTCATTTTCTCACCTGCACAATCGTCGAATGGCTGCCTGTTTTCACCCGTCCGGATTCGGTTCAGATTCTCCTGGACAGCTGGACTCATCAACGCCAAGCTGACGGGCTACGACTCTTCGGCTACGTCATTCTGGAAAATCACCTCCACTTCATGGCCCAGGCCCCTCGTTTGGATAAATGCTTGTACAATTTCAAATCGTTCACGGCCGCCCGGCTCATCGAGCTGCTGGAGGTGCGCAAAGCGGAGAGCCTACTGGCTCGCTTACGATTTGCCAAACGGGCACATAAACGCGACCGGGAATATCAGTTCTGGCAGGAAGGCTCCCATGCTGAAATGATCTTCAGCGAAGGCGTGATGCGGGAAAAGCTGGAATATATTCATCAAAACCCGGTGAAACGCGGATATGTGGACCTGCCCGAGCATTGGCGGTATTCGAGCGCACGGAATTACCTTGGGCAGCCGGGGATTATTAGAATTGACTCTTGGTTTTGAATGAAACGGGACGCTGGAGCGTCCTTGGCTGCGTTCCCACGCTGGAGCGTGGGAACGATCGTGGAAATCGATTCGCACTACCAGTTCTGGCAGGAAGGCAGCCACCCACAACTTTTGCAGAGCGAAGAGATGCTGCGGCAAAAGCTGGAGTACATCCATCTCAATCCGGTAAAACGCGGGTATGTGGAAGATGCAACGCATTGGCGATACTCCAGCGCACGGAATTATCAGGGTCAGGAAGAATTGATCCCGGTGTATACCGGCTGGTGGTAATCTTTTTTTTGCATTTGGTGCGCTCCTGCCTCCCATACTCCCGGCTCTGGCTCCCATGTGTTACATGGGAGCCCTGTATCCGATGCGGCGCATCGGCTCTGCATTCCCATGCGGCGCATGGGAACGAGGGGACGAGGGAAACCAAGGAGGAAAAAATAAAAAATATTTTTCGCATTTTTCCCTAAACACTTCTCAAGCACCTGCCGAAAAGAAAATCGGAAGGAAGGAATCACTAATTGAAACCACAAATGAAACCCATACAAAATGAAGAACTACCAAAAGGAGGAAGCAATCGACACACGAACAAACGCAGTACTTGGTAATATATAAATAAATCGGGCAAGGATGCCCAGCTGTACCCCATACAACATATTCATGGAGGAATATCATGGGACTTTCTATCAACACAAACGTAATGTCTCTCAATGCCCAACGTAACTTGGGTCAGTCTCAATCCGCGCTGTCCAAATCCATGCAGCGTTTGTCGTCCGGTCTCCGCATCAACTCAGCAAAAGACGATGCAGCCGGACTGGCAATTTCAGATCGTATGACCTCGCAGATCCGCGGTCTGAATCAGGCAGCTCGTAATTCCAACGACGGCATCTCTCTAGCGCAAACCGCTGAGGGAGCCCTCCAGGAAACTACTAATCTTCTTCAACGTATGCGTGAGTTGGCCGTTCAGTCAGCAAACGATACCAACAGTTCTTCCGATCGATCATCTCTACAAGCTGAGGTTAACCAGCTGAAGCAGGAGATGACCCGTATCGCGGATACAACCTCATTCAACGGTAAAAATCTGCTTGACGGCAGTATGACTAATGCCCAGTTCCAAGTTGGCGCCAACGCTAATCAGACGATATCTTTTGGTATTCAATCTGCTCAAGCAGAAAAACTTGGCAACAACGCCCTTGATTCGACCAATACCACCCATGGCATTGAAGTAGCAACCTATGCCAATAGAGCCGGTGCTGCTGGTACGGAGATGGGAGACGTAGTTGCTAATGCTGCTGCGGCAACAACCGGTGCGGTTACTTTTCAGTCAGATGCTACTGACAACAACGTTGCAGCAGGAACCTTTACTGTCACAGATGTAAAAGGTGAGTCTCAGACTTATGATGCTGGTGCAGATGAAGAAGCGTTTACTACCGCAGCAGGGCTTAATGCTCTCCATGGAGTATCAGCTACAGCGAGCAATACAGTTGACGTTATTACGACTGCTGCTAGCACGATCGATACTTTAACAATTCGTGGCAACAATGCTGATAATATTGTAGTCGATATGACTGGTGTAGGGATTGGAGCTGCAGGAGCTCAGGACATGCTCGATGCAATTACCAGCGCTACTGGTTATGCTGATGCAGGCTTCACCGCAGCCTTAAACGTTGCCGGAACCGGAGTTACACTTAGCAACACAACAGGATACGACTTCAATGTAACCACAGGAGGTGTTGACACTCTTGCGATTACATTGGGCGGAAACGCTGTTGGTGTAGGTGCTAGCGGCACTATCTCAGGTACAGTAAATGCGACAGTCAGTGACGGTTATGCTCTTACTGGGCCCGATGGGGGGGAGAACCAAGTAATTACCCAAAACGGTGCCAATGGTGTAACAGGTGAAACGCTAACCATTAAAGATGCAGCCGGAACCGCAAACCAAACCTACACTGTTGACGCCAATGAATCGGCGTTCAGCACAGCCGCAGGCCTTGAGGCTCTCGACGGCGTAACCGCTACCGCAAGTAACAGTATTGATATAATTGGTACCACCGATGGAACAGGCACACTTTCCATTAATGGCAATGCGGAAACCACTATCACTGTAGCAGCCGATGTCGATGTTACAGATGCAGAGGCCCTGCTCTCAGCAATTACAAGTGACTCTAATTATGCAACAGCCGGCTTTACAGCGGCTTTAAATAGTGACAGTTCTGGCGTTACCCTTACTAATAGTACCGGGCATGACTTCATGGTCTCAACAGGTGCGGGCATGTCTGTCACCGTGGCCGGATTGGATGGTGAGGCGGCGACAACTGTAGCTGCTAATAGTAGTGTTTCTGTCTCGGGACAAGTCCAGGCTACTCTTGATTCAAGTTATTCTATCGAATCTTCTTTAGACACCGATACTGGTTATTTTGCCAGTGGTGAAGCTAATGCATCGATCGACGTCGTTAAATCCGGTCTTGCCAATACGGAAGGAGGCAATAACGTTAAAGAACAAACTCTGACAATAGTTGGCCCTGACGGTTCCGAGCCCGTCGGTATATCAGATGGTGACAGCGCCAATGCCATTGCCAGGCTGGTCAATGCACAGTCAGGCTCCACCGGCGTAACAGCCGAGGCTTCAACTACCGCCACAATCAGCGCACTCAGCGAAGATGGTACGGTAGGCTTCACCTTGAAGGGAACCAACGATGATGCAATTAATATCAGCGCTACGGTAACCAAGGAAAACCTTTCCTCCTTGGCCCAGGCCATTAATGATCAGGCGGGAAATACCGGCATTACCGCTACACTCGCTGGTAATAACAGTGAAATAACTTTAACCCAATCAGCCGGGCATGATATCGCAATTGGTGATTTTAACCACAGTGCGGCAGGAACAGGAGGCACTACTGCAACCGTTAATATTGCAGGTAATGAAGGTACTGCTACGCAACTGACGGATACTGCTGGGGCTGATGCAACCGCCGAGGCCACTGCCAATTTGGCCAACAGTGATTCTACTGTTATTGGTGGAAATGTTTCTTTTTCAAGTTCCGGTAGTTTCAACATTAGCAGTGATGTGATTGATACAGCAGGTTCTCTCTTTAACAAAACTGTTGCCGGTGCCGCCAACACCAGTGAGTTGAGTTCCATTAATGCAGTGGATATTACCACTATCGAAGGATCGGCAAATGCCATCAAGGCCATCGACGGTGCCCTGTCTCAGGTCGACACAATGCGTGGTGATCTCGGTGCAGTGCAAAACCGTTTTGAGTCCACCATCTCCAACCTGTCGAATGTTTCCGAGAATCTCTCGGCTGCTCGTAGCCGGATTCTGGATGCGGATATTGCCCAAGAGACCTCGGCAATGACCAAGAACAACATCCTGCAACAGGCCGGTGTCTCGATTTTGGCCCAGGCCAACCAGGCTCCGCAGCTGGCTCTGAGTCTGCTTCAATAATTTCTCCTCAACCTTGGGGGGCTCGTTCTTCGTTCCCATGCACTGCATGGGAACGAGGGGCAGCCTCCTCTCTCTGGTTCCCAGGCGGTGTGCATGGAAACCGGAGAGAGGAGGCTGACGGAGCGATCTCTCCGCAACCTTGGGGGGCCTCTCTTTATTCCCTCCAAGCCCTATACACTCTAAAGAAAAGCTCATTCCTAACCGAGGAGAAGGTCATGATCACTGAAGCAATGAGTATGGCGAGTTCCACGCTGCAAAAAATGCCGCGCGGATCCGAGCAGATTGATACGGATCGGAAGAATACGAAACAAGAAATACCTGATGCGGACCAGGGAACAACGGAAAGCAAAAAAGTGCAACCCGAAGAAGTACTGAATCAGATTAAGGCGTTGACCGAAGACGGATTGTACAGCGTTCGCTTTGAAAAAGATGATCGGTCAAAAGAATTAGTGGTTAAAATCGTCGACTCCGACACCCAGGAAGTTATCCGTCAAGTTCCTGCGGAAGAGTTGTTGGGCATGAAAGCGGTGCTTGCCGATCTTCAGGGTAATCTGGTCGACGTCAAATCATAAAATGCTTCCCGTAACAGGAAGCAACGGTAACAGAATCCAAAGGTATCGAGGAGGCAGGTATGGCAGAGGTAACTTTTGGTGGCTTGGCCACAGGTCTGCCCACCGAGGACATCATCACCAAGTTGATGGCAATAGAGCGCCGTCCCCTTGATAATCTGGAAACCGATAAGACCAGTGAAACCACCCGGCTCAAGGCCTATGGGCAGCTCAACACCCGCTTGAACGACCTGCGGGAGGCTGTCGGTGCCATGAACCTCAGCAGCGAGGTCCGGACCACCAAGACAAATTTGAGTTCCGAGAGCGCCTTTACCGCCACTTCCAACAACGCCCTCACCGGCAGCTACAATATTGTGGTCAAGCAACTGGCTCAGGTGCAGAAGGAGGTCAGCGCGGACGGCTATGCCTCCAATTCCACCAGTATCTTCGGAACCGGTACGGTCACGGTCAACGGTACGGCCATTTCGATCAATGCCGATAACAACTCTTTGCAGGGTCTGGCGGCAGCCATCAATAAGGTTTCTGAGGATACCGGTGTCAGCGCCGCCATTATCAACGATGGCAGCGACGGTACGCCCTATCATCTCGTGCTGACCGGCAAAGATGCCGCCACCTCCTTTGAGGTATCGAGCGATCTGAACTTTGCAACCACCACAATGCAGGTTGCCCAGTCGGCCCTCCTCACGGTGGACGGGATCCCTGTCAGCCGCAATTCCAACACCATCACCGACATGATTGCCGGGGTGACCCTGAACCTCAATGCAACCAGCCCGATCCCCGATCCGGCGCAGCCCACGGTGTATACCGCCACAAAACTGGACATCGTCGCCGACCCCACGGCCTTAAAGGAAAAGATCTCCACCTTTGTCAGCAGTTACAACAAGGTCATGGAATGGATTGCCGAAGGCTATGCGAATAAGACTGACACCGACACCACGGATTCGACCGACACCGATACGAAAGAAGACGTACTGAGTGACTACCTGCGCGGCGACGCCACGGTCAACAGCATCAAGCGGGGATTGCAGTCCCTATTGACGGATGTGGTCAACGGCAGTGGTTCGCTGCATGTCCTCGGCGAGATTGGGATCTCAACCGCTAAAGATGGTACCTTGCTGGTCAACAACACCAAACTGGATGCCGCGCTTGAAAACGGCTTGGACGACATAACCAAACTTCTGGCCGGAGAAGACGGATCCACAGGGGTGATGGAAAAATTCAACACCTACCTGCTTGATGTCACTTCCGCTACGAAAGGGATGTATGCGGAAAAAAGGGATCGGTATGAAAGCAGGGTTGAACGGTTGGACAACCAAATCGCCAATAAAACAACCATGATCGACAAAATTGAAGCCAGGCTGAAGGCACGCTTTAACGCCATGGAACTCCTGATCAGTAATCTGAATTCGCAGAGCGGTTACCTGACGGAGCTTTCCAAGCTGTCCACTTCGGGAAATAACTCATGAACGCCTATAATAAATATCAACAGAATCAGATTCTGGCCGCCTCTCCGGAGCAAATTCTGCTCATGCTTTTTGACGGAGCAATTCGCTTTACCCGCCAGGCGCTCATGGCCCTGGAAGAGGGGAATATCCCCGGTTTTTTTCATGGGGTAAGTAAATCCATGGCGATTATCACGGAATTCTCCAACACCCTTGATCACGAAGTCGGCGGCGAGATTGCCGAGAATCTGGATGCATTATACAACTTCATGATCCGGGAACTCACCCAGGCAAATCTCCACAAAGATATCGAAAAACTGCAAGTCGTGGAAAAACTGCTGGTGGACCTGCGCCGTACCTGGGGCGAGGCTATAGAGGTCAATAAACGGGAGAATATCCCCGTGAATAAAGTGCTCTCCATCCCCAAGGCACCCTATAACAATGCCCCTAACGTGTATAATAATTCCGCCACCGTGCCGGATGGATATGTACCCCTCTCGATATCCCGTTAACCACGCAAATGGATACACAAATGCAGCCGCTTGAAGCAAGTCTTGCCCAATCCATACAGCATTATGAATGTTTCCTCGCCTTTCTCCATAAAATGGACGAGGAGATGGGAACGGCCAATCCGGTTGCATTGCAAAATTTCAGTATATCTTTGCAGGAATACCAGGAAGAGGCCGTGCGGCTTGACCAGGAAATTTCGGCACAACTGAATGAAAAAGCATTTAAAAATGAAGCGACACTGATATTTATCCAAAAACGTGAAGGTATGCTCAGAGAGATCCTTCTTCTCAACAAACGTATAACCGCCAAAGCCACAGGAGTAAAATCACTTATTGCACACGAACTCGGAAAACTGCGCTCCGGCCTTTCAGCACTGAGTGGATACAGGCAACCGCAGCACAACCAGGGACGAATTACCAACTGCACTTCATAAATTCCCCAGAGCCCTTCAAGTTGTTTCATTCCGTTCAGTCAAAGGAGGTAGAGCAGATGCAGAGCGTAGAAATGTATTTTAACAAAACAATTAATAAATTCAGAAGATTAAAACAGGATACCTTTTTATTGATAGACGATATTCCTTTACTCTCGCCCATTGAAATAGATAACCGGTGCAATGCACTCACCACCCTACAGCAGGAAATAACCGATGACAACGATCAGCTCTGCCTGCTCATGGAAGACATTGGGCCGGACATTCTAGAAACCTCGTATATCGGTGAATATCAACGGGCAATGGATAAATCCATCCATGCCTGCGATTCGCTCCGGTTAGAAATGCGTCTACACCGCTGCAGGATGCAAGCCATGTCTTGAAGTTTTTGCTTTCTCAATGCACATGTGGGGGATGCCGCACAAAATGCGTAAAGGGTGGAAACGGATAGCCGCCCTCTTTCTCATCCCACATCAAAATCATTGCACCATAACCATAAAAATCCCACCCGAAAAACCAAAACCGAGGGAAGTTGCCTTTCAAGAGGTTTTTTCATCGGAACAACTCCTGTTTCTAAAAATTTCTTCCTTTCTCTCCTCTATTATGGCAATCTAAGAAAAACACTGATTCTTTTTACGGGAGAAGGTAACACCTTGCCATTACTGAACAGTTTCTTCGCTCATTTAAAAGATGGGAAAGCCGTCCGGGCGGCGGTGCCGTTGCTCGGCATTACTGAAAAAGAACGGCTGCACTGCTTTTACGGCACAGGAGAGCCTCCGGCATTCACTCTGCTTTTTCCAGATGGGACCCTGTCGATCGATCAGGTTGATACCGGCAGAACCTGCATGGTGGTTTTTGATTTTTCTGACCAAACGGTTTCCATTTCCGCAGATATCAGCAGTATCAAGGATACACAAACGCTTGAGCTGATTGCCAGGGAAACCGTCAACCACAATCAAACACGCAGCCATTTCCGGGTAGATGCAAATACCAAAGTCTCAGCCTCGCCGCTCCGCCCCGAAGAAACGGCCCAAGAGTCTGAACATTGGCAACTCTTTGGAGACACCATCGATCTCAGCGGAAGCGGCCTCTTGTGCAGCTTCACCGACCCCCTGGAAAAAGACAAAAAAGTCCGGATTGAACTCACCCTGCCCACCCGGGACATGGAAGTCATCAAGGCCTTGGGACATGTGGTACGTTGTCGGAAAGTTGAGGAAAGTCTCTACCATGTTGCCCTGCACTTCGACTCGATCGATTCCGAAAGCCAGGATAAAATCATGGCCTGCTGTTTTGAGCTGCAACGGAGGCACCTGCGCATGAGGGTGCAGGTCGGCAATTGATACTTATTTGAACGGTGAGTTTTCAAGTTGGCGCGTACCGTAGGGTGCGAACTTGGGAGCGCGGGCGTCCCGCCCGCATCGCATTTCGCAAAAGCGGGCGGGACGCCCGCGCTCCTCGTTCCCGCATTGCTGGGGAGATTTTTCCACAGGGAATGTCGAAGCGCCTATGGGGACTGTCCCCCTTTGAAACAATGGAGGCAGGGCCGTAAGGTGCGTTTTATGCACCTGTATTGGTGCACGAAGTTGCACCCTGCTCAACTGCTTTTCTCGCTTGAAAGCACTAGCCGGAATACCGCAAAAAGGTGCCGGACGAACTTATAATAATCCTTTTTAAAAAACAGAGTGTTTTCTCAGTGGCCAGAATTGACGATATTTTAAACAAGCTCAGCGATAACGCACCCGCGGTTGTCGATATTCCGAGCACCAAGGAAGAAGACTTGCGCTGCAAAGCCCTTTTGATCAAAAAAGAATCCCCTCTTTTGGAACTCCTCTTCCCACCAAATTCCTGGCAGGCAGATGATCTAAAAATCGGTTCGCATTGCAACTTGGTCATTGAGCATAAAGGGCTTCCGGTCAACCTGATAGCTCGGCTTGACAGCATAGTCGGGGATCGCCGTCTGCATCTCACCGCCAGGGAACCGGTCTCGCCGGAAGCGTTGCGCGATTATTTCAGAGTGTCTATCAATATTGCCATAGAGGCGAGTTATATTGCCGGGCCCAAAGAGCTAAAAGTACAGACCTGGAAAATGATCGGCACAACCATCGACCTAAGCGGAAGCGGCGTTCTGGCACTGTTTGCCATCAAACCGCCCAGCAACAATCGGATACAACTGGTCATGACGCTACCGGAGTCGGAAACGCCCATTGTCTGCCTGGCCAATGTGGTAAGAGCCTACAGGGTCCGTAAAAATCATTATCAGGTTGCTTTTCATTTTGAAAATATCTCCGCCAAGACACGCGACCAGGTTGTTTCCTTCTGCCTACTGGAAGAACGACGCCAACTTCGGGAAAATGTGCGTGTTCAATAGCATCTGATCTTGTTCCTGACCCCAGTGCCGAGAACTCCTTTTCATTAGCCCCAAAGCCGTACACATCGTTTTTTTTGCAGCTCACCTGAACATAGACGCCTCTTCATCGGCGGTACGTTCATTCCGACCGCCAACAATGCAAAGGTTCTTCATGGACCCGACAGGCACCATCACCCCAACCGTGCGGATTCAGCCGCTGACGCCGTATCAAGGCGGCAACCGGCAGCATCACCCTGCTTTTACCCAGGGGCAATTGCTGCAGGGTGTGGTCAGTGAAAAAAACGGACCGAACCGGTTCACCATCGATATCGGTGGTCGCCAGGTCCTGGCTGAATCAACCGCACAACTTCAGATAGGGCAGAAGCTCAACTTGCAGGTCGCAGCATTAACGCCGCAGGTTGAACTGCATATTGTAACCGGCAATGCGGTTAATCGAATGATCGGCAATTCCATCCACCTGATCAGCCAACAGTCCGAACATTTTCCCGTTCTCGCCGATCTCGCTGAAATATCGGGACAGGTCCCGCAACTCAGCAGCAATTCTCAAAAAACCTTGCAATTCTATGCCGACAGCATTGTCGTCCGGCCGCCCCTTGTTCCTTCACCAACGCAACAGACACAACTGACCTCGCAACTCCTGGAAAAGGCGGTGGAGGCCTTTGCCGCTCCGCAGAGCCCCACTATCGGGACAACATTTGAAGCAATAGCGAGCCTGTTACAGCAACTCGCGCAGACGGCATCCTCCCCCTCGAAAACAATTGAAGGCGCCAACCGTCTGGCCGATTTTTTTTCGCAAGCCGCAAGCCTGCAATCATCGGCCGGCATGCCGCTCCAGGCAGGAACCGAGGCCATCTCTCCATTACCGACAACCGATACCCTCCCTCTCCTGGATCAACTCGGCAAAATATTCCGAAATGACCCGCAAGGGCAAAACCTGATCAATCAACTCACCCCTCTTCTTAGGGAAAGTACGGCCGGTCCGCTCACCCAGCCCTTACAGCAGTTGCTCTCAATCCTGGTCGAATTTGGAGACACATCGGCCCCTCCTCAATCCGTGCAGGTTGGAGGTCAACAATTGCAGGAAATTGTTGAGCGACTGGGAATCAACATGGATCAATTGCTCGCGGATAACGGCCGGGAAAAGGCGGTGCAGACGTTAAAACACGCCCTGATTGAGTTATCGCAACAGTTGCCTCCGGGTGACAAAAGCTCGGCCCAGGCGGATCAAATCGTCAAATCCATTGAACTCTATCATCTCTTGCAGGTGCGGCTTGCCGGGGAAGCCCTCCTGTTTATGCCTCTGCCCTTCTCTTTCCTCGATCAGGGGTATCTCCTTGTTGATGCCGATAGTGCAAAAAACGAATCGAAAGAAGACAGGGCTTCGGCGGACAAACTCGAACACCATGTTGAGCTCCATTTGCAATTGGAAGGATTGGGCTACCTGCAGATAGATTTCCAAAAAAATACCGATGGGATTACTTTGAAATTCCTGGCAGAAGATACGGAACGGGCAAAATTCCTGGCGGGATTCCGGAATGAACTGGAGACATGGTTGACAGCCGCCCAACTTGAATCCGTTCAGTTTCTCACAGGAGCTCAAGAACCGGTAAAGGCGCTCCTGAAGAAAATAATGGCCGGCGCTACCGGGATAATCGATACGAATGCCTAAACTCAAAGAGGATGCCCCCATGTCGAACCAACAACCGAAAACAAAAAAAGCGGTTGCTCTGCTCTATGACAAGCAAAAATCCTCGGCCCCAAAGGTGGTAGCCAGCGGTTCAAGTCTTGTTGCGGAAAAAATCATCGCAACCGCCATCGAGGCCGGGGTGCATATAAAGGAGGACCGGGATCTGGTCGAACTGCTGGCGAAAATCCCTGTCGGCGAAGAAATACCCGCCGAACTCTATCAGACCATCGCTGAAGTGCTCGCCTTTGTATATTCCGTGAACAGCGTTTATAAAGAAAAAATGAAAAACGGGTAGAGTTGCCATTTTGGGGATTTTTAGGATGCAACGCATCAAAAAAAGATTCCCATGCAATGCAGGGGAACCGAAATCAACGAACCGGACAGAATAGATAAAGTTGATATCAAAGGTCAAAAAATCTAATCCGTTACCCCCCAAAAAAACTTGAGCCGCAGTCATTTCAGCTGAGAATTTTTCTCGGGTAGAACAATCAAAAAATAAAAAAAATATTACAAAAAAACCGCTTCATATATCATTTTTTCTGGCGTATACTCCTCTTATCTGAAAAAGGAGTCTCAAGGAAACGCTTGGAAAAAATCATGTTTCTCTGATGATTCCTTCGCACTTCATCCTGTAAGATGTCACTGGTTTCTCTCTTGAAACCTGTTAATAGAAATCAATCTTCAACAACCTATAAGAACGTATACGAGGTAGAAACATGAATTATGGAGTTGTTAGCCAGGAACAGCTTGAAAGAATAGATGAAATCCTGACTGAAAAGCTCATAAAGATCGGAGTCGACTGCGTAATTATCATCGACATGGCCGGTAATATCATTACCGCCAAGGATAACGGCACATCAAAATACGATGTCTACTCCTTCGCCGCTCTGGCCGCAGGTAACTTTGCCACCGTTGACGCCATGGCTAAACTCGTCGGCGAGCAAGAATTTTCTTTATTGTTTCACAAAGGGTCGGAATGTAACATTCATTTTTCCAAAATTGATGACGAACTGTTACTGATTACGATGTTCGGAAAAAGTATTTCCTTGGGATTTCTTCGCCTCAACGTGGTCGAAACGATTGAACGCATCAAAAAAATATGGTCCCGCAACTAATTGATTACAGGGACAAATACCATTCTTTTTTGTTACTTTTTGCGATCAGTATCAGTTTAACAGGCAGCAGGAGAGCACTTTGAGCTTTATCAATCTCAGAGAAAAAATCGTTCAAGTAAAGATTGTTTATTACGGACCCGGACGAGGTGGCAAAACCACCAATCTTGAATATATCAACCGAAAATTCTCCAAACAGATTCAGTCCGAGATGGTCAGCCTGAAAACCCATGGAGATCGTACCCTGTTCTTTGACTTTCTTCCCTTCAACATGGGACAAATCAAAGGCTATGAATTAAAAATTCAACTCTATACCGTACCCGGTCAAGTCAAATATAATGCCACAAGAAAACTTGTCTTAAAAGGTGTTGACGGCCTTGTTTTCGTCGCTGATGCTCAGGAGCAGATGAGAGAAAAAAATATCCGGTCCCTCAACCAACTGCATGAGAACCTGACGAGTTACAAGGAATCCATCTTCAAAATCCCTTTGGTTCTTCAATATAATAAAGTGGATTTACGCAATCAGGGAATACCCGTCCTGCCGATTTCCGTTCTTGACAAAGATTTAAACAGCAAACTCAAAGTACCGACATTTGAAGCAAGTGCTCTTACAGGATACAACGTCCCTGAAACGTTAAAGAAAATAATATCATCCACAGTTATCTCCATTCAAAAGAAATTAATGTAAAGGAGTTGTACCGTGGCAGCTAAATACCGAGCCGGGATATGAAAAAACCACAGCGTGACCCAGTTTATAAAATCGATGAGATTGAGGATTTGACGCTTTTCGCCAATGAATCCTTTGATACACAGGATCTCGACCTCTTTGAATTCTCAAGCGAAGAGTCTTCCCCGCTCATGCGGCTTAAATCCATCATCCTTTCGCTGGACTGGGAAATTAACGATGAGATTCTCCAGGAACTGGCGGATGAACTGGAGAATCTGCAATCATTATGGCAAGATGATAAGGTTGCAGAGGTCTATCTCCAGGGCCTCAACAAAATCGGCGGTTATATTCGCTCGAAAGGCGCGTATGCCCACCCTAATTCCATCAAATTGCTCCTCACTTTCTTTTCTAATTTCGAAAGAATCATATCCTCCGAAAACATCACCGGTGGAGAAATCACGCAGTTGCTCAATGCTGATGTCCGCAAATTTCGAATTCTCCAGTTCCAGATTAATCAAAGTGAAGCCGAGGCCACCGCAAACGCCGATGATCAGTTAGCGGATACCGCTCTCTCTAGCGGGCAACAGCAGATTTCGATGGAAGAGAATGATGCCAAGCAACTCAAGGCAGCTATTCTCAGCCTGGACTGGGAGGTGACCAACGAGAGCCTCAAGCAATTCAATACCAACCTTTCCCCTTTTCATCAGAAGTATAGCAAAAACAAGCCTGCCCTTGTCTTGGTTCAGGGGCTGCAGGCCTTGGGTGACTACATCTCCGAAATGAGGGCGAATGCCCATTCTGAAGCCTTTATCTTGCTCCATTCATTCAATGATGCCTTGGAACAAATTACAACAACCGAACAGCCTCTTGACCAAGAAAAGATTCAAGAACTCCTGGCTGATCGAATTAATCATCTCAACAACCTCAAAATGCTCATAGCCGCACAAACGGCCCCGCCTCTTGACGAGCAACACATCAACGGAGTGGTCGATGAAATCAGCACACCTGATGCCATGGATACTATTCTCAATCGTCCCGCTGAGACAACGGTAGAGGAACCGCTACCCACACCCACACCCGCATTTTTACATGCGGATTCCACCGAACAACCCGAAAAATTTACAAGCTCGAAGGAGATATCTACTGATTCCCTTGCAGCTGAAATCGATACCCTTTTCGGTATGGATATGAAACCGGCAATGGAAACCGCTGATGTCCAATATCCCGATGAAATGCTGCCCCTTGATGCCATTCACCCGGTTGATGACGAACTTGCAGACGATTTCATAGAGGCCCAATTCGAGACCAATCACGGTTTCATGCCGGCCCTTTCAGGAACGGACGAAGTATCCGGCTACAATGAAGATGCCGAACCCTTTGATCTTCCGACACAAAGCGATTTAGCAGATCAACTTGATTTTCTTTTTTCCGAAAGCGGCGATGAATATATTGAACCCTCGGTAACGCTTTCGGCATTGGACTCCACCGCTTTAGAATCGGCTATCGACGAAGAGATGGAACCCGTGGCCGCGCTTGCCGATGTTAATCCGGAACAAGAACCATCAGAGAGGCTGACCCTTGATGATATGGAAGAATCAATCGTAAGTCCTGCTCTCAGTAAAGAGGATGCCCAGTTCGAACAGAACGCTCTTGATATTCAAAGCAAACTCGACAACTTCTTTGCCGAGGCAATCACGCAACCCGAAAATGCTGAAACGCCTGCTCAGTCTCCTGCTGAAGAAAACGAACAATCACTCTTTTTTAATGAAGAATCAGGAATTGAATCCGCCCTTGCCGACAGTGACGAAGAACGTGGCTTCTCCGAAAAGGATGCGATAGCGGCCTTTGATTATACTCCCATGGAAGAAATCGAGGAGAAACTCGATTTCTTCTTTGGCAAGGAACCGGAGGAAGAAGAGCCCATATCCTTAGCGGAAACGCCAAACGAACCCGCCCCAGAAATATCCTGGGGCGAGGAAAAGCAATCCGGTACCCTAGAGAGGCAGCAGGAAACCCGTAGCCCCATTTTTGATTTTGACAAAATGGAGGAACAGGCGACCATCGCGCCGGCACTTGACGACTTTATAGAGCCGGAATTTGCTGAAGAGACAGAGGAAACCTCCCTTGTCAACGAGGAGGTTCCGGACCGAGAACTTGAAGGAGCACTTGATTTTTTCTTTGATGCCTGTGAAGACGACGAACAGGAGACCACCGCCGAAACAACCGTGGATGAGTTGACGCAATCACTGGAGGCCTCCATTGATGCTGGGCAGGAAAATGCAACCGCCAACATCCGCCAAGAGCTCACAACGCTCAGGCCTGAAGAAATCAGACAAATCCAGCTTGACACGCTTGGCGCACACCTTCCCGCCGCTGTCCGTACGCTGTCACATAAAAAAATTAGCGAATGCACCCAACTGATTGCGAGCTTACAGAAGTCCGAATTGCCCTTCCCTGCCGGCCCGAAGGCCCTGTTGCAATTGCTTTATTCCGTCATCAGCCTTTTGATCCGTCTTCCTAAAAAGGACGATGCCGCCACGGAAAAATTGGTTAATTACCTCTTTCGTCATATCCCTGAGGAACAATACCGGCCTGAAGTGCTCCCGGAGGCGATCAATCGTTTCTCACACTGGCTACAGGATGCCAGCACCCTTATGCCCCTTGTCCCGACTGAAACCAACCTGGAAAGCGGACCCCGTTTTGAATACACGGCAAAAGAGCTGTATTTCGAACTCTCCGAACTGCATGCCCATATCAAAGATGAATTCGCCCAATTGCGGCACGAGATGCACCATCGATAAGTCTTTTGCCTGCAAGAATCTTTTTACTCAGGGAACTGAAGAGCAATCTTCGGTTCCCTTTTTTATTTCCTCGGGTCAAAGGCCTCACGCAGCGCTTCACCAATAAAAATAAGCAACACCAAGGTGCCCACCAGCACAATAAAAGTAGACAGCGAGAGCCACCAGGCATCGATATTGGCCTTCCCTTGAGCCAATAACTCGCCAAGGCTCGGCGTTGAGGGCGGTACGCCCAATCCGAGAAAATCAAGGCTGGTCAGAGCCAGAATGGCGCCGGACATACGGAAAGGCAGGAAAGTAATGACCGGAGTCATACTGTTGGGAAGCAGATGACGGTACATGATGGTGAAATTGCCAACACCCAAGGCTTTGGCAGCCTTCACATACTCCATGTTTCGCCCTTTAAGAAATTCGGCCCGAACATAATCCGAAAGCCCCATCCAACCGAACATGGACAGCAAAATAAGCAGAAGCAGCAGGCTTGGTTTAAAAATAGAAGCGAAAATAATAAGCAGATACAACTCGGGCATGGAACCCCAAAGCTCTATGAAGCGCTGAAACAACAAATCAAACCGACCGACAAAGTACCCCTGAAGCGCACCGGCGCCGATCCCGAGCAAGGTACCGATTGCGGTCAGTGCCGCTCCGAAAAAGATGCTGATTCTGAAACCGTAGATCAGCCGAGCCAGGACATCGCGGCCACGATCATCGGTTCCGAGTATATTATCCCTGTCCGGAGGAGAGGGAACCGGACGATCCAGATTAAGGTTGATGGAATTGAAACTGTAGGGATTGGGTGCAAAGATGATGGTATTTCCGTGGCTCGTCAGCTTATCGAGGATATACGGGTCGTGGTAATCCGTCTCTGTTTCAAAATTTCCGCCAAAAATCGTTTCCGGATACATCCGCACCATCGGAAAATAATACCGACCCTCATAGCGGACCAGTAAAGGTTTATCATTACAGAGCACTTCGGCAAAGAGGCTCGTCCCGAAAAGCACCAGGAATATTAGCAGCGAATAATAACCACGACGATTCTTCTTGAATCGTGTCCAGCGCTTGTGCCCAAGACTGTTCTTTTTGTTCCGCCATGCCTGCATGCTATTGCCTGCTTTCAAAACTGATGCGTGGATCAACCATCACATAGGAAAGGTCAGAAAGCAATCGGGAAAAAAGGCCAATGATGGTAAAGAAATACAGCGTTCCCAAAACCACTGGATAATCACGGTTCATCACCGATTCATAGGCCAGCAAACCCATGCCGTCCAAAGAGAAAATGGTTTCGATGAGCAGACTACCGGTGAAAAAAGCCGTGATGAAACTGCCGGGAAACCCGGTGATGATGGGGATGATGGCATTGCGAAAAATATGTTTGTAGAGAACCTGCCCTTCCTCCAAGCCCTTGGCCCTGGCGGTCACCACATACTGTTTGCGAATTTCCTCCAGAAACGAATTTTTCGTCAAAAGAGTCATCACCGCCAGACTTCCCACGGTGGATGCGGTCACCGGCAACACCATGTGCCATAAATAATCAAGAATCCTCGCCGTCAAATTCAAATCATACCAATTGTCCGATACCAAACCCCGCAGGGGAAAAATGCTCCAGAAACTCCCGCCGCCGAAGAGGACGATCAGGACGATGCCAAGGACAAACCCCGGGATGGCGTATCCGATAAGAATGACGGCACTGGTGAGAATGTCAAAGGTGGAGCCGTCGCGTACCGCTTTGGCAATCCCCAGGGGAATACAGACCGAATAGACAATCAAAAAACTCCAGAGACCGAGCGACATGGATACCGGGAGTTTGGAGACCACTAATTGCACGACACTTTTATGATGGTAGTACGATCTCCCGAAATCGAAGGTGAGATACTGTCGCATCATATCGACAAATCGTGACAAGGGCGGTTTATCAAAACCGTAGAGCTTTTTCAATTGCTCGACCCGTTCCTGGTCCAATCCTTTATTTCCCTGATACAGGTCATGGCCCGCGGTTTCTCCGCCGGCGCCGTAGCCGCTCAGTTGTGCCATCATTCGTTCCACCGGGCCACCGGGAACGAACTGGGTGACGATAAAGGTAATCAGCATGACCCCGAAAAGCGTCGGAATCATCAATAAAAACCGTTTAAGAATATACAAACCCATAGACGCTCTTGTTGTTGCCTTCCCTGCTCAAGAAATTCGGATATCTCCGACAAAATCATTCTCTTCGTTCCGTAGAGCGTTTTTGCGCTGCCGATCAAAACTGCGGGTCTGCGTACGTTCATCCACCTCAAACTGCTCGGCGGCAGCCGTATTCCGGGAGGGAGTAACGTAACGCGACTGGATAATCGGCGGAGGTACCGGTTCAGCCGAACGCGGGCATTCAGCGACGACCTCTTCCGCCCCTGCCGGTCGTTTGAGGAAGGCTAAAAGACCATCCTGCAACAGGGAGACATTCACCAAATCCCACTCCTGTTCTCCCAACTCGTTCAAGGATTTTTCCATCTCTTCATCATCAACATATTTATCACCCAGCAGGCCATCCTTGGTGAATTCAAAAAGAATGGTCCGATATTGCCACAACATTATGTTCTCCTTTCCATAAGTAAACTGAAATACATGCCGCGGATTCTTGCCGACGATCCCCCCAACAAACCAATTTCTCCAACAGATTCAGACCATTTGCTTTCTCCAGATGCGCATACGGGCGCGAAAAACAGGCATTCCGCAAGTTCAGGGCTGCAGGGTGTCATTCTTGAACATCCCTTCTACTACATGTCCGTCGGGATAAGTGATTTTTCCCCGGCCATTGCGGCTGCCATTTTTAAAATTCCCTGTATAAACACTGTGGTCCGCAAGCTCATACACCCCTGCACCGCTAAATAAATTATCTTCGAAAGTTCCAGTGTATTTGCGACCGTCCGCATACAAATACGTACCCTTCCCGGAGATCCGCCCCTTACGGAAATCACCTTCGTATCGATCACCATTGGCGAGAATCAACTGGCCCTTTCCGTTCATCAGGCCGCTCACATAGGTCCCTTTGTAGGTGCTGCCGTCGGTCAAGGTATTGAACGCTTCTCCGGAAAAGAGCTCTTGAGCTCGGACGTCACGGTAAAGAAGGCCATTATGGGTGTAGAGGCTGCCCCCGGACTCTTTCTTTTCCGGTTGTTCAGAGACCACGGCACTCCCCCCGCCCTGCTTTTCCCCCGAGGTATCTTTCGGCGTTTGAGCCTTTTCAGGTTCTTTGTGGACAACTGCCTCCGGTACCGCGACAGGAGGTGCGGCCGATGAAGGGGTCACCATCTGCTCTGTTTGCTTTTTATCCGCCGTCACATCATTGAATTGTCCCTCATGACGACTGCCGTCGACAGCAGTCCAAACACCCTTTCCCTGACGTTTACCGGCAACCCACTCGCCCTCATATTTGGAACCATCCGCGTACCGCATGATGCCCCTGCCTTGATAGACATCATTATGGAACGCACCTTCATAGCGGGAGTTATCCGGCAATTCCAGTACGCCCTGACCTTCCCGGTGAGTATCGATGTAGTTTCCGGTATAACGCGAGCCATCCAGATACCGACGAATCCCTTTGCCTGCAGGTTTGCCGTTGGCGAATTGTCCCTCAAACGACGAACCATCGGCATACAACAATTTGCCCTGCCCATGAATGATATTGTCACGAAAATCTCCGGTATATTCACGACCATCAGGATAAAACAGCGTGCCCAGACCGCTGAACCGTCCCAGATCGAAATCTCCGGTGTATTCCATGCCGTCGGCAAAGGTCAGGGTTCCTTTGCCCTGAATGACCCCGTCTACAAAAGATCCGACATATTTTCTGCCGTCTTTACTGACCAGGGTACCTTGGCCGTAATAACGGCCCTTAATAAATTGGCCCTTATAGGCCGACCCATCCGGACTGATCAACAATCCCATCCCATAAGGAGAGCCGTCTTTAAACTGGCCCTCATACACTTGACCATTCGGGTCTTTCGACGTACCCGATCCATTCTGACAATCGCCCTCTTCACAGGCGGCGTACACAGTTCCCTGAACCAGCAGACAACTGAGTAAGATAATAATGAGACGTCGCATAGTATTTCCCTTTTGCTAATGACAAGAAATGGAGCACCTACGCCGGAGGGGGACATCTTGCATACAAGAAGGAATAAAGAGTCAGAACCACCGGCAAAGCCGGTGGCTTGAAAGACTGTGAACCGCTCAAAGCGGTCTCTTGAAAAGATTATCTGACCACCATATGGTGGTCGCCTATTTAAACAAGTTCAGTTGTTCTACTCGCTGATCCTCTTGCTCCTGGTTACGAATATATGCTCGAACCATTGCCTCGTCGGCACCAACGGTTGAAACAAAATAGCCTCGTGCCCAAAAGTGCATCCCATTGTAGTTCTTTTTTTGCCCAAGGTAATTGCGCGCGATGTAGATTGCACTTTTCCCTTTCATGTAACCTACAACCTGGGCAACCGAATACTTCGGGGGAATCGACAGCAGCATGTGCACATGATCGGGCTGCAAATGTCCCTCAACAATCCGGCTTTCTTTTTGCCGTGCAAGATCATGGAACACATCACCTAGATTTTTCCGAAGTTGGCCATAGAGTATTTTTCTTCGGCATTTCGGTGTCCATACTACATGGAACTTGCAATCCCATCTTGTGTGGCTTAAACATTGTATGTCGTTCATGAAGCCTCCTTTTTCGTGACTTTGACCGGTTCACGAGGCGGGAGGCTTCTTTATTTTACAGGAACTGTCAAACTGTTGTTGTCCCCCGGCAAAGCCGGGGGTTTACCCAAGGGAAATTACCGGTGAAGGTCACATTCCCTCAGAATTGCGAGGGATGCACCGTCAGGGTTCCGAGCGTTCTGCAAAAAGCCGACATAATGCCCCTGAACTCGCCAATACCACCTGAGAGGGCAATTCCCGGCTTTTAAAGCCGTAGACCCTGCAGCCTCGAGGTCGCCGAGGATCATAGGTGATATAAAAGTTTTTGCATTTGAGACAGTTTGGGGTCAGACCTTGTACCTGTTTCTTCACGATCATATTAAATGTGAGTCGTCCGCAAAACCGAAAAGAAGGTTTGGGTTATGCGGCAGCAGCCAGGCTGCTGATTACCAAAGAAAAAAATGAATTGCTAAACATTGTTTTTGGGAACATCGAAAAAAAGCAAGGTGCCCTTTCCTGCGGCAAGATCCTGCCAGGCTGTAAGGGTGAATTCCAGGGCAACGATACCACAGGTGGGTATATTCTCAATATGCAGTCCGCCAAGAAAATTAGCCAGGGATGTACACTCAGGATTATGCCCGACCAGCATGATTGTCGGGTATTGCGGCTCCTGTTCCTGCAATAAGGCCAGCAAAGACGGCACGGTCGCGGCATACAAATCGGTACGCACCTGTAATTGCTCCTGTGCATACCCAAGCTCTGCGGCAAGACAGGTTGCGGTTGTTCGGGCGCGAACCGCGGTACTGGTCAAGATCAGATCGGGGCGGATTCCTCGATGCGCCAGACGACGTCCCATTTCCGGCGCATCCCTTTTGCCCCGTTTGTTCAGTGGGCGCTCGATATCGCTCAGCACTGCCTCATTCCAACTTGATTTGGCATGGCGGCAGAGCAACAGCTGTTTTCGGTCAGGCGGCAAGATGGTCGGAGATTTCATTCCAGAGTTTCTCATAGGCCAGGGTGGAGGTCGATCCGGGCAGGGCTGCGGCTACCGGCTGCCGATAGACGCCCATCCGTTCAATGTCCGCGGAAAAGGGAATCAGGGTCTCCAGTACGCCGGTTTCCTTCTGCATATCCTGCATCAGATTGATATGCATCTTTTTCCTCTTTTCAGCCATGGAGAAAAAAATCAGTACTTTATCCCGGCCCAAACCGATTTCATCGAGAAAGGCGAAGAGCTGATTCAATGCCAGCAGAGACAGGGTGGTTGGAATGAGCGGAACGAGAATGCGGTCCGCTGCATAAAAAATATTTTCCGAAAGCAGGGTGATATTCGGGGGGCAATCAAGAAAAATCCGCTTGTAATCCTTGAGCAGGGGTTGCAACACCTTGCTTAAGCGCTGTCGGGATTTTTTTAAATCATCAAGGGCGATATCGATATTACGATAGGAAAAATCAGCGGGCAACATATCAAGATAGGGATAATCGGTTCCTTTGATATTCTCCTCAATATGTTTACCACCTTTTAACAATTTTTTAGTGTTGAATTTTTCAGGCGCGCGAACACGAAAATAAAAAGAAGCAGAGCCCTGGGGATCCATATCACAGAGCAGGGTACTGCTGCCTTGCCGCGCGGAGAGATAGGAGAGGTTGACCGCGGTGGCGGTTTTCCCCACGCCCCCTTTGATATTGTACACTGCAATAATACTCATGAGGGTTCCTTTTTCCTTTTGAAGAGTCTGCCGAACAATGCCCTATTCACCGGATCGCTAAATTGGGTAAAGGCCTGGGCAAAATGGTCGCGAAGCTCCTGCTGTTCCTGAAAGAGGCTCTGCAGTAAACCGCCCAGAGCAGCGGCCGATTCAACGGCCGTCCGCCGCAATGATCCGCACTGCGACTGCCCCAAAACATTCTTGAGCATCTGCTGCTGCACGGAAAGATCATTGAACGTACCAAGAATGTCCTGCAGTTTCTTGAGTTGTCGAACCACGGTGTGGATATCTTCGGCGGGATACAATGAGCTGAAGAATTCAATGGTATAGCGCAGTTTTTTACACTGGATCCGCAAACGATGCACCTCCGAATCCGGCGTTTGCGCATCCAGAGCCTGCCCATCCGTCATCACCCGTTTAAATCGACGAAAAATGACCCGCCCAGCCAGCTGTTCCACCGCCATTTTGGCTGCCGGAGCCGGTTCCGGATCCTCTGAGGCCAGATAGCGTTCCCACCTGTCGAGAATCGCTCTGCTTTTCTTGGAACGTAAAAAGACTCCCATCTTTTTCTGCTCCTTCTTGCGACGGACAGCAAGATCGGTGAAAAAAGAGGTCAGCCCGGGTTGAAGAGCAGCAGGCAATCGAGAAAAATACTGGTCACGTTTCAAAAGGTAAACATCAAGATCCCGGGTTGGCCCGGTTTTGCCCCCCAATAAACCGAAGTCTTTTTTAAATGAATCGACTACTGCCGGCGGCATGACTTCTTTAATAAGACTTAAACCGGAGCGTGTCCTCCGGATCGCAACTCTGAGATCATGAAGAAACTCGGAGTCAAGATCTTCAAGGACACCGGGAAGGTTCATCTTGATTGTGGTCAACAAGTGCCAGTAAATGCGGCCCATGGCCTGCCGGGCCGTAGAGCCTTTATCGAGTTCCACGGCAAATTTAGAGGTGTAATCAAGCGGCCGTCGACCCATCACGCCGCACCCCGCTTCAAAACCGATCAGGGGAGAGGCCGGGAGATGGACACCGCCTTGCGTGAGAATTTTGCGCACAGCCAGCAATTCCTGATCATAGCCGCGAATGCCGAACAAGCGGACTAAACGAAAAACTGGCTCTACGCCCGCCGGACGCTGTTCTTCAATCACGATACGGGCCACGGTTTTTTGATCCCGGTTGAGAAGACGGATCTGACGACTCGTCAGATCCACTGTTGCCATCGGCAGCAAACAGCGTACAGCAAGCAGCGGTTCAAGCACCACCCTGAGTCGGCCCGCAGGAAAATCGCGTGATAAAGCGGATCGCTTCAACTCGGGTCCCTTCTGCTCTACAAGGACTTCAAGAACTTCACGGTTATTGTTCCGGCACAGCGTCCAGACGCGATCGTGACAATGAAGAATGTACCCTTGTTGAAACAACCGCCAATCAAAAGAATCGGCATAGACCACTGTTGACGAAGACTCGTGGACGGTAAAGGAATCGAACGCCTCGGCAAGGGAGGACAACAGGGATTCAAGCTGAAGCGAATCGGGCATGATCCAGGTGTTGGTGCCGGGCTGATGCATTGAGCAGACCTCTCAGCTCCGGTAATCGGCGTTGATTTTTATGTAATCAAGAGAAAAATCGCAGGTATAAACCTCAGCCGCCGCGCTCCCCTCGTGCAGATGGATCGTAACCGTAAACTGTTTCTGCTTGAGCACCTCGGTGGCGGCAGCCTCCTGTTCCAAACCGAGAACCATCCCATTCTCAACCAGCAAAACCGCGTCAAAACTCATAGAGACGCGCTCCGGGTCGAACGGGCATCCCGAGCGCCCCAACGCGGCGATAATCCGGCCCCAGTTGGCGTCTTCACCGAAAAAAGCGGTCTTTACCAGAGGCGAGTTGGCTATGGTCCGGGCAGCCTGTATCGCCTCTTCTTCGTTCCGTGCTCCGGCAACCCGGATGGTAACCATCTTAGTGGCACCTTCGCCGTCGGCAACGATTTTCAAGGCCAGCTCTTTGAAGACTCCGTGTAATGCCGCACCGAAAATCTCGGCGGATTCGGTAGCGCCCTCGTCGATCACGGTGTTCTCGGCGGCGCCGTTAGCCATGACCAGCACCATATCGTTGGTGGAGGTATCTCCGTCGACGGTGATACGGTTGAAACTTGTGCCCACCCCGGATTGAACCAGCCGGTTGAGCACCGGAAACACAATCCGGGCATCGGTCACCACAAAACAGAGCATGGTGGCCATGTTCGGCATGATCATCCCGGATCCTTTGGCGACTCCGAGCAGGGAAATCTCGACACCGTTGAGCGAAACCGTGGCCGTGGCAATTTTCGGTACCGTATCGGTGGTCATCATGGCCCGGGCCAATTCTTCAAAACCATCGGCCGACAATTTTGCGGTAAGCGCCGGTAATGATTTGGAAAAGGGCTCGGTGGTTAAAGGCTGACCGATAACCCCGGTTGAGGCCACCTGGACCAACCCCTCGTCAATGCCCAATTCCCGTGCAGCCATTGCACTGGTGGCCATTGCCACATCCATCCCTTCTTTCCCGGTGCAGGCATTGGCGTTACCGCTGTTGACCAGAACAGCCTGGGCCATGCCCGAACGTAACCGCTCCATATCTAAAAGAATCGGGGCCGCTTTGACTGTATTGGTGGTGAAGGTCCCGGCGGAAACGGCCGGCACCTGAGAATAAATCAATCCCAGATCAAGACGATCGGCATAGCGTATCCCGGCCTCTATCGCGGCGGCCGAAAATCCTTTAACCTGCATAGAATATCCTGTAGTTTATTGACGTTATGGAAACAAAAAAGCGTAGGGATATTCTACCAGATACCTTGCAAAAGAAAAGAGCGAAGATATCTGCGGTTAGTTATTACCCTTGACCATTTATGGGGTTATATGCCATTTTAGAGAAGTGTCGATTTTTTCCTTCTTCATTCGACGTCCAGGCAAGACATCAACAGGTTGAAATTATTTCAAATGCTATTTCAAAGAATTATAGTAGCAGCACATCAAAGCATGATGATGCCCAACGCCCTCCTCGCATCCGGCGGATCTTCCCGCTGATCCAACATGGATGCCTTTACATGGGGATGGACCTCCTCGATTTTTTTTGCCGACCTGGCTATCCGTATCGTTTTTTCCCTGCGGGTCATTATGCGCAAACGAGCCCCCAGCGTCTCTTTTGCCTGGCTGGTGGTTATCTTGCTCCTGCCTTTTGCCGGTGCAATCATCTACCTGCTGTTTGGCGAAAACAGGCTGGGTGAACGGAGGGCCAACCGTCTGCTCCAAGACCGATCGATCATCCAAGAATGGTCCGCTTCCCTCCGTCGTAAACCGGCGATCAACTGGGAGAAGATCAATCCGGAATGCATTCCTCTTGACCGGCAGGTCACCGCCACCACCGGTATCCCGACCATGCCCGGCAATAACCTTGAACTGCTCGATGCTTCCGATCGCTTTTTGCATTGCCTGATCGACGACATCCGCAAAGCCCAATCCAGCTGCTTTCTCGAATTTTATATCTTGAACGAGGGAGGCCTGGCCGACACACTGATCGACAGCCTGATGGAGGCGAGAAAAAGAGGGGTTATCTGCCGCGTTTTGCTTGACAGTATCGGGTCAAAAAAATTCCTGCGCAGCTCTGGGGCGACAAGAATGCGGGAAGCAGGTATTGAGTTGGTCGAGGCCTTGCCCGCAGGTATTATCCGCGCCTTATTTGTGCGTATCGATCTGCGTAATCACCGGAAAATCGCCATCATCGACGGCGAAATCGCTTATACGGGCAGCCAGAATCTAGTGGATCCGCGTTTCTACAGACAACAGGACGGATTCGGGGAATGGATTGATGCAATGGTCAGAATCACCGGTCCGGTGGTAGAATTGCTGACCGCAGCCTTTATGTTTGACTGGCTGCTGGAAAAAAAACAACGACTGACGGATTATACCGGCAACACGAACATCCACCCGGTGGACACGGCAGGCAAAGCCTTGGTACAGTTGGCGCCTTCCGGTCCCGGGTATGGCGACGATACTATCCACAACGTCTTACTGACCACTCTTTACGCGGCCCGTACGGAACTGATTCTGACCACTCCCTATTTCGTGCCGGATAATGCCATCCTGGCGGCGCTTAAATCCGCAGCACAGCGAGGGGTTGCGGTAACAGTCATTGTCCCGGAAAAGCCCGATTCGCGTCTGGTCTATTATGCCAGCCGTGCACGTTACGAAGCCCTGACCCTGGCCGGGGTGCAGATTAAGACCTTTACCGGCGGCCTGTTGCATACCAAGACGATTACCGTTGACGGCGATTTCTGCCTCTTTGGTTCAGTCAATCTCGATATGCGCAGCTTCTGGCTCAATTTTGAGATGACCCTTTGTATCTATGACAAGGAATTCACCGGTCGAATCAGGGCGTTACAACAACACTATCTGATGAATGCAACCCAGCATGATAACGAAATATTCCAGACCCGTTCCTACGGCCAACGATTGCTGGAAAATATCGCCCTTCTGGTGGGGCCGCTCCTCTAAATCAAAAAAATCGCACCGTCGAAGCCGATTCCCGGCCACGACCTTTGACCGGACTTTTCATCCCCGATCCTGTGATGTGATCGTACAACCCACTAAAATCAATGAAAATCCTTCTTATCAGCGACATCCACGGTAACTATCCGGCACTTGAGGCCGTCAGTCGTCAGGAGCAAGCCCTTACTTGCGAACAAATTTTCAACTGCGGTGATACCACCGTATACGCGCCCTTCCCCAATGAAACCATCGACTGGCTGCGCAAAAAAAAGGCCTTTACCATCCGGGGGAACACCGACGATAAGGTTATAAAACTCCTTAAAGAAAAAACTTTCAAAAAACCATCCAATCCGGACAAACGGATCATGTACACCAGCACGGCATCTCTGCTTTCCCCTGAAAATAAAAAGTTTCTTTTGGAACTGAAAAAGAAAAAAATCCTCCGGCTCAGTCATACTTTTGTCGGCCTCTTCCATGGTAGCCCGGACGATCACGAGGAATTCCTTTTTGCCGACACTCCGGGAAAACGTTTCCGAGAACTGGCAAAAGCAACGACCTGTCAGGTCGTGGTTACCGGCCATTCCCATTCCCCGTATCATAAATATGTAGACGGGGTCCATTTCATCAATCCGGGTTCGGTGGGCAGGATGTTCGACGGCAGACCGGAAGCCTCTTACGCGATCCTCGAATTGAAAAAGGGGAAAATTACGGTAAACCATTATCGCTGCCCCTACGATGTCGAGGCCGTGGTCAAAGAGTTGCAGGAACGCGGGCTTCCCGGCATCTACGGGGAGATGTTCCGCACTGCCACCAAAAGTAATTAAGGCTGGCTCTTCGACAGCACAGCCGACATCCTGCGGACTTCGGCCATCGCTGGCTCGCGGGGTTGCTTCTGCAAGATCTGTTCTGGAAAGCGGCCGAATCGAACCAAGAAAGGTTGCGTTTGAGGTCGGTCCAGGTCGGCTTTTTCTTGTTTGACATGGTCATTTTTCCTTACTCGCCGACACAATCGTGCAGCCACTGCTGCCCCTTATCGGTCAGGCGATATTGCTGCAGACGGCTGTTGGGTTTGTCCGGGATGGTCATTTCAATCAGTTCTTCAGCTAACGATGGTTTGAGATACCGCTCGCGGAATGACTTACGATCCTGCAAATCAAGCGCGTTCTGCAATGTCTCGCGGGTCATTTCGCCTTGGATGACCTGCAGTAACCGCTTGACTTGGGGGGTGACTTGTAGGGCGACTTGGGGGGCGGCAGTGGAGACAGCATCAAGGATCATCCTGAGCATGAATTCGATAAAGGGCGCTGAATCGGTTTGATCCGTGCTCTTTTGCAATGCCTGGTAATAGTCTGCCTGGTGTTCGTGGACCAGACTTTCCACCGGAACATCGGCAAACAGAGGCTTCCAGCGAGTCAGAATCAAGGACTGCCAGAGACGACCCATACGGCCATTGCCGTCGGCAAAAGGATGGATGAACTCGAACTCGTAATGAAATACCGAGCTGGTGATCAGGGGATGCTCTTCGGCAAGAGTCAGCCAGCGGAAAAGATCGGTCATCAAGATTGGAACACGATCCGCCGGGGGAGCGAGATGCATGACCTCGCCACCCGCCATCACGCCGACGCTGCCGCGTCGATACGCCCCAGACTCATCAATGAGCCCGGCCATCAGGATGCGGTGCGCTTCCAGCAAATCCACCGCTCCTTCCGGATTCCATTGTGCAACACGATCATACGCGGCAAGAGCGTTCTGCACCTCCTGAATCTCGCGGGGTGGAGCAATGATGCGTTTGCCCTCCAGAATCGCGGTGATCTGCGCTTCGCTTAAGCTATTGCCTTCAATGGCCAGCGATCCCCGGATGGTGCGAATACGGTTGATGCGTCGCAGCCGCAGCGCCTTGGACTGATCGGTAAGCACGGTCAAACGCCCTACCGCTTCGCTTATCCTGGCAACCAGATGCACAATGGCCGGGGTGATGGTGTAGGGAGGATGATAGGGGGGACTACTGTTCATTCCTCGATTCCCTTCGTACCGGTGGCTTCGATCTGCTTCATCACCTTGTCGATGTCCGCTGTGACCTTAATGAATCTTTTCCGTCCAACGATAACGGGAGGAATCAATGTTGAGTAAATAGTTGCGCAAATCCTCTTGCTTCGATTTTTCAACGCGCATGAAAATGCTTCGCAGGTCATCATCCATTGATTTTTCGCTATATCCTCGTTCGACAGCTTTATCATACCAAGAACGCCCAAGAAAAAGATTACCAATTTCCGTATTTACCGCACCCAACAGTGTACATGGTCTAAAATCCTGAGGCGTCAACTTGTGAGCTTGTTGTCCAAGGATCAAAGCTTCATCCCATTTTTGCAAATCCCGTTTTACCCCGCCATGAGTTGTGCAGATGGCAGATTTCAGTTTGAGATTCTTTAAACAAGTCACATCAATGGTACCTAATATAGAATCAGCAGTTTTCGCTTTTTTGCACTTTCGATAGTGACTGCTTGCGTTGACCGCAGACCAAGGGTCTTTACTCTTTTTGAATTTACTTGCATAAAACTCAGCTTCGTTCCTATGGAAGCCCTCTCTCAGTTCTACTGTGTAATACACATCATAATTTTCGTTACCTTGTGTTGAAAGCCAAACGACCTCATCTTCGGATAACCGTACACCATTATCAACCCGTCGCAGGATATCCATCAACTTCGGAAAGTCAGCTTTCTCGATAAAATCAGAAAGACCATATTTTTGTCTTAGCTTGTCTCTTCTAGCCTTAGCTCTGTTCTTAGGGTCATTATTGAAGGCAAGTTGTTTTGCCATTTCCCGTTCTTGCACAATTCTCATGCTAGCCTGCTGCATAGCTTCATCTTTCCGATTCTGCTCAGCCTTTTCTTTATCGGCTACCAAGCGACGCTCGGACTGCTCTGTCGCAGCGGCCTTCACAAATTCGGAAAAATCGATTTCGTTGTTTGCATAACGAAATAGTGCCAAGACTCCCTTGTTGCGTAAAAACTCCAAGCCTTGACTGGAAAGGAGCCTGCCTAATTCTAACTGATCAAGTATATTGGATAGGCGGGTTCCAGGAACTATAGCGCCAGCCAAATCTTCAACATGATACTTACTGGCCACTTCAGCACGGGAAAGTTTGACAAAAGAAGTATTAGCATGCTGATGAGTTTGCATTTTTTCTATATTCATGATGTAACGGGTTCTCCTCTGACTTATCCCAAATCTTTACTTTTAATCAATCTAACCCAAAAACAGAGCTTCTTGCTCCAGACCCACGCCGTATTGATCCATCAGTGTTACAACTCGGCGAACCTCTTGGTCTTCGGTTTTCCTGAGTCGAGCCAAGACGGCTGCACTGCTGTGAAGAAGTTCTCTTTTTCCGTAAAGGGACAATAGCTCTTCCAAATTTGACGGCAGATAGAGTTCCGTACGTTCAGGGCGCGCAGCCTTGATTCGCAGGTATTCGTCAAGCCCGACCGGATCATAATCCCCGTAATGCATTATTCGGGTCCGAGCCATTGCTGGAGAAGACAGCCAGTCCAAAACCCTGCCGCTCAATCGCCCCTGGGTATAGAGTGCCAGTTGCGCTTCTGTTCCGAGCTTTTCAAAATTCAAGAAAACCTCCAAATTTTCTACGGTCGCCAAGACTCCAGCAAACTGCCATTGTCTGTCATCAAGGCGTAGGGCCGCAACACCAGCCAGTTCGGTCCAATGCACGACCGGCAATACCTCCTCACCAGCACGCAATGCACAGTTACCAAAGCCTCGCACCAAGACTATAAGCGAGCCGGTTTCGCGAGCTCTCTTTGAATCTCGAAGCTCTGCAACCGACCTGCTCCGTGGCGTAAGCATCTCCTGTCTCCCTTCCAAGCCGGAAGGATAGTTTTTCATAACAAACGCACCAAGGGCTTCCTGATTTTTCACCACCACTTTTTTACCTGCCCCGCTTCGTTCCATCTCCAAGACCCCAGCGTCAAAAAGACTCTGTAGTCGGATATTGTCCCTATGAGTCAGGCGGCTTGAGGGAAAATTGCCTTTCTCCAGCAGCAATCCAAGTTTTGCAGCCAGTGCGTCAACCACCATCATTGGTCCTCCGTTCAATGCGTAACAGGGAAGTCTTCGGATCGAGTATGATTCGGCCGTTGGTTTCGCGAAGAAAATAGAGGGCATCAGCTGCCTCCATGGCTTCGGGGCTGGCCAAGACTGCCACAAACCCCATTTTACGGGCCTCCTGAACAATAGCGGCTAGGTTTTCTCGATCAAGGCTTGAAGCCTCATCGAGATAAAAAGGAATGGAAACTTCCTTGACACCAAGCAGCCCTTTGAGCAGGAGAAGATTAATCAGTACCTTAATAGTAATAGTCGTTCCATTGGACTCGATGGAATCAAGGTGCGGATAATGCTTGGTCTGGCCATCGGCGCTGGTGACTTCGAATTGAAGATCAAACAGATCACTGAGCTCCACCCGCCGGTGTTGATTAAGCAATTCACCCAACTGGTTTTGTGCCTCGCTGACGACACTCCTGTCGAAAAAAAGGGGCATGGCTTCCACTTCGACAACCGTTTTGATCCTCCGTGTCCATTCGGCATGTTCCCGCAGGATCAGCCGCAACCTCGTCAGGTTGGAAATGGAAACGCGGCCCAGGCGACGATTAAGCTCGTCAATGCGCGATGCCAGGGTTTGCAAATCCCGATTCAACCCCTTGAATGCACTCTGCAAGCCGGCAGCCAGGCTCTTCCAGAGTTCCTGCACCGCTTTTTCCCGTTCGTCCAAGGCCTCCACCTCGGTCTGCAGATTACCCAGGGTTGCAGCTTCATCCTCACCCAAATATTTCCCGTAGGTACGCTGCTCAACCCGTCGGTACTCCAC
Organism: uncultured Desulfobulbus sp.; assembly: GCA_963666685.2. Lineage (GTDB taxonomy): Bacteria > Desulfobacterota > Desulfobulbia > Desulfobulbales > Desulfobulbaceae > Desulfobulbus. Next base: position 1,620,588 of record CAXXHZ010000003.1, read on the forward strand.
CGTGAATTGATCTGCGATATCGGCCTGTTCCGTATGTTTCCGTTCATAGAATTCCAACAGGGTGTCCAAATCCCGATTCCCCGAATCAAACGGTTCAATCAACCAGGAAGGGTCGGGTCGGGTAAGCTTTCGCAACCTCATCAGCAGTTGATTCCGGCGGGCATCCAACTCACGGCAACGTTCTTCGAGCCCCCGTTTCTCTTCGGACATCGCCAGGCGCTGGCTGGTTAATTTTTCTAGCTGTGTCTCCAGTTGCGCCTTCCGCTTCTCAAAATCGATTCTCTCTTTGATTCGCTGCCGAATGGAAGGCAAACGTTCCTGGTATGCCTGATAACGACTCAGACGGTCGCTGATCTGCCGCCACTCCTGCTGCAATTGTTCTTTTTCACGCCTGATCTGTTCGGCGTTCTCCGCTGCTTCCAGAATTCGCTGCTCTCTTTTGAGCGCCTCTTCCAGTTCAACAATCCGTTGATCCAGGGTTGTGGCATCACGATACGCGGCCAAGTCCGGTGGGCTTAAGGCGCTCAACAGTATCCGCACCATATCATCATCATAAATCCCTTCCCGTATCCGGCCACTGAATCGGGCTAAAACGGCGGCAAGTTGCGGCTCATCCTTTATGGCAAGCCCCTCTTCGCCATGAATGAGTCCAAGGACTTCCGGGTTGATCAATCGAAAAACAGAGTCTACATCAGTATCCGATAGCAGGGGCAACAACTTGGCGGCAACATTGCGCGAAAACTGCTCGAGTCGACGCCGTAACCCTGCCAGTTCGCTTGCCATTCTCTCCACCCGTCTGCGTACCTGTTCAACGGCAACATCCACTGCCTGGCCAAGTGATGCGCCAAGCCGATCAATCTGCATCTCCAGATCATGCTTACGGCTTTGTTCAAAATCAACCAGGAAATCTCGGAACAGCTCGCTCTCCTGTTCGTGCCGCTCAAGTTCACCGCTAATCTTGCCAAGATCCTGCAGCACATTGTCCCGCTCGCCCTTGCACTTCTCTTCACCCTCGACAAGACGGCTCTTTTCTTCGCCCAGGTGCGCAAGCCGTGCTTCAACATGTTGCTTACCTTGCAATATTGCTGTCTCGGCCCTTCCGTAACCGGCCCGCACTTCCTCCCAGAGGCCGGGAAGCAAACGCCGTAGGGTATCTCGGTCCGCAGCTAGACCTAGGAGACGGCGTACATCATCGACAATGGCTCGAAGTTCGCGTAAGGCTTCGGCCTCTCCGCAAACCCTGCGGTACGGGCTCGAATAGCCGACTTCCAGATCAATGGTGCGTTGCTGGAAGTCGCCCCGGTGAATTTCGAGCAGAAACTGCTTGAGTTCATCCTGACGCAGGTGGGCCAGACGCAGCAGGTTACCGAACACCGCTCGAAAACGTTCATAATGGTCCCGCTGACGGATCGGCACGAGTCCCAGGTTTACGCCACGATTATCGCCCAAGCCTGTGAGGGCTGCCCGGAGCTGGCGCGGTTCAAGCAGACAAAAACCTTTGGCGGCCAAGCGGCTACGCACCTCATCCGAGGCTCGAACGCGGCGCTCTGCATCAAGGTAATCGTCCGGATCATATTGCCCCTGGTAGACGAAACGTTGAAACTCGTAGCTGCGAATAGGGCCAAGACCCTGCACGCCGACCACTTGATAACCGTCTGGGGTCAGGCACTCGAACAAGAGATAACTATTTTGATCGGGGAAGTAGTATTTTCTGGTTTCGGCCATCTCACGCGAAAAATGCATATTGCGCTGGTCGTCGATATAGAGAAATTGCAGCACGGCAATCAGCGAGGTCTTGCCGATATTGTTGGGTCCGACCAGATGCAGAGGGTTGACCAGTTCAACCTCGCCGTAGTCATATTTTCCGGCACGCAGCAGCACCAAACGCGATGGACCAACGATGTTCATGGCGATTGCTCCTGGGTTGGCGGCGCTTCATCCCGGTTCAGGATCTCAATGCAGACATCGAAAAAGCGATAAGCCGGAGTCCGGAAGCCGAAGGAATCATCGGTCTGGCGCTGAACGAATCCGAACCGCTCGAGGTGACCAACGATCTTGCGCAGATCATCGTCGCTTACTGCACCAGCTTCCTTGAGATAAGCGCGATAACGAGCACTTTTTAGATGAGGCAGGTCTGGAACGGAAAACGTCCGGGTCATGAGGGTGTCAACCACTGGTTCGCCCTGATCGGACAAAAATTCGATAAGGATGAAAACAAACACCGCCATACGCGAGGCCAAAGGGCTGAGACTGTCTTTGCCGCGAAAGTAGAAGAAATCCCGCTGATGCACCTGCAGGCGAAAGCCGAGGTGATGAAAAAGATCCTGGTAGGCCTCAAGATTTTCCCGCAAAGCCCAGTAGGGTTTGCCGTCGGCGGCACACAGGTGGCGGCCGCGTCGGAGGGCATCGAAAATCTCTTCAAGTAGAGGCAGGTCAAAAGGACTGGATGCACTCATTGGACTTTTTCCAATCGCACGGGGTGGGCAACCAGGGTGGCGTCAGACATGGAATAGCGTCGTTCCTCCCCGGCAAAATGCATGGTTCCCAATGCATGCAAATAGACTCGTCCATATGCCCGCACCAGCTCACCTACCCCGACCTCCGGGTAGTGTTCCAACAGCCAGGCCATCAGATCGTCAACCGGCAAATCCGCTACCAATAGAGCGTACAATTCGGACGCAAGGATACATTCCGGTATCGAGATTTCCCCGGATTCGACAAGAGGTTGAGGAATCCCCGGTTCATAGCCTTTAATTCCGTGAAGAAAAGACGCAAGAGCAGTATCTGAAAAGGTGCCTTGGATTTGCCAGACAGGTATCGCTATCATTTCATCGAGTTGCAAGCTTGCCACTCCCGACCTGTCCATTTTTTCCAGGGCAAGAGAAGCCCCGCGTACCAGCTCGCTCTCTCGCTTGAGCGAAATGTACAGTGGTTCCACCTCTCGTATCGACTCGTAAAAATCTTCGGTCATCTCACGGCGGAGACGAAGCAGTCGGGCTCGACAACGTGAAAATTCACGGGTTAGCACGCCATCAAGCGTAAACCTCCGGCCGTTTGTGACCATGCTTCGCTCCAGATCGTCCAGGCTGGCATCCATCGCCTTTTTTACATCGATCAGGTCTCGCAGCGGCTCAAGGTACCGACTCCAAAGGTGATTGATGACCTCGAATCGTGCCTTGGTGCTTCGGCGTTCGCGGTTGGATTTCAGTTTGATAACTTCACCGACAATCGCTTCACGGTTGCCATGAGAATCCTGGCGAATCCGTTCAATTAGCTGCGAGATGTCGTTTAACGCCCCCGCGGCCTGATGCCCCAGGTTCTGACGGGCAGCATTATCGAGCTCATCACGCAGTTCCCCCAGGTCAGTGAGATACACCTGCAGGACTTTAGCGGAAGTAAGACGGTGCTCACGTAGTAAGAAGGAGAGCAAGTTCTGAACCGGTGCGGTCAGCTCAAACGATGCGGTGGCATCAGGAATCGGTTCGATAATGCTGAAAGACAGCAGCTGATCAATCACAGTCGCCGGACCGGGATCACCTTCGTTGCCAAGCGCTTCGATCCGGTTGCGGAGATCGGCCTCAGTAAATCCCTCGCGACGGTAAAACAGATCAAGCAACAGGGGATAATATCGGGCAGCGAAACGAAAAAAACTTTGGGGATTGGCAGCCATTATCTGTTTATCCCCCAGAAGAATTGCAAATAGCTCTCGCCGATATATTCGAAGAGCCGGTTGATTTGGGGAGATCTCTCCATTCTGGATGGGATGCCTTGATCAACCGCAGCTTCCACTGCCGCCGCCATTCCTTGATTGCTTTTTCCCATACAATTGCCGACTCCATGTTCTCCTGAGGCTTAAACCAAACCAGCAGGTGAACGCCGTAACGGTTGGGGAATCCTTCCACTCTGTCGTTTTTGTGCTGCCAAGCCCGCTTGACCAAATCGGAGGTCACTCCAATATACAAGGTACCGTTTCTTTTACTGGCAAGAAAATACACGCAAGGTTGTTTCACCATTGGCTTCGCCAAGTCTCATTATAGTGATCATGTCACCCTGGGCGCAGGCCAGGTTCCAAAACACTTTGCAAGGCACAGAACCACCCTCTGGATTCCGGCCTACGCCGGAATGACGGAGGGGCATTCCGGCAAGACGTCATGAACATCCAATTGTCGCAACAATGTCACGACAATTATGCGGGTGTTTGCTTGCTGGTCATGACGCATCCTCACCAAAAAGCGATACCTGCCTCGGGTTGCCCTTTTTTACCTTCACTTCGTCTGCGGGCCAAAACCTGGCGGGAAATTTTTTTGAAATAGGTTGTCACCAAAGATCAGCCGGTTGTCGAAGAGATCATTTTCCGTCACCCGATGCCCGGCATGACAGGATGCACGGCTCCAACCTCGGCCGCTCCTCCTTGCCAATCCTGGTCAATTCAAATTTCTGCTTCTTGTTCATTTCAATCTCGATGGTTTGTCATGCCAGGGCTGTTCGCACTTCATCATCGAACCGATGGGCCTGGGGACAATGATCGCGGACCTCGTCCCAAGCAGCAGTGATCCGGAAAGCCACAGCTTTGTAAGAGGAGGTCTGTTTATTACCACTCCGAACCAACCTTCCTTCACGAACTGGCCTTTGCGACAACCACGTCTCTAATGCTGGGTTGCACTCAATTTCGTCCACAATTCCTGGAACGGTATCTCGGTACAATGCTGAAACCAGCCACGCTTCGGAACACATTGACGGTATACAGAACACCCAGTGCGAGGGGATCGCGGTTTCCGTCGCCAGATCAAGCCAATGACAAAGTACCCGACGAAGAGCATTGACGGAATCTGCTGCGGGAGGACAGAGAGACTGGCAGGGTAAATCAGTCCAACCGTTCTGGATACCTGCATTCTGATAGGTTTCTCCAGTCACGTCGGCATCCACATGCAGCAGAATCAGATCAAAAGCCTGCAAAGATGGATTTTTCCCGGTCGGCCCTCGCATCGACAGATGCTGTTGGCACCATCTATACACGCCTCCCCAACCTCCTCCATGCGCGCCTGCCCCGCCAAATGGAGCACTCGTTTCCGGCTGCAAGAGGGTTATAAGGAATGAACGGTCTCCAAGGATACTTTGCAATGCTGCATCGATGATGATCAGGTCAGTTTTGCCTTCCGCCACCAAACCAATGCGCAAATCAGACATTGGGTACCCCTCCCAGATGCCCCATGAGCCAAAGCCGTGAAAGCGGCCAACCGTTCTTTTCGCTGAGAAGGCGCAACTCGTCAGTGATAACGATATGATTGATGACCGTATGCCCTTTACTGTTACGATCCACGGCAAAGAGCTTCACACGGTCGTCGTCCAAAGGGAGGCCATCTAAGACAGCAGGATTATGAGCGGTAAACAATATCTGCCGAGGAATAGGGTTTTCCGTTATCCATCCGCACAAAGAGCTGACCAGCTTTTGGGACAACCTCGGATTAAGAGCCTGATCAAGATTATCAACGGACAAACATTTCGGTGATGAAGGAAGAAGGGCCAACACCGCACAAAATAGGACATATAAAGCGCCTTCGCTGGCATCGTGGGCGCTCAGGGTATTCTTGCCTTCCCGCATATAGCGGTCCCGAAAACTAAGAACAAATCTGGCTCGGGGTACGGAAGAAGACAGCATTCCCTCCGCGCTCACCGTAACGCTAATAGCCTCTACCCAGTCGATCATCTCAAGCAATTCTTCAAGAGCATCGGCAAGAAATTCATCGCGGCGTGCCATACTTTTCAATTGGCGCACGGCCTCGGCCAAGCGTCCGCCAGCAAGCCCGATCGGCTCCCTTGTCTGCGGATCCACGGTCAGGCCACGCAGCATCAAGGTATTGGGCGCGTAAATGGCATAGTCGCGAAGACTACTCATGAGTTGGGTTGCCGGATCGGATTCTTCCAATTCCGCTGTTTTGAGCGCCGCAATTCCCTGCTCAACGTTTTTTGCCATTCGAGGACTACGACTCGCAACGGGCGATTTATTTGTTGAACGAAGATCTTCCGTTTTAAACAGCCATGCCGGGCGAGGGTTCTCCAGCGGGTTGTTCAAACTGACAGAATAACTAGCATCTTGCGCATAGGCCTCAAAGGAAATATGCGGGCTTATTTTTTGCTTAAACGCACTTTTATATAATCGTGGAACTCCCGGACGGACGCCTCGATGTCGGAGTGATTCATCATCCACTCTGCCCGAAGCAGCGGCGGAAATGACCCCCAAAGCTTCAAGCACATTGCTCTTACCGCTGCCATTGGCCCCGATAAACACATTCACCAAACCGAGATTTATTGTTTGATCCACGATTGATTTGAAATAATGGATCCTGAACTTTTTGATTAAGCAATTGTTCATCATTGCCATACCTCTCTTGATTTGGTGAAATCTTATTTTGGTGTTGCGCAATGCATAAGAATAATATGGGTAGCCTATATGGTTTATGATCAAATATCAACAGGTTGTCAGTTGCCAATGGATCATAAAAAGAAGCGTCAGTTCGATTCGTTTTTGCAACTTTCCTTCAATCTGCGCAATCAATCCATCGCGAATCATGGATTTGTTCGGCCAAGTTTCCCGGTAACCTCAAAAGCCGTACTGCCACCTCTTCTCCCAGCATCTCACCTGCATCGGTGGAGGCTGCGATGATCATATGATCTTCCGCCTGATTCAGGGAAGCGTCAGCCACCCGGATTTGCCGATGAACGGTTCCAATTGCGAGACCTTGGCGTCGTGAAGGCCCAAGTGGAAACAAATCTCGGCCAGCGGCAGGTCACGATCTTTGGCTTGGGCCAGCAGAGCTTCGGCCCGGGGATAATTCAGGCGGTACAGATGGGGCTCGCCGGGGCGGCGGGGCAACTCATACAAAACCAAAGGGATAGCATAGGCCTGGGTTTAAAATGGCAAAGCCTTGAGACGGAACGAGGAATCATTGATACGCTGTTCGATGCGTTGCGGATTCCAGGGCAGATCATAGTTCACCACCAGGGAACAGAATTGGAGATTGATGCCCTCAGCTTCGGCCTCGGTAGCGATCATGATACGGCCCTGTTCTCGGAAATAGTCCACCAACGCCGAACGTATGTCGGCGATTCGTGAACCAGTAACCCGATCGCTGCTCTGATGCCGCTCCATCCATCCCACAAAAATTTGCCGAGAGCGTTCATCGGTATTACTGCCGTTGAAAAGTAGCGGGATTTCGTTCGTCGCATGAGGTACTGTTCGCGACAGAGGTTCCAGCACCACTTTTACCTATGATCCTCAACGCTTCCTTTCTGGATACCAATAAATTTTGACAGACACTACCGGACAACAAAAAACCCGCTTTCCTATCGGGAAGCGGGTTCATGTATTCTATCGGACTGCTTTGGACGTTTAAATGGGGTGAGCGATGGGACTTGAACCCACGACCTCCGAGGCCACAACCCGGTGCTACCACCAGCTGAGCTACGCTCACCACCTAAGCGTGGGCTTATATACTCATAAGCCGCTTTTTTCGCAAGAGGAAAGTCAGCAGACCAACTCGCGCTGACAGTATTTGCAGACAGTCGCTCTCATCTTGATCAACTCGGCACAGTACGGACATTCCTTGAGAAAATTTCCAGCCAGCACCTTACTGATGGCCCGATTAATCTCCTGTTGCAGATGGGGAATTGTAAAAACATGATTGCGCAAAGGATCGACACAGGCAATATCATTCAACGGTTCCAAGAGCTTTACCGCGCGTTGACGATTTTCGACTGAGGCTGAGTCGTCGAGCAGGATGGTGAGCACCGGTTCCAGATCATGTCTTTCGAGACAATCCTTGAGAGCGGCAAGCGCTTCCTGTAATCGCTGGTAACGAACACTTTGGCGTTTGAGAGCCTCAATATCCACGATGCTGCCGGTAAAGGCCTCTTTGCCGACCACCATCATATTATAGCTTTCTTTAGAATTCGGAATCTCCATATATCGGTAGGAGCCGACATGACCGTATTGATTGGCGATATATTCCCAGCCTTTGCAGAAGAGAGGACATTCATCATTAAGACAGACAAACAGATATTCAGAGCCCCAGCCCAGCCCATCCCCTACATGCACCGACGGGGCGTGACAAAGGCTGAGCTCACCGCTGCAGTGCGGGCAGTAATGCTTTTCTTCAATATATTTTAATACGTCCGACAACATGATAATTCCTTATTCCTTAAGGTTGATTTTTGTTCACTGATCGCGACAAAGGACAAGGGGGACCGCCGACCGGCTGCACAGACAGGCCAAGTCAGCTTGCACCGGTACGGTGAGTAGGCCGAAAAAGGGAAACGGCGCACCACAGTGCAAAGAGCGCGAACAGTAAAAAGCTTTTCCTTCGATTGTTTTTCATTGGGGGGGAAACTAACCATTCGCCCGCCCGCGGTCAACCGCTCCTTTTAAATCATTCGACCCAGCACCTCATCCACGGCCTTGGCTTGCTGCATCCGGGCCTGGAGAAAGGTATCGGTCAGGTGTTCTGCATTTTCATCAATAAGAGTGCACAAACCGGAGATAGAGGAGGCATCCGCCATCCGGATCACGTTATCCAGATTCTTGGCGAAATCGCTGACGATCTTGCGGCTGTCACCGGCAGTGGACATGATTTCGGCATAGGTCCTCGGATTTTGGGAATGAACCCGCGACATCGCCAGGATAGGATAAAGCGAGGTCAGGGTACAATGGCTGGCAATATCTTCACTGGTAATCTGGTTCTCCTGCAGGGTCATGGCCAGGGCCACCGAAATCACGGTGGGTAGTTTCTGGCCGATGCCCATCAACAGGTCGTGCTTGGAGGGCGAGTCGTGGTAGATATCGGCCCCGTGCTTATAAAGAAAGGCCTCGAATTCGCTGCAGAACATACCGCTTCGGGAGGTGCGCACCACAATGGCGTTCTTATCCTTCATGGTGGCGGCTTGCGGTCCCCAAAGGTTGTGCACCAGCATCAGTTCGACCTCGTCACGGGTCACTTCCAGAGCACATTTAATCGTCTCTTCCGACTCTCCTGCCAGGAGAATCAAAGCTTTACCACTGGTCATCAACCCCGCGTACCGCCGAATCGTGGCCGAGGTAACGGAAATCGGCACACAGATGATAACCACGTCGACCTTGGCGATCATCTCCTCCGGTCGCAGCGTGGTGGAGCGACCGGTCATCAGCACTTCATAGCCTTCACTTTCCAAACGCCGGGCGAACCACTTGCTCATGGCCCCGGTTCCGATGAACCCAAAGGATTTGATATATTTGGTTCGCATATCGACCCGGGGAAAACTGCCCAGCAAGCGGATTACCCCCCGCTGCTGGATGACCCTGGATTCGATATGTTCAATGGCATTGGCCATGATATCGGTTTGAATATGGCCTTCCGCCTCCAGATAAATGCGCAATTTTTGCGTATTGATGTCATTCTCCGAGCGCATGTCGACAATACTGATTCCGCGGCGGGAAAATTCACTCAGAATATCCACCAGAATACCCACGCGATCATCCAGAGGCTCGGTAATCAAAGTAGTGGCATCATAGCCGGTGGCAGCGGCCAGTTTATGGCCGAGCACTGCATACCGGGTCCGGTTGTGGGGGGCGACCTCACGCTCGATAATCCGCAGGCCGTGGGCGGCAAGGGTCTCGCCGTTATCAATGACCGCCCTGCCCTTTGCCCCGCTGCCCCTGATTTCGGCAATCGCCTGATCGATATCCCGGACACTCATCTCGGTGATACCCGGCAGCCGGTTTTCAATAAACTCCTCGCATTGATTAAAGACCTCGCGTTTCCCCACCAGCATCTCCAGGGTTTCAATGGAATCTTCCTCGTTGAAGACGCCCAGGGAAAGGTTGGAATGGAGGATAACGTTGTCCACCCAATAGCCGGTTTTGATCTGATCAAAAAAACGGAAATACTGTTTCTTTTCACCTTCACGGGTATTATACACCGGCAGGACGGCGTAATCGGTTTCATGCGCGGCAAAGGCATCGAGCAGTGCTTTGACATGCGGATAAACCCGGATCTCCGCATCGTTATCGTATTGCACGGCGGCTTGCCATGACTGGGATTGTTCCGGCCCAAGGGTCGCTATCGTTTTCATTGCTGGATTTCCCTGCAAAACTGTTGAGTGTTCATAATGATCCGCCGCTTTTCCCCGCCGCTCAAGGCCCATACCCCGGCACCCCGACCGGCAAAGGACAGGTCCGGCTCCCTCGAAAAAATGCGCACCAGGAGCTGACGGCAGCACCTTCGAGGCAAAGCTGTAGTTTTTTCAGGAAAGGAGGAGGTACGGGATGCGAAGCGGATCTGAAAAAGTGCTACAACACAGTGAAATGCATTTTCACGGTCGGGATAATAAAAATTTTTTCAAAAAATAACAAACCTTAAAGTGCGGCAGTAACAATATGACGCTGGAACGCGGCACAGTGGCAGAATATATCGCTGCTTTAAAAACATCGGGGAAATTCGGACCGCAGGTGGTGGCCCACCGCACCTTCGCAGCCACAAGCCCGACGGCTTCCCCACCGGATTTTCTCCATCCGGAACTGCAGAAGATGTTGCGGCGCATGGGTATCAGTACTCTGTATACCCACCAGCATACGGCCATCGCCCATATTTTGGCTGGAAAAAATACCGTGATCGCTACGCCCACGGCATCGGGCAAGAGCCTGATCTACACGCTCCCGGTATTTCAAGCCTATCTTCAGAACCCATCCACCAAGGCCCTTTTTCTCTTTCCGCTCAAGGCCCTGGCCCAGGATCAACTGAAAACCATAGACAAATGCTGGCAACTGCTGCCTGAGTCACTGAGGAAGAACCATGCCCCCGCCGCTCTTTACGACGGCGACACCTCCGGCTATCATCGCAAAAAGACCCGTGACCACCTGCCCCCCATCCTGATCACCAATCCCGACATGCTGCACCTGGCACTGCTGCCTTACCATGACCGCTGGGGGCATTTCTTTACCGACCTCCAATATATCGTCATTGATGAGGTGCATACCTATCGCGGCGTCTTCGGTTCCCATGTGGCCTGGGTTATGCGGCGCCTCAAACGATTATGCGATCTCTACGGAGCGGATCCGACCTTCATTCTTGCCTCCGCCACCATCGGCAATCCCGGAGAACATGCCCGTCGGTTGATCAGTGCACCGGTGGAGGAGGTCACGCAAACAGGTGCCGGGACCGCGATGCGCAACGTCTTGCTGCTCAATCCGCTTGACTCCGCCGCCTCCAGTGCCACCCTGTTGCTGGAAGCCGCTATCAGTCGAGGTTTGCGCACCATTGTCTACTGTCAGTCGCGCAAGATGACGGAACTCATCACCATCTGGACCGAACAGCGTCTCAAGGAACGCCGGGGCGTTATTGCCTCGTACCGGTCCGGATTTCTCCCGGAAGAGCGCCGTACCATAGAAAACCGTCTCTCCGACGGTAGCCTGTTGGGGGTCATCTCCACCTCGGCCTTGGAACTGGGTATCGATATCGGTAACCTGGACATCTGCATCCTGGTCGGATACCCCGGGTCGATGATGGCCACCTGGCAGAGAGGAGGACGAGTCGGCAGAAAATCCCGGGAATCGCTGGTGGTGCTGATTGGGCACGAGGATGCCCTGGATCAGTATTTCATGCGGCATCCCGAGGAGTTCTTTGCCCGAGCGGTGGAACCGGTCGTCATCCATCCCGAAAATCCGCATATTGCCGAAGGGCAAATGGTCTGTGCGGCTGCGGAACTTCCGCTCACCCGGATGGATCCTCTGCTGCAGAAGGAAGAGTCGCTTCTTCTCATCGATCGACTGACCCAAAAAGGGCACCTGCTCCAATCAGCCGATGGCCAGACCTGGTTTTCACCGCAAACCTATCCCCAGCGGCATATCAGCCTTCGTGGCGGCGGCACGACCTTATCCATTCTGGAACAGCCTCACAGAAAACTACTGGGGGAAATCGACAGCGGTCGTGCCCTACGTGATTGCCATCCCGGGGCTATCTATCTCCATAGGGCCCGGACCTACCATGTTGACAGCCTGGATCTCGAGGCCCGTGAAATCCTGATTACAGCGGCCTCACCTTCGTATTTCACCAGGGTACTGACGGACAAAACCACGGAAATACTTGAGGACAAAAGCAGCGTCCGCTATGGATCGGCCCGGATCCATTACGGTACCCTGCGGGTTACGGAAACAATCAAGGGCTTTCATAAAATCGCCCAGGGCAGCCTGCGGATTATCAACCGGGTGCCTCTGGAATTACCGCCTCAGATTTTCGAAACCGAGGGATTCTGGATTGAGATCCCCGAAGAGGTACGGTTGCAGACGGAAGCCGCGAGATTGCATTTCATGGGCGGGATTCATGCCGCAGAACATGCGATTATCGGCTTGATGCCGCTCATCGTCCTCTGCGACCGGAATGATATTGGAGGCATTTCCCACCCCTGGCATGATCAGCTCAAGGGGGCGGCTGTCTTTGTTTATGACGGTTATGCCGGCGGTATGGGGCTGACCGCTCAAGGGTACAGATCCATTGTCGACCTCCTGGAGCAAACCCGTCGAGCCGTTGCCGACTGTCCCTGCCAGCTAGGGTGCCCGTCCTGCATTCATTCGCCCAAATGCGGGTCCGGTAATCGCCCCCTCGACAAACAGGCCTGTCTGTTTATTCTGGAACAGCTCAGCACGCGGAAGCCATCCCCACGAACTGTGCATACACCGCAACGGATCAAATCCTCCCCACAGAGGGACGTACTGCCGCCGTTTGATCTGTCGTCAAGGTTCGGAGTTTTTGATGTTGAAACCCAGAAATCGGCCGAGGAGGTGGGAGGCTGGCACCGGGCTGATCTGATGCGAATCAGCGTTGCCGTTCTTTATGAAAACCAAGAAAAACGATTCACAGCCTTTACCGAGGACACTATCGGGGAAATGGTTGAGCGCTTATGCAAACTTGAGCTGGTGGTGGGATTCAACAATAAACGCTTTGATAACAAAGTATTATCCGCTTATACCGATCGGGATCTCACCCTGCTCCCTTCCTTCGACATTCTGGAGGCGATCACCGAACAATTGGGATACCGATTGAGCCTTGACCGATTAGCGGAAAAAACCCTGCGAAGAAAAAAAGAGGGAGACGGCCTGCTGGCCCTGCATTGGTTTAAGCAGGGCCAAATAAAAAGAATAACGGAATATTGCCGAAAAGACGTCGAAATAACCAAGGACCTCTTTCTTTTCGGTCTGCAACAGCGGTACCTGCTCTTTCAAAACAAGGCGGGCCAGGAAGTTCGACTGCCGGTTGACTTTGCCCAATCAATTGCAGTGATGCTCCAACGGAGGCAACAGCGCTTTACGGCCAGACAAGATCTTTATGGATCCAGCCGTTAAGGTCCGGATGCGAGATTTTTATCCAATCGCCTTTCTGATCGACCTTGGTCAGGATGACCTCCCGAACGCCGTTTCCCACAACCTTTTCACTGGTACTGGGGCCACTGCGAATCTTGCAATCCTTGACTTTAATAATAACATGGGGCGTTTTATTGACCATTGATCCCTGTATCCAGCCCTTGTCTCCTTCATAGTCACTCACCTTGAGCCACTGGCCTTTATGTTCCATAACTTCAAGTGGATAGCCGGCAGGAAGTTGATAGAGGATCTCGGTTTTGGTATCCGGACCTGAACGCAGATTGATGCCATTTTTGACAACACTCATATATTCTCCGGCCCAAGCGGAGGTCAGGGCAAAAGCCGATGCCAAGACAGTTAACGATATGCGTGCACAAAGTTGCCTAGACTTCATTACCCTCTCCTTGCTCTTCATTTTTTTCTACATCACTCTTCGCGCCGGAAGGACCGGACAACAACATAAAAAATTCCTGATTGCCTTTCATGCCTCGAACCGGGGAGGCAAAAATGCCGGCGCACTCCAGGCCAAGATCGACACCAAATTGCTGAACCATTTCCAGGGACTGCTGGTGTAGCCCCTCGTCATGGACGATGCCACCGGGTCCCACCATATCTCGAGGTAATTGAAACTGGGGTTTGACAAGGGCTACTATGCGGATAGTATCCCGGAAAAAACAAAGCAGGGGGGCAAGAAGCGGTTCCAGGGAGATAAAAGAAGCGTCAATCACGGCAAGATCAATGGCTTCGGGAATATGATCCGCAGTCAGATAACGGGCATTGGTGCGTTCAAGAACCACCACCCGACTGTCCTGCCGCAATTTCCAGTCGAGCAGGCCATATCCGACATCGATACAATAAACTTTGTGGGCTCCGTTTTGCAGCAGACAATCGGTAAATCCGCCGGTAGAGCAGCCGATATCAGCACACACTTTTTCTTTGGGATCAATATGTAAGCCCTTGAGGCCTGCTTCGAGTTTGTCGCCGCCTCGACTGACGAAACGTTTGCCGTTTTTGATCGTTATCGGACTATCAACCGCTATACATGTACCCGCTTTATCGCAGACCTGACTCTTGATAAAAACACGACCGGAACCGATCAGTCCTCGGGCCATATCAAGCGTTTCCACAAGCCCCTTCTCAACGAGCAGGAGATCAATTCTCTTTTTTCGGGGACCTCGCAACTCGGTAAACTCTTATAATTTTCCCAGTCGTTCTTTAGCTTTTGAGGCTTCAGAACTACCGGCATGATCATTGATCAATTTTTTATAAATAATTTTTGCCGTTTCATGATCCGTCAATTTCTCAAACGACATGCCCTGCTTGAGCAAGGCATTGGGTGCAAGGGCATCGGAACTATGATTGGAAATAACTTTCTGGTAGTCCAGGATGGCTAAATCGTATTCACCCTGATTATAAAGACTTTCCCCCATGTAAAACAGAGTCTTAGCAGCCTGAGATCCCTTGGGATTTGAGGAGAGAGCCTGTTCGAAGGATTTGTAGGCCTCTTTATAATGCTTCCCTTTATACTGGTTGACACCTTGAGAAAAGGGATCGGATGATGTGGAGGCAACAACGGGAGCACTACTGTCGGAATTTTCCTGAGCAACAGGTTTCTGGTAAGTTGATTGCGCAACCGGTTGTTCTCTCTCATTCCTTGAGGTCTTTGTTGTGCGGGCAGAAGGTACGACGGTTGCGGCAACCTTGGTTTTTCTGGTGGTCGGATGAACCCGCACCACTTCTGCCGGGGTTACGGAACTTGAAGCAGCAGTAGCTCGTCGTCTTGCATCTTCGGCCTTTTGCGCAGCAGCTTGCGCCCTCCTTTCGGCTTCAACAACGCGAGACTGTTGAATTTTTCCAAATTTCTCGCCTACTTGAGATATTTTTTCTTCGAGAACGGCAATTTTTCGATCCATCTCGGATAATTTCGCATCATATTCAGCGCGCATAGTGCTCAATGTTGTCTGCACATTCGCAATACTTTCTTTTGTGTGTTCGCGAAACTGATTGCTTTGTGATGCAGTTTCTTCAAGTGTCGATTTCATCCGTAGGGTTTCATCTTCGACCTGATCTATTTTACTGACGGAACTGGCCTGCCGTTTCTGCATTTGGTTGACGGCATGGGTTTTGACATCTTCGACTTTTTGATTAATGGCTCGCAGTTGGTACTGCATATCTCGAATTTCATCTTGAGATGCACAATGCGTAAGCAACAGTAATGAACAACCCGCTACGGCAACATTTCTCATGGTCTTTAAAGTATACATATTCCCTCTCTATCAGATAGCATCCGGACAATGGGTAAAAAAATAATTATGTAAAGCGCAATGACGCATTTTTGCAATGAACCTGTTCATGTTGAATAACGCCTGACGAACATCAATGCAAGCGGTTCGACCATTGAGGATAGGAGAAATTTCCCTTGGATGTAAAAAGAACACGGACATCCTTCCCGTTCTTACCGATCACGCAAAGTTCCGATCTGCCCCCGTTTTTTCGCGTTACAGCAAGCAATCTCCCGTCGGGAGACCAAGTAGGAGATTCAAAATTGCCTCTTCCTGAACTTAATTGACGGACATTACCACCCTTCCGATCCATGACGAGAAGTTGATAAACCCCGCCTTGCAAACCGGTGAAGGCAATTTCATCCCCCTTTGGCGACCATGCCGGTTCGCTGTTTTCCGAATATTTGAAAGTGAGACGTTGCGCCTGCCGATTGCTCATATTCATCACATAGACATTTGGTTTGCCGCTACGGTCCGATACAAAAGTTATAAATTGGCCGTCTGGAGAAAAAGAAGGAGAAACATTGATACCCTCGCGGGAAGTCAACTGCTCCAAAATCTTTCCCCGTCGATCAAGGACATACAAATCCGGATTACCACCCTTGCTCAAGGTCGCCACCATGGTTCTGCCGTCTGGTGCAAAGGCGGGGGCCATATTCAGGCCCTTGCGCCGTGAAAGAGCGTTAGTGGTGGAATTCTGTCGCAAATCGGTAATGTACAAATCCTGATTTCCACGATGATAGGTGGAATAGGCCAGATAATTCATATCCGGGGTAAAACGGGGAGAAACACAGAGGGCACGGTGATGGGTCACTTGACGCGGATGCCGACCGAGAATATCGGAAACATACACCTCCTTCCGTCCTGTTGCGTCCGAAACATAGGCTATCTGGGTCCTGGCAACACCCGGTTCACCGGTGAAATCTTTGATCAGGCCATCACAAAGCTGTAACGTCATGTCCTCCAGTTGCCCTATGGTGCCCCTGACTCGATGACCAGCCAACAACTTATTGCTGGCCACATCGAGAATCTGGCCCTCGATCATCACTCCTGCAGGATCGTTTACCACCTGCCCCATAACCACATAATCCGCGCCCAGAGATTTCCAATCCGTCTCTTTGCCACCACCATACCGATGGGAGTCGATAACACCGATAAACCCGTGCAATTCGAAGCCCTTGGTTAGTAACTGCGAGACGGATAAACCCGTTCCCCCCTGGGTGGTCGCATTACCGGTAAAAGTCGGTACAGCAACCATAATTTTACGCACCTCAGTGGCGGTGATATCGAAATAAGTGGGCTCGGCCCGGCCTTCTTTTACCGAAAGACAGAAAAAGAAACATGCCGCTACGGCCAAGATCGTTGCCAGATATTTTGTTTTTGTAATATTCATGAGTAGTTGTCCAAAATTTTAAGAGAAGTCAGCAGGACCAAACGTGCAATATATACACGATCACTTACATATTGCCAAGTTCACCGGGTCTGAATTTGAATCCGATTTCGGTCGTTTCCTGTTGCATGAGCGAGGGGAAACGAGGCATGGGAGCCGCATTTTTAATTGTTTTTTCGACAAGTTGATCAAAAAGCGGGTCTTTCGATCTTTGATCGAACTGAACATGAGTGACCTCACCATCCTTATTAATCGTTATGATGACCCGCGCCAACAACCCGGAATCCCAATTCCGCATTTCAGGTAACACCCAAAAGTGCTTCACTCTTTGCGCCACAGCACTCCAATATTGTTGTTCAACAATGGACTGGGCTTGTTGTCTGCCACTGGAAGTGTGAGTGATTGCATTGCGTATGGCTTGTGTTTGCCGGGTTGCTTCGGATCGGGTGGAGGCAACAGCCTCACGCGCTGCTCTTGCTTCAGCCTCCAACCGTCTTGCTTCGGCAGCAGCTTCTCGTGCTTCGTTTTCGGCTCGTATCTGTTCGATTTTTGCTTGTGCCTGCATTTTCTGCCGTTCGGCTTCACGCCGGGAAGCTTCTTTTCGCTCTGCTTCTCGTTTCCGTTCTTTTATTTTTTTCTGCAGTTCTTGCTCGTCCCGTTGACGATTTCGCACCTCGCGCTGTCGTTCTTCAATCTTCTTTTTGAGTTCGCGTTCTTCAGCCTGCCGTTGCTGCACCTCGCGTTCTTTGATCTTGTCCTCTTCGAGCCGCACATCCTGAGCTTTTTTTATCTTTCGCTTCTCAGGGAAAATGGAAACGGGCTTGGTTACTTCAAGCGGTTCCGGAGGAGCGGTTGCGGGTTCAGTAGGGATCTCTACCTTTGATGGCGGAGTTACGAGTTCCGGGGGTGCGGCGGGTTGGGGTGGCGGAGGTGGCGGGACCACCTTTTTCGCGGCAACCAGCTTACCTGCCTTGGAAGCCAAAGTCGCAGGTGCTGACTGCGTGGCGGTCTCCGGCATGGATACCAGGCTCACGGACACAGCTTCCTCGACAATAGGTTGAGTGACAAAAAAAGAAGGCGTGAACATAACCATCAAAAAGACGGCAACATGCACCCCCAAAGCAAGTGATGAGGCCAGCCACCATCGTCTGTCGGCGGCCTGTTGCTCAAAATAAAAATCCGTATCGGTGAATTGCACAGCTGCCCCACCAGTCCCCTACTTCTCTTTGCCTGCCGGTACGGTAATCATTCCCAATTTATCAAAACCCGCTGAATGGATATCCGCCATTATTGATGTCACCACACCATAGGGAACATTTTTATCGGCTCGCAAGAAGATACCCTCTTTTTTTTGTTCCAAAGACAATTCCTTTAACTGTTGTTGCAGAGACAAGGATGTGACTTTTTCTTTTTTTAAATAAACTTCACCCTCCTTTTTGATAGTGACGACCAACGGCTCTTCCTGTTGGTGCAATGCCTTGGTCGTCGCTTCAGGAAGGTCAACTTCAAGACCTTGGGTCATCATGGGTGCGGTCACCATGAAAATGATCAACAAAACCAACATAACATCGACAAGAGGGGTGACGTTGATCTCAGCGACAAATCCCCTTCTCCCTCTATTGTTTCCTACAGGCCCCATATTTCACGTCCGAGTCAGGATGTCCCGCTCAATCAGATTGATAAAATCCGTACTGAAACTCTCCACATTTGATTCAAATTCAGCCAGTTTATTTGCATAATAGTTATAAAAAATTACAGCTGGAATGGCGACTGCAAGCCCTGCAGCCGTAGCCACAAGGGCTTCCGAGATACCGGGAGCAACAACGGCAAGGGATGCGGAACCGCGAACCCCGATATCCTGAAAAGAAGTCATGATGCCCCAGACCGTGCCGAAAAGACCTATAAAAGGCGTTGCACTTCCGGTAGTCGCCAGAAAAGAAAGAGAGCGCCCTAAACGGTCACTTTCCAAAAACTGAGCCTTGCGCACGGCCCGTTTAAGATTATCCATTGTCGCCAACTGCATCTCAAGAGTTCCTAGGGATTGTCCGGCAGTACGGGCGGCACTGATTTTTTTCAATTCATTGTAGCCGGTGACAAAAACAGTCGCCTCAGGGCTCAAAATATATTCCCGAGCCGCTTGGTAGGCTTCGACAAGGGTTTTGCTATCCCAAAAGGCATCCAAAAAATCTAAAGAGGCATTTCGGGCCTTATTGAACATAATCAGTTTCATGATAACTATGGACCATGAAATGACGGAAAAAATCAACAATGTTAACATGACCAGCTTAACCAGTAACCCGGCATTGGCCATCATTGAAAAAATGGATAATGTCACGACATTCCTTTTTTTTTATTGGGTTGATCTTGCTTTGCCAACCGGCCATCGTTACGGTTGCCGATTAATTCACCACACGAGCTTTACAAAAACCGCACCATAATGGAAGCCCCAAGTTCAAAAAATCAAAATCAGTTGACGAACAAGGGGGAAGTGACTCCTTTGAGCAACGCCTCTGTTGCTCGAACATCGGTACGGATATTCAATTCAAACAACATGAAATTATATACGAAAACAATAATTCTGTCGACCTTGATCTAGAGATGGTGTACAAATCGTGCAATACTCTACATTTTCAAGAAATCAATCAGTTAGCTGAAACCACACTCGTTTTTCAATGCAATAAGGAGCAGGGAATGTCAGGACAGCCCCATGATGTGGTAATAATCGGTGCCGGCCCGGCCGGTATTCAAGCCGCTATTCACGCCTCACGAAAAAAAACCAGTGTCCTCATGTTGGGACGCATAGAAAATTCCGCGATCCACGGAGCGCATGTAGAAAATTATGCCTTTGTTAACGGCATTTCCAACGGATTCGATCTCCTGCGCATCGGCATGGAGCAAGCTACCCGTTTTGGAGCCGAGATATCTCCAGAAGATGTGCTGAAGATATCCCAGGAAGGCGTTTTTTTTCATCTGGAATTGGAAAGCGGCAGAACCGTCGTCGCTCGCTCACTGATATTCTGCATGGGTGTCTCAAAAAAGAAACTGGGAGTTCCCGGGGAACAGGATTTTTCCGGCCGAGGTGTCAGTTATTGTGTTGATTGTGACGCTAATTTTTACCGTGGAGCAACGGTGACGGTAACAGGCGACAGAAGTGCTGCCGTGGATGGCGCGTTGACTTTGCTTGATTATGCGGCAAAAGTATACTTAGTGGCTGAAAACCTCAATGCGTCAACAGAGTTGCTTGATCGGCTCGCCGCAAGCGGAGTTGAACGCATTACGAGCTCCATCAAAGAAATCGAAGGGGATAAAATGGTGCATTCTTTACTGTTGGCTAACGGCGACAGATTGAAGACCGAGGGGATCTTCATTGAGCTTGGCTCAAAAGGAGCGCTCCAACTCGCCACTCAGATTGGGGTTCAGCTTGATACGGAATTCTTTAAGTACATCGCTACAAACCGAAAGCAGGAAACAAATATTGCCGGAGTCTATGCCGCCGGTGACATTGTCGGTCCCCCTTACCAAATGGCCAAAGCTGTTGGCGAAGGGTGTATCGCAGGCATGGAAGCAGCAACCTATGCCAGAAAAATGAAAAAAACGGAGTAATTTCATCTTCATTTTTTTGATGTGGAATAAGGGGGAAACATTGATGCCCTTTCAACAGGGCTTCATCAAGAAAAAAACCAAACCAAAACCGCGGTTAGCGAAGCAACCCATGGCGGGGAAATTATTCTTTTATCGTAGGGCGTTGTTTCGCTGATGCAATTCCTGGATTGAACGAAGGTATCGAAAAATTTCCCTGCTGTGGCGGAGATTTCTGGTCCGAGCATAGAGATAGGAGAGCCGCGATAAGGTCAGTAAATCAATTTCAGGCAGTTGCTTTTTGAGTTCCATAAGGGTGTCACTCGTCCAGTTTTCCACCCATTCCGTATTGGTCTCACGACATATCTGCTGTTTTTCAAGGGCTTCATTGATAAGCGTATCTCTATAAAATTCAAGAGTATGCTGTTGTTTTCGTTCTACCAGCGCTTTACCGTGATGCTTTCCGACTACAGTGTACAATTCGTCAAGTGAGCTTTCTTGCACCAATTTGGTGAGATATTTAATTTGTCGTTGTCTGGGGCTGCCCTGCAAACCGGCTGTTTCATGCAAGAGGGCCTTGATATCATCGGGACAGGGTAATTGACCAATTACCTGAGGTGGTAAGGTTACAAGCTCGGTGACGAGTTTTTCGACTTCCTTGACCCGTCTCTTTTGTTCCGATCGACTTATCTGCATACTCTTCTCACCTCATGCAGGCATTCAACCGGCATTTATATTTTATGGGGAATCAGCGTTACGACTTTATCCCAGATTCGATTGGCCGTGGCCTCTTTTGTCAGCAGCGGTAATGCAACACTCCCCTTTCGATCAATCAAGGTTCCTTGATTTGTTTCAACATCAAAACCGGTTTCCGCCCCAAGGATATCATTGACCACTATAAGATCCAGATTCTTTTCCTTGAGCTTTCGCAGTCCTTCACCTGCATGATCACGACTCTCAGCGGCAAATCCGACCAGCACCTGTCCTTGCAGACGTTTTTTCCCCAGGGTTGCAAGAATATCAGTATTTTTTTCCAGATCGAGATGCAAACCCTGCGTTGTTTTCTTGATTTTATGTGTCTGATAGGCTGCGGGTTTAAAATCGGCTACCGCTGCAGATTTGATTATAACCTGTGCCCCGGCGGCCCGCTGCATAACCATCTCCTCCATCTCAAGAGCAGTGGTCACTCTTATCACCTCCATATCAGGGGGATCGGATAAACTGACCGGTCCGGTAACCAAGGTAACCTCGGCCCCCCGTCGTCGAGCGGTGCGTGCTAAGGCAAACCCCATTTTCCCGCTGGACCGATTACTCAGAAAACGCACAGGATCAAGCGGTTCCCTGGTTGGTCCGGCGGTGATCAAGACCTTCAGCCCCTGGAGATCGTTGGGTTCAAAAAGTGCAAGTAATGCTTCACGAGCTCCATCCCAGTCCGGCAGTCGACCGTCTCCGACCTCGCCGCAGGCCAGCAAACCGCTGGCTGATTGCACCAGGTGATAGCCGAATTGCTGCAAACGGCGAATATTCTCCTGGGTAGCAGGATGAGCAAGCATGGCGGAGTTCATTGCCGGGCAGACAACGACAGGAATCCGGGCTGCCAGGATCAACGTCGCCAGCAGGTTATCCGCCATACCGCAGGCAAGCCGCGTGATTGTCTGAGCAGTGGCCGGAGCCACCAGGATAACATCGGCTTCCCGCGAGAGGTTAATGTGTGCCATAACCCGCTCAGATTCATCATCGAACATATCTCGGTAGACGGGATTACCGGAAAGAGCGGAAAATGTCAGAGGAGAGACAAAACGTTCCGCGGCTTTTGTCATCACAACAGTAACGACAGCCTCTTCCTTTACAAGCGACCGGACCCAATCTGCAGCCTTATAAGCGGCAATGGATCCGGTTACCCCAAGCAGAATTCTTTTTCCTTGCAGACCGGACATCAATCAACCCGACTTACTGGGAAAGCGACTCGCCAAAAGGATTCACGCCTTTTGCCGATGTTTTATCAATGGCGACATATAACTTCAAATCGGTCTTTCCGAGTATCCCCTCGGAAATAACCATCATACAGGTTTTGTTAGGCTTAACAAAAGCCAGCATGATATCTTTGGAAGCCGTCTCTCCGACTAATCTCCATTTATTATCCTGCATGGAAGCAACCATATAGTCCTTCAAGGACATAATCTCAACCCTGCCCCGATAGGTGAAAATACCGCCTCGAAATGATTCGGTTTTAATGACCATTGAGTGCTTCCGATCCCATTCAAGTTCTGTAGGGAGGGTGATATCCCTGATATCATCTGCAAAACTGGAAACCTGTGGCAAACCGGGAATTTCTCCGCCCGCTTTACTTTTATTCAAAGCACAGCCAGCCGTACTGAGGAGCAACGCCACACAAAGCAATGCCAACATTTTGATTCCTGAACTTTTTTTCATTCGACCCATCCTCCGGTTTTTTATAAAACGATACGGCATTTTTTCGACAGCCCATTCCTAAACAACAGCTTGTCATATTGCAAAAACCAACCCACTCCAATATCTTTTTTCCACCAAATTGTATCCGCCGGAAAATCTTTTCAAATTTTCCTCTGCGCACCCTCGATATTAAAGGCATGGCCACAAATAACTTGAACAAAATTGCGCTCAGATTTTGGTCGAATTCGGTTGTAACGACCAGCGCAAAAACGTAGGGTAGCAGCACTCCATCGTGAATTTTACGATGGAGCCGCTGCCAAAGAGGACCAAAAGATGAGATGCCGGATGTTCAAGTTATTTTTTTGGCAGATCCTAAGTTGCGGTAGCGACCTCAAACCAATATTCCTCAAGCCGATGAATCCTTTTCGGACGTTCCATGCGGAAGCCCAAGAACAACAAGAGCAAGTTATGGAAAAATAAAGATAACCAGTTGTAAAAAATTAAGGTTTTAAAGTCAATAAACATTCACTATAATAAAAAGTATTTATCTCGACCCACTGTCGAGATGTGTGAACGTTCTTCATTTAATGAAGATGAAAGGACATTATTCCAAGCAAAATAAAAGCAAATTTCCTCTAACTCCCTGATGAAATCCCCAAAACAGCCGCTCCCTCAACTCTCCGACCAAAGAGTACTTATCGACACCCATTGCCATCTTGATATGGAGGCCTATCAACCGGATTTGGAAACAGTCATTCATTCGGCAACACAGCATGGCATCAAGAACATTATCACCATAGGCATCGACTATCCGAGTTCCTGCCGAGCAGTCACTCTTGCGGAGCAATACCCCAACATCTTCAGTTCGATCGGGTTTCACCCGCACGATGCACTCCAGGCAACACCTGATGCTCTAGAAAAACTTGCCGGTTTAGCACAAAGCACGTCGGTGGTTGGATACGGCGAAATAGGCCTTGATTATGCTAAAGAGTATGCCCCCCGTGAGATTCAATTAAAAGCGTTCAGCCAACAACTGCACCTTGCAAAAGAACTTGACCTTCCTGTTGTGCTTCATGACCGAGAGGCACACGAAGATACGCTCAAACTCATTCAATCGATGGGGCATCTTCCCAGAGCCGGAGTTATGCACTGCTTCTCCGGGGATTGCCGATTGGCGCAGGAAATGATAGACCTTGGCTTTTACATCTCAATTCCCGGTATCGCCACTTTCCCCAAGGCTCACCTCCTCCATGAGGTCATCCGGTGCATTGACCTTCAATACTTACTGCTGGAAACCGATGGTCCCTTTCTCGCCCCGGTGCCCTATCGAGGAAAACGTAATGAACCCGGTTTTCTGCTCTATACCGCACAAAAGGTGGCCGACCTGAAACAAATACCTCTTGACGAAGTGGCCTTAGCAACAACTGCCAACGCGCGTCGTCTCTTTCATCTTCCTGATTCCAGCCCTTTATGACCTGCGACAATCTTACCCATATACTTGAAACGATAGCTCAAACAGCAAGAGCAATCGGCAGAAACCCGACCGAAATCAATCTGGTGGCTGTAAGCAAACGAATAAGCATCAACGCAATTCAACAGATGATTGACTGCGGCCAGACCCTTTTTGGAGAAAACTATCTACAGGAAGCCTCGGAAAAAATTCAACATTTCCCTCCAACTCTCGGCTGGCACTTTATCGGTCATCTGCAGACAAACAAGGCGAGGCAGGTCGCAGAACTTTTTGACGTAGTGGAAACCGTTGACCGTTTGAAAATCGCCAAAGCTCTTGATACCCACGCAAAATTGCTGCAAAAAAAATTAGCCGTTCTTATTCAGGTCAATATCGGCAGAGAAAAACAAAAATCAGGGATACTCCCCGAAGAAGCCGAATCGCTTATCCGTGACATCACCAAGGAAACCGACCTTCATATCCTTGGACTGATGACCATGCCCCCCTTTTCTCCCGACCCTGAAAAAAGCAGACCCTACTTCAAGGAATTAAAAACTCTAGCGGACCGGCTTGCCGCGCAGCATCTTTTCTCGGACAATGATCACGTGGAACTTTCCATGGGCATGTCCGGGGATTATCCGATCGCTATTGAAGAAGGAGCAACGATTATTCGGGTCGGAACAGCACTTTTCGGTGCCAGATAACCGGAAAGGATCTCCCTCCGCTTGTTACTCATTCGCAGTTGCGAAGACGATGTCCTTTTTTTCAACTTACCCTCACCCCGTGTCTTTTCGCTCATTGTGCATCAACCGAATGCAACCGGAATACGCAATCAGAACCAATATCTTTCCAATGGATTAAAATTCCTCATGCCACTTACATTTATCTCGGTCCGAGTACAATATGCGTCATCCTGAACATCACCGAATTCATCGTTCCGGCTGGCTACGAGCGGCTGTCTTGGGTGCCAATGACGGCATCGTTTCAACCGCCAGTCTCATCATTGGGGTCGCTGCAGCTGAGGCGACCAGAGGGAGTATTATTTTGGCGGGCACCGCCGGCTTGGTAGCCGGAGCGATGTCAATGGCTGCCGGCGAGTATGTTTCAGTGAAATCCCAAGAGGACACGGAGCGTGCTGATTTAAAGATGGAGTCAGACGCTCTCGAGAATGACCCGGAGGAAGAAGAGGAAGAGTTAGCAGCTATTTATCGAGATCGAGGATTGGATGAGATACTTGCTAAGGAGGTTGCGCGCCAATTGATGCAACATGACGCGCTTGCTGCGCATGCACGAGATGAAATCGGGATCACCACCGCATTAAGTGCACAGCCTCTGCAAGCTGCCTTCTGCTCAGCTGGTGCATTTTCTATAGGTGCGGCAATCCCGTTAGTAACAGCAACCCTAGCTCCTGCTTCTTTGCTTCTGTGGTTTGTCTCGATCCTGGCCATCGCCCTACTGGGCACACTCGGCGCGGTTGCAGCTGCAGCCGGGGGCGCTCCTATATTTCGCGGTGCTATGCGAGTATGTTTCTGGGGCACGGTGGCAATGGGAGTGACTGCTGCAGTCGGCAAACTTTTCGGAATTGCGGCATAGCTCACCCTCTTGTTTGTAACTGCGGCCAGAGTGCTCAACAAAAAGAAGCGCAAATCGGGAAGGTTCAAACTGCAGACTTGTAGTTGTAATACGAGGTTTTGAGGCATTCAAAATCTGCCCTCACTGCGACAAAATCTATTGGCATGGTAGCCACGCGGATAAGATGACGACCCTTCTGGCAAAGACCGGGACAAGAATCTCCGAGTTGTAGACAAGTCGGTCGGCAATCGCCGTGGCAACGGTGGTGCTGTCAAAGATGTTTCCCCATTGTGCAAAGGGCAGATTGGTCGTTATGATGGTCGACTTCTGCTCATGGCGAGCACTGATGACCTGGAAAAACAAGTTTGAGCCCTGTTGGCCAAGCGGTAGATACCCGATCTCGTCGATCACAAGCAGATCCGGATTTTGGTATGTTTTGAGTTTACTCAAAAGGGTGTGATTGTCCCAGGCGGCAACAAGCTGGTAACGGTGGCCCCCTCATTTTGAGCCGTCCCAGCTATTACATCCGCCACTTTTTTTGTATTTCCAGTTCCAGAAAAATAGAGATTAAGAATTTTCATAATACCACCTCCTGATTTTTTTTTTTGCCCGAGGGCATTGGGATTGGGCCCCTTCAATCTGTTAAAGGAGTTAATATTATCTTTTGGAAATCCCTAAAAATATTTCAAACTATCTTGTGATGAATCAAAAGAAATTCTGTATCCTCAACCACACTGAGTCGATGCTCTTGGAGTGCATTGAATCTTGCCGCCATACCTTCCATCACCATGATTTCCTGTTCACCAACATGTAGAACCAAACGTCCAGACAGAACAAAACAGACCTCTGCCGTGTCTTCATGAAGCTCAAATTCTGAGTCAATTCGAACTCCCTTTTTAGCCTTGAGCCAATATATTTCAAATTTGTCAAAATATATGCGCTTTCCGCCATACCCGGGTTTGATAAATTTTTCCACGCGCCCAAGATCGAACCGTACGCCTTCGGCCAACCGTAACAATTCACTAGAACTGAGCTGAAATACCCTGGCCAAGGCATCTATGGTTTGAACTGTGGGGTTGTCAAATCCCGATTCCATTTTAACTACCGTTGCTCGGGTCACGTTAGCTTTCTCGGCCAGCTGTTCTGCCGTAATTCCCTGCTTGAGACGGAGCGTTTTCAGCACCGAAAAATCAAATCGTTTCATCAAAGCGAATCCTTATTTGAAGTGAATGTTAATGTAAATTTAAACTATCAAATTATCAACTATAATTTCAACACCTTCATCCCTCCAGATAAAAAAACGCCCAGTCGTTTGCCCGGGCGTTTTTTTATATTTGGTCCACAGTAATTTAGGATTGTATTTCTACCCTCAACAGAAGTAGCCTCGATTTTTTGGGCAAAATTAGGGTGTAGATACGATTGATACTGGCAGTCTCAAGCTGTTCTGCGCGGGCAAGGTTTGCGGTGTTTCCTGATTATCTCTGGCTCATCGGGTAAACATATTTCAGAAATATGGGGAGACCAAAAGCAATAAACGTGGTGCGTCCCCTCTCGACCTATCGTCCCCTATTACGATATCATCCAGCTGGCGGCTGACCTGAGTAGTCATCACTTTTTTTATCAACAACTCTTTTCCGCATCATAGACAACGATCAACGGCTTGCGCAGGTCCTTTGAGAGCGAATCGGCCAGTGAGCCGAAAAAAAACTTTCTGACCCCATTGGTGCGGATGGCCCCCATGACGACAATGTCATGGTTTTCGGCCTCGTCCTGGATCGTCTTCACCCGGGCATCGGTTGGAACCGATTTGACCGAAATCTTGACCTGCTCCGGCTGACGGTCGAGCCAGCTGTAAATCTGCTCAGTCTTAGTATCGATTATCTCCTGGTTGACATCGGATGTCATCATATAGAACAGGGTAATCTGATGTTCACCGACTTTTCCCAAGGCGACCACCACCGGGTAGACCTCCGCCAGGTCAGTCATATCAGTGACGGGAACAAGTATCCGTTCCGTATGCAGGACACCATAAAACTGGACGACAATAACCGGGCATCCCACGTGGGAGGCCACCGTTTCGAGCACCTCCGCAAAGGCCGAGGTCTCGTCGTGGAGCGGATAGCTCAACACCACGGCCTTGGCATTATTATATTCAACGGCCGCGACCAGCCCGGAAGGAATGCTGAGATCGGGAACAATTTCCGTCATCAGTTTGTGGCCCATGGTCTCCACCTCTTTTCGCTCGATCTCGAAGTTGTGGGTCGGTGAGGGCGTACCCGGCGGTTGAATGAAAACCGCCATGGGGGTGGCCCGGTAATGATGGGCAAAAATCGTGGCAATCCGGGCAATACCATTGACGGTATGACGGCGCGTCGCCCCGAAGATAACAACGTCCTGAGGATTTTTTTCAGGAATCAGTTTACCCCAGGTCCACGGCAGAATCTTCACTCCCGCCTCGGATCTCATGTATTGATCACACTCCTTCTCCGTCAAACCGACACAGAGCTGATTCCCTCCCGTTGCCGTCTCCACCAGCATGGCCTCCTTGGCATTGATGATGGCAAATCGTGAAGCCAAAGGGCCGATGAGCTCGGAGAGGAAGACCCCCGTCAGGACCACCGGCGTGATAATGGACGAGTAGACGGAGAGCATTTTGTCGGCACTGACCAAAAAAATAAGGCCTATCGCGACACCGGCTTGGGGAAAAAGAGTGAATCCTATATATTTACGAACAATTTTGGCTGTCCTGCCGATTCGGGCTCCGAGATGCGCCCCCAGAATCTTGCCGCATATCCTGGCCAGAAAATAAACGAACCCGATCAGGCCGGCGCTGCCGATGGTCTTCATATCGAGATGGGAACCCGCCAGGGTGAAAAACAGAACATAGATCGGGGGCTCGAAGCTGTTCAGGGCCCGAAAGACCCGGACATCGCGCTCCGCCTTGTTCACCAGGGTGAATCCGGCCGTCATCCCGGCCAGCAACGGAGAAAGATGGAGAAAGATCGCCAACTCACTGCATAACAGCAGGATAGCCAAGCCGGCGGTCATCATCTCATCCTCATCCTTCATCCTCCTCTGCACCATCTCCAGACAAAAGCCGGTGATGAAACCAAGAATCAGCGACAGGACAATTTCAAAGAAGCCATTACCGATGGCAACGATCAGCGGCGTATCGCCCTGACCGATAATCTGATGGCTCAGGGAAACGGCCAGGCCGAAGATCATGATCGCCAGACCATTATCAACGGCAACGATAGCCATCAGGGAAGAGGTGAGAGGCCCCTTGGCCTTCAACTCCCTGACGACCAGAAATGTCGCCGCCGGTGCGGTCGCCACGCTGACAGCACCCAGTAAACAGGCAAGCACCAGCTGATCCCTTAAAAGCCAGCCTTCCATATGGAAACCACCGCCGGCAACAATGGCAAAAACGGCGGCGCTGACGATGCAGAAGGCTCCCAGCGCCTCAATCAAACCGATCCAAAACACGCTTCCGGCGTAGACCTTGATCTTTTTGATTTCGATATGCTCACCAATGCCGAAGGCAATCAGCATCAGGGCGATATGGGTGAAATGGTCCAGACTATGACCGATGGATTTTTCGGTAATGATCGCAAACCCCGTTGGCCCCAGAAGCAACCCGGCAAGGATATAGCCGGTTACCGAAGGGAGACGAAGCCATTGAAAAATCTTGGCGGCGACGAGACCCGCCGCCAGCAGTACCGCTAGGCCGATGGTTACCATGGTTCCGAGTGAGTGAAGGTGACGGGATATCGGTTTTTCAAAACAGCCTGTAGTCTATCCCTGATTGCTCTTGCCCATAGATCGTTTTCCATCCCGGTTTTTATAATTATTTTGGAATATGACATGTCATTTCAACTGTTTTCGCGCCTTGTGTAACCATTCTGAATTCCTTCACCTCGTAATAAGCCGGCAGTCATTTGTCCGCTGTACCCAAATCTACTTTATACTGATTCAAACTCAATGCAACAGCCTTCGACATTTCGACTAAATCGCCTCCTGCACCTGCCCCAGGAAACCCTGCGACTTGGGCAATATGCACACTGTCTTCATGAATTTCGAGACGCAACAGTCCAAGCACAAGCCCTGCCTCATCCTGAGCAAAATAGAGTTTTTGTTTGCGTTGAAACAAGGGGCTATTCCACAGCACCTTGCTGAGGCCGTTAGCGAATTCTTCTGCCACTTGACATGCAGCTGAGGTATAAAAAGGACGGCCTGGGAACTCGCTTTTTATGAGATCTTTCAATATGATCTCATCCTGGACAAATGCATCGATCTTTTTGTTATCGACTGCCAACACGTTATTATGCCAACTATTTGCAAAAGCAACAAAATCGTTAATGGTTTTGAGCTGTATGGAATCGGTATCAGAAATCTTAACGTCCCTCCGGTTCTTTCTGTTCAGTTAGCAGATGTTTTTTTTCCATTGACCCCGGTTTTATCACATTGGGTATGCCTTCTGCCCCCAGATAAAACACCGCCAGTTTCACCGGTTCCATCCCCTTGTTTTTACCGTTATGCCAGGTATTGACGACCTCGATCACAGCGTCGCCTGTTCCAAAGGAGAAAACCTGGCCATCTTCCAGCTCGACGGACAGCGCGCCGGAGACAACATAGGCATAGACCGGCACCGGATGTTTGTGCCAGCCGGTTTCGGCGCCCGGTGCCAGGTCCACGGCCATGGCGGTCACTTCGGCGTTTTCAGTTACAGGGTAGGTTATTTTTTGGCCATTGCCGGTTACCGAGGTTTTTTTCAGTACCTTTACGGTTACACTGGAATTGTATTCGGCAGCGAATACCGGTGATCCGATCAGCAACAACCCTATCAGGCAAAAACAGACGGTTCGAATTTTCACTCTACGAAATGGTTTCATAATACTTTGTTTCCTCTGTAATCTTTAATGGACATGATTGCCGTGGGCACGGTGACAGTGCACAATAGCTGCTGCATACCTGTGCTCCACTTCTTTTCTATACCTCTTTACCTGAAGCGCCCCCTTCCCTGCGATTGAAAACCATCCGCAATATATTCTGCCCGTCTTCTCGGCGATAGCTGACGCTATCCGACAATTTGCGGATGAAATGAACCCCCAGACCGCCGATCTCACGATCCATGATATCCGGGGTGCTGTCCGGTTCCGGGAGCGACAGCGCGTCAAACGGGCTACCCCTATCCGCGATTTCCAGCACAAAGGCATCGCCATCTGCTCCGCAGGCAAGCTCCACCTCCCCGCTCCCCTCCGGATAGGCATAGCTGCAGATATTGACAAAGGCTCCCTTGACATTGGCAAAACGTATTTGTCCGCCTTTGACTTTGAGACGCTTGGCAGTGGCCAGCAGTACCCGCAAACCGGCACTGCTGATGTAGTCGAGCTGATCGAAATCAACCACAAAAATGGTCACGCTCAATTGGGTGACATTTTCAAGCAACTCGGCCTCGGGGAACACCACGGCCAGCGTCCAGCCGGTCGCACGGATCGGGGCATAGTACATCCAGTTTCTGACACCGACCAGACTGGTGTAGAGCAGGAAACCGGATTTTCCCCGCACCATTTTTTTGCCGAGTTCCCGCAGGGAGAGATCATGCCGCGCCTCTGCGATGCTGAAGAACGTCTCGTTCATGACCGTGTCCTTCAACGGGTGTGCGAGCATCATGCCGTTGTGGGAAAGAAGAGCAGCGTAGCCGGTCTTGAGAATCTTGACCGAGGAAATGAGTTCCGTTAACGAGTCGAGAGAAATGTCTGCGGTCACAATCCCTTTGAGATGCTTGGTTCCGTCGGTTTCCCCATAAAAGGGAATCGAACAGGTCGACATGGGAATATTGCCGGCTCCCCTCATCGAAGTAGGGTTCGCTCCATTCGAGTCTGCCTAACTCTCGAGGAATCTGATACCAATCCCAATGCAGATACGGAACGTACTGATACGAGTTTTCCAGGCGGCTGAAGGCGATCCGGCCTTTCTCCCGGAAGTAATAAGGGGGCATACAGGCGGGATGTGGCGTTGAAGGCATAGGGCTCAAAGGCCACGCCCGAGCCGTATATTTCGGGATTTTTTTCAACAGTCGTTCTGATCAGAGAGAGCGATTCCCCCACGCAGGAAGAGATTCACCGTTTGGGACTGGGGTACCTCATGCACCTTGACCCCCTGTTTGGCGAACAAGGCATGGGGCGGTATGGACAGGTCTCCTTAGGTAGCGGCCGTCATGGAGAGAACCTGCACAAAGGGACACAAGTTCAGAGCATCCCGACAATGGCCCCGGTCATCAACGAGGCGAGCACACCGGCAAACAGGGCTTTTATCCCCATTCCCACAATCTCGCCTCGACGTTCCGGGCAAAGCGAACCGAGCCCACCAATGAGGATGCCCAGGCTGCCGAAATTGGCAAAGCTGCATAGGGCATAGGTCAGGATGAGGCGACTCTTTTCCCCCAGCGCGGCTTGAGGGAGTTTTGCCAGATCGATATAGGCCAGAAGTTCGTTGAGCACAATCTTGGTGCCCATAAGCGATCCCGCGGTTCTGGCTTCTTCCCAGGGAATACCGATCAGCCAGGCCACCGGTGCCATGAGCGTGCCCAAAATACGCTCCAGAGTGAGTGGGACGCCCTGGAAATGAGGCAAATGGCCGACACCGATATTGACCAGTTGCACCAAGGCAACAAAAACAATGAGGAGCGCCACTATGTTGAAAAGAAGCTGCAATCCATCCCAGGTCCCTTTTGCCAGCGCGTCCATGGAACTGGAGGCCTCAGAGGAAGAGACTTCATTTCCTATAGTCTGGGAGGCTGTTTCCGGGACAATAACCGAGGCCAGGACCAGAGCGGCAGGAGCATGAATAATGGAAGCGGTCAAAATGTGACCGAAGGCGTCGGGAACGATACCTTGCAGGACCGTGGCATACAGGACCAGCATGGTGCCGGCTATACAGGAGAGCCCGGTAACCATCATGGCAAAGAGTTCACTCCGGGTCATTTTACTCAGATACGGGCGGATCAGCAGGGGGGCTTCGATCATCCCCAAAAAGATACAACCGGAGGCAACCACACCTAATGCCCCGCCGATGCCCATGGTTTTACGCAGCACCCAGGAAAAAGCCTGCACGACCAAAGGCAAAATGCGCCAGTAATACAGCAAGGCCGTAAGGGCACCGATAACAAGGACCAAGGGCAAGGCCTGGAACGCCAAGGAAAACGAAGCTCCCGGTGCGGTCTCGGCAAACGGTAAGGGGCCACCGCCCAAATAACCGAAAACAAAGGAGGTGCCGGCTTGGGTTGCCTCTTGGAAGGCCAGAACAACGGCATTCAGTCCAAGAAAAAACTGGCGGAACAGCGGGGCTTTGAACATGAGCAGTGCTAATCCGATTTGCAGGGTCAGTCCCGCGAGAATGGGCCGCCACGAGAGGAGACGACGGTTTTCACTCAGCAGCCATGCGACAGCCAGCAAGACAACAATTCCCAACACGCCCTGTATCATTTTGGCAAATCCCCTGTACTGGATGGAACAATGGCATTTCTCATTTCAGCGGCAGGCCATGAGGTGCGCGGGGTGGAACAAGCGGACATCACCAGGCATACTTCAATGCCAGATTGCCTTGCACTCCTCTTTCACCGTCAAAAAACTCTGCGATCTGACCCTGCAGGCTCCATCTTTGGTTGATGCTCACATCCGTACCGACCGCCAGCACAGAGCTGTTCTCCTCCAATTCACTCACCGCCAGGTCGCCTGCGACACTGACCTCATTCCGACCGGAAAAATTATGGAGAGAGCTGAGCTTGATCCAAACGCTGGGTTGGAGGATATTCGTAGTAGAGAAAGTTTTTCGTACTTCTATACCCAGACGCCCCCAAAGAGAGTCTCCCTGCTGCAATACAACCTGGGCGCCCAGATTGTCGTTGAAATCGCTCTGGCTCATCCGGGTATACGAGAATTGCAGTTGCGGTTCAATACTCCAGCCATTTTTCTGCCGGAAAGAAATGCCGTTTTCAACGGTCACAACAAAAATATTACCGCTATACTCCTGGCTGAGTCCATACCCCAGTTCGCCCGGTACTGTATTATTGAGGGTCAGGCCGCCATAAAGCAAGGAACAATTTCCATACCATGAGCGGGGACTTTCCGGGCTATCGATATACAACGCATAAATGCCGCCAACCGTGGCCCTCGCATTATTTTCCACCTTGCTGATTTCGTATTTCTGCACATGGGTACTCTGTCCCAACATAACACCCCAGTACGATCTCGATTGATCAGCAGGGCCTGGTCCGGTGAGCATTCGTTGCCACCCGATACTCACGCCACCGGTCTGGGCGCTGATGGAACTTCCATCGATTTCGTTGTAATCAAGATCACTACCAAAACCGCGTATCCAAAATTCTCCATACCGGTCCACGGTCCGCGCGGCGGCTGAGCTCGGATCGTGGATTGCATCATGTCTGGTCTGTTCCAGGTGCTCGCCGAGGTCGGTTGCGATGCTGCGGCCCGCTTTCTGCGCAGCTGTAACCGCCCCGGAATAACTTTTCAAATAGTCGGGGGCGTACAACGCATAGACCAACCAACTGGTCAAGGCTCCGCGGTAATAGTATTGATACGCCCCGCCGCTCCGGTATTCCCCGTTCTTTTCCATCGGTGCGGCCAGCCCACCAACCAGAGTTTTTCCCGCCGGTACATCGATCACGTATATTCGCTGCAAATCGCTCCCCCACGCAGCCAAGATAGCCTGTTCGTCCCGGCTGTCCTGTATCCCGCGATACTGATCGCCCCACCAACTTCCCAGGTAGCCCAAGGCCTCCTTATAACCACTGCTTCCACGTCGATAGAGACGAAGAGTGGTGGTTGTCGTGACCAGATCGAGCTTGGTATCGGTAACCCCGGCCAGGCTGGTGAAGGAATAAAAATTGGTGTAGTCCGTGACTCTGGAACCTGTTTGAAAGAATCTGGAATTTATGTCCGAGGTTTGAAGAATGCTGATTTTTCGGTCTAAACGGGCGTCGGTTATTCCTTCATAAATATTGTACGCATCCAGAGTACCCCTATCGGTCCGAAAGTCTTTGTTGGATTGGATTTCCTGATCAATGTCAGCCAAGGTCTCCGCCAACACCAAAGAGCACGGCGTCAGCAGCAGCATGCCGATACACACGCTCGCCAAGAGACGAAATGCACCACCCCGCAATTTCATAGTTCGGAGGCGACCATGAGATCGTCCTCTGCACAGGGTGCTGAGGCATCTTTCTATTTGGGCCAGAATCATGCGAGCTCTCCGGAAATGGACAGGGTTCTTTATGCGCGATCAGCGCTTTTTGCCGATGGAACAGACCCAGGAAAGGGGTTGAAGAATTCGCTCTTTAAGGATCTTACGAATTACACTATTTCAGCGTTTCCGAGCTGCTTGCACGGGAATCGCTGCTACCATACCGCAATCTTGAGTAAGGAACTATCAATCTTGCTTTTGCTGTTTTTTTGTCTAAAGCTATATCATCCACTATCTCTGTGCTTACCTTCACTAGATTATGAAGTTTTTTTTCTTTGAGAATTGCCTCCAGTTTCATTTTAGCCTTATCTTGCCCAGTAGCAGCATTGCCTTCTATCACCATTTTCATGTGCAAATGGTTAGGGGCTACCTGGATAAGTTGAAATTTCTGTAGTCCAGGGACAAAAAATTCCACAATTAGGCTGGGGTGGATAAATTCTTTTTTTCCATGTGGGAGGTCAAACCATAAAAAATCGTCCTTTCGGCCCCATAAGCGCTCAATACTTCTGTAGTTTGTTCCACAATCACACAGTTGTCGAGCAAAGACCATCTCGTCATGCATTCGATATCGAATCAGGGGCTGAGCGCGATTATGGAGCGTGGTGAGAATAAGACTACCTTGTTCACCATCGGGTACAGGCTGAAGATGAGAATTTACCAACTCAAATATATGCCAGTCCTCGAAAAGATGCAGTCCACTATGAAGATTGCACTCGGCCGCCATGCAAAGTGATTCGGAGGACGCATAAAAACACACCGGATTCACTTTAAATGCTCTGATAATTGTTTCACGCATGGAATCGGTAAGTTGGTCGCCAGAGCAAATGATACGCTCTGGAGCGATGGATAGAGTACCTTTGAGTTGTTCCATGGCAAGGAGATGCACGCTAGAAGAATACCCGGACAGCGCTGTAGGCTGAAACATTTGCAACCGGGAAATCAGTTCTTCTATTGGTCGGTTGATTGACATAGGAAGCAGCTTGTAGAAAAGACGGGGTGCATCGGAGACAAGCGAGACACCCGCATAGTGATCAGTGGCTCCAATAAAGGCAAGGCGGTTCTTTCTCAACGGATTGATTCTTGACTTTGATACTCTAGTCATAGCTAGCGCCTTGGTGATATTCCAGGAGTGGATATCATACACAAACAGCCCTACTCTCCCAGTCGAACCAGATGTGTGTATTACTTGATAGACCCCTCGATACAACTTGCCATGAGAAGAGGGAGCTGCAATAAAGGCTTCAAGTAATTTCTGTTGCAATAACCGGTCGCAAACGAACTCATCAAAATTCTCCATCATGATCTGCTTATCGATAATTGGAAGATCTTGCAGATTCAAGTCTTGGATATCGTTTCTCTCAATGCCGTGTTCTCTATATAATCGACGATAAAAGGGAGAATGATCGAAAGCATGATAAAGAATTTGTTTGAAGCGATAGCTCTGAATTTTTTTGAGTTGATCCTTTTTCAGGTTAATTCCCTTAAAAACTCCCAATAATTGAAAGAGAAAGTCTGCATATTGATAGAGCGAAGTTGCCTGAAGACAAGTGCGTGACATGATGTGGCTCCTTTTTTTCATCCGATGTATGCCAGGTTTTCATGTCTGGCTCAACCTTGAGCGCGGACGTCCTCCCAATAGCGATCGACCCGGGATTGGATGGCGGCCAGTACGCCCTCATTGCGTTGCGGCGTGAATAGGTGCTCAAACCGCCCCTGTCTTTTGAGATATTCCTCCACCGGCAGCCTTGGTTGGGGGATTTTGGTGTGCACGATTTTGCCGTCCCGATATTCCTTCAGCGGCCAGATACCGGTGGAAACGGCCAGCTTGCCGATTTCCACCGTCTCGCTCGGGTCGTATCCCCAGCCTGTCGGGCAGGGTGCCAGGGAAAGCAGGAGCCGTGGCCCGGAGAGCCGCCCTGCCTGCTCCACCTTTCTAGCCAGGTCCAGGGGATAGGCGCTGGCCACGGTGGCCACATAGCTGGGGTTGTGGGCGGCCCAGATGGCAAACAGATCCTTTTTTTCCCCCGGATACCCCAACGATCCCTTGCTGGTGGCGGTCTGGGCACCATGGGGCGTGGCCGCTGAATATTGGTGCCCGGTATTGCCGTAGCCCTCGTTATCGTAGCAGAGATAGAGAAAATCAAGGCCCCGGTCCATGGCCCCGGAGGTTGCGGAAAGGCCCATGCCGTAGGCTGATCCGTCTCCGGTGAGCACAACCACCGAGAGGTCCTCTTCCCCGCTGATCGCACCTTTTTCCTTGAGGATGTCCAGGGCGTCCCGTACCCCCTGGGCACCGGCAGGGGCGGAGGCCATGGCGGTATACAGCCAGGAACTGCGGAAGGGGGTGCAGGGATAGACCGAAAGCAGGGTCATGCAACCGGCCGCATTGACGATCACGCTCTTTTCCCCCATGAGATCATAGACCTGGTGCAGGGCCTGCAGACCGCCGCAACCGGCGCACATGGGTGTACCGGTGCCAAGCAGATGACGGGAAGGCAGTTCCCGTTGTGATGTGAATTCTCGATGGCTCATTTTTTCCCTCCCCGATCCCGGCGGTCGGTGCCGGCTACAGCCTGTAAGCCCCTGACCCCGCGCAGCTCCTCTTCGGTATACAACAGCCTCGGCTCGGGCGTTACGCCTGATTGCACCGCCTGCTCCACGACCCGAACCATGGCATACAATTCCTCGGCAGCAATATCACGGCCCCCCAGACCGCCGACAAAGCCGGCGAGAATGGCAGGGGCCCCGGGCTGTCCGTACAGGGCTGAAGCCAGCTCCGTGTGCAGAATGCCGCCCTTGCCCATGGAGATATTCTGATCGATAACGGCCACGCCCTTTTTCCCGGCCAGGGCCTGCCGCAGCGCCTCCACCGGAAAGGGCCGCACCAGCCGCGGCCTGACCAGGCCCACCTTACGGCCGGATTCCCGCAGCCGGTCCACCGCCTCCCTGGCTTTGGTGGCAAAGGAGCCCATCATCACCAAAACGATTTCCGCATCCGCGCACCGGTACTGCTCCACTGTAGCGTAGTCCCGGCCGAATAGGCTCGAAAACTCATCAACAATCGTTTCATAGGCCCTGACACCGTTCAGGTTGGCCAGGTGGGTCTGGTAGCGGAAATAGGAATAGGCCGGTCCGCCCAGCACGGCCACACCCTGGCTGACAGGCCGGTCATGGCGAAAGCGGATGTCGCCCGGCTCGAAGGCCGGAAGAAAGCGGTCCACCACGTCCTGGCCGGGAACGGTTACCGGCTCACGGGTGAAGGAGAGATAAAAACCGTCGAGATTGACCAGCACCGGCAGGCGCACCTGCGGATGTTCCGCCAACCGGTAGGCGATCAGCACATGGTCCAGGACTTCCTGGCAGGTGGCGCAATGCAGTTGCAGAAAACCGGAGTCGCGCATGGCAAGCACATCGTTATGGTCCGGTTCCAGGGTGATGGGCGACGAGAGACCCCGGGAAACATTGACCAGCACCAGGGGGACCCGCCAACCGGCCACGGTATAGAGCATCTCAGCGGCATAGAGCAGGCCCTGGCTGGAGGTGGCCGTAAACACCCTCACCCCGGTGGCGGCCGCGGCCCCGGCAGCCGTGACCATTGAATGTTCCGATTCCAGGGTGGTCATCCTGCAGGCCAGCTCGCCCTGTCCGATCCAGCCGCTCAGGGTTTCGATGATTTCCGTCTGCGGGGTAATGGGAAAGGCCGGCAGGTAATCGATCCGGGCAAGCCTGGCACCCCAGGCGGCGGCGGCGTTGCCGGTCATAAGTTCGCGTGTCATCGGTCCGCACCTCCTTCTGTTTCCTCCCCTTCCGACCGGGCCGTGATCGCCCGGGCCGGACATTGGGTCATGCAGATCATGCAGCCCTTGCAGTGCTGATAATCGATTATCGGCCGCTTTTCCTCATCCACCTGGATGGCGCCATCGGGGCAGAAGGTGGAGCAGATCCACCAACACCGCCGGCACCGGGCCGGATCGATCACCGGTCGCTTGCTGCGCCACAACCCGGTTTGCACGATGCCGCTGGTGATTCCGGCAAGAATGACGGGCGCGGAAAGGGGGACCTCCTCGGCGGCCAGCTCAATCCAATGCGGCATGGCGCTCGCAGTCACCGGGTGCTCTTTAGCCTCCCGCACCATGCCCGATTGATCGGCCATCGCCTGGTGGGCACGCAGGGCAAGGTCCAGGTTGGCCGCCACGGTTGCCGCGCCCAGAGGGGTCAGCTCCCTGGTGACCGCCTCCGCCAGGGTTGCAGCGTCGACCATGCCCAACAACCGTGCGGCAGCGCCTGCACAGGCCGCGCCGATAAAGCGCTGTTCTTCTTCCGGGGGCGGCTTGAGCAGGACGCTCCGTGCGGCAAGGGGGACCTCCTTTTGCCAGAAATCCGCCGGTTTCTCGCTGAACAGCAAAAAAACCGTATCCCGGTCGGCTCCGGCCGCAACACCGGCCCCCGCCATCGCCATCAGACTGTCGTCGCTGACAACAATCAGATCCGGTCGGAGAATGATCCCCCGTTCGTTGATCGTTTTCCGGTCGGCCCGCACATAGGCGAAGATGGGCGCACCCCGCCGTTCGGCGCCATAGCGGGGTGCGTCCTGGACCTCAAGGCCGGAAAGAAACAGGGCTGTTCCCAGGATGCGGCTCGCGGTCTTTATCCCCTGCCCGCCTCGGGCGTGAAATCTGATGCGATACATACACACTCTCCTCTTTTGGGGTTCCTCTGCGTACCGCTGGAGGTTTTG
This sequence comes from uncultured Desulfobulbus sp., assembly GCA_963666685.2. Lineage (GTDB taxonomy): Bacteria > Desulfobacterota > Desulfobulbia > Desulfobulbales > Desulfobulbaceae > Desulfobulbus. Next base: position 1,660,659 of record CAXXHZ010000003.1, read on the forward strand.
CCGGTTAAAAAATCCCCCAACGCTTGAGTTCCATGGCCTTCATCACCCTGCGCTTCGCCAAATCCAGGGCCGCCGCCCTGGGGAGGATGTTCCCGCGTTTTGCCTCCTCCAGGACAGAGCGGGTATTGGTGCGGATCTTTTCCCGGATGGTTTCCAGGGCGGCCGTCTGCGAGGCCCCGTGGTATTCCATGGCCGCGCAAATCACCCCGCCGGCATTGGCGATGAAATCGGGCAGGTTGAGAATGCCCGTGGCATGGAGATACTGTTCCGCCTCAAGGGTCAAGGGGATGTTGGCGCCCTGGGCCACCAGTTTGGCCTTCAGGCGATGAATATTCCCTTTGTGCAGGATATCGGGACGGGCTGCAGGCACCCAGATTTCACATTCCAGATCGATCACCGCATCAATGCCGAGTTTCCTCCCCCTGGGATACTCCAGCACCGATCCGCCCCCTGCCTTGATACGGATCAGTTCCTCCACATCGATACCGTCCGGGTCATGAAGGGTGCCCCTGGAATCGGCCGCTCCGACCAGAACCACGCCTTGCTCCGAGAGGAAACGGGCCGCATGGCTGCCCACGGCGCCAAAGCCCTGCACCACCAGACGCGCCCCGGAGAGGGAGAAATCGCAGTACTCGACCGCGACTTCAACGGCATGCCGCAGACCGAACCCGGTGGCGCCGATATGGTCCAGGGGAATGCCGCCCAGTTCGGCGGGCAGTCCCACGGAACGGCCAATTTCGTCCTTGACCCAGGCCATGCAATCCTCGTTGGTTCCCATGTCCGGACCGAAGATATAATCTTCCTCGTTCCGCAGGGCATACGCAAAGGCGCGAATCAACCGTTCCTTTTCCACCGGTTTCATTTGCGGATCGCCGTAGAGCACGGACTTGCCCCCGCCATGGGGCAGCCCGGCCGCCGCATTCTTCAAGGTCATGGCCCTGGCCAGGCGGGCGCATTCAATCGTGCTCACATTCCCGGCCATGCGCAAACCGCCGATGGAAGGGCCTGCGGCCACGTTGTCCACCACCAGCACCGCCTTGAGGCCGATTTGGGGTTGATGGACATGAATAACTTTAGCCGGTCCGAGTGCGTCACCCAATGCAAAGATGTCTTCCACAGCGCTGTTTCCCCCTGAAGATGGCAATTTTAATTTTTAGATGAAAGTTTTGGTTCCGATGGCATGCCGGAGTGCCGACCTTTGATTGTTCGTTGCGGTCGGCCTATTGGGTCCCACCATGCTGGTCAGATACCGTGTTGCATGGCACGCAGAGACGATCTCTCACTTTCTCCTTTCAGGATACGGAACCGAAAAGGCATTTGCAAATCTTTTGGTGGAGCTGGGGCCAAGGGGGACGCTTTGCTATCACGGCTCTGCAAAAAGTCAGCGGAAGTTGAAAATAGAATGTCGGAATCAAATCGCGGCAAACGGTTGGGGATGGCCTTGAATATCCGCTGCAGGCAGGTTAGGAAAAGGGGGTGCGGATGTTGATTCCGAACAGACAAGGTGGCGGCAACCATCCCCCCCCTGCTTCTTTTGCAGCCGATTGACGGGAAGTCAGTTTTTTCAACCAAGGTGCGTACGGAGGACGATAACTGATGACACAGGAAATGACCCTGGTATTCGGCATTCTCGCGGTGGTTATCCTTATTCTGATCACGGAATGGATGCCGCTGGAGGTTTTGTCTCTTCTGGTGCTGGGAGTGCTGGCCCTGACTGGCCTGGTGAGCCCTGTCGAAGCCCTGGCCGGATTCAGTAATCCGGCGGTGGTTACGATCTGGGCCGTCTTCATCCTCAGCGGCGGCCTGACCCGGACCGGCATCGCCAACATTCTCGGCAGGTATCTGCTCAAGCTGGTCGGCCGCAAGACCTCCCGGTTGGTGATCGTCATCATGTCGGTTGCCGGGATTCTTTCCTCCTTCATGAACAATATCGCGGTGGCGGCCCTGATGTTGCCCGTGGTCATGGATGTGGCGCGCAAGACCCGGCGCTCCCCGTCGCTCCTGCTGATGCCGCTGGCCTATGGGACCCTGCTGGGCGGGCTGACCACCATGATCGGGACCCCGCCCAATATTCTGGTCAGCGAGGCCTTGCGGGCCAATGGACTCGAGCCGTTCAAGCTCTTTGATTTTTCGCCGATCGGCTTGGTGGTAATGGTCTTCGGCACGCTCTTCGTCTCCCTTGTCGGTACGCGGCTCCTTCCCCGACACAGTGACGATGTCAGTCCGGAACGTCTGGAAAAGAAGGGCATCCCGACGCAGTACCGGCTCCATGAGCGCCTCTTTCGCATCAAAATTCCCGACCACTCCGCCCTTATCGGCAAAACTCTGGGGGAAAGCCACCTTGGGTCCAGCCTGGGCCTGAATGTCATCGGGATCAATCGTGGCCGGATATCGAATTTAGCGCCTGAGATAACCCAAACAATCCTGGCGGGAGATGAATTGATCGTGGAAGGCCGACTCGACCGGATCCAGGAGATGAACAGCTGGGGGCAACTTCTCAGTGAACCCCAACTGCCCGCGCCATCAAGCCTGCAGGAGAACGGTATGCATGTGGCAGAGGTCCGGATCGAAGCAGGCACCGAATTCATCGGCAAAACCATTTCGGAAATCGCTTTTCGCAACCAATACGGGCTCAATGTCCTCGTCATCCTGCGCCAAGAAAAGAAAATCATCGCCAATGTCAAGGCGGTATCCCTGCAGGAGGGGGATACCCTGGTTGTCTGCGGACCGTTAGCGCAAATTCACGCATTGGGTCAAGTCGAGGGAGTGCTGCCGCCCACGGTCCTGGAAGAATCGGAGGTGCGCCGGAAAGATGCCTTAGGGAAAAAAATACGGCTCCTGAGTGTACCCAACGGCTCCAAACTCCTCGGCCAGACGGTCAACGAAAGCTGCCTTGGCGATGCCTTGGATGTACAGATCCTCTGTATTGTCCGGGAAGACGGTATGGCCATGATCCCTTCCTCGGAGATGTATTTCGAGCCCGGGGACCGGTTGATCATCGCAGGGCTCTCGGATATGATCGCCGCCCTCCTGATGCGCGGACTGGAGGGGGTTTTTGTCAAGGACGAGGAGAGTTTTGCGGATGTCTCCATCCTGGAAAATGAAAAGGTGGGGCTGGTGGAGGTTGTGCTTTCGCCCTACTCGACCCATCTCGGCCAGACCTTGCAGGAACTTCGGTTCCGGGAAAAATTTGGGGTGACGGTTCTGGCCGTCTGGCGCAAGGGGCAGGTCATCCGTTCCGGGCTTCGCGACCTGCGTCTGCAGTTGGGGGATGCCCTGCTGCTGTTTGGCCACTGGAAACGGTTGGCGGTGCTCGACCGGGAAGCGGATTTTCTCGTGCTGACGGAAAAAATGCAGGAACCGGCCCGGGAAGACAAGGCGAAAACCGCCCTGGCCATCATGGGGGTGGTGCTTCTGCCGGTGATTTTCGGCTGGGTACCGATCTATATTGCCGTGGTCATCGGCGCGGCATTGATGGTCCTGAGTCAATGCCTGACCATGGAGGAGGCCTACCGCTATATCGAGTGGAAGGCGGTCTTTCTCATTGCCGGCATGCTTCCCCTGGGGGTGGCCCTTGAAAAATCGGGCGCAGCCGCACTGATTGCCGCCAATGTGATCGAGCTCCTCGGCCCGTACGGGCCTCGGGCGATCCTGTTCGGAGTAATTGTCATCACCTTCATCGCCACCAGCATCATCCCCACCGCGGCGCTGGTGGTACTGATGGTGCCCATAGCGCTGAAGACCTCAGCCGGTCTGGGGATCTCGCCCTATCCCCTGATGATGGGCATCGCCATGGCGGCGTCTTCCAGCTTCACCTCGCCCATCTCCCATCCCGCCAATGTCCTGGTCATGGGACCGGGCGGCTACCGTTTTCTGGATTACGTCAAGGTCGGGGTGCCGCTGACCCTGCTGGTTCTGGTCATCCTGATGATCACCATTCCGATATTCTGGCCGCTCTCTCTTTAAGGCGGATTGCTCCGGCCGAAGAACATCCATGACGACCTCCGTATTATCGGTATCGTGGACCAACAAAATTGACGGACTCATAAAAAGTGTACCCCCCCTTGGTTCTATCGTTTCGACGTAGGGAGAAATCTTCGAAATAACGATGAAATTTCTAATCGGAGTGCTTCCCGAAATGAGAGAAATTGACTTTTTACGATGTAATCAAGTATGTGATCTTTTTTTAACCCATTGCATGTGAACGCAATTTCAACACCAGATTTTAAGACAAACCATTGAGAAAGATTCTTTCAGCCAGACTCCGTTCCTGGACAGCTCCAGACCGGCCCGAGGCGCACCAGGAAGTCCAGGTCTGCAAATATTCCGGCCCGGCACCTGACCAAAAAATTCAAAATTTAAGTTGGGTAAATTTACATTCTTGTTTTTTTGTACTGATTGTGCAAAGGCGTTTCCAATCAACGCTTTTTGCCGATGGAACAGACCCAGGAAAGGGGTTGAAGAATTCGCTCTTTAAGGATTTGCTGATCATAGGCCCCCACCAGATCGGATTTTTTGAGATAACCAATCACCTTGCGTGGCGCTCCCCGAGCGACCACAGGCAGGAAGGAAAATTCATGTTCGGCAAAAAGATGAAAGGCTGTTTCCAACGTATCCTCCTCGGTTACGGTAACCACCTCTCGCTGCATCAAGACAGCGGCCGGGGTTGAATCGGCATACTGTTCCGGCCGGGTCAGCAGACAGCGCAAATCGCGAAGGGTCAGTACGCCGGCCAGTGCGCCTTGCAAATCAACCACGATAAAATGGGGGAAACTGCTCTGCTCCATCAAATCTTTGATGCGAAATAACGGTGTATTCACCTCTACACTTTGCGGTTCCCGGCACATATAATTGCCGACGACCATATTACGTAACCGATTGACATCATGACCGCGGACAATATTGATGCCTCTGCGCAACAGGTTGGTCTCGTACACGGAATACCCGTGCAGAATCTTGACCACGAGCAGGCTGGGGATGCAGGCCACCATCAGCGGCAGGATCACCTCGTAGTTGTAGGTCAATTCAAAAATGGTCATGATGGCGGTCATCGGCGCAAGCGTGGTACCGCTTACCATGGCGCCCATGCCGATCAGGCTGAAATACCCCGTTGAATTGAGTAGGGTTGGCCAGAAAAACTGGGCCCAATGACCGAAAACAGCCCCCGCCATGGCACCGACAAAAAGCGACGGCGCAAAGATGCCGCCGCTCATCCCGCTGCCGATGGAAAAACCAGTAGCCAGAATTTTGGCAACAACCAACATTAAGGCCACGGCCAGGGGAAGATTACCCATTAAGGCCTCGTTGATCGTCAGATAGCCGAGTCCTAAAACCTCCGGGCAGGCAAGACCAAGTACACCCACCATCAGTCCGCCCAGAGCAGGTGTGCACCAGAGGGGGAGATGGCACCGGTCGTAGATTTGGGGCAAACCGAAAACAACCGCCATAAGAATCAGGCTCAAAAAACCACAGGAAAGGCCCATGGCGAGATAGAGCAATAATTCCACCGGGGTTTGCATGACAAAAGGAGGAATGTGAAAAACAGAAGCGCCTTCCCAGCAATAGCGGGACACCAGAGTACCGGTGACTGCGGCAATGACGATATTACTCAGCGCGGCGGCCTCCATTTCCGAGAGAAGAATCTCCACGGCAAACAGGGTCCCGGCCATGGGAGCCTGGAACGTGGCCGCAATGCCGGCAGCAGCGCCACAGGCCACGGCCATGCGCCGTTTATCACGATCAAGCAACAGGCATTGCATGACCGTTGAACCGATGGAAGCGCCGATTTGAACAATGGGCCCCTCCCTGCCCACAGAGGCGCCGGACGCTATCAGCAGAGCCGTGACCCCGGTTTTAATAAGAGTAACCCTATGGCGAATATGTCCGCCTTTAAAGGCCAGGGCTTCCATCACCTCGGGCACCCCCGGACCTCGTATTTCCGGAGCCAAAAAAGCGATAATCGGCCCGACAACCAGCCCTCCTATGGCCGGCAGCAGCACACGCCACAGCCAGTGCGGTTCACCGCTCAAATCATGAAATACATTGCCGAGACTCTGTAGCAGGGAGAAAAGAGCACTGATCAGCCAACGAAAGAAGACAGCCCCCAATCCGGCCAGGGCGCCAATAAGTACGGCGATGAGCAGGGGGCAAAAGATATCGGCAAAACACCAGCGGGGTTTCATCATCAGCGGCGAGGGGTGCTGAGCAGTGGTATTGTCATGTTTCTGTTTTTTCTTTTTGTTTCATCTTGATGAGCATAGTTTGCGCAAATACGACGCGGTTTTCGTGGGGGGGCGGCTATCTGCCATCCCTCTTTGAAGAGTCCAGTTCAGTCAACTGATGTCTTCAGCGCAGCTTCTCCCCATTTCAATTTCAATTCGATTTCTCCCCTTCTCTTTAGCAGCATACACTGCATCATCTGCAGCCTTGAGAACTTGGTCGAGTACCGATTCTTGGCCGAATTCAGCTATCCCAAAGCTTGCGGTTACCTGAACTTCCTCTCCGTTAACATAAAACGGTACATCAGCAATTCGGTGTCGGATCTTTTCTGCAACGACTTTTCCGCAACACAACTCGGTTTCAGGTAATAATATGACAAATTCTTCTCCACCCCATCGGGCAATTGAATCTTGACTGCGAAGCATGCTTTTCATTCGTACACCTATTTCAACAAGGATGCTGTCTCCGGCAGCATGTCCTTTGGTGTCATTAACTGTCTTGAAAAAGTCCAGATCGATTGACAATACGGTGAACGGCAGCTTATTCCGTCGGTAGCGGGCAATCTCATGCTCGAATCGTTCCATCATCGCCCGACGGTTGAACAACCGGGTAAGGGGGTCAATGGTAGCTGCTTCCTGAAGGGCATTTTGTATGTTTATTCGTTTAGCGATTTCATGGCTCAGCTTACCATTAACTTCGTTAAGATCGGCGGTCCGCTGTATAACTCGAATTTCGAGTTCATCCCGAGACCGTTGAAGAGACGAGAAGACTTCCTGTTTTTTCTGTTCAGCACAGGAAAGTGCTGATGACATTTCATTAAATGCATTCAGCAATTGATCGAGTTCATCATTGGTGTGGAAAGGGATTTGTTCGTCCAGTTTTCCACCTGCGATGGCCGTGCAACGGTCTATTGCCAGGCGTATAGGATCTGTGAATCGTGATGCGAGATATTTGGCAAACAAAAAAGCAAGAACAATGGAGGCAATCAAGGAGCAAATTCCCGATATTTTTAAATTTTTGGATTTGCTTGCAACTTTGTCCGCCCGCATGTCGATGCCCACCAAAAAATCACCCCTACTGTTTTTGATGGGCGCATACCCGGAGAGAAACGATCCCCATTCATCCGAAAGGATTTTCTGATCTACCGACACTCCCGTGAACCCTTTGATAAGGTCGGGTAATTGAGGGGTATATTCTTTTCCAGGCAAGGCTTGTTTCTCCGTCTCATCAGAATCGACGACAAAATAAATCTTTTCCCCCTGCTGCCTCATTACATACAAAAAAGCGATGTCCGGATTCATCCGTTTAAAAACACGCAATTTACCAAGCGTCTCGATATACGCAGGTTGCGCAACATCCGAGGCTTTAAGAACGGTGCGAAGCATGTCGGCATCAATTGTTTGGCTGATCAAAGCGGCACTGGCCTCGAGCCGTTCTTTTAACCCGTCCATCAGACTTTCAACAGCTCTTGCATAAAAATAGGACCCGATACTTCCCGAGACAAGAAGCACGGCAAAGATATGACTCAAAAAGAGTTTGATACGGATAGACATTTGAAATTTCATTTATTCCTTTGGACTCGATATAACTTCAAAAAATACCACAAAACCATTGCGAATCAAAGAAAAGAGCAAAAATTTTCTCCTTAACATTCCGTTATTCCACCTTCTCTCGTCCCTTCATCTTTCTTTTCAAACGATACGACAAGAGACGAGGCCTAAAAGGATATTGTTGACTATATCGAAATGTTTTACAACAGCAGAAGACGGCATTCGTACTTGGCCTCCTCACAGGTTGTATTTACCGCACCTCCTTAAAATATCTCCTGAATAGGCCAATCAGCTTTACGCTCCCAAAAATAGGCCCTGTTATGACTTACATATTTCCTGGCACCGATACGCACTCCAAATGGAACAACTAAAGAAGAAACGGGTTTCCTCCGGGGTAGAGCAGCTCGACAATCTGATGGGCGACCTCTACATCGGCGACAACGTGTTGTGGTATGAAGATGCGGGCAGCTTTTCCTCGGCTTTTTGCGTCCAGTTTATCCGCCAGTCCCTGTCGGCAAAAAAACCGGTGGTCTATGTCAGCTTTGACCGCTCACCCAAGAATGTGGTGACCTTTCTGGGACCGCTTGCCGAAAACCAGAACTTCACCATTCTCGACTGTTTTACCAACGGCAAAGGCGATCGCTCCGAGGTGTTCAACAAATTTTATGAAAAAGACGGGGCCCAGTGGCCCTACCAGGTGATCAAAGTCAACGATCCCGCCAACTCCACCCAAGTGGGCGAGGCCATTTACGGGCTGCACGGAAATCTAAATGGAGATATCGGCTTTATCATCGACAGCCTCACCGGCATGCAGGACCTGTGGGGCGGCGAGGAACAGGTGACCAAGTTTTATGCCCGTACCTGCCCGCGGCTGTACGAGCTGGACACCATCGCCTACTGGATCGTGGAAAAAAGTGCCCACTCCAGCCGTTTAAAGGCCAATATCAACAAGATTGCCCAGGTGGTGATCGATTTGTCGGTGAAAAACGGCAAATCGGTCCTTAAGATCCTCAAAGCGGAAAAACGGACATCTCCTTCGATTAACGAGGCCCATATTTTCACCTGTGAACAGGGTGAAATTTCCTTTGAACTGCCGCGCAGTCTTCCGGGTCGGTTTGATCTGGGGGGCAGGATTAAGGCGGTCCGGCAAAAACAGGGGTTATCGCAGAAAGAATTGGCCAAGCGTACCGGTGTGACCCCGAGCAGCGTCTCCCAGATCGAAAAAAACCAGATCTACCCGTCCATCCCGGCCCTGTTCCGGCTGGCGGAAAGCCTGGCCGTGGGAGTTACCACCTTTTTTGAGGGATTGACACCCTCTCAAAGCAACTGCGTGTTTCCCGCAAGTGCGGGGGTGGGGGTAGTTTTCGAAAAATCCTGTAAAGGGGCGATGACCGGGCAGCGGCTGTTGCCGCCGGATATGATTGAGGCGGCAATGGATCCCTACCTGCTGCGCATCGAGCCGGGCCGAAAATTGATCGGTCACTTCTTTAATCACAAGGGTGAAGAGGCGGGATACCTGCTGCAGGGCTCCCTCACCCTATGGGTCAACGGCCTGAAGCAGGAAGCGGGGCCGGGCGATATGATATACCTGCGCCGCGAGGTTCCGGAGCAGTGGGAAAACAGTGGAGAGACCACTGTCGAGCTGCTGTGGCTGAAACTGCAGCCGTAAAAACGGCCTAAAACATTCCGGACAGGGTGGCCCCTGCCCGGAAGAATGGAAACTGTGCGGGGTTAAGCGACCAGGATCTTTTTGGCGCTCTCGTCCCGGGAATCGGTCATATAGGTGATGCCGGTTTCGTGGGCGGTTTCCCGATTACCGGCAAAAAGGTCGGTACGGGCAATCTTGCGCAACTGGAACTTGCGGGCCCCGGCCATCAACTGTTGCAGGCCACAGGCCAGCTTGTCGGCCATGGTCCACATCGCAATCGCTCCGTAGGGAATACGTTTCATCTCCTCCCGGCCCACCTTTTTTTCAACATCATAGTAGGAGGCAAAGATTTCCTCCGGGGTACTGCCCATGGCGCTAATGCTTGCCGGCAGTTTATCCCAGTTGCCATTAAGCTGTTCGCGACGTTCAGGATGAAGCGCCCCTTCGATATTGGCCCCAAGAAAACCCGGAATCATGATGCCGCGGCCCATACAGATGAGCTTGGTAAAGGGAGCCCCCAATGCCAGCCCCTTAAAGATGCTGTCTTCCAGGGCAAAACCTCCGGCAAAGGAGAGATCCACCACCCGTTGCCCCTGGCCGGCGAGGATGGAGGCATACTCGTAGGCCTTGGCATGAAGGTTGATTGAGGGAACGCCCCAACTCTGCATCATGTTCCAAGGGCTCATACCGGTGCCCCCACCGGAACCGTCGATGGTCAACAGATCAAGGCCCGCTTCGGAAGCGAACTTGATTGCCATGGCCAGCTCCTCCATGCCATATGAACCGGTTTTGAGCGAAATCCGCTTGAAACCGATCTTACGCAGGTAGTCGACCGACTTCATGAAATCCTCGCGTACCAAATCAACTGTGCCCAGGTCGGTCCCGCCAAGACGGCTGTGGCGGGCAAAGGATTTAATCGCCCCCTTTTCATAGGCCATCTGCACTTCCGGCTGGGTAGGATCGGGATCAACAATGTAACCGCGTTTCTTGAGAAACTGGGCGTAGTTGATGCTGGAAACCTGAATTTCACCACCGATATCCTTGGCCCCCTGCCCCCACTTCAACTCGACGATGCAGCGTTCGCCGTACTTCTCTACAACGTATTCGGCTACACCGTTGCGCGTATCTTCCACGTTCAATTGGACGATGATCGCCCCATACCCATCGAAATAGCGCAGATAGGTATCAATGCGGCGATCCAGCTCCGGAGCTTTACTGATGCGCCCATTTTTGATCTCCGAGGCCTTATCCACGCCGACCACGTTTTCACCGACCACGATTGGAATACCGACCAAGGCTCCACCAATAGCAAAGGAATCCCAATACTTGGCGGCAATAAAGGTCGATCCGAGGGCACCGGTCATCAGGGGGATGCGGCTTTTGGTTTTGACCGTGTTCCCGAACTCGGTGGCCAGATCGACATTGGGAAAGATGCAGTTATCCGGGTTACTGGACAATCCCTGGGCCATTCCCTGGGCGCCATAGGCATAGCCCTGGATACGCAACGAGTTGTAGGAAACCCCGACATGGGTGGTGTTGTTGGCGCCGGCGGTAACCACGCCGAAATCACGAGGATAAAGCAGTTTCCGTCCGACCAGGCTCGATTTCCAGCTTTCGCACTGGCCCATGCAATCGGCCCGACATAGGGTGCACAGGCCGGATTCCGCGGGATTACCTCTATTGGTGGTACCAAGGACATCATTATTTTTCGAAAAACGCATATTCTACCTTCCTTTTGATTGAAAAAGACGACCCAAATTTCGGCGTCTGAAGCAAAAAAAAACGCCTGTCCCCTGGAGAGAGGAAACAGACGCCGTTGTCATGCCATTCTTGATTACTTTTGTAGAGAGCACCTCGTTGTGCTCCCCCACGAACAGGATATTTATTAAAATTTAATATTCATGTCAACAATTAAGTTGCAATTATTCAAAGAGCTCGGTGGCAAGAAGAATAGCCTCAGAAACCTCAAGCATGGATTTGCGTGCATCCATGCTCCGTTTTCTGATCCAGCGGTAGGCTTCTTCCCCGCTCAGTTTCCGCCGTTCCATAATAAACTCTTTAGCCCGCTCAATGGTCTTGCGAGACCGAAGTTCCTCCTCGATCAATCTGGTGCGCACAATCAGTTCGCTGGTATGAATGGCCACGGCCGCCTGATTGGCAACCGCTGCCAGCAGATTGAGATCGGTTGGAGAAAATTGGTGAACCACAGAGGTAAAACAGTTCAACACCCCGACAACTTGCCCCTTTTTTCCCAATAGAGGAACGCCGACCATGGAAACCAGGCCCAGCTTTTGCGCCATTGCCTTTTCCTTGAAGATATCGCATTGCAAGACATCGGCAATGACCAACGGCTGACGGGTGGTGACCACATGACCGACCACTCCCTCGTTCATGCCGAGAGCGCGATCACTCATGTATTCCGGCTCGATGGCCTGGGTGGCCTTGAGCCGAATCATAGGTGGCCTGCTGTCCTCGTCGATCAACCACAGCGAACAGATGTCCACGCCGGTGACCCTGGCAACCACCATTACCATCATTTTAAAAACATCCTCTAAAAAAAGATCCGAGGTGACAGCCCGGCTAATCTCCATCAACGCCTTGATGTAGTGGTCGTAACTCGGTAAATGCGGGTCAGAGGTCATCGCGGGTTCACTTTCACTGGAACGAGGCCCTCTGAAGACAATCCATCCCTTCGCGCGTGATCAAAGATAGGCGATGATCCACGTTACTCTTGATCACACCCATATCGTTCATCACTTTCAGTAGGAGTTCCGTTTCCGGGAGGGTAAGCTCCAGTTGGTGGGCAATAACATCGGAACTGACCAGCCCAGGTTGGGGGTTACGGAGATTTTGCGAAAGAACATGCAAAACTTGTAGTTTTTTCGTATCGATAGACATCGGGGAACCCTCTGGTAAGCACTCGTCTTATGTGGAAATGCACACCCGCAGAGTCTCAACTCGGGCGGCTGCAACCGTCGATTGGGTATCTATTAACGACTCTACTGCCGAGAAGCAATAAAAAATTTATTTAAAATTAATTTTCCATATACAAGTTAATTAAAAATAACCATTTTAGGCGAAGAACGGCTGGCGTCAACTATTTACTCATCTACGCAAACATGAGTCATGCAATGAGTTGACCCTCTTGGGATTTCTATTGGGATTTATGAGCGGACAAGGGGAGAGTACGGGGGGCGACAACGCACGGTAGTTGTCACCTACAATCCGTTGACAGCAACAAAACAGCGCTACGGTTTTGAAAAGAAGTTGCTTCTCTTACAAGATTTTTTGTTCGAAATTCAAGCAAAGGTGAATCGTCAGGCACCTCAGTGGCGGGACGAGTTGAGCATCCTGAATCGCTACCGGGAACGGTGCACGGAGTTTCATCTGTCGCCAGATTTATACAAGGTAGAAGTGTCCTGTATCGAAGGTAACCTCCAGCTGAATTTCAGAAAAAATCATTACAAAATAGACAAATATATCGACAGGTTCGGGAAAAATATTCTTATCACAGATATCGAAGATTGGTCAACGGACGAGATCGTCCAAGCAAGCCTTGACCGCTGGGCGGTGGAGGATGGATTTCGCCTGACTAAAGATGAGGCAAGGTGATAACTGCTTCCTCGGGGTCAGAGACCATGGCATGTCTGACATTGTGCATCAGAAATGGGAGGATGTGAATGACAACCGAAAATTGACCACCTGTGATTACCGAAAATTGACCACCCTGAATGTGATAAAAGGAAGGGTGATAGGGTCGCGCCCACGTTGTGGTTGTTTCCGGGAATTCCGGGAATTCCGGGAATTCCGGGGACACAATACTTAATTATAACCAGGACTGAAAAAGACGAAAAAGGGGACAAATTTATGAAAAAGGGGACAAATTTATTATAGCGGGTATGCAGTTTGCTCAACCGGCCACATGGTGTAGTATGGGACCATAGAAACCCAAAAATATCCAGTTGCCGGGACCAACTACCCACGAACGTTCCAAGAATTTGATATTTGGTTTGCCAGCGAAGAAAGTTGCCTTCAGTATGTTGCTAAACTTCGATGGCCCGCAGGCTTTCGTTGCCCAGCCTGCGGCGTAATATCTGAAAATCCATCTCTGATGGAAAGAGGCCTTTATCTGTGCAGGCAATGCAAACACCAAACTTCGATTACGGCTGGTACACTGTTCCATAAAACGCATAAGCCACTTCGCATCTGGTTTCTGGCGATGTGGTTTGTCACGAGTCAAAAGTATGGGGCCAGCGCCCTTGGGCTGCAGAGAGTTCTTGGCCTCGGAAGCTACAATACTGCATGGGAGTGGCTGCACAAGCTGCGTCGCGGAATGGTCCGCCCTGGACGAGACCAGCTGAATGGTCCTGTTGAAGTTGACGAGACGTATATTGGTGGAGTTGGGACACAAGTCAGAGGGCGTGGGGTCGAAGGAAAGACAATTGTGGCGATAGCTGCTGAGATCAGAGGGAAAGGGCCTGGCAGAATACGTATGGCGGTGGTGCCGGATGTATCGTCGGAGAGTCTCCATCATATATCGAGGATAATGTTCAGATGGGTTCAGACGTGCGCACTGACGGATGGAATGGATACAAGGGCTTGGAAGAGAAAGGATACCGGCATAAAGTCATAAACATTGCGGCAAGTGGCGATCCCGCTCATGTAGTCAGCCAAGAGTTCATCGAGTAGCTTCTCTCTTTAGTCGTGTGTGGCTTGGAACTCACCAGGGAGCAATTCGGCCATCACACTTGGCTTATTACCTTGACGAGTTCACGTTTCGATTTAATCGACGTAACTCGAAGGCCCGAGGGTTATTGTTCTATCGATTGATGGAACAAACTGTAGATTGTGCGCCTGCACCCCGTAAGGTTTTGATTGGTGGACAATCACAACCTGTGGTGCGTGGTTGAGTTAACTGCATACCCACTTTTATTATTATGGCATTGGCTGCGGTTAACAAGAAGGCTGGAAAAATAAACCTCCCTTTTTATGTGCTTCCTCAAAAAATAGAGCCAACTGGAAAATTGTCAGATATCAGTTTTAAATTGGCATCGTCTCCTTCTTGTTAGCATTCTCCCGGGGGGATTGAACAAGCCTGTCAGAACAATTCGATTTCTCCCGGATCAATTTTTTTTTCCTCGATTAATCCGTCTTTGACGAGATTTTCGTAAAAACACACTTGATTGCGGCCATTCTGCTTTGCGTAATAAAGAGCTTTGTCAGCATGATCGAGCAGTGTGACTGAAAAAATATTGGGGTCCATTTTGATAACACCGATGCTGATGGTAACTTGCCCGACTTGAGGGAATAAATGTGCTTCGATTGCCGCACGGAATCGTTCAAATGCCCTGCTTGCTTGTTCTTTATCTAACGTACGGATTAAGATGACGAATTCCTCCCCACCAAAACGGAACAAATAGTCATTTTCCCTGAAATTTCCCTGCATGAGTTGTGACGTCAGCAAGAGAACTTCATCTCCATACAGATGTCCCCAAGTATCGTTAATTCGTTTGAAGTTATCCAGATCAGCCATCCCCAGCCAGTATTCGCTCTTGCCATCTTCACAATATCCTCTTCGTTCGACTGTGACAGGATCAGTGGATTGAGGATGTTGAACGTAAATTTTATTAATTACTTCATCGAAAGTTTTTCTGTTGGCAAGTCCGGTAAGCTGGTCGAGCTGAGCTTCACTGAGTACAGCAAAAAAATTGCGGTAAACTCCCAAAAGGCCGTTTGTCATATATGAATCTAACTTGCTTAGTTGATGACTTGTTATTGACACAAGAAATATATCTTGTGATTTGGCTTGAAGAATATGCCAGACAGTAAGGAGCCTGATCGAGTCAATCCGTCGGTTAAACGGTTGTTTTGTTTTTCTCACGATTTCTACTGCCGCTTGGATTTCTTCGGGAATAGAGATGCCATCCAAAACTATTTCATACTTTTTTTGCTTCAAACTCAACTGGTAGCAAGGTTGCCCATTTCTGTCCAATTTTAGAATGAGTAACTCCTGAGGTTTGATGAATTCCTCCAGAGTTTTAAGTAAACTGAACTCCATGAGCTCCACATCGTGTGTGGCGGTCATACTGACGAGTTTATCAAGAAGTCGCGGTGTATTTGTCATGTATGTACGCCTGGAGTACTTGCAAAATAATAATGAACGATTCTAAAATTATTCTTCATCAAACACCTTCCCGTGAAGTGAGGCTATTATCGTTTTGGTCAATGGTTTCATGGCAAATCCTCTCATCTTATATTTTTTGCTGCTTGTTTCTCGTCATTTCGAGTGGGATTTGTCAAAAAATAAAGGACAGTATAGGCGCTGAGATCATGATCCCGATCAAGGAAGCAACCCCTGTTCACCCCAAAGGGAAAGAGCTGGAAAAGATCGGTATGATCCCAGACCAAAACAATAGCATATACGAGCTACTCCTACAAGACATCGGCTCTCCTGCGATTTAAACCCGCAGCCCACATTCTGGATTCTTCCAGGGGACAGGGGGCAGCCAATGGTCGGAGGTGTTTGTTTAGGTGTCGGACAGTGCTGTTTTCATGTCTGACTCAACATTGCAAAGTTACGGGGGCAGATCTTTGCATGACTCATCTATGCAAACATGAGTCATGTAAAGAATTGAACCTATTGGCCTTCTTCAGCTCAACGACCTCCCCTTTTTGTGGTTTTCCAATGGCTCATACAAGGCTCAGTAGCTTGCCCACCTTCTCTAATCAATATTCGGAATCGATATTTCGGAACAAAAATTATATGATACCGGCAAGGCCATATCGTTTGTGATATCTTTCGAAAACGGCTCATTGCTTCTCCGTCGTTGGGTTGTAGGGACAAACGGACAACACAACGGGGTAAAAGCAATACGGCGTTCATACGACCTTGGTTAGAGGCTAGGGTCTTCTTTATTCGAATAAACCAACATAACAAAAAAATGAAAAAAAAGACCGTCACCCGAAAAGAATTGACCGTATCGATCACTGAAAAATTGGGCATATCGCAACAGAACGCAGCGGAAATTGTCGATACCGTTTTTGCGACTTTGAAAAACACCTTGGTCAAGGGAGAATCAATCAAGCTGGTGCAATTCGGCAGTTTGAATGTCCGGGATAAATCCCCGCGACGGGGACGCAACCCGCAAACCGGCCAGTCTATGATTATCACCAAGCGGCAGATGATCACGTTCCGTCCGAGCACACAGTTGCGCGAAAAGTTGAACGAATAACGACTTTCCGTTTCCATTAAAAAAGCGGGCTACCGTTGACAGGCGATGAAGGGAGGGAGCTTGTGATCTGCGGCACACAAGTATATCCGGAGGGCGTCAAGCCGGAGAGGAATCGCAACCTCCTCAACCGAGCGCTGCTACAGCCACCACCACCGACAGGGGGTGTACCCCGCCGCCGCCTCGGCGGTGATGGCCAGACCACCGGGCATAACTGTAAACCCCTCTTCGGTGGCGCAGGCAAAAACTCTGAAAAGGGTATATTGCGAGCGGATGCCCTTCCCATCCCAAACCGGAACCGCAGCGGGACAGACAGCTTCACGGGCCATGCAGATTGAGGGGGGAGGTCCGGATGCTCCTTGCAAAATCGGCGGGAAGGCCGACTGTGGCTGAACGATCAAGAGCATGATGCACGGTCAACTGGTTGAGATGGGCCCAAACCCGGAAAGCCTGTTCAAAACAGAGGAGGGCTGTCCGGTCCGGGTGAAAGCAGAACGATATTGGGATTTTCACGGCGCAGGGCGGCACGCTGCACCAGACTGTCATGAAAGGCTTGGAAAAAGGGTGCCAGCCGTCGAATCTGCGTCCGGTGATACAAATCGGGAAACATACGGGAGATAATGATCCTGTTTTCCAAAGCATAGCCAAGGCCGACCGGATTGGCGCTGTAATCGCGCAGTACCCGGAAACGGCCGTCCGGGCCGCGATAGAGGTCGACTGCGTAATAATGAAGAAAACGGTTGCCGGATGGTTGAATACCGTGGCAGGTAAGGAGGAAGTGAGGATTGGCAAAGATGAGCGACGAAGGCAACCGGCCGCTTTTTAACGTCAGTAAACTCTGCAGTGCTCATACATCCATCGTCTCGTCATTAAAAGAGCCGCATTGTGGGGCGGTAAGGAGGATGTACTGCGTTCACCGACGCAAATCAAGGGTGTAGGGAAAAGAGGGGTTATTTTCCGCCGCCGGGAACGAACGCCGATTTCCCGGAATATGTCCATGGGAAATAAACCGTGCATGTCGCCGTCCCTCGGCCTCATTGGCGTTGAGCGGCAGGATCTCATGATTGCGGCCGCCCGGATGGCCGACATGGTAGGTACAGCCTGCCACCGCCCTGCCCGTCCAGGTGTCGAAAAGGTCAATGGTCAGCGGCGCATGGGCACCAATGGTCGGATGCAGGCAGGAGAGGGTTGCCAGGCCCGGTAACGGACACCGCCGATGAACACGCCGTTGGTTGGTGTCGGCTGCAAAGGTACGCGGCGACCGTTACAGGTCAGGAGGAACCGCTCATCTGTCATGCCGGATACCTTGATCTGAACCCGCTCCACCGAGCTGTCGACATAGCGGACCGTACCGCCGCCACCCGGTTCCTCTCCCAGCACATGCCAGGACTCCAGAGCCTGGCGCAGTTCGATCTCCAGGCCCTGACAGTTGATCCGTCCATGGATGGGGAAACGAAACTCGAAATGGGGGTGAAAGAAATCCATGGTGACCGGAAAACCGGCAGCTTTGAAAATCTCCAGAACATCGGCAAAATCGTCAGGTACGGGTTGGGGCAGCATAAAGCGGTCATGGAGGCTGGTACCCCAACGGACCAGGGGTTGGCGATACGGCACCTGCCAGAACCAGACAACAAAAATGCGCAGAAGCAGTTGCTGGGCCAGGCTCATGCGGGCATGCGGCGGCATTTCAAAGGCGCGGAACTCGAGCAGGCCGAGGCGGCCGGAGGAACTGTCCGGCGAATAGAGCTTATCAATGGAGCTTATCAATGGAGCTTATCAATGCAGAATTCGGCCCGATGCGTGTTGCCGCTGACATCCACCAGCAGATGGCGAAAAAAACGGTCCACCAGCCAAGGTGGGCAAGGATGATCCGCAGCAGTGTGCAGATCCAGCTCGGCAAAAGCGATCTCCAAGTTCATAGAGGCTGTCATGCCGGGCCTCGTCGATGCGCGGCTGCTGACTGGTGGGGCCGATGAAGAGGCCGGAGAACAAAAAGGACAAAGAGGGCTGATTGTTCCAGAAGGTGAGGAAACTGCGAAGCAGATCGGGCCTCCGCAGAAAGGGGCTGTCCGCCGAGGTCGCGCCCCCAATGACGATGTGGTTGCCGCCACCGGAGCCGGTCTGACGGCCGTCGACCAGGAATTTTTCCATGGCCAGGCGCGATTGACGGGCGGTTTCGTAGAGCGCGGTGGTGCAGTCCACGATCTGCCTCCAGTTGTGCATGGGCTGGATGTTGACCTCAATGACGCCGGGGTCCGGGGTGATCTGCAAACATTCCATCCGTGGTGGGTCAAAGGGTGGGGTGTACCCCCTCGATTACCACCGGCAGATGCGTCTCCTTGGCAGTCTGTTCGATGGCTGCAATCAACTCGAGATACCCTTCCAACTTGGCGATTGGCGGCATGAACACATAGAGCCGACCCTCACGGGCTTGGACACAGAGCGCGGTGCGCACCAGCCAGGCTGCCGATTCACCGGGCAAGAGAAAAAGGTGCTCGCCCCGTAAAGGCCAGGGGCCGCTTTTCCAGGAGCCGTGCTGCAGGGGCAGAACATAGCCCACGACCGCGCCCAGGCCGCGTTCAAAGGTCTGGGCCATGCGCGTCCGGGTCTCGACATTGTCCAGCCGGGGATCGGTGGGGTCGACATTGACGGGCAGCCGTTGTTCCTTGTGGAGATGGACATAGCCGTCTTCCACCATCAGATACTGGCCCTCGACCAGCTCTACGCCCATCTGCTGGGAGAGAAAGGAGTGCTCAAAGTAGGCGCTGTTGTAGATACCGGGGGTAAGCACCCCGATGGTCGGATTCTGCAGGTGATTCGGCGCCAGGTATTCCAGCATCTCCAGCAGTTTGTTGGGGTAATCATCCACAGGCCGGACCTGCGATTCCTCGAACACTTGGGGAAAGGTGCGTTTGAGGACTTGGCGATTTTCAAGGACATAGGAAACGCCTGAGGGGCACCGGAGATTGTCCTCGAGCACAAAGAAACGGCCGTCCCGGTCGCGAACCAGATTGGTGCCGGTGACATGACACCAGATGCGACGCGGCGGGGTGAAACCCTCGCTCTCCTTGCGATAGGTGCGGCTAAAGACAAATAAAAATGAAGGAGATCTATTGGAACAGGTATGGCTTAAACCTATTTCCCATCAGGGGGATATTCATAATGCGGTACGGAGGTATTCTCTTGACTTTTTCCACATGCCTTGTTCTATATTGTCCAACTCAAGGTGTTCGCAAGAACTTGATAGGGAACCTCGTGTAAATCGGGGACGGGCCCGCCGCTGTAACCGGGGACGAATGTTGCACTTATGTCACTAACCTAAGGGTTGGGAAGACGCAACAAACAGGATGAACCGGAAGTCAGAAGACCTGCCTGAGTGTTAAGGAAAAGACTGCGTGGACGGCAGCCAACCTGATGATTTCTTATCTGTGGATAAACAAGGGCTATCCTGGATCGATTTTCTTTCGATTCAGGATTTTTTTTTACCGGTCAAAGCCTTTTGGCACTTCCGCACTGAGCATTCTTACCTTGTTTCTTGCCAAAAGGTTCAAATGCTGAGAAAAAGGGTAAGCGCTTTCAACTGTACAGTTTTCGTGGCTTGTCGGTAATTCCGTCTTGGAATACAAAAGTTGCGGAACAGCCATCCTGCCCCCACCATTTCTTTTTCTTCTCCATAAGTGAAAAATGAACGTCTGACGCCGCTGAAATACGCCTACTGCTTTCCCAATTTTTCTTATACCGGTTACAGCAGTAGCCCATCACGGCAGCCGGATAATCCTTTTATTTTATTGGTATTATAAATAATTCATCAAGGGTGTCGTCTCGTACAATCGGGAAAGACAGCCCCTTGCCTTTATTTTTTAACACCAAAAAAAAAAATCATTTAGAGACAAGAGAAAAGCATGCCCTTTCTGAAATTGGCACTCATTCATTCTTCAATTCATCACAAACAGCCTGAAATTAACCGAGAAAACCTACTGGCCTTATTCCGCCAAGCGGGAGAAAAGAAAGTATGTTTAGCAGTGGCTCCAGAGCTTTCTCTTTCGGGTAATTCCTTCCAGAGCCGCCAGGACATTGCTCCATATATTGAAGAAGAGAATGGCCCAACTCTAACCGAACTTGCTGATATCACCCGAACCTATAATTTCTATGCGTGTATCGGCCTTGCCGAGAAAGACTCTCGAACGGGAATTTTTTATAACAGCGCGTTTGTCCTTGATCCTGGCGGAAACATTGCTTGCCGCTACAGGAAAATAAATGCGGAAAATCGATGGGCCTGCCCAGGTGACCCAAGAGAAGACAACACCTTCGAGACACCGTGGGGCCGGATGGGGGTGTTGATTGGTTCAGACACCTATCATAGTTTGATGCCGCGGATAACTGCGTTGCGAGGTGCCAATTTGCTTTTGGTCCCGGCAAATTGGGCCCCATTGAGCCTTAATCCAAAAGAGGTGTGGCGCGCCCGAGCTTTGGAAAACGGTTTTTTCATAGTCGCATGCAATCGCACCGGTATGGATCTCGCTGAGGACTACTCGCTCGCCCCTTCTGTGGCTTACGACAGTCAAGGCAAAGCATTTCTAAATTCCAGCCATCAAAAAACAAGATTTTTCCAGACACATTTGCCCTTAACCACTGACAATCGGCTCAAAGCAGGCCAGAGGATCCGACGCCTTTCCTATCGAAAATCCCTTGATACCCATGCCTGTTATCTTAATCTGACAACTGTTTCAAATCTCACATCCTACCTCCACCTGCCTCCTCCAGGGAAGTTGAATCTCCTTTGCTCCGTCCCCCAAGAGCAAGAGCATCCCCTTGAGCTCGCGGAGACTGACTTTCTCCACAAATCGCCCTCTCCCAATACTCTCCATGTGTTACCTGCTTGGGACTACAGCGACGCTTCTTTAGATAAAATGAGGGCATTGTGCGCGGCAAGCGGCAAAAAAGCAATTGTCCGTCGAACGACCCCCTCCGGTTTTTCTTTTTATTTTTTTGATGGAACTTCAGAACTCCTGATCTCGGGAGATTTTGCTACGATACCAATTCGTAAAACAGGCGGAGGTCCGTGCCAGGAAATGTCGTTCGTGTTGCGTTCAACTCCTCGAGGAGATGCAGGATCGTTGCGCTGCTGCAATGATTAGCCGGTTGGTGCAGGCGAACAGTGAGTTTATTTTCGTTATGATCAGGCAGGATATCTGCCTCTGTCGCGTAAAGGCTGCGGAGCAGGCTTCGGGCATCGTCCTGGCGGCGCATGGCCTGCCGTACTCTATTCACCATAGCCGTCTCGGTACGGTAGGCGATGAGCTTAATGGTGTCGATGAAGTATTTCCCCTTCATACTCAGCATTTTAAACCGGTCCTCCTCGGGCAGGTCCGCAAACTGCACATGCCGGGGCGTTGCTTTCCGGCACGCCTTCAGGTCGGCCAACGTCCCGGTCATTTCCAGCACCTCTTCCTGCAAGGCTGACTTCTTCGCCTCATACTCCGTTACCTTGGCCGGTTCGATATCGTCACAAAGGATGATGCCGTCGCATTCGCACCGTTTCCGCGCAAGCTGGGCCGCCTGTTTCCTCACCTCGCCGTCCAACTCCCGATATTGGGGGTTGACCACCTGTGTGCTGCCAGGAATTTCCTCCAGGGAATAGTCGGCAAGACGGTCGAGATTATAGTTTTCACGCATGTATTTGAAGAAATTTTCCTGGCACCATCGAGCAAACATGGCCGCAGCGGAACCGGTTATCTCCCGGGTATAATCGGTGGAGACGATCGATGTCTGGTGACCACCTTGACTCAGCTTACGCACCTCGCGCACCCAGAATTTTTTACCAAACATGATGCCACGCTCGGCCAGACGCATTGCCACGGTCTGACCCGATACCAAGCGAACCTCTTGTAAAACAAACTCCGCAGCCGGCCAGTCATCGCCTGGATACTTGTTGTAGGTCAGGCAGGCTATGCGCTTTTCCCACATTCGGGCCATGAAATCCGGGCTGTAGCCTTCCCGGTCGAAAACCATTGTGAAACGAGGCGTTAAAGACTCTTCCGGGCCAAACAGTGGTGGTTGGTATGGCAGGTCCCGCTCCAGGCGAGGCACAATCTCCGTTTCCAACACCGCAAGCAGGCCAGGGTCAACAGACCTGTTCACCATGAAAAACGGCTGGCCGTCCATGGCATTCACCCAGTAATCGGTGGTGGCACGGAGGCACAGCTGCTGCCGGGCAACATAGTGGCGGGGCAATTCGGTCTGGCTGCCGCTGTACACCCGAACATGGCCGTCAATATACAGCACACCCGTGGTTTCCGGGAACATTGCCATCCAGTCACGACTCAGGGCGCC
Organism: uncultured Desulfobulbus sp.; assembly: GCA_963666685.2. GTDB lineage: Bacteria > Desulfobacterota > Desulfobulbia > Desulfobulbales > Desulfobulbaceae > Desulfobulbus. The sequence goes on from CAXXHZ010000003.1 coordinate 1,683,638, forward strand.
GCCCCATTGCTGTGCCTGTCCGTTTTCAGTCAGGATCCGCACCTTGTTCCGCAAGGTTCTCGCCTCCGGGATCCGGTCAAGACCAAGCAGTTTGCCCCATTCGCCCGGAGAACAGTACCGCAACGACTCGATGGTCTTGATCCGGGCCAAGGCCATGAAGGCGAGCAGCAGAAAGATGCTGTCGAGCCGGTAATACCCGGCTGGCAGTTCAAAATACTCGGTATGCGCAAGCAGTCCCATGCTCAACAGTCCGGGCAATCCGAGTAGAACTCCGCCATTGGGGACATCAAGGCTGCTCGCAAATTCCGGCATGACCGGCCCGGATTGGAACAAGCTTGCAAACAGTCTGCCCGTGGTGTCCGTTGCCCCCATGCCGATCGGAGCTGCAGCATCAGTTTTACTCCGCTCGCTCTTGCTGTTGCCGTCAGGCGGTGGCAGACTCAGTTCTTTTTTTTTGATGGCAGGCGCAATTTGCCGGAACGAACCGCCTTGTGCAGGGTATCGGCCTTTAAACCCAGTTCGTCTGCTATGCTGGTGATGGGCGAGCCGCCATTGAGCAAATCCTGCACCTGATCCAATACCGGAGGTGTCAACACCGCCGGACCTCGACAGTTCCGTGGTGCGAAAAAACCGGCCATCCCTTTTTCCCGATAGAGTTTCACGCTACGCAACACAGAGATTTTACTTACCCCGAAGGCCCGACAGATCTCGGCTTGGGTGGCGCTGCCATTGATGTACAACTGACTTGTGAACATCCGGAAACTCGGCATATCGTCAATGGCGTGCGTGAATACCGGAAGGTTCCCGTATATGTAGGTGAGAGAGGCGTCTTTACGGATAAAACCGATATTCTGGTTGATGAGGGTCAGGCCTTCCGAGAAGATGGGGAGTTGAAGTTGAGGCATGGCAACTGTCCAATGCGGGGGATCTGGAAAATCGGATTTTCTGCTATCATATCGAAATCCGCTGCCGTCGTAAATCGCCTTTGTGGGTCTTTCTGGATATTTGATTTAATTCCTGATGGTTAAAGCCCAGCAGACGTGCTCGTCGAAACTGTCGAGATCAGGAGGTCTGACCTTATGGTGATTCTGTTATAAAAAAATATTGACAGACTTTTACGATACGGGATAAATGAGAGCGATCAGGTGTATTCATTGCTTAATAGGAAATCCCGTGCAAATCGGGAACGGTCCCGCCGCTGTAACCGAGGACGAAATTCGCTAGATCCACTGTTTTGTATTTCAAGAAACGGGAAGGGGGCGAAAAGTAGAACGATCCGGAAGTCAGAAGACCTGCCTGAAATTCAACGTCGGTTATCCGCGAGAGACGGAGTTATGCCGATATAGGGGTCAAGGAAGCTGGGTGCAGCCCTTCGTGGACATTTGTCCTCTGAAGGGCTTTTTTTGCTTTTGGATAAAAGGATCGAATGTCCGTATTTTTTGAGTTTATCCTGTCAAAGCAGAAGCAATTATGGAGACCGCACAGTTCCTTGCGAATATCAATCCTTTTATCCGTTTGGCGGCATCGCCCCTGACGAAGCTTGCCGCTTCCTTTCAGGAAAAAAAACTTCAGCCCGGCGAAATGTTTATAAAGCAGGGACAACCGGTGCAATGGCTTGGCGTCATCCGCTCCGGCTCGGCGCAGGTTATAGTGCTGGATGGAAATGGTTTGGAATTGGTCTGCGGAAATTTACAACACGGGGATCTGATTTTCGATTTAGCTCTTTTGTCGGGAACGGTAGCGTCAGCCAGCATTGTCTGTCTTGAACAGACGTCTTTTCTCGTTCAACCTTTGACAGCATTCATTCAATCCATAGAAATTCACCCGCCCTTAAAATCTTTTTTCTACCACAACGTTACCATGGGCATCAAGTGGTACCATGAAATTAACTGTGGCCGACATTCTACGGAATATGCGTGTGAGTCGATAAATACTTTTCAGGTACCCTTTTCACGCAAAGCGCTCCTCTATATCGACCAAAATTATCACAAACCAATCAACTTAGGCATGGTGGCCCAAGAAGTGGCCATGAGCAAATTTCATTTTTCCCGGCTGTTTAAACAGCATGTCGGATTATCGTTCAAACAATATCTGAACCGTGTACGCGTCAAGGCGGCAAAGGAACTGCTCTCTCGAAAGGGATACACTGTAACCGAAGCCAGTTTTGCCGTGGGCTTCAATGACTCCTCCTATTTTGCCCGGGTATATCGTGAAGTGGAAGGCTGCTCACCCCGAAAACATTTACCTGGTGTGGTACAGGCATGCGGGGAAAAGTATCTTGAACACACTGAATTGAAACAACAAGCTCTCTTTCTTGGATAAAAATTCATCAATGGAGAACTCTTTAGGGGGAGTTGATTTTCAGGTACCACCTTTTTACACAGGCCCCACCGCATTAACCTTGCCGCAACCCGGGCCCAAAAGGAAGCTTTTGCCCCCGGCCTGTGGAACGACCTGAATTTGTGTGCTGATGCGCTCCTTGAGGGCAGGTACGTGCGAAATGATACCGATCAGCTTGCTGCCATCCTGCTGGAGTCCTGCAAGGGTCTCCAATGCCGTGTCCAAGGCTTCTTCGTCCAAGGTTCCGAAACCTTCATCAAGGAACAGCGAGTCGACCCGGACGTTTTTACTGGCCATGTGTGACAGCCCAAGCGCCAGCGACAGACTGACAATGAAGCTCTCGCCGCCCGAAAGATTCTTGGTGGATCGAATCTCTCCCGCCTGATAGTTATCGATTACGTTGAGTTCCAACGGCTGCGCCTCATCGCGGATTAACAAATAACGGTCGGTCATTTTTTGCAGCTGTCGATTGGCGTGACCAATCATCATTTCGAAGGTCAATCCCTGAGCAAAATTGCGATATCTCTTTCCGTCGGCTGAGCCGATAAGCTCATAAAGCAAATCCCAACGAGAACATTCCAGCTTTTGCGCATCTATAACCTGCACCCGTTCTTGCTGCTGTTGTTTCAGAGTATCGTTGTCCGTTAGCTTCTGGCGAATGCCGCAGATCCTCTGCTCAAGCTCTTTCCGGCCAGCAATCAAAATCGTCAAGGCAGTATCAAGTTCACTCCGGGGCTGATCCGTGACCTGTTTTTGACGCTCTGTTTCCAGCAACTTTGTTTTGTCTCGTTCCTTCGAGGTCAGCTCGGTCTTCTCATCAGCCAGCTTTTGAGACTGTTGTGCCAGGGTTTTGCGTTCGCCCTCCGGCAGGCATGCGGCCCGGAAGGTATCTTCATTCGTAAATCCCGCTCCCTCAAGCCGGGTCAGAAAGGCCGCTTCTATCCTCTTGAGTTGGTTGTCCCGCGCGGTTATCGCAATTGCCAACTCTTCTGTCCTGGATTTCAGCCGGCTGAGTTCCTGATTGGCGGCATTCTGTTTTTCACGGGTTGTTTCCAGATTTTTATCCGCAGCTTCAATGGCGGCGGCCAGACGCAGTTCCTCCTCGCCAGGGTCCTTGTCTCCAAAAATTTCCCGTCGCTCACAATGCAAGGCCTCTTGATTTCGCAGCAAACCATCACGCAGTTCCCGTTGTTGCTTGAGCTCTTTTTCCAATTGCAGAATCTGCTCAGCCTGGTGGCGTATTTGTATCTCAAGAGCAGCAACCTTTTGCCCAAGCTCCGACTTTTCCTTTTGTCGTGCCAGCCACTGTTCACGCCTCGCTTTCAGCTGCACCTGAATCCGATCCAGATGATCGATGGAAAGGTTTTCGATCCCGAAAGGTTGCATCTCTTTCCGTGCCAAGACGAGAAAACTTTCCCGTTGCGTATGGAGGTCCTCGGCCTCCTTTTTGAGCCGCTCCAGCGACTGTAGAACCGAAGCCTTCTTATGTTCGGCCGCCAAGGTCTCACGTTCGGCCTTGGCAACCGACGCTGTACCTTTTTCCAATGAATCACGCAGTTCGTTTGATTTCTTTTCCAATTCCTCGGCGGTTTGTACGATCATCACGGCGCAATCAAGGCCGGTCTCATTTTCACGCCGGAGCCGCTCCAGTTTTTCACTCAAATCGGGATCGGCTGCATCAAGGGCGAGGCTTGTACAAACCTCGAAAATCAGGCTTTTCAATTCCTCGATCTTTTCAGCATGTTCTTTGTGGCCCAATGCAACTTGCTCCAGATCTTTGTCCACTTGGGCTGATTGCACCTTCAGGTCGGACACCGAATCAGTCGCTTTTTTCAATGCAGCCCTGATCGTGCGGAGTTGTTGTTGGGTTTCATTCGGAGCCGGGATATTGCCTTCGGCAAAGGGATGCTCCTTGGCGCCACAGAGCGGGCACGGTTCCCCATCCTGAAGCTGATGACGAATTGCTGCGAGACTCACTATCTTTTTAAGCAATACAAGTTGCGCTTCCAGCAGTCCTCTTTCTCTCTCAAGAGAAGCCGTCTTTTCCATTTGGGACTGGAGGGCCTTGCTCAGAGTAGATTCGGCATCCCTAAGCATTGCTTTGCGCTTGCCCAGTTCCTCAAGGGTTTCCTTGGATTGAGCAAGGGAACCGCTTGCTTCATGGGCCTTGGCAATAAGAGATTTTTGCGATGTCAAGGATGCCAGAATGTTCCGCCAGTCAGAGAGTTCCTTGCCTTTCAGGATTTCCTTGAGTTCCGACTGTTTTTGGGTCAATAGGTTGCGACCGGTGGCCACCTCCTGTTTCTGAGTTTCCAGGTGCGCAGCCTGTTCTTGCCAAATTCGGGTGGCAGCACGTACTTGGCTCTCGACTTCAATGATTCCTTGGAGCTTGCTGTTGCTTTGCGTATGCAAGTCTTGCAAGATATCAAATCGCCCTTGTATCCCTGTGAGATGCTCAACCAGACCTTCGTCAGCTTGCGTTGCCTCCAGTTGCTGTAGTACTCCGCCGAGTGCTTTTTGTTTGCCCTCCAGATCGGCACAATCCTTCATTTGCTTGGCGCAGAGTGTTTCAAGTGATTTTTCATGGGCAAAGATGGTGTCGGCAGCCACTTTGACAGGCGCGTCTTTTTCCCGAATCCGGACGTCAAGCTCTCGCACCTTACGAATGACCGGTGCGGCCGTTTGCTGCTCAGCCTTTTTTGTCTCAAGCTGGGCAGCGGCCGTTTTCATGGCCTCTTCCGCTCGTTTTGCGACCTCTTCCCCGGCCGGGAGTAATTCTTGACACTGGCCATGACTCCGCCGATCAGTCTCTTGTTCGCGCCGGATCGATGTCAGCGTAGAATATTCGCCCGCCAACTCAAGGGCCTGGCAGGCACGTTTCAATTTTTCTTGATCAGCAGCAAAGGCCTCAATCCGAGTCTGCAGGTCTTGCTTATGCAACCCCACCTGCTTCAACTCCTCCTCAAGCAGCGCGATGCCGTCAAGCCAGATTATCGCCTGATTTTTCAGGGTAATCCGTTGATTCAGTACTTCGTCTTCCAGAGTCTTCTGTTCCAGGTCGGTACAGAGCTGCTGCTCATCCTCTGAGCTTAAAATCCGTATGCCGGCGAGTTCCGCCTGCAAGATGTCCAGTTTTTTGCGTTCAACAGAACGAAGCTCATAAACGCGAATGGAAATATGGCTGTAAATCTCCGTCCCTGTTATTTGCTCCAGAATAGGAGCCCGTTTATCAATCTCGGCTTTGAGAAAGGTATCAAACCCTCCCTGAGCAAGCAGCATGGACCGGGTAAATCGATCAAAATCCATGCCCGTAACCATTTCAATCTGCTCAGCCACCCCTCGTATCTTTGCCTCGAAAATTTCCCCTGAATCAGCATCGGCTATTTCATGTTTCGGGGCCTGCAACTCACCACCCGGTTTTTTCCGCGCCCGATGTTGTGCCCAGTGGCAGCGAAAACGACCGGCCTGCGTCTCAAAGGTGACCTCGGAAAAGCATTCACCGGTCCGGCGGGACATAATTTCGTTACCGCTCTTCGTAACTTTGTTGAGCCGGGGGGTGCGGCCATAGAGAGCAAGGCAAATGGCATCAAGGATAGTTGTTTTTCCGGCTCCGGTGGGCCCGGTAATGGCGAAAATTCCTTCGGAGGCAAAGGCGGGATGGGTCAGGTCAATCGCCCATTCGCCGATTAAGGAGTTAAGATTTTTGAATCGTACCTGGAGTATCCGCATCAACGACCTCTCTATTCCGCTTGGGTGTCGTCTTCATAGAGAGACGAAAGGGTTTCCCGGTAGGCTCGAATCAATTCCGGCCGCTGATCTTCCGGTACCTTATAGACGGACAAACAGCGCTCGAACACCTCATTGACGTTCAAATCATCAAGTGTTTCATCCTGGCTTTGTCCCAGTACCCGGGCAAGGATCCGGTTATTCTTCACCCGTAGAATTTCCAGCTTTGATCCGGAAATGGCCGCATCCAGGCGCTCGCGCAAGTCACCTATGATTTTGTCGCCTTCGTAGACGACTTCAAGCCAGGTACACGATCCGGCAAGAGAAAGCGCAAGAATTCGCGCAGAGAGCTCTTCCCAATTCCCCTTGATACGTTCAAGCCGTTGAAAAGAAGGTACTTCGATAAGTCCGACCTCAGCGTGCGTACCGGTAAACTCGACCAGGCAGAGACTCTTCTTCTGCCGTGCCTCTCCGAACCCCAGGGGCAAGGGAGAACCGCTGTAGCGAATTATTTCGGAGCCCTTCACCTTCTGGGGTACATGCAGATGACCAAGGGCCAGATAGTCGAGGTTATCCGGGAAAATCCCGGCATCAACATGAGCCAGGGAGCCGAGGTATAATTCCCGCACACCGTCCCCGTCGACAGTTTGTCCCCCGCTGGTAAAAAGATGCCCCATACCAATAACGGGGATCTCGACACCCAACGCTGTTCGTTTTTGTTCGGCCCAAGAAGCGACCTCGGCATAATGGCTGCGAATGCCTTCAATCAGTTTCCTTTCTTTGTCCTCCATGCTTTCACCGGCTTCTGCTACTCTAATATCACGATCCCGCAGGTAGGGGACGGCGCAGACGATTAATTCCGGAGAGCCCTCTTCTTTGCCGAGAACGAGGACCTCGTCTTCCCGGTTTTCGGGTGCGCTGCCGATGACATGAACATCCAGCGCCCGGAGCAATTCTTTGGGTGCATTAAGAAACGAGGGAGAGTCGTGGTTCCCTGCAATGACGACAACATGACGACAGGGGGAGGCCGCAACTCGGCACAAGAAGCGGTAATAGAGCTCCTGGGCGCGGTTACTCGGGGCACTGGTGTCGAAAACATCACCAGCGACTAACAAGGCATCGATCTGTTCCTGCTGAATCGTTTCCGCCAACCAGGCAAGAAAGGCTTCGAATTCCTCGTAACGCTTTCGACCGTACAGGGTCCGCCCAAGGTGCCAGTCTGAGGTGTGGATGATTTTCATGAGCTACTTCCCGGCATATCTCTGGTGCCCCTTGATGAATGCATGTAAATACTGGCCTGTTGAGTCCGCAAAAACAGCCTCTTCGCCTTCTTTTTCACCTCAAAACGCCGCATTAAAAAAATATGTTATATTAAACAGTTATGAATAATTGCCTATAGCGACTAACGCAATATAAAAATGACCCTTTTGAAAATTTCCGGCACAACTTGAAAAGCTTCCGCTTTTTTAAAAATCCTTAAACACGGCTCCTCATACAGAAGCAACTTGTTAAGCCAATTGAATTTTTGTATTATAATCGTATCCAGTTTCACGTTATTGTTACAACTTTAAGGAGATGCCAAAATGAAAAAAATGGTTTTACTTGTAGCAAGTTTATTCATGCTTTCCTGCATTGTAGCAAGTGTCGAAGCTCAGGCCGATTTAAGATCTGAGACAAAAAAAGAGCAGGATTCAGCGCGGGCGGCAGGTAAGAAAAGAGCGGAAGATCTGAGAAAAGGTAAAAAAGGCAGTCCGAAGGACGACGGGTACCGTGACATGGACGCAGATCAGAAAGAAGCGTACAAGAAAGGTTACCGAGAGGGTCAGTGACAAGCGAAGTGACCGACTCACCCTCCGCCGAGTTGAAATCGAGGAATTTTCTCTGCGCGGAGTAACACTCTCTGTGAACCGGCAGGATTTGCTGCCGGTTCACAGTTCGACACGTTCACGAATGTGCAGGGCATGACCAGCTGTGAAAGCGAGCTGCCGGTAGAATTTCAGTGTGTGCATCTCACCTCCCCTCTCCCACAATGGTATTGTTCAGCGATTTATATGAAAGTGTTGGTTCCGGTGGCGGTGCCATGCCGGAGTGCCGACCTTTTATTGATCGTTGTGGTTGGCCAATCTGGTCCAGCCATGCTGGTTAGTGAAAATAACCCGACCATTTTTTTGGATTTTAATCCGCCAAGAGATAGGCCAGATAGTATCAGCTATGAAAACTTTATACCGCACCTTCTCGCCATTCTCTTCTTTTTCAAATATATAGTCCGCAAAGGAGGAATCGGAAAATGTTTTCAGTTCCCTCTTGCCGTCATAGGTTACCGATTCATCTCTGCTGAAGATGGTTTTTTTAATCTCAATAGCGTGGCCATCCGATACTATATTGTACTTTGCCATAATTCCCCTCCGATACTCTCGTCAAAGGAACTTATGCTGAAAAGAACGGAATATCCTCCCCTTCCCCAGCCCCAAGAGGCGTTCCGCCTGGGCATTTAATCATGCATTAAACCATGAAGCCCCCCCCCTCTTGCCAGAACTCTTACTAAGAGTTTACGGACTGGAAATGCGGTTGTCAATGTCATCGGAGAGGAGAAAAACGGCCTGGAACAGCCGAATCCTCCCTTGAAAAGAGTACGTTCAACGGCAAACAGGTTTGCCGTATCGAGCAACTCATCACACTTCTCCAACCCATGGAGAAACGGTTTGAGCAGACACAAGACGCGCCGGCCTCGGCAGGGTTCAGGTGAAAAAATGCAACTAACAGGAGGCAACTGATGCAAATAGGGATGATCGGATTGGGCCGCATGGGCGCTGACATGGTACGCCGCTTACTGCGAAACGGCCATGAATGCGTTGTTTTTGACAGAAAAACCGATACAGTGGACATGCTTGAAGGCGAAGGGGCTGTGGGTGCCCGGTCAATTGAGGAATTTGTCGCCAAACTGGTAAGGCCACGGGTGGCGTGGCTGATGGTTCCGGCCGCTGTTACCGATTCGATGATCACTGAGCTCACGCCTCTTCTCGGCAAGGAAGACATCATTATCGACGGCGGCAATTCCTATTACCGGGATGACCTTTGCCGGTCCGCCCGGTTGCAGGAACTCGGTATCCGTTATCTCGATGTCGGAACGAGTGGCGGGGTGTGGGGAGCTGAGCGAGGGTACTGCCTGATGATCGGCGGAGAAAAAGCAGCCGTGCATTACCTCAATCCGATTTTCGTTGCCCTTGCCCCCGGTATCGATGCCGCCCCACGCACTGCGGGCAGGGAACAGGAAGGGGGAACAGCCGAACAGGGGTATCTCCACTGCGGCCCCAGTGGTGCCGGACATTTCGTTAAAATGGTACATAACGGCATTGAATACGGCCTGATGGCGGCCTATGCCGAGGGCCTCAACATCCTCCACCATGCCGATATCGGCAAGCAGGAGCAGGAAACAGATGCGGAGACGACGCCCCTGCGGCATCCGGAACACTATCAATACGACTTTAACCTCTCCGATATTACCGAGGTCTGGCGACGCGGCAGCGTCATCTCCTCCTGGCTGCTCGACCTTGCAGCAAACGAGTTGCGGGCCTATCCTGATTTAAAAACGTTCCAAGGCCGCGTCTCCGATTCGGGCGAAGGACGCTGGACCAACATCGCGGCCATCGAAGAAGGCGTACCTGCACACGTGCTCAGCGCCGCACTCTATGCACGCTTCAGTTCGCGGGGCGAGGCGGATTTTGCCGACCGGATCCTGTCTGCCATGCGGTATGGATTCGGCGGCCACCTGGAAAAAACACCCACCGAAAAAGGAGATGACTGATGAACGCTGACCCATCCGACGCGCTGGTACTCTTTGGTGTTACCGGCGATCTCGCCCGAAAAAAAATATTCCCGGCTCTCTATGCCATGGCAAAACGAGGCGTTCTCCACTTCCCTATTGTCGGCATCGCCCGTCCGCAATGGAGGAGAGAGGATTTTCGCACCCGGGTGGAAGAGAGCCTGAGACAAACCGGCGGGATCGATGACCCGCACGCCCTCGACCAACTCCTCTCCCGGCTCAGATATGTGAGCGGTGATTATAACAACCCGGACACCTTCACCAAAATTAAAGCGGCGCTGGAAAACGCCCGCCGCCCGACCCATTATCTCGCAATTCCCCCGTCGCTTTTTGCAACGGTTATCCAGAATCTCGGGGCTGCGGAGTTGGCCGATCAGGCGCGGGTTATTGTCGAAAAGCCGTTTGGCCGCGATCTCGCCTCAGCGCGTGCATTAAACCGTGTGGCCAGGTCGGTTTTCCCGGAAGACTCTATTTTCCGCATCGACCACTTTCTCGGAAAAGAGGCGATCATGAACATCCTCTATTTCCGCTTTGCCAATTCCTTCCTTGAGCCGATCTGGAACCGCAACCATGTGGCCAGCGTCCAGATAACCCTGTCCGAGAATTTCGGGGTAGACAAGCGGGGCGCGTTTTACGAAACCGCCGGCTGTCTGCGCGATGTCATCGAGAATCACATGTTCCAGGTCGTGGCGCTGCTGGCCATGGAGCCTCCGGCATACAGGGGCTTTGGCGCGGTTCAGAGCGAAAAAGCCAAGGTCTTCCAAGCCATGCGCCCCCTGCAGCCCGACGATCTGGTACGCGGCCAGTATATCGGCTATCGGAACGAGGCAAACGTGGCACCCAACTCGGATGTTGAAACATTCTGTGCCTTGCGGCTGTTCATCGACTCATGGCGCTGGCAAGGGGTTCCCTGGTACCTGCGTTCCGGCAAATGCCTGGCCGAGACGGCCCACGAGGTTCTGGTAGAGCTGAAGCCGCCGCCGCAGAGGCTTTTCGCCGACTCGGCACCGACAAACGGCCGGGCCAACTATCTGCGCTTCCGGCTCGCCCCCCGCCCTGCCATCGCCCTTGCCGCTCGCGTCAAAAGCCCTGGCAAAGAGTTTATCGGCAACCAACAGGAACTCTACCTGCTTGAAGGAGAGCGGCCAGGCGAGGAAACACCCTACAGTCGGCTTCTTGAAGACGCCATGGCCGGAAACGGAGCCCTCTTCACCCGTGAGGATGCGGTTGAGGCGGCTTGGGCGGTGGTCGAACCGGTGCTTACAGCCCATCACCCCTCCTGCCCCTACGAACCGGGCAGTTGGGGACCGAAGGAGGCTGATCTGCTGCTTGCCCGTGCCGGCCACAGTTGGTTGCAGCCCACAATCAAAAATGAAGAGGGATGCAGGTGCGATCCATGATCCGGGTCTGTGCCAATCCGGAAGCTTTAAGTGTGGCTGCAGCCGAAGTTTTTGCCACAGCGGCTCAGCAGGCAATACAGGCCCGGGGCAGGTTTGCCGTTGTCCTCGCCGGTGGGGGAACACCGCACCGAACCTATGAACTGCTCAGGTACGCCCCCTTTCGTGAGCAGATTCCCTGGCAGCATACCCATTTTTTTTGGGGGGATGAACGGTGTGTCCCGACTAATGATGTGCGCAACAATGCCCGGATGGCGCGTCAGGCCCTGCTCGATCATGTTCCCGTTCCCCCGGAACAGATCCATCCCATGATCTGCGACGGCTCTCCGCAAAAGGCCGCAGAGGAATACGAAGCACTGCTCCACCGATTTTTCGTCGATGATCGTCCCCGCTTTGATCTCGTATTGCTGGGCCTTGGGGAGAACGGTCACACCGCATCTCTTTTTCCTGGAACCCCGGTCCTGGAAGAACAGCAGCGCTGGGTTGCCGAAGTGTATGTCGCCGAAGAAAAATTACACCGGCTGACACTGACGGCATCGGTCATCAATCAGGCGGCCCAAATCGTTTTCCTGGTCTCGGGGCAGGGCAAAAAGATGATCCTGCGAAAAATAGTGGAAGACCCACCGGACCCGAGCAACATTCCGGCCCAATTGATCAAACCGGTGGAGGGCGACTTGCTTTGGCTGGTGGATCAGGATGCCGCCGGTCTGTTGCACACATAAATAGAGGTATCGCTTTGATGCAGCACCCACAGATTATTGCCACTGAATTGCGTATCACGGCTGAACAGGTGAAAACCGTTTCCGCTTTGCTGGATGATGGCGCGACCGTGCCGTTTATTGCCCGATATCGTAAAGAGGCCACCGGCTCCCTTGATGAGGTTCAAATCACGGCGATCCGCGATCGCAGAGGGGAACTGGCCGATTTAGACAAGCGCCGTTCCGCTATTCTCACGTCGCTTGGCGAGCGTGATCTGCTCAATGCGGCTCTGGAGCAGGCGGTCAAGGCTGCCTCCGATCTTGCGGCCCTTGAAGATGTGTATCTGCCCTACCGTCCCAAACGAAGAACCCGAGCGCAGATCGCCCGGGAAAAGGGATTGGAGCCCCTGGCTCAAATCCTCTACAGCCAGGAGAAACAAAAAGTCGAACCCGATGCCTTTGTGAATCCTGAAAAGGAGGTGATGACGGTTGAGGAGGCGCTGGCCGGTGCCCGCGATATCATAGCGGAATGGATCAGTGAAGAGGCCTCGATCCGGGCTCGACTCCGAACTCTTTTTCAGCGTAAAGCAATCATCAGTGCAACCGTGGTGAAAAACCAGGAGGAGAACGGCAGCAAATTCCGGGATTACTTTGATTGGCAGGAACCCGTAACCAAGGTGGCAGGTCATCGCTTACTGGCCATGCTCAGAGGCGAACATGAAAAGATATTGAGCCTTTGCTTTCGCCCTCCTGAAACCGAACCGTTGGAGATTCTGCATCGTCACCTTGTTCGTTCCAATGGCTTTGCAGGAAAGCAGGTGGCCCTTGCCCTTGAAGAGAGCTACAAGCGGCTGCTCGCCCCTTCTCTGGAAAATGAACTTCGAGGCGATTTAAAAAAACAGGCGGACATCGAAGCCATAACGGTTTTTTCAAAAAACTTGCGAGAATTGCTGCTGGCTGCCCCCCTGGGGCAAAAACGGACCCTGGCCCTGGATCCCGGATTCCGGACAGGGGCAAAGTTGGTGTGTCTGGGCAATCAGGGAGAATTGCTGGATTACACCACCATTTATCCGGTGCTTTCGCAAAAACAGCAGGACGAAGCCGCGCAAACCGTGCGCCAATTATGCAAACAATACCACATCGAGGCCATTGCCATCGGAAACGGCACCGCAGGCCGGGAAACGGAATCCTTTGTTCGCGGCCTGGATCTGCCGGCAGAAGTGCTGATTACCATGGTCGATGAAAGCGGGGCCTCCATTTATTCCGCCTCCGAGGTCGCCCGTGCGGAATTTCCGAATCACGATCTCACGGTCCGGGGTGCCGTTTCCATTGGTCGACGCTTGCAGGATCCTTTGGCGGAACTGGTCAAGCTCGACCCCAAAGCCATTGGTGTCGGTCAGTATCAGCATGACGTCAACCCGAAAGCGCTCAAACAAAGCCTGGAAGATGTGGTCATCAGCTGCGTCAACAAGGTCGGAGTTGAAGTGAACAGTGCCAGCAAGGAACTTCTGACCTTTGTCTCCGGACTCGGGGAAACCCTGGCCGCCAATATCCTTGCCTACCGGAGTGAAAACGGCCCGTTCACGGAGAGGCGGCAACTCTTAAAGGTTCCGCGTCTGGGGAAAAAGGCCTTTGAACAATGTGCCGGTTTTTTACGCATCCATAACGGCGAAAATCCGCTGGATCGCTCAGGCGTACATCCGGAACGCTACAGCCTCGTCAAGCAAATGGCCAAGGATTGCGGCTGCAGCGTGTCGGATCTCATGCACAATGAAGCGCAGCGGCAACAGATCAAACCCGAGCGATATGTTGACGCTGAGGTCGGGCTACCGACCCTGAATGACATCCTGGCAGAACTCGGCAAACCGGGTCGCGATCCCAGGCAGAGCTTTGAAGCCTTTGCCTTTGCCCAAGGGGTGGAGAAGGTGGAAGACCTGGAGATCGGCATGCGCCTTCCCGGCATCGTAACCAATGTGACCAAATTCGGGGCCTTTGTGGATATTGGTGTGCATCAGGATGGTCTTGTCCATATCAGTCAGCTGGCCGACCGTTATGTACAAGATCCGGGGGAAGTGGTGAAGGTTCGGCAGCAGGTACGGGTGCGGGTGCTGGAAGTGGATGCAAAGAGAAGGCGCATCGCACTTTCCCTGCGTGAAACTTGAATCGGGGGTGACAATGAGAGCCCCCTTAGACGTTCTCCTCAGCCGCTATCAAACAATCCGGTCGCCAAAGAACCTGGACACAATTTAAACGTGGAATGTTCCCGTTCTTTGTTGACAGGCTTTACACCCTGAAAACGCGTTTGCCTTGGGATGACAACCACGAAAACAGATGTTTCGATAAATCCTGAAGCGGAACGACCTCATCCACCCCGCCCCGGGCAATAGCCTCCTTGGGCATACCGAACACCACGCAACTCTGCTCATCCTGAGCCAGGGTAGCGGCACCGGCCTGATGCATTTCCAGCATGCCTGCGGCTCCATCGTCTCCCATGCCGGTCATGATGATGCCGATGGCATTCTTTCCCGCACAATTAGCCGCCGAACGAAAGAGGACATCGACCGAGGGCCGATGACGATTGACGGGAGGGCCATCGGAGAGTTCGGTCATGTAATTGGCTCCGCTTCTCTTTAAGAGCAGGTGACGATTGCCGGGAGCCAGATAGGCATGACCCGGCAATACCCGCTCACCGGATTCGGCCTCTTTCACCGCTATCCTGCACAGGCTGTCGAGACGTTTGGCAAAGGTTTTGGTAAAGGCCTCCGGCATATGCTGGGTGATAAGGATGCCCGGACCATCGGCCGGCAGATCCGTCAAAAAAGATTTGAGCGCCTCGGTGCCGCCGGTCGACGCGCCCACCAGAATAACCTTTTCAGTCGTGGAAAAAGTGCGGTGTTCGGCAGCAAGAACCACATCGGCATTATTTTTCGGACGAATCTGACCCTGGGGGGCAATACTTGGCGAGAACGATTTCGGCAATCGGGCCTTGACTGCGCCACGGAGTTTTTCGATCAGTTCTTCCGCATACTCCTGCAGACCGTTGCGAATATCCAGTTTAGGTTTGGTGATGAAATCAAAAGCACCCAATTCCAAGGCATGGAGGGTAATGGAAGAGCTTTTTTCCGTAAGGGACGACACCATCACCACCGGCATCGGCCGGAGTCGCATCAACCGTTCGAGAAAGGCGATCCCGTCCATTTTGGGCATTTCCACATCCAAGGTCAGGACATCGGGATTGAGCGCCTTGATTTTTTCTCGGGCGACATGAGGATCCGGGGCGGTGCCAACCACCTGCATATCGGGCTGCTTATTAATAATTTCGGTCAAAAGCGTGCGAACGAGGGCTGAGTCATCGACGACAAGTACTTTAATGGACATGATCATTTCCTATCGTTTCTTTGTGGAGTCTTTTGACAAATACCCGTCCGGTAGCGGGAAAGAAGACCAGTTTACGCGGGCAGCAATCCCCCAGATCCGTTGCAACCACCGGGATGCTGCGCTCATTGAGATAGCCGAGAGCAAAGGCGGCATTTTTCTCCGCGACATTGCCGCCACCGGCGGACATGACCCGACCACCGCCAAAAACCTTTGCCTTCAGCTGATCACGACGCGCACCAAGAAGTTCCAGCCGTTCCAACAGATGTTTCAAGGCGCATTCTCCGTAACGGGCGGAACACGGATGTACACAGGCGGTGGTATATGGGGCGGTACAGCGGGTGGCGTTTTTAAGAAAAAACGCTTGGGGGAGCATGAAGTGATTCATCCCGCCCACACCACTTGTCGTATCGTACAGGCAGACTGAAACGCAGGAACCCAGCAGGGTTGCAATCGCCGTGGCATCTGCGGTCGCAAAAAATTCACCGGGGAGAATTTTCACCGCAATGATTGCAAATTCCCGATCAAAATACCTGGTAGTTGCGAAATGCGGGTCATCCCTGAGCATCACGTTCTCATTTCTCAACAGGAGCCGTCACTTTATTAATTTATAGACTGTTTTGCCGATATTCGTAAACAGATTCGTGGTTTGATGAAAACTTTCCGAATGACCGGCAAAAAACAACCCCTCCGGTTTCAAACAGTGCGCAAACTTGGCCAAAATAGCCTGCTGTGTGCGGCGGTCAAAGTATATCATTACATTTCGACAGAAAATCACATCAAATTTTTGCCGTATCCCCCAATGTTGTTCCAACAGGTTGAAGCGACGGAAGGTAATCATCTCCTGAAGTTCCGGGCGGATTCTGGCAAAACCGACATTCTTTCCGGACCCCTTTAAAAAAAATCGCTTACAACGACGTGGAGCAATCGCCTGGAGCTGATCCAGCGAATACACCCCAGTTCTGGCTTTTTCCAGCACTTTTGTGTCGATGTCGGTTGCCACGATCCTGACCGGCGGGGTGAAGGTGTTGAAGTGTTCCACAACGGTCATGGCTATCGAGTAGGGCTCCTCACCCGTTGAGGATGCGCAGGTCCAGATGGTGAGGGGCGTCGTTTGCGGGACGCTTCGAAAATATTCCGAAAGGATCGGGAAATGGTGTCCCTCCCGAAAAAAAGACGTCATATTGGTTGTTAACGCATTGATGAATTGCTCGAATTCCTGCGGATCGCCCCTCTCCAGAAGCGCAATGTAGGCACTGAATGAATCCATCTGCCTGGCCCTGAGACGACGGGCCAGGCGGCTATACACAAGATCTTTTTTTGACGGGGCAAGGGAAATACCGGCACTCCGATAAATCAGATTCTTAATCTGGTTAAAGTCTTCAACGGTGAAAGAGAACACGCGCGGATCCTTCTCTTCTTCCGGTATCCGGGATTCCATTTTTTTCTTCCCGGAGGGAATCGGTATACCCCTCTTCTCGTCATTACCCATTGAAAGCTCTCCGCAAATCAGAACTCCTTCCAATCATCGTCAAGAGCGGCGGCACCCGGTGCAGCCAAGGCGAGCGAGCCCGTTTTCTTCTCTTTTTTCAGAGTGGTGGGAGGATTGATTTTCCTGGATGTTTTCGGGGTTGCCGCATCCAGATGCCGCACCTTCTTTTCGGTCGAGCTCTTTCGAGGCTGCGCAGATTCTTCCAAGGTGAAACTGGCTACAACCTGGACAAGCTGCGAGGCCTGATCTTCGAGCGATTCCGCGGCGGCGGCGGCCTGTTCAACCAGTGCCGCATTCTGCTGGGTGACGTCATCCATTTGGGTAATGGCGGTATTGACCTGCTCGATACCGCTGGATTGCTCCAATGACGCGGCAGAAATCTCCGCCATGATATCGGTCACCCGCTTGATGCTGGTAACGATTTCCTGGGTTGTCTGCCCCGCTTCCTCAACCAGCCTGCTGCCGTCCTGCACTTTGCTTACCGAATCCACGATCAGGGTCTTGATTTCCTTGGCCGCCGCCGCACTGCGTTGAGCAAGGCTGCGCACCTCGGTGGCGACAACGGCAAAACCGCGGCCCTGTTCCCCGGCCCGGGCGGCTTCCACCGCCGCATTCAAAGCAAGAATATTGGTCTGAAAGGCAATGCCGTCGATGACACCGATGATGTCGGAAATTTTATTGGAACTGTCGGTGATCGATTTCATGGTATCGACAACCTTGGTAATAACCTCCCCTCCCTTTACCGCAACACTACTGGCGCTGATCGCCAACTGGTTGGCCTGCTGCGCGTTGTCGGCATTCTGTCGGACGGTGGAAGTGAGTTCCTCCATGCTCGAGGCGGTTTCCTCCAAAGCAGAGGCCTGTTCTTCGGTGCGCTGGGAAAGATCGGCGTTGCCGGCCGCAATCTGTTCGGTGGCCGTGGCAATGGAGTCGGCTCCGGTGCGCACCTCGCCGACGATCTTTGCCAGCCCCCGGTTCATCTCTTTCAGCGATCCCAACAAGAAACCGGTCTCATCCTGACTGTGGATAACTATTTCACCGGTCAAATCGCCGTCGGCAATCTTATTGGATACTTTGATGGCCTCATCAAGAGCACGTTTAATACGGCGCGACACCAGCCAGGCACAGGTAATGATGGCAAGAGCGAGAAGAAGGGTGCCGATCAGTATTTGTTTTCGCATCAGGGCCACTTGAGCCTTAACCTCATCGACGTAAATGCCGCTGCTGATGATCCAGCCCCATTCCTTGTTCAATTCGAGGTAGGAGGTCTTGTCGACCGGTTTGGAAGCCCCGGGCTTGGCCCACTGATAGTCATAAAGCGTCGCCCCTTTGTCCTTCACAGCCTTCGCCATCTCAAAGAACAACAGATTACCGTTCGGGTCCTTCACATCTCCCATGTTTTTCCCGATCAGCTCTTCACTCACTCCGTGGGTCAGTATTTTCAGGTCAAAATCCATAACCCAAAAATATTCATTTCCATGATATTTCAAAAACCGAATTTCCCTGAGGGCTTCAGCTTTTGCGTCCTCTGTGGTCATCTTGCCTTTTTTTACATCATCCTGGAGGCTGGAAATGATCGAAGCAGCCACTTCCACCACCGCTTTGGTTGCCAATTGTTTTTCCTGGAGCAGATGCTGCTCCATATACGGCAGAATATAGAAGAGGACCCCTGCTATCAACAAAATGATGGTTGTTATCGAAATGCTCAATATCTTCGAGAGGATGGTCCAGTTTGCAAAAGTCTTGAATTTCATAGAAGCTCCCTTTTAGTTATTCAATCAACGCGAATGGTCAATAAGTTGCATTTCTTCACTGCTCATAAGCTTTTCGATATCCACCAGAATCAGCATCTGGTCATTCTGGGTGCCGAGTCCTGTTATATAATCGGTATCCAGCGCCGCACCCATTTCCGGTGCCGGCCGAATCTGACCCGGCAAAAGCGCCACCACATCGGACACACTGTCCACGACCATGCCGATGACCCGACCCAGAACATTCATGATGATGACCACCGTAAATTCATGGTAGGTCGGCTCCCCCACCTTGAATTTTATTCGCATGTCCACGATCGGGACAATCACCCCACGCAGATTAACAACGCCTTTAATAAAATCCGGCGCATTGGCAATCCGGGTAACGGTGTCGTATCCCCTGATTTCCTGAACCTTGAGAATGTCAATCCCATAGGTTTCGTTAGCGAGCATAAAAGTAAGATACTCTGAAGCTGCCTGTGTTGTTTCCGTATCTGTCTGCATTTTCCCCAACCTCCCGAATCGTAGTTAGCCCTTTGTTGCCTACTTTTTGCTCATTTGCAGAAGAGAGGCCACATCCAGAATCAATGCCACCCGCCCGTCTCCAAGAATGGTCGCACCCGCCGTCCCCTCTACTTTGCGGTAATTCGTTTCTATGCTTTTGATCACCACCTGATGTTCATCCAACAAGGCATCCACCAGCACCGCCGCTTTTTCCCCTTCCACATCGACCAGAACCAGAATACCCTTATCCGCCTGGGTTATCTGCGCTTGCAGGTTGAACAACTCGTACAACGGGATAATGGGAATATAATCGCCGCGCACCTGCACGAGATTCTTGCCGTTCACGGTCTTCAGGCTCTCTGCTGCGGGCTGGAGCGACTCAATGATGGAATTGAGCGGAATGATGAATTTCTCGTCACCGACCGCCACCGAAAGTCCGTCCAGAATCGCCAGGGTCAACGGCAGACTGATGGTGATTTTCGTCCCCTGGCCCGGTTCGGAAGATATAGCCACTCTGCCGTTCATGGATTGCACGTTGCTCAACACCACATCCATTCCCACCCCGCGCCCGGAGATATCGGTCACCGTTTCCGCAGTGGAAAACCCCGGAGCAAAAATCAACGGCCAGACCTCTTCGTCGGTCATGCTCTCGGATGCCGGAATACCGTGCTCAAGGGCTTTACTGAGTATTTTCTCCCGATTCAGCCCCGCACCGTCATCAATAACATCGATAACAATCCGTCCCCCGACCTGTGAGGCCCGGAGAACAACGCTCCCCACAGGTTTTTTCCCGGCGGCGATCCGTGCCTCCGGCATCTCCAGGGCATGATCCAAACAATTGCGGACAAGATGGGTAAGGGGATCGGTAATCTTTTCAATCAAGCCTTTATCCAGCTCGGTTGTTTCTCCGGTTGTTTTTAATTCCACCTGCTTGCCGAGTTTCGTGGCCAATTCGCGCACCATGCGAGGAAAGCGAGAAAAAACGATACTGATAGGCACCAGCCGTATGGACATGACGCTCTCTTGCAGGTCACGGGTATTATGCTCCAGCTGCAGGAGGCTGCGGTGCAGGTCCTCGTACAAAACAGGGTCGAGAGAGGCGGCTGTCTGCGCCAGCATCAGTTGGGTTATTACCAGTTCCCCCACCTGATTGATCAGTTGATCCACCTTGCTCACGCCGACCCGAATGGACGCCTCGGTTTCGCCGGTGCGCCGGCCAAAGGCGTGAGGTGCGGTTTCCTTGCTATCGGAGGCCCTGCGTCCAAAAGGGCTCGCAATCGACGCGGCAGGGCCCTCTGCTTGAGACTGATTGACCGGGTTCAACTCCGGTGCCACCGCATCCTGGGCGGGTAATCGGTTTTCAAAAGGCATCTCTGTAACCTGCAGCTGCCCTTCATCCGCGACAAATTCAAAAATCTCCCGAAGCTCGGTTGCACTCACCGTTGTTTCCAAAAAAAATCGCCAGGTGGTGAGACAGAGTGTGGGGTCAAAGACGCTTAAATCTCCGGGATCGGATACCTGGGCCCGCACGGTCAGGGTTCCCAACTCTTCGAGTTCCGTTATCAGATTTTCCAGCCTGACGCCCCGCTGAAACAGGTCCAAACCGGGTGTGAACACCAGTTCATATCGATGGAGGGCGGGATCGGCGACGGAATGCGTATCCGAAGCAACCGCCTCCGAAAATTCCCCGGCAGGCGGAACAGGGGTTGAGCTCCCTCCGTCAATAATATTCTGCAGTTTTGCTCGAATGAGGTCCGCAGCCTCAGGCCTTACTTCCGTCCCATCACGATGCCCGGACAACTGCATGGCGATCACGTCACCGGCCTCGAGAAAAAGATCGATCATGGATGCTGAAAACGGCATTTCATGGGTTCGCAGTTTGTCGAGCAGGGTTTCCAGGGCATGGGTCACGGTCGACATGTCATGAAAACCGAACATGCCCGCCCCCCCCTTAATGGAATGGGCGGCTCTGAAAATGGCATTGAGTTGTTCATCGTCCGGCTCACCCTCGACAAGTGTCATGAGAATTTGTTCCATTTCCGCCAGATGTTCGCCGCACTCCTCGAAAAACACCTGGTTGAATTGGGCCATATCAATGTCCAAGGTATTTTGATCATTTGGGTTCATGCGCATTCCCCTGCAAAAATTTCGGCATCAAAACCAAGCAAATGGATTTTTTCCCTATATTCATCGCTTATCTTGAAAGAAGTTGCTTCAACTCCCCGCGCCCTGAGATTGCGGAGGAGAGCCGCCAACAACTGGCAGCCGCAGGCGTCAAGGGCCTGTACTTCGGTGAGGTCAATTTCCTGTTGGCAATCCCGGTTCACATTACCGGGGGCAACATCGGACACTCGGGCAAGGTGCTCCGCCAAGAGGGGGAGTTGCTCGTTGACGCCGCTGATCGAAAAATCCCCCTTCAGAATAAGGCTCATTGCTCCATGACAATCTTTCTTCACAATCTGTTCTCCGCAATGTCGCTGGTCTTCATTCATGAGATACGCCTGACAGTTAATAAAAAGATTAACGAGAAAGGGATCAAGTTCTTTACCCTTCATCGAGATAATGAGATCGAGGGTCTCCTCCAAAGACAATCCCTTTCGATAAGGTCTATCCATGGACAGAGCATCAAAAACGTCGGCAACCGAGACTATTCTTGCCTCTATGGGGATATCTTCCCCCTGCACACCGTCGGGATAGCCTTTTCCGTCATATCGTTCATGATGGCACTGAATAATATTGACGACCACTGCGGAAAGGTTGGCCTTTTTTGCTACATCTGCGCCCCAGTTGGAATGATTTTTTACCAGTTCATATTCATCTGCTTCGAGTTTACGCTGAGCATTCAGCACATGCCCGGGGACCCCGATCTTGCCGCAGTCGTGCAGCCAGCCACCGTATTTTATTTCCCGCTGCATATCCACGGACAGCCCCAGGATTTTGGCGAGTTCAACGGCAAAGGAGGCAACCCGGTCACAATGCCCGCGGGTGCTGGGATCCTTGAGTTCGATGGTCTGGGCAAGTGAACGGAGCACATCCTCATTTTCGCGACGAAGAGTCTGTAGCGTACGGTACCGTTGCAGGGCATCGGTAACCGTTTCGAACATTTCCTTCGGTTTCCACGGCTTGGAAACAAATTTAAAAACCTGACACTGATTAATGGCGCAGAGGGCCACAGAGAGATCGGCATAAGCCGACATAATAATCTTGACGGTTTCCGAAGAAATGTTGTTTGCCTTTTCGATTAACTCCAGACCACACATAACCGGCATGTTGTTATCGGTTACAAGAACCGCGACTTCCTGACTTCCCATATAGCTCAAGGCGGCAACCGGATCGTTCAGGGTGACGATCTGGCACCCTATGCCCTTAAGCTCGTGTTTAGAGAACTCGAGTACCGCCTTGTCATCATCTACCACCAATACTCTTTCCGACATTTGCCCTCCCCTTTTAAGATGAAAGAACAACTTACCTCTTTCCCATTACTACGGAATCCATCAGTTCGATCTCGTTCATCCGAAACTGTCCTTTTCTTGCCACGCAGCATATTTATTTATGATCGCCTTATGGAATCATCAAGAGTCTCGGCAACGTGTTGGAAAAGCACGAAATCAAGGGTCCTCATGAACGACAGCTCAACAGGGGAAAAAATAAAGCCTTTGCTGTAACAGGCTTTTTCAAGAGACTGCTCAGCATGCTTTCGGAAATCCGCATCGGTAAGGATCCTGCCCAAAAATCGCTCAACTTCAACTTGAGACATTGTACACTCCTTTCATTATACGTCCCAAAAAGGGGACAGCGAATCATTAAATGATGCAGTCAAGCAACGTATTTACAAAAATGATGCCAATTCTAAAACTCAATAATTCTGGGAGGTTGACTAATGGAGAGAGATCAGGCGTTGTCCTTTTTCAGGACAAGATGTGACGATGGGGAACAAAAAGGGTCTAACGGTAAAATTTTTTCCGATTTACTTTAAGGAGTGCGGCAGCCTTTGATTTATTGCCGCCACAGCGTTCAAGCGCCATATCCATGATTCTCTGCGTCAGAGCGTCCAGAGAAAGTTCTTCGGGCAAAAGGCTGATATGGAAATCAACGGTTGCAGCGGCTGAGGTTGCAACTGCCGGCCGCGAGGGGGAAAGGCGGAGGTGTTCAGGCCTGATGAGTTCGTCGGAAACGACAATAGTCGCATATTCGAGCAGGTTGCGCAGTTCACGGATGTTTCCCGGCCAGGAGTAGGCAAGCAACATATCCATAGCCTTTTTCGAGATACCGGGAAGCGATTTACCTTGATGGGTACGAAAAATATTGAGAAAAAATTCCACCAGAAGCGGAATATCCTCAATGCGTTTCCGAAGCGGTGGAATAGCAATGGGGACCACATTAATTCGGTGAAAGAGATCTTCACGGAAGGTCCCTTTTTCAACCATTTCAACGAGATTGCGATGAGTTGCGACGATTACGCGAAAATCGGCCTGGATGGAATCATTTGAACCGACCTTTTCGTAGGTTCGTTCTTCGAGCACTCGCAGGAGCTTGGCCTGGAGTTGCAAGGGCATGTCCCCGATCTCATCGAGAAGGACGGTCCCGCCACGGGCCAGGCTGAATTTCCCCTCCCGTTCCCGTTCGGCACCGGTGAAAGCACCGCGAACATGGCCAAACAATTCGCTCTCCATGAGCGCTTCAGGAATCGAGGCGCAATTGACCGCCACAAAACTGGTGAGCAGGGAACCGGACGAACAATGAATCGCCCGGGCCAGGACCTCTTTTCCGGTGCCGCTTTCACCGGTCAGACTGATCGTGGTTTTGGGTGAGGCGGCCACGCGGGCTGCCAAGTCTAGGGTCTGGTGCATGACCGGCGAGCGGGTGACAATATTCTGAAAACTGAATCGTTCTTGAAAATGGGCTCGCAACAGTTCGTTTTCATAGGAAAGACGTCCGAATTCCAGGGCACGTTGCAACACGACATCAAGGGTCTGGGGATGAACGGGTTTCTCCAGATAGTCGAGTGCGCCCTCCCTGATTGCCGCAACCGCACTTTCAACGCTTCCTTGCGCCGTATAGAAAACAAAAGGAAGTGCCGGATAAAGCCCTTTCGCCGCGCGCATCAGCTGGATGCCATCCATTTCCGGCATGATGAGATCGGTTATCGTCAGGTCGACCCTCTGCTTTTCGAGAAGACGAAGAGCCTCCGGACCACTGCTCGCGCAGATGACCTCATAGCCTTGGCCAAGCAGATGTTTCTGTAGTAGTGCAAGGGAAACCCGATCATCATCAACAATCAATATGCATCGAGGGGCGCAAGAAATATTCCGTGGTTGGGACATAGATCCATCGAGCCTAAACAAAGGGAAACCAGCTTTCAAACCGACAAGTCAAACAACTCCTTGGATTATATCGAAAAAGCCTTGTTTGTCACCCCTTATTCTTTTTTGATGGATTCGTAAAAATTATCTCCCCCCTGGTTTTGTCATTTCGATAGCATGGGGAACCCTCTAAAATAACAGGGGAATTTCCATTCTGATTGCTTCTCAAAATAAGGAGAATCGACTTTTCTCGTTTTCTCGTTCCCATGTGCCACATGGGGACGAGGGTGTGATCGCGGGTGCATCTAGAGCTGTACGTATTGCCCCTGCCTGTGCATCGCAGGCCAGGAGGGTTCCCATGCAACGCATGGGAACCAGGGGCATCGGTGGTATTGCTGAAGAGTTCATATTCTAACAAGCAAGGGCGCAAAGACAGCAGGTGGCTTCAATGGGGCCGGAGCTGGTTGGCTCCGGAAAACTCGATTAAATCTTTTGCATCCATCACAACCACACGCGCTTCAATGGGGCCGGAGCTGGTTGGCTCCGGAAAACTTTCCTCACAACCATAAAAATAGAGCCAACCGACACGCTTCAATGGGGCCGGAGCTGGTTGGCTCCGGAAAACCGATACTCCCTGAAATAAACAGGCGTACTAATGCCGGGCTTCAATGGGGCCGGAGCTGGTTGGCTCCGGAAAACAAGAAAACGAACACGGAGAATGGCTATGCGTTTACCGCTTCAATGGGGCCGGAGCTGGTTGGCTCCGGAAAACTGCGACTAGATCATTAATTACTACTGATGAAGTGTCAGCTTCAATGGGGCCGGAGCTGGTTGGCTCCGGAAAACGCCTTTGGCCAGCTTGAGACGGTGGTGGCCGATGGGCTTCAATGGGGCCGGAGCTGGTTGGCTCCGGAAAACGCGGATATTGGACATAGACCAGGCGATCGGCCAGGGCGCTTCAATGGGGCCGGAGCTGGTTGGCTCCGGAAAACGCTGAGTGGATAGCCTACCGAGACAACCAACAGGTGCTTCAATGGGGCCGGAGCTGGTTGGCTCCGGAAAACAAACCGTAGGTCAGGCCAGAACCATCGTTGTAACCGTGCTTCAATGGGGCCGGAGCTGGTTGGCTCCGGAAAACGGCCATTGAACCTGACGGGATAGGCTTACGGCGCAGAAGCTTCAATGGGGCCGGAGCTGGTTGGCTCCGGAAAACCTGTGGGTGATTGCAAGAAGACCATCAGCGAGATATGGGCTTCAATGGGGCCGGAGCTGGTTGGCTCCGGAAAACGCGAGAGACGCCAACATCAGCATCAACATAGACAGGGAGCTTCAATGGGGCCGGAGCTGGTTGGCTCCGGAAAACAAAATCATAGGCGCAGAATGGAAAATCCCCAAAGGGCTTCAATGGGGCCGGAGCTGGTTGGCTCCGGAAAACAAAAACTGATTGGTACGTCCGGATTGATCATCTTGGCTTCAATGGGGCCGGAGCTGGTTGGCTCCGGAAAACTCCTGGAGTTGAAGGTCCGTCCTCGACGTTCCGTGTGCTTCAATGGGGCCGGAGCTGGTTGGCTCCGGAAAACACAGAAATTCCATCGGTAGCCCACACTATGTCGTAAGCTTCAATGGGGCCGGAGCTGGTTGGCTCCGGAAAACGACTTTAAAGAAATAGGTGTACGGCTCCACAAGATGCTTCAATGGGGCCGGAGCTGGTTGGCTCCGGAAAACAATCAAGATAAATGGGTTGCTAAAGCCACGCTGTTGCTTCAATGGGGCCGGAGCTGGTTGGCTCCGGAAAACCATCAGCAACACCAGGAACAGCCGTTTTCGCAATAGGCTTCAATGGGGCCGGAGCTGGTTGGCTCCGGAAAACGACAAAACAGATGCGCAGGTTGTCTGTGGGTGTTTTGCTTCAATGGGGCCGGAGCTGGTTGGCTCCGGAAAACCGGTAAACGGAAAGCCTGCACAACCTTGGAGGAGAGTGCTTCAATGGGGCCGGAGCTGGTTGGCTCCGGAAAACGCCTGTCGGTGTCTCTATCAAGATGCCTGGCAAGAAGGCGCTTCAATGGGGCCGGAGCTGGTTGGCTCCGGAAAACGAGACAAAGACCCCGAAGAAATCAAAAAGAAATTGGTGCTTCAATGGGGCCGGAGCTGGTTGGCTCCGGAAAACCTTTTTATCTCTGGGTGGTACAGAACACGACTTAAAAAGTACTGGCTTCAATGGGGCCGGAGCTGGTTGGCTCCGGAAAACACGAGACCGACGAGCAAACCGAATTCGACGTAGTTCGCTTCAATGGGGCCGGAGCTGGTTGGCTCCGGAAAACCTTGATCCTGTTGTCAAGTCTCCGACTCCTGCTAATCAGCTTCAATGGGGCCGGAGCTGGTTGGCTCCGGAAAACCGTATTTTCTCGATCGACTTCATTGGCTGATTGACGGCTTCAATGGGGCCGGAGCTGGTTGGCTCCGGAAAACAATGTAATTCGCTAGGCTGTCCCGCCCCCGCTTACCCGCTTCAATGGGGCCGGAGCTGGTTGGCTCCGGAAAACTCATTAATGCCAAATGTCAAGTCATTGCCTAAACGAAGCTTCAATGGGGCCGGAGCTGGTTGGCTCCGGAAAACACTCCATCTACGGTTTCGATGTGTTGGCCAAAAGGAGCTTCAATGGGGCCGGAGCTGGTTGGCTCCGGAAAACGCTGATAAAGCTGGAAGATTGTCTGCAAAGAATGGAGCTTCAATGGGGCCGGAGCTGGTTGGCTCCGGAAAACAAGCACACGCATAGACTGGATAAGCGCTTGATATTCCGCTTCAATGGGGCCGGAGCTGGTTGGCTCCGGAAAACGATCTTTGGAATCAGTTTATCAAAAACAGAACTTTGCTTCAATGGGGCCGGAGCTGGTTGGCTCCGGAAAACATAGCCCCCCCTTGAGGTGGATCGGCATAGACTTTTAGCTTCAATGGGGCCGGAGCTGGTTGGCTCCGGAAAACTCGGCCCATTGTGAACGTATAGACTGA
This sequence comes from uncultured Desulfobulbus sp., assembly GCA_963666685.2. Classification (GTDB taxonomy): domain Bacteria; phylum Desulfobacterota; class Desulfobulbia; order Desulfobulbales; family Desulfobulbaceae; genus Desulfobulbus. Next base: position 1,711,057 of record CAXXHZ010000003.1, read on the forward strand.
TACAGCGGGCTTCAATGGGGCCGGAGCTGGTTGGCTCCGGAAAACGTTGCCCACCTACCTCTACCTCTTCCTCACCTTCTACGCTTCAATGGGGCCGGAGCTGGTTGGCTCCGGAAAACGTGTCACCAACTTGGGACAGGTGGAGATAGTGAAAAGCTTCAATGGGGCCGGAGCTGGTTGGCTCCGGAAAACCAACTGGAACTGCCGAGAGACATAACGAAAATATAGCTTCAATGGGGCCGGAGCTGGTTGGCTCCGGAAAACGTGGCGTTTATATAAGGTGTGATGTCTGTCTAGCATGCTTCAATGGGGCCGGAGCTGGTTGGCTCCGGAAAACACCACCCACCAGCAGATTTTGGCCATCCCCAAAGTGGCTTCAATGGGGCCGGAGCTGGTTGGCTCCGGAAAACCGTCAAGGCCTCGTTTCTTGGCCTCGATGCCGATATCGCTTCAATGGGGCCGGAGCTGGTTGGCTCCGGAAAACATCTGGTTATCTCGGCGACTACAAATTCATAATGTTGCTTCAATGGGGCCGGAGCTGGTTGGCTCCGGAAAACTGTCTTTACGTATGTGCTTAAAGAACCAATCGACTTGCTTCAATGGGGCCGGAGCTGGTTGGCTCCGGAAAACTCCCATTCTTCCGATGTGATCTGTATTGCATCGTCTGGCTTCAATGGGGCCGGAGCTGGTTGGCTCCGGAAAACCGCCCGCTTGTCATCCGGCTATAGCCGCCAGTTGACGAGCGTCTTTGCGAGGGATGCCGCGTGTTGTGCAAAACTGCCTGTCAATATACTTCATAACATCTTCCTTGCAATAATATCTCTCTATTTTCAAAGAACATACACAGAGCGAGCGCTTCGGGCATTTTTTGCATCATTGCACCGCTCGCTCGCCATCGGCAAAAAAAAATCACACAATAACAGCCCGTCTTTCTATGGGTTTAAAAGGTCGGCCGATACTATCCACACGTATAGTGATGTTTTCGGCCGGGCCGACATCGATAATCATTAGATGGTCCTCAGTTGTGTCGATCAACTCGGTCAACGTATCGGTCATTCGTAACAGATTTTCCCGGTTGAGGCGGCACTGAAATACCGAGAGTTGCAGCCAAACACCGTATCCTTTCATGGTCTTGTAAACCTTACGCCAGCGTTTCTGTTCGGAAATATCGTAGCATACCAAATATACATGATCCATACCCTGGCCTATCGGGTCACAAAAGAAGGGTAACGGGGAATTTCTCCGGTCAGATAGCGGATCAACAACCGGGCCTGCACCTCAAAGAGGCGGCGGTAGCTGATCCGGTAATTGAAAACCGGATGGGTAACTTCCTGGCTCATCCTTCGCTCAAAGGCGGCAATGAACCGCTTTCTGCCGCTCGGTTTCAGATTGCACCCCGTGGCCGCTACAATAAAATCATCCAACCTGACCTCGCCATTGTTGATGACCGTAATCACTGTGGAATCAGCGACCAGCGGTCTGAAAGGCTCCATCATGTCCAGAGAGAGCGCCGGCCGGCCAAAGCGCATCTGATGATAAAATCCACGATACGGATCAAGGCCTACCGCCGACAAGGCTACCGTCCATTCCCTGGTCAACATGGCATAGGCAAAGGAAAGCATGGCGTTGACCGGGTCCTTGGGCGGACGCCGGTTGCGGCCGTTGAAATCGAAGCCACCGGTCACCGCTCTCTTTTCCGGTGAGATCATGGCAATAAAACGTTCAAAATAGCGCCGAGCCGCATTGCCCTCCACCCCCAGGAGCGACCCGATGGAGCCAATCCGGGCTGCTTGCAGCATGTCGTTTTTCATGCCGGTTAAGAGCGCGGACGGGGCCTTTTCGCCCTCGGGCCCCTCCTCCTTCCAATTCCGGCGCAGCAAGGTCCGACTGTTCTGAATCTTGGCGGTGATAAACCTTCTCGCCAGGTTCAGACAGGCCTGTTCATCAAAACTGGCCCGATATTGTGCGGTTCGGGTGAGCACATTCCGATGCCCGGTGCCCACGGTATGGCCGATAAACCAGCCGCCATAACTCATGAAGGTGACGGGGATTTCCCGTTTGCAGCACTCTTGCAGCGCCGGGGTGCTGATGCCGCAATGCCCGAAGAGCACGACTTGGGAGGTGTCCATCAGCCGGGCTTCGGCCAGTCGTTCCCGCTTTTCCTCGATGATCAGTTGATCACCGTCCTTTTTGACGTAACTGGCCGGCGACTGGACATAGAGCGGCAAGGCGGTCTCAAGGCGTGGAGCGATGGGCCGAATATCCCGCAGTTGGTGGTTGAGCAGGCCGATTTCATCGGGCAGACAGATACCGATCAGCGAACACCGGCCACACTTGGGACTGTCGACCAAGGGCGGAGGCGGCACATCCTCAAGGCTGGTTGCACTGAATTTCAGGGCAGCGTCCAAGGTTTCAGCGATCAGCGCTTCATCAAAAACCACCTTAACCCGGTCCTTGGAGCCGATGAAATAGAGAAACCCATGGTCGCTTTGATAGCCATGTTCCCGCAGCAACAGCCCCTGGGCGCAGACCTGCACCCGCTCCGGGGCGTACGCTCCGGCCGGGACATGGGGCCGTTTGCCTTTTTTGTAATCCACCGGCTGCACCTCGAATCCGGAGCCCTCGACCAGATCGATTTTAGCCGTGAGCCCGAGGGATTCGGAGCTGAGCGAGACCGAGCGGGCATGAATCTCCTCCGGTTCAGTCTCCGGATTCACCGGCAGTTTGCCGGATTCCTTGTCCACGCGCTTATGGCGGATGGCTCCTTCCACCGTGTCGGCACTGTGGGCAAACTCGCCCTGCACCCACATCATGTAGGCCAGACGCGGGCAATAAACATACTCGTTGAGCATGCGAACCGGGATGAGGGGCAGCCGTTCCTTCGTTTCATTATCCATGTTCTGAGAAGTCCTTTGCAATTGCAGGTCTCCCTTTACATCACACATCAAGAGCAGTAGATTTTTGTGTAACAAAAGGAGGTGAGTATATGGCAACGAATCTGGCACTTGATGACGACCTCATCCGCGAGGCGCAGAAAATCAGCGGCCATCGCACCAAGAAATACGAGTAGCTCTGACAGTATTGGCCAGTCAGTCCATGCCACTCCAGCTGTTCACAATTTTGGAAATTCGAGAAGTTCCCTCTCTTCAATACCAGCAAGCTTCAGTGCCGCATCCAATAAGTTCTGTGCCGCATCTTTGGATACAGGCTGGTAACCATGTGCAAGGATGGAGGCGTTGCGGGCTACGAGCGGACTTCTTTTCTGGTCGTTCAACTGTAGGGTTAAAAAGATTTCCCCCCGTTGGTCACCGAGGGCTGACAAGAGTTTGTAGTTGTCCTGAAGCCCGAGTTTGAGGCAGCCCTGTTCATCGCGTTGGCGTTCTTGCCATTCTGTTTGAAGCTCGACAGGAAGTTTGTCCAGTGAAACGGCGTCGGTTTTTGGAAAGCCATATCTGCAAAGCCGTGCTTGGGCCAGTGCCTCAATGGCACGGTAAAGACGGGCAACGGCGTCGTCGAAGGCGCCCTGCTCCATGCGGCGCCGGGCGTTGGCGATGAGGTCAATAGCAAGGGCTTCGCGGGTTTCAGGAGAGTCATCAGCACATAATTTCTGCAAAACAGGTTTATGCTTTTTAAGCCATTCATCGAGTGTCTTTTTTATTCCGCTACCCAGTGTGAGATTGTTCCAGTTTTTTTTGATCCGAGGCATCTTTTCTTTTAGAGCGCTCCGGTGCTGGAAGTTATTCCACATATCGAAAAAATCGCACAAGTTGATGAGCGCTGAAAGCTCTTCATTTCGCGGCGGCTCCACAGCGTTTAGCGCCGGCTCAAGCAAACGCTTTGCGGCAGCATAACTCCCGTTATTGAAGAGCGGACGGATCTGTTCTTCCACCAGGTAACCCAGCGCTGCCCAAGGATTCTGGGCGTGGCTTATTTGTTCTTGTCCATCAACCACAATGCCGACCCCATCTTTGGTACGTTCGGTGCCTCCAACATAAGAGACGACACATCCTTCCCAGCGCGACGCAGTGAGCGCCATTGCCGCGCTCATGGCTTTAGTACCACCGGTAAAATCCACGACGAGTTGTATTTCACCATAATCCCGCCTCCAGCTCTTAACGTTCTGGTCGAGTTTGCGTAATTCTCCGACAAGGGCCGTGTAGTCCTGCGGGTCTGTCATATGAAAACATTCATAACGTCCGGTAAAGTCGGTGATGCCATTGCCTTTTAGGGATGTCAAAATACAAGGGGCAGGTTTGCCATTGAATTCTTTGTCCTTGGTGACGCTCTCGTGGGTGTCCTTGCTGACGACGAAGACCACTCGCACCGGTTGCCAGTGCTTGATGGCGGCGACCACTGGTTGCGGTGCGCCTCCGACAGTGGCGATGAGAAATACAGGAGGTTTATGCGGCATCATGGCTTCCCCTGTTGTTTGATGGCATTAAGCCGATGAGCGAATTTGCGCTGATTTTCGTTGAAGATGTGCTTGTTTTTTTTCCCCTGAGTTTTATCTGGACTGGCGAGAAGGCCCGGATAATGTCTTTCAACAAGACCGCAAAATAGATGTACGGCGTCCGGTTGAGGGTCAGCTTCGAGTTGGGAATACCATGGTTCAATGTAGAACCCCTCTCTGGTGAAGCGGTCTTTATCCTTTTCCCAGTCTCCTTCCGCGCAGGCCCTGTCCAACTCCTGAGCTAGAAGAGAAAGGGTGGCCCGACGCGTTTCAATGGCCTGTTGTTCACGGGCTGTTTCCAGGTTCCGTTGCAGTTCTTTTTCTTCCTTTTCATCACGTTGGAACCGGCCATACCCGATAGCGGTTTTGGCGCCGGCGCCGGTTGTTTCCAGCGCCTCGGCAAGCCAGTCCAGCACCGTATCGCAATCCGCCTTGTCTCGGGGAGTACGCGGCAGGACGGCAAAAAGAAACTTCGCGCCTTCCCCGACCGTCAGAAAGGGTATTGGTGTGGGGGAGTGCCAGTCGCCGGGGGGGTTGCCATCTCTATAATAGGGACTGTAATGCGGGGTCATGATGTCGGCTTTGAGCAAAACCGGTTCAACGGGCATGGCGTCGAGGAAGATTACTGAGCCGACGACATAATTGTTTCTGTCTTCATGTGGCCCGAAAATGCGGGCGACCTCTTCCAGTGCAGGTGATCGGTCTGCCCAGGTTGTGAGATACGAGCGCAGCATGCCTTTGACCGATGTACCGGGCAGATACGGTGTGCCGAGTGTGTGATGCCACGCGAAACCATTTTCAATAGGATGTTCTTTTCCCATGCCACTGACAAAACGATAGAGGCTGCAAAAGACGAGGGCACCACCGCTGTGTTGCCCGGCAAGCGCCGTAATGCGGCTGGCGTGTTCATCAAGGAGCTTGCAATCGCCGCATTTTTTACCGATGACGGTTTTGACCCACTTTAGTTTTGCAGGCGCATCCATCGACCATCCGGCATTCCAAGTATTGCAGAACTTGTCGTACCACAAACCGGTGTTGGCGAAGTCTGGGCGCTGTTGTACTTGCATTGAAGGGGGTAACGGCGCGATCATTGGTTCCCTCCCTGGTCAAGAAAGGCTTTGGCCAGCTTTTTCAGCCAGACGAGGTAGGCCAATGCCTCCGCCTGGGCGCGGAAATAGGTTGTTTCGTTGGATGATGTAATTTTCTCTATGAGCCTTGTACCAGCGTCGCCGGCATTGCGATAAGGTGCGGCTTCATCTGTTCCACACAGCCAGGATTGCAGGTCCTCATACAGTTCCTTGTGCCCTTTGGTGTCTTGTTGTGAAAGCAAGGTGGCGCAGGCCTGGCCGAGGCCGTTCATCAGGATGGTGGCAGGGAGGGCTGATACGTACGAGACATAGTTGCCATAATTGTTTTTTCTTCCTGCTGCCTTACGTTCGTTGATTTGTTTGAGCGCATGGGCGGCCCGGCGTTGTTCGAGGGTTTGCATGGTCATTGCGCTTCTCCCAACACGGAAAGGGCGAACCAGCCTGCGCCAACCGTTTCGTTGCCGCCAAGCTGAAGATAGGGTTGTTTTTTGAAGAGTTCCTCTACTGCCGCGATCGCCCCTTCTTTGCGTTCGGCAAACACTGCGTACATCAGGGCGTCGGCCGGAATGTATTCTTCATACCAGAGGTTCGTACTGGTTTTAGTTTCTGGATTCAAGACATTGCGTGCCTGGATGCCCAGGCCGTTTTTAGCGAACCAGGCAAAATCATTGTCGCTTATGACTACCATCTGATCAACAAGCCGTTTTTGGGTGGATGGATGCTTGATCAGCGGTGCAATGGCAGCAGCAAGTTGTTCAATGGAGCCTCCTGCCGGTGCAAACTGCCGCTCTTCCAGGAAAAGAGAGTCCTCGCCCTTACCGATGAATTGCCCATCTTCAGGCTCCAGCTTTGGTAATTCAGGCAAAGGGGCATTGCTGCGAGCGGCGTCACGCTTCCAGCGCTCAATAAGATGCGGGCAAGTGACCCACTTATAGGCCGAGGTCAGGCTCCGCACCGGCAGGAGCAGCAGCCGGACATCGGAAACCAGCAAGGCGCCGGCGTTGTCCTGTTTACCGAAGACGCTCTTGCAATCAAAATCGCAATTGGCTCCAATCTTATTTTTAAAACAATTTTCTTGTTTGTCCTTGTCGCACTCTTTCAAATCACGGGCATAATCAGCCAGCGCCCCTTTGAAGCTTGAACCAGGAACAACCGGGTAGCCGGTTGCCGCCTCGCGGGCCACCGGCAGGTCGATGATGTCGGCGGATTGCCCGGCGCCGGGGTGAACCGATGTTTCAGCAAGAAGACCAAGCAGCAGTGTTTTCATAGGTATCTTTCCCGTTGATTATCTATTGGTTTACATCGGCCAGCGGCCAATGAGTATTTGTCCAAAACCATGCGCTGTCAGACGACGCTCGCCAATCCATTTCCCATGCAGGGCGCGGATGTTGGATAAAGCTGATGCAGGGGCCTTGCAGAACCAGACGCTGCCCGCCAGGTGGAAGGGTTCGAGCGGCAGTGGTTCTCTTTTCAACGAATCCCAGCCGCCGAAAAAAACCGGCTTACCCACGCAGGCGGAGACAGGCTCGACGCCGGCAATGCCCAATATGGCCGTGATGTTTGCTTCTTTCTGGGCTGGAACCGGCGTCAGAGCAACCACGATAAAGTGGACAAGGTCGCCATCCGGCGTCAAGTCAGGAGTCGGCGGCAGGCACTTGTCTTTCTTCATTTCTTCGCACAGTGCCATCCGTGATTCGCCGCCCAAGGGGAACAAGGCGGGCATATCAACGTGGAACCCTGCAGGCTCTTTCACCGGTTCCAGGGCCATGCCGAAGCCGAGTGCAACATCCTTACAAAGCCGGACAAAGCCAGGGCTGTACAAGGCCCCCTCCTCGGTTTGCAAGGTCGAAGCATTGCGTTGCAGGCCTACGCGGCGTTCCAGTTTCCACAGGCAATCCGAAGCCGTCAGATCTGTTGCTTCCGGCAGGTTTCCGGCAAGGATGCGGTTATAACCGGCAGCGTTGATCCAAAGTTTCTCCCCAGGTTTTAGGCCATCAGGGGGATTATTCAGGGCGACTTCCGGCAGGCGGACTTTGCCCAGGTCGGTGAGGGTTTCCTTCTTCCCCGGACGCAGCAAAGCTTGAGGTTTCCAGGTTTTTTCTTCCATCTTGCCCATCAGATGCAGCGGCGCGGGAAAAAGCAGGTGGTCCTTTTTAAGTAGTTGGTCCTTTTTAACAAGAAACGGTCCAATGCCTTGCAATGCACCCAACTCATCTGGACCGTTGCCCAGAACTGGGTTAAGACGGCAATCCCATGTTGGACCTTTTTTCCAGCCCTTGGCGCGGGCTAACGCGGCACGAAAGGCGCCGGTGATGGTGCGCGGCGACGGCGGAAACTGCGAAACCGCGTCGGCCTGGTTGGATTCCTGCTTGTTGTAAGGACGCCCGTCGCGGAAGAACCAGGCATCCTGCGGGGTCAAGGCATAATAGGTTGGTTTGCTCATCGGTCATTCCCCTCCTTGCCGTCCAGTGCCAGGAACCGCACCAGGCGGGCACCGTCGAAATCGAGTTTTTTTGTTGTATCGTCATGGCAAACGTCAACCAGTTTACTGATCAGCTCTTTTGCCTCGGCACGCTCTTTTTTCCCTTTTTCAGGCTCCTTGCTGATTTTCCCATGGATCAGTTCAGCAGTAAAAAGATCGGTAAGCTCATTGTTTGCAAAGTCGGTGGAATCCTCCTCCAGGGCCGCAAATCGCCGGCGTAGGTTATAGAGGTATTTGGAACTAAGCGTGTCAATGCCGTCACCTTCTTTGAATGCAGCAACCAGCGGCTGAAAGCAATTTTCTTGCTGCGTTTCCGGTTTGAACAGTTCGAATTTCCCGGCCCAGCGGCAGGTTTCGCCGCCCGGTTTCAACACGGCAATGGCGAGAGCGTCGCGTTCGGTCTGGTCTTTGGCAACGGTGTCCAAAAAAATGTGCGCCTGGTCGATAACCTGCCGCAGCGGGACGCTGTAATGGGCAAAGACAACAGCCCCGGAGATGGTAGCCGTGATCTCATGGTTCTGAAATGCCTGTTTATAGGCCACGCTCACTTCGAAGGCGCAGTCAAGCGTCGTGTCGAGCGGCAACAGGGCAAACAGATCGTCGCCTCCCGCATAGACCGTGATGCCGTTCTGTTTGTAGACAATGTCCGGCGCCTGGGCGGAAAAGTCGGTCAGAGCGGCGGTGACTGGTTCTGCGCCTTTCTCCCTGATGAGTTTGCCCATGTTGTCGCCATCCATCAGCAGCAGGGCGTAAAAATTGCCGGCCCGATCGCCGGAGGCTTGTTCCAGCTCATGGAGTTTACTGACGATTACAGACCGATCAGTTTCCGGCCTCAATTCCGTTCCTTTTGTATTCTGCAGAGCGGTCCGATTGAAAAAATTGCCCGAAAGGTTTTTAAAATCTCCGGTTAAGCCAGGATAGTCATCAAAGAGTGGAATGTTCGGCGCAGAAACAATCGCGGCCGGTTCCAATTTTTTTACAAGGGCCGCATAAGCACGAGCTGTGTTGAGAAGTTTTTGGTCTTCTCGCTCTTTGATCATTTTCAGCCATGGCCAAGCGGCAATAGAAACCGTGGACGGCCATTGTTTTGCCTCCAGATCATAGCCGATGATCGTCTGGGCAACCTCCGGAAAAAAACGTTTGACCAAGGCGATGGCGCAGAGGCGTTCATCCTTTTCGAGATTGAGAGTGGAACCGGAATTTTTGCGGACCGCCTCCCAAAAGACGTTCTGCTGACCAAGCTCCCTGGAACGAATAAAACCGGACAACTCCTGGAACTGGCCCATCAGGGAACAATGATCCCCGCCTTCCGTAAGCATCGGCGGTGTGCGCCAGTTTTTACGGCAATCGAGCAGGCTGGTTTCTTTCTCGTCGCCGACGACCCAGGCAATTTCCCAGAAGTGATCAATCTGGCGGTCCCAAATTGCCCTGACGCCGTTGCCGCAAGGAGCAGCCTTTTTGACGAAGCGTTCCCAGACTTTTTCGGCGATGTTCAGCCATTCGCCTTGCAACGCGGCATGAGCCTGTTTTGCCGCCTCCGCTGCCTGGTGTTCGTCGTCAAACTTGGCGACAAAGCGGTTGGGCGCGACGCCATGCTTGACCTGCTTCTGCTCAATCAACGACTTGACTACGGCGAAATCGGGCAGGATGATTCTGCCGCCAGATGCACAAACCGATCCCATTGCCTTGTAGGCCAGCCAGGAAAGCAAAAACGAACCGGAATACAGGTCGCGGGTCCGCCGAGCCTGGGCGACAAAGCCCTGCACCGGCCCAAAGGTAAAATGAAGATGGATGGTCATAGGACCACCTCCTGCGTTTCTTGAAATTTCCCGTCATCGCTTTTGATACGTTGGAGAAATTCTTCAATCGGGTTCCAGAAAAGGCCTTCACCGTTCTGGCCAAGGGGGACATCCGTGCCGTTAACGGAAATTTGATTTGATCCGGCTGGTAAAAAGACGGATGGCAGAAAGGTCAGAACACCTATAGGGTGGTCATCACCGTTCACCTGATGAACATGGAAAAAAAGCGGAGAAGCTCGACGATCGAAGTCCTTTGGAGCAACGGAACTGTTTGGATGGGTGTAATTTTGCGGCAGGCCGAAAACAATACGGTCGGGATGTTGTCCATTGGGCGTATTAGGATGTTTCATTAAATCATGGTCAGTCTTGAAAGGCATCCCGGCAATAGGGGTATTCAGCACTTCACGGTTCCCAGTCTTGTCATTTTTCCTTCCATTGCTCCGAAAAAAAACAAAATCCCGTCCCACCGTGGCGAGCGTCTCCAAAGGCGATTTAAAACTGTCTTGCAGCAACACCACTTTGCTATGGCCAGTGGCAAAGGCCGTCCATTCCGGAAGCCGCCCTGAGCCGCCGCTCTTTTGACCACCGACAATCCTTCTGATTTCTGCCGCAAGCTCATCACTCGTTTTTGGGGCGGTCCATGACGACCCGCCATTTTCAAGCTTTGTCAGCGTCAGGCTCCCCCATCCCCGCCGGCTGCGGCTGCCAAGCCCGCCACAGAGTCCCAACAGTTTCAAGGCATTCTTGATTTCCTCAATTTCTTGATCCCCAACGTCTTTTCGAAAGGCGATCCGCACGGTAAATGCAAAGGGTGCGGTAATGCAGGGGCGTTTTAATTGCCCCGCTTCTTTTGTCTCCCCAGTTTCTTTGTTCGTCGACCTAAACGCCTCCATCAACCCGTAGCCAAGATAGCGTGCGCCGTCCCCAACTCTGTCGGTCGGTTTTGATGAGGCTGGAACAGCTCTTGAACCATCCTTGGATAAAATGTCTCCGATTGACAATGGATCAGGGTGCTGATGCTCTGTTATCGTCAAAAGAAACCTTGCTTGTCCGCCCTTATACAGTGTTTTCCCAGCAGGCCCTTTTTCCTCCCTGACTTCACTGCTGCCAAAGAGGTTGCTTTCTTTCTCCTTAAGCGCTGCAACAGTGTCAACAGTGCCCCATTGCAGGGCGCGCCACCAAAAACGCAATGCGCCCTTGATACTGGCGGGCCTCAATTCAGCCTCGGCTGTATTCTCTGCGCCGCCAAGAAAAAGCGGTGTGACGGCGCGATAATGAGCAATGATATGCGTCATAGAAGTGGTTCCTTTGCAGAGTTGTTTTGATGTATCGTGTCGTCGTTACAGACGTCGTTGGTCATGGCTTCCGGTGCGATAGCCCTATCGCCCTCCATGACCCGAAGCAGCTCGACGACTTCGGGGGTGACTTCAAGGGTGACTTCGGGGGTGACTTCGGGGGTGACTTCGGGGGTATCCCCTTCCTCCGGCAAGGGGTTGGTTGCCGAAAAGATGTCGTTCAACTCCTCAAAAAGCGGCGCAGCACCGGGTGTATACTGCGGCAGATATTTGCTGACATTGTACACACCTGACCCCGCCTGCTCATAGCGGCCAATATGGAGCATGAAGTTGCAGATGACCGGATTCTCAGGAAAAGGGGTAAAGTTGGCCGGGTTGAGGTTGAGGCGGCCGAGGATGTGCGGCACATGCGGGTCCTTGAAAACGACTTGGCGCTTAAGGATTGTCCACGAGGCCGTGATTCCCAAGGATTCGGAACTGAGCGAGACCGAGCGGGCATGAATCTCCTCCGGTTCAGACTCCGGATTCACCGGCAGTTTTCCGGACTCCTTGTCCACGCGCTTATGACGGATGGCTCCTTCCACCGTGTCGGCACTGTGGGCAAACTCGCCCTGCACCCACATCATGTAGGCCAGACGCGGGCAATAGACATACTCGTTGAGCATGCGAACCGGGATGAGGGGGGGCTTGGGCATGGGGTATCCTCCTCAGTGCGGTCGTCATTCCGCCGGGGCAAATACGCCAAGGCCGAAATGGGACGCATAGCCTAAGCAGAGAGGGCCTTGAATAAGTTCGCTAAAAGTAAGACGAACGGCATAGCTGTAATTCTCGGCTGGGGCACTGTTGCGCCGGGAACGCACATAATATCGCATTGCAATGCTTTCATCGCGGAGCCATTCGATTTTTTCCGGTGCGGAAATACCACGCGAGGCAAGCTCCGCAATAATTTGGCAATCAGGGGTGTTTTTGCCATTCTTTTTCCGGTGACGCGGCAGGACAAGCGGGGTGAGCGATTTCCAGACGTGGGCTGATTCCAAAATCGGATGCAATGCCTGTACGTTTTTCAAATCGTCGGCCGAACCAGCTCCAGCAAACCGCACGGAGAGCGTACCTACCCCGCCTTTCATGTAGGTTTCACGGATGCGGCGCAAAACAGTTTGCGAAACATCGCTTAACCCACCGGGCGCCCAGATCAGGATATGGTCAAGGTGATTGTCATTTTTAAGCAAACAAAGCGGCAAGATATGTGCGTGCCGATGTCCAGTAAGAGGCTTCTTTTCTGCATCTAACCCAAGGAGTTCCTTGGCGGCTTGCGCGTCACCGGTTTTTCCGACAAAGCTGGCAATCGTGCGGTGGAGCAATTCCGCCTGCGGCAGGGTTCGCGTGACAAGCGGCATGGGTGAGCGGCTGCGGGAATCTGTGGCAAGGGCCAGCAAGACGAAAGGAACAGGCACGCGGGCTGATCGTTGGGCGGGCGCCGGAGCGGTGACGCCAATCGCATTGCGGGAAGGACGCCAGTACAGCGTAAGACGTGAACCAGGAGCTTGGCTCCAACCTTTTGCTTGCAACCAGCCGGTTTCCACCTGCAGACAGGCGACAAGATTGGCAGGATACAGCGCGTCAAATTTTTTCAGTTGCGCGGCCGGCGGTTTTTTGTCGCCAAAAGTTTTGTCAAAGGCTACCCGTCGCCATGCTGCATATTCTTGCGCGGAGATGGGCGCGATCAGCGGGATTTGTTCCCAACCAAGGTCAACTGTTTCAGGTGCAACAGCTTCGCAAGGTCGCACCCAGTCAGTCAAAATAGGCGCATCCTCAATCAACGCGCATTCTGTCCAGGATTCGGCGCGGCCGAGGTAGCCAAGGCAGGCGGCAAGTTCGGCCAGAAGATGTTTTTCGTCTGGCTCAAGCTCAACATCCCAATACACAAGCAGCGGCTCATGGTCGACCCCGGTAACCGCACGGGCGTCAAGGACAAGAGTTGTCTTCCCCTTGATTGGCATATAATGCCGCGAATGGGCGCCGATGGCCTCTGGCAGACGGTAGGATGGCGATGTAGAGGCAAGTTTTTCGATGAGCGCAACCGCAACTCCGGGGATGCAGCCATTTTGCCACTCGGCTAATTTAGCGTAACCGGTGGCAAGAAGCGCTCGCAGGATACGCCACGGGGAGGGTGGCCATTCGACTGCGCCCTCGTTCTGGGCCTTGTTCCACGGCGTTGCGTGGTACTGTCCGCCGGTAAAACGGATGGAAAGTGTCGGCATACAGGCTCCTTATTACAGGTCTGAGGATTCTTCATCCTTACCTTTTGCAAGTTTGTCGTTGAATTGAACGACTGTCTGTTTGAAAACATCTATTTTCTTGGCAATGGCTTCTTTAAGATCAGCAGACAGGTCAGCTATTGAGGGCAGCGCAAAGCCCGCGGGTTTAGTAGCGGTAATTGTTTCGACCTCCGGCTCAAGGTCACAGGCGGTACGAAAGCGCAAAGCGCCGGAAAGCAGTGCCCGCACTTTATAGAGCGCAAGTACGATGAGCAAATCGGTGGCATCCTGCCCCAAGCCGTACCCACGAATCTGGTCAAGGTCGAGATTGACATAGAGGGTGATATCTTTGGCGGTGTATTCGTCGCGGGAAAAGGGGACATTGCCAAAACCTTTGCTGGTGTCGCCAGAAGGGTTAACGTGGTCGTTCTTGACACCGCCAGAAGCGGCGATTTCTACCCCTTCGGCCTCGACAAAGGCTGAAAGGGCACGGGCAATGCGCAGACGACCGCCTGCAAGCTCTTTTTTAGCGAGAAAGACACCGTGAATGAGCGCGTTGGCATCGTACTGAAACAATGTTTCGGCAAGCATTCTCCGATTAATGGGGCCTTCCGCTAAACCGCCCAGTGAGGCTTTCAATTCATTAAAAAATGATTTGTCGCTGCCTTCGAGCAAGTAGGGGCTATTGATGCGATGGGCTTCAAGAATGGAAGATGTCATAAAATGGCCGCTTCTTTCCACTCGGATGTAGGAGAGACCAGCCGCGTCTGTGGCCAGTTTTTGTTCTGCTTCGTTCCATATGGTTGCCTCGAGACGGTTTGCCATACTTTGAGCAGACTCTACCAACAGGCTGGTGCCGTTTTTTGTTTGGTAGGTCGCCGCGCCAAGGCTTGGAAACCCGGTTGGCTGAAAACGATCACCCTGCACAGGTTTGAGCGGGATATTAAAGAGGATACGATGAGCATTGGTAAGTTGAGATAAATCAGTGTTCATGGTTGCTTGCTCCTTAGCTGTTAGGGGTTGAACTGATAAATTCGCGGACAAGCGTGTCCTGCGAAGACTTTGAAAGTGGAAAGGCAAGGCTGGCGGCCAATAAACGCGCATCGCCTACGGTGGTCTGGATGGGGGAAAGAATGCCATGTGCTTGCAAGTGCCGTACTGCAAGGCGAGAGGCGGCCGTGATGTCGCCTGCTGCCAACCTGCGGAAAATATCGGCGCGGACAGGGACGGCATTTTGCCAATGTTTTTGAGGCAAGGAGAGCCGGAATAGAGCAAAGACGTCATCAATTGAGATTGAACCGTTTGGACGGGAGAGGTGAATCTTGCCCTCTTCTTTGAGTACCTTAACATCAAAGGCCATGAAAGCGCGGGCAAAGCCCAGAATACGGTTGTGGTTGAGACTTCCCTGCAAAAATGCAGCAATGTCGCGCAGGTCTGCGCAAAGTTCTGGCCGGATTGGTGTCTGATCAAGTTTGCGAGAGGCATTGTTGGCTGCTTCCACAATGCGTCGGTCAAGATAAGCAATGGCATCGGCGAAAAAGTCGCGGCCAAAACAGACGACCGATGTGGAGCCGGAATCGTCGAGCCTGCCAAAGCGGTTCAGCGGCAACCAGTGGCGGCGAACACCATATTGCGTGGCAAGGGCGAGAGCGAGCCGGAATTCAGACGTGCCATCGTCTGCGGCATTGATCCAGCCTGGGCGTAACGATGAAAGCACTTCCCCCTTTCTCTTGTTCCCTTTGGGGTCTTTGCCGTCGAGTACGCCCTTGGCTGCAAGCAGGTCAATGTCGGCAATGGCAAGCAAAATATTTTGCCAACGTGACGGCAGGGCTGCTCTTTCCGTGGCTGCAAGAATAGCTTCATCGAGTCGCTTGACTGCGGTGACGACTGATTTAACGGCATTTTTTCCCCGAGTCTCGCGGTGCAAGCGGATAAGCCAGTTGTCCAGATCGCCCAGCAATTCCTGCCGTGGTTGCGCGGCAACCTGCCAGCGTCCGAGCGGAACGGCAAAGTTTGCCTGGCCGTTACGTTCAAGATAGGCAAAACGCTCAAATGCACTAATTCCGCGAGTAACACCAAGGCGAGCAACAGCGCGGGCCATTTCGACCGGCTCGCGAGTAACAGTTCGACCGAGTTGGGCGCGTCCTTCGCCAAGCAGTGAACGGATCTCTTGCAGTGTTGCAAATTGCGACCAAAGAGGCATCCACTGCTCTCCTCGTGTGGCTTTGTCATCTGTGCAAGATGAAAGATGCCCGGCGGCTTGCGCCATCAAGGCAAAGGGAGCACTCCCTGACCCCGCTTGGTTTGCATTTAAACGGCGTGAAGCTATAGAGGAAAAAAGAATGGTTCCCTCAAAAAAAAGAATAAAATTCCAGGGATTGACATTCCCTTTGCCTTGAAGACCATTTGAGCTATTAGCGCCCCCTGCCGAACTTGGTGCATATTGCCCAACGGCATAGTCACCGGTCCCAAGAACTGGAACAGCAAAAAACGCGTGAGCAAGCAGTTCGCGGGTGGTATCGGAGACCGGAGCGCTAACATCTTCCAGGTTGAATAATTCGGCAAAACGCTGACGAAAATTGTCTGTGAAGTCCAATCGCCCATCATTTCCGCCGGTCCCGAGTAAAGACGGCCATGACATAGAGCCGTCACTTTGAAGAATGTTGGCGGCTTCCAGCCATTCGAGGTGCTGGCCGCGCCAGCTCAAGCGACATTCTGAAATATAGAGTGGTTTCAGCCTGTCAAATTCCTTTTTGTTGTCAACGTTGATCTTCAATGAACCAAAAACAGATACCGAACGCGCAGCTTCTATACCCTTGCGATACTGCTTGAGACGAGGCAGTGGAGATTTCTCCACTTTTTCTAGAAATTTTGCTGCTTTGTCATTGGTGGATAAAAATCCAGAACCACGGTTCCAAGGTGAAACGATCGGTGTTGGTGCGTAGTGCATCAGAAAAAAATCCGCAAGTTCATCGGCGGAAAGTTTTGTGGCAAGCACAAACGATTCATCATGCCAGGCGCCTCTGGCAGTGTGGTCAACCTGTTCGGAGACAAGGCGGAGGATGCCGAGTGCTTTGAGATAACTTGCAAGTGGTGTTGGCGCGCAACCAGTCAATGTATGAAAATTCATTTTCATGGCAGAGGTCCTATTGGGAAGCCCGTGCATCGGCAGCACGAATAAGGGTTTCAAGCCAGGCGAGTGCAAACGGGCCATGTTGCTCAAGAAGTGTGGCGCAGCGGTCCGACCAACTGGCGCCGATTGTTGGAGAAAGTCCTATCGCCGCCGCTTCGAGCGTAAGGGTTGTTGCAGGGATTGGAACAAAAGTGCCGTCTGGCAGGGCAAGGTGGATTGCAGGGATTGTGTCACCTTCAAGAATGCCCCGGATAGGCATGTTGTCACCGGCTTTGGCCACAGGATGCTTTTGATCGGCTGGAGAGGCCTGCATACTGCAACGCACCTTGCCATGATGCGAGGCTATCAGATACAGCAACAAATTAAAGTCATCTGCTGAAAGCCGTGCCAGATGTTGCTGGATGGGTGATTTTTTGCCGGCAAGTTCGGAGGGCGCGGCTTGTTCATCACACAAAAAATCCGACCAGGGGCCAAGTAATGCCTCATGCTTTGGCGCATACTGTTTCAGTAGATCAAACAGGGCAAGCGTCGAAGCCAATTCGTGACGGAAACCTGGACGAGGATCGCTGTTCGATATTTTGTATTTTGGAGGTTTGATCCACGCGTTTTCAGGAGCCTTGGCGACCTCTCCATCAGGAGGTATTTTTTCGGATTTAAGAAGAGACACAAAGGCTGGATGTGCTTTGCCGATGTCATGCCAGCGGGCGGCAAGGTCAAGAATAGAAACAAGCCTTACAGGCACAAGGTGTAAGTTGTTTAAAAATTTTGCTGCGTGTTGTCCATGTTCTGCAATGCTTTGCCATGCTTGCGCTTCCGACAATGATTCATCGTCGGCAGCCGCATCGGCGATGGTAGCAAGCGAGGTGGGAGCCGATGTTGTTAAACATGGAACAGCTTGCTTGATCGTGAGATCAAAACCGCGCTTGGTGTCGTAACCGCCCGCATCAGCGCGAGCAAGAAGAACCACGCCCGGATAGACTTCACGATCGTTCACCCTTACCCAGGTTTTGTCGAGATAATCCCATTTCCAGACCATCCCCTTTTTGTCTTTGGTAAATTTACGCGCATCCCCTATGGAAACGGCACAAAGCTCTTCACGGCAAGGCTGATAATCGGTAGGAGGCGCATCGTCTTTGTTCAACTGTATCCAAGCGACTTGACAATCATTTTCTTCGCCGCTGCGGATGAAACGAGCAATATCAAGATCAGCACCAGAAAGATCAGCGGAGGTGTCGAAAAGTTCATCCAATTCGTGTCGCAAGAGGAGAAAATCCGGCGCATATGGATAGAGGGCGTTTTTACGGTCAAGGGAAAGTTTGGCTTCATGGGCTTCAAGCGAAGGAATGGCAACATCAACAAGGTTTTTCAACTCGGCATGGGCAGCTTCCAACTCAGCGTAATCGTATGGAGCAGCTTTTTTCTCTTCAACATCCACCACAACAACTTTGGCAGAACCACCGTAACGTGCCGCTCGGCCAAATCTTTGCACGAGACTTGTCCATGGCGCCAGCTCGGTAATGAGAACATCCGCCGAAATGTCCACGCCAGCTTCAACGACTTGGGTGGCAACGATGATACGTGGACGAATAATTGGCGCATCTTTGCTCAGAAATGTTTCCCGCCAGGGTTTTCGGTCAGCCGGACGAAAACGCGAATGGGCAAGATAGACATCTGCACTTTGTGAAAGTTGCTTGTTCTTTAAGAGTGCGTCAAAAATTGCGGACGCCCGTTTGACCGTATTGACAATGATCAATGTGGTTTGGGCGCAAGAGCAGATTTCAAGGGTAAACAGAACGAATTTTTTCTCATCAAGTGCATCTTGAAACTCAAGCGTTTTTTGAACGTTGCTCCAAAACGGCCCTTTTTTGTCTATATCAAAAGTCGTGAGAATATTGCTGTTCAGCGTTTCGACCAAGTCGCCTGTTTCAGGGGATTTCAGCCAATTGGATTGGAGTGTGGCACTCATCCACCATGTACAAGCGGGGCGTGGTGTTTGGGTCCATTCATCAGCTCGAAAAGACTGTAGTTGTGCGCTAGTCGAAAGCCCAACATCCATCAATTGCGCTTCATCCATCACCCACAACGCGTCATTGTTCAACAGAGCAAAGTGCATAGGCCAGCGGGCGCGGGACATGCCGTAACCGCGATTCAGGGCACGAGACAAGAGCATATCCTGGGTGCCGATGAGAATTGCCGGTTTTTCGGGGTAAATATCCCATTCGCGGCGGGCGGCATCGTTTTCTTCACCACCCATGAGAATCACGGGCGAGTGGGAGGCGAGCCATTGAAGATCGTGGTTGTCGGGATATTCTTTGACAAGCGCATCGAGCCAACGCTTTATTTCATCCCGCGTTTGCTCAACCAGTGTGCGCATGGGCAGGCAATAGACAAGGCGGCGCGGCCACTCGTCATTGGCAAGCATTATGCGGTTCCACAGCCAAGCCAGGGTGACGGCGGCGGTTTTGCCAAGCCCGGTCGGGATAGAAATCAAACGCGAAGCACAATTCGTGCCGCCTGCCAGCGTTTCGGGTTTGGCGGGATCGGTATCATCGCCGCAAGCGAGTCGGCATTGATAATTGTAGGGTTTATTGCCAGTAGCAGTGTGAAAAAATTCGGCAAAAGACATGGTCCGGTGCGCCTCCAGGAATACGGTTGAATCAGAAAGAGATTTGCTTCCTTGTGTCATGACAGTACCACCACCCGGTATCAAAAAATGATCCGGCACCAATTATTTTTTATTTTTTTTCATATTGCGCCAAGGCCGAGGTCAGCCGTTCACAAACCGCCTGCTGCAATTCGGACGGGCCGATCACCCGGACATCTGCGCCATAGCGAAGGATCTCCATCACCAGTTCCCGCTGGTCGGCATAGGGCAATCGCAGCTCAAAGGTACCGTCCGCAAGCCATTGGCCCTGCTGGTTGGGGTGCCATTTTTCTTCAGCCACCCAGCGGGCGCTTTCCTTGGAAAAATGCAGTATCGCCTCCTGATCCGGGTGGCCGGCAAAGATGCCGAAAGAGGCGGCGAAGTGGTCGCCCAGTTTTTCCTCGTCGATTTCAGCGCAATCAACATCTTGAGGCACAACCTCGCTCATTCGATCCAGGGCCAGAGTGCGCAGGGCACGCCGGGTGTGACAGTAGGCGGCCAGATACCAATTGCCGCGATAGTAGATCAGCCGCTGCGGTGAAACGTGCCGGGTACCCACCTTGTCCTCACCGCGTCCGTGATAGCACAGCTTGAGCCGTTTGCGCTCCATGACGGCCGTGGCCGCTATACGAAAGGTGAGCGGACAGCAGACCCGGATGCCCACGCCGATGAAATGGATTCTCCGGGTCAGCTCGCCGGTTTTAACGCCCCGCACTTTCAGGATGTTTTCGATGCGGGTTCGCAGGGGCAAAAGTTCGGTTTTGAGAAAGCCGGGATCGAGTTTGTCGATCAACTCGTGGATGGTGAGCAGGGAATGCAGCTCAGAAACGTTGAACCACAGTCCGGGGAACTGGATGGATTCATTGTCCGTTTTGTCGAGGATATATCCCTGATACTTGAAGTCGTAACGCAGAGGTGCGCCGTATTCGTTGCGCAGTTTGCTGATATACCGCTTCACCGTGGGTATGGAGCATTCCAGTTGACCGGCGAGATCATCGATCCGCACCGCAGAACTTCTGCTATGAAAGATGCCGAGCAGTTCGTGAATTCGGTCGCTTTGAGCCATTACTCATCCCTCTCTTGATTCCGGTTTACGAGAAAACATATTGAAAACCTGCCAATACGCCATATTTGTAGGGAGTTCGACAAAATACGTTTGGAATATTCATTCTTGCAGGCGTCTCCGTGCAAGACCGATTCCGTTTCTTGCCGCACCCGAAGCAACATGAACAGCTTCTCTTTTCAAAACATTGTACACTCTTTCCTTGATGCAAGAGAGGGTACATTACCCTCTGGCACGATTGGTGCTTTACAAACGATGAATATTTTCGTATTTCGTTATTCATAAACAGAACAACGAAACGGATAGGGACCATGACAACACAACAACGTACTCCCACATCGGATTCCATTTTCCTTCAGTACATGCTCGGATCCTCGGAGAGCAAAAACCCGGTTGTTTCTCTTTTAGAGGCGATCCATTCCTGTGGTTCGATCAATCAGGCGGCAAAGTCCGTAGGCATGAGCTACAAGGCAGCCTGGGAACGGATTGAGAACATTAACAACCTCTCGCCCCAACCGTTGATCAACCGTCAGGTCGGGGGCACAGGCGGTGGCGGCACGGTGTTGACCGAGGCGGGCCATGAATTTATCAAGCGGGCCCATCTCCTCCAGCGGGAGTTTACCAGTTTTCTCAATTTTTTTTATTTTTCGCCGGAAGAGGCCTTCAACACCCTGAAAACATTAAGGAGAATAGAGATGAAAATCAGCGCCCGCAATGTCTGGCTCGGGAATATTTCCCGGATCGAGAAGGGGGCAGTTAACAGTGTGGTCACGATCGGCCTCAAAGGCCAGGACACCATCGTCTCGGTGATTACCGATAATTCGGTGCGACGGCTGGGGTTGGAACCCGGCTCCGAGGTATTGGCCATTGTTAAGGCGCCTTCAGTGATGCTGGGACTCGAGGTCGACCCGCAAAAGATATCCGCCCGCAACATTTTGCGGGGCACGATCAGCCGGATCGTCTCCGGGGTGATCAATGATGAAGTGATCATCAATCTGACCGGCGGCAACACCGTCACTTCCATCCTGACCTCGGAAAGCGTCCGCCGTCTCAATCTGAAAGAAGGCATGCCGATCACCGCGGTTATCAAAGCCTCCGACGTCCTCCTGGCCATTGCCTGAGAGCGCCCTATGATTTCTTGTTTTTTCTGTATACATTGCCTTACCCGCTCCCAGGATCCCCTGTCGGAGTCTTTCATCTTAACCCAGAGGAGTTAACTCTCATGAAAAAATTACGCACCCTTGTCCTTTTGCTTGCGGCCAGTCTCCTGGCCGTTACCTCCCTGCACGCTGCAGAGAACATCCGCATCTCGGTCGCGGCCAGTATGACCAATGCGCTCAAGGATATTTCCGCCCAATTTACTGCCGAGCAAAAGATTCCGGTGGTCCCCAATTTCGGACCTTCCGGAGCCTTGGCCAAGCAGATTAATGAAGGGGCGCCTGCTGATCTTTACATTTCCGCCAATCAGAAATGGATGACCTTTCTCCGCGACAAGAAAAGGATCGATCCTGCAACCGAAAAAATCATGGCAACCAATTCCCTGGTTTTTATCGGCATGAAGAATCCGGCAATCACCAAGATGGCTGATATCACAAGCCTCAAGCAGATTGCCATCGGCAGCCCGAAAATTGTGCCCGCAGGCGATTATGCGGCCCAGGCCATGGAAAAGGCCGGTATCTACAAAGAGTTACAAGATGGAAAAAAATTAGTGCTGGCCAAGGATGTACGCCAGGCGCTGGCCTATGCCGATCGCGGCGAGACCGACGGCGCCTTTGTGTATAAAACCGATGCCCTGCTGGCAACCCATGCGGTTATCCTGTTCGAGGTACCGCAAGATCTCTATGCTCCGGTTACCTATCCGATCGCGCTGACTGTAGAAGGCGCAAAGAACAAGGCGGCCAAGGCATTCTATGATTTCCTTGCAACGCCTGAGGCCTTGAAGATCTTCCAGAAGTACGGATTCAGCCCCGCTCAATAAGCGGTTTTTCTCCACGGCGACACCATGTCCTTTCTTCAGCCCTCGGATCTTGACGCGATCCTCCTCTCCTTCAAGGTGGCCTGCACAGCAACCCTGCTGGCAACGCCCCTGGGCATCGGTGTCGCCTATATTCTGGTCCATACCCGGATCCCCGGTAAAGCGGTGATCGAGGGTCTCGTCAACCTGCCCCTGGTCCTGCCGCCGGTGGTCGTCGGCTACCTGCTGCTGGTGCTGTTCGGCCGCCACGGATTGATCGGCGTCTGGCTGCTCCGATTCGACATCCAGATCATTTTTACCCTCACCGGGGCGATCGTGGCCTCCGGCGTGGTCGGCTTTCCGCTGCTGGTTCGGTCGATCCGCCTGGGCATGGAATCGGTCGACTCCTCCTACCACCGGGCCGCCCGGACCCTGGGTGCCGGAGGCTGGGACGCCTTTTTCACCATTACCCTGCCCCTGTCCGGCCGGGCGGTTTTGGCCGGCATGACCTTGATGTTTGCCCGCAGCCTGGGCGAATTCG
Source organism: uncultured Desulfobulbus sp. (assembly GCA_963666685.2). GTDB lineage: Bacteria > Desulfobacterota > Desulfobulbia > Desulfobulbales > Desulfobulbaceae > Desulfobulbus. The sequence goes on from CAXXHZ010000003.1 coordinate 1,733,764, forward strand.
GGGCCACCATTATTCTGGCCGGCAATATTCCCGGCGTAACCCAGACCATCCCCCTGGCTATCTACGAATACACCAGTACCCCCGGCGGCGACCAGATGGCGCTTTCCCTCTGCCTGGTGTCGATCCTGCTTTCCTTTATCGTGCTGCTGGCAAGCGGTGCGGCCAGTAAATCCCTGGACAGAAAATAGCCATGCAACTGGATGTCTCGGTACAAAAAAAACTGGGTAATTTTCAATTTAACGCCGACTTCAGCCTCAGCGGTCGACGCATCGGCCTGTTCGGCCCCTCGGGCAGCGGTAAATCGACCCTGATGCATCTGCTGGCCGGATTACTCAAACCCGACAGCGGCCGAATCTGCCTGGACGACACCCCCCTCTTTGACGGCAAGGCCGGTATCTGTCTGCCGCCGGACAAACGCCGGATAGGGGTGGTATTCCAGCATGCGCACCTCTTTCCCCACATGAGCGTGCGCCGCAACCTGTTGTACGGCTGGCGGCGAACCCCGGAAAGTGAGCGCCCTATTCAGCCCGAAGCCATTATCGAGGTGCTTAATCTCGCCCATCTGCTTGACCGGGGCGTGAACCTGCTCTCCGGCGGTGAACGCCAGCGGGTTGCCCTGGCCCGGACCGTGCTCATCTGCCCCCGTTTGATTCTCATGGATGAGCCACTCACCGGCCTGGACGAAGAATTAAAATTTCAGATTATCCCCTATCTCAACAAGGTGTTTGCCTGTTTTGATATCCCCCTGCTTTTTATCAGCCACTCCTTACTGGAAATGCGACTGATGACCGAGCAGGTGCTGGTGGTGGAAAACGGCCGGGTGGAACGGGAAATGGCGACCGAGGAACTGGCCCGGTCCTCCTGGGGTTCGCCCCGTCAGGGCTATGTCAATCTCCTGCGCCTGGGTCGACCCGAGGCCCATGGGGATCTCTGGGCCTATCCCTGGGGCGAGGTCCGGCTGATCATTACCGATCGCGGAGAGAATAAAGAAACGGTTTTTGAATTGGATGCGCGGGAAATCCTGCTTTTCAAACGCCATCCCGAGGCCACCAGCGCCAGGAATCTGCTGCCCTGCAGGGTGGGCAAGATCTTCACCGTCGGCAATCGGGTCCGGGTTGAACTCCAGTTCGGCTCGCAGCAGCTGATTGCCCAGATCGTGCCTGAATCGTTGCGCGAGCTGGGCCTGGAAGAAGGGAAAAAGGTGGTCGCGGCCATCAAGGCCTCCGCCTTCCGCCGCCTGATCTGACCCTGCCGATCATACGTATTCCCCCTGCTGCTCCGAATTGAGGTCCCCTCCCCTTTCCCGTTACTCCAGCCCGTAGAGCTTAATCTTGCGCCAGAGGGTGGTGCGGGGGATATCAAGAATCTGGGCGGTCATGCCTTTATTGTAGTTGGTGCTGGCCAGAACCTTGGCAATATAGCGCCGTTCCTTTTCTTCCAGGGTCGGAAGGCCGTCGCCTTCAAGGGTGTCGAATTCCAGATCCTGCAGATCCTTGGGCAGATCGCGAGAGGCTATCTCCTCGCCGTCGGTGAGGGCCACGGCCCGCTCAATGATGTTTTCCAATTCGCGGACATTGCCGGGATAGCTGTAATTGCGGAGAATGTCCAGGGCCTGGGGCTGCATTCCGGTCACCTTTTTATGAAAGGCCAGGCTGTATTTTTCGATAAAAAAACGGATGAGCAGGGGAATATCCTCGCGGCGCTCGGAGAGGAGCGGCAGGGCCACGGAAACCACGTTCAGCCGGAAATACAGATCCTCGCGAAAGGCGCCGATTTCCACCTCGTGCTTCAAATCCTTAAGTGTGCCTTTGACTTTGTGGCCAAGCCCTTCAAACTGCGTGATATTCTTGATTGCGTCAAACGAATCGAGGACAAACGGCGGGGCGAACCGGTTGTGGACACCCCGGCAGGCGCCTGAGATCGGCCGTTCATGCTTCCCGGTAGCCGAACATGGTGGCATCGGAATTTCAGACCTCCTGATCTCGACAGTTTCGACGAGCACGTCTGCTGGGCTTTAACCATCAGGAATTAAATCAAATATCCAGAAAGACCCACAAAGGCGATTTACGACGGCAGCGGATTTCGATATGATAGCAGAAAATCCGATTTTCCAGATCCCCCGCATTGGACAGTTGCCATGCCTCAACTTCAACTCCCCATCTTCTCGGAAGGCCTGACCCTCATCAACCAGAATATCGGTTTTATCCGTAAAGACGCCTCTCTCACCTACATATACGGGAACCTTCCGGTATTCACGCACGCCATTGACGATATGCCGAGTTTCCGGATGTTCACAAGTCAGTTGTACATCAATGGCAGCGCCACCCAAGCCGAAATCTGTCGGGCCTTCGGGGTAAGTAAAATCTCTGTGTTGCGGAGCGTGAAACTCTATCGGGAAAAAGGGATGGCCGGATTTTTCGCACCACGGAACTGTCGAGGTCCGGCGGTGTTGACACCTCCGGTATTGGATCAGGTGCAGGATTTGCTCAATGGCGGCTCGTCCATCACCAGCATAGCAGACGAACTGGGTTTAAAGGCCGATACCCTGCACAAGGCGGTACGTTCCGGCAAATTGCGCCAGCCATCAAAAAAAAAGAACTGAGTCTGCCACCGCCTGACGGCAACAGCAAGAGCGAGCGGAGTAAAACTGATGCTGCAGCTCCGATCGGCATGGGGGCAACGGACACCACGGGCAGACTGTTTGCAAGCTTGTTCCAATCCGGGCCGGTCATGCCGGAATTTGCGAGCAGCCTTGATGTCCCCAATGGCGGAGTTCTACTCGGATTGCCCGGACTGTTGAGCATGGGACTGCTTGCGCATACCGAGTATTTTGAACTGCCAGCCGGGTATTACCGGCTCGACAGCATCTTTCTGCTGCTCGCCTTCATGGCCTTGGCCCGGATCAAGACCATCGAGTCGTTGCGGTACTGTTCTCCGGGCGAATGGGGCAAACTGCTTGGTCTTGACCGGATCCCGGAGGCGAGAACCTTGCGGAACAAGGTGCGGATCCTGACTGAAAACGGACAGGCACAGCAATGGGGCGGCGCCCTGAGTCGTGACTGGATGGCAATGTTCCCGGAAACCACGGGTGTGCTGTATATTGACGGCCATGTTCGGGTGTACAGCGGCAGCCAGACCGAATTGCCCCGCCACTATGTTGCCCGGCAGCAGCTGTGCCTCCGTGCCACCACCGATTACTGGGTGAATGCCATGGACGGTCAGCCGTTTTTCATGGTGAACAGGTCTGTTGACCCTGGCCTGCTTGCGGTGTTGGAAACGGAGATTGTGCCTCGCCTGGAGCGGGACCTGCCATACCAACCACCACTGTTTAGCCCGGAAGAGTCTTTAACGCCTCGTTTCACAATGGTTTTCGACCGGGAAGGCTACAGCCCGGATTTCATGGCCCGAATGTGGGAAAAGCGCATAGCCTGCCTGACCTACAACAAGTATCCAGGCGATGACTGGCCGGCTGCGGAGTTTGTTTTACAAGAGGTTCGCTTGGTATCGGGTCAGACCGTGGCAATGCGTCTGGCCGAGCGTGGCATCATGTTTGGTAAAAAATTCTGGGTGCGCGAGGTGCGTAAGCTGAGTCAAGGTGGTCACCAGACATCGATCGTCTCCACCGATTATACCCGGGAGATAACCGGTTCCGCTGCGGCCATGTTTGCTCGATGGTGCCAGGAAAATTTCTTCAAATACATGCGTGAAAACTATAATCTCGACCGTCTTGCCGACTATTCCCTGGAGGAAATTCCTGGCAGCACACAGGTGGTCAACCCCCAATATCGGGAGTTGGACGGCGAGGTGAGGAAACAGGCGGCCCAGCTTGCGCGGAAACGGTGCGAATGCGACGGCATCATCCTTTGTGACGATATCGAACCGGCCAAGGTAACGGAGTATGAGGCGAAGAAGTCAGCCTTGCAGGAAGAGGTGCTGGAAATGACCGGGACGTTGGCCGACCTGAAGGCGTGCCGGAAAGCAACGCCCCGGCATGTGCAGTTTGCGGACCTGCCCGAGGAGGACCGGTTTAAAATGCTGAGTATGAAGGGGAAATACTTCATCGACACCATTAAGCTCATCGCCTACCGTACCGAGACGGCTATGGTGAATAGAGTACGGCAGGCCATGCGCCGCCAGGACGATGCCCGAAGCCTGCTCCGCAGCCTTTACGCGACAGAGGCAGATATCCTGCCTGATCATAACGAAAATAAACTCACTGTTCGCCTGCACCAACCGGCTAATCATTGCAGCAGCGCAACGATCCTGCATCTCCTCGAGGAGTTGAACGCAACACGAACGACATTTCCTGGCACGGACCTCCGCCTGTTTTACGAATTGGTATCGTAGCAAAATCTCCCGAGATCAGGAGTTCTGAATTTGGATTACAGAAAAAAAACCTCTCCGGCGGCACGCCCTCTGCGCCCCCCACCCGTCAGGCCTCTGTTGCACTGCGTGACCAGCCGGTTTCATCAGTCGGCTTCAACTTCTCCTCCATACGCTCACTCCATTGCAACGCCTGAAGCCAGGAGGAAAACGGGCCGACTTCCATCACCTCACGACATTGTATTTGTAATGAATCGAAAGGCTTGTTTCATAAGACTTGAAGCCGAATTTTGCGGCAAAGGCATGGGATGCCCCCTGCCGGTAGGCCGCTTGGCTTTTCATGTTCCCATGTGCCCCATGGGAACGTAACCTGGAGGCGTTGCCTCCCGTTGCAACGAAAAAAGGGACGGATTCCACTTGGGTGGCAGGTATGGAACTAACAGGCTGCCCAACGGGGCCTGACACATTAAATCCGTCCCTCTTTTTTTAAAAAGTCTTATTTTGCGGAAGCTATCTTTGTATTCGCCTGCTGGGGTCCATAGTAACTACTCAAGGCTTCGATTCCACCTTTGAGAATAAAAACATTATTAAAGCCGGTATGACGAAGTGCTGTTCCCACAGCTGTAGCACGAGCGCCAGACTTGCAGACAATCATGATAGGCTTGTCCTGTGGCAGTCGTGCCAGATTCTCAGGCTTAAAAAGTTGATTAACCGGAATAGCCAGGCTATTTGGCATTGCCATTGTAAATAATCCGGTTTCTTCAGGAGTTCGAACATCGAGTGTGACGATTTCCTTCCCTGCTTTAATATCTTTGACAAAGGCATCAGGTTTGACGAAATGAAGCGTGTTGCCAATGCCGGCCCCAGAACATGAAGCAAAAAGTTTTTCATAACTTTTTGCCATTTCAGTGTCATACGACCAGGCAGCGGAAGTCATCCCCAGGCATATTCCAATTACGATCGTGAGCATCATTTTTTTCATATCTGTTATCTCCTTTCACCCCTTAAAATTATTAAGTCAGGCAATGATGGGGTGTTCCATTTGCCTAGCTTGTAAGCAGAAAGAAAGAGGTCCGTATATAAATGACGAGCCGAATGAGACATCCGGGATCTCATCTTTTGGCTAAATTTGACAAGCCCTTTGCGCCATCTTTTTTAGCAACCCCTAAAAAAAGAAATTACAATATTCTTCATTGCCTTGTCAAGGCCACATCGTGGTGTTTTTCCTGCAGTTCCAGACAGATCCGCGAGATGAGGAGTATGGCGATAACAGTATTTCACTGACAACGAGGGGAGAAGAAGCCGACAGCTGCCAAAAAATCCATCAGCTTAAACAGGGGGAAGGTCTGCTCTTGACTCTTCTGCTGAATTTGCTCGAGCCAAGAGCAGGTTGGTCGCCACTTTTCTTTTACCGTGTGTGGCCTTTACTCCACATTCTACAACACGCTTTTTTTCGCTTCGTCCATGTTAAAACCATAGGTTTCGGTGACGAAGTCGAGGTCTTTATCGCCTCGTCCGCTCAAGTTGATGAGAATGCTTCCGTGTTTCATCTCTTTGGCAAATTTCATGCAATAGGCGACGGCATGGGCACTTTCAAGCGCAGGAATAATGCCTTCGACGCGGCTCAAGGTATAAAACGCATCAAGCGCTTCCAGGTCATCGGCTATTTCATAGCTGACCCGTTCCGTGTCCTTGTGCAGGGAGTGCTCCGGTCCTACGCCGGGATAATCGAGTCCACTGGCGATGGAATACACCGGGGCCGGTTCGCCCTTTTCGTCCTGAAGCAGATAGCATTTAAAGCCATGAATGAGACCGGGTTTCCCGAAGGAGGCCGTAGCTGCGTGATCGCCCAGATTGAGCGAGCGACCACCAGGTTCAACGCCGATAAGCTTGACGGGATCGTTGATAAAAGCCGAGAAAATGCCCATGGCATTACTTCCGCCACCCACACAGGCGCAGACCACATCCGGTAAATTTCCGGTCATTTCGAGGAATTGCTCTCGGGATTCGATGCCGACAACGGCTTGGAAATCACGTACCATCATGGGAAAGGGGTGAGGGCCGACCACCGAACCAATACAGTAGATGGAAGTGACAGGATCCTTCATATAGGATTGAAATGCGGAATCAACGGCTTCCTTGAGTGTTCTCAATCCGAAAGAAACGGGAACGACTGTAGCCCCAAGCAACTTCATGCGGATGACATTGGGCGCTTCTTTTATGATATCGACTTCACCCATATGGATTTCACATTCCAGACCGAAATAGGCGGCCGCGGTTGCCAAGGCAACGCCATGTTGTCCCGCGCCGGTTTCCGCAATTAATTTCTTTTTCCCCATATACTTGGCGAGCAACCCCTCGCCCATGCAATGGTTGAGCTTGTGCGCACCGGTATGGTTGAGGTCTTCGCGCTTAAGATAGATCTGGCTCCCTCCGCACATTTCCGACAGGCGGTCTGCGTGGTACACAGGGGTTGGCCGTCCCTGGTAGTGTTTCCGGATGGAGCGCAGTTCTTCGATAAAACGATAGGTTTTGCTTATCTTCAGGTAGGCTTCCGTGATTTTATCCATTTCCACCTGCAGTTCCGGCGGAATATAGGATCCTCCATATTCGCCGAAATGTCCGGTTGAATCGGGATGTTGATGGGGATAACGGGCGTTCTCTTGTGTCATGATATATTCCTTGGTGCTTATGGTTGTTTGGATTAAACAATAAACAACATATTATCTAATCGATGTTAAAAAGGTGTTGCGATGAACTGTTAAAAGATGTGTAGAACCAATTGATTAAAATGAAAAAACCCCTATTCTGAATGAGTGTTTCCAGCGAGGAAACATCAAACAAAGCAGAGGCTTTTATGTCTCGCAAGAATATCAAGGTTCCGGTACGGAAACAACTCAAAAAACAATATCCCCAATGGAGACGGCTTGACCATGCGCCTAAGCGCAGAAGATCCAAGAAGGGGCCGGCGGCAAAACCGCCGAAATGATGTCAACCAAATCTTCCCTCATTCCAAGGTGAAGTAAAGAGAGACTTTGAGTTCCCTATCGAGAGATTGATGCATCTTTCGAGTTTTTCATCACCCTGTCGGCATAAAGGACTTTGACGGCGGACAAAAACAGATCCGCATTCGACAATGAGGCATACGGCAACCTGATTGCCCTCCCTCTAAAAAATCCTTTTCCACTCCACAGTTTTGGAAGAAGCCTGGATTGCATATATTTCGAGTGATGCATTTCAATCAACCCCGACCCGCAGGTAATTGAATGAATTTCACCCAACCCCAATTCCAGTCTTTTTGATTTTTCGGAAAAATGAAGTTCCTCTCTACTTAAATCGATTGTCATGTCTCCCGCTTTGAACGAGATGACCTGATTCTTTTTCAATGCGTTAAGAACCCTGGGGCGCAAGTAGTCATTCCAGGCTACCTCAGCGGCTTGGCCGAAATAATAAGGATGACTCAAATCTTCCGGGTTGTCGGATTTGTTTCCATGGTCGCCATCAATTTGCAATAAAACGCTCTTGTGCTGGTCTGTCCAGGTAAAAGAAAAAACGGTTTTCCTGTACATATGATTCACGAGTTGGAGTGTCGATTTATGATAAAGGTATCTGGCCTCATCAAAAAGCAACACCTTCTTCGTGACGATTTGTTTCCGCTGGTTGGTCAATAAAAATCGGGCAACCCCCTTATCCCCGACATAGGTGCAATCGTGGTAAAACTGCGATAAAGGACCATTGAGCTTCCAAATCAAGAAAGATAACAGACCAGCCGCCCCATATAGGGGCCAACGATCAATGGCGATCTCCGTATCAAACACGGAGCAGAGAAGCAGGGAAATCCCCAGACCGAGACCAAAGACACACAAAGGATAGCTCACACAAAGTGGCAGCAAAGGAAGGGGGGAATGTTTCAGCAAGCTCGTATGGGCGGTTTTGACCCTACCGATCTTTTTCGGCGGAGGCGCGAAGAAAACGCAGTCCTCAGCTATCTTCTGGCCTGCGTGGGTCTTTGTTGTTCCTGGTTTATATTCCACCATCACTGTTTCCCTTCGATTTTTCTTCCGTTATTGCGGTAAGTCGCACTGGAGGACCAGGTTCCCCGCATTTCTTCCAGAATCTTGATCATTTCTGTTTGGTAGCATACATGCCACAGCAGGATATCGATCTGCGTATTCCTCAACAAACCCTATCAGGAACGAGTAGTAAGGGATTCAGTAGTTCGTAATCTACCGTTTAATCAAGGCGAAAGAACAACCACACCTGATGCAAACCTGGGAGCGCGGGCGTGTCCCGCCCGCATCGCATCAAATCATTAAAGCATCTTCAAATAGTTAATATATCCATTTAATACGCATTTTTTACTTATTCAATTTTTGCATAGATCAGCTTATTTTAATATCTGTAAGTTCACACTATAGGGCTGGTCATGACTTTCGCCGATAATGTTGGTTGCGAGAGGATATGGTCAGCCCCTGTCTTCATTCTAAACCCTGCAACGCTCACGAACCCGACTTTTGAATGCATAAACGTAGTGCTTTATATGAAAGCGACCACAAAGCTGGAAAATGAAACAATACGTGGGCGGGATGAGACCACAATGGGTTTCCCCCCTCAATAGATCTTGCGCCTTATCGATAAACAAATGGATCAAATACAGCCATATAAAACCAGATCCACTGGAGACTTCCCTTGTTTCTCGCTGGAGGAGAGAAGCAGATATCATGAAATAGAGCCATAAAGGTATTACCGCAACACGTCACAGTGTCCACCCAATGAACACCACACGACAGATTTCAGCGAAGGAGCTCACACTATGACTCGAATCAATCAGCGGCAGTCTGGAAGTTTTGAAAAAACAGTGCGTTGGACCATGATCGTGATCGCAATGCTCATGGTCTCAAGTCAGGGGGCAATGGCAATGGTGACCAAGGCCATCCTCAAACCGTCAAAAACAGTCTATTCGGGTGATTGCCCGGCCAAAATAGTATTTAAAGGCACGATAACGGTGAATGCTCCGGGTATCGTAAGTTATATCTTCACCCGTAGCGACGGCGCTACGGACACCAAGATCAAAAAACTCAAATTCATTGCTGCCGGTAGTCAGCCGGTGAGTACGACCTGGACTCTCGGCGGGGCATCACTGCCCACCTATAAGGGTTGGCAGGCAATCAAAATTCTAACCCCAAATCCGATAACATCGGCGCACGCAAACTTCACAGTCTATTGCGATCCTCCGGCGAACAGTGCCAAGGCTGCCCATGGCAACACCGATTGGCATATCGATACCGCCAACGAATTCCTGTTTTGCAAGGACATGGCCGGCACCATCACTGCTGCTAACTGTGCACCTGCGAGTTGGACGAAAAACCATATTCACGTCGGCCTGACCAACACCGCAAAATACTACAACGACATATCCCGTGTCGCTACCGGCATAGACACCGATTCCGGGAATGGTATCGACAAACCGATGCTCTTTTTCTATGCGGGCCACGGTAATCCGACCACCTGGAACACGTTGGGTAACAACGGCCATCAGCTCGACGTGCTCCTCGGCAACGTCCTTGGCAATGGTCAGCTGCGCTATTTCTGGCAATGCTCTTGCGAAACCTTTGCCCATGGACCGCGGGTCTGCAGCGGCGGCGACTGCGACTATTCCGAGCCCGAGAACTTCGACGGCTCGTCGGATTCCGTTGCAATGCGCAACGTATTTGAACGATGGGGCCCAGCCATCGGCAATGATCTGAGGATGGCTTGCGGTGTGTCGACACTTGCCTATTGCCACCAAAACAACGTCAATGCCATTTGGAATAAGTTCAATAACGAAGGCCGTTCGGTGGCCGAATCGTTCATCCTCGGTCTCGGCAGCACCAGCGTGAAGCCGCTTTGCATAACGCGGGGCGGATCCGATATCACCAAAACACCGCTCTATGACACGACCTTCACTAACCATCGCAATACTTCCGGCACGGGATATCTTCACATTCTTTATTCCGGCGGCAGCCAGACTGAACCACCCATGATTGTTTGGAAGCCCGAATTGATCCCGCTTAAGCTCTGGCGGGTACGTTTGCTGCCTCCGGGCGATCCGGTGGAATTCAAACGACGTCTGGTTACCAAGGACAAGGTTGAACAGCTCCGAGACCCGCAATTGGCAGGGGCTGCAGCCATCGTCAAACGCAATACGGAGAGTGGTGCGCTGAGCTTGAGAGCGGTCGGCGCAGATACTCTGAAAACACCGCGCATGATCAAGACCGAAGCAGCACAGCGCAAAACAGCACTTGAGTTTGTCCGCCGAATCGGTTGGCTCGGAAATGACACCGGTGCAGTGCAGGTCACCCAGATGATGACTGCCAGCATGGCGGATAAGGGCAGAAACAGGGCGATTACTCGAGGAAAAAAAGAGGCTGTTGTCAGTATAATCCAAAGAATCAGCAATGGAGACCGGAAACTCGACGTATTGGGAAGCGGCGGGAGTATGGCTGTTACTCTTGCTCCTGGTGGCGAGGTGCTGTCGGCAGCGCGTATCTGGAGACAGACTGAACTGACCAGGGAGCAGGTCTCAATCAAGCCCTTTGAACGTGCCCAGGCGGAGGCAATCAAAAAACTCGTCAACGCCAATGCCTACAAACTTGCCGAATGGCGTTTCGGCTACAAGCAGGCACCAGCAAACGTGACCAAGAACGAGCTGTCTGTTGTCTATGAGTTTGACTTTGTGCCAATAAACCGTGATAAACTGATCGATTACCCACCTCAACAAGTAGAAATTGCTGCAGAAGAACAGTAGGTCGGTTGCAAATGCGCCCCCAGATTATATATTCCGGGGGGCGCATCTTTGAACGGAGAAAAAAGCTTGCCGATTAAATCATTTTCTCAACGGATACCAAACAGAGCCGTATTCATCGAATACGTATTTCATCAATACAGCCCTGTCATCACACAGTACGTCTGCAACCGCGCATCAAGAATGATACGCTGTCTCTCCATGGGTTGTAATATCCAACCCTTCTTGCTCTTCTTCTTCACTGACCCGTAGACCGATGGTCAAATCAACCACTTTGTAGGCAATCACCGAGACTATGCCCGACCAGAGCAGTGCAGTGGCGACGCCCCAGCATTGGGAAATGACCTGGACGCCCATGTCGTACTCGGCAACGGAATTGGTGACGTAGTCCCAGACACCGCTACCGCCAAGCGCGGGAGAAGCGAACACGCCGGTAAGGATGGCACCGAGGATTCCACCTAAGCCGTGAACCCCAAATACATCAAGGGAATCATCGGCACCCAGCATCCGCTTAAGCCCATTGACGCCCCAAAAGCAGACCACCCCCACCAGCAGGCCCATGAAAATGGCGCCCATGGGACCGACAAAACCGCAGGCCGGGGTAATCACCACCAGTCCGGCGATGGAGCCGGAAGCGGCACCCAGCATGGAGGGTTTGCCCTTGACCACCCATTCGATCAGGGTCCAGGAGACGGTGGCGGCGCAGGCGGCGATCAGGGTGTTAAAAAAAGCGAGGCAGGCGACCCCGTTGGCTTCCATGGCGGAACCGACATTGAAACCGAACCAGCCAACCCAGAGCAAGGAAGCGCCGGCCATGGTCATGGTCAGGTTATGGGGCGGCATGGCCTCGCGGCCGTAACCACGCCGTTTGCCGATCATGTAGGCACCGACCAGGGCGGAGATACCGGCGTTGATATGGACAACCGTACCCCCGGCAAAATCAAGCGCGCCCTTCTGAAAGAGGAAACCGGCAATCGATCCGGCCTTGGCGGCGGCAGCAGCATCGGTATAGGCATCCGGACCGGCCCAGAACCAGACCATGTGCGCCATGGGTAGGTAGGAAAAGGTGAACCACAGCACCATGAAGGCCAGAACAGCGGAAAACTTGACCCGCTCGGCAAAGGCCCCGACGATCAGGGCCGGAGTGATGGCCGAGAAGGTCAACTGAAAGGCGATGTAGATATACTCGGGAACAACCACGCCCTTGCTGAAGGTCCCGACCATGGAATCCGGGGTAACGCCCTTGAGAAAGAGTCTGGAGAATCCGCCGAAAAAGGCGTTGCCTTCGGTGAAGGCCAGGCTATAGCCGTAAATACCCCAGAGTACGCCGAGCAGCGCGAAGACAACAAAGGTCTGCATCAGGACGGAGAGCATGTTTTTCGAACGGACCATGCCGCCGTAAAACAGGCCCAGGCCGGGAACGGACATCAAGACCACCAGCAGGGTGGCGGAGATCATCCAGGAAGTATCCCCCTTGTCGGCCACCGGGGCGGCAACCTCCGCGAGGGCATCCGGACATTGGACCAGCAGGGCCCCGCAGACGGCAAGGAAGAGCAAGACAACAAAATGCAAGTGAGTTTTTTTCATGGGATCCCCTTTACAGAGCCGATTCATTGGTTTCACCGGTGCGGATGCGCAGGACGCTTTCCAGGTCGAGCACAAAAATCTTGCCGTCGCCAATTTTGCCGGTTACCGCCGATTTTTCGATGGCGGAAACCACCTGCGGAGCAAGGTCATCGGCAACTGCAATCTCCAGTTTGACCTTTGGAATAAATTCAACCAGATATTCGGCACCACGGTAGAGTTCGGTGTGCCCCTTCTGGCGCCCAAACCCCTTGACCTCGGTCACAGTGATTCCCTGTACGCCGATGGAAGAGAGGGCATCACGGACATGTTCCAATTTGAACGGCTTAATGATGGCAATGATGAATTTCATTTACCCCCTCCTTCTTTCTTCCAGTAATCCAGGCCAAGATGGGTGAGGATCTCTACGGCCTGATCGTAGACTTCCAGGTACTCCTGGGTCGGGACCAGTTGCACCGGGTCGTAGCACGCCTCAAAGGGCTTGCCCTTGGGCGCGGTCTTGTAGTCCTTCTCGTAGAGCGAGATCAGTTTGTCCAGGATCTCGTTCACCTGCTCGGTTGCCATGCCCGCGGCCGCATACGAGGCCTCGGCCATCATCCGCGCTTCCAGACCGGTGGTGTAGTTGGTCGCCACACCCTTGCTCGCCGCCACACCCGACAGCACCTCGCGGCCGGACGCGGTATCGGTGATCGCCTGGGCCGCGGTCTCCAACAAGCACATCACCGTGCAGGGACCCGCCAGGGTGTAATACTGGTTGCCCAGCATCAGGTTAGTGTTGGCCTCGATCGCCATGGCGCAATGCCCCGCTACTGCAAGCGGTTCACGTGCCGTGGTAATGCCCCAGCGGACATGCACCGGACCATCCAGATGCCAGGTCGCATGCGTCATCACAAAGGCATTGATCGTGGTGGCCACGTCGACGATCGTCGTTTCCTCCAATCCTCCGGCATAGCCGCCGTAAATCGGCATCTGCTCGCACATGATCAGATTCCCGGCCAGTACGTAATGAGCGGTGAACACCAATGCACCTACATCGATCTTCAACTCATTGAGCTGGGATACTTCATGGCTGTCAGATTGCCGCATCCCGCCGGGAAAATCAGCTGCGATTACTCCCGCGGGTGTAAGAGAAGTTTCGTTACCCTACAACCCCATCCCGGTCCGGCCGGCACGATCCTGTGCCGCCCGCACCAGGAGCGCCTCCGACTTCACCGCCGCGATCTCCCAAGGGCTGCCCGGGGTTGGGTCGTAGCCCTTAATCGTCTGCAAGACTCCGTCAACGATCGTGTTCACTAACGGTTCCTGGGCATAGGACTGATGGATCGCCAGAAAATGCTCCTCCGAGCAGGGCGCACCCGTGGGGCCGCCCTGGATGATCGGCGGCCGCTTGTCCCTGTAGCTGCGGTTGGTCAGCACCACCGCCTGCTTGCCCTCGCCGTAAATCGCGCGGGTCGGGGCCGTCTTGATCGCCTCCAGCACCTCTTCCCGGCTGTACTTGATCACCCGTTTGGTGTCGATGCAGTAAATGCCGCATTCCACCAGCATCTCCAGGCCCGCCTGGAACAGGTTATCGATCAGCTTCTTGTCCGTCGGGATGAGGGTCTTCTTGTCCATCTTGATCCCGTACTTCTCTTTCAATTTCGCTGCGGTTTGCGGAATGATCTTGAAATCCCAGTCATTCTCGTCCACCTTCGGACCACTCTTGGCCCGCTCGTAGACGTCGAACACCGTCAGCTTCTTTGCTATTGCCATGTTACCTCCCCAATTCGGTCATCAAGACCTTGGCTTTGGCCACTGCTTCAGAGGCGGTTTCCGCATAGGCGTCACCGCCAATCTTTTCTACCCATTCCGGAGAAACAGGCGCTCCTCCGAACATACACTTGAACTGATCACGGATGCCCTCTTCCTTCAGGATCGCGATGATGTCACGCTGCGCAGGCATGGTCGTGGTCATCAACGCCGCTCCGGCTATGATGTCCACATGCAATTCCTTTGCCTTGGAGACGACATCCTCCACCGGTACATCCCGGCCCATGTCAAACACCTCGAAGCCGCTCGCCGAGAGCATGGTCTTGACGATGTTCTTGCCGATGTCGTGAATATCGCCGTGTACCGTGTGAATCAGCACCTTGCCACGGACCGCCATGTCCATGTCCTCCTCGGGGATGGCCTGCTTCAAAATCGCCACCGCCGCTTCAAACGCCTGGGCCGCAACCACCAGCTGGGGCACAAACATCTCCCCTTCATCAAAGAGATCGCTCATGGTTTGCATGCCCATGGAAAGGCCATCCGAGATAGCCACCAGCGGGTTCATCCCCGCCTCCACCGCCTCCCGGGCGGCGGACTCCGCCAAGTCGCTGTCCATCTCCTCAATGGCGGACTTGAGCTTTTTCAGAATTTCCTCGTGACTCATGGATTCTCCCTTACAGTTGTTCCCTACCCGACCCCCGGCAACGCTCCCGAAAAGCGATGCCCGGCCGTGCTCGTATTTCCAGTAAAAAGATTCCTTTATTAAGGTCAAAAAAATCCGGGGTCGCCCCGGGAAATTCCTTCACCATCGTCATATAAAGGAACCTATTTACTGGATATCCATGACTCCGTTCTTAGCACCTTCCATAGCCCCATGCAACAAAATTATGCATAGGCTTGATAAAATAGTATGTTACGCTTCGCAACAATACGATTTTGTTAATTTTACGGATTTTTTTTACAAAAATAAGTATAAAACGGAGAGAGCCCCGGCTTCGCAATTCAATAGCGGTAATAAATTTATTGAAATTTCCCGATTTGAATCCTCTATATTCACTGTAGCCTTCAATTATTATGAACAACAAATCAGTCTATTAGAGGCCATATAACCGTCATATTTGCGATCGTCTTTCTGCCGGAGGCCTAATCCTAGCGATATCGGATCGCCGCTTCAATAAGGCACTTTTTTTGCAACACAATTCATGCGAATGTCTCCCGCTGCCGAAACAGTCGAAAGGTTTCGGCTAGCTATCGTCGAGCAGGTCATTGTTTTCGCCAACAAATCCAAGAACGACGCTCCGAACCTCGTAACCCCTCTTCTTGGGATGCATACTTTTGCACCTTTTGGGTTATTACGAGGTCATCAGCTTTTACTCATTTAATAAGTACAGTAGGAAACGATAATGCGGCCTGATAGAATTCTGAAAAATTTACGTCGCGCAGTTGAAGAGCTGGAATCATCCAAAGCGGAAAGGGCAGCCAAGGAGGCGGTTGCGGCCGGTACTGACCCGATCGTTGCGATAACTGACGGTTTGGCCCGAGGCATGAAAACCGTCAGCGATCTCTTTGACGAGGGCGAAGCCTTTATTCCCCAACTTCTGGTGGCTGCCGATGCCTTTGAAACCGGCGCTGACATCCTCACCGAGTCGATGGATCCGGAAGAGCGGCATCAACTGTCGCAAGGCCGTGTCCTCATTTGTACAGTGCAGGGAGACATTCACGATATTGGCAAGAACATCGTCAAGACCATGCTGGTCGCCAACGGATTTGAGGTCATCGATCTTGGCCGGGATGTCTCCACCGAGGAGGTCATCCGCGAGGCCCAAAATCACCAGGTGGACATCATCATCGGAGCCGCTCTCATGCGCACGACCATGTCCTCACAACGGGATATTGTCCAGGCTTTGGCGGAAGAGGGGATTCGCTACCGGTTCAAATGTCTGTTTGGCGGATCTCCGGTTTCGGCGGATTGGGTCAAATCCATTGGCGGGGACGCTTATGCCGAGACCGCAGCTCAAGCCGTAGAACAGGCCAAACTGCTCATGGCGGAAGTAAGGACCATGGCTGCTCTAGATCGGCCCGCAGCTTGACTTTCGACAAACGACTTGACATGATCCTGAAATTATGTGAATTTTGTTACTCTCTCAAAGAGTTGCAAGCTGGTCGCTCTACTTGACTATCTGGGCCGTTTACCATCAAGCCGTAAACCGAGCTTTTCCCGTTACAAAGGTTCCACCATGCCTAGGGTATCCCCCCAAATCTATCTCACTAATGAGGAACGTCTCGAACTAGAAAAAAATGTCAAGGCACAAAAGGTTGAAAAACGACTCTATCTTCGTTCTAAAATTGTGCTCATGGCGGCCGAAGGCTTAGAGAGCAAGGAAATAGCGAGGATTCTCCACATTTCCGAAAAAACCTGCCGTAAATGGCGGCACCGTTTCGATGAAAAACGGCTGGAAGGTATTGTCGACCTGGAACGAAGTGGGGCGCCGGAAACCTTTACCGAAGAGGAACGGTTGGAGATCATCAAACTGGCCTGTACCCAACCCGAGGTTCTGAAAAACTGGACTCTAGCCCACCTAACGGAAACAGCCAAAGAAATGCTTGGACGATCCATCTCCATTGAAACCGTCCGTCAAATTTTGAAATCCGCCGATTACAACTCGGCGGCCAGCCTACCCCCGAGTCAACACAAACTCTATATCAAACAACAAGCCAACAAAAACGACGTCAGCCGCTGAAACTGATAGGCCTGAACCGTTCAAAAAGACGGACTCGCAGCTTTGCCGCTCCTGCTCACTTTGACTCACCAATCAGCCTCAATTGGAGCGGTTATTGGACATAGCCCCGGTACAACACCACCGGCCAATCCGGCACATGATCAATCAGATGCTGCCCCTCCAGAAAACGGGCGGTTTGCTGCAGACTCTTCACCACGGGAGGGTCAAGGCAAAGACGGAAGGTGTGGCGTTGCATGGCTCTACGGGTGGCTTCCAGGGGCAGGCCTGTCTTCTTAGCCACGAGGACTGCGGTTTCCTCTGGATGTTCCACAACGAACTGTTGCGCCTTACGTAAGGCACGGACGAATCCCTGCATCCGGGACTGTTCCCGTTGCAGTATCTTTCGGTCGGCAAGGAGAAGGATGGGATAGTCGTTGCCCAGACCGCCAAGGGTGAGTAACTGCCGGGCTCCCTTTTGCTCGGCAACGGATGGGGTGGGCTCACTGGCGGCAAAGGCATCAATCGACCCGGCCAGCAGGGCGTCTACCATGGTCGTTGGCGGGAGATCGACAAGGGTGACCGCTTCCAACGAAATCCCGGCCTTGTCCAAGGCGGCAAGCAGTCCGCCGTGGGTGGAGGTGCCCTTCTTTACCCCGATCCGTTTTCCCCTGAGAGCCGCCAAGGTCCGCAGGGTTGCATCGTTGCGGACCATGACCCGATGCCGGTGCTCACCGGTGGCATGACTGCCGATGATGACGAAATTGGGGTTGCGCACCGCTATGATAATCGCGGCAGTATCCCCCATGGCACCGATATCGGCCGCACCTGTATACAGGGCCTCGGCACAGGCCGGACCATTGGAAAAACGAAGCGGCCGGATGCGTACGCCTTCCTCGGCAAACAACCCTTTGTCCACGGCGATCAACGGCAGGACACTCCCTATCCTGTCCTGATAGGCAAACCGAAGCACCGCCGTGTCCCCTGCCCGGCCATTGGCGGCCAAGCTTCCCAGAACGAACGGAATCAACAGACAAGACCACAGCAGACTTCTATACATCTTCATTCAAGACCTCCTCTTGTTCCCGGCTCATTGCTGCAGACCGGTTTGAGACAACAGGGCAAATGCATCAGGTGTTGCCGCAACTCCCGTTTCCAATCCAGAAAGGGGCCGCTTGACCGATCCCTCGGCCGCGCGAGGGCAATCCGCCGCTCCAGGGAGAGGCTATCCTCGGGACAGCCCAGTATGAGCACCCGATCGGCAAGATAGAGGGCCTCTTCAACATCGTGGGTGACATAGACCACGGTACAACATCTCTCCTGCCAAATCCGCAGAACCTCATCCTCCAAATGCTCGCGGCTGTTGACGTCCAAAGCACTGAACGGTTCATCCATCAACAGAATCTTCGGCTCCAGAGCCAGTACCCGGGCAATGGCGGCCCGCTGCCGCATGCCGCCGGAAAGCATGGAGGGATATTTCCGCGCATGGGCTTCCAGCCCAACTTGGTGCAGGGCGGCAGAAACCGCCTCGGTCAAACCCGCACCCTTCCTCCCTTGGACCCTGAGGCCAAAAGCGACATTTTCAGCCACCGTAAGCCAGGGAAAAAGGGCGGCCTCCTGAAACACGACCCCACGTTCCGGTTCGGGTCCCTGAATTTCCTGGCCGTGCACCAGGACATGTCCTTGTGAGGGCGGGAAAAAACCGGCAAGCAGGTTGAGAAGGGTGGTCTTGCCGCACCCGCTGGGCCCGAGGAGACACAGAAATTCTCCGGACGCAACCTCAAAGCTCAAATTCGAAAGCACCGGGGGCTGTTGCCGCCCCTTATCCGCGTACCAATGACTGATGTTATCAAAGCTAATCATGGCCGCTGTCGCCGATCCGCCCCCTGCTCCGGCAAAACCGTTGTTCGATCAGGCCCAAAAAGAGCTGTTCACAGGCCAGACCGATGGCGCAGATGAGCACCAGGCAGGCGAAAGATGCCGGGTAATTCAGGGTCCAACGGGACTGGATGATCGCATAGCCGAGGCCGCTGCCGGTTCCCACCACCATTTCCGCCGCCACCAGCACCCGCCAGCCGGTTCCCAGGCCGATGCGCAATCCGGAGAGAATATGCGGCAGGGCAGCCGGAAGCAGAACCCGCAAATACAAAGTATACCGAGGAGCGCCCATCATTTGGGCGGCACGTATCCAGCGGATATCGACATCGCGGATGCCGGTCCTAACATTCACCGCGATCGGGGCAAAGGCGGTCACGGCGATCATAAACACAGTGGCCGATGGGCCGATGCCGAAGAGCAACAGGGCCACCGGCACCCAGGCCAGTCCCGGAATCAGCAGCAACAAGCGCGGGACCAGTCCAATCGCCTGTTCGACAGCAGGGACAAGACCGCTGAGCAGGCCATAGCCGAGGCCGCAGACCGCGGCCAGGGAAAATCCCGCCAGCCAGCGTTGCAGACTGTTGCCGAGATGGTGATAGATCGAATAATCGAGCAGCCGCTGTCCGCCGGCCAAGTCCTTCAGCACGACCGCCGTCTGCCAGGGGGTGGGAAAAGAGACTCCGCGCATCATGAGCACGACCTGGGCCATAACCTGCCAAAAGACAAAGATGAGCAGCAACGGCAAGAGCAACCGCCCTCCCTTTTGCCAAGCCATCAACCATTTCCTGCCTTCAACCATTGCAGCACCATCCTATTTGAGCTGCATCTCCCGTCCGGCAAAGTGCTGCTCCCAACACCCGTAGATTCTGGTGAGCGCGACAAAGCCTTTATCGGAAATCACCACCAGCTCCGAAACATCACGGCTGATCGTGGTCGGGTGCAACTCGATCTGTTCGCCGACCGCATCAATCTGAACCCAACCCTGATCCAGGAGAAAAAAGCCTTTCATCCGGAGCGCCAACGGCGCAAGCGAACGGACAAAGCTCTCAAAGGCCTCACATCCATAGACCCTTCAGCAGTGACCACATGCGCGGTGGGCCGGTTAAAGGGTGTGTTGCAACTCTCGGTCTCCTGCGGCGGGGCCACGGGCTGGAGGGCGCTGTCGAGGAAATCCAACGGGATATCCCCATGGCGGGCATGCACAAGGGCCGCCTGGCCGTTGAGTTGCCGCACCTTGGCACCGACGGCGGCAAGACCGGGCTTGTCCACCAAATCAACCTTGTTGACCACGATCAGGTTGGAGGCGGTGACCTGCCGCTCCAGGGCAACCAGTACCTCCACCTGATCGAGGAAATGGGCCGCATCGACCAGGCAGACCGCGCCCCGGTAGTCGTAGGGTTTGCCCTTGACCTTGCCGATGACGTTGGTCAGGATCGGTTCGATGTTGGAAGGATCGGCCATGCCCGAGGTCTCGACAAACAGATAGTCGATGGGTAACTCGGAATAGGCGACCAGGGCGTCGATAAATGAGCCTTTGAGACAACTGCAAAACACTGAGCCGTTATTGATTTCCACAATGTCGACTCCCTGTTTCTGCAGGAGAGGGCCGTCGATACTGACATTGCCGAATTCGTTCATCAGGATTCCCAGTTTTTGGGACTGAAGATGCTCAATAACTCGTTTCAGCAAGGTTGTTTTCCCGGCACCGAGAAAACCGGTCAGCAGGTACAGTCGTATGGGTTGCTCTTGCATAAGGGCACCTCGCGGTTCTGGCCCCCTGCCGGTGGTCGTGCACCGGCAGAGGGCGATATTTCAGCCGATTCGCTGTTCAATGGCCTCGACCAACTCGCCCTCCGAGGGCACGATGTTGTCAAAGACCACCTCGTTGTTGATCAGGATGGCAGGGAGATTCTTGACCCCAAGTTGGGCCATGCGCTTGATGCCGGCCCTGGTCTTGATCAGGGATTCACGCCAGGTCATGCGGCCCTCGTACTTGGGCAGGACCCGCTTGACCGCCTCGCACATATACTGACAGGGCGGGCAGCCCTCGGAGTCCAGGGTGACGATCTCAATGAAGACGTCGCCCGGCTTGACCTCCACATCCTCGAACACCTGCTCGTCCTCTTCCCTGAACTGCTGCTCCGAGGACAGGGTTTCCAGGGACAAGGCCTTGCCGTTCATGAAATTGGAGATGGCAACCAGGTTGTTAATCGGGGTGTCGTAAGGAATATCGCAGCCGGGAGAAAGAATAAAGCCCGTCCCCTGGCCGATTTCCAGCTCCCGCCGCGCCTCCTCGACGTTCTCCAGGGGGGAGCCGAACATCATCACCGTGGTTAGGGGCAGATTGCCACCAAAGGAGACCCTGTAGCGGGTGGCGATTTCCTTGGCATAGGCCAGATCGACATTCTCGTCAAAGGCGATGCCGTCGGTTTCGGTCTGGCACATCAACTCGATGTTCTTGGTGGCATTGCCGCAACAGAAGCTGGTCACCTTCACACCCAGGCCGCGTATATAGCGGTTGAGCACCGTGCTCGGTTCCTTGACGAACCGTTCAAATTGTTTAGGGGCGATCTGCGAGGTCATCGGGTCCACCACGGCAATGATATCTACCCCGGTTTCGACATACATCTTTGACAGATCCATGCACACCTGGTTACAGAAGGCCATGACCTCATCGACCTTTTCATGCCGTTTCATCATGTCGGTAAAGAGGTCGGTCCCCTTGAGGTGCAGGGCCAGGGTGAACGGGCCGCAGATCAAACCGTAGAGGGCAACCTTATCGCCAAGGGCGGCAACGATTTGCCGGGAGGCTTCCAAAGCGATCGGATACCGGCCGTCGTTTGCGGCCGGCAAGGTGAGGTCGGCGATCTCCTTGGTCTCCAATATATGGGTGGCCACGGCGGGAGGATTGTTCTTGGCCCACTTCAGGGTACAGCCCAGTGCTTCCGCCTCCATCTGCACGTCAAAGATGATGGGCAATCCGTCGGGTTCATAGACCTCGTAGGCCTTGAGGATACCGTTGACGATATGGTCGACACTGTTGAGATACGTTTGGGCATCTACCCCGATCAGGTTGGCGGTCTGCACCCCGGCATACGGCACCCAGGGGGTACGGTCCACCGGCTCAAAACTCAACGCCTTTAACACTCGTTCTTTTCCGTTCATTGCTTTTCTCCACATGTCTGTTGATGATTATCCCGATGGATACCTGTTCCTGTTTGTTGTTCAGCGGCCGAGACCGCCTGTTGATGAGACTGAAAATACGCACTTTTCATAATTCGACCCTCTGGACGCACCTCTCTCGTTCCCGCATTCCTGCTTTTTTGCGGATCAAAAACAAACAGCCCTAAACCAGGTCCGGGCTCTTATTCCAGGGGTAAAGTGAACGTTAGAGTCTTGCGCCCCATTTCTGGGTCATCATGGTTGCGGAATATTTTTCAAGTTTCCATTGCGGGACCTTGCAGCGGCTGCAGGAGGAGGCACACCATTTGTTGCGCAGCCAACGCGCAGCCCGGGAGGTCCGCGAATCCCACACGGTGAAGGTTTCGCCGCAATGGGTGGTTATAGTCGCTATTTTCCCGTTGATTTCGACCGACTTGACGCCGTGGAGAATACCGGTTCGCGAAGGCCAGAGTTTCAATTTTTCAACCAGATTGAAAAAAAGAAAATTCTTCCGGAAATACCGTTTCTTCGCGTCCTTCTTGCCCTCACTTTCGGGCGTTATGGCCACTGCACTGGGTTGTCGAGCCATCTGTCTTCCTCCTTGTTTCTCACGCTACGATTGCCGAAAAAAGCATGGTTGCCACACCGATTTCCAGCCTGTCGTGCACAATGTGATGATTGGCTAGCGTCTGTAAATCGTCTTCCGGTCCGCATTCAACCCCCAGGGGAACTCCCGGTGCGGCAATGCGGTGTTCGGGCCGCAGCCAGGCCCGGCGGAGGACGTTGGCTACAGGGGTCGCCTCGATCACCAGGTCGCACCGGGCCAATGCCGGGCCAAGTTGATCCGCGACCCGAGCACCGGTGATTGATTGGGCCAATCGGTGGGCCGCTTCAATGGATTGATCATAAATCAGGCAGCGGCCTCTATGGCTGTCAATCCAAGCCGCCGCCGCCGATCCCACCGGGCCCGCGCCCACGACCAGCACCTCCTTGCCCTCAAGGCCTCCGGCCATCAGAGCCAGCGCCGCGGCAAATCCTTGGCCGGTGGCCTCGCTGTTGTGGCTGGTCCGGTTGTCCCTGAGGTTCAGGACCATGAAGTCGTCGTCATCGGAAAGCAGAAGGAGGGTGGCTCCGCGCTCCACGGCCTCGGCCATCCCCAATATATTGACCTGCCGGGCGATGAAGGCCTTGGCCCCGAGAAAGGTGACGATATCGCGCAAGGCCTCGGTAAAACCGGGGATCACCCCTTTTCCGTAACTCACTGGCACGATACCGATCAGGCTGCGGCCCAGGGACTGAACACAAGCCGCCTCCCCCTGCCTCCCATCCCGGGCATGGGCGGCAATCCCGGCCAACCCCGTGCCGATCAACCGGTGCAAAAAGGCCTCATACTCGGGCAGCGAACCACCCAATCCGTCAATATCCTTACTCACTAAACGGGTCATGGCGCGCTCCCTCAGGCCGCCATGGCCGGTGAGAACACCGGAAGCGGCAGGACAGGCTCGGGATCAAGATAGCGGCCAAGCCCGCACTCACGGCGGATACGCTCGACCGCGCGCTCCCGTTTGTCCCTGGCCTGTTCAAGGGTGTTGCCGGTACAGATGAGAGTGGCCACCCACTCCCTTTTGCCGGGTTGATAGTTGGTCAGCGCCTCGTCCGCCCCAAAAAATTCCTGCTGCAGCCGCAAGGGACCGGCCTTGGCCATGATGTGTTCCCCGCAGATTTCCATGGAATTTCCCGTTATCCGCAGATGCTCGAACACCACCCCGCGTCCGGTTGGATGCGCGCAAGCCTTCGAGCCCGTGCAGAGGGTCTCCAACAGGTTGATCCCGGTCGAGTGATAGACGGCTGTGGGGGTTTGGCTGGGGAAACGGGCATCGATCTCCAGGACCTTGAGTTGTTCTTGATGGAGGATCACCTCCACATCCATGATCCCTTCAAGCCGCAGGGTCTCGGCCAGGGTGAGCGCCGTTCCCCGTAAGGCGGCTTCCAGGGCCGGTGGCAAGTCCACCGGCGCCAGCACCCGTTTGCAATCGGAACCGCTATCCATCTCCAGTTCGGTAAGGGCAAAGCTCCGGTATGTCCCCTTGGCGCCGATAACCTCGATCGAGTAGGACGGGCCGTGAAGGAACTCCTGCTTGACCCACTGATGGTGCTGCGGGGTACACTGCTGCCATTGTTCGAAATCCACCGCATTTTCAAGACAAGCCACGCCCTTGCTGCCGCTGGCCCCGGAGGGTTTGACGATCAGGGGAAATCCGCATTGAGGCCAGGGTCGCGGCGCGGGGATACCCAGCAAGGCAAAGAGGCCGTCCGAGTGGATCTTGGACGAGGAGAGCAGATAGGCCTCGCGGTCATAGGCGAAACGGACGCCGACGGTCTGCGCGCAGGCCTCGATCCGGTCGAGCAAAGGCTTGTCCTCGATCGCCGGGACCACAAAATCCACCTCCCGCATCAGGACCAGCAGCGATGCGTGGTCATTCAGGTCAAGGACGGTAAAGCGATCGCAGAGGCCCGAAGCCGGGGCCAGGGGATCACGGTCGACCACGGTCGTCTGCCACCCGGCCTTGGCGGCAAGATAGGCGAGTTCCACACCCTGGAGCCGGCCGCCGAGAATGAGGACCTTCATACAGCCACCTCCCGAGGACAACAGGGGTGATGACGAAGCCGCAGCCGCTGCAACCATTGTTGGTATTCCTGCACGGTTGCCATCTCCAGACCGCAATCGGCAAGGGTCGGCCGGACACCGGCCACGGTGCGGAACCCATCGCTGATATCGAGGGTGGATTGGGAAACGCCCTGGAGGCCGGCAGCGGGAGGAATGATCGAGGTGACGATATTGGCCCCGGCGTTGAGGCGATCCTTCAGTCCCTGGAGACCTTCCACATCCAGGGAAGCCGGAATGCAGGCAAGGGGGAACAGCAGCCGCATCACCGCGATCAGGTTGGTTTCGTAGGTGCGACCGAGTCGCGGCATGGCGGCCAGCGGTGTTCCCGCCTGGGGGACGAAGGTCATGGCCCTGACCTGGTCCGCGTCCAGGCGTTGCATGGCGGCCAGCGAGCCCACCGCATCCTCGACCCGGTCACCGGCGCCGACCAGCAGGCCCTCCTCCACCAGCATGCCCTCGGACTGGGCAAAGCGTTTGGCATGCCAGCGGCGGTCATAGTCCTGGCCCAGGCGCAGGTCGGTGAACAGTTCGCGGTTATGGGTTTCCTGGTAGCAGGCGTACCAGTCCGCGCCCGCCCGGTGCAACGCACGCAGGACCGCATCCGGAACCACGCCGGGCGAGATCATGACCGGCAGGCCGGTCCGGCGCTTCACTTGGCGGACCAGATCCACCAGATCGGCACATCCCGCCTCGCCCCGGTTGAGGTACCAGGGATCCTCGCCCATGGTCAGGTCGATGAGATGGACCCCGGAATCAGCCAAGGCCTTGGCCGCTGCCAGCACCTCCTCCGGACTTTTGCGATAGCGTTCATGCCGCAGATTGGAGCGCCGGTAGAGGCAGAAGGCGCAATCGTTGCGGCAATGGGTGGAAAAATAAACAAACCCGTATAACCCGACTCGGTTGCCGTAGGTGCGCGCCCGCAGGGTACGGGCGGCGAGAAACAGGGCCTGCCGCTCTTCGTCGTCGGTCAGCCGAAGAAGGAGATCCACCTCGTCCGGGGCCGGAGGTTGATCGTTGAGGGCCTGGTGCAGTATGGTCGCCACAGTGTTCATGTCGGTTCCTTTGTAAAAAAATCTCAAAGATTCAGGCGGACGCCGTCGAGATAGGAGAGCCCCTTGCCCACACTGCGGACATTGCGCCGTCCCTCACGCACCATGGCCAGCCGTTCCAGGCCGAAGCCGAGCCCCATCCAGGTCCCGGTCATGCCCCAGAGGCCGTCCAGTACGTGCGGCCCCATGGCTCCGGACCCCAGCTCCAGGTCACCCAGCATCACATCGATGGTATCGCCGTAAACCACGGACTCTTCCTGCTGCAGGGAGAATCCCTCGATACCCGCCGCCGCCATCACCAGGGCCGCCATCTCCTGCAGGCGCGACAATCGCTCCGCCTCCGGTAGCCCCCATTCGACCAGATTGAGCATGGTGAATTCGTTGAGATGGTTGGCACTCTGCGATTCCTTGCGGAAACAGGAGCCGATTTCAAAAATGCGTACCGGTTTGGACCACAACCGCAGCAGGTCCTTGAGCAGGGTATAGAGGTTGGGGGCGAGCATCGGCCGCAGGCAGCGTTTGTCGTCAAGCCAGAAGACCTGGGAAAACAGGGCATGGCTGTCGTCGATGGTCATGCGCGCAAGCATGGATTTGGCCAGAATCACCGGCGTGCTCACCTGGACAAAGCCAGCCCCGATAAGGGCCTCCACCAGGGTGCTTTCCAGCCGACACAGGGCCGGACGCCTGGTTTCCTCCCGTAGTCGAGCCAGATGCTCCCTGGCCTGCCGCTTCAAGGTGGTTTCTTCCTGCTTGAACGCGGCCTCCCGCTCCTCGGCAGAACTAAAACAACGCATTTCCAGGGCATCGGAGCAGTTGAGTTCCCGCAACCGTTTTTTCTGCAGATCCGTCCAGGTCAACGTCATGATCGATCCTCCGCCAACCGAATCTGCCACAGGGTCTGCCGGTTCAGGGCCAAGTTGGAGCTTTTCATACAGTTATGGCCGAGGAAGGCGGGCGTTTTCGCGTGCACGAAATGGCAAAGGCTGTCGCCATAGGTCATGCCGGCCGGTGCCGGCACGGAATGGGCGGTGCACAGGCCGACCTTTTCCAGGTTGCGCGATTTCTGGCCGCAAAGATGGATCAGGGCCCCGTCGCTGTCTTTTTCCAATTCCTGAAGAATACGGTAGGTGCTGGCACCAACCACCTCGCGATAGAGCTTCGGCCCAAAGATCTCCAGCGCGCCGGTGGGATCGGCATAGGAGATGATCTCGGCGCCGCGGCGAACCCCCTCGCGGATGTAGCGGACCAAGCTCGCCTCGATGAGTGCCAAGGCCTCTTCAAGAATCCGGCGATGGCTGATCAGGCCACGAAAGAGAGTGGCCGAATCGATCAGAAAACTGAGGATGGTGAACGGGCCCTCGACATTGAGGGTGACCACGCCCTCCTGGTCGCGCAACAGGGGCAGGCTGTCGAGGACAGTGGCAATGCGGCCCCGGGCCAGGTCCATGGGTTGCAGCCCGGAGAGTTCCTCCATGCGGTGGAAACAATATTCGGAGCAGCGCGGCCCGCCTTCGTCATCCGGCACCTTGATCCTGGCACCCAAGGCCTCGGCCTCCACGGTCACGCAAAAGGGCACCCGACAGACCACATCCTTGGCCAACTGCATCCGCCGGATGGCGACCCTGGCCATGGCGCTTGCTTCGGTGTGGGCGGCATGAAAACTCAAGCCCAGTTCCTCGATCAGCTCCGGTGGAATACTCTCGGCATCGTCGCGTGAGCAGGCATAGCAAGTCAGAGGTTGCATGACACACCTCCTGCCGTGACGCCCGAGACTCCGGTAGCCGCATCGAGGATGGGTTGAATATGGGGGAAGGTGTCCGTGCGATGGGGAAAATACATGGCATCGGCAAAGTGGGTCGAGAAATCCGGATCCACCGCGGTCTCCACGAATTCAACCATCCGGGCGATGCGGGCGGCCTCCTCCCGTTTGCAGCGATCAAAGAGTGCCTGCTTGGCGCCCTCTCCGGCGGCGTTGCCCACCACCTGCACCTGTTCCACCGCGCAATCGGGGAACAGGCCGAGGATCAGGGCGCTTTCCACATTGATGTAACTGCCGAAGGCCCCGGCAAGGATTACTCTGTCGATACGATTGATACCCAAACGCCGCATCAGCAAGGTGACCCCGGCATAGAGCGCGGCCTTGGCCAATTGAATGGCCCGGATATCCTTCTGAGTAATGACGATATCCTGCCCGGTGGCGGTTTCATCCCCCCAGGCCAGCACATATTCGAGCTTGCCCTTGACGTCGGGCCGCAGACGGGGACAGGCAACCTCCTTGGAAAATCGGCCGTCGGCCAGCAACAGCCCCGCCTTGAACAGTTCGGCGGCCACATCAATGATACCGGAACCGCATATACCCCTGGGTCGTGCCGGTGCACCGCTCTCGTTGCCGGAACCGATCACCTGAATGGCGGCTTCCTTGGTCGTGGGGTCGATCCACACCCGTTCGATGGCCCCTTCGGCGGCGCGCATGCCGTGCTTGATCTGGGCTCCCTCAAAGGCCGGACCGGTGGCGCAGGAGGCACAGAGCATCCGTTCGCGGTTGCCGAGATTGATCTCGCCGTTGGTGCCGATATCGATCAGCAGTTGGATGGATTCACTTTCGCAGGCCTTTTCCGCCAGGAGTACGGCCACATTATCCGCGCCGACAAATCCGGCCTCGATCGGCAGACAATGGATGTAGGCGCCGCTGTGGATGGCGAGACCGAGGTCCCGGGCCTTGATATCGACCGGCTCGCGAATAGCGGCCACAAAGGGGGATCGGCCGAGCCAGTCCGGTCTGATCCCAAGAAAGAGATGGTGCATGGCGGTGTTGAACACCACCACCAGATCGACCAGTTCCTCCCGCTTGATCCCCGCTTGGTCGCACAACCGTTCCAGCAGGCGGTTGATATCGTCGATGATCACGCCATGCAAGCGCTCTAGGCCGTCGTCTTCGAGCATGCAGCAGCTGATACGGGAGATGACGTCATCGCCGTATTGCACCTGGCTATTGGTCAGCGACGACTGGGCCGCCAGGGAACCGGTGGTGAGATCGCCCAGAAACCCGGCAATGGTGGTGGTACCAATGTCGATGGCCGCGCCAAAGAGGTGTTCCACCTTTCCCGGCATCACCGCGACAACTTCCCGGTCGTGGCGGATGGCGACGGAAACGCACCACTTGCCCTGGCGCAGGGTGGCCGGCAATTGCCGCAAGACAATGGGATCACAATAAAGGGGGCCGCCCACGCCCAAGGCGCGGAGCCCGTCGGCAAGCCGCTGCCAGTCATCCCGACAATCCTCGATGCTCGGCTTGTCCAGTTCCACCACCTGGAGCCGGACCGCGGGATCGAGCGTTATCTCCCCACCCCTGCCGTTTTCGAGAATAATCTGTTGCCCCCGCCTGCTCTCCTCGGGCACGAAGACCGTCAGGTCGCTCTCCACCGCAGTACAGCAGGCGAGACGGTAGCCCTGGGCCAAAAATTCGGCGGAGAGATGCTGCCGTTCCTGGTCGCCCGGTTCGGCGGGCCCGTGCAGGGACGATTCAAGGCGGACGGCGCATTTGCCGCAGACCTGGGAACCGCCGCAGGGCGACTCCAGGTTCACCCCCAGATCACGGGCAACGGCCAACAGGTTGGTCGGTTCCTGGCAGACGCCGCGGCGGCCATCAGGTTGAAAGATGACTGTGTGCTGCATGGCTTTCCTCAAAAAAATGGCGGAGAGTCCGGGAGTCGCACCCGGCTACACGGATTTAGAGTCCACGCGATCCCTTCGATCCACTCTCCATATCCAGTTAGCTCCTGACAGGGAATAAAGCGAGCGCCATACCCCCTGCCAGGAGGGAGGGGTAGAGCCTTAGTTCTTTTTCCAGTAATCCAGGCCAAGATTGGTGAGGATCTCTACGGCCTGATCGTAGACTTCCAGGTACTCTTGGGTCGGGACCAGTTGCACCGGGTCGTAGCACGCCTCAAAGGGCTTGCCCTTGGGCGCGGTCTTGTAGTCCTTCTCGTAGAGCGAGATCAGTTTGTCCAGGATCTCGTTCACCTGCTCGGTTGCCATGCCCGCGGCCGCATACGAGGCCTCGGCCATCATCCGCGCTTCCAGACCGGTGGTGTAGTTGGTCGCCACGCCCTTGCTCGCCGCAACACCCGACAGCACCTCGCGGCCGGACGCGGTATCGGTGATCGCCTGGGCCGCGGTCTCCAAAAGGCACATCACCGTGCAGGGACCCGCCAGGGTGTAATACTGGTTGCCCAGCATCAGGTTGGTGTTGGCCTCGATCGCCATGGCGCAATGCCCTGCTACTGCAAGCGGTTCACGTGCCGTGGTAATGCCCCAGCGGACATGCACCGGACCATCCAGATGCCAGGTCGCATGCGTCATCACAAAGGCATTGATCGTGGTGGCCACGTCGACGATCGTCGTTTCCTCCAATCCTCCGGCATAGCCGCCGTAAATCGGCATCTGCTCGCACATGATCAGATTCCCGGCCAGTACGTAATGAGCGGTGAACACCAATGCACCTACATCGATCTTCAACTCATTGAGCTGGGATACTTCATGGCTGTCAGATTGCCGCATCCCGCCGGGAAAATCAGCTGCGATTACTCCCGCGGGTGTAAGAGAAGTTTCGTTACCCTACAACCCCATCCCGGTCCGGCCGGCACGATCCTGTGCCGCCCGCACCAGGAGCGCCTCCGACTTCACCGCCGCGATCTCCCACGGGCTCCCCGGGGTTGGGTCGTAGCCCTTAATCGTCTGCAAGACTCCGTCAACGATCGTGTTCACTAACGGTTCCTGGGCATAGGACTGATGGATCGCCAGAAAATGCTCCTCCGAGCAGGGCGCACCCGTGGGGCCGCCCTGGATGATCGGCGGCCGCTTATCCGTGTAGCTGCGGTTGGTCAGCACCACCGCCTGCTTGCCCTCGCCGTAAATCGCGCGGGTCGGGGCCGTCTTGATCGCCTCCAGCACCTCTTCCCGGCTGTACTTGATCACCCGTTTGGTGTCGATGCAGTAAATGCCGCATTCCACCAGCATCTCCAGGCCCGCCTGGAACAGGTTGTCGATCAGCTTCTTGTCCGTCGGGATGATGGTCTTCTTGTCCATCTTGATCCCGTACTTCTCTTTCAATTTCGCTGCGGTTTGCGGAATGATCTTGAAATCCCAGTCGTTCTCGTCCACCTTCGGACCACTCTTGGCCCGCTCGTAGACGTCGAACACCGTCAGCTTCTTTGCTATTGCCATGTTACCTCCCCAATTCGGTCATCAAGACCTTGGCTTTGGCCACTGCTTCAGAGGCGGTTTCCGCATAGGCGTCACCGCCAATCTTTTCTACCCATTCCGGAGAAACAGGCGCTCCTCCGAACATACACTTGAACTGATCACGGATGCCCTCTTCCTTCAGGATCGCGATGATGTCACGCTGCGCAGGCATGGTCGTGGTCATCAACGCCGCTCCGGCTATGATGTCCACATGCAATTCCTTTGCCTTGGAGACGACATCCTCCACCGGTACATCCCGGCCCATGTCAAACACCTCGAAGCCGCTCGCCGAGAGCATGGTCTTGACGATGTTCTTGCCGATGTCGTGAATATCGCCGTGTACCGTGTGAATCAGCACCTTGCCACGGACCGCCTTGTCCATGTCCTCCTCGGGGATGGCCTGCTTCAAAATCGCCACCGCCGCTTCAAACGCCTGAGCCGCAACCACCAGCTGGGGCACAAACATCTCCCCTTCATCAAAAAGATCGCTCATGGTTTGCATGCCCATGGAAAGGCCATCCGAGATAGCCACCAGCGGGTTCATCCCCGCCTCCACCGCCTCCCGGGCGGCGGACTCCGCCAAGTCGCTGTCCATCTCCTCAATGGCGGACTTGAGCTTTTTCAGAATTTCCTCGTGACTCATGGATTCTCCCTTACAGTTGTTCCCTACCCGACCCCCGGCAACGCTCCCGAAAAGCGATGCCCGGCCGTGCTTGTATTTCCAGTAAAAAGATTCCTTTATTAAGGTCAAAAAAATCCGGGGTCGCCCCGGGAAATTCCTTCACCATCGTCATATAAAGGAACCTATTTACTGGATATCCATGACTCCGTTCTTAGCACCTTCCATAGCCCCATGCAACAAAATTATGCATAGGCTTGATAAAATAATGGGTTATATTTATAAATTTACATGTCTGTAATTATTAAACCCAAATACAAACACAAAAGTAACAAACTGCAACCCAGCTTCTATAAAGATACTTAATTATTAGAAACTAAAGAAAAATCGAGTAAGTTTTTTTTGCCATGACCAATTTTTTGTTGGAATTGGCTGAAAATTTTGCAAATTGAACACCTCATCCACAAAATTGCGCCAGCGGGATCAATTGTGTGCAGTTACAATACGGTCGCCCACTGGCCACTGGCATCTCGGCGCCATAACTATAGATATTGATACCGCCATCGGTGGAATCATGAATAATATAACCATTTATTTTTCCGTTAAAATTTTCATTTTTCAACTTGTTCTTTTGAATATATTCAGGGCGAGCAGGCACTGAAGCCGAAAAACCAACGCATTGCCACCTTATAGCGGTGGCCCTTTATTTCTTCCTTTGACTCCCTCTGGGCCCTTTTCAAAGAGTTTAATTCCGCAGTGATTCAAGAGAATCGTCGCGATAAGCAACCACCTCCTTCCGATAGGACCGAATCGAGTAAAAATGCGGTTGAATTTTTACGAATCCATCAGGTCTTGGAAGGGTTGATTTTTAAGCATGATGCGAAACGATGGTCGGGGTGGGTGCACCGCCACCCACCGTAAGTTTCAATCCACGCCCCTGCGTGAGGGGCGACCCAACGCTACCCGCTCATCGAGTACGGAGGGGCGACACGTCACTAAAGCCGACTGGAAACAAGCTAGGTCTGTTTCAATCCACGCCCCTGCGTGAGGGGCGACAGAGCCAGACAGCCAAGGCAACAGATGGCACAATTGTTTCAATCCACGCCCCTGCGTGAGGGGCGACGCAGCCGATCAAGATAAAGGATGACCCGCAGGCAGTTTCAATCCACGCCCCTGCGTGAGGGGCGACTAAACCGTTCTTTATACCGCCAGGTTGAGGAGCTGTTTCAATCCACGCCCCTGCGTGAGGGGCGACTTCAACAAAGGGCTCCCCTGGTTTAGCGCGATTAGTTTCAATCCACGCCCCTGCGTGAGGGGCGACCCCGCTTCATCTCTATCTTGAGGCCGGAAAATGTGTTTCAATCCACGCCCCTGCGTGAGGGGCGACAAGCGGCCCTGCAGCAAAAAGAGGTAGCCTTTGCCGTTTCAATCCACGCCCCTGCGTGAGGGGCGACAAAAGGATATACCATGGCCCTGATTACCTGCCCTGTTTCAATCCACGCCCCTGCGTGAGGGGCGACGCGAATTCGAAGTCGCCAAGCAAATCAAACTGATGTTTCAATCCACGCCCCTGCGTGAGGGGCGACGACCGGGGCAGCTATGCCGCCAGCAAGACCCATGAGTTTCAATCCACGCCCCTGCGTGAGGGGCGACATGCACTTGAGAGAGTGGGCGTGGTGGTCTCGGCGTTTCAATCCACGCCCCTGCGTGAGGGGCGACTCAACAATTGGATTGCCTGCATCGGCCAACGTCATGTTTCAATCCACGCCCCTGCGTGAGGGGCGACATAATCAAGAGAGTTGCGATAACATTGAGATTGTGTTTCAATCCACGCCCCTGCGTGAGGGGCGACCTATTGTTGCTGAAGCATTTCCCACGCCTGCCGTGTTTCAATCCACGCCCCTGCGTGAGGGGCGACCAACCGTGCGTATCTTGCCCCTCGCCTCAAAACGGTTTCAATCCACGCCCCTGCGTGAGGGGCGACGAAGATTGCGACACTATCGTCTTATTTCGTTCCTGTTTCAATCCACGCCCCTGCGTGAGGGGCGACTTGCCCACCATCTCGAAGAGGCTGGAAAATTCATCGTTTCAATCCACGCCCCTGCGTGAGGGGCGACCGAGCCATTTTGTCCGCATCCTTTTTTCAATGATGTTTCAATCCACGCCCCTGCGTGAGGGGCGACCACCAGGTCAGGCGGCACACTGAGAGCGTTGGCTGTTTCAATCCACGCCCCTGCGTGAGGGGCGACGAGATTTAACGTTATGCTTCAGCCTTTGACATAAGTTTCAATCCACGCCCCTGCGTGAGGGGCGACTAATGCCGATCTTCATGGATGATCCCAAAAAGACGTTTCAATCCAAGCCCCTGCGTGAGGGGCGACCAGGGTTCTACGCAAGGATGTCATTGCAGATATGTTTCAATCCACGCCCCTGCGTGAGGGGCGACACTCGGACGAGTCTACTGCGTTCAAAGCCATCAAGTTTCAATCCACGCCCCTGCGTGAGGGGCGACGCCTGGAAATCAAGACAAGAAACAACTCCTACTTGTTTCAATCCACGCCCCTGCGTGAGGGGCGACTGTGGTCTGCCTGGCTCACCTCCTCGATAATAAGCCGTTTCAATCCACGCCCCTGCGTGAGGGGCGACACCCGACCTCGCCAAAGAGATGGGCAAGACGCTGGAGTTTCAATCCACGCCCCTGCGTGAAGGGCGACACTCAAAATCAGGTAGGTAATGCGCTACCAGTAGCCTGTTTCAATCCACGCCCCTGCGTGAGGGGCGACACGATAATACGGGCCGAGCACCGCCGAGAGCAGGCTGTTTCAATCCACGCCCCTGCGTGAGGGGCGACACATGTCTTTGATGCCGAGGGCGGCCCATGAAAACCGGTTTCAATCCACGCCCCTGCGTGAGGGGCGACACCCGACTACACCCTGAGCGGATCGCTGCTGATTGAGGTTTCAATCCACGCCCCTGCGTGAGGGGCGACACGTCGGATTGAGGCGCATCTGGTAGACGTCGGTGATGTTTCAATCCACGCCCCTGCGTGAGGGGCGACACCCGGATCGACATCTCCTATGAGTTGACCGCAAAGGGTTTCAATCCACGCCCCTGCGTGAGGGGCGACACTTTGACAATCGCCGCTGCTTGCGTTATTTTACAAGTTTCAATCCACGCCCCTGCGTGAGGGGCGACACGGAGTGATACTGATCCAGATCCTACAAAATGCTCTGTTTCAATCCACGCCCCTGCGTGAGGGGCGACACCTCTTTTTTTATTGGGGGATGATTACGAGTGGTGGGTTTCAATCCACGCCCCTGCGTGAGGGGCGACACTCTGGATGGCGGATTGCTGCACTCAATGGAGTTCCGGTTTCAATCCACGCCCCTGCGTGAGGGGCGACACATCAAACAACAAATTAAAGTTCTCGAATCTCAGCGTTTCAATCCACGCCCCTGCGTGAGGGGCGACACCTTTTAATGCCTCAAAATTGGTCTATGTGCCGAATGGTTTCAATCCACGCCCCTGCGTGAGGGGCGACACCCCCCGTGAGCGTGGGGAGTACGGCGGTTCATTGTTTCAATCCACGCCCCTGCGTGAGGGGCGACACCAAAAGTTTTTGTGTATCAGCCGGGCGGAGGCTAGTTTCAATCCACGCCCCTGCGTGAGGGGCGACACCCATCGCTTATCCCTGCAGATCCTTGGGTTAATCTGTTTCAATCCACGCCCCTGCGTGAGGGGCGACACTCGGCAGCATCTTTTAAAGCAATACGAGCTTTTATGTTTCAATCCACGCCCCTGCGTGAGGGGCGACACGATAAGCAAGGGGATTGCACCTGCCACACTCCGCGTTTCAATCCACGCCCCTGCGTGAGGGGCGACACTTTCAAGACGGAGCAGCTTTTCGAGCTTTTTATCTTGTTTCAATCCACGCCCCTGCGTGAGGGGCGACACACCCGATTCGTATCTATAGGAAACCAATCGGGTTTTATGCCATATTCCGCGAACATCGATTCCAGGCTGATGGTTTCACCTCCTTCTGCCACCTGAATTGCTCTCAAAACCGGTAGTACCAACCAGCGCGATCCTCCCGGCTTTTGCTGGTTGCGACCGGTTCGCGGAGTCCTTTAAATAATAAGCGGGCCTTCCTGGTCCACACTTTTCTTGGCACCGACATGCTCCACCCGGTTGCGCCAATGTGCACCGAGAAAATAAAAACGAAGACTGTCGGCTTCAATATCGATCTCATCAATAAGTAACTGACGAACTCTTGCCCACTGGGCCGGATCAACAATGCACTCAAACACCGAAAACTGTACCCTTTGCCCGAAATTACGACAGACCTTGGCCACCCGTCGTAACCGCTTGGCCCCTCCGGGTTCGCTTGTACGCACATCGTAACTCACCAGCACCATCATTATTCTTCACCCTTCCCCTTATTTCCAGATGACCGGTGGATAGCCGTCGAGCTCGTCCCTAAGAAAACGGGCGAAGAGCAGAGCCTGGATATGAAAAAAGAGGCCCAAGCTCATTTTCTCTTCCAGAAAAGGATGGATCATTTCTTCCTGTTTCCGTTTCTGATAGGTCGTCAACAGGGTCTTGCGGGCGGAATCGCTCATCCGCACCGCACCGGCATCGCTTATATGAAAATCTTCCTGCCGCAGTTGACCGAGGTTCACCATTGAAAGCGCCAGACGATCGGCCAGAGGGCGGAATTCCTCCATTAAATCCAGCGCCAAGCCTGCGCGGCCCGGTCGATCCCGATGCAAGTAACCGACAGCCGGGTCCAGGCCCACGGATTCGAGCGCCGACCGGATATCGTTCAACACCAGGGTATACAGGAAGGAAAGCAGACAGTTGATACGGTCAAGCGGTGGTCTGCGACTACGCAGGTGCATAAAAAAGTTTTCTTTGTCGCGGACGATAAGATGATCGAAGGCATTGAAATAGACACGCGCGGCATCGCCTTCAACCCCGCGAACCTCATCAACGCTGAGATCGCCCTGCACCCTCCGGATCGAGGCGGCCAAATGGTCCACCGCTTCCTGGAGCACAGGCGTATCGATCTTGTCGGCATGATCGCGCAGGGCCCGAAGCAGCACGGTTCGACAATTGGCAATTTTGCCAAGTACGCAGGCCGCAGCCACCCGTGCGGAAAAAATAGGATCGTCGGCTCGCCGGTACTGTTCCCGCCGCACAAGCACATTCCCCGAAACCGGACCTGAAACGCGGGCGAGAAAACGCCCATTTTCAGAAAGAAAACTTAACATCACGTTCCGTTCACCGCAAAATCCCATGAGAAAGGGGCTGCAGCCGACATTGCCGAAACAGACAATGGAACCCAGGGTATGCAGGGGCACCCGCAAAACGACCTCTTTTTCGATACGGACGGCAACCGTCTCGCCGTCCTTGGCCAGATACGCTCCTTGCGTGGTGACAAACAGGGTATTGAGATGTTTTTTCATAACCTCGTCATTTTCCGTATATAGTTGTCGACCTTTTTACTGGCGGCGATCTTGGGCAGGCAGAGCGGCAGAAACGAACAGCTTTCGCACCGGGAGTCATAGTGCGGTGCCGGAGTTACCCCCGAGGCAAGCAGGGCTTGGATGTTTTGTGCGGTTTCCTTGACGTTATCGCGCAAGGCCTGATCAAAAACAACGACCGTCCGCCGCTTGGTCTGCCCGTAGTATAAAGCCCCTTCCGGCACATCACAGCCGAGCATCTCTTCCAGGCACAGCGCCTGGGCGCAGAGTTGGACCCGATCGGTATTGTCTTTTTTCGGACGGCCGCGTTTATATTCTACCGGCAACGGCCGCCAGGTTTGGTCGTCCTGAAGATGGAATTCAACGATGTCTGCACGACCCGTCACCCCCAACTCCAGGGAACGGAGAGGTACATCGAATTCAATCCGCATCCGCCGCCGCGATTCTTTGCCCGCGGTATGAACCCGTTCATGGAGGATACGGCCTTCAGCGGTCAGCCGATTTTCCAGCCACTGCTGCTCGATGTGGATCAGGGCGCACTGGCGCGGACAAAAAAGATAATGCTGCAGGGCCGAGATCATCACCAAATCGTCCTCGCTGTATAAGACGGTACCGGCGAGCGGCAAGCCGGGTGTCTTTATCGAGTTGAGAGGCTTATCCACTCGAACGCTCCTCCCTTGCTGCTGCAGGGTTGTCATCAAGGAGATTGACGATCAGCCGGATCATCAGCTCCTTCTGGGCCGGATCGCCGGCAGCGATGAGCAGAGCCAGGGCAACCAAGGCCTTGTTATCGAAGCGAATCGCGTCTGTCAGGCCGTTTGTTTGGAGAAACAGTAGAAATAGAAACGAACCAATTCGTTTATTGCCGTCGGTGAAAGGATGATCTTTGATAACGAAGTAAAGGAGATGAGCCGCCTTTTCCTCGATACTGGGATAGAGGTCCTGGCCTCCGAAGGTTTGCTGGATCGCGCCGAGGAGCGCCGCCAGGCTGTCCCCGCGTTCCCGTCCGAATAGATCGGTGGCCTCGCCTTTTGCCGCCAACTCAGTCCGTAGGCAGTCGATAGCGCGGCGGACGGCCACAAGGTCGAACACGGCTTCTTCTCCCTTGTGCGCTGTCGCGGGCAGAACAAGCTTGTCTTCATCGTATTGCAGCAGCAATTTCCAAGTCACGGCATAACGACGAACCAGATCGAGCACTGCCTGCCCGGATTCGTTGACCAGACAATGCTGTTCCAGGGTGTCGGCGAGCAGAGCCAGGGCCCCGCGCACCTCCTCGATCCCCTTCTCTGCCAACCGCCGCTGATTATGGGCATATCCCCGCACCAGATATTCTTTCAATACCGAGGTGGCCCAGATACGAAACTGGGTGCCGCGCTGCGATTTCACCCGGTAGCCGACGGAGATGATGACATCGAGATTGTACGAGGCAACGGGTTTGTCCGACAAAGCAATATGCATTTTTTGCATATTGCCCTGTCGCGGCAATTCCCCTTCTTTAAAAACATTGTTCACATGCCGGGATATTACCGACTGATCCCGCTGAAACAACTCCACCATCTGCGCCTGAGTTAGCCAGACGGTTTCATCCTTGAGTTGCACATCCAGAGTTGTTTGCCCATCTTCGATTTGATAGAGGGTGATGGTTCCGTGATTGGGGGATGGCCCTTGATACTCAGTCGGAAATGTCATGATGAAAAAGTTCCTTGCTCTTCAACAAAAAGCTTTTTTTTACAATCTTTCTTCCAGGGTTACTCCATCCGGTGTCGCTCCGACACTCACAATATAATCCTTAAACGAACGGGCCGGACCTGTGGAACCCTCTGCCCGTTTAATGTCAATTGAATCAAATAATTTATGTGCCGGAGCGTTTCCCATTTTATTTTCATGTCTGAAAATATAAAGCTTACGGCTGCTCATCATCCCTCTGGCAGCTGAACGATCATGCTCAAACATATTGATCAATGCGTCCCAGAGAAGTGATAAATCTTCTTCGCTGAAGTTGGTTTTTTCCGCAAGAGCGGCAGAAACAAAACCATGCGCGACATACAGGCCGTAAGGGACGATATGTTTTCGCCCCATTGTACGCTCTTTCTCCAAGTCTTTTTCATTAGTAACGGCCATCCGAGTGATGCTCACTTCCTGCGGAACGATAGGATCGACGCTTTTCGCAAAGGCCAATTGAATTGGACCACGAACCTGTCCGCAATTTATCTCTGTAGTCATTACCGCACCAAAACTGCGGATATCATAAAAATTGGAGCACATCCAATCTGTTACTTTCTTGGCGTCTTCTAATTTTTTCGGCAGTTTTTTTGCTTCAGGTTTCAACTCATATTCTTTATAGGCCAGCTCATTGGTCCTATTCAAAACCGCCTTCTCCTGAATATAAATCTTGAAGCCCACGGCCCCTTCTTTAGCTAACGCCACATAGTTACGTACTTTTCTTTTCAAACACACATCGGTTACCAAGCCATGTCCGGTTTCCGGATCTATTCGCGGCATATTCCCGGCATCGGGGTCCCCATTGGGATTGCCGTTTTCCACGTCAAAGAGCAGGGCAAATTCATAACGATTGGTGATGGCGGGCATGGATTAATCCTCCTTAATTTTCTTGGTGAAAAAGTCTTTACGCTGATGGTAATAGCCGATCATAAATAAACCTTGTTCCTCGGCGGAAAAAGTGGTCGGAAAATCGGAAATACCGTCAATTATATCCTGGATCATGATTTCATAACGTATTGCCCATCCTTTCTTCTCCGGAGCCTTCCGCAGTTTAGAGATGTGGTTCGCAACATTTTTCAATAACATATTGAAAACTTGTGCCGGTGTTGCCGCAGCGGAACCGAGATAACGATCTTTGATGGTTGCATTGGCTTGTGGGATAGCCTCTTCCTGCGCTTTTTCCAAAACGGCAAAAAGACGACCCAGCAGATAAGGCAGGTCTGTTCGTTCAAGATTCAGTGACACGGGAACCTCCATTTGTTTATTGCGGATAAGAAACGCTTTGAGCAAGGCTGCTCGAAAATAGGTGACGCTGTGCTCTGCACGTATGCGGCCCAACACTATGGGAAGTAAGCTTTGAGGATAAAGCGCACCGGTGAGCATGGACTTTGCCAGACCTCCTGCTAATACCGGCAAGACGTTTTCGCTTTTACCAAGAGTGGCGGTTTGACAGAGCAAACGCCACAAAGGAGGAAACTCCGGCTCGCTATCAAACTGCGGCACAATGGCCAATTGTTCGAAATGTTTGCCTATACGTGTCAGCAAGTCACCCAACTTATTGACTTGCCAAAAACGGATAGAAAGACGAGCAGCATTGGGCGCTAAACCGAGAATGTAAAACTGAACCGATTCGTCCAAATCCGGGACAACATCAACAACGCGCTTGCCATCACGGATAGCCTGCAATACCCCTCGTATTTTGCTTGCGGTTTGCTGATCGTCAACACTTCCTGCTTCCTCAGTGGCGTCTGCGGGAGGGTCAAACAGATCGGCGAAAAACGATTCTGCCGGGCTCGTGCATTCAGCCCAGAAGACTACTGTCGTATCGCCGACATACACCTTCTGGCGACTTTTAGAAGTCAGGAGGGCATTCAGAGCGGTCGTATAAGCAAAAGCCGATTTTTCAGCGACAGCAGCTTTGTCATTTCCATACGAAACAAACGCGGACGCATTAAACGAGACGATATATCCGCCTGACGTCTGGCCACCACGTACGCCTTTGATAGGAGTATGCACACGCGCCAAAGGAGCATTCTTCTCGCCAGAGATTAAACATTGAACAAGCGATAGATTTTCTGCTTGTTGTTTATGTTCAATCCATGCTTTCTGGATGAGCAATTGATTGTGAATAAAACCAGGAACGCCTTCTAGCCTGAAGACGAGATTCGCATTACAGACATCTTCCCAAGGTTGATAACTACGGATGATGGTTTCGGCTGCTGAACAATCCCATGTCTGAACAAAATTGAGAACTGCTGCAATCCCCTTGTCGTCGACATCCTTGCCGACAGTTTGCAACCGATTTCTAAACGCCTCAAATCGCAATTTATTTTGCTCTGTCGGACCTTCGCAATCAGCACCCAAAACATAAGATGACTTATCCCAAAGAAAATTAGCTTTCACACCTGACGTCCTCGTCTCCGCCGCCGGAACGGGAATTTTTCGAGGAAACAATTTGCTCCCTTCTTGCATTCTAAGATCTTCCACCTCTTTCAGACTGCCATCTGCGGCAAGCACCAAGGCAAAAGAAATATTTTCTATGCTTGTGCCGAAAGGAGACATTTCCGAGTCCGGGACATTCGCCATACGTTCGTAATACTTGTTTAATGCCTGCAGAATCATGCACATACCTCCGGTGAAGACAAAGAAGGAGGCTCGATAATGCCGTCTCGCATGGTTGCTCTGAAAAACAACGGTTTCATCTCGTTGGCAAAATCAATATCCAGCAACATGTAGCCCAAGTCTTTGGTTTCGCCTAAATAACAGGAGGCCGGAATCGGCCCTTCCACCAATTCAAAAAAAGCGGGAAATTCTCGACAACCGAGGCAGGGTTGGTGAAAAAACTGCCCACTTTTTGCTCGACGACAAAATATATCCAGATGCTTCCCCTCATTGTCATCAGGACCGGCTTTGTCCGTAAATTCAAAATGCGCTTCTATAATATATTCCACATCCCGCAATAATGTGGAGGCGCGCTGCTGCCTGTTGCTGCCATCATCTACGAGAAAAAACAGCTGTTTTTTATCGCGCATTGCTGTTGTTGGGTTTGGTTTGGGGATCTTTGAACTCACCTCGTTGCGGCGGACATTATCAAACTTAACCGCTCGTTGGACATGAATTCTGTCTATTACCCAACGTATGGCTGGCTTCCAGTGAATCGCTTCCAAAATCCCGCGAGCCGCAGAAGGGGTAATCACATCGTAGGAGACCCGTTCGACCTTCATTTCAGACCTGGTAAAACAGGCGTAATCTCCCCAGACTCGAAGCTTAATTCCAAAGGCCATGGGTTTTACCTCCTTTTTCTGGGGCAAAAGGGCTGTCAAAATAACAACCCTTCGCCCACAATGTGAAAATTTTGCTCAGATTATAATTTAACTCAATAATTTTGTTCTATAAATCGAGTAAATATAAAATTCATTTTATCAGGGATTCTTGATCCCACACCTCTCCAAGGTCAATACATAAACCGAGATCTTCATCATAAGCAGCTTCATTGCACAATACCGGATACGTTTCGTGAATCATTTCTATTGCTCCGGCCCTGTTCAACCCTGCCAGTTCTTTCGAGCGGACGGCAACTGTATATTGCTGCAGTTTTCTCAGGCAAGTCCGGGGGTACTGCGTACGACGAAGCTCTTTAACCAGTTGAACGGCCTCCGGCTCTTTTGCCACAATCACGCCAATAGTCTCGTCTTCAATGAACCGGAAGCTTTGCGCGGCTTCCTTAAAAGGAAAAAACAACTCTTTGTCCAAGGGAGGGTCAAGTAAAGGAACAATTTGTTTTTTATCTAAATCCTGCACATCGTAAAGCAACTCAAAATAACGGCGCATCGTTTCAAGGCTCAAAGGGGCAGCTTCCGGCATGGTGCGCAATGTTTCTTTGGCCCTCGCAACACAACGCTTGATCCAGGGCATTCGCGGCGGTTGTTCCGATTCGTACACTAAGACCTTTCCCAATCCCCCTTGCCTCTTGCCTTCCCGATTACAACGCCCCGCAGCCTGAGCAAGAGAATCGAGCCCGGCCATGGCGCGATACACCACTGGAAAATCGAGATCGACCCCCGCTTCCACAAGAGAGGTCGAGACGACACGACAAGGTTCTTCATTCTTGAGTCGAGTTCGAATGGTTTCAAGCACTCGTCTTCGGTGCAACGGATACATATTGGTGGAAAGGTGGAAAGATTCCTCTTTCCACGGAAGTTGCTCAAAGACGCTTCTGGCTTGGGGTTTGGTGGAGACGATGCATAAAACTTGCTGCTCTGCCGCAAGACGACCAGCAAGTTCAATATCGGAAAGTTGCCCGATAAATTGCACTTCGGTACGACGTAGAGCTTGATGCAACAATTCCGGGTGATCAATTATTTCAGCAACCTCCCTAAATGCCATACGTAAACTGCTCGAATTATCAAACGCCGGTTGCGTGGCTGTACAGAGCACAACACTGCAACCATAGTGTTCAACCAACTCGCGTAACGCCGCAAGACAAGGCTCCAAGAATTCGGTAGGGATGGCTTGAGCTTCGTCCAGAATAATCACACTGCGCGCAATATTATGCAGCTTGCGACACCGGGAGGGTCTGTTGCTAAAAAGAGATTCGAAAAATTGAACATTCGTGCTT
Organism: uncultured Desulfobulbus sp.; assembly: GCA_963666685.2. Classification (GTDB taxonomy): domain Bacteria; phylum Desulfobacterota; class Desulfobulbia; order Desulfobulbales; family Desulfobulbaceae; genus Desulfobulbus. Next base: position 1,777,364 of record CAXXHZ010000003.1, read on the forward strand.
ACAACAACAGGCATATCCCAATTTTCTGCTGCCAGTCCTCGTTGACGGTCATATCCATTCTCCTCCGAGGCATCATGTTCCTTATAGTTACAATGATGCTCCAGAACAAATTCCTGCCCCAAGGCCTCCTGAAAAACCTTGGCATTCTGTTCAATGATTGATGTAAAGGGAATGGCATAAATGACGCGTTGGAGGTTATGGGTGACAGCATGCTCCAATGCAAATGCAAGCGAAGATAGGGTTTTTCCCCCTCCTGTAGGCACATTGAGAGTGAAAACCTGTTGAGGTAATTTCGCTTTTTCTCGACATTGAATCAAAACCTGTTGTCGCCAGATATTGACCGGTCCTTGATCAGCCTTCTGAATTTTTTCTTTTAAAAAATTATCGAGTTGTTGCCGTAAGCTGGAAAACCCTTTATCGCCTGTGAATTCGCCTGTGAATTTGGGGCGTGCCTGTGCTTGTTCCGGAGCACAGAAAGCTTCCGTATCCAAGAAATCCGCATCTGTGAGGCAAGAAAAAAGCATACGTGTAAAAAAAGAAAGACTGAAGCCTGGATGCTTTCGAGACAATTTAAATGGCAGAAGCAAATCACCCTGAATTATCACCTCGGGTAAGAACTCCACATCATCAGGAATCTTGCCATTTTTGAGTCGAAAATGGAGCTCTTTTTCTTGATCACCGCCATCAGGCAAGCCGCCGTGATGTCCCGCAATAACATAAGAGAGGAGCAAACCTAGCTTCCCAGTTCGCTCTTTCGCCAATCTCGCACCATAAGTTGAATGATCGACCCGCTGTGGTTTGCCCTCAAGCCTGCCGATAAAAGCCGCCGTCGCCTTTCCTGCATCATGCAGCAGACCGGCATAGTTGCCCCATTTCTCCGCCCCGAAAACGGCAGCAAAAGTTCCCGCCAAATCGGCAACATTGAGCAAATGTTCCGAGAGAGGTTGCCAGTCTGATTTATCTATATTTTCAGTAGAATGGGCATAATAAATGCTCATCATAACCTCCAAAACATAAAAAACGTAAATGGCCTCAATCCAAGATGACTCTGCTTGGCAACATATGAATCCAGAAAGACAGCAACTCAAACCTGTACCAAAAAACCATCCATAATCCCCTATTTTTTGTCACAATTTCAAGGCAATCCACTTTCACACCCACTTCTATCCCACATTGTCGGAACGATACAATCCCGATGACTGGCCCCGACCATCCGAACTCTTCAATCGTTGGAAGGCCTTCAAGAGTTTCCAGTCGAGAAGGCCCAAAAAAAAGGTCGTGGAAAAAATCTTTCGGCTCATATACTGAAGGCCACCATTTGCCAAACCGGGAACCCATCCCATTTACTTTGGCCGGTACCGGTTGGGCCGGATCTGATGCGATTGCCGGGGCAGAGGGGTGATTGTTGTGATCACCCTTGAGCCGCAATCAAAGAGGGTATCGCTCCACAAGCGTCTGTTAATCCACAGAGAGTTTTTCCTTGTAGCCTCCAGATCAACAATCTCCAGCAGCAGATCGACAACCACCGCTAACAGCAGATAGGCAACGATGTATCCCATGTTCTTTCCTCCTGATGAAAAAGGGTTTGGTGTTTCTCTTGCCTCCACGTTACTCTAGGTGGTGGGACAAATAGCGTCCCACCAAAATATTTTTTTCACACACCGGCATGGTTGTTCCGGACGAGGGGGGAGAAGTCTTGAGATTTCTCTCTGCGGTCAAAATAACCTCTGAAAATATCTCCGGTGCTTTGGGGATGCGGCGCATTCGGTGTGATGTTCCCCCTGTGACCCAGAGAAACCAAAGCATTTCCCTTTACATTCGAAGCGGTCGAAAATGGCGAAATACAAACCCCAGCATGCGCGTCTGCTCTTTATTGACCGGAAAATTCGGGAAAAGCGGTTTCCTAATCGCAACTCCCTTGCAGAGGAGTGGGAGACCAGTTCCAAGACCATCCAGCGTGATCTCGACTACATGCGCTACGAGCTGGATGCACCGCTTGCCTATTCCCCTCAACATCGCGGTTTCTTCTACACCGAGGAGCAGTATCAGCTGCCGGCCCTCGAAATCAAAGAAAGCGACCTGTTTGCCATCTACCTGGCTGACAAGCTGCTGAGGCAGTACAAAGGCACCCCCATCTATGACAGCCTCTGTTCCGTGTTCCGGAAAATTGAGGATTCTTTACCGGAAAAGGCCGCTTCCAGGCCGAGTAACGACCAGTCGTTATTCACGGTGTTTCCACCCTTTTCCACGGCCATCATACCGACGGTGTTTGAGACGGTGCTCGACTGCCTGCGAACCTCCACCAGGATGGAAATAGACTACCAAAGGCCCGGCGAGGCCTCAGTGCAACGGCAGATAGACCCTTATCATGGGGTACGGTTTGAGGGGGATTGGTACGTAGTTGGCTACTGTCATCTGCGTGACAAGATCCGCACCTTCAGTCTGGCCCGGATAGGTACGGCAAAAAAACGGACGGAACGCTTTTCAGTGCCGGAAGATTTTGATTTCAGGCGACTTTCTGCCAGTCAGTTCGGCATTCATTGGGGGAAGGATGAGATCGAGGTCAAGATACGATTTGCCCGGCCGGCAGCTGCCTTTATCCGCGAAAGGATCTGGCACCCTTCACAGACCGTCGTTGACCATGCCGACGGCTCGCTGGTCTTGTCGCTGACGGTCAATCATCTGCTGGAGTTGAAACGCTGGATTCTCTCATGGGGTGAGCAGGCGCAGGTACTGCAACCACCTGCCCTGATCGATGAGGTAAAAAATGCAGTGCACGCCATGACGGCATCCTATGCACGGGAATAACGATTCCACCGCACAATCACCTCTCCCAACGCTGCAAATTCCCTGCCCCGCGTAAGTAACAACCCTGGACCATTGATCAATTCTTCAAGGCGTTATTCCTTTCGACCTTTTGGATGCTTAAGCGGCTAACCCATCGTCAAAACAAGAACAATTTGACATTATTCTCCTGTTATGCGTCAATTACAGAGAGGGTTGTTGTATAAAATACGACAGCAAGCTGAGCAACATTCGTTACACATACTGAAAAACGCTTAATGCGGTGGCTTTGGCTGTGTTCGTGAAAAATTCGTGGCAGGGGTACAAACCGCCATCCCTGCACAATATGCTTATTGGAATCAATGGATTCCTGCCTGCGCCGGAATGACGATAATGGGTAAATTCAGACTTTTTGCGAGACCATCAGTTTTCACAATGGACAATGACGCTGAATGAATCGTATTTTCTTGAAAAAATTGGGAGATCGTTTCGGTTTTCTGACCCTTGGGGTTCTTTGCTCCGTGGCGATGGGATTTTTTCTTCACCACCATTGGGTACTCAAAAAACAGAGTTATTATTCTGAACATCAGGCAATCCTGGATACCGCCTATCGAGCCAGCGTGCAGATGTATCGTCTGGCCGTGGAGAGTTATTTCTACAACGCATTGAACACCCCGCAAGTGCTCGATATTTTTGAGGCAGGAGCAAAAGCGCACGGAAAGAATCGCGATCTGAACAGAGACAAGCTCTATTGCCTGCTCTCCAAATCCTATGAAGCGATGAAGCGTCAGAATCTGCTCCAACTTCATTTTCACCTTGCCGACGGCACCAGTTTCCTTCGATTTCATCAACCCGAACGTTATGGGGATGCCCTGTTTGATAGCCGTCCGGATATCCTGTTATGCAATACGGAAAAACGAATTGTACAGGGATTGGAAAGCGGCAAGGTCCGTTCCGGATATCGCTATATCTTTCCTCTGGAATACCATGGCCATCATCTCGGCAGTGTTGAGGTGGGGGTAACGGTCAAGACCATTCTCCATGCTTTGAAAGAGCTCGATCCGGGAAGGGAATATGCCTATGTTTTGAACCGAAACCTGACGGGATCCCACCTGTTCCCTGAACAGCAATGGCTCTATAGCCCTGCGGCAATTCATAATGGATATCTGGTCGAAGACGCCAATGCCGTTTTGCCTGACAGCCCCACGCCTTTATCGAGCGCAGCCCAATCCTTGAATATCCTCTTGCGGTCCCGTCCGGACGTGCAACAGGCCATGCATAAAGGTGAAGCCCTGACGGTCTCCGAATCCCTCGCCGGAGGGCTCTACACGGTCACGCTTCATCCCATGCGCGAGGTGGGCAAACGGCTCTCAGGATATCTCATCACCTATACCCGCGATTCGGTCATTGCTCAGTTCAGAAAGGAATATCTCCTAATCTTCGTTTATGCCATGGCCGCCCTTGGCTTGATCCTTAGTCTCCTCTGGCGGTTACGGCTTCGATCCTTTGCCCTGGATACGGAAAAACGAAATCTGGAAGCCATGACCATCGCGCTGGCAGAAGGCGTGTATGTTGAAAATTTCGCAGGCGAAATCACCAGGGTTAATCCCGCCGCCTGCCAATTGCTCGGCTATACAGAAAAGGATTTGATAGGCCAATCGGCCCATGATCTCTTTCACCGGCACCCCAAACGGGGAATAATTCCGAAAAAGGACTGCCCTTTTTCCCAGGTGCTGCAAGGCAAAGCATACAACGGAGAGGATTTTTTTTGCCGCAACAATGGCGAACTGATCCTGGTGGAGGCGGCCATTCGCCCGATTATGCAAGACGGCAAGGTGCGAGGATCAATCACGGCCTTTCACAATATTACCGAACGAAGGCGCATGGAAGAGGAACTTCGTGAAAACGAGACAATTCAGCGCACATTCATGGAAAGCCTGCCTGTCGGCTTGGTGATTATCGACGTGAAAACACGCATCATAGAACAGGTCAACCCTTCTGCTGCAGCGCTGTTCGGGGCCGGGGACGAGGCCATTCTCGGTCATCGTTGTCATAATTTCCTCTGCCCTGCCGATGAATTATCCTGCCCCATTTCAGATTTAGGGCAGACCGTGGACAATTCCGACAGGATGATGATCCGTGCAGACGGAACCCGGATACCGGTTCTGAAGACAGTCAAGGTTATTTCCATCAAAGGAAGAGAAAAATTATTGGAATGCTTCATCGATATCCGAGCGCGCAAGAAAGCTGAAGAGGACCTCCGAAAAATCAATCGTCAGCTTGAACGGGCAGTTGACAAGGCAGAGAAGGAGGCCCAAAAAGCCGAACAAGCCAATCAGACAAAAAGTGCTTTCTTGGCAAACATGAGCCATGAAATCCGCACCCCTATGAATGCGGTTCTGGGGATGATACATCTTACCTTGAATACGGAACTGACGGCCCAACAACGGGATTTCATCCACAAAGCCGAATACTCGGCAAAATCGCTGCTGGGTATTTTGAACAATATCCTTGATTTTTCCAAGATTGAGGCAGGGCATCTCGACCTGATAAACGTGGAATTCGAACTCCACGATGTCCTCGACCATCTGATTACGGTGCTTTCCCCACGCTGGTCGGCAAAAGATATCGAGTGTATCGTCGGAGTTGACCACGATGTGCCGACCCGACTCTCGGGCGACCCTTTGCGGCTCGGGCAGGTGTTGATCAACCTTGCAGGCAATGCCGAAAAATTCACCGAAAGCGGCGAAATACGTCTCCTCGTCCACCTGGACCGACAAGAAGCGGAGCAACAGGTACGACTTTGTTTTGATGTTTTTGATACCGGAATGGGGATGAAAGCAGAACAAATCGAGGGATTGTTCAACGCCTTTACCCAGGCCGACACCTCCATGGCCCGTCAGTTCGGGGGTACCGGCTTAGGGTTGTCTATCTCCCGGCGCCTTGTCCGGCTCATGGGGGGAGATATTCGGGTGACCAGCACCTTGAACAAGGGCAGTCTCTTTACCTTTGACGCGCTTTTTGGAGTACCGGATCAATCGACAATGCCCTTCCTTTCTGAAGAGATCCGGAAAAAACAGGTATTGGTGGTTGACGATAACAAATCCGCCCGCGAGGTGTTGGCCGAGTATCTACGGACCTTAGGCCTGGCATCCGCCACGGCGGCTTCCGGTGCCGAGGCGATCACGATCCTGCGTGACGCTGCCTTACAGGCACCTGTTGAGCTTATCCTCCTTGACCAAGACATGCCGAATATGGATGGCATTGCAACATTTCGTGCCATATCCTCGGATCCGCTGATCAAACCACAACCTCAAGGAATGCTCCTTACGACACCCCAGCACGACAAGGTTCTGTCTGATGATGAAAAGAAGCCGTTTTTTGCGATTATCCCCAAACCCGTCAGCTTGAATATCCTGATTGCCCGGTTGCAGCAATTGGAGGCTTCTTCTGATGCACATTCCTGGAAAAATACTCTGGATACGCAGGACCCGGAAAGCAGCGATTCGCACTTTAGCGGTGGCCGGGTGCTGCTGGTGGAGGATAATGCCTTCAACCGGATGGTCGTCCTGGAAATTCTCAAAAACGCGGGCTTAGACGTTGTTGTGGCTGAAAATGGTTTGGAAGCCGTTGAAGCAGCGGGAACGGAACGCTTCGATATCGTCCTTATGGATATTCAAATGCCAAAAATGGATGGAATTGAGGCCACACGGCGCATCCGGGAACTCCCCAATGGCCGGGACCTCCCCATTATCGCCATGACGGCCTACGCAACCAAGGAAGAGTGCGAACGAAGCATTACAGCAGGCATGGATGAACATATAACCAAACCCATTGATTATAAATCGCTGCTGACCATGCTCAGCCGATGGCTTCCACTGGAAAGGAATAAGGTTACGACCTCCGCGAACAGGCAGGAGGCCTTGATGCCCACGGCTCCGGCTCCTCCTCCCATTACCCCACCAGCGGAGGCGCCGGATCAAATCCCGCAGTTTGCGGAAATACTTGCATCTCTTGACCAACTGATCCCCGCACTTCGCTCCTGCAAACCCAAACAATGCGCCATGGCTGTACAATCGCTGCTCGCATTGATCCGGCCCGAACACGGAACGGAAAACATCCGAAAAATAAAAGAATATATACGACGTTATGAATTTACCGAGGCTCTGGCGCTAGCGGAATCATTACGTACGGAAATATGCACGAGGAGAGACCATCAATGAAAAACCTGGCGCAATGCACCATATTGGCGGTGGATGACACCAAGATGAATCTGCATCTTCTGGTGAATCTGTTGGGCGATCACTTCGATCTTTCCGTGGCCATGAGTGGTCCCGCCGCCTTGAAACTGGTGGCAAACTCTCCCCCTGACTTGATTCTTCTGGATATCATGATGCCGGGCATGGACGGCTTTGAGGTACTGCGAAAATTAAAGGAAAATCGTGATTCCCGCGACATCCCTGTTATTTTCCTCACGGCACTGAATGAGATAGGCAACAAAGCCAAGGGGTTTGAAATGGGGGCGGTGGATTACATCACCAAGCCTTTTCAGATTGAGGAGGTTCTTGCCAGGGTGACGACCCATCTGAAACTGCGCCAGGTGCAAGAGACACTCAATGTATTCAACAGCCAATTGCAGGATCTGGTTGCACAGCAGGTTGAGGAGATCAATCAATCCCAGCTGGCGATGATTTTCGCACTGGCCAAATTAAGCCATACCCGGGATGACACGACCGGCCTGCATCTGGAGCGTGTCCAGGTGCTCTGCAAAATTCTGTCGAATGCTTTGTCGAAAGAACCCTGGTTTACAGAGGTCATCACCTCTTCCTTCATAACGACCATTTATCAAGCCAGCCCTTTACACGACGTAGGCAAGGTGGGAATACAGGATGCCATTCTCCTCAAACCGGGCAAATTGACCGAGGAGGAATACACCATCATGAAAACGCATACGACCATCGGTGCCGCCACCCTGGAATCCGTGCACAGGCAGTATCCCAACAATCAGTTTATTAAGATGGGAATTGAGATCGCCAAATATCATCATGAAAAATGGGACGGCAGCGGGTACCCGGAAGGATTGAGTTATGAATCCATCCCGTTGAGCGCCCGCATCATGGCCGTGGTGGATGTTTATGAAGCGCTCCGGTCACGGCGGCCGTACAAAGAACCTTTTTCCCATGAGCGGTCAATGGAGATCATTTTTGAGGGAAGCGGCACCGCTTTTGACCCGAAACTGGTGCAAGGCGTGATCAAAGCGCAGGAGGACTTCAATGGAATTTACTCCCAATTAAAACAAGCGCCCTTTTGACCGGGCAGATGAGTCTTTCTGGTTCAGAATGGGCAGGAAGCGTTCCATATACTCAGAACTCATCACTCCCAACCGGACTGCGGCCTGGGCGGTCATGGCAGCAAACAGAGCGCTTGCCTTTGCGCATAACACATCCTCTTCAGAATAGATCTCACCGGTCACCAGCAACTGCCGCTCCGATTGTATTTCCCGGATGGTACCGACAATGGTAAGCTTTCGCCCTACCTGCAAGGGTTTCAGGAAATCCACGGTCATGGTTTTCGTTACGCCGATTTTTTTAAAAAGATAGATCACCGACCACCCCATGATCTCATCCAGAAGCGTTGTAAGAATCCCCCCGTGAACGGTTCGATCCCACCCGGCCATTGTCGAAGGGACCGTCACCATGGAATAGACGTGGTCATCATCGGTTAAAAATTGCATCTGCAAACCAATGGGGTTGTTTTCGCCGCAACCGAAACAGGTTTGGCCCTCCACATTGAGTATGGGTTTCAAAATTGCCGGATTAATTTTCATACAATAAACGCCCTCCATTATACCAGGTTACCAGGTCAAAAATCAGCCTGGTTTCGCTCTCAGAGTCAAAATTCGATGACGACCTTCCCCATATCTTTTGTATCATACCCACCATTTGAGAAAATTCCTCTTTGAATGCTTGCGAGCGCGTTTATCGGCTGTATCGTGCAAAGAGTACGACAAATTCTCGGATCGGTGCATCACCGGTCATAATCATGTTTTATGACCGAACTGTAGGCAGTTGTGACATAGATGGTCTCAGGTATACCGAGAAAAGACAGAAATCAAAAACAAAAACCGTTTACAAGTTGTAAGAGCTGTCGTCGTAATGATATTTTTCCCTCAGTCAAATGACCCGCTGTTTAAGTGAAATGTGAACGAGATGTCGAAAATTACGAAAAGTTAGAGGTTTGCAGGTCGGGTGGAACAAGGGGGCTGTCAAGAATGCGTTGATTCGGGCTGTATGCCTAACCCAGATTTAACGATGCAGTGCCATAATTTGTTTATCGCTTTTAAATCAATACGTTAAGCACTCAACGTGTTAAACTTGGGCTAACGGGTCTACGGAGAGGTTCGATCCATGTGAGGGGTCTTTCATTCCTCTCGTCTTAACATCCGGTGTCCAGTATTTCCCGCACGATAGCGGCAAGATTTTTCAGGGAAAAAGGTTTCTGTATGAAGCGAACGCCTTCATCAAGTACTCCTTGACGGGCAATGATGTCGGCGGTGTAGCCGGACATAAAAAGTCGCTTGAGGTTGGGATAAAGAGCGGTCAGATTCTTGGCCAGATCCCGGCCGTTCATCTCGGGCATGATCACATCGGTCATCAGCAGATGAATTTCGCCGGCATGTTCCCGTGCCAGGCGGATGGCCTCGCCTGGCATGGCGGCGGGCAGGACAGTGTACCCCAAAATTTCGAGCATGCCCTTTGCCATATCAAGGATCATGGGTTCGTCCTCCACCAACAGGATGTGTTCGTTACCGCGCATGGCCGGTTCCACCACATCCACCCTTGTTATTCGTTCTGCCTGAGCAGCTTGTCGAGGCAGGTAAATCGTAAAGGTCGTCCCCTGCCCCGGCTGGCTGGAAACATTGATCAACCCGTTGTTCTGTTTAACGATACCGTACACCATAGCCAGCCCCAGTCCGGTACCTTTGCCCATTTTCTTGGTGGTGTAAAATGGTTCGAAAAGATGCGAGAGCGTCTCGAAATCTATACCAGAGCCGCTGTCACTCACCATCAACGACACATATTCGCCGGAAACGAAGCCCGCATGTTTGGCGCAGTAGTCTTCATCTATGGCAACGGTTTTCGTCTCGATGGTAACCCAACCCGTTTCACCGATGGAGTCACGGGCATTGACGCACAGATTCACCAGTATCTGGTCAACCTGGGAGGGATCTATTTTGACCGGTCCTAAATCTTTCCCCGGCAACCATGTCAGATCGATATCTTCTCCAATAAGCCGCCGCAGCATTTTCAACATCCCTTCCACGGTTTCGTTCAGGTCAAGCATCCTGGGAGCCACAGTCTGCTTGCGGGCAAAGGCCAGGAGTTGTTGTGTGAGGTCGGCGGAACGCTGAGCAGCATCACGGATATTTTCCAGCCCCGCAAAGAGCGGCTGGGCTGGATCAAGCGAGTTTAGAGCCAACTCGACATGGCCGAGAATCACGCTGAGCATATTGTTGAAGTCATGCGCCACCCCACCGGCCAACCGTCCTATTGATTCCATTTTCTGAGCCTGGACAAGCTGGTCTTCAAGAGCCGTACGATCACTGATGTCCAGATTGACCATTATGGCCCCCTCAACCTCACCATCATCATCCAGCACGGGCGTCGAATAGTTCAGTAGAGTCTTCCTCTTACCGTCAAACGCTTCAATTTCCAGCAATTCATTAACAATGGTAACCCCGTTGCGGACTGTTTTCGCCACCGCCCAATCGTCCGGTTCGACCGGTTCGCGTGAAGGGAGGCGCCAGGCTTTGAAAATACCATAATCCGAGATTGGCCTATCAGGCTCGGCACCCCATATCTTGACCCCCATGGGGTTGCCGCGAAGCAAGGTTCCGTCCTTGTCGGTAAACCATAATCCGATGGGCAAGATCTCGAAAATCTTTTCCAACTGATGCTCTCGTCTGCGCAACTCTTCCTCTGCCCGCTTTTGTTCGGTGATATCGATGGTGTAACCGGCCAGAAGGTATTTCTCCCCAAGTCGAATCGGGAACTTGATAGTTGTGTAGTTACGACCGTTTAAATCCTCTTCTAAATGAAGAATCTCGCCCCGTGAGACGACTAACCAATCATCGGCTGATATTTTTGCGGCAAAGTCAGCTGGAAAAAGCTCCTGCATGGTCTTGCCGGCCATTTCGGATCCCGAAACGCCAATCATGTCCTGAAAATTATCACTGGCATTCAAGGTGCGGCTTTCGGAAGCGGTCACTTCTTTGATGAAGGCGTAAATGGGAGAATACTTAATAAACAGGGAAAGCAGTTCGTTGGTCGTCTTCAGTTTTTCTTCCACCCCCTTAATTTTTGTGATATCCGTATGAGTTCCATACATCGACAGGGGGTTCCCTTCGGCGTCACGGGTCAAAATACGGCCCCGGGCGAGCATCCAGACCCAAGGGCCATCCTTGTGCTGCATCCGAAATTCGCAATCATGGTCAAGTGTAGTGCCCTCGATGCAAGCAATCACAGACTCACGTGCCCTTGCCAAGTCCTCCGGGTGCACGAGTCGTTCCCATGTCTCGTAACTATAGGGCGTCAATTCCTCCAAGGTATAACCGATCAACTGGGCCCAGCTTTCGTTAAACACGGCCTCGTTACTCTGGACATTCCATTCCCAAGTGCCGAGGCGTGAACCTTTAATGACGAATTCCAATCGTTCACGTTCCCGATGCAATGCCTCTTCGGTCCGTTTGCGGTCGGTAATATCATTACCGACACACAAAATTTCGCTGACTTCGCCGTCAGTATTAAAAAACGGTTTATTGGTCCAGGATATCCAAACACGTGTCCCGTCACGGCGCATGTTTTCGTTTTCATTGGTCGCGTAGTAATTGGGTCGCAGGCCAATATCGTCAATCATTGCCCGAAGGTTTTCCCCTGCTAAATCAGTCTCCGCCAAAATGGTTCCAATCACATTTTTACCGATGACCTCGTCTGCCTTATAACCGAAGAAATTCAGGGCGAATTCATTGAAAAAGGTAATGCGTCCATCACGATCCCTGCGGAGGATAATGCTGTTCACGTTTTCGACCAATTCTCGATACCGTACTTCGCTTTTCCGCAGAGCCTCCTCACTTACTTCCAATTCAGACGTACGGTTTGCTACAGCCTTTCTTAGCGAACGATTCCAGCAAAACAGGCTAAGGATCAAAAAACAAAAAATACCGGCGCCAACAAAAAGATATTTCACAGAAAGAAAGCTCAAAATGGGGGCGCCAAGCCATCTTTTGTTAATCTGCTCTAATTCTTCGTGGGTTATCCGGTTGAAACCGGACTCAACCTCCTGCAACAACGCCACATCTCCTTTTTTAACCGCTCGGTGAAATTCACCGACATGAAAAGGAAGCGTTACATTGTATTGCTTTTGTATCCCATACTTGTAGAGAAAATAGAGGGCAGGAGGTTTGTCGATGACAAAAACATTGACCTTATGCTCTTTGGCGGCCTTGACAATGGCCTCATATTCTCTGAAAAATATGAGATTTTCTATCCCATGGCTACGCAGAAGATCAATTACGGCATCGCCTTCTTTGACGGCTACGATAAAATCCCTCAGAGAATCAAGATCATTAATCGCACTGATTTCATTATTAAAAAAAGCCGAGACCTCAATGCGGTCATAGGGACTGCCGAAATCCAGCCAGCCTAAACGTTCCTCAGTTTCAAAAACCGTGTCTATGACGTCAAACTCTCCGGCCTTCATCCTCTTAAGTGCATCCTTCCAGTCCATAACTTTGATTTCGACCCGGACACCGGTCTTTTTTTGCCAAAGTCGCCATTGATCGGTAAGGATTCCCTGGACACTGCCATCACTATCCAAAAAGACGTAGGGGGGATAATTATTATCCATGACTACCCGGAGGGAACGGGATGGTGGAGTGTCCAGACCGGCAGCGTTGACCGTACCACAATGAAAATTGACTGATAAAAACAGACTGACAAGCACAAAGAAACAGCATGTCAAGGGAGGGATCCATCGGTAATTCTGAATCATAAAGAATGTTTTTTCGTTCATGATACGTTGCAAAGAGGGATAAAAAGCCCCTCGTTCAGGCAGATACTTACAATTCCAATCTCAAACCCTACTACTAGGCTGTTTGACAGGGCTTGTACTGAAAATCACCAATTATAAAAAATAAAAAGATGAGCGTTCCCTCACAACGAGCGACTCGTCTCCAGACACATGATCGATCTATCTCACAGAGACAATGAAATTTTATTACATTTTTTTTTTGTAAAATTTCGTATTCGGAAAAACAGAATCGAGGAGCATGTCATAAAGTTCAACGAAAAGATAGCATGGTTGACGGGTTGTGTCCAAAAAAGATATCTGTTGCCACGCCTGAACCGGTATTTGATAATGCCCCTTTTCTCCTGGGCCAACCGTGTAGGGAGTAGGGAGTCGCCGGTAAGGGCAGCATGGCGGGGAGGCCCATCTCCTCAAACCTGCTCCGCCTTACGCTGCGGCAATTTTCTAAAAAACCGATTATTGAGCAAGATGACAGGCTCCCGAATGGCTGCATTGGCTGCCGCCGAAGTGAAGAAAATCCGATGGCGAAGGCTTGCCAAGTTGAAGCATTGCGCAATCAACATGCCGCTTTCGACCTTGGTTTATTTTTGGGAGGAGTCTGGTTGCTGCCGCCCATGATGTCCTCGAACACCTGAGCTTGCCGGACCTCACCGGTTGAGGTGTTGGGCGATATACTCCAGGGGCTGACCGCTATGGTTGGGGATACAGGGGGGGAGACGTAGCGCAAGGGTTTAGTCATCACGATCAAAAGGCGATGGCTGGGAAAGAGCAGCTGCCGGGTGGTGGTCGCGGCCATAATTCTTTGGCCGACACCGCAGGTTCTGGCCGTTTCAGTTCGGCCCTAGCTGCAAGCCACTTGGCGACTATAGGGGGTGGCTTTAGTCCTAATAAGGATCGGTACCATAAAAACGTTTATCAACGGTACATTTATTTCAGGGGGACCAGTCAATTCCGGGTCGCGTTATAGAGGGGGGGAATGTGTGGATTTCTGGTCCACCGAAGCCGATTTCAAATCACAGTATCCGGCAGTTCCCCTCCGGCTTAAGAGGTCAAGCGCCGAAAGGGGAACGCACTGCTCACACAAATCGAATCAATTGAAGAATACGAAAAAAGGGAGAAAAGCAAAAATCATGTGTTAAATCTTAACAGGGCAAACCTGAAGCGGATATAACGTTTTGATGGTCTTTTAGAGTCCAATTACTATTTCCGTCGAGAAGCCCGTTTAGCAGCTTTAAGCGGATTAATCCGAATTTTAACAATTGTCACTTCCGGTTTCGCGTGAGTAGCGAAGTTACAAATACCTAGTTTCCATTTTGCACCGGGATTAATATAGGTATCACAAAATTTACTCTTATCCACTTCGACGATGCGTCCACAGCCTTCGCATTGTTCAATTATCGGCAGAAATGACCCATCATTGAATTTTGCGGTATTACTCGTTTCCATATTGCCAACTCCTGAAAAAATATAAACTTTTTCTTGAATCAGAAAAAAATCTTCCATACAATAATAAAGATGAAGAGTACGTTGTAACTCCTCACTCAAGGGATATACCTTATAAAATCAATTCCATTTTCTGTCAACATCTTATCATCACAACTTTTTATAAAATTTCAGAAAATTGTCTGGAGAATTTCATGCCGATTTATGTTTGGAAAGGAAAAAACAGTTTTGGCGAAAAACGCAAAGGCGAAATCGAAGCCGTCGACGAAGCCGGGGCTCGCTCACAGCTCAGGCGCTTACGGATCGACAATCCAACCGTCAAGGAAAAGCCAAAAGATCTCCTCGAAAATATTGATTTTTTCAAGCCGAAAGTAACGGGAAAAGACCTTGTGATTTTCACCCGGCAACTTTCCACCATGATTGATGCCGGGTTACCGCTTGTGCAATGTTTGCAAATTTTGAGCAAACAACAGGCAAATACAACCTTTAAAAATGTACTCACCACCATCCAAAGTGATGTCGAGACCGGGACCACGTTAGCGGATTCAATGCGTAAACACCCTAAAGTGTTTGACAATTTATATTCCAACATGATTGAAGCCGGCGAGATGGGAGGTATACTCGACACCATCCTTTCAAGGCTCGCAGCGTTCAAAGAAAAATCTATGGCTTTGCAGAAAAAAATCAAGGGAGCCATGACCTATCCTGCAATATGCCTCGGAATTTCCTTCGTCATTCTCGTAGTTATCCTCGTTTTCGTCGTCCCTGTGTTTGACAAGATGTTTAAGGATTTTGGTTCAACACTTCCTGCTCCCACACAAATAGTTATTAATCTAAGCAATTTTTTCAAATCGAACATTATTTTCATCCTCATCGGAGCCGTGATATTATCGTGGGTGGTGAAAAGAATATATAAAACAGATAAAGGCCGCTTAAAAATGGACAATATGGTATTATGGGCACCGGTTATTGGACCCCTTATCAGAAAAATAGCCGTTTCAAAGTTTACACGAACTCTCAGCACCATGTTGCAAAGTGGGGTTCCTATCCTGGATGCATTGCAGGTTGTTGCCAGAACATCCGGTAATAAAATAATAGAAAGAGCCGTCATACGTGTGGCGGAAAGCATATCGGAAGGACGCCCCATCGCAGAACCCCTTGAGGAATCTGGTGTTTTTCCCAATATGGTCGTCCAGATGATTCATGTAGGAGAATCAGTAGGCGCCCTCGACACTATGCTGGAAAAAATTGCAGATTTTTATGATGAAGAAGTCGATCAAGCCGTAGAAAATTTGACCGCGATGATTGAGCCCTTTATGATGGTTTTTCTTGGCGGCATGATCGGTGGACTTGTTGTCGCAATGTATCTTCCGATATTCAAGATAGCGAGCGTTGTATAATATTGAATAAATAATAATTTTTTTTTCGGAGAATATGTAATGAGCGAAATTACCGGCATGTTTGCCAGAGAGATACTTGATTCCAGGGGAAACCCTACAGTTGAAGTGGAAGTCATCCTCGAAACCGGAGTCATGGGAAGGGCTGCAGTTCCATCAGGGGCTTCCACCGGAACCAGGGAAGCACTGGAACTTCGTGATACCCAAAATAGTCGCTACGGCGGGAAGGGTGTCCTGCAAGCGGTCGAAAACGTGAACCAATATATTGCTCCTGCTTTACTCGGCTTCGAATCATCACAGCAGGTGGTCATTGATCGCACCATGTTGGAACTCGACAATACCGCCAACAAAGAAAAATTTGGTGCGAATGCGATCCTTGGGGTATCCATGGCAGTTGCCAAAGCAACCGCCATAGAACTGGAACTCCCCCTTTATAATTATCTAGGCGGAGTCAATGCCAAGGTTCTGCCCGTCCCTATGATGAACATTCTCAATGGGGGGGCGCATGCAGATAATAATGTCGACATCCAGGAATTCATGATTCTTCCCGCCGGGGCGAAATCGTTTTCCGAAGCGCTGCGGATGGGAGCGGAAACCTTTCATGCCTTGAAATCCGTACTAAAAAAAAGAGGGCTGCAAACTGCAGGCGGAGATGAAGGTGGATTTGCTCCCAATTTACGTTCGAATGAAGAGGCAATGGAAGTTATTCTCGAAGGTATTGAACACGCGGGGTACTCGCCGGGAAAAGATATTTTTATCGGCATCGACGCTGCCGCCAGTGAATTTTATTCCGCTGAAGAAAAAATCTATATTTTAGGTGCAGAAAAAAATCCCAAAAAAACGGCTGAGGAGATGATCGCTTTTTATACGGATTGGGTTAAAAAATATCCGCTCATTACCATTGAAGACGGCTTGGAGGAATCCGATTGGGACGGGTGGAAACAATTAACCGATGCGCTCGGCAATACAATTCAGTTGGTTGGCGATGATATTTTCGTAACCAACACCAGTATCCTGAGAAAGGGTATTGCACAAAAAATTGCAAATTCCATTTTGATCAAACTCAATCAAATCGGTACAGTCACCGAAACCATCGATGCCGTGGAAATGGCACACCGGGCTTCTTACACTGCGGTCATATCACATCGATCGGGAGAAACGGAAGATGCAACCATTGCCGATCTTGCAGTCGCCCTGAATACAGGACAAATTAAAACCGGAGCTCCATCGCGAAGCGACAGAGTCGCAAAATACAACCAACTACTGCGAATTGAGGAAGAACTAGGAACAGCGGCTCAGTTCGCCGGAACTTCAGCCTTTCCCTTTCTTTCATAAACGAGGTTGACAACTCTCTGTATTACTTCCTATTATAGAGAAAAATAAATGAATTTTTCTCAATGCTAGTTATCGAGGAGGAGGAAAAATGACTCTGACAAAAGCGGACTTGGTACAGCAGGTTTATAAGTCCCACCCTAACCTGACCAAATCGCAATCAACGGATTCCGTTGAAACCTTTTTATCATTATCCAAATCCTCCTTAATTACCGGAGAGGATTTGTTGCTCAGTGGGTTCGGCAAATTCAATATCAAAGATAAGAAATCCCGTCGCGGTCGAAATCCACAAACAGGAAGTGAACTGACCCTTGATGCAAGACGAGTGATTACGTTTAAACCATCTGGAATTTTGCGGTCCAGAATTAATGAAGACTGATTCAGACTTCCTTCCCATTCCTCAATCAGGGCGCTCATTCCAGGCGCCCTGATTTCAACCACAAAAAGTTCTCTTCATTTTAGAGAGTCTACAATTAAGTTCCCCTTCAAATCAGAAAAGATGTTTTTTTATCTTTTCAAAATCTCATTCTCTTTGCATGAAAAACCCTTCCCTCCACCCCTTGCCCTATAGTTTTCAATGTATTGATATTGAGTTTCTCGCTTTTAAAGATACGTTCATCAGTTTTCTCCATAACGGACCGGTAGAACCTGATGTATCAAGTACCTTGCAAAAATTTGGTCAAGTTGCACCGTTACTGGTGCAACAACGATCCGAGAATGAGTTTCACCTTCTGGCTGACTATCCTCAATATACCGCAATGAAGGCATTGGGAATAGAAAGAGTCGCTTGCCAGATTCTGCCTTACATTACCCCCCCTTGGACTCTTTATTCCTTCCAAGCTTTTCATAATCTTTCAGCATTCCATAAAAGCCCCATTCTTCAAGCCCATCTCTTACGAGAGGCACAGCAGGATTTATCCGAAAAAGAACTGTTACAACTGCTTTCTCTTATGGGATATAAAGCGCAAAAGTATAAACTCGATGAACTCCTCGGGTTCTTGCAACTCGATATGACGGCAATCTTAGGGCTCCACCAAGGTTTGCTCTCCCCCAAAACGGGAAAACAACTCGCTCGTATTCCCCATGAGGACCAACGCGAACTGGTCAATATCATTGCGACCTATCGGCTCGGTGGATCCAAACAGCACAAATTGATGGAAATGGTCTTGGAATTAATGCTAAGGGAGAATTGTACTGTTGCCGAAATCGCCAACAGCTGGTTGCCGAATCAGGAGAGTTCTGCAGATAATTTACCGCAAAAAGCGCAGGGGTTGATGCAATATCTGCATGACCGCTGCTATCCCGTCAGAACGGCGGCTGAAATACAGTTTAAAAAATTTGTGCAGGAATTGCAGCCTGGAGAAAAAGTGACCATTGAACATAGCCTCTCGTTTGAAGACGATAGCCTGGAAGTCCGCCTCAAATTTGCCGATGCGGCAACATTACGTAACAATTGGGAAAAAATTCAAACGATGATGCAGTGACCCACCCGATGGTTTTTATTTCCGAATAATACCTCTAAACAAAAAATCGTTTCCCAATGATTGCATTGAGGTGGTGCTAAAAATCGGAAATTCGGGACGACGGTCCAAACTGTATCCTTGAACAAGGGGGGTCCCATGATCCCCGACAATAAACGGTGCGTAAAAAAGGAGCACTTCATCTACGAGTTGATGATGATAAAATGCACCATGCACTCTGGCACCGCCTTCTACGAGGACAGAGGTTATATTTTTTTTTCCCAGGAAACGGAGTACTGCGAAAAGATCGAGCCGATTATCGCTCAGAAGCGGCATACGCCAAACCTTTACCCCCTGCAACACTAATTGCTCTTCTTTTTCTTGGGAGGCCTGCATGCCACAAAACACCCAGGTTTCAGCAGGGGAATTCCGATTGATCATACGAGCATCTGTGGGTAACCGCAAACGCGAATCCAGCACGATTCGAAGAGGATCTCGCGATGTCTCATTGTCTTCAAGACGTGTTGTCAGGCTGGGATTGTCAATGCGTGCCGTTTCAACACCGATCAAAATGGCATCGACCTGATCGCGAATTTGATGAACATATCGATTTGACTCAGGGCCAGTCAGGGCGGCGCCCTGTTTGGGGAGAAAGGTAATTTTACCGTCAAGGCTGAGCCCAGCCTTCATTATAACCCAAGGAAGCCCGGTTGTACTGTGCTTGATAAAAGGATAATTTAATTCCTTGCACTGTTGTTCAAGAACTCCACTGCAAACATCAACGCCCTGAGATTGTAAATAGGCTGCCCCACCTCCGGTTACACATGGGTTAAGATCGACCATGCCGATAACAACGTGAGTGATCCCTGCCCGAAGAATGGCCTCGGTACATGGGGGGGTTCTCCCGGTATGATTGCAAGGCTCGAGCGTTACATACAGGGTTGCGTCCTTCGATAACTCACCGGCGTCTTGAATGGCATGGATCTCGGCATGTGGCGTGCCCGCTTTTTTATGATACCCCTTACCGACAACCTGCCCATTTTTGACAATAATTGCACCAACCGCCGGGTTGGGCGAAGTTCTTCCACTTCCTTTTTTCGCCTCTTCCAAGGCAAGGCGCATGTAATAAAAGTGATCTTTCATTCTATTTAATGATCAGTGCTTTCCTTGTTCACCAAGAAAGAGCTTTAATTCTTCCATGAATTCGTTAACGTCCTTGAACTGTCGATAGACTGAAGCAAAACGAACATAGGCGACTTCATCCAAGGCGGGAAGGGCTTCCATGACCCATTCTCCGATTTGATTTGTCGAAATTTCCTTGCTCCCGTAATCCTGAAGTTTCTGTTCGATGCCGTCTACAAAAGAATCAATATCGGCCATACTGACCGCCAATTTTTCGCAGGCCTTTTCAAGTCCGACGATGATTTTACTTCTATCCCAAGCTTCTCTTCTTCCGTCTTTTTTTATCAACATCGGCAGAATCAATTCAATGCGCTCAAAGGTTGTAAACCGTCGTTGGCATGCTCCACATGCCCTGCGACGTCTAATAATCGTTTTATCCTTGTTGATACGTGAATCGATAACACGATTATCCAAATGTGCGCAATAAGGACACTTCATAACTCAACCTTTATTGTTTCCGGAAAAAAGATACGAGACGCGAAATACAATGTGAAAAATAAAAACCGGCAGCTTCAAGAACAAAGCATGCCGGAATGGAAACAGGAAATAATCGAAGGCAAGAGTCTACCCCATCTTGGTAATCCTTCGAAGATGGCGACCACCAAGAAATTCTGTCTGAAGCCAAGTCGTGACAATATCGAGGGCAAGGGCAACGCCTAGGACCCTATCGCCCAGACAAAGCACATTGGCGTCATTATGCTCTCTACTCATTCGGGCGCTAAAAGATTCATGGCAGAGAGCGGCCCGAATTTGACGATACCTGTTGGCGGCAATCGACATTCCTATTCCGGTCCCACAAACAAGAATGCCACATGAGGAGCGCCCCTCAATAATTTCCGTACAGACCTTTTCGGCAAAATCCGGATAATCGACGGACTCCTCGGTGTAACAGCCCACATCATTGACTTGATGTCCTTCTCGAACAAGGAATGGGAGGATTTCCTTTTTTAAGGCAAATCCGCCATGATCGCTTCCCAATACTATATTCACATTCCCCTCCCCTATACCTTTAATGATCGCTGTTATACAAAACGACGCAATACAACAACACCGTTGGTCCCGCCGAACCCAAAAGAATTGGACATAGCGGTATTTACTTTCGCATCGCGGGCAGTCAAAGGGACATAGTCAAGGTCACAATCAGGATCAGGGGTTTCCAGATTGACGGTGGGCGGAATTACGCCCTTATACAGAGTCAATGCAGTGAAGGCGGCCTCGATACCACCGGCCGCACCCAACATATGCCCGGTCATGGATTTGGTTGAACTCATGGCAAGCTTATAGGCATGCTCTCCGAACACCGTCTTCACTGCTTTGGTTTCACATTTATCATTCAGCGGCGTAGACGTTCCATGGGCATTGATATAATCGATATCTTCGGGATTGAGTCCCGCATCCTTCAAGGCGGCAGCCATGCAGCGGGCGGCCCCCTCACCATTCTCTGGTGGCGCGGCAATGTGATAAGCATCGCTCGTCTGGCCATAGCCGATAATTTCGGCATAAATGGTAGCACCACGTCGTTTTGCCGCTTCCAATTCCTCAAGGACCAGCATTCCCGATCCTTCAGAAATGATAAATCCGTCACGATGAAGATCAAAAGGACGTGAAGCGGATTGTGGATCATCATTACGGGTAGACAAGGCCTTCATGGCACTGAATCCGCCTACAGCAAGCGGACAGATAACCGATTCAGTACCTCCGGTGATAGCTACATCGCAATCACCATAAACAATATGACGAAAAGCTTCCCCGACAGCATGGGTCCCAGCGGCACAAGCTGTTGTTTGCGTAAGGTTCGGTCCTTTACAACCAATCCGCATGGAAATATGCCCGGACGGCATATTGGGAATAACTCTTGGAATAAAAAAAGGTGTGATTTTTCGCGGCCCACGGTTCAGGAGAACCCCATGATACTCTTCAATGGTGGGGAGTCCTCCCATGCCGCAACCTGTAATAACACCAACCCGATCCGCATTCGCATCGGTAAGAGACAGGCCGCTGTTTTTCCAGGCAAGTTCTGCCGCGGCAACAGCATATTGGACAAAAGCATCCAGATTTTTCGCCTGTTTTTTCTCAAACCAATCTTCAGGGTTGAAATCTTTTACCTCAGCTGCAATCTGCGAGTTCTGATCGGAAGCATCAAAACGGGTAATAGGTCCAATGCCGCTTTGCCCGTTGATCAGCGCATTCCACGTTTTTTCCGTACCAATACCCAGCGGTGTGATTAAGCCAATTCCTGTAACAACGACCCGTCGTTTCACGCGTACTTTGCCTCTTGTTTAGCTTTGAATCTTTGCAACAAAATCAATGGCATTTTGTACAGTAGTAATTTTTTCCGCCTCCTCATCAGGAATCTCAACATCAAACTCCTCTTCCATGGCCATAATCAACTCAACCAAGTCAAGTGAATCAGCTCCCAAATCATCGACAAAGGAAGCGCCCGGCACTACTTTTTCTCTATCGACACTCAGTTGTTCAACAATAATATCAATCATTTTTCCTTCAACAGCCATTGTTATTCTCCTCAAAGTAAATTTGTATTTTTTTTGTTATCAAGCAACGCCGAATATTTATTAGCATTCGCACGTGTCTTGTCAATGTCCCATATACATCCCGCCATTGACATGCAGGGTCTGACCCGTAATATAACCGGCATCAGCAGATGCCAGAAAGCCCACCGAGGCGGCAACGTCTTCCGGAGTTCCCAAAATCCCCAAAGGTATTTGGGCCTTGAGCGCTGCCTGCACATCTTCGGCAAGGCCTTCCGTCATATCGGTGACGATATATCCTGGAGCCACGCAATTGACAGTAATATTCCGTCCGGCAAGTTCCCTTGCCATGGATTTGGTCAAACCTGTGAGGCCGGCTTTAGCCGCACCATAATTAACTTGGCCGCTGTTGCCGACAAAACCGACCACCGATGTAACGTTGATGATCCGGCCCCACCTTTTTTTCATCATGCTTCGCATCACCGCTTTGCTGCAGAGAAAAGCGCCCTTTAGATTCGTGTCAAGCACACTGTCCCAATCGGTCTCTTTCATGCGTGCCATCAGGCCATCGCGGGTAATGCCTGCATTATTCACCAGAATATCGATCCGGCCGTAAGTATTGATGAATTCTTTAATATTTTCTTGTACGGCTTCGGCATCGGCTACATCAAAGCGAGCAAGAAAGCCTTTGCCGTCCAAGGCTTGAATCTGTTGCAGAGTCTCCTGCGCCGCAACGGGATTTGCCACAAAGTTAATACCGACAGTAGCCCCAAGGGAAGCCAATTTGAGACAAATAGCCCTGCCGATTCCACGACTGCCCCCGGTTACCAGGGCAATGGTATCTTTCATAGTCATTTCTTTATCTCCCGTAGCCTTTTGATCAATTTAGGCACGACTTCGTACAAATCGCCGACAACACCATAGGAGGCAATATTGAAGATCGGTGCATTACAATCTCTGTTGATTGCCACAACGATCTCCGCGGATTGCATACCGACAGCATGTTGCACCGCACCGGAAATGCCGCAGGCTATATACAGTTTGGGGCTAACGGTTTTACCGGTCTGCCCGACCTGATGGGGATAGGGAATCCATCCCGCATCGACAGCAGCTCTGGAGGCGGCAACCGCTCCTCCGAGTTCATCGGCCAATTCTCTGACAAGAGCAAATCCTTTCTCTGATTCAAGTCCGCGTCCGCCTGCGACCAAGGTCTCGACTTCTTGGATGTTGACACGATCATCCGTATTGATAATGGAATCAAGAACCTCAATCTTTGATTGAAGGCATTTCTCAGATATTTGCACATGAAAGACCTCGCCTTTCCGGGTCATATCCGGCTCTAAAGGCGCCATAACCTTAGGGCGGACGGTCGCCATCTGCGGCCTTGTGTCGGGGCACTCGATAGTTGCCATGATATTGCCCCCAAAGGCGGGGCGTGTTTGCAGCAAGACACCGTCTTCCTGCCTGATTTCCAGTCGAGTGCAATCAGCGGTCAATCCGGCATTCAAAGCCGTTGCCACATAAGGGATAAGTGAGCGCCCTATAGCGGTAGCTCCAGCCAGAAACACCTCAGGCTGCTGTTCACGAATCACCTGCTCAAGTATTGCGGCATAAGCATCTTCACGAAACTGTTCCAGATCAGGGTGTTCCACGAGAAAAACGGTATCGGCGCCGGCGGCTATCAAGGCATCCGCAAAGGAAGCCACCGTGCCTCCAGGCAAAACGGCACTGAGTTTAACGCCGCGTTTGTCGGCAAGTTTTCTCCCGATACCCAGCAATTCGTAACTCACCGGCGCAATAGTGCCGTGCCGGTATTCAGCAAAAACCATAATCCCGGAATATTGGTCGATATCAAGCTGCTTTCTTTTACCGACAATCTCGATATGCAGCGCCGATACCGGACAATTTTCAACACAAGCACCGCACAGGGTACAGGATTCATTGACTACGGCGCAATCATCCTGAACCAGGATGGCGCCAAAAGCGCAACTTGTCTCACAAATACCACAGGCTGTGCATTTATCGCTATCGATTATAATCATTTTGAAAAAGGGGCTCGATTATCAGTAATAAAAAATTTGTTTATTACAGGTGTGCTTTAAGACATTCAACTAACTGATCGACCTGTTCAACGACAGTTCCGGAAAAAATTTTACGATCTCCCCGGGGTTCCGGCGAAAAAACACGCACGACCTGGGTTGGAGAACCGGCAAGGCCAATGCACTGAGGATCCGCACCGATATCAACTGCGGAGTATTTTTTGATTTCCGCCTTTTTGGCTCGCATCTTTCCCTTCAACGAGGCCACACGAGGCTCATTGATATCTTTTACCACAGTCATCAATGCGGGCAACGGAAGGCGAATGACATCAAAACCATCATCCATCATCCTTTCCACTTCGAGGGCCTCATCGCTGACTTTCCGGGTCTTCTGCACGCAGGTGGCATACGGTACCTGCAATCGGCAGGCGAGCCCTGGTCCAACCTGGGCGGTATCACCGTCGATAGCCTGTTTTCCGCAAAGAATGAGATCAAAGGTACCTAAGGTCTTCACAGCTTGGGCCAAGGTATAGGAGGTCGCCCAAGTATCGGCACCGGCGAAGGCCCGATCCGAAATCAGCACCCCGTCATCGGCACCACAGGCAATGGCCTCGCGTAATACGGCCTCGGCCTGCGGCGGCCCCATGGTAATTACCGTTACCGTGCCCCCCTGTTGTTCCCTCAGGGCAACGGCTTCTTCCAAGGCATGTCGATCATAGGGATTCATGATCGACTCAACCCCTTCGCGTGCCAGAGTATTGGTAACCGGATCCAGCCGGACATCTTTGGCGTCCGGAACTTGTTTGATGCAGACAAATATATTCATCAGTTGCTTAACTCTTAGGAATATTCTTTATTAAGCTCTTGGCCGATGACATTGCGTTGGATTTGATTGGTGCCTTCGTAAATTTGAAGAATTTTGGCGTCACGCATCATCTTTTCGACCGGATATTCTTTCATGTAACCGTATCCCCCCAAGACCTGCACAGCATCGGTGGTGACCTTCATGGCCATATCCGTGGCAAAAACCTTGCACATGGAAGAAGCTTTCGACATATTCTTCGGATTGCTGTCGATGTGTCGTGCCGCGGCATACACCAGAGCACGGCCGGCTTCAAGTTGAATAGCCATGTCCGCCAGGATGTGCTGAACCGCCTGAAAAGAAATGATCGGTTTGCCGAATTGAACACGCTGTTTCGCATAAATGGCCGCCTCGTCCAAGGCAGCCTGGGCCAATCCTATACCAAGCGAAGCTATGCCGGGCCGGGACATATCCAAGGTTT
Source organism: uncultured Desulfobulbus sp. (assembly GCA_963666685.2). Classification (GTDB taxonomy): domain Bacteria; phylum Desulfobacterota; class Desulfobulbia; order Desulfobulbales; family Desulfobulbaceae; genus Desulfobulbus. Next base: position 1,802,859 of record CAXXHZ010000003.1, read on the forward strand.
TCATAACAGTGATAAAGCCGGTTCCACGTTTTCCAACAAGCCTATCAAGGGGTATTCTGCAATCTTTGAGGATAAGTTCACGGGTGGAAGAGGAACGAATCCCCATTTTATTTTCCTTTTTCCCGTATGAAAATCCGGGATCACCGTCTTCTACAATAAAAATAGAGGCACCGCGCGCACCCTTGTGGGGATCGGTCAAGGCTACGATCGAATAAATCTGCGATTCCCCTCCATTGGTGATCCATTGTTTGGTCCCGTTCAATACCCATTCATCACCATCAAGGACTGCTGTCGTTTGAATGCCGGAAGCATCGCTGCCCGCATTGGCCTCGGTCAGACCGAAGGCGGCCCATCGAGAACCGGAAGCGATATCAGGAAGATATTTCTGTTTCTGTTCGTCGCTACCAGCAATCATCACAGGAAAGATACCAAGAGCACTGGCGGCAAAGCTTGTTGCGACGCCGACACAGCCTCGAGCCAATTCTTCCATGGCAAGGACTATTTCATAACAGCCGCCGCCTAACCCGCCATATTCTTCAGGGACAAAAATACTGAATAAATCGGCCTTGGCAATATCCTGTAAAATTTCCCGGGGAAATTGATTTTTTTCATCAAGTTCCGCCCGTACCGGGATAATTTTCTCGTTGGTTATTTCCCGGGCGGTATCGATGATCATCTGTTGTTGTTCAGTAAAAAAATAATCCACAAATACTCTCCTTTCTATCTTACCAACGCATAAGCAGCGAGCCCCAAGTGAGACCACCGCCAAAGGTACACAACAACACAATCTCTCCGCGAACCAACCGACCCTGTTTATTAGCCTCATCCAAGGCTATAGGTATGCTGGCTGCAGAGGTATTACCATATTTACTCAGATTGATGAAAACCTTTTCCTCTGAAATCTTCAGCCTATCTTTCAAGTTGTTTAAAATACGAATATTAGCCTGGTGCGGAATCATAAGATCAACATCATCGATGCCCATGCCATGGGAACTCAGTAAGCTGCAAACAGCATCTTCCATCAAGCGAACAGCATGCTTGAATATTTCGCTGCCGTTCATCTGTATAAAGGTCCCTCGCCAATTTTCCTGTCGCAAGGCAGGATTAAGGCTTTCAGGGCTGTCCATAAACAGCAGCTTCCAGAGACGCCCATCGGACTGCAAACGGCTTCCAAAGATACCTCGGCCGTCATCGGCTCCGGTCAAAACCACAGCACCTGCACCATCGCCAAAAACGACGCAAGTATTTCTGTCTTTCCAGTTGACCCGAGTGGAAAGTGTTTCCGTTCCGATCAGCAGAATCTTCATATCGGGTCGATTCTGAATATAATTGCTTGCCATATCAAGGCCGTAGGTAAAACCGGCACAAGCGGCGTTTATGTCGTATGCAAAGGCATTAAGCGCACCTATCTCAGCTTGGACGAAACAGGCTGTGGAGGGCATGAGCATATGCGAAGAAATAGTGGCGACAAGGATAAGATCCAATGCAGCGGGTTCGATTCCCGCACTTGCCAAGGCACGCCTTGCCGCAGTGGTCGCCAATTGGTAATTTTGTTCGTTTTCGCCGGCAATTCTTCTGCTTCGGATTCCGGTTCTCGATCTAATCCACTCATCGGAAGTATCTACCGACTGTTCCAGTTCGGCATTACTCAGTGATCGTTCCGGAAGACAGGATCCGGTTCCGAGGATAACTGCTTTATTCATAAAAAACCTGTTTTCAAGCGGCGTATTCTCCTAAAGCCTGCACAATTGCCGTATTGACTTTGTTGCGCACCATATTGGCAGCAACTTCGATTGCATTGCGAATGGCTATAGCGTTAGAGGCACCGTGGCAGATAATTCCGGTCCCATTGATACCTAGCAAGGGGGCACCACCGTACTCAGCATAATCAACCTGTTTCTTAAATCCTGCGATGGCCTCACGAATAAGAAGATATCCGAGTTTAGCCCGCCAGGTTTTCATTATTTCTCTTTTGAGCAACTGCATAGCAGCCTCGGCAAAACCTTCGCTGATTTTCAGCGAGATATTCCCAACAAAGCCATCACAAACAATAACGTCGACATCGCCTTTATAGACATCACGGCCTTCAACATTACCGATAAAATTCAACGGACTTTGTTTCAACAATTCATAGGTTTCCTTGACAAGGGCATTTCCTTTCCCGGTTTCTTCTCCGATACTGAGTAATCCTATGCGCGGATGATCAAAATTAAGTAAAAGTCGGGAGCATGAAGAAGCCATTACGGCAAACTGATAGAGATGCTGGGGACGGCAGTCAACATTGGCCCCAATATCCATCAGCATAACAGGCTTTTTCACGGTAGGAAAAAAACTGGCAATGCCCGGCCTGGAAATGCCCGGCAACCTCCCCAGTTTTCTCACGGCAGCAGCCATTGTGGCACCGGAATTACCCGCGGAAACCACGGCATCCGCTTGACCGTTTTTCACCAAATCAAAGCCAACCATGATAGTGGCTTCTTTCTTTTTCCGAACAGCATCCACCGGTGAATCATCCATTGTGATAACTTCGGATGCATGGTGCACGGAAATTTGTTCAAAAAAGTTTCGGCTGCCGGCGACTTGTTCACCCAACTGCTGTTCTAAAATAGTACGCGGGCCGATCAGGATGACATTGAGATCTTTATTGTCTCGAACCGCGGCCAGAGCGCCTTGGATCGCCATCGCTGACCCCCGGTCGCCACCCATGGCGTCAAGGGCTATCCTCACAATAATGCCTAACTGAGATTATCCTCAAGATGAATGACATTCCGGCCTTTATACATACCGCATCCGCCACAGAGCTGATGCGGCATTTTGGGTTCTCCGCATTCCGGACATCGCCCGACATTGGGTTTGGTCAAGGCATCATGTGATCGACGTTGTCTTGTCCGTGAGTGGGAATGCCTTCTTTTGGGTAAAGCCATTGTGTTCCTCCATTATTAATATCCGTTGAATGTCAATCCGAGCCATCAGGGCACGATTATACATCACACGAAGACTTATTTTTCGGTATTCTTTAATTTCAATTGGGCAAGAACTGAAAAAGGTGAGTCCTGCCTATCATTGGTACATTTGCATTCTTGAAGATTCAGATTCACTCCGCATCGGGAGCAAATCCCTTTGCATTGTTCCGAACAAAGGCTCTTCAGCGGAAGCGCAAGATAGAGCTGCTGTCGGAGAATGTCATCAAGGTCGACCACCGGTTCATCCAGTAGAATACTGTCTAAATCCGTGAGCGTACATTCCAGCTCTTGGAGCGGCTGAAAATTACTCAAGCCAGTTTCAAGCAACACCTGCAGATCAGTGTCCACATCGATATCATAGGGGACAAGACATCGATCGCATATTACAGACAGGCAGGCTTTAAGATGACCCTGTATCTCTACCGTATCGTTTCCCTTACGCTTGAGTGTGCACTGCGCAGACAAGGGCCCTTTTACAGTAAAATCCTGCTGGAAGGCAATACCTTCCACCTCTTGTATTTCATAGTCATTTCCCGAGGAGGAAATTTCATCAAACCGAACCCGTGTCCTCACTTCAGTCTCTGCGTACCAAGGTTGAATTTTGGTCAAAGCCAAAAATTATACAAAAAAAAAAGAAATTAGCCAACTAAAAATCAGAGCAAAGAGAAATTACAGGAATAACGAGCTCGATATTTGGCATTTAAAATGCGGAACTCCGAAGGGATACCACCTCGAGGATGAAAAACAATTTCGTAACTTTGGGGATATTATATAAAAAAACTATATGCCCACAAAAAATTCAGGCATTCATTTTTTCTTTTTCTATCTGAGAAATTTTATCTTTTAACTGTTGAACGAGCCCTGAATATCCATCTTTTCTCAATATTTCGCTGAATTGCTCCATGTAGTTCCGGATGAGACTCACTCCTTCAACAATCACGTCATAGGCCATCCATTGGTCCCCTCGAAGCAGCATAATGTAGGAAACAGGAACCGATTTTTCCTTATCCACCAGCAATGTCTGAACCTCAGCTCTCTCCCCTTTGATCCTCTGTTTGACAAATGCAACCTGCTGCCCGGCATATTCGTCAATTTTTCCTATATATGCATATTGCAGCAACTGAGTAAAAAGGTCTTCAAATTCCTTTTGTTCCTTATTATTCAGATTTCTCCACTGCATACCGAGAACGCGTTTACTCATTTCCCGAAAATCAAAATGTTCTCGGACTATAGTAATGATACGTTGCCCTTGCTCTTTTTTGGGAATGGTCTTCAATTCAGGATCGGCAAGGGTATCTATCACCTTCTTCAAAAAAGGGCGGAACTGGTCCGTCGGGTCAGGACTTGCCGATACGGCGCTTTGAGAAAAAACCAATCCCATTAACAGGCAACACAGCAGAAAAGATAAAAATACCGTATATTTATTTTGTAGCATGACGTACCGTTATCACTGTGTAACCACAATGATTATCCTCTATTAATTGATATCAAGGGTTGGACTGGAAATGATCATTTGATCACTGCTCTTATTTCGGGACTGAAAATAGGCGTTTCTGAATGCTACATAGGGATCGAAACTCATGGTTTTTATATCTTCATATACGCCAAGGTGCAGCGAGATATAATTGACGTCCTGAATACCAAAAACAGTGGCGGAGGTTACGATATCATCATTCCATGGATAATAGGAAGTCGTTGCCAGTGTTTCAACCACATCACCGGAAAAATCCCGCAGAGTGGAAGACCCCAGCAAAGGAACGACCAGATAAAAACCATCACCAATACCCCAAACTGAAAAAGTTTGTCCGAAAGTGGCCCTCACCCTGGCAATCTCGAAGGTTTCAGAAGCAGCATCGGCCAGACCGAAAACTCCGCCTATTGTATTGATAATAAAACGGGATATCGCCCGACCCGAATCCTGGAACCTTCCCTGGAGAAGACAGTTTACCGAACGTACCGGTTCCCCAAGATTATAAAAAAAGTTACCGATACATCCTCTTATATCCGAGGGAAGCACTTTGCTGTAGCCGGTAGCGACAGGGTTGAGCACCCAGATAAAAGCCTTGTCGTTGAAGGTAAACACGGCTCGGTTAAAGGGTTCAATGGGATCGGATACGCCGGAGGTGGCCTGATCCTCATAACTTTCGTCATTAAGGAAATCCTCTGCTCCGGCAACGTCGCAAACAGCCAGCACGACCAGTGTCAGTGATAAAACTAACCCCAACGAAAAATGGTGAAAAAATTTCCGATTCATAGATGTTACACCGATTTTATTTACTCACCTGACCAAAGGCGAATTTGGAGATAAGAGATTCCAGGTCAACAGAGGATTCCGTGTCAATAATGGTTTCTCCAGGTTTGTATGCGGTTTCATCTCCCCCAAGGGTGATCTGAATATATTTATCACCGATAATTCCTTGAGATTTAACTGAAGCAATTGAATCTACTGGTATTTTTATGCCAAGATCAATCTGCATTCCAGCCACGGCCAGTCCCTGTTTGTTCAGGGTGAGCCGCCGCACCTTTCCGATGGTGACTCCTGAAATCTGCACATCAGCCCCGGTTTTCACGCCGGAAATATTATTAAACTCAGCCGTCAACATGTAGGCCTTGGTTCCTGTCAGCCAGGGTACCTCACCGAGCTGCAAGGCGAGCCAGCCAAAAGCCAAAAATCCAACCACTAAGAATAAACCGACAAATATCTCCATCCGGGAATTTCCCATATTTTCCTCTTCTCCTTATCCTCAGACGACCGACTGTCCCATTACCAACCGGGCAAATTCGCGTATATAGGGTTTACTGGAATGCGGGATTTGGCTTTCATCGGTAAAAACATCCAACTCCCCTTTATTCAATAAAATAATTTGATCGGCAAGGGTGAAAACCTGTGGGATATCATGGCTGACAATGACCGCAGTGTAGCCCAGTCGTTGTTGTGTTGCCGCGAACAACTCATAAATTTCTCGGGTCATGACCGGATCAAGCCCGGTGGTCGGCTCATCAAAAAGGACGATTTCGGGTTCCAACTGCAACGCGCGCGCAAGCCCGACCCTCTTTTTCATTCCCCCGCTGAGTTGCGCCGGAAACTTCTCTTCATGGCCGGTCAATTCGAGTTGCTCAAGCGTTGCCGTAACTCGATTTCTAACCTCTTCATGGGACAATTTCGTCCTTTCTTTTAAGGGAAGGGCTATATTTTCAAATACAGTCAGTGAATCAAACAAGGCGGCCCCCTGAAAGAGGACACCGAATAACATTCTTAATTCCTGTAAGGCTTTATACCCCAATGCCGAAACATCTTTTGTCCCCACCAGGATCTGGCCCGAATCGGGACGCAGCAATCCGAGAATCAATTTAAGAATAACGCTTTTCCCTTGACCACTCCCCCCTGCGATAACCGTTGTCTGTCCTTTTGGGACTACAAAACTCACCTGATCAAGTACAAGATGTCGCTTGTTCCACTCACCAAATGATTTACAAACATTGATAAAACGGATAGCGGATTCAGGTGATGATGCATTCGTAGGCGTCATAACATCACCGCAGTCAACAGATAATCAAAAATCAAGACCGAAATCGAAGAAATAACCACGGCTTGCGTCGTCACTTTGCTGACGCTTTCAGCCCCAAAGCCCGCCCCCCGGATTTTTTGCACAAAGTACCCCCGTCCGGTGCAGATCCAGACCAGTAACAGGGCAAAAACATAGGATTTAACCACACCAAGAATAATATCATGGTTGGTTACACTCTGCTGCATTCCTGCAAAAAAAGCACCGCCGTTGACGCCCATCAGGTTGACACCGGCCACATAGCCTCCTGCAATGCCGACGACATCGAATAAAGCTGTCAGAAGCGGCACGGAGAGTAACATGGCAAGAAATTTAGGAGAGATAAAATAGCGAAAAGGATCGATGGACATGCACTCCAAGGCATCAATCTGTTCGGAAATCCTCATAATCCCGATTTCAGCGCACATTGCCGATCCGGCTCGTCCTGCAACCATTAGGGCGGTCAGCACAGGCCCCAGTTCCATGATCAAGGAGAGGGAAACCGCAGATCCCAGCATTCCTTCAGCACCGAATTTACTCAGGGAATAATACCCCTGTAAACCGAGCACCATACCCGTTGAAAGTGCGGTAAAAAAAATAACGGTAACTGATCCGGCACCGATAAAACATAACTGTTTGATCAGTTCCCTGAAGCGAAAAGGATGCTTCAAAAGGCCGGCGACAGCAAAAAACAAAAAAAGACCCATCCTGCCTAAATCAGTGAGGAGATAAAGTGCCTGTTCACCTAATCCGCCAGCAATCCGGACCGGGAAAAATATGCTTTTATTAGATTGATTCATGCAAAGGGTCGGAGAATGAGGCTGGGACGATACGTGGAATAAAAAAACGCATCGTACAAAAGAATATTATGCCTGCCGTCGAAGACAAAGGCTATAAAATTTGAAATAAGCTCAACAGGTTGACGTGGATTGAGAATCAAAATCGTCAAAAAACTCTTCTGCAACACCCAATGGGTCGTCAGATGCATAAAGTACCATGGTTTGGAGAAACATAAAGCTGTCATCTTCCATCCAGGTGAATTTGACTCCCACACCATCTTTTTCGTGTCGTTGTATTTGGCCTGAGAAGGTCAGAATTAGACAGGAATGCCGTCCGGTTTCATGGAGATCGAGACGACAGTCCTCGCCAATGGGCACGTTGATATCACCCTCAACAAATAAACCGCCCAAACTCAAATTTCTTGCCGGGTATTGCCCTTGACTTTTCCCATTAACGAAGAGCTTCACACTCCGATTGAAAATCACTCGTGTTTGTCTTCGTTTTTCAGGACTGAGCGTTAGTGGTCCTGCGGTTCTCATCATTAGCCCCCGAATTTTTTTTAGTGTCTCCATAATATCACACCCGGCGTGAATAATGGCAAGAGCTAATTCATTTTTCTGTAACAGTCACAAACCACTATCCCCAAAATAACCGCCAGGGAACGTAGGTATTCGGTAAATAACCCCTCCTGTTTTATAAAAAAAAACGCCGGAAAGAAAAGATTCTCTCCGGCGTTATCAATTTTTACTGTAACGCCTCTCTTTCCTTGTCCACTGAACAAACGGATAGGCCCTCAGGCCACACCGGAATATATCAATACACGCCGAGCAGGTTAAGGGCCAAAATAACCAATCCGGTACAGGCGACCCGCTTTACCACCAGCGGACTGACCCTTTTGGCGATTTGCGGGCCGATATAGCCGCCGAGGATTGCCGCGGGAAACATGGCCAGGAAAAAGAGTAAATCGAAATTGCCGAACTGGTAGTGACGCAGTGAGCTGATGGAGGTGTTGAAAAAAATGGCCAAAAGCGAACTGCCGACCACCAGATACATAGGCAATCGCAGAGCTACAGTCATGAGCGGGACCATAAAAGGACCGCCGCCGAAGCCGAACATCGACGACATAACGGCGATCGAAAAACCACCGATACAGCCGACCACCATATTGACCTCAAATTCCTGTCCCCAAAAATCTATTTTCATAATGAATTCCTCCTCGGATGTTCCGTATTATTTACTTTGGGCCGATTCTTCAGCACGTTTTTTAAACTCTTTGAGAATGGATTGTTCTTTCTTATTCTTGGCCAGATACCCAGGAGTTGTCTGCCAGAGCATCAATGAGGCCAAGACAAGAAGAATCCAACCAAAAGCAAATTTAAATTGATCCAAGGTGATCATCTCTGTGAGTTTGGGGCCGATAAAACCGCCCAGCAGCATGGCGAATCCGATACCGCACCCCAGTTTCCAGCTGATAAAATTGATTTTTGAGTAGTTCAAGATACCGCTGCCCTGGGAAAAGAGCACGGTGGGGGTGACCGTTCCGGCAACGATGGTATGCGGCAGAGCCGGGAAGAGGGTCAGCAGGAGCGGATTCAGGATGAAGCCGCCGCCAGCGCCCATGAGCACACCGAAGATAGCCACCACCAGAGTGAGGCAAAAAGGATAGAGCAGGTTCATGCTCGTCCCCGCATTGCTCAAATACATGGTGGGAAAGCTGATTTTGTTTTCGAAGGTTGCGGCCTCACTTTTCACGTTTTTATCAACCACTGCCACAATCTTGTATTGACCGGGAGCAAGACCATCACGGATTTTGATCTCAGCGCTATAGGAACCGTCGGGATTCACTTCGACATCCGCTGCAATCACTTTATCTACATTCCGAAATCGGGCCTTGATCAGTTGCATGGACCGTTTACTGTTTTCTTTTTCGTCCATGGGATCAAGCAGGGTGCCACGACTACCGATGATGCTGGCCATCAAGGTTGACTGATACCGATTAATTTTGGCTTTTGCCGGAACGGTATACGCGATGTCCGCGCCCAACTCTTTAAGCAGTGCGGAGTAGCTCCATTTTTTCCCCTCTTTCTTGGCGGCATCGATCGTCGGTTGCAGGTTCTTCGGGACAAAAATCTTGTAGTAGGCAGGCATTTCACGGGTCAGATAAAAAATATAAGGCCGTTTACCGGTTTTCTTGTCTTTATCCTTATCAAACCGGTTAGCGCGCACGGTATGATCCGCGGCCCAGACTTCGAGAAAAACCGGCTTTCCGGCCGGTGCCCGGCCACTGACTTGAATGACGCCGCCATTATTAAGCTCGGTTTTATCAATGCTGACTGTCGGCACGGTCATGGCTCCTGCCGCGAGGCCGGGCTCCGCTGCAACAACGGTATTTACGCCGAACAAAAACACCATTGCCGAAAAGAACCATGGCAAGACTCCTCCCTTTTTTTCCATACCCTTACTCTCCTGTTTCAAGTTAATTCCGCACCACCCGACTGCAAAGCGGACGGCACCTTTTTTAAAAAAACGTTGTTTCTCCACCTGTCGGCATTCCCATGCCAAATAGATATACGCCTTTCGGTCCGGTCAGGACCTGGGCCTGGCATTCAGCACCTTCTCGACCTTCTCTTCGAGTTCGGAACGATCAATCGGTTTGACGCAGTACTCATCCGCCCCGAGACTAATGGCTTCACGGGCGGTCTCCACTGTCGGGTAGCCGGTGAGCATAATGGCGCGCAAGGCTGGATTATCTTCTTTTAAAATCGCCAACACCTCAATACCGCTCATCTTTTTGAGTTTGATATCAAGGATCGCCAGATCAACCGGATGCTGCCGGGCAAAGGCGATAGCCTCATCTTCTTCGGTGAAGGTGTGGACGACATGCCCCTTTTTCCGCAAAATCTTACCGATAAGCACAGTGGCATCCAGGACATCATCCAAGGTGAGAATTTCAGCCATTCTTTCCTCCTCCAAAATAAAAACGATTACTCTGCGATCGCTGTCGTCTCCCCGGTCACCGGGAGGATCAGCCTGAATAAGGTTCCCTGAATAGGGGTATTCGCAGAATCCATAACAGGACTTTCAATCTCAATGACCCCACCGTGCTCCCGAATGATGCCGTAGGAGACGGAAAGGCCGAGCCCCGTCCCCTTGCCTACGGGTTTCGTGGTGAAAAAAGGATCAAAAATCCGGACTTTGATCGATTCCGGGATTCCGTGGCCGTTGTCCTGGACCTCGGCTATAATTGTGGCCGCAGCCGCATCATGACGCGTACGGATCAGCAATCTGCCGCTCCCCTGCCCTTCCATGGCATGGTGGGCGTTGTTCAGCAGATTCACAATAACCTGCCGCAGCTTTTCCGGATCGCCGACGACGAGCGGCAGATCCCTCGCCAGATTTACCACCACCTTGACATGACTGAGATTGAGACTGTGCTCGGTGATGGCAACGGCATCGGTGATGATTTCGTTGAGGTTGACGGGTTCCCGCGCACTGCCCGATTGCCGTGAGTATTTGAGCAGATCGGCAACAATCTTGCGGCTGGCCTGGGTCTGACGTTCGATCACCTCCAAATTCTGATAGGTTTCCGAATCCTTTTCAAAATCATCCATCATTAATTGGGCGTACCCCAGGATAATGCCCAGCGGTGTATTGATCTCATGGGCAATGCCCGCCGCCATCTGGCCGACGGTGGCCATTTTCTCGCTGGAAACCAGTTGCTCCATCATGGTTTTCAGCCGGGTCAGGTCCTTGGCAATGCCCTCGGAACCCATCATGTGCCCCTGCTCATCATAGAGGGCGGTGGCGGAGATGAGAACATAGATGGCGGAACCGTCCTTTTTTTGAAACTCTGACTCGAGATCACGGATATAGCCGTCAGTCGCCAACATTTTGATATAGATGGCAACATCGTCCCCATGACGAAAAATATCGTGCAAGGTGAGTTGCGCCGTCTCCTGCTGCAAATACCCAAGCATTTCAGAACCCGAGGCATTCATATCCAGGATGGCCAGGTTGCTGTCGGCAAAGAACACCATATCCTTGGAGGCGGTGAACAGATGGCGAAACTTCTTCTCCGATTTGGACAGCTCCGCAGCCCGTTCCTCGACTTTATCTTCCAGATTCAGATTAAGTTCCTTGAGTTCGCGGGCAGCACGGGTCAGACGAATCTTGGATTGCTTGAGTTTTGCCGCCTCTTGTTCAATAGCCTCGTAGGCTTGAACGCCCTTGTGATAAAAAATCATCACCGCGGAAACCGAAATCATGCACAGGGTATTGACCCCTCCCGAATAGGGAGCAATCAACCGCCAGAGCTCCCCTTTACCGGTAACAAAAAGCAATTCTCTCGCTATGTGCCCCACCGCCCTTGAAATGGCAAAAGCGGTGATGGCCAGGGTTACGTAAAAGAGATAGCCCCAGAGAAAATTTTCCGGCTTGAGCCGGGTCAGCCTGAAGGCATACCAAAGAGCCAGAAAGGAAAAGAGAATGTTGGCTGCGGAACCGATCACATCGACCAGAATCGTCGGCAGCAGGGAAAGTCCGTTCATTTGCCTCTCTCCCCCTCTGCTTTGACCACCGAATGATAAAAGGAACGCAACCCGAGATAGAGAAAAAAGAGGGCGGGCACATAGATCAAATGATCGAGTTTGGTAATGAAATACAAGTATTTATTAAAGGTGAACGGGCTGAGCAGACGAGTCTCCAGATAGTTGTCGGTCTGGTAAAATGCATGCGGCTCAAGGTAGAGTCCGGCAAAATGACCGACAAAGGCGATCACGTTCCAGCAGGTCATAAGAATGCAGAAAAGCTGAAGATAGCGCCAGCCCCGGCCGGTAAAGGAGGCCTGTCTGATATCCCAGAAAAAATAGCCCAGAGCAAAGATATAATGCAGGTGCGCCATCTGGTGCACGTACAAGCCCTCCGGCTCACCGTGGACCTGAAGGGCCAGCGCCTCGCCGGGGACCGACAGAACCATGATCGCCGACAAGAGAAACAGCAGCATGTTGATTTTTCTTGTACGCATCAACTGTTTTCCTCATTCGTTTTTTGGTTTTCGTTACAGGTTTAGCATTCTTAATGCCAGAATGACGCAGAGGCGCATTCAAAACCCATCTCATTGAAAAATCGTACGATATAAAAAGATATCGACCCGTCAGTCAAGCAACCGAAGCAATCGGGATCAATGGTGAAGCAGCTGAAGTGCAACAAAAAAGTTGCGGAAGAAACAAAAAGATTGCACCACCCGTCCCTGGAAGCAGAGACGGAACAGCGGAAAGGAGAGGTTCCGGTGGGAGGGAAACGCGGGAAGAGGGGGATTACTTGTCGTTATCGGCAACAAGCAAGAGACTCTGTTCGATCCTGGGCTGAAGGATATCGAGAAAGCCGGGATTTTCCAGATAGGGACAGGGTTTATCCTGGGGAAAATCGCGGCACTGCCGGGGCCTGGCCTCATGGATGGTGCACCGTCTGCTCATACGGTCATTGGCAAGCAGGATGCAGGAACCGTCCTCTCTGGTTTTAAAGGTATTCTTATTTTCCAGGAACCGTTCTCTGACCTCACCGTCACTGATGTTGAAATGCCGGGCCAAGCGGTTGATGTCATCCGCTTGAACAAAAAGAATTGACCCGGGAAGACGGTAACAGCAATATCCGGGGCAGTAGTTGCAGTACGATTTATTGCGGGCCAGGGAATAATCGACCGGGATGGGGGGATTCTGCATCAGCGAAAACTCCTCGATTCAATCTGATAGCGCCGCAGGAGGCGCTGAAAGGCCTGCCGTTCCATATCACTGGCACGGGCAGCCAAGGTCACATTGCCGTCCGCCGCCTTCAAGGCCTCGGCAAGATAGGAGGCGTTAAACCGGTGCAGCAAGGCTTTTTTCGCCTCTCTGTACGACATCGGCCCCTTTCCAGGCAAAAACTCAGGCTCGTCCGCATTTTCCCAACTGCAAGCACAACCGCACCCCTGATCCTCACCCAAGTCTTCGACGGCTATCAAGGGACCTTGACAGAGGAGTACGGCCCGGTTGACGACATTCTGCAATTCGCGGACATTGCCCGGCCATTGCCGCTGCATCAGAAACCGCAGGGCATCGGCGGTGAATTCCAGATCCCCACACCCATGCTCGCGGCTATAGTGTTCAAGAAAATGCTGGGCCAGCAGGGGAATATCGGGAACCAGCGAGGCCAGCGAGGGCATGGTGACGGTCATCACATTGAGTCGGTAGAACAGATCTTCGCGGAACTCGCCCCGCCGAATTTTTGCTTCAAGGTCCTGATTGGTCGAGGCTACCACCCGGACATCGACACGGAAGGTCTTGTTCTGCCCCAGAGGCTGCACCTCTTTTTCCTGAAGAACCCGCAGCAGTTTCGTCTGTACGCCCACCGGAATATCGGCAATCTCATCCAAGAGAAGGGTTGAGCCCTCGGCCTCGATGAACAGCCCGGTTTTATCCCGATCCGCGCCGGTAAAAGCCCCCTTACGGTAGCCGAACAGTTCGCTTTCCAAAATATGCTCCGGCAGGGCCGGGCAGTTGACCGTAATCATGCGTCGCTCGGCCCGGGGGGACATGGCATGCAGGGCCTTTGCCGCCAGTTCCTTGCCGGTGCCTGATTCACCCCGGATCAGCACGGTGACATTACTTGGAGCAATGCGGCCGAGCAGCTCCACGGTCTGCAGCAACCGCCGCGACCGGCCGATAAAACCATGAAGCGTGTCCTGATTGCTCAGCCTGCTCTGGAGCTGCTCGTTCTCCCGCAGCAAACGGGTGCGTTCGATGGCCCGGCTGACGGTGCGGATAATGCGCTCGTTATCAAAGGGCTTTTCAATAAAATCGTAGGCACCGGCCTTGAGCGCCTGGACCGCCATTTCAATGGTGCCGTATCCGGTCATGAGGATGACGGTGATCGCCGGGTCGAGGGTGGTCATCTTCTTGAGAAATTGAAGGCCATCCATACCCGACATCTTGATATCGGTGAGCACGGCCGCCGGCGGATCAGCCTGAATCCGGTCCAGGGCTTCTTCTGCCGAGGTGGCGGTCACCACGCTGCAGCCGCATTTCTTGACCAGCACCTTGACCAGCAGATTGAGCATATCCCGCTCATCGTCGACAACCAGTACCTTATGGAGATATGGAGCGCTCATATCGCCATTCTACCTGTTTTCTCCGGCCATTGCCTGGAAATAGAGCTGAACGAATTTTCCCGAGAGGGTATCGGCCGAAGAAAACCGCAGGGGTTCTTCCGGCGGCACTGTGCCGGTCAGGGATTGATAGGCCTTCTGCGAGAGTTCGGCTATGGCACGGAAGAGCTCGCGGGCCTGACCGTCATCAAGACCGCGCCCCCAAGAGCGGCAACGTTGCGGACGATCGTTGAACACCAGGCAGGTTCCCTCCTCCAGCAGGGGGCACGGCAGGGTCTCCCCGGGGAATGCCGCGGCCAAGGCTTCGGTCGTTAGCCCAGGGTGGAGATGGTGCAACTCCTTCATCCGCTGCGCCAGGGCAAAGGCCCGCTCAATGACCGTTTGACGCTGTTGCTGCTTCAATGTTGTATTGACCGCCGCACTGAGATGCATGCTTTCAATCAGCAGGAGGTCAAACGGCTGCTGACAACATACGCTGTTGCCGCGCCCGCAGGCGAGTGCCGGATCATTTCCCCGTATCTCCCGGTCAAATCGGCTGATCAATTCTGCAAAGGCCGAAAGCAGCGGGGAAATATCGAGGGTCGACCGGTTATCGATTTTGGGGGCCACGGCGAGCAAGGTCCCGGCCTGTTTGCCGTATTTTTTGAGAAAGCTGCGCTGCTCATAGGTGGCGGGATGGGCGTTTCTGCCCTGCATGGTCTTTTGCGCCGACTTGAAATCAAAGCCGCGGCGCAGCAGGTACGCGGCAATAAAGGTGCCGGTGCGGCCGTGGCCGAGGCGGCAATGGACCAGTACCTTTTTATTGAGATAGAGGGCCTCGTCCAACCAGTCCAGGGCCTTTTCCATGGCCGCCAAATCCGGGGCGCACTCGTCGACCACCGGCAAATAACAGACCTCAAAACCGGTACTCTCTTCGATCTGATGCAGATCGCAAAATTCACCGCAAAGATTGACAATGGCGGTGATTCCCTGCGTCCGCAACGAATCGAGATCCTCGTAGGACATGGGGGCATGGCCGGTGGCCAGGTGATCGGTGATCCAGTTAAGCGCATACATAGTCTATCGACCTTCCCCATGGGCAGAAATGTGCGGACTGCGGTCGGTGAATTTGCCGCTTCCCTGAAAAAATTGTCCCATATGGTGATCGAGGTCCTCGTCCTGCAGCACCATGTCAAGCAATTTGGTCATGCCGAGCAGACGGCCGACCTGGGTAAGCAGCGCGCAGAGTTCCTTGGCCGGAGTGCCGCTGACCCGGGCGTCCAGGAGATCGCCGCGAATGTCGACCGCAAAGCCCAGTTGCCGGAGGATCCGACTGATCAAGGTAAGACGCAGCGATCGCCCCTCATAATCGCCGCCCCCGCCAGCAAAACGGAGATGGCAATAATTGGCGCGGGATTCCGGACCGCACAGGCAATCCACCAGAGTGAAATGAAACCCGAAACGCATGTTAAGATTGAGGTAATCCGGGCTGACCACCGCATAGGAGGCAAAGTCCTTGGAGCTACCTCGCGCAATCCCGCCGGACAGGGCCATATCCCCATATCCCTTCCAGTCAAAATGGAGGTGGGTGCGCCAGTCGATCTCCGGATGGCTGAGCCCCCGCCAGATCGCCAGGAATGGCGAGGCTCTCAGGTCTTCGGGAGCAATGGTTGCACCGGCGACGCCTTCGCCGCCTTCCCCGGCTGCCTTGGTCGCCTCAACAAAGGCCCCGCCCACATCGAGCAGATAGACCTCCAGCGGCAGATCGGTTGCCAGTTTTCTGCACCGGGAGGAGGTGCCGGAGGCGAGATCGCTCACACCGAACATGATCTGAACCGCCTTTTCGTGGGCATAGCGGATGATATCATGGAGCGAGCGGCAGGATTGGGGACGGAAATCCGCAGCTGTCGGATCCGTGAGGTGCAGCGGGGTGATATAATCGAGCAGGGTCCGCAGCTTGCCGGAAAAGGGCGACGGCACGGTTGTCCCGGCAGCCGCCTTTTGTGCAAGCAGAGCCGCCACCTTACCGCTGTAAACGGCACCCTGAAACCCGTCCACCGTCACCTCCAGACCCGAGGGCAAAAGGGCCATGCCTCCGGCCACCTCCACCAGCAGGGGCACTCCGAATTCCCGGCAGACCGTGGCAAAATGGCCGGTGACCGAACCCTGTTCGCAGACTACGGCGGCCAGTCTGCCGATATAACGAACCAGGGAGGGCGGGATATGTCGGGTCACCAGCACGGTTCCAGGGGAAAGGTCTGCCCCCCGGTCGCCCGTTGGGAGATGATACACACGCCCCCAGCCGATACCGCCCGCAGCCCGTTTGGCACCGGTCAACAGCGGCCGGGGTGCAACGGCGGCGATTCCGGCGGCGGGGGTCGGCCTCTGCTCAATCCGCAAGGGTCGGGACTGTAGGATGTACAGTTCCCGGTTGCGGTCCAATGCCCATTCAATATCCTGTGGCTCACCGAAAGAGCCTTCCAGTTGCCGGGCAATCGCCGCCAGTTGCCCGGCCTGTTCCTCACTGAGCACCGGCGAAGAAACCTCGATTGCGGCCGACTCTTCCTGCCGCAACCGGCCCTGATGGAGAACCATTCTGTGGTCTTGCGACCCACGTCTCACCTGCGAGGGTGTATCGCTGTGCGGCAAAAAGACAGAGATCTCGGGTACGATCTCGCCACCCACCAACGGCAGGCCCAAGCCATGAACCGCATGAATCAGCAGGGCTTCGCTCTCACCGCTGGGGTCCTTGCTGTACACCACCCCGCCGGCTACGGCATCAATCATCACCAGAACCAGCACCGCCATGGCTGCCTCTTCATCGCAGAGCCCAGCGTGGATCCGGTAGACCAAGGCCTGGGGCGTATACTTGGAAGCCAGCACCTCAAGGTAGGCGGCAAGCAAATCCTCGCGACCAATGGCAAGGGCGGAATGATACTGACCGGCAAAACTCCGGCTGCCATCCTCCTGCCGGGCCGAGGAGCGCACCGCCACCCGGGGCGCGGCATGCGGCGACCGGGCGGCTAACTGATCGTATTGGTCCAAAATAGCCTGGGCAATCGGTTCGGGAATCTCCATCCGCCGCACCAGGGTCATCAGGGCCTGGGAGGTTTCTTCCAGGCTGGAATCCGATGCCGGGTCAAGGGCGGCCAGGAGCAGGTCCATGGCCGGACGCAGGCGGTTCTGGTCGATCAGGAGGGCACAGGTGGTGGCGGTGATGGTGAATCCATCCGGAACCCGTGCCTTGACGGCAGTTTTCACAAGCAGGAGATTGGCACTTTTGTGCCCTATCAGAGCGGCATCTACAGGAACGTCATGGGTAACGACAAAGGGCGGGATGAGAAACTGTTCCGGCGGGGCCAGCTGCAGTCGCGCATAAAAATCATATTTGTTGAAATAGTCGCGCAGGGAGCCCGCCTGACCGGGATGCATCTGTTCAAGGGCCGTAACCATGGCGGCAATCGCCGTTGCCAGTTGCCGGTACCGGGTTCGAGTGCAGGCAAGGTCTTCCAGCCTGCCCTCATGATACGGCGCTGCCAATTCGGCCATCAGCTCATGACTTCTGCTGTCATGGCTGAGCAGGATTTTAAAGGCCTCATAGGTTTGCCGCAGCATCCGATTCGGGGCAAAGAATCGCAGCGACCAGTGTTTGAACAGGGCGCCGACCGGCATGCTATACCCTCGACCCTTTGCGAAAATGATCGAATCCCTGGTAGGCAATGGCCAGCTCCTCGCTGCTGCCGTCGTCCCGCTTGCGGATCAGGGTGACTCCGGACCCGTCCACAATGGTGCCCACCGGAAAGATCGTCTGTCCGCAATGCTCAGCGGATCGGACAAGCTCCAGGCTATCCTTGGGATCGGCGGTGAACAGCAGTTCGTAATCCTCGCCGCCACTCAGAGCCCAGTGCTCCGGATCCGAATCGGTGAGACGCGCGGCAGTGCCTAGCCTGGCCACGCCCGGCAGGTCCTGGGCAAAGAGACGCGCCCCTACCCCGGATTGTTTGCAAAGATGCGCCAGATCCGTGGCCAGCCCATCGGAGAGGTCCATCATTGCATGGGTCAGGCCGCCGTCGGCGAGCTGCCGCCCTAAGGCGACCTGGGCCAAAGGATTGAGATGTTTTTCCCGAAAGGGGTCGAAGTCTTTGTTGTCGGGCTCGATTCCGGCGGTCAGCAGTTCCAGGCCGGCTGCGGCAAATCCCAGTTCACCGCTCACCCAGATAGTGTCCCCAGGCCGGGCACCACGGCGGTAAACGACCTTGTCCGCCGCTGCTTCACCAATGACCGTCAGGGTAAAGGTCAGCCCGCCGGGACTGGCAACCGTGTCGCCGCCGATAATAAAACAGCCGTATTCGCGGCAGGCCTGGGTCAGTCCCCGGACAAAATCCCGAAACCAGGCCTCGTCAAAGCCCTGGGGCATCCCCGCGGACAGCAGCACGAACAGCGGTTTTCCGCCCATGGCCCCGATATCGCTGACATTGACCGAAACTGCCTTGCGCCCCAGTTTTTCCGGCGGGTGAAAGGTTCTGTTGAAATGCACCGATTCAATCAGGGTATCCATGGTCAGCAACCAGACATGGCTCCCATCCTTGTCGATCACGGCGCAATCATCACCGATGCCCTTGACCAGTCCTTCGGCCGGCCCGGCAAGCCCTGCAATATATTCGATAATCTGACATTCGTTCATCACTGCCGGAACTCTTCGGGATAGTATTGGGGAAGCGTGAGCGTAAGATAGTCCCGGACATCGTTACTGTCCTCACATTGCAGGACCCGTTGCCACAAATATCGCAACTGAGACGTATCGGAATGCCTGAGCAGTCGCTTGATTCGTGGGATAACGGCGGGCCGCATCGACAGTTCATCAAGCCCCATCCCCATGAGCACCGGAGCACACATCACATCACCGGCCATCTCCCCGCAAAGCGACACCGGGATATCGCGGGCATGCCCCGCATCCACCGTTTGCTTGATCATCCGCAGCACCGCCGGATGAAAGGTTTCATACAGATGGGCGACATACTGGTTCCCGCGGTCAATGGCCAGGGAATACTGAATGAGGTCGTTGGTGCCGATGGCAAAAAAGTCAACCTCCAAAGCCAGGACGTCGGCCATGACCACGGCACTGGGCACCTCGACCATGATCCCCAGTTCAATGTCCTCGGCATAGGGCAGGTTCTCCGCTGCCAACTCAGCCTGAATCTCCCGGATAATCGCCTTAGTCTGCCGCAATTCGGCTAGGGCGGAAACCAGGGGCAGGAGGATACGGAGTCGTCCGTGGATCGATGCCCGGAGCAGGGCCCGCAGCTGGATTCTGAACAGTTCCCGTTCATACAGGGAAAAACGAATGGAACGAAGGCCGAGGGCCGGGTTACGCTCCTGATCGAACCAGGCTTTATTGCCGGGAAAACTGTTGAGGAATTTATCGCCGCCGACATCAAGGGTGCGCACGGTGACCGGGTGCGGCGACATGGTTTCCAGAAGACGGCGATAGGTGGCCAGCAGCTGTTCCTCGGTCGGCTGGCGGCGGCCCTGGAAATAATCGAACTCGCTGCGAAACAAGCCGATCCCCTCCGAACCGTAGCGAAGCACGGAGGGCAACTCCTCCAGCATTTCTATATTGGCGCTCAAGCGGATGGTATAGCCGTCCACGGTTTCCGACGACAGATGGATATAGCGATCCAACTCGTCGTCCAGCCCCCGGGTGCGGCGGTCGTCTTCCTGATACCGTTTGATCTCGGCCGGATCGGGATTGAGGATCACCTGCCCGGAACCGCCGTCGAGAATGATCAGGTCTCCGGTGGCCAGAATGCCGGTCACATGCTCCAGGCCAACCACTGCCGGAATATTGAGCGAACGGGCAACAATGGCGGTATGGGAGGTCAATCCTCCTTTTTCGGTCAGGAATCCGAGGATATTGCCGGAGTGCATCCGAAGCGTATCCTCCGGGGAAAAATCGTTGGCCGCAACAATAACAGGGCCTATGGCCTCGCCCAACGGATCTTTTTCCCGACCGGCGAGCAGGCCGAAAATCCGGTCCGCCAAGTGCTTGATGTCGGCATAGCGCGCCTTGATGTAGAGGTCGTCTATCCGCTCGAAGCGCTCCTTGATATCGCACAAGGCCTGGGCCAGGGCCCATTCCGCATTGACATTGTTTTCACGGATGATCGCTATGGTCCGTTCGAAAAGCATCCGGTCCTTGATCATCAAGAGATGGGAATCAATGATCGAGAGGGCATCGGCCAAATCATCGGCCAGTTTTTCCCGCAACTGCGCGAGTTCGGCACCGGCCTCGGTTACGGCCAGAGAGAACCGCTCCACTTCGGTTTCGATATGCTCGGCCGGCAGATGATACCTGCCGGCTCTCCAGGTGTGGCGTTTCAAGACCATGACCTGAGCCACCACGACCCCGGGAGAAACGCCGATCCCCTGCAGGATCCGCGAGACTCCGCCCGGATTGCCCTGCGTTCCCTCTTTGGTCATTTTATAAATCACGCTGAAACACCACCTTCTGAGCCGCGAGCAGGGCCTGGTCCGCCTTTTCCCCGCTCGCCTGCAGCTCGATTTCCGTTCCCTGGACCAGAGCCAGGGCTAAGACATCGAGGATAGAGGCGCAATCAGCGGTTTCATCGCCTCGGCTGATCTGCAAAGTGACCGCATACTCAGCCGAGACTTCAGCCAGACGCATTGCCACCCGGCTGTGCACCCCCTTTTCATTGCCCACGATCAGGTGGAGGTGTTGCCCCTTCACTTGACGACCCGCAGTCCCGGATTCCTCTTTTTCGCCGGTCGCGCTTTTTCCGGGCTCAACGACACCGGCGAGGAGGTTTCCTCAAAGCGAATTGCCTTGATAAAACGTCCTTCTCCTCCCATGGTGAATATTTCCTGACCGGTAAACTGGGGAAGACGCAGGGTCCAGACTACTGTCTGCAACGGGATGGAAAGCAGGTGCAGGGTGACTGACCACCACTCATCCCTCCTGCTCTCGTCGCGAAGGATTTCGCCTACCCTGGCATAGACGAGCATTTGCGGTGTTTTGGCGGCAACGATAACAATATCGCCGGGTTCGGTTGTTTCTTTCAAAGGAAGGAGTTTCTTCAGTTCAGCAACAAGTTGTTCCATAAGAGGTCAATCCGAAAGGAAAAGCTGGGGGACAGTTTCTCAGCTCTTTAAAATTAAAAGTGCGGCTCGAAAATTCTTTGATTTTTTCAGTCCGTGGTAAATTCCATTTCCAATATCACTTCATCGCCTGCGGCAGAGCCTCGAAAACGGCTGGTTGCAGCACCCTGCAAGGTTGCCAGCAGAGGGATCACCGCATGTTCGATCAGCAGCCTGCTTTTTATCGTCAGTATTTTTCCCTGCTCCCCAGTGTCCCGGGTGAGCGAGGTCAGGATCGCAATCAATTGCTCGGCAACGGTCCGGGTGCGTACAAAGAGAAAAAAATTGCCGGTTTTGCCGGTATCAGGACCGGAACCGGACGTACCTAACTCCGGCGCAAGTCCTCCCCGTCGCAGAAGTTGCTCAATCAAGTCCATGGAATCGGCAAAGATGAGGTGCTTCTCCACCAGCGCATAGGAAGGCTGCAACAGACCTCCGGCCATAATAACCGAGTGGATTTCTATCCCCTGGGTCAAAACGGTCACCGTCTGCAGCCCGGCAAGCAGGTGCTGCAGCATGCGGTCAACTTCCTCCGAATCACGAACCTCGATATACATGCCGATCAAGGTGGCATTCGATGCGGAAGGAACCTGATGCTCGGTTATGAATACCCCGAATTGGGTGCCGAATACATCAAAAAAATCATCGGGGGTCTTCCCGGATCCCTCGATCAGATCCTGAGTAAGACGAAACATCAGCGACCCGGTCTCCTGATCGCCCATCCCCATGCCGAGATCCCACAATATTTTTGCAGCAAACCAATCGGTCCAAAGATACAGCTGTGTTTCCGTGGTAATCTGTCGGCTCGCAGGGTTCTCGACCGGTGGCGCCAGCCGGTAACGGTCGGTGAAGGCCCTTAACTGCGCCGGAGGCACCCGGGCAATGAGCGTCAGACCATCGTGTTCGGCGTCAGACCGATGCAGCAGCGCCAAGTGATGCGCAATGATACCCTCCGAATGCTCCGTTTTCCCAACCGCCGAGTGCAGTGCCGACAGCCCCGATACATCGGCATAGAAAAAAAAATCGGTCTGTCCGCTGCGGTGTTTTCTCAACCGCTGATATTCCGGATTGGATTGCAACCCGGAATGAGCCCGCACCATCCGCTGCAGTGCCAGATCAAGACAACGTTGCACCGGTTCGGGGTTCAGGGCGCAGACCAACTGGCCGCGATACCGGCTGAAGGTGAGGTTCCGCCCTGACTTGAAGTGCAGCGTAACCAGGGGGATACCCTGAAAAACAGCGGTATCTGTGGATTGAACGGGACCGAAAAGCTGTTCCCATTGCTCTGGTCGCGAAAATCCTGCTCCGTCCGGAAGAATCAACACCAGTCGAGGAAGCGAATCGGCCGGATTGAGAGTCCTCCCCTGCGGTTCCGGCAAGAGAGCCAACAAAGCGGTGCCATTGAGAATTTCTGCAAAAAAAGCGGTTTTGCTCAACCGGTCGAACATGCCGGACGCGGTCTTCAACTCGGTCATCCGTGTGTCGGAAAGGCCCAGCTGCTCAAGGACACGAGGCATATCAGGATCCTTGATTTTTTTTGCCAGCGGGCTGTGCTGCCAACGTTCCCAGGACCGACCGAAATGATCCCATTCCATCAAGGCAAGGGTATCGGTCGGCAGAAAGTCAGCGACCTCAGACCCCGGCTTGAGGTTGCGGGTCAGCAGGATGCAGATCAGGCCGATGACAGTTACAAACAGGAGGAAACGAATCAGTTGTTGCATCAAGGTTCACGCTGCGCGTCCTTACAATCAAGATTCCGGTGTTCAGCAAGGCAGTGCTGCAACAACTGCAGTACTTTAGGGCCGTCAATCGGCTTGGAAACATATTCATCCATGCCGGCGTCCAGACATTTCCGCCGGTCACCGCTCATGGCATGCGCGGTCATGGCGATCACCACAATATGTTCGCCCTCTTTCTCCGCTTCGCGGATATGGGCAACCGCCTCGTAACCATCCATTTCCGGCATCTGGATGTCCATGAAAATACAATCGAACACCCCGCTCCGCCAAGCCTCCACAGCCTCCCGGCCATTTTGGACAACGGTAACATGGTAGCCCGCTTCCTTCAAAAAGGTACGCATCAAAATCTTGTTGATGTATTCATCCTCCGCCACCAGTATTCTCCTCCCGTAGCCTTGCGGCAGAGGATCGTGCTCAGGGCAGTGCTGCGGGTGCCATTCCGTGGTCTGCGGGGAAAGACTGTCCGGTGCTACAAAAGGAAGGGTGAAATAAAAACGGGTCCCCTGCCACGGTATGCTCTCAAGCTGGATTTCACCGCCCATGAGTTGCACCAGTCCCTTGGAAATCGACAGACCGAGCCCGGTACCGCCGAATTTGCGGGAATGGGAAGAGTCGGCCTGGGAAAACGATTCAAAAACCCTGGTATGTTGAGCCGGATGAATACCGATGCCGGTATCGGTCACTTCAAAGAGCAGGCTGACGTTCTGTGCCAAATCCTGTCTGTTCATGCCGACATGAACCGTTACGGATCCCTTGAGGGTAAATTTAAGGCTATTGTCGATCAGATTGGTGAGCACCTGCATCAGTTTGGTCTGATCCCCCACCAGCATATCGGGCACAATGGGATCGATTACCAACCGAAGTTGCAGGTTCTTTTTGAGTGCCGTCGCTTCCATGGGCCAGAGAATGTCCTTAAGGGCACTGCGCAGGGAAAAGGGGCGTTGTTCGAGTTCAAAACGTCCGGCCTCGAGTTTTGAGAAATCGAGAATATCATTAATGATGGTCATTAATCTGATGGCCGATCGCTGAATCAGTGCAAGATTCTCCTTCTGCCGCTCCGGCATCTCTTCCCGCAGCAGGATGTTGGAAAGACCGATGATACCGTTCATGGGGGTTCGAATTTCGTGGCTCATATTGGCAAGAAATTCCCCCTTGGCAACGCTGGCCGCCTCCGCATCCACCTTGGCCTGCTGCAACTCTCTTTCCGCTGCCTTTCTCTTGGAAATATCTTCGATAACCCACACTGTTCCCTGGGCCAGATTCAAGGGATTGATGGCCTTGCCGCTGAGGGTGCAGGGGAAAAGGGAGCCGTCCTTCTTTTTCAGCCGGTATTCCACCTGTTCAATATCGCGTTCCATCATCAGATGCAAATGTCTGCGGACAAAACGCCGGAAAAAACGGCGGCTCGGAAAAAAACGGCGGATATCGCCGCCTTCCAAAATCTCCTCCCGGCTATACCCGAACATCTCGGTCATCCGTCTGTTGGCATTGACGATCCGGCCGTTTCGGATCAGGACGATACCCACCAGGCTGGCACTGAAGATGGTTTCCAGCTCGCGGATTGAAATCCGGCGTGCGGCCTCCGCCCGATCGCTGGCCTCCTGCCCCGCCAGCACCTGGCCGGCAAGATTATGCTCCTTATATCTGTGGACAACAACCACGCCGGAAAGCAGGCCAAGGGTGATGGCGACACAACAGAGCAACATCACCTCGACCCAGGGAAAAGGCACCGGCTCCAGCGTGGCTATCCGCCATCCTTCGATCTCCAACCCGTGCATATCAACCGTGGCCCGGATATCGTTATGGCGGACGACAGTCTCCTGCAAGGAAAAAGGCAGAGGCTGTAGAGGCTGATCGCTGAACTGCCGGCTCGCCCTGATCTCTGCCAACCGTTCCGCAGGAAGCGGCCAGGCGGTCCGGAAATTCCATTCCTTACGGGTGGAGGCAAAAACCACCCCATCGGGAGAGAGCAGCAACGCATCGAGTTTATCCCGAAGGGTGGAAAAAAAGGTATCGATGGAGTCGCTGCGAGTTTTAATCACCACCACCCCCACCGGTTTTCCATGGTTTTCTCCCTTGGCGGCGTACACCGGGGCGCTGAAATACAAGCCCTTGCGATCGGTGGTCAAGCCGACTGCAGGAAACAGGGTGGGGGTGCCCGCTATGGCATCCAAAAAATAGGGTCGAAAAGGATAGGCATGGCCGGTTAGACTCTGTTCTTCCGGGGAGGTCGAACAGCCGATGACGGTGCCGGCAATATCCATGACGTAGACAAGGGCCACATCCAGCGTTCCTTGTGCGGTATTCAGGACTCTGAGCAGGGAAGGATTATCGGCATAATTGCTGCCGATGCAGACCTCGGCGATTTCACGTTGTTCCGTCAGGTCTTGTACGGAATGGGCATAGAAGCGAACGATGAAGGTATTTATCTCCACCGCCAGATTGCCGGTGATGGGCTGCTGATGCTTACGGTGCACCAGCAGGGTTACCTGATAGCTCCCCATGATGATGATCGCGACCAGCAGCATGGTAAGGCACTCGATGATCGCAAGCCGTATTGTAAGCGATTGGGAGCCGACCGATGCGAAGGTGTCAAGGCGGTGTTCCCCTGCTCTTTTCTGCTCCCCTTTCATCTGGAAAAATCGGCCTCCTTTTTCCCGCGAAAGATCTTCCTCCGTCCGCTGCCTCAATCGAGGGGCAGCGGTACTTCGAGTGCGATTCTTATATACAATCTTATAGAGTTTCCGCAATCATCAAAGGGTCCTGATTGGCATGCTCACCTGAAATGCATAGCATTGCCCAGAGCAATCCGTCTTGCTCGCAATCCGGCTTTATTTGTTTCATACCGGCAGGATACGGTACAGAAGCCAAGCCATCAGCATACAAACGGGAATGGTAAGAATCCAGGCCATAACGATGTTGCCGACAATCCCCCATTTGACCGCATGAATACCTCGGGTGCTGCCGACCCCCATGATCGAGGTTGAAATAATATGGGTGGTACTGACGGGAATGCCGAAATGGGAGGCCCCGAGAATAACTATAGCAGCCGAGGTTTCGGCGGCAAATCCATGAACGGGTTTCAGCTTGATCATCTTACTGCCCATGGTGCGGATAATCCGCCATCCGCCCGCCATGGTGCCGAGCCCCATGGTGACCGCGCAACCGAGAATAACCCAGAACGGCACTTCAAAGGTAGGCAGGGCATGAAAACTGACCAGGGCCAAGGTGATGATGCCCATGGTTTTCTGGGCATCGTTGGTGCCATGCCCCAGAGCCATGATGCCGGAGGAGACCAGCTGCAATTTTTTGAAATATTTATTCACCGTATTGGGGTTCGCCCTGGCACACACCCACAGGATGATCACCATACAGATAAAACCGATCACAAAACCGATGAACGGCGAGGTTATCATGGGCAGCAGCACTTTTCTGGTAACGCCCTCGATCTTCACGACACTATAGCCGGTCTTGGAAATCGCCGCACCCATCAGTCCGCCGATTAAGGCGTGGGAGGAACTGGAAGGAATACCGTAGTACCAGGTGATCAGGTTCCAGATGATGGCCGACATCAGGGCGCAAAGGATGACCCCCTGGGTGATGCAGTCGGTGGCGACAATACCTTTACCGATGGTGGTGGCAACGTGGGTCCCTAAAAAGGCACCGAAAATGTTGAGTACCCCGGCATATGCGATCGCGACACGGGCGGTCAGAACCTTGGTTGAAACAACTGTGGCAATGGCGTTGGCGGAATCGTGGAACCCATTGATATATTCAAAAATAAGGGCGAAAAGGATAACAAAAACAAGGAGGGTCAGAACCATTTATTTTTTCCTCTTTTCCGTACTGCGCGCGTAATTGGCATGATGCAGCGCCGCTTTCGGAAAAACGATGGAGCCATCTCAGCTGTGCTTAAGGGCGATATTGACGATCAGATCGGAAATCACCGAACACATATCCAGTGCATTTTCGATTCCCTTGTAGATATCGCGCAATTTGAGCACGTAGAGCGCATCGTATTTACCGGAGAAAAGCTCCTCGGTGGCATTGAAAAGAATCTCATCGCCGCGATTTTCAATATCTTTGATTCTGTAATTGCACGCCGTTATATCTTTTAACGGTGCATTCTTCTTGAGCATTGAAATGATCGTCCGCAGCTCTTCCGTCGATTTGAGCAGGATTTCCGCCTGCTTCATAACGATATCATTGTAGGATTCAATCTTATAGATCCGCAGATTGACGCAGGCTTTCAGAACGACCTTGGTACTCTTATAGAGATAGGTTGAAATCAGCTGAATATCTTCCCGATCAATGGGAGTGATGAAGGAGGCATTGAGCAGGCTCAGACTATTTTCCAACGCTTCGACCGCTCGTCTTTTATAAGTCTTGGCATGGATCAGGTACTCTTCCCTTTCTCGCAGCTCGGAATGGACGATCTGGTAAAACAGCTGGGAAGAGAGTTCACAAACCTCAGCCCCATCTTCAAAAAATTGATAAAACTTGTTCTCGGGCGGTGGCAATAGTTTGGCGAGAAAACCAATGTTCATAATCGTTCCCTACTCCTTTCAAAGTTCAGAGGCTTGAATCGGCCCACAGAAAAATACCTTCCCGTATCGGAAGCAGCGTTCCATTGAAGTCCGACCGAAAAAACGGACCTGCCCCGAGCCGCACCGACTTTACCCTCCTCAAAAAATTATGACATCAAAAAAACTCTCTCATATTTTTTTTCCTTCCCTTCTCCTGCCCAGGATTTCACAAGCATAGATTTTTACCTTTTTCCGGCAGGTTGCAAAGGACCCATGATAATGACGGAGAATGGCTTCCTGCTCTCGTACCCACTGAAAGCCGATTCTTTGCATCCTCACTGCCTATCTGTTCCCTTCCAGCCGTTTCCCCTTATCAACGACGTAATTCTATTGTGAAAAAAGAAAGATTTATTTAATATTCTTCTTTATATGAGGTCGCGGAGGCAGAGGTAAACGGACAGAGAAACCGCTGTTGCCGGTACAGCATTTTTCTCCGTATCTCCTCTGATCAACACCTCTCCCGCCCTTTCCATCCTTCAGGCAACCCTTCCGTCAGGCACCCGAGACCACTCCAATGAATGCCGAAAAAAAAAGCAGCTCCCGCCTCATCCTCCTGCTGTCGGCCTGGGTCATGGCGGTCGGCCTCACCGCCTGCACGCAGGTCGGCCCTGATTACACGCCACCAGCACCGGAGATGCCGGTCCGTTGGGACGAGGCCACGGGTGCGATCCGCTCCGGTCCAGAAGCCGCGCTCCAGCACTGGTGGACCCTGTTTCAAGATCCGGTGCTGGACGCGCTGATCGCCCGGGCCGCGGTTGCCAACCCCGACCTGCTCATAGCCGAAACCCGTATCCGTGAAGCCCGGGCCCAGCATCGGATAACCGTTGCCACGGGCCTGCCCTCCCTGGGGATCGGCGGCAGCGTCACCCACAGCCGGCGCAGCGAGCATGTCTCCTCCAGCTCCGATACCCGTTCGCAGGACCTTTTTCAGGCGGATTGGGATGCCGGATGGGAGATTGACCTCTTCGGCGGCACCCGTCGACAAATCGAGGCGGCCGAGGCCGCTCTGGCGGCCACAGGGGAAGATCGGCGGGATGTCCTGGTCAGCCTGGAGGCCGAAGTGGCCCGAAACTACCTGGAACTGCGGACAGCTCAGCAACGGCGGACGATCGCCCTGGATACTCTCCGCAGCCGGGAGCAGACCCTTGAGCTGGTACGGGGCAAATACCGACTCGGTCTCGGCGGCCAACTCGAAACCGTGCAGTCCGAGGCCTCGCTGGCCCTGACCAAAGCCGAGATCCCGGCCCTGGAGACGACCGCTATCCAGGCCAGGCATCGTTTGGCGCTCCTCCTCGGGCAACAGCCGCAGACCCTCAAAACGGAGTTGACAACGGCTGCAAACCTGCCCCCCGTGCCACCGCAGTTGCCCGCCATCCTGCCCTCGGATCTGCTCCGGCAACGTCCCGACATTCGCAGCGCCGAACGGCAACTGGCAGCGGCCACCGCAACCGTGGGCGCGGCTACGGCCGACCTGTTTCCCCGTTTCTCCCTTTCAGCGCTCATCGGTCTGCAGAGTACTTCGCTCTCCGATCTCGTTTCCCGTAGCAGCCGCTTCTGGTCCGCCGGTCCGACGATCCACTGGCCGCTGTTTGATGGCGGCCAGGCCCGGGCCCTGGTCGTGATCAGCGAGGCGCAGCGAGACCGAGCCCGGGCAATCTATAAAAAATCCGTATTGACCGCCCTAACCGAGGCCGAGGATGCCCTGGTGGCCCTGGACAGGGAACGGAAAACCCGCGCACTGCTCCAAAAGGCCGTGCATTCGAGCCGGCAGGCACTGGAGATTGCCCGAGGCCAATACACAGTGGGACTCACCCCTTTTCTCAATGTCCTCCAAAGCGAAAACACGGTGTTCGAGTCCCTGGATAAACTCGCCCTGAGCAATCAACGGCTGGCCCTTGCCATGATCGCTCTGTACAAGGCCCTGGGCGGCGGCTGGCAGGCTGAGGCCGAAGCACCCGACACCTCCCGTCCCGATGTCGAATCCCCATTGACCCAACACGCAAGGAACCTGCGATGATCACTGCCCGCTCCGTCCGAAACCTCTTTTCCCCACCCTTTTCCCCGGCTTCCCCGTACCGGTTGCCGATCCTGCTCGCCTGCATCCTCTTTCTTCTGCTCCCAGGCTGTTCCAACGACACAGACGGCAACGGCAAAAACGGACAGAAAAAACGGTCAAGCATCCCGGTCACCCTAGAGGTCAGCCGCAAGGAAACACTGCCGCTTGAAATCGGCGCCACCGGTCATATCGAGGCCTTTGCCACCGTGGGTATCCGGTCCCAGGTGACCGGCACCCTTCAATCCGTTCATTTCAAGGAAGGCGAAGAAGTCAAAGCAGGCGAACTCCTCTTTACCATCGATCCCCGCCCCTTTGCCGCTGGCCTTGCCAAGGTCGAGGCCGAACTCGCCAAGGATAAAGCCGACCTGGATAATGCCCGGCGGGAAGGGAATCGCTACGCCCTTGCTGTTCAAAAAGGATTGGTCTCCACGGAACAGGCCAATCAAGCCGCCACCAGGGTGGCCACGCTCACGGCCACGGTCAAAGCGGATCAGGCCATGGTCGAGAATGCCCGCCTGGAACTGGCGTATTGCACAATTCGCGCCCCGTTCGCCGGCCGCACCGGCGAAATTCAGACCGATCAGGGCAACCTGATCAAGGCCAATGCCGACACCCCGATGGTTACCATCAATCAGGTCCAACCGATTCTGGCCGCCTTCACCGTGCCCGGCCTGCATCTCAAGGATATCAAGAAATACCGCGCAGCCGGAACCTTGCAGGTGGTGATTGCCGACCCCTCCGCCACCGATGAACCGCTCACGGGTTCGCTGTCGTTTATTGATAATACCGTGGATCCCACCACCGGCGTCATCCGGTTGAAAGCCCGATTCGCCAACACCGGCACCCTCCTCTGGCCGGGACAGATGGTCGATATCCAACTCCGGCTCACCTCCCTGCCGGATTGCATTGTCGTCCCCTCCCAGGCGGTCCAAATCGGACAAAAGGGTTCCTATGTTTATGTGGTCAGGGACGATCAGACCGTCGAATACCGACCGGTGACACCAGGTATGTTCGCCGACAACAACACCATGATCACTGCCGGGCTCCAGGCGGGCGAACGCGTAGTGACCGACGGTCAGATGCAGCTGGCAGACGGCGTCACCATCAAGGAACGCGGCCGACCGGCTGCGGTTTCATCCGGGGACCAAGGCAAAAAATCGGGCAGGGCACGAGGCAATCAATGACCGGATTTTCCGCCCTTTTTATCCGCCGGCCGGTAATGACCGTGCTGGTGATGTTCAGCATCCTCCTTTTTGGCCTGGTCGGCTACCGGCAGCTGGCGGTCAGCGATCTGCCCAACGTTGATTTCCCGACCATCTTTGTCAGCGCCAATCTGCCTGGGGCCAGTCCGGACACCATGGCCTCAACCGTGGCCACGGTCCTGGAAAAACAATTCGCCACCATCGCCGGTATCGATTCCATGAGTTCGGTGAGCACGAGCGGCAGGTCCCAGATCACCCTCCAGTTTTCCCTGGAACGCGATATTGATGCCGCAGCCCAGGATGTGCAGACCGCCATCTCGCTTGCCGCCCACGACCTGCCGGACAGCATGCCCTCGCCGCCCACCTTCCGCAAAACCAATCCGGCCGTTGAGCCGATTCTCTACATCTCCTTGAGCAGCCCGACCCTACCGCTTTCGGTGCTCGATCAATACGGCCAGACCATGAGCCAGCGCCTGTCGATGATCAATGGCGTGGCCCAGGTAACCCTGCGCGGCAGCCAGAAATACGCGGTCCGGGTGCAATTGGATCCGCAGGCCTTAAAAGGGTTTGATCTCGACGCCGACGAAGTTGCCAAGGCCATCAGCACCCAGAATACCAACCAGCCCATGGGCCGGCTCATCGGACCGGATCGCACCCTGACCCTCCAGGCCAACGGCCAGCTGAAAGTAGCGGAGCAGTACAAAAACGTGATTGTGGCCGTGCGCGACAATCGCCCGGTGCGGCTTGCCGAGATCGCCAAGGTCATGGACAGCGTGGAGGACGATCAGTCCGGCGCCTGGTTTATCACCTCCACCTCGACGGCGCGTTCGATCTTCCTGGCCATCGAAAAACAGCCGGGGGTCAATACTATTGAAGTGGCCGAGGCAGTGAAAGATCTCATCCCCCAACTTGCCGAAAGCCTGCCCGCCTCGATCAAGCTGTCCATCCTCCGCGACGGCAGCCAGGCAATCAAGGCCTCTGCCGAGGATGTCCAGTTCACCCTGATCCTCACCCTGGTGCTGGTGGTGCTGGTGATCTTCCTCTTTATCCGCAATGTCAGCGCCACCGTCATCCCCAGTCTGTCGCTGCCGATGTCGGTGATCGGCACCTTTGCGGTGATGTATCTGCTGGGCTACAGCCTGAACAATATGTCGCTGATGGCCCTGACGCTGGCGGTGGGCTTTGTGGTCGACGACTCCATTGTGGTGCTCGAGAACATCGTCCGCCATCTCGAGATGGGGAAAAACCGAATGCAGGCCGCTTTGGACGGGGCCCATGAGGTCAGCTTCACCATCATTTCCATGACCCTGTCCCTGGTGGCCATATTCATCCCCCTGCTCTTTCTCAGCGGACTTATGGGACGGCTCTTTCGCGAATTCTCCGTGACCATCGGGGTCGCGGTCCTGGTCAGCGGCGTGATCAGCCTCACCCTGGTGCCCATGCTCTGCAGCCGTTTTCTCCGTGAGCAGGGCCACCTTCACCACGGTCGCATGTACCAGTGGACCGAAGCCGGCTATCAATGGATGGTGCAGATCTATGATCGCAGCCTGCTCATCGTCCTCCGCCGCAAACGCACCACCATGGTTCTGTCACTGGTGATCCTGATGGCCACGGCCTACCTCTTTGTCACGGTGCCCAAGGGCTTTATTCCCTCGGAAGATCGTGGCTTCATCATGGTTTCAACCCAGACCGACCAGGGCATTTCCTGGAGTTCCCTGGTGGACCACATGATGCAGCTCGGGGCCATCGTCCAGCAGAACCCTAACATTGATCGCTTCATGATCAGAGCCGACAGCAGCGCCAGAATGATGCTGATCCTCAAACCACGTTCCGAGCGCGAGCTCACCGCCGACCAGGTGATCCTGGACCTGCGCCCCAAGCTCAATACCATCCCCGGCATCCGCGCCATGCTGGTCAATCCGCTGCCGATCAACATCGGGGGACGGCGGTCCCGCAGTCTCTACCAGTTGACCCTGCAGGGGATCGACACCACCCAACTGTACGGGGTTGCGCGAACCCTTGAACAGGCCATGCTGGAATCCCCGGCTCTGGTCGACGTCTCCAGCGACCTGGAGATGGAAAACCCGGAACTTAATATCGATATCGACCGTAACCGGGCCCTGTTGCTCGGGGTTTCACCGGAGCAGATCGAAAACACCCTGTACAGCGCCTACGGTGAACGCGATATCTCCACGATCTACGGTGCCAACGATCAGTACAGCGTTATTCTTGAATTCCAGGATCGTTTTCAAACCAATGCCGCGGCGCTCGATCTGCTCCATATCCGTTCCAACAAGGGGCCGCTGGTGCCTCTTTCAACCGTGGCTCGGGTCCATACAGGCCTGGGCCCGCTCTCCATCAATCACTCGGGACAACTGCCCTCGGTCACCCTATCGTTCAACGTCAAGCCGGGTGTCGCCCTGGGCCAGGCCCTTGCCGACCTGCAGCAGCTGACCGATAACCTCCTGCCCACCGGCGTCAATGCCTCCTTCCAGGGCAATGCCCAACAGTTCCAGGCTTCGCAGGCGAGCATGGGCTGGCTGTTGCTGCTCGCCATCGTCGTAATTTATATTGTGCTCGGCATCTTGTATGAGAGTTTCATCCACCCGTTCACCATCCTCACCGCTCTGCCCTTTGCCGGTTTCGGGTCGCTGGTCACCCTGCTGCTGTTCAATACCGAGTTGTCGATCTATGCCTTTGTCGGTATTATCATGCTGATTGGTCTGGTGAAGAAAAACGGGATCATGATGATCGACTTTGCCCTCGCCGCCCAGCTGGAAGGCAAAAATCCCCACGATGCCATCCACGAGGCCTGTGTCATCCGCTTTCGCCCGATCATGATGACCACCATGGCCGCTCTGATGGCCGGTATCCCCATCGCCCTCGGCCTCGGCGCCGGGGCCGAATCACGCCAACCGTTGGGCCTGGCCGTGGTCGGGGGACTGCTCTTTTCCCAAACCCTGACCCTCTATGTTACTCCGGTTTTTTATTTATACATGGAGAGGCTGCAGCAGTGGGTGCGGCAGCGGAAGCCTGCACCGGACACAGCCGACCCCAACATCGAATAACAGACTTAACCCCTTGGAAACATAAACTCTTTTGCGACCCACACCCGACCTCTCTTTTCAGGAGTACGTCTGATGAATACACCCCCCTTCTTTTTACCCAGGTCTTCGCGAACCGCGCTGAAAATAGCCTTTTCGTATCTCCTTCTCTCCATTCTGTGGATATGTTTTTCCGATCGGGCCCTCTTCTTTGCATTCAACGATGCCGAAACCCTCACCACAGCCCAGACCTACAAGGGGTGGTTTTTCGTGTCAGTGTCGGCGCTGATACTCTTCCTGCTCTTGAAAAAAGAAATCAAACGGTATGAACACGCGGATGAAGCGCTCCGTGCCAACGAGCACTATCTGCACAGTATTTTCCGGGCCGCGCCCACCGGAATCGGGGTGGTCAGCGACCGGGTACTGGTGACGGTCAACGAGCGTATCTGCGCCATGAGCGGCTATAGCCGGGAAGAATTGATCGGTCGAAATTCGCGAATACTCTATCCCGACGATGCCGAGCACGAACGGGTCGACACGGAAAAATATCAGCCAATCAACGAACAGGGCACCGCCACCATTGAAACACGCTGGCAGCATAAAGACGGCCACATTATCGAAGTCCTCCTGCGCTTCACCCCCATCCTCCCCCATGACCTCAGCGCAGGCGTAACCTTTACCGCCTTGAACATCACCGAGCGCAAACGTACGGAAAGAGCACTTCTGGAAAGCAAAGAACGCTACCATGGCCTCATCGACCTGGCCGTTGACGGCATCCTCCTTGGTTCACATGCAGGCACCATCATCGAAGCCAACCGGCAAATGTGCTCCATGCTCGGCATGGCACGGGAGGCATTAATCGGCAAACATATACGGGAACTGCCGTTTATCCCCGAGAGCCTTGGGAAAAATCCCTTCCGCTTTGATTTGTTGCAAAAAGGCGAAACAGTACTCAGCAATCGGTTACTGATCCGGCCGGACGGAACAACCCAGTCTTTTGAAATGCGTACCAAGATGATGCCGGACGGAACCTATCAGTCGATCTTTCGCGATATTACCGAACGTCGGAACGCGGAAAGGGCGCTCCGGGAAAGCGAGGAAAAATTCGCTCTGGCGTTTGAGTCCAGCCCTGATGCGATCAATATCAATCGGCTGGCAGACGGCCTCTACGTGGAGCTCAATCAAGGGTTTACCGATCTGACCGGCTACACGCGGGAAGACGTTCACGACAGGACCTCGCTGGAAATCGATATATGGTGCGATCCCGCAGACCGGCAGCGACTTATTAAAAGTCTCGAGGAAAAAGGCTCCTGCGAGAACCTCGAAGCAAATTTCCGGAGAAAGGACGGCGGAATAATCACCGCATTGATGTCCGCCCGCACGATTTCCTTGAACAATGTACCGCACATTCTCTCGATCACCCGTGACATCAGCGAACTGAAACGGGTGGAGCGAGAGAATCTGGAACGGAAACGGCTGTTCGAGACCATGTTCAACGCCATTACCGACGCCATTGTAATTACCGGTACCGATCGCCGAATTCAGTTGGCCAATACCGGCGCGGAGACCCTGTTCGGATATCAGCCGGAGGAATTATACGGTAAAAGCACGGAGATGCTCTACCAGGACCGCGATGCCTATTTGGAAGCCGGGAAGGCTGTGTTCAACAATAAGGCCGCACCAGCGCCCAATCTTTATGTGACCCTGTACAAGGATAAGTCCGGACGGATTTTCTCCGGTGAAACCTTCGGGACCCGGCTCTACGACAATACCAAACAATGGATAGGCAATCTTGGCATTATCCGTGACATAACCAAGCACAAGCAGGATGAGGCTGATCTGAAACGATTGCAGGTGGCCATTGAACATGCCGGAGAGGTCATTGTTATCACCGATACGGCGGGGAACATCCAATATGCCAATCCCGCCTTTGAAAAAACGACCGGCTACACCCTTGAAGAGGCTTTAGCAAAGAACCCGAGCATTCTCAAAAGCGGTAAACACGACCAAGACTTCTACACCGAACTCTGGAACACCATATCCAACGGTCGAACCTGGACCGGTCACTTGATCAACAAAAGAAAAGACGGGAAGCTGTATACCGAGGAGGCAAGCATTTCCCCGGTTTTCAACGGCCAGGGCGATATCATCAACTATGTCGCCATCAAACGCGATATCACCGCGCAGCTCAAACTGGAGGCGCAGTACCAGCAAGCGCAAAAGATGGAATCCGTCGGCCGCCTCACCGGCGGTGTGGCCCATGATTTCAACAATATCCTTGCGGTCATTATCGGCTACACCGAAATAGCCATGGGACAAGTGGATCCTGCGCAAAAAATATATTCTTACCTGGAAATCATTCTTGATGCGGCAAATCGCTCCGCCGATATTGTCCGGCAGTTACTGGCTTTTTCCCGTAAGCAGACCATCGCCCCCAAGATGCTCGACCTCAACCATACAGTTGCCGGCATGCTGAAAATGCTGCAACGGCTGATCGGCGAAGATATCGATCTGGCCTGGATCCCCGAACCCAACCTGCCCCCGATAAAAATGGACCCGACCCAAATCGACCAAATCCTCGCCAATCTCTGTATTAACGCCCAGGATGCCATCGACGGCACCGGCAAGGTGACCATCGAAACTGACATCGCCCACTTTGACGCGGACTATTGCGCCGATAACGCCGATGCCCTTGTCGGCAGCTATGTTCTCCTCTCGGTCAGCGACAATGGCTGCGGTATGAGCAGGGAGGTGATCGATAAAATTTTTGAACCCTTTTTCACCACCAAGGATCTGCTCGGCACCGGTCTCGGCTTGTCCACCGTGTACGGTATCGTCAAACAGAATGACGGGTTTATCAATGTTTACAGCGAGCCGGGCAAGGGCACGACCTTTAAAATCTACCTGCCGATTCCCCATGATGCCGCCCTCCAAAGCGGGGTGGTTCGACTGGAGCCTCCCCGACTGAGCCGGGGGGAAACCATTCTCCTAGTGGAAGACGACCCCACTATTCTTGAAATGGGACTGACCATACTTGCAAAACTGGGCTACCGGGTGCTGACGGCACACTCGCCGGAGGAAGCTTTGCAGCAGGCCGGAGACCATACCGGCAGCATTGACCTGCTGATCACCGATGTGATCATGCCCGGGATGAACGGCAAGGAATTGGCGCAGCAGCTGATAGCACTCTATCCCGCACTTAAGCTGATTTATATGTCGGGGTATACCGCCAATGTCATCGCGCACCATGGCGTGCTCGACCGCGGTGTGCACTTTCTGCAGAAACCTTTTTCGGTACAGGATATATCCGCCAAGATCAGAGAAGTGCTGGATGAAGCACAGTGAAGCAATACGCCTTGCGACCGGCGGCGTCTCCCCTTTACACTTCGTACTGCATGCGCCGGTACTGCACGGCCTCGGCGACATGGGACACGCTCATGGCCTCGGCTTCGGCAAGGTCGGCAATGGTCAGGGCGATTTTGAGAATGCGATGGTAGGCCCGGGCCGAGAGCCCGAGGCGGGTGATGGAACGGTTGAGCAGGTCGGCTGAGGCGGAATCGAGACGACAGTATTTTTTGACATCCTTGGCACTCATCTGGGCATTGCAGTGAATGCGGCCCGATCCGGCAAACCGCTGCCGCTGCCGGGCGCGGGCGCGGTTGACCCGTTCACGGATATCGGACGACGATTCTCCGGCAGGCTGCCCTATCAGCTCCTTGACCTGCACCGCCGGTACGTCGATGTGCATGTCGATCCGGTCGAGAAGCGGCCCGGAAAGACGGCTGCGGTAGCGCTGCACTTGGAGCGGACTACAGGTACAGGGGCGGACACTATCACCTAAGTACCCGCAAGGACACGGATTCATGGCTGCGACCAAGGTAAAGCGTGCAGGAAACTTGAGGCTGGTAGCTGCCCGGGCAATAGTCACCGTGCCGTCCTCCAGGGGCTGACGCAGCACCTCGAGCACATGTTTTTTGAATTCCGGCAATTCATCGAGAAAAAGAACGCCGTTATGGGCCAGCGACACCTCTCCCGGACGCGGGATCTGGCCGCCACCGATCAGCCCGGCATCGGATACCGTATGATGGGGCGAACGGAAAGGCCGGGTGGCCAGCAACGGCATTTTTTCCGGCAAAAGCCCGGCAGTGGAAAAAATCTTGGTGGTCTCAATGGCCTCGTCCAGGGTCAGATCGGGCATGATCGTCGGCAGACGTCGGGCCATCATGGTCTTGCCGGTACCGGGGACCCCGCAAAGCAGCAGATTGTGCCCGCCGCTGGCGGCAATCTCCAGGGCCCGCTTGGCGTATTCCTGGCCCTTGACATCGGCAAAATCGACCTGATACCCCTCATGGCGGGCAAAAAGATCGGCGGGATCAAGGGATAAAGGCGCAAGCGTTTTCAATCCGGCAAGAAATTCCACGGCCTCATCCAGGCGCTCGATGCCGTAGACCTCCAAGCCCTGGACAATGGCCGCCTCGGAGGCATTGGCAACCGGGACGAGAAAGCGGCTGATGCCCTCCTGACGGGCGGCCAGAGCCATGGACAACACCCCCGGTACCGGCCGGACCGTGCCGTCCAGCGACAGCTCACCGACAATGGCGGTCTGCGCAAGCACATCGCTTTGCAAGATACCGGCCGCCGCCAAAATACCCAAGGCAATGGGCAGATCGTAGCCGGTCCCTTCCTTTTTGACCGCGGCAGGTGCCAGGTTTACGGTTATCCGACGCGGCGGGAAGTCGTAACCGGAATTTTTTATGGCCGCGCGCACCCGATCCTTGGCCTCCCGTACCGCCCCTTCCGGCAGACCCACCGTGGAAAAGGCAGGCAGCCCCTGGGCCAGGTCCACCTCCACCTGAATGAGCAGCCCATCCACCCCGGAAACCGAACAGCTTATTACCTTGGCCAGCATCGTTTACTCCCTGTAGAGGGCGAGCATCTCCGGGGCATACTCCCCGTTTTTGCGTTCGTAGATGTAAAACGGCGCCAGAATCTCGCTCTGCTCGCCACCGTTTTTGACCGCCTCGACCAACACTAGGCGGGCGCTTGGCGCGCCCGGATAGGAATAGACCGGCTGCAGCCGTTTGAGTGTCAAACGGTGACTTTGCAGGGTCGACAGCAAGACACTGCTGCGCACCGCCGGATAGACAAACACCACCCGACCCCGATTTTTGAGGCAAAAGGCGGCAGCCCGGGCAAAATCGCCCACGGTCGCCGTTAGTTCGTGCCGGGCACAGGCCGCCTGATCATCGCGGTTGATCCGGCCGCTGGCTTTCTTGCGGTACGGCGGATTGCAGACAACACAATCAAAGGATTCCGGTGGAAACAGGGTGGTAATGGCACAGACATCACCCCGGATAACGCGAAAACGGTCTGCGGTAAAATCGTTACGGAGGCCGTTCTCTTCGGCCAACTCAGCCAGCTGATCCTGCAATTCCAGGCCGCAGACCGAACTCTGCGGATAACGGTAGGCCTGAATCAGGCCGATGACGCCGCAACCGCAGCCCAGATCCAGTACCCGGGATCCCGGTTTGGGCGCGAAGAAATGGGCGGCAAGAACCGCATCCACTGAAAAACGGTAGCCATCCCGGCTTTGCCGACAGATCAGGTTTTCCTGAAAAAGGGTGTCATTGGTCAGGGGAGATTGAGGCGGATACTTTTCCGGCAAGGGAGGACTCTTGATAAAGAAGATGAGGGATACAGCACCAACGCACTGATATAAGGGAACAACTCCTGCCAAGACGCCACACTTGGCAGGCATCCGGCCAACGCATCAAATCTGTTTACCATCTTACCCTGAGGGTGTGCAAGCCGCTTTTCTCCGCCCGGCCCCTTGCCATGCCCCCCTTTTTTCCTGGTCATGGCAAGCTGGAATGCATAAATTTGTAAAATGAATGGAACTGGTTCAGGGATGCGGCAGCGGATGCCGTTGCAGCCCAGGAGGAACCCTCATAAGGGGGAGGAAAAACACAACACACAAGGAACTGGTAAAGCCAAAATTTTCCTGCTACAATTGTTTTTTTTAGCAGACCTCCGCTCCCGTGCATCGCCTCTGTTGCCCCTTTACCCCGACAGTACACACGCCGCTTTCCAAGCGGCTTGTCCCAAGCTTTGCACAATACCCCCTTTCCGCTTCATCTACAGGAGTCATTGATGGATATTTTTATTAAAACCCATTTTTCCGGAGGACATCACCTCC
The DNA here is from genome assembly GCA_963666685.2 of uncultured Desulfobulbus sp. Lineage (GTDB taxonomy): Bacteria > Desulfobacterota > Desulfobulbia > Desulfobulbales > Desulfobulbaceae > Desulfobulbus. The sequence continues at coordinate 1,843,245 of CAXXHZ010000003.1, forward strand.
GTGCCTATCTTGGTAACTGCGAAAATCCCCATGGCCACAATTGGAAGGTCAAGGTGACGGTGCGGGCCACGCAGCTTGATCATCTCGGCATGGGGATTGATTTCAAGAAACTCAAAAAGGCGGTCAATGCGGTGGTCGACGAGCTGGATCACCACGACCTCAACGAGCTCCCGGCCTTCCGGGACATCAATCCCTCGTCCGAGCATATCTCCATGTTTCTCTTCCATGCCCTGAAAGAGGCTCTGCAAACCGAACAATATGGGCTCTATTCCGTTGAGGTGCGGGAAACCGATTCCAGCGGCGTGGTCTATTACGGTGATTGAACCGCTTCAGGTCTCGGAATTTTTTTACTCCATTCAGGGCGAGTCGACCTGGGCAGGATTGCCCTGCCTGTTCATCCGGCTGGCGGGCTGCAACCTGCGTTGCGCCTACTGCGATGCCCGCTACACCTGGGAGGAGGAATCCGTGTCCAAGACACCGGCTGATATCCTCGCCTGGGCAGGGCAACACCCCGGTATCCTTGTGGAAATTACCGGCGGCGAGCCGCTTTGTCAGCCGGGAGTGTATCGACTGATGCAGTCCCTGATCGCGGAAAACCGCCAGGTACTGCTTGAAACCAACGGCAGTCTGCCGCTTACCGAGGTCCCGGATGCGGTCCACATCATTATGGATGTCAAATGCCCGGATTCAGGAATGGCCGCCCGCAACCTCCCGGAGAATCTCGAACGGCTCAGGGAGCGCGGCCGCAGGCAGTGCCGGGATGAACTCAAATTCGTGCTCAGTTCCCCTGCCGACTTTCACTGGGCAAGAAAGCTGGTGGAACGGGAACGGCTCGACCGGCTGCTCCCGGTCCTCTTCTCGCCGGTCCGCCCGCAGTTTGATCCCCAAACCCTTGCCGAACTGTTGCTGGAACACCGGCTCCCGGTCCGTTTGCAACTGCAGCTCCACACACTGTTGTGGCCGGATCGATCTAGAGGTGTGTAAAACCGCGGGGAAAGCTGCTCGTGCGATCTACTTCTTTCTTGTTCTTTTTGAATTCATCACCCAGATCAAAAACGCCCCTATCCCGACAATCACGGCCTGCCCCCAATAAGACTGCGTATCCTTTTCCAAGGCATTGATATGCGGAAAAGCCGCGAAATAGCGCACAGGTCTTATCGATTTTCCAGTGGCTTTCAGAAACACCGAATCACCGATTTGTTTTGTCCAGCCCTCTATACGGCGACCGTCGGGCAGAGAAAAACGGTACGCAATGCAATAGGTATATCGGCCTCGGATAGCCTCATTTCGTTCTCCGCCCTCCCTTCGGATATGGGTAATCACGGCAACGCCCTTTTCGCCGACAATTCCCAGCGCCACAGTGATCAAACCCCAGAATATGAACATGATACCGAGGAGCGAGATGCCGATACGGGCCCCGATCTTCTTCCCTGCTGTGCTGCGGGCCTTTTTCTGCGAACGGGTTTTCATTTTTTTCCGTAACACTTTTTTACCAAGTACACGTTGAAATCTTTTTTTTAACAGAAAAAACTTCTCTCCCGGCCTTCTTCGTCCTATACTCTTTGAAGCATTTCATACAAATACGCCCGACTCCCCCCTCTCTTTTTCAACATGGAAAGGATGTCATTATGCCCGCTTTGGAAACAACCCGTACCGGAATCATCGGACTCGGCTATGTCGGTTTACCGCTGGCCGTGGAATTCAGCAAAAAACTCCCGACCCTCGGTTTTGACCTCAAGACCAAACGGATCGAGGAACTGCAACAGCATCTTGATAACACCCGCGAGGTCAGTTCCGAGGAACTTCGGCAGGCAAAAGACTTACAATTTTCCAGTACGATTGAAGATCTGCGCAGCTGCAACGTGTTCATCGTTGCCGTGCCCACCCCCATCGACACCAACAAACGGCCGGATTTCACGCCGCTGATCAAGGCCTCGGAGATTGTGGCCACGGTCCTGAAACCCGGTGATGTCGTTATTTATGAATCCACTGTTTATCCGGGAGCCACCGAGGAAGTCTGCGTGCCCATCCTGGAACAGACCTCGGGGCTCACCTTTAACCGCGATTTCTTCGCCGGGTACAGCCCGGAACGGATCAATCCCGGTGACCACGAGCACCGCCTGCCCAGCATCATGAAGGTCACCTCCGGCTCAACTCCGGAGATCGCCGACTTTGTCGATGCACTGTATGGACTGGTGATCACTGCCGGGACCTTTAAGGCCAGTTCGATCCGGGTGGCCGAGGCCGCAAAGGTCATTGAAAACACCCAGCGTGACGTCAATATCGCCCTGATCAACGAGTTGGCGCTCATCTTTAATCGTCTCGGCATCAATACCCTGGAAGTACTCAAGGCAGCCGGAACCAAATGGAATTTCCTCCCCTTCCGTCCCGGCTTAGTCGGCGGTCACTGTATCGGAGTTGATCCGTATTATCTGACCCACAAGGCCCAGGAAGTCGGCTATCATCCGGAAATGATCCTGGCCGGTCGCCGCCTCAACGACGACATGGGTCGCTACATCGCCTCGGAAACCGTCAAGCTGATGCTCAAAAAACGGATCCATGTGGCCGATGCCCATATACTCATTCTCGGGCTCACCTTCAAAGAAAACTGTCCGGACCTGCGTAATACCCGGGTGATTGACATTATAGAAGAACTCAATACCTTCGGTGCCAAGGTGGAGGTCTATGACCCCTGGATCGATCAGGCTGAGGCCGCCCGCCACTACGGCGTCACCATGATCGACCATCTGCCGCCGAACCGCTTTGACGCGGTGGTGCTGGCCGTGGCCCACCGGGAGTTCACCCAATTTTCCGCTCAGGACCTGCGCCGGATCTGCAAACCCGCCGCTGTTGTCTACGATGTCAAAAACATCCTCCCTCGGGAAATAGTGGACGGTTGCCTCTAATTTTGTGTATATATCGTTTTTTCCGGTCTCCGGGGCGATGAACCGTTGACGGCTCCGCCCCTTTGTTCTTTTTTTCTTTCGTTTTTAAAATCCTTGCGCGTCCGTTTAACTCCTTACGGCGCCCTTCTCTCCCTGCTGCATCTGCTGGAGCCCTTTTATTGAAACGCAATACTGCCCTGCCTTTTCTGCTTTTAACCGGTTTTTTACCTGCACTCCAGCGACTTTTTCACCAGGGGGTTTCCGAGCCCATCGGTCTGCTTTCCGATTGCAGCTTTGGCCTGGCCATTGTGCTGATCGCCTTATACAGCCCGCGTTGGATCCGTGTCGTGGTGCTCGTTCTATGGGTTCTTGCCCAGGCCATCGCCCATGAACTGATATTGGCCATGCAACGGCTGCCGGTCTGGGAGGACCTGCACTACCTGACCGATCCCGGCTTTATGCTCAAAAGTACTTCGGGCATCAATCTTTCCTCGCCCTCCATGCTGCTGCTCTTTCTGGTCGTCGCCCTTCCGGCCTGTTGCCTGCCGCTGACCCGGCCCGCCTGGAAATGGTTTCGCAGAGGCACGATGCTCTGCCTCCTTTTTTTGTTTATCCACGGCTTTTTGAATTACCGGTACGATGATCAAAGCATCATTGCCCGTTACAACCCCCTGCATTGGTTTTTGGTCGACCCCCTTTCTTCACTGCTCCATCCGCAACCGGAGGTACGTGCGGATTTTCCATCCGGGCTGAACGAACTGGATCTGAGCGGTACCCCCCTGCTGACAAAAACCAAGGCCAAAAATGTCTTAATCATCCTTCTCGAAGGTATTCCGGGCATGTACTATCCGGAAATCGGCAAGGCAATGGGGGTTACCTCGGCAGAAAATGAAATGCACCGATTGGCCGCCGCCACACCCAACGCCATGCTGGTTCCGGACTTCACCGCTCACAGCCATCAGACCATCCGTGGTCTCTATTCCGCTCTTTGCGGCGACTTCAGCAAGCTTTCCTGGGACACCCCAAAAGCCTTCGAATTACAAGAAAATCAAGAAAGGGCACAGGCCTGCCTGCCTGCCCTGATGACCCGGCACGGCTGGTCCACCCATTTCCTCCAGGCAGCCAGCCTCGGCTTCATGGGAAAAGATCGGCTCATGCCGTTAATAGGTTTTCAGCAGGTCCACGGCGATGAATGGTTTACCGAACCTAATCCGTTTCCTTTTGAATGGGGGGTTGTCGACAGCGTGTTCTTCCAGGGAGCTACCCAATACATCGCCAATCTACAGTCCCAAAAACGCCCTTGGATGCTCACCTTGCTGACGGTGGGCACTCACCAGCCCTATGGGGTTCCCAATGATATCGCCGACCGCTTCGGCTCAAGGAAAACCGCTACCGTGGATCTGCTTGATCAGTCGGTGGCCGGTTTCATTGAAAAGCTCCGTAAAGACGGGGTGTTGAAAGATACCCTGGTGATCATCACCTCGGATGAATCCCATGGCTCGCCGATCGCCGATTGGATCAGCAGTTGGGGGCTTGCCCTTATCCTGGCTCCGGAGGAGAAACAGCTGCCGCGCATCAAAGAGGGAGGATACGGATTGGTCGACATCACCGTAACGGTCCTTGATTATCTCGGGGTGGAGGCACCAGAGCCCCTTATCGGCAGAAGCATGTTCCGCCGGTACGATACCGCAAGGGAGATGGTTTCCTATACCACTTCAAAACGCCGCTGGCACACCGCCGATAATCTCCGCTATGAATGTTCCGACGATGGCCGTTGCCGAGTGGGCACAGCCGCAAGCCTCCTGGGACCGCCGCCCGCGGATTTTGCCAGAGATCAAGGCAAGGGTGCCCAGCTCTTTGCCATTACCAAGGCGCTTGACCTCAAAGTGTTGTCCCCACAGAACAAGAAGACCCTGAAATTCGCTAATGGCGAGATCCGGGAATTGCCCGAACAAATCACCAATGAATGGTCGAACAATCTGGTGGGGGCCCAGTATCTCAATTTCCCGGCCCACTCAAAAGTTACTGTCGCCATCAGCCTGAAAGCGATCAAGGCGGCGGTAAGCGGCATCCATCTGAAACTGCTCATAAAACAATGGGAATCCACCCAAAATAACATCCCCCTGCCGACTTTCCCGGTCCTCCATACCGGCGAGGACTGCGAAATCGAATTCGCCTTCGATAATCCTGAGGCACGGCAGTCCTTTTCCTTTCATCTCCTTGGTGAGGGAAAAGAAGCGTCTCTACAGGTGGAAAAGTTCAATGTTACCATTGAGAACGACAGGGAAAAGTAGGTGGGAGCGGCAAGTCGGGAAAGCCGTGACAAAGAGAGAGCCCCAAAAAATACAGCCAGGTTTCATGGAGAGGCCGCAGAGGGTACCGACTTAAGGACCTGTCAACAGTTCCTCGGTCAGCATGGACCGCTCCCCGGAAATCCTCCCCAGCAGTGATTGTGCGTATGCTTTTAAAACAAGCTGAACCTGACGTTCCATCCGCTGGCCAGGATGGTGCCCATGATCGGGGATTTGATCTCGCGGGGGTGGAAGGCGTATTCGTCCGGCTCCAGTATTGCATACTGTTCGATGCCGCTGAGCCGCCTCTTCCGTACGCTGAAAAAAGGAAGAGGAATACGGAGACACCCGATCTTCACCCGCTCCGGGCAGATGACGAAATCAGCTTTGCGTATCCGATCCTTCAAAAACACCGTCCGGGTTGCGGGATCGAACCGGCAATGCAGTTCATACAGCCTGGAGAGCCCCAGGCGGACAAAGGTTTCGCACCACAGCGTTTCTTGATACTTCCAGGTAAAGACGAGGCTTTTCCGTTTCCTGATCGCCTGTACCGGCCCTTGCATCCCATTGACGCTCAGCAGTCGTTCCTGCAACTGCTCCAGAGTGAGGGTCTCGCCGGTTCCCTGGAAAAACCAAACCTGTTTGATCAGTCTACTCAAAACGGGAATAAACGACAGAACCGCCAGTGCCCCCCAGAGACAAAAGGCCCAGATGAAGCTCGGATCATCCAACTGGCTTCTGACCACCAGCAGCGGCAACAGCGTAAGCAGGTAGAGGAGGAGAAGCAGGAACAACCAGAAAAAGGTGAGAAGAAAGCGTTTCAGCATAAGGAACCGTCCCGGGAATTTAGACCATATCAACGGAATTGGGCAGGAGCCTGAGCGTACCGGTACTGGAATCCATGACCGCCTCCATGCCTAGGGGCAGCGCCCTATTCCTCCCCTGATGACCCGCCGGAAAATCGGCCCAGACCGGATACCCCGGCCCCACCAATTCCATAATCCGGCCCCAAACCTCTTCCTGGAGCTGAATATTGGTCGTTCGGTTGTCTCCGCCCGAATCAAAGGTACCGAGCACCAATCCGGCCAGCCGCTCCAGCCGCCCGGCCAGGGCCAGTTGGGTCAGCATCCGGTCCAGCCGATAGAGGGACTCGCCGGTATCCTCAAGCAGAAGGAGGCAGCCCTCCCAGCTGAAATCCCAAGGCGTGCCGAGCAGATGAACAAGAGTGGTCAGGTTGCCGCCGACCAGCCGCCCCTGCCCCGTACCGCCGCGGAGAATTTCGAGATTACGGGGTTTGATCGCCTCGGAAAAGTCCCCGGTGAGCAGAGAAAAAAGCGAGGTCACGCTGGGCTCATCACTTCCGGCGAGCGAGGTCGCCACCGGACCATGAATTGTAACCAGCCCGGCCTGACGGAAGAAACTGTTCAAAAGCACGGTGACATCACTGAAACCGATGAGGAACTTGGGATGACGCCGAAACAATTCCATATCCAGCCGGGCAATCATTCGCAGACAACCGAATCCACCCCGGATCGCCAGCACCGCCTTGACCTCCTCATCACTCCAGAGACCATGCAGGTTGTCCGCCCGCCGGGCATCGCTGTCAACGAGATACCCGTCCCCGGCCTCAACCGTTCCCCGCATCTTCACCTGAAACCCCATATCTTGAATCAGCCGGATTCCTGCCTGCAGGCGCGGCATATCGCGGACCGGACCGGCGGGGCAGACCAGTCCGATGGTATCGCCCCGTTTCAGCCGGGACGGCAGGATCGGGCGGTCAGCCATTGCCTTCACAATTGAGTCGATAAATAAGCTGGAGACCGTTGAGGGTCAGCTGCGGGTCGATCTCGTCAATGGTCCGGCTGTAGGGCTTTATTAATTCCGCCATGCCGCCGGTGGCGATGGTTTGAGCCCGCTCCTGGCCCGGCGTCAGCTGTTTGCTCAGGACCTCCACCATCCGGTCTACCAAGCCGCCGAAACCATAGAGGGCTCCCGAATGGATGGCCTTGACCGTGGTGGTGCCGATGGGATGGTCCGGGGTGACATCAATGTCCAGCCGCGGCAATTTGGCTGTTCGGCTGGCCAAGGCATCAAGGGAAATGCCGATACCCGGATGAATAGTACCGCCGACATAGGCGGGCTCCGCGTTGATGCAGTCAAAGGTGATGGCCGTGCCGAAATCGATAACGATCAGCGGCGTATGAAACCGCTCCCATGCTGCTACGGCATTGACGATCCGATCAGCACCGACTTCGGAAGGATTTTCGGTATCCACCTTCATTCCCAGCTTAATGGTGTGGGTGACCGCCAGCGGCGCCTGTCGCAATTTCCGTAAATAGGTGCGGGCAAAATGCAGCCAACTGGTCTCCATGGTCGGCACCACCGAAGCGATGATGAAGCCGGTGATCCGGCGCGGATCAATCCCCGCCATCTGGAACAGGCCATGGTAGCGGATCGCCAATTCATCGGCCGTCCGGTCCTGCCGGGACTGGAGCCGCCAGTTGCCGACCAGTTGACCTTTTTCGAAGATACCGCTGACGGTATGAGAGTTTCCGACATCCACGGCAAAAAGCATAGGGACTCCTATCTGAACAGTTAAAGAAAAAAGCAGGTGTTTGTTTTTTTGAGACAGCGCTGGTAAGATATTCCAATTTGTAAAAATATTCCAGCCCGAGCTGGCTGCAAACCTTTGCATTCCGATTTTCATGGAGCAACCTATGACACCCTACATTCAGGTGGTCACCACGGTGGCCGACAAAACTCAGGCGGAAGAGCTGGCGGCAATCCTGCTGGAGCAGCGACTGGCAGCCTGCGTCCAGATTACCCCCTGCAGTTCCTTCTACCACTGGCAGGGCAAGGTGGAACACAACGAAGAGATGGTCTGTACCCTCAAATCGCGGCGCGATCTTTTTCCCGAATTGTGCCGCCTCATCCGCAACAACCATTCCTATCAGGTCCCTGAAATTCTGGCCTCGCCGATAATTGCCGGGGCCGAAAGCTACCTCAACTGGCTTGCGCAGGAACTGGCACCACCCAAGGAGGGAGAGATCGAATGACTGAACAGACAACAAAACCGGGACGCCCCCGCCGGGCAAAAAAGGAATTTCGCTGCCATTGCTGCAAGGAGGCAAAACCCTTCTGCTGGAACTGCACCTGCGGCTTTCAGATCTGTCCCGACTGCTTCGAGGAAAACAAATGGGGCATCAGCAACGGCCCGACCTGGATTTGTCCCGACTGCGAACGGGTTCACATGATGGAGTGAAAAGTCGAGCCCAGCCCCGCTACGCTTATCTTTTGACTTGCGCAGTACAGACCGGTACAGTGCGCCCGCTGATCAGTTTACGCAACCTTTTTTTCTTCTTCCCGATTATAGCCATCATCCATGACCGACCATCAGTACGACGAATCCAAGATCAAAACCCTCAGTTCGCTGGAACACATCCGCAAACGGCCGGGCATGTATATCGGCCGTCTGGGTGACGGATCGCATCCGGACGACGGCATTTACATCCTGCTCAAAGAGATTCTGGATAATGCGGTCGATGAATTCATCATGGGCTGCGGCAAACGGATCGATATCGCCATCGACCCGGACGGCCGCTGCCGGGTCCGCGATTTCGGTCGCGGCATCCCGCTGGGCAAGGTGGTGGAATGCGTCTCGGTGATAAATACCGGTGCCAAATACAATACCGAGGTCTTTCAGTTTTCCGTGGGCCTCAACGGCGTGGGCACCAAGGCGGTCAATGCCCTGTCCGACCATTTTACAGTCACCGCCTTTCGCGACGGCAGCTATAAAAAGGCGATCTTTGCCCATGGCGTCCTCCAGGAAGAGGAAGAAGGCGAAGCCAAGGAAAAAGACGGCACCCTGGTGGAATTTCTCCCGGATGCGGGCCTCTTCCCCGGATACCATTTCGACCCGCAGTACGTGGAACAACGGCTCTGGCGCTATGCCTATCTCAATGCCGGATTGAGCCTTCACCTCGGGGGCGACCTCTATTTTTCAAAGAATGGTCTGCTTGATCTACTGGATCGGGAGGTGAACAGCGAACGGATCTACCTGCCGATCCATTTCGCGGACAAAGTCCTGGAATTCGCCTTCACCCACACCGACGACTACGGCGAGTCCTATTTTTCCTTTGTCAACGGCACCTACACCAGCGAGGGCGGAACCCACCTTTCCGCCTTCCGCGAAGGCATCCTCAAAGGGATCAATGAGTTCACCGGTAAAAAATTCAATGGCCTCGATGTCCGCGACGGCATTGTCGGCATCCTCTCGGTCAAGATCCAGGAACCGGTGTTCGAGTCCCAGACCAAAAACAAGCTCGGCAACACCGATATCCGCGCCGGCATCGTCAACACGGTCAAGGATGCGGTGGCCACGCACCTCTACAAATTCCCCGAGACCGCCGAGGTCTTTGTCGATAAGGTACAGCGCAACGAGCGGGTACGGCGCGAACTGCAGTCGGTCCGCCGAGACGCCAAGGCCAAGGCAAAAAAGATCGCCTTCAAAATTCCCCAACTCAAGGACTGCAAGTATCATCCGTCCCGCGGTAATGCCTCCAAGGAAGGCCGCGAGAACATGCTGTTCATCACCGAGGGCCAATCCGCCGCCGGATCCATTGTCAGCAGCCGCGATCCCATGACCCAGGCGGTGTTCAGCCTCAAGGGCAAGCCGATGAACGTGCTCGGCCAGCGGCTCGATGCCTTGTATAAAAACGAAGAAATGTACTCGCTGATGCAGACCCTCGACATTGAGGAATCGATCAGCGGCCTCCGCTTCGACAAGGTCATCATCGCCACCGACGCCGATGTTGACGGCCTCCATATCCGCAACCTGCTGCTCACTTTCTTCCTCCACTATTTCGAACTCCTGATCAAGCATGAACATGTCTACATCCTGGAAACCCCTATCTTCCGGGTGCGCAACAAGGAACAGACCTTTTACTGCTATTCCGACCAGGACATGGAAGAAGCAATCGTCGCCCTCAAAGGGAAAAGCAAGGCGGACCGCAGCATAGAGATGACCCGGTTCAAGGGGTTGGGCGAGATTTCGCCGCCCGAGTTCAAACAGTTCATCGGGGCGGATATGCGCCTCAAACAGGTACGGCTCGATAGTCTCAGCGAGGTGAGCCGGGTGCTGAAATTCTATATGGGCAAGAATACGCCGGAACGCAAACAGTATATCATGGAACATCTGATCCTGAGGCCGGTATGAGCGAGACAGGAGAGCGACAGCGCGGCAAGCTGCATCAGTTGTTTGATACCAATTTTCTCGATTACACCTCGTATGTTATCCGCGAGCGGGCCATCCCGGATGTGGACGACGGCCTCAAACCGGTGCAGCGGCGGCTGTTGCAGACCCTGCACAATATGGACGACGGCCGCTATCACAAGGTGGCCAATGTGGTCGGCGAGACCATGAAACTGCATCCGCACGGCGATCAGTCGATCTTCGCGGCCCTGGTCAATCTGGCCAACAAAGGATTACTCATCGACCGCCAGGGCAACTTCGGCAATATCTTCACCGGCGATCAGGCCTCGGCGGCCCGCTATATCGAATGCCGCCTGTCGCCGCTGGCCCGTGAGACCCTGTTCAACAAGGACCTGACCGAATTCGTCGATTCCTACGACGGCCGCATGCAGGAACCGGTGACCCTGCCGGCCAAAATTCCGTTGCTGTTGCTGCTCGGGGCCGAAGGGATTGCCGTGGGCATGGCCACCAAAATCATGCCCCATAATTTCTCCGAACTGCTCCAGGCTCAAATCGATTATCTCCAGGGCAAGGAGATTATCCTTTACCCCGATTTTCCAAGGGGCGGCATCATTGATGTCACCGAATACGACCACGGTAACGGCCGCATCAATTGCCGGGTGAAATTGGAGCAACCGGACGCCAAAACCATTGTGGTCACCGAGCTGCCCTATAACATCACCACCCAGTCGCTGATCGAATCCATTGAAAAGTCAGCCAAGGCCGGGAAATTGAAGATCGCCTCGATCAACGACTATACCGCCGAAAAGGTCGAGGTCGAAATCAAGCTGGCCCGGGGCGTGCTCGCCGAAGAGACCATTGATGCCCTCTATGCCTTCACCGATTGCGAACTGAGCGTTTCCCCCAGCCTGGTGACCATTGAGGACAACATGCCCCGCCAGCATACGGTCGAGGAGGTCCTCAAGCGCAATACCGACCGGCTGCTCAAAAATCTGCAGCAAGAGTTAACCATTGAGCGGGGACGATTGGAGGAAAAATGGCACGCCCGCAAGTTAGAGCAGATTTTTATCGAAGAGCGGCTGTATAAACAAATCGAAGAAAAGATCAATTATAAGACCGTGGTCAGCACCGTTCGCCAGGCACTGGCCCCCTATGCTGAGGAATTGCAACGGAAGATCACCACTGAGGATGTGGAACGGCTCTTGGAAATCAAGATCCGCCGCATCTCGCGCTTTGACATCAACCGCCAGGAAAAAGAACTCCGCGAGATTGAAAAGGCCATTGCCCAGATCAAAAAGCACCTGACCGATATAGTCGGCTATACCATCAACTACATTGAAGCGCTGATCGCCAAATACGGCCCGCTCTTCCCCCGCCACAGCGAACTGCGTACCTTTGACGAGGTTGATGCCCGCTCCGCAGCGCTCTCCAACATCCACGTTGTCTACCACCGGGAAAGCGGCTTCATCGGTCATAAAATCAAAACCGAGGAACAGAGCCATGACCTTGAACTCTGCTGTTCCGAATACGACCGGGTGTTGCTGATCTTCAAGGATGGCCTCTACAAGGTGGTGCATGTGCCGGACAAGCTCTTTGTCGGCAGCAATCTCCACTGGATGGGAGCGGTGAGAAACGATCTGGTATTCAATCTGATCTATCGCCACGGCCCGGAAAATCTGGCGTACTGCAAACGATTTTCCACACCGAAATTTATCCTCAACCGTGAATACCGGCTGTTCGATGAGGATAAGCGCTCCACCATCCTCCTCTTGCTTCTGGGCAAGGAAGGGCTGCGGGTGCGGGTGAGCCTGGCACCCTCCTCCCGTGCCAAATACAATGCGGTGGAAATCGACCTCGACGACTACCTGATCAAAGGAGCCGCTGCCAAAGGCAAACGGATCGCCAGCCGTACCGTGCGCCGAGTCACCGATATCACCGGTACTCCGAAGAAACCACGGGTCAGCCCCCTGCAACTGCCTGGGTTTGGGAACGACGAAAAGGAAGAGTGAGAGACCGGCCGACTCGTTGACCCTTGTCGAGTGCAAAAGTTTAAACGTCACTTCCGCGTAGACTGAAGTCCATAGCCAATTGAGAGCAAGGTAGGTTGGGGTGAGGAACGAACCCCAACATTGTATTATGAGACCGGAGGGATGCAATGCAATACCGGCGCGCAAGGGTTAATGGCGGTTCCTATTTTTTCACCGTGAATCTTGCGGAACGCCGCCGGTCCCTGCTGGTAGATTACATTGACGTCCTCCGTAAGGTTGTCGGCAGGGTAAAAGAGCGGCATCCCTTCTGCATCGACGCCATGGTGATTTTGCCTGAACATCTGCATGCGGTATGGACACTGCCGCCGGGTGACGCGGACTACCCCAGACGGTGGATGCTCATCAAAACGGGATTCTCGCGGCATATTCCCCAAGGGGAACGCCGGAGCGCCAGCAGGGCAAGCAAAGGAGAACGCGGTATCTGGCAACGCCGGTATTGGGAACACCTCATCCGAGACGAAGGAGACTTCGCTAGACATGTGGATTACATCCATTTCAATCCGGTGAAACACGGCCATGTTCCCTGTGCGGCGGATTGGCCGTATTCGAGCATCCACCGGCATATCAAGGCGGGGATGATTGACCGCCACGGGGGCTGCGGTATCTCCAAAAACGATAAAAAAGGCTATGGCGAGAGAGAATGATGTTGGGGTTCGTTCCTCACCCCAACCTACGTGCTTAACCAAAACACACCAGAAGGTAATATAATGATATCAGAATATTTTATCGGAGGAGGAGCAGACAAAAATGATTTTTTAGCAAAAATCAGGGGTGGGGGAACGGGAATCGTCAAACATCTACAGTGGTATCGGCATATCCAAAAACATGATATCGAAACTTTTTACCGAGGCCACGAACAAGAAGATGCCATATTTAAGGAGATCAAATTAAAAAAAGAAAAGAATCCAGGACTTGTAATAAATATTACAGGTCACAGCTGGGGTGGCCATACAAGTTTGAAATTGGCAAATAGGCTTGAGGTGGAAAAAATCACGATTAATGAACTGATCACACTCGATCCCGTTTCAATGACCCCATTTTCAAGGATATACAACTTTAAAAAATGGGTTAACGTCTATCAGGTCCAAACGATTCTTGATATCATTGCCACGGTTCCCGTAGCCGGAAACCTTGTCAGCGGTGTTGTTTCATTTGCTTCATCTTTTCTGCCGGCTCATAGTGCGCCTGACGCGGTTGCTACCACAGGTGGTCAGCTTGGCGAACAGACTGGCGCAACCAATGTTTCATGTACTCTAGATCATGCTGATGCGAAAGGCATGTACCTCATTGCAAGGGCAAAAATGGACTCCGTGGCAGAATCAATTCAATAGGGAATCAAAATGCAGATGACTACTACGTTGGCCAAAATTCGTTTGCTCATTTTCACAATAATGTGTGCGAGTTTTATATCTGGGTGTGCCAGCCATATTGAAATAATTACGTCAACAGCGACTACAATACGCAAAGTCCAACTGGTCGATATGAATGGCAATAACCTTGGCAATGAAAGTCTATACCTAGTTTATGTGATTGAAACAAGTGAGCCTCTTTCAAAACGCTCTGGAATATTGCAATTTCGGCAAAAGATATATATATCACCCGACGAGTATTACATTGAGATAGCCACAGGTTCATCGTTGAACAAGATGGGGAAGTTGTCCTCTGTTGAGTTTCCTGACTATGAGGAGAATTCAGAAGCACCCTTTCAATATGTCGTGTTTGCGAACAGAGATCTCGAACTTCATCATGATGGGGATATTACATTTAAGTTGCTCAAGGATGATTTCCAAAAATTAGAACTAAGCGTTGAGTCAACAATGTATGCTGGGCCTGTCTTAGCGCGGTCCGACCAGATTGAGCTGAGTAGGGAAGGATTTATGGCTTTGTACAAAAACTTCGATCCGTCGCTACCTACCATGGTGGTTCTCGTGTACTATTAGCAAGGTAGGTTGGGGTGAGGAACGAACCCCAACATTGTATTATGAGACCGGAGGGATGCAATGCAATACCGGCGCGCAAGGGTTAACAGGGGAATTAGGAGGGGAATTAGGGGACAGACCACCTTCTGAGGGGAATTAGGGGACAGACCACCTTCTCGAGACAAGGAAACGTGGTCTATCCCCCTAATTCCCCTGTCCCCTAATTCCCCTGTCCCCTAATTCCCCTCCGAAAATGTTGGTTGACTTTCATAAAATATAGACGTATCAATACCAATAATAATGTACGTCAAAAATTCAGGAGAAAACCATGCTTACTAAGCTGACATTGCGAATGGACGATAATTTAATTGAATCAGCCAAAGAATATTCCGCACAAACTGGAAAATCTGTATCGCGCATTGTAGCTGATTTATTTGAAATTATTAAGAATGAGAAGTTGAACAAAGAAGAATTGCTCACTCCAACTGTAAAATCATTGAAGGGGATACTTAAAGGGAAGCAACTAGACGAAAAGGATTACAAGAAATATTTAGAAGAAAAATATTTATGAAAACCCTCTTTGATACCAATGTCATTTTAGATGTTCTCTTGGACAGAGAGCCGTTTTCAGACGATTCATCATTCTTATTGTCAAAAGTAGAACAGTCTGAAATTATAGGTTTTATTTGTGCAACAACAGTTACCACAATTTATTATATCGTCAGCAAAGCTCTTGGGCCTCAAGCGGCGTCCCATCATATTCAATCCCTCCTCTCGCTTTTCGTCATTGCCCCGGTAAATCGTTTGGTGCTCGAAAATGCAATTGCCTCAAAATTCAAAGATTTCGAAGATTCAGTTCTTCATGCTGCTGCATGTCATGCCGGAGCAAAATATATTGTGACAAGAAATATGGTTGATTTCAAAATTTCGAATCTACCAGTTTTTGGGCCGAGAGAATTTATTAATGCTATAGAATCATTGAAAAACACATAATCGGGTAAGGGCGGTTTTTTTTCCCGCCCTCCCCACACCACCTGGCATGCGGGTCCGCACCAGGCGGTTCCCAAAGAGCATCGGACCGTAGTCGGATGAAGTATATCTGCAGATCTTTGAAAGCAAGATAGTCCTTACGTCGCGCCCATCATTTCGCTCCCCCGGTCGGGTTCATCACGTGATGGAGCATGCAAGATCCTGCTTTCTTCTCTGAGTTCAGCCCTTCAGTGGGGTGAGACCTCCCGGCTTTTTGTCTATTCGCCGGGCTCGTTTCCTAGCACCATGCCACCTGCATGGTGATTTCCCACACCTAATTTGGCCCCTGCTGACTCCTGCTCGAACACCCTGCATGTTGCCACACAAAGCGCTGCCGAAAAAAAAATGGCCGCATGTCGAGCAGGTTTCCCCGGATAAGAACGTGATCTTTCACTATGGAACCGCAGCATTTACCAGATCTCCTCAACCCAGGGTGTTGTCATGTTGTGCTGACTTGCCCGGAGACTTGGCCTTATATGCTATTTCTGTTCATCGGCTCATAGCTTTGCGCTCCGGCTTCCTTCCGACGGTCCCTCGCGGTTCCGCCCTTGCCTTCGGCTAGTATTTATGGTCCTGTTTCGCAACAGTACCAGGGTTCACATACAGGGGACTTGCACCCCATGAGATCACGCCCATGCCGGGCGTACATAATAACATCCTGCGGGTAAGCCGCAGATGTTTCAGTTCAATTGAAGAAAGGATAACATGCCTATGAAGCCCGCAGCACAAGTTCTAGCCATGCTCAGGACCAACCCAGCAACCGCTTGCGCGGCTTGGGGTTTCATGTGTCGAGGTGCCGTGTTGAGCGGCATGTTGGGCGGCGGTTGCACTTTAACTTGCACGGAAAATAACGGCGTCTACACTATTACCGTCACCGCAGGCGGGGCCGATTGGTATATTCCGTTTGGGGCGGGGGTAGCACGTTACTGCGACATCCCCATTGGAGAACCGAATGGTACACTAGTCGTCACTTTCCCGATGAACGGTTGTGCTCTGGAAGTGCATCGCATCGGCAACTTCAACCGCTTCTATCATGATTCCGACGGCCACAATATGCCAGTGCTGGCAACCATAGCCAAAATCCGCGTTGATGCCGATATGTACGAAGGCATCGGGGCGCGCGCCAGCAGCGTGTTTGCGCGCTACGACGGTAGCCGTGGTGTCATCGGACAAAACTTCGAACACACACTAGTTTGCGTAAAAAACGGCGGGTTCTGGAATGTCTACCAGACCGCGGTCGTGACGACCATGAGTACCCATGACGGAGCGCTCAGTTCATGGCAGATCAAGGACGGGCCACCGGTACACCTCGGCGTTTTCGCCGATTGATTTAAAAAGTAGAAAAACCAGGGGCAGGCCACGGAAAAACGATGAGAAACAAACCGTTTGAAAGAAGATCTTGATATTCAATCAGCCTTTCCGAGCGATCAGAAAACGCTGAAATAGGAATGAGGAGACAGACCACCTTTTCAAGGCAAGAAAACGTGGTCTGTCCCCTCATTCCGTCCCTGATTTATAGAAGTTATACGTTTTTTAGGCGGAATTGTCCGTTCGTCCTTGGTTGGAATTTTTAGCCAAGGGACCTGATCTTTGAACAAATAGCGAGCCTGGCCTATTGGGGCAATGGCACCGGTCGATGATCGAGAAGCGCGCGGTATAATTCCTCCATGGTTGCGAATTAGGGGACAGACCACCTTTAATTAATGATCAGTTACGCCTTGACTTCCAATAACTTGGGATTTTTTTAAAAAAGTTCCAGTTGTAAACTGCCAGCACAACTGAAATGATTAGACAAACCAATCCCGCAACACGCATGGCGTTTTGAAAACCATATGCCATGGCCTCACGGTAGCAATATGGTGGTACCACAGTATCAGCGACGTGATCAAAAACAAGCGCTTGGGCGTGACTGACTGCTTCCGGAATTCCAGCGTCGTCCAACTGGTGAGATGCGAAACTCACAGCACTGGCTCCGAGCAATGCCCCCAACACGGCTATCCCAACAGCCATTCCGCCCTGCCGTAGTGAGTTCATCACGGCGGACGCGGTTGCAAAGCGCGGTTTTTCCACCGCGTTCAAAACGCATACGCTCGTAACCGGCACGGCGATGCCCATGCCGACTCCCATCAAGCTAAGCATAGACCCGGTGTACACATAGCTCGTCCCGGCGTCGGCAAAGCCTAACATGACCATGGCCGCGCCGATTATGGCATAACTCATGACCATCAACCGATTTGTTCCAATCCGGATATGCAACCAGCCAAAGAACACTGATACTATTCCAGTAAGCAAAAACTGCGGCATCATCCGAAATCCGGCCTGAGAGGCGCTTACGCCCTGTGCCTCCTGGAAGAAGAGCGAAAAAAAGAACAGGCTGCTGTATGTTGAAAAGCCGAGCACAAAAGAAGCAATATTCGGGATACCGAATCCTGCTTCCTTGAATAATGAAAGAGACAACAGCGGGTTATCCGATCTGGCCTGCAAAACCAAAAACACGCCAAACAAGATGGAGGCCATCGCAAAGGGAACTGTTGCTGTTGGCGACAGTAAACCGGCATGTCCGGCTTCTATGAATGCATACGTCATGCAGCCAAGCCAAATAATACTCAAAATCTGGCCCGTAACATCAAGGCGGAGGTCTTTCTCAACGGCAATTTCACTCATGCCCCAGCCGCCCAGCAAAAGAGCCAGAATGCCAAGCGGAATATTGATCAGAAAGATACTAGGCCAGCCGGTATAATCCACAAGAATCCCGCCAAGCGAAGGACCGATTGCTAAGGCAATGGCGGAAAACGCCGACCAGCAGCCTACCACCTTTGCCCGTTGCGTGGCATCGTCGAAGGCATGAAATATGATGGACATAGCTCCGGGGATTATCACAGCTCCTGCCGCCCCTTGAAGACTACGCCCAATAAGAAGCATCGGCATATTCCCTGCAATGGCACAAAAAAGTGAGGATAAGGTAAAAAGAGCGATCGCCAGCATCCAGATTTTTTTTAGCCCGTATTTATTGCTGAGCCCACTGGCTGACAGCATAAAAGCGGCAAGGCAGACCGCGTAAGAGTTGATAATCCATTGCAATTCTGCAAGAGTTGCCTCAAGGTCCGCCTGAATGGCAGGCAAGGCCACGTTGACGATAGTAACGTCAATATCGGCGATAAATGTTCCAAGAAACGCCGCCAAAGTCAGCGCCACGAGTTTTCTGTTCATGTTATAAGACTTTTTGTCTCCTCTTCAGGGTGGAAATGATAAGAACATAATATCTATTTACAGACCGACGGTCGGTTTGTAAATAGAAAAAAAATATTGCCCTTCCTGCATGGGTTTGACCTCAATTGATCGATTCAAGCTCCGCAGGAGCAGCCTTTGTGCATCTAGGGCTGATTTTTGGAAAGCTGTCGGCGCTAGGGTGAAGAGATCTGCTTTTCGAAGGCCGGCGATGAGACTCACGAGGTTATTTCAGGGAAAGGCGCTTGCTCGGGACAGATTTTGGGCACACCTCTTCCATCATTAAGCCGTCAAGCGGCAACCGGCACACTAGAGCCAGGCAATTTTCGTGGAGTTCTTTTCATTCGCACCAAAGTATCAAAGTGGGTCAGATGCCGGCTCGCACCGTCGAAGAAGAAGCAGATAACCTGCATAAAGAGATTGATGATCGGATGGCCCTTGGAATACTTGCGCATGGTGCCAAAGACCTGGTCGAGGTGCGGAAAAAGCTCGATGCCACGGAGATAGTGGACAAAGAGGTTCAGCCCCGGCCCTCCCGGTCAGGCAATCAGATTTGACCTCGACAGCATCAATGCAACAGAAACTCTTGGACTTGGACTGGGACATGGATAGCTCCACCAGTTGGGTGACGACATTCACGCATCAATGACGGAGCTATTTATATGATATTTTGTGCAATTAGGAAAAAATCACTATGATTACTGAGGCACAAATTGCTCAGGTTAGGTTTGAAAAAAATAAGGATAGTGTATAAAAACATGAGGGAGCTACGTATGCTGAAAAACGTCGATAATCCGCCCAGCAGGGAGATCCGTCTCAGTGCAGGAGAAAAGCGCCGGGCCGATCTACTTGACACGGCGAAGAAAATTTTTCTAGAAAAAGGCTTTAACGCGGCTACTGTAAACGATATTCTTTTGGCGGCAGGTCTTTCCAAGGGCGGGTTCTATCATCACTTCAAATCCAAGGATGAAGTGCTGGACGCTTTGCGGGTTCAGTATACCCAGCGATTCCTTGAAATAGTAGAGGACCGCGTTGCAGCCCTACCGGATGACGCGCTGGAGGAACGGTTTCAGGCGTGGATCAAGGCTTTTGTGGATGCTTACTACTCAAGCTATGCTGAACACGATTTGCTCTACCATTCCGTGCATTCCAACCGTTCCAACGCTGACCGCACCGCAATCATCAAGAGCCTGAAGCGTCTGTTGGAGCAAGGCTCGGCCAAGGGCGCATGGTCGCTTTCCTCTCCTCTGTTTACAGCCACAATTGTGTATTCGGCCATTCACGGCGTTGTCGACGAAGCGATTGCTACCCGGAATAACGAACCGATCTTGCTGGCGGAACAGCTCTATACGTCCCTTAAGCTACTGCTCCAGAGATAATAATAACGAGTAGTACCCCCCAGTTCTGCTGGGGGACTCTCAAAGTTTGACAGTTCCGGGAATCAAAACCCTCCATCGCTTGAACCAGCATGCCGTTTTTACTCCTGGCAAACAGATGGTAAACGTGCAGATGCTTTTTCCACCAGCCAAAAAACGTCTCAATATGCCAGCGAAGTTTGTACGCGAGCATTACCTGCTCTGCGGTCAGGTCGAAACAGTCGGTCGCAATCAGGGAGTTCACGCCACCGGACTCGAAACCCACGACCCGAACGGGAGTCTCGGTCTGCTTGCCACTTGGAACGCCGAGAATCACTTTGGTGTCGAAAGAGGCTGACGAGTCTACAGCAAGGGGCAGTTCTTCCAGGACTGTCCGGTGCGTGTGTTTGTTCGTTCACGGTGTCGAAAAAGGTGGAACGCTTGACGCCGCCAGCGGGGGCTATCAGATGCCTGGCGTATTCATCCTCCTCAAGATTCTGCAGGAATTCCCTGCCGGAGGAGAATTCGTTCAGATGGTAATAGACCAAGATATTGAGGATGTCGTCGGCCGTCATAATCAATGGTTTATTTGATTTTGACCGCAACGGCGGTGTGGTCAAAAGTATTTTCTGGGCAGGCTCCATGAGATTGCTTTGTGTCGGTGCAGTGTGCCATCGATCGTTAAAGCAGACGCGTTTCATTTTATCTCATTGAAAATATTATATTTTTTTCAAGGAGCGCAAAAAGCGCCTACTTCATTAGAAGCTGCTCATTTCATTTGGAATATTGGGTTGCGGGCATTTAGCCCGCGTTAATCATTTATGGAAAAGTCAGTGCATTTACGGTATAGCGCTTGATGACCCCGACCACCGGGATGCAAGCCTCAGAGACCCGGACGGTAGCGTTGCAAAGAGCGCCTGTGGAAATGTCGATGCCGAAGAGATTGTTCATGATTTCGGCAATCCCTCTACGACTGCCACGATGCACCGAGGCGAGATAGGCGATAGCGGCGTGAACCCGAGGGCCGAAATTGGATTGTGCAACCTGGCTTGGCAGGGTAGCGGTGGTGTGATGGCCACACTGACAGAGCAAGGTATGGCAAAGATACTCTTCTTTGATCGGGGTGATCACCGGCAGCTCAAAAACCTGATGCCGTGCGGGATGCGGAGAAGGGATCAGCAATGCTGAAGAAAAAGGGAGTTGACAGCTTTGGCAGCGTTCCGGGAAGAGGTCGTGGATTCGATCCATCTCCTCCGGCGGCAGAAGTTGGCGCTTCTTGCCTTTATGCCCGGGCTGGCCGCCCTGCTGCCGCTTTGTCGACCTGAGCCGCGGGGTCTTCTTTTTTGTTCCTTCTGAATGAAGTCAATGTCGTCTTGGGTAATGGTACGATTCCGATACGTCAGGAAGCGGTCATGCCGTATTGTTTAACCGAAACTCCTTGCGAACGTACGGATTTTTTCAGGAAAAAGAAGCCGGTGAACGGTTACGAAAAATGAGATCATCTGATAAAATTGGCGGGGAAGAGAGACAAAGCGGTTTCCATCATGTCAAAGCAAAAACGAAAACTCACTGCCGCTGAAAAGGCGGAGAAGAAGCGCCGACGGATGGAATATATGACCATATTTATCAATGGGAAGCAAAAGCGAGTGAAACGTCCACAAACCAATGAGGGTATGGATGTTGATGAATTCATTCGAAGAAACGCAAATCCAATATGGTTACACCAAAATGAAATGTGGGAATATATGCCTAACGATGAGGAAGACTGACCTCCCCCCATTTTCTGCACCTGAGCACAGTGTTCCGCTGCCGCTCCACACCTTCAGGTGAGAAATACGTTCTGCCGAGCCACGAAGGAGTGACATCTAAATATGAAATATATTCCTACAGGCATTCTGGTTCTTGTTTTTTTCGTCATAGCCTATCCTATTGTAGGTTTGGCTCAAGAAGCCATAACTGGCGGATATGCTACGGCATCGGTGACCAACGTTGATGTGATGAGGGCGGCGTCTTTTGCAATCAAAGCGCAGCAGCAAGTGGGCGAGGAGACAGGTCGACTGGAGTTGATTGAGATTCTGCGAGCAGAAAGCCAGGTTGTCGCCGGGATGGACTATCGACTCAAATTGAAGGTGAGGGTAGGTGGTGACGAGAGGACAGCAGAAGCGGTAGTTTGGTGGCAGGTGTGGAGAAAGCCTGAGCCGTATCAACTGACGTCGTGGAGTTGGAAGTAATCTATTTTCCGTATAAATCCATGCAGCTACTTCGGAGTGGCGTTGATGGTTACGCTCGGTTTCAGGATAATATGAAAAAGGCATCAATTATTTACGAAGAAACAAGGATTTTGACAGCGAAATATTGTCATCCAAAATCTGATGACTATTTGCAGTATATTTCGAAAATACAAATCACAGATTATTTTTCCCTGTAGCCGGATCTATCCGACTGCGGCTCACACAAATCGTCGGGAGAAACAACATGGCCGATATTGAAATATTCGTAGATAACCTCAAGCGCTTTGCAGGTATGCGCTATTTCATACATCTGTTGATATCGGAATGGCGTAAAAAGGGTGAAGAGGTCCAGGTTTGTAGCGACATCGACCATCTTCCCGCAGCCCGTCTGGCCATCCTCCATATTGATTCGACATTTCTACCACCCGCCTATCAGGTGCTGCCCCAACACTATTCCACCGTCGTTAATCTGGGAGCGGCAGACATTTCCAAACGTCGTGTCAGCCGACATCTTCTGAAGCCGGACAATGACTATCGCGGCCCGGTGATCGTCAAAACCAATGCCAATTACGGCGGTTATGCAGAACTCGTCCAGCGATACAAAACCCCGGTTCTCGGCCGCCTGCGAAAAATGGTGGATCGGCGACGCCACTGGAGCCGGACCGGCATCCTGCAGCACGACAAGTATCCTATTTTCCAATCCCTGCACGAAGTACCGCCTGCGGTGTGGCATAACCCGGCTCTAGTGGTGGAACGCTTTTTGGAGGAACGACACGGGGAACTGTATGCCCTGCGTCAATGGTTGTTTTTCGGTGATCGCGAAATCGGCAAGATTTCCTTCAGCAAGAACCCGATCATCAAAATGAACAATGTTATCGACTCTGCGCCGCTTGACCGTGTGCCGGAATCACTGCGAGTATTGCGAGACGAACTCGGGTTCGACTACGGTAAATTCGACTATGTCCTCCATGATGGTGCGGCCGTTCTTCTGGATGCCAACCGGACACCGACCTACAGCGCCCATCTCAGCGCCAAAGGCTTGGAATATGCAGCCTTGCTGGCACAAGGCCTCGATAATTTTTCAGCATGAAACCGGAATGTTTTTTCCACGAAATCTACGGTGGCGGTCTGGCCTATTCCGGATTTGCCCCACCGGGTGCCAACCGCTGGCTTCCTAACGATCCGGCATTTCTCCTGACAATTACGGCAAACCAACTTGTTGTAGCCGGCGACATGCCCATCCTCTGCGCTGCTGGAACCGTCAGTGAAGTCGGCATGGAGCTGTTGCGCGAAGCAGGATTCCTCACCCCTACCCACCTGCACACCTTCAACCAGGCCCACGATTATACGAATCGGTTGAATTCGCTGGTCGATGCCGGCCTGCGCATCGTCATACAGCATGTACACCCACTGGAGATACTGCCGGCCGCCTCCTGCTGGATAGCCCCAACGCTTCTTTCGTGGCTAAATGACAAAGGCAATCTGGCAGAATTGACGCCCCCCATCGGCACACCCCAACGTAGCGTATTCAGTCCCGATACTACCAACCGGTATCTTCCAAGCCTGTCGTTCCCTTTCCTGCTGAAAGCGGCCAGCCTGCAGAGTACCGGCGGCGGCGCGCTGGATATCCACATCTGCCGCAACCAATACGATCTGGAACGGGGTATGGAGATCATGCAGGCCAGCGAACGAGTGGTCGCGGAAGAATGGCTGTCGGCCCAACGCTTTCTCTGTCTCAATTATGCCATTGGTCCGGATGGCGGAATACGCTATTTGGGCGGCGCGGAAATCATCAACGACGCGGACGGCTGTTATCGCGGCAATTGGCTCGGCGAACGATTCAAGCCTTCTGGATCGAGTATCGCTCTGGGGAGAAAGATCGCCGAACAGGGCTCCAAGGCCGGCTATCGGGGCTGTCTTGGCATCGACATGGCCGAATTGCCGGATGGCCGGCCCCTGGCCATTGACCTCAATTTTCGCGTCTGCGGGTCCACGGTACCTTTGCTCCTTTTCCAAGCCGTATCCCAAGCCACCGGTGCCGTTGTGGCAAAATACCGGAGCTGGTCACGCGAGGGCTCTTTCAACGATTTTATCAAATCAGCCCGGCAGGCAATGCGATCCGGCTTTATGGTGCCCTTGGGCAGTTTTGATCCCCTGCCCCATGGCTATAAGGGCCCGGCAAAAATCAGCGGCCTGTTGCTGGGAGAAAATGTTCAAGAGGTTCTCTGCCGTGAGGCCGAACTCACCCGGATGGGATGGTATTGAATCTGCCGACAGCGTGCCGGAGCGGCTGAGGCAGGGGAAACAAATACCTGGCAGCCCCCCCCCCTGCACTTCCCCCTTGCTTTCCCCAGATATAAAGCTAAAATATCAAGAAGATATCCTGCTTCTTACGACGGCACCAACCTTTTCCCCGGGGATGCGATGAACCTGCGGATTATTCTGGCATACGATGGTTCGATCAATGCGGACTGGGTTGCCCGCTACGCCATGCAAATGGCCGCCGGCCTTCCCCACCCGCACCTGTTCCTCATCCACATCCTTGACGGCTCGTTCACCCGCGAACAAATCGAGATAAAATTCGCCGCGTTCACCACGGAATGTGACGCTCTCGGCATCGCCTACCAAACCCTGATCCATGAACGAAACGGAAGTGTCGCCGCCACGCTGCTTCAGGAGATCCCGCCGGGCCAGGATACCTACTGCCTATGCGGCGCACGGATTACTCCCCACGGTCGAGGCTTCCTCGCCGGGACCATTTCCGACACACTCCTGCGCTACGCCCGATGTAACGTCATGGTCATCCGGGTGGTCAGCCCAGGACTCCTCGGCTGTCCCCGCACCCTGCTCTTTCCCCTGGCCGGTCATCCCCGCGGTTTCCATGCCGCCATGCCCTTTCTGCAGATGCTCGCCACCTCGGTCAAACGGCTTTTCCTTCTGCGGGTGATGACGGTCAATCCCTTCTATTTTCGTTATATTTCACCAAAATCCGCCAAAAAGAAAATCGCCGCCGGCTACGACTATCTGAGCCAGGTTGCAACGGAAATCCGTGAGCAGACCTCCGGTTTTGACTGGCATTTCGACCGCAACGTGGTGCTCTCCGACGACTGGCCCAAAGAAATCCTCATCCAGGCGGGCAAACTCAATGCCGCCCTGATTCTTCTGGGGGCTACGGAGCACAACCTGCCCTCCCGGTTTTTCTACGGGAACCGGCTTGAACAGATCCTCCGCGCCGCCCCCTGCGATGTCGCGGTATACCGCAAGATATGAACCCGCCTTCCGCCCATATCGGTCAAATTCCCCTGCAGCAGGTGTACGCCGCCCTGCACACCCGCCCTGAAGGCCTCTCTTCGGCCGAGGTTGCGGAACGCCTTGCCTATGTCGGCCCGAACCGGTTCGAGGTGGTCGACCGCTGGAAACTGCTGCGCACTCTGGGGCGTCAATTCACCAATTTCTTTGCCATTCTCCTGATTATCTCAGCCCTCATCTGTTTTGTTGCCCACCGGATAAATCCGGAAGAAGGCATGGGTATACTGGGCTGGGCCCTGATTGCGGTGGCGCTGCTCAATGCCCTCTTCAGCTTTATCCAGGAATACCGGGCGGAAAAGGCCATGGAGGCCTTAAAAAAATTCCTGCCACATCGGGTTGAAGTCTGTCGCGACAACCAAATCAGCAAGATTGAGGCCACGGAGATTGTTCCCGGTGACCTCCTCATCCTTTCCGAGGGCGACAAAATTGCAGCGGATCTGCGGATTGTCGGCTCGGAGGGGTTGATGATCGACAATGCGCCGCTCACCGGGGAATCGGCGGCCATTCGATTGTCGTCCCAGGCACAGGAAAAATCACTGGAAGAATGCGAGAACATCGCTTTTGCCGGCTGCACCGTGGTCAAAGGGATCGGCCGCGGCGTGGTCTTTGCCACCGGGCTGCGGACCCGTTTCGGTCGCATCGCCCAGTTATCCCAGACGATCCGGCGCACCGGCTCCCCCCTGGAACAAGAAATTTCCCGGATGATCCGAATCCTGACGACCATCGCCTGCACCATGGGGTTCTGCTTTTTCCTCTACGGGATTTTCAGCGGCAAGCCCTTATGGATGAATCTGGTGTTCATGATGGGCATCATTGTGGCTAATGTCCCGGAAGGGTTGCTGCCGACCCTGACCCTGGCCCTGGTGATGGGCAGTTTGCGCATGGCCCGGAAGAATGTTCTGGTCACCAGCCTCAATGCGGTGGAGGCCCTGGGGGCCGTGCACGTGATCTGCACCGATAAAACCGGAACCCTGACCCACAACCGATTAACCCTCACCCGCACGGTGGATCCTCTTTCCGGCGCAATACTCTCCCAGCAGCAGGAGCAGGAACTCACCACCCTGGCCCTGGCAGCCTCGGATGTCCGCGAGACCGATGATCAATTGCTCGGCGACCCCCTGGACGTGGCGGTTGCCGCCAAATGGATCGACTTGAAGCTGGGGAAACTGGCTGCGGCGCAGGAAGCGGTGATTCGTTACTTTGCCTTTGATGTTGAAAAACGGCGCTCCGCAGGCATTGTCAACCGGGAGGGCAGACCGCTCTTTGTGGTAAAAGGGGCTTTTGAGGCCCTTCGCCCCATGATAACGGTAATCGCCGGGGAAAAATCAAACGGGGAAAACGATGCAAAACAGGACCTCGCCCAAAAATTGACGGAGAGCGAGGCCGTTATGCAGCAACTGGCGGCCCAGGGTTTGCGGGTGATTGCCATTGCCTATCGCCGCCTCTCCGCACAGGAGGAAGCGGAAGCAACAACGGACGAAACAGAGTCCGACCCCTTGGAGCATGATCTCATTCTGGCTGGTTTTCTCGGCATCGAAGACCCGGTGCGGCCGGAGGTGGCTCCCGCGGTTGCCCAATGTCACGCCGCCGGCATCGACGTGATCATGATCACCGGCGATCACCCGGCCACAGCGCTTGCGGTCGCCGCCAAAGCCGGGATTGTGGCACCGGACGAGACCGCCCACCTGACCGGAGAACAGCTCAGGAAATTGACGGTCGCGGACCTGATCGAACGTCTGCAGCAGGGTGTGCGTGTTTTTGCCCGGACCACGCCGGAACAGAAGATGAAAATCGTCACCGCGCTCAAACGGATGGACAAGGTGGTGGCCATGACCGGGGACGGTGTCAACGATGCCCCGGCTCTGCGAGCGGCGGATGTCGGTATTGCCATGGGCAAAATGGGCACCGATGTTGCCAGGGAATCGGCGCAGATCATCCTTCTTGACGACAACTTCGCCTCCATTGCCCACGGCATCGAGGAAGGGCGGACCGTGTTCGAAAACATGAAAAAATTCACCAACTACGTCCTGGTAAGCAACGGCCCGGAGATCCTGCCTTATCTCCTCTACATTGTCTTCCCGATTCCGCTGGCCCTCAATGTCCTCCATATCCTTTCCATTGACCTGGGCACGGACCTCGTGCCCTCCATGGGCCTGGGACAGGAGCCGTCCGACCCCGAAGTCATGCGCAAGCCGCCGCGTAATCCCTCCCAGGGGCTGTTGAATCGGCAACTTATGATCCACAGTTATTGTTTTCTCGGCCTGATCGAGGGGGCCTGGTCAATCTCACTTTTTTTGTACGTCCTGCTCAGCGGTGGCTGGGAATACGGCACTCCCCTGCCCGCTTCCTCACCGCTCTATCATTCTGCGGTCGGCATTGCCCTGTCCACCATCCTCCTCATGCAGATCGGCAATCTGGTGGGCCGCAGATTTACACACCGCTCCGGACTTGACCGCGGTCTGTTCCGCAACCGGCTTATTTTTGCCGGAATCCTCATCCAGATTGTGTTCTCCTGGGCAACCCTTTATTTTCCGCCGCTGCAGCGACTCTTGCACACCGGACCGGTGACGCCGGGGGTCTATGGACTGGCCTGGCTGGGGATCATCCTCATTTTTGGTATTGATTATCTCCGCAAAGTACTTGTAAATCAAAAGCAGAGAGGGTAGGTGAAAGCAGAAAAACGGTTGTCCTTGAGCCGTGGCTCCATTTATTTTCTCTCTCGAAAACCACCAATAACTCCTACTGATACGGACGACTTCATCCATGGAACAATTCTTTGACCCGAAAAGCATTGCAATTATCGGTGCCAACGACCGACAGGGCTCCTTTGGATCCACCCTGGTCGACAATCTGATCCTGGGAGGATATTCCGGAGCGGTCATCCCGGTGAACCCCAAACATGCATCTGTCCATGGGCTCAAAGCCTATGGATCGATCACCGAGATCGAAACGCCGCCCGATCTGGCTATTATTGCGACCCCCATCGCCACAGCCCCGGACATTGTCCGCCAGTGCGTGCGGGCCGGAACCAAAGGGGTGATCATCATCTCTACCGGCGGCAGGGAACAGGGAGAAGAAGGAAGCCTGATTGAAGAGCAGATCCAGGGAGCGGCAGAGGGCTCGGGACTGCGGATCATCGGCCCCAACTGCCTGGGACTGATCCGGCCCGGCAAGCAACTCAATGCCAGCTTTGCCACCGGCATGCCCACCAAAGGCAATCTGGCGGTCGTTGCCCAGAGCGGGTCCATCTGCACCGCCATCCTCGACCGGGCAGATCAGGACAATACCGGATTCAGCCATTTCGTTTCCATCGGCTCCATGCTCGATGTCGATTTCGGCGACATGATCGACTATCTCGGCAACGACGGTTCGGTCAAATCCATCCTCATCTACATGGAAAACCTGACCAACACCCGCAAATTCATGAGTGCCGCCCGTTCGGTCTCCCGCATCAAACCGATTCTGGTGCTCAAGGCCGGAAAAAGCAGCGCCGGGTCCCGGGCCGCCACAACCCACACCGGGGCCATGGCCGGTGAGGATGCGGTCTACGATGCGGCCTTCAAACGTGCCGGTATCGTCCGCGTACCGTCACTGGCCCGGCTGTTCGACTGCGCCGAACTAATGTCCAAACAACCCCGACCTTCGGGATCACGACTGGCGATCATCACCAACGGCGGCGGTCCGGGGATCATGGCAGCGGATACCCTGGCCGAATACGGATTGGAACCGGCACAAATTCCCGAAGAAACTCTTTCTCAACTCAACCTGATTCTGCCGCCGCATTGGAGCCGGAACAATCCCATCGATATTCTCGGGGATGCCACCATCGAGCGATTCACCCAGACCCTGGAGATCTGCCTGGCCAGCAAGGAATTCGACGGGGTGCTGGTGATCATGGTTCCCCAGGCCCTGACCCGACCGGAGGATGTGGCCACGGCGCTCGCCAAGCTGGTGAAACGAAAACGCTTCCCGGTGTTCACCTCCTGGATGGGCGGCAGACAGATGTCCACGGCGCTCAACATCCTCAACCAGGCCAACATCCCTACCTACGAGACCCCGGAACGAGCGGTGCGCGCCTTCCTCTACATGGTTGAATACGGCAAGAACCTGGAATTGCTCTCCCAGGTGCCGCCCAAGCTCTCTGCGGATCTCTTTTTTGACCGCGACTTTGTCTTCCGCTCCATCTACGAATCATTTGAGCAGGAAATTGAGGTGCTCTCCGAAATTCAGAGCAAAAAAATTCTCGCGGCCTACGGCATCCCGGTGAACGAAACCGTGCTGGCCACCTCGGCCGACGAGGCAGTGACCCTGGCCGCGGAGATGGAGATGCCGCTGGCGATGAAACTGGTCTCGCCGGACATCTCCCATAAATCCGACGCCGGCGGCGTCCAGCTCGACCTGCGCAACGAAGACGATCTCCGTCAAGCCTTTGCCCGGATTATGAAAGGGGCCAAGGCCTACGATCCCGCAGCCCGGATCACCGGAGTCTCCCTGCAATCCTTTATTCCCGACCCCGATTTCGAGCTCTTGATCGGCAGTAAAACCGATGCGAACTTCGGCGCGGTCCTCCTTTTCGGTGCCGGCGGTATCTTTGCCGAGGTGCTCAACGACCAGGCGCTCGGCCTGCCGCCGCTCAACCGTCTGCTGGCGCGACGGATGATGGAGGAAACCCGTATTCTCCAACTGCTCAAAGGGTATCGCAACCTCCCGCCCGCTGATCTGGAAAGTCTGGAGGAACTGCTCATCCGGCTTTCGCAGCTGGTGATCGATTTTCCCGAGATCGTCGAGCTCGATATGAATCCGGTAGTGATCAAAAACGGACGCCCCTTCGCCGTCGATGCCCGGATCCGCCTGGCCCGAACCGAAGGGTCGACCAACCTCCATCTCGTGATCAGCCCCTATCCCCAACATCTCGAACGTCACGATCTCACCGACATGCAGATGCCGCTCTTTATCCGGCCGATCAAGCCCGAGGATGCGCCGCTCTTTGTCGACCTGTTCAACACCCTCACCCCCACCAGCATCTATTACCGCTTTTTCAGCGTCGTCAAATCACTCTCACCGGAAATCCTTGCCCGCTTCACCCAGATCGACTATGACCGAGAAATTTCCTTTGTCGGTCTCGATGATCGGGAAGGCGAGGAAAAAATGCTCGGCGTGGCCAACATTGTCGGCGATCCTGACGGCAAGCGAGGTGAGTTCTCGGTGCTAATCGGCGATCTCTGGCAAGGTAAAGGAATCGGCGCTAAACTTTTACTGCAATGCCTTGAAATTGCGCAAGAACGTGGCATGGAAATGGTATGGGGCACAGTGCTTGCTGAAAATCATTACATGATCGCTTTGGGCAAAAAACTGGGATTCACCGTCAAACAGGGGGAGGATCCCTCTGAATATAAGTTGACGATCGATCTGAAAACTGCAAAATTTTGAATGAAAACCAACGACAGCATCTTCTCCTGACCATGCGGGGACGGAGTGCTGTTGTCCGGGTTTTTTCAGGAAACCCGCCTGTCGCCGAAAACATCGGGCAGGGCACATCTCTTAAAAAAAACACGAAGGAACAACCCCATGGCACAAGTGTCCATTGATCAGGAAGAATGTTTAGGCTGTGAAGCCTGTGTGGAATTATGCCCCGAAATTTTCGGGTTCGATATCGATGAAACCAAGGCCTATGTCCTCATGGCGGAAGGCGGCGATGAGGACTGTATTGAAGAAGCAATGGGTTCCTGTCCGGCGGGATGCATCTCGTACGAATGAAGACCGACTGAGGCGGATGCTTGACCGGGCGGATCACCAAACTCTTGGCCCGGTCTTTTTATGGAATGAAAAAAGGGGCGGCAGGACGGTGACAATCGGCCTTGCTTCAGGGCTTGTCACCGTTCGCCTGCCCTACGGAAGGGGAAATCATGGTCACATCGATTATTCTGCTCAATGCGGAAAGAAACCGGATTAACGAGATCGCCGAACAGCTGCAGGAGATTGCAGGCATTTCCGAGGTGTACTCGGTGAGCGGCAACTATGATCTTGTGGCCATTGTCCGAGTTCGGACCAACGACGACCTCGCCGATCTGGTCACCAAAAAGATGGTAGCGATTACCGGCATCACTAAAACCGAGACCATGCTGGCTTTCCAGGCCTTTTCCCGGCACGATCTTGAGGCCATGTTCTCCCTTGGCATGTAAGGCCCCGGCACGATCCCGGCGCTTCGAATCCGGGAAAACCGCCGTCTTGGGGCCACCACATTACCCGGCTTCCTCCTCTCGTCTCCGTCGAAACCCCCAATGCGGATGAAAGCAGTCTTCGACTGCTGCGACCCGACAATTAGGCATCTTTTTTTTATTGCGGAACGTACTGAAGAAGAACCTTTTTTCCCCAAAGGCTTGGTCGCCAATAACTTGGTGCAGAAAAACCCCCGCAATCCGATATTTCCCCTCTTATCCCGGTTCAAACATGCCTGACACGACACTCGGAAAATGGCAATTGGAAGCAAAAGGCGCGCATGGCGAGCCCTGGATTACCCCTATCACCTCCACGCCCTTTCGCATCGGGCGAAAAAACGATTGTGCCTTGCTATTGCCGTCTGAAAGTATTTCTCGGCTCCATGCCGAAATCCGCTACGATGATTCGGGAATCTGGATGAAGGATTGCGGCAGCACCAACGGGACCTTTGTCAATTTCCATCGTCTTACCGAAGAACAGCCGCTCAATCCGGGCGATATAATTCATTTCGCTGGCTTTGAATTTCAGGTAAGTAAGATCGAATCCGCGGAGGACCACGCGGACTGCACGATCATGATCAATCCCTATGTGGAACGGCTGGATCAAATGATCGCCACCCGGGCGGTCATTCCCTATTTTCAACCCATCGTCGCCTTGGAGGACAACAGGATCATTGGTTTTGAATTGCTGGGACGAGTTGCACACCAAGGCGTTCCCACTGATATTCCCCAACTTTTTCAGCTCGCCAAGCAACTGGGCCGTGACGTTGAACTGAGCCTGCTATTCAGGGATGCGGGTATCGCGCACATTGCCGGATCCTCTGCCCACGGACTGATCTTTTTCAACACAGTTCCCAATGAAATGGAACTGATCGGTCTGGGACGATCACTGGAGACGCTTCGACAGAGGGCACCTGAGCTCAATCTGGCCATGGAAATCAACGAACATGCCATCACCAATATCGAGGCTATTCGTCAACTCAAGGCCATGCTGAAGCAGTTGGGCATCAAACTGGTGTACGATGATTTCGGAGCCGGTCAATCCCGTCTGCTCGAATTGATGGATGCACCACCGGATATCCTGAAATTCGACATCTCTCTGGTCCACAATATCCACCAGCGCTCTCCGGCCTCGTTGCGCATGGTCGCAGCCCTGGTCGGCATGACCAAGGACCTCGGCGTTCTTGCTCTGGCCGAGGGCATCGAAACCGGCGAGGAAGCGACCGTCTGCCGCGAGATAGGATTCGATCTGGCGCAAGGATATTATTTCGGCAAACCCGTGGCCAGCCTGTCGGATTTTCCCTGCGGCTGAGCCCCGGTTCTCTTCTGCCGTTCGTCATGGCCAAACCGATGCTCAACCAGGGCGGCCGCTCAATAAACCAATCAATCCGCCCATACCATTCTCCCCTGGAGGCCTTCTGTGCACCTCTCACCCTGTCTTCCCGAAAATCTTGAAAACATTGTCGCCGAATATAAACGACTCTGGCCAACTCTCCTCAATATCCACACGAAAATCGGTACCTTCGTTTCTCAGGAGAGTGTTAAAGCCTGCGCCAAACGACTGGGGATGATCGGCAAGCACAACGGTAAAAAGACGCTTGCCTTTCTCAATGAAAAGGAAGCGGATCTTTTTCAGGATTACCTGCTCTATATGCACCGGCCCCGTGGAATCAGTTTTATCCGGCAGATGTTCAACCGGAAATTGTATCCCCAGGGCAGCGATGAACAGCAGCTTCTGGAAGCCATGGCGCAGGCCCGTTTTTCCGTCTTCCTCATAAAGGAACTGATTCCGTCCGCCGGTTTCATTGCCCTGGATATTGTCAGGGGCGAGGAATTTTTCATTCTTAATCAGTCGATTGACGAGAACCGGGAGCCTGTCGGCCTGCTGCTGGGACTCAGAATTTTCCCTTTTCAAAATCTGTGGATGCATACCGGCGCGGATCTGGTCATCGGGAAAGTTGATAACCTTGCGCCCCTGCAGCCCATGGAAAAAGTCCTGAATGAAAAGGAAGAACGGGATTTGAACGAACTCAATATCTTCAAATGGCGGGAGATGGCCAAGGCCCTGCATTAGGCGCAACGATTTGCGCCCCGGCAGCAGGGAGACGCAGGGCAAAACGCCATTCATTTACACGTGTTCAGGCTGTCTCGCGGATATCCGTGACCGGACCCATTTCTCCAGAGTGATCAAGGGAAAAATCACAAAAGCAGCGGCAAGCGTCAGGACAATATCCGGGAAGGTCAGCGGTGCGGTCCGAAAAATCCGCTGCATTAAGGGCAGATAAACAAAGAGGGCATGGAGGCCAAGGATAACGCCTATCCCCCAAAACACTGTGGGATTACTAAAGAAACCGATCTTCCGGAAGTTGTCTTTCAAGGACCGGCAATGGATCATATAGAAGATCTGAAAAAAGATGACAAAGGTCACGGCCATGGTCTGGGCCCTGGCCAGGTCGAGGGTTTCGGCTACGCCGTTGCCCAGAGCATGACGGTACTCGGAATGGAAAAAAAGCAGTGTTCCAGCGGTCATCAGGATGGAAACCGCTACCACCCGGAAGACCACAAACCCGTTGAACAGCGACGCCGAGGGTTTCCGTGGCGGGCGCCGCATCACATCCGGCTCCTTGACCTCAAAAGCCAGGGGCAGGGCCAGGGCAACCGCCGCGACCAGATTGATCCAAAGCAATTGGGTGGGCAGCATGGGCAGGAGCAGCACCTTGCTTTCCGGATCAAAGGGGAAAAACATGATGGCGTAGATGAGGATCAAAGCTAACCCCAAATTGGTCGGCAGTAAAAAAGCAAGCGATTTCAAAAGATTATCATACACTCGCCGCCCCTCCTCCACCGCAGCGCTGATGCTGACGAAATTGTCATCAGCCAGAACGATATCCGCCGATTCCCGTGACACCGCGGTGCCGGTAATTCCCATGGCCACCCCGATATTGGCCTGTTTGAGCGAGGGGGCGTCGTTGACGCCGTCACCGGTCATGGCAACGATATGATGGTCGCGCTGCAGGGCCCTGACCAAACGCAATTTATGCTCCGGGGCTACACGGGCGAAGATATTGGTGGTCCGTATCGTTTGTTGCAGGGTTTCGTCATCCATGGTTGCCAGCTCCACACCAGTAACCACCCCGCCCTGATCCGCCAGATTGAGGTCCGTGCCGATGGCCAAGGCTGTGGCCTTGTGATCGCCGGTGATCATCTTGACCACAATCCCGGCCCGATGGCAGGCAGTAATCGCTTCGATTGCCTCGGTGCGTGGCGGATCGATCATCCCGATCAGTCCGAAAAAATCAAACCCCTGTTCCAGAAAATCGGGCAGCAGTTGATCGGGTCTACTGTCAAGGCGTTTGCCGGCAATCGCCAGCACCCGCATCCCCCTTGTGCCCATGCGGTTCACCTCGGTCATGAACCGCTGTTGCAAAAACGATTTCTCTTCCGCCCCGGACCGGCAGAGGTTGAGCACGACTTCCGGAGCCCCCTTGATCACAACCATATTTTCTTCGCCGCCATGCAGGGTTGCCATGAATTGGTTTTCCGAGGCAAAGGGAAGGGCATCAAGCCGGGGATACCGGTCTTTGACGCTTGCTGCCGGAATGCCGGTTTTGGCCGCGGCCACCAGCAGTGCGGCCTCGGTCGGATCACCGGTGATGCGCCAGCCCGAATCCTCCTGATAAAGCGTGGCATCGTTGCAGAGCATCCCTTTCACCAGGAGATCGCGCAGATCTTCGGGGAAAGGCTCCAGGGGCTGGCCATCAAGGGTGACGGCCCCGCTGGGATTGTATCCGATACCGCTGAATCGATATCGTCCTTGCCCGGTTAGAATCTCAGTAACGGTCATTTCATTGCAGGTCAGGGTTCCGGTCTTATCGGAACAGATCACCGTGGTACTGCCCAGGGTTTCGACCGCCGGCAGTTTTCGGATGATGGCATTCCTCCGCGCCATCCGCTGGACCCCGATGGCGAGCGCAATGGTCACCACTGCGGGTAAGCCTTCGGGAATGGCCCCCACAGCAAGCGCAATGGCAAAGATCAAGGTATCCTTCAAAGCAGTGACCAGGGGAATAGCCTGATCCAGGGCTCGCCAGACGCCGATGACGAGGATGACCCCGGAGATGAGCATAACGCCGAGGGTGATGATTAGGCTGACCTCAGCCAGCTTTTTGGTGAGTGGCGTCTCAAGATCGACCGCACTGTCCAGCATATCGGAGATACGTCCCAATTCGGTATCCTGGCCGGTCCCGGTTACGACTGCCGTGGCCGTGCCCGAGGTGACCAGGGTGCCGCTGTAGACCATGCTGGTCCGGTCGCCGAGTACGACTTCGAAGGCGACCGGGGCAAGGCCCTTCTCCACCGGTACCGATTCGCCGGTCAGGGCCGCTTCATCCACCCGCAGATTTTTCAAGGCCACCAGCCGCATGTCCGCCGGGACGCTATCCCCCGCAGCCAACAGCACCAAATCCCCGGGCACCAGGTCGGCCGCGGCGACCATGCTGCTTTCCCCTTCCCGGATGACTGCAGCATTCTGCGGCACCATATCGGAGAGAGCCTCAATGGCCTGCCCTGCCTTGAATTCCTGAATAAAACCGATGATAGCGTTGATGACGACCACCGAGAGGACCACCAGGCCATCGGTCATTTTGCCCAGCACCACCGCCAGAATTCCGGAACCGAGCAGAACCCAGATCAGGGAATTGTTGATTTGCCGCCACAGCAGCTTGAGCACCCCCTCTTGGGGCTTTCTCTTGATCTGATTGGGTCCATAGGCTTGCAGCCGTTCCTGAACCTGGTGGGTTGTCAATCCGGATTCGCTGCTCTCCAGCCCGGAAAAAACTTGATCCGAAGTCATGGAGTGCCAGCAAGGAGTATCCGGCCTTTGTTTTTCTTTGGGGAATCTGTTCTTCAAAAGACGGCTCATTGTATTGGGAAAAGGAAAAAAGTATTTCGGTTTGTTATAAGCATTGGCAGCCGGGGTGCAACCCGCCACAAAAAAACAGAAGCTCCAGGTAATTCCCCGAAGCGTTCAGGCAGGTGTCATCCCATTCGCCAGGTGATGGTCGGAGTTGTACGGGTTGGCAGCCGGTGATACTTGAATTTCGGGTATCCCACCATCATAGCGCCAAAACTCTGATGCCCGGGCGGCAGGGCCAGAGCTTCCATCATCGGCGGAAAGGTGGTGGCAGCGGCGTTGAAATAGCCGGCCCAACAGCAGCCCAGCCCCATGCCCGAGGCCGCCAGTTCAAGATACGTGAGGGCAATGGTGGAGGTCGAAGGCGCCATACGATTGTCCTTTTCCGCATGAGCGACGATGACCACGGGTGCGCCGCGGAGGATGACCTCATGGCCCGCTTCCCAATGCTCCAGCGTCCGGTCGATGTGCATGGCAAGAGCCACCTCAGGCAGATGGACGAGCATCCAGCGCATCCAGTCGGCAACGATTTCGGATAACCTTCGCAACTCATCCCGGTCACCGAGCACCAGCCACTGAGTTCCCTGGGAGTTATGGCCGGACGGAGCAAAGCGCGCAATTTCGATCAAACGGGCGAGTTTATCCTGCTCCACCGGTTTTTCCTTGTAAGTCCGAATGGATCGGCGGTCCCGCAAAAAATGTTCGTTCTGCTCCGCTGAAAGACGGAATTCGGGCCGAACCGGCGGACAGTGTTCCACCGCCATCTCCCGATGACTGAAACTGCCCGTCGGGCAGACGGCAACGCAATGGCCGCAACGAATACAGATATCCTCCGCATCGGCAGTGGGAACAGGTATCCCCCCTTTTTCAAAGGCAATAACACCGACGGGACAAACCGCGGCACAGATGCCATCCTGATTGCAGGTGTGTCGATTCACTTCAAACAGTTCCATTCGCATTCCCCTCCAGGGTATTGATTGACACGAGGTGGTAAAAAATGGTCTTTTCAAAGAAAGGCCGGTGGCTGCAGAATACCTCTTCTCCGAGAAAATCTCCCTTGCAACCTCAGGCCCGCCCCGAAAACTCAATGGTTAGAACAAAGAGACAGCTTTTTCAATGAAGAAACCGGCAGGACAACAAACAGCGCTCACCCCAACCCCGCCCGCTGCAGAAAAACCGAAACCCCGAAAAAAAACCACCCCTCGCCCCGCATCAAAAACAAAAACCAAACGCAAGCCGCGCAAAAAGAAAAAACAATTCCTCCTCAGCCGCAAGGTTCTGCTGCTGACCGGTCTTGAAATCACAGGGCTGGCAATCAGTGCGGTGATCGGCATCGTGGTGCTGCTGGGCTATGCGGCCGACCGCTTTTCCGGAACCCGGTTTTTCACCAGCCTGTTGCCGTTTGCCCTCGGCGTGATGGGATTGATTGTTGTTGCAGCTCTGCTGCTGATCGGTTGGTTTCGACTGCGGAAGTGGCTGCAGACCAAATCACTGCTGCTGCCAACGGCTCTCGCCCTGACTCTGACTCTGGTAATGGGCGGTTTGGTGATCAAGGGGCAATTCTTCCCTGCTTTCGTTCATTTCCGCACTTTGGTCGGCGGCAAGGAGGAGGCTGGCCGGGTGACGCTCGGTCACCAGGTCTTTGCCGCTTACCGCCGCTACGATGCCGGGCAGTTGCAGCAGATGATCAACCGTGCCCAGCCCTATAGCCGGGACATTGATGCCGCAGCTGAAGCCTTTGATCTTGATCCCGATCTGCTCCACGGCATCGCCGCCGCCGAATCCTCCTTCCTGCCGCGGAAAAGTAAAGACGGAGGCCAGGGTCTTTTCCAAATCACCCAGGTGCCGGAGGCGGTCCTGCTCGATGCGGCCGGGCACCTAGACGTCAAGAAAGCCCTGATCGCCGATCATCGCCATAACGGTTTCATCGCCGCCGCCACCCTTCAGTATTACCTCAACCAAATGAACAACGACCTCTTTCTCGGCCTGCTTGCCTATAACATCGGCCCGACCAACGGCGGTCTCCGTTTCATCATGCAGCAATACGGCGTCACCGATTTCATCACCATCCAACCGTATCTTCAGCAATTACCGCGCGATTATCCTATTCGTGTCCTCTCCTATGCCCTGGCTTTTCGCTTAATGCGCAAAGAAGGCAAACTGTTGGCTTATGAAGAGGGCCTCAACGCGGTCCGCATCCAGTATATAGGCATCCCCGGATTGTAGAAGACGCTTTCCCTCCCGTCTCTTGGAAGTAAAAAAGGCAACCTTTCAGATTCCCTTGATTTTATGATACGGTATCGTAAAATATTGTATCATAAACAGCTCTTGCTCTCCTTGAGTTGTCGATCTGACCGTTGAATTTCTCCTCATCTTTATTCCGTCCTATCGAAGGTCAGTCAAGGGCGAATCATTTGAGCCTGCACCCTCTTCTTATCCATCATCACGCCGGAGAAAAGCCGTGAGCAAACAATCGATTCTTTTTGTAGATGATGAACCCAATATTCTCGCGGGCCTGAAACGAATGTTCCGCCCCCTGCGCCAAGAAATGGATTTTCATTTCGCGGAAAGCGGCCAGGAAGCTCTTGATTTCATGGCTGAAAACGCGGTAGATGTCGTTGTTTCAGACATGCGGATGCCGGGGATGGATGGAGCGACCCTGCTCGCTTTGGTTCAGGAAAAATTTCCCCATGCCGTCCGCATCATGCTCACCGGACAAGCAGATGAGAATTCGATTCTGCGCACAGTGGGAGTTGTTCATCAGTTTATTGCCAAGCCCTCTGATCCGGAGACCTTACGTGAGGTTGTGGAACGTGCCGGTGCCCTCCAGAATCTCATGAAAAACGAGCAGTTAAAATCATTGGTCTCCAGCATCGGCAAACTTCCGAGCTTACCTGCGGTCTATGCGCAGCTGCAGTGCAAATTGAAAGATCCGGACTGTGCCCTGGCCGATATCGCCTCCATTATCGAGCAGGACCTGGCCATGACGGTCAAAATCCTACAGATGGTGAATTCTTCATTTTTCGGCTTCTTTAAAAATATCGACAGTCCTGCCAGAGCCGTTAATCTCCTGGGCTTGGACACGGTCAAATCCCTGGTGCTCTCAGTCGGCATTTTTTCCGAACTCAAGCCGCTTGACACCAAATATTTTTCCATACAATCTCTCTGGGAGCACAGTATAGCGGTCGCTGCCTATGCAAAGGCAATCACCCAGTCGGAAACCGACTCCAAAATCATGGTGGAAAACGCATTCACCTCAGGATTTCTTCATGATATCGGAAAATTAGTCCTTTTTTCCGGCATTCATGATAAATATATCGAAACCGTTGAACTGGCTCAACACGGTAAACTCGTACTCTGCGATGCGGAACA
The DNA here is from genome assembly GCA_963666685.2 of uncultured Desulfobulbus sp. Classification (GTDB taxonomy): domain Bacteria; phylum Desulfobacterota; class Desulfobulbia; order Desulfobulbales; family Desulfobulbaceae; genus Desulfobulbus. The sequence goes on from CAXXHZ010000003.1 coordinate 1,883,254, forward strand.
ACAGAATCTTAATGCCACCCATGGAGATGTCGGCGGCTATCTCCTAGGTTTATGGGGATTGCCGGGTGCAGTGGTGGAAACCGCCTCCTTCCATCACCGACTTGATCAATATCCCAACCCGTCATTCTGCCCGGCTGTAGCCGTCCATGCCGCTGATGTCCTCTATTACACCTTGCACCCTGACCCACATTTTGGCTCACCGACCCTTAACATGCCCTACCTTGAACAGGCCGGAATCGACCATCGCTTTGATCACTGGCTGAAACTCTGCCGCGAATTAGATATATAACAAAATGATATGACAGAAAAGATACTCTTCGTCGACGATGAGCCCAATGTTCTGCAGTCCATCCAGCGGCAATTGCACAAACGCTTCGAGCTGGCGACCGCCGAAGGCGGCGACGAAGCCCTGCGCATCCTCAAAGAGCAAGGCCCCTTTGCGGTTATTGTGTCCGATATGCGGATGCCGAAAATGAGCGGCGTTGAACTCTTAACCAGGGTCAAAGATCTTTATCCGGATATGGTTCGTCTCATGCTGACCGGCAACGCCGATCAGGAAACCGCCATGAGCGCAGTCAATGATGGCCAGATTTTCCGCTTTCTGACCAAACCTTGTCCGCAGGCCACCTTTATCACTTCCCTTGCCTTGGCCTTACGACAACATCGCCTGATCACTGCAGAAAAAGAACTCCTGCAAAAAACGCTTAAGGGATGTGTCAATGTCCTCTCCGAACTCCTTGGCGTTGCCAATCCCCTGGCATTCAGTTCCGGGTTGCGAATCAAAAATTATGTGTTCCGTATTGCCGAAGCCCTGGAACTCCCCAATACCTGGCAATATGAAATAGCCGCGCTTATGTCGCAGATCGGCTGTATCACCCTGCCCGGCGATGTTTTAAGTAAAGTCTATGCCGGCCATGAATTAACCTCGACCGAAAGGGAAATGTATGAAAATCACCCCCTGACCGGGGCGGCACTGCTGGAAAAAATACCTCGGCTGGAAAACATCACCAAGATGATTGAATTGCAGCAGAAACGATACAACGAATACACCGATGCAATAAAAAAATCGCAATTTGAGGACGTTATAAAAGGAGCCCAGATTCTCAAAGCGGTTATCGATTTAGATTTGCAGTTGTTCCGGGGGATAGGACGCGATGAAGCGCTTCTCTGGCTGCGCAAACAGAAAAACTGCTATAACCCTGAGGTATTGGATGTACTCGAGACCATTGATGTGGGAAGTCAGGGACAACTTCTCAGCCTTAATGTCAGCCATATAACCGACGGCATGGTGGCGGATGAAGATATCATGGCAAAAAATGGCGTTATGATCATACCAAAGGGGCAAACCATCACCAGAACACTGCTGCAAGGATTAATAAACTTCTCCATGCAGGTTGGGGTGGTGGAACCGATCCGGGTGCAGATCGGGCAGATTGTGGAAGAAACCGCCCCCTGAGCTCTACCATTTATACGCTTGCACAATGTACGGACTTCAGGCTTGGGCTTGCACTTCAGCTTTTTGCCTCTTTGATCGGAAGTCGCACGATAAACACCGTCCCCTTTCCGGGTACCGATTCAAAAGTAAGCGTACCCCCGTGTTTTTGGGTGACGACATCATGGGCTATGGTCAAGCCCTGACCGGTTCCCTTACCCACGCCTTTGGTCGTAAAAAAAGGATCAAAAACCCGCCTCTGTATCTCTTCAGGAATACCGAGCCCGGTATCGGCGATCCGGATCTCCACATCTTGCCCGTCCTGGCGGGACGAAATCGTGATGGTTTCTTTTTCTCGTCCGGAATCACTGTTGACCCTGCTCTCGCAGGCATGCGCCGCATTGACCAAAATATTGAGAAAAACCTGGCCCAGTTCATCGGCCAGACAACACACCAAGGGCAGTTCCGGAGTGAGATCGGTGCGCACCTCGGCAAAATACTTCCATTCATTACTGGCGACGATAATGGTCGTTTCAAGCAGCTTGTTCAGGTTGTTGTTCACCTTTTCTTTACTGCTGGGATGCGAAAACTCCTTCATTGCCTGGACGATCTTGGTAATTCGTTGTATCCCCTCCTGGGATTGCTTGATCGCGGTCGGAATTTCGGGCTTCAGATACTCCCAATCAATTTCGGCAAACATGTCGGTAAGGGTTTGAAGAGCCTGATGCACATCAGCACCATCGGCAAGAGCCCGAATCTGCTCCTCAACAACGCCCAGCAATCGTCTGACATTGTCAAAGGACTCGCTCAGAAAATCGATATTCGTACCGATGAATTGTGCCGGGGTGTTGATCTCATGAGCAATCCCGGCAGCCAACTGTCCCACCGATTCCAGTTTATTTGCCTGTAAGAGCTGCGTCTGGGTCAACTGCAGGTCATGTAAGGCTCGCTGCAAGTATTCACCTTGCCTCCGCAAAATCTCCGTTTTTCGCTGCACCACCCGTTCCAGGCTCAGGTTCTGCGAAAGCAATTCGAGGGAAGGAACGCCACCGTTTGCTTGCCGTTCCACTGTATCCATCAAGACGTTGATGGTCTTTTCCTGCGCACGCAGCTGCGCACGCAGCTCTGTCTCAGTTACAAAAACATCCTGTGCATTCATCGCTTCTCCCGCTCCGCTATTGCAATACCTGCGAAAGTCTGATTGACATGAAGTGAATTGAACTGCTCGCCATAGGTGCTGAAACCGAACACCTTGTTGCGACTCATCAACCGCCCGATTTGATGGTCAATACCGCGTTCTTCCATCTCAAGACGTCTGAGAATACAATCACAGCCGATAATCACAGCCGGTTCGCCGATCTTTTCTTTGAGGTGCTGAAAACTTTGCAACAAAGCATCCTGGGCTGAATATCCTTGGCCAATGGTCAGCACAAGGCCTTGATCGATGGCGCAAAAAAATTTCAGACTGCCGTCCGCCTCGACACCGGAGACCGATCGCATATAATAATCGTTTCCGAAACGAAGCATGAGAGGATGGCGCGAAAAAACCGAGGCATTCAGTTGCGCAACCGGTGTATTCACGAGCCGAGCATATGCCGTTACAGCGGATTCACCGTTGATTTCCCTGACAAGACGTTTCTCCGGTTCCGCCTCGGTGATGACAAGCCGGGTCGTTGTAGGAAGAAAATGTTGGAGTTTAAAGACATGAAACGGCAATGAGGTGAGGCAGAGGGTGAAAACAGCCGCATCACGCAGCAATTGACCGTCATGGTAGACAAAGGTCTGCCGGAACTTCAACATATCTCCGGCGGAACCACCGACAATGGGGACATCACCCAAGGCACGGTAGAGTGAAGCGGCCAGCAACTCCTCCTGCGACGACAGCCCGTCCACCAGCAGGAAACCAAAGGCCTGCATTGGGGAGGCCTGATGAATCCGCTCCTGGACATCCGCAGCAATCTTCTCCACCTGGTCAAGCAGCGAGGAAAGCGGATGAATAAGGTAAGGGACCGCGATCAGGGTGTCGCAGGCAAGGGTCATTCCGCTGATACCGCCACGCTGAAAGCCGACGGGGGAAAGTTGCCCGGCAGTGGTACATCCTATCACCGGTCCCGGGAGATATGCCTGCAAAGCACTAGCGAACTCCTGCCGGTCATACTCATCGGAAAAAAAGACCAGGCTCAGTTTACTCTCCGGCTGATATATCTGATCCGCCAGGTCTCGCACCGCCTCAGTGACATCTGTACGAGTTGAGAACCCCTGTCGAATATGAAGACATGACGTCTCCATGGTGTTGCTGCGTGTCATGACCTTACCCCCTGTCTTTGTATGAAAAAAATAGGCCTCACAAACCGCAAGCTCTAAAAAACCCGATCCGCCGGCAAAAAAAAATCAGTAATACCGAAAGGCCGTCATCACAATGCAGGAACAGTAAACTCTCGTTGCACTCTACCGGACCAATCCTGTGGGATACTTTATCAGTTACAGTAGTGTATGCTCTTTGAGCAAGCAAGGGAAAGCCGATTCACTCTGCATTCCATGATATTCCTGCAGAGTGAATATTCTTTTATAACGGGACGGGGCATTCAAGGGGATACGGGGAAAAACCGGAGGGGCAACAGAAACAGAGAGCGGAATCCTCTTTCCTTTTTTGATTTTTGGCCGAAAAAACAAAAAAACGACAACAATTCAGTACTTTAAAAAAAATCTTATTATTTCAGCAAATTATAAACAAGGCTGGCAATCGCCCCGCACCAGGAAACCGGCCTTTAAGGCCTGAATACAGGCTTCAAGCAAAACCGGCCCTTCTTTTTTGATATCAAAAAGATCCGGCAGCATCAGCCAGTTGGCAAGCAAGCCGTCAATGCAGGAAATAAAGAGGATCGTTCCCAGGCGGGGATCAAAATTTGCCGGCAGCTGCCCTTTATCAACCGCATTGCGTAAAACGATTTCGACTCTGGCAAAATTATCCGCATGGTTGTCTATGTGACGCAGATACATGGTGCCGCTCTCTTCGACGGCTTCACATTTATTGAGAAGAATCCGAAAAAGCTGCTGCTGGCGGGGGTTTTCGGCCAAGCTCGTGAAAATATAAAGAAACAGTTCCTTCATCTTGCCGAGCGGATCGGACTCATCCGGGTTTTCACTCGCCAGGGCCAAGGGCTCAAACGGGAGCCGAACCTGATCCCAGAGGGCGTTGAGAAGATCCACCTTGTTGGTGAAATGCCAATAAATAGCCCCTCGGGTCACTCCTGCTTCCTTGGCGATATCGGCCAACGAGGTCCGTGAAACCCCACGAACGGAAAAAACCTGAACAGCTGCATCGAGAATGGCCCGCCGTGTTGCCTGAGCATCTTCCTTGGTTTTGCGTGCCATAACCGTATCCTCACCAATATCCGACAATCTGTTGCAATGCGTAAACGGCCTGCCCGCCACAGTTCCCAACGCCTCTCCACGTCACGAAAAGAAGGCGCCGATCTAGGTTCGCTCCTTCCAGCCGCCGCCAAGCACCTTGTACAGGGTAACCTTATTAATCAGCTGAGCCAGCTGTAAGGTCAGGCGGTTCCGGCGAGCCGTGTACAGAGAACGTTGGGCATCAAGGAGGGTGAGAAAACTGTCGACGCCTTGCTGGTAACGGTCCTTGGCCAGAAGATAATATTCCTGGTTGGCTGCCAAATTGGCTGTTTGTGCGACGAGTTGATCCCGGTAGGTTACACCGGCTATCAAGGAATCGGCAGCTTCGCGAAAGGCGGTCTGAACGGTTTTTTCGTAGCGGGTTACCGATATTTCCTTGCGGATCCGGGCCACATCGAGTTCAGCCTGCAGTTTACCGGCAGTAAAGAGAGGGAGGTTGATGGTCGGGGAAAAGAGCCAGGATCCGGACCCGCTACTAAACAAATCCGAAAGATCACCGCTGATTGATCCGGCATTGGCGGTCAGGCTGATAGCCGGGAAAAAAGCCGCTCGCGCTGCCCCGATATTGGCATGGGCACCTTTTAATTCATGTTCGGCGGCCCTGATGTCCGGCCGTTGCAACAGCACCTGCGATGACAACTGCATCGGTAGGTCCGCCATCGGCATCTGGCCGCTCAACGGTGTCCCTTCCGCAAGATTCACCGGCAGAGATGAGCCGACAAGCAGAGTCAGACTGTTGATGTCCTGGGCAACCTGACGCCGGTACAGGGCCAGATTGGCCTTGGCTGTTTCCAGACTGGTGCGTGCCTGGGCCAGATCCAGCTGGGTGGCGATACCTTGGGTCGCACGTTGCTCAACCAGTTGAAAGGAGTCCTCTTCGTTCTTTCGGGTTTCCTCGGTAATGGTCAGGAGTTCCCGGTCGGCAAGCCAGGTGAGATAGGCCGTGGACACCTCGGCGACCAGACTGATTCGGGCGCTTCGATGGGTTTCCTCCATGGCCAGATATTGTTCCAGAGCCTGATCCTTGAGATTGCGCACCCGACCAAAGAAATCCAGCTCATACGAGGTGATACCCACGGTGGCCGAATACACCTCGGAGGTGAGATAATCGGACCCGTTCAAGGTACGCTGCTTGGTGCCGTTGCCCGTACCCGTGATACTCGGCAGCAAGGCCGATCGTTGAATCCGGTACTGGGCTTGATAGGCTTCGACATTGAGGGCCGCTTCTCGCAGGTCACGGTTATTGGCCAAGGCGGTTGCGATGAGCTGCTGGAGGCGAGGATCGATAAAATAATCGCGCCAGCCAAGATCGGCCATATCGACTGCCGAAACGTTTGCTGCCGAACCCTTCTTCTGTTCCATCTGCTGTGCAGGCAGTGTGTCGGCCACAGGCAGATCAGGCCGTCGGTAGTCAGGGGCCAAGGTACAACCATTGAGCAGGCAGACCAGCAGGCCTGCTGTGAATTTCCGTGTTTGCATGTTCATCTTCATACCTTGAGTTTTTCCTCCACCGGCCCCGTAATAACCTCTGTGGGACGACGAGTCTTCAACAGGCGCAGCACCACCACAAAAAAGAGCGGGATGAAAACAATAGCCAGCACCGTTGCCGACAGCATGCCCCCGAGCACTCCGGTACCGATGGCATGCCTGCTGTTGGCTCCGGCACCGCTGCTGATCGCCAGCGGCAAAACGCCCAGCATAAAAGCCAGAGAGGTCATCAGGATCGGGCGAAGACGTTGTCGACAGGCTTTTACGGTTGCCTCGACAAGATCTTTTCCCTTATCGTAGCGTCGCTTGGCGAACTCAACGATCAAAATGGCATTTTTAGCCGAAAGACCGATGGTGGTCAGCAATCCGACCTGAAAATACACATCATTTTCCATACCTCTGAAATAGGCGGCTGCCAATGCCCCCAACACCCCGAGCGGCACAGCCAGCATTACTGAAAAGGGTACGGACCAACTCTCGTACAGAGCGGCAAGGCAGAGAAAAACCACCAGCAGGGAGATGGCATACAGAGCAGGTGCCTGGGAACCGGATTGCTGCTCCTGGTACGAGGCACCGGTCCAGGAGTAGCCGATCCCGCTGGGCAGCTGCGACACCAGTTTTCCGATGATCGCCATGGCATCGCCGCTCGATTTGCCGGGAGCCGCTTCGCCGACGATTTCAACTGCGGGATTGCCGTTGAACCGCTCCAACCGGGGCGAGCCGTAACTCCAGTGGCCGCTGGTAAAGGAGGTAAAGGGCACCATCTCACCGGTGGCATTGCGGACATACCACTGATCAAGATCTTCCGGCTGCATACGGTACGGGGCATCGGCCTGAAGATAAACCTTCTTGACCCGACCATTGTGGATGAAATCGTTAACGTAGTTCGAACCCCAGGCCGTCGACAAGGTCGTATTGATGTCGGCAACCGTCACTCCGAAAGCCATGGCCTTTTCATAGTCGATGTCCACATTGTATTGGGGCGTATCCTCCATACCATTGGGACGCACGCGGGTGAGGTCCGGATGGCTTGCCGCCATACCGAGCAGCTGGTTGCGGGCTTCGAGGAGCTTTTCATGCCCTAGGCCACCGCGATCCTGCAGGTAGAAATCGAAACCGGTGGAAGTGCCGAGCGCCGTGATCGCCGGGAGATTGAAAGCAAAAACCTGGGCTTCTTTAATTCGGGAAAAAGTACCCATGGCCCGGCCGATAATTGCGGTGACCGACTGCTCCGGACGCTTCCGCTCGCTCCAGTTCTTTGTCTGCACAAAGACAATACCCATATTCTGGCCATTTCCGGCAAAACTGAAACCGGCAACCGTCAGAGCGGAATCGATATTGGCTTTTTCCTGAGTAAGGAAATACTCACGAACCTTATCAAGGACCTTTTGCGTTCGTTCCTGGGTAGCCCCGGTGGGAAGCTGCACCAGGGTAAAAAAAACACCCTGATCTTCCTCGGGAAGAAACGAGGTGGGCAATTGGGTAAAAAGAAAGGCCACCCCGCAGAGAAGGAGGATATAGATTATGCTGAAGCGGCCGGTCCGTTTGAGGACGAAGCCGACGGTATCACGATAGCGGTCGGCATTGCGCTCAAAGGTCCGATTGAACCAGCCGAAAAAACCCCGACGCGGTCCATGCCCGCCTTTTTTCGAAGGTTTAAGAAGCGTGGCGCACAGGGCCGGGGTGAGAATCAGGGCCACCAGCACGGAGAGGACCATAGCCGAGACAATGGTCAGGGAAAACTGCCGATAGATGGCACCGGTGGAGCCGCCGAAAAAGGCCATGGGCACAAAAACGGCGGAGAGGACCAGGGCGATGCCGATCAAGGCACCGGTAATCTGGTCCATGGATTTGCGGGTTGCCTCCAAGGGCGACAGCCCCTCCTCCGCCATGATCCGCTCGACATTCTCGACCACGACAATGGCGTCGTCGACCAGAAGACCGATGGCCAGCACCAGACCGAACATGGTGAGGGTATTGATCGAAAAACCAAAGGCTGCCATGATCCCGAAGGTACCGAGGAGGACGACGGGTACGGCAATGGTGGGAATCAGCGTGGCCCGGAAATTCTGCAGGAACAGATACATGACCAGAAAAACCAGGAACACGGCCTCGATCAGGGTATGGACCACCTCCTCGATCGAAATCTTAATAAAGGTTGTGGTATCGTAGGGATAGACAACCTGAACCCCGGCAGGAAAATACGGCTGCAACTCGACGAGTTTGGCCCGAACGGCCTCGGCAGTGTCAAGGGCATTGGCCCCGGTGGCCAGCATAATGGCCATACCGCCGGCCGGTCGACCGTTATACGTGGTCGACGTCTCATAACTTTCCCCGCCGATCTCTACCCGGGCCACATCCTTGAGACGAATCTGGGAACCGTCGCTGTTCACTTTCAAAAGAATCTGCGCAAACTGTTGCGGTGAGCTCATTTTGGTCTGAGCCATCATACTGGCATTAACCTGTTGACCTGCAACCGATGGCGTTCCCCCGAGATCGCCGACCGCTACCTGATTATTCTGCGCCTTGATTGCGGCTTGAACGTCGGCCGGGGTTAGCTGAAAACTGGTGAGTTTATGGGGATCAAGCCAAATACGCATGGCGTATTGACTGCCAAAAACCTGAATACTGCCCACCCCCGGGGTTCGACTCAAAGGGTCCCGGAGATCGGAAACCATGAAATCGGTGAGATCGTTTTTATTCATGCTGTCATCAGCGGATATCAGACTGACGATCAGAAGAAAGGTGGAATTGGATTTGGTGACCTGCACCCCTTCCTGCTGTACTTCCTGGGGGAGCAGACTGAGCGCCTGTTGCAGCTTATTCTGCACTTGCACCTGGGCGATATCCGGGTCAGTGCCGGCCTCAAAGGTCAGGGTGATAGTCACGCTCCCCGACGAGGAACTTTGCGAGTTCATATAGAGCAGATTATCCAGACCGTTCATGTTCTGTTCGATGATCTGGGTGACGCTGTCCTCAATAATTTTAGCGGAAGCACCGGGATATCTTGAGGTAATCCGCACCGATGGCGGCGCAATTTCAGGATATTGGGAAATCGGCAGACGCAGGATCGACAGAGTGCCCGCCAGCATGATGACAAGAGCGATAACCCATGCAAAGATGGGGCGATCTATAAAAAATCGGGCCATGACTTACTCCGCTTGAGGGGTAAAGGCTGGAGCTATCGAGGCGGCCACTCCGGGATTCGGCAAGGGCAGATTCACCGCCTTGACCGGCATGCCGGGTTTAATTTTCTGCAAACCCGCGACGATCACCTGTTCATCGACGGCCAGACCGTGCAAGATCAGCTGCTGATCCCCGAGGTGCTGACCGGTTTCAACAATCCGGCTCTCCACCAGTGACTGCTTATTCACCACCATCACAACGGCCTCCCCTTTCCTATTACGGCTGATACTGGCGGAAGGCACAAGAATAGCTGCGGGGCGTTGGCCCTTGATAAGCCGAGCCCTGACAAACATCCCCGGCAACAGTTCCTGCTCGGGATTGGCGACAATGGCCCGAAGGGTGACCGAACCCGTTGTTTGATTTACGGTGACATCGGAAAATTCAAGCAGGCCGGTTCGGCCGTATTCCGATCCATCGGACAACAATATCCTGACCTCGGATTGAGGCTTCTCTCGGTTGTAAGAGGGACCGGCCGCGAGTTCCTTCTTCAAATCCAGCAATTCCGTACTGGATTGACTGACATCGACATAAAGGGGATCCAGTTGTTGAATAGTGGAAAGAGCCGTAGCCTGCTGGGCCGTGACCAATGCACCTTCAGTGACCATCGATCTCCCGATACGCCCGGAAATCGGGGCGGTCACCCTGGTATATTCAAGATTGATGCGGGCACTTGCACGTGCAGCTTTGGCCGCCGCCACATCAGCGACAGCCTGTTTCCAAAGCGCTTCCATTTCTATTTGATCCTGTTCACTCACTGCTTTCGTCCGCACAAGGGTTCTATAACGATCGGCCTTCAAACGAGCGGAAAGTTCCTGGGCTTCAACCTTGGCCAAGGTTGCCTTGGCGCTGTCAAGGTTGGCCTGATAGGTTGCGGGATCAATCTGATAGAGCAGTTGCCCGGCCTTAACCACGCTGCCCTCGGTGAATGAACGTTTCTGGATAATGCCGCTTACCTGGGGCCGTACCTCGGCGATCCGAAAAGCGGCGGTACGCCCCGGCAACTCGACATTTAAGGTAACCGATTGCGGTTTCAGGGTAACCACATCGACCTCAACCGGTGCGGGCGCCTTGGCAGCTGTTTTCCCGGAATCTTTGCACGCTCCCAAAAGGAGACAAACAAGAAGAACGGGCAGAAAAATTACTCTGTTAGCCTTGCATCTATTCATGATAACTATCCTTGAGATGGTATGATCAACCAATATATAAAAGAGTGCCTTGCCGATATGCGGTGGATACCTGCCGGAACTCTGGAAATTATATATACATTCATGAATGTATACAAGGGGAATCTTCCAACGCCTCGGATTCCAGTCCGATTATTTTTTCAAGGAGGTCATGACCGGATGATCGATGAGTTCGGCAAGAGGGACGACCCAACCCCGCTGATCCAGGATCGAAAAAAGGTGATCAAGTTCATGAGACCAGACCGCTTGCGCCTCTTCACTCAAGGGCGGATTGTCATGGAGCAGGACGATGTCGCCCGGCCGTACTTGCTGAAGCACCTTGGCCGCCAAATTACAGATATTCCTGTTGCCGCGATCAAAAACGCGGCAACTGAAGGTAACGGTCTGCATTCCCAGGGAGGCAAGAGCCGGTTGGAGACGGGGGCTGGTGATACCGATGGGCGGCCGGAAAACCAGCGGCCGAATCCCCGCCCTGGCAAGGATATCCTGGGTTGTCCGGATATCCTGTTCCACTGCCTTGCAATTCCGCAGCATGAGCAGATTGTCGTGATGCGAGGAGTGGTTGCCGATGGTATGGCCCTGGGCAAGAATGGCCGCAATCAACTCCGGATGGGCAGCGGCATTTTTCCCGACCACAAAGAAGGTCGCCGGGAGCTTGTATTGGGCCAGCAGTTCGAGCAGCACCGGGGTGGATGCGGGAAAGGGACCATCGTCAAAGGTGAGCGCAACCCCGCCCGCCCCTTTCCGCCCCCGGGAGATGACGGGGAGAAAAAAAGACCACCAGGGGCAGAACGGCGCAATCAGACAGGCGAGCAGGAAGAGGACAAGGGGAATTAGGGGACAGACCAGAATGGCACTTACTTAAGCTTTTTAGGGTGACCGTACTTGCGAATTTCATCGCGTGCTTGCCCCCTCGGTTTCATCAGTCTGGGGTAGGGTTTTGGTCGCTTTTTTACGGCTCTTGGTTCGACCCTGCCGTAACGGTTACCCACGCGCTGTTCAGCGATTAACATAAACAGAAGGGCTTTCTGCCCGTTCTCTATTGCTTCCCAGGGATGGTTACTCCAAGCCACCCAGACCTGAAGTGTATGCTTGAAGCTGATTTGCCGTGGACAGATATCTGTTTGCAATGCCGCTTGGCACATTAACAAACGAATTAAATTGTAGCTCAGCAAGTAGACCCACATTTCTTTCTCGTTCATCTGCGGCGTCATGCAGCTCAATGTCTCCATGCCAAGGGTGGTTTTGATATTTCGCAAATCGAGTTCTACTTGCCAACGCTGTTTATACAACTCTGACAGCTCGGATTTGGAAACATCGTTAGAGGACAGGATAGTCGTCACCAGTATCTTGCCGGCGACCTTAGTCTCACGGATACGCAACGTTTCGGGGAAATTCTTATACTCCTCTTTTTCCATCCATTTTTGACAAGCCAGAGGCTTAGTCCATTCGACAATGTGATCGCGCGCTCCCAACCGTTTTCCTTTCCTGAAATCGGTTTTACGGGCGCCATGCTGCCCAAAAACTACATCCACCCCCCTGCCCAACAATTCGGCAATCAACCAATAGCTACAGTAATACCGGTCTGCCAGCACCACGTCGCCTGGTTTTAGAGTATCGAGCAACTGGCGAAACAACGCGTGTTCACTGGCCCCCTTTCCCTTGAACGGGCCTATGGCCGCATCCAATACAGCGCCGCTCTCAAGACAAATGAGCCCCACAATTCGGGCAATTGGAAAACCAAGTCCCGGTTTTTGACCATTCTGTTGGGGATAAACCGCTTGGTTTTCGGGAGTATCGGGCATCGTTACCGTTGTGCCATCGACCAGTTTGACTCGTCGGTTACGCCAATGCCACGTCTTTGGCGTGTGTTCAACGAGCATACCTCCCGTCTGTCTCGCTATGCCGCTGACCATCTCCAACGGGAGACTCTGTCGGGCTTTACAATAGGCGCTCGTCCCGGTGCTACAAGGCTCCAGACCATTGAAAACACGATTAACCACGAAGGTATTGACGGTGTTCTGACAAGATCCATCGCTGCTCAGTACCTGAGCCATGAACAACGATAAGGTCACAGTCGGCGTATAGAGCCGTTCGCGATACGCAGGTAAATGTGCTTCAACTGCATCCAGACATTCTGGGTCGCCGGTCAGCAGATTGCATAAAACGTTACGATCTGACTTCCCAACATAATCAGCGATATGTTTTTGTTGATTCTTTACTCTTTGGCCTATAGTTTGTTGCATGATGGCTGGCGTCTCCAGATGGTAGTTGGGTGTTTGGATGCAACCAATCTCAGAACTCCTGATCTCGGGAGATTTTGCTACGATACCAATTCGTAAAACAGGCGGAGGTCCGTGCCAGGAAATGTCGTTCGTGTTGCGTTCAACTCCTCGAGGAGATGCAGGATCGTTGCGCTGCTGCAATGATTAGCCGGTTGGTGCAGGCGAACAGTGAGTTTATTTTCGTTATGATCAGGCAGGATATCTGCCTCTGTCGCGTAAAGGCTGCGGAGCAGGCTTCGGGCATCGTCCTGGCGGCGCATGGCCTGCCGTACTCTATTCACCATAGCCGTCTCGGTACGGTAGGCGATGAGCTTAATGGTGTCGATGAAGTATTTCCCCTTCATACTCAGCATTTTAAACCGGTCCTCCTCGGGCAGGTCCGCAAACTGCACATGCCGGGGCGTTGCTTTCCGGCACGCCTTCAGGTCGGCCAACGTCCCGGTCATTTCCAGCACCTCTTCCTGCAAGGCTGACTTCTTCGCCTCATACTCCGTTACCTTGGCCGGTTCGATATCGTCACAAAGGATGATGCCGTCGCATTCGCACCGTTTCCGCGCAAGCTGGGCCGCCTGTTTCCTCACCTCGCCGTCCAACTCCCGATATTGGGGGTTGACCACCTGTGTGCTGCCAGGAATTTCCTCCAGGGAATAGTCGGCAAGACGGTCGAGATTATAGTTTTCACGCATGTATTTGAAGAAATTTTCCTGGCACCATCGAGCAAACATGGCCGCAGCGGAACCGGTTATCTCCCGGGTATAATCGGTGGAGACGATCGATGTCTGGTGACCACCTTGACTCAGCTTACGCACCTCGCGCACCCAGAATTTTTTACCAAACATGATGCCACGCTCGGCCAGACGCATTGCCACGGTCTGACCCGATACCAAGCGAACCTCTTGTAAAACAAACTCCGCAGCCGGCCAGTCATCGCCTGGATACTTGTTGTAGGTCAGGCAGGCTATGCGCTTTTCCCACATTCGGGCCATGAAATCCGGGCTGTAGCCTTCCCGGTCGAAAACCATTGTGAAACGAGGCGTTAAAGACTCTTCCGGGCTAAACAGTGGTGGTTGGTATGGCAGGTCCCGCTCCAGGCGAGGCACAATCTCCGTTTCCAACACCGCAAGCAGGCCAGGGTCAACAGACCTGTTCACCATGAAAAACGGCTGACCGTCCATGGCATTCACCCAGTAATCGGTGGTGGCACGGAGGCACAGCTGCTGCCGGGCAACATAGTGGCGGGGCAATTCGGTCTGGCTGCCGCTGTACACCCGAACATGGCCGTCAATATACAGCACACCCGTGGTTTCCGGGAACATTGCCATCCAGTCACGACTCAGGGCGCCGCCCCATTGCTGTGCCTGTCCGTTTTCAGTCAGGATCCGCACCTTGTTCCGCAAGGTTCTCGCCTCCGGGATCCGGTCAAGACCAAGCAGTTTGCCCCATTCGCCCGGAGAACAGTACCGCAACGACTCGATGGTCTTGATCCGGGCCAAGGCCATGAAGGCGAGCAGCAGAAAGATGCTGTCGAGCCGGTAATACCCGGCTGGCAGTTCAAAATACTCGGTATGCGCAAGCAGTCCCATGCTCAACAGTCCGGGCAATCCGAGTAGAACTCCGCCATTGGGGACATCAAGGCTGCTCGCAAATTCCGGCATGACCGGCCCGGATTGGAACAAGCTTGCAAACAGTCTGCCCGTGGTGTCCGTTGCCCCCATGCCGATCGGAGCTGCAGCATCAGTTTTACTCCGCTCGCTCTTGCTGTTGCCGTCAGGCGGTGGCAGACTCAGTTCTTTTTTTTTGATGGCTGGCGCAATTTGCCGGAACGTACCGCCTTGTGCAGGGTATCGGCCTTTAAACCCAGTTCGTCTGCTATGCTGGTGATGGGCGAGCCGCCATTGAGCAAATCCTGCACCTGATCCAATACCGGAGGTGTCAACACCGCCGGACCTCGACAGTTCCGTGGTGCGAAAAATCCGGCCATCCCTTTTTCCCGATAGAGTTTCACGCTACGCAACACAGAGATTTTACTTACCCCGAAGGCCCGACAGATCTCGGCTTGGGTGGCGCTGCCATTGATGTACAACTGACTTGTGAACATCCGGAAACTCGGCATATCGTCAATGGCGTGCGTGAATACCGGAAGGTTCCCGTATATGTAGGTGAGAGAGGCGTCTTTACGGATAAAACCGATATTCTGGTTGATGAGGGTCAGGCCTTCCGAGAAGATGGGGAGTTGAAGTTGAGGCATGGCAACTGTCCAATGCGGGGGATCTGGAAAATCGGATTTTCTGCTATCATATCGAAATCCGCTGCCGTCGTAAATCGCCTTTGTGGATCTTTCTGGATATTTGATTTAATTCCTGATGGTTAAAGCCCAGCAGACGTGCTCGTCGAAACTGTCGAGATCAGGAGGTCTGAATCTATCATTCCGCCAGCCATCTTTCTATGTGTATCCGGATTGTTGGAGCCCCTTATTCAAAGGGGCAGGCTTAAGTAAGTGCCATTCGGGACAGACCACCTTTTCAAGGCAAGGAAACGTGGTCTGTCCCCTAATTCCATTATTTTCAAGGCAAGGAAACGTGGTCTGTCCCCTAATTCCATTATCTTATCGGGAAATTTTTAGTCATAGTTTATCGAGAATAGCAGTCTAAAATTATAAATCAAGACCTGACCCCTTATTTTCTCCGTCGGTATGCCCACTTACTTATGCATTCAAACAGGTTTATTGACTGATTATGCCCTTATTTCCTCAATTGGCAGTATTTGCCTGCCATGACGGACAGTAAGAATTGAAATTTGATTTTTCTCAATTCGATAAATTATTCGGTAATTACAATAGATAAGTTCTCTGAATTGACTGTTTCCGATTTCTGGAACAATTCTTCCTAGTTCAGGAGAGACCTCCAACTGTTCAACTTTCGAAAAGATAGCTTTCACCCACTTTTCAGCAGCTGATGGTTTATCTTGAGCAATATAGCCAGCGATTTCTGAAACTCTATCAAGGGCCAGCGGTGACCATATTATGTTCATTTTGCGACTCGTTGCAAAACATGGTTCAACGCTTCAGTGTGCTTAAGGCCTTGCCCATTATCAATTTGCTGCAAAGAAGTTTGAACATCCATAAGAAGTTCTATCTTTTCTTGCATGGCTTCAAACTCGTTGGCGTCAACAAGAACGGCAACTCCTTTCCCGTGTTGAGTGATTACAAGCGGGCGTTTAGTGTCCTGAATTTGTTTAATAAAATTCGCTATACCAGTCCTAACCTCAGATAACGGTCTGATATCTTCGTTAACTTTTAGCCTTTGCATCTTGCACCTCATTAGTTGTTTATTTTCTGTACACTATAACGTACAAAATAATGACGATCAAGATTTTTTGGGAGGCAGAGCATAACGTGATAATCACCGGTTTACCTGGTGAATTATCTTGTTGGAAAAATTACAAAACGTGGTCTGTCCCCGATGATTATTTATGATGATTGTTCCCCTGATTTATCAGAACGGAAATACCTCAGCGCGCCCATCATAAAAGTGCTCCAGTCTCTCGAACACAGCATTTCTATCGACTTCGCCGATAATGCACAAGCAGCCTCCAACGAGACGATAAGGCAATTTTATCTTGTCGAAATACTGGATCAGCTCCATTTTCTCAGACTCAGGCAGTTCTCCGGCATCCGTTCGAAGCCGCCACAAATCTTTTTCAATCCGTACTATTCGTTTTTCCATCTTTCATCCTCTGGAGCCGAACTGAAACATCTGCTGCTTGCCCGCAGGATGTTATTATTGGAATTAAGTATCATGTCCCCGGAATTCGTGTGGTCAAAAGATATGGGGATATCAACCATAGGAGTTGATGCGGAATAGGCAGAAGCCGCCGACAAGATGAAGATGATGCATAGCAAGATCATTCGTCGATATATAACTGTCATAAATTAGATCCCCTTTACATAGTGTTTGCGAGATGAAATCATATGCAAGCCGAACGCTAAACTAAGGGGCGCGCAGCGAAGCGGAGCGTCCCTTTGAGCGCCGTGTTATGTGTCGGTTTCACTTACGTAACATCCGGTATGCGATAGCCGCACCGACAGCGGATAACAGAACCCAAAAACCAAAGAACACCATTACAGCGCGCGTTCCGGCATCGTCTCCGGACAACTGCTCAATTTGAGATCGAAGCAGGAGAGCCCCTACCCATACGCTGAACGTGCCAGCGAGGGCACCCAACCACATCAAAACTAATCGGAGCTTATTCCTTGAGCTCACATAGCCGATCCATGCCCCAAGAATAAGAAATGCCGGACATACTCCAAATAGGAAGTAGGCTGCGCGTCTCGAAAAATCATCTTCGCCGCCTGGAGACGGGAATCGAACGCCAAAGCCTTGAGTGTTTGAAAGCCAAACGAGTACACCACAAATACCAAGCCCCAGCAGGGCAGAACCGATAGTGGTAGCGAGTTTGTTCATGGGATTGGCCAAAAAAGAACCTTCGAAGCACCTCGAAAATCTGACCACACACCATCCCACACTACTCCAAGATGAACGCGAAACCAGCTTGAATATGCTGTCATTCGCGATCCATTCCACAAGTCGACGTGGTCGCCTGTACGCGTTGAACCAGTCTCGCCCTCCCGTTGCCAATAGTTGGCGAGAAATATGATTCCGGTGCGGTCACTAACTTGTTCAAACGCATCTTTTCCTGTATGTGCTTCTGGCTTCGGACAACCAGGAAAGCGATTTGGGCCAAGCCAATTCGCCAACTCCTGTGCGCCAGCAACCATCCCGCCCTTCGTTGGACCACAAGGACATCTTTTTCCGCTAAACGAGGCAAACGAAATCCCGGATTTCTCGAGTGCGTACCCCACTCGCATCGCACATTGATTTGAAAATCCTTTCGGTGGCTTACTAGTTTTCGGGTCAAGGCAAGGGTGCTCGTCGGGATAGTTCTGCCATATAGTTTCAAATTTCACGTTTGCCACGTTTACCCCTCTCTGAATTTTGGTTGACCGATTGGATACTCGGACACATAATCGCGGTGCTGACCGGCGCCGTGCGCCGATCAGGCAAACGAAGTTTGAATGATCGGGGAATTAGGGGACAGACCACCTTTTCAAGGCAAGGAAACGTGGTCTGTCCCCTAATTCCTCTTACTATGTCTATTTATTGCATGGATTCCACCGTGGATAAATGAGCTTAAAGGTTTCCAGGAATATTCTTTAAATTCTAGCAACATATCAAGGGCTTCTTTTGGAGCTTTACCTTCAAGCTTTGTAAGCATTTCGCTGAGCATTGGAAGATTGTTTGCCTTGCTTGCCGATTCGGAGGTAAGTTCACACATCAACTTGGAGACAGCTTGGTCAGTGGCTGAATAAAGAAGCCACATTGCCCGAACAAGAGCTTCGTACTGGAGACGAACTAATGCAGTTGCTGATGTAAAATTTCCGGTTGCAATTAACATTTTTGCGCTTTCTGCATGCTCAAAAGCAATGCTGCACATGATTCTGCTAGAGGCAATTCTTTCTGTATCGAAATGCGGCCTCAAGGCTAGAAAATTTAATAACTTGCTCTCTAGCTCTGCAGATCTTTTAAGTAGCTCATTAATCATTTATTTGTTTGTTGCATAACGCCTAAATCACCAGCTGGTCTGGTGCATTTATTGTTGGAAATCGAAGAATTGTATTAGGAAATTCGTTTTCGTATTCAAATGGAATTAGTCCATTGCCGCCAGGATATTTCAAGAAATGTTCCAAGATTATCAAAGCATCTTTGATTTGATGGTCATTAATTTTTTCTTTTGTTGCAATAGTAGAAAACAACCCAATCAGCATATCTCCTGCGCCATACTGATCTGAAACTAGTGTAGAGTTTAATCCGGGAAAAAATTTGAGTGCATTCCGTGTTATTTTTACTATTCCGTCTTCAGATTTTTTTAAAAAAATCCCATTTGACTTCATAAAATTCAATAAACTATAAAAACTAAAATCATCAAAAAACTGTTTTTTTCTTAAATATGACACCAGTTCCTTTTCTGTTGGGAAAATCCAAGAAACGCCTGCATAATCGTCAAAATTTGAAATCCTAGAATCCAAAAATACAGTAATATTGGGATTGAGCGTTTTTTCACTAATGGCTTCAATGCTTAAAGGACCTATGGTCCCAAGTCCATAGTCCGAAATGATAATTTTATTGAAGGAGTTTTTGCTAATCACGTCAGCCATGAGTGAATCTTCCAAATTCTCACAACAAACAGGGTGATCGTATGTTTGGGTTACTTTATTGTTATTATCAATAGTGTATTCAACAATATTGAACTCTCCGCTCGACTTAAATATGGTATAATCTATCAAATTTTTAGTTGTTTTTGAAATATAATAATCAATTATTCCGCGCTCTGGGAAGGATGTACACAATATGGTGGGTGTATTTAAGTAATTAAGAATTCTGAGTACATTACCTACACACCCCAGTCTAAAATAATGGTTATTACAGTTTAAGTATCGATCAATCAGAATGTCACCTATCAATAATGTGCACTTTTGACTATCTTGAGATGATTTTGAAATGATCATTATATTTATAAATCAACCAATAAAATAATTTGTTAGATTTCAATGAAAAACATGACAAAAAATATGTATTTTATTTATCGATACTAGGATGAAATGTGAGCTGGATTCTTTTCACATCACCCCAATATACTTTTTGAAGTTTGTACCTATCAAATACAGGATAAACCACAAAAGGCCAAAATAGGAAGGATAGCAAAAAGTAACATGCCAAGGATAAAAGAAGACTAAAATTATCACTTAAGTCTTTCGGTGCCAAACTGAAATATATCGGTATGAGCGTAATGCCAAATAAGAAAATCACCATAAGTATTTCATAAAATTTGCTATCTCTAGGGCCAGTTGCCTTGTTTCTCCAATGGTTTGCTGAGGCGATCTCATGGCATAGAACTATGTTTAATTCTTTATCTTTTTGATTGTTGCTTTTCAAACATTTATTTTTAATTTCAGAATATTTATCTCTTGGTATCCAACATATTCTGCCGAAGAAAATATATATGTTAGCAAGAATTAGTTTTTTATGAATAATAATTTCTTTTGGGGGAAATCTCCAAGATTCTGGAGGGACTTCGCCCAATTGAATTTCAGCTGTAAATAATCTTCCCATAGCGGTGTAGTACTGCTGCCTTAACGTAAGAGATTGACCTATCCAGAAAAGAATAAAAATTTCTAATACGACAGCTATACAATTAAAGACTAACACTGCATGCTTAGGATCAATTGTTCCTGGAAGTGTTGCTTTTCCACTTAAATACAAGCTGAAAAATCCTCCAAATGCTGCAAATGCGTAGAATAACCATTTTTGCTCATCAGCCTTTATTCTGCTCAATGTGCCAGCGCTATTGGTCCACTGTATTCTTTTAAATTCTAGAAAATCATTGTCTGCCATGATCGTAAATTTCAAATTATAAATTGCATATTCTTTTGAGAATGGTAGTAGAACTACAGTTTCCATAGAAATTTGTTATATGAACTGTCCCGCCAGTAGATATTATGAAATCAGACCCAACAATGTCGTGTTTTGAATAATCACCGCCTTTAACAAGCACATCTGGCATAGTTTTACGAATTAATGCTAAGGGGGAGAGATCATCAAAAATAGTTACATAATTGACACATTCTAGTTCAGCTATTATTTCAGCCCGTTGAAATTCTGGAACAATCGGTCTGTTATTTCCTTTTAATCGTCTAACACTGTTGTCAGAATTGATAGCGACAACAAGAATATCACCAAGCGATTTTGCCTCTCGAAGATATGTGATGTGACCAATATGTAAAATATCAAAACAACCATTAGTGAAGATGATTTTATCACCCAAACATTTATGGCATTTTATAATCTCTGATAATCTAAAAATATTTAATATCTTGGTCATTGAAAAGCTGTTTTAAATTAATCTGATCAAGAAACAAGTTATAAAATAACAAATAATTTTTCATAACCGTATTCGCTTTTCTGCGAAAAGATTGAACTGGCAGTCGTCCGCGTCTATTAAAGATCCTTTGAAATAACACTAAAAAGCACATAGTTTTTCTTATGGCTTCTATGTGTGAATCGGGGAGTCACTCCAATTAATCATGGCATGTTGATGGCTGTCCATACGTAGTACCTAAGTTATCTGTCGGTATGATAGTTCTCCGGGAAAAAGTGACGTTCAATCAATTCAATGAAAATATGAAGAACCATAATGTGCAGTTCTTGCACGTGATCAGCGAAAGCACCACTCGGCGTACACACATAAACTGTGCTCAGCGCCTCAAGCGCTTTGCTGTGCCTGCCGCTAAGAATTATAACGCTCATGTCCAAGGTGCGCGCGGCCTCGGCAGCGCAGATAGTGTTCTTACTGCTACCACTGGTACTCAGTGCAACAAGGCAATCGTCCACTCGCCCGTGCGCTTCGATATATCGGGAGAACACCTGGTCGTAGCCGAGATCATTCCCTACGCAGGTAAGGTGGCTTGGATCGCTAATTGCGGTAGCAGCCAGTGCCACACGATCGTGCCGGTAGCGCCCAGTCAGCTCCTCAGCAAAGTGCATTGCGCCGCACATGGAACCGCCGTTGCCACAGGCGTAGACTCGTCCTTTACGTTCAAAAACCCTGATGAGCAAGGTTGCTGCCGCTTCGATTGCAGTCAATGCAGCAGTATTATGGAGGAGTGCATTAAGGGCAGAACTCGCCTCGAGTAGGCTCGACTCTATATGTCGTTTCATTAATCACTCTTTTTTGAAGTTCGCAACGTGCAGCTCAGGGGCGCGCGTTTTTGCGCGTCCCTTGCAGCTGATGGTTATGCTAATTATGCAACGTTATATCCGATATATTCTGACCAGAAATCAGGAGACTTAACCGAGTGATCAAAAAGTTCGTCTTCATTTATGTCGCCATAATTTTCCTGAAAAGAAACGAGTAGTTGTTCCAATTCATCAATTTTATCTTGGACTTTTTGATTCCGCTTATTTTTATGATTTATAGAATACCAATCATTGTCATTTTCAGATTGCACAAGGCCGGCCTGAATTACATCGTCAAATGTTTTTCTTTCAAATGCATTATATTTTTCGCTTTCGCTAATTTGTTCAAGAAACAAAAATCGTGCATATTGGCTGCTACTACATGATGCACCGTCAATTAGCTTGCCAATTTCCTTAATTAGTGCCTGAACGGAAAGATAATAACAACCCACATTTAGTCCTTTAAACTGATTTCACTCAACGAAGATTTTCATTTATCGTTATTTTTAGAAAAATCCACAGCCTGCTTATTATTGCTTATAATATTGAATATACTATATAATTTTGTTACATTAGCCATGGTGACCTTGCAGAAATATCCTTGGAACTCAAAATCTTCGGCGAGAGATGTCCCATGAGACAAGTAATGAATCCCCAGTTCAAATTAGGCGAGATTCCTATCGCCGATATCAAAATTGACCTTAAATCCCGAGACGATATTCCGCCATTGCTTCTGGGATTGCAATACATCTATACCAATCTTGAGTTGCGTAGCCAGGTGTTCTCAATTCTTGAGGAGGTGCTCTCCCCTGATGTTGACCGTAATAATGGTCGGCCGGGGATGGAACAATGGAAAATATTTGTCCTCGGAGTCGTACGATTAAATTTAAATTGCGATTATGACCATGTCCAAGAGTTGGCCAATAACCATAAAACTCTTCGACAAATGCTTGGGCATGCGACGTTTGCTGATGAGTACCAATACAACCTGCAAACCTTAAAGGATAATGTCAGTCTGCTCACCCCCGATATTCTGGATAGGATAAATAAACTCGTGGTGAATGCCGGCCATAAACTTGTAAAAAAAAAGACGACGAAACGCTGAGAGGTCGCTGTGATTCATTTGTTGTCGAGACCAATGTTCATTATCCGACTGATATCAATTTACTTTTTGACGCTATGCGGAAGGTCATCACTTTAGTAGCGACCCTGTGTGATCTGTCTTCCCAGGCCGAATGGCGGCAGAGTGGGCATAATCTCAAGACGGTAAAACGACTGTTTCGCAAGGCTCAGAAACTGAAACGTTCGACTTCGGTGGATCCAGTAAAAATAGCGCAAAGAGAGCAAGTAATTTTGCTCGCCCATCTCGAATATATCGATGTTGCCAAAGGCTTCCTTGCAAAGGCCCACGACACGATAACGAAATATAACGGTGGAGGCATCATTGCCATCGCCCTCATCTCTGCGATTAAAGAATATATGGCGCATGCGGACCGGCAAATTGACCAAATTGATCGTCGGGTTATCAAAGGTGAAACGATTCCGCACAACGAGAAAGTATTCTCTATTTTTGAGACACATACAGAGTGGATCAGTAAAGGGAAGGCTGGCGTACCGGTAGAACTTGGTCTCAAGGTATGTGTGCTTGAAGATCAATATGGTTTTATATTGCATCACCAGGTTATGCAAAATCAAACAGATGAGCAGGTTGCCATTCCCATGGTCAAGCAGACTCAGAACACATTTCCCGAGCTCTCGACCTGTAGCTTTGACAAAGGTTTTCACTCGCCTGGCAACCAGCAGGAATTGCCAAAATTCCTTGAGTTAGTCGTGCTGCCTAAAAAGGGAAAGCTGTCTCAAAAGGACAAGGAGAGAGAGTATTCCGATGATTTTATCAATGCGAGGCATCAGCATGCAGCCGTTGAATCAGCGATCAATGCCCTGGAGGTACACGGTCTTGACAAATGTCCCGATCATGGCCTCCATGGTTTTAAACGTTACGTGTCCCTTGCAGTTTTAGCACGAAACATTCAACAATTGGGCGTTATTCTGCGCCGGAAACACCTGACCACAATGGCACGTAAAGAGAAATTCAAGGGGGATTAGGGGACAGACCACGTTTCCTTGCCTTGAAAAGGTGGTCTGTCCCCTAATCCTGCATCAATAATAGGGTCCATTTTGCTCTTTGTGCTACCAAATTTCGTTAATGCTAATCCGCCTTTGCCGGCCAAATGGTATTCGGCATATCCAATTTGAGTTTGAGCACGATATAGGCGCAATTCAGCATGGTGCATATACATTGCTACATCCCAAGTACGTTCACACATAACTGATAAATGATATTCGCATTCGGATGGCAAATTGCCAGTATAGTTTTGACTGGAAATACCATTGCGCTCCAATCCGTCCCGAATCACGCCCATCATCTCTCCGTCAAAGCATGTTTGTTGACAATCCTCGATACAGGCATGCTTTATTTTCAAGGTGGTATCCACTGGGCTAACCTTTGTAGAAGTACAGCCTGACGACACCGACGCCAATGCTAAAGTTGAAAATAAGTTCTTTAAGGCCAGGGCCTTTATTACAAGCGATTTCCGGATTGTTTTTTACAAGGATCTCATAACCGGATGATCGATGAGTTCGGCAAGAGGGACGACCCAACCCCGCTGATCCAGGATCGAAAAAAGGTGATCGAGTTCATGATACCAGGCGGTCTGGGTTTCTTCACTACAGGGCGGATTGTCATGGAGCAGCAAGATATCGCCCGGCCTTACGTGCTGAAGCACCTTTGCCGCCAAGTTGCGGATATTCCTGTTGCCGCGGTCAAAAACGCGGCAACTGAAGGTAACGGTCTGCATTCCCAGGGAGGCAAGAGCCGGTTGGAGACGGGGGCTGGTGATACCGATGGGCGGACGAAAAACCAGCGGCTGAATCCCCGCCTTGGCAAGGATATCCTGGGTTGTCCGGATATCCTGTTCCACTGCCTTGCAATTCCGCAACATGAGCAGATTGTCGTGATGCGAGGAGTGGTTGCCGATGGTATGGCCCTGGGCAAGAATGGCCGCAATCAACTCCGGATGGGCAGCGGCATTTTTCCCGACCACAAAGAAGGTCGCAGGGAGCTTGTACTTGGCCAACAGTTCGAGCAGCACCGGGGTGGATGCGGGAAAGGGACCATCGTCAAAGGTGAGCGCAACCCCGCCCGCCCCTTTCCGCCCCCGGGAGATGACGGGGAGAAAAAAAGACCACCTGGGGCAGAACGGCGCAATCAGACAGGCGAGCAGGAAGAGGACAAGGGGCACTGCGGCGGCTTGGGGGGGGGCACTGCCGCCGAGGAGCGCAGCGAGGAGCAAGGCGACCATTCCTGATTGTTCCGCAGCACTCAATCCGGACCCTCTGCGGCCGCTCATGCGCTGTTCATTCCGGTGCGCCCGACCATCCAGAACAGGTCGCTGTTGATGGCAGCGGACAGCTGCAATTCGATAAAACCGGCATCGCTCATCATCCGTGACAGATGTTCAGGGGTGCGATACCAAGGATGGCCTCCGGAGAACCGGACACGATAATCCTCGACCTGCCACCAAAACGAGCGTTTGCCCTGCGGCCTGACCACAAAACGGATAATCAACATCCCGCCGGGGGCAAGCTGCCGGCAACTGCGCCTGAGCGTTGTCGCCAATTGTTGGTCATCAAGGTAATGCGACATATCGAGGAGGAGGATCACATCAACCGGTTGAGCCACCTCGGGCAGCTCCGGCGCGGCTCCGACCACCATCCTTCCCCGTTCACCGGCAGCCCGAGCCGCGACCCTGATCCGATCCGGATCCGGATCCAAACCGATGACGGTGGTTCCCGGCAGCGATTCCAGGCACCAGCAGGCCGGAACGCCATACCCGCAGCCAATATCGAGAACGGTTCGGATCGCCTTGTGTTCTGCAAGCAAACGCGGCAGCTCACTGAATAAGGGATCGAATCGAAGCTTGAACCGGGCGAACATGCGGGGATAGGCCTCGAGCAGACGAAAGCGGTACAGGACACGCTGCGGTACGGTTCCGGTTTGCAGTTTGTTGCTGTCCCGTGGGCCAAAGGTGGCTTGCAGCAACGGCGGGAGCAGGAGAAAGGTGCCTATCAGGGTATAGCCGATGCCGCACAGCGAGGTGATGCCCACGCTGCGGAGGGTGGAATGTTGGGCAAAGCAGAGCACACCGAATCCAATGAGGGTTGATGCCGCGGAAAGAAGAACCGCACTGCGCACCAGTATGTGGGAGGGATGCCTGATGCTGCCGTACCATTGACAGCCGCAGACCGTGTAGATCGTGTAGTCTCCCCCGATGCCCAAAATGACCACGGAGAGCATCAGACCGGGGATATCAAGGGGATGCCCTATCAGCTTCAGGGTGCCCAGGGTGCAGATGTAGGCAAAAATCAGGGGAACGAGGGTGATCAGGGTCAACCGCCAGCTGAGAAACTTGAGATAGATAAGCAGGATCACCATGGCGGCGATGATCAGGAACGAGGAAGAGAAGGTGGACAGCAGGTACTCTCCCAAGCGGGCAGAAAAATAGGTACCGTCGAATATTTTGTTATTCTTGCCGTAGTCCGCCAGAAAAGCGGGGGCCTCATACTGCTTGCCGGGGGTGATGGTGATAAATTGGACCATTTTACCGGCATCGTTTTCGGATATCCCCAGGAGTTTGTTATAATGGGGGGAAAGAGGGCTGGGGCTCTGGGGCCGGGAGCAATCCAGCACCGCAAAAAAGGCGGCAAAGGCATCGTCCCGGAAGCCGAGTGCCGTCCCTTCCCGGACCAGTTCTTTTTTCACCTGCTCGACCCGTGCCGGGGTCCAGAAACTCTGCCAGGCCGCATAATTCTGTTTACTCAGCTCCACTCCCGGAAAAATCATGGACGGCACAAAGGCGGCTTGAATGCGGCCCTGTTGCCTGTCCTTTTCCATCTGCACCAAGAGTGAATCATTCTGCGCCTGCAGAGCCGCCATGGAATCGGCAAGGGTCATCAGGTACACTTTTTTGCCGATATCGCCCCAGGTCTCGGTGAACAGGCGGTCTTCAGCCAGGGTTTTCTTACTCACCGTATTCATTTCGCTCAGGCTCATGCGAAATTCAGGTTTGGCAAAAAACAGCAGGACCACGGCCAGGAGGACCGCGGCGAGGGCTCCGGGTTTGCCGGTGTTGAAGAGTCGTTCGGAGAGGGTATGGATCGGGGGATGACGCTCACCCGCCGGCGGCATCACCGGAAAAATTCGCGGGCAGATGAAATAAATAAACAGATAGGTGAAGATCAAACCGAGGGCCGTAAATTGCCCGAGTTCGGTAAATACCGGGAAATCGCTCAGGCTGAGCACCAGGAAGGAACCGATGGTTGTCAGCAGCGCCAGGATGCCGCCAATGGACTGGACTTCACGGGCTGCCTGTTTCCCCCCAGTGGCCTGGGGCCGATCGAGAAACAGCAGGTAGGTGATGCTGTAATCATCCATGATCGAGATAAGGGCCCCGGAAAAACCAAGGACCATGATCGAGATGGAGGAGTGGAACAGAGAATAGACAAAGAGTGCGGTGGCGGTTCCGGCCAGCGGCGGTATCAGGGAAAGCAGACTGAGGAGCGGCCGGGGAAAGGAAAAAAACAGCAGCAGGGCAATGCCGACGGTTGAAAGCCCCAGGGCCAGCTGGACATCATGGCGGATGATTGCTTCGTTATCCAGCGCGGCCCGGTAGGCCCCGGCCGGAGTCAAGGTCACCTGGATGCCGGCGGGAGCGTATTTCCGGGTCAGTTCCCGGGCAGTGGTGCTGAAGAGATCGGCAAGTTGCCGGGCCGTGGCGGTATTGCTGCCGGTTACCTTTGGCCTGCCGGTGACCAGGAGATGGCGCCCGTCTTTTGAAATGAGGTTGCCCTTATAGATCGAGGCCTGCGATGTGGGCGCCAGATGGATCAGATGGGCCAGAATCGGATCCTTGAAACCAAGGGGATCAAGGCCGATAAAAGTAGACTGGCCGATCCCTTCCAGACCGCTCATACCCTGCACCAGTTCCTGCAGACGCTGGCGGATAGCGCTGCTCTGCAAACGAGGCGCCACCTGTTTTTCAAGCGCCTCCCGTGAAAACAGCAGGGGCAGTTGCCGCACCACCTGATGCGCCAGTTCCGGGATAAGGGCACCGACATCGTCCATCCCTACCTCCGCAAAAAGACCGCTGACCCGCATCTTCTCCTGCAGGAGGGTGCTGCACTCCACCAGCATGTCGGGAGCATCCCTGTCGATCATGATATCCACGGCCACCTGATCGTGGAGGGGATGATTATGAAAGATTTCCAGCGCATCGGCAATGACCTGCTCGTGGGCCGGCAGGGCTTTCGTCATGTCCGTATCAATGTGCAGCCGTTTGAACCCAAAAAAGGCAAAACAGCAGATCAGGAGGCCGACAACGAGGAGAAAGGGGTAATTGAAGGTATAAGAATGAGTTAATTTCATGGCCGGAAGAGAGTGAAGAGAGCGATGACGACGACCGCAACCAGGAGGTGGAGGGCAATAACGAGCCCCTTGTTATGCTGATAGAGCTCGTTACAGCGCTGGATAAACGCCAGACCGCCGAACAGATTGCGTACGGTGTCGATGACCACGGTGCCGTTGTCGCTGCGGGCCAGCCCCTGAAAGGCGCACATGGGAGAGAGGGCAAAAAAGTGGCTGTTGGTGCGGCGTATCAGGCTGTCAATGGGGATGCCCCGCCATTTCTCCTGGGTCATTCGTTCGGCGCAGGCACGACTAAGGGCATAGGCATGGGAAAGGCAGCGATACTGCACGCGTACCACGGCGGCCTGGGCGGTGGGCGTACTGCCACTGGTGAGAGCACCGAGGAAAAAGGCGTCCCATGTTTCGGTATCCTGCAGAAAACGACAGGCCGCAGCCAGCCGCTGTGCACTGAAACCGCGAAAGAAGACATCATCCTCGAAAACCAGAATATTCCGGGCTCCGGCTTCCAGGCCCCGTGACAGGCAGCGCATGTGGGACTGGTAGATACCCCGCGCCGGATCCTCGGTATCCTTGGCAACACTGAAAAATTCGATCCGTTCGCCGAGGCCCACTGCGGCAAACTGCTGAGCCGCCTCCGCTCTCCTGTCCGGGCGACTGTCCAGGGTGATGCAGTAGATCTTGTCAAAAAATTCCCAGCAGAGGGGCGGCCTCAACCTGTCTTGATCTGCTCCCATGTTGCGCCCCCTGCCCCGTTGGTATACAATAGATTCCTGTAAAGAAAGGAGAGAGCGCATCTTTTCCTCTTCCCTCCATCCCCTCGGCATGTCAAGCAAACCAAGTGAAACGACTCTGTAAAAAATTGATCCTTTTTTTCGCGGCCACCGCCTTTGTCCAAACAGCCATGGCGGAAAAAGCCGATCTGGCCGCATTTCGGGAAAAACCCACCCCGACCGTACTTGCGGGCGTTTTTGCCATCGGCTTGAGCTTTTTGCTCGGTTGGCCGGCAATCTTCGCACTGGGTGTGCTCTCCGTCAAACTGCAGACCCCATGGATTGTCGTGGTGGGCGGGCCCTTGACCTACGGCCTTTCCCATCTGGTTTTCCTGTTCGGCATGTATCTTTCCGGGGCTCTCTATTCCCTGATCTTTGGCCGCTGGCTGACCCGCATTACCATGGAACGATGCCTTGCCTGGGTTGCACCCGAGCAGCAACCCGACCTGCCCCGCTAACCCGCCGCCCCGCTTAATCCGTTGTCCCTTTCCCCTGCGCATTTTTGATCCATGCCGGTGGCCTGATCCGGCCGTTACTCACATCCCGCATCCGTAAACCGGTTAGGGTCTCCCGGATCCCAGCCTTTGGGTCGAGTATTTGGAGATCATAGACCAATTCATCCGTAGCCTGGGATTGCAGGTGAACATGGGTAAGATACGTCTCCCCGGCCTGCGTTGGCCGGTGAATGCTCCTGGTGGCAAACCCCACCGGAAAAGGCACGAAATCGACCAGCCGTTGCCCGTGAACGCAGGCGGCATGCATGGCACCGTCCAGCGGAAAGGGCGAGCCGACCAGGTCCGGAGACAGGCCCGGCAGGTCCGGGGCCAACAACGTTCCCCGAGCCGATTCCTTGTCCAGAAAAAGTTGCCCTTGCAGGGTGCGGTAGGCAGGCCCGAAGGGAACCAGTTCCCGGTAGATCTGCTCTGCGGCTATCTCCCTTTCAGGAACGGGGACACAGGCCGCCCCCGGCTGCACGTCCCGAAAGGTCGGCAATGCACCGGCCCTGAAATGCAGTTCGCAATGCGTGGTCATCCGGGTCATGGTCTTCAGATATTTTTTGGTCAGAAGCCGGGCGCAGAGGCCGTTGTTGCCCGCCGGCTCCCATTCGACCCAAACCTCAAGTTCGCCGGCATCCGCTGGAATTTCGAGAAATTTGGCAAAGTGGCCCTGATACATGCACCTGACATCCAGCTCCGGGTGTGCGGTCTGCGCGGTCAAGGCGAGAAGACGCATTGTCTCCACTGCCGGAAAAATCACCCGGTGGTCGAAACAATGATCCCGGAACCAGGGCTGGACCGGCACCTGAACGGCAAGACGCTCAGTGGCCATCAACCGGGAAATTGCCGCCAGAGGGCGATGGTCTTGGCATCGATCTCCACCGGGATATTTTTGGTGTTCACGGCACAGTGCCGCGTCATCCCGGTGCATACGATTTCGCCATTATCCGCCCGGGTAATCAGGTAATCGAACTGCACCTTGACCAGCTCCAGCCGTGCCGGCCGGGTCTGGATGTACATCAGGTCGTCATAAAAGAGCGGCGAATAATAATTCAGCTCCGTTTTGATGATCGGATAAATATAGCCGCTGGCTTCAATCTCTTTGTAGGGATAGTTGGCTTCCCGCATCAGCGAAGCCCGACCGAACTCAAAATAGCGGAGGTAATTGGCATGATAGACGACCTGGGACCGGTCCGTATCCACATACAAGGTGCGCAGTTCACAGCGATGCCAGACCAGACCGGTTTTTGTATCGCGGACATAGGACGGCAACTCATGGGGTTCGGGAACAAAAGGTTTGGGACGCATTAGAGACCTCTGAAAACGATGCAACAGTTGGTGCCGCCGAAACCAAACGAGTTGGAAAGGAAAAATTCGTGGCCATGCTTGCGGGTTGCGTTGGGGACGACATCCAGGTCGGCAAGACTGGGGTCGGGGATATGGTTGACCGTCGGCAGAACAAGCCCCTGGCGCATGGCTTCAATGCCGAGCGCGGCCTCGATGGCGGCCGAGGCGCCGAGGCTGTGGCCGACCTGGGACTTGTTGGCTGAAATCGGGATGCGGGAGAGATGACTGCCGAAGACCGTGCGCATGCATTCCGCCTCCGTGGTATCGCCGGTGGGGGTGGAGGTGCCATGGGCATTGATGGCCCCGATATCCCGGGGTGTGATCTCGGCGTCTTCAATGGCGTTTTGCATAGCCCGGATC
This sequence comes from uncultured Desulfobulbus sp., assembly GCA_963666685.2. Taxonomy (GTDB): domain Bacteria; phylum Desulfobacterota; class Desulfobulbia; order Desulfobulbales; family Desulfobulbaceae; genus Desulfobulbus. Next base: position 1,914,493 of record CAXXHZ010000003.1, read on the forward strand.
ACGGTCTGGGCATTGGGCCGGGTGAAATGATGGGCATCCGAGTTCCAGCCGATTCCCGCCACTTCCGCCTTGGGCAGCAGGCCATGGGCCCGGGCGGCCTCCTCGGCGGCCAGGACCACCACCCCGGCACCTTCGGCCAGGACAAAACCCTTGCGATCGACGCTGAATGGCCGGGAGGCCTGGGTCGGATCTTCGAAGGAGCGATCCTTGGGGCCGACCTTGATCGTGGCCAGCATATTGGCGAATCCGAGAATAATCTCGGGGATCAGGCAGGTCTCGGCACCGCCGGCAAGGACGAAGTCGCAATCGCCGTCGCGGATCATCCGGGCCCCGAGACCGATGGCGTGATTGCCCGAGGCGCAGGCCCCCTGAGGAGAAAAAATCGGCCCGGTAAAGCCGAGCAGCATACCGGCCTTGCCGGCGGGAAGATTGGCGCAGAGGTTGGGCAGCAGGTAGGGGCTGACCTTGAGCGGCCCGAACCGGGTGTAATTGTCCATGGCAACGCGATAGGCATCCGAGCCGTTGAGGGCTGAGCCGATCAGGCAGGCGGTGCGCGGACCGGTCTGCGCATCAATCGTCAGCCCGGCATGTTCCAGGGCCTGACGGCAGATCTCCATGGTCAGGAAAACGTAATCGGCATTCCACTGGGAGGCATCCTTGCGGCTGACATAGGGAAAACTGCCCGGATCCCAGTCCGGAATCTCGCCGACCATCTGACAGCGGGTTTCCACCTGGCATCGGGTTAAGCGGCGAAATCCGGCCTTCCCGGCCACAGCCCCTTCCCAGGTTTTGGCAAAGGAGTTGCCCAGCGCAGTGGCGGCACCGTAGCCGATAACCACGACTTTTCTGTTAAGTGGCGCCTTCATTACCCTTCCTTCTTCTTTGGTCCGCGTTCAACCGACTCTTCTCAATACGGCGCACGCGTTGCAGCCGCCAAAACCAAAGGCATTTTTAAGGACATGCTCCTGCACCAGCGACCGTTTCCCTTCCGCCACACAGTCGATCGCCATGGCGGAATCGGGTTGATAGTTGATGGTCGGCACCACCACCTCCTCTTCCATGCCGCGCAGGGCAAAAATGGTTTCAATGGCGCTGGAGGCACCCATGGCATGCCCGATCAAGGATTTATTGGCGGTGACCGGCGGCAGTTTTCCGGCAAAGACCGCTTTGAGGGCCTCAAATTCCACCTGGTCGCCGACCTTGGTGGAGGTGGCATGGGCATTGACCGAGGCGATATCTTCGCCGGCCACGCCGGCATCGGCCAAAGCGTCGGCCATGCATTGGCCGATGGTATCCCTGGAAGGCATGACAACATGATGGGCGTCGCAGGTCATGCCCCAGCCTGCCAGCTCGATGGTGTAGGGCAGGCCGTGGGCAAGGGCAAATTCCTGGGTGGCGAGGATAATGGCACCGGCCCCCTCTGAAATCACAAAACCGCGCCGATCAAGGGAAAAGGGACGGCTGGCCGTGGCAGGCGGTTCGTTTTCCCTTCCTTTCTGCGGATGGTAGGCGCCGTTCATGGTGGCAAAACCGGCCACGATCGGTTCGACCAGGGCGCAATCCACGGCCCCGCAGAGAACGACATCGGCCCGGTTCTGGGCCATGAGCATGGCACCGACCAGCATTGAGGTCAGGCCGGTGGCGCAGGCGGTGATCGTGGAAAGGATCGGGCCTTGGGCACCGGTCTGGATGGCGATCTTGCCGCCGACCATATTGATGCAGGAATTGGGATTGGCATAGGGGTGGGGCAGCCGATGCTCCGCCTGCAGCTTCCGGTCCGAGGCCAGAACGGCATCAATACCACCGACCGCCGAGCTGTAGGTCACCGCCACCCGGGGCGCCAAGGCCGCGTTGATCTCAATGCGGCTCTTTTCCAGGGCACGGGCCACCGAGAGCATGCCGTATTTGAACACCGGCGAATGCCAGGCAGCCTGGTGGCGGGCGGAAAGAAAGGGATAGGGCAAGGCATCGATATCCGGCATCTGCCCGGCGATGCGCACGGGGAAATCATCCCCCAGGGGGAAACGGGTTAAGGGGCCGATGCCGCTCTCCCCTGCCAATGCTCTCTGCCATTGCAGGTCCAGGTCGCTGCCCAGCGGTGAAATGGCATCATAGCCGACAATAACCGCTCGCTTCCCTTCCATGGACGACAAGCGGACTACCAGGGGATGAACCGATAGAGCTTGGCAAACATCTCGTAGACTTCGATCCAGTTCTGCAGGTCGGTGGTGGAGTTCATGTGCGGTCGTTTGTTGACCATGACCCAGCTCATATGGGCCGCGCCATCCTTGCAGGTGGAGCAGTCGCGGGTCTCGGAGGTACAGCAGCGATGCATGGTCTTCAGGTCGGAGGCCCAGCGGATGAAATTGGTCAACCGTTTGGGCCGCGGATTACGCCTATCAAGGGGATCGGTGACCGAGGGACATTCCATCCAGCCGAAGCGACGGTCGCCCATCCTGCCAGTGGTGATAATTTGGTGGTAGTACTTCGAGGAGATCACCGTCGCCGGATAGCTGTCCAGCATCTGGTCCATCTCCGCCCGCACGGCGATCAATTCCTCGGGTTTCCAGGAAAAACCGTCGATGTCCTCGTCGTTGGAAAGCAACTGCATATGGACCTTCAATCCCACATCTCTGATCTTACAGATAATTTTTTCCATCTTACCCAACTGTTTGGGGGTGATGGTGTAGAGATAGTAGGCGTTGGGGTCTCCTGCATAATGAGCACTGGAGATGGCGAAGGTGTCCTTGCCGCGCAGGGTCATCTCGTCCTCTGCATCCCCCCACAGGGAAAGACCGACCATCAGATCCGGAAACCGATTGCGATCCACCTTGATGATGCCGTTGGTTGCACAGAAGGTCGGAAGACGCCGGTAAAAGGCCTCGATCCGGTCCGGGCAGAGGGTGGGCTCACCGCCGATGAGGATGGCCAGATTGACCCCGCGCGCCATTTCGTTTTCGACAAAGGCATGCCATTTGCTGATGTCCTTTTCCTCGGAGGCGGCCTTATGCTCGTTGGAGGAGAAAAAGAAACAGCCCTTGCAGCGCAGGTTGCACTGGTCGGTGACGTCATAGATGGAGCTGCGGATATTCAATCGGGATATCTGGCGGTAGCGTTCGTGCCAATGGGCATCGAGCAGGGTGCTGATTGTTTTCATAGCAGTGAGGTATACCTATTGGCCGTCTGGCGGAGGAACAACGAGACGATGACAAAGATTGGGTCCTTTTTCGTATCCGCGTACCCATACCGCCAGGTAGGTGTCGACATAATCGAGCCAGGCGGAAAAGGTATCCGGATCGATGGCATGACGATACATGCGGGCGGTCACCACGGCACTGCCGGCGGCATAATGGCGACAGTCGGCGCAATCGGTGTCCGGGACACAGCAGGCGGCATCGCGGTCCCATTGCAGGTCGGTGCGGTATTGCCGGAACGACCGGCCAAGGCCGATGGCTGTTGACGGGTTCACCCGGGGGTAGGAGCAGGAAAACAGGGCGTGCAATCCCAGCTCATGGGTATGGGCAACAATGTTATAAGGGGAAAAGAGGACGGTTTGGGGATAGTCGGCGAGCAACTCGGTCATCATCGCCCTTGTTGCGGCAAGACTTTGGGGCGTATGACGCAGGGGCCCGTTATAACCGACCGGCGCGGAAAACATGTTAAAGGTAATCTGTTGGCCGTCCTCTGCCAGCATTCGGGTCACCTCCCCGGCCTCTTCAATGTTGTGCGGGGTGAAGGTATAAACAAAGACAGCCCGCGGGTCGTTGCGGTAATTGGCCATCTGCCGAACCAGCATGTCATCGGCCTTTCTGATCGCTTTGCTGGTGCTGTCGTTTCCCCAGACCGAAATATGAATCCGGTAGTCGATATCCTGGGGAATGGCCTTCAACCCGTTGGTGGCGATGGCTCCGAGAGGGATGGTGTCCGCGCAGATCCGACAGAGATGGGGCACCAGCGAAGGCTCGGCTCCGGCAAGCACCGCGAAGGTGATTCCCCGCGCCTTTTCCGCCTCCATCAGTCCCTGCCAGGCGGTTTCGTTCAGGTTTTCCGGAGCAAACTGTTTTTCGCCGTTAAAAAAATAACAGCCGTCGCAACGGATGTTGCACCGATTGGTCATATCGTAGGTGGATTCCCGGAGAAAGAAATAGCGGCGCACCTGCTCCCATTTCTCCCCGATGGCCGCAATCGCGATGATATCGGCGAATTTCCAGCCGGTTGCCGGTGTTGCCTGACCGGTCATTTACTCGACGCTGTTCCGCTTCTCGGCAATATACTCGCCGATGATCCGGATGGTGGTGAGTTTGGGGTAATCGTCTTCATCGATCCTGACCCCGAACTCGTCGCGAATGACCAAGGCAATGGTGGCAAGATCCATGCTGTCAATGCCCACCTCGTCCACCAGATCGAGATCGGCATCAAAGGTTTCCGGGGTCACATCTTCCAATTTGAGTTCATTGATGATTATTTCGGCTATACGGTGAATAGTTTGATCGATATCGTTGGTCATGGGTAGTGTTGTCAGTGCTGTTTGTCGTCAAGGGTCATCATGCCGGAGCAGACGTCCTCGTCTTCATGGGTTATACGAAAGGTGTACAAGCCGGTGGTTGCCGTGATCGTGGCGTGGATCGCGAGATGCTCTCCCGGCCTGACGATCTTTTTAAATTTCACCCTGTTCAGGCGCTTGATACACAGGCTTGTTTGTCGGGCAAGGGCAATGATATCAACAACCATATTCAGTTGGGCTATACCCGGAAGAATAGGGTTATCGGGAAAATGACCTGAAAACCAGGGTGACTTGCCGCTGACGGTGACGTGAGCCAGTATTTCACAAGATGCGAGTGTTTTTAAATCGAGCAACGAATACCACATGTTATCGTTTCATGTCCAGGTATTATATTGAAATTATGCCGACAACAGGCCTTCGGTTTCAGGAGGAATCCGGGTTTCACAAGAAGCGTATTCTTTGATTTCGGAGCATCACGAGCACACGCTCCCGGCGTATTGAAACCGCCTCCTATCAGGCCAGATATTCCCAAAGTGGACCGATGAATCCCCGCTGATGCAGGGTGTGGACCGCCGTTGTCGTTTCAGTGCCCCCGGAGCCGATCACCCAATTCCTCCGCCCCGCCGCCCTCCGGGTGACGAGCTCGCTCATGGCCTCCCGATCAAAGTCGTCCGGTACATAAAAGACGGGCTGCAATAGGTCGCTCTGATCGTTGATTTTGCCTTCAGCCAGGGCGATGTCGTACAAAGCGGTTCCGGGATAGATTCTGATGCCGATAAAAAAGAAAAACACAGCCTTGTCCATCTGCTCAAGCGCGTCCAAACTTGCGCTGACGGTCGCCGCCGACTCCCCCGGACCACCCAAGAGGAAATAATGGGCAACATGGAGCCCGGCCTCACGCGCCTGCCTGTGGGCATTGAGGGCATCCTGTGCCTGAAAGGGTTTCCGGTAGGTCTTGAGCATGGTATCGGCCAGCGATTCGGTACCGAACTCCACATGACGGCAACCTGCCTGCGCCATGATCGTAAAATACGCGGGCGGCAGTTTGATCGGGGCGAAGAAGGCCCCCCAGGGGATGCTCAGTTTCCTCTTCCGCAGGGCTCGTGCCACTGCCAGGCTGTGTTCGACATCGGAATTAAAGGCGGAATCGGTGATGAACAAATATTTGGCTCCGGCAGCCTGCAGCTTCAGAGCGGTTTGCGCCACCTCCTCCGGTGCCGCCACCCGGTGCGTTTGACCTTCAATGCGCGGGTAGGGGCAGTAGATACAACGAAACGAGCAGCCGCGTTTGCTTTGCAGGTTGAGCATGCCCCCGTTGTCCAGATAGAATTGGTTGTGCTCGGCCTCCGGGTTGAACCTGCGGGTCAGTTGCCCCTGCCAGGGCGGTGGCGGAATGGCGGAGCCGCCTGGAGTCAGCACTCCCGGGATCTGGGCCGGATTCTTTTTGTTTTTGAGGGCTTCGACCAGCAGGCCGAAACGCTCTCCCTCGCCGACAATCCCGTAATCGATCCCGAGCATGGCGAAGATTTGTTGGGGCATGATGGTGAATCCGCAGCCGCCGCAGACGAGGATTGCGGTGGACCGCTTTCGCAACCAGGCCACAAGCTCCTGATAGGCCTTCAAAAAATAGAGCGGGTCGCTGGCATCGGTGTTGTCGATATTGCGGCAGGCCATGCCGATGATTTCAGGAGCAAAAGCTTCGAGGATCGCTGCCAGGGCGTCCCAGCCGACCGTCTGCATGTCAACAATCCGCACCGCATGTTCTGCGGCAACGGAACCGGCAACATAATCCAGGCCGAGAGGATAAACCGGGTACGGATCGGTGAGCGTATTGGGTGAAATCAGCAGGACTCTCATGGCCGGAAAAACTCCATGGCCGTGAGGTATTGCCCTGTCCCCAAAACGAGAATTTTCTTGCCCGAAGCCAGAGGGATATCCTCACCCTTCACAAGGGCACCGGGGATGCTGCCGGCTTCAACAAAGGAGACCGCCAGGACCGCCGCCACCGCCGAGGCCGAGGCAAACTCGCCGGTGAAATCACGATAGCGGCACAGGGGCAGCCTCTGGCCGATTTTTTCAAAAAAAGATGCCAGTTGCCCCTTGCCTTGCGTGCCCATGGCCGCAGGAAGACCGGCAAACACGGCGGCGTAGTGGTTGCGGATCTCTTCTTCCCCTCCCAGGGCGGCAAGCAACCGATCCGGGAGCTCGTCTCCTTGGCCCCGGCCGTAAAAGGGCAGGCGCATCAGGCATCGCGCCCCCTGGGGGTCTCGGTTGACGTACAACGCCCCGCCGCCGTCGGCAAGGGGGCCGGAGGCAACGGAAGGGTCGAGCAGAGCCGAAAGCGGCTCGTGCCCCTCATCGGCGCCTAACAGCAGAGCCGCCTGACCGGTATCTTCCAACAGGGTTTGAGCGGCAAGCAGGGCCTGCTCAAAGGAATAATCGCCGCCGCTGGTGGTGATATTGGCACCCATGGCCTGAAACAACAGGGCTACCTGACCGGCCGGAGCATTGTGGACCGAGCCGATAAAGTCGGTCGGGCTGGGAAACCGCTCAGCGGATTCGGTCAATCGATCGAGAAAAGCATAGGTTTCCGAAAGCGCCCCCCAACCGGTGCCCATGAACACCGCCGACGGCGCGTCTTTCCCTGCCGAATCCTCGTGGGCCGTGCTCGCCAGCAGCAGGGCGAGGCGGGCCAGGCGTTTGACCCGGCGGATAAGCCGGGGCGGCAGGTGTCGTTCAAGCTGCTCCGGGGCGAGCATCCCGGCCACCGGCAGGCCCAGGCGCAGCCGATCCAGGGTTGATGACTTGAAACCGGCACCGGTCAGGCAGGCACTGCCGTGAACCGCCAACACATCGCCTTTTTCCTTGGTGTTGCCCTTGGTGTTACCAAGAGGCGTGTAATCACTCCGGCCAATCACCAGGCAGCCGTTGTTGCCGCCGAAACCAAAGGAGTTGGAGAGAACGGTGGTCACGGGTTGATCGGTGCACACCGCATGCGGTGTGAGCTGGAGGGCGGGATCCGGCTGGCCGCAGCCGGTGTTGCCGGGCACAAAACCGCGGGAAACGGCGAGCGTCGCCACCACGGCCTCAATGGCCCCTGAAGCCGCCAGGCTGTGACCAATGGCCCCTTTGATCGAAGAGAGGGCGGGGGGAACGGGAAAGAGCGAGGTGATCGCCCGGGCCTCAGCCCGATCATTGTCCGGAGTGCCGGTTCCGTGCAGGTTGATATAGTCGATGGCGGACGGGGTCAGTCCGGCATCGGCCAGGGCTGTTTCCATAGCCCTGCGGGCACCTCGGCCCTCGGGATGCGGTGCCGTGGGATGATGGGCGTCGCAGGACAGTCCGGCTCCGAGCAGAAGGGCCAGGGGGGTGTCGGGCCGCTCGGTGGTTAAAAGGAGCATGGCCGCCCCTTCGGCAACGGCCAGGCCCTGACGGGAAACATCCAGGGGCCGACAGCCGTTGCGATCGACCAATTGCAGTGAGTGAAAACCAAAATAGGTGAGACGGCTGAGGGAATCGACGCCACCGGCGAGAATGCGCCGCATCCGGCCGGTCCGCAGCAGGTGCAGGGCCAGGGCGATGGCGGCCGCACCCGAGGAGCAGGCCGTGGAGACAGTCAGGGCCGGACCGGTACAGCCACAGAGTGCAGCAATATCCGTGGCCACGCTCAACAGGCCGTGATAACGATAGGCCTCCTTGTGGCGTTCGCCGCTGCGCAAAAGCTGTTCCGTGGTCAGAATCCCGCCGGTGGTGCAGCCGAGAATGATCGCATCGGGCGGCTCCGGGCAACCCGCCATGGCCCTGCGGGCCGCTTCGCGGGCCAGCCGGTGGGTTCGCGGCGGCATCAGGCTGCTGTCCATGTCCGCAACCTGCCCCACCGGCAGAGAGGCCCCCTGGAGCAAAGGAAAGGCCTCGAGCGGGCCGAGGGCCGATCGGTTTTCCCGGAGTGCGGCTTCCGTGGCCGCAAGGCCCCTGCCGAGAGGACTGACGATCCCGGTCGCGGCTATATAAACCGGTCCTGAAATCAACCGGCCTTTTCCGGGGAATGTGCCTGGATAAAGTCGGCCAGAGAGGTCAGGGAGGCAAAAACCTTCTCGCCGACCTCCTGGCTGTTGATCACCACACCGTAGTCTTTTTCGACCATAACCACCATTTCCAGAACATCGATGGAGTCAATGCCGAGGTCGCCGCCCACCAGACGGGCGTTGGCATCGAAATCCTCCGGCGTGACATCGTTCAGGTTCAACAGTTCTATGAGTTTGACCTTCAGCTCTTCGATACGTTCATTCATCTGGGTTCCACCTGTTCAAGCTCCGGGATGCACACTTCTTTTTTGCAGGAAGAACACCCATTGCTGAAAATTAATGCAAGGAAAGAAAAAACGGCTACTATAGTCCCTTTTCCGTATTTGTCATCAAGACAGCGTTATCGATCTACAGAGGGAAAAAAAGGTTTATTACCCGTTTTTACCATGAAGAGCAATGAGAGCATGCCGAAATGTCCGCCCGTTACAGACGAGACACCCCCCTTCGAACACTCGGGCCTCACCCTTGAGGATCTGCTCCCGCATCGGGGGGTCATGCTGCTCGTCGGCGAGGTGCTGGAAGTGGACTCCCGGCATGCGGTCACTCTGAGCACGGTTCAGGCGACCTGGCCTCTGGCCGACCCACAAGGCGTTCCATCATTGCTCTGTGTCGAACTGGCCGCCCAGACCGCCGGGGTTTGCAACGGTTGGGACCGAATTCAGACCCAGGGGCTGGACTCAAATCAGATGGGCTGGCTGGTAGCCGTCAAACGGGCGGAATTCTTCATCGATCATCTTCCGCTGGGCAGCACCATCAAGGCCTGCGCCGAAAACACCCTTGTTTTTGAAAAATTTCGCGAAATAACCAGCCAACTTTTCCACCAGGACCAACACATCGCTTCGGTGGTCCTGCAAATTTACCAGGTCTGACGGAACGATATGACAACGGACAACAAACAACAGGTGGCGATCGTCACCGGCGGCAGCGGCGGCATCGGCAGAGCTATCTGTGTGGAACTGGCCAAAACCGGGTGCTATCTGGTTATTAACTACATGCGTAACCGAGACGGCGCGGAACAGACCCTGTCCCTGGTGCAGGCCGGCGGCGGCAGCGGTGAGATCTACCCCTTCGATGTCCGCAACCATGAAGCCGCGGAAGCCGCAGTGCTGGAAATCAGCGACCGTCTGGGCACCATCGATATTCTGGTCAACAATGCCGGGACCATTGCCGACGGACTCTTTATGATGATGCCCCCGGAAAACTGGCACGGGGTCATCGACACCAGTCTGCACGGATTCTACAATATGACCCGGCCTGTGCTGGAGCGGATGGTGCGGGCTCGGCAAGGATCGATTGTCTCCATCTCCTCGGCAGCCTCGCTGATGCCCAACCGGGGGCAGGCCAATTACGCGGCCGCCAAGGCCGGACTCAACGCCGCCAGCAAAACCGTGGCCGCAGAGGTCGCCCGCCTGGGGATTCGGGTCAATGTGGTGGCCCCGGGACTGATCGAAACCGAGATGATCGAAAAGGCCCCCAAGGAATACATCAAAAATCTCATCCCCATGGCCCGCATCGGCAGGCCGGAAGAGGTAGCCGGCGTGGTGGCCTTCCTCTGTTCCCCTGCGGCCTCCTATGTCACCGGGCAGGTGATCTCGGTCAATGGTGGCATGCTGTGAGACAACGATTGAGTCTTTGCCTGCTGGCCTGCCTGCTGGTGTTGCCGGTCTGGGTTCAGGCCAACCCGGCTGCCGCTGCCGCTGTTCGTCTCCACTCGGTACAGGCCGACTTCACCCAGGAAAAAAACTTAAAAATTCTCGCCCGCCCCCTGTTCTCCCAGGGCGTCTTCGCCTTTCAGGCACCCCAGTCCCTACGCTGGGAATACCTGAGCCCCCTGCACACCATTCTGCTGATGCATGACGGCCGGATACGGAAGATGATCGAGCGGGACGGCCGCTTTGAGCCGGACAACGGTGCCGGCCTCGATTCGATGCAGATCGTCCTTCAGGATATCGGCAACTGGCTTGACGGCCGTTTCACCGACAACCCCGTGTTCAACGTCACCCGTACCGAGGAGCGGACCGTGGTCCTGACGCCCAAGGAGCCGGGGCTGCAATCGGTTATCAGCCGGATCGAATTGCATCTGGGAACGGCGGAAGGGGTGATGGAACGCGTGACCATCTTTGAAGGACCCGATGCCTACACCCAACTGACTTTCAGCAAAACCGTCCTCAACCGGGAGATTCCGGCAGGGTTTTTCACCACGCCATGAGACACAGCCTGCTCTTCGGCCTGACCATGGCCTTGCTCCTGACCTCCTGCGCGTTGAACCAGGGGAAGCCGCTGCCGAAACTGGCCCCTGCGAACGGCAGCGGCGAAATTAGGCAACTCTGCGCGATGGTGTTTCCACAGGGCCGATGGCAGATGGTTCATACCATCGCTTTCCGCATGGCCGACGACACCAGCGGCAATGCGCTGGGCGTTGTCGTCTTGAATAACCGGGAAATCAAATGCGCTTTAATGACCGTGGAAGGGCTCACCCTGTTCGAGGCCCGTTCCGCTGAAGAGGATGAGCTGGAGGTTATGCGGGCGCTGCCGCCCTTTGATAAACCAGCATTCGCTACCGGTCTCATGCGGGATGTCCGCGCCATCTTTCAACCGCCGCCGGGCCAGGTCCACTACGGGACCCTGGCGGACGGAACGCTGCTCTGCCGATACCCCTATGGCCACACCGTGACCGATATCCTGCCCCAAAAGGACGGTTGCTGGCAGATACACACCTATAGCGAGCACACCAGCCTCCGCACCGATGGCTGTTTGCCTGCCGATCCTCGCCGGGAACAGCTCAGAGACCGAACCATCACGGCGCAATCCTGCAGCCCGGTGGCATCGACGAACCTTCCCCACTTTATTGAACTGATCGGATCCGGACCGGCCGGCTATACCCTGAACATGCGCCTGATCAGCGCCGAACGTTTTCCTGCTTCCCAGTGACCTCTGCCATGCAATTCAAACTGATCTATCCCCAGTGGCCCAAACTCACCCGGCAGACCGAATTCCACCTGCCGCCGCACGGTCCGGTCGTTTTTGCCGCTACCCTGCCGGATTATGTCAGTGTGGAGTTTATCGACGAGAACCTTGAAACCATCGACTTTGACGATCCGGTTGATTTCGTCGGCATTTCCATGATGCTGACCGTGCAGGTGCAACGGGGCTGGGAGATTGCCGATCTTTATCGGGCAAGGGGTATCAAGGTTCTGTTCGGCGGTATTGCCACTATGCTCCACGCAGAGGAAACCATGCGGCACGCCGATGCGGTCTTCCTCGGTGAGGCCGAGGGACGGATGGAAGAGGTTTTTGGCGATTTCCGGCAGGGAACCCTCAAACCCTGCTACGATTATCTCGACCGACGACCGGATATCGCGCTGGTGGGCACGGCACGCCGCGACATTCTCAACCGGCGCCTCTATAACCACAAAGGGGTGCAGATGGTCGATCTGGTTCATGCCTCGCGCGGCTGCCGCTTTAACTGCTATCCCTGTGCGGTGTCCTACCTGGGGGGCCGGCAATTTCGACCCCGTCCCATTGACAAGGCGATCGCCGAGATGGCGGCCATCGACAACAACCGGATGTTCATCGTCGACAACTCACTCGCCCAGGATACCGCCTGGGAGAAGGAGCTGTTCCGGGAGATGATTCCCTTGAAGAAGAAATGGTGCTCCCACCCCATCGAGGACAAGCCGGAAGTGCTCGATCTGGCGGCCCAGGCCGGGGCCTGGTATGTCTATCAGGCGGTGTTCGACACCTCGGATTACATCCGGGAACGGATCAAGCGGTATCATGACCACGGCATCGGGGTGGAGGGGACGATTCTCCTCGGCCTGGACAGCCACACCGAAGATTCGATCAAGCGTCTGATCGATTTCCTTCTGGAAATCGAGCTCGATCTGGCCGAATTCACGGTATTGACGCCCTTCCCCCACACCAAGGCCTTTGACGAACTGCAGCGGCAAAACCGCATTTTCTCCTCGAACTGGGACGACTTCTCGGCGGATCGGGTGGTGTACCAGCCCAAGAACATGGCGCCGGAGCGGCTGCAGGAACTGCTTGAGTATGCCTGGAACACCTTTTACCAGGAGGAATCCCAGCAGATCAAAATGGCCAAACTGTTCCAGCAGGTCGTGCGCAAGGAGATGGCGGACCACACCTTCAAGCCGCGCAACCGGGAGCTTGCCCAACAGACCTTTGGCAAGGCGCAGTCGGAAAGATGAGGGCGGGACACGATTCCACAGGCCTGGAGGACGCAATGACCTCCCTGCTGGCCGCCCCCCTGTATCCGGAACAGGAATTTGTTGCCGGTGGTGCGACCTTCGGCCAGGTCTACGGCCTGGCATCCTGGCTGCGGGCAGTATCTGCCGACCGGGGAATGGCTTGTCTGGCCACGGAAGACCGGGCGATCATGGCCGCCGCCCTGCTCGCCTCGCTGGCGGGCGGGCCGGTGCTGCTCCTGCCCTATGCCTTTTCCATACAGGCCTTGAGCGGAATGCAGCAGGCCACCGGATGTACCGCCGCCCTTATTGATACCGAGACCCGCAGGAATCTGCCCGAGGGAACCGAGATCATCCGGCCCGCATGGGGAGCGACCGGGCCCGGCCTGCGGCCTTCCCCGGGATCCGGTGAAGAAGAACTGCTCCGCCTCTATACCGGTGGTTCCACCGGCACCCCGCAGCTCTGGTCCAAGACCGGCATCAATATCTTGAGCGAGGCCCTTTTTCTGGCACAGCATTTCGGTGTCTCGCACCGGGATCGCATCGTGGCCACCATTTCCCCGGCGCATATCTACGGCCTGCTCTACTCGGTGGTCCTGCCGCTGGTTTCCGGCGCGACCGTTGTACCGGGAACCCCTTCGTTCCCCGAAGCCATTCTCCGCACCGTCCAAGACCGGGAGGCAACCCTGCTGATCAGTGTCCCGGCCCATTACCGGGCCTTGCGGGGAAGGCCGTCCCTGGGGGCCTCGCTGCGTCTGGCCTTTTCCTCGGCCGGAATGCTCGATGATCAGGACAATGCCGAGTTTTGCCGCCACAATCAGGCGGGCATTGTCGAGGTCTACGGATCCACTGAAACCGGCGGAGTCGCCCTGCGCAATCGCTCCCAAGACGAGGAGGGCTTCACACCTTACCCCACCATTGCCTGGAAGATCAGCGATCAACGTCTCTATATCCGTTCACCCTACCTTTCCCCCTGCCTTTCCCCCTCCCTCTCGCGGGATGCGGAGCATTTTTACTGCACCGGCGACCGGGTCGAACCCAGCGGGACAACCGGGTTTGTGCTTCGAGGCCGGGCGGATTCCATTACCAAGGTGGCCGGAAAACGGGTCGATCTGGAGGAAATTCAGGCCGTGATCAAGCAGCAGCCCAATGTCCTGGATTGCGTGGTCCTGGCCCTGGCGGAAAACGGCAGCCGCGAACACCGTATTGTCGCCCTGGTGGAAGGAAAGGCCGCGGATACGGAGGCCATCCGCACAACCTTGATTGCCCGCTTCGAACCCTATGCCCTGCCCCGCGCCATCCAGACCATTGACCGCCTGCCGATGAAAGAAAACGGCAAATACGACCGCACGGCCATGGTCCGCCTGTTTCAGTCATGAGGATGTTGGACCAGGGGTTTGCCGAAGGCTATGCGTCCCTGAGCGCCTGGGCCGATCTGCTCGACCGGATCAATGTCTTCCCCGTGGCCGACGGCGATACCGGTGCCAATCTCCGCCTCAGTCTGGGGCCGTTGCGTTGCTGCGGGCCCGACAGAACGGCAACGGCGCAACAGTTGGTTTGCTCTGCCGTCGGCAACTCCGGCAACATTGCCGCCGCCTTTTTCAGTGAACTGCTCGGAGCGGAAGACCTCAACGATCTGGCCCCCAAGACCGCCAAGGGGCGAGACCGATCCAGACAGGCCATTGCCGCTCCCCAGGCTGGGACCATGCTGGATGTGTTCGACAGTCTGGCGGAAATTCTCTCCCGCACACCGATTACCGCGCCTTCCTGCCCCTCCATCCTCTTTGCCCTGCAACAGGCGGTTCTGGCGACCACCCAAACCCTGCCCGATCTCCAGGCCGCAGGCGTGGTGGATTCGGGGGCCTTGGGGATGTTCGTCTTCTTCGACGGCTTTTTTCGTGCCCTCACCGGGCAGGAGGAAAAGGGCTCTTCGCTCTTCACCCTCTTTCCCGGAAAACTTGCGATTGCCGAGAATTTTCATGCCCCCCCTACCCCTGCCTATTGTGTCGATGCCCTTATCCAGCCCATTGCCGGAAAGGACCTGTGCAAAGAAACCTTGGCGGTGCTGGGGGAAAGCGTGGTGGTGCTTGCCGATCAGTCCCGGATGAAAATTCACATCCATAGTGCCGATCCCAAGGCCCTGCGGACCCAACTCGCCCGCCTGGGAGAGGTGGTCAAATGGTCGGATGAACCGCTTTGCCCCAGCAATGAGCGGAGTGGTGCCCCCTCGGGTTTATCAGGCTGCCTGCACATCATGACCGATGCGGCCGGATCCCTGCCCCGGGATGTGGCACGACAGCACAACATCACCCTGCTGGACAGTTATATTGTCAACGGCGATACCGCCCGTCCGGAAAGCCTCAGTGCACCGGCAACCATCTATGCCCTGATGCGGCAAGGCCACCGGGTGACCACGGCCCAGGCCTCGCTCACCGAGCGGCATCGCCTGTACGACAGTGTCTGCGAGCAATTCGGCAGAACACTGTATCTCTGTGTCGGTTCCGCCTTTACCGGCAACTATTCGGCAGCCGTGGCCTGGAAACAGGAGCACGACAGGGACCGTCTTCTGGAAGTAATCGATACGGGTGCGGCCTCGGGGCGGCTTGCCCTCATCGCGCTGCTGGTCAGCCGTTATGCCCAACGGAGCTCTCAGGCCGATGCGGTCGTCGCCTATGCCCGCCACCTGATTGATTCGTGCAAGGAATATGTCTTTATCGATGCGCTCCGCTATCTGGTCGCGGGCGGCAGGGTTTCACGGGCAGGCGGGTTTTTCGGCGATCTTCTGCACCTGAAACCCATCGTCAGCCCGACCAAGGAAGGGGTGCGCAAGATGGGTGTGGTCCGCAACCGCGAATCCCAGCTCGATTTTGCCCTGAAAAAAGCAGGGACTGAGATCGAAATCCCGGCAGACGCCGTGCTCCTGCTACAGTACTCGGACAATGAATCGTGGGTTGCCGGGGTGGCAAAACCCCAGCTCCAGGCACTCCTGCCCGAAGCCGAAATAGTTCTCGTCCCCCTGTCCCTGACCTCCGGAGTCCACATGGGGCCGGGTACCTGGTCGCTGGCCTTTGCCGAGGCGGCATTGTGATGCGGGCCGCCATCGTTATCCCGGTCTATAACCACTCGGCGCAGGTGGCCGAGGTGATCAGCCAGGCGCGACAACTCGGACTGCCTCTTTTCGTGGTCAACGACGGCTCCACCGATGAAACCCCGGCCGTGCTGCTCGCCCTGGAGGGGATCACCGTACTCCATCACCCGGTCAACCGGGGCAAGGGCGCGGCCCTGCTCACCGGATTTGCCGCCGCCCCAACCTGCGACTGGGCCTTGACCATCGATGCCGACGGCCAGCATAAACCGGAAGACGGTCGGGCCCTGCTGGCCATCGCGGCGCAAGGCAAGCGGGTGATCGTGGTGGGCAACCGCCAGGGCATGGCCGGGGAAAACGTGCCCTGGACCAGCCGGTTCGGCCGCAGCTTTTCCAACTTCTGGGTCTGGGCAGCCGGTGGCCCGTGGGTGGCGGATTCCCAGTCCGGCTTTCGACTGTATCCTTTGCCTGAGGTCCTGGAGCTTCCTCTTCGGGCCCGACGGTATCAGTTTGAGGTGGAAATCCTAGTACAGGCCCGATGCAAGGGTATCCCCACCGTTGAAGTACCGGTGTCGGTGGTCTACCAGCCCAAGGGCGTGCGGGTCAGCCATTTCCGTCCCTGGCGCGATTTCCTGCGCAACTCCGCCACCTTCTCCCGCCTGATCTGCCTTCGTCTCCTTCGTCTGTTCCGCCTGGTTCACCGACGATGAAGATCGATTACCACGCCCTTCTGGTGCGGGTCTCCCGCGTATTCGGCCCCTGGATTTTTGCCTTGGTTGCCCGGAGCATTGCCGTTGGTTATTTTCTCTTCTCCCCCCGAGTCAAGGAAAGCCGAAGGTTCTATGCCGCCCTCTTTCCCCACCGGAGCACAGGATATCACCTCTGGTGCACCCTCAAACAGTACCAGAATTTTACGACCATTCATTTCGACCGCTTCCTCGGCAACCAGGGCCGTACACCTGTGTTCACCCGTCATGGTGAGGAACAGCTGGATGCCCGGCTCGGCCAGGGAGGCGCGATCCTGCTGATGTCCCATCTGGGGAACTGGGAGATGGCGGCTCGGCTCCTCATGGAACAACGGCAAAATCTGCAGCTGCTGCTCTATATGGGTATCAAGGAAAAGGAGGGGGTGGAGCGGACCCAGAAGGAGGAACTGCAAAGGGCCGGGGTGACCATCATCGGGGCGGATCAGGCGCATGCGTCCCCTTTTTCCGCAGTCGAGGGAATCCGCTTGCTGCAGGCCGGCGGGCTGGTGTCCATGACCGGGGATATCGTCTGGCGAGCGGATCAACGTCACCTTGCCGTCCACTTTCTCAATGGCGTTGCCTCTGTTCCGGAGGCCCCTTTTGTCTTTGCCCTGGTCTCCGGCGCCCCGATTTTCGTTTTTTTTGCCTTTCGCACCGGGGTCAATCGCTACCGTATCTCCTTGTCCGAGCCGATAACGATCAAGGCAGCCGATCGAACGGAGCGAGCCCGGGTTATTGCCGAGGCTGCCCAGCACTATGCCGACCTGCTGGAAGAGGCCCTGCATGCGCACCCTTTTGAATGGTATCATTTTGACCGCTTTCTTCATCATCCGGCCCAGGAGCATAAAGCCACGTAATCCTGGCATCGGGAACCTTTGCAGCCTGCACGGGAACGGAAATTTCTTTTCTTTTTACCGGAAATAGGGGTAGTATCTCAAACTTTTGATAATTTTCAGCTCTTGCGACCTGTTACCATAACGACCTGCCATGACTAGAGATGTACTAAAAGAAAAAATACTGGCTATTCTTGTCCAGGATTTTGAGTTCCAACAACCGGGCCTGGACGACAATCTGCGGGACGACCACGGTTTTGACAGCATCGATGCCATTGAACTGCTCGGCAAAATCGAAATCATCCTCGGCTATCCCCTGACCCGGGAAGAAAAGGAAAAGGCGATGGAAATCAGAACCATCAACGATATCCTTGATTACCTGGAAAAGATCCAACAGGGTCGGGCCAGCTAACCGCCGCCCTCTGCCAATGAAACGACGCGTCGTCATCACCGCCTGTTCCGCCATCACCCCCATCGGGTACGGCAAAAAGAATATTGTCGACAGCCTGCAACACGGGCGGTCCGGGGTGAAGCCGCTGCGCGATGACGGTCTCCTCACCAACCATATCCATTCCCGGGTGTTCGGCACGGTGGATTATCCCATTGCCTACGAGTTTACCCGAACCCACCGGAAAACCATGGGCCCCGTGGCCTATTATGCCTGCCAGGTGGCAAAAGACACCCTGGCCGCCTCCGGTCTTTCCCAGGAATTCCTTTCCTCCGGCCGTCTGGGCGTGGCGTTCGGCTCCACCCATGGCAGTCCCACGATTCAGCGGGAGATCTACAAAACTTTTTTTCAGAATCTGGAAAAAGATTTTTCCTCCATTGGTGCGGTGGATTACCTCCGCTCCATGGTACACACCACCGCAGTGAACATTACCCGGATGTTCGGCATCACCGGCCGGGTTATCGCCTCCTCCACCGCCTGCACCACCAGCAGTCAGGCCATTGGCTTCGGCTATGAGATGGTGAAGTACGGTATGCAGGATGCCATGCTCTGCGGCGGGGCGGACGAATACGACACCACCACCGTGGCGGTCTTTGACAACCTCCTTGCCTGCTCGGTCGCCTACAACGATACCCCCGAATGCACGCCCCGGCCTTTTGATAAAAAACGCGACGGCCTGGTGGTCGGCGAGGGTGGCGGTGCGGTGCTGCTCGAAGAATACGAGGCCGCCAAAAAACGGGGTGCCCCTATCCTGGCCGAGGTGATCGGTTTTGCCTGCAACAATAACGGCGGCGACCTGATCCTGCCCAATCTCCAGGGCATCACCTCCACCTTGCAGCTGGCCCTGGCGGATGCGGCGATTACACCGGCAATGGTCGATTACATCTGCGCCCATGCCACTGCCACCAAAATGGGCGACATCATTGAATCCCAAGCCATTGAAGCGGTCTACGGTAAGGGGCCCCATGTCACCGGGCTGAAAAGTTATACCGGCCACACCATGGGCACCTGCGGGGTGATGGAGCTGATCATGACCCTCTATATGATGGCAGAGGGCTTTCTGGCCCCCACCCTCAATCTGGATGAGGTCGATCCCCGCTGCGCCATGCTGCGCCATACCCCGGGATTGATCGAGGCCAAGACGCATATTGCCTCGGTCCAGAATTTCGCCTTCGGCGGGGTCAACACCTGCCTGCTGATCAAGAACGGCTGCGAGGTGGTATAAGCCCGTGCAGTGCGGAATTGCGGACAGGTTGCTCGATATTGCGGTCACCCTGCTCTGCTGGCTGTACTTCACCCTTGGATTCCTTTTTCTTTTTTCCCCCTGGTATCTTGCAGCCGCTTTTTTTTCTCCCCGGCCGGAACAGGCCATCCAGCGATGCAATCGCTCGTTTTATCGAGGCTTTTTTGCCTTTCTGCGGCTCCTTGCGCCCCGACAGCAATGGGTCGTCGATGAGCGCATCAAAACGCTCCGTTCCTCGGTGATCGTGTGCAACCATCGCTCCTATCTTGATCCCCTGCTGCTGATCGCCCTCCTCCCCCGCTCCAAGACCATCGTCAAATCGAAGTTTTTCACTGTGCCGATTTTCGGTTGGGTGCTCCGTACCGCCGGCTACCTGCCATCAACGGCCACGGGGAAGTTTGCCCGCCTGATGCTGACCCAGCTGGAAGGCATGAACGCCTACCTGGCGGGCGGCGGCAATCTCTTTATTTTTCCGGAAGGAACCCGAAGCCGCGACGGCAGGGTCGGTGCGCTCAACCACGGGGCCTTGAAAATCGCGCGCCAATGCCGAGCCCCGGTGCATGTCGTCTGCCTGCACAACACCGACAGGCTGTTCACCCCAGGAAGCTTCTTTTTTTGCACCCGAAGGCCCAATGTCATCGGCGTGCACCTGGTCGATACCATCGATACCGGGGATCGCCAACTCAGCCTGGAGGATCTCAGCGGCCGTATCCACCTGACGCTGGAGCGCTGCCTGCTGGAAACCTCGGCCCCGCACCCTCCCCAAACGGGAATGCGCATCCCCCCTTCTGCCGTCGAAGGCTGAAAGATGCAGGTCTTCTTGATTTCCATGCCGGATGTGGATTTGAGAATGAGAAGCCAGGGAAAAATCGCTCGCAATACAACCTGCAACGCGGGGAACGAATCAACACATTGAAGGCTTTTGAGGAATATTGAACGAATGCAGCTTTATAATCTTGAATTTACCGAAGAAGAGATCCGCGAGGCAGTGGCGGCCGACAGATTGCTGTCCATGGAGATTGAGTTCAGCCGGGCCTGTAATTTTCGCTGCGCCTACTGCTATCTGGCCGACCGGACCGCCGGCAGCAATGAGCTTTCCCGGGAGGAGATCAAGGACGTCATTTCTCAGGCCAAGGAACTGGGAGCGCGCAAGATCATTATTCTCGGCGGTGAGCCGAGTATCTATCCGCACCTGATCGAGATGCTCCGTTTTCTTGGGGGCCTCGGCCTGGAGATCGAGATCTTCACCAACGGCTCCGGTGTGGATGAGCAACTGGCCGCAGTCCTGGCAGAGGAAAAGGCGCGGGTGGTGGTGAAAATGAACTCCCGCGATCCCGAAATTCAAGATCGGCTCGCCGGCAGAAAAGGGGCCTTCACAATTATCGGCAAGGCCCTGGAAAACCTGCACCGGGTTGGATATCCCTCGCGGGATCTGTTTCTCGCGGCCAGCACCATCATCTGCCGCCAGAACCTGGAAGAGCTGCCGGCCCTGTGGCAATGGCTGCGCGAGCAAAACATCGAGCCCTATTTTGAAATCCTCACCCCCCAGGCCAATGCCCTAAAAAACAGCTGGCTCAATGTCGATCCCCCTGAGCTTCACGCCTTGTTTTCCCGGCTTTCAGCCTTGGATAAAGAAGATTACGGCCGTATCTGGGAGCCGCAACCACCGCTGGTCGGCAACAAATGCATGCGGCATCAGGTATCCTGCCTGGTCACGGCCAATGGCGAGGTGATGCCCTGTGTCGGGGTGACCATCCCTCTGGACAATATCCGCAACCGTCGCCTGGCCGATATTCTCAAAAACAGTGAAGTTATCAAAAATCTAAAGAATTACCGGCAAATGATCAAAGGCCCCTGCGGCAGTTGTGAAAAAAGCGCTGAATGCTACGGCTGCCGCGGAGCCGCCTTTCAGTTGACCGGCGACTATCTGGCCTCTGATCCGACCTGCTGGCGGCACAGTTCCGGTGAGACGGACGGGGGGGGTGAAGCATCTGTTTGTATGGAATGATTTCAAACTCCTCTTCGGCAGTGATTATCCCTTTGGTAATCCCGGTTGCGAACTGCGGAAAATTGAGCGGTCGTCTTTAAACAGCGACGATTTTCGAAAAGGTGGTTGCGGGTAATATTCTCAACCTGCTCAGGGCTGGTGGTGCTCCGGTTTGATCACGACCGGAGCCGCATCCGGGCAGTGTTTTCCGGGAAAAATAAAAATCTTCCTCTTACATCTTACACATAACGCGCTATCATGAATGCAGTCAGTCAATGCATGCTTGAGGTATTTTTTGATGACGTCGTAAAAGCTTCAATCTACTGCGTCGCAGCGTTTTCTCCGACACTCGACATACCGTATGTAAACCTTCGCACCGGGAAAAGCGCTACCCCCTGTATACCTCTGTTTTTCTGCTGAGTCATCGATCAGAACGTGATGGCTTTTTACGGGGCCATCTTTTTTGAATTATGAGATTTTTCGCTCAAGACCAAGTCATGCGAAAAATTTTATCGCAGGCATATCAGAAATATTCCGAGGATAATACTATGAGCATAGCGACGAGATTGGCGGGAAAAATAATGATTCAAGATACCCTCAATCAAAGCTAACCTGTTATAGCCACAATGAAACCGCCGCGAATTTTTACGATCCTCTGTTTATTGTTCCTTGTGCTGGCATCTTCCGCGGTTGCCGCACCCTCTGCCAAACACTACGCGCTTGTCTATACCTGGAACAAAGATATCCAGCGCGCCTTGGACGACCGCACCAAACTGGCGCGAGCCCTCTCGCTCCGGATTGACCGCGAGCTCCAGATCGTAGGCAATGGTCAGGTCTTCGGAGTGATCTATCCCTTAAACGGAACCCTGGCCCAGGCCCGCAAACTCGCCCTCAACCAATCCAACAAGCTCAAACTGGCCGGATTCAACCCGGCAGGGATCGAGCCTGCGGGCAACTACAACAAACGCTACCATCTACTGCTCACCCAGAACAGCGATCCAAACCGACTGAAAAAAGGCTACGCCCGCATCACCGGTAAACTCCCAGCCGCTGATCGGGACAACCTTCAAGTCAAAAAAAAACGGCTCCCGCAACTACGGCCTTATTTACCGCCTAATAGCCGTGCCGTAGCCGGCATCAACAGTAAGGTACAGGATTTCCTCCGTGAACAACGATCCAAGGGAAAACTGCAACGACAGGAGCGCACCGCCCTGTTGGCCTACGACTTGACCAACAACACTTATCTGGCCAGCATCAACTCCCAGAGTTCTTTCCAGGCAGCCAGCATGATCAAGCCTTTTGTCGCTCTCGCCTTTTTTTATCAGGTAGACAAAGGGAAACTCAAGTACAGTTCTAAACATCGTCAGATGATGGAGCAGATGATCCAACACAGCGACAACCAGGCCACTAACTGGTTTATCCGCCAACTCGGCGGCCCGGCCAAATGCAACACCCTGGTCAACAAAAAATATGGCCGTCTCTTCCGTCAGGTACGCATCCGCGAATACATTCCTCCCGGAGGAAAAAGCTATAAGAACAGCGCCTTGCCCCAGGACTACGTCCAGTTCCTCAAGGCACTATGGAACAGACAGTTGCCCTACTCCCAGGAGATGCTGCGGGTGATGTCCCTGCCCGGTCGCGACCGCATCTTCTGGGGAACCGACGTCCCCTCGGGCACCCTGGTCTATAACAAAACCGGCACCACGGCCCAGCTCTGCGGTGATATGGGCATCCTCGTCACCAAGTCCAAAAATGGAAAGCGTGTACCCTACGCCATTGTCGGCATTGTCGAGCGCTCCTCCGCGCCCAAAAATTACAAACAGTGGATGGTCCATGGAGGCGGTGTGATCCGCGAATTCTCGAGCTTGGTCTACGGGGAGATGAAACACAAATACAATCTTCTCTGATACGAACACAAAGGGGGCGAGTCAACTCGCCCCCCTTTTTCTTTTTCCACCCTGCTGTCCTTACCGCTTCGAAGCCCACCGTCTCCCTCATTTATAATCCCGCCAAAGGGCCACATCTGGGTATCGCAGCCACCGCCCACCCGAGTCTGTCGTATATTTATTTCTTGTTTGTGTGTTGAGTTGTTTTTGCTTATTCTGCTATCGGAAAATATTTGAGATCGGCGAGGGGTGATTGTTGCCGGTTCATTTGTTGCTACGTACTGATTTTGGAAAAATTTTTTATCAAATGAGTGAAGAGAGGCCGGGTGATTTTTTCTTCCTGGCGAGGCAGTGGATGCAAAACGAGCGTTTGTTGTTTGTTGATCTGATGCGAGGAATTGCCCTGATTTTTATGATCGAGGTGCATACGGTCAATGCCCTGATGCATCCCGGTTGGTATAAGGCTCCTTGGTTCAGCCTTGTTGATTTCATCAACGGTCTGGTGGCGCCTTCCTTTCTCTTCATTGCCGGCTTTGCCTTTCTTCTGGCTGTTCAGCCGCAGCTCGATGCGCACAGGGCCTTGAGGATGCCGTTCTGGATAATGCTTGCTCGGATAGCCCTGATCTGGCTGCTCGGGTATCTCCTCCATGTCCCCTCTTTTTTGCTCAGTTCCTGGCGAAAAGAGACTACACTCGAACAGTGGCAGCAGTTGTTCAGTGTGGATGTGCTTCAGTGCATTGCCTGCGCTCTCCTGTTGATCTTCGTACTCCGGTTGCTGTGTAAACACGATGGGATTTTTGCAGCGACGATCTTGGTTTTCGCTGGTGCTGCCGTTCTTCCCGCATCCTGGGTATTCCGGATTGATCTGCTCAGCGTTTTCCCGTTTCCCCTCGTCGCTTACCTGATCCCGGTCGGGTCCACCTTTTTCCCTCTCCTTCCCTGGTTCGGGTTTATGGCCGCCGGAGTTCTGGTCGCCTGGTTCTTTCTCCGTTCCAGGGCGCGGGGCGGGGCGAATTGGTACATGCAGGGAATGTTGTTGATCGGAATAGTGTCGGCAATAACGGGGACCTTCTTGCTTTGGTTCTTCAAGCACCGGCTGGGGCTGATCCTCGATGAACGACCCCATGTCTTTTTTTTTGTTGCACGGTTGGGCTGCGTTTTGATTCTTTGTGCCCTGTGCTTTTTCTTTTGCCGGCCACGGAGGACGATCAACCTTTTTCTTCTCTGTGCCGGGCAGGAGACCTTAGAGGCTGTTCTCCACCTCGGCCAAGGCATTGTAGAGGGTTTGGCGGAAACTCAGGAGAGCTTCCTGGTATTCGGTTTCAGAGATTTTCACCGTGCGTTGCATATCCCGCCATTGCACAAAAGGCAGGGTCAGGTCGGCTGCCAGCGCGCCGATGGGATTGCTCAGGAGTCGTGAGAGTTGCTCGCTGCTGCCGCCCAGACTGCCGCTCAGGTTGATGGCCGGGTAGAAACCGGCGCGGGTGGCGTCGGTGGTTGCCAGAAGGGAGCGAAGGCGGGATTCGGCGGCACACAGGTCGGGCCGCCGTGCCAGCAGGGAGGCCGGAAGACCTGCATCGACCCGAGGCTAAACGGCCTGGGAGAGATTCTGTGGTTCGGTCGTCTGCACGGCTCGGACAGCAAAGGGTCAGGTCCTAATTTATAAACCTTTTAACTTCTATCCTCTATAAACTATGACAAGACCTTTACGTATAGAATTTCCTGGTGCGGTGTATCACCTCACCTCACGAGGTAATCGTCAGGAGCCGATTTTCGTTTCGGATGATGACCGCTGTTCCTTTCTCGAGATTCTGGGAAAAACCGTTTCTCGTTATCACTGGATCTGCCATGCCTACTGCCTGATGGACAACCATTACCATCTGCTTGTCGAAACACCGGAGCCCAACCTCTCTTTAGGCATGCGGCAACTCAATGGTGTGTATACGCAAGCCCTCAACAGAACCTCCGGAAAAGTCGGCCATGTCTTCCAGGGACGGTTCAAATCCATACTGGTAGAAAAAGAAGCACATCTTCTTGAACTCTGCCGCTATATTGTCTTAAATCCCGTCAGAACCAGCGCCTGCACCTTGCCTGAAGAGTGGGAATGGAGCAGCTATAAGGCCACCGCGGGTGAAAAGCGGTCACCGCAGTTTCTGAAAACCGACTGGATACTCAGTCAATTCGCTCCCAAGAAGCGGGAAGCACGAAAAAGGTATCGGTTTTTTGTAGCAGAAGGGTTGGGCAAGGAGGATTCGCCCCTGGCGAATGTCGAGAGTCAGTTGCTGCTTGGCGGCAAAGAGTTCATTGAAAAAATGGCCTCTTTGCTGTCTAAAAAGAGCAATATCAAGGAGATTAGCAAGTTACAGAGAAACCTGGGGCGTCCGGCATTGTCCGAGATATTGCCTGCAGGTGATATCACAGATAAAAGCAGACGGAATCAGGCAATTTGCAAAGCTCATTTAGAGCATGGATACCGCCTGAATGAAATTGCCGATTACGTTGGCATACACTATTCCACCGTAAGTAAGATTGTCTCGATAGAGAAAAACTGATGTTTCAATACCTGACCCGATTCTGCGGCCCGGTCTTGATGTTGCGATGCAGCAGTATTTTTCCTTCCTGATTGAGAATGCACAGGTACATTGGGTTGAGTGCAGGTCGATTCCACAATAATGTTTTTATTGTTCGGTGTAAAATCGCACAAGAAGGCCTAGTTGTATGTAAGTTCTTTTTCTCCGTAAGCGTTCACCAGCACCGAATCTGTTTTGTCATCGGTCGGCAAACGTACCAATAGTACAGTTTACTTACCTTTCACCCATTATATAGGTAAGGGACTTTCTATATTACCAAGGCGCTTGCTGCAGCACGGCACACGGCGCCGGTCAGCACCGCGATCAGGTGAGACGAAAACACAACCTTGGAGATGAAAAAAGGGTATAGAGGTTACGATTATTGATGACTCAGATATGGTGGGCTGGCTCGCTTCAGCTACCCGAATGCGGATTATTATACGAGCTAATATTATCGTTTTGATCATTTGGCTTTCATTTTTCATCTGGTCGGTAACTATAACGCTCTAGTTTTATATTTTTTGGTTGTTAGCTTCACAAGAAGATAGGGTAAGGTCAGGTGGCGCAGCAGTTTACCCGTAGTGATGGTCATTTTTCGGTTGTCATTTGCAAACGGTTTCACCTTGAGGCTGGATAAATTCAGCCCTGATTATGTCACTCGGGCAACAAACATGGCGTGTCCTGCGACAGCGGAGTACAATATGTGGAATTCAAACAAAAGAAACGCATCAAGCGAAAATGTCACCCCTTCGCAGAGGGGGCGCTTTCCAAAAAAAATCCGCTTGCTGCATTGAGAGGTTACCGCTATCAGCGCTAGACCTCAGGCTGGGCATGAGCACCGAAAACAGAGTTGAAAGTGAAATGGCACCGATTTTCCTTGAACTTGGCAAAGCATTGCTCATCTGCCAGACGCTCGAAGTGAGTTTACGATCTTTAAATGCTCAGTTGTCGCGAGATGAAACCGAAGGAGAAGAAGAAACGTTTGGCTCCTCATTGGAATTCTACTCGAATGAGACACTAGGCCAGTCGATCAACAATCTTCGCAAACGAATCGATATTTCAGAGGACGTGAGTGACTATCTTGAGGCCGGTCTTAGAATTCGTAATGAAATCGTGCATGATTCCATGATCAAAAATATCCCACGGTTCGCTCATCCCGAAGGCCGCTTGGAAGTTGTATCTGAACTCGCTTTCATGAAACTGGAAGTTAAGAAGCGAAATGTACTGGTTAATAGGTTGCTAGACACTCTCCTTGCCAAAGATGAATGTTCAAACGCCGACCTCAAACGAAAGGTTGACGAACTTCTAGGCGAGTCAATCAAAAAAGGTACATCGAAAAGGGGTTCAAACTGATTACACGACGTCGTTTTTTTTGTTCCTAACGAGCCAGAAACCGTTGCAACGCGTTTGAAATATCAGCGATCTGCTGCGAGCAGACCGAGTGCTCCATAGGATAAGTGCGAAAGGTCACGCTGTAGCCGCGATCTTTAAGGAATTCGGCGGCACGGATGCCCAAGGCAGGTGGCACCATCGGGTCGTAGTTGCCGTGCTGAATTTCAATAGGCAGGTGGCGGTTGGCAGCACTGAGTTCGATGCTCTCGCTGGTGGCAAAATAGGTGGACATGGCAATCAAACCACCAAGCGGTTGGGGATGGCTGAGCGTGACCTGATAGGCCACTGCGCCGCCCTGGGAAAATCCGGCAAGGATAATTCGGCGGCTGTCGATACCGCGTTCGATTTCGCGATCAATAAAGCGATTGATGGCCGTAGCCGAGACCAGGAGTTGGGCGGTATCGACCTTGCGGTCAAGATCCATTTTCAAAATATCAAACCAGGCAGGCATGACATAGCCGTTGTTGACGGTTACCGGTATGGCCGGGGCATGGGGAAAAATAAAGCGGATGCCCAAATCATTGGGCAGCCCCAATTCCGGTACAATGGGGGCAAAGTCATGGCCGCTTGCACCAAGGCCGTGCAGCCAAATGACGACGGCATCGGGGTTGGTTGTTGTTTCCTGTTCGATAGCCGGTAAAAAGGACATACGATTCTCCCTGCAAGGTGTTAAATTCGGATTATTTTCGATTGTGGAGCAAAACCGAAAAAGGCCCAATGAAAACGGGGTGTTCTCCTATACCTGGTTTTGCCACATATTACTGGTAAATCGAACGGATCGGTTCCGCCCTTCTTCTTCTGCCCGATAGAGCGCTACATCGACAACCTGCATAGCCGTGCCTTCGGCGATGAATCTTTCATTGGTTTCACTGAACCGGATCAAAGCCTTGGCAGAGTCGGTTATGGCCATATAGCCACTCACCGCCAGAGGACTGAGGACCGTCAGAATTCCGCCGACAATGAGTTTAAAACAAATCGATGTACAATGCATGCATATCTTCCCTGACCTTCGGATCACCTTTTTTTCATGATACTTCAGCTTCATCAGCGCACTCTACCGCTAGCGAAATCATCCTCAACGCGGGCCTCGCGGCTGATCCAGGTCTTTCTTTTTTCGGAATGCATTTACATTTTCCTCCGGGTAGCATAGCAATAACAGGCAGAAATCAAAGAGATAAATATTTTTAATTCCTTTCATTTATCCTCTTTTTTTGGTACACCATTGCATCTGACGCCAGCCCTTCATTCTTCATGGGGGGTAAGGTTTTTGCCTTTCCGTAGTACCGGGTGCGTTGTACTGCCTGTACGATACGGCCCCCACTTTTCGACCGCAGGATGAGGGAGGAAAGAATACCGATTGACCTCTATTGCCCCTCAGTTCTGAGGCGAAGAGGATTTATTTTACAAAAATTAACAGCAAAAAACCCGAACGCCATCTAGGTTTCCCAGCCATTGTGTCCTATTGTCTTGGCGCATTGAACACTTTTTCTATAAACAAAACGAACCTTCGCCGCCCCGAAAAAACGACGGGTGGACATTCCTTTCAACAATCGATGATTCCTTGAACATGCAGACAATGAAAAAAAAATCCCGCTGGCGTTATCTTTTGCCGGCTACCGGCTTGGCGGCAATACTCCTTACCGCAGCCTTCTTTTATTTTCGAAACGACCAACAGGCTGCCTACATGACCGCAACCGTCAGCCGTGGCAATATCGAAACCACGGTGCTTGCCAGCGGTACCGTAGAATCGAACAATCTGGTCAGTGTCGGCGCCCAGGTTTCAGGCCAGATCAAATCCTTGAAGGTCGAACTGGGCGACACGGTCAAGGCGGGTCAACTAGTCGCTGAAATCGACTCGCTGCCGCAACAAAACACCCTACGCAACAAAAACGCCGCCCTGGCCGTAGCCCGGGCGCAAAAACAGGCGAAAGAAGCCTCACTCCGTCAGGCGGAACTGGCCTACACACGGCAAACGCAGATGCTGCGGGGAGATGCCGCATCCCGGGCTGATTTCGAAAGTGCCGAAGCAACGCTGAATGTCACCAAGGCGGAAATTGCCGCCCTTGATGCGCAGATCGAGCAGGCGAAAATCGCCGTTGATACGGCCCGGCTGGACCTGGGATACACCAAGATCAGCTCGCCCATCGACGGCGTGGTGGTGGCCATCGTCGCCAAGGAAGGCCAGACCGTCAATGCCAACCAGTCGACCCCGACCCTGATCAAAGTCGCCCGGCTCGACAGGATGACCATCAAGGTGGAGATCTCGGAGGCCGACGTCGTCCGGGTCAAGCCCGGACAAAGGGTGTATTTCACCATCCTCGGCGAGCCGGATCACCAGTATCCGACCCATTTGCAATCCATCGAACCTGCACCCGAATCCATTGCCACTGAAAGTACTACCAGCAGTTCCAGTTCCTCCAGTTCTTCCAGCGCCGCCATTTATTACATGGGCAATCTTGATGTTCCCAATGCCGAAGGCAAACTGCGCATTTCCATGACCACCCAGGTCAATATCGTCCTGGAGGAAGCGCAAAATGTCCTGGTTATTCCTGCCGCCGCCCTGGGCAACAAAGGGAAGGACGGTCGCTACAGTGTCAGGGTTGTAACGGCACCGGATAAACAAGAGCAGCAACGGGTACGAATCGGTCTCAACAACAATGTGCAGGCCGAGGTTTTAGAGGGGCTTTCTGAAGGGCAACAGGTGGTTATCGGCGAACAGAGTGCCACTGCAGCGGTGCAGAAGTCTGCCAGCACGCGACCACGACACGGGCCGATGCCGGGAATGCTGTAATGGCTGCAAAACTCATAGAACTTCGGAACGTCGGTCGTGATTATCCGTCTGGAGACGAGATGCTGACCGTGCTCAAAGATATTCATCTGACGATAAACGCCGGTGAGATGGTGGCCATTGTCGGCACCTCCGGCTCCGGCAAATCAACGCTGATGAATATCATCGGTTGCCTGGATCGTCCGACACGGGGCAGTTACCGGGTGAATGGGCAGGAAACCGGTCAGCTGGAGCCGGACGAACTTGCCTACCTGCGCCGCGAACATTTCGGATTCATCTTCCAGCGTTATCATCTGCTCTCCAACCTCAATGCCCTGGCCAATGTCGAAATTCCGGCCATCTATGCCGGATTGACCAGCGACGCCCGTCGGAATCGCGCCACCCGGCTGCTTACCCGGCTGGGGATGGCCGACCGGATGGAACACGCTCCGGGCCAGCTTTCGGGCGGTCAGCAGCAACGGGTTTCCATTGCCCGTGCGCTGATGAACGGGGGCACGGTGATCCTGGCCGACGAACCGACCGGTGCCCTGGATACGGCCAGCGGTAACGAGGTGATGAAAATTCTGCGTGAACTCAACGAGGATGGCCACACCATTATCCTGGTCTCCCATGACATGCAGGTGGCGCAGCATGCCAACCGGATCATCGAACTTCGCGACGGCGCTATCATTGCCGACCGGTCGACCCGTGAGGCCGCCGCAGTCAAGGAACTCTCCGCCAGCGTTACCACCGACGCTTCTCCCTGGCGGGCTCAATGGGACCGGTTCATGGAGGCCTTTTACATGGCTCTGCTGGCCATGGCCTCGCACCGACTGCGTACCCTGCTGACCATGCTCGGCATCATCATCGGCATTGCCTCGGTGGTCTCGGTGGTGGCTCTGGGTAATGGAACGCAGCAACGTATCCTCAGGGATATCAACTCGATAGGCACCAACACCATCAGTATCTATCCGGGGAAGGATTTTGGCGACATGCGTTCCGGACGGGTCCGCACCCTGCTCCCCAGGGATGCCGATGCCCTGGCTTTGCAGCCCTACGTCGACACCGTCACCCCGCTGGTAACAAAGTCGGTAACCCTGTTGTACCGCAATGTCAGCGTCACCGCCCAGGTCAACGGGGTCGGCCAGCATTATTTCCGGGTACGCGGCCTGGAACTGGCCGAAGGCCAATTATTCGACCGGGAAAGCGTCCGTGCCAGCGCCCAGGATGCGGTGATTGATCAGAACACCCGCCGTTCCCTGTTCGGCGACGCCGTCAATGTCCTCGGCGAGGTTATCATGCTCGACACGGTGCCCTGCCGGGTGATCGGGGTCACCAAAAAAAAGGACTCCGATTTCGGTAACAGCGATGCCCTGAATCTCTGGGTCCCCTATACCACGGCCATGAACCGCTTGACCGGCCAGCAGTACCTGAAAAGTATCACGGTCCGGGTTTCGGACAGTGTCCAAAGCAGCGTTGCCGAACAGAGTCTCGTCAAGTTGCTGACCCAACGCCATGGCACGAAAGACTTCTTTGTTTCCAATCTGGACGCCATCCGCCAGACCATCGAAAAAACCACCCAGACCATGACTCTGCTGATCTCGTCGATTGCCCTGATCTCCCTGCTGGTCGGCGGCATCGGGGTTATGAATATCATGCTGGTCTCCGTGACGGAACGTACCCAGGAAATCGGGGTACGCATGGCCGTCGGCGCTCGCCATAGCGATATCATGCAGCAGTTTCTGATCGAGGCCGTACTGGTCTGCCTGTTCGGCGGCCTGTTGGGTGTCGGCCTGGCTCTGGGCGTCGGCGCTGCGGTCTCATTATCCGGCAGTGATTTCAAAATGATCTATTCCACCACCGCCATCATCAGCGCCTTTCTCTGCTCCACAATCATCGGCGTGCTCTTTGGTTTTCTGCCCGCCCGTAACGCCGCCCGACTCGACCCGGTGGTCGCCTTGTCGCGAGAGTAACACTATGAAATGTATCATCTTATCACTTCACCGCCGCGTACCGTTGGTCCTGGTTTTCATCCTTGCCGGTTGCGCGGCCCAGGTTCATACGCCGTATCAGCCCCCTGTAGTCGCGCTGCCGACCGCCTGGGAGGGAACAACGGAGGTCTCCCCGCTCCTCAGGGATCACTGGTGGCAGGAATTCGGCGATCCGACACTCAACCACCTGATTGAAGAGGCGCTGCAGCGCAACAACGATCTGGCCGCAGCCACCCTTCGTGTCCACCGGGCACAGCTGCAGGCCGATCTGGCGAACAGCGACCGCCTGCCGAGTCTCGCCGTTCAGGGGCAGGCCGGTCTCAGCCGGAATCTGGGCTCCGACAGCGGGGAGACCCGCAGTTTTTCCACCTCCGCTGCCGTCGGTTACGAACTCGATCTCTGGGGTCGCGTGAGCAGGACTGCAGATGCCGCCGACTGGGAGGCGCAGGCGACTGAGGAAGATCGGGCCGGCACGGCCCTGTCGCTGATCGGCACCACCGCATCGCTGTACTGGCAGATCGCCCATCTCAACCAACGGATTGCGCTCTCCCAGGCAAGTATCGACTATACCAAACGTACCCTCCAACTGGTGGAGGTGCAAAAGGAGGCAGGCGCGGCCACGAATCTGGAGGTTTTAGAAGCTAAACGCAGTCTGGCCGATCAGGAGGCCAGCCATACGACGCTTGTGCAGCAACGGGTGGAGACGCGCAATGCCCTCTCGATTCTCTTTGACGCCCCGCCCCGAGCCTTGCAAACAACCGAACCGCAAAATCTTTCCAAGGCCGTTCTACCTCAGGTCGATGCAGGTCTTCCGGCTTCCCTGCTGGCACGGCGACCCGACCTGCGTGCCGCCGAATCCCGCCTGCGCTCCCTTCTGGCAACCACCGACGCCACCCGCGCCGGTTTCTACCCGGCCATCAATCTGAGCGGCAGCCTGGGCGGCAGCAGCGAGCAACTCTCGCGACTCCTGAGCAACCCCATCGGCGCGCTGGCAGCCGACCTCACCCTGCCTTTTGTGCAATGGCGGGATATGCAGCGCACGGTGAAAATCTCTGAAACCCAATACCAGGAAGCTATCCTGAGTTTCCGCCAAACCCTCTACAATGCCCTGGCCGAAGTGGAAAACAGCCTTTCCGCCCGCCGGCAGTACCAGAAACAGGCGGAAAAACTCGAACTGACTTTGAATGCGGCCCAGCAAACCGAAGAATTGTACCGAATTCGCTACCAGGCTGGCGGCAGCCCACTCAAACTCTGGCTCGATGCCCAGGAAACGAGACGGCAAGCGGAGATTGCTCTTGCCGGAAACCGCCTGCAACAGTTGGAGAATCACATCACCCTGTGCAAAGCCTTGGGCGGCGCTCCGAGCGAAGAGCAGACGCCGAAGGCATTCTTCAACGCAGCAGAAAAAGAACCGCTCCGCCGATAATCGCCCCTCCCAGACCGGCTGCATGAACACGACCATGCGCCTTTTTCCACCCATGCCAACACCAGGCGGCTAGCACCATGAGTAAAATAAGCCCCATTGCAATCAGGAGAGCTGCGAAAAAACTGAACCGTTGCGCTGCCAGCACGACCACGGACTGCCCATCCCAAACAGGCCTATAGAGAATCTGCAGATGGATACAATACACCATCAAAGTCTCCTGCCCGGCGCAGATAAGAAACGGGTTGATCGTCCTCGGGGTTCGGCAAAAGAAAAAACACAGGGCACAAAGGATCAAAACGCAGCCCAACCGTGCAACAAAAAAAAGAACATGGGGCCGTTCATCGAGGATCAGCCCCAGCCGGTGCTTGAAGAACCAAAGCAAAAGGCTCCCCGCCGCTGCCGACACGATCCCGATCAACAGCATTCCTTGCATGTAACGATTCGCCGCGCCCCTTTCCCCGAAACGGAAAAAAAACCAGGCGACCAAAACTCCGGCGGCCATAAACCCGAACCAGGGGAAAAAAGGAAAGAGAGTGGATCCGACCGGGATAAGGTAAGCGGCGAGAGGAAACGGGAAAATGCTGAGCATATCGATCCGGTACATCCACGCCGCAGGAAGCACCGCAGCAGCGCCAAAAACCAAGAGAGCCGCCGGAAAGGCCCCCTCGTGCTTACACAGCAAGCGGAGCACGAAGATCAGCAGCAGACCGCAGGCAATGCACTGGAGCACGTCCACACTGAAAAACTGCTGCCACTGTTCGAGCGTGGTATCTTGTTGCCAGGAACGGAGCGAAAAAGAGGGGAGATGGAGGAGATACCCAAGCATCCAGATCAGGGCTATCCGAGCAAGCATTTTCCAGAACGGCATCCTCAATGCCCTGTGCGCATTGAGCTGAGGCTGCACAGCCAGAAAAAAGGCAAAGCCGGCAATAAAGAGAAAGGAAGGTGCCACCAGACCGTTGATGAAATCAACAATGCTAAACCAAAAATCCTTATGCCGGCCCGGATGCATCAGGGCATTGACCGTATGCACCTCGATCATAAAGATCAGGGCAATTCCGCGCATCAGATCAACAAACAACAACCGCTCGTTTTGCATCCACTGCCTCGGCAGGGAAAAATCGCCCGGCCCCTCTTCCCTCATTTGATGAAAAATTTTTCCGAAATCAGTACGCCCTCTCACGGAAATCAATCCAGAGGAGGGCGTAAATATCATTTTATTTCTGGGCAACTTTTTTCTTCGTACGGGCATCGATAGCCTTGCGGAGGTTTTCCGGCAAGCCTAGTTTTTGATTTGGTATAGGGCGACAGTTCCTAAGTAAGATCCAGTCATTAACAATTTTGCAGCTTGGTTGACATCGACAGACGATATAATATCTTTAGTGGGTTGCTGCACAGTAGCGAGAAGTTTGCCGTGTAAGGCATCCCATAGCTGGACATCACCGGTGTCCAATCCGATAGCCAGCCAATTGTACTTGCTTATAGCAGAAGTACGAATTTTGTCATCAATATGCTTGGTAAATAGTTTTTTAAAAGGCACCAACTGATACGTTGATATTGATTCATCCCCAATCAAGACGAAAAAATTATGTAACTATTCAGCTTATCGCAGCGATTTTTTCAAAAAAAGTTCTTGACATGGTTTTGGGTGATTTTTTTGTTTTTCGACGCAACTGGCACCTGCTTATTTTCTTTGTTCTGGAGCGCTGCCGTAACCGTATGGTGCGAATTGGTTGAGGCCATACGGCAGGGGAATCGCATAAAAAATTTTAATCCGTGACCGGGCCGATTTTGGGACAAAAAATCGGATTTTAAAACCCGTGGTATAGTGTCGATAGGACCCTGACACGGGGGATAAAGTAACAATCGACAACATCAATGTAGAATAAACGCTTCAGCGGGTTACCACCTTGATTGCCGCTGAGCAGGACCTTTCGCCGGCCCTGAAGATCAGCCTTGAGGTGCTGTTGTTGCTGGTTTCACTGTTATTGAATCGTCTAGGACTCAACAGTAAGAACAGCAGCAAACCGCTCTCTCCATTGGTGCATTACTTGTATCTCCATCTCAAACCTCCGGTAGACTGTTGTTGAGCAGTAAACATGGAACACTCCCCCACATCAAAGATCTTCCTGATACTCTATGCGGCCACTCCTTAATTCTTAACTATTTCCTTGTAATATTCGACTACTTTCACTTGACTATCGGGCATTCTTTCACCCTCTTTCAACAAAAGAAATAATTTTTTATTCTCTATGGCTGGCTTGTATTTTGGGTCAATCTCGAGTGACCTGTCGAAAGCCGACAATGCTTCTTGTCTCTTTCCTAAAAAAGAATAGCACAGTCCAAGGTTACCGTAAGATTGCGCATGATTATTATTAAGTTTCAGCACGTTATTAAAACCGACGATGGCTTCTTCATATTTTTTATTTTGCATACATGAAAATGATCGGTCAAATTCTTCCATGGATTGGATGTACAATTCCAGAGACAAACCTGTATCTCTGGAAATGGTCGCCTCCATATGGCACAGTAATTCACGGGCATCTTTTACAAAATCTTCGTCTTGATCGCCCCATTCAATTACTTTCTGAAATGACGTTAAAGCTCCTTTCATATCGAGCAAATGCTTGTGAGAATTCCCTTTATTGAACCACGCTTCAGCGAAATAAGGAAATATCTCAAGGCATTTATCAAAAAAGACAATCGATTCCTTGTATTGACCCTTCATGGCCAAAACAGTACCCATGCCATATTGAACAATGTACAGGTCAGGATGATATTTTACTAAGCTGGCAAGTAATCCTTCTCCCTTTAGGAGATTCCCACTTTCCACGAATGCGAGCGCATTATCGACGGCCTTATCGACTTCCGGGTCGATCATGGCGGTGAAATGTTTGAACCCTGATTTTTTTGACTTTTCGAGGGCATACCTTTCCGCTTGGATGTAATGAGAACAACTGTCACAATCGGAGTTTCTTATTTGAGCGCAACATTGGGAGCATATCAAAAAATTTTGATGGAGTTTGCACATCCTTTTTCCTTTCACTTTCAAGCAAATGATGCACTTATTTTTTTTCATGGTATCAAATCATAATTGAGGGATAATGTTTTTCTGGATATCAGTCGTAATCTCTTAAAGGGACAATTCACTTTGGAATCGCTTGTCTTTTTATTGGATAGTATCGATTCAAGTCAAGCGCCGCATATTTTTTTCACTTCACTTGCCACAAGGCCTCTTCACGATGGACGCCGCTGTTTTGGTAGGTAGACCTTGATTTTGAGCGAATGCCTCTATCAATTCTGATTTATTCATAAGAGGCCTCGGAAGTCAATCGTACATCCGTTCAGATTTAAATGCCTCCCGAAATTTGGGGGAGACTATTGAAGAATGTTGAGAAAGAGAGGGAGGGCAACTATGAACTGAAGATAAACTGTTCAGGCGTCCGAGATAGTCCGAGGGCAACCATCAAAAGAGAATATGCTGGAATGTATTCCCGGTTTTTACAAAATAAAGAAACCCCAAGCAAATCAATTGCTTGGGGTTTTTATGTATGGCGGAGAAGGTGAGATTCGAACTCACGGTACTCTCGTACACACGCGTTCCAGGCGTGCACCTTAAACCACTCGGTCACCTCTCCGTTGTATGTGTCCATCAGCGGCGGATATATGCATCACACCCACGTGGAGCCCTTATCTATACTGACTGCACCTTTTTTACAACAGAAAATTAACGCCGGCTCCGAAAAAAGTCCCGGAGCAGCTGGCTGCATTCCTCTGCCAGGACACCGCCTGTCACCGCAAAGCAGTGATTGAGCAGACCATCGCTGCCAATACAATATTTTGAGACAAGGGCCCCGGCCTTGGGATCCGTGGCACCGAAAACCAGGCGGCCTATGCGGGCATGGACCATTAATGCCGCGCACATGGCGCAGGGTTCCAGGGTCACATACACGGTGACGCCCGGCAGACGATAATTGTTGAGAGACTGCGCCGCAGCCCGGATCGCCACCATTTCCGCATGTCCCGACGGATCGGATCCACCGATACAGTTGTTCCCCGCCTCGGCCAAGATTTCGCCATCGGCCCCGACCACAACCGCGCCCACCGGTACCTCGCCGACAGCTCCGGCCCTGCGGGCTTGGACAAGGGCTCTTTCCATC
The DNA here is from genome assembly GCA_963666685.2 of uncultured Desulfobulbus sp. Lineage (GTDB taxonomy): Bacteria > Desulfobacterota > Desulfobulbia > Desulfobulbales > Desulfobulbaceae > Desulfobulbus. The sequence goes on from CAXXHZ010000003.1 coordinate 1,951,821, forward strand.
ATCGGGACATCATGGGTTGACGGATTCGCAACTACTGAAATTTGCATGTTTTTACCCTCTGGGAAAGCCTCCGAACTTCTCTTTGCATTTCCCGGCCGCAGGAACTATAATTACAAAAAAGACATTGCAAACACGAAATCGAAACCTAGCAACCGGTAGATGACCTATGAACAACAAAAAAGCAGCGGTTCTTGCCTATGAATGTTCCCCGGAAAGCAGGCACAGTATTGAAGCGGCATTGGCAACGTCCTTTGACATTACCTATCAAAACGATCCGAAGTCGTTCCAACGGGAGATGAACAGAAAACCCTATGATATCATCTTTATAAATGTCCATCCGGACAACGGAAAAAAGCTCAATCTGTTGAAAAAAATTCACGAACTCACCCCTTCCACCCCGGTTATCATCACCTGCGAATCAGAAGACACGGTGATGATCGACAAGGTGTTGGAACCGAAAATTTACGATATTCTTGCCTATCCCCTCTCGCCCGCCCGAATTCAACGGACCGTGCACCAAGCTCTGTTTATGCGCCAGAAAGATTACGAACTCGACTATTTGCGCCGGACTCAGGATATCGTTTATAATTTCGACCATATCATTGCTGAAAGCGAAAATTTCAAAGCCATTATCGAAAACCTGAAAAAATTCGCCTCCACGGATGCCACCATCCTCATCACCGGAAACACCGGTACCGGCAAAAGCTTTCTTTCAGGAACCATTCATCGCAATTCACCCCGCCGGAATCATCCCTTTATCAAAATTAACTGTGCCAATATCCCGGAAACCCTGCTGGAATCCGAACTCTTCGGCCATGAGAAGGGTTCATTCACCGGGGCCGACAAACAACGCATCGGCCGCTTTGAGCAGGCCAATGGGGGCACGATATTTCTCGATGAAATCGGCGAGATCCCTTTGGAAATCCAATCCAAGCTGCTACGGGTACTGGAAGAAAGATCCTTCGAACGGGTGGGCGGCAACAAGACCATCAATGTGGATATACGGCTCATCGCCGCTACCAACAGAAACCTGTCCGACCAGATTGTGGCCGGGAAATTCCGTGAGGATCTTTACTACCGGATCAATGTCCTGCCCGTCCACCTGCCGCCGCTCAAGGACCGGCCACGCTGCCTGATCCCTCTGGCAAAAAAACTGCTGGACAAGGCCGTCACTTCCATGAAAAAACAGCATATCAGCGGCTTTACCCCTGAGGTCATCACCATGATTCAGGGGTACGACTGGCCGGGCAACATCCGCCAACTGGCCAACACCATCGAACGGGCGGTAATTCTTGAAGATGGCGAGCAGATCACGCTTGCGTCCCTGCAGATCCCCGAAATAGGCCGAACCGCCGTCCCTCTGATCCGGGTCACGGAACCCTTGGAAACCCACGAGAAGGAACTGATTCTCAAAGCCTTGGACGAAAATCTCTGGGTACAGAAAAACGCGGCCCACCACCTGGGAATCAGCCCTAGAGCTTTGAATTACAAAATTAAAAAATTCGGCATTACCCACCCAAATTGGCGGAAGCATAAAAAGGAATAATCAGTGCAGATGCCCGCCGGTGCTCGACATGGTCAGGCTCCCATTTTTGACGCCCCGCAGGGCGATCAGCTTCTCGGAAAGTTCCCGCACCTGCGAAGCCCTGCCCCTGGCGATCGTCACCTCGAGACAATTGTGATGATCCATATGCACATGGGTCGATGAAGTGATCTGATGGCAATATTCATGCTGCAGTTCCGTCATCTTCTCCTGGAGCTGCGGCTGGTGATGATTATAGACCAGGGTGACCACCCCGACCACCTCGCTGTCCTGCTCCCACTCCTCATTGATCAATACCTTCCTGATCAGATCACGAATCGCCTCGGAACGGTTTGAATAACCCCGGGGCCGAATAAATTCATCGAACTGGGTGAGGAGATGTTCATCAAGGGAGACGGAAAATCGTTTCAACATAGCTGTTATATTCCTTTTTCGAGCTTTTTTAATTGATCCAGAATATTTTTTGCCTCCGTACGCAGCTGTTCCGGTACACTCAAATCCTTTGAGGACCGCTTAAGATACTGTTTGGCGATTTTTATCCGACCCAGATAGAGATTGTATTTGCCGAGGTAAAAGCCACTGATTCCTTCTCTTTTCCGATCCGCCTCAACCTGACCGAGATCGAAATAAAGCTGCGGATACTCGGGCATCACCACCGCCACCTTTTGCAGCAGCTGTTCCGCCCGGGAACCGTTGCCCAGCAACAACTCGATCTTGGCCAGCTGATAGACGCCGTACATATCGGTCGGATCCCGTTTACAAGCCCGTTCCAGCAGCTGGCGGGACTCTTCAAGTCTGCCGCCAGCCATCAGGATAACAGCCTGATCAACCTCAAGAATATCTTTGTGCGGATACTGTTTGCGCACAGCGGCGAGATGCTGCAGAGCTTGATCCGTATTATGATTATCGCTTTCCAGCAGGGCCAGGCCATAGTCGGCCAGGGCCAGCTGTTCCTTGTCCGCACTCGAAGTAAGGATATGGACGCAACTCATCCGCAGTTTGTCATGGTCCTGGGACTGCATCATCACCCGGAATTTAAAACGAAGAAATTCGAAATTATCGGTTTTAAGATAGTATCCTTTGGGCCTCCGGTTCTGATGCTGTTCCAAAAGCGAAGCGACATAACCGAGCCGGGCCTCGGGGTTGGGATGGGTCAGGAGATACTGCGGCACCTCGCTCCCCATACGGTAGCGGGTGATGCGCCGCATGACCTTGAGCATGTCTTTCATGGCTGCCGGATCGCGCCGCATCTTCTGCATCCAGCCGAATGAGAGCCGGTCGGCCTGTTCCTCATCCTCACGACTGTACTGCAAATTGACCGCCTGGCCGGTGGCCATGGAGCCCATCAGCACACCCTGGGAAAGCCCCGGCACCCCCAGGGCCAGACCGGCAACCCCAAGCAGCAACGAAAGCGCACTGATCTTGGTGCCCTTTTCCATGCGCTGAGAAATATGACGGCTGACCACATGGCCGATTTCGTGGGCCAAAACGCTGAGGAGTTCATCCTCGGAATGCATGTTTTCGATCAGGCCGGAATAGAAAAAGATAAGTCCCGCCGGGGCCGCAAAGGCGTTGAACTGATTACTATTGACGACGAAAAAACGGTATTTGAAATACTGCGGCCCAACATTTTCAAGAACTTTCCCTCCCAACGTATTGATATACTGACTGATATCAGGATCATCGAGGATCGGCAGTTCCTTGCGCATTGAGTAGAGGAGCTGTTCACCGATTCTCCGTTCTTCACCGATGCTCAGGGCCAGGGCCTGCAGAGGTAGCGTGAGGTAGGTAAAAAGGGTTAAACAGCTGACAAGACGAAAAAAGCGTTGTCTTTTTTTCATGGATTATCTCAGTTCATTCCGGAAAGCCCTGCGGCGCCGGGAAAGATTACAACAATAGTGAGGGCAAGGTAACGCTTTCCCCCCAGGGCCGCAACTCCACCCATTGAATTTTCTCATCTCCGTCCGGCCGAGCCCTGCTCCATGCGGGCCGCCATCAGCAAACAGGGAAAGGTGCGTGCGGCAATGGTCAGGATGTAACCGAGCAGATCCCTGATGACGACCAAAAGGCAAGGCGTGAAACATGAATCCAATACGCGAATGAAGGTTGAAAAGTCTCATGGCGTCGGCGGGATACTGCCCGCCTCTGCAACGCGGCCCTCATGCGGCAACGAGGCTCAGGGTTACCGCATCATCAAAAGCTACACTCTTTCCGCCTCTCTTTTCAAGACCTTAATCCCTTGGCCACGGAGAAACCGGAGCGCCTGGTGCAGCTATCTTCCTGTTGCCGTCCCACCGCCCCTCGGGTAGATTAGCACCACCATTCCCTACTTAAACGGACACGACATGGCCTCATTGCTGACCATCGACAACTTCTCACTGACCTTTCTCGCCCACGAGCAGGAAGAGCTGCAGAAACCTGTGCTCAAAAACATCAACCTGGAGATCCAGGCAGGTGAAACCCATGCCCTGGTGGGAGAATCGGGGTCCGGCAAATCGGTCACCGCCCTCTCCATTCTCCGCTTGCTGGAAGAGACCAACCGTGTCCGGAGCAGCGGCTCCATCCGTTTTGCCGGTCAGGAACTGACCACGCTCACTAAAAAGGAGATCCGGGCCATCCGCGGCAACCGTATTGCCATGATCTTCCAGGAGCCCATGACCGCACTCAACCCGGTCTACACCATCGGCAACCAGCTGATCGAACCGCTTCTTCTGCACCAATCCCTGAGCAAGCCGGAGGCCTACACTCGGGCCCTGCAACTGCTGGAACGTACCGGCATCGACAATCCGGAATACCGGATCAACTGCTACCCGCACCAGTTGTCCGGCGGGCAGCGCCAGCGGGTAATCATCGCCATGGCCCTGGCCTGCCAACCGCAGCTGCTGATCGCCGACGAGCCGACCACAGCACTCGATGTCACCATCCAAGACCAGATTCTCCATCTCATCGGCGATATCCAGGCTGAATACGGGATGGCGGTGCTGCTCATCACCCACGACCTGCCCATGGTGCGTAAGATCGCCGAAACCGTCTCCATCATGCATGGCGGTGAGATCATCGAACAGGGAACGGTAACCGAACTCTTTGCCCGGCCCCAAAAAAAATACACCCGCCATCTCTTAGCCGCTGTGCCCCAGGGTATCCAGCAGACGCGGCCGGGCGGGCCGAAATTGATCGAGCTTACCGATATCACCTGCGCCTTTGCTATGAAATCCGAGTGGACCGGATTTTTTCGGCGCAAGAAGACACTGCTCAAGGCGGTGGATCAGGTCAGCCTCAGCCTTAACCGGGGAACAACCCTGGGGCTGGTCGGCGAATCCGGCTCCGGTAAGTCGACCCTGGCCCTCTGTCTGCTCGGCCTCGCCCGCTATGAGGGTCAGGTTTTTTATTACCCCGCCGGTGCCAGCCACTGCCTCTCCCAGCTCAATAACACCCAATTTCGGCCCCTGCGCAAGGAGCTGCAGATCGTTTTCCAAGACCCCTTCTCCTCACTGTCGCCCCGGATGACCATTGAACAGATCATCACCGAGGGCCTCCAGGTTCACGGACTCGGCGGTACCAGGGAAGAACGGCAGGCGCTGGTGGAACAGGCACTGCGCGATGTCGAGCTCGACCCGGAGACAGCCGGACGTTTTCCCCACGAATTTTCCGGCGGCCAGCGCCAGCGGATCGCCATTGCCCGGGCCATCATCCTCCGGCCCCATCTGCTGATCCTTGATGAACCCACCAGTGCCCTGGACATGACCATCCAAAAGCAGATCATCGAACTGCTCAAACAATTGCAGGAGCGCTATCAGCTGACCTATATCTTCATCACCCACGACCTCCGGGTGGTACGTTCGCTCGCCGATCAGCTGGCGGTGATGCGACAAGGCCGGATCGTCGAAAGCGGACCGGCGGCCGCCATCTTCGCCAACCCGCACGACCCCTATACCCAGCGGCTCTTTAACGCCGCCTTTCATCGTTCCGAACTCAAGGAGAAATCAGCATGAACTACCGAGCCGTCTTTCACGTCGATATGGACGAGGTTAAGCCCTTCAGCCTGGCCCTGGCCAATGTCGGCAATCTTCTGCGGGCCATTCCGGAGAGGCATTACGATTTGATTATGCTCTTCAACGGCCCGGCGGTTGCCCTGCTCCAGGCCGAGGAATGCGCCCCATATCGCGAGGAAATCTGGCAGCTGCAGCAGGCCCGGGTCTCGTTCAAGGTCTGCCGTAACGCCCTCAACCGCTTCAACATCCCCCCGGAAAATCTGATCGAGGGCTGCGACATCGTCCCGGCCGGGGTGGTCAGCCTGATTGAACTGCAGCAGGATGGCTACGCCTACATCAAGCCCTGAAAATATTTTTGTTTTTTACTTTGTTACAGCTGGTTAGATAGCTGTGCCGCCTTGCGCTCGTATTGGTTGATGTACTTTTCTTCCAAAGACGGAAGAGCTTGCACAGCTTTTTTGTCGTCGGTAATGAGCGAGTGAACGTACCGTTGAGGAGCTCAAATAGATGCGTGGCGACATACGCGATCACGGGGCAAGCAACTAGCCGAATTTAAATAACGTTTCCGACTGCCCCAGACCGGTTGTTAAGAACTCTTCTTTGTACTCCATTGAAATTGTCGACATGTAAACCTGAAAGTCGTATAAAGCGTACACTATTTGGTTATCACCCCCAAGTGCTTCAAGAATAGTCTGTCTCTGGCCACTGATTCGGTGGACCATCGATAGCTGCCCATGGCAGTCTGTACCTTGGTGGTTTCAATGCAGTCGAACCAATCCAGGATCTGGGCCAGAGAGCGCTGCGCCAGCCAGTTTTCCAGTTTCTTTTCGAGCTTGATAAGTGCTTCGGTTTTTCCGGGTTCTTTCTTCCCGAGCCCGGCTTGCACTTGCTTTATTTTTTTCGTCAGGAAACAATGATAACCCAGCGAGACAAATTGTGTGAATTGCCTTCCACGCAGATTATCCGGGTACCATGTGCGCGGTCGCGCACCGTCGAGCCGCCCTTTTTGTACGGCAAAGAGTTCTTCGATTTTTTCTCGCAACCGATAGTTTTCCAGTGCGGCAAATGTGTCCATGGTCCGATTGCTGACGAGGGCGAAATAGCCGAAGTACTTCTTTGCTTCGGTAATGGCTTCGTCGTTGAATCCTACCGTCAGTTGCCCCCCACGCCCCTTTCTTGAACAGGTCAGGTACTTGTCTGTTTTCTTTTGCGCTGTTTTCGTGAATTCGATTTTTCCTTCTTCCATTTGGGCCTTCAGTTCAAGCAGATCCTTACGGAAAGCGAGTTCCTTTTTGGCCCCGTTGTCGGGAGAATAGTAAACATGCACATACAGACGGCGCGAGATCGTTTCTTTTTCACCGGCGACCTTGCCGTTGCGTGATCGCTCGCGTGCCCGGCTGAACTGGTGCATTCTCAGCGAAGTTGCTCCGCCAATAGATGGGTCGAACGGACAGGTGCTGGACATGCCCGCCACTGTTGCACGGAGAGCATCAATTGTCTCGCGGACCCAGACAATATTCGGATCAACCAGGGTCAGAAACTTCACGTTACGCAAGGCGAATTCCATCATGTTCTTTTGGCTGTAGTAGCCATTATCAGTGACGATCAGCGGCTTTTCCAGATTGAAACATGTGAGTTGTGCCAGCGTGTTTTCAATGGATATGACATCCGGAATATTACCGGGTTGCTTGGCGAAGGCCATTGGTTCGCGAGCCTTCACGGAATATAAGGTCAAAAGCTTGATCGTGTTGAGTCCGTCGCCATCCTTGTTGAACCCACGCCGTGCCTCCGATTGATTTTCAGAGTAGGTCGAGATGGTGGTTGAGTCGAACGCCAGCACGGGGGACTCTCCCAGGCGCGCCGCCCGAGCAGAAAAATAGGACTGAATGCCTGCTTCATTGCGACCAACATCCTTGAACAGGTCACCATAAACGTCCTCAGTGATTGCTTCACCGTATGGAAGAGGGTGCATCACCTGCCAGCTCTCAAGTCGCGGCAGTGTGTTGCCGCAGGAGCCGATCCAGTAGCGTGCGATGGAAAGCATCTTCGCCGCATCACCCTCGCTGAAAGAAGCGCGCAGGTCAGCATCAATGCCGGAAACCTTGCCAACCCATTCCAAGATGTCGGTGAGGCCGGTATGCTGACGCGTTGCATTGACAAAGCCTGCTTCGTTCTTGCGTTTTTTAGGTCGAGTCGGCACAATTTCTTGCGTCCCCGCCTTGATTTTCCCCTTGAGCTTCTGGCTGACGGTATGGGTCTTTCTGGTCTTTTCGTTGTAGGCCGTAATCCGTTCATAAACGTAAACATCGCCATTCGGACGCGTTTCACGCCGTTCGCCGACGTGAGTTTTTCCTGTTATTGACTTCGCCATAGATTTCCCCCCCCCAATTTAACCTGTACGTAATAATACTATACGTACACGTTAAAGACAAGAAAAAAAGCACGGTTTTTCAACTATACCGTGCTCATGGAAAAGTATTGTGGGTTTAAAGTGTGCGCTTTATCCGATTTTTAGGATGTAAAAGCCACCTCCGTGATCCGTTACACTTGACCCTATGATTTATGATATCCTTTCATTTTGGATGATATGCAGAAAAGAAAATATTGGAACATGACAAATTTCTTTGAATTATTTCATGAAATATTAGTATGTTACAAAAAATCCACAGGCTAAGCAAGGCGAAGAGCCTAAGTTTATTCCTAAAGAAAAACAGGCAACACCCTGCAAGTTGGGATGATATACATATCAGCAGAATTACTTGTTAGGTGAATAGGAAGATGACTGCGGGAATCGAAGGGTACGAAAGAGGCATACAACTTTTTATTGAAAGTTGCCAAACTTTAGACTTTCATGTCGTATGCAAAGACTTTATTGAACATTTGCCTCCTAAAGGCGGAAGTATACTTGATGCGGGTTCTGGTGTCGGGCAAAATGCGGCGGCATTAGACTCGCTTGGTTTCAATGTAACAGCAATAGAACCAATGCCGGAGTTCATGAATGCCGCCCGATGTTCTTACCATAAAACATCTGTAACTTGGCTTGAAGGCAGTCTACCTTACTTACGCTGCCTAGGATCTAGCGCACAAAAATATGATTTTGTACTAATAGAAGGCGTTTGGCATCACCTTTCTGAAATGGAAAAAGGACAAGCTGCTGCTAGAATTTCTGAAGTTACAAAAAAACATGGTAAATGTGCTATATCGCTAAGGAATGGTCCTGCTGGTTTGGGTACACGAGTTTACTCAACGGACCCTGAGCAGACAATTAAACTATTTAAAAATAACGGCTTCGAGTGTATTTTTAAAATATTAGACCAAGACAGTATTCTTCCTCACAAAGAGAACGTAAAGTGGTCACGTATAGTTTTACAAAAGCAATGATAAATCACCGTCGCAGTAGGAACGCCGGTTACCCAGCGTCCCCTGCACAGATCCCGGCGTGCGGTATTCCCGCACCGGGCTCCTCAGTCATAATCACTCGCGCAGAAAGGTCGATCCTCACGCAAGCCCCCGATTCGTTTTCGCCTGCCTGTATTCAGTTGGCGCCAGAAACACATAGGTCGTCAGCACCCTCTTCAGTCCTTCCCAGGTCAGACTACGCCTTTGGCTCCTTCGATTCAGCCATTTGTACAGTGCCCTCACTGCTTCCCGGTAGAATATCCACAACGACGAGGTGTTACCACAGGCACAAAAATAGTTGTAATGCCCACGCACCTTACGGATCATCGTCGGGATCAACTTCGGCAGCGGGACATGCCGGTTTGACTTCACCCATGCCCGGCAGGCTTTAATGCTTGCCTGCAGCTTCTTCCTGGCTGTTCGTCTCCACACTCTTGCTACGCCTTTCGTATCATTCTCCCAGTAAAACTCAAAGCCGAGAAAGGTAAACCGTATTTCCCGACTTGGATGAAATCGGCTGAAGCGATGAATACAGGTCTTTTCCGGCGCGACTTCAAGGCCGAATTTGGCCAGCCGTTCCGGGAGTACCCGGTAAAACTGCTCCGCCTCCATACGATACTGAAAGGCACAGACAAAAAAAAGGAAAAAAAGGGGACGGATTTATTATTAGAACCGTTCAATCTGAGTAAAAAACCGAAAACAAGGGACACTTCCCGGTTTTACGAGATCAAGCCCTTTATCCTAACTCTGAGCAATATCGACAATCTTCTGCGCGCCATTCCGGAGAGGCATTACGATTTGATTATGCTCTTCAACGGCCCGGCGGTTACCCTGCTCCAGACCGAGGAATGCGCGCCGTATCGCGAGGAAATCTGGCAGCTGCAGCAGACCTGGGTTTCGTTCAAGGTCTGTAAATCACAACCAGCGGTATATCGGGGACATTGCGCAACATCGGCGAGGGGCCATCGACCTGTATGTGCTTACAGCTACGAAAAGCAGACGGCGCTCCACGGTTGGGAGCGTCCGCCTCGACGACGCAGTTATTGAATTTGCATCGTTACTTAAGCCGCATGGCATTTTTTACTGACTTCACCCCATTGACATGACGAGTAACCTCGACCGCTTTGTTGATGTCGGCACGGGAATTAACGAAACCGCTCAGCTGAACAACACCCTTGAAGGTTTCAACATTGATCTCGCTTGATTTCAGGGTGGGCTCGTCGAGTATCGCTGCCTTGACCTTTGTGGTGATTACCGTGTCGTCAATATATTCTCCGGTCCCTTCATGTTTTTTTGATGAGGCGCAGCCTATGAAAACGGCCGTCAGCAGGATTAAGATAAAAGCGGATAAAATTTTTGATTGTTTCATGATCTGTCCCTCTCAATGAAATAAAATACGGTTTCCCTGTGGCTGATGAATGTGCCGAGGGGTTTCTTTGTTACCTTGTCAGAATCCGATTATCACTCTTCTGTCTCTTCACGATAATTCGGGAAAAACTTCTCTCACTCGTCCACAATCTTTTTAAGCTCGCCGATTTTTTCTTGAACTTTCCCTGCTAAAACTTCCTCTTTTCCTTCGACTTCCAGCTCGGGGTTATTGAGTATTTTTCCGGCTGCCTCCTTGATCATGCCTTTCACTTGGTGCACCTTGCCTTCTACGTTGTCTGTTGCGCTTGATTTCATCCTGTCTCCTTACCATCATTGATGTTCTCTTCATCCTTTTTCCATATATAGAGCAATCTTTGAGCCAGATTGGCGGCACTCGGCACGCAAAGAGTATCATTTTGTTTTTTCGTAATAATATGCAAATAAATGCATTCGGCACGATTGTCGATCGCGGCAAAGAAGTGGTCGTATATAACCGATGGTCATATACGACCACCGGCTGATTCTTTTGATGTCAATATCGTCAAAAAAAGGAGGGTTGGGTGGTGCTGTTGCAGGGGTGCGCCCGGAAATTTAGACCCGCGAGTAGCTGACGCTATCTTTTTCAAACTCTTTGAGTACGCTTGCGCTCAAAGACGGAAGCACTTTCGGCTTTATCTGGCTGAAGATCTCCGTGGTTACCTGGTAATCTTTCTTGCTGGCAAGTTCCTGCTCAAAGGAAAAATGCGCCACCTGCTGGAAAAGATACTGAATATCCGCTGGAGTGAAACCCGCGGTCATTTCGACAAGACGTTCCAGATTGATATCTCCGGCATTGAGCTTCGAGAGATAATGCTCGAGAATAGTTGTCCTCCCCTCTTTATCCAATCCTCCCACCGGAATGATGCAGTCAAACCTGCCGGGGCGAAGCATGGCGGCATCCAATTGCCGGATGTAATTGGTGGCGCAGACCAGCAGTATTTTGTTTCCCTGATTTTTAAACAGGGGGATTTGCTTGAGAAATTCGTTGGTAATAGACTTATCAATCCGGTCACCTACGTCGCGACTCCCGGCGATCTCCTCGAATTCGTCGATAAAAAGCACCACCCTGTCGAGCTTTCTTGCCTCTTCCATTATTTGCCGCAGGTTCGCGCCGATCTTCTCAACCCCGTCCGCCATCAGCATGCTGGGGACGATCTCGATGTACCACCAGGATAGAATGCCGGCAATTGCCTTGATATAATAGGTCTTACCGGTGCCGGGAGGTCCAAAGAAAATGATTGCCCGGGGGGGAACCACCCCGTGTTTGATCGAAAGCCCTTCTTCCATAAGAGGCAGAATGATCCTGCGTTGCACCAGCTGCTTAGGGGGCTGGGAGTCGGAGATGGTATTCCACAGTTCTTTGCTGATGGTCTGTGCCCCCATCTCGCTCAGAATATTTTTCCGTTGGTGGGTTATGTACTCTTCAGGGGCCTGGTCCATGTTCTCCAGAAAATCGATGCAGGCCGTGCGCAACCCCACGTCCCGTGCAAGTTTTTCCGAGAGCAGCCATTTATGCTGCAATATTTTCAACCAGAGATCAGCGGCAATATCGGGTTCAAATATCATCCCGCTGAGCTCGATGATCTGATTCGTACATTCTTCCGATGACAGATTTTCTAGTGGATTTTCGTTAATAGCCATATTTTTACTCTTTGCTTTGATTTAAGGGGATTTATTTGTTGCGAAGAAACCGATCGGGCTGAGTTGAGGCTGGCGTCCGGGGGAGGGAACGGCGAGAATGTCGGCTACACGGTCGAGATTGAGGTCAGAAATGAAGAGGAGGCATGTATATTCAGGGACGTTTTATTTGCTGTCATTTCGACCATGGGAGCCCTCTCTGGTCGAGAACAACAGTGGGCAGCATTTTGCAATACATTGCGGGTGTGAATCGCACCTTACCTTTTCGGTTTCCGTGCTCCATGGCCTCCTTGTTCGTTGTATTCTGAAACCGGGCTCTGTGGCACCTCAAGCAGCACAAGCCGGAGTCTTACTCTTATAACCCGACCAATTTTCCCTGAAGGACAGAGGGGGACCATGCCTGCTCTTCTCATCCTGCGGGATGCGGTGCATCTCGAAATCAAGGGATAAATTCGCCAGCCGGTTCGGAAAGCTTGGCTGATTGGGATCATTTGCCTGCCCTGTGCCGCAGAGAGTCACGGAGGCCACCGGATATTCTTTGGCCGTGAGCATGCAGAGTATTCCGGTTCCAGGGAACACGGTTGAGGAAGCCAGATGGCGTTGGGGAGAAGTATTGGCTTTTCCTGTCAGCGTCTGGTGCAGTTTTGCAGCGGATAATTTGAGGTGCCGATCTCCGCACAGCACCACCGCACCATATCGTTCGTTGGGAATCGAATGTGAAAAGAGACTATGGAGCTGCAGCAACTGCGATGGCGCTGAGCCGCAAAGCTGCAGGTTGAGCACCAGCAGGGAGGTGTCGTTTTTACGGATCAGGGCATACTGAATAACCCCTTTTTCCTTGTCCGACTCACCGATAACTTGAAAGCACCCGCTGTTGAGCATCCACATCCCGACTCCGGCCAAGATGGCAAGTCCGCCGGCACCATCCGCCCTGGCTCCCATTTGGCCTGGACGACGATGGGGGGTGGTTATAAAACAACTGTAGGGCATCCGCAGGGCATCCGCGAGAATACGGGTTTCGTCGTCGCTGCCGTCCTTTGAACGCCAGATGCCCTGACAGCAGAGAATATCGATTTCCGCATCTTGCAATTGCGTTGCATGGTTCTGCAGGCTCGTGGTTGCAAGGCCCTGTTCATTCCTGGAATCCAGTGTCACAATTCTGATCATAATCCTTCGATCTCCAGCGATACGGTTTTTCCATAGGCGGTGTTCAGGAAATTAAAAAAAACGTTGCAGGGGGGATCAACCCGGTGTGGTTGTTCCCCCCACGGAAGTACATATCCCGTACAGGTTATTCCCGATGGGATGCTGAACCTTATACCGGTTCGATTAATATTTGGTTTCAATGGTGGTTGAGGTGCGGGTACTTTTTTCCCGGATACCAGGTCGGTCGGTGGTGGTTGTCGTGGTTTTCCGAACCATCACTTTATCAGCGACCATGCGATCGCCTTCGCGGGTGTAGTATACGGTTACGGGGAGACCGGATTTCACGGTCTCCATGGAGACGGGGGCGCCGGTTTCGTCAACATAGGTTGTTTTTTTGGAGTAGCTGTAATTCGTCGGGGTTGAGATGGTTTCCGATTGAATGACGATGGAATCGGGGCTCGCCTCGCTGACCGTACCCACGCTTTCCGTTGTGACGGTATTAATAGAAGACGATATATTCTCCTGGGCAAATACAGCGCCCGGTAGAGCCATGATGGTCAATGCGAATACGAACGGTTTGAATGTTTTCATGATATTTCCTTGATAATGAAATGAATTTTTTTGGTTTTGCTGCAACTCTGATTTTCTCTGCCAGGCCCTACTCACAACGCCGGCAAGAAAAGACCCCTGAATGCCTTTTGCTCAATGGGTATCGTCCCCTGCCTGCGGCTGATCATGGAGCTGATTCATGATTGATTTATCGAGTTTCGGTCGTGGTGGTGGTGGTCCGCCGCTCTTGGGTCACCGGCCTCTCGATGGTTGTGGTTGTGCTTTTTTCAACCACATCTCCCGAATTTTCGCTCTTGGAGGAGCAACCGACAAGCGGAGCAAACAGCATGCACAGGACTAAATAGGGGGTAACAAATGTTTTTTTGGTCATGGGATAAACCTCTCTATGAGTTTGCAGTGAAAAGTCATTCACCTTAATAGATCGTTTTTCTTCAGTACCTTTTACATTTCAATTATTACGCCAGATTTTGAGCACTTGGCATCTTATCGATCATCCTCTTGATTTTTAAGAACAACTCTCCGAATAAACATCCCCCTGACTGCCCTGAGCAGCCACAAAGCCAAGGTCATATTTAACCGATGGTCATATTTAACCCTGAAAGGTTCTCTGAGAGCGATGAAGGGCAAAGGGTACAAACAGGGGGGATAGGGTACTGTTTTCCTCTGGATCCCGACCTGTTTCACGGAAAACAAATGCTAGCGTTTCAGCGAGTTAACAGGTATCGAGCCATTGCAAAAACCACGGTGCATCTGGCTGAACCACATCCCCCGGCCAGAGCGCAGACAAGGAGACTGAGTCGTATCTTGCCGTCAAAACGATATATTTGATGGCAGGAATATCCTTTATGCCGTACTCTTACTCCTGACGTGGCTTGTCATGCATGCACCCTTTGGACCGGAAAACCCGAATTGCTCCCGGCCCCTGGACACCTGATCCAGGGCATGATGCAGGGGAGACAATAATCTGGAAGGATCATTGCAGTGATACCCTCCGATATGCAGCCTCGATTGTCTCTTCTGGCAATTGACATCAAAAAAGGTCCAGACCCTTCGCCGTACATCTCACGTCGCTCTCTACACATACGCGATCCCAATACCCTGAAAACGAACACCTCATTGTTTTGGCATCGGAGGCCATCATGAAAGCAAGGAAATACACCGGAGTAGATTGTAGTTGCGCCCCCAGGAGCGTGACATGAACCAAGGGGCCACCAATACTGCGAGTCAACAGGCGGAAGAAATGCTGATCAAGGCGGGCGCCCTGCAGGACGCAATTTTCAACAGCGCCAATTTTTCCAGTATCGCCACGGACGCCAAAGGCGTGATTCAGATCTTCAACGTCGGTGCCGAGCGGATGCTGGGCTACACCGCCGCCGAGGTGCTGAACGCCATCACCCCGGCCGATATTTCCGACCCCCAGGAACTGATTGCCCGCGCCGAGGCACTGAGCATCGAACTTGAAACCCCGATCACTCCCGGCTTCGAGGCCCTGATCTTCAAGGCCTCGCGCGGCATCGAGGACATCTACGAGCTGACCTATATCCGCAAGGACGGTAGCCGTTTTCCGGCCGTGGTCTCGGTCACGGCCCTGCGCGATGAAAAAAACACCATCATCGGCTACCTGCTGATCGGCACCGACAACACGGCGCGCAAGCAAGTTGAAGAAGAGCGGCAGCATTGGCTCGAAATACAGGAGACAACCAACAATCAGCTGCAGCAGGCCAACCGCACCCTGCGGGAAAGCGAGGGTAAACTGGCGGTGACCCTTGATTCCATCGGCGATGCCGTCATCGCCACCGACACCCAGGCCCGCGTAACCCTCCTTAATCCGGTTGCCGAAAAACTCACCGGTTGGACTCAGGCCCAGGCCAACGGCCGCCCGGTGGACGAAATTTTTCGGATCATCAACAAGGAAACCCGTCATCCCACCACCATTCCGGTTCTGGAAACCCTAATGCAGGGGACGATCCAGGGCCTGGCTAACCACACCGTCCTGATTGCAAAAGATGGCAGCGAGTGCGATATCGCCGACAGCTGCGCCCCGATTCGCGATCGCGACGGTCAGGTGGTGGGAGCGGTGTTGGTGTTTCGCGATGTTACCGGGGAATATGCGGCTCAGCAGGCCTTGCGCGACAGTGCCGCCCTGGTGCAGACGATTCTCAGCACCGTGGCGGATGGCATTATCACCCTCCATGCCTACAACGGTGCAGTGGAGACCGTCAACCCGGCCGCTGAGCACATGTTCGGCTACACGGCCGAGGAACTCGTCGGCCAGCCTTTCAGCTTGCTGATACCCGAACTTGATCAAGACCAGCACAATGTTTCCCTCGACTATTACAGTGCCAGCGACGAGGCGCGCGCCATTGGCCTCGGGCGGGAGGTCATGGGCCGCCGCAAGGATGGCGGCATGTTTCCCATGGAAATGGCGATCAGGGAAATGATGCTGGGGGGGCAGCGCTACTTCACCGGTATTCTGCGCGACATCACCACAAAAAAGCAGGCGGAGGAGGCGATGCACCAAGCCGGGGCCCTGCAGAACGCGATATTCAACAGCGCCAACTTTTCGAGCATCGCCACCGATACCAGCGGCGTGATTCAGATTTTCAACGTCGGCGCTGAACGTATGCTCGGCTATACGGCCACCGAAATGATGGATAAAATCACCCCGGCCGACATTTCCGACCCCCAGGAACTGATTGCCCGCGCCGAAGCGCTGAGCATCGAACTGGGCACGCCGATCACTCCGGGCTTCGAGGCCCTGGTGTTCAAGGCCTCACGCGGTATCGAGGACATCTACGAGCTGACCTATATCCGCAAGGACGGCAGCCGCCTGCCGGCAGTGGTCTCGGTCACGGCCCTGCGCGACGACGAGGATGCCATCATCGGCTACCTGTTGATCGGCACGGACAACACGGCCCGCAAACAGATAGAAGAGGAGCAGAAGCAGTTGGGGCAGCGGCTGCGCGACCATCAATTCTATACCCGCTCTCTGTTTGAATCCAACATCGATGCCCTGATGACCACCGATCCGGCCGGGATCATCACCGATGTCAATAAACAGATGGAGGCGCTCACCGATTGCACCCGCGACGAACTGATCGGCGCACCGTTCAAGAATTACTTTACGGATCCGGAGCGGGCCGAGGCCGGCATCAAACTGGTATTGACGGAAAAAAAAGTGATCAACCACGAACTCACCGTACGCACCAGGGACGGCAAGGAAACAGTGGTGTCCCTCAACGCCACTACTTTTTACGATCGGGACCGGCGGCTGCAGGGCGTGTTTGCCGCCGCCCGCGACATCACCGAGCACAAACTCCTGGATCAAGTGCTGGCGAAAAAGACCGTTGAGCTGGAGAATGCCAAGGCTGCTGCGGAAAATGCCAACCTCGCCAAGTCGGATTTTCTCTCCAACATGAGCCACGAGATCCGCACCCCGATGAACGCCATCATCGGCATGTCCCACCTGGCGCTGAAGACCAAACTGACGCCGCGCCAGCGCGATTACATCAAAAAGATCATGGGCTCCAGCCGGCATCTGCTCAATATTATAAATGATGTTCTCGATTTCTCGAAGATCGAGGAGGGCAAGATGACCATCGAACGCACCGAGTTCGAACTGGAGAAGGTTTTGGACAATGTCGCCAACCTGATTGCCGAAAAGAGCGTCACCAAGGGCCTGGAACTGGTCTTCGACGTCGACAAGAACGTGCCGCCCAACCTGATCGGCGATCCGCTCCGCCTGGGGCAGATTTTGATCAATTACAGCAACAATGCCATCACCTTTACCGAGCAGGGCGAGATCGACATCCTCATCCGCCTCGTGGAGCAAACCGAGAAGGATGTCGTCATTTACTGCGCTGTCCGCGATACCGGCATCGGCCTGACCGAGGAGCAGATCGGGCGGTTATTCCAGAGATTCTCGCAGGCCGACACCACGACCACCCGGGAATTTGGCGGCAGCGGCCTGGGGCTGGCCATTTCCAAGCGGCTGGCTGAACTGATGGACGGCGAGGTGGGGGTGGAAAGCGAGCCCGGCAAGGGCAGCACCTTCTGGTTCACAGCCCGCCTTGGCAAGGGCCTCGGGCAGCCGCGCAAACTGGCGCTTTCAGCTGACCTGCAGGGAAAACGGGTATTGGTGGTCGACGACAACGAAAATGCCCGCCAGGTCCTGGACGGCCTGCTGAGCGGTATGAGCCTTGAGGTGGATCAGGTCGAGTCGGGCCCGGCGGCGCTCAAGGCGGTCGATCATGCCGAGATTGAGGGCAAACCCTACGAGGTCGTGTTTCTCGACTGGCAGATGCCGGGCATGGATGGCAATGAAACAGCCCGGCAGCTGCGGCAACTCCCCTGCAGCCATCAGCCGCATTTGATGATGGTCACTGCTTTCGGCCGCGAAGAGGTTATAAAAAACGCCGAGGCCTCGGGAATTGAGGAGGTGCTGATCAAACCGCTCAATCCTTCGGTCCTCTTTGACAGCGTCATCCGCATTCTGGGGACCGTTGATGAGGACGAGCGCACCGCCCCTGATGCGCCGACCGCAATCTTCGAACAATTAGCCACCATTGCCGGTGCCCGCATCCTGCTGGTGGAGGATAACGATCTCAACCAGGAAGTGGCCAACGAACTGCTGCGCGATGCCGGCTTTGTGGTCGATCTTGCCGAGAACGGCCGGGTTGCCTTGGACAGAATCAGAGCCAATGAGTACGCCCTGGTGCTGATGGATATGCAGATGCCGGTGATGGATGGGCTGACCGCGACCTGGGAAATTCGCCGGGACCCGCGCTTCGAGGATCTGCCGGTGGTGGCAATGACCGCCAACGCCATGCAGGGGGATCGGGATCGATGTATCGCGGCGGGCATGAACGATCACGTCGCCAAACCGATTGAACCCGAAAAGCTGTGGCAGGCGCTGCTGCAATGGATCAAACCGCTGCAACTCCCCCCCCTCGCCGCTCCGGTGCAACCGCAGGCAAGCCCCGAGGCCGACCTGCCGGCCGGGATCGAGGGATTGGACGTGATCCTTGGCCTTGACCGGGTGCTCGGCAAAAAACCGCTCTACCTCTCGATGCTGCGCAGGTTCGCTGCCGGGCAGAAAACCGTGGTGGACAAAATCAGCAAGGCTCTGGAGAACGATGACGGGGAAACCGCGGAGCGACTTGCCCACACCCTCAAGAGCCTGTGCGGCACCCTCGGTGCCGCCGGCCTGCAGCAGCTGGCGGAAAAACTGGAGACCGCGACCAGGGAACGTCGTCCGCGGCCGGAGATCGATTCCCGGCTTGACGCGGTCAACGGGCCGCTTGCCGCTTTTATCGTGCAACTGGAGCAGCAATTGCCGGCGGAGCGGATCAAGGCGGCGGTCATGGGCACGCCGGAACAGCTCAAGGCCGTCTGCGACCAGCTGGCGGCAATGCTGGCCGACGACGATGCCGAGGCCTATGATGTGTTGGATACCAATGCGGAACTGCTGTACGCTGCCTTTGCCCATCACTATCATCTGATCGATGACAGCATCCGCTCATTCAATTTTGAAGCGGCGCTCAAAGCGCTGCGAGCAGCCATTGACACCTCGGCCTGAAAGGAAAAACTCGATGAACGAACTCGATACCATTGAAAGGGACACCATCCTGGTGGTCGACGACACCCCGGAAAATCTGGCGTTGATCAGCAGCCTGCTCAAGGATACCTACAAAGTCAAAGTCGCCAATAACGGCGACAAGGCACTGGAGATCGCGGCCTCGGATGCACCGCCGAACCTGATCCTGCTCGACATCATGATGCCGGGCCTGGATGGCTATGAGGTTTGTCGGCGGCTCAAGCACGAGCCTCAGACCATGCACATCCCGGTGATCTTCCTCACCGGCAGGTCTGAAGTGGAGGATGAAAAGCAAGGCCTGGAGCTCGGTGCGGTCGACTACATCGCCAAACCGGTCAGTCCGGCCATTGTCCTGGCGCGCGTCAAGAACCATCTGGCGCTGAAGGCCATGGCCGATTTCCTGCGGGATCAAAACAACCTGCTTGAATTTGAGGTGGCCAAACGAACCCACCAGCTGGTGGTTGCCAAGGAAGAAGCTGAAAGGAAAAAACACATCGCGGAACACAGCCTCCTGGAAATAAAAAAACTGCAAGAACAGTTGGAGGCGGAACGCGCCTATCTCCAGGAAGAGATTAAACTGGAGTACAACCCGACAAAGATGATCGGTCAAAGCGATGTTCTTAAATACGTGCTCCATAAAGTCGAACAAATTGCCGGCAGTGATACCACAGTCTTGATTCTGGGCGAAACCGGGACCGGCAAGGAACTGATCGCCCGGGCTGTGCATGATCTGAGCCTGCGCAAAAATCGCACCCTGGTCAAAGTCAATTGCGCCGCACTGCCCGCAAACCTGATCGAAAGCGAACTGTTCGGCCATGAGAAAGGGGCCTTCACCGGCTCTCTTTCCCGACACCGGGGGCGCTTTGAGGTCGCCGACGGCAGCACCTTTTTCCTTGATGAAATCGGCGAGTTACCGCTCGAACTGCAAGGAAAGTTGCTCCGGGTGCTCCAGGACGGCGAATTTGAACGGTTGGGCGGCACCCAGACCCTCAAGGTCGACACCCGGATTATAGCGGCCACCAATCGCAACCTGGAAGAAGAGGTCCGCAAAGGCCGTTTCCGTGAGGATCTCTGGTACCGGCTCAATGTGTTCCCAATCACCTCGCCGCCGCTTCGCGATCGCCGGGACGACATCCCGCTGCTGGTCGACTTTTACGTCAAAAAGATTGCCAAGCGGATGGGCAAGACCATTGATGTCGTTCCGACAGTGACCATGGAGACCCTGCAGCAATATCACTGGCCCGGTAATGTTCGGGAATTGGAAAATGTTCTGGAGCGGGCGGTGATCAACTCGTCGGGTCCCAAATTGCGTTTGCTCGATGAACTCAAGCCGCCCTCCAAGGATTTCCCTGCCGGTCCCAGAACCCTGGCCGCAGTGGAACGCGACTATATCCTGCAGGTGCTTGAACAAACCCAATGGAAAATAAGCGGCAAAAAGAGTGCAGCGGAAATTCTCGACCTCGATCGCAGCACCTTGCGCGCCCGCATGAGTAAGCTCAAGATTGAAAAGTCCTGATTCCTTGCACCCTCTCTCCGCGGCCGAAATGCAACAGGGGTAATAGGGGCAAAGGCCTCGATAATCGCCTCAATCCTCTCAATATACTCTTTTTCTTCCATGGAATGGGCCACACTGCCTTCATTGATGGCGTGAACACCAGAACAGACAGCAAGGTGATCATATATAACCATCGGTGAGATGTGACCAATTCCATCTCTCTCCCAGCGATTACCCCGTACACGATATATTGCCGGTTATCTCCGCAATATCAGTATGATGAATGCGATAATACTTTAGGCTGAAAACCGGAACAAAGATTGCTTCTTAAAAAGCAATACTTGAAAATGTTCCGCTGATGAAGGCCTTCGGTAACCAGTTAACGTGGCTCATTGTTTTGTCCTCAAGGTGGAAAAGAAAAGCTACAAGGTGCGCTCGGGTTTGACAAGAATCACCGACTGGACCCGGACGTCGCCCCCGTGGTCGATTTGCTGGGTATTCCTCCAGCGACATGGTTGGCCTGGGAGTGTTTACCTTACCGATCCCGGTTTATTGGGAAAAATTTAACTGCAAGAGGAAATTGAAAATGAAAATGAACGTATCATGTAAAGGATTCCTTGTTGTCTTTATGCTGGCTTCCGTTCTTGGATTGGCAGCGTGCAAGCAAGAAGGCCCAGGCGAAAAGGCAGGGCAAAAGGTCGATAAAGCGGTTGCACAAGCCGAAAAAAAGATAGACCAAACCGCTGAAAAAGCAGAAAAAAAGATTGAAAAAGCCGGGGATGCATTAAGTGACAAAGCGGAAAAAGCCGGAGCCTATATGGATGATACCGCTATTACCGCCAAGATTATGGCCGCAATAGCGAATGACCCGGTGCTGAAATTGTCCCAGATCACGGTAACGACCATAAACGGATCAGTGCGGTTGACCGGCGTTGTGGATTCCCCGCAAAGCATCGACAGGGCGCTGGAAATAACCCGTAATGTCGAGGGCGTACAAGTAACGGAAAATAATCTTGTGGTGAAAAGTACCAACTAAAAAATGATGAACCCCGCTTTCTGTCGAATCTTCCGGGTTTACGAGAGCGGGGACGTTTTCTCCTTGCCGATCACGTCCCGCAACTTGACAGCCAGATCGCCTATCGAAAAGGGTTTCTGGATGAAATGCATCCCCTCGTCCAGCACACCTCTATGGGCGATGACATCGGCGGTGTAACCGGACATGAACAGAATTTTAATGTTGGGATAAAGGAATTGCAGACGTCCCGCCAGTACCCGGCCGTTCATTTCCGGCATGACGACGTCGGTGAGCACGAGGTGGATTATGTCCGCGTACTGTTCGGACAGTTTAAGGGCCTGGTTCGGGCTGCTCGCCGCCAGTACCCGATAGCCTAATTTTTCCAGCATCATCCTGTTCATCTCCAGGATCGCCGGTTCGTCCTCCACCACCAGAACGGTTTCGCCCTGGCTCAGGGGGATTTCCCACGCCGTTTCCCGGGAGGTAACCGAAGCCTGATCCGTGTATCTGGGCAGGTAAATCTTCATGGTCGTGCCGGTACCGGGTTCGCTGTAGACATTGATAAAACCATTGTTCTGATTGACAATGCCGTGCACTGTGGACAGCCCCAGGCCGGTTCCCATGCCAAGGCCCTTGCTGGTAAAAAACGGTTCGAAGATTTGATCAAGGACCTCCTTGTTCATGCCGCAGCCATCATCGCTGACCGCCAGCAGCACATAGTCCCCTTCTTTAAACCCAAAATTGTCGGCGCAGTAGGCCTTGTCGAACTGGGCCTTCCCGGTTTCGATCGTAACCTTGCCGACACCGGTAATGGCGTCCCGGGCGTTGATGCAGAGATTGGCCAGGATCTGATCGATCTGCACCGGATCCATCTTGAGCGGAAACAGACCTGCCTTGGGCAGCCAGGCCAGATCGATATCCTCGCCGATCAATCGCCGGAGCATGGTCAGCATGCTCTCCACGGTCTGGTTGAGATCAAGCACCACGGGGGTGATCGCCTGCTTGCGGGCAAAGGTCAGCAACTGCCGGGTGATATGGGCGGAACGTTTGGCTGCCTTGATGATGATTTCAAGGTCTTCATGCAGCGAATGGACCGGGTCCACCTTTCCCAGGCCCATTTCCGCATATCCGAGGATGACGCTGAGCATGTTGTTGTAATCGTGGGCCACGCCGCCCGCGAGCAGACCGATTGCTTCCATCTTCTGGGCTTGCTGGAATTGGGCTGTGAGCTGGAGATGCTCGGTGATGTCATGTTGGACGGCCACGTAGTTGACAATCCGGCCCAAAGGGTCGCGAACCGGTGAAATCGTCGTTTCCTCGGTGTAGAGCGTCCCGTCCTTGCGCTTGTTGATTATGCGGCCCCCCCAGGTTTTGCCACTGGCAATGGTTTCCCAGAGGTTGCGATAAAAAAGATCGTCCTGTTGACCGCTATTGAGAAGGCGCGGATTTTGACCGACAATCTCTTCTCGGCTGTAGCCTGACATCTTTTCAAAGGCCGGGTTGATGAATTCGATATTGCCCTGGGCATCGGTCATGACAATACCCTCCCCGGCCTGCTCAATAGCCGCCAACAACCGCTTGCGCTCGGCATCGTCTCGTTTGCGCGCGGTGATGTCGCGGATGTTGCACTGGATCACCCTGCTGTGATCGACCAGATAGACATTGCTGACAAACTCAACGGCAATGGGACGGCCATCGTGGGTTTCCAGCGGCAAATCCTCGTAGCGGATGTATTGGGTGTCTTGCAAGAACTTGAAGGCGTCTTTAGAGGCGGCAATATCTCTGAACGTACCGAGTTCCCAGATATGCTGCCCGCAGAGTTCATCGTAGGAAAAACCGAGCAACTGCAGCAGGAAAGGATTGGCGTCCGCCACCTTGCCCGTATCGGCATCGAGAATCAGAATTCCGTCCCGGGCCGATTCAAAGAGCCGCCGATACCGTTTTTCCGAATCCTGCAGCGCTGCCCCGATTTTTTCTTTTTCCAGCAAGGTCTCTTCCAAGACCACAATACGGTGCTGCAGTTCGGTGTTGGTGAGGCGAAAATGGTTTTCTTGAGTTGAGGCTGTCATGATTATAATCGTAACTCCTTTGATTCCCTGCTCTCCGGCCAGGCTGGACCGCAACCGGGCAAAGACGATACCAGAGAAGGTAGCTACCGCTTAACCCGTTGCCTTTTTGTTTTTTTGTAATCAAACGACTCTTTTGACAGCAAAATTTCTATTTTTCCTCGCCTGTATCAAGAGAGGAAGCAAGCAATTTTCCTTTTCGTATGGAATGGACCGCCTCTGTTCCTTCTGCATCCGCAACTGTGAAGATTCTAAATTTCAAAGGTTCGGATAAAAGGCTCTTGGTACCGAGCAGAACGCTGAATCGGTCGGACTTCATATAGGAATTGAGGTATTGACGGGTTTCCCATTCCGAAATCAGGATGAAAGCATTCTCGTCTTCAATATCATTAAAAATTTCATAGCGCAGGCAACCCTTCTCCTGTCCCGCTCGTTCAAGCAGGGAAAGCAGCGTTTGCACAGCCTCTTTCTGCTTTTCCGGAAGCACGTTCATGATGGTTCTGATGAGAATCATAGCGGGAAAAGAGATCCTTTGTTGTCCCCGCCATCCGACGGGGTTTGCATCAATCTAATTTCAAGGCGCTGCAAGGCACACGGACTCGGGATTTTTTAGAATCCCAAGGATACCCCCAAGCCGTAGTATTGCACCTCATTGCTGTAAAACTGACCATGCGGATCATATCCCTTGTACCACTCGGCCATGATGCGCAGACGACGCTGCCCCGGGTTGGGATGACCGAACTCGAGGCCGATCTTGACGCTGGTATCAACGTCCCATTCATGCTCCTCCAAGCTCTTCATATCCACCCCGGCAATCGGCCTGCCGTTCCACAGCAGCACATCGCTGCCGCGATACTCAATGCCCCAGTGGGCGCTCAGTGGCAGGAGATCTTCCGGTTCCTTGTGGATCAGGTACTCGCCACCTCCATACACTCGCCATTCCCGCCATTCACGGGAGTAGATGAGTTCAAGAGCTTCGAAACTGAGATTCACCCGGTCCGGAGGATTCGAACCCAGAAGGAGTTCATCCCCCAAGTGCGAACTCTGGTGATAGACGCGGAAACGCACTGAATTGTCGCCATTTTTATAGGTCAGCGGAAAACCAATGGTGTAATCGGCATTGAGGAGATCGGCGGAATCGCTTTCCAGATCGAATTGGGCAAACAAACCGCCTTCCAGGCTCAGCTGCAGACCATTCCCCTCTGTGTCGCCGAACCACCTGTACAGGCCGAAGGTCTCGCCAAAGCCGACAGCGGCCCGGATGTAGTGCTCATCGCCTACTTCGAAGTTATTAAAGCTGACAAAAAACTGGGGTTGTTTGGGATCGGCGAGCAGTGGCCGGAACAGATCCCCGGTGGGAAAGGCTTCTCCCTGGCCGGTTATCCCCACAAATCTGCTGATTACCCCTGGTTTTTCGATGTCTGTTGACTTCACCACAATGGTTACCCCCTGCACCCCATCGATCCCGCGCAGCTCTTTGTCGGCCGCAGCGCGCCGCACGGAATCCTCTTCATACAGGGTGACCGTGACCATCCCGTTGACGACCTTCAAGCGATAGCTGCCTCGCTCCCAGTGCAGGTCCCGTTCAAGGACCGAGGCCATGTATCCGGTCAGATATTCATCGCCGATCCGGTCCACTGCTACCGCCGGATGAGCGGGGGAAAGGAGCAGGAGGCAGAGCGAGGCCACGCACAGGCCCCACGTACCCCACCTGCCGATAGGCCGCATCTGTCGCCGAGCTGGTGCCATCTATTTTCTCCCCTGCCGTCCATCTTCCTCGTTTTGGCGCTTTCCTGATTTCTTGTGCGATTTCTCCGATTTTACCTGTTGCTTCTGCGGTCGAGAGTGTCGCGATTGCACATTTTGATCGGGTTGCCGTGAATGCGATTTTCGTTCCTGTTGTTTTACAGCACCTCTCTCAGGCTTTTTGGGCTGCTTTGATCGTTCCGTATGCACCGCTGCTCGATGCGTAGAATGGGTTTGCGGTTGATGACGATACCCCTCGACCCCCCAATGTTTTTTCTGTTCCCAATGCCGATTTTTCTCCCATCCCTTCCAGTTCCGGTTCAATTCCCGGTGAGGGATGCGCTGATAGTCCCATCGGTGTCCTTGCCATTGATGCGTCCGGTAGGCATCTCTCCAACCGGAATGAATCCCTCGGTAAAACGAGGGCACGCTTCGATAGGAGACCCAGCCGGAACCATAGTGGCGCGAGCGATACCAATGTCCTCCCCACGGACGCCACCACCAACCGCCGTAGAAGTAAATGTCCTCGTTCACGTCAGGGGCCACGTAGACATAGGTTCCCGGCAGCACGATCAACTCCGGCGGCGCGGCAAACTCAATAACGGGCGGTAGGCCAACGTTGATGTCGACAAAGACCTCGGCCTTGGCCTTCATTGGCATGGCAAGCGTCAAGGCCAGCAGTATTGTTCCTAAAAATAATTTTCCCATGATGTTCCTTCCTTTCTCTGTATAAATGGAACTCTTTCTCGTTTCAGTTTTTTCGGTTGCCGACGACCAAGAGTACGATGCCGCCCACAAGCGCAATAGCGCCGGCAATCGGGGGCAATGGCAGGGTCTTGGATTTTTCTTCAGTTACTTTCAGGGGACCGATATCGATAATTTTTTCGGTGGTCGTGTAGGTGATCCCCTGATAGCCAAAGGCCACAACCCCCAGAGCGATAAGGATAATGCCAAATAGTGTGGTTATTTTCATGATGCGTTCCCTCCAACATATCGGTTCGGTGTCTCTCTAACTTTTCGCGGCTCACTGCTTCCTGGCCGGTTGCCGGTTGCTAGCGATGGCGGTCTTTGCGTTCGCGCAGAAAATTGAAAACCTGCTCAAGTACCGCCAATGCCAGGGTCAGGCTCGAGAACGAGCGGCGCGCCCCGCCACAGATCTCTTGGATCTCGATGTGGACCAGATGACGCCGCAGCTCACAGCAGATCTTGCCCCTCCGCAGGCGGCTGACCCACAGTCTAAGCAACCTGGCACTGGACGTATTGACTAGATTTTGCCCAGCAGAAGCAGAATGACCAGGATGAGCACGATCAGGCCGATCCCACTACTGGGTGCATACCCCCATGCTCGGCTATGCGGCCAAGCTGGGATTACTCCCAAGAGCATCAAAACGAGGAGTATGAGTAAGATTGTTCCAAGTGACATGAGATGTTTCCTCCTTAAATTTCATTCCAATGCAAAAGTGATGGGGCTGTATCCGGTTCATTGTGCGACAGGGTTTTCAAGAACAGCCCAGGCTCCGGAACTGCCTTCGCCCATGCCGCTGTTCCGGTGGATGACTCTACGCGCAACCCAAGGAATGGAGCCACACCACCGGAACCGTCGACAATCCGTCGCAAATTTGAGTTACTTTTTCGGTTTTGCCTTTTCAATGATCATATGATTGATCACTGTCTTAACACCATGAACATCGCTCACATATTTGGCGGCCAGGTCCTTCTCTGCTACATTCTTGGCCTTGCCGCTTAATGTGACCACGCCTTCTTTGGTCTCAACCGTGGTTTTCAGGGCGCTGGTTGAACGATGATAGAGCAGGGTTGTCTTGACGAGGGCCGTGATGGACGCATCATCAATGGATTCGCTGATGGCGTCCACCCGGTCACCTATGGTTTTCTCGCCCGACTTTTTGGTGGCAGGGGCCACGGTCATTTCATTCTTCACTTCCTTCACGCCATCAATATCCTTGGCATATTCAGTAGCTAGGTCTTTTTGAGCCCTGCTGGTGGCTTCACCGCGCAGAGTGACGGTTCCATCTTTTGCCAAAACGGCAATTTCAGTGGCGCTTAAACTCCGATAGAACATCAGGGTGGATTGTACTCTGACACTGAGCAATGCATCCGCGTTCGCAGAAAGAATGTTGCTTTGCACTTGCAGCTGATTGTCCAAAGTCTTAACATCCCCCTGACTTACCATCATTTCCCCTGCCAGGAGTTTATGGGAGTCTTCGGAAACAGTCCCGGTCAAGGTAACCGCACCATCCTTGGAGGTGATTGTGATGTTGTCATCCTTGAGGTACGTCTTGAACACATACGACTGTTTTGCAGAAGACTCGATGCGATCATCCGTTTCCGAGGCAAACAGGCTGGCGTTGACGAAAAACAAAGAGGCCACAGTGGTTAACAAGGCTAGGCGGTATGGTATTTTTTTCATGGTGGGTTTTCTCCTTTCTTTAGTATCAGGCGTGGTTCCGGAAAGCGTCTTCCAGGACTATTTTTTTTTTACAACTGTCAGCTCAGGTTCAAATTCTATTTATAGCGGTCGGTTGACTCGCAAGGTGTCGCGGCAATGGACGATGGAGAGAAGCCTACGCTCGCTGCCTTCCAGTAAAGCAATCTTTGCGCCGGTTTGACAACACCCGGGCCATAGACCATATTGCCCTGATATTTATTGATAAATTATCAAAAGTTCCATGGCCTGACTCTGGGCAATTCCCCTGCAAGGCTGGTCACATTTAACCAATGGCCATATTTGACCTCTTCCTCGGCCCCTTGGCGCAAGAACCTTCTTGGTTACTCCTCACCTCTTTTCAAAAGAGCGACAAAGGACTTCGGTGTCAAAGGACTTCAGCAAAGGACTTAGGTGTCAGGTCTTGAATTATCATTTTTTAAAATATAATAATTCAAGACCTGACCCTATATGCGATTTAATACCTAGGCCGCACATCGGTTTCCTCCGCCCCCAGTCATTGTGCCCCATTGCCCATTCGCCGCGTAACCTTTTGACTCGCTGATTTTTTCATTACACTGCCATCTTGGGACACCTGCTCTTGACGACCATCCTTTCCCGCCTCGAATCGCTTGACGAGCTCGCGTTCCCAGATTGCCGGAATCCCGGCGGTCGGCAGCCTTTTTTGGCCATAATCAGCCGCCATCAAAACGATATCATGCATCCTCCAACGTGATAAACAGGAAATCGGGCATATCGATTGCAAAAGGCAGCCCCAACAGGACTAATAATTTTTCATACATCAACAAAAAAAGGGGGAAGTAATGAAGAAGGGTATTCTGGCTGTTATTTACACGTGTCTTCTCATTCCGGCGGTTAGTTTTGCAGACAACAACATGCGCGATTATATCACCGCACCACCAAATACACTGCTTTCCCTGCTCTACTACCACCACATCACCGGCGACAAACTCATTGTCAACGGCGACACGGCTGCGAATATTGATTTTACCCAAGAGCTGTTTCTTTTGAGAGAGGTGTATTACTTCAACCTTGGATCCTACATGGCCAACGCCCAGGTTATTGTTCCTTTCGGCAATGTTTCGCTCGAAGCAGGCGGGGTCAACCAGTCCTCCTCCGGCATCGGTGATATCATCTTCCTAGGAACCTTCTGGTTTATCAATGACGCCAAATCGAAAACCTATTTCGCCTTTTCGCCCTATTTCTTTCTGCCCACCGGTGACTACGACCAAAACCAGGGGGTAAACATGGGGGGCAACCGTTGGGCCTTCCGCGAAGAATTCAACTTTACCAAGGGGTTTGACGTGATCCCCGATCATCCCCTCTATTTTGAAGTCACCACTGGTTTCGATTTTTTCACCGACAACGATGAACATCTGGGCAATAACACACTTGCTCAGGATCCGATCTTCAACCTCGAGAGCCATCTCAGCTATGACCTGACCCAAAAACTAGCCGCCTCCCTCGACTATTACGGCCATTGGGGCGGAGACACCGAGATCAACGGTCTGGCTCAGGATGCCTCGGTCAACACCCAGACCATCGGCACCACCCTGACCTATTGCTTTGCGCCTGGCTGGCAGTTGCTCCTCCAATACAGGGAAGACGTGAAGGTTGACAACGGGGTTGAAGCCGAGGTGATTCAGGCCCGCATCTTCTACGCCACCGATTTCGGCAAGCTCTTCAAGTAATCGATCTCGGGGGGGGGAGCACTTCCATTTTCCACCAGCATTGCTAAGCCATGGGAATGGCCCACTCCTTGTTGACAAGCCCTGCCCCACCAACGCCCCCGACCAATTGGACGGTAGGACCACCCTCAGAACTCCTGATCTCGGGAGATTTTGCTACGATACCAATTCGTAAAACAGGCGGAGGTCCGTGCCAGGAAATGTCGTTCGTGTTGCGTTCAACTCCTCGAGGAGATGCAGGATCGTTGCGCTGCTGCAATGATTAGCCGGTTGGTGCAGGCGAACAGTGAGTTTATTTTCGTTATGATCAGGCAGGATATCTGCCTCTGTCGCGTAAAGGCTGCGGAGCAGGCTTCGGGCATCGTCCTGGCGGCGCATGGCCTGCCGTACTCTATTCACCATAGCCGTCTCGGTACGGTAGGCGATGAGCTTAATGGTGTCGATGAAGTATTTCCCCTTCATACTCAGCATTTTAAACCGGTCCTCCTCGGGCAGGTCCGCAAACTGCACATGCCGGGGCGTTGCTTTCCGGCACGCCTTCAGGTCGGCCAACGTCCCGGTCATTTCCAGCACCTCTTCCTGCAAGGCTGACTTCTTCGCCTCATACTCCGTTACCTTGGCCGGTTCGATATCGTCACAAAGGATGATGCCGTCGCATTCGCACCGTTTCCGCGCAAGCTGGGCCGCCTGTTTCCTCACCTCGCCGTCCAACTCCCGATATTGGGGGTTGACCACCTGTGTGCTGCCAGGAATTTCCTCCAGGGAATAGTCGGCAAGACGGTCGAGATTATAGTTTTCACGCATGTATTTGAAGAAATTTTCCTGGCACCATCGAGCAAACATGGCCGCAGCGGAACCGGTTATCTCCCGGGTATAATCGGTGGAGACGATCGATGTCTGGTGACCACCTTGACTCAGCTTACGCACCTCGCGCACCCAGAATTTTTTACCAAACATGATGCCACGCTCGGCCAGACGCATTGCCACGGTCTGACCCGATACCAAGCGAACCTCTTGTAAAACAAACTCCGCAGCCGGCCAGTCATCGCCTGGATACTTGTTGTAGGTCAGGCAGGCTATGCGCTTTTCCCACATTCGGGCCATGAAATCCGGGCTGTAGCCTTCCCGGTCGAAAACCATTGTGAAACGAGGCGTTAAAGACTCTTCCGGGCCAAACAGTGGTGGTTGGTATGGCAGGTCCCGCTCCAGGCGAGGCACAATCTCCGTTTCCAACACCGCAAGCAGGCCAGGGTCAACAGACCTGTTCACCATGAAAAACGGCTGGCCGTCCATGGCATTCACCCAGTAATCGGTGGTGGCACGGAGGCACAGCTGCTGCCGGGCAACATAGTGGCGGGGCAATTCGGTCTGGCTGCCGCTGTACACCCGAACATGGCCGTCAATATACAGCACACCCGTGGTTTCCGGGAACATTGCCATCCAGTCACGACTCAGGGCGCCGCCCCATTGCTGTGCCTGTCCGTTTTCAGTCAGGATCCGCACCTTGTTCCGCAAGGTTCTCGCCTCCGGGATCCGGTCAAGACCAAGCAGTTTGCCCCATTCGCCCGGAGAACAGTACCGCAACGACTCGATGGTCTTGATCCGGGCCAAGGCCATGAAGGCGAGCAGCAGAAAGATGCTGTCGAGCCGGTAATACCCGGCTGGCAGTTCAAAATACTCGGTATGCGCAAGCAGTCCCATGCTCAACAGTCCGGGCAATCCGAGTAGAACTCCGCCATTGGGGACATCAAGGCTGCTCGCAAATTCCGGCATGACCGGCCCGGATTGGAACAAGCTTGCAAACAGTCTGCCCGTGGTGTCCGTTGCCCCCATGCCGATCGGAGCTGCAGCATCAGTTTTACTCCGCTCGCTCTTGCTGTTGCCGTCAGGCGGTGGCAGACTCAGTTCTTTTTTTTTGATGGCAGGCGCAATTTGCCGGAACGAACCGCCTTGTGCAGGGTATCGGCCTTTAAACCCAGTTCGTCTGCTATGCTGGTGATGGGCGAGCCGCCATTGAGCAAATCCTGCACCTGATCCAATACCGGAGGTGTCAACACCGCCGGACCTCGACAGTTCCGTGGTGCGAAAAAACCGGCCATCCCTTTTTCCCGATAGAGTTTCACGCTACGCAACACAGAGATTTTACTTACCCCGAAGGCCCGACAGATCTCGGCTTGGGTGGCGCTGCCATTGATGTACAACTGACTTGTGAACATCCGGAAACTCGGCATATCGTCAATGGCGTGCGTGAATACCGGAAGGTTCCCGTATATGTAGGTGAGAGAGGCGTCTTTACGGATAAAACCGATATTCTGGTTGATGAGGGTCAGGCCTTCCGAGAAGATGGGGAGTTGAAGTTGAGGCATGGCAACTGTCCAATGCGGGGGATCTGGAAAATCGGATTTTCTGCTATCATATCGAAATCCGCTGCCGTCGTAAATCGCCTTTGTGGGTCTTTCTGGATATTTGATTTAATTCCTGATGGTTAAAGCCCAGCAGACGTGCTCGTCGAAACTGTCGAGATCAGGAGGTCTGACCCTGCTGTTCCATACACTCAGCAACCACAAGAAATCTTCCTCCGGCATAGGCCGGGGGAAGACAATGGCACCACGCTGTATGGCACGTAAGCGACTGCACGAAGATGCCGATTTCAGCCGGCCTCTCCGTGTTGCAAACCGCAAAACTACTGTGTCAGGTCTTGAATTATCATTTTTTAAAATACGAGAACTCAAGACCTGACCCTGTATACTCTGTATACTCGCTCAATGTTTTTGACTCGGGCCAACGCCATGAAGGCGAGCAGCAGCAAAATGGAGTCCAGCCGGTAGTATCCGTCCGGCAGGGCAAGATACTCCAGATGGCTCAGCAACCCCAGATGCAGCAGTGCAGGCAAGCCGAGCAAAACCCCGCCATTGGTCACATCGAGGCTATCGGCGAAAACTGGACTGACCGGGCCTTGGGCGAATAGGCTTGCCAGGAGCCGGCCGGCAGTGTCCGTCGCCCCCATGCCAATGGGGGCGGCAGCGTCATGCCGGCTCCGTTCGCTCTTGCTTCTGCCGTCGGACGGTGGCGGGCACAGATCTTTTTTTTTGAGGGCGATGCAGTTTACCCGCACGGAGGGCCTTATGCAGGGTATCGGCTTTCAGGCCCAGTTCCTTGGCGATGTCGGGGATACCGTATTCCTCGTCAAGGAGTTGCTGCACCTGCTCCAGCACCGCAGGCGTCAACACCGCCGGGCCACGACAGACACGAGGCGCAAAAAAACCGGCCATACCCTTTTCCCGGTACCGCTTCACACTCCGCAACACACTGATCTTGCTCACTCCGAAGGCCCGGCAGATCTCCGCCTGGCTGGCACTGCCGTTGATGTACAGCTGACTGGTGAACATGCGGAAACTTGCCAGGTCGTCGACGTCGTGCGAGAACACCGGGAGATTGCCGTAGACATAGGTGATGGTGGTGCCTTGTCGCAGAAAGCCGATATTCTGGTTGATTAGAGTGGTGCCTTCAGGAAACAGGGGGATCTGGAGTTGAGGCATGGCAGTAATCCTGTGCAGGTGTATCGTGGTGATCGGATTTTTTTGCTATCATATCGAAATCCGCCGTCCGCGTAAACCGTCAGAATCGTAACCGGAAATTATTGCCGATATTTCGCCTTATTTCAGCAGGTTGATGCTATTGATCCGTGTCGATCGAAATTGTCGAGGTCAGGAGGTCTGAATATTCGCCCCCTGATGTTTCGTTTTGCCCATTTTTGGCCTAAAATCGACAATACGGCTTAATGATATCAGCTAGTTATGAACTGCTCGAACGGATAATCAGGTATCATATCAAGTGATTAGCGTGGCCCGACCCCATTGTTTTAGACATTGTTAGACCAAACCAAACCGAGCCCGCAGCTTTGATTGCCTCACTCCTGACTGGTCGGACCAGGTCAGATTTGTTTCTTTATTATTCAAGTAACAGTTGGTAGATATTGTCCTTCTCTTTCGGCTGCCATTCCAACAGCAAATCGTCTTCTCTGAGTTTAATGAGTAGTTGAACCTTTGGACATACAGTGACACTGTCTAGTTCGTTGATAGAGATTTGCTTTCCTGTATCAGCATCTATTAGGGTGACCAGCATGATGAGTTTTTCATCCCTAGCAGTCTGGGCAAATTGCTCAATGAACTTTGCTTCCTCGGCTGGAGTTGCACTTTCAACCACTTGTTTCCAGCTGCTTTTAATGTCTTTCATAGTAATTCCCTCAGCACAAGCATTTAAACCAATGACCGATAAAACAAGAAACATGAATAAAACAAATAATTGGAATGTGGTCTTCATTCAATCCCCAATGTTTTTAGTTTCTTAATAATCCAGGTACGTGCTGTTAAATCGTGTCTAGGCTTAACAACTTCTCCTCTATTCATCACACTAGGGTAATCAGCTTTATGTGGGCTTTAACTTTTATAATCGTCTAATAATCCGATCATGTGGCCAAACTCATGCACTGCACCTCGTTGACTCTGACCATGACCTTTAGGTGTTAAAGAAAGATCTTCAGAGTCTAACATGACATTGCCCATCTTAGGATTGACATAGCTCGTTCGAAAAGTACCTGAAGCAATTTTTACAACTGTAATCTCCCAATGGTCAAACATCCAACCACCTTCTTGAATACGGAAATCTAGTCGAAGAGATACATCTTTACCCTTCTTCGTCTGATGAATTTTTCTACCACTCCAGTAGTTTTTAACTACGATTTCCCAATCTTTCATAAATTTTTTAGGTTCTTGATCTGTCCATTTACCACCAGAACCTGCTTCAAAGAAAAATTGAAGCTTCATGAAGAGCACTAATTCAAATTTTCCAGAAGGCATTTCATAGAGCTTTAGATCGTAAGCGTCGTTAATATTGAGCGCAATCTATAAACTCCTGTCAGAATCCCATTCGAAATCAGATTGCTTACCCATTTATGATAAATATGTCGCCCTAGGTAAACTGTCAATATAATTATATGTATATTTATACGGTTTATTTACTAGTGGCCTGTCCCCGATTGTTCGCCGATTGTTCGCTTCAAGATTAACTAAAGGTCGCGTTCTGCCTTCTGTAGTTATCGTTATCCTTGGCGCTTAGTTCTGCTTCTATTGCAGACAGCCGCTGCTCAAGTTCCTTGCGCTTTTCTTCATCGCCCTGAAAAGCTTTTAATTGTTGTTCAATTTGTTGTTTCTTTTCTTTGAGTTCTTCTATTTCTTCGTCGACTTTATCTGTATTGCAGGTACATGTTTCTGCCTCTTTTGTCTCATTGCTTTTTTTCGAGCTACCCGTTTCTTCCGATTGTTCATTTGCATCATCGCCTTTTGCAACTGCTTCTTCCGGTATTCCAGCACCTGTCTGCTCTTCCGTTTCTCCTGCCCGGTTATTCATCCCGGCCGATTCAGCATTATCAACTACAATCATCCTGTTACCGTTTTCATCCTCTTCTAACCGGTACGTGCCTGTAGGTTCTTCAACTCGTTCATTACTTCTGGTATATTTATCACTTGGTATATCGATATTGGTTGAGCTAACTGATTCAACTGCGCCAGAAGCGTCTTTTTTACCAGTCGCGTTTGCTGCCAGGTTTTGTTTTTCCTCTATTTGACTGGCAAGCTGATTTTGAACGGCAGTAGTGTTGTTTCCAATTCCTGTTACCATGGAATACTCCATAAGCTATTTATTTTTTGGATTTGCTATGTAATCAACGGTTGGGAAACCAGCCAAAATCGTCGATTAAAAACCAGCCATATTTTCAAAAAGGCGAAATCTTCCATCCATGGGCTTAGGTTCAAAAAAAGCCATACGGTCTGTTTTCTATGAAGGAAGATACTGCTTGATACCTACCCGATATCAGATCTCCTTAATTCAGCTTCACAGGTTCATCTCTTGGAATTTCTAACGTGCTGCAAATGAATGGCTGTTGGCAAAGGAAGATTGTCGGCAAGGAAGTGGAAATCTTCGTGGCCCAGCTTGTAGGTTGCTTTCCAATTTCAGTTGGCAGGTACGAAAAAACAAGAGGTTCTCTATAAAGCTTTTTTTGTGCCGTTATTACATCTTACAGAATAACTGGTGGATAGCGGCATTGGAAGAAGTAAAAAAAGAAACTGCAAAGAAAAAAATAGAAGAAAATCCACCTGATATGCATCAGGTTTCAAGAAGGAAAAAGAAAAAGAAGAAAAAAAGAGGTCAGTGGCTGGATTTCAGCCGCTGATTGTGTCGACTTTTATGCCGATGATTTTGGCTGGGAAGTAGATCGCTGGTTCCACTGGTTATATGCTGCAGGGAAGAATGCAGTGGCGATGTGTAATAAAGCTATGCGCATCAATCTTAATCTCGATCCTATAGCCTGTGCCCACGTCGAACTTAGGACCATCCCAAGATTTCTGCTGACCTTCCAAGGTATACAATAAAGTCATTTGTCTGTCGTCCGTTGCACTTGGCCTAAGAGTGACAGTCTCAACTTTACCAGCAGCGATAGTGCGCCAGAAATATTTATCGCTGCCTACAACTATCGAAACATTAGTTAATTGGTGTGTAGGGTTGTTATCGGTAAAAACGATTCTGATTTTCACCGTATCATTGCTCCAGTTACCGCAACCCGCGATAAGTGTGCAAATCAATAACCACAAGCTAAGGAGTCGAGGAATGTTTGGGACCAACGAAACTGTTGAACATTGATAACGAAACTGCTTGTGCTGTACAGTTAGACATGTGCTCATCTTAAATGAGAATATGGCTTTTTGAGAATTGAATTGGAAAAACGACCAGGTTTATCACGTCCTGCGCTGTCACGGATTCAGGCTTCTGCCGATAAAGTTTGATGCCCATCATAATTGCCGCGCTGTCATGCGGATCGTCCCATGCGCGCAGCCCAGCTAAACTTGGAGATTTTTCGGGAAGTTTTAAACGCAGCATGGTCGACCCAATTTGTTCTAAACCGGCACCCTCTAGTAATACTGACTCAGAAAAACCGGCGGCTCTTCCGACATACCCATAGTGCAAATTGGACCAAACCTCATAATAGTAGAGGGGGTTACCATACAAATGCCAATGCTGCCAACCTTGGGAACGTGGGTGAAAGCGGGCGGCTATCTTGGGTTTGTGGTCCCAGTCGCCATTTTGTGTTACTTTCACCCCCCAAGCAATTAATGTGCTGTACTATAGGAGAGTTGTATATCCATGCACTGATCAGGCTGGATACCGGGACCGAGTAGCTGCTTCCAGAGCGGTAATTGCTTAAAATCGGCGATGCATGCTTCGGCAGAAAAATTATTCATTTCAGCCATTTTTTTCACATCGACACCATGGGCATTGTTGTTCATTTCGGCAACGATGTAACGGGCAATGGGTGTTATCTCATCACGATGTTCCGGGTATGGTCTAAGTTGAGTGCATAATGGCCCCGATGGAGACGACTCGTTGCGGCACATCGTTCCCGGATCAATTACTGGGTTATTTGTTATTCCGATAGGTCCTGGTGGTTTTCCGCCCATATTTCCCCTCCTCAGAGCGCATAACTGAAACATCTGCGGCTTGCCCGCAGTATGTAGTTGTTGGAATTAAGTATCATGTCCCCGGAATTGACGAACGCCCTTGATAGGCGGAGCGTGAGCGGAGCCTGTCAAGGACGTTTGAGCGATGCTCAACAGCGGGCGATAAGCGGACCGTGAGCTCCCGGTTTATTGACTTGTTGGCCGTTTATATTTTGAGATTTAACAATTTTTTCAGTAAGATATCTTCAATATTTTGCCGAGAATCGAAAACTGACAATACCAATACAGTATTTTCTGAAACCCTGTACATGACCCTCCATGGGGCAATGACAAGTTCTCGATATAGTAGAATTCCTTGACTTTGCAGCTCCGGTACGAAGCGACCACGATGCGGAGAGTGATAGAGGTCAGATACTGTTTTTTTGATTTTTAACAGTATCTTCTTGGCATTAGCAGGGCTATCTTCAGCAATATAGGCAATTATACTTTCAAGATCCTGCACAGCGGAGCCAGCCCAAATTACTTTGAAGTCTTGCTTCATTGTTTTTTCATTTTTTCTTCTATATTTTTGAAAACGGCTTCTTGCTCCAAGATGTTTCCATTCTTTATATCTTCTTCCCCCATGGAAATCAGTTTCAAGATTCCGATGGCATTTCTCATATCTTCGAAACTTTGTGGATCTTGAATAACTGCTCTAGGCTCACCATTTTGCGTTATAATAACAGGGCGATGGGTGTCGTTAATTTGTTTGAGCAAATCTGCAGCTCTAGATTTCAGATAAGTTACCGGCCTAATGTCACTTGATATGTTCATAAATTCACCTCGATCCTTTTATGGTACTGAATATGGACATGGTACTTAATATGGGCCGAATGTCAACTTTTTTAAAATGGGTAGCAAGGGTGGGGTGGGAGGCCAACGCAGAATTCAGCGGGCCCGCGCTGTTTGCGGGTCCGCTGTAATGACTTGATAATATAGAAGCCCCCCCCTTACTCCCCGGCCGGCAGCCGTTATAATGGGAGAAGAAGCAACTCAAATACAAAGGAGGCCTTCTTATGCGATTCTACACCGAACAGCACAAACATTACTGTGGCATAGATCTGCACACCAATAAAATGTATCTGTGCATCCTCAGCCAGGAAGGGGAAATCCTGCTTCATCGCAATATCAAAACCGAGCCGGAACTCTTTCTCAAGACCATCGCACTCTACCGGGACGATCTGGTCGTCAGCGCCGAGTGCATGTTTTCCTGGTACTGGCTGGCCGATCTCTGCGCCCAGGACTGAATTAGGGACTGAATTAGGGGACGACTGAATTAGGGGACAGACCACCTTTTCAAGGCAAAGAAACGTGGTCTGTCCCCTAATTCCCTCCAAATTTTTTAATCTCAAGATCTTTCATTACCTTGTAGTGCTTGTCGTTTCCCGTGAGAATGGGAAAGCCGTACGCGATTGCCGTAGCTCCAATCAAAGCGTCTGCTAGTTGCATGGAATGGCTGAGGAAATGTTGTTCTACATAGAACATGGCTTTTGCTGAAATTTCCTCAGATACATACATAATTTGGGCATTCCATCCATGAAGTGCTTTGCGGAGCTGGTTTAGTTCCTTTTTATTTCTCAACCCTTGAACTAGTTCCATGTATGTAACTACAGAGATGAAGAAATTATTCGAACTCTCAACGAGTTGATATGCTTTTTCATTGCCCCGCATATACCAAATGAGAACGTCCGTATCGATGAGCATTAGAATCTTCCTTTCCTCAAATTTCTTACATACTCATCTACATTCTGAGTTATGTCGTTGTCTTTCCATATCCCGAACAATTCATTCTTTCCTGTTTGCTTTTTTATTTCCTGGTAAGGGACAAGTTTGGCGCACGGTTTCCCGCGGAAAGTGATAACAACTTCCTCTCCTCTGCTTACTGAATCTATCAATTCTTTTGAGTGAAATCTCAGGTCTTTTGCGGTTGCTTTCATGGTAGCCTCACACGTTGAAAGTTTATATTTTGGAGTATAAACTTAACGAGAGGCTTAGTCAATTATGTTTCCTCGAAGTAAGGTGATTGTCTGAAAGCGAACGGCGAGGTAAGCTGCCTGCGACAGAGGGCTTGCAGCTTTTACAACAACGATGGTTCCGCAGGTCAGCTTTAGCGACTTGGGCATTAATATTTGTGCCCTTTAAATAATCGTTGAGGCTCCTTTTTGAGCATATATTCTTATTTTAGCAGGCTTTTCCATCACTGAAAGATGTAGCTTCAAGGGTGCTATAGCGAAAAAACTTTTCGCCTTAAAATTTACAGCTGCTGAAGTTAGGATTTTTCCATTCTTATCAAATGCGCTTCCAATGATATGGAAATCCTCTTTGATTTTTGCCCCACCCCTTGATTTGATTTCCGCATTAACAACAGCATGCATATTTCCATCAAGGTACGGACCATCATAAATCGCATTAGCTCCGTCTATATTTATGCCGCAATTTATCTCTGTTTCTTCTATCCGCTCAATATTGCTAACTATGTATTCTTTTTCTTCATTGTTTACCTGGTTAACATTCTGCTTGTCGATTTCTTCTGACATTATGAAATCTAGGGCATTGTCATTATCGAAAATATTTTTTTCTTCCATTAAATTATCCCTCCTTAGGGGAAGACATGCTTCATTAAAAATAATATTCAATTGGTTCGCGCAGTTTACACTTGTAAAAAGTTTAAATGTCGACAAATGAGGAAGCCTGAGCAGTTGCACTTTCGCATTTTCTCCAAAACTATCTAATTCAGCTGTATAATCTCCCCATCCTGTTCTTATTTTCTTACTATTCTTTATGTCTAAATTATATGCAGAACTGATTATTGGTCTAAGGCTTTTATGCGTATCTTTATCCATGCAAATAAATAACTTTGGCCTTACATTTGTAAGTATTTTTTTCCATAATTTTGTACCAAATTCAAATGCTTCCTTTTTGTTTATAAGGTCTGCTAGTCTGGGTGATCTGAATGGTATGAAATATCCTGTCAATGATTGCTCAATAAGATCGTTTCTTTTTATGGATAAATTTGATGAATTTATAATTTTTTCAAACATCAATTGAATTTGCTTTTGCAAATTGTTTTGTCCAGAAGCAGAGTTGCCCCATTTTTCATGCAAGTATGATGAACCATTTTCGCAACTTTCCCAAGGGTGATCTTTAGGAATTGTGTCACCTCCTGGATTCAAAGTGATTAATGCGATAGATGGATTTTCGACTAACGTCTTCTTTGATCCGTTTAAAAAACGCCAACCAATCTGATAACCATTTTTTTTGTAAAAATTATTAATTTCTGCAATTGATTCTTCAAATAAATCAGTCATTTGTTTCCTCCAGAAAAAAATTGGCAATATATTCGATGGTTAGCCCAACGGTGAAATAACCTGCCGGCCGAGGTACTGCCCACCTTTTAGAACGCGGCTATTTCCGGTCATCCATGATAAGTATTGTCAAGGGGAAAACGGAGATTTCCTGTTGTCCT
The DNA here is from genome assembly GCA_963666685.2 of uncultured Desulfobulbus sp. Taxonomy (GTDB): domain Bacteria; phylum Desulfobacterota; class Desulfobulbia; order Desulfobulbales; family Desulfobulbaceae; genus Desulfobulbus. The sequence continues at coordinate 1,992,605 of CAXXHZ010000003.1, forward strand.
CCAAGAGGTACTAAGCCCTTACCGCTATAATGCTCCTTTTCTACCGAGGGGGTAGCGGAGGCGAACGACCGATCCGGGACTGAATTAGGGGACAGACCACCTTTTCAAGGCAAAGAAACGTGGTCTGTCCCCTAATTCGTCCCCGTTACTAAGCAATGGGCTCAACGGGCTACCCTGAACCGTGCCTTCTTCAGTGAGCTGCACCACACCATTGACCATCACTCCACTGCGCAGGATCATACCGATCAGACGGAGTATCCGTTTATCGGTGACATGACCAGAGAGCAGATGGATGAGGCGGTCGTGATTCACTCGGTCGAAAAATTTGGAGAGGTCAATATCAACTACATACTCTTTGCCACTTTTCACGATCTTTTGTGCAGCCGCCACCGCCTGTTGTTGATTGTAGCCGGGGCGGAAACCGTAGCTGTGGTCCGAAAAGGTCGGATCGAGTATCGGCTCCAGCAGCATCTTGAGCGTCGCATGAACCACGCGATCACCTATACAAGGTACCCCCAGTAACCGGACTCCTGCCCCTTTACCGGGCTTTGGTATTTCTACCCGGCGAACAGGATTTGGTTTGTAGCTCCAGCCTTCGAGATCCTTCTTCAGCCGGGCCAGCTCCTCGTTGAGACGGTGTTCATACTCTTTAACAGTTATCCCATCTATACCGGGAGCACCGCCATTCTTCTTTACCGCCTTGAACCCTGCCTGCAGATTATGCAGGTCACAGAGTTTTACAAAGAGACTTCTTTCATCAACGAATAGGTTCAGTTGTCTCGCTTTGCTTATTTCCCTGGGATGTTTCTTCATCGTTCCGCATTCACTTTGTTGTCACAGGGTGTATACGTCCCCCCTGCAAAGAGAACTCCAATGGCTGAACTCAAAACTTCCGCTCGTAACGAGAGTCCTTTTACCAGTTACATGTTCCGCCCTTCGGCTCCAACTTCCTTGTCGCTTTCCGGTAGTTTTACCCTCAGATACGTCACCGTATCTTCATCAGCTACCGATTTTACGCCTACTACGGCTTCTTCTGCAGACCCTCTGTCCGTAACTTCACATCGCTGTGTCGCTTAGGGCTTGGCTGTCGCAGTTACAACGGCCCGGTACAGACGGCCCTTCACCGGGTAAGATCACGCACTTTCCCTGCCCACCCACCTCCTATACCCTGCGGAATACGGAAAGGATATCGGGCTTCGGTAGTTCGGGGTACCTCGCCCTATCCGCAAAGCCTCCCAGAGGTTCGCACCGAGCTTGAGTGACAGGTTTGGCTACGGCTTCCTTCAGATCCCTCATTGGCTCTTTATCACCGGGTTATCCCTCTTCGGGCAGATCAAAAGAGTTTCTTCGGGCACCCTTGCCTTTGCCTACATATTCCCTCCTTTCAGGGTTATGACTGGACTTTCACCAGCTAGTTCGTGACCATGCCGGTCACACCCGACGAGCATTCGTCTGGCCCATTCTCGGCCGCATGCCGGTTCGCTCGCAGCAAATGCCGGCTTCGTTCCTCCCGGCAAGGCGGTAGATCCTCGATAAGTGTTTGGCGCAGAATCCTTCTGTCGTCGAATTCGAAACCCAAGTCAGGCGCGCATCTCGAAGCAACAGCTGGATGTACAGCCGCAGGGCGATTTTTTATCGTCCCGGGACATTTTTACTCGTTGACAACCGGGGGGCTTCTAAGTGTTATGCGCTTTTTATGATTTAGCCATTCTGGGCTAGCGAAAAACCCGCTTTGGCAATAATTAACACACCCAAAACGAAGATAGAAATAAAGAATACTTTTCTAAATTTTGTTTCTGAAAGTGATTTTCTTACTTTCTGACCAAGCATCATTCCTATAATTGCTGGAACAACTGCAAAGGCAGAAATTGTTGCAAGTTTTGGAGTTAGCAAATTGTTTTTTTGAAGCGCAAAAGCAAGACCTATTGTCGACAGGGAAAACAACATACCCATTGCTTGCACAAGCATATCGCGCGAGAGTCCAATTTCCTGTAAATACATGACACCGGGTACAACGAATGATCCGGTCATGCCAGTAAGAATGCCATTGACTGCACCTAAAATTGGACCAGCCCACTTTTCATGATGTGGAGATATTGAAAGTCGAAATCCCAAGATGTTGAGAATTGAATAGGCAAGCAGCAAGATCCCGAGCAAAATTGAAAGATACAGCGGATTTATTAAGCTTAAGGCGGTTGCGCCAAGACTAATTGTAACTGTTGCCAAACACAGGAATGGCCAAATTCGCTTAAATATGGTTTTGCCATTACCGCCGACAACTGCCTGCCAAATGTTGGTAACGAAAGATGGGATCAGTAGTAGCGCCATTGCTGTCGTTAAATCAAGGGCAGCGGCCAGTAGCCCTAAACTTACTGTTGGCAAACCAAGCCCAATTACACCCTTAACGCTACCGGATAGTAAAAATGTTGCTGCAATAATAATTATAGTAACGGTTTCATTCATAAGGATTCGCGTTCATTCATTGTGGCGCATAACGCGGCAGTAAGCTGCCAGAAAAGCCGACCGAAAACCTTCAAATTAGACTAAAACTGAACTCGGCTTTTATGGTCAGCTTTAGTGCATTGTTCTCTCTTCGATGATGTTAATCATGATGAGAGCCTTCAATAAACATTCTCAAATGAGCGAGAAACTTAAAACTTTTCGGATACCTTTAATAAAGCAAATTACCCGAAGAATGAAAACTTTATTCCCGGTGGAGCTTTTAGAAACTACAAGCCACCAGGAAAGATGATTTCTTTACTTTTTCCCGAAACTTTCAGAAAAGCGAGATTACAATTTTCAAAGAAAGAAATAGGTTAAAATTTAATAAAAATTTCAGCAGAATTTACCAGCAAATTCATTTACTGAAATGAGAGAGAACGTTTTAAATCAGCCGACCGGAACTCGCGTAGCGAGTTTTGGGTCGGCTGGATTTTCTTGTTAGGTGTGTTCATGTGCATCAATACTCGACTGGCCCGAAATGGCCATTGTAGCCAATTTGGGTTAGTACGAGTCGATTGATACATTCGACGCGCGCTACGCCTTTTTCAAGCGGGCGTCCAAACAAGGCAAGATTCTGAATTGTGAATGCCTCCGCATACTTGTTCTTCTCTGGATGAAATCGGCGCAAAGAAAGACCGTAAGCGGTTTCAAAAGGATGACCGCCCGTACGAATAAGACTGAAGAACGAGGGGTAAATGACACCATCAAAACCAGCGCCTCGTGCCGCTAATGCGATAGCACGAGAAATTTCGTATGAATGAGATTTGGCAAGAAACAGCATATGTATTGCCATATCCAGACTTTCAAACTCAGTGCATTCCTCTTCAAGCACATGAGTCAAATCGAGAAGACGCAAATCATGCTGAGTCCGTATAGTAGCCACATATATGTCGTCTTCTGCAGCGGCTCGGCACTCATGGATGCAAACATCGATATCTTGGGAACCGTACATCACTTGAAGCTCAGTTGAACACAAGCGCCCATTTCCCGAATACTCAGCCGGGGGGCTATCATACTCCCCCGGATCCGCAGGCCGATTCGGCTCAATACGAAGGCGATAAAACTTAGTACCTTTAGCGAGTACCGTTGCTGGGTATTCCGTTAGCACTCGCTCTATAATCTGTGGCCTCATCGCAGGGTCTTGCAGAGCCTTAAGAGGCTCCACTTCACCAACCATCCAAAGTCGGGGGCCATAGTGGAAGAACCCGATCTTCCCTGCTTCTTCAATCAGCTTAATATCATTTTCAAGCCATGAAGATGGGGAGATATCACTCTTATGATAGTGATACTCATTGCATTGGATTATGGGAGCTGCGCCGTAATCACAGCGGATTGTCGTACCGCTCACGAAAAAACGCCATGCGAGGTCTTCTATATGTTTTTTCGTGAGCTTACGGCCCTCAGTTCTTCCGCAATTCGGGCATACATCTTGTTGTTCGAGGCCATGCTTAGCCGCATCAATTCTCAATCCCTCATCCGCAAAGCATTCAGAGCATAGGAGGGTTGCATTATCCTTGGTCGCTTCGGAAGTCATCTCGATCTCATACACCTAACGCCGGCATCACCCGCTTTTCCCAGAGAGTAGTGAGCGTAGCGAACGAAGCGGCGGGTAAAGTCGGGTGTATGCACTTGTTCGGCATTCACAACTTAAAGATTCAATTGGCCTGCACTTTTCTTAAGACACCCTCAATGTCTTCAATGAATGCTTTTGTACCTACTTCAATGCTTTCCGTTAAAGCATCCGCTTCGTTGAGGTTAAAGTCTTTTACGAGATCACACTCAACAATGGAATCAATACCTTTTGCAGGTGTTACAACACGATATTTCGATAGTTTTTGGTCCTTTAATAGCTCCCAATATTGCCTATTTACACTTCGATTTCTTCCAGCAAGCCAAGCCTCAAAAAAGAAAGACTCGTAATTGAAAACAATTGCGCACTTCAAGTTATGTTCCTTGAGTAATGGAGTGGATATGGCAAAATATGTCATGTCCATATACCCTTGATAAAGGGCTGATACAGACGAATTCGTGTACTTTTTCTTGAAGTGCGACTGTAGCCCCATCATGTAGGAAATCAGAGATCTGTATGCACGTACTATTGTTCCATCTTTAAGCTGTCCTTGGAATTCTTCTAAATCTTTACGAATTGACTGCATTTCTTACTCCTTTTTTACTGCCGAACGCCTGCATCAGTTGCGGCTGCACTGATGCTGAATTAATGATGATCTTAACCATAGACACCGTACTTCCGCTAACAGCGGGCGGTTGCCGTCAACTGAATGCATTTGTTGGGCAAGCCATGCCTTGTTAATCATCAAGAGTTTTACCTTGACCAAGGCTTTTTAAATAACATTCCAGATTACCGGCCACTTTATCAAAAATTCTAGGAACATAAGTAGAAAGTTCTGTCATATCTGGATTATCATGACATGGTCCACCGTGATACGACCGCATATGAGAAAGAATGTCTTTTTGTTCTGATTTTTCAAGCTTCTCAAAAGGATTATCAGACAGATGATTATGAAAGTTGGAGAGATGAACGAAAGCACAACCAAACTTGTAAACTGACTGAGTCCACCCCTGTAACTGCTGCGAGAAGTCAACCATCTCTTTATCTGTTACGTTTTTCCATTTTCTCTTTTTGGTTAGAATTTTCCATTTTACACCTTTTAGTGTGGATTCAATAAGTCTGTTTCGCTCTGATAGATCTTTGATACCTAAAAGAAATATGACTCGAATCATTGAGTCCAACTCTTGTCGTAAAATCGAAAATGCTGGACTCAATACAACCCGTGTATAAGATAAACACTCAATTGCTTGCTTGTTCTCTTTTGATCTATTTCTGATCAAGTTGCAAAATTTTTGTGTATTTGAATCCATTTTTTTATATGCCCAACGGTAGTGATAAGCGGCGGATCAACGAATTACGAAAACCACCGAACTATTCTAAATTATTGCGCATGTCCCAACCGTCCGCTTGATTGCATGGTTAGACATTTTCTACCTATAGATGGTAAAACACGATAATTTATATTCGTTTTTTGAGGCATGAACAATTCGACCAAAACTGTTCAATGACCAACTATTTTCGCTAGTCAAAAGATCAATGTCTTCTTTACTCAGATTCGTTTTAGGGATATCAAAAATAAATGTTGGCCCTTCGTTCTTAACAGTAGGTAAATATTCAAACACGAAATGAAGGATCTTTCCCTGGTCTATAACCTTGGTTGGGCCACTTGTAACAATCAAAGAGTTTATTTTAAAGGATTTTTCTTTTACATCTTTTAAGGCGTCTTCTATTATTTTTGTTTTTGTAATTTCTACATTTGACTTAGAATAATCAATGTCGTAACTATCAAATATATTTACTGCCTTTTCAAACGTCGACAGCGCTTCGCTGTCAACGTTAACAGGTCTAATGTGGTTAATTGCTCCCCTGCTAAACAGATGATTGATTAAGTCGACGGTTTTTTTGTAGATACCCTTTTCATTTGCTTTATAAGTTTCTTGTTTCTCAAGTTCTTTTGATTGCTCAGTTGAAGCGTTCGCAACATCTTTTAGACCGGCCTCCAATGAAAGACCTGAGGCAGATTTGCTAGCAATTGTTCTGCTTTCAAGCTGCATCTGCGGTTGTATTTGTTCAGTGAAGTTATTAATTTTCCCGCTTTGAATATAGATTATTTCAATTGGGTCATTTATTAGTGGTTTGCTATTTGATGATATGTCTATTTTTTCTATTCTTTTTTCAAGGGCCTCAAATTTTTCATCGCCGAAATAAATAGAGGCAGAAAAAAACCTAAAAATTACGACTAAAAGAAAAACCCAACCACAAATTAAAAATTTTCTAGAATTGAAAAATTTATTTATTTCTTCAAATAAATTTGAACTATTCTTCTCTAATTGAAAATACGAATACGTCAGTGCCGATATCACACATATGGCAATTAAGTTCCATGTTAAGAAAGTGGTCTGTGCTTTATGTAATAGGTATCCGATGCCACCTTCATTCAATATTGAAAAATACCATCCTGGAAATATGATAATCCCGAGTCCGATGTATATTACGGCTAAGCCAAAAGCAAATTTAATAACCCTCTTATCCAAAGACTTCCTCCTTTTTGATTTGCATGTCTAACGGTTCGTGATAACTGGCGGCGGCGCGACGGTGCGAAACCCACCAAACCTTTTCAAAAATATGCAGACTGCGTTTTCCGTCCAGTTCATTAATTGGTTAGTACGCCGGTGCCTTGAAACCAAAATGCTTCGCCAACCACCAATGGATGTTTCTCACGAACCTTCGAAAAGTTCGATGGAACGAACAGTTCGAACTATTCACAAATGTTCGCCGCCAAACGCATCTCAAATTTCTTCGCGGGAAAACACCGCTTCTTTTCCTGTAGAACTTTTGAGGAGCAATGAAGTTTGCTGCAATTTATAGTTGATCTTCGAAAACGGAATACAGTTCGACTTTCAAAGTTGCTCGAAAGAGCGATCTGTAATTCGATTTTCAATTTACGTTTTCATGCGTACTAACGGTTCGTGATAACTGGCGGCGACGCGACGGTGCAAAACCCACAAAACCTTTTCAAAAATATGCAGACTGCGTTTTCCGTCCAGTTCATTAATTGGTTAGTACGCCGGTGCCTTGAAACCAAAATGCTTCGACAACCACCAATGGATGTTTCTCACGAACCTTCGAAAAATTCGATGGAACGAACAGTTCGAACTATTCACAAATGTTCGCCGCCAAACGCATTTCAAATTTCTTCGCGGGAAAACACCGCTTCTTTTCCGGTTGACCGTTTGATGAGCAATGAAGTTTGGTGCAATTTACATTTGATCTTTGAAAATGGAATACAGTTCGACTTTTAAAGTTGCTCGAAAGGGCGATCTGTAATTCGATTTTCAATTTACGTTTTCATGCGTACTAACGGTTCATGATAACCGGCGGCGAGGTGCTGCTTGCCAACCACCGCAATTTTAGATTTTGTTTTTCAATTTAGCTCAGACGTATTTTTCGTCCGGTTGATTGGTTTGTTAGCTGCTTTTCTCTGATCAATTCATTACTGGCATCATGATAACCGCAGAAGAACAAAGTAAGCCCACGAGAATGATGACTACGTAAATTGAGTTGAAAAAACTTGTGCCAGTTAGAACCAGGGGCTCTTTTTCGTCGCAAAATTCAGGACCTTCAATTCCCATTTTCTGGTACAGGTAGTCAATTTTTTGTAGGAAATGCATGTATTGCTTTTGTACCTGGCGGAGCACTATGATTCCTGCACCTGTAATAACCAATAGCATTAAGGCAAGAGCAACCTTTTCGTAAGTGGATTGAGGAATCTTAGTAGAGTTTAGGACAAACGAAGTCACGCTTATGTTTATACCGCCAATGATAAGTGGTATCCGCATGCGGTACCCCTTTTGAATTTCCAACAGGTCCCACTGGTGCTGTAGGTAAAACTGTTGTTTTTCCAATGTGGTATTCATATGATTCATGCCTTTTTATTTAGGCAGCTAACGGTGAAATAACCTGCCGGCCGACGTGCTGCCCACCATTTAACAACGCGGCTATTTCCGGTCAGGTTTATTGACTGGTTGGGCTCCGTTGTCAATTTTGGTAAATCTTCCATGGGGATAGAGCTTTTTTGCGACGGTGAATATTTCTTCATGTAAGGTTGTCAACCCAGCCAGGCTGCTTGCTAAGTTTTCGTATAAAACAGTTGCCCTTGTGATTGCCCCATTATAGAGAAGTTCCCCTAATTTAGACTGAAACTCCTGAACCGTAAAGGGCCTGCCATTTAATTCGTGCTTTTCAATGGTCGGTTGAATCTCATGGACATAGAAGTTGTTCCGTTCGTTCAAGCTTTCTATTGTTTGGTGAAATCCTTCTTGTTCAATGGAAATCTTCATGAGAAGGTTCGGGTCGGCTACTTCTAACAAAAATCCTAATGCCTCGAAGTTATGCACAAGATCAGAATACAAAGATGGGCGTATCGCTGGGCAAATAAAAGCCCTTTCGAATTCAGATTTAAATGGTCCAAGTTCCTTTGTAAGCCAACCGATGGCGTTGTACTGCCGAAAGATGATAAAAAGCGCATAATTTAGAGCAGCCCTGCGTTCCTTTTCGAGTTTCGTATTTTCTCTGCTTTCGTTCAGACGGAAGGCGAGTAGTGCACCGACGAACGTACCGACCATGGCAAGGCAGGTGGTACCGATTTCTTTAGCGCCAATTACTCCAGCATAAATAAAACAAACAATAGCAAGTGTCGCCACAGCTAGCAGCCCACTGTATAGGTATGAACTTAGGTTTTGATTCATAGGCTTATTTGTTCATGTGGCTCAATCTTTAAAATAATCGGCTGTGCTGCCCAGCCCAACGCCCGCTGTTGAGCGGAAGCCGCCTCGTTTGGGATCGAGCAAAGCTCGTGTCCGGGACGAGGCGGTTTTCCGCTCGAACGCCCTTGATAGGCGGAGCGTGAGCGGAGCCTGTCGAGGGTGATTCGAGCAAAGCTCAACAGCGGGCGATAAGCGGACCGTGTGCGTAGCGAAGCGGAGCTCACGGTCCGCTTATCGTTGAATTCACTGGTTTCGCGGCTGTTTGCGAAATCCCGTGGAATGACTTGTTATACATTTATAGTTAATATCAATATTTTAACTTCGTGATACGACAAATAAAACACCTATAACAAGTAAGGAAAACACAGCAAATATTTTGACAGGTTTGCCTATAACTGGCCTGTTCTTTCTTTTGGCTTCTATAAAATCTGGGCGGAACTTAAAATAGATAAAAATGATAGCAAGAATAGATAATATTAAAAATTGAGCCGTTTCTCCAATGCCCAAAGCATTGAAAAATTGTCTCTCAAATTGTTTTAATTCATCTCTGTAGAAATATCTGATAAACGGGGTTGCTACCAACAAAATGATCGCAGACACAATCATTAATTCAATTAGTGTAAAACCTGAGTCACTTTTTTTGTTTTCTCGTTTTATTTCATGTTGATACATAGCAATTTTCTTTGGTGCATAACGCCCGCTGTTGAGCGGAAGCCGCCTCGTTTTGGATCGAGCGAAGCTCGTGTCCGGGACGAGGCGGTTTTCCGCTCGAACGCCCTTGATAGGCGGAGCGTGAGCGGAGCCTGTCAAGGGTGTTTGAGCGATGCTCAACAGCGGGCGATAAGCGGACCGTGTGCGGAGCGAAGCGGAGCTCACGGTCCGCTTATCAGTAATGATAGGCCAGTTAAAAAAATGGATAACTGGTGAACATATAAAGAAAGAATACACGGTGGACTGAGCTTTGGTCAAGGTTATAAAAACCCCTGTATTTCCAGCATCTCCAGGCTATTACGTGATTTTTTTCATCTTTAGATTGAATAATCAGGAGTGGAAAACGATTCTTGAATCCGGCAGCCGATTCGATTATTTTGACAATATGACAAAGTCCAAATAATAGCAGCTGCGACCATCAATAGCACCGGTTTCATTTCCCCGCCAGCGGGTGGCATGGCGCAGTGAACCGCTCAATCCGGCACTGGCCTTTTCCCATGAAGGAGGACTTCATGGTTGTTGGCCAACTCATGAATTTGGTCACAATCGCAAATTACATTCAAACGTACTATTATTGCCTTTTCGTTCAGACCCTTTTTAGCAGACGAACCAGATATATGTTTGATGTACTTCCATCTCGTTGCAAGGTATAAAACAGTGGCTATTGACGTTCCTCAACATTCTTGCAACCCCTCAATAACGCAATAAAATAGATTGGAGCTGGACTCTTGGATGCACCTACATCAAACCCGGAAAGGGTTGTCGAGTCCTCGCCCCTTTCCGCCGAGTTTCTTGCCACGGTCAGCCACGGGCCGGGCGTCTATCAGATGCTCGGCAAGAAGCAGGTCCTCTATGTCGGCAAGGCCAGAGACCTGCGCAAGCGCCTCAGCCAGTATGCTCACTTTACAGGCCCGATCCACTCCAAAACTGCGGTTATGCTTTCGCATGTGCAGCGGGTCGAAACCATCCTCACCACCACTGAAAAAGAGGCCCTGATCCTTGAGGCCTCGCTGATCAAGCAGCATCGGCCCCGCTATAATGTCATTCTCCGCGACGACAAGAACTATCCGTTGATCAAAGTCACCACCCGCGAGCCCTGGCCCCGGGTGGTGGTCACCCGCAAACGACTGCGCGACGGCAACCGCTATTTCGGCCCCTATTCGTCGGGCACTGCCATGCGCGCCACCCTGCAGCTCCTCTACGCCCAATTTCCCCTGCGCCGCTGCAAGACAATGCGGGAACGCCAACGACCCTGCCTCAACTTTCAGATGGGCCGCTGCCTGGCCCCCTGCGCCGGCAAGGTCGACAGAGAATCCTATCAGCGGATGGTGCAGGATGTCCTGCTCATCCTCGAAGGAAAGGCCACTGAAGTGGTAAAGGAACTGACCGTTAAAATGGAAGAGGCGGCGGCAGAGCTGGCCTTTGAAAAAGCCGCCCTCTACCGCGATCAGATCCGAGGCCTGAGCCGGACCCTGGAACATCAGTCGATTGTTGCCGAGCACCATCTCGATCAGGATATTTTCGGCATTCACCGCCAGGATGCCTCGGTCGGCATTGCCCTGCTGTTTGTCCGCAGCGGCATGATTACCGGAGCCCAGACCTTTTTTCTTGCCGACCCCTTGGGCGAGGACGAAAACCTCCTGGCCCAGACCATCCTTCAATACTATTCTGCGGAACGCCAGCCGCCGCGTGAACTGCTGCTGCCTTTTGCCATTGAGGATCAGGACTTGATTGCCGAACGCCTGGCCGAACTGCGAGAGGGACCGGTGACGCTGCTGGCCCCGCAACGCGGCAAACGGATGCAGTTGATGCAGATGGCCGATGCCAATGCCGCTCAGATTTTTTCCGAGCGGGCCAGGAAGGAACAATCCTGGGAAACCCTGGCGACCGCTCTGCAGGGTAAATTACGGCTGCTCCATCGTCCGGACACCATCGAATGCCTCGACATCTCCAATCTTCTCGGCAAACAGGCGGTGGGATCCCTGGTCTGTTTTGTCCAGGGCGAAAAGGCGGTCAAACAGTTCCGCCATTACCGGATCACCTCGCAGGACACCCCGGACGATTATGCCATGATGCGCGAGGTTCTGGAGCGGCGCATGGCCAAGGGCGTGGAGACGGACAATCTCCCGAATCTGCTGCTGCTCGACGGCGGCAAAGGCCAGCTGCAGGTTGCCTTTGACGTGCTTTCCCGTTTCAATCTGCTGGAACAGATCGACCTCGTGGCCATTGCCAAGGAAAAGGCAGAGGAAGGGGAAAAATTGTTCCGGCCGGGACGCAAGAATCCGGTCCTCCTGCCCGCCCATTCGCCGGTACTGTTGTATCTGATGCGTATCCGCGACGGGTCCCATCGCTTCGGCATCACCTTTCACCGCCGTCTGCGCGGCAAAGAGCAGCTGCACTCGAAGCTCGACGACATTGAGGGCGTCGGCCCCAAACGAAAAAAACAGCTGCTGCAGACCCTCGGCAGCTTTAAGCGGGTGTCCGAGGCCGGGGTTGAGGAACTGGCTGCAGTGCAGGGTATCGGCAAAGAATTGGCTCAGCAGATTTTCACCCGGCTTCATCCGGAGGACCATGGAACCGAAACCGAATAAACGGATCATGGCCAAGCTCAAGGCCGGCTGCATCTGCAAGGGCGTCAAGCTGATCCGCCTGATCGAGGCCATTGAAAACGGCGCTGTCGACTTTGAGGAGGTAGCTGGGGCTACCGGTATTGGCGATGGGCCCTGCGGGGGAAAACGGTGTGGCGAGAAGGTGAAGGAGTTACTGGAACGACATAATCTTGATTGCCGGAGCACCTGGCCCTATTGAGCCGAGAGTACGACGAAGAGTCACCCTGAAAATTTCTCGATACCCAGCCGAATTCTTCCTTCTCGGAAGGAAATTGCAAAAATCAGCAGAACGGCGAGACATATCAAGACAGGTCGATTAAAGTTCGTTAAATAAGCACCTCACCTTTTGGGAACAAAGGGACGAATCCTGCTCTCCAGCTCCTTCCTTTTTTTGAGAATACCTATGAAAAAGACCTTTCACTTAACCCATCCGAAAATCAAAGTCGCCCGACTTGTAGAAGCCATAAAACACGAAGTTAAGAAGTACATCAAAAGAGAGCGGAATAAAACCCTGCCGGAAGGTGTCGATTTCTGGGATTTCGACTGCAAATACGGCCCTACCGCCGAAAATGCCGAAGAAATCCACTTAACTGAAATCAACAAATGCATTGATAAGGCCGAAGAACAAAACTTGGAATCGTTTTACCTGGAAATCCTGGTCAAGCCAGGTCACAGAACAAAGAAGCCGCAAGCAATGAAGTGATGCCAACCACAAGAGCGTGCCGGTCGGCTTTTGACTTTTCGACAATCTCCCCCCAACACGCAGGCTCGCTCGCCCCTGCACACCGCGATACATTCCCCAACCGGGGGCTGAAAACTCAAATCGGGACAGTAAACATACTTGTATGGAGTTGATCGAACTGGGAATGAATCCTTGGTTTCAAGACCAAGCCGATAAGCTTTGCGGACCTGAACAGCGAATTGCTCGGGTTACAGCGGTGGATCGGGGCCAATGTATCATCAGGAATGAGCTGGGGGAAGTACCTGCCAAGGCAACAGGAAGATTCATGAACGCTACTGAATCGACCTCTGATATGCCGTGCGTCGGCGATTGGGTTTGTGTGGATTACTCCAACTCCGAAAGCACTGCGGGCATCCATGCCATTTTGCCGAGAAAATCGTTTCTGCGGCGGAAATCTGCGGGCATGGGTCTCAATCTTCAGATGATCGCTGCAAATGTTGATACAGTCTTCATTGTGCAATCGTGTCATTACGATTTTAACCTGAGCAGACTTGAACGGTATCTGGTGATGGCGGAAGATGGCCGGGTGGAACCGGTGCTCGTTCTGACCAAAACGGATTTGGTGAGTGCGGATGCCTTGGCGCAATGCATCGCTGAAATTCGAGCTGCAGGGATTACATCGAAGATCATAGCTCTCAGCAATGTGACCGGAGCGGGGTTAGAGCAGGTTAAAGAGATCATGGTTTATGGAAGAACCTTTTGCCTGGTTGGTTCCTCAGGCGTCGGCAAGAGTACGCTCATCAACCGACTCACCGGCGAGGATACCTTGAAAACAGGAAAAGTGAGCACTTCCGGCGAAGGCCGCCACACCACGGTTCGACGTCAGCTTATTGTCCTTGAGCAGGGTGCGATGCTCATCGATACGCCGGGAATGCGAGAGGTAGGCATTTTGGTTGCCGGCGATCGAGTGGAAGATAACTTTGATGATATCCGGCAATTATCCCCGGAATGCCGCTTCACCGATTGCGGCCATACCAATGAACCCGGATGTGCTGTTTTGCAGGCAATAGCAGAAGGGAGCTTGCAGCAGGAACGCTATCAGAATTATTTAAAGCTCAAGACGGAATCAGCGTTGAATGAGAGGGCCTATACTGCCCAGCGAAAAAAAGGCAGAAAATCTTAAAACCCAACCGCCTCGTTTTTTCGATGGCACGCGCATTTCTTCTCACAATCCCTGTTCACCGAGTTTGCCGACAGAGTGGAATAACGAGATCTTTATCGCTGCAGGACTTCTTCAATACGTACGGAAGTAAACAGCCAGTCTCCTTCAATTTTACGCAGTGTTGCCGAAACTTCCTGCGTATCGGCAAGCGCATCGTTGCCGTTCATGCCGTTCAATCGAACGGTCATGATAAGGCCCGCGGTTTTCTCCTCGGGAAAATCAATGGAAATATCATAGAACCTGACGCGCATCCGGCTCCAAGAGGAACGTATCATGGTGATGCGATCCATGATCTGCTTGCGATCATATTCTCCGCTGAAATCCGAAGCTGCGACCGTGAACCGACAGGGATCGCGGAACAATCCGGCAATTTGTTTCGATTTCAGGAGGGTCTCAACAGGTTGCTCAGTCGGCTCCTTGGAACCTTTGACCTCAAGCAGGGTGAGCTGTTTGCCGATTGCCCGTTTATCGTGAGGCCAATACAGAAATGCTACGATGGTGGCCCCGATGACGACCGCCAGGGCAAGAATGACGCTTTTCCCGGTTACCATAAAATCCCTCCGACAATTCGCTGGCGTTCCACCTGACCGAACAGGTGCCGGTTCATGGCCACGTGACGATTATCGCCGACCACATATACCTTGCCGGGTTCCACCGTCCGTGTATCCAGCTGCCAATCCGACGATGTTTTCACATAGGGCTCGTCGACTTTACGGCCATTGACAAAGAGCAGCCCTTCACGGAAGGCAACCGTCTCTCCGGCCAGGGCGACTATCCGCTTCAGCAGCATTACCCGGCGTCCGGCAAAACGAATCATCACCACATCGCCGTGTTCGGGTTCTGAAAACAGATAGCGCCATCGCCAACAGAAATTCAGACTGCCATCATGATAGGTCGGTTCCATGCTCCTTCCTTCAATGCGCAAGGGGACGAGCATCTGGGTAAAAACAAAAATTGCCGCCCCGGTGACGAGGAGCAGCCGAATGCCGAACCACAGGTTCAGGGTCGGCAGAAAAAAATGACGGACGCTGTTTGCCATCTTGAGCTCACTCCCCTTCCCTGACCAATCCATAAAAGCATACGTGGGTTCCCACTTGCGACCTAAGGCTGTTGTCTCTTTTTGGTTCTCGTATGGTGAATAATGTAACGCAATAGGCGGAAATCTCCAACAGGGTCAGAATTTGTCGATCACCTCGGAATTTCAAAAAATTAGCAAAAGGTGATTTCGGTTTTTCGTATCTTTGATACATTCATGCTTGCGATTGTTCCCTTTCGATAGCTGGACATGACGGCAAGTGGCCGCTATACTGCGACAACTTTTTCCAGATAGGGCACCGGCGGCATAAGCTGCCCTCCCTTATCGACATCCTTGGATTCAGTTGGGCCCGTTAAAACTGCAGGGACTTGCAAAACGCGAAACAGGTGCTTGTCACCTTGGCAAATGCAATAAAAGCGAACAGATAAACAACATGGAAATTTTGAAAGGAGAGTGCGAATGGATGTCTTGAATTCACTGGATGCCATTGTTGGAAAGATCGGGGCTTTTGCCTGGGGACCGCCAATGTTGATTTTACTCGTCGGCACCGGTTTCTGGCTGACTTTTTCCTTACGCGGGCTCCAGTTTACCCGACTTGGTCATGCACTCTACCTTGCCCTTATCAAACGTAAGGAAGAAACGGATCAACCGGGAGACATCACCCATTTTCAGGCACTGATGACAGCTCTTTCAGCCACCGTCGGCACAGGCAATATTGCCGGTGTTGCCACAGCCATCGCCATGGGGGGGCCGGGAGCTCTTTTCTGGATGTGGATCACCGGACTGGTCGGCATGGCCACCAAATATTCCGAGGCTGTTCTTGCGGTAAAATACCGGGTTATCGACGAAAAAGGCGAGATGAACGGCGGCCCGATGTATTATATTTCCCAAGGTCTGAAGATGCCCTGGCTAGGGACTATTTTTGCGGTATTCGCCTCCTTCGCAGCCTTTGGCATCGGCAATATGGTTCAGGCCAACTCCGTTGCCGATGCAGTGGAGGCGACCTATCATATTCCGCAATTGGTCACCGGAGCAGTTCTGATGGCCTGCACGGCAGCTGTGGTCATCGGCGGTATCAAAAAAATCGGAAAGGTTACCGAATTCCTGGTCCCTTTTATGATTATTTTTTACATTGGCGGATCGTGCTATATCATTTTTTCCAACATTGCCGCAGTACCGGCCGCCTTGCTTTTTATTGTCAAACAGGCATTCAACCCGACTGCAGCTGTAGGCGGTTTCACCGGAGCCTCCGTCATGATGGCGATTCGCCTGGGAGTGGCTCGCGGAGTATTCTCCAATGAATCCGGCCTCGGCAGTGCACCTATTGCAGCGGCAGCCGCGCAGACCCGGAGCCCGATCACTCAGGCCCTGGTCTCCATGACCCAGACCTTCATCGACACCATCATCGTCTGCACCATGACCGGGCTGGTATTAATTCTTACCGGAACCTGGTCAAACGGCACCACAGGCGCGGAGCTGACCACGATAGCCTATTCCGCCGGTATGCCGGGAGGTGCTCACGTGGTCACCATCGGCATTATTCTCTTCGCGTACTCAACGATTCTCGGTTGGTGTTATTATGGCGAGAAATCAATAGAATACCTTTTCGGTATCAAATCGGTTCTCCCCTATCGGATTATCTTTGTGTGCTTTATCGGAGTGGGCGCTGTCTCCAAACTCAGCCTGGTGTGGAATATTTCCGACACCTTAAATGGTTTGATGGCCATCCCCAATCTTATCGGTTTGCTGTTTTTGACACCGGTGGTTGTTGCGGAAACCAAAAAATATTTTAAAAAATGAACGAGGTTGCGAAGGCGCAAACGGAAAGTATCGTCACATAAAAAAAGCCCTTTTCCATTTCAAGGAAAAGGGCTTTTTTTATTCTGTTAAAAAATTTCAGACAGCCTCAAAAGACTGCGGGACAATCAGACCCGATTACGGACAGGTGACCGTGATGCTCACTGTCGAAGACGGAGCTTTTGGATTCGACCTCAAATTAGGAAGCACCCGGTAGCTCCCTGCAGGGAGGGGATAGCCAATTGCTTGTTGCATGGAACCAAAAGTTGCCACTTGCCGGCCATCCGCCCGCTCAATCCAAAAACTGTCGGTGCCATTCATGTTCACTTTTGAGATTGCACCGTTTTTCGGTACGTTGAAAACCTTCCCATTGAGCTGGGCATTACGCCCCGGATTTCCACGGAGCTGACTGCCGGTACCGACAATATTTGTCGCCCAAACAGAAGATGCCATCATGCATCCCACTACCATTGATACTAAAAAGAAAAATTTACGCCTCACCTGTTTCCTCCTCAATAGTGGTTTATTCAACCGTATCATGGTGTCATGATACAACCTCAATACTTCATTTATATCAAAAACCATTCTATAATCCTAGCCCATACTTGTCCGTGGACCTGGACAGTTTCGTCTTGCATTAACCGTTTTTCTGAATCAGGATTATACTCTCCGAGGGACAGAGCGGTTCATTATAACCCATCCTTTTTGCCAATCGGGTCACAATGCCCCGTACCTTTCTCTGACTTTCGGATGCCCAGCCTGCTCATTACCTGTGATAGAATTATTTATTGTGTACTATGTGCACGCTAAAGAGTCATTTTTACCCATCCTGCTGTTCTCGTTGGGTCAGCAAGCCCTCCAAAAAATAATTCGGCATAGAAAATGCAATATATACTTTTACCTCAAGGAGAAGCCGATACCATGCCTGTGCCTAATCGGATATTTTTTTTCGACACAGCTGATTCAAGCATTTCCGGCATTTCCTCTGTCGATTTTTTTTTACCGCTGTAATTATATCCCGTCCCAAAATCAATAATTTGCTTTTAAAAAGCAGCCACCTGAATACGGAGCCGGATTTCATGGAGATCACCAAATTCGCCATTCCCGAAATTATCTTTGGTCGGGGCAGCCTCAATTATGCCGGTCAATGCGCCCTTCGCCTCGGCGCAAAAAAGGTTTTCCTGGTCAGCGATGCCGGTATCGAGGAGGCAGGATGGCTGCAGCATCTCATGGATATTCTGGAAAAAGAAGGAATCAAGTGGGTCTACTATCCGGGTGTAACCTCCAATCCCCGAGACTTCCAGGTTGAACAGGGGGCCGAGTTCTACCTTAAAAACGGCACCGATGTGATCATTGCCATCGGCGGCGGCAGCGCCCTGGATACCGCCAAAGGCATTGCGATTATCGCCAGCAACGGCGGACGCATCCGGGATTATGAAGGCGCCAACCGCGTGCAGCGGCCCCTGCCGCCGATGATGCTGATCACCACCACCGCGGGCAGCGGTTCGGATATCAGTCAGTTCTGCATTATCACCGACATGAAGCGTGGGGTCAAAATGTCCATCATCACCCGGACGCTCGTGCCCAACATCTCGATTGTCGACCCGTTGATCCTGCGCACCAAAAGCGAAGACTTGATCATCCAGAGCGCGGTCGATGCCTTGGCCCATGCCATCGAAGCCTACATGTCGCGGATTGCCTCCCCCTTCACCGAGATGCACTCGCTCAAAGCCGTTGACCTGATCCTTGCCAATCTGCAGCGTGCGGTGGCTACCCGCTCGCTCGACTCGCTGGAACAGCTCAGCATTGCTTCGGTCTCGGCCTCCATGGCCTTCAGCAACGCCGGACTCGGAGCCGAACATGCCCTGGCTCATTCCCTGGGAGGTCATTTCGACATGCGCCATGGCATCGTCCACCCGATCCTTCTCACCAGCGTCATGCGCTTTAATATGGGGTTCAATCTCACCAAAATGGCCGATATCGGCCGGTTGATCCTCAAAGGACAACGGGGAACGGACGAGGAAACAGCTCTGGCCGGTATTGATAAACTGGACACGTTTTTTGCTTCCTTTGATGTGGCGCTGCGCTTGAGTCAACTGATTCCGGCCAGTGAACGGCACCATCTGGAACACATCTGCAAAATGGCGGTTCATGACGCCTGCAACCTGACCAATCCCCGGCCGGCCACCTGGGAGGAATTTCTTCAGATCTGCGAGGAGGTGTGGTGATGCCCCACCAGACAACACTCGCAGACTTGGTCGGCATCGAACACTGCAAACTCGGTTTTTACCAGGAGCTGCAGCAAAAGGTCGAACAGCTTAAAGGCTCTAACCTGGAACTGGAAAAAAAACGCAAGGAGATCCAGGCCCTTCTCGACGGAATAACCGATCTGATGGTGGTCCTTTCGGAGGATTTGCGCATTCTGCGGGTGAATCACGTATTCAACGACTGGTTTCCTGGGGTCGATCCGGTTGGTCGCCACTGTTTCGAGATTTTTCGAGACCGGGACGAACGCTGCATCGACTGCCCGGCCCTGCGCTCCCTGGATCGCGACGAGATCGTCAAGGACATCTCTATCTATAAAATAAACAAGGATTTCAAACACTTCGAAATAATTGCCTCGCCCCTCAAGACCAGCCTCACCGGTGAACGTCAGGTTCTGCTCTTCAAGCGGGACGTTACCCTGGAAAAAGAGTTTCAGGCTCAGTTTTATCAGGCGGAAAAAATGGCGACGGTGGGTGCCCTGGCTGCGGGAGTGGCCCATGAAATCAATAACCCACTAACTGCGATCCTCGGTTTCGCCCAAGGCTTAAAACGAAGAAACGATCGGCTTACAGGCAAGATAGACGAAGAACTCCATGGAGATTTTAAAGAATACACCGAGACCATTATCAAGGAATGCCTACGCTGCCGCGACATCGTCCAGACGCTCCTAACCTTCAGCCGCCCCAATGTAGCCAGTCTTGGTCATGTCGATCTCAACCAGTGCATTCGTGACACCCTGTTCATCCTCAAGCATCACTTCAAGGAACAGCATGATCTTACGGTCACCACCGAACTTGACGATGACCTCCCCGGCATCATCGGCGATGAGTCGCAACTCAAGCAGGTGATCATCAACCTCCTTACCAATGCCCTGGATGCCACCAGTGGCGGCGGCTTCATCCTGATCAAGACCCTTATAGAGGGCCAGGACAAAGTTGAGCTGGTGATTACCGATTCCGGTTGCGGTATCCCTCTGGAGGTTCAGGACAAACTCTTCGAGCCTTTTTTCACCACCAAGCCCGTGGGAAAAGGGATCGGCATCGGACTTTCGACCTGTTATTCCATCGTCAAAAATCATCACGGAGAAATCAATGTCACCAGCACGGTCGGCAAAGGGTCGGCATTTCAAGTGATACTTCCGAGCAGAGAATAAATATGGACAAAGAAAAATACTCCATCCTGGTAGTGGATGACGAGGAATCGATCAGAAGGCTGCTGCAAAAGGAACTGGCCAACAGTCGACGCGAAATATTTGCGGCCGCCGACGGTGCCGAGGCCATGTCCATGGTGCGCAACCACTGGTTTGATGTGGTGATCATGGATCTGTGGCTGCCGGATGTCTCGGACCTGGACCTGTTGATCCGCATCCGGGAATCCATCCCCCACATTGAGGTGATCCTGATCACCGGCCATGGCGATGTTGATATCGCGGTGGAAGCCATGAAGCTGGGGGCCTGCGATTTTATCCGCAAGCCCTTCAACCTCGACCGGCTCGACCTGATTGTGGAGAAGGCCCATCAGCGGGTGCTGCTGTCGCGGGAGAACGCCATGCTCCGCCACAGCACCAGCCAGGAACGGGACAAGGTCCGGTTTATCGGCAACGCCCAGTCGATCCGCGACATCCAGTTTCTCATCGACAAGGTGGCTCCGGCCCGGATCCCGGTGCTGATCACCGGCGAATCAGGGGTGGGCAAGGATGTGGTTGCCCGTCTCATTCACCAGCGCTCACCCTTAGCCGCCAATCCGATGATCATCAAAAACTGCGCCTCCCTGCAAAAGGAACTGGCTCGCAGCGAACTGTTCGGCCATATCAAGGGCTCGTTCACCGGTGCCAACGAATCCCGGGAGGGTTTGCTCAGCTTTGCCCACGACAGCACCCTGTTTCTCGATGAGATCGGTGAGCTGCCGCTCGAGGTGCAAGCCTCGTTGCTCCGGGTTCTGGAGACCGGAAACTACCGGCGGATCGGGGAAAAAGAGGAGCGCAAGGTCAACATCCGTTTTCTGTTCGCCACCAACCGGCATCTGGCGGAAGAAGTGGAACAGGGCCAGTTCAACGAGGCCTTTTTCCACCGCATCAACGCCTTCAGTATCGAGATCCCGACCCTGATGCAACGCAAGGAGGACCTGCCCCTGCTGGTAGATTATTTCCTGACCGCGCTCAGCCCGGACAACACCGTCTACCGCATCGTTGAACGCGCCATGGCCTGCATTCTCCGCTACAACTGGCCCGGCAATATCAGAGAGTTACGCAACGTCATCGAGCGCTCCATCATCCTGGCGGAAAACGGCATTATCACCGAACGCTGCCTGCCGCGGGAATTGGTGGAATCCAGTGAAAACATCGAGGCCAACCTTACGCTTGAATCCGTGGAAAAACAGCATATCCTCAAGCTGCTCGAGTTCCACGGCGGCAACCGCCAGAAGACCGCCGACACACTGGGAATCAGTCGCAAGACCCTGTACCGAAAACTCACCCAGTATGCCATCGAATAGCTTTTCGATGCGGGTCGGTCCCTTTTTTTCGCCTCGTCTACAGCACCTATGGGCCTATTTTTCGTATTTTTCGTTAGGGCAGAAACACTGTTCAAGTTTTTTTATCGGTTGCCTCCGGAGCTCAATGAATTTTATCGAGGTAATCATTGAGCAACTTTGCCCTGCCGGTCGCCCCTTGCTCCCCTTGTTCTTTTTCAATACTGTGGTAAAAACGTATCTGAACTGCTGATACATGGAGACCACGTGCGTTCCTCATCGAAATCCTCACCGCCCATCACAATCAATAGATTTTCCGCCCCACAGGCCGACCCCCCGCAGATCCTCTATCGGGAGCGAATTGTCGATTCTCTGCTGCAGGACCATACCTCCCGAATTGCCACCATCATCCTTACCGCCCAGCCCGGTCTGGGGAAGACCACCCTCATCAAACAGTTTCTCGATCGTATTACGACGGCTTCGGTCTGGTATCAAGTGGGGCCTGATGATGCGGATCCGAATTTTTTTCTCCACGCTCTCTCTGCCTGCATCAAGCGCCTGCCCCCGAATTATCCTGCAAGCGTCCTGGACCTGATTCCGGAACAAGGCGGTATGCCGTGTGCCCTGCGCAAACGGATCGATGCGCTGCTGCAGGAGCTGAGCGCCTTCCTGCAAGACGACCTGTACCTTGTTTTCGACGACCTCCATCATCTTGTGCCGCATGCCTCCAGCATGTCCATCCTGCAGCATCTTCTGGCCACAGCCCCTCCCCGATTGCATTTCATCCTCTCCTCACGCGAACCGCTGCCGGGATTCGACGAGCAGGTCCTTTGCCGTACGCGCACACTTCTCCATCTTGATAATCGGGCACTGGCAATGGATGAGAACGAGATCGCCGATTTTTTTCATCAAGCCCTGCATCTTGCCGTCCCGCTTCATACCATTAAAGAAGTCGCCCGGGTCACTGAGGGTTGGATCCAGGGGATTCACTTGCTGGGGCTGCACATGGAACAACGACACAGGCAGTCCCGACCGACCGTCCCTCTTCAACTGGAAAAAACCGATCAACAGCAAATTCGCCTCTATTTTCAATTGGAAATCTTACCGCTTTTGAACCGGCAGATCCGTCCTGCTCTCCTGATCCTTTCCCTCCTGGACAGTATGTCCGTGGATCTGGCCATCGAGCTCACCGGTAAACCCGACATTGGTCGCGACCTGGAAGAACTCGTCAGGCGAAACCTGTTTCTCCACCCGCCCGATCCGGAAAACGGCACCTTTGGCCTGCATTCTCTTTTTCAACAATTTCTCAGGGAAATGGCCTTAAAGGAACTGGGCATCGGGACGGTGCGGGAACTGTACCGCCGGGCCGGACAGTTCTTTCTCAAACACGACAACCCGGCGCAGGCGCTCCACTATCTGCTGACGGCTGAAGCCTACGACCTGATTGAAACCGTCCTCAAAAATCACGGCATGGTGTTTCTCAAGGCGAACCAGACCGCCGCCCTGGGTGCCCTCCTCGGTCGGATATCGGAGTCCTGCCTGCGTAGGCTAGGCTGGTCTTCTTTTTTCCTCGCCCTGGCCCATATGGATTCGACGCCCATACTGGCCCTGCCGTTGCTCGATCAGGCTCTGGCGCTCTTTGCAGCACAGCACGATGAAATCGGCGAACTCTTGTGCCTGACCCACAACATCGCCATCCGTATTATCACCACCGGGCATTACCGCGGAGGCGAAGAACTTTTACACCGGGCAGTAGAGCTTTTCTCCCGTGTTGCCGAAACACTCGAGGCCTTCACCACCATCCTCGTCACCCATAGCCTGGCCATGGGCTACTGCATTTTTCTGGGGGATGTCGAGGAGGCGACCCGATATGCTTCACTGGCCCTGGCTCTGGCCCAAAAAGGTGCTCTGGTCAATTTCGAGGCCGCCCTGCTCCTGGTTATGGGATATATCCGGATTTTTGCCGGACACACCTCCCTGGCCCGAATGTATCTGGAGCAGGCCGCGCCCTATGTGCACCATTTTGAAGTGGGCGCTTTCAACAGCCTTGCCATCCGGATGATGCTGTTCAACTTTCTCTTCCATGACGGCGATTTTCCAAACTATTTCGAGCAGAAGCACCGGACCGTCGATGTCTTTGGCCTTGCCCTGTTCTCCCAGTCCATTGCCGGCCCGTTCTGCTATATCTGGGAAATGGATATCGCCATAAGTCAGGGACATTTTGAAAAAACCTTGGCACTTGCCGAGGAGGCACTGACCCGATATCCCACGCTCAGTCCCCATCTCGCCGGTCAGGTATTGCAGTTGCAGGCCGTGGCCTTATCCCGGCAGCAGCACTATGACCAGGCAGTGTCGGCAATCACGGAATCGCAACGGCTCAGAGATCTCTCGGGAGGCCGTTATTTCATCACCCTGAACGCCTTGCTGGCGGGCGTGGTCTTTTGCCGTTGCGGCCACCACGAGCAAGGCATCTCGCTGCTCAATCAAGGCATTGAAGAGGCTCGGCAGATGCCGACCGAGTATCTTGAAGCCTGCGGCCTGCTGCATCGAGCCTCGATTTTGCTGACTGCCGGATTACACGCCCGGGCCCGGGAAGATATCGCAACAGGCATGCGGCTGATGCGCCGCAACAGCTATCGCCATTTCTGGGCGTGGGACCCGGTGACCAGGGAGCAGGTCTTCTCCTTTGCCGTAGCCCGCAGTATTGAGCCCGCATATGCCCGCATCCTTGCCGGCAAACAATCCGGCAAGGCCCTTCTTAAGGACGGCACGCCTCTTCCCCTGCTTGATATTCAAACCCTGGGCGAATTTACAATCGCATGTCAAGGCGCCATCCTGCTCAGGGCCGAACAACTGACCCCGCAGCAACGCGAGTTGTTGGCCCTGTTGCTGGCCGCACCTGATATGAAAAAACCCCAAGAGGATATTCAACTCTCTTTCTGGCCGGACAGCACGGCCGACGCCGTTAAGGTTAAATTCGACACCCTGGTATCTCGGCTGCGTAAAACGTTAACGGAAGCGCTGCCGGGGAATTCAGCCCACCTCTACTTTAACCGGGAAAAGGGGATACTCTGGCTGACGCATTGTAGGGTTGATGCCCATGCTTTTTTATATGCAGCCGGTCGCGGCATGCATCACTTCCGGCTTCATGAGTACTGGCAGGCCGGAACTGCTTTCACCACTGCGGAGGCCCTATGGCAAGGTGAGTTTGTTCCGGGGGTGACGGGCGAGGACCGGATCCGGGCTTTCCGGGACACCCTCGTCAGAGCCTTCTCAGAAATGACCGTTGCCTGGTGCGACCTGCTGGTGGGTTCAAACCGGCGGCAGCAGGCAATCCAGGCGGCGGAAAAGGCCTTGCTCAACGACCCCCTCAACGACCGCCTCTATAGCCTGCTGTATCGACTGCAAGGGCAGCATTCCGCGATCCACGCTCGCCGGGTGTTGAAGCGTTTTGAAGCCGCTCTCCAGCGCGAGGGATACCCCGACGCTGAAATCGCCGAACTGGTTGCGGAAATCTCGACAGACCAAAGAGGTACAAACATTCCTTCTTCTCAAGGTTGAGAGACTTCTCCAACTCCTCCCCCTTCGAGACAGCAAATATTTCTGCGCCTTTGCCCTGATATTTCCAGCCACCTTCCCCGATGTAAGGAAATTGTCAGGTTCACTAGGTATTTTCCTATTTTCCCTCAAGAACCAAAAAAATGCAGGAGGTAGGTAAATAATGGGTCGGTATCGAATGCTCCCCGTCTTGCTTGTGAACCATCGTTATCTGGCGTTGGCAGCTCTTTGCCTTCTTTTTTCCTTTCCGCAACCCCTCCGTGCCACCGGCCTGATGGAGATCTTCCAGCAGGCACAAAAAAATGATCCCATTCTGCAAACCGCCTATTTTAAGGATCAGGGGGTCCAGGAACGACGCAACCAGGCGATAGCCCAACTGCTGCCGACCTTGGCGGCTTCCGCCGATGCGGGCCACACCTTCCAGAACATCAGGAGCAGTGACAATGATGTCATTGACCCCACAAGCCGAACCGATTACGGGATAACGACCTACGGCATCACCCTGACCCAGCCGCTACTGCACTGGGAATCCATCGTCGGGCTCCAACAGGCCAACACCGAAATCCTTCGTTCCCAAGCGGAATACCACATCGCCGCACAAGAGTTGATTATCCGGGTTGCCGATCTCTACATGAAGGTCCTGGCGGCTCGGGATCAGCTGGTCTTTGCCCAAGCCGAGCAAACGGCCGTTGACAAACACTTTGACCTGGCCGGCAATCAATTTAGTAAAGGATTGATTCCGATCACCGACATGCACGATGCCACCGCCCGCAAGGCAACGGTCAGTGCTCAAGTCATCGAGGCCGGCAATCTCATGGACGACGCCCTCCAGGCCTTGCAGGAAATGACCGGAGCCCCGGTTGCCGAAGTGGAGACGCTGCAACCGGACATCCCCTTACAAGGTCCGGATCCGACCGATTTAGACACCTGGATACAGGCTGCTCTCAAGCAGAACCCAGCCATCCACCTGCAAAAGTATGCCGTTGAAGTTGCGAGCAAGGAAGTGGACCGGCAAAAGGCCGCGCACCTGCCGAACGTCGACCTGGTGGGCAGTTTCAACAACGACGACAGCCAAGGCTCCCTGTATGGCGGCGGCAGCAATTACGACACTTCCAGGGTTATGCTCCGGCTCAACGTTCCCCTCTATCAAGGCGGCATGGTCAGCTCCCGCGTCAGCGAGGCCGAGCATCAACTCAGTAGCGTACGCCAGGAGCTGATCCGGCAGAGGCGAGCGGTCGAACGCCAGACCCGCGGCGCCTTTCTCGGTGTCAAAAGCTCCCTTAACCGGGTCAAGGCGCTGCAGCAGTCGGTCGCGTCCAATCAGTTGGCCCTGGAGGCCAAGCAGGAAGGATTTCTTTCCGGCCTGTACACCAGCCTGGCGGTACTGGACGCCGATCGTGATCTGTATCTGACCAAACAGGAATATGCCAAAGCCCGCTACGATTACCTGCTCAACAGTCTGAAACTGAAAAAAGCCACCGATACGCTCACCGGGATGGATCTGCAGCAGCTCGCGCAGCTGTTCCGATAACCGCATCCACCGGCAGGCTAGGTTCCGTTCGTGAAAAGTTGACCCAAGGAGTTCGCCATGTTGAGACGTTTCTACAGAAATCTCAAAATAGGCAAGAGCAGTAAGCGCCCCCTTTCCACCCGCCGCAAGATGCAGTTCGAGGCCCTTGAACCGCGGATTCTGCTATCGGCAGATCTGGGCATCGAGGTCTCACAGAACGCGCTCCATGCGAATATCCTGCCGGCAGAGAGCAGTGAACTCCATGACAGTCAGTTCGTCGACCAGCAGGTCAAAGGCACGGACGCAAAACTGGTGATTGGCGGAGCAGAAACCGCGGATGTTCAGGTGATCATCGTCGATGCCGCTCTCCAGGACCAACAATCCCTGCTGGACCAGATCCCTCGGCAAGAAGGCGTCTCCTATGAAATCTACCAGTTGGACGGCAACACCGACGGCATTGCACAACTCACTGATATTCTCAGCGACAAATCCAATCTCTCGGCGATTCATATCCTCTCGCACGGTTCCAGCGGCCAACTGACCCTGGGTTCGACCAGCCTTGATGCCGAGTCCATCCGCGAAAACAGCACGGCCCTGGCGCAGTGGGGCAATGCCTTGGACGCGGACGGCGATATCCTGCTGTACGGCTGCAACATCGGGGCGGATACAAGCGGTCTTGATTTCATCGCATCTCTGGCAAGCGCCACCGGCAGCGATGTTGCCGCGTCCGACGATGCCACCGGTGCGGCTGCATTGGGAGGCAATTGGACGCTGGAATGCTCAACCGGCATGATTGAGACATCCACCTTGTCGGCCGGGAACACCTATGCCTATAAACTGGCCGATGTGTTTGTGGACGGGACCAACAGCCTTGCCGTCCCCGACATCGTCACCGTCGACATGGCCGGCCTGACGATTTCCGGTGGAACAACCACGCCCTCATTTTTCGACGGTGACCACCTGATCCTTAACGGCGGGGACGGCTCCGACACGCTTGTGCTGTACGGGACCTCCGGCGACGACACCTTCGTCATTGACGGCATAAACCACCTGGTAACCTATAATTCCACAACCATCCTCGATTACTCCGGTTTTGAAACCCTCACCATCGATGGCGGGCTGGGCAATGATCATATTGTAGTGAGCAGCGACACAACCTTTACCGGGGGCGTGTCTTTCACTTCGGAACTCATCGATATCAATGCCGATATTACCACGGCAGGCAACCTGGAGCTTATTGCTGCGGCGGTGGACAACAGTACCCTGAGCACTGCCCAAGCGCATATCAACATCCAGGATGCCGTACTCAATGGCGCCGGGATTTGCTTAACAGCCGACGCAAGCGTTACCGCGACGGCACAAGGCTTGCCCGTTGTCGCATTGATCACCGCCGATTCGAACGCGAGCATCACTGTCAGCGGCAGTTCCCAACTGATCAGCACCGGCGATATCATCCTGACCGCTTCATCCGTGGTTGACACCTCGGCCCAGGCACTTGCCAATATACTCAATATCGAAACCGAGGTGGATGCCGCAGTGGCCACCTCGATTGTCGACAGCGCGGCTCTTGTGCATATCGGCGGGACAACAACGCTTTCGGCCGGAGGCGCGCTGGTCATGGAGGCCATCAATACGCGGACGGTTACAACGGTTGCCGATGGTTCGGCGGGCGGAGCCGGCGGCAGCGTCGCCGTTGCCGTGGTCACCGGGGATACGCAGGTCTTCCTCGACGGCAGCGCCTCGATCCTCTCGGCCGGCAGCATCAGCCTGAAGGCAAGCACACTCGACAATATCACCACAGAAGCCAAAGCCACGGCCGGTGGGGCTTCAAAAAGCACGTCCTCTCCCACCGCTGCAGAAACCAGGTTAGCGGAATACAAGGCGGAAACGAGCGCAGGCAGTATGGATTTTGCTGCAGCCGTTGCCATTACGGATGTGCACGACAGCAGCACCCTTGCCTCGCTCGCTTCGGATCAGTCGATAACCACCACGGGTCTGCTGACCATTGGTGCCTTTGACAATACAGATGCCTCGTCGTTGGCGGATGGCTCTGCCGTTGGCTCGGCCTCAGTGGGTGCAGGCGCAGCCGTGGCCATGAACCTGGCTGCTGTCAGTAACGAAGCCTCTATCGGCGGCACAGGTGCCGTCAATGCGGGCAGCCTGAGTATCGAGGCGGGCCTGACTCCTGAAGGGCCCCAAAGCCCTCTGGTGCAAAATTTTTCCGCTGAAGCGATTGCGGGGGCCAGCGCGACCATGTCCGCAGTTGCCGGCTCCCTGGCCCTGGGCATCTTGGACGCCGAGAGCCGTGCGGTGATCAAGAGCGGCGCCCAGGTTACCATCGCCAATGGCGGCGATGTCCGGCTGAGTGCGGAGAACACCACGGTCAACACCGTGATCGCCCAACCCGAAGGGGAAGGTGCCACCGCTGGGAATGTCGGCATCGGTGCCTCGGTGGCTCTGAACATCGCCAACACCAGCACGGTTGCCGAACTCGAAGACAGCGCGGTCCTGACCGGCGCCCACGACCTGAGCCTGAGTGCCACCTCCGACAACGCGGTCATCACCACGGCCAAGGCCGGCGGAGCGGCCACCGGCGGCAGCGGGGTCGGCATCGGCGGCGCCATCGCCACCTCGGTGGCCAACAACGAGACCCGGGCCCTGCTCGGCAGCGGCAGTCTGCAGACCGTCAGCGGCGACCTGAGCGCGGTTGCCACCCATACCGGCAGCACCACCACCTTTGCCGACGGCAGCGCCGGCGGCGACAGTGCCGCCATCGGCATTGCTCTCGGCCTCAATGTGGTCAGCGACAGCACGCTCGCCACCACCGAACGCGACCTCATTGCCGGCGGCGACATCACCTTTGCCGCCCATGCGGCGGCCGCCAGTTCGGCCGGGGCCAAGGCCAGCGCAGCCGGAGCCGAGGACGAAGGCGACAGCCCCGACCAACAGGGCGTTGACAAGAAGATCGGCGCCGAGCGTTCTCTCGCCGACAAGAAGGCTGCGGAAAGCGGCACCAAGGGCACTACGGATTCCGCAGACACCCCGGCCGCCGAGACCAGCAACGGCGGGGTCAGTGTCGCGGCTGCGGTCGGCGTCAATGTCGCCAGCTCCAGCGCTCAGGCCTTTATCCCGGACAACGGCACCATCACCGCCGGCGGGCTGCTCACCCTGAGCTCCAGCAACAATACCGATGCCACGGCCAAGGCCAACGGCACGGCCACCGGTGCCGGTAGCGCCAATGTCGGCGCCGCGGTTGCCATCAACCTGGTCAGCGCCCGCAATCAGGCCTTTATCGGGGAGAACGCCACCATCCGGGCCCAATGGCTCACCGTGGAGGCCAAACGAACCGAAAGCAAGGGCGACACCACCGGCGTGATCGGTGCCGAGGCCATCTCCGGTGCCAGCGGCGGCAAGGTCGGCCTGGCCGGATCCCTGGCGATCAATATCGCTGACAGCAAGAACGAGGCTCTGATCGAGAGCGGTGCCACCGTCACCCTCACCGGCGGCGACCTCAAACTGGTGGCCGAAGGCGCGGCCTCATCCACGGTCCTGGCCAGCGCCAAAGGGGCTGCCGTTGCCAAGGAGGCCGAAGTCACGGCCGCAGGCGACACCGCCCTGATCACCGCAGACACCCTGATCGGCACCGCCGAGGGCCAGGTCAAGGTCGAGACCGCCGCCGGGGTGGACGATCTCAAGTTCACCCTGCGCAACAACGACACCTTCACCGTCTCCCTCAACGGCGCCGCCACGGTTCAGGAGTTGATCGACACCATCAACAACGCCGCCGGCAATAACGGTAAACTGGTGGCCAGCTTCGATGCCGCCAAGCAGCAGCTGCAGTTTGTCGACACCACCAGCGCCACGGCCGCTGTCTCCGCTGCCACCTCAGTCACCCAGACCGGATCGCCGGTCTTCTACCGCCGCGATGGCGGCATCCCGGTGGCCGTGCCGCTCAATGACCACAGCGAGGCCCTCAACTTCGCCCTCCAGGTCGGCACGGACAACGCGCGTTTCTTTGTTACCGTGGCTGCCAAGGAATATCTCGGCGACTCCAACACCTGCAAGGCCGCCTGGCTGGCGGATATCAAGGAAGCGGTTCGTCTGGCCATGGTCGAGGCCGGTCAGCTTGGCGCTGATGATGCTGCCGTGGTGGACGTCAAGTTCATCGGCGGCCAGCTGATCTTTGACGCCGCCAAGACGCTCACCATCTGGACCGATACCACCGCAGGCGATGCCGTCGCCTTTACCATCGAAGCCCAGAACGGCTCGGCCGCCCTCACCCAGCTGGGACTGGCCGACCCCGCCGCCAACACCGACGGCACCGTGCTCACCGGCGCCAAGCTCGTTGCCGTGGCGCCCGCCGACGCCCCGGCCGCCACCGGTGCCGATGACGGCAGCCTCGGCATCGGCGCCTCCGTGGCCCTCAACATCGCCAATCTCACCGCCACCGCCGAAATAGCCGATACCGCCGTGATCAACGGCGCCAACAACCTCAGCCTCTCCGCCGACAGCAGCACCTCCGCCACCACCACCTCCACCGCAGGCGGTACGGCCAAGGGCGGCAGCGGCGTCGGCATCGGCGGTGCCATCAGCATCACTGTGGCCAATACCGAGACCACCGCCGACATCGGCACAGGCGCCGACCTCACCCTCACCGGCGACTTCGAAGCCCTTGCCACCCATAACGGCACCACCACCACCACAGCCGACGGCGCGGCTTCCGGCGGTGCGGCCGCGGTCGGCATCGCCCTCGGACTCAATGTCGTCAACGACAGCACCATCGCCACCACCAACCGCACCATCGCCGCCGGCGGTGACGTTACCTTTGCGGCCCATGCCTCAGCCGCAACCAGCGCCGAGGCCAAGGCCAGCGCGGCCGGGGCCGAGGAAGAGAAAGCAGATACCCCGCAGAACGGCGTGGATCAGCAGGTCGGCAGCCAGAAAGGCCTGGCTGACAAAAAGGCTGCCGAGACCGGGACCACGGGAACCGGGACCACGGAAACGCCCAAGGCCGAGACCAGCGGCGGCGGCGTCAGTGTAGCGGCTGCGGTCGGCGTCAACCTGGCCAGCTCCAAGGCCCAGGCCTCCATCCCGGACAGCGGCACCCTCACCGCCGGCGGCCTGCTCACCCTGAGCGCCAGCAACAACACCGACGCCACGGCCAAGGCCGACGGCAGCGCCACCGGCAGCTCTTCGGTGGGCATCGGTGCGGCGGTTGCGATCAATGTGCCGCTTCTGACCAACGAAGCCTCCATCGGCGAGAACGCCATTGTCCATGCCGGCGGCCTCGTGGTCGAAGCGCTGATGACCGACGTCGATGGCGATACGACCCAAAACTTCGGTGCACAAGCCACCTCCGGCGCCAGCGGCAAAGCGGTCGGTATCGCCGGCTCCCTGGCCCTGGGCATCCTGGACGCCGAGAGCAGTGCGGTGATCAAGAGCGGCGCCCAGGTCACCATCGCCAATGGCGGCGATGTCCGCCTGAGTGCGGAGAACACCACGGTCAACACCGTGATCGCCCAACCCGAAGGGGAAGGCGCCACGGCCGGCAATGTCGGCATCGGTGCCTCGGTGGCTCTGAACATCGCCAACACCAGCACGGTTGCCGAACTCGAAGACAGCGCGGTCCTCACCGGCGCCCACGACCTGAGCCTGAGTGCCACCTCCGACAACGCGGTCATCACCACGGCCAAGGCCGGCGGGGCGGCCACCGGCGGCAGCGGCGTCGGCATCGGCGGCGCCATTGCCACCTCGGTGGCCAACAACGAGACCCGGGTCATGCTCGGCAGCGGCAGTCTGCAGACCGTCAGCGGCGACCTGAGCGCGGTTGCCACCCATACCGGCAGCACCACCACCTTTGCCGACGGCAGCGCCGGCGGCGACAGTGCCGCCATCGGCATTGCTCTCGGCCTCAATGTGGTCAGCGACAGCACGCTCGCCACCACGGAGCGGAACATCAGCGCTCTGGGCGATGTCACTTTTGCGGCCCATGCGGCGGCCGCCAGTTCGGCCGGGGCCAAGGCCAGCGCGGCCGGAGCCGAGGACGAAGGAGACAGCCCCGACCAACAGGGCGTTGACAAGAAGATCGGCGCCGAGCGTTCTCTCGCCGATAAGAAGGCCGAGGAAAGCGGTACCAAGGGCACTACGGAGGCCGCCGACACCCCGGCCGCCGAGACCAGCAACGGCGGGGTCAGCGTTGCCGCTGCGGTCGGCGTCAATGTCGCCAGCTCCACTGCCCAGGCCTTTATCCCGGACAACGGCACCATCACCGCCGGCGGGCTGCTCACCCTGAGCTCCAGCAACAATACCGATGCCACGGCCAAGGCCAACGGCACGGCCACCGGTGCCGGTAGCGCCAATGTCGGTGCCGCAGTGGCCATCAACCTGGTCAGCG
Organism: uncultured Desulfobulbus sp.; assembly: GCA_963666685.2. Lineage (GTDB taxonomy): Bacteria > Desulfobacterota > Desulfobulbia > Desulfobulbales > Desulfobulbaceae > Desulfobulbus. Next base: position 2,025,696 of record CAXXHZ010000003.1, read on the forward strand.
CCCGCAACCAGGCCTTTATCGGCGAGAACGCCACCATCCGGGCCCAATGGCTCACCGTGGAGGCCAAACGAACCGAAAGCAAGGGCGACACCACCGGCGTGATCGGTGCCGAGGCCATCTCCGGTGCCAGCGGCGGCAAGGTCGGCCTGGCCGGATCCCTGGCGATCAATATCGCTGACAGCAAGAACGAGGCTCTGATCGAGAGCGGTGCCACCGTCACCCTCACCGGCGGCGACCTCAAACTGGTGGCCGAAGGCGCGGCCTCATCCACGGTCCTGGCCAGCGCCAAAGGGGCTGCCGTTGCCAAGGAGGCCGAAGTCACGGCCGCAGGCGACACCGCCCTGATCACCGCAGACACCCTGATCGGCACCGCCGAGGGCCAGGTCAAGGTCGAGACCGCCGCCGGGGTCGACGATCTCAAGTTCACCCTGCGCAACAACGATACCTTCACCGTCTCCCTCAACGGTGCCGCCACGGTTCAGGAGCTGATCGACACCATCAACAACGCCGCCGGCAATAACGGTAAACTGGTGGCCAGCTTCGATGCCGCCAAGCAGCAGCTGCAGTTTGTCGACACCACCAGCGCCACCGCCGCTGTCTCCGCTGCCACCTCAGTCACCCAGACCGGATCGCCGGTCTTCTACCGCCGCGACGGCGGCACCCCGGTGGCCGTGCCGCTCAATGACCACAGCGAGGCCCTTAACTTCGCCCTCCAGGTCGGCACGGACAACGCGCGTTTCTTTGTCACCGTGGCTGCCAAGGAATATCTCGGCGACTCCAACACCTGCAAGGCCGCCTGGCTGGCGGATATCAAGGAAGCGGTTCGTCTGGCCATGGTCGAGGCCGGTCAACTCAAGGCTGGCGATGCCGCCGTGGTGGACGTTAAGTTCATCGGCGGCCAGCTGATCTTTGACGCGGCCAAGACGCTCACCATCTGGACCGATACCACCGCAGGCGATGCCGTCGCCTTTACCATCGAAGCCCAGAACGACTCGGCCGCCCTCGCCCAGCTAGGACTGGCCGACCCCGCCGCCAACACCGACGGCACCGTGCTCACCGGCGCCAAGCTGACAGCGGTCGCCCCGGCCGATACCCCCGCCGCCACCGGTGCCGATGACGGCAGCCTCGGCATCGGCGCCTCCGTGGCCCTCAACATCGCCAATCTCACCGCCACCGCCGAAATAGCCGATACCGCCGTGATCAACGGCGCCAACGACCTCAGCCTCTCCGCCGACAGCAGCACCAGCGCCACCACCACATCCACCGCAGGCGGTACGGCCAAGGGCGGCAGCGGCGTCGGCATCGGCGGCGCCATCAGCATCACCGTGGCCAACACCGAGACCACCGCCGACATCGGCACGGGCGCCGACCTGACCCTCACCGGCGACTTCGAAGCCCTTGCCACCCATAACGGCACCACCACCACCACAGCCGACGGCGCGGCTTCCGGCGGTGCGGCCGCTGTCGGCATCGCCCTCGGACTCAATGTCGTCAACGACAGCACCATCGCCACCACCAACCGCACCATCGCCGCTGGCGGCGACGTTACCTTTGTGGCCCATGCCTCAGCGGCAACCAGTGCCGAGGCCAAGGCCAGCGCGGCCGGAGCCGAGGAAGAGAAAGCAGATACCCCGCAGAACGGCGTGGATCAGCAGGTCGGCAGCCAGAAAGGCCTGGCTGACAAAAAGGCTGCCGAGACCGGAACCACGGGAACCGGGACCACGGAAACGCCCAAGGCCGAGACCAGCGGCGGCGGCGTCAGTGTAGCGGCTGCGGTCGGCGTCAACCTGGCCAGCTCCAAGGCCCAGGCCTTTATCCCGGACAGCGGCACCCTCACCGCCGGCGGCCTGCTCACCCTGAGCGCCAGCAACAACACCGATGCCACGGCCAAGGCCGACGGCAGCGCCACCGGCAGTTCTTCGGTGGGCATCGGTGCGGCGGTTGCGATCAATGTGCCGCTTCTGACCAACGAAGCCTCCATCGGCGAGAACGCCATTGTCCATGCCGGCGGCCTCGTGGTCGAAGCGCTGATGACCGACGTCGACGGTGACACAACCCAGAACTTCGGCGCACAAGCCACCTCCGGTGCCAGCGGCAAAGCGGTCGGTATAGCCGGCTCCCTGGCCCTGGGCATCCTGGACGCCGAGAGCCGTGCCCTGATCAAGAGCGGCGCCCAGATTACCATCGCCAATGGCGGCGATGTCCGGCTGAGTGCGGAGAACACCACGGTCAACACCGTGATCGCCCAACCCGAAGGGGAAGGCGCCACGGCCGGCAATGTCGGCATCGGTGCCTCGGTGGCTCTGAACATCGCCAACACCAGCACGGTTGCCGAACTCGAAGACAGCGCGGTCCTGACCGGCGCCCACGACCTGAGCCTGAGTGCCACCTCCGACAACGCGGTCATCACCACGGCCAAGGCCGGCGGAGCGGCCACCGGCGGCAGCGGGGTCGGCATCGGCGGCGCCATCGCCACCTCGGTGGTCAACAACGAGACCCGGGCCCTGCTCGGCAGCGGCAGTCTGCAGACCGTCAGCGGCGACCTGAGCGCGGTTGCCACCCATACCGGCAGCACCACCACCTTTGCCGACGGCAGCGCCGGCGGCGACAGTGCCGCCATCGGCATTGCCCTCGGCCTCAATGTGGTCAGCGACAGCACGCTCGCCACCACGGAGCGCGACCTCAGTGCCGGCGGCGACATCACCTTTGCCGCCCATGCGGCGGCCGCCAGTTCGGCCGGGGCCAAGGCCAGCGCAGCCGGAGCCGAGGACGAAGGAGACAGCCCCGACCAACAGGGCGTTGACAAGAAGATCGGCGCCGAGCGTTCTCTGGCCGATAAGAAGGCCGAGGAAAGCGGTACCAAGGGCACTACGGAGGCCGCCGACACCCCGGCCGCCGAGACCAGCAACGGCGGGGTCAGTGTGGCTGCTGCGGTCGGGGTCAACATTGCCAGCTCCAGCGCTCAGGCCTTTATCCCGGACAACGGCACCATCACCGCCGGCGGGCTGCTCACCCTGAGCTCCAGCAACAATACCGATGCCACGGCCAAGGCCAACGGCACGGCCACCGGTGCCGGTGCCGCCAATGTCGGTGCCGCAGTGGCCATCAACCTGGTCAGCGCCCGCAACCAGGCCTTTATCGGGGAGAACGCCACCATCCGGGCCCAATGGCTCACCGTGGAGGCCAAACGAACCGAAAGCAAGGGCGATACCACCGGCGTAATCGGTGCCGAGGCCATCTCCGGTGCCAGCGGCGGCAAGGTCGGCCTGGCCGGATCCCTGGCGATCAATATCGCTGACAGCAGGAACGAGGCTCTGATCGAGAGCGGTGCCACCGTCACCCTCACCGGCGGCGACCTCAAACTGGTGGCCGAAGGTGCGGCCTCGTCCACGGTCCTGGCCAGCGCCAAAGGGGCTGCCGTTGCCAAGGAGGCCGAAGTCACGGCCGCAGGCGACACCGCCCTGATCACCGCAGACACCCTGATCGGCACCGCCGAGGGCCAGGTCAAGGTCGAGACCGCCGCCGGGGTCGACGATCTCAAGTTCACCCTGCGCAACAACGACACCTTCACCGTCTCCCTCAACGGTGCCGCCACGGTTCAGGAGCTGATCGACACCATCAACAACGCCGCCGGCAATAACGGCAAACTGGTGGCCAGCTTCGATGCCGCCAAGCAGCAGCTGCAGTTTGTCGACACCACCAGCGCCACCGCCGCTGTCTCCGCTGCCACCTCAGTCACCCAGACCGGATCGCCGGTCTTCTACCGCCGCGATGGCGGCACCCCGGTGGCCGTGCCGCTCAATGACCACAGCGAGGCCCTCAACTTCGCCCTCCAGGTCGGCACGGACAGCGCGCGTTTCTTTGTTACCGTGGCTGCCAAGGAATATCTCGGCGACTCCAACACCTGCAAGGCCGCCTGGCTGGCCGACATCAAGGAAGCGGTCCGTCTGGCCATGGTCGAGGCCGGTCAACTCAAGGCTGGCGATGCCGCCGTGGTGGACGTCAAGTTCATCGGCGGCCAGCTGATCTTTGATGCCGCCAAGACGCTCACCATCTGGACCGACACCACCGCAGGCGATGCCGTCGCCTTTACCATTGAAGCCCAGAACGGCTCGGCCGCCCTCGCCCAGCTGGGACTGGCCGACCCCGCCGCCAACACCGACGGCACCGTGCTCACCGGCGCCAAGCTCGTTGCCGTGGCGCCCGCCGACGCCCCGGCCGCCACCGGTGCCGATGACGGCAGCCTCGGCATCGGCGCCTCCGTGGCCCTCAACATCGCCAATCTCACCGCCACCGCCGAAATAGCCGATACCGCCGTGATCAACGGCGCCAACAACCTCAGCCTGTCCGCCGACAGCAGCACCAGCGCCACCACCACCTCCACCGCAGGCGGTACGGCCAAGGGCGGCAGCGGCGTCGGCATCGGCGGCGCCATCAGCATCACCGTGGCCAACACCGAGACCACCGCCGACATCGGCACAGGCGCCGACCTCACCTTGGGCGGCGACTTCGAAGCCCTTGCCACCCATAACGGCACCACCACCACCACAGCCGACGGCGCGGCTTCCGGCGGTGCGGCCGCGGTCGGCATCGCCCTCGGACTCAATGTCGTCAACGACAGCACCATCGCCACCACCAACCGCACCATCGCCGCTGGCGGCGACGTTACCTTTGTGGCCTCCACCATTGCCCAATCCTCAGCCGAGGCCAAAGCGAGCGCTGCCGGCGCCAAAGGCGAAGATGCAGAGACGCCGAGCAACGGCGTGGATCAGCAGGTAGGCAGTCAACGCGGCCTGGCCGACAAAAAAGCGAGTGAAACCGGGACCACGGGAACCGGGACTACGGAAACGCCCAAGGCCGAGACCTCCGACGGCGGCGTCAGCGTTGCCGGTGCGGTCGGCGTCAACATCGCCATATCGGAAGCCAAAGCCTTTATCCCCGACAACGGCACCATCACCGCCGGCGGCACCTTGACCCTCCGTAGCTCTGAGAATACGGATGCCTCGGCTCAGGGAGACGGCAGCGCCACCGGCAGTGCTTCGGTCGGCGTGGGAGTCGGCGTCGGCATCAACTTCGCCACAATGACCAACAGTGCCTCCATCGGTTCCGGCGCTGTGGTCAACGCCGGTGGAATTGTCATTGATGCCAATATGGCTGAAGTCGAGAAGCCCTTTGAATTAACCTCTGTGTATGGCGACCGAGACAGTATTGATCTGGGCGCCGACAATGGCTTACAAACCGGCGACGCTGTTGTGTACGACAATGGCGGCGGCACCAGCATCGACGGGCTGACCAGTGGCACGACCTATTATGTGGTTGCAGACGACACGCGAACCTTCAACATCTTACCGAACAGTTCCGAGGATGTGGTCGGCGATCTCAATGGTCTGGAGGTAACGATTGGCGGCAATGTCAGTTATACGGATAACTGGATAGATTTAGGGAGCAACAGCCTTCTCAAGGACGGGGATCTGGTCGTGTATTCCAAAGGCAATGCGCTGAACCAGGCGAGTCTCGGCGGGTTGACCGATGGGGCCACCTATATCGTTGACGTGGATGAGGCCAATCCCTCCCGGGTCCGGTTGTTACATTCCGAGACCAAGGCGGTCATGGACCTGACCTTCTCCATTGAGGATGTGCTGAAGGGCGCGCTGTTCGACCATAAACTGACGATCGTCGAGCCCGTTGCCGTGAAATTGGCCGCCACCGCAGAAGCGGCGTTCAATGGCGACACCATCGATATCGACAATACCGTTGCTACCGGAAGCGCACAAAAACTCCTTGATGTCAGCCATCGTTTCGATGCAACCGGATATGCCGGGGCCAGCGCCGGCAACGTCGGTGTGGCCGGCGCCCTGGGGCTGAACCTGATCTTCAACACCACTGAGGCGGTGATCAAATCCGGTGCCACGGTCACGGTCGGCAGCGGCGATATAGTCCTCACCGCTGTCAACGCCGAGGTGGATGGCGCCACCGCCATTGCCAAGGTCTCCGGTTCCGGAAACGTCGGCGTCGGCGCCTCAGCCGCCCTGAACGTGCTGCCGGTGCATGTCACGCGGGCGGAAATTGAAGACAACGCGGTTATCAGCGGCGGCCAGGATCTCTTGCTGAGTTCCACCTCAAACCACTCGGTCAGCACCCATGTCGAGGCGGGATCGGCCGGCGGCACGGCGGTAAGTCCGGCCGTGGCCATCGCCTTTGTCGACAACACCACCACGGCACGGATCGGGGCGCTGGACAACAGTACGCTTGCGGTATCGGGTGATGTGAGCATCGAGGCAACACATACCGGCACCGTTGTCATGGAGGCAAATGCCACCGCAGCCGGCGACAAGGTCGCGGTCGGAGCGGTGCTGGGCCTCAACGTCGTTGTCGAGGCAACCACAGCCGCACTGCAGCGGAATCTTACCGCTGGCGGCGCGCTTGAAACAGCGGCCCGCACCACCGACTCCAGCCTGATTGAGGTCACTGCCAGCGCCAAGGGCAACAAGAGCAAAGAGGAAGGCGGGAGAAGCGCCGATGATGAAGCCAGTGCCCAGCTTAACGGCACACCGGCCACCAGCGGCAAAACCACCCTTCCCAAAACAGAGGACAAGCTCGACCAAGGCAACAGTGCCGCCACGGACAAGACCGGCGGCACCGGCTCCAGCGGTGCAGGCGTAGCCGCGGCCATTGCCGTGAACTTCGTCACCTCGAATACAAGTGCCGATATTGCCGAGGATATCGTCCTTACGGCAGACGGACCGGTGAGCGTCCTTGCCGAGAGCGAGACCGATCTGACCACCAAGGCCATTGGTGCGGCCATAGATTTGGACAGCAAGGTCGGTGTCGGCGCTGCCGTGGCGATGAACGTGGCGGTGCTGAACAATCAGGCGACCATTGGTGCCGATGCTCAGGTCACGGCCGATGGCATCTCGGTCAAGGCCGAGACCCCAGCAGGCCAATCCAACGACTTCACGGTCTGGGGCCTGGCAATAGGCGGCGGCAACGACTATGGCGTTGCCGGTTCGGCGGCCATCAATGCCATAGTCACGGCCACCGAGGCCTCGGTGGGCACAGGTGCCTCTCTCACCTCCTCCGACGGCATTGATGTCAAGGCCACCAACGCCGTTGCCTACCAGAATATTGCCGGGGGCGGCGGGGTCGGCAAGACCGCCGGGGTCGGGGTTGCCGTTGCGGTGAACATCATCACCCAAAGCGCCGACGCCTTTATTGCCGATTCCGTTCATGCGGATGCCAGGGAAGCCCTTACCATCCAGGCGGACACCTCCATCGCCCCGTTGGTACTGTCGATTCCGGGTGCATCCGGGGCCGGAGTGGAAATTTCGTCGGTTGCCGCCGGCGGAGGAGCCAGCACCAATAGCAGCGGCAAGGCCGCAGTGGGCGGCTCGGCCATTGTTGATGTCATCGTCCAGAATACCCATGCCTTTATCGGGGAAAGTGCGCAGATCAATACCACCACCGGCTTTACCCCCGGTGCCGATCAGAGCGTTGCCATCGCAGCAACCAGCGCCACCCGGATTGTCAACGGGGCCGGCGGCCTGGCCATTTCCTGCGGCAACACCGGCGTGGGCATCGGCCTCGATGTCGGCGTGATCGTCAAGGATACCCAAGCCTCCATCGGCGCTGCGGCGGTGGTGCAGGCCGACAAGGACCTGAACCTCCAGGCGACCTCGACGGAAGAAGTTCTGTCTCTGGCGGCTTCCGCCGGTGTCTCCAAGGAAAACGGGGTGGGTGGCGCCCTGACGGTGTTTGTCCTGGCCTCGGATACGCAGGCACTCATTGCGGGCCTGCCCGAACAGAAAACAACCGTGAACGTCGGCGGCGATGTCAGCCTTGCGGCCAGCGACACCTCGGATCTCAGCACGCTTGCCTTTACGGTGGCTGCAGCTGGAAAAACTGCAGTAGGTGCGGCCGGTGCCCTCAACATCGTCACCAACACGGTAGACGCTGAAATCTCCAACTCGACCGTCACCGCAGGAGGGGATGTCTCCCTTGCCGCGACCTCCTCACCGATTATCCGGGCCCTGGGCATGGGGGTTTCCGGTGCCGGCGACAACGCCGTCTCGGTTTCCGCCCTGGGCAACGACATCACCGATACGGTCACGGCCCTCATCTCCGAGGGATCCACGGTCACGACGGGCGGTGATGTGAGCCTGACGGCTGAGGATGTTGCAGCAAGCATCCTGCCCACCTGGATGCTGCCAACGGAAAAACAGGCGGAATTGGATGCCCTCCTTGCAGACTCGCCCATTGATCTTGAGGCAAGCATCCTCTCGGTGAATATCAGCGTTGCCGGTTCCGGAAAAAATGCGGTCAGCGTGGGCTTCACCGGCAATCTGATCACCAACACCATCAAGGCCGATATTTCCGACTCCATCGTGCTGGCCGGAGTGAATGCCACGACCCTGGCTCTTGAAAACAGTGATGCCGATATCTTCCTTTCAGCGCTTTCAAATGTCGGCATTGTTGCCCTCAGCGTGGGGGTTGGTGCTTCCGGCAAGGTGGCCGTTGCGGCCACCGGCTTCGGCAACCTGATCACCAATACAACAGAGGCCTCGATCACGGACAGCGCAACCGTCATATCCGGTGGACTCCTCGACCTGAGAGCTGTCGATCAGTCGCAGATCAGCGCCGTCGGCCTGAGCATTGCCGCCTCGGGCAGTGCCGCCATCTCCGCTATTGTCGGGGCCAATGTCATCACCAATACGGTCGATACCCTGATATCAAACTCGACGGTGAGCAGCGGCTCAACCCTGGGGCTTCTTGCCCAGTCCAACCCCGACATCTTCAGCTTTGCCGGGGGCGTCGCCTTCAGCATTTCCGGTGAGAGTGCCGCAGTGGCTGCCGGAGCCGCCCTGGCGATCAATATCATTACCGATACCACCACCAGTTCCATCATTGATGCCGAGGTGACAAGCCATGGCGATATCGCCGTCATCGCCGAAGAAAATGCCGCCATCCGGGCCCTGACCCTGGCCGGGGCGGCCTCCGGCTCTACGGGTGGAGCGGCTGTGGCCGTCGGTGTTGCCCTGGCATACAACATGATCGCCAATGATCTTAGCGCCTCTATCATCGGCAGCAAGGTTACTTCCACCACGGGCGGCATCGAGGTGCATGCCACGGAAAACTCCCGGATCAATGCTGTTTCCGGGGCCGCCTCTCTGAGTGTCGGTCTGGGTTCAAGTGGCGTCGCCGTCAGCGGCGCGGGCGCGGAAGCAACCAATGTTATCCTGACCAAAACAAACGCCTTTGTTGAAGACAGTGTTCTCGTCAGCGCCGGGGATGTTGACATTACGGCCAGGAGCCTTTCCGCCGCACCTGCCATGAATCCTCTGACAGCAGCAATAGTGGGCGATGCCGCGACCTTTGCCGATAACCTGGACGATGCCGCCGCAATCGAAGAGGACAATACCGGAACACCGATTGATGAAAGGGCTCAAGATATCACCGCTGACAACGATTTCCTGACCGCCTTGTCGGTCATGTTGACCTCTCAGGGGATTGTGAATTCCGGATCACTGGCTGTCACCCTCCGTACGCAGGGCAGCGAATGGTCGGTCACGGATAGGGTCACCGGGTCCTCGTACATTCTCACCAGAGACGGCGACGATTTCGATCTCAGCATGCCTTCGATTTCTTCGACCGTCATTGCCGCATCCGCCTCGGTCGCCAGCGGCGTCGGGGTTTCACTGGGCGTTTCGTTTGCGGCCAACCTGATCGGCTGGCAGCTGGATCTTGACGATGCAGCGTACAACCCCGACTACACGACGGCGGATGAACCGGCGCGCCTTGAAAAGGGAGACCGGGTTAAAATCGAAGACGGGGTCAAGGCCGGTTATATCTATGAATATGTCGGGGACAGTACCGACCTCTATACTTACACCAGCGGCGACAGCACCAAGACACTCAACACGGGCGATCTGGTGAAGCTGGATGCGGGCTACGGCGAAGACGATCCCGACGACACGATCAAGGGCGTCGGAACCACCATTTACCGGTACCTGGGCGACACTGCCGATATCGATCTGGGCACCCAGGATTATACCGACACGGATCTTTGGCAATCCGTGGGCAGCAGCAGGCTCACCGCACAGGATTACGGCAACGCCGATCTCTGGAAACAGGTCAATCTCGTGGATGCGCCATCAGAGGTCCGGGCCTATACGCTTGATTCCAGTATCACGACAGGTGGCGGCCTCAATATTACGGCTGATGCCAGCCAGTCCATTGAGGCCCTGGTCATCTCCGGCGCCATGGCCGCCTCGGCCGGCAGCACCGGGGTTGCGGTCAGCGGCGCGGGTGCGGGTGCGGTGAACACCATCGCAACCGATGTCAGGGCCTCTATCGACGGCGACGGCGCCACCGGCATTGAAACCGGGACCGTGACCTTGCAGGCGAGTGACACCTCGAGCATCAGGGCCATCACCGGCGCCGCCTCACTGGCTGCCGGATTCGGCGGCACCGGCGTTGCCGTGGCCATCGGCGTGGCCGCGGCCCACAACGGGATCAGTAATGAGGTGACCGCATCCATTGTCAATGCCGATGACGGTGTCACCGCAGCCACAGGGGCGATCACCGTCTCAGCGGTGGAGTCTGCCGCGATCACCTCCTTGACCACCGCCGCCTCCCTGTCCGTGGGCATCGGCGGCACCGGGGTCGCGGTCAGCGGTGCAGGCGCCGCAGCGACCAATTCGATTCAGAATAAAACCAATGCCTTGGTCAAAGACAGTATTCTTACCACCACAACAGCTGCCGGCGATGTGATCATCCATGCTGCCGACACCTCGACCATAGATGCCACCGTGGCGGCCCTGGCGGCATCGGTTGCCGGTGGTTCGGTCGGGGTCGGGGTGGCCATCGGCGCAGCCTATGCCGGCAATACGATCGGCTATGATCTGCTGCTGGGAAAAGATCCTGCCCAGGTACGGGCCTATGTTGAAGGCTCCACCCTTACGGCGGGCGGTGATGTGGAACTGACCGCCAATGCCGAGGAGACCATCACCTCCCGGATCCTGGCGGGGTCCGTGGCGATTGCCGCCGGTGGAGTCGGGGTGGCGGTGGGCGGTTCGGGTGTGCTGGCCATAAACATGGTGGCCACCGATATCAACGCCTTCATCGGCGATTCCAGCGCAGTCACCGGTGACAGTGTGGTCTTAACCGCTGACGATGCCTCCCGCATCATGGCCTATGGCGGGGCTGCCGCCATAACCGGTGGGTTCGGCGGCGTCGGCGTGGCCGTATCCATCGGCGTGGCCCTGGCCCACAACGAGATCGACAATACGGTTGCGGCCTTTATCAGGGACAGTCAGGTCACCGCAACAGGGGCGATCGGCGGCATCGGAGTCCATAGCGTCGAACACTCCCAGATTAACGCCGTTTCTGCGGCTGCGGCACTGGCAGTGGGTATCGGCGGGGTCGGGGTATCGGTCAGCGGGGCCGGAGCCGAGGCGAGCAATGTCATCCTGACCAAGACGAATGCCTTTGTTGAAGACAGCGTCCTGATCAGCGGTGCCGGTGTCGATGTCACGGCCGAGAGCCTGTCGGCGACGTCTGCCTTAAATTCTTTGACCGCGGCGATGGTCGGCGGGGCCGAGGCGTTTGCCGCCAAAATGGACGATGCCTCTTCCACGGATGTGGATAACGAGGAAACCACCGGCGTTGGTAACGACGAAAATGAAAATGACATCAATGCTGACCAGGCTTTTCTGGCGGAGCTGTCGACCCTGTTAAACGATCAATCGATTGTGAATTCCGGCCAACTGGCGGTGACGCTCCGCACCGAGGGCGAGCAATGGTCGGTCACCGACCGGGTCACCGGCTCCTCCTACGTAATCACCAGAGAGGGGAACGACTTTACGGTCACCATGCCGACCATCGGGGCGACGGTCATCGCCGCCTCGGCTGCCGTTGCCGGCGGTGCGGTCGGGGTCGGGGTTTCCATCGGGGTTGCCTTTGCGACCAATCTAATCGGCTGGGCCCCTGACTCGACCACCCCCTCCACCTTCACCACGGCTGACGCACCTGCCAGTCTCGTGCAAGGCGATACCGTCAAAGTCGAAGCAGGCGTCCATGCCGGCAATGTCTATCAATATCTCGGTGCAACCCAGACTGCAGAACCCGGCGCAACGGTTGACCTCAAAACCCAGGACTACGGCAACACCGATCTCTGGAAGCAGGTCAATCTGGTGGAGTCACCGGTCGAGGTGCAGGCATACCTGGAGAATACAAGCGTCAACGCGGTTGGTGCTCTGAGCCAGACCGCGACCTCGGATCAATCCATTGAGGCCTTGGTAGTGGCCGGTTCGGCGGCAGCTTCCGGCGGCGCGGTCGGCGTCAGTGTCAGCGGGGCCGGGGCCGGAGCGGTGAACACGATCGCCACCGAGGTGAAAGCCTTTATCGATGGCGACGGTGCAAGCGGCATCACTGCCGGGTCTGTTGCCCTCAAGGCCGAAGACACCTCCGCTATTTCGGCAGTCACCGGGGCCGCGAGCCTGGCTGCGGCCTTCGGTGCCGTGGGCGTGGGCGTATCCATCGGGGTGGCCGGGGCATTCAACGAGATCAGCAATGATGTGGCAGCCTCTCTTTTCAACGCCGATACCGGAGTGAAAACCCTTGATGGCGGCGCCGTGACCATAGAAGCCATTGAGGCGGCAACCATCAGTTCCCTGACTTCGGCAGCATCGCTGGCCGTCAGTGTCGGTGCCGTTGGGGTAGCGGTCAGCGGGGCCGGGGCAGCGGCGACCAATATCATTTTGAACACAGCCGAGGCCTCGGTGCTGGACAGCACCATCGACAGTTCCGGTGACGTGGTGTTGAACGCTTCGGATACCTCCACGATCAACGCGGTTGTAGCAACCACAACTGCCGCCATAGCGGGCGGAGCGGTCGGGGTCGGGGTATCGATCGGCGGCGCGCTGGCAACCAACCTGATCGGCACGGCAGCCGAACGTACGGGCGTGCAGGCCTTTGTCGACAACTCCACGATTGACGCCTCGGGCACTCTTGCCGTAACGGCGACGGCGGAAGAAACGATAAAGGCGGCGGTGCTGGCAGGATCAGTGGCGATTGCACCCGGCGGCGTGGGTGTCGGCGTCAGCGGCACCGGTGTGCTGGCGATTAACGCCATCGAAACCGACATCAAGGCGTTCATCGACCATTGCGGTATTGTGGCCGGCAGTGTGGATTTGACCGCGGATGACACCTCGCAGATTATGGCGTACGGCGGAGCCGCCTCGGTAGCTGCGGCATTTGCCGGGGTCGGCGTTGCGGTTTCCGTTGGTGTCGCCCTGGGCCACAACGAAATCAATAACGATGTTGCCGCATATATTTCCGAGAGCACGGTAAGGACAACCACCGGCAGCATTGACGTAACTGCCCTTGAACACTCCCAGATCAACGCGGTTTCCGCGGCCGCTTCTCTGGGCGTTGCTCTGGGCGGCATCGGAGTATCGGTCAGCGGGGCCGGAGCCGAGGCGAGCAATGTCATCCTGACCAAAACGAACGCCTTTGTGGAAGACAGCGTTCTGGTCAGTAGCGCTGATGTCGATATCACGGCCCAGAGCCTGTCGGCGGCACCTGTATTGAACTCCTTGACAGCGGCATTAATCGGCGATGCAACGGCTTTTGCCGATAAACTCGACGATGCCGCCGCAACGGATACGGATAACGAGGATACCACCGGAGCGGGTAACAACGAACGAGACAACGACATCATCGCCGACAACGCCTTTCTGAGCCAGTTGGCCGGATATCTCACCACCCAGGGCATCCTGAATTCCGGATCACTGGCAGTCACCGCGCGCGCCCTCGGCAGTGCATGGTCGGTCACCGACCGGGTCACCGGTTCCTCGTATGTGATCACCAAAGAGGGCAGCGATTTCACCGTCACCATGCCGACGATCGGGGCGACGGTTATTGCTGCATCGGCTGCCGTATCCGGCGGTGCGGTCGGGGTCGGCGCATCCATCGGGATTGGGTTTGCAACCAACCTGATAGGCTGGGCTCTTGACTCGACCACCTCCTCCACCTACACCACGGCTGACACGCCTGCCACGCTCCTGCAGGGCAATACCGTCAAAATCGAATCAGGCGTCCATGCCGGCAGTGTCTATCAATATCTCGGTACCGTCGCCCTGACACCACAATCCGGCGAGGCCACAGTCAACCTGAACACCCAGGACTACGGCAACACCGATCTCTGGAAACAGGTCAACCTGGTGGGGGCACCGGTCGAGGTCCAGGCCTCTGTCCGCAATTCCAGCATTGACGCTGGGGGTGATCTCAACCAGACGGCGATCTCGGATCAATCCATTGATGCGCTGGTAGTGGCCGGTTCAGCGGCCTTTTCAGGCGGCGGCGTCGCTGTGAGTGTCAGCGGTGCCGGTGCCAGCGCGGTCAACATGATCACGACCGACATACAGGCCTTTATTGATGGTGACAGTGCCATCGGCAGTGGCGAGACTGCCGGAATAAAGGCTTCCGCGGTGACGCTGCAGGCTGAAGATACCTCAACAATCACCGCTGTTACCGGAGCCGCGAGCATGACGGCGGCCTTCGGTGGCGTGGGTGTGGGCCTCTCCATCGGGGTGGCCGGGGCGTATAACGAGATCAATAATACTGTGACGGCCTCTATCGATAACGCTGACGATGGGGTGCAGACCACCGACGGCGCCATCACCGTAGAGGCTCTTGAGGCCTCGACCATTACCTCTCTGACTTCAGCGGCCTCGCTGGGTGTCGGGGTCGGCGGCGTCGGGGTGGCGGTGAGCGGTGCCGGGGCGGTTGCCACCAACATCATCCTGACCAAAACCAACGCCTCTGTACTGGGGAGCACCCTCGACAGTGCCGAGGATATTGCGCTTAGAGCGGAAGATACCTCAACGATTAACGCCACCGTGGCAACCGCCAGTGCCGCGCTGGCAGGCGGTGCAGTCGGCGTCGGGGTTTCGATCGGAGCGTCCATGGCGCGCAACCTGATCGGCTACGACCTGTTCGATGTTCGAACACCGGCGCAGGTACAGGCCTATGTGAGTCAGTCCGATATCACGGCAACCGGTGCCCTCACCCAGACTGCCCTGGCGGATGAAACCATTAACGCAACGGTGCTGTCCGGTTCGGCAGCAGTCTCCGCCGGGATTGTCGGCATCTCCGGCAGCGGCTCCGGGGTTGTTGCCATCAACAAGATCGCGGTCGCGGCCAAGGCTTTTGTGGAAGATGCCGCTATCAATACCGGCAGCCTGACCTTGAAAGCAGATGATACCTCGCGGATCGCTGCCGATGCCGGGGCAGCGGCAATCGCGGCATCCTTTGGCGGAGTGGCGGCATCCCTGTCCATAGGTCTGGCCCTGGCTGAAAATCAGATCAGCAATGAGATCGAGGCCAGCGTTACAGCCGGCACTGTCACCACCACGGTCGGCGACCTCAGCCTGATCGCCACGGAAAACGCCACGATCACGGCCCAAACAGCCGCAGCTGCTGTTTCTGCCGCAGTCGGGGCATACTCTGTGGCGATCAGCGGTGCAGGGGCCGAAGCCACAAATGTCATCCTTACCCATACGAATGCCTATGTTGAGGGAAGTGCGCTCGACAGTGCCGGAGACGTGCGCCTCAAAGCAACCGACACTTCCACCATCGAGGCCACAGTCCTCTCTGCCGCTGCGTCGCTGGGAGGCGGAATTTATGGCCTTAGCGGATCGATTGGCACCTCTGTTGCCCGCAATCGTATCGGCTGGACAGCGGATCTTATTCCCACCAAAGAACCGGCCCAGGTACAGGCTTATGTGAAAAATTCGAGCATCCAGGCCGACGGCGACCTGATCCAGACGGCAACGGCAAATGAAACCATCAATGCAACCGTGCTGGCCGGTTCGGTGGCGGTTTCCGCCGGAGTTGTGGCAGGAGCCGCGAGCGGGGCAGGAGCGGCCACCGAAAACAGCGTGGCGACCCAGGTCAAAGCCTTTATCGAGAACACCACCGGAACCGGCGTCGACGTTACCGGTGACATCACCCTGAACGCCCATGACACCTCGACCATTTCCACGGTGGCCGGTGCCGCCTCCATGGCCGCTTCGATCGGAGTAATCGGTAATTCGGTCTCCGTTGGCCTGTCCGTTGCCCGGAACAGGATCAGCAACGAAGTGGAGGCCTACGTCAATGCCGCGACCGTGACCTCGACTTCCGGCAGCCTGACCATCCAGGCCTTGGAGGATGCCACCATCAATGCCACCTCCGTGGCAGCCTCTGCCGCCGAAAGCGCCAGTATTTTCAGCTATTCCGTCAGCGGCGGCGGAGCCTCGGCAATCAACACCATCCAGAACAGCACCAAGGCCTCTGTGACCCAAAGCACCTTGGAGCTGTCCGACGCTCTCACCATCGAATCCAGAGACACCTCCACTTCTTCTGCCATAGTCGATACACTCTCAGCCAGCTCCGGCATCCTGTCTTTCTCCTCCGGCGGCTCCATCGCGAGCGCAACCATCACTTCAACAATCGATGCCTTTGCCGATTCGTCGAACATTGATGCCGGAGGCGCGATACGGGTCTCGGCCACTGCAAATACGAAAGCGCAACAGGTCGAGGCACGGGGTGTCAATGCCGGCAGCCTGGCCGTGGGTGCTTCCAGTGCTACCGCCACGGTGGCGCCCATTGTCACCGCCTCCGTTGGCGGCACCGACACAACCGTCACCGCCGAAAGCCTGACAATTTCCTCGCAAGCGGATACCACTGCCGATGCCCAGGCCAATGCTTCAGCGGGAGGAATCCTGAGCGTTAGCGGCGCAAAAGCGCACACCACGGTTACCCCCACGATCACGGCGTTCATTGGCGACAATGCCCAGATCGATCTCGCCGGTACTCTCAACATCACCTCCACCTCAAAGGGAAAAGCCACTGCAACGGGAGAGGGAATCGCAGTTGGCCTTGTCGGCCTCGGTGCCAGTCTGGCGGACGCCGTGCTCTCACCGACCATTTCCACCTCTATCGGCACCGGCGCAACGATCACTGCCCAGGATATTACCCTGCAGTCGCTCCACAATACCAACGCTGACGGCTCGATCATCAACCAGGGCGCTGAGGCCTATGTCAATGTAGCCGGCGGCGGCATTGTGAGCGGACAAGGGGCTGGTGGTCTGGCCACCGCTTCCGCTCTTGTCGATACGGCTGTCAAGTCAGGAGCCGTTCTTTCCGCCCTGGGGGATATTTCGATCAGCACCCTGAGCAATAATCAGGCTGATGCTCTTGCCGATGGCAGCTCCTACGGCCTGGCTGCAGCGGCGGTCGTGCTTGCATCGGCAACGGTGGACGGCACCACCCATGCGCACCAGGATGGCGTAATCCTGGCTGGCAACAACCTGACGGTCGCAGCCGAGTCGAGCGACGTGGCCACGGCCCTGAGCAAGGCATCCTCCGGTGGCATTGTGTCCGGTAACGGCAGCGTGGCGACCACCCTCAGCTCTCCGGATGTCCAGGCAACGCTGGGCGGCAACGCGACCCTCTCCAACAATGTGACGGTCACTGCCCGCTCGTTGAATCAATCCCTTGCCAATGCCTCCGGCGGCAGCTTGGGTGCGGTTACGGTGGGGACCTCGTCCTCCAGCGCCACCAGTTCTCCGGATATTCTGGCCGCGGTCACTGCGGCCTCGGTGCAGGCGGACGGCGATATCCGGATCGCTTCGTCTCAGAACGACGATGGCCGCACGGCCTTGACTTCAACCTCAAACGCCTCCACAGGCAAGTATTTCTCCTTACTGGCCGATACCGGAACCCAGGCGATTGCGGTCCTGGATGCCCAGGTCCACACCGAAGTTGCGGCACTCTCGCACCTGACAGCCGGCGGCAATGTCGGCATAACCTCCACAGCCAGCAATCTGATTGATGTTCAATCAGTGGGCAAATCCGGCGGGGTCCTGGCGTACGGGGCGACCAGGGCCCTGGTCACGATTACGGCTGATACGCTCACCGATATCGGCGACGATGCGGTTATCATGGCTTCCGGCAAGGGTGATATCACCTCGGATGCCCTTATCAAAACCTCGGTTTGGGTGGATGGCGGCGCCGGCAGGAGCCTCACCTCCACAATAAGCGATTTCTTCAATGATTTGATCAGTGGCAATATCGGCGATTTCTTTACCAACTTTGACACCCCCAGCCTGAATGCAGCCGGGGTCAGTTATGCCGCCATGACCCTGAATGCGGCCTCAAATACCGATATCGGCCAGCGGACGACGCTGCAATTCGGTGGTGACCTGACCCTCGACGCAGCTTCGAAGGTTGATATCGCCGCCACGGCCCGTATGATGAGCGGGGGTGCGGCAGGTCCCTATGCCCTGGCGGTAACCGACATCTTTATCGACTCCGACGCCGAGGTCACCATCGCCGACGGGACGCAGGTCAGCGCCGACAACCTGACCCTCTCCAGCGACAACCAGATCGATGTCAATCCCTACAGCGGCCAGGAAAAGCTGGCCGACGCAAACGCGGAAGCAGACCTTGTCGCTGCCTACAGCACCGCCATTTCACGGGTGACGGTGGGAACCGCTGCAGATAAAAGCATGGCCAGGGTCATGGTCGGCGATAACGTTTCCCTGATAGTCGCAAACATGCTCACAGCCACGGCCATGAACCATTCGGCTCCGGTTAACGGCATCAACGGTACGCTCCAGTCTCTCGCACGGGCCAAGGCGGATACCGGCCTCTTTTTGGCAACAGCCTCGGCCTCGGCAGAGGGAAATATCTATGCCGATGCCAAGGTACAGATAGGCACAAACAGTGCGAGCACCACTCTTGTCCGCGCCCATGACGTCGATCTCCGGTCAAAATCAGACCTGGCCCTGGCCCGGGGCCCGGAGGCGGCGGCAGAGGGATTTATCACCCATGTCGACAAGGTTATCAGCTATGTCACCGATGCAATCAAAAAATACCTGCCCTGGCCCTTTAGCTACATCGTCGATGCTATTTCCTGGGTTGTGCGGGAGGTTGTTTCCTGGTTCACCTGGTTCGAATTCAGTGACGCCAATACCAATACCGCCGGCACAACGATCAACAATAACACCATCGAAATGTTCGGTTCGGCCTATATCGGTTACGGCAATTCCCAGAAACTGATCATCAACGCAGACGGCAGCGTTGATCCGGTCAGTACCATCGGGGTGGTGATCGACGACGACCAGGCGCTCGTTGCCGACATCGAGAATATCCCCCTGGGCACGCTGTCATTCTGGACACCGGGCGGAACGATCAGCGGCAATGCCACGATCTTCCTTAATAACGGTGCGGGGGGCGTCCTGCTCGAAAACTTCTCCGACAGAGATTTGGTTGTCGGCGTCGTGGATCTGCTCAACGACAATAGCAATGATCCGCAAATTTCCACGGTGGGTACCGACAACAGCACCTTTATCATTGAGGCCGGTTCATTGGCCAGTGATCTCGAAATCCTCAATCACTCAAGCGCCGACATTATCCTTACCGGGCTGATCGATAATCGACCGGGGACGACCACCCTCCGCAACGACGGCGGCAATATCGCCGTGCAAGGCGCTGCCGCACTGATTCAGACCAAGGATCTCGACCTGAGCAGTGCGGGCGATATCGGTGCCACAGAAGCACGCCTGCAGGTGGAGCTCTACCAGAGGAATGAGGACCATCCGGAATTTTGGATCCGGGCAGGCAACAATGTCTTTGCCGACATCAAGGGCATGCTGTATCAGCAAACAGGCACGGATGTTTCTTTCAAGGCCTATGCAAAGGATCTGTCCATCAATGGGATCGCTGACCTCTCTTTTATCGACGGCGGCACCCAGACCTTCGATGTTTCGGCCAACACGGAAATCACCCTGACCCTTAAGCCGAATACGCTGACGGTTGATCTCGAGCCGACCGCGGCCGGCAGTACCGGGTACAGTCTGGCAGCCAACACCTTTACACCCACCGTTGATCTCACCTTTAACCCGGCCACGGCCGACGATACGACCCCCTTCGTTGTTCCGGCCTCGGGCACAACCCTTACCTTTACCGCAGATCATACCTTTGCCAACGGCGAAGCGGTGGTCTACGACAATGCCGGCCAGACCAACATCAGCGGCCTGATCGATGGCGGTCGCTATTATGCGGTGGTAATAAACGGGCAGTCGATCCGACTGACCCGTTCGGCGGCGGAAGCCGGGGGCGCGACCTTTACCGAGAACGCCATCAACGATGCCGCCAACACCATCAACCTGGGCTATGCCCATGGATTCACCACCGGCGAAACCGTAACCCTAACCGGCGCGACCCCAATTCCGGGATTGATTGCCGGCGCCACCTACTACGTGAAGGCGGTCTCCGCCACTTCCGTGCAACTGGCCCGTTCTGCGGAAGAGGCAGACGGCGCGACCTTCACCTCCGGGTGGTATCAAGACGCCGACCACGGTGCGGCCGGGGCGGTCGATGCGACCACAGACACCATTAATCTCGGGTATGCGCATGGTTTTGTCACCGGGGACACCGTTGTCTATGAGAGCGGTGGCGCCACCGCCGCAATCGGCGGCCTGACCTCGGGAACAACCTACTCTGTGGTCACAACCGGTGAGACCACCATCCAGTTGACAGATGCAGACGGCAACCTGATCGATCTCAGCCTGCCGACAACAAACGGCACCACCCATTCGATCCGGCTCGATATCAATACCACCGGCCTGACAGCGACAGACACCTTTGCCCTCGGCCTGGCCTATAACCTGGCTTCGGCGGTAGGCGAGACCCAAGGTATCACCTCCACCGACAGCATCACCCTCACCGACCATGGCTTTGTCACCGGCGAGGCGGTGGTCTACAGCGCCAACGGTAATACGGCGCTTGGCAGCTTGGTTGACGGCACCACCTATTACGTCAAAGTGATCGATGCCGATACTATCCAATTGGCGGCCACCCAGGCCAACGCCATGGCCACGGTACCCATTGTCCTTGACGTCGACCCCACCCTGGCAGCCGGGACCGGGCACAGCTTCAGTTCGGCAACGACGATCGATCTGGGCTATACCAACTATTACAAGACCGGGCAGGCCGTAGTGTACAACAACGGCGGCCACACCAGCATCGGCGGCCTCACCAACGGGACCACCTATTACGTGGTCACCGTTGCCGGCAACAGTCAGCTTATCCAGCTCGCAACGACTCAAGCCGATGCGCTGGCCGGCAAGGTTATAACGGTGAACACCCACACGGCTCTGGGCCAGGCGGGCCAGAGCTTCGGGCTCCCCTTCGATCCCACCGCAACCGCAGTGGTGGATGGCAGCAACGACCGAATCGATTTCGGTTACAATCATGGCCTGCAGACCGGTCAGGCCGTGGTCTATGTCAACAGCAGCGGCAGCAGTGAAAACGTCGGCGACCTGGTGTCCGGGACGACCTATTACGCGGCGGTTGTCAACGCCACCACCATCAAACTGGCAGCAACGCCGGAAGACGCCGCGGCAATGCTGACAACGGTCAAGGTGGTTTTCGAGAAAGCGGATCGGGGAGTGGGCAGCGCCCTGCCCCAGATTACGGTCTCCGACACCACCGTCGACACCCTGACCTCGACAACCGTTACCCTTACCCTGAACACCAATGCCTCCAACCCGACCACGGCCCAGGATCTGATCGATGCGATCAATGCCTCTGCCGAGGCTGGCGCGCTCATCCAGGCAGACCTGAACGGATTGGGCACCATGGTTGTTGCCGGCAAATATTTCGGCGACGCCTTAAACCTTTCCGCTGTCAGTGAACTCACCCAATCCGGCAGCTATACGTTTAAAGACTTGACCCTCACCGGCACCCAGGCGCAGCCGGGCACCTTTGTCATTGAACAGGGAACAGGCTCCGGGCAGCTCCAGATCACCGGCAACACCAACACCATTGAATTAAGTGGAGAGCTCGATTATGCAGAGGGCTCGGTTGCCATCAACACCGACAGCGACATTACCGGCTCCGGCGCAAGTCAGTTGATTCATGCCGGCGACATCTCCCTGATTTCAAACAACGGCAGCGTCGGCACGGCCACGGCAAGCATCAACATCCAACACGATCACGGCGAGCTTGATGCCTTTGCTGCAACCGGGATTTTTATCAATGCCGAGGCAGGTGATATCCGGGTCGGCGAGATCACCTCAATGCACGAGGTTGTCCTGACGGCCGAGGGCTCAATCATCAACGGTGCCAACGATGCCACCGGCGACAAGGTTACAGGCACGGATCTCACCCTTACCGCCACAAACGGCGCTATCGGAGCGGTTGACAGCGCCCTTGCCATTGATTCAACGGCATTGACAGCCACCGCAGGGAGCAGTATCTCGCTTGATGAAACCTCAGGCGACCTCAACCTCAACCAGGTAACCGCCGCTGCGGGCGATATCCATCTCGCTGCCGACGGTTCGATTCTGGACAACAGGCACGATGCCCTGGTCAAGGTCTCCGCCAATACCATTACCCTGGTTTCCCGCAATGGCGGCATCGGCGCAGCAGACGATGATCTTGAGGTCGATTCGTCCTCAGTGGTTGACGGCTTGCTCAATGCAACAGCGGCGCAGGATATCTATTTAACCGAGATGATCGGCGTGATGCATGCCGGTCGACTTACCTCCACGGCAGGCGATATACGCTTAACCGTCCCCGAAACTGCGGCCTCCGATGACGACCTGGTACTGGCCGAGACCGGCAGGATCCTGGCTGCTGGAGATGTAATGCTGCGGGCGGGCGACGATATCGAGATTCTGGGCAACATTGATGCGACCCACATCGGTATTCAAGGGGATTACAACAGTACCGACAGTACGGGTACCACGATTGATATCCAGGGCACGGTGACCGGGTCCACGGTGTCGATCTCCGGCGGTGCCGAGGATGACGCCATCGGGGTCGCCCATCTCGTGGCAGAATCGGCAACCATCAGTACAGGTGACGGCAATGACAGCATCTTTCTCGGACGGACGACCACCAGCAGCGCCGGTGTCGGTCAACTGAGCGGCATCGATGCCCTCTTGACCATTGATGGGGGCCCGCACAGCAGCGGCGACAGCCTGATCCTCGATAATTCCGGCTCAAGCGAAGCAGCAAGCGGGACGATCACGGCAACCACCGTGACCGGCTTCGGTCTCCAGCAAACCCTGAGCTACCGGGAGATTGAAAATCTTGGTGTGTCTCTGGGCAACGGCGACAACACCATCAACATCCAATCAGCCCCTGCCGGCACCACTACGCAGGTCCTTTCCGGCAGTGGCGACGACACCTTGAATGTTTCCTCGGATGCGCCGGACAATCTCGGCACCCTTGACGGTATTCTCGGCGAGGTCCACTTTGATGCCGGTGACGGCAGCAACACCGTCAATGTCAGTGACCGCGGCAATGACGCCGGCCGCAGCGGAGTGGTTATCGATGCCAACAGTATTTCCGGCCTCGGCGGCGCTGACGGAACCGGAAGCGTCACCTTTGAAACCAGCGGCACCTTTGGCGGCGGTTTGAATTTCTGGTTCGGCAGCGGCAATGACGAGGTCCTGGTCACCGGCGCCGATCCGGATGCGGTCACCACCCTGCGTATGGGCGAGGGTGCGGATCGGATTGAAATGCGGGACGAAAGTCCGGGGGCGGAGGGACTGGTGATCGCCTTTGGCGAAGGCGGCGCAGATGAGATCGATGCCGCAGCCTGGAATGCCGATCTCATCCTCTTCGGGGATGACGGCACTGTTTCCTATAACGGCGAGGAGAAAAGTCCTGCGACGCTGGCCGCGGTGGAAACCCTCCCGGATACGGAAAATGCTGCGGATATCCTTGCGGGAGGTTCCGGCAACGATCTGCTCTTCGGCGGCGGCGGCAACGATACCCTCTCCGGTAACGGCGGCAACGACCTCCTGGTGGGTGATTACGGCCGGGCCGACTTTACCCTCGGCAGCCCCAGCTTGGTGCAAACCCTTTTGCCGGATTCAGGGGGCAGCGACATCCTCGACGGCGGCAGCGGCAATGATGTGCTCATCGGCGGAGCTGCCGGGGATTCCCTGTTCGGTGGTGCCGGCAACGACGTGCTCATCGGCGACGGTGGCCGGGTCACCTATGTAAACGGCGCTCTTCGCCAGGCTGAAACCATCGCTTTCCTCAGCGGCGGGGATGACCGACTCAACGGCGGCAGCGGCAATGATGTCATGTTCGGTGGCTATGGCCACGATACCTTTTACGGCAGTTTTTCCGAAGATGTGATGGTCGGCCAATACGCCCGGGTTACCTTCAACGGCGACAAGGTTGCCTCGCTGGTCAGCCTGGGACCGGGACCGATCGACCTGATTGCCCGGATGCAGTTCGGTCTGTACACCAGCACCTGGCAAGCACCCTCCCTGCCCGATATCAACCTTCCGCAATGGCCGGAAAGCGGACCTGGGGCAGGCGTTGACGAACCGGTTGCAGAAAATCAGGCGCTGCCCCTTCTCAAAAACCGTTTGAGCCATCATGGTACCCCCCCGGCACCACATCAACAGCCTCATGTTCCGGATACGGAAGAGCCGGGGAAGAAAACCGAGAGAAAACCCCTTGTTCCGGACAAAGAACAAGCTGCACCATTGGGGGAAGACAAGACAGACGGCAACCAAACCGTTCCCCTTGAACCCGGTCCATCGCAACAACCCGAGCAGATACCGACACCGGATGCGGAAGGAACACAACCGGTCACCGATACTCCCCAACAGCCGACCACCGGCAATGCTGAGGGACTTCAAGCTTTTGTCGCCGGTTTTGCCGGTTGGGGTATTGCTTCATCTCAAAAGAAGAGCAACGCGGAAAAACGGCTCGACCTGAGCAATACAATCGGACACGCCTCTTGCTGGCGCTGGGATCACGGAAAACTGAAAAAAGAAGACAGCTCCCCTGCCCTGAACAAGGTAAACTCGTTCATGCAGCCCCCCGACGTTTCGATAAAAAAAGGGATTTCAAAGCATCTCTTTTGAAAACAAGGACAAGGGTGGCGCACACAACAACCCAATATCAACATACCGACCCTATTTCTTACAACATGAATCAAGACCGCCGGGAGGAATGAAAATCATGACCCAAAATGACAGTTCAACGGACGTGCAGGCTGCCGAGCAGGAAGTCAAACCGCAAACCGAAGAGGCACAGACCACTATTCGTTGGAACGGGGCCAACATGCGCACCACCTATGCCAATGTCTGCAATGTTTCAAGCAGTCGCGAAGAAGTGACCCTCCTGTTCGGTACCAATCAGAGTTGGCATGCCGGGCAGAAAGAACTCACGGTCGAGCTTTCCGACCGGATCCTCCTCAACCCCTACGCCGCCAAACGACTGGCTCTCCTCTTGAACCACACGGTGGCAGAATACGAGAAACATTTCGGCGAGGTGGTACTCCAGGAAGGGGTGAAATAAAAAAACGTTCCGCCCCAGCCGGACCGCAGGGTTCGAAATGCCTGGAATTCGCCTTGCCTTCGAGGTGTTTCCAGGCTATTTTTTTCTCCTCTCTCGGCAAGAATAAAAGTAGTGCTGCAACCGTCGAGAACCCTTGATTGTACGCCGGACCCGCTCTCGGCGGCTTCGACGGATTTTTCTCAACCAGGTGCAAAGAGTCAGAGCATGCCAATCTCAGATGTACTGCTGGAACAGCCGGAGGAAACCTCACCGGAACTGTGGCAACGCTTCATCAGTGCCGAAAGCGAAGAGGAATATTTCCGTCATTGGCTGGCGCTGCAGTGTCATATGATCCCGATGGGTATCCAGGCCGTCCTGGTCACCCATCAGGGAGATGGTCCTTTTACGCCGATTGCCACCTGGCCCGGACGCGGCGCTGAACCCGCCCGATTGGCCGAAGTGCTAAAACGGGTCATTGAAGAGCGTTGCGGCCTGCTGCTCGAATTGGAAAACGCTGATCATCGCTTTGGGATCGCCTATCCGCTGATCCTGGATGAACAGGTTCCGGCGATTGTTGCCATGGAAATAAGCGCGACGGATGAGGAAACGCTGCGGCAATCGATGGAGCGGCTGCAGTGGGGCGTTGCCTGGTTGGAAGTCTTGTACCGGCGGCAGCGTGCGCAGGCAGAGAGTGCAACCCTCTCCCGTCTGCAGGCAGCGGTTGATCTGCTGGCCGTGACCCTGGGAGAAGAACATTTTCATGCTGCGGCGATGTCGTTTGTCACGGAGCTCGCCGCAGCCGCCGATTGCGACCGGGTGAGCCTCGGTTTTTTACAGGGAAGCCGTATTCATATCGAAGCGGTTTCCAACAGTACCGAGGTCGGCACGAAAATGAATCTGACCAGGGCGATTGCCTCGGCAATGGACGAGGCGATTCTGCAGCGCAAAGAACTGCTCTATCCTCCGCCCCCTGATACCGACGTCCTGATTGTCCACAATCACGAAAAACTTTCCCGGCAGCAAAATCAGGCCCATATCGTCAGCTTCCCTCTTTTCGAAGAAGAACGGTATTATGGGGCCCTCACCTGTGAACGACCGGCGGATCATCCCTTTTCTCCCCGGGACGTTGAATTCTTCCGCGCCCTCCTCGTCCTGGTCACTCCGGCGCTCAGGGCCAAGGAACTCAATGACCGGCCGTTGCCGGTCAAAATCAAGGATTCGGCTGCTACCCAATTCCATCGCCTTTTCGGTCCCCGGTACCTGGGGCGAAAACTCATTGGCACCCTCCTGCTAGGGTTGGTGTTTTTTTTCAGTTTCGCAAAAGGCGATTATCGGCTGGCGGCGGAAACCTCGCTGGAAGGGGCGGAACGGCGGGCGGTGGTTGCCCCTTTTAACAGCTACATCGACCTGGCACCGGCACGGGCCGGGGATCTGGTCGAGCAGGGGGCCCTGCTCTGCACCCTGGATGACCGCGACCTGCGCTTGGAACGAAGGTCTCGGATCAGTCAGAGAAGTCAGTTGCAGCGGCAGCATCAGAATGCGGTTGCCAAGTATGATCGGGCCCAGGCCAACATTATCGAAGCGCAACTGGACCAGGCTAAAGCCGAACTCGAGCTGATCGAGGCTCAACTGCAACGTACCCGCCTAGCGGCACCGTTTTCCGGTCTCCTGGTCAGCGGAGATTTGAGTCAGCGTCTGGGTGGTGCGGTGGAGAAAGGGGAAGTCCTCTTTGAAATAACGCCTCTTAATGCCTACCGGGTTATCCTGGAAGTCGATGAGCGGCGGATCTGCGATGTTCGAACCGGTCAGCACGGCAACTTGGTGCTTTCCGCGCAACCGGGGACAACCTACGATTTCACCATCTCAAAGGTCACCCCGATCACCACTGCCGCCAACGGCCGGAATTTTTTCCGCGTCGAAGCGCAACTGGCTGAAGTCCATGCCGGTCTGCGTCCCGGTATGGAAGGAATCGGCAAAATTTTGGTTGACCGGCGCCATCTGATTGCCATCTGGAGCCGCGAACTGATCGAATATCTTCGACTTTGGACCTGGAGATGGTTGCCGTGAACTGTCAAAGGGGTCGCGGAAGCAGGCAATCCATGGGGCGCTGTCCGCAGGCTCTCCGTTATCACCAAAATTCCCTGTCAAAATAACCGGGGCGGATTATGAGTGCCTCGCTCTTCAGCCAATCCTGGTACCGGGTGGCCCCGCTGAAACCCCGGCTGCGGAGCCATGTTCAGATTCATCATCATACCTACCGGGGCCAGGACTGGTTCATTCTCCAGGATCATTTCACCGGCCGCCATCATCGCTTTTCCCTTGAGGCCTACCACATCATAGGACTGATGGACGGCCAGCGCACGCTGCAGAAAATCTGGGAAACGGCCTGTTCCCGGCTCGGTGACCATATGCCGACTCAGGACGAGGTGATCGCCCTGCTTTCCCAGATGCATCGCTCCGATCTGCTCCAGGCCGGGGTGCTTCCCGATTTTGAGGATCTGCAAAAGCGGCGCAGAAAAAACCGACAAAACCGTTTCCTTAAAAACCTGCGTTCCCCCTTGTCCATCCCCTTCCCGCTTTTCGACCCGGAGAATCTGCTGACCCGGACCATGCCGTTAGTCCGGCCTTTTCTGAGCGGATTCGGCCTGTTAATCTGGATCGCGGTCGTCGGCACGGCGCTCGTCCTCGCCGGTCTCCACTGGACCGAACTGGGCGACAATATCCGGGATCAGGTTTTCAGTTTGGAGAACATGACCCTGATCGGCCTCATCTATCCGCTGGTCAAGGTGGTGCATGAATTCGGCCATGCCTACATGGTCAAACGCTGGGGAGGAGAGGTCCACGACATGGGGGTGATGCTGCTGGTGCTGATCCCGATCCCCTATGTCGACGCCTCGGCCTCACTCTCATTTCAGGATAAACGTCAGCGGATGCTGGTCGGCGCAGCCGGTATTCTGGTCGAACTCTTTCTCGCCGGCCTGGCAATGCTGATCTGGGTCAACATCGAGCCCGGAGCTGTTCGCGCCGCTGCCTTTAATCTGATGCTGATTGCCGGGGTTTCGACCCTGCTGTTCAACGGTAATCCTCTCGTGCGTTTCGATGCCTACTATGTGTTGGCCGATTTCCTGGAAATCCCCAATTTGGGGATGCGTGGATCCAAATATATCAGCTACCTGTTCAAAAAATACCTGCTGGATATCGAGACGGCCGAATCACCGGCAACCACAACCGGTGAAGCCCGCTGGCTCGGCACCTATGCCGTTGTCGCCTTTATCTATCGGATTTTTCTTTCGGTGCAGATTATTCTGTTTATTGCCGGAAAGTTCTTTGTTATCGGAATTCTGCTGGCCGGTTGGGCCGGATTCAGTATGATCATCATGCCGCTGATAAAAATCGGTGGATTTCTTTTCAAGGATGCGCCCATGCAAGGTCGAGGTTCCCGAATTATCGCCGCGGTTCTCTCTCCCCTCGCCGTACTGATCGCGGCACTGCTCTTCCTGCCGGTTCCCTTATTCACCAATGCCCAGGGGGTGATCTGGGCCCCGGAAGAATCCAAGGTCTCTGCTGCGGCCGACGGTTTTGTCAGCGAAGTCCTTGTCGAAAGCGGCAGTCGGGTGGAAGTCGGAACCGTACTCCTGCGTTGCGAGGATTCCGAGTTGACCACCCGGGTCAATATCCTCACCGCGCAACGAAAAGAATTCCAGGCTCGGTATCAACTCAGTAGGATGACTGATCGAACCGAAGCGGAAATTTTCAAAGATGAGATCGTCCGGGTTGAGGCCGAACTGAACCGGGCCCGCGAACGTATTGAAGATCTGTTGGTCCGCAGCAGCAGTGCAGGCACCTATTTTCTCCCCAGGCAGAACGACCTCCCGGGCAGGTTTGTCCACCGCGGGGACTCCCTGGGATATGTCCTTGCCTCGCAAAAAATGCAGATCCGGGTACTGGTCCCGCAGGCCGATATCGACCGGGTCCGGAACGAAACCCGCGAGGTCAGGGTGCGACTCGCCGAACGGATCGACCGGGAATTACCGGCAAAAATCGTTCGCCAGGTACCGGCCGCGACCCGCGAATTGCCGAGTTTAGCGTTCAGCCTGGAAGGAGGGGGACTTTTTGCTCTGGACCCGACCAAAACAGGAAAAATTCAATCTTTTGAGCGCTTGTTTCAACTCGACCTGCAACTCGAAAACGCCCCCCCTGATAAGGTTGAGGAGCGGGTTTACGTGCGCTTCGAGCACAACCCCGAACCCTTGGGTTTTCGCTGGTGGCGGGCACTGCGACGCCTGTTGTTGAAGCGTTTTGAAGCCTAAGCGAGGAAACGGCCATGCATCCCAAGATCATGAGGCATCCTCCGGCCAGTTACGACCTGCGGGCGGAACGTCCCGACCGGGTGGAAACATTTCTTGAACGCCGGGCGCACGATGTCGAGGGACTGCTGCAGGCCACCTTGTTCAGGCAGCAAAAACTGGCAGCCATAGTGCCGGAGGTTGAGGCGCTGGCCCACTGTTTTTCCTCCTGCAAGGACGAACAGCTCACAACCGAGACAGGCAACCTCAGACTGCAACTGCATAAGGAGGGATTGATCCCACGTTTAGTGGCACGCAGTTTTGCCTTGATTCGAGAAGTTGCCGGACGGACTTTGGGAAAATACCATTACGGCAGTCAACTGATCGGCGGACAGGCACTGCTCCTCAATGCAGCAGCAGAGATGGAAACCGGAGAAGGCAAGACCCTGACCGCCACTCTGGCTGCGGCAACCATGGCCCTGGCCGGTATCCCGGTGCATGTGATCAGCGTCAATGATTACCTGACCATACGGGATGCCGATGAAATGGAGCCGCTCTACCGGGCACTCGGCTTGAGCGTCGGCAGTGTGGTGCAGGGCATGGCCCTGGAACAACGACGCAATGTGTACAGCGGCCAGATCACCTATGTGACCAACAAGGAAATTGTTTTTGATTATCTTCGTGATCGTCTGGTCTTGGGGGAAGTTGTCGATCCGCTCCGTCTCCAGGCGGAATATCTCCATGGAGGAGGCAAACGGGTGCAAAAATTAATGCTGCGCGGGCTCCACTTTGCGCTGGTTGACGAGGCCGATTCGATCCTGATCGATGAAGCGCGGACCCCACTGATCATTTCCGGAACAACCGACGGCGAAGATGAACGCCGATTTCTTCAGCAGGCTCTGGCAATAGCGAGACAGTTACAGGACGCAAAAGATTACCTGCTGGACCGGTCGCGGCATCAGGTACGCCTGACCGACAAAGGACACCGACATATCGAGAGGCAAGCCGAAGCACTCGGCCCGCTGTGGAAAGGTCTTGTCCGGCGTGAAGCAATAGTCGGCCAGGCACTCAGCGCACTGCATCTTTTCCAGAGAGATGAGCAATATCTGGTCCGTGAGGGCAAGGTCGAAATCATTGATGAGTTCACAGGCCGGGTCATGCCTGATCGCTCCTGGGAGCAAGGGCTGCATCAGCTGATAGAGGTCAAGGAGGAATGCGAGTTAACCCGACGCCGTGAGCCCCTGGCTAAAATCAGCTACCAGAAATTTTTCCGCCGGTATCTGCGACTAGCCGGCATGACCGGAACCGCCAAGGAGGTTGCGGGAGAGCTCTGGTCGGTTTATGGTCTGCCGACGTTGCGCATCCCCACCAACCGCCCGGTGATACGCAAACGCCTGCCCGGACAGATCCTGCCCACGCTTGAGGCCAAATGGAACGCGGTGGTGGAACGGATCAAGGCCTTGCATGCTGCAGGTCGGCCGGTCCTGATCGGTACACGGTCGGTCGCCGTTTCCGAGCATCTCAGCCGCCTGTTCGATGCGGCCGGTCTGATCCACCAAATTCTTAATGCCAAACAGAACAAAGACGAAGCGCAGATTATCAGCCGTGCCGGTACCGCAGGAAGCATCACCATCGCAACCAATATGGCCGGGCGGGGCACGGACATTAAACTGGGACCGGGGGTCCGGGAAATCGGCGGGCTCCATGTGATTGCCACCGAACGGCATGAGGCTGCACGGATTGATCGACAGTTGGCAGGCCGTTGCGGCCGTCAGGGGGATCCAGGCAGTTACGAGGCTATTCTCTCGCTGGAGGATCCGCTGCTGTCAGGCGTTCGGGGCAGTTTGCTCAACGCACTGAATCAAAGAATATGTTCAGATAAACTGTCCCGACTGATGATCAGCCGGGCACAAAAAAAAATCGAGGCCTATCATCGCCGGATGCGCAAGGAGCTGTTTCTTCAGGATCAGCAACAGGGAAGCCTGCTCTCCTTTTCCGGTCGCCTGGAATAAACAAGGAGGTTGTGGGTGAAAAGAATCTGGGGCAACTCTTTATTCGTCCTCGGCTGTTTTTTTGGGGTTGTTTCGGCTTCCGCCACCGAGCTGCCGCCGCAGGAAGGACTGCTGGCACCGAATGAAGTGGTGGAATTCAGCAGCCAAGTGCCGGGGATTATCGAAAAAATGCATGTCGAACGCGGCGATGAGGTAAAAAAGGGACAAATTCTTGTCCGTCTGAAATCCGGCGTAGAGAAAGCTGCCGTCAATCTGGCAAAAGCACGAGTCGATTTCGGCCGCCGTAAGGCGCATCGCAATGAAGAATTATATAAAAAGCAGTTGATCTCGGTCCATGACCACGATGAGCTCGAAACCGAGATTCAAAAGGCACAGCTGGAGTTAGCCGAGGCGGAAGAACGTCTGAAACTGCGCACTATTCAGAGTACGATCAACGGGGTTGTGGTCAAACGGACAGGGGCTGCCGGTGCCTACGTCGGTGAAAATTCTTTTCTCACGGTTGCCAGAATAGATCCCTTAAACGTCGAGGTAATTGTACCGGCGATCTATTTCGGCGAAATAAAAAAAGGCAGCTTTGCCCAGGTGCTGCTCGATAAACCAATTGAAGGCAGCTACAAGGCAAAAGTTGTGATCATCGACCAAGTGATAGACGCAGCCAGCGGCACCTTCGGCGTCCGCCTTGAATTGCCGAATCCAAAACTGACCTTGCCCGCAGGCTTGAAATGCCGGGTGATCTTTTGAGATTGCAGAGAAAAAAAGCCCGATCAACCCCTCCGCCCCACCACCAGATGAACGAAATAGGTCATAAAGCTGCGGTCATGGAGGCGAAGCGTCCAGGGGACATTGTCCTCTTCGGCTTCCAGGGCAAGCCCTTCGATGGCATGGGGATGGCCACCATGGGCAAAAAGCGTCCGCAGTATCTCCGTACTCCTGCCCTGTTTTTCATCCCGTTGTGAGTGGCCGCCGATCCACGACTCCACCGAGGTCGCATAGGCTGACCAATCATAGGGTGTCGACAAAAGGGCCCGGCCGCTTGGCCTGAGAATCCTGGTGAGTTCGCGAAGATGATCAAAGGGTGAGGAGACGCAATCAAGCAGATTCAAACTGGTGCCCAAACCCACGGTGGCATCGGCAAAAGGCAGGTTGGTGACATCGGCCACCCAAAAATCGACCTTTTCCATGCCGGAAAAATCAACCGGGAATTCCCGCCGTTCAAAGACAATCCCGCCTCGCCGTCGGTCATAGGTGACCATGCCACGATTGATGACGTCCCCGGCTATTTGCAGCATACTGAAATTGAGATCAATCCCCAGTACCGGCTGGGTGCCGTCCTTCGCCAGCTCAAAAGCCGTTCTTCCCACCGAGCATCCCAGATCAAGAATAAGGCCATCGGGAAGACCGCCCATCAGGGAAACGCCTCTGGCAAGGACATCGGCAATGGGACTGCAGGGGAAATTCAAAGAAGGATCCGCATCCGTGTCAAAATCCGCATAGTGATTACAGACATAGGTGCTGAGATGCTGCCGCTGCACATCAAAGGCGGAGCCCGGGCCGCAACAATCCCCCAGAAGGCTTTCCATGCTGCTGCTCAAATCGGCTCTTTTCAAAAGGGGAAGAATATTTTGCGCAATATAGGTTCGCAGATCAGCCAGAAGAATGGGAATACCGTCGATGACCGGGTATTCGCTCAAGCATTGCGGGTTGGTGCAGATCAGAATGCCTTCGAGCAGGGATTCCTTTTCCGTCCGCATTACCGAATGAATGGCAAGGGGATAATCACCGTGGGTCAGTTGACGGCAGCGCGGACAGAGAGGGCGATATAGTTCAAAATGATGATATTTGATGCCCCTATCCTCCTATAATCACCGTCGGACATCCGGGAGGGAGAATCTTTCCCGTGGGACTGGGTATGGGCGCCACGCAAGTAGGATGCGAGGTGATATCCCCGATCCGGGCAGCGGGCAGCCCTCCGATCATGACCGTGGCCGATCCTTGAGCCACCATTCCCGGACCGCCGGGCACACAACCCGCCAACATGCACGGAACGGTGGTGCTGGTCACCTGGGCGGCAGGCATGCCTCCAATGAGGACCGTTGGTACCCCTTTGACAATAGCCAGCGGCATGGGCGGATGAGGGATCGGCGTCGGGACGGGTGCCGGGGGATGAATGGGCGCGTGACAATGCGGTGCGTCCTGCAAAACCAAATCACCGATACGGGCGGCTGGAGGCATAGGTTCTCCTTGAAAAAATTAACGCAAATTTCCTTCGGATCCAATCCAGGTTCTTCGAAGGAAAGGCTGACAGACCCTGAAAAAAGCTGACCCTCTTCTGCAGCACAGCACCTGGGCACTGACATTTTTTTAGATTCTCTTGCTCCCCATGAATTTTGCCATGGGCTGGGTCTTATCCGTTTCCACATCGACAATTCTGTTGATCAGAGCGCGGCGCAGTTCCCGATACTGCTGCCAGGTGAGTTGTCCGGCGGCATAGGCCTTACACAAATTTCGCAGTTCCTTGTTCATCGGAGCACCCCCTCGACAGTCATAACCGCTCCCTGAACAGAGAAAAGAAGACCTGGTGATTTGTTAAGGACTACAGAAAACAATGTAAGCGCCTCCTATTCCTTTATCTCTCGCACAAGGCGAAACCCGGTTAATTCATCGGGTACGCCCGGGTGGTTCTTGACAAGGGAAATACCACAGGTGCTCATCGAATCCCTATAGGCACCGCCGCGAACTTTGATGCCGGAGGAAGAATCAACATACTCCTGCACATTACCAATAAAGTTCTGCATCCCCCAGGCATTTGCCCCCCCCGTGCGGACACTGAGCAGGCTATTGCCTTTCAACACCATGGATCCCTGCTGAAGAAAACAATTATAATCGGTGACAGGCCGTTTGCCTCCGGCTTCAGCAGCATGCACCCACTCCCTGTCTTTTGGAATCCTATAAAGATTTCCAGTTTTTTCCGTCAGCCATTTCGCATAGGCCTGAACGTTTTGATAAGACACCCTGATCACCGGGATATCCGGCCCTTCATACTTTTTGGGAGACTTCCTTCTCTCGGATTTACAGTACAAATCATAATCCCGAAATGAAATTTCATATTTACCGATGGCAAAGGGCTTGGAATTACCGCCGCCGGCAGGGATGACAATCATATACGGGCCTTTGTCCTGATCGGTGATCATGTCATAACATACGGCCCTGACATTGATACCCAATCCCGCCAAACCGGGAAGACAGGGCTTTCCCGGTTTGGACGGAGAGGATGGAGGCACTGATGCAGGTGGTTTGGGTATGACGGCAACCGTAGCAGGTGTTGCCGGTACGGGCGTTGCCGGCACAGAAACGGGAACAGGTGGAGCAGGTGGAGCGGGTGGAGGTTCAGGAGCTTTTTCCAATTTTGCAATCACTCTCTTGTAATTTTCCAACGCAACTTTGAGCCCTGTGGATGTTCCATCAAGCGCCAATCCGGTCTTGGCCAGTTCAACCGCCGCCATCAGGTTATCACGATTGTTCCTTGCCCCGGCTTTCTTTTCGGCCAGACGAAGATAGGCAATGGCCATAACCTGCGGCGCCTCTCTGGTCAGGAAGGGATCATCGGCAGGCAATTTTTTCTTTAAAAGGGACAAAGTTTTACCTGCCTGATCCACTTCGTTGGCCTTGGCATAGGTCCTTAAGGATTGCTTGAAACCTTCAATCTCTGCAAATCGCTGTTGCTCTAACGCCTTTTCCTTAAACGCCTTTTCATCGTCGGCGAGCAAGCGCCGTTCCGTCACAATCGCCTCGTCGCCTTTTGCAAACCGTTCAGCCTTGTCCAACGCCTCATTGGCTTTCGTATACTGTTGCACTGCCCGAAACTGCTGCGCCTGATTTACATACAAGGCGGATATTCTCCTCCTGGTGCCCTGCACTCTTCCGTCTCGACCGTCGACCTGAAAAGAGGAAATATCGGCCATCACTTTCTGCAATTTGGCTTCCCATTCCTTGGTCATCCGGGCTGAGGCGATCAAGGAATCGGCTTCCTCATACATGTTGGCCAGTTTCGCTTTTTGTTCCTGAATTCTTG
Source organism: uncultured Desulfobulbus sp. (assembly GCA_963666685.2). GTDB lineage: Bacteria > Desulfobacterota > Desulfobulbia > Desulfobulbales > Desulfobulbaceae > Desulfobulbus. The sequence goes on from CAXXHZ010000003.1 coordinate 2,061,425, forward strand.
CCAGGTCCCGTTTCTGTTGATACTCATCAATCGCATTGGCGAGTAATTTGAAGTCGGGAAAGGCTTTCGATCCGATTTTTAAGCACTTTATAGCCTGTTCAAAGGAACCGTTATCCCGAAGCGATGCCGCTTCCCTCAGAAACAATTGTTCAATTTTCTTCCGGCCCTGGAGAATAAAAGGATCTCCGCCATTTTTAATTTCGATGGTATCCAGTATCGCCACGACTTTATTGACGCTTTTTTCAGTCGGCTCGAAGGCTTTCAGCTCTCCATCGAACTGGTCATACAGCGAGAGAAGCTCTTCTTTACGTTGTTTCTCTCGTTGTGCTTCCGCCTGTTCTCTCTTCTGCTGTTCTGCCACCTGAAGTTGCCGGCCGAAATTTTCTTCCGCAAAGGTGACATCCTCCCTTTCCCGAAGCAGATACTGTTTCATCGTCTCATCAATATCCTGCTTCAATGCAAGGTCAATGGTACTCCGGGCGGCATCCCATTGATGCTCGTCCTTGGCGGCCTGGGCAAGTTGAAGATAGGCTTGCACGACCTTTGCCATAAGTCTTTGCAGTCTGACATCATCCGGAATGAGTTTCTTGATTTCGCTGATGGAGGAAAGCGCGCTGTCAGGCTTGCCGTCGGCAAGGGCGTTATTGGCTTTGTCGAACAATGCCTCCACAACGGCTTCCTGTTCTTCCCGGGCAGTCGCCAATGTATCATAGCGCGACTGCATCGCCTCCCTGCTCAAAAGGTTGAATGAGGCGAATTCTTTAAGCAACGCGTCTCCCGTGCGCCAATCATGGGTGGATAAAGCAGCTTTCAACTCTCTGTCGAGCAGTTCCGTACCCATCTTCGCCGCTTGAGCGAGCAGAGCATGTTCCGGTTGAAGTTGCTGTAATTTTTCCAGATCATCCTTGATGGGCACCATATCTTCTACGGTTTGTACAGCTTTAAGTTGGTCGCCAATAGCCGTTTCGAGCCGAACAATCTCCACGCGGATCTCTCTCTCCCGCAATTTTATGGAAAGTTTATCATCCAGTTCTTTCAATTGCCGGCTTGATTCGGCAACCTCAAGGCCTGTTCTGATAAATTTCTTTGCACGATCGAGCTCACCTTTTTCCAGACTGTTGCCGCCTTCTCGCACAAACGCATCCACAAGCCTGCTGTCTGTGAGCAAAGGATCACCCGGATTGATCAACGCGACACTTTCCATGACGTTGAAGACACTTTCCTGATCCCGGGTCGGAAGTATTTTCCCTTCATTTACCAGCGTCTCAAAACGCTCTCTCAAGGCACTGATCAATTTTGACTGGCCGGTCTTATATTCATCAATCATCCGATTCAGTTCTTGAACGGTTTCAGGATCTTCTTCATAAAAGCCCTGAGCAGCGGTCAACAATTGTATGGCTTTATTATATCCGTATTTCTTATGCTCAGGATCAACAAGTTTTTTAGCCCTATGCGAGTACGTACTTATGACAATAGGTTTGAAGTCATTCTTGAAAAAGATTTCTTTATTGCCTTTTTCGGAATCCCTGAAATGCATCAGCGACACGGTGAGCTTTTCATCCGTCTCCGATTCTAAAATGGTGTTTATCTTCGTTTTTATCGAATAAATCGTATACTGGTTCCAGCCGTTCTTTATCTGCTTATTAAAAACCAAAAGAACCAGCATGATCGCAACCGTCGACAATCCGGCAATAAAAGGAAGTTTCGATTTTTCCCGAGTAATTTCCCGAAGAAAATGTAAGGCCGTAGCCGTCCGGGCTTCTCGATCGAAATTGAGCCCTTTTGACAGGCCTTTCCATTGCAGGCGGTTAAGCTGTTCAAGTCGTTTGGGATGCAACCCCTTTTTCTGAGCGTGATCTGCGCGCTCCTTATTAAAGGGATGGATACCCGAAAAAAGCTCGTAGGTAATACAGGCAAGAGCAAAAATATCGTCTCGAGGATCGGGATCCAGTCCTAAAAACATCTCGGGGCTGGCATAGGCAGGAGTGAGCGCACCGAGGGTTCCGGCATCGAACATGGTTTTGTCGTCGCTGTCGATATCCCCTATTTTTTTGGTTTTTGCAGCCCTGGCAATACCAAAATCGAAAATCTTAAGCACACCTGTTCGGGTGACAAACACATTGCCCGGTTTGAAATCGGAATGGACAATACCTTTGGCATGGGCATAGGCCAAGCCCTGACACATGCCTTCAATGTAGGCAACAACCCGTTCGGGTGCTACTCCGTGGGGATTTTTCTTGATAATTTCCTTGAGGGATTCCCCGTCCAAATACTCCATGGTCATGTAGACCGTTGAGCCCTCACGGTCAAAATCAAAAACCGTGACAATATTGGGATGGGCCAGATCTTGCGCTTTCCGTGCTTCTCGCTGAAGAGCTTTCAACGATTCCGGATGCCTTTTAAACTGCTCGTTGAGAATCTTGATGGCGAGAAAGGGATTACGGTCCTGGGCTTCTACTTTTCTTCGGTCCAGCGCCCTGAAAACCATTCCCATGCCGCCTTCGCCCACGAGCTCAAGCAATTCGAAACGATCCTTGAGAATCGTCCCCACCTCGATTCGCTGCCCCGCCTCCGCAAGCCAACGCTCAGGTTTACTCCAACTTGAACTCCGGGAACCTGAGGTAAAGGCACTGGCGGTCCCTGATGTTGTAAACGTACCCTGATCGGAAGAAGAAAGGACCGCAGAGCTTTGCTCGCCGAGGGAAGAATCCTGCACCGGCGGGAAATCCCCATGCGCCTCCTGAGCCGCATGTATAGATTCCTGGACGAGATCAAGACTGACGACGGTTGCCTCGGGATCTGCGGGTTGTTCAGGCTGAACAACAGTGCGGTCATCATCCTGGGGGGAATCCGGCTGGTTTGGGACGTCCGCAGAAGGAACCTCGGGGGACTCTTCCAATTTATCGTCTTGAGATTCAGACACGGTCCACTACCTTGACAGCAACAACCGTAACATTATCCCGTGCTCCGCGCTCAACACAGGCGTTGACTAAACTCTGCACCATTATTGCCGGCGAATACTGGTGGTGTATAATTGAATACATCGTATCCTCATCCAACTCTTTATACAAACCGTCGCTGCAAAGCAGCACAATGTCCCCATGACACAGTTCCAGAATATCCATATCCAGATACAGATCTTTACCGGCACCGACCGCTCTTGTAATAACATTTGCCTCGGGGTGCGATAACGCATCTTGAGGGAGAATATCTCCTCGAGCCAGCAACTCCTCCACATAACTGTGATCACGGGTCACCTGACGTAAAACGCCCTGGCGGCACAGGTAGGCCCGACTGTCACCGGCCCACATCACCAGAGCGTGGTTACCATAGCCAAGAAGAGCGACAACCGTACTCCCAGCTATCTGGCCGAGTCTCCTGCCGAGGGTAACAAGGGATTGGTGTGCGGCAACAATCTGATTCTCCACATTTTCAACAAAAGATCCGAACGTGCTCTCATACGGAACGTTGCGGATAGAGTCGATTATTGTTTGACTGGCAACATCCCCGGCTTTGTGCCCGCCCATGCCATCGGCTACCACCCAAAGCTGCCTGTCAATCATTTCCAGACAGGCATCCTCATTGAGTGTTCTGACGCAGCCGACATGGGTATGACTTGATGAAATCCATTCAAAATGACTCCCTAAAAAATGATTGTCAATCGGTTTGGTATCCGGAGCCATTTCAACGGCCATCATCGGCTGGGTGCTTTCATTGTCCATAGGGTTTTGTGTTGTTAGCGTGGAAGTGGCCCCAACTCTTTTTCTGGAAGGGGGATGGATCATTACGAATGGGGATCATATATTAAAATAATTAATTCGAACACCTAACTTGTTTCATACCCGAGCATGTCCGAGTTTTCCAGAAATTTTAAAAATGATTTCAGAAAAGTATATGGAAAGCCCCTCATCCTGAACTCCATTCCCGATAGATCATATGAAACGGCATCGCGCTCTTGCACTTGCTACCGTGTTGGCTTTCATGCCGACGATCATGGCTTGCGCCGACGTCAAATCGGCCGTAATAACCATCAAGGAGAAACAACCTATGCCTGTACCTTCTTCGAGCCGCCCACCTGCTCCAGTCGTTGCGCCCATCGAACACGCCGGAATCCGATATGAACAGGATAAACACGATGACCGCGCAGGCGACCAAGCCGGTGGTTATCTGGCAGCTATCGATAGCAAGACAGGATCTCGTCTTGGGCGCCTTAAAGTTTATGAGGTTCAAGATCAGCGTGTTGCGGGTCTACCGACGTTTGCTCGCTACTTTCGTTCCATGATATTGACGCCGGATGGCGCAGCCTTGGACATTGAAGATGAGACTGGAGCAGTGTACCGGGTTGATCTGGCGAGACGAACTTCAACGTTCATTTCCGGCCCCCCTGACATCTCGCCACCAGAGCGTTTGGTGCCGCCGAAGCCACAACCGTAATACTTTCCGTCAGGTACTCCCCGACTTTGCACGGGACAACAAAAACCTGACGGTTCTGGAATAATAAAAAGCCGCCTCTTCCAATGGACCGCTCAACGTCACGAGAAAAGAGGCTTCGAGAACAACACTACCAAGTGCCCTTGGCAGATGCCATCCCATCAGTTGGTCCTGAACGACACAGGCGCCCTTTGGGACACTTCATTTTTTGGAAAAACCCGGACGGCAGCAAAACTCCTCATCCCGGCATCTTCATTCAGCCGCTTCTATTGAGCGACCATACCAATCAATCATCACGCCCTCTAATACTTCACAACCAAGGATACGGGAGTCTGCCGCAATGCTCCCCTCTCCAATGAGTATTCGATGAGTTCAGACGGCACCTCACCTTTTATTTTTTTCTCAGCAAAATATCGGGTCACGGGCCCAAAGAATGCTCGCAATTGTTTTTGACCGCAATCCGGGAGAAAATCCTTACAAACCCGAGGATCGTAATATCGAAAATGGACGACCTCACCATCAGGTAAATGAACGCGCAGCATGTCCCGAAAATGCTTTCGCAAATCAACAAAGGACGTCCGTTCCGGGACAACGACAAAAATCCCCCAATGCTTTTCCAGACCTTCGGTCAACAACCATTCAGCAAAAGGGGCATCAGCCTCAAGCCGGACAAGGTAGGGTGCTGTCTCGGCAAGTTCCGGATCATGCACTCCTCGAAAAAGACAGACACGAAAGGGCTCATGCTCCTCAAACATGTCCAACAGGTTAGGGATGGCGGCCCCATCCAATACAGCGTAGACACTGGAATCGGTCTCGGCAAAAAGGTGCTGGAGCAATCGCTCGGAATTCTTATCCATGCTGACGGCCCCTCAATACGGAATTTCTTAATTTCATACCTGACTTTTCAAAAAAACAAACACCAAATCAAAACCGGTGTATTTGCATTATGCGCTGAAAGCACGGAAACGGATACGCAGACCCGTTGGATATCACCTCCCCTGATTATTCGCAGATCAGTCACTGCCACGTTGACGAGCGGCCTCGCACTCCTTGCAAAAAGGAGTGCCGCCTTCGGACGCGGTAGCCAAGGCCTGCGCTTGGGGGTTTTCGTATTTTTTCACTGTGGAGGAACCGAGCTGATCTTTTTTTTCTTTATTGCTCCGCCCCTCCGGTGCCACATCGGTTTTCCCGGCCTTAGCGTCCACAGGCATGAGCGGGTTCACCGGTGATTCGGGAGGGTCAACAGGAGCTGGCGGTGAGGGTGTGCACCCGGATCCGGAGGCAGCGGCACCGCCGCTGTTGATATTGACCAGTGTCCCGGATATGGAGACTCCGGCCGGACCTATATCCACGAAATTCCCCCCAGCCTTGAGTGAAAGCTGAACGCCCGCTTCAATCACCACGGTCGTGCCGCCCTTGATATGAATTGTCGTTCCGCTTTCAACACCGATTTGCCCACCGGCCTTCTCATAAATATCGCCACCGCTCTTGATTGAATAGTCGGATCCGCTCTCCTGATTATGGGCAAGCGCACTTTTAATATTGGTAGCACCACCCGATTTCAACATGAGATCTCCGGAGATGCTCAGGTGGTCCTTGCCACTGATCTTAACCACTCTATCGCCGCCGATGGTAGTATTCACATCGCCATCCACCTTCTCAAGGTAATCTTCTTGAACCTGTTGGTGTTTGGACTTCTTCACCAAGGCGAATTGATCTTCTTCAACCGTAAGATGTCGATTTTTTCCTATATATTCTTTACGGGTCTCCTTAATACGAATATCGAGATCTTTTTCTCCATGAATAAAGATCTGCTCTTCGCCCTTCTTGTCTTCAAAACGAATCTCGTTAAACCCACTGCCACCCTTAGAGCTGTTACTCTTAATGGTGCTCTTGGTTTTTTCGTCCGGCAAGGTATAAGGGGGCTTGTTGTTACCGTGATAGACACTCCCGATGACGATGGGTCGATCCGGGTCACCTTCCAGGAAATCAACGATAACCTCCTGGCCGATACGTGGGATATAGAGAGCTCCCCAACCGGTGCCGGCCCAAAGTTGGCCGACCCGCATCCAACAGGAGCTGTTTTCATCGGCCTGGCTCTCCCGATCCCAATGAAACTGCACCTTGACCTGCCCATGTTCGTCGGTATATATCTCCTCGCCTTCCGGTCCCACGACGATAGCGGTCTGTACCCCCTCGACCACGGGTTTCGGGGTCAGCCGGACAGGCCGAAAGGGCGTATCAAGCAGAATGCAGGTAAAGGTGTTGGTGTAACTGTTTCCCCCACTGTCACCCGATCCGAACCCCTCCTGCTCGGCCACATGATCGACTGCGGTCAGCAGATACTTTTTGTTGTTCATCTCATCCCGAAAATAGTCTTCCAAGGTGAAACTGTACCCGCTGCCAAATCCCGGCACATCGCTGGTCCCGGTAACAGAGGCAATCTGTCTCTCCTCCTCCTGGATACGGACCCTGACAATTTTTTCACCCTCGGCATGATCGGTATACAGGCCGGGGTAGTCATAAACCTCCTTCTCTCCCGGCCCGAGGTTCTCCCCGCTCACCTCCGCCCGCAGCGGGGCATTGGGTTTTTCGAAGTTATAATCGTTCAGACTGTACTTGCCGACTCTGATCTCATTCTTCAACTCCAAAGATTTGATCACGTCCTCGTCAAAAAAATCTCCGTGACCGCTGGCGGCCTGCTGGTAACGAACGTGCTCATAATGCGGGCAGGGAGTGTAGCCGGTACTCGCGTCCGCCAGCACCAGCGTATGCTTGCCGTTCTCATGGGTGAAATAGTATGAGATCCCCTCCTCTTCCATCAGCCTGGAAATGAAATTGAAGTCCGTCTCCCGGTATTGGACGCAATACGTGCGGGAGTGATAGGTACCGGTAAGCTTTGTGGTGGTGTAATCACTGAACCCTTTCTCGATGAATATCTGCTCGATGATTTCAACCGCTGTTTTCTTCTGAAAAATACGCAGATCCGAGGTTTTGTCCAGCAACCACAGCCAAGGAACGATGGTAGCCGTGTAGTGAGAAAAAACCGCACCACCACTCCGATCCGCCATGACATTGCCGCTGCTCTGGGAAAAAGAAGCAACGATACCGTTAAAAAAACGCTCCTCCTCATTTTTCAGCAGAATTGAGACCGTGACATTGCCGCCAATGACCGTCTTGAAATCGATACTGTGGTTATGGGAGAGCAGAGAGAGCTTGAAATGAAAGAGACGGGAGATCTCTTCATGCCCTCTGAATCCGGTGAGGAGGAGTTCATCGCCGCCCAAAGGGGTCGCAATCCTGATCAGCCTGTGTTCCTGAGTATAAGCCATGTCGTCATCCTTGAGATGAAGGGGAGGTTATGTGAATCAACAATCGTTCTGCTATCATAAAAACGCTACGAGCATTGAGGGGGTTGGAGTGAGCTTTTGAAGATGACAGGTTATTGATGATGTGTACCATTCCGCCGTGCAAGCAACTGCTTCACTTTTGAGACAACTTTGGCGATGGTGTCGAGATCTTCAGTTTTGAGACTCAAGTCGACGTCCGGCTTGAACCCGTGGTTTTCCGGAAGATAAATTACAGGTTGCATATACTCCCCTGCGCGAGCTGTGATTCCGCGCACTAAAATAATTATGCTCTTGCGTTCATCTCTACCTAACTTGGGAAAGCTCACTGCCGCCACATCGTCGCCGTACAGCAAAGGCACTTCCGGTTCCGGCAGCGTGTAGATTTTTTCCCCGTATTGAAACAGTTCCAGTTTGATGTGAAAGGGATCGACTTGCCCTGGTGAGCTGACTTTTCTTGCCACGAAACATACCGCCCCAAACTGGGGTAGATCAACATTGAACATTGCATTGGCGATTAGGCCAGTCTGGTCAATCTCGGGATATTCACACTGAAGGGGAGCAGAATGTGCCAGGGATGACATCATGAGGCCGAGTTGCAAAATCCATAATAGCATTATATTCCGTATTAGCTAGATAACGATGTAGTGGTATGACAAAGGTCCGTGCCAGGTCAGGGGAGAGTCGAGGCATCACCGCATGGAGCAGCGCTTCCGTTATTAAAAAGACAAAATCTTGTTCTTGGCCTCTTAGTACCGGTATGGGCGACTCCCGCAAACACGAGGTGCCGTCTTGAATTGTTGGTAGTTCGCTGTGGGAACCTGTTGGCCCTGGTATTCTTCCACTCGCCACGGAAATTCTCCTCACGTATAAATCACAAATCAAGATAACGCGATAATCACCGGTTTATCCGGCACATTATTTTGTTATTACAAATTTAATTTCCAGCGGATTTGTTATGAAAATGAGACCTGTCCCCTTTCCCTATATTTACTAGGTGCACCAGCAGTAGCATACATATTGATACAAGTATAAAGCTAGGGACTACATAAGAAAATATCAAAGGTGCATTATCCATTCTCTGGGATTCATGCAAGAAAGGAAAAGTTAGTTTTTTGTAAGCTACAAAGAATATCCCTATATTTAAAACAGAACTAATGATAATAAATAAGGAGTTCAGGGCAATATTTTTAAGTTTCATTATGAATTATTTTACCTCCCAAAACCATATTTCCTTGCTTTTGTTGAGATCTGATAGAACTCCAAAGAATTCATAAACAGTCCTCATAAACATCCCACTACTTGTGATTTTATTTTTATTCCACAGATCAATATGATCGCCTGTTCTATTCTGGAAACTTTCACTGCCTCTCTGCCAATAATCTTTAAAAAAAATCACTCCCGTTCTATCTTTAAGTACAGTCTGAAAGTTATCCGGGTTTATTTTTTTCCAATTTCCCAAAATTAACAGGAGGGTGATTTTTTAGTCCCTTTGCCAAATTTTCAGCAAGCAGAATATGTTTTTGCCCGCCATGTGACCAACAATTACCTTTGGTCATATAAATTAGACCAGATCTATTAAAACAGGTATGTGAAAGGAAGCCTCAAAATGGTCGAGAACAAGAGCCGGTTTACACCAGCACAAGACTCCTACGCCCAAAAAATGTTACAAACCATCGTAAAACAGCATGATGCAGTACCAGAATTCATCTCAAAGACCATTTCGGGGACTCTTCCGTCTTTCTGCCACCCAACCGCCTGCCCCAACCCCCTCAGCGCCAAAAAGCTCTTTTCTATATATGACCACTGGGCTCGTCCAACAAACGGCTCAGATTGTGGCTCGCTGTGCTCTCACAATCAAACCTTATTCGTTATTCGTTATTCGTTATGCACAATTTGGACTAGAATTTTTGTATTTCAGACACGTCTAAACACAATGGACAAAACAATGATACATATGTAAAAGACATATCTCCATTTGAAACTCTAACAAAACCTGGAGCGATTGAATTGACAACCATATTTCCGCCCTCCGTTGGATCTATGTTTATTTTTTTAACAAAAAAACCATAGATATAATATTCAATCGAATTATTTTTTCCGGAATACACCACACTTTGAGAAGATACAAAAGAAAAAAAAATGACTAACGTAAACGTTACCCTAGCAAATGCCCTATATTTTTTTGTAAAGATGGAAATATATCCAAACGAAAACAACCCAAATATTATGGCTATTTTCACAGGTATAGCAAGTGAGTACACAAACTCTAAAACATTACTACCCCCAATAAGATAAGATTCTGAACCTAAGAATAGTATCAGTGCTGAATATATTGAAATAAATATGAAAAATATTGTCTTTTTCACATCAATCACCGAACTCGAATCCTAAAAATTCCGCCTCGTCCGCAAAATCTGTGGGTAGTTCTTAGAAAATTAGCCCCAGAGCCTGAGCCCCGCCGGAGGTGAAGGGGTGGGCACCTGCCGCCCTGTCACCCTTGCCACTTTCAAGATGAGCGTGGAGGCTCGGCTCTGTCAAAGCTGTGCGCACAGCGCATACCCGCAGGGCTTGGCCTTGATAGAGTCGGGGCTCCATGCTACGACCGTGCTGTTTAAAAAAAAACAGTGCAAAGGGTTGAGCCAGAGCCAGCGACCAATCCCAATGAACCTGCTCGGATCGGAAAAAAAATCACACTGAAACAATATGTTGAAATGCGGAGCGTTACCGAGCAACCCACACCTTCTGCGGAGGAACCCTTTTATCTCCAGGGACCGGAAAGGCGCGTCAACGGATCGGCAAGAGATTGAAACCTCGCTAATCGGATCGTATCCTGATCCCGAAAGGAGAGAAGCAACATAAATCCCTGGTCCAGGATAGCATCTGCGGCACGTTCGGTGAGGAGCGCTTCGGCGCAGGGGAGAACAGTTGCCTCACCTTCATACCGGAACACATGCAGAGGCAACCCGTCGATGGCAAGAACAGGCTCGTCAAAAAGCCGCCAGCCGTTACGGCTAAAGGATGAACCCAGAACCAGGGCCACAGCCAGGGCCGGATTCCCCCAGAGATAGTGACCATGCTGCGGCGGCTCAACCATTTCCTCGAAGGAAAAACTGTCGATGGGATCGGTCTGTTCTCCATAAGGCAGACGCAGAAGAAATCGGGGCAACACTAAACCAAGGAAACGAGCCGTTGGTAGAGAGCGAAGGGCTGCCCATGCCGCCTTCTCTTCTCCGGACAAGGGCTGCCAGTCATCCGGGTCCGGAGTAGCGGCCAGCGACGTACAGCCCAAAAGCGTTTCATTGGCGGCAGCCACAAAGGGCGCGCCAGCAACCTGGGCAATGTTCGCCATCCGGCCCATAATCGCGACATCATCGGCCGCCATCCCAAAACTGTACAACCCGGTCAGCAGGGACCACGGCGCACAGCCGGATGACTGCAGGCTCTGCTCCACCAGCAACCGATACAGACCTGACACCTGCAGATCGTCACCGGCCATGAGATCGGCAGTCAACTCCTGTTGAGAGATATCGAGAAGATAGACTTTAAGGGTGGCATCAGTTTTAAGGCGCGAAATCAAGAACCACAATCCCTGCCAAGCCGCCTCCATGGCCTGGAAATCAGGATGATGGAGAATGCGCCGCATCAAGCCCTCGGTGGCGGCATCCATGGATGCTACCATTTCCTCCTGTTCCGGTCGGGCCTCCGGCACCAGATACGGTTTGACCAACCGTCGCAAAAAGAAATCCCACTCGGAAACCGGCTGATCGCGGTCGGCTGATGAAGCCTGGCTGCTATCCTGCTCAAGAATCCGGTCGAGCAGACCGGCCCCGCCCTGGTCGACCAACATCGCTCCGGCAGCTTGGTCCGAAGTTACCGAATCGGGCTGCGACTGGGGCACGTCCGATACAGAATCCCCGTCCATGGCCACAAAGGTGGCAGGGTCCAGCAGGATTTCACGGCTCTCCCGCATCGCCTGAAACACCTCAAGGTCTCTGAAGAGCCTGTCCGGATGAAAATCATCCAATGCCGCGAAGGCAATCCTGACCGGCGGTGCGTTGTCACCAAGCACGTCAAGCCTGATTTCCACCCCAAGCTTGGCCATCACGGCGTCGCAACAATCACGGTCCACAAAAACCGGACGCAGGGCAGCGAGTTCCCGACCCGCCCTCACCACGCCTCGATTGCCTCGGCCGCTGAAATCGCCAAGAACGGCAATCCGAAAGATGTCCGCCTGCTCCCGGCCATGCGGCGCGTCTTCCATGGAGGACACAAGATTGAAACCGATTTCCCCAAACGAGATTGGTTTTGGCATTATTCCCTTCCTCCCTCTTATTTATTTCTCACTCCAACCCGCATCCAGGACCGAACGTTATGCAGTTCCCTGTTTCATGGCGATCACCAGGTGCCCCGCCACCGGCTGGTTAGCCTCTTGCCGCAAAATCACCGGGGAAATCAACCGAGGCTGGAGCCCGGCCGCAGCGAGGGCATCCTCGACATAGAACCGGCCGTGGGCGTAACGGCCATGCTGGTGGAGCCGAGCATCGGTCACCTCCTTGCCGGCATCCTCCAAAGTGAAAGCAAATAGACCTCCGGTCCGCAAAGCCTTGGCAGCAGATCGAAACACCGGCGCCAATTCACCAAAATAGCACAGGGTATCGGCCGAGGCGATGAGATCATAGGCCTCGTCCCGGCTACCGAGGAAAGCAGCCAGTTCGGCCTTGACGAGCTCGTCGTACGCTTTCTTTGCTTCGGCCAGTTCCAGCATGCGGGCGGACAGATCAACCCCGACCAAACACTTCGCGTACGGTTTCAACAGCGGTGCGCACAAACCGGTCCCGCATCCTGCGTCCAGTATATCAAGAGTCCCGGTCGGAGAAGCGAGCATTTTTGCAAGGGCCTCACCGAGCAGAGCCGGAGCACGGTAATCAAGTTCCGCAAGATGCGACTCGAAGCGGTCTGCCATATCGTCAAATATCTGTTGGACATAGGCATCCGGGGCACGGGACGGTGCGTCTATTCCCAGACAGACACTCCGTAGATAGGAAATCATCGGATTGCCCGGATCCTCTTGCAACCACTCGTCAAATACGGCAACCGCCTCCTGCTCACGACCGGCAATCATAAAGGCCCTGGCTAACCCACGCCGCGCCGAGAAATATCCTGGTTTGGCAACAATGGCTTTCCGATAGGCATCAATGGCACCGTCAATATCCCCTGCACGGCGTAGCCCATTACCCAAATTGCAACGAAAATCCCCTGACGCAGGATCCAGCTCAACGGCGCGTCGGTAGGCTCCCAGGGCCTCATCGACCAGGCCCCGGACCATCAGGATCACCCCCAGATTGTTATGCGCAGGACCATGCTCGGGATACAGGGCAATCGCCTGCCGGTAGCATTTCTCCGCTGCCGCCGGATCGCCAAGCCCCTCCCGCACATTACCCAAGTTATTGAAGGCATCGGCGTTCTGCGGATCAAGCTCGGTGATCCGTTCGATCCGCGCCGCCGCCTCGGCAAATCGTTTCTGTTGGTGGCAAAGCAGCCCATGAAAATGGAGGGCATTGAGATTATCCGGTACGACCTCCAGCATCCGGACGTAAAGCAATTCGGCTTCAGCCAACGCACCATTCCGATGCAATTGCAAGGCCAAAGGCAAGGCTTCATCGAGGCTCAATGTTATGGTATTGTTCATCATAACTCACATTCTTGTATTATCGATAATGGCTTGCCGCGATGTCATTCGGTAATTTCCGAAACTTCATGTGTTTTGAGATTAACTAAGAAGGATTTATGCGCTTCATTTTCGACGCGTAATATGCTTTTTTCTTGATTTGGAATGAGTTTGGTAATGTATGTTTCCTGAACATCCTGCTCTTCGTTTGCATCATATACAGTCTTATAGACAGTTAATGTCCATAACTCATTGTGATTATCAATATCCATAGCGGCAATCACACCGCCATCTTGACCAAAGCCACGCGCCTTGGCACCACGCACAACCTCGTAACGAACTTTATTAATGACGACGGGCGTGACTGGCTTAGGCCCTCTGCGTTTAGGTTGCTCATTCATAGTAATCGCTCTATTACTTAGTATAGGATCAAATGCGTAGGCATAAACTGTACCGATTAAAAGGATGCAAAGACCATAATAGACAATACTGAGCCTGTTCATCTCAAGACATCCTTAACTGTAGCATCACTGAGTGCGCCGACAATATTCGCACAAAAATACGCCCAACTATCAGCGTTTTTCCTCGCGTCGGCAGGGCTAATAGTGCCACCAGGCCTAAGCCCTTGATAATCGTAACTTATATCTTCAGTCCTTACCATTTTGTGCGACAGTTCGTGTACAACCGTCAATGCGCACAGCCATAATTTTGGAATATTGCCAAACCATTTGCGTTTTCCTGTATCTAAAAAGAGCTGATATAAATAAATAACAGGCATTGTATCTCCTGCGTTGACAGAGGCATAAGCATCGTCCCAAGCTCCACTCGTACGATAGTGTGGTCTATCCGAAAAAATAACGGATGTAGAATTACAGGTATTCGAAATTTTCTTAAATCCATTCAACAGAGTTGCTATGGAAGCTTTCACTTGCTGTTCAGTATCAGCATCCGAATGAAACCAGCGCTTAATAAGAGCTAAAGTTTCAGCATCGGTATTACCCAACTTAACGACAGTATCCATCGACCATTTACGCGCTAACTGTAAAGATTTTGATGACAAAATATCGAGTATTCCAGCCGCACTTTCAATTTTATCTCTGGCTTTTTTCAGGCTATTACTTTTGGAATTATCAGGACCTTCATTTTGACATAAAGCCTTAAGTTCAGCCTCTATACTTGTCCAACTGCTTTCCAATGACTTTGTTTGCAATAGATTGATGAGGGATAAATACACTTCTGTAAAGAGATCCATATGGTCACTCCTTTAGTGAAAAAGATTTCCAGATCCCTTCCAGTCCTCGTCGAAAAGAACACACATCGCAACGGGTGGCGTCTGTAGAACCTCAAAAAACGGAGCTGTGCAATTATTACAGACGAGATCAAAAGATCTAGTCGTTGTTTCTCGAAAAAAGTTGCAATGAGCGATGAGCATTTTGATCCATTTATCAGCCGTAACTACGGACTTTAACAGAACGTAAAACAGACAGATTATCGCAATGTTATTTATGAAACGAACTACTAGCTCACCACAAAAGTAAAACCGTCTCCCTCCAGGCCGACCTTGATCTCGTTGATCTGTTCGCCAACAGCCATCCGGCCCAAAAGCTCCTTGCTCATTTCCGGCATGAGGGTATTGGTCAGGATATTGTCGATGTTTCTGGCGCCGCTGTCCACCTCGGTACAGCGACTGGCCACGGCCTCGACGATTTCGTCACCAAAGACAAAGACGGTCCGACGATTCTCCAGCATCCGCTTGGCAACCTTATTCAGTTTCAACCGGACAATGCGCTTAAGGTTCTCATCGGTCAACGGGAAGTAGGGAACGACCTTCAGACGCCCGAGAAAGGCCGGCTTAAAATGGCTGGTCAGTTCCGGTCGCAGCATCTCGACCAAACCTGCCGGTGAAGGCATGGTCTCCTCGTCGGCGCAGGCCTTCATGATGGTGTTGGTACCCAAGTTACTGGTCAGGATAATCAGGGTATTCTTAAAATCGATTTTGCGGCCCTCGCCGTCCTCCATGAGGCCCTTATCGAAAACCTGGAAGAAGAGTTCCATAACGTCCGGGTGGGCTTTTTCCACCTCGTCGAGCAAAACAACGCTGTAAGGTCGCTTGCGTACCGCCTCGGTAAGTACGCCGCCCTCGCCGTAGCCGACGTAACCGGGGGGCGAGCCTTTGAGGGAAGAAACGGTATGGGCCTCCTGGTACTCGCTCATGTTGATGGAAATCAGGTTCTGTTCTCCGCCGTACAACAGGTCGGAGATAGCAATGGCAGTCTCGGTTTTGCCGACACCGCTGGTGCCGACAAACATGAAAACTCCGGTAGGCTTAGAGGGGTCCTCAATACCGGCGTGGGCGGTCTGCACCATCTGAGCAATGGCGGTTAAGGCGTAGTCCTGACCGATGATTCGTTCACCGAGTAACTTCTCCATCTGCAGCACGGTCTGGATTTCGTCGGTCAGCATGCGACCGGTGGGTATACCGGTCCAGCCGGAGATGACGTCTGAGATGGTGACTGAATCCACTTCGATAGTGACCAAAGGATCATCACCCTGCACCTTGGCCAGTTCCTCTTCCATTGCCTTCAGACCGGCGCTTTTGATCGCCAATTCTGAATCTTCGGGGTTCTTGCCGTGCAATTCGTTGATTTCCCGGCGGGCATCAATAATCCGGTTGGCCGCTTCCATCTCCGCCCCCCATTTGGCATTCAAGGCCTCTAACCTGTTGGAGATCTCCTCTTTCCGGGCCGTTAATTCCGCCATTCTCTCCTGGTGATCTCGACCCATCCGGGTCTCTTTTTCGAGAAGGGCTCTTTCCCGGTCGACCTGACTGATCATCCGGGTTGCATCCTCCACGGCCGAGGGCGAGGTGGTCAGGCCGATGGCCACCCGGGCGCAGGCAGTATCAAGAACGCTCACCGACTTGTCGGGCAGTTGCCGGGCCGGTAGATACCGATGCGACAGTCGCACCGAATCGATCAGAGCTTCGTCGGTGATCATCACCTGGTGATGCTTCTCCAGGAACGGCGCAACGGCCCGCATCATCATTATGGCCTTGGCTTCGTCCGGCTCATCGATCTTGACCACCTGGAAACGGCGGGCCAAAGCAGCGTCTTTTTCAAAATATTTTTTGTACTCCGCCCAGGTGGTGGCGGCGATGGTCCGCAGTTCACCACGGGCCAAGGCCGGTTTCAAAAGATTAGCAGCATCCCCGGCGCCGCTCCCCCCGGCCCCGATCAGGGTATGGGCCTCATCGATAAAGAGAATGATCGGCACCGGCGAGGATTTCACTTCCTCGATCACCGATTTCAGCCGATCTTCGAACTCCCCCTTAATGCCGGCACCGGCCTGCAGCAGGCCGAGATCCAGGGTGTGGATCACAACGTTGCGGAGCGGTGGTGGCACGTCGCCCTCGACGATCCGTAGAGCAAAGCCCTCCACGACTGCCGTTTTTCCGACCCCGGCCTCACCGGTGAGGATGGGGTTATTTTGCCGGCGGCGGATCAGGATGTCCACCATCTGCCTAATCTCAAAATCCCTCCCAAGAACCGGATCAATCTGTCCCTGTTTGGCCTTTTCGGTAAGGTTGATGGTATACGTGGCCAAGGCCTGCCCCTTACCCGCTGGGCCCCGTGGTGCCGCCGGACCTGATCCTGCGGCGGCGCCCGTAGCCTTCGCCTCTTCAGCCTCAATGGATCCGGCCGTAATATCGGCAAACGCCTCTTTCAGGGTCTCCACCGAAATCTTTTTGAACAACGGCGAACTCGAGGTCAGTATCCTGGCGGTTTCGTCATTACCCAGCAAGGCAAGAAGGATATGGCCGGACCGAATAGAACCTGCCTGAAAATCAACAGAGGCCAGCAACCATGATTCCTCAATCATCCGCGGGATTCGTGGCGAGAGGGCCGGAGTCCTGGCGTTTCCGGTTTTAAATCCCTCAATGGTTTCTGTCAGATCGCCAATCAAATGCGAGTCATTGATCTCAAAATATCTGAGTATCTTCTGCCAGTCGGTGTCGGACAGGTCGAGGAGTTTAAGAAAAAAGTGTTCCAGATCGACTTCGTAATGGGTATGGGACAGACAAAGACCCGCCGCAGATTCAAGAGCTGAGCGACATGTGGTGTTGAGTTTCGAGATGAGGGACTTCAAATTCGATCGTGCCATGTTCCACTCCATTAATTATTGATAGAGATTACTCGACTCCTGAAAGGTGGTGCAGAGATCCTGGGGATGAACGAATTCGGGACTCTTCAACCAAGTTGACCAACCAAGCCGTGTCTCAGCATGCCCAACCGAAGATCCGAGAATACAAGGGGGGGCTTCCTCACGTTTAAGACAAAGGCAGATTTCAAATTCATACTCAATGCCGACCATATAACGGACAAGGGAAAACGTGGGGTTATGCATATCGCCTGCAGGCATGAGACGGATATATTCTTGAAACGACATTGGCCCGAGCCGGACTCTGAATTTCGTTTGGCACTCCCAGACATACTGCCCAAGGATATAATTGGTGCCAAGGCCGCTGTTTGCTTGGCCCAGACGGCTGAGATCGCCTTGGGAGAGAGGTATCTTTCGCTCTACGAACTGTTCGACGGACGCTTCCGTACCGGAAAAATGCGCCACCGTTCCGCTGATGGAGGAGCTCGAAGGTGCCATTCGTGACAAGAGACCACTATAAAAAGACAAGGATTCTTCGGCAAAACCGATCCGGCCTGTCAATTTGGGCGTACCAAGGCCGCAGAGGCTCAGCAGATAACCGGAGAGTTTATCCTTGGCTCCAGGCAGGAAATTAACAGGAAACTGATGTTTCTTCCAAGCCGTATAAAAAAGGCTGATCAGGCGATGATGGAAGAGATCAAGAAAGGATGTGAAAGAGGAATCTTTCGCTCGAAGGCGCTCAACAGCCAGCGTATTGTACCAGTGCGGCAGGAGCCCCGATGGACCGACCAGCCCCATAAAGGCAACTTCCATGACAGCAGGATCGTCATCCGCACCTTGCAGGAGCTTTGCAATATCGCTTGCGGGAAAAGAAAATCCAGGTTTGACGGTAAAGCGCACCGCCTCTTTTGAGGGCTCCAGCGCAGCCCCCAGCTTGTTTTTTTCCGGTGAAAGCGTCTCCAGCAAATGGACCGCACTAAAAAATGAAAATTTGTACCACTCATCAAATAGGCGGTCCTCTACAGAAGTACTCGTTCGCCGCTCCTCGGTGACCATTCTTTCAACACCTCTTTCCCCTGTGATGTTATCACCACTAACTGGCTGAAGGAATTCACGGACACATATTGCCCGAGAAAGCGTTCCAAAATACTGGCAAAAAGGAACATTCCGGAACCAACAAATTTGTCTTCATCAAGTTCGATTGTAATCTGAACCCCACGGCACACCGAGAGCCCTATCCTCCTGGTGACATGTTTCGCCTGTATGGAAACGATGCCGCTGATCTGCTGTTTGGTTGAAGGCGAATCTTCGAAATCATAGAGTCTGAGAATCTCTCGCAGTGCTTCCTCCCCGCCCTGAACAATGGACATGTAGTTAAGAGAGAGATGCGAGATAAGTCGCCATTGCAAACCACCCCCTAAAGAAGGTCGACGGGAGGGAGTGGGTTTACTGAGACAGCGGATGGCACGAACAGGGGCGGCAATTTCAAGGTTAAAATCGCCATTGGCATTGCCAAAAGGCAACTTACTCGGCAGGTCTCTGTTGGTGCAGGTAAGATGGGCGGTGAGGATTTCTGCAGCAGGATCCGTCGGTTTGAACCCCAAATCAACAAAAGAAAGGTAGACATCCGTGCCGCGATCATCTTTTTTCTCGGAAGTACGGCGCTTACTGTGCCAGAACACCTGTCGCTTTAAGTTCTCCGCCTCGGCAAGATGGTGTCGTATGGAATAGAACGGTTTGAATTCGACCCCTTCTTCTCCACCGGAGGCACGAGAAGACACGAGACGATCAAGGCTGAATATTTCGGTGCTATTCCTTCTGCGGATATCCGGTATCACCTGATATTCCGGTTTCATATATTCGACACGAATCGGTTCGGCAATGCGCTGAAAGAGGTTGATGGACGGGGCTACGTTCAAAACGAAGGTCTCGCGATCAACGACAATTTTTGTTTTGGGAATTTTATTCAGATATATTTTAAGGGTCATCGACTCATTCGCCTGGAGTAATCGCAACGCGTGCAGGCCATGTAAATCGAGAAAAAGAAATTTTTCCGGGAGGCAGAAATACTCCATAAGCAGCCTGTATCCGGGAAAGGAACGGCTGGTAAACGGTAAGAGCGCATCCTTTTCTTCAAAAGCAGCAGGCTGGAGTAGAGTTGGTGGCAAGTGCACGTTGACGGATTTGCCACGGCCATCCACAGTCTCCATCTCTATGGCGACGACATTGTTCAAAAGCAACTCATAGAGCTTGAAGACATGATGGGATTGCCCGTTGAGAAAAAAACGCACATATTCCCAATTCAGCTCAGAAAAACTCACATTATTAAAGGTGGCCAGATCAATTTCAAGGAGAAGGAGTGACCCGTCATTACGGGAGAAATCCGGATCTTTAAAACCGGCACGTACAACTTCCACCGGCCAGATCTGAACGGGCATGCAGGTCTTGAAACTGCAAGGTGTGCTGGCAACAGGATGAGAGAAAATGGCCGTATCACGCGGCAATTCGTACCCGGATTCGGAAAGATTCTGCCTGATGGGATCAAACTGCACTATGGCCATGGAAGGAATAGGGACCACGTAGTGCGGATATATAATATTAAGAAGCGATTGGGTGATCTCAGGAAAATCATCATCAATCTTTTTATGAATACGGCCACTGATAAAGGCAAAGGCTTCGATCAGTCTTTCGACATGCAGATCTTCGGACTTGTCCGCTTCCAGAAGAAGTCGACCGGCCACCTTAGGATACTTGCGGGCAAATTCAGCCCCAAGCTCTCGTATATACGTTAATTCTTGTTCATAATAACTGAGAAGCGTATCATCCATGTCGACTTACCGGGAAATCAGGTACTCTCCCTTGTTGGGATCAAGACGAATGTCAAAGATCACCGGTTCAGATATGGGATATATAGCCAAAGTGCCGGCAATCCGAAAATACAGGTCTCGACTGCTCCCTTTGTTTTCGATGTGGACGACAACATTCTTGATCCGAGGTTCAAAAAGAGCAAGTGACTGCGATATCTCCCGCCGCAATTTCTGAACGACGTGAGGGCTGTTCGGATTCTCCGCCGTGAAATCCCGCAACCCATACATATGCAGTGATTTATTGACGTTATTGAGGGCAACAGGTGGTATAAAAACCGTCCGCCGCGTATTCAATAAATTCTCGATGTCACGTACCACCGACGCTTCGATGTCCCTGAGGTTCATCATCCGTGAAGCAATCGGTTCTGCGACAACATCGGGCTCATGGTCTATCAGTTTGTCCAGAATAGATGCCTGGAGATTTCCAAAAGTGTCGGCCATGTGTCTACGGCTCACCCAATACGTTATGAAGAGTGTTCATAGGTACCCCTTCAATCTAAGGGTGCCTGCAACGCGACACCTGGCACGGCCGGTATACCAACCGTACCAGGTTTTTTTCTTCTGTTATTTAGCTGTGTTGGCCTTGATATTACACCTTATTGGCCTTGATGTCATAGTTAAAGGTTTTAACGCCGGTCAATCCGCCTTTACTCGTCTGGGGTTTGTACACCATATTAACCTTGGCGAAATTGATGGAAATATTCTCGGTCAGCCGGTCCTCACCGCCGGAACCCCCGGTGGAAACCGAGGAGATCAGGCACTCTTCCATCGTTATCGTGATATACTCCTCTTGTTCTCCGCCAGCCTTGCGTACGAACAGCTCGCCCTTATCGATGTGCTTGCCGGTGGCGCAGGCGTTCAACAAGGCAGTACTGCTGGAATCAACATATTTGGTGAGGCTGATATCCTGGAAACTCGCTTTGCCGGAACCACCGCCACCAGCCATATGCATGGAACCGGATTGTGAAATTCCCCAGCTCCAGGCAAGCACGTCGATTTCGTTCTTATGTTTACTATCCTGTGCCTCTCCGTCGATTCCAGTTAATTTCAAAAACATATCAACAGCCATTGTACATCCTCCTTGTTATTATGGTTGAACATTCAAAGGGGCATGCCATCCACCCCATCCAAATTTTTCCTTCCTGCCCGACACCAGGCATATTTCTTTTCTGTAAGCCCAAGGTAAAAATCATCCCCAGCTTACGCCGCAGGAGGCGGCAGGTTAGCCACCAGCCGCAGGGAAACGGTCAGTTCGTCAAGCTGAAAATGCGGTTTCAAAAAAGCAACCGCCCGGTAAGCTCCTGGTTTCCCAGGAATTTCAGAGACATCGACCCGCGCTTCCCGCAAGGGATACTTTGCCTTCATCTCCTGGCCGGCATCGTCATCCAGCAAAACGTAGTTACTGATCCAGCGATTCAGAAAATCCTGGGCATTCCTGGCGGTCATGAAACTCCCGATCTTATCACGCATCATCGACTTCAGATAATGGGCAAAGCGGGAGGTCGCCAGAATATACTGCAGCTGCGAGGAAAGACGGGCGTTGGCCGTGGCGGAATCGGTGTCATACACCTTGGCCTTGTTGCATGACTGGATGCTGAAGAAGGCAGCATAGTCGGTACCCTTGCAATGTACCAGGGGCACGAAGCCGAGATCGGCGAATTCCTTTTCCCTTCGGTCCGTAATGGCAATTTCCGTGGGGCATTTGAGAGCAACATCTCCTTCGTCGGTCTGGAAAGTATGAACAGGCAGTCCATCCACCAGACCACCGCCCTCGACACCACGAATGGCTGCGCACCAGCTGTATTTGGCAAAGGCATCGGTAATGCGGCTGCCCAGGGCATAGGCAGCATTGCCCCAAAGGTATTTGCTGTGATCCGTGCCGTCCACTTCCTCTTCAAAATTGAACGATTCGGTGGGAACATTTTTCGACCCATACGGTAACCGCATCAGGATACGGGGCAAAGCCAGAGCAACGTATTTTGCATCATCGGTATCCCGAAAAGAGCGCCACTTGGCGTAATCGGCCCCCTGGAAAATCTTGGACAGATCGCGTGGCCCCCCCAGTTCAGTATAGCTTTCCCAGTTAAACAAATGAGGAGACGCCGCCGCAATAAACGGGGCATGGGCCGCCGCCGCCACTTGCGAAATCTTTTCCAGCAAGGCAATATCCTGCGGGTGATTTGAAAACTCGTAATCACCAATTAAAGTGCCGTACGAGGCCCCCCCGAAGGTGCCGAATTCTTCTTCGTATATCTGCTTGAAAAGGGCTGATTGATCAAACTCACTCGCCTTTTCCATATCCTTAAGCATATCTTTTTTGGAAACATTAAGAACTCGGATCTTCAAGCGTTGTCCGGTTTCAGTCTTGCTGACCAAATACTGAAGCCCCCGCCATGATCCTTCGAGTTTCTGAAAAGACTCATGATGCATAACCTCGTTCAGCTGGTTTGATATGAGCTGATCGAGTTGGCTGATCCGGGTGTTAATCATGGACTCCATATCCTTGGAGATCACCATGGTTCCTTCCATGACCTGACCGACGAATTCACCAATCAGGTCCTTGGCCCAGGCCTTTTGACTTTCTTCGCGGGCCATACGGCCTTCATCAATAATCTGGTCGAGCAGGCTCGTGGACTCGGTAACCGCACTAGTCGATTGCGCTGCCACATCCTGTTGGGTGCTCTCTGTCAATGTGGTGCCCTCCGTTAGTCTTCTTTCTCTGCCGATGCAGACTCAGCACCGACCTCTTTTCCTAATTTTTCTAGCGATTCGGTGCTGTTGATTACCTCTTTCAACAATTCCTCAAGCTTATCATTCCCATCAAGTTTTCCAAGGAGATCCGAAAGTTTTTTTCTGGCCTCTACAAGCTTGCGTACCGGTGTGATTTGCTCGGCAACCCGTTCCGGATGAAAATCCTCAAGGGATTTAAAACGCAATTCAACCGCTATTTTAGAATCATCATTGGTGAGTTTGTTATCAACCCGGTATGCCAGCCGCGGCTTCATCCCGGCCAGCACAGTATTGAAATTATCCCTATCTATTTCAACAAACTTTCTGTCCTTCAATTTTGGCAACGGTTCATCAGGATTACCCGACAAATCGCCCATAACACCCACGACAAAGGGAATTTCCTTCATCTGAATGGCATCACCCACCTCAACATCATAAGTGATCTGCACGCGAGGAGACCTCACTCGGTCCAGGGTATGCTGCAAACTTTCTTTTGCCATCTATCGTCCTCCTGTTGAAGTAAAAGGATATCGCTTCAAAACGGTTTTCAAACGAAACAATCTCTCTAGATTGCATTAATGTTTATACTTCATTGCCTTGGTAATATCTGTCGTACAAATTTTCTGTAGGATCTCCCTTGCCCGGTAGCCATCCTCCTCAGATGCCCCATCAGCCGTCAGGCAGCGATAGAGGATATCCAGCACCTCTGCAATCCAGATAGGTGACTCCCAACGTGCCAATTGCAACTCCTCCATTTGGGCAAAAAGTTGTTCCGCTACAGGACGAGCCAAGTCGGCCCGTCTCGCCTGCAGACAAAGTTGAGCAATCAGAATGTGATAATTTGATCTTTCGCGAGTCGACTGAGCGCTACATGCCGCACCGAGAAGTAATTCCACGGCAGCATCGATACCGGAACTTTTGAATTTCCCCTGCGCCTCCTGCCAACGGACCTCCTCCAGGCCACCCGATCCAAGCAGTCGATTGACGCTTGTGCCTCCAGCTCTGGGAGAGGAGAGCACCGCCCCCCCCCCTCGCTGAGGAGACGTATCCCTTACTCCCTCATCAGCAGCCGACACCGCTTCCTGGATTTCGTTGTCGCCGGTTTCCGCCTGCTCTTGTTGTTCTACTTCCGGATCAGGTTCTTGCCGTCTTTTTTCCTTCAACATCTTCGTTATTTGGACAGCACAATCCTCAAGGGTAGAGCTAAAATCTGAAATCTTCGGGGCATGATTACCAAATCTTTCATCAACGATCTCATCGAGCTGTTGAAACTTGTCCTGGCAAGATTGCACCATCAGCATAAGTTGCTCGTAAAATTCCCGACTCGAACTCTGCACGGCCGATTCAAATGCCTCGCCCGTCAGTTTTCCTTCTGCAATCAACTGATCTCGCAGGTTTTTCTTATTATAATCAGTACTCCCCGATTGATCCAAGGTTTCGGTTTCTTTTCCGACCTTGACCGATTCCTGCCAATGGAACCAGGAGTACCCGGGGCTCACACGCGTATCTGTCAGGGAAATTTCCTTCAGCAACACGGACAATTTATCATTGATGAACTCAAAAGGGCCACATCGGTAATCCAAATCACCGTCTTCGACCTCTGGATAGACATGTTCCCAGAAATTTTTAAGAAATCCGATCAGGATCGTCAGGCCGGTTTCTACGCCATCAAAACCTTCCGTCCGGATCAGCGCCTCCATAAGCCAAGCTGCAACTTGCAGATCCTTGGTATTCTGAGACAAAGCTTCTGTAGAAAGCGATATAACCGTATTCCAATCGGCGGTTTTTAATTCCCGACTCCATTCTCCCCGGTCCAACAAGTCGTCGGCTCGACGCGCCTCTTTGATCTCGTCATAGAGGGGCAAATAACGCATGTCCGTACCGGCGGGATTATCCCCGGGTAAAGGAGCAAGTATCGCATCCATATCGATTGCTCTTTTCATCTTTCCCCCCTTTTATTCGCCTAACGGAAAACTTTCCTGTGTCGTCAGCTTACATTGAATCTCCCCGAATTCCAAAATGGAAACATCCTGCTCGCCAAAGACAAAAATCTGCCGGCCTACCCCCCTGACACAGCTTCCAGAGGGAGAAAACCAGTCGGTCATTCGGCCCATTCGAACCTGTTCATTGTCATGTTTCCATGTGTCGGGATAGAGCACGGGGAGAAATCCGTTCATCGACAATCCGCTCCAAGTGGTAATGGAGGCAGAAATCCACATCAGATCAAGTAATGTTTTGGGAGGCGTAACGATAATTTCCCGAATCGATTCGAAGGGCACCCAGAAATAACGATCGTGCGCAAAGACTTCCAATGCAAAGGCCAGCACATCATCCGTATTGCGCATTCCAGAAAATTCCACTCCATTGACCATGCCTGTCACTTGAGGAATCTGCGCCTCCATTGCGGCGAAGATTTCCTGCCCCTTGCCATCCGGGTTGGATTGAAGCTGCCGGCAAGCATTATAATAGGCTTCGAAATAGGTTGGCGTTGAGGGTAAAAATGACGGCATCGTTCGTAAGGAGGTGACATCAGCCCGCTCACGTTCACAATTGAGAAGATTTTTATATAATGCAACCGTCGGTACCATCATCGCATCTAAATCGGCAAGCATTTCCAAATGGCGCTCGGCTTTATCCCACTCCCCCGAAAAAAGGAGAACCTGAAATAAAAGCGTCCGACCGGCAGTATCACCGGGATGGGCCTTGATGGCGGAAACCAAGTGTAATCGCGCTTCCGCAAGCTTCCCCTCCTTGATCAATTCCTTTATATTCACGCAATACCTATCCTGTAAGTTATTCTTTTCAATCCCCAATCAAACGGATCCACCTACGACGCCTTGATGTGCAGACAGGACCTTTTGAGAAGCATTTTGTGTCTAGAGCACGACCTTGGCCGCAATCAAGCTTTGCCAGTTTTGAATAAACTCCTCATGAGTTGTCCTGCCATCCTTCACAAGATGAAGCGTCCCGGAATCATGCTTCCCGGCAACCAGCATCCGGGGCCATTCCCCCTCGCGATTATAGAAAAACTCATGCTTTTCGGCATCCGGGATCTCCTTCTCGATCAAAGGTGAAATTTTTTTCCCCCGAAGTTGAGAATAGAAACTTTGAATGTCCTCGGACACAACCAACTGCCGGTACAGTTGTTCGAGTTCTTGCCAAATCGAACGGGCTTGTGACCGTGAACAGAGCCCTTTCCTTGCTCGGCGACAAACCGTAAACAGAGTGAAAGGAAACTGACGAATGCCGTCGGAACTGGCCGAAATAACGCCGATAACCAGATCCGAATTTTTACGGTGCTCGTAGATAAAAGGCCAAATCCCCTCGGGAGGCATACTCTTTCCTTGAAAGCTTTCAAGAAGCCATGTCCGCCATTGGGCCGCGCCATCCGTCAAAACAACACTGATGTAGTCTTTATAACACGGCAATTTACCGTATGTTTCGACAGGATGATCCTTCCTGCCGAAAAAGATCTTTTTGAGTCCGGTCAGCATCTTATTCTCTCCACCCAACCGCCTTTTTTCCCGAAGTCAGTTCAACCTGATTATCATTCCGCAAAAAGACGGCAATGCTTGGTTCCGCCCATTTGTGGCCGTCCTTACCTGCTGGGCCAGCGTATAGTTTCCGGCAAGGCCTGATCCCAGGAAATAGTGACAGGAACCACATAATAAAGAGAAGCGGCATTTTCGTTTGGCGATGTTTGGTATGCCATCGGGCCGATTCTCGGAAAAAGCATATTGAGACGGAATTCTCCTGAAGGACCACGATATTTTTTCTTCCCTCTCATTGACACGTAAGCGGGAAAAATAAGATTACCGCCATCTATATTAATTGCAGTCGTAAGTCCGGTTTCTTCGTTTTTTGCCTCCATGGTAATTTCAGGATTCGATCCGATCTCCCAACTGATGGCAGCGCTTTTATACTTCTGTCCACTGAAACGGAGTCGGATTGTTTTATTCTGCTCATTTTCCAGACCGGATATGGTCAATTGAGTGAAATATTTTTGTGCATTTAACCCATTTTTCCCTAACTCATCCTCTAAGGTGATTCGTACCTGATGGATTCGGGCACGACCGTCTCTGTCAAAAAGAAAATTACGCCATGCCAAACATTTCTCAACAAAGGATTTATCAAAATGACCGGAGGGAAACGCCGCGTCACCGGCCTGGGGTGGGCCGACTTCCAGCAGGTTGTATTTTTTGGCAAAGGCTTCCAGCCCATTGCCTTGGGCAAAAAAGAAATCCTGTAAATCGCCCTTGGTTTCCGTTATCAGCGATAAATTTCTGACATCATTGGTGATGGAATCACCTCGAGCCCAATGTGCCCGGGTGCCAAAGGGAAATTTATCTCCAAGGCGTGCGTGCCAGGTATTGATAAAATCTTTCCAGTCCTTACCGGAACCGGAGGTAAAACCTTTTCGTAACAAATTCAATGCATGATCTTCAATTTTCGCCAACCGTAACGCCATGGGTTCATTCCGTCCGGCCGGATCCATACTGATCCGCTTTTGAAAATCGCCCAAGGATTTCAAACGATCCATGGAAATCCTGTCTCCGGGTTTACTCTCCTTCAATATCTGCAGCGACTCGCGAGAATCGTCCGTCAGACTTTCAAGCACGCTGTTAAAGGTTCTCTGCGCTTCTTCCAGTTGCGGCAAAAAACGCGTGGCGGAGTATACACTGCTGGTATTGACAATTTTCTGCTCAAGTGCCGAGATTTCGGTCGGCATACCGGGATTGCCACCGGCATGGCTTATAATATCTCGAACTTCCTGAACATCTTTATTGGCCATAAATTCAAAAAATGCATTTAAAGGCCAAGTACCGGGATCGATAAATATGCTATGCCGGGTAAGAGCTTCCTTACGAAAAGCCCTCCAGCTACCGGTCTTCAGAATCCCTCCCGCCGGATCTACGCCCCTCAATCGGTCGGTCCAAAATGTAAGACAGTTGCTCCATGATGTCCCCATGAGCGTTCCTATGGTCGACCGAATGTCGCCTAAGCCGGGAGTGCCGGGGTGATGAGATTGAATCCAATCGCCGACTTTCTGCAACATCTTGAATCGGGAAGCAAGCCAAGCAGCACGCATTGCCTTGGGTGTTTCGGTTCCTTTTACCGTCAAAGCACTTGCATCCGTTGCGAGAATTACCTGCACGGCGGCCATGGCCGCTTCCTGGTCGGCCTGAAGGACCGTATTGTCAAGCAGTTCGTTATAGAGAGCGAGCAATTCCTCTTTCTGCCAGCCTTTACTGTTGACCTTTTCCAGTCTGCCGACGATCTCTTTGGCCATTTCGCCTCGTTCCGTCACCCAAAGCTGATACCATGATTCAAGAACGGGCAGAGGATTTTCACTTTCGGCCTGTAAGCGTTCTTTCATTTCCGAAGTAAAAAGAGGGCCAAACCCTGCAATTTGCAAGACGGTATCGCGTATTATATACATCTCCGGATTTATTGATCCGTCTGCAGCCAGAATATGGCGGTTCTGCTCCAACGCATCTCCCCATTCGCTGCCGACGCCGCTTTCCAACTGTGAACAAACCGTGGCATGGCGTTTCGCCGTATCAGCCATCGGCGCAATGTCTGAAGATGCCGTCCCAGCCAGTTTGTCCTCCAGGGTCAGGTAGTCACTTTTGCATTTTTCCCTGAGAGCATTCGTCCAGACCAGGACCTTGCCGTCGGCTTGAGGATCAATCGCGGCAACAGCTGCTTTAAAATTGTCGGCCAACTGCAGATAACGCTCCTTGCCTTTGGTGGCGGGACCGGAAACGGTCGGGAGATTGGCACCGAGTAACTCCGTATAGGTGGAATTAATCAAGGCGAGTTTTTGCTTCTGGTCCTGCCACTGCATTCCATAAAAGGAATCCCAAAACCTATGGATGGTGGTGAGAACCTGGCGGACATACAATCCGCCGAACCCCAGACTCAAGGGTCCCTTGCCTTTTCCCGAACCATAGGGATAGGATTGAATGACTTGTTCGGCTTCTCCCCGTTCAATATCAACAGCAGAGGATTTCCAAGACACAAGATCCAGCAAAAAATCAACGGATTGCAAATTAATGGGCTTGCCAGCCAAAATCTCGATATACTGGAGCAACATGTTGTACAATCGTTCCTTTTCATCAAGAGTTGTGACTTTTTTCTCATCACTAAAATTCTGACCAACCGCCGCAATCAGAATATTGAGAAACTTTCTTTCAAACAAAGCGTCTTCAATCAGGCCGATATCCTTTACTAAAACATTACCGCTCGTGCGCAAAAATCGTTTGGCTCCATGCGCAATCAGTTCCTGGCGGCCTGCTTCCAGGGTGTTCAGGGTTTGCACAATTGCGGAAGCGCTTTCCTCCTGTCCGGCCTGTCCATCGACCAGCAGCGTTTGGGCATACCGAACCTGCCGTTCCAAGGGCTGCACTTTTTTAATGAGGGATCTGTACCCGGAAAAGAGCAGGCTTCCCGCAAAGATGACAAAAACCGCAGCAAAACAGGCCGCCCCCACCCTGAGCATGATTTCTCTTTTGGTGGCTCCCCCGGCCCTTTTCACCAACCAACGTTCTTTGAAGGTTTTGGCATAAAAAGCATGAATGAAATATGCACGGGACTGCATAAAAGATTTGGCGAATTCGGCAAGCACGCCTTGGCTGCCGCCTTCGGCCCCATCAAGCAGGGCTCGGGCTATGGACTTTCCTTCCTGCAAACCACTGCTGAAAAAACAGCCGCGGAGCAGCAGGGATACATGATAGCGATCCGGCCGAAAAATCAGACTGAGATACCCGGCAAGCGCATCCTGCAACCGATTGAATTCACGGGGGAAGGCATACACCCGATCAGCTTCCGATCCCGGATTCACCTCACGGAGCCGCCGGGCCGCCCACTGGTTCAACCGTTCCACAAGCGCGACGAAAAAAGCATGGAACTCCTCTGGATTAAAAGCTGCTGGAACCATACTCTGCCGACTCCATCCCAAGGCCTGTTTCCGGTCTTCATTAGAGAGCGAAGCGCAAAATTCGGCAAATCCATAGACGAGATCGAGCTTAGAAACCATGATGTATACGGGAAACTCAACCCCCAACACAGCAACGAGTTCCTGGAGTTTCTCACGAATGGTCAAAGCCTTGCTTTTGACTGTTTCCGGCGGGTCCTGGAGCAAGGAGGTCGCGGGGATGGTGACGATAACCCCGTTGATGGGGCAACGCGGCCGATGACGGGCAAGCAATTTAAGAAAGGAGTGCCATTCTTCGCGATCGGATGCGGTATCCACCGGCATGGTAAAACGACCGGCAGTATCGAGAATGACCGCTTCATTGGTAAACCACCAGTCGCAGTTGACCGTACCTCCTGCTCCGGAAAGGGAGTCCTTGCCCAAGGGGAAATCAAGGCCCGACTCCCGAAGCGTTGTTGTTTTTCCGGATTGCGGTTCACCAATGAGAAGCAGCCAGGGAAGGTCGTATATTTTGACCTTAGTTGCCTTCAAGGTGACCATGGCCTCAGCCCAGCGATCTTTAATCCCCTGCACGGCTACCTTGGCCTGCTGTCTCTGCTGCTGTCTGGAAACCGCATCCTGTCCCAACGCATTTTCCAGCCCATCGGCCCGCCGTCGTTCCAAAACCCGCCACAGCAGGGCGATAGCAACGACCAGGAGAATACACAGCAATACGCCTCCCAGCCCCAAAAGAAAAAACCGCAAGCCCATGGTCTGCCAGATACGGCCGAGGAGAACGGCAACACCTACACTTGCCAAGGTACCGCTAATATAAAAAAAGGCTGTCGTCCTAATGAAATTCAGCAGAGAGCTCAACATAACCTGATGTCGTCCTTCAATTATTGTGGATTTTGCGTCAGTGAAAGGGCAATCAAATGAATGTTTTCCGCAATAGCCGACCATAACCACTGGCTTGCCACGAAGTAGCCGATGGTTGCAACAAGGAGCACGATAACCACGGTCGAAATGCCGAATATTCGGGGCATCATGGTATTGCCGCCTGTATACGCCACACCGGCAGCAGGCGTTAAAATCCGTTCGTCATCGGGGAGCCGATGGGGTAAGACCGCATACACCCGTTGTTTGAAGGCACGCAAATCATCTTCCCGTGATCGGAACTTGCCGCGGAATCCCAGTGCCAGGCAGGTGAAGAACAATTCAGCCAATTCAGAGTCGCGATAACCGTACTGCTCCAGGAGTTCGAAAAACCGTTCCCCGGCGACGCTGGTTTTGAACAATTCCATCTCCAGCAATTTTTCACGCCATTCGTTTGCCTTGCTCCATTGCGAGGTCAGAATGACCTCGTCGGCAAAACCCACCACAATATAGCGGATAATATCCGCCCGTGAGTGCAGCGAGGGAGAACTGTTCAGTGCCGCCTCGACCGCCTGCAGCGCGTTATGGATATCCTTTCGCAGTGTGTAAAGATCGATTTCAGCACCCATCTCCAGCCGATAACGAAAGCCGAGCAGGAAATCGATGACAGGCTTAACAGCCGAACTCACCTGGTTGTGCATTACCGTTCTCCTTTCTCGACGTGCACATAAAGGCTGATATCTTCAGTCACATCCACCGGAATTCCGTGGATAACGAGCAGAAGATCACGATAAAGATCCTGCCAGAATTCGGAATTCCTGGAAAGATCCACCTGGAAATAGTGGAGCCCGCTCCGGTCGGGCAATCCGGATGGAATCCGTCGCAGTCGCTGGCAGTTCAGGCCCCTGGTCCTTGCCATCAGCATCTCGTCGATCCGCGAAGGAGGGCCGATTTTCACGCGATAGTCACTGAGCATGGCATCCACACCGCTTTCCGGCATATCGGTATTGATGCAAAGGTAGGCGATCACCCGCACATTTGGTTCAGGATCAAGCCATTCCTTATCAATGCGGCAATAGCGGCGTTCGCCGTCAACCTCAAATCTCCGGTGGAGATAATCCACAACCACCCCGCCCTCAACCATGCGCTCTACAAGTTTGATCACCGTTTCCATGACATGCCAGAGATTATCATGATCGTAGGCCGGCACTTCCAGCGGTGTATCCGGATACAAAACGATCAACTCGCCGAAGAGCCGTACCAGTTCCAGGTAGAGCGTAAAGGGATGCGTCTGGTTCACATTTAAAAGCTGCTGCAGAACCAGGCTATAGCTCGCCATAATCTGAAGCCGGGTCAGGTTGGCAAGGATCCTGACCGGATCCGTGGTCAGCGAGATCCGTTTGGAGACGAGCTCCCCTTGTAAAAAGGTGGCCTGATTACGGATTTTAACCACCACATTTTTCACCCGGTCCCTGATATAGGCGGAAGCACCGATATTAAGCAAGGGCGGGATATAGGCGGCATTGAAGACGGGTTGTTTGGCAGAGGACCATACCAGTTCGCCAACCTTGAGGGCTTCGAACTGATTTCCCGGATGTGGTCCAAAAGTAATCTGCACGTTCCACAGGCGGGATTGGAGGATTTGGCCATTTTCACCGCTGTTTTCGTCAACGATGGTATTCTCCTTCAAAACGAAGGGACGCGGAATACCCTTATTGGGTTCCTTGAGCGGATGAACAAGAGGATGGTTCGGCTCGCTTCTCTTTATGGAAAACCAAACAGGAACCGGCTCATCCAACTGACTGGAAATATCCATAAACCCACGCTCCTCAGCGTAGGCATTATTGGGCACATTTAACCAGCTGCCGTCTTTTAAACGCAGGACAGCACTGTCGACTTTAATCCTGAACCCGACGAGAGCTGTCGAATTAATTTGAAGATCCGCAATCCCCCAGCAACAAGACGTGAGATGCATCATTCTCTCACGGTCGACCATGGACGCCCGTCGTCGTTGCGTCTGAAAATGATGGGGCTGCATCAGCATCCCCTCATACCAATGGATATCGGCGGACTCGCTTTCAATATTGTTCGTCACGGTACCAACTCCAATCTGTTATTATGCACTCGAATTA
This sequence comes from uncultured Desulfobulbus sp., assembly GCA_963666685.2. Taxonomy (GTDB): domain Bacteria; phylum Desulfobacterota; class Desulfobulbia; order Desulfobulbales; family Desulfobulbaceae; genus Desulfobulbus. The sequence goes on from CAXXHZ010000003.1 coordinate 2,094,553, forward strand.
AATAGCTGTCTCGGAACCGGTTCTTGCCTGAAAAAATGATAATTTGTTGTCCTTCCCGCTCGCTGATATTTTCATAATCGGCATAGATAATGATTTTTCCGGTTTCACTGGGGACCCGTACGGTAATATTCCGCTCCCCTCCCCCCCTGATAGCAAACTTCTGGATCTTTTCAGCAGTTAAACGCTCTCGCATGTCATTACCGAACCACAAGTCCGGCGAGATGCCGAGAACGGCTTCGGCTTTATCGTCATTCAGCGTAATGATATCTATAGGGAGAAGAACGCCATCGTTAATAAGAACGTCGGCCTGAAGCGAAAGGGTGACATCGGTATAGTCCGGTTTGAGCGGAGAGGCGCATGCCGACAGCAACATACCGACCAGCAACATCATGAAAAAATATACCAGCTTCCCCTTTACGGCTCCTCGATCAGTCTCAGTGTTCCGCCTCCATTGCTCATTCATAGTTACGCCCCTAATTGTTGAATCTTTTTCTTAATGATATCGCGGACAATAGTCTCACTCACGCCCTCAGTATCCATTGAACGGCGTACAGCCTTGAGTTTGACTATAAGTTCTTCGACATCAACACTTTTTTTCCCCATCGGCAGCAACAAAGCTCTGCCGTCTTTTATTTCATGCACCGTATTTTCAAGCTGGGTGCAGAAATAATCGCCAAAGGATCTGTAGCCGTCACGCTGCGAGGCCAAAATAAGCACCAGCAGATTGTACAAGGTGTCCAGATAGTGCTTAACATTCCGATTCAGCAGACACGGGTCATCGCCACCCGCTGCTATCACCTCTTCGAGTTTTTTTTCAAGCCCCGGAGGACGAAAATCCTGCTGCGAAGCAACGGGATTAACAGCATCATCGAGAAAGCCGGAGACGAGCCGCTCCAATCGCTGTCCGAAAAATTTCCAGGTCTCATCCATTACCCCCGGATTTGCAGGGGAGGAGGCTGTCGGTTTTTCGAGGCCGGATGGGATCGGGGTACCCTGGGGTCTTTCGGTTTTGTGCCGATTATCAAGAGGAAGGGCAGGGAGTGCTGATTTTTTCTTGCCGGCTCGGACAATATCGATCACGGTCTGATCGGAAGCCCCCCGTCGCAATTTCATGCCAAAGGCTTCCATGAACCGTTTATCCTTTCGGATATATCGAGCTGCAAGGCTCCCCCCCTCTTCAAGGATGGCCCCAAGAATATCACCGATACCAATCGCCTTTTTTTTTCGTTCCGCAGCCAGGTTCAAAACCTTCCAGACGCGGGAAGCAACCGTTAACGATCCGCTCCTATGGTCGGAAAAGGTTTGAAAAGGGACATTTACCAGCCATTGAGCGAGAATCATGTATCGGCCGGGCGATCTGACTTGGTTGATACAATCGTAATCAGCCGCACTCGTTTCGCCCGCAGCCTCCATCATAGCTATAAACAACCGGTCAACATCACAAAAATAGCCATGGGCTGTTTGATCCTCCTCAATCGTCAGAAAGAGACGGTCCCATATTTGGCGGAGTTGTGGCGTCATGGTAAAAATCATGCGCGGGTCATTGAAACTGGTGTCACCGCAAGGAACGCTTAGCTCTCCTTCCTTGCCCGAATCAATGTACAAAACAGTTGAGCCTACCAGCACAACATCATTCATATTCAAGGGAAAACTACGCCCGGGTTGCAGTTTTTCGTTCATATGGAAGGTCCCGTTGGTGCTGTTCAGGTCCCGCACACACCAATCGTGTCCTTCCTTCACTATCTCCGCATGACGCCCGGACACTTCATCATCCAACGCCAGCGAAAGTGAGTTCCCCACCTTCCGCCCAATTGTCCCCTTTCTGTCGATAAAGCCACGGAGACCATCCATGGGACCACCGATGACTTCTAACGCTACCGTCTCGCTCATTCGAGTTTGCAGCCGTTAATTTTTTTGGAAAGATCAACCGCTTCATTCCAGCAAGCGGAGGAGGGAGGAATATCCTTTAAATAATCACAGGCATCCTTGGTGTTCCCCTCTTCAAAATATTTTTTGGCCTTACTCAAATATTTGGCATACAAATTATTCGAGCCTTGTCCCGAGGCACAGGACTCGGCCGCGGGTTGGACTACGGACGGGGATGAAGGAAGGGGGAGGGGAGGCGGTGGTTCATTTATTTGCGACGGACTTCGTAGCCAGAAAAAAGCAGCAAGAGCCAAAACGAGAATGGCAGCGCCTGCACTGCCCCCGATAATGAGCATTTTATTATTGCCCTTGGTTTTTTCCTCTCGCCCATAGAGGGGCGGTTTCGCAGAAGAAAATTCGCTCTGCCCCCCCATCCGCGGATCATGGCTTTCCGGAACATATGAAGGGGGGGAATATGACCCAGGGGGAGCTCCCGTGGGCTGCTGTCCGGCTGTAAAAGCCGGTGGAATAGGTTGGCTGCCTGGGAAGGGAGATTTCTCCGCTTCGGGGGGGAGGCCGCTAAAGGGTCGGTTCTCTCCCAAAGGTGGGCCGTTCGACAAGGGAGATTGTGAAAAAGAAGGCGCTACGGGATGACGGTCGGCAAAGGTTCCCCCGGGAGGTAATCCCGCCCCCGCAGTTTGCCTCGCAACAGATGCAGGCTCACTCATGAGGATGGTCGCATCCGAGTCGTACTTCTTTTCAATTTTACAAGCAACATTGCCGATTGCCAGTGAGGCGGGCACCATCATTTCAAGGGTTGTCGACTTATAGACCTGATTGGCATAAACCAATCCATTCAGTCCTAGAACCTGAACCGTAACCACATCCCCGTTTCTTCGCATGACGAGATGGTTGCGGCTGAGTGTTTTATCTTCAATGACGATATTCTGGGACGCTTCCCGGCCCAGAGTAATAACCTCACCATGGCGCAAGGGATATTTTATCGGCCCGCCGGGAAGTTCGACTACAAACCACATATCATCCTGCTGAGAGGATAATCGGTAAAGATCCGGTGTGGGCTGTTCCGGTTTCCGGAACTCCGGCGAAGGCGAAGAGGTGACGGGTTGTTGCGGTTCTTCCTGCGGCGGACTCTGCCAATAGGGGGGCGGAGGCGAAGAAGTCGGCGGTGGAAATGCTTCCTGTTGTATGTGGTCGGCCGGTGGTGGAGGAGTATTGAAACCGCTGCCGATACGGGTCTTGTCATCTTTGGGGAAATGGTCTGCCATATTGTTCAGGGCCAACTTTTTATGTAAAAATTTCAGAACAAAGCCCCACCGACCTCAAATCCGGACGGTGAGATGGTTGCCGAAGTCATTGCCTTTGGATACGAAATCCATATGTACCATTAAAGACTTGAATGTTCCCTCTTTCCAGCACTATTTTGCAGATTCTGCCCTCGGCATTGTTAAACAGCCTTGGGAAAAAAAATAAAGCGCCGCTTTTAGCAGAAACCGTCAAGAGTATTAAACAGCTTTTCCCCCTGCCAATGCAACAAGCTGTTGAAAATTTTCCAACGAAAAAAGATGGGCAAAGGCAAGTTCCAGATGGCCTTGCCTATAAAGGCTCACGATAGCTTCTTCTTTCAGCTCCGCCATTTTCTGACGATTGAGGATATAAAGCCCATTAAGCAGTAATTTTTCACCGCTCGCCATGGCCACATCCAGACGCATCGGTTCCATGAGACCGTGTTCGAACATAGCGGCACAAAAGGCCACAGTTCGCTGATGCTGAATCTGAAATTCCTGGAGAAACGAAAGGGAGCGCTCCAAAGCCGTACTCACTTCACCGTCATCCAGAAACAACCGCTCTCCCCGGCCTTCCCGATTGAACCCTTCATAACGTTCATCAATACAAACAATATAATCCTTTGCGCCTTCTTTCTTGGCCGGAATGAAGGGGTAGCGACGGACATAGGCGGGAACATAGGAAGCGCGCCACCTCCCCTCTTTATTGATGAACAAATTCTGCCCGTCCCGCAGACCGAGAATCGCAACCGGGAAGAACGTTCCCTGATCTGCAACAAACACAAGGGGGTATTCCCGGCAGGCCTTGCTGAATTCGGCGGCAAGGAGAATCACTGAATTCGTTTCTGCAGCAAAGGCGAGATTATCGATCTCGGCAATCCAGACATCTCGATGCTTGTCCTTGTCGACGGGAACTACCTGCCGATAAAATACGGGCAACTTCATACACTCACATCCATCTTGTTAGCCTGTTTCTCTTGTTACTGTTTGATTATGGAGCCTAATCACGGATTCATTGTTACCGACCGGCTGTCAGTGAAAGGTGCAATCTGCCATGAGGCCGCCGCTATTCTGTACCACGGCGGGTTCATGTATTTCCCCAAAATCTCTTCCAATTGATCTTCCGGCATTCTCAGCCCCTGATCCTTCGGAGTGAACAGGGCAAACTGCTGATTGAAAAGAGCCGGATCAATGTAATAGCTTTTTCCATCCTCCCTTTGCATCTCGCTGCCCAGTATCGAATCAAAAGCCGCGTTCACAATAGAGACGCCATAAAGATTTTGGATGTGAGAGACGATATAATTACCTTCGAGCGTCACATTCTGGCGTGTTTCCAAATAAATATTCCCAGGGACGTTCAAATTCAGATTAATTTTGCCCAATGGATCCGAGGTAATTACGGAGAGTTTTCCTTGGGTTGTCAACTTGTACTTCACGGGTTCTCTATTATTAATATCTCCCTGAGCCGCCCGTAAATACACGTCCCCTGATCCTGCATCAATATTGGCGTTGATGACAATCTCATAATTGTCCAAATACATACCATTCATGGTCAAAACGCCACCCAGTGTCGTACTCCCGCCAAGATCAGTCAGTGATCCTGAAAGGTTACTGCCGACATTGCCGATAAAGCTGTCATCACCTGAGCCACCGACCAAGTTGCCCACGCCCGTAAAGGCAAGGCTTCCCGCTGTGCCCGCATTCGCACCAGTGAGGGTGAAAGTCTCACCGGCATCCAAACCGGTCAGGGTAGTGCCGGTTCCATTCCCCACCACAGATTCGATACCGCTGAAGGTACCGCCAATATCCGAAGCCTCCCCTGTCTGCTGATTGATAGCTATATCAGCTGTCTTCGCGCTCAGATTTAAGATGTCGGAATTTGTTTGCCCACCACCTTCGACATTGCCGCTCAGGCTGCCCGCATCGGCAAACACAAAGCTGTCGTCACCTGTGCCGCCTGTTAAGTTGCAAATATCGCTGAAATTTGTCGTGGTATTCAAGCTACCGGCATTCGCACCGGTCAGTGACCAGGTGTTATTGCCGTCGGTGACAATCAGGCTATCGGTCCCGGTACCTCCGGAAATCGTACCGCCGAAGCTTGTGACACCGGTCCCTAGAGTAAAGCTGTCATTGCCGTCCCCACCGGCCAACGCTTCCATACTGCTGAAAGTCAGCCCCGAAACTCCACCGGCATTCAATCCGCTAATGCTAAAGGCATCCGCCCCGCTCGTACCGCTCAGCGTATCCGTGCCGGTTCCGCCTCCCAGGCTGTCCATGCCGCTGAAAACGGTCGTCGCATTCAAGCTCCCCGCGTTCGCTCCGGTCAGCGACCAGGTGTTACTGCCGTCGGTGGCGATCAGGCTATCGGTTCCGCTCCCGCCGGCAATTGTACCGCCGAAGCTTGTGATACCGGCCCCCAGGGTGAAGCTGTCATTGCCGCTGCCGCCACTCAAACTGTCCATACCGCTGAAAACCGTCGTCGTATTCAAGAGGCCCGCGTTCGAACCGGTCAGCGACCAGGCGTTACTGCCGTCGGTGGCGATCAGACTATCGGTTCCGCTCCCGCCGGCAATTGTACCGCCGAAGCTCGTGATCCCGGTTCCCAGGGTGAAGCTGTCATTGCCGTCCCCCCCGGTCAGCGCTTCCATGCTGCTGAAGGTCAAGCCCGCGACTCCACCGGCATTCAAGCCGCTAATGCTAAAGGCATCCGCCCCGCTCGTACCGCTCAGCGTATCCGTGCCGGTTCCGCCACTCAAACTGTCCATGCCGCTGAAAACCGTCGTTGTATTCAAGCTTCCCGCATTCGCACCGGTCAACGACCAGGTGTTCGTGCCATTGGTGGCTATCAAACTATTGGTCCCGGTACCTCCATCAATCGTACCGTTGAAGCTCGCGACATCGGGCCCCAGAGTAACGCTGTCATTGCCGTCCCCACCGGTCAACGATTCCATGCTGCTGAAGGCTGTTGTGGCATTCAAGGTGCCGGCATTCGCACCGGTCAGCGACCAGGCGTTACTGCCGTCGGTGGCGATCAGACTATCGGTTCCGCTCCCGCCGGCAATTGTACCGCCGAAGCTCGTGATACCGGTCCCCAAGGTGAAGCTGTCATTGCCGTCCCCACCGGCCAACGATTCCATGCTGCTGAAGGTCAGGCCCGCAACGCCACCGGCATTCAAGCCGCTAATGCTAAAGGCATCCGCCCCGCTCGTACCGCTCAGCGTATCCGTGCCGGTTCCGCCACTCAAACTGTCCATTCCGCTGAAAACCGTCGTTGTATTCAAGGTGCCGGCGTTCGCTCCGGTCAGCGACCAGGCATTCGTGCCGTCGGTGGCGATCAGGCTATCGGTTCCGCTCCCGCCGGCGATTGTACCGCCGAAGCTCGTGATCCCGGTCCCCAGAGTAAAACTGTCATTGCCGCTGCCGCCGGTCAACCTGCTGATGCCACTGAAAACGGTCGTCGTATTCAAGCTCCCAACGTTCGCTCCGGTCAGCGACCAGGTGTTGATACCATTGGTGGCGATCAAGCTATTGGTCCCGGTACCTCCGGAAATCGTACCGCCGAAGCTTGTGACACCGGTCCCTAGGGTAAAGCTGTCATTGCCGTCCCCCCCGGCCAACGCTTCCATGCTGCTGAAGGTCAGACCCGCAACGCCACCAGCATTCAAGCCGCTAATGCTAAAGGCATCCGCCCCGCTCGTACCGCTCAGCGTATCCGTGCCGGTTCCGCCACTCAAACTGTCCATGCCGCTGAAAACGGTCGTCGCATTCAAGCTCCCCGCGTTCGCTCCGGTCAGCGACCAGGCGTTACTGCCGTCGGTGGCGATCAGACTATCGGTTCCGCTCCCGCCGGCAATTGTACCGCCGAAGCTCGTGATACCGGTCCCCAGGGTGAAGCTGTCATTGCCGTCCCCACCGGTCAGCGCTTCCATGCTGCTGAAGGTCAAGCCCGCGACTCCGCCAGCATTCAAGCCGCTAATGCTAAAGGCATCCGCCCCGCTTGTACCGCTCAGCGTATCCGTGCCGGTTCCGCCACTCAAACTGTCCATTCCGCTGAAAACCGTCGTTGTATTCAAGCTCCCGGCATTCGCACCGGTCAACGACCAGGTGTTCGTGCCGTTGGTGGCAATCAAACTATTGGTCCCGGTACCTCCAGAAATCGTACCACCGAAGCTCATGACACTCACCCCCAGGGTAAAGCTGTCATTGCCGTCCCCACCGGTCAACGATTCCATGCTGCTGAAGGCTGTCGTGGCATTCAAGGTGCCGGCATTCGCACCGGTCAGTGACCAGGTGTTCGTGCCGTCGGTGGCGATCAGGCTATCGGTTCCGCTCCCGCCGGCAATTGTACCGCCGAAGCTCGTGATCCCGGTCCCCAGGGTGAAGCTGTCATTGCCGTCCCCACCGGTCAGCGCTTCCATGCTGCTGAAGGTCAAGCCCGCGACTCCGCCGGCATTCAAGCCGCTAATGCTAAAGGCATCCACCCCGCTCGTACCGCTCAGCGTATCCGTGCCGGTTCCGCCACTCAAACTGTCCATACCGCTGAAAACCGTCGTTGTATTCAAGCTCCCGGCATTCGCACCGGTCAACGACCAGGCGTTCGTGCCGTCGGTGGCGATCAGACTATCGGTTCCGCTCCCGCCGGCAATTGTACCGCCGAAGCTCGTGATACCGGCCCCCAGGGTGAAGCTGTCATTGCCGGTTCCGCCACTCAAACTGTCCATACCGCTGAAAACCGTCGTCGTATTCAAGAGGCCCGCGTTCAAACCGGTCAGCGACCAGGCGTTCGTACCGTCGGTGGCGATCAGACTATCGGTTCCGCTCCCGCCGGCAATTGTACCGCCGAAGCTCGTGATACCGGTCCCCAAGGTGAAGCTGTCATTGCCGTCCCCACCGGTCAGCGCTTCCATGCTGCTGAAGGTCAAGCCCGCGACTCCACCGGCATTCAAGCCGCTAATGCTAAAGGCATCCGCCCCGCTCGTACCGCTCAGCGTATCCGTGCCGGTTCCGCCACTCAAACTGTCCATGCCGCTGAAAACGGTCGTCGCATTCAAGCTCCCCACGTTCGCTCCGGTCAGCGACCAGGTGTTACTGCCGTCGGTGGCGATCAGACTATCGGTTCCGCTCCCACCGGCGACTGTACCGCCGAAGCTCGTGATACCGGTCCCCAGGGTAAAACTGTCATTGCCGTCCCCGCCGGTCAACGATTCCATGCTGCTGAAGGCTGTTGTGGCATTCAAGGTGCCAGCATTCGCACCGGTCAGTGACCAGGTGTTATTGCCGTCGATGGCGATCAGACTATCGGTTCCGCTCCCACCGGCAATTGTACCGCCGAAGCTCGTGATACTCGCCCCGAGAGTGAAGCTGTCATTGCCGTCCCCACCGGCCAACGATTCCATGCTGCTGAAGGTCAGGCCCGCAACGCCACCGGCATTCAAGCCGCTAATGCTAAAGGCATCCGCCCCGCTCGTACCGCTCAGCGTATCCGTGCCGGTTCCGCCACTCAAACTGTCCATACCGCTGAAAACGGTCGTTGTATTCAAGGTGCCGGCATTTGCACCGGTCAGCGACCAGGCATTCGTGCCGTCGGTGGCGATCAGACTATCGGTTCCGCTCCCGCCGGCGATTGTACCGCCGAAGCTCGTGATCCCGGTCCCCAGGGTAAAACTGTCATTGCCGGATCCGCCAATCAAATTTCCCACGCCCGTAAAGGCAAGGCTTCCTGCAGTGCCCGCATTGGCGCCGCTGAGGGTGAAGGTCTCACCGGCATTCGAACCGGTCAGGGTTGTATTTGTCCCATTACCCACTACCGTACCTATATTACTAAATTGGGTAGGAGTTGTGATCCCAGTAGCCGCTAAACCTTGCTGGTTAATCGATACCGGGTCCGTATACCCTGCATAATCCAGGGTGCTGCCCAAGGCGAATTCCACTTCACCTGTGAGAGACGCAGTACCTGTCAGCGCCAAGGTTCCACCATCGATAGTTATGTATTCGCCAACCGCAACATCCTGGATTGTCAACTGTGCTCCACTGGACACGGTGGTTTTTTCAGAGTTATCAATCCCCCCCAAGGCGGTTGCCTGAGCCGCAATCAGAGTGCCGGCAGTGATCATCGTGGCCCCGGTATAAGTGTTGGCCCCACTCAGAGTCAACGTACCCGCTCCATTTTTGATCAAGTCCCCTGTTCCCCCGAAGATCCCTGATAAGGTTGCAGCACCCGAATTGTTAATGGTCAGAGCACCGCCGGCAGTATTGATATTCCCTAATGCCATGGTGGCGGCATTGAAAGTCAGATCACCGCCGGCAGTTGAAATCGAGAAGTCTGTGGATAAAATATTGTCACCTGCGGTTATGGTAACATTATGTGAGGGATGATCTTTTGATCCAAAAGCCACATCGGCATTAAAGATCACATCATGAGAAGCCTGGAGAGTGTAACCCGCATTTCCGGTCAGACTGGAAGCAAGGACATAATAGTCCGTCGTTTCATCAGCCACAAAAGGATTATCAACATCCTGAGTTTCTCCATTACCAGGATCAACACCCACATACAAATCACCCGGATCCAGTAATACGGAGCCGGTAACACCTTTTACAGCCCCCAAATCGGTGGTGCCGGCAAAGGTAAGATTCTGCTTGCCGGACACCTCGACAAAACCGCCGTCACCCCCTTGAGATCCACCGCGTGCGGCCACATTTCCGTAATACCGCGTCGCTTCATCGGCCCAAATGATAACCGTACCGCCGTCGCCGTTGCCCGTCGCGCTGGCGTCAATGCCGGCATCCGAACCAACATAGGTCAGAGTGGCATTGCGCACTTCCGGGTTCGAACCTTGATAATCCCCGCCCACGAGTACAGTACCGCCGCCGGCATCGCCGGAGGCATCAATGGAGCTCTGATCGAACAACCCAACCTTTTCCCCTACAACCTGCACAACACCGCCGGTTTCGCCGGTATCATCCCCCGAAGCCCGGAGTGTGCCGCTGTTGGCGACGATGCCCGATTCTCCACCGACCAGCCGGATCACACCGTTACTGGTGTCAATGCCGTTGGCCTGGATAACGCCCGAATTGTTGACCACGTTGGAAAAAACATCTTTGGCGGCATTGCCGGAAAGGAGCACCTCGCCGCCATCCGCCAGAATGCTTCCGCTATTGGCCACCGCATCCTTGACGCCGACCGCGTTTTCCAGAACATCATCATTCACGGCAAAACTGAGCAATCCGTCGCCGTCGAAATCAAGAACCGCGGTACGACCCGAGGCCAGATTCACATGGCCCATGGTTGCCAGAATAATGCCTTCATTGCTGACGCTGCCGCCCACAAGGGTAACACTGCCGCCGGTGGCCGCGCTGATCAACCCGCGGTTGATGATGGCGCCTCCGGCAGAGGTGTTGGCATCGCCCAGAGGAAGTGCCCCATCCCGCATGAAATCAGCCACGCTGACATTCAGTGTTGTGGCCACAAGGCTGCCGACATTGACCGTAGACCCTTCGCCAAAAATAATACCGTTGGGGTTGGAGAGAAAAACCCGGCCATTGGCCTCAATGGAACCAAAAATCTGGCTCGGATTTTGATCAAAAATCCGGTTCAAAACCGAAGCTGAGGCAGAGGGCTGCACGAACCGTACCAACTCCCCCTCAGGAATATCAAAACTGGGCCAATCAATGACCATTCTCTGGGTTTGCTGGGTGATGATGGTCTGGGTAGAAGAAGGCCGGGTAATAGATCCAAGACCGTCAACGATATGACCCCCTGGCGGGCCGGCAAAGGCGACGCCGGATGCCAGCACGCTGGCTGGTACCATCAACAGGCATTGACCAAGCGTACGGGTTGCCACCGAAAGAGAAGGCCGGGCACTTCCCCCATGCTTGACCTCAAAAACTCGCTTCATGGTCTTCTTTATTTTGCGTAAGCTCATGGACGTTTCCTCACATTTATTGGGTGTGTTTCTCTGACGGCATAACACTAATCTGAAAATTGTATTTTTCCCGTCAACACAAACGCAGGCTGAAATTCAATCTGTTGCACAGGTTAGTCGTCCAGCTCCGATCTAAGCCGAAGACGGATATTGCACGGTTTCATCGAGCATTGGACTTGCTCAACCATGCGAATCAATACTGATAGGTTAACTTGAAGTAGGTGTAGAGATCTCGGTTCTTATCCGAATCATGGGAGCCGGTCGGCGTGGCCACCGAAACATTGGCGGCAAAACGTCCTGGTAGGCCGAAATAGACCCCGACTCCGACCCCGGAGAGATAGCCGGATTCTTCTTCGTTAGCGAGGGCATCTTTGAGAAAGCCCGCGGCCGTATCATAAAACACCGAAACCTGCAGCAGTTCGCCCCAGGTGCGATTGAAGAAAGCAGGCCGATCGGAGAACCCCGGAGCATTGAAGATCAGTTCAACCGAAGAAAAATACCCTTGATCCATCAGGTATTCCGCCTGGGGATAAGCCCGGACAGTATCAGGCCCCCCTATGGAAAATTGCTCGACCGAAACCAACATGGAATCCGTGGCCTGTCCCTTGAGGCGAAAAAGCAATGAAGTATTGGTCCACAGTTTTTGTAACCGTGAATACTGGGCACTCAGCTTAACAAATTTTGCCGGTGCTTTCTCGCCACTTGCCCCGACCCGGCTGGCACTTGCGTCATCATTATCATTGGAGCCAAGAAAATTGCTTAATCCCAAAGAGAGATTAACGCTCAGGTTCGTCACGCCGCCCCCCATCCACTGGTCCATGTAATCGGAGACTTCCGTTTCAGCAGACAGGACGCTGAGATCGTCCTCGTAGAGGGTAGCATCATCCTGGGTGGTCTTCGCCATGATACTGGCAAACCGAAGCAAACCGGAAATGTTGCCTTGTCGAGACCTTTTAAAGGAATGCCTGAGATACACATCCAAGTTTTCCGACTCGCCGGACAATTGAAGATCTTCGATATTACCGCCGACATCAAAAGAATTCTTAAAGTAGTCAATCCCCCAAGAATTATTGCCCCACGGAAGAGGTCGTTCATAGGTTACCCCGCCATAGAGATCATTATTGGGGTGGATCGTATCAATAAAGGTAAATATCAGCCTATCAGCGGCCTTTGTGGGATTATGAAAGAGAAGATCAAGGCGGGGACGATACTCACCGGTATAGTCCGATCCATAGTTATCCACGCTCACAATCGCATTGAATAAGCGCTCTTCAGTGATGTTGAGATAAAGATCCGCTGTGCCCTCAAGACTTCCCGGTTTGACCACGGCGTTATATTTAAGTCCGGGATAGTCAAAAAGCCGTAGCAAGGCGCTTTCGAAGGGGTCCTTGACGACAGGCTGTCCCAAAAGCTCACGAAAAGGCTTTTGCAATAATTCTTTTGAGTACCGAAGACTACCGGCGGGGTCTGTTTCATCCCCTCCTTTCAATGCGGCAAGCTGCGGGCTTGCCTCACTGAAAACCGCGCCGAGTTTTCCCTCCAGAACCGTAAGGGTAACGATATTATTCGTCACCGTCTGAGCGGGTACATATGCTCGCGCGAGAATCATGCCGTGGTTTCGATAATAGTTGGTCACCTCATCGGCAACCAGCTGTATCTGGCCCATGGTCATTCCAGACGGCTTCTTCTGCCGTTGTTCCTCGACAAGTTCCTTAACTTCGGTCACGTTGATCAAACCAGGATGCTCAACAACCCCCTCCAAGACGAATTGCCGCACCGTGATCTTGACGCCCTCTTCAACAGCCAGAGGCCGTTCTCGCAACGGGGGGATAACGATGGCAGGCATAGTCTCACCGGGCACCGTCAATTGCTCCACCCTGGGCATCGCTCCGCCAGGCGTCGCGGCCCCGGGGATATCGGCAGCATTGATTTTTGTCGAGGGCAAGAAAGTCAGGAGCAGGCCGCATAACCAAGCCATCTTTCTTATTTCCCCCTTGCTCCGACACCTGAAGGATGCATCCCTTTCCTTATTTTTCTTTGGCAACTTTTCCATTTTTTCCTCCCCCCCCTCTTTTACGCTATCAATACGGTTTCATGAACCTAATATGATGATTTTACAAATGCTTCCATTCAGCCGCGAGTTCCAAGCCAATCGAAAGCATTCGATTCCCGCCTGTGCAGGAATGACAGCATTGGACGATCCCAAAGTTTTTTTACATTGACAACCAGGTTTTTCTCAAAAAAATACCATCACAAAACCTCTGTCTGCGGCAGACGGAGCCCACCCGAGAGTGTGGCAACTAAAAAAATTATCTAACACATAGATAGCTAGATAGCTAGTTTTCTAATGAAAAAATAATCGGCGCAATGGAGTATTTGACGAAGAAAAATCAACACAAAAAAAGAGGAATGGTAACTCATATCAAAAGGTGAAAAAGGAGTACGCCTGTATTTGCAGAGCAGGAAGAGCCTGCAATGAAAGGGTCGAAGGTGAATATCATGGTTGGGGAACGACTTCTTTTCCCCCTTCAAGGGCAAGAAAATTGAGGGTGGTATGGATTGTGAAAAGCGGAAAAAAAAGGGCCATAAAAAAAACATTAACCAGGGGGATCATACCGATAATTGCCGGCAGCAGCCCCAGACGGAAGGATTGATTGCGGTGCTGTCCCAACCAGCGAAGTTTGCGCCCAAGACTCCAACGGTAGCGGGAGGAGGGAAAATCAACGAACATCAAGGCCGAATAAAAAACATACAGGACAAATGCCGCAACCTGCCCGATCACCGGAATACAATTGGCGAGCAGCGCGGCAACGGTGACGAGCAGGCCGATCGCACCGATTTTCAGACCCTCGCGCAGATCAACAAGAATTCCGGTAAAGGAAAATCCGGCTTCCCCTGCCCCGGCTTTTTCCGTGTACCGGTCACCGGCACAGTTACTGAGAAAAGCATAGCCGGGCGTCGTCAGACAGTAGGCCGTCAGAAAGGCCAGATAAAAGGCGACCACCTTGGAAAGAACGAGAAAAATCCACTTCATGGCCGTCCAGCCCCAGAGCAGCGGCCAGTGCCAGAAATGTTCCACGGACGGGGGGACCGTAAAAAACGATCCGGTATATTGGTTAATCAGGTCAAGGGAAAAAAGATAGCCCAACCAGGTGAGACAACCGGTCAGGATCACCAGACCCAAACTCCATCCCACCAAGCGGAGATGGCGAAAAAGAAAAGAGAGCGAATAGCTCAGTGGTATCCAACGGGGTGAAGCGGTCCGGCCTCTTGTATTGGAATCTGCGGTCTTCATGGTTTTTCAGTAATACGGTTGATATTTTTTGTCTGTCCCTTCTTTCAGTTCGTTCTCTCTGCCCGCCGGGCAGGTGCTGGCAAACTCTCACCCCTGATAAACACAACGCACCAGGTCGGAAAGTTCAAACTCCACCCGAAGCACCCTTCAAACCGGGACGAGATTGCTCACTTGCCCCTAAATGCTCTTCCCCATCCCTTGTTTCCGTGCTATTTTTCAGGAAATATGAAGGGGGGACAGGAGACGGCCCTCCTCACGTTGTCCCCCTTCCCATTTCACGACGTACCGGAGGATCTCTCGATGTCCGACCTGACAGACCCCAGAGTTTTTTTTGCGGCTGAACGTACACTGCTGGCGTGGACACGCACCTCGCTGACCCTGATGGCCTTTGGCTTTGTGGTCGAACGATTCGGCTTGTTTATCCAAATGCTCATGCCGCAGCGCAGCGAAGCCTTGCAACGGGGGCTCTCCTTTTGGATCGGCCTTTCTTTCATTATTCTGGGCTCTTCGGCTTCGGCGGTGGCGGTCTTGCAGTACCGGAAAATATTACAAACGCTCAAACCCTGCGAAATTCCAACCGGCTATCTCGTTTCTCTCAGCGCATACACCAATCTGATCGTCGCGGCTTTGGGTGCCGCCCTGACAGCATACCTGTTCCGGGGCTCCCTGCACTAACGTTCAAAATCCACGTTCGCCGCCATCTCTCTGTTCCGGTGAGCCCCCAACCGCCCGATCAAGCATGACCGGAAGACCGCCCTGCTCCTCCGGGGCAAAACCAAAAACCTCCCGCCAGATCGTATCGTTTTCCATACAGAAATAGATACAGGTGCGATCATCGGCGTATTTCCGCAGTTCCTCCAAAATAAATCGATACATGGCCACCCGTTGCGTTCTGAAATACCGCTGTTTGCCATCCAACCCGTCAATGAATTCCTGGTAGAAAAAACGCGAGGCGGGAAAGCGCTCGGCCGCGATCTGCTTCAATACCGGCAGATAACGGAGCGCCCCCATACTGATCCAGGCAATCGCGTCAGCCGGGACCGTGGCAAAGAGCCGATCGATGGTATACCGGTATCCCTCTTGCCACCCCTCATGGAGAATGATCGGATCAAAATGGAAGGCCAGTTT
The DNA here is from genome assembly GCA_963666685.2 of uncultured Desulfobulbus sp. Lineage (GTDB taxonomy): Bacteria > Desulfobacterota > Desulfobulbia > Desulfobulbales > Desulfobulbaceae > Desulfobulbus. Next base: position 2,110,068 of record CAXXHZ010000003.1, read on the forward strand.
ATACCCCCACTCGGCGCATTGCACTGCGGCCTGCAGGCGTTCTTCAAAAGTAGCGGTGCGGATTTCTTCCCTGTCCATGATGGACGGACTGTTCAAGGACCAGGCGACAAGAGTGCGGCCCCGATGATCAAGGCCCTTGAGGTTGCCGATATTGACACTCTTTGATTTCAATTCGAGCACCGCGTTATCGCGGGTGCTCATATATTTCACCAGTTGCGGACTGAGATGGGTGAGATTGTCAAGGGCCAGACTGTCGGTGAATTCACCGGTGCCGATGCGGAAAAACCGCTGCGGCTCGTTATCAAGGGCTTGATCGAGTTCAGCAAACAGGTCTTCGACATTGATAAAAAAACTGAGCCAGGGATTATTGAGGTAGGCTTGCAGGATGCAGTAGACGCAATCCATGGGGCAGTTCATGCCGATATTGAGCACCTGATAATTGCAGCAGCGGTACTCGCGAGTGCCGGGACAGGGCTTAAAAAAAACGCCCCGATTGCGACAGAGCAGCAGATGCCGCTTGCCGGCACTGAGATTATACGGATAGTCGCCGGCAATATCCGGAAGACCGCGCTCGTCGACCACGGTCACCGGAAGGTTGGCACGGGCGATAATTTCGCGGGTGTAGGGCTGATCAAGGCAGTCCGCAGCCACATGCAGCCGCGTAAGAAAACGGGCGGGATCGCCGTAGGAAGAAAGCTGTTTCAAGAAATGTATTCCAGTGAAGATTGATAAGAGGCCGGCAGGGCCAAATAGCGCGCCCCTTCATCCGGACGGCCATGCTTGAGGCAGCCCTGACCGTAGACGGTGCATTTCCGGCGCAGTTCGGCCACGGTCTCTTGTCGTTGTCCTGTGTTGAGCACCCCGGAATCCAACAGATTACAGAGCGATTGAATGCGAAATGTATCCATGCCCATGCGGTATACCACCGACAATTGATCCGACCGGCCGCCATCTTTACAGGTGAGCGGTTCGGGCACAAGCAAAAAAGGCTCCTTGCACCCTATCCGCAGCCAGAGGTCGTAATCCTCGCAACAGGGAAGATGTTCATCGAAAAGACCGTAGCAGGCAAACACCTCCTTACGCGCCATAACCGTGGACATACCGACAACACACATTCCCAAACTGGGCGTAAAAACATACCCGTGCGGTGGATCGTGCTTTTTTTTCTGATTGACCCGCTGTCCCTGCCGGAACCAGATCTCACGGGTGTGGGAAACCGGAAAACCGGGGTTCGCAGCCATGGCTGCAGCCTGCAGTGCCAGTTTTTTCGGGAGCCACCAATCATCGGAATCGAGGAAGGCAAGAAGCGATCCTTGCGCCGCCCTGATGCCAAGATTACGTGCGGCAGCGGCGCCGCGATTTTCCTGACGCAGCAGGCGGATGGGGACAGAGGCCCCGGATGCAAGACAATCCACCCTTTCCACGGTATCATCGGTGGAACCATCGTCGACCACAATCAGCTCAGTGCAGGGCAGTCGCTGCGCCAGCACGGAACGGATACTCCGATCCAGGAACGGCGCCCGATTATAGGTTGGAATTATAACGGAGATCAAGTTGGTTACCAGGAATCAACAGCACAATCCGAGGAGGAACGCCAAACTTCGTAGCCAATTTATTATGGCGATTTACCGGCAGTATAGTATAGTAAACGCCTTATTCCATGAAAAATTATGCGCCTTAACGAAAGGTGAAACAGACAGAATTCGGCCAGACATCAGCTTTCTATGTACACAGACATTCTCATCAATGCAACCTTCTACGAGAACCGGATTGCCCTTATCGAAAACGGCCATCTGCGGGAGTTCCATATGGAACGGTTCTCGGAAAAAGGGCTTATCGGCAATATTTACCTGGGCCGAGCGGTACGGGTACTGCCTGGAATTGATGCGGCTTTTGTCGATATCGGCTTGGATCGCACCGGTTTCCTGTACGTTGACGAGGCATTGTACATTTTTTCTGAAAATTATCAGAGACTTGCCGCGGATCATAAACTCAATCAAACCGTGCCGCCAAATCTTTCCGCTCCCCCGACCATCGATACCATCCTGCACGAAGGTCAGGAGATTCTGGTGCAGATCGCCAAAGAACCGATCGGTTCCAAAGGGGCCCGCCTGACCTGCAATATTACCCTGCCGTGCCGCAATCTGGTGTTCATGCCGCTCACCGATCATATCGGCATTTCGCGTAAAATCGAAAATGAGGAAACCCGTCAGCAACTGCGCGACAAGATCGAGGTCCTCCGGCCTCCGGGCATGGGATTCATTATGCGTACCGTGGCCGAAAATACCGGCGACGATGAATTGGAAGCGGACATGGAATTCCTCCTCCAGCTCTGGGACGAGATCCTCACCAAGTCGACCAGAGCCCAAGCCCCCTGCCTGATCTACAAGGATCTGGATATCATCTTGCGGGCGGTTCGTGATTTCTTCACCGAGGACATCAACGAGCTGGTCATCGACAGCCGGGAAGTCTACGAGCAACTGATGGGGTACGCCAAGACCTTTGCCCCCCAGCTCCAGGACAAAATCACCTATTACGACAGCGACCTCCCCTTGTTTGAGTATTACGGAATAGAGGCCGATATCAACAGCGCCCTCGACAAAAAGGTCTGGTTGCAATCCGGCGGCTATATCATCATCGAACCGACGGAGGCGTTGACCGTTATTGATGTCAATACCGGTCGTTATGTCAACGCCACCGATTTGGCGGAGACGATCTTCAAGACCAACATGGAGGCGGTTTGGGAAATTGCCCGCCAACTCCGACTGCGCAATCTCGGCGGCATCATCATCATCGATTTCATCGATATGGACGACGAACAGCACCGGGAAGAATTGTACACCGCTTTTCAGGAAGCCCTGCGTGACGACAAGAGCAAGGTGAACATTCTCAAGCTCTCCGAGTTCGGTCTGGTGCAGATGACCCGTAAACGGTTGTCTGAAAGCCTCACCCAGATTATGTGCGAGCCCTGCCTGTACTGCGGCGGTGACGGATTTATCAAGTCGCGCCGAACCGTCTGCCACGAAATTTTTCGCAAGATCAGCCGAGACGCCCGAAAAATAGGCGGCTCGCATGTTACCATTAAGGTTCATCCCCATATTGCGGAGATGCTGCTCAACGAGGAATCGTACAATGTTGAGCAATTGGAACAGAAGACGAAAAAACGATTCACCATCATCCCTATTCCCGATATGCATCTCAAACGATACGATGTTATCTGGAACGAGTAGCCCCCGGCACCCCCTCTTTCTTTCTTTTTTTAACCGATATTAAATAGACTTTCTTATGGCTCAACATATCCGATTAGGCAGTTCCTCCCGCAGGAGCAATGGTTTTTTAAAAAAATTCTTTCTGACGCTGGCGGCGCTGACAATCGTGGCCGTGGCTGTTGCCGCTTTCATCCTCTTTGAGACCGAAAAACCGGTCCTGGTCCTGGAAAAAGAGATCCGGTTTCTCGGCGGTAAAGTGGAACTTCCCCTCCGCGCCTCGGATACAAAAAGTGGGATCCGCGCCATCATCATAACCCTCAATCAGGGCGGCAAAGCCTTTCCCCTTTTCGAAAAGACTTTTCCCCGTCAATCCTGGCTCAAGACCGCCGGCCCGGTAACGGTTCATGAAAAAGTGATCATTGATGCCCAAAAAGCCGGGATCAAAGAAGGCGATGCCGAACTGAAAATCGTCATCCGCGATTTTTCCCTTAACGACATGTTCCGTGGGAATGAAACCGTGCAGCAGATCCGGCTGACCATGGACACCAAACCACCCAAGGTGACCCTCGGACAAGCCCAGCGTTATATTCATCCCGGCGGCAGCGGCATTGTGGTGTATAGGGTTTCCGAGCAGCCGCAACGTCACGGCGTCATGATTGACTCCACCTTTTTCCCCGGATTCCCAACGGGTAAGCCGGACACCTACCTCGCCTATTTCGCCCTTCCCTGGAATGCAAAAGAGCCCAAGACCACCCAAATAATTGCGGTTGATGAGGCCGGGAACGAGGGAAGTGCTCTCTTTGTCAGCAGTTTCAAACAGGAAAAGGAAACACGGGACAGCATCAACGTGAGCGAGAATTTTCTCCAGCAAAAAATACCCGAATTTGAGCAACATCTTCCGGGGTTAAAGGGCACGCTGCTCGAAAAATATCTGTATATCAACAATGAAGTACGGAGAAGCAATGCCGAAACCATTGCCCAGGTCTGCGCAACCACCGATCCGCAACAGCTGTGGTCCGATCGGTTTCTTCGGATGCCCGGAGCGAACAGGGCCGGATATGCCGACCAGCGCACCTATCTGCATAACGGCGAGGTCATAGACACCCAGACACACCTGGGCGTCGACATCGCTTCAACCCAACAAGTGGGGATTAAAGCCGCCAATCGCGGCAAAGTCGCCTTTGCCGACTATCTCGGCATTTACGGCAACATGGTCATCCTTGACCACGGACAGGGGATCTTCAGCCTCTATTCCCATCTCAGCAGCATCGAAACCGCAAAAGGTGCACTGGTCGAAAAAGATCAACTGATCGCACATTCCGGGGCTACCGGCATGGCCGGTGGTGATCATCTTCATTTTTCCATGCTGGTCAACGGCATTTTCGTCACCCCGGTGGAGTGGTGGGACCAGCACTGGATCAATGTCAATATCAAGTCCATTCTCAATGAAAAATAGTCAGGACCCGGCAGACAAGGACCGTGGGGGTTCACGTCTGCCTGCGCAAAATCGCGTGCCCTGGTTCCGACGACGGCCCCCTTTCCTGCTCTACAGCTATATCGCCAACGAACTGCTCGCACCGTTCTTCGCCAGTTTCCTTATTCTTTATTTCGTTTTTTTCCTGATTCGTCTGATCCCGCTCCTTGATGTGGTCTTGGCCCTGCGAATCGGGATCGGCGATTTCATTCGCCTGTTTTCTTATATTTTCCCCCACATGCTGCTCTACATTGTTCCCATGGCCAGCATGGCCGGAGTCATCATCGGTTTCACCCGAATGACCACCGACAGAGAAATCCTGGCCCTCAAGGCTTGCGGGGTGAGTCTGCGGCAAATGCTGCCGCCGGTTATTGTCATCACCGCCGCCATCGCCTGCCTGACCGGTTTTTTTTCCGTTCGGCTTATCCCCGTGGGTGCCTTGGGCGTGAAACAGCTGATGTTCCAACTGGCCAAAGAAAAAATAGACAAGGGACTGAAAGCCAAGGAGTTCACCGAGGCTTTAGGGGATATTGTCGTCTATGTCGATGAAATCGATGACACGCAGCATTGGCACGGGGTCTATGTCTCAGACATGCGTGACCGCCAGCAGCCGCTGATCACGGTGGCCAAATCCGGCCACCTGGAAGCGAAAATGGAACGGATGACGGTGACGATCGTCCTCAATGACGGCACCTTGCTCAATGCCGACGGGCAGGACAATCAGCTGATTCGTTTCAAAAAATATCAACTCCAGATTTCCCTGCAGCAGCAGACTCACGCAGGGGGCGAGGATGCCACGTCTCTGAATCGCCACACCATGTCCCAGCACCAACTTTTGCAAGCTGCCGATACCTTCGGACACAACACCAAGCGAGGCAGGCTGTTCCTTTCCGAGTACCACCACCGCCTGATTCTGCCGGTCGGCTGTTTCATCCTCAGCCTCCTTGGATTGCCGCTCGGCTTACAGGCCCGCCCCGGTAAACGGGCTGTAGGCCTGCCTTTGGGGTTAGCCCTGTTTGTTCTCTATTATATCACCTTCACCACAACCCGGGTTATATGCGAAGCTGGCCACATGCCCCTGGTTTTCGGCATGTGGCTGCCCAATCTGCTGTTCCTGATCCTGGCCGTATATATCTTCAGGCGGGTGGATCAAGAAAAATCGATAATTCCGAAACCCTTGCGGAGAGGGGTACTCGCCCTTTTTGACCGCTATCTGCGGCCGGTCTGCGATCAAATCGCAGCCGGGTCGGGACGAATAATCGACCAATGGCACCTGCGGACCACACGCTCTTCCATGGCTACCAAAAATCAGGATCCACGGCTAGAGATCCATGCCGACGGGACCACCGGCATCTTTCACTTACCCGCCTGTAAACACTACAACTGCCCGCATTGCCGGATAGCATTCAAAAACATAACCGTTGCCCAGGAGGCGGGCTTTAAACCCTGCGAGTTCTGCAAAAATTTGCTGGAACAACAGAAGCGGCAAGATCCGATATCGAATGAAACCTTTTCTCCGGATGAGCGGTTGAGCCATCGTGATTCGACCGACGACAAGCCGAGCGGCCCTTAATTTTTTTTTGCAGCCTCGCTTTGAGAGCGGATCTCGGTACAATTTTCAAAACAATAACGATATCATGGACCGTTACCAATATACACCATCCAGCGACTGACGGCGCATGCACGGTTGCCTTGCATGCCGCTCCTTTCTATGCTAACCAGTAACCCACTTTCGCTTTTGTGCTTGCCCCTTTAACCTCTAAAATGAGAATGCTCATGCACTTGGCCTTTGCTGCGCAAATGCGCGAAATCGATCGACAGACCATTGAAGAGATAGGCATTCCCGGTATGGTGCTGATGGAAAATGCCGGTCGGGCCACGGTGGAGCGGATGGAGACGCTCCTGGGTCCGGTTCGAGGCAAGACCGTCTGTATCGTTGTCGGACCGGGCAACAACGGTGGCGACGGCCTGGTTATCGCCCGAACGGTTCATGGGTTGGGGGCCTTTCCCTTTGTTTTTCTCCTGGTTGATCCGAAACAGCTTCGAGGGGATGCGGCCGACAACTACGCCATTCTCAAACGGCTTCTTCTTCCTTGTCAGGTACTTGATTCCCCTGAAAAAACGCACACTCTGGTCGACTCGATACTTACCCTCAATCGAATGCATCCGCTGCATTCCCTGGTTGATGCCATGTTCGGTACAGGACTGGAGCGAACCATCCAGGGGTATTTCCTCGACGTCCTGCACGGCATCAACATCCTCCGTAATCGGCACCAAGTGCCGGTCGTTGCCGTTGATATTCCTTCGGGCCTGAACAGCGATACCGGGGCGATTCTCGGCGACTCGGTACAAGCGGACCTGACCGTCACCTATGGCCTGGCCAAACCCGGACACTATCACCATGGCGGTTCTTGCGTCGGTCAGCTGGTACGGGTCGATATCGGGATCCCCACCAAGATTGTCGCCAAGGCCACTCTCAAAGGCATGGTTCTGGATAGCCACGTCTCCGGTCAACTGCAACACCGCCCCAAAGCCGCGCATAAGGGATCAAACGGCCATCTCCTGATTCTCGCCGGTTCCGAAGGAAAAACCGGGGCCGCCCTGCTCTGCGGCCGGGGTGCGCTACGCAGCGGCGCCGGACTGGTGAGCTTTGCCGTACCCAACGATCTCAACCCTATTTTCGAGATTGCCCTTGCCGAATCCATGTCCGTTGCCCTGCCCGCTTCCCGGAAATTTTTCTCCATAGACGACGCTGACCGGATCATGGCCCTTGCCGCGGGCAAAAATGGCCTGGTGCTCGGGCCCGGTATCGGCACCGAACAACCGACGGCTCAGTTGGTAATCCGACTTTACAGCGAAATCACCCTACCCATGGTTGTGGATGCCGATGCCCTCAATATCCTGGCCGCTCATCCGGAGGTAATCCGTCGCCCGGCCGGTCCGAGAATTTTTACGCCCCACCCCGGAGAGATGGCCCGGCTGCTTGATGCCCCCATCGAAACGATCCAGGCGGATCGGCTCAAGGCCGCCCAGTGGCTGGATTCCATCACTCTTGAGGACGCACCGCCAATGATTACCGTGCTCAAAGGAGCCGGAACCGTTGTGGCGGCGGCCCGCGGGGACTGGGCCATCAACAGCACGGGGAACCCGGGCATGGGAACCGGCGGCATGGGCGATGTCCTCGCCGGAATCATCGGCGGCTTGCTGGTGCAGGGCTATTCACCCTGGGATGCGGCCTCCGTAGGGGTGTACCTTCATGGCCTGGCCGCCGATTTTATCGCACGTTCACGTCCGTACGGCTTTACGGCTTCCGAGGTAGCGGAGATGCTGCCCGAGGTCATGGCAACGTGCGCCACTCAACCATACAAGGAGTCAACATGCTGAAAGCTCAAGATATTATGACCCGTGAGGTAATCACGGTCAATGAGGACGCCACCGTGAGGGAATTGGCCTCGCTTTTTCTCACCCATAACATCAGCGGGGCTCCGGTGGTGGATACGGAGAGCCGGGTCATTGGCGTGGTGACTGAGAGCGACTTGATTTTCCAGAATAAAAAAGTGCATCTGCCGACTGCGGTCGCCATCCTTGATGCCTTTCTCTTTCTTGAGCGTCCGGAAAAAATGGAGAAGGAAGTAAAAAAAATTGCCGGTTCCAAAGTCGGGGATATCTGCTCCCCAAACTTGGTCAGTGTGGGACCGGAAACGGAATTAGAAGAATTGGCCACCTTGATGGCCGAGAAAAAAATTCATACTCTTCCGGTGATGGAGGGTGACAAACTGGTGGGGGTAATCGGCAAGTCGGATATTATCCGAACCATTGCCCAGGGATTATAAGGGTGGAATAGACCGTCAGTCGCTGTAGAGTTGCCAGCAGTTGCGTCCCTTTTTCTTGGCTTCGTACATGGCGATATCGGCGTGACGGAGCATGGTTTCAGCATCGTGGCAATCCTCAGGAAAAACCGAGATGCCGATACTGGCGCCGATGAAGCAGACATGATCGTTGGCCTCGATCGGTTCGTTAAGGGATTCGATCGCTTTCTGGGCAACCAAGGTGGCGCCTTCCAGGGTTTCCGTACTTTCCAGAAGAATGACGAACTCGTCGCCCCCGAGCCTGCAAACGGAATCCGAGGTTCGAAGAGTACGACGTAATCGCTCGGCAACCTGCATCAGCACAATATCACCGACTCCATGCCCGAATTGGTCATTGATCGGTTTAAAACGGTCCAAGTCGATGAATAACAGGCAAAGGATACGGCCGTAGCGTTGGGCCAGCGAGATGGCCTGGGGCAGACGCCGACGGAAATAATTGCGATTCGGCAGGTTGGTGAGCGGATCATGATTGGCCATATATCGAATCAGTTCCGCAGCCTCCTGCCGTTCGGTGACATCCTGGAAGACCACGACCCCACCGATCAGCCACGATCCTTGCTTGATGGGGGTTGAGCGGAAGTCCACCGGAAAACTGGTCCCATCCTTGCGCAGCATTCTGCCTTCATCGTAAGAAATAGTGGCATGCTGCCCCTCCTGCGAAAAATAGGGGCAGCAATCTTCGGAAAAATCCTCACTGCCGGGCAGGGAAATTTTGAAGATCTCCCGGCAGTCACGCCCCTGAACCTCCTCGTTACCGTACCCCAGCATTTTCAAAGCAGCGGGATTGATATAGCTGATCAATCCTTTAGCATCAAAACCGCAGATACCGTTGGCAGCGGCATCAAGAATCATTTCATAGTTTTTGGAGACCAGTTCAAGCTCCTGCTTGGCTCGATGCGACCCGAGAATATAGCGGATACGATTTTTGAGAACCGGCCACAGCAGGGGTTTACGGATATAATCGACCGCACCGGCCGAATAGGAACGCTCGATACTTTTCTCATCATCCAGAGCGGTAACCATAAGGATCGGTGGGGGATCCTGCATGGAAGAGCGGATATGCTCGCAGACCCCGGGACCGTCAAGACCCGGCATGGCAATATCGAGGATAATCAGATCAAACGATCCCTCGCCGACTTTTTCCAGAGCGGCAGGGCCGTTTTCCGCCTCAACGACCACATAGCCCTCGCCTTCCAGAAACTGGCGGAGAAGCATGCGGATGACCTCGTCATCATCGACAATAAGAATAACTGGAGCGCTACCGGAGAGCATAGATACCGTCATAACAAGCAATCAAAAATTAGAGGGATTTAAATTATTGTATGAAAATCTCAATATTAATCAAGCTGTTCCGTAAAGAATTGTTTTACTTTTGCAGCAGCTTCGACAAGTTGTGTGAAAACCCGATCAATCTGCTGAATATTACCGCTTTTGCTCATATTCTCCGCCAACGAGCAAAGATGCGTCAGCTCTTCCGCCCCGAACTGACTGCTGCTGCCTTTCATGGTGTGCGCCACCTGATTGATCGCCTCGGTATCCTGATCTTGAATTGCCGTCTCCAGTTCTGCGATACGTTGTTCCAGAGTACGGAGAAAGACACTGACCACAGGCGTAATGTTGCCGACATGCTCGCGCAACCGTTCCAGGACAGTGGTATTGACAACCATTTTTGTGGAATCCTTCAAGGCCGTTGCGGCTTCGACTGGTGTTTCCATAGTTTTGGGGACAACGGAGGTCTTCAGCTCCGGCAGCCAGCGGGAGAGGATATCCTGGAGCTGTTTAAAATCAATAGGTTTTGCCAGATAATCGACCATCCCCACCTCCAGGCAACGTTTTTTGGTTGCCTCGGTGACGTCGGCGGTGAGGGCGATAATCGGGGGCAGTTTTTGCCGATTTCCATTTGCCTCCCTAAGAATTGCCGTGGTCGCTGTAAATCCGTCGACCACCGGCATTTGGCAATCCATAAAAATAAGATTGAAACCGCTCCTGCGGCATGCTTCGATAGCTTCCCGACCGTTACGGGCTGTGGTGATGGCGACCTCTGTATTTCTGAAGATCTCCGTCATCACGATTCGGTTGGTTTCTTCGTCGTCGACGATCAACAGCCTCATATCGCCGTCCGCTTCCTGGAAGTCCGGCGGATCGATATCCCCGAAGATCGATATCCGCGCCTCCGGCAGAGGCGCAACCACTGCCGTTTCAGTCTCAGCGCTATTTTGCACCGCTGCAAGGGGCAGGGTAAACCAAAACACGGAACCTTTGCCCACCTCCGATTGAACACCGAGCTCTCCGGACATCAGCTTGATCAGTTTGGCGCAAATCGATAGCCCTAGACCGCTGCCGCCATACCGTCGGGTCGAGGAATTGTCGACCTGGGAAAAAGGGCGAAACAGCTTACCGATGCCATCGGCTGCAATCCCTTCACCCGAATCCTCCACCTCGAATCGGAGCAGGTCGCCCTTGCGATCAGTCTTTTCTCGGATTACCCGCAGCTGGACCGTACCCTGTTCGGTAAATTTCACGGCATTGCCCAGCAGATTCACCAGCACCTGGCGGAGTCGGTAGGCATCCCCCATATACATCCGGGAAAGATTCGGATCGATTTCAAAGGACACGGTCAGGCCCTTCCGCCTGCCGGTTACCTGATAGAGGGAGACCAACTGCTCGAGCAGGGAAGGGAGATCAAACGGATCGATATCCAGAGCCATCTTATCCGCCTCGATTTTACTAAAATCAAGCAGATTATTAATCAAGGTCAGGAGACTGGAGGCGGAGGTTCGAATCAATTGGGCGAAATGTTTCTGGCGGGGCTGCAGTTCGGTGTCGAGCAGGAGTTCACTGATCCCGATCACACCATTCATCGGTGTGCGGATCTCATGGCTGATCATGGCAAGAAAATCGGATTTGGCCTGATTGGCGGAGTCCGCCTGTCTGGCTTTGTGGCGAAGTTCGCCATTTTCCCGTTCGAGCTGCTGTACCTCCGTTTCCAGTTTAGTGATCCGTGCCTGCAATGATTTCAGCTTGTCCATATCGTCAGAAAAGTGAAAGCTGTCGATGCCTGGTTTTCCGCTTCTCTCGAGGCCGCAACAACGGCGGCACGGAAAAAGCGGTTGAAGGCAGTTCCGCCAGGAAACGTGAAGGATGCGGTTGTTCCCCTGATCCCCCCTGTCCGGGACGTCTTTGACACCAGGAGAGATACAGGGTGGCCACAGCACGGGTCATGCCGACATACAAGAGTCGACGCTCTTCTTCCACACGTTGACGGTCGGCTTCCGGTTCAGGATTTTCCCGCGGTTTCAGCGGCAAAAGCCCTTCCTCAATCCCAACGATGAACACCACCGGAAATTCAAGGCCCTTGGCGGCATGGAGGGTGGAAAGGGTCACAGCCTCGGCCCGTTGATCGTAGATGACGGAATCACTGAAGGTCTCAAGGTGGGCGGCAAAAGAAGCGATCGAATGACCAAAGGTCAAGGCCAGTTCCCGTAATCGTATCATCTCGGGCTGTTGCGGATCAAGACCATAGCGGTCCATGAGAGCGAGAAGCACCTCTGCTGCGGGTTGCTCTGCGGCCAAGGCAAGCATCCGCCCGCAGAGGGTTCTGAATCGTTCGAGTCCGGCACCGGCCCCCCCGGTGAGCGGAATGCTTGCGGAGAGAAAATGGTGGATATCCTTGGGCTGCGATGAGGCTCGCAGGCAGCCTTGGATAATCCGCACCGATTGTGCCCCCAGCCCCTTCTCCTGCTTCAACAGAAAAAGCAACTGACCGGTGTCGGCAAGGCCGGCAAGCAGCAGCATCCAGTAATAGAGCAGCCGGCAGTCACCTTTGGTGTAATAGGCCTTGAGGTTAACCAACTGAAAAGGAATGCCTCGGGCCGTCAGCAGCGTTCCGAGAACCTCTGCCTGCCGCGTGGTCCGAGAGAGCACACCGATATCGCGAAAAGAAACCTTGCCCGTCTTGGTGTGATCGAAACCGTCAAGGCTGCGATGGGAAGTGCCCCCCACTTGCACTTCGATCTGATCGGCAATAAAAGCGGCTTCCTTTTCGGGATCGGTATGGGATTGCAGGTGCAGGGCTCCGGTGATTCGACTGTTTACCAGCATAGGGGGAACCGGCCAAGGGTGAGGATTGTGGCCGATCAACTGCTCCGCTGCCCGGACCAGGGCACTGCCGCTACGGTAGTTGCGGATAAGTTGGTGACGTTCGGCTTGCAGTTCATTGATAAAAGCATGAAACCATTTGGGATCCGAACCCCGAAAACCGTAAATAGCCTGATCGGGATCGCCGATGGCAAAAACCGTTGCGGTTTGCGCAAGTTGAGCGACCAGAGCATATTGCGCCCGATTGACATCCTGGAATTCATCGACAAAAAGATGACCGGTGGCCGCCCGCATGGCTTGGGCCACTGCGTCCCCTTGCTGCAGCATGCTGACGGTACGCGGGATCACCTCTTCGATGTCGATCAGCATCCTTTCCGTCAGCGTCTGAAAATAACGGCGGGACGCCGAAATCGGTTCCTGTTCCGCCGGATGGCGCAATTCCAGGGAAAGGGTACGGCACCAGGCGTTGCGCTCTTGTTCCGTCCAATCGGGATACAATTCCTCGACCAGGAGGGCTCGCTCTTCGGGCCCCACTACCTGCAGATCCGGCAAGCTGCTGCGCAGTTGAGCCAGGCAATAGCCGTGAAAGGTGGCGACCGTCAGCGCTGCGTCATTGACACCTGCTGCCTGAAGCCGCTCTCTGATCTCCGCCGCAGCCTTATTGGTGAAGGTGATCACCGTACAGGGAAGGGTTGAGGTAGCCGCCGTCCGCAGGACCCGGCTGACCAGGGTGTGGGTTTTACCGGTTCCCGGTCCGGCCTGGACAACGATCATGGCGGCAGGGCTGTCCACCGCCTGTTGCTGCTCGCTGTTCAGACCCTTGGTCACAGGATCGGACGGTGGGTCGGCAACCCTGTCCGGCAGCTCGGTCGGCATACATTGCTTTGCTTTCTGGCGCGGTGCGCCGGTGACCGCCCCGAACAAACGTCCCTGGCCACAGAGAGCGGCGCGTTCTCCCTCGGAAAACACCTTGATGCGGCCGTACTCCCCGTCAAAACCGGGTTGCCGGATCACCCGGTTGTCGCGAACGCGTTCGAGGGCTTCGGCCATCAAGGGGAATCCTTTGGACCTGATATCCGCCACCGGTGTATCGAGCAGCACGGTAAATTCGGCACCAAAGATGTTGATCAGCCGTATATACTCTGCAACCGCCTTTTTACTTGTCGGGCCGCAGGCGACCAGTTCAGCGACGATCTCCTGCAGGGGGATAAGGCTGTGCACCTTGGGGCTGCCGGGGGGATAGAGCGCCCCGGTCCGGTCGGCTAGTTCCATCACCCGATGCAGCACCCCGATGGTCAGCGGTTTACCGCAACTGGGGCACAGTCCACCGACCTTGCGGGTGGCCGCAGGCTGGAGACAGACGTCGCATTTGCGATGGCCGTCACAGTGGTACTTCCCTTCTTCGGGGTAAAACTCGACGGTGGCCTCAAAAACGCGATGGCCTTCGGCACTGACCGGCGAACGGATCGCCTCGCGTAGGGCGAAATAATCGAAGTCCGTGGAAAAGACATTGGCCTCCCGGCCCAACTTGGCCGGAGAGTGGCAATCGGAGTTGGAAATCAGGGTGAACCGATCCAGGGCCGTAATCATCCGGTTCATTTCCGGATCGGAGGAAAGTCCGGTTTCCAGGGCAAAAATATGATCGCTGAGATCGCCGAAGCATTCCTCGATGCTGTCAAACCCCGATTTTGAGCCAAACACGGAGAACCAGGGCGTCCAAATGTGGGCGGGAACGAGAAAGCCCTCGGGCGCTTGTTCAAGGAGAATTTCGAGGAGATCGCGAGAATCGAGCCCAAGGATGGGACGACCGTCCGAACCGATATTGCCGAGGGTCGCCAGTTTGGCGTTAAGACGGCGGACCGATTCGAAATCCGGAGCATAGAGCAGATTATGTACCTTTCGCACCTTGCCGCCCCGCTTGTAAATGGAGCTGATCTCGGAGCTGAGGACAAAACGGATATCCATCGGAGAGGTGGCGGGATGAATCCCCGGGGGCATAAATGCTTGAAAATCGCAGCCGGGGTCCGGTTTCAACCGAAAAAATCCGGGTTCATCCGGTTCAAGATACTGATTCAGCTGGGCAAACCAGCCGGGATGGGTAAAATCCCCGGTCCCCACAACCTGGATGCCCTTGATCGCCGCCCAGGCTGCCAGTCCGTGAAGATGGCTGGCCTTGCTCGTAGCGCGCGAATAAAGGGAATGGATATGGAGATCGGCAATATATTTCATGAGGGCGACAGCCGGCCGTACAAATGATGTTCTTGAATATAGGATAAAACAGCAGGCGGCACCATGCCCGGGTCTTCACCTCGAGCCAGGGCTTCCCTGATGGCGGAAGAGGAAATCGGTACCTGGACATCGGCGAGGTATTCCACTGTATTGCCGTTTTTTCCTCTCCACCGGTCTCGGTGTTGGTCCAACGCATAGGTGGGATCAAGGGAATGGAGTACGCGGTCAATCTCCGTTCTCTCGATGTTGTCCCGTCTGACGACAATCAGGTTGGTAAGGGCAAGCAGTTCCGGGGCCCGATGCCAATCCGGCAGGTCGACCAGGGAATCGGCACCGATGATGAGAAAATAACGTTGTCGGCCATGGCGTTCGATGAGGGCCTCCACCGTGTTGATAGTATAGGAAGGGCTTGGCAACTCCTGCTCGATCAGCGAAATCCGGACACGCCGGGTGTCTGGACATTCGGCAAGAGCCGCTTCCAACATGGCCGCCCTGTGTACAAAGGCGGCCCTTGGCAGACCTTTGTGCGGCGGTTGGGGTGCAGGAACAAACAACAGGGTATCCAGTCGGCAACGGTCAAGGACATGACAGGCTAGAGCCAAATGTCCTTGATGCACAGGATCAAAGGTGCCGCCGAATAGGCCGATATGCTGATATTTTCTGGAGGCGGTCACGTCTCAGGTGCGGGTCTCCCCCCCACCGTATACAACAAATTTTCGGGTGGTCAGTTCTTTCAATCCCATCGGACCGTAGGCGTGGAGCTTGGTGGTGGAAATACCGATCTCCGCTCCCAGCCCGAACTGACCGCCATCATTAAAACGGGTTGAGGCATTGATCATGACCGCCGAGGCATCGACTTCACGCAGAAATCGCCGGCTGCGTTCATAGGAGCCGGTAATAATGATTTCGGTGTGTTTGGAGCCGTACCGGGCAATATAATCCATGGCCTCGTCCATATCGTCCACCACTTTGACCACCAGTATCAGATCGAGAAATTCCCTGCCCCAATCGCTCTCAGCCGCCGGTTCGATCTCATCACAAAGGATACAGCTGTTGCTGCAGCCCAGCAGGCGCACCCCTTCCTGTTTGAGAGCATGGGCGACCTTGGGCAAAAATTCGGCCGCGATTTCCCGGTGGACCAGCAATCCTTCCAGGGCATTACAAACCCCGGGCCGCTGCACCTTGCCATTGACAATGATACGGTTTGCCATATCGAAATCGGCGTCTTTATCAATAAAGGCATGGCAGACGCCCTTATAATGTTTGAGCACCGGGATGCGCGACTTTTCCGTCACCGCCCGGATCAGGCCCTCACCGCCGCGCGGGATGACCAGATCAATGTATTCTTCCTGCTGGAGCAGGCAATCAATCCCTTCCCGATCGGTAAAGCTCAGGACCTGAACAATGGCGGGATCGACCTGATGTCGAGCAAGCACCTCCTGCATAACCTTGGCCAATGCCAGATTGGAACGAAGGGCCTCGGAACCACCGCGGAGAATTACTGCGTTTCCGGCCTTGAGACAGAGCGCAGCCGCATCAATGGTAACATTGGGCCGGGACTCATAAATCATGCAGATGACCCCGAGAGGGACCCGCATACGACCAACGGTAATGCCGCTGGGACGCTGGCGCATCTCGCTGATCTCGCCCACCGGGTCTTCGAGTGCCGCCACCTCGCGCAATCCCTGCACCATATCACCGAGAACCTTATCCGTGATCTGCAGACGATTCAGCATGGCCGTTGAAATACCTTTTCTCTCGGCATCCACCAGGTCTTTGCCATTTTCACCGACGATGAACGTCTGCTGTGCCCTCAGGGCTTCGGCGGTATCGAGCAGAATTTGATTTTTCACCGATGACGGCAAAGCGCCGATGGCTCGGGCCGCTGCTTTGGCCTTGGTCACCATATCCAAAATTATCGCATCAATCTGCATGCGTTCCATTTATCCTTCTCCTGTTGCAAGGGTCTTTCACTCGATATCCGGCTGGCCGCATTACTGCCCTCCGGTTCCGATGTCGCGGTTCTCCAACACTATGACGCGAAGCGTTCCAATTGTAAAGCGGGTTTACGACAGACCGTCTTGCCCCATGATCACGAGGTTATCGCGGTGGATAATTTCATCGCTGTCGTTAAAACCGAGAATTTCGCGGATCTCTCTGGTTTTACGCCCTTTGATCCGATCGATATCGGTGCTGCTGTAATTGCTCAGGCCTGCGGCAATGACATCTCCATGATGGTCCAGGCAGTGAATCGGGGCTCCCACGGGAAAGGCCCCTCGAACCTCCACCACCCCGGAAGGCAGCAGGCTCTTGCCCTGCTCCACCAGGGCGCGACAGGCTCCGTCATCGAGAACGAGAAAGCCTTGCGGTCGCAGGACATAGGCAATCCAATGCTTACGCCGGTTGATCGTCCCCTTGCCGGGAAGAAAAAAGGTGCCGATCAACTCACCGCTGAAGAGAGCCTGCAAGATCTGCGGATGTCGTCCGGGACCGATAAAAGAGCAACCGCCGCAAGCCGCCACCATCTTGGCCGCCTTGATCTTGGCCATCATGCCGCCGGTACCGAGCAGCGTGGCCGAGTGCCCGGCCATCTTTTCAATCTCTTTGTTGATACGGGCAACCGTGTAGACCGGACGTGCGGCAGGATCTTCGTGGGGGTTACCGGTATAAAGGCAGTCGACATCGGTGAGGATGATAAACATATCCGCCCCGATCATGTTGGTGATCAGGGCCCCCAGGGTATCGTTATCAGAAAAGCGCAGTTCTTCCGCCGAAACCGTATCGTTTTCATTGATGATCGGTACGACTCCGAATCCGAACAGGGTCAGGATGGTGTTGCGCACATTGAGATAGCGGCTGCGATGGGAGAGATCGGTATGGGTGAGCAGCACTTGAGCAACCGGCTGGTGCAATTCGGTAAAAGCCTGCTCATAAGCCTGCATCAACAGTCCTTGTCCGGTTGCGGCCAGGGCCTGTTTCACCTTCAGCTCTTCGTGGGGGGTTTTAACAATGCCCAGTCGCCGCCTGCCGGCGGCAACGGCGCCGGAGCTGACCAGGATGACCTCGCGGCCGGTGGACTGAAGGAAAGAAACCTGACGGGCAATATTACCGATGATGTGGGGATTGAGACCGCTGTCATCGGTCAAAACGGCACTGCCGACCTTGATAACAACGCGTTTGGCTTGGTCAAACAGCGTTTGACGAAAAAAAAGCCCGTCTTCCTTATTCACCTGGAAGGTCATTATGCACCTCTGCTCGCTGCTCCTCCAGCAGTTCGCCGAGAAGCACTTTTAACGGTTCCAGACCGTCGCCTTCTTCCGCCGATATCACCAGCACCGGCATACCTACGGCGGCAAACTGCTCGCGGACCTCCGCCAGACGCTCTTCGTCGATCAAATCGATCTTATTGAGCACAATCAGGTGCTTACGGTCAAGAAGTTCCTGATTATAGGCACCAAGTTCCCGGGCAAGTGTGCGATAGTCTTCCAGCGGTTGCTCATCGGGAGTGGAGGCATCAATCAGATGAAGAAGAATGGAGGTCCGTTCGATGTGGCGAAGAAACTGATGGCCGAGACCGATCCCTTCATGCGCCCCTTCGATCAAACCGGGAATATCGGCAATGATGCATGGCTCGGTGTATTTGAAATGCAGCACCCCCAATTGCGGCTCCAGAGTGGTGAAAGGGTAGGAAGCAATCTTCGGATTGGCAGCTGATAACTTGGAAAGCAAGGTCGATTTACCGGCATTGGGCAGCCCGATCAGCCCGACATCGGCCAGCAGCTTCAATTCAATAATCAACCATCGTTCTTCTCCGGGTTTACCGGGTGTCGCCTTGCGGGGGGCCCGATTGGTCGAAGTGGCGAAACGGGAGTTCCCGAGGCCGCCCTTGCCGCCCTCGGCCACGCAATAGGTCTGGTCCGGCTCAGTCAGGTCGACGAGCACCGCCCCTGTTTCCGCGTCTTTGATCACTGATCCGAGCGGCACTCGAAGAATACTGTCTTTGCCGCCTCGCCCGTGCATATCGCTCCCCTGCCCCCGAATCCCCGGTTCCGCCTTAAAATGAGAACGGTAGCGGAAGTCGATCAGGGAACGGAGATTGCTGTCGGCGACCAGGTACACATCACCACCCTTGCCGCCGTCACCGCCATTAGGGCCGCCGCGGGGCACATATTTCTCCCGCCGGAAGCTGACACAGCCGTTGCCGCCGTCACCGGCTTTCACGAAAAATTTTGCTTCGTCAACAAATCCCATATTTTATCCGGTGGAACATAAAGGGGGCTAATACGAAAAAACCCGGCACCAAAATTCTTGATGCCGGGTGCTCAACAGCAATCTGCAGGCAACACCTGATGGTACGCGCCTCCCACTCAGGAGGAAGTGGCGCTTACGCGACGGGATACACAGAGACTCGTTTTCTATCCTTTCCGAATTTTTCGTACTGGACGGTGCCGTCAATCTTGGCAAACAACGTATAATCGCGGCCACAGCCGACATTGGTACCGGGATGGATAACCGTGCCCAGCTGGCGGACCAAGATGCTTCCGGCAGTGACGACCTGTCCGCCGAAACGTTTCACTCCGCGTCTTTGCCCCGCGCTGTCGCGGCCGTTACGCGAACTGCCGCCTGCTTTCTTATGTGCCATGGTATGTTCTCCAGAATATCAGTTACGCAACTATGCTGAAATCGTCTCAATGGTCAAGGCGGTGTACATCTGACGATGTCCTTTTTTCACCTGAAATCCCTGACGTTTCCGTTTTTTAAAGACGATAACCTTTTTATGTCGACCCTGTTCGGCGATTTTGGCAACAACCTTCGCCCCATCAACCACAGGCTGACCGATCTTGACGGTTTCGCCGTCAACCAACAAAAGTACATCTGCCAACTCAACCGTGTCGCCGACTTCACCTTGAAGCTTTTCAACGCGAAGTGTATCGCCGGCCTCCACCTGATACTGCTTACCGCCGGTCCGAACTATTGCATACATGCGACTCCTCCTCTCTACTCTCAAATCTAAAACGTTCAATGGAAATAATTTATCGCAGAACGTGTAATTTAACTCTATTATACCGGCCGCTGTCAAGACTAATTTAGTCCTATGAGCATTAAATAGCGTCCGACCGCTAAACTCCCGGGCTGGAGAAGGGAAGGAGACCAGCTCATTTCCCTTACGCCCTACCACAAAGAAGGATAATTTCTTCCGAAACCGGCACTTTTTCTTGTCCGATGAGAAAAAAAAAGATAGGCTGACAAGATATAAGCATGCACCGGGTGCCAACAAGAATCAAGTGCTGTATTGCACCAACGTCCCCACCCCCTAGCCGGTCTTTCCCTGGACACATACCGGTGGACATCAACCCTCAATAACATTATTTTTTCAAGGAGATACTACCATGCAAAAAATGGAATGCCCCTGCGGATATATCTATGACCCGGCCGAAGGAGATTATGAAAACGGCGTACAAGCCGGGACAGCTTTTGCCGATCTGCCCGATGAATGGGTCTGCCCTAAATGCGGAGCGGAAAAAGAATACTTCTACGCTGTCGATTAAGGCGCCTTTCACTTCCATAGATCACCGACAAAGAGTATCCGGTGGTCTATGGAAGTTCTCTCCACCCCTGCGACCTCCCCCCTTTTTTTTCTGCCCTGCCGGCAACGCCTTCAGCTCTCAAAGTCACCACTTTTTTGCTTGTACAAAGACCGTCGATACCATATCATTTAGAGCTTCGACGGGCAGAAACCTATTCCATCCACTTTCACCGAGGAGGTTCCCCCCATGTCTTTCCATCGTGGCAATCTCGTGACTGCAGTCTTTTTGTTCCTGGCCTCTCTCCTTATCGCCGTTCCCGCAAATGCCGACTATTATAATGAGCCTGCAGAACTTGTCGCCAGGGGAGCCGCTGTCTTCAAGGGTTTCCAAACCGATCCGAATATGGAGTGGTTTCAACGCAATGTCAATCAGGCTAAAGGCATTTTCATTGTGCCGCAAATGCTGCGTGGCGGTTTCATTCTTGGCGGCTCCGGTGGCCGCGGCATTTTTCTGGCCCAGGATAGTCTTACAGGAAGATGGAGTTACCCGGCATTTTACAGCATGGGTTCGGTGTCCCTGGGGTTTCAGATCGGCGCCGATTCCTCGGAGATTATTCTTTTGGTCATGACCGAACGTGGACTGGGAGCCATGCTTTCCACCGAGTATAAAATCGGTGCCGATATATCGGTGGCCGCCGGACCGGTGGGGGCTTCGGCCAAGGCGCAAACCGCGGATATCCTGGCCTTTGGGCGCTCTCAGGGTATTTTTGGCGGAGTCAGCATCGAGGGTGCCGTCATCTCACCCTTGCACGACTGGAACCGACAGTATTACGGCAAACCGGTACAGGTATTCGACATCCTCAACAATCAGAGCATCACCAATCCGCAGGCCGATCCGCTCCGTCGACTCCTCCCCAAGGAGGAGCGAAAAGATCAGATATTGGGACGATAAACAACATTCAAAGCCTTCAAAAAAGAAATGACCGGGTGTATCATTGGCGCAGCAACCCACTCTTACCATGCAACACCCGCAGCCGGGACACCTCATTGTCAATCTGAACGGCTCCTGGACCCTGCACACCCACCCGCCCGTTTCTACGGAGCTGCTGACGGCGCTGGATGATTCCATTCAACACCTCGCCTTTGCCTGCGAGGAACTGGAGGCCTGGGACACCAGACTGCTGGTTATTCTGCGAACCGTCATTGCCGCAGCCCGAAAACAGCAGGTTGCCGTCGACCTGACCACCTTACCGCCGGGAGCCCAACGCCTGCTGGCGCTTTCCGAAGCCGTCCCGGAAAAAACAACCTACACCCCATCCGGCCGCGATTCATGGGTCACCCGGATCGGCTGCAAAGCAATCGAGCTCTCCACTCAGATTCGCGAGGTTGCCGCATTCACCGGCGAAATCATTCTCGCCTTCTTCGCGCTCATTTCCGGAAAATCGCCCTTTCGTGCCCGTGATTTTTTCTCCTTTGTCCAGGCCTGCGGTGCCGAATCCTTGCCGATTGTCAGCCTCATCGCCGTGCTGGTGGGAGTGATCCTCTCCTTTGTCGGCGCGGTCCAGCTGCAGATGTTCGGCGCACAGATTTACGTCGCCAATCTGGTCGGTCTGGGCATGGTGCTGGAGATGGGGGCGCTGATGAGCGGCGTCATTATTGCCGGCCGCATCGGTGCGGCCTATGCGGCCCAATTGGGGACCATGCAGGTCAACGAAGAGATCGACGCCCTGCAAACCATGGGGATCTCGCCGGTGGGCTTCCTGGTCATGCCCCGGATGCTGGCCCTGATACTCATGATGCCCTTGCTCTGCATCTACGCCGACATGATGGGGATCCTCGGCGGATCGGTCATCGGGGTCACTATGCTTGACCTGTCGCTGGTGGAATATTTGGAGCAGACCCGCAAAACCCTCCATCTCAGCCAATGCGCTCAAGGCCTGTTCAAAAGTGCGGTGTTCGGGGTATTGATCGGCTATGCCGGATGTCTGCGGGGTATGCAATGCGGCCGGAGCGCCCTGGCCGTCGGTGAAGCCACCACCTCGGCGGTGGTGACCTCCATCGTGCTGATCGTGGTTTCGGACTCCATCATCACCTTTATCATCAACATGTAGACCGGTACCATGAGCGCACCCGACCCTGTTCTCACCGTCCAATCCCTGACCATGGCCTATGGCAGTTTTATTCTCCAGCAGGATCTGAATTTCTCCATTGAACGGGGCGATATCTTTGTAATCATGGGAGGAAGCGGCTGCGGCAAATCCACTTTGCTTCGCCACATGATCGGTCTGAAATCGCCGGCAAGCGGATCCATTTGGTACGGCGAGGAAAACTTCTGGGAACTGGCGGACGAGGATCGGGACCGGATTATCCGTAAAACCGGCGTCCTCTACCAATCCGGTGCCCTCTGGAGTTCGATGACGCTGACGGAGAATATCGCCCTGCCCCTGTTGCATTACACGGATCTCAACGATGCGGTCATCCGCGAAATAGTGTCCTTCAAGCTCAGTCTGGTCGGCTTGGCCGGATTCGAAGAATTCTATCCCTCCCAGATGTCCGGCGGCATGCGCAAACGGGCGGCCCTGGCGCGGGCGATCGCCCTGGACCCGGAATTTCTTTTCTTTGACGAACCCTCCGCCGGTCTTGACCCGATCAGTGCCCGCAATCTGGACTATCTGATCATGGAACTCCGGGAAAGCCTGGGGGCCACGGTGGTTATCGTCACCCATGAACTGGCCTCGATTTACACCATTGCCACCAATTCGGTCTTTCTCGACAGCGACAGCAAAACCATGCTGGCGACGGGGAACCCGAGGACACTGCTGCGGGAATGCACCAACCCAACGGTGCTTAATTTTCTTTCCCGGGGAACCGGGATACGGGAGGTTCGAACGGTTTGAGCAAAAAAGCCAATCCCACTCTGGTCGGTACCTTCGTTCTGGTCGCCCTCGCTCTGACCGTGGCGACCATCATTATCCTGGGCAACCTGAAATTCAAGGATACCCGATTCCGTTGCGTCGCCTTTTTCAGCGGTTCGCTCTATGGCCTTGATATCGGTGCACCGGTAACCTTTCGCGGTGTGGCCATCGGTCGGGTCAGCGAAATCCGCATTCATCTCGACCGAGAACGGAACAACAACATCATTCCGGTATACGTTGATATCGAACAGACCCCGGATCTCAATGATACTCAGGCCGAAAGCAGGGATCAGCCGAATATTCGCATCTTGATGCAACAACTGATTAGTCAGGGATTGCGGGCGCAACTTAAAATCAGCAGCCTGCTGACCAGCAAGCTCTATATCGATCTCGCCTTTTACCCGGACGCGGAGATACAACTGCACGCCAAGGATACAACACTGATCGAGATACCGACCCTGGCATCCGGCCTGGAACAGATCACCGAAAAACTGGAAAACCTGCCGCTGAACGAAATCCTCAATAAAACCGCCAGTGCCCTCGACGGCATCAATCGAATCATCAATTCAACTGAAACCCGGAATGCGCTGGGCGCCCTGGATTCCACCCTCTCCCGATTCGACACCCTGCTGGCGAAAGCCGATACCGAACTGCCGGTCCTGAGTGCTGAATTGAAGAAAAGCCTGGCAAACTTTTCCACCCTGGCCGCCACGGCCAACACCTTTCTGCGGACAGCGGACAAAGAACTGCCGCCGATGAGCCGCGATCTGCAGCAACTGCTGGCAAACCTCGACCGCACAGCCATCACGCTCACCCAAACATTGCATAATATCGAACAGCTGACTGCAAAAGACTCGACTTTTTCCTACCAGGTTTTCAGCAGCCTGCACGAGATCGAAAAGGCCGCCTCTTCCCTCAGGCAACTGACCGATTATTTGCAGCAGAATCCCAATGCACTGGTATTCGGCCAGGGAGAAGAAAAGCCATGACCAACCGTCGCAAAACCGTCTCCGCCACCCTGTCGGTCCTGTTGTTGTGCGTGGTGCTGCTCAGCGCCTGCATCAGCGGCCCGAACGGCAACGCCCTCTACACGCTGCGACCAAGCATCCAGGAACCGCTGGGGCACGAGTTCGCTGCTTTGAGCGACATGATTCTGGTCATGCCGGTCCATCTGGCTCCGCAGCTGCAGGGCAGGCATCTGGTCAGACGGCAGTCGGCCGTCGAATCCAAGGCCGCACCCCATCATTTCTGGTCCGGCCCCTTGGATCAGCAGATCGCGGGGAACCTCATCAGCAATCTCAAAGCACTGCTCGCGACCGACAACATTGCCGCCTTTCCCGGTCCCCGTTTCGGTACCATCCGCTACCAGGTGGAGGTTGAAATCAACGAGTTCAGCGGCGATGAACGATCCTTTACCACCGGTGCCGTGTATACGCTCAGCGATGCCGCTGCCCAAACCATACTGTGCCGGAAATCATTCCACCGGACGCGTGCCATCGACCCACCTGACTATTCAGGCTATGTCGAGAGCGCCTCTCAAGCTCTCGACGACCTGAGCAAAGAGGTCGCCATGTCCCTGCTGGCCGCCCGTCAATCTCAACCCGGATCCGCCCATGAAAAATAGCCTCTTACTCCTCCTGCTCTTCATGCTCCTGCTTCCGACCGGTTCGGCAACCGCCGAGGTCCTCAACAAATGGCTCGGCCAGACGGTCTATGTACCGGTCTATTCACACGTCTATGCTGATGACCGCTATCGCGACACCCCCTTCCTCCTGACCGCGACCCTCAGTATCCGCAATACCGACTCCGCCAAGCCCTTTACCCTGAAAAGTGTCAACTACTATGACTCCCAGGGCCTCCTGCTGCAACGGTACCTGGACAAACCGGTGGTCATCGGCCCTCTGGGGTCGACCCATTATTTAGTCCGCGAATCGGAGGCCAAGGGGGGAGCCGGTGCTAAATTTCTGGTCGAATGGGAGGCTTCCTCCGCCGTTCTTGAGCCGATCATCGAATCCGTTATGATCGGCACCAAAATGCAGCAGGGCATCTCGTTTATCTCAAATGGTCGGATCATCAAAGGGTCTCCGGCTCGTTAGAGCCTGATTGCATCCAACCGACCTTAGCCCCCGGCATTGCGTGGCGGCGTTGCGTCCGCTGTCCCTTCCCCGTCCCGGTGGTCCATCCGCACCAGCCTGCGGTAGAGGCTGTCCCAGCCCATCAGTTCTTCATGCGTGCCCATCTCAACGATCCGCCCTTGATCCATGACCACGATCCGGTCTGCCCGGCGGATGGTGGACAGCCGGTGGGCAATCACCAGTGAGGTGCGATCCTTGAACCCGGCCTCTATCGCCTTTTCCAGCATATTTTCCGATTCCGTATCAATGGAGGCGGTGGCCTCATCCAGGACCAGAATGGCCGGTTCGCGGTAGAGGGCCCGGGCAAAAGAAAGGAGCTGTTTCTCGCCCAGCGACAGATTGAGCGCCCCTTCGCCGATCAGGGTTTGGAGGCCATCGGACAGCCGGTCGACAAAGGCTTGCAGTCCGGTGCGCTTGAGGATGGTGTCAAGCCGCTCTTTTGCAAACGGCTGGTCAAGGACGATATTGGCTTGCACCGTATCCGGCATGATAAAAATATCCTGCATGATAATACCGATCCGCTGCCGCAGTGCCTGCAGCGGCAGACTGCGGACATCCTGCCCGTCGATGAGGACGGCACCCTGCAGGGGATCGTAGAAGCGGACCAGCAAGGAGATCAGGGTCGATTTTCCAGCCCCGGTCGACCCGACCAGGGCAACCGTCTCTCCGGGTGCAACACTCAGATTAATGTCTTCCAGGACCGGCTGATCGGGCGCATAGCCAAAACTCACCCCGCGGAACTCAACACCGCCTCCAGTCGCAATCGGGCCCTTTTCCGGTGCCGCTTCAATGGGCATTATGGCGGAACGGGTGTCCAGGGTCTGGAAAATACGTTCAGCCGAGGCCATGGCCGATTGGACGATCGAATATTTCTGGGAAAGCTCGCGCAAGGGTTGAAAAAAAAGCCGCATATAGGAGATGAAGGCCACCAGTTCGCCGATCGTCAACTGACGTCGAATGACTTCGCCGCCGCCGTACCAGAGGATCAGGGCAATGGCTGAGGAACTCAGGAGTTCGGTCATCGGCATGAACGCCCCGAACACCCGGATCTGGTTCAGGGTCCGCTCCAGGTATTCGTGGGTCAACCCGCGATGCACCCGGCTGCTCCGCTCCTGCCCGCCAAAGGCCTGAATAACCCCGATCCCGCTGATCGATTCGGCAAGAAAGCTATTCATTTGAGCCAGTTGTGATCGGATGGCTCTAAATTGTTTGCGAGCGATGCGAGAAAAAACAAAAGTCATCAACAGCGCCAGAGGGATAAAAAGAGCCATGGCCAGGGCCAACCGCACATTCATGACAGCGAGAAAACAAAAGATGCCGATCAGTTTCAGGCCGTCATTGAAAAGGCTGACCATCACCGAGGTGAACATCTCGTGCATATTCTGGATATCATTGGTCAACCGGGTAACCAGCCGTCCGGCGGGCTGACTGTGAAAAAAAGCAAGATCCAGGGACAGAATATGACCGAAGAGGTGTTGACGCAGGCGGTGCATGATCGACTGCCCGATCCATTCAAGCAGCACCACCTGAAAGAAGGTGACGACAAAAACCACTCCGACCAGCAGACCGTATTGCAGCGCTATGCGCCCCAGCCCTGCGACTCGCTGACCGCTTTCCAGGGCCTCGGTCATGATATATCGGTCGATACCCAGTTGCATCAGCCGTGGCAGACTGAGGGTGGCGGCGGTGACGATCAGGGAGAGGACCACTGCCCCGGTCAGGCCGGCCAGGTACCCGCTGCAATAAGACAGGATCCGTCGCCAGAGATGGAAATCGCTGATGGAACCGGCCTGCCCGTCTGGTGAAAAACCGAAATTACGCATTGCTCTGCTGTTTCTCCACCATGGTACGGTAAAAGGGATTACTCAGCAGATCCTCATGGCTGCCCTGTGCAACAATCCGGCCGCCATCCAGGAATATAATCCGGTCGGCGTGCCGCAGGACGTTAACCCGGTGCGAGACGAGTAGGACGGTTTTGCGCCGAAGGCTATCGTGCATCCCCTTGAGTACCTGCTGTTCGGTTTCAACATCTATGGCGGAGAGGGCATCGTCGATGACCAGCATGGGCCGGTCGCAGAGCAATGCCCGGGCCAGGGCCAGCCGCTGCCGCTGTCCGCCGGAAAGTTTGACGCCCCGCTCACCGATGATTGCCTCATAGCCGCCGGTGAAAGTCTGGATATCGGAGGCGATGGCTGCGGCCCGGGCGGCCTCCGCAATCTCCTCCCTGGAGGCGTCCGGCCTGCCGAAGGCGATATTATGGGCAATGGTGTCGGCAAACAGCACCGGCTCCTGGCCGACATAGGCGATGCATTGGCGCAGTTCTCTCTGGGAGAGTTGATTCACATCCATCCCCCGGAAAAAGAGCATGCCGTCCGCCACCGGATACATCCGCAGCAACAGTTTGCACAGGGTCGACTTACCCGATCCGGTACGGCCGGTAACCCCCAACAGCCCCGGTCCGATCTCGAGATCGATATCGACCAGGGTCGGCCGGGTCGCGGTCTTATACCTGAAGGTAAGATGACGGCAGGAATAGGTGGTGGCCGCGGTTGCCGGCAAGGCCCGGGTTGTGCCGGTCTCGACCAGCGGTGGCCGGCTGAGCAGACGATGAATCCGTCGCAGGCTGGTCGCTCCCCGTTGCGACAGATTCGCCACCCAGCCGATGGCCATCATCGGCCAGATCAGCATGTAGAGATAGCTGACAAAGGCGGCAAAGGAGCCAATGGAAAGCTGCCCTTGGATAACCAGTGTCCCGCCGTAGTAAAGCAGCAGAAGCATACCGATATTGCCGACCAGAGTGGCAATGGGAAACAAAAGCCCCTGGATCACCGCAACCCTGAGATTGCTCCGCACATAGCGTTCCCCCAGGTTCCGGAAGTGCTTTTCCTGGAATTGTTCCAGGGTGTAGCCCTTGATCAGCCGAATCGACACCAGGGTGGCGCGGGCGAATTCGGTCAGCAGGGAAAACTGCTCCTGCACCAGATTGAATCGCTGATGCAGACGTCCGGAGAGAATGCGGGTACAGACAATCAAAAACGGCATGGGCAGCAGGGCAATCAGGGTCAGTTTGACATTGATCGCCAGCATAAAGGCTAAGGCCGCAGACGACATCACCAGCGCATCTACGGCCGCCACCAGCCCCATACCGCAGGCCATCTGGATGGCCCCGAGATCGTTGCTGGCGTGGGCCATGAGATCGCCGGTGGTCCACTGCTCAAAAAAAGGCTGGTCCATGCGCAGGATATGTTCAAACAACCGGTTGCGCAGTTTCATCTCCAGGATTCGGGAAAAACCGATAATCAGAAAGCGCCAGAGAAAACGAAGCAAGGCCACGCTTACCGCCACCAGCATGACGGCACCGCTCAGCTTGAGCAGAAACAAGGAGGTGGCGGCCCCGGACGACAAGGCATCCACAGCCGACTTAACCAGACGCGGAATGAGGAGCTGAAGGAAATCGACGGTCACCAGGGCAATAAAGCCGAAAGCGAGCCGCAACCAATGGGCACGAAAAATCGGCAGGATGACCTGCGACAAGGTGCCGGGATCAGTGTTTTGCGAAGCAGGCTTGCCGGGATCGGCATCAAGAAAAGGGGCAAGATACATGGGGCGACAGGTTCACAAAGAATCAAAAAAAACAGGGAGATCCGGCATCGGCAAGGCAGCAGGAGACACCTTGTCCGGTCTTTCAGAGAAAACGATTGACGATATCCTCAATGGAATCGATTGAAAATGGTTTAGCCAACGCGGCCGCAAAATTATATTCCGCGTAGTGCTGTATGACCTCGTTGCCGCTGTCGCCGCTGATGGCGACCAAGGCCGCTTCCGGATGGAGGGCCAGAATTTTGCGAGCCGCTTCAAGCCCTCCCATGCCGCTATCCACCTGCAGATCGAGCAGCACCAGATCAAAACCGCGACCGGAATCGAGCTGCTCCCGATAACGAGCGACGGCCTCCTCACCGGTGGCAGCTAAGGTGACCGTGCAGAGGTAATGCTCAAACATTTTTTTATTGACCAGCCGCATCATCTCTTCGTCGTCCATGACCAGCACCTGCCGATTCCTTCCGACCTCCATCACAAACCGCGGATCGGTGACCACCTCGCTCTGCAGGGGCAGATAGAGAGAGACCGTGCAGCCACCGGCCTTCGCCGTATCGATCCACACCACTCCGCCATGTTTTTTGACAATGGCATGGACGATGGTCAACCCCAACCCCATCCCCTTCTGGGCACCTTTCTGTTTGGTCGAAAAATAGGGATCAAAAACCCGCGAAAGCAGAGCGGTGTCAAGGCCGGGGCCCGTATCCTGGAAAACCACCCGGACGAGATCGCCCTTCGGCAGGGGCCGTTCCGTTCCGGCGGCTTCATCCGTGCCGTTGACTCGGTCGATGGTCACCTCGATACGGCCCGATCCGCCCATGGCCTCCACCGCGTTCTTGGCAAGATTGGCGAAGACCTGGCGAACGAGCGCGGGATCGATGGTCATGGTCAGCTCTTCTTCGCCGGGCTTAAGGTGATAGCTGATATTGGTGCCGGCGAGATTCTGGCGCAGCACTTCCTCAATCAGGCTATGGAGGCGGACCCGGCATTTCTGCGGCAGATAATTGTCGGAAAAGGTGGTGAACTGACGAATCAGCTGCACAGTGAGATCGAGCGCCTTAACGGATTCCCCCAGGAGATGCTGGACCTTGTTGTCCCGGTTGACATAACGGGCCATCTCGATATTGCCGTTGATAATGGTTAACAGGTTGTTGAAATCATGGGCAATGCCGCTGGCCATGAGCGACATGGCATCCAGCTTTTGGATGCGCTGCAACTCCTTTTCCAATTGGCGCTGGCGCTGCTCCAGAAATTTGCGTCGGCTGACATCCTGGAGGATACCGATGACAAAAAAGGCAGTGCCCTCGGCCACCGCCGTAAGATTGAAGGTCACCTGGCGTTCGTTGAGGTGGATCGGTTCATCATAACCGAACACCAGGGGAAGAAAAGGCTCGGATACGACCAACTGCTCAAACCAGGTGGTAATCCGTTCCGCCTCCGCCGACGGCAGCAGTGTGACCAACGGACGTCCCAGCACCTCATGCTCGGGCAGGACAAACAAATCGGCAGCCGCATTATTGGCCATGACAATCCGGCCGTCACAGTTCAGTTCTACGACCCCCTCGGTCATCTTTGCCAAAATGATTTCCCGGTGCTTCTTACTCACCAGTAATTCGTAGATGACCTCGCGCGGAACAAGTCCTTCCGCACCTTCAACCCGGTCCCCGCCCCCCCGCTGATTGGCGAGGAATTTTTCCAAAGCGGCCTTGACATGGACCTTTATCGGAACCGAAGAGCCCTTGGCGATACAGATATCGGCACCGATCCGCTTGGTGGTGTCCTTATCCTCCATGGCGACCCCGGAGAGAACGACAAGAAAGATGTCTTTTAAGGCAGGGGTATTACGGATAATAGAGCTGAGCTTTTCTCCGTCGATCTTGGGCATGATCAGATCAAGAAAAATGATGTCGGGACGCTGACGGGCGATACAATCCAAGGCCGCGAGGCCATCCTCAGCCATCTCGACACGACAGCCCTCCGCTTCAAGGACATAGCCGAGAATCCTTCGGATAACCGGACTGTTATCAACGACTAAAGCATGTATCTCAGCCATGGGCCAACAACTCCTTCACCGTTGCCGCCAATTCGCGGACATCAAAAGGTTTGGTAAATGCCCGGTCCGCTCCCAATTCCTGTGCCGCCGGCAGGTACGCATCCGGACCGATGCGGCCTCCACCTGAAATAGCGATGATCTTAACCTGCGGATACTCTTTTTTCAGCAGGGTGATGGTTTCAAGCCCTTCCTGTTCGGGCATGATCAGGTCGGTGATGACCAGGTCCGCCCGTTCCCGG
This sequence comes from uncultured Desulfobulbus sp., assembly GCA_963666685.2. Classification (GTDB taxonomy): domain Bacteria; phylum Desulfobacterota; class Desulfobulbia; order Desulfobulbales; family Desulfobulbaceae; genus Desulfobulbus. Next base: position 2,141,413 of record CAXXHZ010000003.1, read on the forward strand.
CGCTGTTTGAGCATGCCTTCGCGACCGTTAGCGGCCTCAAAGACGTCATGACCCGCCCATTCCATCACCTGGCGAAGCAGCGTCCGTATCTGTTCGTCATCGTCAATGACTAGAATCCTCATTGCTCTCCTCTTTCCTGATTGGGCAGGACTTCCCGAATGGCAGTCGCCAGCAACCGCATATCCAAAGGCTTTGCCAAAAAACGATGGACACCTGCCTTCACCGCCTCTTCCGGAGTCACCGCTTCACTGTACCCCGAACAGAGAATAATGGGCAACCCCGGTTTTAGAGCACTGACCTGGGCCGCCAGTTGCAATCCCGTCATTCTCGGCATGGTATGATCGGTGATCATCAGATCAATGCGCTCCCGCTCCTTGGTAAAATAGCTCAGCGCCTGCTCCGGATTGGTTGCCGGAAGCAACCGGTAACCGAGAGAAGATAACATCCCGGTGCGCATCTTCACAATGTCTTCTTCGTCGTCGACAAAGAGGATGGTCTCGGTTCCGCGTGGCATGGAGGTGAGCTGATCCGCCTCCCCGTCACCGCCTTCCAGCACCCGTGGGAAAAAAACGGTAAAAACCGAACCTTTGTCTACATCCGATTTCACGTCAATAACGCCGTCATGGGAAACGATAATGCCATGGATGACCGCCAGCCCCATACCGGATCCTTCCCCAACCTCTCTGGTGGTAAAAAAGGGATCGAAAATCCGTTCCAGTGTTTCGGGGGAAATCCCCTTTCCCGTGTCCTTGACCGTGAGGACGACATAGCGCCCCGGTACCAGGTCGGTATAACGAAGGTGTTCCGCTTCCCCGGTTTCGATTTCCCGCAGTGCAATTTCAATGACACCGATCCGGTTCTCAATCGCCTGAGACGCGTTGGTGCAGAGATTCATCAAAATCTGCTGAATCTGACCGGGATCGGCATAGATCATGCCGACATCCCGGGGCACCGAGACCTTGAGTTCGATGGTTGCAGGCAGAGAGGCCCGCAGTAACCGGCATACCTCCTTGACTACCGGAGCGACCAGGAGATTTTTGCGCTGGTTGGCGGTTTGACGGCTGAAGGCAAGGATCTGGGTTACCAGAGCCTTGGCTCGGTTGCCGGCCCGTTTAATGGCCTGCACATGCTCCGTGATCTCCTCATCGGTGATCGGCTTCCCCTTAAACGAATCCGGGTCGATTTCTTTTCCGGGCAAACGGTAGAGCAAGAGGTCGGCATTCCCGAGAATCGCACCGAGAATATTGTTGAAATCGTGGGCAATGCCGCCGGCAAGGGTGGCAATTGCCTCCAGCTTGGAGGCTTGAACCAGCCGCTTTTCCAGATTGCACTGATGGCTGATATCCTTCGCCGAATGGACGAACCCGACAACGGCATTATCACGAATAAGCGGGGCACAGGAAACGGCAAAGGTCCGCCCAAGATAGCGATGGGTGATTTCCTGATGATGGGGGGCATTTTCAATCCGGCTCCTCCGGATACGACAAAATCGGCAAGGCGTATCGGAACCGGAGAACAGCTGGTGGCACTTTTTCCCCTCAAGAGTCGAACCGTTGACCGAGAGCAGCTGCCCGGCCGCGCGATTGCTTCTGATGACCGTCAGGTCATTGTCCAAAATAAGAATAGGATCAGGGACGGCGTCAAAGGTGGACTGCCATTCATTGAGCACACCGGCAAGACCAGGAGTAACGGTCTGCTGCGGGCCGGACGCTGCACACACGATTTCTCCGTTTTGACCGGTTACCGTGGGCCGGGGCTCTTCCTTGCCGCAGCTGGTGCAGGATGCGGGCACCACCGATGAACACGTTTGCCGTGAGCGGATCAGGGGCCGAATCCTGAAGAAATACAGAATGATCGTCAGTCCGGCATATCCGGAAAGCAGAAGAATAAGAGCGGTGCATGCAGTGGAATTCATCTCACCTTCTGGAAAGGAAGCGGAGGAAACGATTGCCGGAAAATCCTTTCCCGAAAAAAGCGGATGGTCTCCTTGCGACGAGTGACAATCCGTACCTGTTCGGGAATCAGATCCGGAATAACGGTGCGCATAATAGACATTTTGTATTCAATATTGGCGGCAAATCTGTTGTCCAGGTACCAGGCGTAAAAAAGTCCGAAAAAGAGCCCCGGCGGCGTAAACCCCTCGCCCGGGTTGACACTACGAGTATACAGCAGCCGTTCCTGCTGCGAGCGATGCATCCGCGCCAGCTGCAGGTAGGTATCGATATCCTTTGGTTCGAGAAAACTGACCAACTGTTCCTTTTCCCTGACTTTCAAGCGAAAAACCCGGCCGACGAGGTCATCGCCGGACATCAGGTCGGCCACTCTCTTATCCTGGGCGTAATTTCCGAGCAGAGACTGGCCCAGGGCCACCAAAAACACCATCTCGAAACGGTTCAGATTTTCCGCTTGATCCTGGCGAATTTTTATCCGTTGGTCATGGGGATCGTAGAAGGAAAAAATATTATCCCATTCCTGGCAGCGTTTCCAGGATTCCGGATCAACCAAGGTGATGCCACGGATAAACTGCAGATGCTCCAGAGGGATGTCGGGGTGGAGCCAAAGGATCTCCATCACCCGATCCAACAGCCACTTCCGCTCCATTTCGGTCATCTTGACCACGGCAAGAGACCCGGCTTCAATACTTTCGGCACTCAGGTAGTGCAACTGCGATCTGATTTTTTCGTAACGCAGACTAGGCGTCAATCGGGGACGATATTCGATGAAGGAAGTGAAATCGGCCTCCGGCAATTTCTCCCGACAGGCGGGCTGATCAAGAAATCCGGTCTGGTGCAGGGCCCAGAGGCCCTTGATTGCCTTTGCCAAAGCATCCGGATCATGTTGAATAACACCCCGCAGCTGCAATTGTTCTTCGGAAAAAACCTTGGCCTCAACCGAACCGAAACCAAGGGCACGGACCCGGTTGCGATCGATATAGATAGGTTCCTTGTCTTCCAGGGCGTAACGCTGCAGCACTGCAGCCGGAATGTCGTTCATATCAAGGGCGATCACGTGGGAAAAAAGCGCATGAACCCCGCCGGGAATATTACGATGATAGGCCCTGATCAAATCGGAGACATAAAACTTTCTATCCGGGGCATCGCGGGTCGCATCGGTCTCGCCCGTTTGCACCCAGATATTGGCAATCAAGAGCTTAAGGGCCGTCCGATTTTTGCGGATGGCGTCGGCCAGCCCCGGTACCTGGAGGATAGGTATAATCGAGGTATAGAGACTTCCCGGCGCAAAGAGAATAATATCGGCCCGCTGCACCAGCTGCACCACCTCGGGCTGGAGAAAAGGCGCCCGGCTGAATTCGACCAGTACCCGGTCCACCGGATACCCTCTCCGAGCCTTGCCGGATTTATATTCGCTGGTGACGAGAACACCGTTGCTGTAGAGCATCTGCAGCTGGGACAGGGTGGTGGTGCACGGCAAAACGGAATTCTGCGGTACCCCCAGGAAGAGAGAGAGCTCGGCCAGGCCGCGAATGGTCGCGGTTCGCACCACCTGATACGAGGCCAGCAACTCGGTTGTGGTCAACGAGACATCCAGATGCTTATAGATGGCCCCGGCCAAGAGGAGATTTCCCAGGCATTGCGGCCGCTCCAGGGTCGGAGTAAGACGGTGATCGGAAAAGAACAACGAAATCAATTCCGAAAGATACCCCAGGAGCTGCGGCGGGAGATCGACAAGCGCGGCCCCGGTGTCCGGCAACAGTTGTACCGGGGAGACGGGACGGGAAATAAACCGATAGTTGAAGATGGCATGGAGCGCTGCGGCACAACGCTCAGCACGGACTCCATCAAGACCGTATTCCCTGAGCAGGTTTTCACGGCGGATGGATGAGATAAGGACATGACGAAGATCACCGAGGGCTATCAGCGGCAGGTCCTTCTGCAATTCGCCGGTCGAGCCGCCGTCATCGGTGATGCAAACCACCGAATGCACGTGGGGAAACACCTCTTTCAGGCCGGAGAAGGGCCGTTCGGCCCAGCCGAGCCGCCGGGAATCACCGCCGATGATATTGGAAAGTCCGGTGCCGCCGCCAAAGACCACCACCTGGGCGGAGTTCGAATCAAGCGCTTCTATCTGTTTCCTGAAATCTTTGAACAAGGCCGATATTGCCGGCGAAAAAGGGCCGGTGCCCGTGTCCAGAACAAGGCCGGTAATCTTTTCCGCCAGACTGTTTCCCGGAAGAACATCAAGGACGGAAAATCCCTGTGAAGTTAAAAAGTGCAGCTGTGTCTTGAGGTGCTGTTGTCCGGCCATGCCTGTTAGGTATCAGTAGAGGGAAAAAACATCTCCGTGAAAAATATTTGCTGGAACCTCATTTCCCGGCTGCAGCCAGGATCTGTTCCACCCTGATCAGGTCACGGGGGGTATCAACCTCCACTGAATCATGCTCGGTCAGCACCACTCGAATGGTGTAGCCGAACTCCAGAGCCCGCAGCTGTTCAAGCTTCTCGAACCGCTCCCACTGCCCTTCGGGCAGGCCGACAAAGGTCACTAGGAACCCTTTGCGGTAGGCGTAAAAACCGAGATGCTTGTAGTAGGTTGGCTGTATTGTTTCCTTCGGATCCCGTTGAAAAGGGATCGGCGATCGCGAAAAATAAAGGGCATTCCCATGGCAATCAAACACGGTCTTGACATGGTTGGGATCGGTGATTTCTTCAGGACGGATGATTTTATAGATCAGGGTCGACATGGGCAAGGCCGGATCGTCCATCAACGGCCGGGCCACCTGCTCGACGATCTCTGCCGGAAACAGGGGTTGATCCCCTTGAATGTTGACGATCACATCCTGGTCGGCAATACCGATCAACCCGGCCGCTTCGGCCAACCGGTCGCTGCCGGTGGCGTGGTCGCTTCGGGTCATGACCCAGGAACCGCCGAAGCCTTCCACGACCCGGGCAATGCGTTCATCGTCGGTTGCGACCACCACCCGGGAAAGCAACTCGACCCGTTGCGCCCGTTCGACCACATGCTGGATCATCGGTTTGCCGCTGATCAGGGCAAGCGGTTTGCCCTCAAAACGGTTTGAATGATAACGTGCCGGAATAATAGCTACAATTTTCGGTTGAGTTGTGCTCATCAATCTTCCTGCCAGGAATTACGTTTGCAACGGACTTTTTTATACTTTTCTCCTGGGCAGCATGATACAGTGCCGCCCAACAAAAGGCAATCAACAAACAAATCCATCGAGTTACCGCCTTGTTCTCTCCTCTTCTGCCGCTTGCCCTGATCATTGATCCCCGCTGTTCTGCTTTGCAGGCACAGGATCTGGCAGCCTCCCTTGGCATCCCGCTGGTCAAAGAGTCGCAGGGGTACGCGCTGGTACTGCGGCTGACTCCGGAACGACTGGAACTGCACAAACCCGACGACCCGGCATTACCGGGGAGCCTCTGGGTGGATTTTGCAGGTCCCGCTGCCCGGCGCCGTCAGAGTCATGCCGCCGGGGAACTCCTGGTCCGAGCCGTGAAGGTCCGGCACACCGAGAGCCCGTTGGTCATCGACGCCACCGCCGGCCTCGGCCGCGACGGTTTTCTCCTGGCCGCTGCCGGCTATCGTGTGCGGATGTTTGAAAACAATCCCATCGTTGCCGCCCTCCTCCGGGATGGCCTGGAACGGGCTTCCAGTTCACCGCTTACCGCCGCAATTGCCGAACGGATTCAACTCACCCTGGGTGACGCCCTCCGATTTCTTCCCCTCCTCAACGAACAGCCGGATGTCATTTATCTGGATCCGATGTTTCCCGAGCGCTCCAAATCCGCCAAAGTAAAACAGGATCTGCAGTTGCTGCAGCTGCTTGACCGCAAAAGTGAGTCCCCGGAAGACCTGCTGCTGACGGCCCTGAGTGTGCAGCCCAAAAAAGTGGTGGTCAAACGGCCGCTTAAAGGTCCTTTGCTGCGGAATTTGGCCCCCTCGTATATGCTCAAAGGCAAGAGCGTGCGTTTTGATGTCTATGTGGGGGGCGGGAAGGAGATAGCATCCGGCTGATTCGGGCCGCATGATGCGGCAACCGGAACCAGCCGGCAGGTTCCCTGTAGGGGAGGAAGTTACAGCTGAGCCGCCTTGTTGAGAGCAGCGACGAATTTTGTTTTTTGGTCCTCCGGCAAAAGAATCGGCACCTGATAGGTCAGGGTCCGCTCCATGATCGCCGCCGAAGCGGGCAGGGCCTGCGGGTCGTAGATAATCCGCCGCTTGCCGTGCGCACTGAAGGGCCAACCGCCATGACAGGGGGTTTTACCCTCCAGCAGATGTTCCCAGCCGGGATAATAATGCCAGCTGTTCTCGCTCCAGCGAACCGCACCCGCGCCTTGGTCGCGCAACACCTGCTGAACGGCGGTGGTCTGCTCTTTATCCGGCAACATGAAGGTCAGGAAGGTGGCCGAATCGCCCACGGGGTCGAGAATCTCGCGAAAACTGACGCCGGGGAGCACGCTCACCGCCTCTTTGAAAAAACGTTTGTTCTCCTGCTGGGCGGCAACAATACCGTTCAGTTTGGCCAGCTGGGCCAGACCGATGGCGCCCTGGATTTCCATCATCCGAAAATTGAAACCGACAAAGGAGCGGCCTTCGCCGCCGCGACCACCGGGATTTACCGCATGATCGTGCCCGTGATCATGGTATTCGGACATCCGCCGCCAAAGCTCGGCGTCGCTGGTGATACACATACCTCCCTCGCCGGTGGTCATGGTCTTGACCGAATCAAAGGAAAAGGTGCCGCAGGCCCCGAAGCTGCCGAGGTGGCGCCCGTGCAGCCTCCCTCCGGCGGCTTGGGCCGAGTCCTCGATCACCGGGATGTTATGCCGGTCGGCAATGGCCATGATTTCCGGGATACGCGCCTGCGCTCCCAGCATATGGACCGGGATGATGGCCTTGGTTTTCGATGTAATCTTTTTTTCCAGGTCGGCCGGATCCATATTCAGGGTCAGATCAACCTCGGTAAAGACCGGAATCGCCCCGCAATCAAGGATGGCCTCCCAGGTGGCGACAAAGGTGAAGCCCTGGGTGATGACCTCGTCTCCGACGCCGACACCGAGCGCCGTCAGGGCGACCTTCAGGGCCGCTGAGCCGGAAGTCACCGCCTGGGCATGGGTTGTATCGGTGTAGGCGGCAAACGCCTGCTCAAACTCCCGCACCTTATAGACGCCCTTACGCTGGGCCGCAAACTCATAACGAAAGAGCACGCCGCTCTCCAACACCTCGAGAACCTGCTGCTTTTCCTCTTCTCCGAAAATCTCAAAACCAGGCACAATACCACCTCATCAGGAACAGATCGTTTATAAATTGCCGGCCCCGCCGTCCTGCCGCGATGCCGAGAAAATTTGCCGTTACGGGGTCAATTCATCGTTTGCGGCATGATATACCCGTTATCGATCAATCGCACCTTACCGTCGATATGCACTGCCAGGGCCAGAACCGTTCGTTCGTTGACAACCGCAACCGGCTCCAGGGTTTCACTATCGACAAAGCTGGCGTAATCAATCGCGGTGCCGGCAAAGGAGAGGATATGGGCTTCCACCAGTTGGGTCAACTCGGCCGCCGAAGTCACGCCCCGAGTGCAGTGCTCGCGAGTCAGCTGCAGTGCCGTCGAAAGACTGAGCGCTGCAGCCCGGTGAGCCGGATTGAGATGGGCATTGCGGGAACTCATGGCCAGTCCGTCCGCCTCCCGGACAATAGGATGACCGATAATCCGCACCGGGATGTTCAAATCGTTGACCATGCGGCGGATGATCGCCAGCTGCTGAAAATCCTTTTCACCGAACACCGCCACATCGGGCTGAACAATGTTGAAAAGCTTGCTGACCACCGTGGTCACGCCGGAAAAATGAACCGGCCGGGACCGACCGCAGAGATGGGTCGACAGATTTTTCACGGTCACCTCGGTCTGAAAGCCTTTAGGATACATCACATCCGGTGTCGGCGCGAAGACCGCCGCTACTTTTTCCTTTCGAACCAAGGACATATCCCGTTCAAAATCTCGAGGGTACCGGTCCAGGTCTTCATTGGGCCCGAACTGGGTGGGATTAACAAAAAGGCTGACCACCACCAGATCGCTGGAGCTTGCCGCCTTCCGCATCAAATTCAGGTGGCCTTCATGAAAATACCCCATGGTCGGCACCAGACCGATGGTTTTGCCGGAAAGGGCCTGTGCCTTGGACCATCGTTGCATCTCTCCGGGGCTATTGAAAATTTCCATTATTTTTTCAATTGGTTGAGTCTCGATTGAACCATCTCTCGTACCGGGTCGGCTTCCCCTTGTCCTTCTTGGGATGTTGACAGCTGCAGATACTGACTGTACTTGGCTGCGGCTTCCGTCTTTTTGCCCAGTTCTTCGTTCACCCGCCCCATGGCTCGATAGGCATCGGGTGCGAATTCTTTCCAGGTTGCCAGTTCGCGGTACAGGGCCAGCGCTTTATCGAATTGTTTTTCATTCTCAAAAAGCACGGCAAGTTTGTTGAGCACCAAGGGTTTGAGCAATGATTTGGGTATAAGAGCGGCGTTGATCTCTTCAAACAGGGTGATCGCCTTTGTTCCCTGCCCTTGCTTCTCCTCGAGCAAAGCCAACTCGATCTTGGCCCACAAGCCCGAAGAGGTGCCACCATACTCCTGCACCACCTTTTCCAGCAGCTGTTGCTTGTCCTGCTGAGCGGCCAGAGCGGTGTCCAACGCGGAGGCCGCCTTTTCGGAACGGTATTGGCGGTACGAAGAAAAAGCGGAAACCCCAACGATGAGAGCCACGCAGACCGTCACGGTTACCCAGAGGGTGCGTTGATTGCGCCGGATAAAGCTAATGACGGCGGGAGGCAGGTTCAACTGTTCAAGCAACCCCGTGGTGGGGATCAAGGTCTGCAGGTCGATATTCTTCCGATCAAAGGCACTTTGCTCCGCCATGGCAGCACTTGCTCCTGTATGAAATATTCAAAAGGGGGGGATCCGTGGATTATGAAGCCTGTTTGTGGTTGAAAGCAAGGAAGACGGCTCGGGGATTACTCCCTTTTGACCCGTTTTCTTCCTCCCAAAATCCCCGTCTCAGAGTATGCCGTCCGCATTGGGAGCAAGCCGGATTGCAACAAATACCGTTGCGCTTGCCCGGGGAAGGCTGTACATCAAACAATCAGGTGAGAGAGCCCTCAGGCTCCTCCGCAACACTCAAGGCAACGATTATAACCCGGCAGAAAAAAAAAGCATCAGGCAATCCATGATCACCGTGCAAAAAGCCGCTCTCCGGCATCAGCATATCCTCACCTTCCCTTTCTCCCGGCATCCGGGACCTCGTCGCGTTGATCTTCATGGATAACCGCAAAGTCCTCACTGTTTCCGAGCTGAACGGCTCCATTCGCAGCCTGCTTGAAAACCGTTTCCCCTTTATCAACGTGGTCGGGGAGATCTCCAACCTGCACAAGCCTTATTCCGGTCATCTCTACTTCACCCTCAAAGATCGGGATGCGCAAATCAAGGCCGTTCTCTTTAAGACCCAGCAACGGTATTTGGCCGAACCCCTGAAGGACGGAGCCCACGTTGTCTGTCGCGGCCGGATATCGGTATACGAACCCCGTGGTGAATATCAGCTGATCGTGGATACCCTCGATTTTCACGGTGCCGGTGCCATGCAGTTGGCCTTTGAACAGTTAAAGCGGAAACTTGCGACCGAAGGACTGTTCGACGAGCACCTCAAGCGCCCCCTGCCGCGCTTCCCCCGCCATATTACCCTGATCACCTCACCTCGAGGGGCAGCGGTGCACGATTTCATCCGCGTCGCCACCCGGCGTGCCCCCGGGATTCGGATTGCGGTCTATCCGGTGGCGGTGCAGGGTGAGCAGGCCGCGACCGATATGATCCGCGCCTTGAAAGATATCAACGCCGGGTTGTCTACCGATGTGATTGTTCTTTGCCGTGGCGGCGGTTCAATCGAGGATCTGTGGGCCTTTAACGACGAGCAGCTGGCCAGGACCATCCGCGAATCTACCCTGCCGGTGGTTAGCGCCGTCGGCCACGAAATCGATTTCACCATCGCCGATTTCGCTGCCGACCTGCGGGCTCCCACGCCGAGCGGGGCAGCGGAGCTGTTGGTCCCGGAAAGCCTTTCCCTGCAAAGGGTTGTTGACAATTGCCGGGCCCGACTCCGACGAACCATACAGCATCAAATTGATCGCTATGAACAGCGCTTGCTCCTGGCCGGACACCAGCTCGAGACCAGACTGCATCCCCTCGACAAGCTGATGCTCCGGGTCGACCAGATGAGCCTGAGCCTCGAACTCTCGCTGCACACCCTTCTCGCCGGCAAACAACAGCGGCTGGACCGGGCCGCCTTTCGCCTGGAGCAAAAAAATCCCGCCCACCGCCTGACGTTACACCGACAGAAATTAGACGGACTGCACGACAGACTGATCAAAGCGACCACATCGCTTGTCCAGGCCAAACAGGAGCACTGCAACCAGGCAACGGGCGTGCTGCACGCGGTCAGTCCGCTGGCGACTCTGGCAAGGGGCTATGCTATCGTTCGTAAAACCGGAACCAGAAAAACTATCGTCACTGCCGAATCGCAGGTTCAGGCCGGTGAAAGGGTGGAGGTGATCCTGCACCAAGGAACGCTACAATGCTGCGTGGAAATCAAAGGGGAAAACAACGGATAAGGATCAATCAAGGGCGGCGTCGACTTGCTTATCGATGATAACGAGGGCTTGTGCCAGTTGCTGCGGATTCTTCTTGGCGGTTTTTCGTAACAACCTACCCCAATCCTGAAGCATGGAAGTCGTCACCTTGCGGACCTTGTTGGGCCGACACCATTCCAGGCCTATCTTCTCCCCCAGATGCTCCAGGGCAACTCTCTGCGCCTGCCGCTGTTCAGCCGAGGTGTGGTCCAAAATGATGGCGGATATTTCCTGCCAGCCTTCAACCAGCATATTCCCTTCCTGGAAAACCTTGAACCAAAATTTTTCGTCAGGAGTCAAGTTTTCCGGCACAACATACGAAGAAGCAACCGGCCTGCCCATCAAGGAAGCCTGGGCCTCATTGGCAAACAAGGTTTTTCCGTACACCTGCAAGGAAAGCAATATCGCCATGCCCAAATATATAAATTTCACAGCAGCTCCACGGGGAAACTTGGGTTTGTGATAATCGTTGTCACAAAAATACCATACCCCGCAGAGAGTGTCAATATTCGGCTTTTCCGGAAGTACAGTTTTTTGTACCGTAAGAATACCCCACGCCTGCCGGGCGCTGTTTGCTGCTTAGGCAACGCCGCTGACTCCGGCCTCGGCAAAGGTGGCAACCTCGGTGAGGATGGCCACAGCAGCATCCACGAGATTCATGGACAGAGCCGCCCCGGTCCCTTCACCCAGACGAAGATGGAGATCCAATAACGGCTGACACCGCAATTTGGCTAGCAGCGCTCCATGACCGGGCTCAACGCTCTGATGGGCACAGATGAGAAAATCACGGACAAAGGGTTCCAGCATATAGGCGATCGCGGCCCCGGCAGCGGCAATGAACCCATCGACGATCACCGGTTTGCGATGGAAGGCAGCCCCGATAACAAGACCGGCAATGGCACCGATCTCAAACCCTCCGACCTTGGCCAGGATGTCAAGCCCGTCTTTTGGATTGGGCCGATTCATGGCCAGCGCCTTTTCAATCACCGCAATCTTATGGCGCCAACGCGCATCATCAATGCCGGTTCCCCGCCCGGTTACTTCCTCGACCTTCTTGCCGGTGAGCACGGCCGCGATGGCGGTACTTGGGGTCGTATTGCCGATCCCCATTTCACCGGTTCCGAAAACGTCGACCTCGGCAGCCAGGCTGTTGGCGATCTCGACTCCCGCCTCCACCGCCATGACCGCATGGGTCCGGGTCATGGCCGGTCCATAGATCATATTGGCAGTGCCTCTGCCGATTTTCCGGGAAAGAATCTTCTCATCCCGGACCAGATCGGCAAAATCATCTTTGGCGCCGACATCCACCACGCAGACTCCGGCCCCGGCCTGACGGGCCAAGGCATTAATGCCCGCTCCCCCACGGGTGAAATTGTAAACCATCTGGGTGGTAACCTCGGCGGGATACTGCGATACGCCCTCGGCCGTTACCCCGTGATCGCCGACCATGACCACCACCTTTTTGCGGGCCACCGGCGGCTGCATTGAACGAGTCATACCGGCCAGATCAACCGCCAGATCCATCAGGTCGCCCAAGGCCCAATGGGGCATGGTTAACTGCCCCAGCCGAGCTTCGGCCAACTGGCGGAACTCCAGATCCTGGGGATATATTTTGCGAAAAGTGGCTTCAAGAAAATCGGCGGGTTGCGTATTGTGCATTGGTATTCCCAGGTGAAGAGTCTGTAGTTTTTTAGACCGTTAGCGTTGACGGTACAATTAAGTTATGCATGAAAGACATCCTGTGGGTGGAAATCGCAGAATACCCTTATTCACTGCCGGCCAGAGTACGGTCGTAGAGCTTGCCCACTCCATATTCCTTGCGGCGCTGAAATTTTTCATAAAGCGGTCCCATCAGCTGCATCTCCGGATACTGCTTCTGGATCTGCATGGCGATTTCCATCTCCTTGGTACAGCCGGTGGAATAGGTGGAATCCTTGCCGGTCCACTCGGGCGGCACCTTCTTGCCCATCAACTCAAAGGATTTAACGATATCATCGACGCTCTGGAACCGCCAGATATCGATATTGCCGGAGCGCTGAAAGATCTCCCACATATACATGATGTCGTCGGCATCCATGCCCTCGACAAAATGCTCGCCCGGATTGATGATCACCACGTCGTTCAACGAGGAACGGAGGTACTCAACAAAGACATTGAGAATCTCTTTGGCGGTTTTCAGCTGGCCGGGAATGGAACCGACAATGGCGGAGTAAAACATGATGGTCTTACCCCGCGCCTTTTCCTGCTTCACCATATCGATCAAGGCCTCGGCCTTACGCCGGAGCGTGGCCCGAGAAAAACGGATCGCCTTGGGATGACGCTGCTTTAACAGAATATCGATGGTGCCGTCATCGCCGGGGATGATGGAGACGATGTCACGGGTAAACTGAAAATGATTGGTGATATTCTCGCGCCCTCCGGGATTGCGGTAAACGACCAGATCCGCCTCCTTAAAGGCCCGGGCATAGGTCACCGAGGTCAGGAGCGGATTAAAGGGCTCGCGGGTACCGTCGGAGATGACCAGCAAACGGTTGTCGCTGTCAAGATAGCGCAACAATTTGTTCTTGGAGATCTTGGAGTCGCCGATGATATCGGAATCTTCCAGCAGATCATCCAAGGTCGGGTCTTCGAGGATATCGACAAAGGAAACCCGGTGATAATAAAAGTCCTGCTTGACCGCCAGAATCACCTTGATGCCGATTTTCATGAAAATCCGCAGGATGGCAAGGTCAAAGACAATTTCCCCGGAACGGCCGCCCACCCAGAGAATACAGGGCCGTCGTTTGCCGGAGATCACGTCACGCAGCCAGTTGCAGATCCACTGCCACTCCGGGGTTTCCAAGGGTGCATTCATCACCTGTTTCAATACGGCGATGGGGGGCGGCACGTCCTGACGCCAGATGGGCCGCATCGAGGAGAGCAGCAGTAAACGCCGCAAACGCAGCAGATGCAGCTGTAAATCGATATCGGTCAACGAGGTGTGGGCCGTAATTTCAAGGCCTTCCGGAGAATTAAAGGCTTTTTCAAAAGTCGCGGAACGGAGAAAGTCGGCGACCCGTTTATTTTCCTGTTCCCGTTCAAACGCCAGGGGCCGGTCGATCTCGCTGATCGTGGTGAAAATACCGAGCAAACGTTTTTCAATACGGCCGGGGAGTTGCACCTTATGCGATATTTCGTGGTTGTATTTGATGGTGAGCAGACTGAGCAGGTAACGCTGCTTATACGGATCGGGCACCACTTCATGCACCAGTTTTTCCAGCCGGGTCCAGATACCGATGTAGGCCGAAAGCAGGACGGTGTCCGCCCGTTTCTCGATAATGGCGGCAAAAAGTTCATCGGAACAGGGGTAATAGATCTGCTCGTCTTCAAGATGGACGATAAACTTCAACTGTTCCGGCGAGGCCACCAAATCGGGAAAGGTTTCATAGGCCAGATGGTTTTCTGTAAAAAAATTGGTCAACCAGGCGTCCCGATCCGGGTCCTGGCCTTTGACATAACGCAGTATCTCACTCATAATTCCGTTCCTTCCTTGATCAACATCGCCTTGATCTCGCCCACCACATCCGAGGTCTTTTTGCCCTCGACATCAATTTCAAAATCTGCAGCCTCGCGGTACAAGGGCAGGCGAGCGCGAAACAGATCTTTAGCCTTGGACATATCCTGCAAGAGCGGCCGTTTTTTGATTTTCCGATCAGCATCCGGATGCTGCTTGATGGTGGCCAGAATACCTTTGAGGCTCGAATGAAGATAGACGATCCGGCCGAGGCGGGGAAGATTATTGACCATGTAAAAGCCACCGCCCGTGGAAATGATGGTGCCGCGCACCCCCTGTTCCAGCCAGTCCGCCACCTGCTGCTCAACCTTGCGGAAAGCAGGTTCCCCCTGACGGGCAAAGAAGGTCCGGATTTTGGTCTTTGTAAACGATTCGATGAGATCGTCGGTATCGATGGCAAATCGCTCCGTTGCCGCCGCCAGGGCCCGCGCCGTCCGCCCCTTGCCGACTCCCATGAATCCTATCAACACGATATTCTCGGTCACGCCCTCTCCCTCCGGATTTGTGGATCTCCTCTCGCAAAACGTGCCCCCCAATAACCGGGCAGTGCCTGCCTTATATAATGTGCTGAAAAAAAAAAGTCGTTAGCCATTGTCGCAATCCGGTACTTTTTTTTCACCACGCAAAAGCAAAAACACAGCAGGAATGCCTATTCCGGCAGATAATAAAAATAAAAATGTTCCTTTTTTGAAAGCTGCCACAAAATGGATTATTTTTTGCAAATTTTTTGTATGCACAGAAAAAAACGTACAGAACAAGGCGAAACCGTCATTCCGGAAATGCCCCTGCTCAAACCCTGTATTTGCCCGCACTGGTCCCCGCATAGCCGGGCTTGCCTGCTGGTCAAAGAAGGGATTTTTATGCCGGTGGAACAGCATGTTGCGGCCTATTGCCTTTCCAGCTATTACCGCTCGTGCCGCCATTATCTCCTCCTTGCAGAGGCTGAAAAAACCGTCGATCAGAAACAGGGCGCACCAAGCAACCGTCGCCGCTCCATCCGCATTCCCAGCCGCCATTTGTTCCGTTTTTCCGAAATTACCGGCCATGATCAAATTCCCGGCATTCGGGAGGACGATGCCTGGACCATTGACCTCAGCGACCACGGTATCCGCTTTGCCAGTCGGCAGCCGCTGCCCCTAGACACGGACATTTGTTTTGCCCTGGATGCCGATGACAGGGCCGATCAGATCGAAGGCAAAGGCAGGGTTGTCTGGTGCGAGCCCCTTGAAAACACTGCCCTGTTCCATGCCGGTATCGTTTTTACTGACCGGCTTGATCGCGATTTTCTGCCCAACCATCGCTTTCTCGATCACGGCTGAACCCACCGGAACCGATGTGTATGCATCGCGCAGATATCCGGATTCCTCCGTATCCCCTTTCTTATCATAGCTGCCCTGACCCCAACCGCCCCTAACAAAAAATTCCTATTTTACGGAATTAACAAAACATACTACTCATTAAAATAATTACAAATATTTTATTTTTTCCAGTTTTTCCGGCAAAAATCGGCAGTACTGGATACTTTTTTTCAGCTCCCACGAATTTTCGGCAATAGTGCATGGGGCCAGAGGACGGAAGGGAGGTATTTTGAAAGAATCTGACACCTTGACAGCAGAGCAACATATTGCTTTCATTCATTTTTATATTTTGCAGGGCCTAAAAACCAACATACGACAATGAAACAGGCGCGTTTTGTGAATAGGATAAACAAATAAAAAGTAAATTATGGTTTTCCATTCAAATAACCTTGAGGAGGGTAACAGATGAAAAAATTATTTTCGGTAGCAATTTGTGCAGCGATGATCGGGTGGGCAGGGAGTGCTATGGCTATTACATATACAAATACTGTCGACTTGAACAACATAACAATTAGCGAAGGAATCATTTCTGGCATACTTTATAGTGACACTGCTAGTTATAGTCATGCGACACCTAGTGACTTCGAAGTACCTTATGACATTGTTAACTCAGCCACCCTTACAATAAAGGGAAAACGTATTGATGGAAGTAACGACAATGTCTATGCCGAAGGGGTATATGTTGGCGTTTTAAATTCAGTAGGTATTTTTAGTTGGACAAAATCTACAACAACAACTCTAGATATTGCAGCAGCTTTCTCCAGCTGGCCAAACGGTAACGGCCTTGATATAATAATTGATGCGAATGGTTTTCTTGAAGGAATTTTACAATTGTGTTCTTCTACGTTTACCTTGGATTACACCAACGCTTCCGCACCAGTTGTTTCGTCACCAGTTCCCGAGCCAGCCACCATGTTGCTGTTCGGCACAGGAATTATCGGCCTTGCGGGGATTGCTCGTCGGAAAACAGTCCACAAAGCCTGACC
Organism: uncultured Desulfobulbus sp.; assembly: GCA_963666685.2. Taxonomy (GTDB): domain Bacteria; phylum Desulfobacterota; class Desulfobulbia; order Desulfobulbales; family Desulfobulbaceae; genus Desulfobulbus. The sequence goes on from CAXXHZ010000003.1 coordinate 2,157,965, forward strand.
TTAGGCAAAAAATCAACATGCTCACAAGCCCGGCAACAATATGTTGCCGGGCTTTTTTTTGCCTTCTTCCCTTTCATGAATCAGTCGGGATAAATTCAGGCTCATACGGAAAACAATCGGGGACAAACAATCGGAACAATCGGGGACAGACCACCTTTTCAAGAGCAAACTAAACGCCCCAATGTTATAATCTGCCCCATGCCAAGACGACCACGCCTGATTATGCCAGGCATCCCACTTCACATCATTCAAAGAGGCAATAATCGGCAGCCCTGTTTTTACTGCGACGAGGATTATCTCTTTTACCTTGAATGGTTACATGCAATCAGCATTTCTACGGGTTGCGCCATTCATGCCTATGTGCTGATGACGAATCATGTGCATCTTCTCTTGACCCCAGCACGTGCGGACAGTGCCGGAACACTCATGAAAAGGTTGGGCCAGCGTTACGTGCAGTACGTCAATCGCACTTATCAGCGCAGCGGGACACTTTGGGAAGGACGTTTTCGCTCCTGCCTGACGCAGGAAGAAACCTACGTGCTCCTTTGTCAGCGATATATCGAACTCAATCCTGTTCGCGCAGTCATGGTGGAGCATCCTGACGAATACCGCTGGTCAAGTTATCGTGCCAATGCCTGGGGCGAAAACAATCCGCTACTGACCTCACACCCGCTGTACGAGGCCTTAGGCGCCGAGCCCATTGCCCGACAGCTGGCTTATCGTGAACTCTTCCGCTCTGAGTTGGAACCGGGCATGATCGATTTGATCCGGCAAACGACAAATGGCAATTTCGCTTTGGGTGACAACCGATTTGCCGAGCAGATTGCGGATGCGTTGGGAAGACGTGTGGTACGGAAACCCACTGGGCGACCGCGGAAGGTTGAGTTGTAGGGTGAAAAAGCCTTTTGCAAAGGCAAATGAATGACCACTAAACGGTGACATGCTCTTTTTTATCGCATTGCACATTCCATAAGATTGCTTCGTTGCACACTCTCCCCTACCCCCGGTTTTCCGCAAAAACAAATTCCACCTTACCCTGCTTGCGTCGAATCCAGTTAAGGCCTTTCCGGATCTGCGGAATCCGAGACAGCCGGTCCAGCAGAGAACGCTTGCCGGGAAAATCCATGATACAGATCCCGATCAGAATAGTGAGCAAGCCTTGGCCGGGCAGAAAGAGCATGGCCACGCCGCCCAGGATCAGGATCAATCCGCCGCCGTTCCGCAACACAAAGATAATCAAAGCAAGCCCCGGATTTCTGCGGTGACGGATTTCGACCTCCCGTCGATGGGTGAGAAAATAGTCGACCCGCATTCGTCCGATCAGCCAGGGGACGGCGATCAGACTGCCGATAAAGGTGAAAAGGGAGAGCAGGCCCAGCAATTTAAAGAGGAGGATGAGGCTCACATCTCCTCCGGCGGAGCTACGAGGAGCTCAGCGAGCGCGCGTTTCGGCACATGATGGACGCCGTGTTCGTCATGCCAATACCGGATATCACCCTGCGGCCCCAGCTCTTCCAGGACCACACTTTCAGCCGGGTACCCGAGAGCCACCACCAGCAGCACCTTGAACCGATTCTCCAACTGCAACAGCCGATGGACCGGATCGTGGGCAAAGGCGGCGATGCGGCAACCGTACACGCCCTGCTCCGCTGCCCCGAGCAGCAAATTCTGGGTGGCAATGCCCAGATCGCAATAGGCCTCGCTCTCAGCGCCCTTGCGCAGCTCAGTATCCAGCAGACAGACAATATAGGCCGAAGGCCGCTCCCCCGCTGCCGGCCCCGGCCAGTCGGTTAGATAGCCGGCCCAGCCGAGCAGGGGAAAGAGCTTGTGCCGCAGGGCTTCAGCGGTCACCACCATGTATTTCAATACCTGACCGTTGCGGGCCGAGCCGCCCAAGCGGGCAAGATCCACCCATTGATGCAACCTGGCCAAGTCCAGGACTCGTTCTTCCTGGAACCGCCGTACCGTCCGTGTCCTGCCTACCCAATCCGCGATCATTTTTTCTCCCTTCAATCGGTACTGCTGCCCAAAACAGCACAATGAGTCTCAACAACCCGATTCGTTTCCTTTTCTCTGTTCAATCCGGGGCCGACATGCTACACATAACAGGTGGAACACAACATCAACCCACCTTTCCTCGACGATTCATGCTTGACGCGATCCGATCCCTGCGACTGCTGGATATCATCGATATCCTGATTGTCTCCTACATCATCTACCGGATTATCCTGATCCTCCGCGGAACCCGTGCCGTGCAGATGCTGGCCGGGATCGCCGTTATTATTATCATCTATTTTCTCTCCGGCAAGCTTGAACTGCAGACCCTGCACTGGCTGTTCAAGACCTTTCTCAGCTCCATTCTGCTGGTGATCGTTATCCTCTTCCAGGCCGATATCCGTCGGGCCCTCACGCAGATGGGCAAAACACCCTTTCTCAAGGCCGACGATGTTGCCGAGAAAGACCTGGATGAAATCGTCCGGGCGGCAACTTACATGGCCCGACGCCGCATCGGTGCCCTCATGGTCATCGAGCGGGGCACAGGCCTGCGCGACTATCTCGACACCGGTCACCGCCTGGATGCCCGGTTGCGCTACGAACTGCTGGTGGCTATTTTCCTGCCCTCTTCGCCCATGCATGACGGCGGCGTTATCATCCATAAGGGCCGGATCCATTCCTCGGGCTGCCTGTTGCCCCTTTCGCAGAATCCGAGCATCGACAAACGGTACGGCACCCGTCATCGCGCCGCCCTCGGCCTTTCCGAGGAAACCGATGCCGTGATCCTCGTGGTCTCCGAGGAAACCCAGGAAATTTCCCTGGTGCAACAGGGCCAGATTACCACCTTTCACGACGAAACAACGCTGATCGAAACCCTGAAAACCCTGCTTGTTGCCGATAAAAAAGTCGGTGCCCGCTGGAGAACCCGGTTGAGCGCCTTACGAAGCCATGAAAAGAGAAGCTGATCTTTCCATCCTGTCAAAACACTGGCTGCTGAAGCTGCTCTCGTTGATCATCGGAGCCAGTCTCTGGTATTTCGTGGTCGGAGAGGACCAGATCGACATGACGGTCACCATTCCGCTGGAACTGCATAACCTGCCGGCGGATCTGGTCATCGCCAATCAGTATAAAAAAGACATTGAGGTGGCAATCCGCGGCCCCAGGCGGTTGATCCAGGAAATGCGTCAGCAGAATATCTCCCGGCCGGTGGACCTGAGCAAAGCGGCACCCGGAACCATGGTGCTGGAAAACGACGGCCACTCCATCGCCTTCCCCCAAGGCATCACCGTGCAACGGGTACAACCGACCAATATCACCCTGCTGGTTGATCGCCTGGTGCAGAAGGATTTCACCATCACCCCCTTGACCAAGGGTAAACCGTCTCCGGGCTTCCTGCTCGACGGCGTGCTCCTGAAACCGCCGCATATCACGGTGACCGGACCGCAAACCGTTCTTGACCGGGAGGCGGATTTAAAAACCGCAGTCATCGATCTGGCGGACCTGGATCGTTCTACGATCTTTCAGGTACACCTGAATCTCGACGAGAACCTGCTCAAACTCATCGGCGAAACCGTGATCGAGGCCACCGTGGTCTTAAAGGAAACCCTGGTCAAGAAAACGGTGCGGGGCATCCCGGTCAATGTCAAGGACAGCGACCAGGCGCTGAAAACCGCACCGGCCGTGGTGACCGTGGAGGCTGAAATCCCGGAACAGATTGTCCGCATCACACCGGAACTCTCCATGCTGTTCCGTGCGTCGGTCACGCCGGATAAGAAAACCAACGAGGTCCCGGTGCAGGTCACCGGCATCACCCTGCCGGGGCACACCCCAATTGTCATCCTCAACATCCATCCGGACACAGTGCGCCTGCTTCCGTAACGGCCCGTGCTCCAGACCTTTTTCGCCCTCACTCTTTCATACCAACAGGAACAACCCATGAAAAAACTCTTCGGAACCGACGGCGTTCGCGGCGTGGCCAACATCTACCCCATGACCTCGGAAATCGCCATGCAGATCGGCAGAGCCATCGCCTTTATCGTGAAAAATCAGGTCAAAGGCAATACCATCGTCATCGGCAAGGATACACGCCTCTCCGGTTATATGATCGAGAATGCCCTGGCCGCCGGGATCTGCTCCATGGGGGTGGATGTGCAGTTGGTGGGGCCCCTGCCGACACCGGGCATCGCCTTTATCACCACCTCGATGCGGGCCGATGCCGGGGTGGTGATCTCCGCTTCGCATAACCCTTTTCAGGATAACGGCATTAAGATTTTTTCCGCCGACGGCTACAAACTGCCGGATGCCATGGAGGCCGATATCGAAGATCTTATTTTTTCGCAAAAGATGGCCGCCCTGCGACCGGTGGCGGATGAGATCGGCAGGGCCACCCGGATCGACGATGCCTGCGGCCGCTATATCGTTGCCTTGAAAAACACCTTTCCCAAAGAGTACGTGCTCGATGATTTCCACATCGTGCTCGACTGTGCCCACGGGGCCACCTACAAAGTGGCCCCCCATGTTTTCTCGGAACTGGGGGCCAGAGTCACCACCATCGGTGCCGATCCCGATGGCAAGAACATCAACCACGAATGCGGTGCCCTCCACCCGGAGGTGATGGCCGCCAAGGTGCAACAGCTGGGTGCCCATATCGGCCTGGCGCTCGACGGCGACGGCGACCGGCTGATCGTCTGCGACGAGCACGGCAACATCGTCGACGGCGACCACATCATGGCTATCTGTGCCAGCGAACTGCTGCACCGGCGCAAACTCAAAAAAAAGACCCTGGTGGCCACGGTGATGAGCAATATAGGCCTGGAACAGGCTATGCATTCCATGGGCGGTCAGATGCTGCGCACCCAGGTGGGCGACCGTTACGTGGTCGAGGCCATGCGTGCCAAGGGCTACAACTTCGGGGGTGAACAGTCGGGGCATCTGGTGTTCCTCGATCACAACACCACCGGCGACGGTATCCTGGCCGGGTTGCAGTTGCTGGCCATCATGATCAAGAGAAACAAGCCCCTTTCCGAACTGGCCACCATTATGTCGACCTATCCCCAGGTTCTGGAAAACGTGCGCATGGCCTCCCAAATTGCTCCGGAACATATTCCCGGATTTCCCGAGGCCTTGCAACGCGCGGAGCAGAAGCTGGGCGCCCGGGGCCGGATTCTGGTCCGGGCTTCAGGTACCGAACCCGTTATCCGGGTGATGACCGAAGGCGAGGATGAGCAGGAGATTGCCACCCTGGCCCATGAACTCTGCGATGTTATCCGCAAGGCCGACCGGGGATAAAAAAACACCGGGTCCACGCATCCTGAAAACAAAAAAGGGCCGTACTCCCCAATGGAGCACGGCCCTTTGCTGTTTTTTCGAGAAGAGCGGCTTTACTGCTGTGCCTTGGCCATTGCCTTTTTGAACCCGTCCATTGATCCGGCGATCACCTTTTCGTCGACGCAGAAGGCCAGGCGGATATAACCCGGCATGCCAAAGCCCTGACCGGGTACGGCGAGGATTTTCTGCTCCTGGAGCAGGCGGCAGAATTCAACATCGTCGATCGGTACCTGGGGAAAGAGATAAAAGGCACCCTTGGGTCGGACATAGGTCATGCCGGCGGCATCCAGGACCGTACAGAAGGCTTCGAGCCGCCGCGCATAAATGGAGCTGTCCACCGAGACATCCTGCAACTGCATCACCGCCCGCTGCATCAGCGCCGGGGCATTGACAAAGCCGAGGATCCGGTTAGCCAGGGTCAGGGCGCCCAGCACCGAATTCTTGTCCTGCATGGCCGGGTGCACGGCAAGATAACCGATACGCTCGCCCGGCAGGGACAGTTCCTTGGAATACGACGAGGCGACAATGGCGTTGGTGGTGGCGGTCATCAACGGCGGCACCTGGTGGTTATCAAAAACAATGTTGCGGTAGGGCTCGTCGGACACCAGATAGATGGAGGTCTTGAACCGTTTCCCGGCGGCATCGAGCATCCGACCCAACTGCTGCAAAGAATCGGCCGAATAAATCTGGCCGGTGGGATTATTAGGGCTATTGATCAACACCACCTTGGTTTTCGGGGTCAGCGCTTTTTCAATGGCCGCCAAGTCGAGATTGAAATCCTTGTCCGTGGGCACTACTTTGGCCACGCCACCGTGGTTATCAATATAAAATTTGTACTCCACAAAGAAAGGAGAGAAGATCATGACTTCGTCTTCGGGGTCGAGCAGGGCCTTGAAGATGACATTCAAACCGCCGGCCGCGCCGCAGGTCATGAGGATATCGCCCAGTTGCAAATCAACCTCTTGCTCGCGGCCGAGCCGTTTGGCCAGGGCCTCGCGGACAAACGGATAACCGGCGTTCGGCATGTAGCCGTGGATGCCGGGCTGCTCGTTTTCCGCCAGCTCGCGGAGCACGGTAGTGAACTTGGCCGGCGGCGGCACATCGGGATTGCCGATGCTGAAATCAAAGACCTTATCCGCTCCGAACTCGGCCTTCATCTTGGCCCCTTCCTCGAACATCTTTCTGATCCAGGAAGAATTTTCCGCAAACTGCTGCATTTTCTTGGCAACGCCACTCATGATTAACCCCTTTTGCATTGATAATATATCGTAATCAGCTGGAACTTCCCCAACATGTACAGACCGGGTACCTGCAGACTACTGCCCTGAGCCGCCGGCAAATTTCTTCTGGAAATAGTCGTAAGCCACATTGATTTCCTTCATCTTCTCTTCGGCCACGCCCCGGAACTCCTCTCCGAGATGGCCAACCTTATCCGGATGGTATTGCATGGACAAGGTACGATACGCCTTCTTAATTTCGGCAAAATCAGCGCCTTTTTCCAGGCCGAGCACTGCGTAGTACTGTTCCTCCAGCTGGCCCGAGGAGGTCGCCTCCTGTCGCTGACGATACATGTATTTTGCTTCGATGGTCCGCTGATCCCAGACCGATATCTGCAGCACCGAGGCAATAGCTCGGGCCTGACGCAGTTCATCCTCCGGCGGAGGCTGCTTGGTATAAATGAGCTGATAAATCAGCTCCAGAAGGATCAGGCGTGGTTCGTAGGCAAAGCTGGTACGAAACTCATCGAGCAGCTGTTGCAGTTCGGTCTCCGCATCCCGAGCCTCCTTCACCAACTGTTTGACCCAGTACATCTGATCCTGATTATAACGGAGTTGGTACTGAAAAAAATTGAGGATAGCGTTCAGTTCCGGCCGGGTAAAATGGCCGTCGGCCTGGGCGATCTTTACCAGGATATTAACCAGGAGAAAGACAAAACGGTTATGGCTCTCGGTCTGGGTGGATTCATAGGTGGAGACCCGGCGCTGGACATAATAGGTAAAAGCCCAGAAGGCGGCAACCATGAGCAGAATCCCGGCCAGGCCGGAATAAAAAATAAAGCCGATGAGATTCAGCAGGGCCGGAGCACCGCCGGTAACCAGCGCCAGCATGACGAGCAGCAGCAGGCAACCACCGCAGCCCGGTTGATTATGTTGTCGATATTGCATAAGATATTGTTAATATGAGAAAGTAATAAAACAGCGTGTTGTTCGAATGATCGAGACTTGGGGGGATCAGGAGTTTGCCTGCCCAGAGAACAGGGCATCGACAAATTCCCGCGCATCGAAATCGCGAAGATCGTCGAGTTGTTCACCGATGCCGATAAAACGAACCGGGATTTTGCATTCCCGGCAGACATTGGCAACAATACCGCCTTTGGCGGTGCCGTCGAGCTTAGTCAGGGTGAGGCCGCTGACCCCCACGGCTTCGTGGAACAGCTTGGCCTGGGAAATACCGTTCTGGCCGGTGGTCGCATCAAGGACCAGCATAACCTCATGGGGAGCGCCCGGCATTTTTTTATTGATAACCCTCCTGATTTTCTTCAGCTCTTCCATCAGATTAACGCTGGTATGGAGCCGGCCGGCGGTATCGATCAGAATGACATCGTAGTTATGGGCAACCCCATATTCGAGACCGTCGAAGACCACGGAGGAAGGATCGGATCCGGGGTTCTGGGCAATGACCTCAACGCCGACCCGTTCAGCCCAGATTTTAAGCTGGTTAATGGCCGCAGCGCGGAAGGTATCGCCCGCCACCATCAGCACCGACTGTCCGGCGCGGGTGAACTTGGCGGCGATCTTGCCGATGGTTGTGGTCTTGCCGACGCCGTTGACGCCGACAACCATGATAACAAAGGGTCCTTGTTCCGGCATCACCAGCTCGGCAGCCTGATCCGCAGCCTGAATATATGCCAGGATCTTATCACGGATAATCGCTTTCAGGGCTTGAGGATCTTTCAATTGATCCCGTTTGACCTTCCTCCGGGTCGAATCGAGCAACTCCAGAGTAGTGCCCACCCCGAGATCGGCAGTGATGAGGATTTCCTCCAACTGTTCAAACAGCTCCTGATCGATTTCTTTTTGCCCCAGAAAAAGGCGATCAATACGATAGACAAAGGAGTCTCTGGTCTTGCCCAACCGTTCCTGCAACCGTTTGAACATGGATTTGCTGGCCGGTTTTTCCTGGGTCGGCGCATAGAACGAGACCGGAGATGCCGCAACTGCGGGTTCTTCCGCCTCCTGTTCCTCAAGGGCATCCTCCGGTGCTGTCTCCAAAACCTCCAGGGGGACCGTATCATCTTCCCCGTCTGCCGGTACGAACGAAGGCACAGCCTCTTCGACGGCCCCTGCTGCTGCTTCTGCTGCTGCTTCCTCTGCTTCCGCAGTTTCGGGAGCTTCCAGGGTATCCACAGAAAGCACATCTTCCTGGTCGTCCGCAGGTTGCAGCGTAATCGCAACATCTTCGGGTTCGACTTCGCCCGCTGCCACAGCCTCGACAGCGGCAAGAGCCTCCTCACCACTTTCCGTCGGCAGCTCTGCCTCGGTCGGTTCAGCCGTCTCGGTCGGTTCAGCTTCCTCTTCCGCAGGCGCAACAGATCCTGCTGCCTCTTCAACCGACAGTTTCGCCTCGACAGCAGCCTCAGCCCAATCAAGATCAACAGCTTCGGAATTTCCAGAGGATTCCAGCGCTTCGGCAACGGGTTCTGTGGCAGCGCTTTCGATTTCCTCAGCGGCCCCAGATACCGCCGCAACCGGTTCTTCCTCGGACACAACACGGCTTTCAGCAACCGTCGGACCCGGTTGCTCCGGCAGCTCTTGTTCTTCGGACTCCGGTGCAAAGAGCGGCTCGACAACCGCAGCCGGTTCCTCCGGAGGAACACTTTCCGCCGTGACCTCGGCTGCCGGCTCTTGAGCCGTCGGCCCTGCAATCGATTCCGGTTCTACCGGAGCGATGGGTGCAGCGACCTCCTCTGCAACGACCGCAATCGGCTCCGTGTCAACAACCGGTTCTTCTTCTTTCTTACCGAATTTTTTCTTAAACCAGCCCAGCATCAGGTTTGCGCCTCTGTTTTGCCCATGGCGAACTCCAGGGCCTCCCGTATGGTTTGCGGATAATGAAAGATCACGCCTTCGCGAATATCCTCAGGAATTTCCAATACATCTTTTTCATTGAGCACTGGCAGAATCAGCTCCCTGATCCCGGCCCGGAGCGCAGCCAGCACCTTTTCACCGATGCCGCCCACCGGCAGGACATCGCCGCGCAGGGTAATCTCGCCGGTCATGGCCACATCCTGGCGGACCGGCTTGCCGAGGATCACCGACACCAGCGAGGATACCATGGCCACACCGGCCGAGGGGCCGTCCTTGGGAATGGCCCCTTCGGGGACATGCACATGCAGATCGATGCCGGCAAAGATATCCTCATCGATCCCCAAATCCTTGGCATGGGATCTGATATAGGTCAGGGCCGCGGTTGCCGATTCCTTCATAACGTCACCGAGCTTGCCGGTGAGGGTCAAACCGCCCTTGCCCTTCATGCTCGAGGTCTCGATAAAGAGAATCTGCCCCCCCACCGGGGTCCAGGCAAGCCCGGTTGCCAGACCCGGTCCCCAGCTCCGGGCCTTCATCTCCGGAAAAAAGCGTTGCGGCCCTAAATAATCATAAAGTTTGTCCGGCGTCACCACTGTTTTTTCGGTTCGCCCCCGAGCGATCTTGGCGGCCGTGCCCCGGCAGATGGCGGCAATTTCCCGCTCGAGATTACGCACCCCGGCCTCGCGGGTGTAGGAGGAAATCAACGCACCGATGGTCTCCTCGGGAATCTCGAGATTCTCAGCGATCAGGGCATGGGCCTCCATCTGTTTAGCCAGCAGATGCCGGGTGGCGATGGCCACCTTCTCCTGCTGGGTGTACCCGGAGAGTTCGACCACCTCCATACGATCGCGGAGCGGTCCGGGAATGGTGTCCAAAACATTGGCGGTGGCAATGAACATTACCTTGGAGAGATCAAATTCGATATCAAGGTAATGGTCGGTAAAGGTTGAGTTCTGTTCGGGATCCAGGACCTCGAGCAGCGCGGAGCTGGGATCGCCGCGGAAATCATTGCCCAGTTTATCGATCTCATCAAGGAGAAAAACCGGGTTATTGGCCCCGGCCCGTTTGAGGCTTTCGATAATCCGGCCCGGCAGCGCTCCGATATAGGTGCGCCGATGCCCCCGGATTTCCGCCTCGTCACGGACACCGCCCAAGGCAATGCGGACAAATTTGCGATTCATGCTCCGGGCGATGGACTGACCGAGCGAGGTTTTTCCGACCCCGGGAGGACCGACGAAACAGAGAATCGGACCATGGATGTCCTCTTTCAATTTCCGCACCGCCAGAAATTCAAGAATCCGTTTCTTGATTTTCTTCAACCCGTAATGGTCGTGGTCAAGATTGGCCTCCGCCTGGTCAATATCCAGGGTATCCTTGGTGGAATCCAGCCAGGGGAGATCGAGAATCCAGTCGATATAGTTTCGCGTGCCGCTGTATTCGGGTGAGGACGGCGGGATACGATCCAACCGGGCCAATTCCTTTTCCACCACGGATCGGGCCTGCTCACTCAACCCTTTTTCCGCAATCCGCTCTTTCAGGTCCTTGAGTTCGACCTTATCGTCGTCCCCTTCCCCCAACTCCTTGCGGATCGCCTGCAGCTGCTGGCGAAGAAAAAACTCCCGCTGGCGCCCGTCCATATCCTTTTTCATGGAGGCCTGCAGCTGCAGGCTCATCTCCACGGTTTCCAGACGCGTGGCAAGTTCTTTGGCCACAGAGTGCAACAGATCGTGCAGGGGGGCGATCTCCAGAATTTCCTGTTCCTTCTCTATTTTCAGATTCAACTGGGAACTGACCAGATATGCGACATAAAAAGGATTGGTCAAGGCATTGATGGTCATCGCCAGTTCCTGGGGCAGTTCGGTGGAGCTGACCAGTTTCTGAAACTGCGCCCTGATGTTGAACAGCAGGGCCTCGATCTTTTTATCCTCGACAATCTCCATCGGGATCTCGACCACCTTAGCCCTCAGGTAGGGAGTGGAGGCGATGTACTCGGTGGTGGTGATCTTTTTGGTGCCGCCCACCAGGATCTGATAAAATCCTTCCGGGGACTTATTCAGTTTGTGCAGATATCCGACCACGCCGATTTTATAGAGATCATCCGGTCCAAGAATGTCGTCGTCATTGACCTGCTCCCTACGGCTCGGCACCAGTCCGAGCAGGCGGTCGCCAAGGAGAACGTCGTCAATCAGCTGTTTCGAGGATTCGCTGGAAACCTGGAGCGGAAATCCCATACCGGGGTAGAAGACAAACCCGTGTAACGGCAAGATAGGAAGGGATTCCGGAACTTCCAACAGGGAAGGATCCATCTTTTTCTGCGGTGTTTGCTGTTCATTTTCCATGAATTACACTCCAGACGTTATCCTGATCGTCACTTTGCCTTTTTTCGTTCGTTTCGGCAGGGTCACCACAAGGATGCCGTTGGTATAGGCCGATTCGACCTCTTCGACAACCACCATCGAAGGCAGGGCAACGGTCCGCTGAAAAACGCCCAATTCGATTTCAAGTTGATGAATACACGCTATGGAAGGATGCGCGGGCAACTGGCGGACACCACTGATCTGCAGCAAATGGCCATCAACGGTGACCCGGAGGGATTCGGGAACCACACCGGCCAAATCCGCATAGATATAAACGTTGTTTTCCGCTTCATAGATATCCACCGCCGGCTGCCAACCCTCCATCGCCATCGGCACCCTCCGGCAAAGAGACATGTTGCGTAGAATGCGTCCCGTGCGCTGCATCTGTTCCAGCTCCTCCAACATTTTTTTCCTGATCGGATCCATCGGCTCCTCCCCAACTCGCGTCTTTTGCCGCAAGCGTCGTGTTCACGGAGGCAGGACTTTGCCCCGTAAATATATATAAAGAATGGGCATGATAGCTTGCAAGTACCGGGGATTTGCGGCCAACAACCCAGTGCCCGGAGCATCTTTTTCCCAACCCGGCAATACGATAGAAGTAACCACTATAACTATTCTGACAATTATAAAGCAAGAAAAACACCAGCCAAGGGGTAAACCCGAGTCCTTGAAATCGGGTTTGTTTTTTTCATTGCTTTTAAAAAGAGCGGCATTACAATATAAGGCCAAATTATAATGAACTCGCCAAGGCCCGCGGCATCCCCGTTTTTCAATACGGGAGAGAGGCGCGGGATCATTTTTTTGGTCACCGCTATCATAAAACCGCAGCCGACAGCTGTAACAGCAAAAAAGGTCAAACGCGGTTTCCACGGGTTCACCTCGTACCATTTACCACCTATCTCTAATCGGAGGCTTATAAATGAGCAATTCTTGTGGAAGTTCCTGCGGAACCGAGCAAAAACCAAGCAGTTGCAGTTCCGGCGATTCTCATTCAGGCGACGCCCGTCTGGCTCAGCAGGATATCGCGATCACCAAATCCCTGGGAAGAATCAAAAATAAAGTTCTTGTCATGAGCGGCAAAGGCGGGGTCGGCAAGTCGACCGTTGCCGTCAATCTAGCCTTGGGCCTTGCAAAAAAAGGACACAAAGTCGGCCTGATGGATGTGGATCTTCACGGACCTGATGTTTGTCGGATGCTCAATCTCACCGGGTCCCTGGAAGCACCGGCCAACCCGAACGACCTTATTCCGCCCCTGAATTATAACGACAACCTCAAGGTTGTTTCTCTTGAATATATGATGAAAGACCGGGACGATGCCATCATCTGGCGCGGCCCACTCAAAATTCAGGCCATCCGGCAATTCATCGCCGACATGGACTGGGGTGCGCTTGATTATCTGATCGTCGACGCCCCTCCCGGCACCGGCGACGAACCGCTCTCCGTTGCCCAGACCATGCCCGGCGTCCATGCGGTTGTGGTCACCACGCCCCAGGCCGTGGCCCTGGCCGATGTCCGCAAATCCATCAACTTCTGTAAGGCCGTGGAGATGCCGATTGTCGGCGTGATTGAGAACATGTCCGGATTTATCTGCCCTCATTGCGAGCAGACGGTCGACATCTTCAGCTCGGGCGGCGGCGAGCAGACCGCCCGCGATTTCGATCTGCCCTTCCTCGGCAGAATCCCCATGGATCCGCGCGTGGTCGTTGCCGGTGATTCAGGCACACCCTATCTGTCCTCAGACGAAGTGACTCCGGCCACCAAAGCCTTTGACGTAGTGATCACCGCCGTTGAGCAGCGCCTGCCGCCCGGACCGGTCACCCCCACCCCCTGTGCCAGCAGCTGCGGCTGCAGCTCCGGCGGCTGCGGTTCCACCTTTAAAAAATAACCGCCTTCATCAACCCTCCCGCAGTCGCCCCTTGCCGGACGACTGCGGGAAACAGCCCAAGAGATCAGCTCTATGCTTGTCAAACAACTTACTGTCGGGATGATGGGGGTCTGTTGCTATATCGTTTCCTGCGAGAAAACCCAACACGCCGCCATCATCGACCCCGGCGGCGACGAGGACCGGATCCTCGACTACTGCAGCCAGAACACGTTGCAGGTCCAATACATCATCAATACCCACGGCCATCCGGATCATGTCTGCGGCAACGCTCGCATCCAGGAGGCCACCGGGGCACAGATCGTCATGCATGCTGCGGACGTCGCCTATTTCAACGATCCGCGCATCAGTGATTACTTTTCTTCACTCGGCCTGCCCGAGTCCCCGCCGGTCGCCGTAACCGTCGAGGACGGTGACACCATAGCCTTCGGCGAGGAGCAGTTCCAGGTTATTCACACGCCCGGTCACACCCCCGGCGGCATCTGCCTTTACAGCCCGCCGCACTGCTTTACCGGCGATACCCTTTTTGTCGGCGCCATCGGTCGCACCGATTTTCCCGGCGGGTCCCTGGAACTGATGATCAACGCTATCCAAAAACGGCTTCTTACCCTGCCGCCGGAGACCTTGGTCTGGCCGGGTCACGGCTACGGAGGATTGCAGTCCACCATCGGCCGCGAAGCCAAAACCAATCCCTATTTCTGAACCCGGCGCCGGTTACGACCTTGAACGATTGCAGCCACCGGCACCCCCGGTCAGCCTATGCGTGAAATTATTCTCGGCACCGCCGGACACGTCGATCACGGCAAAACCAGCCTGATCCGGGCGCTTACCGGGATTGAGACCGACCGCCTCAAGGAAGAAAAAGAGCGCGGCATCACCATTGAACTGGGGTTCGCCTTTCTCGATCTTCCCTGCGGCCATCGCCTCGGCATCGTCGACGTACCGGGCCATGAAAAATTCATCCGCAACATGGTGGCCGGGGCCGCCGGCATGGATCTGGTGGCCTTTGTCATTGCCGCAGACGAAGGCATCATGCCGCAGACCATCGAGCATTTCGAAATCTGCCAGCTGCTCGGTGTCCGCGACGGTCTGATCGTCCTCACCAAAAGAGACATGGTCGACCAGGAATGGCTGGATATGGTCACCGAGGAGGTCCGTGATTTTTTCACCGGCACCTTCCTCGAAACCGCACCGATTGTGCCTGTTGATTCGCTCAGCGGCAAGGGCATCAGCGAGATTGTCGCCCTGCTCGACGCCAAGGTGGCGGCCATGGATTTCCATGAAGAATTCGGCCCGTTCCGCATGGCCGTGGACCGGGTTTTTTCCATGAAGGGTTTCGGCACGGTGATCACCGGCACCTCGCTTTCCGGCCGCATCGAGACCGGTGCCGACCTGACCTTCTATCCCGGCGGTCTGACCGCGAAAATCCGGGGTATCCAGGTCCACGGCAAGGATGTCGATCTGGTCGAGGCCGGACACCGGACCGCAATCAACCTCCAGGGCATTGAAAAGGATCATATCAACCGCGGCGATATGGCGGCTACACCGGGCAGCCTCATTGCCACCACCCTGCTGGATGCCGAATTCCACTGCCTCAGTTCCACGCCGAAAGAATTAAAGAACCGGACCCAGGTGCGGGTGCATTTGGGCACCCGGGAGATTGTCGGCCGAATCGTGCTGCTGGAGTCGGACAGCCTCGCCCCCGGTGCGGATAGTCCCGTTCAACTCCTCCTCCAGGAACCGGTGGCCGCCTGGCCGGGCGACCGTTATGTGGTCCGCAGCTCTTCGCCGATTACCACCATCGGCGGCGGCGTCATCCTCAATAGCGTCCCTCGGAAACGAAAACGAACCCTGGAACGCGACCGGGAACAAAATCGCGCCTTCTTTGCCGCCTATGCCGCTGCCGATAGTGTGCAAAAATGCCTGCTGCTGATCGAGGAATGCGGCATCAAGGGGATCACCGCCGATCAACTGGCCGCCCGTACCGGGGTCTTCAGTAAAAAACTGAAAAAACTCCTCCTCCACCCGATTTCAACCGGTGCCCTTCTGGTGGTCGATTCGGAAAGCCAACGCCTGCTCGCCGCGTCCGTGGCCGAGACCTTGAACCAGCAAATTATTGATCTGCTGACCATTTTCCACAGCCAGAATCCCCTTAAAACCGGGTTAGCCAAGGAAGAACTCCGCTCCCGCCTGCGACCCACGGTTGACCCAAAAGTTTTATCGGCTCTTGTGGCTAATCTGACCAAGAAAGGAGTGATTGAACAGGTCGGTGCCGAGGTCAAACTGACCGGCCATACCGTTACCCTCCAGGTGAATGAACAGGAGATGGAACAAAAAATCGGCGAAGTCTACCGGCTGGCCGGGCTCATTCCTCCCAATCTCAAGGAGGTGTTGGCCACCTTTGCTGAATTCCCTGAAAAACAGATCCGGCAGGTCATCGACCTGCTGCTGGCTAAAGGTACCCTGATCAAAGTCAATGAATCCCTCTGCTTCCACGCCCCGGCCATCCAACAACTGCAGGATTCCGTGATCGCCTTTATCCGCAAGGAAGGCGAGATCGACGCGCCCCGCTTCAAGGAGCTGACCGGTCTGACCAGAAAATTTTCCATTCCTCTGCTGGAATATTTCGACAAGATCAAGCTCACCATCCGCATCGACGACAAGCGGGTTCTGCGTAAGAGCTGAGTCGGGCTAGTGCCTGAAGCGGCCGCATTCAAGAAACGCCACCACCTGCTCCCGAACCGACCGATGGTTCATGACCCAGGAATGCCCATAGGGTACCCGTAAAAAATCAGTCATGTCCGGCAGCTGCGCCCTGGCCACCGAGACCTTGCCATCATGAGGACCGGGAAATAATCGGGAAAAGGGACTGATACCGGCTTGATCGCCGGTGATGATACCAACCGTACCGCGGAACGGTCCGAGCTGCCGGGGCAGATCCATTGCGGCCGTACCCAGCTGGCAGGCCGCCGGACCGAAAAAAGAACGGAACCATCCGGAGCGCCTGAGCAAATCGACCAGTTCACTGCCCTGATTCGGGGGACTGAGCATCACCACCCGGCCCAGATCAGCCAGAGGTTCTACTGAGAGAAAGCAGCGGAGAAGAATTCCGCCCATGGAATGGGTGACAAAATGGATGGAGCCGACCCGATAATCCTGCCGCAGCTCCGCTATCGCGGGCGGAATGCAGAGCCGGGCCAGGGTCTCGACAGGGTATTTCCGCGAAGGATATCCGACATTGACCACCGCATACCCCTGCTGCCGTAAAAAATTGGCAAGCAGTCGCATGGAACGGCTGGTCCGGGCAAGACCATGCAGAAGGATGACACCGGAAGGCCGATGCTCCCCCTGCCCCGCGGATTCATCCGACCCATGATCTTGTGCCTCCGGGAGACGTCCCGACTCCCGCATCATGCTGCCTTCAAGGGGTCAAAAATTATTTAATAAACCGCAAGCCCGCAATTTTCAAGGCGCCCCTATGATAGCCATCCGGAAACAGGGCCTCAAGGGAATCCAGATCCAGGTTGCAGTTCTCACAGGTTTCGTAAATGGTGGGAATACGTTGCTCTCGTTGATACACATCACGGAGAAAGTGAATGATGCGCCAATGATCTTCGGTCAGCCGTCCCCCCGGGATGTTCATCTCCATGGCGCGGTGGTTGGCGTAATTTTCATCCCAGGATTCATGATGAACCAAAAACCCGAGCACATCCGTGCTGTATACCTTGTCGTGGGATAAAGCCCGCATATCGGCAACACTTTCCTTGATATGCGCCCCATAGGGCATATGACTGACCCGGTAGTACACACCCGCCACCCGACACACCCCCCGATGATACCCTGTGGGAAAAAGTCTTTTCATCTCCTCCGGGAGAAGACCCATGGCCTTGCAGGTGGCAAAGATGGTCGGACAGACTCCGGTCTTTTCGTACGTATCCCGTATATACCGAATAACATCCCAGTGTTCGCTGGACAGGACCGGGATTTCACACTCCCGAGCCATGCCTTCGGAAAAATTCTCATCCCAGCAAGCAGGATCCAATAAACATCCCTGCTCGTCTACTTCATAGGTATGGCCCATGTGGGAAAATTGCTTCATTTTCGCTCCCATTGTTTGCATATCTCGGGGAAGAATTTCCGTCCCCTTGTTTGCCGGGCGTTGTCTCACCCGCCCGATGAATGACATAATTACGTCATGGTACCATCGAAGCGTCAATATCGCAAGAACCGGCGGCCTGCGGTCACCCACGGGGACCGTTCAACCCCTCCCCAAAAAAAATCAGGTCAAACCACACAAAGGGCCAGCCCCTGTGCCGCAAGCTGCATGTGCTCCTTTTCTCCCTCGGCAATAGCATTGAATACCGTCTCCAAAGGCTGTCCTGAAAACGATGCGCCATGGCACGGGAGAGATCGTAGGCGGCATATTCTATGGTCAACGCCGTTTCCAGCGTGGCCCGGCACGGTTCAAGCGGTTGCACCTCCAGCATTGCCACCAGGTCGGCACAGGAAGAACCGCCCTCGACAATATCACCGCTCAACCCCGAAAACACGGTTTCAAAAGAAGGGGGATCGGTTTGCCCTTCCGCCCAGAAACGGTAAATCATCCGGGCGTGGGCCTCTTCGGCCCCGGCGAGATCGGCGAGACTGTGCGTCCAGGAAACGCTGCCGTAGCGCTTCCGGATGACCGTGTAAAAACGTGCCGATCCCCGTTCCAGATTCATGGCCTGCAGCAACACCTCCTGATCGGTGCCCGAAAGAGGAAAAATTTTCAGATTCGGGGATTCGGCAAGCACATGTCCATCCCAGGCGAGGATGCCGCCGGTCATGTTGAAGATCGTACCAGCCACATACGGCCGTGATCCGGTAAACAGAGCGGCTCCCCGGGAGCGTCTGCCGGACCGACAATAAAAAATAATATCTTTATCCACCGGCAATTCCTTCATCCGCGCCGAAATCTGCCCCAAGGGAATGAGCACCGAACCGGGAATATGGCCCTGGGCATACTCATCCGGTTGACGGACATCGACCAGCAGGTATTCATTCTCATGGTGCCGTACCATGTAGTCGCGTAACCGCTCCACACTGACATTCTGATACTCTTCAACCATCATTACCTCCAGCACAGGCATACCCCGTATCGATGTATTGTTCGTTCCCTTTATAGGGGACATCGTGCGGATTTTCAAGCCCACCGTACATACAATGCCGTCATCCGGATCAAATATATGCGCTGCCGGTACGGACAAGGCCGACAGGTTCGACAAAGAAGCACCTCAACTCGACAAAAATGTCGAATCGTCACAGCCCCTTTTCCGGCCACCGCATCCGGAGACCGGCCTTTGGGGACGGTCGACAAGGAAAATCTATCGCGAAAACAATCCGGCATGTATAGTGCTTTCTTTTTCACAACGATCTTATTCTTCTTTCAATTCGATTACGGAGCATGGACTGTAATGAATATCCGAAAAATCACCTCAC
The DNA here is from genome assembly GCA_963666685.2 of uncultured Desulfobulbus sp. GTDB lineage: Bacteria > Desulfobacterota > Desulfobulbia > Desulfobulbales > Desulfobulbaceae > Desulfobulbus. The sequence goes on from CAXXHZ010000003.1 coordinate 2,177,092, forward strand.
TGACCCTGCTGCTCTCTTTTGTACCGTTGCTGCTGACCAGCATCGTCTTGTATGTTATCCCGGAAGGCCGGGTGGCCTACTGGTCGAACTGGCACTGGTTGGGGCTCGGCAAATCCCAATGGGGTGACATCCATATCACCCTCGGTTTTCTCTTTCTGACAGCGAGCCTGCTCCATCTTACCTATAATTGGAAGGCGATGATCGCCTATATGAAAAACAAGGCCAGAGAACTCCGGATTTTCACCCCGTCGTTCCTCGCGGCATTGCTGCTGACGCTGGCGTTTATCGTGGGTACCCTGCTCCACCTGCCGCCCTTTACCGCCATCCTCGACTTCGGCCATTCCTTCAAGGTCGCTGCAGCCGAACAGTACGGGGAGCCGCCCTACGGCCATGCCGAGTTGTCTTCGCTTCCCCTTTTTGCCAAACGCACCGGGCTCTCACTGGAGACCATGAAGGCCGGATTAACCAAGGCCGGAATTCATTATACCGGAGACAAGCAAACCATCCTGGCCATTGCCCAAGATAACGGCATCACACCCAAAGCTGTCTACGAGGCCATGAACGCCACCTCCTTGAACACTTCCGTCACAACCCAAACCTTTCCCGACGAACCCTTCCCCGGTATGGGACGCATGGTGCTGCAAGACCTCTGCCGCCGGTACGGACTGGATCAACAACGGGTGATCGCGGCTCTGGCCGCCGAAAACATCAAGGCCGATCCAGAGAAATCCCTGAAAGAAATTGCCGGCGAACAGGGAACCAATCCCCATGCCCTTTTTGAAATCATCCATGACGTTGCGGTTCAAGACTAACATCCGCCTCCTTTCGGCATCTGTCCTGATCCTTTTGCTCCTTTTGGGCCTTGAGCTCGGGATCCGGGCCGCCCAGAGCGCCCCGCAAAGCACTCCGCCCTGCGTCACCGAAGCAGCGCGGACAACCCGGCCGACCGTAGAGAAAACCGTGTCGGAAACCACCGCCGCCCCGTCCGAAGAGACCGCCGATATTCTCACCATGAAACAGCGCTACGGTCACGATCCCACCGGGGTGCGAGCACGGCTCGGCATGTGCAGACGGGGACAAGGCAGGCACGGCCACGGCGGCGGCCGTCATCGCCAGTTCCGAGGCGGAAATCGGTGGCAGGGAGAGGGCCGATGGTCCGAAGGAGACCGGGGGCCGGAAGAAAACCCACAGGATCTGCCGTAATGCACCAGGAAGATCGCTCCCCTTTCCCCCTGCCCTCCTGGGGGGCCAACCTCGTTGGTTTCGGCTTGCTCATCGGTGTGGTGCTGGCTGTTTTTTTCTGGCAACTGACGGCCATCGATAAAGATTTCCACAGCAACACCCTGGATCGATCCCGGATGATGGCCGCCATCATCGAAGAAAATCTGGCCAACGCCGCCCTGTCCCAGGAAACCATTGACACCGTGGTCACCTCCTTTCTCCGCGAGAAGGCCCGCTTTGTCGAATATCTCAACAGCATCGATCCGCTTCAATCGGAAGAATTGACGGCGCTTGCCCGGGAAACCGGCCTGCTCGGGATCAGCCTGGTCAAAACCGGCGACAAGGTTATTGCCGGTCCCGTTGACTGGCTGCCGCAAGAACAGAACTGCAACCTCCCTCCGAACCGGGTTCACTACGACCCGGAGAAACAGACCGCCCAGCTCCTCTCTCCGGGGACACAACCGGATATCCGCTGCATTCGAATCGGACTTGACGCCGGTTCCATTGACCAGCTCCGCAAAAAAACCGCCCTTCCGGTGCTCCTGGCAACCCTCTCCGGCCTGCCCGGCATCCATTATGTCCGTCTTGAGAAACTCGCGGATTCCATTGATACCAAGACGGTCCGTCTGGTGAGCGCAGGCGGGGAAAACACCGCTGAAGCGAGCTTGTCCACGCCCATGGGAACCCTGGTGGTCGGCCTGGATGCCGCCAACCACTTTCATCGGCTTGAACAGCTGCGTCGCCAGTTTTTCCTTTTTGCCTCCCTGCTCCTGCTGCTCGGCCTCTTTTTCTCCTGGCTCCTTTATCGGTATCAGCAGGCGGATATCCGCCGGACCCGGACCTTTGAACGACTGCTGGCCAAGGAACACGAGGCGGCAGCGCTCGGCCGGGCCACGGCCACCATTGCCCATGAAGTAAGAAATCCGCTCAATGCCATCAATCTGGGCCTGCAGCGGCTGACCCTGGAATCGCCCGACTTGGACCCGGAGCAGCAGGAACTGATCAGCGCCATGGAAGAGGCGGTGGGGCGAGCCGGGACCATCATCACCGAACTGCAGCGTTTCACCAGGAAATTGCAACCCCAGCCGCAGAGGATTGATCCGGTCCGGATCCTGCGTGGGATTCTGTCCTTGTATCAATCGCGCTGCACTGCCCAGGGTATTACCGTCGACATGCACCACCAACTGGAGGGCCCCATCGAGGCCGACCCGGAGCTGCTGTCCGAGGTGGTGGAAAATCTACTTAAAAACGGTATCGAGGCCCAGCCGGAGGGCGGTTTTCTCAATATTGACCTGATGACGGTCCCGGAAGGTCTTCAATTTACGATCACCAGCGGCGGCTGCACCTTAAGCGCCGAGGACCTCGCCCGTCTGGGCGAGCCCTATTTTACCACCAAGATCAGGGGCACGGGACTGGGACTGGCTCTTTGCCGCCGGATTGTTGAAGCGCATGGCGGCGAATTGCATTTCGTGGGCCATCCCGAACAACAGCACCTGACTGTTTCCTTTATCCTGCCGCGAACCACGACCCAACCCGGTACGGCAGCAATTGCAACTCCCCCGGAGGACAGCGGTGAACATTCTGATCGTTGACGATGAAGCCATCCAGCGGACCCTGCTCAGCGGCTTCCTGAAAAAACAAGGTTTTACAATATTCCAGGCCGGAGGCGGTGTTGAAGCCCTGGCCCTGTTCATGGAGCACCCCATTGATCTGGTTCTGCTCGACCACCGCATGCCCGATATGAACGGTGATCAGGTCCTGGAGCGGATGAAGGCGCAAAATCCCCTTGCCCGGGTACTGATGATCACCGCCTATGGCGCGGTGGACACCGCGGTCCGGGTGATGCAGCTGGGTGCCGAGGACTTCATTGAAAAACCGGTGGATCTGGAGATGTTGCTGGCCCGGATCAGGGCTATCGAAGAGCGGCTCTTCATCGTGGACGACGCCGCCCGCGTGGAAGAGGTGATTGATCAGGAGACGCTGCCGGTGCGGATGATTGCCTCCAGCCCGGCCATGAAGAATGTGCTTTCCCTGGCCCTGCGCGCTGCTCCGGCACCTTGGACCGTACTCATCGGCGGCGAAACCGGCACCGGCAAGGAGCTGATCGCCCGCCTGATTCACCTGCTCAGCCCCCGCAAGGACGAACCTTTTATCACCCTCAACTGCGCGGCCGTTCCAGAAGGCTTGTTCGAATCGGAACTGTTTGGCCATGAAAAAGGGGCGTTCACCGGGGCGGCCAACCGCCGACGCGGTGTCTTTGAACAGGCGCATCAGGGCACCCTGCTGCTCGACGAGGTGGGGGAACTACCGCCACCAGTGCAGGCCAAGCTGCTGCGAGCCCTGCAGGAAAAATCCATCTGCCGGGTCGGCGGAGAACAGCCGCTTGCCGTGGATGTCCGCATCCTGGCCGCCACCAACCGCGACCTCAAACAGATGGCGGCAACGGGCAGGTTCCGGGAAGATCTTTACTTCCGACTCAATGTCATCACCATTGAAATTCCGCCTCTACGGCAGCGCAAAGAAGAAATAGCGGATCTAATCCGCTTTTTCCTCGCCAAATACAACAGTCGGGCGACTTTTGACGATCAGGCCCTCAATCAGTTGGCAAAGTATGATTATCCCGGCAATATCAGGGAACTGGAACATATCCTCCAACGCACCATCACCCTGGCCCGTTCACCGGTTATCGGCCTGCGCGGCCTGCCGCCGGAGGTCAGGGAATATCGGGGAAACGGCATGGAAGGCGACCTGAACGCCCGACTGACGGCCGTGGAACGGCAGATGCTGATTGAAGCCCTGGACCGCCACAACGGGGTGCAGACACGGGCTGCGGAAGCTCTAGGCATCAGTGAGCGGGTCCTGCGCTATAAGATGGAAAAATTGCAGATTACAAAAAAGAACTGAACCCAGGTACCACGGCTTTGCCTCGCCAAGGGTGCCAGGGTTGACAGGAACTGTCAGTTGCCGTTACCGGGAGTCGGAGTAGCGGCCCCAGCCCCAACCCCTCCCGGACAATTATATCCCGAACCGGGACCCATGCCGCGCCCTCTACCGCGTCCCATACCCCAGCCCATACCCCGTCCCTTGCCCCGCCCCGGCCCTATGTACTGCTGCCGTTGTTGCGGCGTCATCTGGCCGAGCCGTTTCTGCCATTCGGCACGAAAGGCGTTCCAATCGTCCTGACTGGCATTACAAAGGGTTCCGCGCATGCGGCTCAGATCTTCCGTGGACATACTCGAATAATCGACCGCCCAGGCAGCCCCGGCAACCAGTACCAGGCAACAGATCGCCAGCATCGTTCTTTTCATCGTTTTCATGGTTCCACCTCGTTGTTGATTGCTCATCCCAAGATTCCGTATAGGAATCACGACCTCCTTTTACTGATGGAACATCAACAATCATGCCAACTTGTAGCATCAACAGAAAGCACGATACATCAGGTAATTAAATCAACCTCATCTGAAAGATAGAAAAAAGATTCGACATCCTCTCCTCGGGCTCGACGAAAATGTCGACGGCAGGGCGCGATAAGAGAAAAAAAGAAAAACTTCAGGAAGGATACAAACGCCCGCGCCACGGACCTTGGCCCCGGGGAAAGGAAAACTCCAGATGCCGGCGGGTTACCCCGACCCGCAGACCACGGCTCAGATGGAGTTCACTGCCGGTTCTACCGGAACGGGCGGCGCTCAGTACCGCCATGATCTGCTCGTAGCGGGCCGTGTTGCCGATGGTCCAGAGCAGTTTTTCCACCAGGCGGCGCTGCAGGGCCGAGTGGAGCGTACCAAAGGGTTCGCGTTTGAGAAGGGCCACCACCTGACCTGCTTCCTTCGTTTCCCGAAGCTCAATGATCCGAGCCCAGGTTTCCGCAAGCAGGAGTTCAAGCAGGTCTTCATCCTCGCGCAGATTGGCCGCAGTTTTCAACAGGGCCTGTCGTATCCCCGCATCGTACCGGTCTGCAAGCAGCGGCAGCAGCTCGTTGCGGATGCGATTGCGAAGAAAACGGCAGTCGTCGTTGCTGGAATCAAGGCAGAAACCGATGCCCTTTTCAGCGAGATAGGCCATGAGTTCGATTTTACGGAGCCCGAGTAACGGGCGGATGAGAGACCCCGCCTGCAGGCGCATGCCGGAGAGGGCCTTGCCGCCGCCGCCCCGAAACAGCCGCAACAGCAATTCCTCAACCTGATCGTCCGCCGTATGCGCCACCGCGAGCAGGCCGGTTGCCCATTGACGTCCGAGTTCGGCAAAGGCCTGATAGCGTAAGTCCCTGGCTGCGTGCTCCAGGGAGAGTTTACGGGCTGCCGCCGCTGCAGTGACATCAACTTGAACGGTGACGCAATCCAGCCCCAGCCGATCCGCCGCATCCCGCACGCAATCCCACTCCCGTGGGGTCTCCAGTGGACGAAGACCGTGATCAATATAGGCGGCCACCAGAGTCAGACCGAATTCCGCCTGAAGGGCCGCGAGGATATGCATGAGCGCCATGGAATCGGCCCCGCCCGAAACCCCGACCAGGACCCGTTCCCCTTGTACCGGCAGGGACTCGCTGCGCAATGTCTGTCGGACGGTCTGTTCGAGGGAATGCATCACGGCTTTATTCCTTGACCGATGCTTGAATCAGCCCCGGAAATACTCTATGCTGCTTGGAATGAAAAAGGCTTGTGCCTGGTAACATGCAGAAAGGTAGACAACGATGGAAAGCACCGCATATCTTGAAACCATACGACAACATCTCAAAACCGCCTATCTCTTAAACGATGACAAGATAGCGGCCATGCTTCCGGTTTTCATCACAACCCTCCGCACCCATGTCGACAATCTGGCCGAATTAGCCGCCGGCGAGGACATGCAGCAGTTGAGCCGCGCCAGTCACGCCGTTAAAGGGGCCTTGCTCAATATCGGGCTGACCGAGTTGGCCGAAATCGCCTACACCCTGGAAAAACAGTGCCGGGACGGAAACCCTGCTTGTGATTACCAGGCACTGATCATGCAACTGCAATCCACGGTATCACGTTTCCCCCAGGAGTAAGTGCAAGTCCCCTGCAGGCATTGATGTTCCATCAAGCGGGCTGCGCTAACCGGACAAGCAACCGCTCATGAATACCGTCGAAGCCCCCGTTGGAGAGAATAACCACGATGTCTCCGGGTTGACACTGCTTGCCAAGATCATCAAGAATGGCGTCGGTATCGGCAAAGGCCTGGGCCTCGATCCCTTGGACACGAAGATCGTTTGCCAGGGTGTGCGAGGAAAACTGTTCACTCAAAGGCACGGTATCCAGGGGCACGGGTTCGCGGATCAGGACCAGATCGGCCCGGTGAAAGACATCGGCATAGTCCTTCTGGAACACCGCCCGGCGGCTGGAATTGGTGCGCGGCTCGAAGACCACCACCATTCTGTTGTTCGGCCAGGCCAGTCGCAGGGCATTGAGGGTCTCGCGGACTGCGGTCGGATGGTGGGCGAAATCATCGATAACGGTGACGCCCCGCACCTCCCCGCGAATCTGCTGCCGCCGCTTGACCCCCTCAAAAGAGGCCAAACCGGCAACAATAGCGTCAAAGGCAAATCCAAGATGCCGAAGCAGGGCGATCACGGCCAGGGCATTGAGCCCGTTATGCAGCCCCGGCATGGGCAGACGGCAACGACCTTGGAGCTGATCCCGGTAGTAGACCGCAAAATCGCTGTGCAGGCCCTTGACCCGGAGATCGGCCAGCCGCCATTCGCACCCCTCGCCGCTGCCGTAGGCAATCACCGGGCAACGGGCCGAACGAACAAGCCCGGCGACCACCGGATCCTCGATATGGGCCACCAGGACGCCATCGGGGGGGATACGGCCGATGAACTCGGCAAACGAGGCCTTGATGCTCTCCAGGTCGGGGAAGATATCGGCATGATCGAACTCCACCGAAGTGAGGATAACGCAGTGTGGCCGGTAATGGTGGAATTTGGAGACCTTGTTGAAGAAAGCGGTATCGTATTCATCGCCCTCGACCACAAAATAGGGCGTGTCGCTAAGATTGTAGTTGCGGCCGAAGGCTTCGACCAGACCGCCGATCATGAAACCGGGGGTGGCTCCGATTCGGTGCAGGGTGGTAGCCAAAAGTGAGGAGGTGGTGGTTTTACCGTGGGTACCGGCCACCACGAGCGGCACCTTGCCTTCGAGAAAGAAATGGCCCAGGGCCTGGGGCATGGACAGATACGGAAGGCCCAGCCGCGCCAGTTCAATCGCCTCGGGGTTGGTGATCCGCACCACATTGCCGACAATCACCAGATCGGGATGCGGGGCGAGATGAACGGCAGCGTAGCCCGCCATCACCTCAATACCCAGCCCGGCCAGGAAGTCCGACATTGGCGGGTAGATATTCTGATCCGAACCAGTGACCGTAAAGCCGCGTTCATGGAGCATGCCGGCCATGGCAGCCATGCCGGTGCCGCAGATGCCGATAATATGAATATGGCGGGGATCGGCCGGGGCAAGGTTCAGGGCCGGATCAAGCAAGCCCGCGCTCATTTCGACCGCACCGTCCGCTCAATGGCCCGGTACACCTGCTCAAAGGTGTCCTCAAAGGAGGAAGGCGTCAGCCGTCCCACCTCGATGAATTTGACCACGATTTCCTTGGCCACCTTAAAGATAGCCTCGTCGCTTACCGGCTGCTGCATCGGTGGCTTGCTTGTTTTCTCTTCTCCGCTCACTTGGGTGCCTCCTCTCGTGGATAGCAATAAAAAAACCCCTGTTACAGGAAGAAGGCCAATTCTAATCCAGTTGTAACAGGGGTAACCAGTCTCACACGGAAAAAACCTCGTCAGCATTCCCCGGGAGCCCATGGCTTCGGTTTCGGCAGGGCCTGCGTCCGCTTCCCTGCCATCGGGTGCCTCAGTTCTTTTCCAGTACCCGATAATCGATCATCTCGGCCAAGGCGAGCATCTCTTCCTTTGCAACCTGCCGCCCTTTGATGGTCACAACGAAACGGGAGGCCACCACAACGTATAACTCGCCGCCTTTCTTACTTTTCTCATATTTGATAATGGCCCGCTGTCCTTTCAGAGCCTCGAGCTTGCCGCCACCGGCACCGGCGAACATCGGATTATTGATCATCATCAGCACCGATTGCAGCACCGGCGAATCGGAGACGATCTCAACGCTCATGGTGGATGCGCCTTTTTTGTAGTCCCGACTGACGGTAATGCCGCCACCGAGAATGGCCGCACCCAGAGCCTGGGCACTGGCCTCTCCCCCTTGCCAGCCGGGCGGAGGCTCAGGGAGCAATTCCTTCATTCTCTCGCTTTTCTGCTGGCGAACCAGTTGGGCCGCGTAATCCAAATTGGATGCCGCACCGGTATAATCACCGGATTGATACTGCCGCATCGCCTCACGGATGGTGCTGAGCACATTGTCTTCCGCCCGCAACGGTTGCGTGTACAGGACAAGAGCCAGGAGAAGAACGATGCGCAGTACTGTTTTTTCAAGCATAGGTCACCAAACCGGGGGGCCGTGAGAAGAAAGGACAGCCCTGTGATACCAAGAGGTGCGGGAGGTGTCAAGCAAAGAAGGAAAATCCCGCAGCAACTCGAAATAAATTATTGAATATCAATCAGATAACAACAGCAAACCGGTAAAGAACCGAAAAAGCTCCCTTCCCGTTTCAGCCCTCCGCCAATCAGCAGAAGCCCTGCCGGAAGTTTACCTCCTGTTGCAACTGATCGTGGAGAAGGGTTGCCGGAAGCGGATAAAACAGCTACCATTTCCGGATCGGTCGAACCCTTGGGGGTACCGGTCAAAAAAAAGTTCGGGATTCCGGGAACTCTCCAGGACGCACAGGTCCGGTTTACCACTTTTTGAGCCCCCCTTCTTACAAAATCAGGAGAACGAGATGGCACAGGAAATCGAACGTAAATTCCTTCTTGCCGATGAAGGCTGGCGCGGGCTGGCCGAAGGCATTGAATATCGCCAGGGCTATCTCTGCGCGAGCAAGGAGCGCTCCGTCCGGGTCCGTATTGCCGGTGGCAAGGGCTATCTGACCATTAAGGGAGCGACCATTGGTGCCTCCCGAAGCGAGTATGAGTATGCAATTCCTTTGGACGATGCCCGCATGATACTGGACGATCTCTGCCCGCAACCGCTCATCGAAAAAAAACGCTACTCCATCTCCTTTCGCGGTTTCACCTGGGAAATCGATGAGTTTTTCGGTCTCAATGCGGGTTTGATCGTTGCGGAGATTGAGCTGGAAACTGAGGATCAACCCTTTGAACGGCCTTCCTGGATCGGCGAGGAGGTCACCGGCGATCCGCGTTATTATAACGCGGCACTCTCCACCGCCCCCTTCAGCACCTGGAACTCCGAGAAAAAAGAATAACCCTTTTCAGCGCTTCCCCTTTACTGCCGGTCTTTCCCTCCCTGCCCTATCAGACTGCCGATTAAATCCACCGGAACCGGAAAGACCAGGGTCGAACTCTTGTCACCGGCCACCTGGGTCAAGGTTTGGAGATAGCGCAACTGCATCGCAGCCGGTTGACGCGACAGCATTTCAGCTGCTTCCATCAGCGCCTGTGCCGCCTGTTTCTCGCCTTCGGCATGGATCACCTTGGCGCGCCGTTCGCGCTCCGCCTCGGCCTGCCGAGCAATCGCCCGAATCATGCTTTCATCGAGATCAATATGCTTAATTTCGACATTAGTCACCTTGATTCCCCAGGAGTCGGTTTGACTATCAAGAATCTGCTGCACATCGAGATTAAGCCGTTCGCGTTCGACCAGCATCTCGTCAAGCTCGTGCTTCCCGAGTACCGCCCGCAGGGTTGTCTGTGCCAATTGACTGGAGGCGACAAAAAAGTTTTCCACCTGAATAATCGCCTTTTGCGGATCGACCACGCGGAAGAAGACAATGGCATTGACCTTTACCGAGACGTTGTCCCTCGAGATCACGTCCTGAGTGGGCACATCCATGGTCACCACGCGTAAATCCACCTTCACCATCTGCTGAATGCCGGGGATGACGATCACCAGTCCCGGCCCTTTCACCTTCCAAAAACGACCGAGCAGGAAGATGACACCGCGCTCATATTCCCGCAAAATCCGGAGGGATGCAAAAATAAAAAGAATAACAAAAAAAAGAAGAGGGTAAAAACCCAATTGCAGGTCAGATAGCATGAGGTCCTCCGGGAAGTTAAGGAATCGATTAAACGGAAACATTGCTGGGAGAAACGTCTAAAATAAGGCCTTCGAGGCCATCAACCCGTACCTTGTCGCCGGGCTTGAGCAATGCCGCTGAACAGGCACGCCAGCGTTCGCCATGCACCATCACCCACCATTTGCCTTCAGCATCCGGGCCGATGACCGGGCCGATAACCGTGCCGCGCGCTCCCACCATCTCCTCACGACCGCTGACCACTGGTCGCCGGACGCTACGGGCGACAAAGCTGCCGATGGCCAGCAAGAAAACGGCACCTACAAGGGCCAGCCCGATGATCAGGGCCGGGGGCACACCGAAACCCGGAACCTGCGTGTCCGTCAGCAAGATGCCGCCCACGATAAAGGCTATCAAACCGCCGATCCCGAGTGCGCCAAAACTCGGAATAAAGGTCTCGGCCAGCATCAGAGCCGCTCCCATGGCCAGCAACAAGACGCCGACCCAGTTCACCGGCAGCATTTGAAAGGCGTACAACGCAACCAAAAGGGAGATCGATCCGAATACGCCGGGTGCAATCGCACCAGGCAAGATGAATTCGAAAAAAAGGCCGCAAATGCCGATCAGCATCAAAACCAGCGCCACCTGCGGATTGGCAAGTACGGCCAGAATGCGGTTGCGCCAGTCCGGAACAAGACGCTCGACCGGCACATCAGCGGTGGCGAGCACGACCTTACCGCTCCTCAATGCCACCTCCCGGCCGTTGAGCTGGGCGAGCAAATCCGGGAGATCAACGGCAATAAGATCAATCACATGCTGCGCCAGTGCCTCTTGGGACGACAAACTGGCCGCCTCCCGCACCGCTCGCACCGCAAAATCGATATTGCGGCCGCGAAGCTGTGCCAGGCTGCGGATATAGCCTGTGGCATCTTCAACGGATTTGGTCCCCAGAGTGTCGGTGAGTGCGGGCTTGAACGCGGGCTTCGGCTCGACCGGGCTCGACGAGCTCGTAGAAGAACCTTCCCTGCTTGCGCTGCCGGGTGTTTGTGATTCCCGGTTCTCGGCTTGAGCGGTTTGGTCACGGCTCACAGGCGGTTCCGCTGCCGGCTTGAATATATCCGGATGCCCACTGCCGATGCCTATGGCCACAGGAGTGGCAGCACCGAGATTGGTTGCCGGAGCCATTGCCGCGATATGAGAGGCGTAGAGGATGTACGTCCCGGCGCTGGCCGCCCGGGATCCTGAAGGAGAGACAAAGGTGGCAACCGGGATGGGGGAAGCAAGAATGTCTTTGACAATCAAACGCATGGAGGTGTCGAGCCCGCCGGGCGTGTCCATCTCGATGACCACGAGCCCGCCGCCTTGCTCGACCGCATGCCGAAGCCCTCTGTGAATATAATCGGCAGTTGCCGGACCGATGGCATCATCCACCTGCAGGACGAACACGCCGCCACCGGAATAGGTTTCCTCCCCATCGGTGAGAACCGGTGTGATCAGTACCATCAACATAAAGAGCGAGCCGACAATATGTCGAAGCCATGAAACCCTACGGATCTGCATCAAACAACCTCCGTGTTATCCCTACGGAAAATCCCGAAAGTTCCTGAGCCCTTCGTGCCGTTGCATCGGGGTGGCACGCAAAAATTCCTCCACTTTCCCGGACAAAAGATCGTTTTCCTCTTTCCCCGGCATCTTCACTCTCATAAAATGACAATAAAGACCACCGCTTGAAAGTCAATGGCCTTTTGTTCCGTCATTGGTTTGGTTTTTCACGGCCTCGGCAAGGGGGATCGGCAACGAATCAGCGTAATGCGGGATACTCCATAACAACTGAGATCCCGCCGGAAAACTCTCGGAAAAGGGGAAAATCGAATCCATGCCAGCGGGTGGAGGCGCACGGCCTCGTTGTTTTAAAACAATAGGAGAAAACCTTGTCGACACGTACTCGTTGCGGTAAGGTGAGCACTATTCTCAGGGCAGGGTGAAATTCCCTACCGGCGGTATGTCCACCAGGTGGATAAGCCCGCGAGCGCCTGTTCCTTTCAAGGGAGCGGGGTCAAGCAGATCCGGTGAGAAGCCGGAGCCGACGGTTACAGTCCGGATGGGAGAGAATACGGTGAACGGTGCAGTGCCGTACCGCTGATGATTACGGAATTGGGATGCGTGTACATTTGTTACCCGCTCGATGCCGGAGTCTGTGTGGAAGAATACGCCCTCGCCCGTAACCCAAAAACCGGCATAGGGCCGGTTTGTTCCCGCACGCCCTGATTCTGGTCACTGATTATCCAGGAGACAACCATGAATCAGCCCCACGATGTTTCACTCTTATCCCGCTTCGGCACCTCCAGACAACGAGTAGAAAGCGCTTTGGCCGCCCTTGGCCAAGGCAACGGCGTCCTGCTGGTCGACGATGAAGACCGCGAAAACGAAGGCGATCTCATCTTTTCCGCCGAGCACCTCACCGCCGAGCAAATGGCCCTGCTGATCCGTGAATGCAGCGGTATTGTCTGCCTCTGCCTGACCGATGAACAGCTTCGCCGTCTTGATCTGCCGATGATGGTCGACAACAATACCAGCCAAAACGGGACGGCCTTCACCGTCACCATTGAGGCCAGGGAAGGCGTCACCACCGGGGTTTCCGCTCAGGACCGGGTCACCACCATCCGTGCCGCCATCGCCGAAAATGCCCGCCCCGCGGATCTGGCCCACCCCGGCCATGTTTTCCCTTTACGCGCTCAGCCGGGAGGCATCCTCACCCGGCGCGGCCATACCGAAGGCACGGTGGATATGATGCTGCTGGCCGGTTTGCGACCGGCGGGTGTGCTCTGTGAACTGACCAACCCGGACGGTACCATGGCTCGATTGCCGCAGGTGGTTGCCTTTGCTAAGCGCCATAACATGCCGGTACTTTCCATTGAGGATCTGGTCGACTATCGCCGGACCAAACTAGCCGCTGCGTAAATAAAAAAACCCCAGGGCGTCTCAATCCCTTGCCCTGGGGTTTGCGTACTCACAAGTCTCCCGGGGCATCCTTTGATCCCCCGAGAGACTCCCCTCTACTTTCTCCCGCTTCGTTCACGGAAGAGGATGCGGACCGGTACCCGGTCCAGCCCCAAGCCATCGCGGAAAAAATTGATCAGATAGCGTTCATAGGAAAAATGAATGCCCTTGGGGGCATTGGCGACCACGGCAAAAAGCGGCGGCGCGGTGCCCAGTTGGGCAGTGTAGTAGAATTTGAGGCGGCGGCCATGATAAAGGGGTGGTTCATGATGGGCGACGGCATCGGCCAGCAATCGGTTGAGAGCGGCGGTGGGGAAACGCTGGTGGAACTGGCGGTGGACCTTGCCGATTTCAGGGAACAACCGCTTGATCCCCGTACCCGTCAGGGCTGAAACCTTGAGCACCGGGGCGTAGGGGATAAACTTGACCGCCTCTTGCACCGCGTCCAGCAACTGCTCCTGGCGTTTCTTGTCGTCCTGGATCAGATCCCATTTGTTGATGAGGATAATCAGGGCCCGGTTCTGATCCATAATGTACCCGATCACCTTGGTATCCTGCTCGGTGATCCCCTCTTCGGCATCAACAAGCACCATGGCGATATCGCACCGTCCCAGGGCCTTAAGTGCCTTGAGGATGGAAAATTTCTCCAGCTTGTCGGTGGTCTTGCCCTTGCGACGGATACCGGCGGTATCGATGAGCAGATAATTGTACTGGTCGCGGGTGAGCAGGGTATCGACGGAATCGCGGGTCGTGCCGGAAATCGCAGACACCACCATCCGCTCCTGACCGACAATGGTGTTGATCATCGAGGATTTCCCCACGTTCGGGCGACCGAGAAAGGCAATGCGCATGGTATTCTCGGGCAGCTCGATCTGGAGATCGCTTTGCTGAAGATGCGGCAGCAGCGCCTCGATCAGGGTATTGAAGCCGTAGCCATGATCCCCGGAAAGGGGCCACAACTGCTCGACCCCGAGTTCCCAGAAGGGCATGAGCAGTGCATCTTCCACATCCGGGCTGTCGATTTTGTTGACGATATAAAAGACCTGCTTCTCCGTGCGGCGCAGCAGGTCGACAATCTCGATGTCGCTGGGCGTCAGACCCTCGCGACCATCCATGAGAAAGAAAATAATATCCGCCTCTTCAACGGCCATCAAGGCCTGATGGCGGATATGGTTGACGATGGTGTCGTCCTCGTCGTCGATACCGCCGGTATCCACGAGGATGAAGGGATGATCCTCCCAGCTGACCCGGGCATAGTGCCGATCACGGGTGACTCCCGGCGTTGGATCGACCAGAGCGTCGCGGCGTCTGACCATACGGTTGAAGAGGGTGGATTTGCCCACATTGGGGCGGCCTATAAGGGCAACCAGGGTTGCATTTTCCGTAATCATGATCGTTTTTCAAGCTCCTGGCGGCATTGGAAAGTTAAGTGTCGAAGGGCAGCATACCCGGCTGCCTCGGGTTTGGCAAGAAGACCGCTGAGCGAGATCAGCGCCGGTCGAAGAAATTGCGCAAAAAAAGGCTTTTGCCGCACCCGGCTCAAGAAGGCGAAGGCCCCCAGGATTTGCAGATTGCGCTGCAGGGCGAGCAAGACGTATTCACGCCAAAACTGTCCGGGATCGTAGGTAATTTCCCGCTGCAAGGCCTCCAGATAAATCGCAGTCAGGTGGTCTTGCATAGGCTGCGGCAAGGCGGCATAGGGATCGAGCAGCAGCGAGGCCAGGTCATAGGCCAGGGGCCCAAGGCGACCGCCTTGAAAATCAATAAACCGAACGGCTTGTGCCTGCAGCATGATATTGCGGCATTGAAAATCGCGGTGCAGAAAAAAATCCGCCGGGGCTCGGGAGGCCTCGCCGGCCAATTGCTCGCATTCCGCTGCCACGGTCTCGCGGTCAAAGGTGAGCCCGAGAAGATCGGTACAGCAGGCCTTGAGGAAATAACCGGACTCCCGCTCCTGCATCAACTGGCGATCATATTGCTCCGTATCCCAGCACCAGCGACGATCAAAGCCCTGGGCCGCCCGCACCTGCATCCGCGCCAGCTGCCGCACGGTCTGTTCGTAGAGTTCCAGCGTTTCTTTGCTGTCCCGAGCCCGCACCACCTGCTCGTAGAGTCGTTGGTCGCCAAGATCCTCGCAGAGGGCCAGCCCGCTGGCCGGATCAAAGGCATGGATTTCCGGAACGGGCACACCGCACTGCCGCAAATGACGGCCGATATGGAAAAACGCGCTTGCCTCGGCCATGCCGGGTGCATCCTTTTCCGGCGGCAGGATGGCGATGTACGTCTCACTGCCCGGCCCCTGTAAATGAAAAAAGCGGCGAGAGGAACCGTCCGGCACCAGAGCGGTCCCCCGCACCGTCTGCGGATTCCAGGCCTGTTCTTCCTTCCCGAGCAGGCGACCGGCTCCATCGATGAGCGCGGCAAGGTTCATGGGCACTTCTCCGTTGACCGACAGTTGATGGCATCGATTGCACGGGTGCCGGTGATGATGGCATCGCTGCAGACACTGCCGCTGTCCACCTCCGCCCCCTCCCAGACCACGGAACGGCAAAGATGGACGTTGTCCCCGATGACGGCTCCGGGGCCGATGCAGCCCCAGCCTTCGAGCACCGGATCCGCACCGAGACGGGCCGTGGGATCGATCAGCCATCCCCCCGGATCCTGGCCGTTTGCAAGCAATTCGGCATGGAGCTGTAAATAATCTTCCGGAGTGCCGATATCCCGCCAGAGGGTGCCGTCCACCCGGCAAAAGCCCACCCTGCCCTGCTCCGCCAGCTGTTGGTAGAGATCGATGATGTGGTGAAAGCCGTTTTCGGGAATCATCTCGATTACCTCCGGGTCAACCACCTGGATGCCGGTAAAGGCGAGCCGCTCCCCCTCCGTGGCCGCAAACCCACGGACCCGATCCCCCGTGACCCCGACGTTATTGAAGCGGGGATAATCATGCATCGCCAGGGTCACATCATTTTTGGATAGGAGATGTCGGTGGTACACCTTTTCCAGGTCGATCCGGTGATAGAGATCGCCGTTCATCACCAGCACCGGATCATTATCCATCCGATTCAAGGCCTTGCGTAAACTGCCGCCGGTACCGAGAATCTCCGGTTCATACTGAACAAGTATCTCGGGCCAGGCGCTGAGAGCCGACGTGATCTGTTCCGCCAGATGATGGCAATTGACCAGAATGGGCGAGCAGTCACAGGCGCGCAACTGCTCCAGGAGCCGATGCAGCAGAGGTCGGTTGAGCACCGGAAACAGGGGTTTGGGGCGGATATCGGTATAGGGCCGCAAACGGGTACCGTACCCGGCGGCAAGGAGGATGGCCTGCATATCAGTGAAAACGGAATTGAACTTGACTTGAACCGGAAACTGCTCTACAAATCATTTTTTCCGGCCGATTGATAAACAACATCATAACGTGGCGGCAAGCGCAGGGCAGAAACGGAAGATAAGCCGTTTACCGCCGGCACGCCTGACCTTGTACCGTTTCCTTCCCTTCCTTGCAAGCATCTGAACAGAAAAAACCATGATTACTCTTCTTGATTACGGCGCCGGCAATGTCCGCTCGGTTATCAATGCCATTGAACGCCTCGGCGAAACCGTGGTGGTGGTCAACAGCGGTGCGGACATCGACCGCGCCGAACGCCTCGTTTTCCCCGGAGTCGGCAACTTCGGCGCCCTGATGCAGACCCTGCGACACAAACAGCTCCGGGAGCCGCTCGTTCGCTACCTGCACTCGGGCAAGCCTTTTTTCGGCATCTGCGTCGCCCTCCAGGCCCTATTCGAATCGAGTGAAGAAGCTCCGGACGAACCGGGATTGGGCATCCTTCCCGGTCGGGTGCAGCGCTTCACCACCGAGCTCGCCATTCCCCACATCGGCTGGAACGGCCTCAAAATCCATCAGGCCTCGCCGCTTTTTAATGGGCTTGCGGGCAATGAAAAGTTTTATTTCGTTCACTCCTTTCATGTGGCGCCGGCAACCAAGGACGATATCCTGACCACCACCGATTACGGCTACGAATTCGTCAGCGCCATCCAGAAAGGGAACATGGTCGCCACCCAGTTCCACCCGGAAAAGAGCGGCAAGGCCGGCCTCAAGCTCCTGGAAAACTTCCTTGCCGGCAACCGCGAGGCCATCCGCCCCGCCGCCTGCCCGAAAACCACGGTCCTGGCCAAACGAATCATTGCCTGCCTGGATGTGCGCACCAACGAACGGGGCGACCTCGTGGTCACCAAGGGCGATCAATACGATGTCCGCGAGGAAGGCACGGTCCGCAATCTGGGCAAACCGGTGGAACTGGCCGAGGAGTACTACGAGCAGGGGGCTGATGAAATCACCTTTCTCAACATCACCGGCTTCCGCGATTTCCCGCTCCAGGATATGCCCATGCTTGAGGTCCTGCAGCAGACCTCGAAAAATGTCTTTGTCCCCCTGACCATCGGTGGCGGCATCCGCGATTTCACCGATCGGGACGGCCGTTTTTACAGCGCCCTGGAAGTGGCCTCGCAGTACTTCCGTTCCGGAGCCGACAAAATCTCCATCGGTTCGGATGCGGTTCTGATTGTCGAAGAGGTGTTGAAAACCGGCAGGGCCACGGGCTTAAGCTCCATCGAGCAGATTGCCCGGGTGTACGGCAACCAGGCGGTGGTGATCTCCATTGATCCGCGCCGGGTCTATGTCGATTCTCCGGAGTCGGTCAACCATAAAGTGATCGAGACCCTCTTTCCCGGTCCCGAAGGCGAACGATACTGCTGGTACCAATGCACCATCAAGGGCGGCCGCGAGGGTCGCGAGCTGGATGCGGTCACCCTGGCCCATATCTGCGAGCAACTGGGCGCAGGCGAGATTCTTTTGAACTGTATCGATAAAGACGGCACCAACTCCGGCTTTGATCTGGAGCTGATCAACGCGGTCCGCTCCGCTGTGACCATCCCGGTGATTGCCTCCAGCGGCGCCGGTTGCAGTGAACACTTCTTGGAGGTGTTTACTCAAACGAAGGCGGAAGCAGCCTTGGCTGCCGGAATCTTCCACCGTAAGGAAGTGCCGATCGGCGAGGTGAAGAAATACCTGCAGGAAAAGGTGGAGATCAGGCCGGTATAATTCCTTATCTTTTCATCATGTGACAATCAAGCACTTGGGCGGTGACGGCCAGGTGCTTTTTTTATTTTTGCGGGGTCGTAAATATGCAGCTGTGAACGGGACGAAAAGTGTCATGGACGAAAGAGAGTTTTCCGAACCTACCGCGCCTGTATGACAGCAAGGATCTCGTTTCGTTTGGGAAAATGAAGCACCATAGCAGCGGCTGAGAGCAGAATCAACAAATAGAGGTCGGTCTGATTTTTCCCGAGAAGATACAACACCAACCCGTAAATACCGATAGCTTCTGCCAACGCCAGAGAAACAATCATGGCGGTGGTGTATTTCCGGATGGCCTCTACGGCATGGGCATGGGCATTGGCGACGGATTTTCGAACTGGTTTTTTGGCCGACAAGATCAGTTTGCGCACCGCACGTGAGCCGATCAACGTGAAGAGGGAGACCACATACAGAGCGGCCCGAAGGGTGGCAAAGGACTGCTGAGGCAGGATAATGTGGATCTTTTCTGCTATGAGGGGGGTGAGACCAGCGTACACGGCCAGGGGGATGAACAGGGAAAACCACATAATCCTCATTGTTTTCAATCCGTTGTCTATTTCCTGCTCATTCGCCATAATATGGCCTCATTGTTTGCATTGTATTGATTGATGCATGGATTGGGGTCGGAGTAAAAAGAACGTTGGTCGATGATGGCGTTCGATTGAACTTTCTTGCTGACCCAACCCCTCTTACAAGATGAAAGACAGACCGCTTATCCACGGCTTCATGCTCAATTTTCATACCATGGAAGCCCTTTCTTGACAAGAACTCAAGAAATTGTACCGGTAAAAGCACAACGAGCGGCCTCCGTCGGCCTGCCCTGCCCTTTCAGACTGTGAAAAACTCCAGAACGCTTTCCACCGAGACTCTGGGCAACGCGGCGCTTTGCGTTACTTCAAATACTCAAAAATCTCCCCTTCGTGGGAAAGGGCTAACGCCGAACTGAGCGGTTCACTGCGCAACACCTCCCGCCAGCGGGGAAATGAAACTGGTGCTCTTGATGATCGCAGCTGCTCTTCCTTGGACTTTGTCATATTGCAAAAACAATCAAATTGGCCGCTGGATTCAAGGATCATTTCTCAATTCGGTTCACTCAATCAAGAGACAAAAAAAACTGCGTAACAGCCTGGAGACGCTGGAAATACAGAGATATTTATTACCTTGACCAAGACGCGGTTCCTCATGTATTCTTTTCCTATATTTCGGCCAGTTATCCCTTTCTTTAACTGGCCTATCTTTACTGTTAAGGATGAAATGACTACAACGAAGAAATATGAAGTATTCTTGCAACCCTTTTCTGAAGAAATAACAGATGATTTGTTAGTCGAATTTACCTGCTCAAAATGCAAAGAGAAGGTTGTTTCGACTCCGAAAGTTCAAGCTGCTTTAAGCTCGGGAGGAATAGGACATAAATGCAATAATTGTGAAAGCTACTTAGCCTTAATTTGCTGTCCTTCTTGTAAAGCTAACCTGACTGTTGATGATGAAGAATGGGAAGAATTAGCTGGCCCAAAAGGTTCACAATGTCCTACTTGTGGAGTTTCTCTTTGTAGGGTGAAGTGGGCAACTGGTGCCACAATGGCTTCGTCAGGTATTCTATGTCCAGGATTGAAAAATTGGTCATCAACAGAAATTGAAAGTTCATATTTAGCCAAAGCCAAGAGAAAATTACATAATAGTAACAAAAACCTTTTTTCTGTTTTGCATCATTCAGTTGGTACACGAATGATATCATCTAGAGAATCTATGAAGTATCTTTTGTCAAATAAATGGTACTCACCCTTGGTAATGTCAAATACCTCCTCACCTATCAAAGATAGTTGTAAGTATAAATCTCCTTTTGACCATGACTTTCATAACAATCTGTTTTCATATGTAAACAATTTAAGGTCAGCATTAGACATGCTCTCACAAGAAATTTGTTTTCACCTTTCTCCAACGACACCAGAAGAAGAGATTGAGCTATTCTGTGTTCACAAATATCTTGATGATAATCAAACAATAATAAAACAATTAATTACAACTCTCATCAATGATGATTCTTTTGTATATCTGAATAAGTTAAGAAATATGATGCAGCATCGTAGATTACCTCTAATGGTTACCACTGGTTCCTACAATACAGATCAACTAGACACGATAAAACCACAAAATATTCATTCATTAGCCCGTATAACACTTCCCAAAAATCTTGACTATTTTGATGATAGCCAATTGAATAATAACTTTTCAATGCCATTGCTGAATACAATAGAAAAACTATATCAGAAAATTGAAATTTTCATGTTAGAAATTTATAAAAATATTATTCCTTAACCAACTGTTTATAGGGACGCGCAAACAGCCGCGCGCCCCACAACAGTACGTTAATAAAACATGACTGAAATTACAAAAATCATCATAACATCGTCGCTAACCGTATTCGCAGGGATAATTGTATTTCTAGGCGGTCAAATTCTTTTAAAATTCATAATTGAGCCACTGCAAAATCTGAGAAAAGAATTAAGCCAAATTCAACATTCGTTGATCTATTTTTCACAAGCAATACATACACCGGCAGGTGACCGTGCCAGCGAAGATGCCGCATCTGAATCATTAAGAAAATTATCTTGTGACTTGAGAGTTGCCATTGAAGGTGTCCCTTTTTATGCATTTTGGAGAAAATTCTGGAAAACTATGCCAGACAGAAAAAACGGGTTGCAAGCATCGTCACATCTAATCGGCCTTTCAAATTCTGTCCACATAGAAGACAGAACGTAAGCGATCAGGGGGTACCCCTCCACCTCAAGTCGCCGACCTGATCCACTCCAAATCTGGCTGTTGATCTTTGAAAGAAGCGTTCATCGCGTCCACGAGTATGTGAAAGGATGATTTGCCCTGCAGGCGGCAGGTTTGCCTGAGGGAAACAATGCGTTCCACCCATCGCTTGCCTTTATCACTGCTGGTCCCCTGGCTTCGTTTTCGCCAGAGCACGGCATAGCGCAGCATGCGCTCCCCGAAGTTGTTGGTGGGGTCAACGCCCTCCTCAAGCAGGAAAGTAAAGAGCGAACCCATTTCCGTATCGATATGGCGGACAAGCTTCCCCGCTTCACTGTCGGAGTCGATATACAGCGCGATCAGCCGGTTGAGCCGGGCATAAAATGCGTTCCACTCAGCTCTCGTTGGCGGATCCTTGGCCATTTTGCAGAGGCGACGCAATTCGTCTCTGGCCCAAGTTCCGCATCGGACCAGTTCCGGATCTTTTCGCTCGGCCAGCCCCTTGGCCCGTCGGATCAGGTGGGCCAGGCAGGTTTGCCGCGCATGCACCCAGTTTTGATACAGCCGATAGCCGTCGCTGACCAGGATGCCTTCCCAGCCCCCAACCAGGGCTGCAAAGGCGTCCTTGGAGCGATTGGTGTGGACCATGAAATAGGCGACCACCGAACTGGCCATCACCCAAAGCCAGTTGAGCTTGCCGTTGTTTTTCCATGGGGTTTCGTCAACATGGTTGACAGCCACTGTACGCGCCTTGTCGCCGATCGCCTCGTAATGAGGGTGGATGGCCTTGGAGGCCCGGTCGATTATATTCTGAATTGCTCCGAGGCTGATACCGATACCCAGCACCGAGGAGCAAAAGGACTGGATAGCCTGTCGGCTGTTGCCCTCGATGCCGCCGATCTCGGCCACCAGAGCACAGAGTCGGGGGCCAAAGCCGGTTTGAAATGTTTTGGGTGTATATCCTTTGCCGGTTTTCCCGCAGTTGGTGCACTTGCCCCGGTAGAGGATGAAATGGATGACTGTCATCGCAATTTCGGGCAACTCGATGTGCTGATGGGTATGGTAGGGACGTAACTCTGCAAACGTCCGGCAGCCACAGGTGCAGGGGCCGGGATGAACGATCTCGGTTTTGGTCGGTGGTATGAGCTGCTGGCGGTGCCCTTTGTGCCCCTTGCGTCCACCGGATTTCTTCTTGTCGGGTTTGGGCGTGTTTTCCTGGTACGGTGAATTGGATGAGGGCGGCTTGTTGGAATTGGACGAGTTCTGATCAAGCTTGGCCTTGAGTTGGCTGACTTCAGCCGTAAGCTCCCTTATTCGCTGGTCCTGCAAGGCGTTATGATCCAGCAGTGTGCGGATGATGGGGCGGAGAGCAGAAGGGGGCAACTGTTCCAGTTCGGCGTCGCTGATCTGCAAATCCAGGGGCGCATATTCCGTATCAGCCACGCAGTTGCTCCCTGAATTTTTTGTTCAACGGGTAGAGGAAGACAGCCTTCACTGGCTCGGTCCGTTGGTTGTAGCGGTCATATTTACCGCGACCGGTGGTCTCCCCCACCTTGGCCCAGTTGGCTGCCCGGTAACAGGTCCCCTGGAAACGACCCGTCTCCACGAAGGTTTCCAGCAGGCAGATGGGCTCCCGGTAGAAGGTAAACCAGTCGCGCTCGAGCTGGCGGATGTTCAGGGCCAGGACCTTGGAGGCCAGATGCCGAACGTTGACCCAGGGCAGGATGAGGAAGCGGACATTATTGACCACCTTGGCCAGGTTGCGTTCCCGCTGTTCACGGTTCCAGCCGATCAGTTGATCGCGGGATGCCACTTTCCAGGCGGCGGATCCCCAGCCGAGACAGGCCACCAGGCGTTCGTCAAGGTAGGCCAGATATTTCAGCGAGGAGCCGACGATCCAGGGCGAGCCCAGATAATGATAACGGTCAATCAGGTAATCCCATATCCCATCATCAGGAGTTTGGCGAACCATCTTGATTGTCAAAGAGCCAAACGCGGAAACAGCACCCGCCATTTCCGTGGTGTCAATGGTATAGGTACGGCGATCTGCCCGCCGCGGGAAGCGATAGGTTTCCTGCAGACGAGGCGGCAGGGTAAGTTCGGCTTTTTTCTCCAGCGTCAAAAGCAGGCTGCGGCAGGCCATGTCCTTCAATTGGCCGTTGGGTTGTCGCCATTGCCACCGCTGGCAGAGTATTTTTGAGATCGCCGTACGGCCCTGATTCCAATGGTCGGCAACGACCTGACGGATTTCGGCCAAATCCTGCTGGTTGAGGAGGCGACCCCGAATTTTGTACACAGGTGCTGTGGTTTCCATAACAGCACCGTAGCAAATGCTGGCTCATGACGCCAGCGAAAAATTAGCCCCCCTGATCAGTTACGACAGAACAAATAACTATAAAATAGTTAGGAAAATTCGCTCCTTGTTAAATCTAGAGGAGGTAGAATAACAAAAAGGCAATTAGAGCAAATGCTGGCAACACGAGAAAAAATAAAAGAAAACACCAAAACCAAGAAAAAATAATAATTTTATACAACAAGTCATTTCTGCGGACCCCGCAAACTGCGCGGGTCCGCAGAATTTTACGATAAGCGAACCGTGAGCTCCGCTGCGCTCCGCAACCACGGTTCGCTTATCGCCCGCTGTTGAGCTTTGCTCGAATCACCCTCGACAGGCTCCGCTCACGCTCCGCCTATCAAGGGCGTTCGAGCGGAAAACCGCCTCGTCCCGGACACGAGCTTCACTCGATCCAAAACGAGGCGGCTTCCACTCAACAGCGGGCGTTGGGCTAATCATCGCATCATCATCACAGGAGGATAGAAATGTCAGACTTCTACAAGTATTTCAATGAAAACATGGAAAGCCTTGGGCTTCCAGCGCCTCGAACGCTTTTTGGAAATATTCATTCGGCAGTTGCCACCGCCACTGTCATACTGAGTCAAATCGACAAATTTGGTAAATCCGTAACCATTGGTGAATTAATTGGTGCGGGAACCCGATTGGAGCAACTGGGAGTCATCGCTGGTTGCTCCGCTGCATTCTATGTTGGGGCCATCATTGGAAGCCTTGCTGTCGCAACAGGTCGTTCCTTATCTGGAGGCACGTCTCTTTTCGACGTGATGTTTACCGCGAGAAAATACAACCTCGATAGGCCATGGTTAATTTCCAGTCTTCACCGATGGCCTGGTGTCTACAACCCCAAAGTGATTGCCAAAAATATGTATCGGTTCCATGCGGTGATGGCATGAAAGATTCGATCTTCCTAATGCTATCTGCAATGGGCATGGCAGCCCTTGCCTGGGTCTTTTGGCATTTCTTGGGTGACAGTGGATATAACGTCATCGTAATAATGGCTCTGGTCGCTCTCACAGTAGACAACATGCGATTGCGCAGACAACTACGCGCCAAGCAAAACAAATGATGGAGCCCACAGGCCCAACCCATCATTCCACCGGACCTGCGCAAAAGGCCGCGCAGGCCGGTGAATTCAGACGTTCGGCTGAAAAATAGTGCCGACGTAAACGATTTACATTTTTACTTGGAGGTTGAAATATGAATGGATCAATTGATACGCCGCCCCACGTTAAACTTGCCCAAGATAAAGCAGAGTGGGATGCAAAACAAAAAGCGAAACAAAAGGCACAAGCTGAAAATACACAATATGTAATAGTAACTGAAATTGATATACCATTCTCAAAACTGGTTGGATTTTTGGTAAAACTAGCAATTGCTGCTGTCCCTGCTGGCATTATTGTTTTCATTTTCTGGAGCATATTGGCTGGGTTATTGGTAAATTTAATGAGGTAAGACAGAAATAGGGACATCCATGATAAGTATTGTCAAGAGGAAAACGGAGATTTCCTGTTGTCCTCCAAGAGGTACTCAGCCCTTACCGCTATAATGCTCCTTTTCTACCGAGAGGGTAGCGGAGGCGAACGACCGATCCGAGAATGGGCCCCGATAATGCTCGTCGGAGGATTGGTCGTTTGGCCGTAGCGGATCGTAAGGGTTGTTTTATTCCCTTGTGACTTTGTTTCAATCTGCCGTAACTCGATCTTTTTCTTCTTTTTTAAAGGGTCAGCGTTGATCACGCGACCAGACATCCATTTGCTGCACCTGAGGCCGGATACGGTTGACGCTACCCCGTACCTTCAATGACCTCGGCAGAAGATTGAGTGTGGGTGAACCCGCTAGCCTCGAAACAGGTTTTATGTTGCATTGCGAGTATCGCTTGCAAAGACCGGTAATCGGCAAGGACCGACGGGAAGATCGTGATTTCAACAGAGTGTATGTCGTTTTTGTTCTATTCTATGCCGCTTTTTGCTCCTCGCGCAGGGCGAAATCTTTCTGGTTTTTATCAACCGACATCATATAGGCCACTGATCGAAATGGGGACAGATCTATTTCGAAATGGGACGAAATGGGGACAGATCTATTTAATCTTCTTGGTATAATGAATCCGTCCCCATTTCCGGTCGCATTTGTTTAAGGTCTAAAAGGCCGGAGAAGTAATAGACACAAAAAAAGGGGAAGCATGGCGCATGCTCCCCTTCAGCATTATAAATAAAATTTACGGTTTCCTCCGGACGGTCCCTCGCGGTTCCGCCCTGGCCTCCGGCCTGAAGCATGAACAACTTGAAAAATTATCAGCTTGGTTTATTGCTGACTGATGAACGGTTAAGCTTTGTCGGTCTGGTCGGCGGGCAGTGAGGAAGAGACTTTGGGGCGTCGCGTAATTGTAAAATTGTCCATAGCTATTTGGAGCTTACACCACTCACAAACATGGTGGTCTTCATTACTCTCTTCGCACATCTTCTTATCATTTTTACCTCCGTTGCACCGATATTCGATACGACCTACATGCATTGAACATTCTCTGTATTTACAGTCCATATCTTTTATCCGCTGTGGGTTTCCCGGTGGATTTTGCTAAGTGCAAACTGATTCTATTTTCAATGTACACGCCTAACCACTCTTTAAAGAAAATTAAATAAAGACGAAATCATTAACACCGTTTTTCTCGTCATGCTCGGGCTAATCGGGTAAAGGCGAGTTTTTCCCCCGTCCTTACCACCTCACCCGTACCATTGGGTCAGGTCGTGAATTAAGAATATACCTGACTCTATACGTGCTCTACGTGACCGCACCTTCCCCTCCTGATTCAAAGAGTACCGTCTGACCGAAGCAGAAGGGTAGACTGATCTTCTCGCATTCTTACCCGATCGTACGAAATTTTGCGGTGAACATATCAGAGAGTCGGGAAAAACCATTGCAGGACTATGCATTCGCAAAAAATAAGCCTCATTGCAGAAGAAAGGATACCCCTTTGGAAGAGGTGCCGGTTGAAGTTGCACCAATTTTTTTATCAGCAAAACTCGCAGTATCTGCTTGCAAAAAAGGGGGGAATCTTGCTACAGACGAAAGCTGTCTATCTCGTATCGCAGGAGATCTTGTTCTTTGTCTGCCTTGGGGGCCGACCTACGACGGGTATTTTCCTGGGAAGAATGGTCTACAGGTTTTTGATCTTGCATCCGTGAGCGGTAAAATCTGTTGCATTCTTATCGGTGTACCCCCTCTTGCCGCAACTGTGGAGTTTTTTTCATTGTGTGACGCGCGGGATTTGCGTGGCGGGGTACCTTATCTTTACTTGATCAACACAATATGGACATCTGTCCGAAGGAGTCGTATGAAAAAATTTTTAATTGCCGTCGTTGTTATTCTTATTGCCGCTGGGAGCAGTGCCCCATTTGTCAGCGGATTGGTCACGGAGCGGCAATTCCGGGCTATCCTGACTAAATGCAACGACATGTACAAGGATGCCACTCTAGGAGCAACGTTGGAAATCACCCGTTACTCCCGGGGCTATGCTTCTTCGGAGGTAGAATGGAAATATAATCTGGGGCCGCTCTCTTCCCTTTATGGGGTTCAGGAAGTGTTGTTCCACGATCATATCAAGCATGGATTGACCGGTGCGGTGTCTACAACATCGCTGATGAAAAATCCGAAGTATGAGGAGTTCATCAAGACGAAACTTGCCGGTAAAGATCCGCTGCACATTAGCACCTATTATTCCCTGCTGGGAAACAGTGAAGTCACAACCAACGTGGATGCTTTTTCCATCAAAATCGATGAGCAAACCCTGCAGGTAAAGCCGGCTCATGTGGTGGTCAAAGTTGATAAAGAACTCAAGAAATTTGTCTATGACGGCTCCTGGGATGGATTGGCGGTGGATGGCGTGGCCGGCATAGATGGCGTGAGCTTAAAAGCCGACCTGAAGCTGGAGTCGATTTACATCTGGAAGGGCTATGCCACCATGGGCGCCAAGAGCGGATGGGTAAAAGATGCCAAAAAGCCGTTTTCTTTTACGAACCTGAAGGCTAACTATATCTCGGATTTCGACAAGGAGAAGAACAGGTATTCGGGTAAAATGGAATACTCCGCAGACTCCATTGGTGCGGGTAAAGAAAAGATTGACGATGCATTTGTGTGCCTAGCTGTGAACGGCATCAATGCCTCAGCCTATGAGGAATTGCTGCGGCTGTATATGAGCGCAGTTAATCAGGCCATAACCAGTGCCGGCGTCAATGCACAGGATCCCAAGCAGGTGGAAAAGGCGTTGGAGCAGCAAATGAAACAGATTGGCATGCAGCTCCTGGGGCCGGCAGAAAAATTACTGGCCAAGGGACTGGAACTGCAAATTTCCGATCTTCATTTCACCCTGCCCCAGGGCAAGGTCACCGGAGACTTGAGTGTGGGACTCAAAAAGGACATGACCATTGCCCAATTCATGCCCCTTGCCACTCAACCAACCCTGGCCTTTGATATCTTTTTCCTGAAATCACATTGCAGCCTACCCGCAGAGCTTCTGGGCGGGAAGACCTCCGTGCTTGAGCCTATGTTTCCCGGCATGCAGACCGGGCTGTTTGTTGAAAAGGGACAGCGGGCTGAACACATGGCTGAGATCAAAGACGGTAAATTGCTGTTGAACGGCAAGGAAGTTCAGCTCTAAGAAAAGAGAATATATTGTAGAGCCGGCTTTCCTGGTTCTGAAACATTTTGCCCCTCGGCCCCTGGAAGATTCGGGACGAGGGGCTTTTTTGTTGAACTGAAAATTGATTATGGACCAGTTCGGTGGTTATTCCTCCGTGGGGATGGAGAGCCGCAAAAAGTACAGTTTAAAGGTGACGGGAGAACACACTGCTCGCAGATGACCTCATGCAAGGAGTTTGGGTGGCACCTTATACAAAACCTAAAGCTGAATTTACAACGGCACCGGAGAAGATTCAGGTGCCGTTGTAAATTTGGCTGGCCGTTTCAAAAACAGCCGGATAAGGAAAAAGGAATGTGGCTAGGTTAAGGGTTAATTGCATGAGAAAGCCTTTAGTAATATCCGGGTGCGCAAAGCGATAAATCATTTGTTCAGCCGAAGTAAAGTATGTTAACCAAGTTGGCAAGAAACCACATAGCGACGACATAATGAAAGTTGCTCGCCAGTATCGACCGCGGCGATACATGATACCGACTGGTCAAGACCAGGCCAACTCCGGACAGCGGGCTGCTGCCGGTTGAAACAGCCCAGCTCGTGAGAAACAAAAACGCAAGCCGGGAATTATCGGGGTGTAGGGGCAACAACAGGGGACTGACTATGGAAATACCTACAAGTGGGTGCACGCCGATCAGTCCTAGGCCTATGAGCAGTCCTGAAACCATCGCAAACAGTCCGTGGCTGAATGTTTCTCCGGTAAATCTGAACAGTTCCGGATAAACCTGAATAACGGAGGTGATCCCGATAGAGAAAACTCCGGCTGCGAGAAAAAGGACAAACTGGCTGACCGTAGTGATGATTCGATTGGCGATAAAATCGTGGAGATGCACCAACCGCGGCCTTTTACGCATCAGCAGAATCGCAGCTGGAGGCGAAACCAGACAGATCAGCAGGATCATGCTCAGCTCGGGATAAAAATAATGGCCGATGATTACCGCCACCGCGAGCAGAAGCGGTACAGCCAGGCTCTCTTTCCGCACCGGATACCCGGTGAATTCGATTCTACGGATAAAACCAACTTCGACAATCGAATAACAAATCGCAACTCCGCACATGATGAGGCCTGGCAGGAGTATGCGGTGATACTGCATATCTGGGGCGTAGGTGAGGGCAACACCGGCGGCGATAAAAAATGGCGACCACCAGGCTGCCGCACAGAACGAACGGGCGAGAAGAATCGTCTGCCCTTTGGTTAGAGTCTTATTACGCTCCAGGCGATCCCCAAAGACAAAAAGAATAGAGAGGTTGATTACCGCGCCAAGCAGGTTGGTGCCGACCGAGGTGGTCACCATAGCCCGTTTTCCCTTTGGCAGGTTGTCATCTTGGACGACGGGATTGGTCAACGCCAGAAAGGATACGGCTATAAACATCGGCAGTAACTGCATATTTTGGGTTATGATTTTTTCCCAACCCAAGAAAACTCCATGCGAGGCCGCGAATAACAGCGTGGCAATACCGACGACAAGAAGAAAATATGCCTGCTTACGTGAAGTTGCGGGGAGTCTATTCCATTCCACGATGACTACCAACCAGGCCAATATGGCAACCACGATAAAGAGAGATGTGTTGAGCCTGCTGACGAGAAAAAGCAGCAAGGTGGCTAGGATGAGCCATCCGGTATATCGTTGCGTGGCGGCAAACATGGGTGTCAATCGGGAATTAGAAGTAAGGTTATGATGCTAGTGCCGAAAAAGCTGAAGGGCAAATTGTAAATCTGCTTATGGCAGCAGGCAACCTGGAAAATGCGAATAGCATAATGCCGATCATGCCAGGAAAAATTCCGCTTCAAATTTCCCGGCCGCCCCATACGCATGCACACCTTCAAGTTGAGGTAGATGTCAAAAATACCTTTGCAGACTATGCTTAAAAAAGGCTTAACATCTCATTCCCTCAGAGATCATAAATTCACAGGTTTCTTCGGAATATGTAAATAATCATACGACGAGCATCTTTTGCAGTAATTTGTAATCTGTCTTGCCCGTGCCGAGGACCGGGACAGCGTCAATCTCCCGCATGATTCTGATATTATGCAACGGAGACAGGCCAGCTTCTTTGATCCTGCCGTTGGCCTCTTCCCTGGTGATGGCCAAGGTCGTAAACAGCACTATCTCCGGCCGTTCATCCGTTGGCGTTGCCTCCACAGCCAGACTCGGACCGTTACCGTTATCGGCTGCAAAATTGTCCAGCAGCACATTCTCAATAGCAGGTAACGAGATCATCTCGCCGCCCAGTTTGATGAAACGCTTTTTGCGACCGCAAAAGGTCAACATGCTGTCGTTATCTTCCTTGACGAAGTCACCGGTGTTGTACCATTGTTTTCCGTCGAATTGATGAAAGCCGGCACCATTGTCGTCCCGATGATACCCGGCGAAGATGTTCGGGCCACGCACAAGCAATATCCCCTGTAGGCCTCTGTCCACCCGGCTGTCTGTTTCCGGATCGATGATCGCATATTCCATGGACGGCATGACCCGGCCGATGGTCCCGGGACGCGAGTCTTCAACACGATTGATACTGACGAGTGGCGAGCATTCGGTAATCCCGTATCCCTCACACAGCGTGGCTGCGGGGTTTATCTTTTTCAAAGCCTGATAGGTATGCTCGGGACATTTTTCCGCGCCGGTGAAAACCAACCTCAGGCTTTTCAGCTGCTCTTTTGAAGTCGCCTTAATAATCCCAAGCAAGAAAGTCGGGGTGCCGATAACGATTGACACCTTATAGCGCTCGATCAGTCCGGCCAGGATTGTGGACTCGGTCGGATTGGCATGATAGACCGTCTTCAGGCCGAGACAAAGGGGAAGAATGATCGTACCCACCAGGCCGAGGGAATGGAACGGTGGCAACATACCCAGGAGTCTGTGGTCATCGGCAAACGAGACGACGGAGGAAAAATCACGCAAATTTGAGATGATATTTTCATGGGTCAGCGGCACCGCCTTGGGACGCGTCTCTGAACCGCTGGTAAAGAGGATGGTGGCGGTCTTCGCAACGTGGGTCTTTGCCAGGAAACCAGCGGCGAAGCGAGCCTGAAAGGCGGCACGTATCTTTTTATGCAACGGGATCGCAGGTACGATTTCATCAAGAAATAGCCAATCCGTGGTTACCGCAGCCAGATCAATGCCTTGCCCGCTCAGCTTCCGGTATAAGGCCCGGGCGGTTACGATAGTGTTCACGCCGGTCAGCTCCAGGCCATGCTGGACATTGCCGACACCTGTCGTCCAATTGATCATCACCGGTATTTTGCTGCTGAAAAGGGTGGCGAGATAGAGGATAGAGGCACTGACCGAGGCGGGCAGCATGATACCGACATACTCGCCCGGCACCTTTTCCAGGATCGGTTTCAAGACGAAGATAGCAGTCAGAATCTGACGATACGTCTTCTCACCGCCGAGTTGATCGGCCAAGATGATCTTGTCTGGAGATCGTTTTGCCTGCGCCAGGAAAAGATCGGTAATGGTCGCATGATGCTCCAGCTTCAAACGTTTCCCGGAGTCCATGAACCATTTTTCCGGTACCGGTTTTTGCGTTGCGGGTGAGGAATAGAGAACCTCGCCGGCAGCGGCCAATATACAATCGTTCACGGTCTCAAGGGCTGAAAAATCATCAACCGGAAAGCCGAACTCACTCTCCACCCAGGCCGCCAGCTCCATCATGGTCAGGCTGTCCATGGCTAGATCGTTGGCCAGCCTGTCTTGGCCGTTCACCTGCTGCCCAACCAATTGCGCAATCTTTTCGATCACCATTTGACGGGTCGTCTCGGGAACACTTGCGATGTCACCGTTCACCTTCTTCTTTTCGGGCTCGGGCAGAATCACCGGCGTCCGACCCTGCCACCAGTAATACGGGACATGGGTGTTGACCTGCACACCTGCGTTATAGAACTCTTCGAGGGCGATGTTTATCTGCTGACGCCCCTTCATATTCGGCAGGACGGTATCTTCGATCAACTCCACCCTCACCTTTCGACGCGGCCCGAAGAAGAGCGCATTGGCACAAAAAAAGCGTATGTACTGACCGAAACTTTTACGAAGAGACGGTTCTGGGCCTTGTCCCCAGCTAAGGCTACTGCCCCACAGGCCAGTGGTTCGAATCAGGACAGTCCGGACACCGGGCACGTTCTCCAAGACATATTCGACTGCTGAGTTACCGGCCAGATCTTCCTTGGCGCTCCGACAAAGACGGCCAGAGGGGTAGAGCAGGATATTATCGCCAGCCAGTAAACCCTTTGCCACCTCCCGCAGAGCTTCTTTGACCCTATCCTTTCCGTCTCGCCCATTCTTGTTCAAATCGGGCAGCGTGATAGGCCGGATTTGCTGCATTAGCCAACGATTTCCCGCCATATTGGCCTGGTCGGCATCGGTTAGCGGCCGAGGTTGAAAACCAGGATAGAGGATGGACATGACGATCACTGGGTCGATCAGTGCCTGGTGGTTCGGCAAAAAAAGGATGCCCCTCCCCTTTTCTTTGCCAATTGATGCAAGTCCTGTGACCTCAACTCGATACCGCAGGCGGACAACAAACCGAATAAAGGACTGCAGAATTGAAGGGATCGGATTGAACTGCGGATTCTTGACCAGATGGATACCCCAGGCGGCGAGTAGAGCAAAACATCCCAGGCAGAGCATTGCCATGGCTGGTGAAAAAATCAGGTCAAGACCAGTGAAGACCGTCCCGGCCAGCATGATGCCGATAAAGCCACTGAAATTGACGGTGGCCAGGACCTTCCCTTTTTCGGAATCCGCTGGTCGCACTTGCAGATAGCTTGCCACCGGAATCAGGAAGAGACCACCGGAGATCCCGGTGGTGGTCAGCGCAGCGGCAATCCAGATAAGCTGGACGGAGGCGGGTAAAAGCACGGTTGCCCCAGCCATGAATAAACCTGCAGCCATTCCCATTGCCGATTGGCACAGCAATCTGGACCATTTCTCCATTGTGACCAGTCGGGCGGCCAAAAATGACCCGATACAGACCCCGAGCATCAACGACACCGACAGAAGACTGGTAACGGTCTGGGAAAATCCGAGTTGCTTAAGTCCGAAGGTGTTGATCGTCAGCACGACGATTGTGGCCAGGAAATAGAAGAAGTTATCCGAAAAAAGGGCTATCAGCATCTGTCGATCAGAGCAAATCGAGACCATGTCTCTTAGAGAACTCAGCGGGCCGAACAGCGGAAACGGTTTGTCTTTCGCGGCGGCCGGCCGGCTATAGACACCGAAACTGGCGACAAGACCAATGACCGCCACCAATACAACAACCACAGCCACCAGGAGGGCTCCAGAATCGAGGTTCCCAAATCGAAGAGGACTCTGGTCAAGAGAAATCCCTGCTGTGGCGATTCCCAGCAGGATAGAAAACGTCGTGACAAGTTTCAGAATCGCATTGGCCTTTGGGATATAGGCGATGGGATAGAGTTCAGGAATCGAGCCGTTCAGGGCCGGACTGAAAAATGTGGCCTGTGTTCCAATCAGGAATATCATTGTCAAAATACAGAACCAGTTGCCGGTGACCGCGCCAACCGCACCAATAAGCATGGCCACAAGCTCCATGGCCTTAGACCAAATCACAACGCTCCGTTTCGGGAATCGATCTGCCATCCACCCGGCCCAGGAAGAAAAGAGGATGAACGGTAACGCGAAAAGGATGGTAGCCGTACCCTGCAGGTGATTGAGACCGGCAGAGACAGCCATCAACATGGCCGCCTGTTTGAAATAATTATCGTTAAAAACACCCAGGCAATAGCTTATCGCCATCGCGATGAATTTGGTCCTGGCTGATTTTATTTCTCTATTGCTTTCCATAGCCTGTCTCCTGATTGAAAAAGCTGAATAGTTACAACAATTGAAACATAACTTACGCAACTTTTATTGATTTTTTGAAGAGTGAAAACCTTGGGTAGAGCTAGAGATGCGAGGCGTTTCCCAAACTGTTTTCAGCTTGTTCGATCTAAGCTGACTTGCTGGCGTTACGGTAAGCCGTGCCCACGGAATCCTGCCGAAGAACCAAAGACGCCAAAACCAGAGCGGCGTATTGGGCAGGCTGTTGAGTAATGTCCGAAATGATTCAAGAGTTCCAACCTCAACCCCGAGAGCCGCCGAATACGTTTCGTAGACAAACTTCGAACAGAACTGCCGAGAAGATCCATAGTGAAAGCCAAAATGATACAACTTTCCCATGCGGACATCGCACTCGTTGCGAAGCGACCTAATTTGTGTGGTTGAGAGCCCCCCACACATTCTACGAATAACCAGCCAGCCTTTATCCGAGCGCGAAATAAATGTCGAGAGCGGCGTGCACCTGACAGTCGGTACGGCACTTTCGGCAACCAGCCAACCTGCTTTGGGATCATAAAAGGCAATGCCAACATGCGAGGTTATTGATCCTGTGGCTTTTGCCACGCGACGATATAAAAAATTGGGAATACTGGTGAAAAGCACATCTCCAGGTTCAAGCAAACTTTCAATGTGATCCAATGACATAATTATCTCCTGTTATCGATAGCTGTTTCCGTGCAACCGCAGCTTCATTAAAAATTGAGTGACAATTTGTGTGTTTTCAGACGCAGAATGTGCGAAGGGTAGTGACGAGCTCCTTCAGGCTGCGCGTGTTTCCAGGTTAGTTATCACAAACCATGCCATTGAACTCAACTTCTTTTATCAACTTGAAATCAAACAGATTTTCGCTCGCTACAGGAGAGGGACAGGCCTCAATGACAATATGCATTTGACATTATATGCACAATATGCATACATAAATTGAACAACCAAGGAGGAGCAATGAACGCAGAGGAACGGGAGTTTTTTACGAAAATCAAGCGAGCCGCATTCTCCAATCCGTTTGGGGAAGAGCGAAAGAACGTCGATCTTGAGCTGACACAACTGGATGCCGAAACGCCGAGCAGCGAGATTCTCGCCTCTCTTGAGGCGAAGGTATCGGAAAAGATTAAAACTGTTATTCAACGTAAACCAACCGGTGCGTCAGGCCTTTCAGGGCAGGACAGGTTGCTTCTTCGGTATGGCATATTATTCTCTCTCTTCCATGCCTCCTGTGATGCCTGCGATCAATTGATTGAGGAGCAGGTTCGGGCCGGGGCAACACCTTGCCGAGTTGCTTTTGCAGGAGATATCTTGCGGGCATTTTACGATTTCGGGTTTTCAAAGCAGGAGGCATTGCGTTACTTCGCGCTGTTTTTTCAAATGCGAAGGGCCTTCTATTTTATTGGTGGGATTGCGGGCAGAAGCAGGTGTATCCGAAATCTCCGGAGTAGCCTGTGGGATAATATCTTCACCAAGGATGTCGCAATCTACGACCAGTATTTGTGGAACCGGATGGAGGACTTCTCAACCATGCTCCTTGGAGAGACAGGTACCGGGAAAGGCCTGGCCGCTGCTGCTATTGGAAGGTCGGGCTTTATCCCCTTTGACGAAAAGACCGGCTGCTTCAGCGAGAGCTTCACCCAGGCGTTCATATCCGTCAACCTTTCCCAATACCCGGAACAACTGATTGAATCCGAGCTTTTCGGCCATACCAAGGGGGCCTTCACAGGTGCAGTTGAAGCCCATAGCGGCACCTTTTCTCGCTGCAGTCCTTGCGGGGCCATCTTTCTCGATGAAATCGGGGATGTCGCTATTCCCGTTCAGATCAAACTCCTTCAGGTGCTGCAGGAACGGTTCTTTACTCCGGTCGGCAGCCATAAACTCGAAAGGTTCCAAGGGCGAGTTATTGCGGCAACCAATAAAGACGTAAGAAAACTTCGGGAGCAGAAAGAATTCAGGGATGATTTTTATTACCGGCTCTGCTCCGATATTATCGAGGTCCCGCCTCTTCGTAAACGCTTGGCTGAGGATTCGGGTGAGATCAATGAGATCCTCGGCTTTATCACCAAGCGTATCCTTGGCCAATCGTCATCAGGGATCGTGCAAATGGTGAAGGATTTTCTCCACAGTAACCAGCCAAAGGACTACACCTGGCCGGGAAATGTTCGAGAGCTGGAGCAATGCGTCAGGCGGGTGCTTTTGAAAAACACCTATGACTGGCCTCGACTGGAGCCTTCCGGCAATGCCCTCTCCAGAATTACACAAGGGGTAGAAGATGGCTCAATGACAGCCCAGGAGATGTTATCCGATTATTGTCGAATTCTTTATGACCGCATGGGCACCTACGAAGCGGTGGCCAAAACGACCCAGCTGGACCGCAGGACGGTGAAAAAATATATTGAAAAGGAGTGACAGTTGCAGTCGGTGGCAAACCTTCGTGCAGCTTTTGCTTTTCTGCCGGACAATGAATTGTGACGAATCGGCTTCGCCGCTGGCTATGCAAGAAACACAAGGTTCGAGGCAAGGGTTGGTCACGATACCCGAATCACTTTCTCCATGAACATTTGGGACGGGTTACTCTGCCGCAAAGAACCCGTAGCTTTTCGTGGAAGAAAGTGTGAGATTTTGTCCGAGAGCCGGATACGGGAGACCCGCCTGTCCGGTTCGATGTGGGGAATGTGGAAACGGGGTGTGAGTTTATCTTGACGCTACCGCGCCACATCTCTACTCTACAAGTTTTTGAGCATTATGGCCGATAGACGGGAGAAGAAAAAGAAGGTATTTTTAAACGCTTACCGGAAATCAACCGGGCCACATAACGCTGGGCCAAGGATTCAATTCCCTTGGATATCGGTGCCTAGCTCATTTTCCCGGAGATGATTTGCGGTTTCTCGTCATTGGGTATGGATTTTTGATGTATAAAGGGATCAAAATCACACCAAATGAGAGGAGTTTGAAATTATAAATCTATTCGCCTGAAGGCGAAGGTTTCAATCTTGGCTTACGCTAACAAAAGGACGATTAAACAATGAAATACAATTTATTATCCACGCACTATTTTCTCGATTGTTTAAAATTGCAGTTGAACTCTATAGAAAGAATAATAAAAATACATCGTCAATCCACTGACTACGCTCAAGAGGGGCAGATAAGTATTTTTCTCTCCTTGGTATTCGGAGCCATGGTGATCTTTTGTTTTGCCTATCCCGCAATGGCTCAGGATCAACGGAAAATTGTATTGAATGATACTCAATTCAAAGAATCCTATTTGGAAAAAGTTACGGTCTCAGGGGGTATTCGCGCCGGCTTCATGCATCAAAGCAATTTAGAACATATCGACTTAAATGAACTGTATATCCATTTTCAACATGACATCAAAGACCAGGACGCAATGTTGTGTGTTAATATGATCAGTCGTGACGGTCGTTATGCCGCCTCTTGGCAATATCCTCTTGGCGAACAGCAGACCGGATCGATCGTGGTCAACATACCCTCGAAATATCAAGATCAAATTTCAAAGTATGCACCGGACGCCTTGGTTGTTCTCGCCGCAATTACGAAAAAGGATTGTCTCTCCAAAGAAATACAATATGTCCCCGTAAGTTGGGGCGACAGCGTTACTAATGATTATGTGCTCTATGTCAATTCCGGCAATACGGATACGGAAATCGGCATTCCCGGATCAACGGAAAGAATTCATTGCGCAAAAATCAATGCAGACAGCACTATTGCTTATGATACGAAATGTATGCTGAAAACGGCTATCTTAACGGAGCCAAAAAGTATCTTTATCTTAAGAAATAATTTCGGCAACAGATTACCTAACGTGGAATTTCCGGTGAGATAATTCGGTGCGAACAAAAAGAGTGCTCCATAACATCACAGAAATAATACAGGATGTTATACTTGCAGCCGTTGTATCGGAACCCGAAAAAAAGGTGTTCCACAACATATCCCATCAATATCCTCGCACACTCCAATGCATCGCCTTGTTTTTGTGTATTTATATCGTATTCCTTGCATTCCTGGTCTCGAAAATCGTCATTAATTCATTGAGTTCCGGTTCTTTTATCATCACCGCAAGATCAGAACGAATAGAATATCAGCCTGAAAGCATTGATCCGCCAAGAATCCCCTTTCGCAACGCAACATTTTACTGGGAGGAAGTGAGTGCTGAAATTTTCGACCCCCTTGTTCCTGCCTCATCGAAATCAAAATCATTTTCTTTGCCAGGATCAGGTTCACTCCAAATTCAAGGCAAATCCCAGATTATTTTTTCAAGAATCGGGAAAGGTCCCTTGCACATTCAAATAAAGAGCGCTGGAAAAAATAGCGTTTACGACGATACCGACCAGAAAATTCGTACGCTTCCGGAAACGATAGATCTTGTCTTGAACGATCCAATGAGTTTAATCAACCAAGGCATATCGTGGAAATACAATATTGACGGACCGATAATCATTGGACGGGTTCCAACCTATGACGCGTATCAACAAAATGGGTTGTTACTCAATGGTGAAATTCATATGGTGGCAAAACAATTGCTTTCTGGAAATCACTACAGAGTCGATCCGTATAAATTGCAATTGGGAGATGGTTTACAATTTATGCCCATTGATCCCAAAACGAGCGGAATGGTCACATTCGACAATTTTCGCGGCTTGCAGATTGTCGCCATAGTTGAAGCAGATTCAGCAACGATCAAGAAATTTCGAGAAACAAATTTAAAAATTCGCAACAATTTATGGTCGAAACTTGGAAAAGATGAGGAACTTGTCATTACTTGGGCAATCATGCTGGGAGTCCCGGGAATTTTGGTTTTTTCAATACGCATATTATATTTTCATTCCCAAATGAAATTAAAATAGCATTATTCCCATGTGCAAATTCATATAACTAACCACAAACACAATTAAAATGAATTCTAAATATCGTATTTTTTCCATTGTTTATCTGCTTATATGTATTCAATTTTCTCAAGCATACGCCTCTGATGTCTATATAAAGGCTGACGAAAATGAAACAGGACAAGGTGTTTTCCGTCAAAGAAATAGTGAATGCCTGATCATAACCCCGGCCCATGTTGTGGAAAACGCATTTACTCTTGAAGTGACAACAGCTGACAGATCAAGATATCAAGCTGAATTAATTGAACAATTTCCTGGTGACATCAGCGTTGTTCGCATAAAAACAGAGAATAACGTTGCTTGCCGCCAAACGAACTGGCCAACTCGAGCCCAATTGAATGCACTTTTGGCGACTGAAAAACAAGGCGAACTTCACACCATGCTTGCCGATGGCAGCATACGCAAAATTCCTGTTGAGGTAATAGGATATGATAAATACAGAAATATCAATATTCGAACAATTAATCAGGAAGATGCGATTAACAAAGGAGAAAGCGGCAGTCCCCTGTATCTTGCAGGACAAGTTTCCGGGATGCTTCTCTCTGTAACAAATGGGGTGGGTAATGTTATCCGGCAGGATGCATTGGCCAATGCGGTATCCTTGTTTTTCGATGAGGGAGAGAAAAAAAACGAAAAACAAAAAAATGCCCTTGAATACAATCCTCCCGACAATTCAGCTCTCAATGATGCGCTTCCCCAAAAACTACCTGAATTCAAAGGAAATATTTTAACTAATGTCACCAAGGAACATGCCGTCAATTTAACAGAAAACAGCCCGATTCGAATTACCCTTTCACCGACAGGCGACAAGGTTAAATATGCCCTTGAACTTATTGACACTTCAAACAGAATATCCTGTAGCTACTCTCTTAAGACTTCCACATTCGACAAGGATATTTCTTTTCCCTGCACACCGTTAAAAACCGATTCGTTTTTACTCAGGGTCATCGGCACTGGAGGCGAAGGTTCTTATAAAATCGAATTCTCTCCCATTGCTTCAGATGTAACGCTGCGTAACGATAAGAATATCATCCAGGTTGACGGAGACCCGCATTCGGGAACAATCGTTAAGAATGCGGTTGCTGAATATAAGGTGAAGCTCTACAACAACAGTCCTGTGCGCATCATCCAATCACTAAACAAAGATAATTATAAATTTACAACGGAACTGTCTGATTCAAAAGGAGAAATTGTATTCCGTAATCAATATGTGCCACGTCCTGACAACGCGGTGATTCAAACGCCTTTTACACCCAAAAAAACAGACACCTATGTATTGCGTATCTTAGGACTAGAAGGAGCCGGACAATACACTCTTACCATACAGTCCATCGCCTTTGATTCTCAACTCCGTGGCGCTGCCAATATGCTAAAAGTGGGAGCCAATACAGTGAGCGGGATACTTGCCAAAGACGCCGTGGCGGAATATCGATTCGACCTCGATGCATTCACCCCGGTCCGCTTTAATTTCTTCGGGACAGGCGATCAAGGAACGTACAATGTAGAAATTTGGGATTCTGCAGGAAAGCTCGTATACAGTGACCCTTATAAACGAATACATGGCTTGGAGACTCTTTTCATTCCCTTCGTTGTCTCCAAGGACGATAGGTATACCTTACGCCTCATAGGGACAGATGGAGAATGCAGGTATGCTCTTAATCTGACCCCAAAGTGATGATGGACTTACAAAAAAAATCCTGTCACACCTGCTTGATTTGACCGCTTCGGTCACCTGGGGCCAAAACGCAAAGCAATAATCTGATAACCCCTGAGCGAAACTTTTCATCCAGGCTTCTGCTTCTTGATCCCAGGTTTTCCGAGAAGTTGTCAGGCCATTCTGGCAACTAAGGGACGCAGACTTTATTGAGGTACCGTTTTTAAAATCCATGCGTACCTATTCTATGGTTCCCGTCTTGATCAAACGGTAGATCAAGAACTGCCGACTCCCTAAGGAAAAACTTCTCTTTGAGCTAACCTGCATTCCCCCCCAACCATTCCTACGGAGAAGGTGGCTGAGTAGGTTGCTTCGTGCACCACTAATGGTGCGTGCAACGCGCCCTACGGCCCTTCAATCATTGCCGCAGTGCTTTCCTCCCGACGTTGAAAATCTCCCCAGCAAGGGTGGGGGACGGGGAGCGCGGGCGTCCCGCCCGCGCTCCCAGATGAAAGCAATCGATTTGTCTCCTATTCATCGATGTTCGTCAGGTGCATCATATCGGCAAAAAACATATCTCCAAACAAACCTGAATGAGCCCGGATGGTCAAAACAGGCTCTTGCAGACTGTCAATTGTATTGTGAAGCTGCTCTTTTCCCTGTGGCTGTTTTTTTGTGGTAAAGGGCGGCATCATCGACGGCAAAACTATTTTCATGTTTACTCAGAGTGCATTAATCACTCTCGCTGCGGCGCAGGCAGCACCGTAACCATTGTCTATATTCATAATTCCGACTCCGGGGGCACAGCTGGAAAGCATGCTAGCAAGTGCCGCCGTGCCATTTTGGGCGACACCATAGCCGACGGAGGTCGGAACACCAAAAATCGGTTTTGATGTAAGACCTCCCATCACGCTTAACAACGCGGCATCCAGCCCGGCCACAACAATCATTGCGTCTGAACTATTAATTTCATCCAGGCGCTCCGTGAGTCGCCATAGCCCGGTAACACCGCAATCTTCGAAGATTTCGTAAGCTATTCCCAAATACGCTAAAGTGCGGGCGGCTTCCCAAGCCACGAAACCGTCAGCCGTCCCTGCGGAAATTACGGCGATCTTCCCCCTGGCCTTCCGCTCCAAGGTATCCCCGTAAGCTGTGCGGGACAAAGAATGGTAGTCGTATCCATTTCTGATAGCTTCGGGCGCCTGAGCGAAAACATCCGGGGTAAGTCTCGTAAAAAGAATAGGGTGCCCAGAACCCTGGCCAAACCGGGAAAGCAACTCCAGTATCGCCTCATTTGGTTTTCCTTCACAGAAAACCGCCTCAGGCAAACCAATGCGCGCAGTGCGACCATGGTCAAAAAGAACACCGTGTTTCTGGCCGATCTCGTTGATCGTTCTTATCCCTTGTAAGGCCTCCAGCCCGACCTTTGCCTTGAACTCTGGTGTGTGAATCTTCCTTTTCTTCGCTTCGCTCATAACCGCTCGTTTCTCATAATGACGCATCAGCTTAAATTACTGTCTAAAAAATGGGATCCACTCTAGTGCAGCACCCTGCAATGCAAAACCTGAAATTCAGCTTTTATGGCCTATAAATTCCCGGAAATGTTCTTGGCACCAAGGCACTCCTCAAAACGTGTCAATATTGCTGCGGGGATTGGAATTATGGGTTATCTCGAAAACTGGTTATCCTTCCGCCTGGGATGATATACAAAAAGCGATTATCCCGAACCCATTGATTTTCCAATGACAATCTTCACAAATATCAGTAAAATAATCCACAATATTCATAAATACCAATTTAAAATATACTGATTTTACTGGTGCGACTAATTACTCAATACATCCAGGAGGAAATAAGCTACGTAAAACTAAATTTTCTTTACCTGACGTGCTGTCGCTCTTGGATGTGTACGATATTATAATCAAATAAGAGTAGATTCAGGATTTGAGTATAACTGATATTTGACACGAGGCGTATTTTTGGGGCCGCCCGGGAACGGCTGGCCTAGAAGAGATCTTCAGTAAACGATCACAGGCACCCCATCTTTGGACGATCGCGATTTCCCGCATAGATGGGCTCTAGCGCTACTTGCTCAGCGGTCAGGTTGAAACGGTCGGTGGCTATCCAATATTTTATCGCCGATATCAGAGCCAACGAGAGTAAAACTGGACTCGTTTCACGCTATCTCATTGAAGAAATAATCTTTTACGAAAAAGCTTTCGCTCCTTTGGCAAAAATAACTTTAGCGGTAATTTTTTAACTGCAATTTTTCAACCGGACCCGACTGATCTCAATGGATCTCTTTTCCCAATCGCCTTCATTATCCTCAGAACCTCTGGCATCCAGAATGCGTCCCCGCACGCTGGAAGAGTACGTAGGGCAAGACCATATTCTCGGAGAAGGCCGGCTTTTGCGCCGTGCCATTCGGGCGGATCAGCTTTCCTCATTAATTTTTTACGGTCCTCCTGGTACGGGAAAAACCACCCTGGCCCGGGTGATTGCCAACAACACCGCCAGCCGTTTTGTATCGATGAATGCCGTTCTCAGCGGCGTGAAGGATTTGCGGGAGGCCATTGAAGAAGCCCGGAAAACTCAGGATTTGTATAGCAAACGAACCATCTTGTTTGTCGATGAGGTCCACCGGTGGAATAAATCCCAGCAGGATGCACTGCTCCCTTGGGTGGAAAAGGGTACCATTATTCTGATCGGGGCAACCACGGAAAACCCTTATTTTGAAGTGAACAAAGCTTTGGTCAGCCGAAGCCGGGTTTTCCAACTGCGGGGACTGACCGAAGAGAATCTTCGGCAGATCGCTATACAAACCTTGCAGGATCAGCAACGGGGCTACGGGAAATGGCAGGTGGAGTTTGAGGCCGATGCACTGGATCACCTGGTACGGGTAGCCTCAGGTGATGCCAGGTCGCTGCTGAATGCCTTACAACTGGCCGTGGAAACCACCCCCGAAAGCTTTCCCCCACAGGAAAACAGCCGAATACACATCACCCTTTCAGCTGCCGAAGAGAGTATCCAGCAACAAGCCGTTCTCTATGACAAAGAAGGGGATTATCACTTCGATACTATCAGCGCTTTTATCAAATCCATTAGGGGATCAGATCCCGACGGAGCCCTCTACTGGATGGCCCG
Organism: uncultured Desulfobulbus sp.; assembly: GCA_963666685.2. Taxonomy (GTDB): domain Bacteria; phylum Desulfobacterota; class Desulfobulbia; order Desulfobulbales; family Desulfobulbaceae; genus Desulfobulbus. Next base: position 2,220,885 of record CAXXHZ010000003.1, read on the forward strand.
GATGGTAAAGGCTGGCGAAGATCCCCGGTATATTTTCAGAAGAATGCTGATATCAGCAAGTGAAGATGTTGGCATGGCTGATCCCTACGCATTAGGAATCGTGGACGCGGCCGCATCCGCCTATGACCGGGTGGGTTTACCGGAGGGGCATTTTCACCTCACCCAGGCAGCCCTGTATTTGGCGACCTGTCCCAAATCCAACTCAGCCCTGGCTTTTTTCGACGCCCTAGATGCAGTAGAAAAAGAAGAGGCCGAGGTTCCCAATCATCTGCGGGATTCCAGCCGGGACAAACACAGTTTCGGTCATGGAAAAGGTTACAAATACCCCCATGCTTTCCGGGATCATTGGGTGGCCCAGCAATACCTGCCCGGAGCCCTGAAAGGCCGAATATTCTACCAACCCACCGGCCAGGGGTATGAGGGGACCATTCAGACTCAGGTCATCCGGCAACGAGAAGAACAGTTGGACCGGATGCTGGAAGAGGAACCGGAAATCCTGACTTTCTCACCGGGTGACAAAGAACGGGACCGTTGGATTCGCCGTGTACAAGGAACATCATCCTCACGCAAGAAGCTGTTGAAAGCCTTGACCGAACCGATGCAGATCGGCCGTTCCGACCGCATACTCCTAGCCCCCCTCCGATGGAACCAGCTCTTCTGGGAGCTCTTCCGTAAGGTCCCTGAAGGAGGCCTCACCGCTTTATCCGACCGGGAGGATTACCGTAATTTAGTGGAATTTTCCATGGAAAGTCTCCCGGAATCGGAACGGCCTATCCTCGTTAATTGCTCCCTTAAGGATCCTCAATGGCTGGATCATCCGGATCTTCAGCCTCTGACATGGGAGCATATTATTCTGGACGGAGTACTGGAGCAGCAAGAAGAACTTCTCCCTCGGGTTCTGGAAGAGAAACTTGCTCCCAACGGCTGGATTACCGGGTGCCTCCCCCTTCCCGGAGCAGGCAGCAGATTAAGTGAAGTACTCAAAGACCGGATAGAAGATACACTCTTTTCTCAAATAAAAGAGGGGGAAGATCTCTTTTATACAGAAAGAGCCCCTTTACCCCAAAAAGAACAACTGGAAAACCTGGCTCATTTGAAATTGGTTGAGTGGACTCTGTTCTCCATCGAAGAATCCCTGTTGCCCAATGCCCAGTGGCTTGCCCCCTGGATAAAAGATCAATCCGGTAGCTGGTTCTATTATGTCAGTCGGAACCAGAATGAAGAGGATACCAAGACAATCCGTGCCCTTCTACAACCGGAAAACCTCCCCTCCTCTATTCTTTGGAACCGCATTTGGCTGATCTACCGCCTTCGGAAAGAAGGCAAAATAAATATCCCATTCCGCTCACTTAATTCCGAGCCTCCTTTTATTGATCCTTTATGAGACAGCCGTGGTGGAATTTATGAATCCGAAAATCCTGATTGTCGACGATGAACGGCTATAGGTCATAGCAAATGAATTGATACTAATATCGACGACTATTGTGCATCCATTTTTATATCTGACATCCAGAACTCATCCTCAACAATAGACTTTATTCTGTTCCAGCCATTTTTTGATTTTTTTTAGAACCATGAGGGGTTGGCGGAGAATGTTCCGAAAAAATGTTATGGTACTGGGCATTGTCCATGATAATGAGAGAACGTTTTGGGATATTGGGAAGAAGCATCTCTGTAAACCATTTTTTAAACAACTCCCAATTCAACCGACAACCAATTACTGGAGGAAAAGACCATGTTGAGCAGCGCAACCACTCCTCATGATTTTGTAACCCGTGGAGCCGAACCGATGATAGCCTTTTGGGACGTTGCGAGAGATGCACTCGAAGAGGGCGACGACAACGAGCAGAACTGTTTATTGTCGAGGCTCAGGAACGGGCAAGAGAGATGGTCAAGCAGGCAGGTGAACTGCTTGCCAAGCACCGGGAGGTGACCGTCGAAGCGTAACGAGATTTTCCGAACTGATCCCACCGTCTTCCTGTTTTCGGCCGGTGGGTGGCCCGGTTGCCAGTGTGGGGATCGGTTTTTTTTGTGGGTGGTGGTATTGAATGGTGTTGCAGGGAGATGTTAGCAGGATGTTAGCGAAAAAATGATAACATAAAAAAAGCACCTAGCATTTTTTCGCTAAGCGCTTGAATGTACTATGGCTGGGGGACAGGGATTCGAACCCCGATAAGCGGAGTCAGAGTCCGCTGTCTTGCCGTTAGACCATCCCCCAGCTGATGGGAAAGGTGGGGTGAAAATAGATGGATTTGCCTAGGTTGTCAAGGAAAAATCAATAGGCAGAGGGGATTGGTACATATTGCACTGGATTGGAGTAAAATAATCAGGAAATGATGAGTCCCGCATACCCCACCACTTGGCTGGTATCGCCGCTGGCCTCGCCCGAATCGGTATAGCGGACGAGCTCGGTTTTGGAAGCTCCCAACTCTAAAGCCGCCAACAGAGCAATAGTGGTCGGGATGACGCCGCACATTGAGATGCGCTGGCCGATTACCGTTGCATACAGACCTTGAGCATCAAGGGCGAGAATCCGCTCAATCGCCAGTTTGTCTTTTTGCGCCGCCTGTTGCCGTGATTCATAATGGGTCATATCGGTCGAAGCTACTATCAGCACCGGTTGTTCATAATTTTTGATAACCGTGGCCAATTCCTGGGCCACTGTTCGGCACTGGGAAAAAGAAAGCTGCGAAACAACCAGAGGGACAATCTTTAGCCCCGGCTGCACCCTCTGCAAAAAAGGTACCTGCACCTCCAGGGAGTGTTCCAGAAGGTGCGCCTCTTCATCCTCGGCAATCATGGTCGAGTGCCGTAAAATGTCCGCGATCAACTGCCGGTTCACCGGTACGGTACCAAAGGGCATGTGCCAGTCCTCGGTCCCCAGAGCAAGGACCTCGCCCCGGCCATGGTGGTTGGGACCCATGATCAGTACGGTTTCCGGAACCTGCACCCGGCTGATGGTTTGGCCTGCGGTTGCGCCGGAATAGACATAACCGGCATGGGGCAGGACCACTGCCAAGGCCTGCTCTTTTTCCTCTTCGCTCACCACCGGGACAAGGATATCCATGGCGGAACGCAGATGTTCAGGATCTTCCGGATAAAAACGACCTGCTACCGACGGCATTCGTGTCATGATTTGCTCCCCTGTTTGTGCCTGCTCCGGGCCGACCAACCAAACGTTATTTTTTCACTTCCCAGGTAGTGCCTTCCGGGCTGTCTTTCAATACGATGCGATGCCCGAGCAGATAATCGCGAACCTTATCCGAGGCGGCCCAGTCCTTGGCAGTTCTGGCCTGATTACGCTTGGCGATCAGTTGATTGATCTCCGTCTCATCCAGATCAAGCTCGGCCAAATTTTTCTCCTTTGCACCCGCAATCATAGCCGCCGGATCCTGCTGCAAAATGCCTAGGATACCGGCAAGAGTGCGAAAGGTCTCGCTGCTTGTCCGCAGAAAGCGAAGGTCGTCGTGCACTGGTTGCTCCGGCAAGCCCCGGATAATCTTATTCAATATCTTGACGGTGTCAAAGAGGTGGCCAACGGCCCGGGCGGTATTGAAATCGTTATCCATGGCCTCATAAAAACGAGCAATCATCGATTCCATCTCAGTGCGGTCATTCTCGGCGATAGCGGAGTCTCCGACCGGTCCGTCATCGGGGAGAGCACCGAGTTGCGCCAGGCACTCGTACATCCGCGTCAGGCCGGACTGGGCATCCTGCAGAGCCGTCTCGGTGAAATCAAGCGGATTGCGATATTGGGTGGAAAAGATAAACAGACGTAAAACTTCAGGCGCGTACTGCTTGAGGACATCGCGGATGGTCAAAAAGTTACCCAGCGATTTCGACATTTTTTCATCTTTAATGGTGACAAACCCGTGATGCATCCACAGGTTGGCAAAGGGTTTGCCCGAGGCGCCGCAGCTCTGGGCAATCTCGTTTTCATGATGGGGAAAAATCAGATCCTTGCCGCCGCCGTGGATATCAAAGGTTTCTCCCAGATATCTCTTACTCATGGCCGAACACTCAATGTGCCAGCCCGGCCGCCCCTCACCCCAAGGACTCTGCCATTTCGGTTCGCCCGGCTTCGCGCCCTTCCAAAGGACGAAATCCATGGGATGCTCTTTTTTCACGCTGATTTCCACCCGGGCCCCGGCCTGCATGTCATCCAGACTGCGACCGGAGAGTCGGCCATAGTCGGCAAACCGGTCCACCCGATAGTATACATCGCCATCCGAGGGATAGGCCATGCCGCGGGCGACCAATTCCTCAATCAGGGCAATCATTTCCCCGATATGTTCCGTGGCCTTGGGTTCGATATCGGGCCGCAGGGTGCCGAGAGCATCCATATCGGTATAAAATTCGTTGATAAAACGCAGAGCCAGGCTCGCGGCATCAATGCCCTGCTCGTTGGCCCGATTGATGATTTTATCGTCAATATCGGTAAAATTTCGAACAAAGGTTACTTTAAAACCACGGTGGCGCAGATAGCGGACCACCATATCAAACACCAGGGCGGAGCGGGCATGACCGATATGGCAGTAATCGTAGGAGGTAATGCCGCAGACATAAAGTTTGACGTGGCCTTCTTCAAGAGGACGCAGGGTTTCCTTCCTGCGGCTCAGGGTATTGTATATTTTGATCGACATCTGCTTTTCCGAAATATTTGAACAGGGTGAATGATGGGCGAACTGTCTGTGTACTGTAAATACTCCGACGACAGAACTCAACACGTTATTACAAATCCTGATGGTATTGTGCAGCCACCATCGGCAACAGCAGCAGACCGGGAAGGGCAACCACCGTGCAAACAAGAAAGAACACCGCCCATCCCATGGATTCCGCCATCCAGCCGGTGGGAGCGGCGGCGAGCACCCGAGGAATACCCATACAACTTGAAAGCAGTGCATACTGGGTGGCGGTGAATTTCTTATTGGTCAATGAGGCCATATAGGCCACATAGGCGCTGGTGCCCATGCCGCCGCTCAGGTTTTCAAAGACAATAACCGCCGCCAATCCGGGAAGGGAGTAACCGAGGAAAGCGAGCAGGGAAAAACCGAGGGTGGAGACCGCCTGAAGCGCGCCGAAGACCCAGAGGCTACGGATAATGCCGATTCGCAGCAGAATGACGCCGCCCACCAGGCCGCCGATGATCGTTGCCCAGAACCCGAACAGCTTGGCCACGGTGCCGATCTCGGTCTTGCTGAATCCCAGAGACAGGTAAAAAGGGGTGGTCATGGTGGTGGCCATCTGATCGCCGATTTTATAGAGCAGAATGAACAGCAGAATCATCAGGGCCCGGTCGCGAGTAAAATAGTCGACAAAGGGCAGAATAACGGCTTCGCGGAAGGTATGCGGTGTGCCTTTGGCAAGCAGGGGTTCCCGACAGGACAGAGTCGTCACGATGCCGATCAGGAGCGAAGCTGCCATCAGCAGGTAAACCTGGGCAAAAGAATAGTGATCGGCAAGGATCAGGCCGCCGCTACCGGCCAGCAACATGCCCACCCGGTAGCCGTTGACATAGAGGGAGCTGCCGAGGCCCAATTGGTTATCGCTCAGATCTTCCCGTCGGTAGGCATCAACCACGATATCCTGGGAGGCGGAAAAAAAAGTAACGAAAAAAGCCGCCCAAGCGACCAGCCAAGGGCTCTGCCCCGGATCAGCCAACCCCAGCCGAACCAGGGCCAGAATCAATATCAGCTGCATCACCAGCAGCCAGCCCCGTCGCCTGCCGAAAAGCGGCAGGGTAAAACGATCAAACACCGGAGCCCAGAGGAACTTGAGGGTGTAGGGTAGGCCGACCAGGGAAAAAAGACCGATCACCGTAAGATCGACCCCCTGCTCGGTCATCCAGGCTTGGAGCACGGAGGAAGTCAGCAGCAAGGGCACCCCGCAAGAAAATCCCATAACAAAGGCGACAAGCATCCGGGGGGAGAAAAGTTGTTGATGGAAGCGTGTTGTCATGTTCAGGCCGGGAAAGGGAAAAGGGGGAGCGGGAGGCTTCCTTCTACCATAATCGCTTTATTTGCAAAGGATAAAGTACAGCGCCCTTCTCCCTCGGTACCGGGGAAAGGAAAGCGAGTGGCAACAGGACCGGTGCTTTGTTGTTACTGCTGCGGTGCAAAAGGCAGGTACAGCGGATCGCCGATCAATACCATCTGCCAAGAGAGAAACGGCAAACTGATCAGATAGCTTTCCGCAAGACTGAGATACCCCTCGGCCAAGGTCTGGAAAAACAGGTCTGGCAAGGGGAACGCCTGGACATAAGGTTCATAGACCGGCCCGATGGTTGCAGCGATCCCCTCTTCCAGCATCCGCTTGCACCAGACCTGCGACCCTTGTTGTTTCAAGGTGGTGCATTCGGCACTGGCGATATGGTAGCCGATCGCACCTCGAACCCAAGAAAAAGCATCGACATAATGCCCCAGACGGTACCAGCCGCAGTAGAGTGCCGCCCTGGGACAGTCACCCTTTTGAAAAAGTGTACTCTGGGCATCGAGCTGCACCGCCTCCATCCGGCCGCTCTTGCGCAGACCGTCTGCCGCCGCATGCAGGGCTGCATCGTAGAGGGCATAGCCGCTGAGATTTTTCCCTGTCGGCTTGGGCCAACGGGCATCGAAATAGGCCCGTCCGTGCAAGCCTTTCTTCTCGACCTGGAGAGCATCATCGATGAGTCGGCGTACCGTTGCCGGATCCGGACCGTCCAGGCGACTGACCATCAGCACCGTATCCCGTTCAAGCCGGGTCTGCTGCCCCCGGAAACCAAGAAAATACGGATTGGGGAGCCAGCCTTCCAAAGGATAGTCACCGGCCAGAACCAGGGCGAGCTCGGAATCGACCGCTGCCCGGGAATCCATTTTCTCGCTTTGGGCGATTTCCTCCTTCAATCGCTTCTTTTCCTCAAAAATCGCGGCAAGACGTTTCCCCTGAGCCTCCTTTTGCTCGGCATCAAGCCGCTGCAGCTGCTGTTTGCGCTGAACAATGGAATCAGGATCACCGGGAGCGGGCGGCTCTATTGCCAACGGCATCCCATAGATGGTCACCAGGCAGCGAATACGGTTATTTTTCCCGATTTTGACAAGGGCTTCCCGTACCGGTCGACGGATCTCTTCATCATACGTCGCCCTTGAACAATGTTCGTTCCAGGTGGTCTTCACCCGCACCAGATGATCGTCGGGGATATGCCTCTGCCGCATATAGTATTGGGCCAGATCCAGGCTGTCGTTGGCCCTGGTGTTGGCGATGACTACCACTTCTTCCGGCTCAAGCGCCCAAGCTGCGATAATAGGCTGTGTTGTCATCCAGGAAAAGAGGAACAAAAGCCTGATCGTTTTTTGACAGCTGCGGAGAGCCATGATACCTTGCCGTGTCTCGTAAGATAAGGTGAACAATAAAGGGTTCGCAGAAAGCTCAACTATAGGAGAAAACGGAAGTGATTGACAAGGAGAATGAGGCTGAGGTTGCCGACTTCCGACAGCGACTGCTCGCTTGGTTTGCTGCCCATCAGCGGCCTCTGCCCTGGCGCCGGACCTACACCCCGTACCATGTCTGGATCTCTGAAATCATGGGGCAGCAGACCCAGATGGAACGGGTTGCCGAGTACTTTACACGGTGGATCGCCCTCTTTCCCGATATCGCCGCCGTGGCCAGCGCCCCGGAACAGGTTATCCTCAAAACCTGGGAAGGGCTGGGGTATTACAGTCGCGCCCGTAACATCCAAAAGGCTGCCCGGCAGATGCTGGCAACAAATGACGGCGAAATTCCGGCTCACTATGAACAACTGCTGGCGCTCCCCGGTATCGGCCCATACACAGCCTCCGCCATTCTCTCTATCGCCTTCAACCAACCCTATCCGCTCCTGGACGCCAATGTGGAACGGCTGTTCGCTCGCCTGGCGGATATCGACAGTCCCCTCAAACAGAAAACAACTCAAAAACGGCTAAACAGCCTGGCCGCGGCTCTGCTGCATCGGGAAGATCCCCGCAATTTCAATCAGGGGTTGATGGAGCTGGGGGCCCTGGTTTGCACCCCGAAAAGACCGGACTGCGGCAACTGCCCGGTGCAGTCGCACTGTCGTGCCTATCTGGCGGATACGGTGGATCTCCGCCCCCTGCCCTCGCCCAGGCAGCAACGGATCGACATCACCATGGCCTGCGGTATTATCCGCCGCGGTCCGCTTTTTTTCATCCAGCAGCGATTGCCCGACGATATCTGGGGCGGTTTATGGGAATTCCCCGGCGGCCGCTTGCAGGAAGAAGAAACGCCGATGCAGGCGGCAGTACGGGAGGTCGAAGAGGAAACAGGTTGGAGCGTGACTGATCTGATACCGTTTACCACCGTGATCCATCATTACACCCGCTACCGGGTGACGCTGCACAGTTTTTTCTGCAGACTCCCGTCCCCTGTGTCCGAGCCGAAGTTAACCGCCGCCACCCAATGCGCCTGGGTTCCCCTCTCGAAATTATCGGATTTTCCGTTTCCGGCCGGTCATCGCCTCCTGGTAACCGCCTTGCAAGAAAGGGAATTTTCCGGAAAATAGGTATATTTACCTAGTGTTATTTTTAATGTTATTTCATACAGGTTAAGTAATTTCACACAAGGCAATTACGATTAACCGGAAAAAAATTGTGTTTCACTGTCGGTGATGTTATTGTAGTCGAGCGATAGTTATTATAGCTTAACAATAATTACTACTTTTACAACTTTCACCGGTCCTATAATCACCCAGTGCCAAACGATTTGACGTTATCAACGATGCAAGAGGAGGTCCACCGGCTCAGTACCAACTGGCTCACCTTGCTCGACGCCATGCCGGAGATGGTCTTCCTGCTCAAGGATGACTGTACCATTGAATATATGAATCGGAGCGCCAAGGCGTGTTTCGGAACTCCGTGCAAGGCCTGCGTGACCGCCGGCCTGAAAATGATTGGCCTGAGCTGTCGCGAGAAGCTCTCCAAGCCTAAAGCCTCAAACGGCGGCGACCATTTGACCGAAGCCGTCTTCGATACCACCACGGTGGAGTACTCCTCTGTTCCCTTTGTCGGCTATACCGGCGAAAAATTAATTATGCTGGTCATGCGCGATATCACCCAGCGTAAGACTTTTGAACGGGAACTGATGCAGTTCAACACCAACATCGAAACCATTCTTCAAAAAAAGATCAACGATTTGCAGGCCAGTGAGGATATGCAACTGCGGCTCTCTCGACAGGTCAACAGCCTGAAGAGCCAACTAGGGCACTATCACAAGGCCGACAAGATGGTGGGAAGAAGCGTCAAAATGCGGGAATTACGGGAAATGATCCATCAGGTTGCCGAATCCGATGCCACCATCCTCATCACCGGAGAATCGGGAACCGGTAAAGAACTGGTAGCGAATCTGATCAAGGCAACCAGCTCCCGAGACGACAAACCCTTTCTCAAAATCAACTGCAACGCGATTAACGACTCCATTCTTGAGGCCGATCTGTTCGGCTACGAAAGAGGAGCCTTTACCGGTGCGACTTCCCGTAAAATAGGCAAATTCGAAGTGGTCGACGGCGGAACCATCTTCCTTGACGAAATCGGCGACATCAGCCCCAGAATGCAGGTTTCCCTGCTGCGTGTTCTGCAGAACGGCGAGATACTTCGCGTCGGCGGCACCGAACCGGTCCGGGTCAATGTCCGGGTTATCTCAGCCACCAATGTCAATCTTGCCCAGGCCGTCAAAGAAAAAAGATTTCGGCTCGACCTTTATTATCGTCTCAATATCATCAACATCGATATGCCCCCCCTGCGGGAACGCAAGGAAGACATTGTTGAACTGGTTTCCTTCTTTGTCAATCACTACAGGGAGGCCTTTAAGAAAGACATCGATTTTGTACCGAAATCGGTCATCAACCGATTGCTGACCCACGACTGGCCCGGTAATGTCCGCGAACTGGAAAACCTCATTCAGCGAGCAGTGCTCATGGCCAAGGGGAAGATGATCACCGACGCCGATCTCCTTTTCGATCAGGACCCCCGGACTGAGCAACAACATACCGACAGCTACAATATCGATGAAAAACTAGGCCTGTTGCCCCTGAAAAAAATTGTGGCCGAGTTCGAGGCCGCCATTATTCACCGTGCCCTGAATAAATATAGCGGGAACGTCTCCACAGCGGCCAATCAACTCAAAGTCGGCAAAACCGCCCTGTACGACAAAATGAAACAGCACGGCATTTCAGCCAAAGAAATCAAAAAAAGCAGCTGATCTCGCCGGATCCTGTTCGCATCTTTTATATTCCCTCGCGTCTTCCCTCTCTCTTTGAGCGCCTGGACACACGCCACACCGGAGCCCATCAAGAGCGGCAGCGATTATCGTAGAGGCGGCTGCAAAAAGAACCCCGGAGCAGAACGACCAGGGGGTGTTCAAAACAAGAAAAATTCTTTCAATCCGCCACGCATACAGTGATTGGATGCCATGGCCGAAGAATAGGCACCTGCATTGATCAGGGCCAGAGTACGATGCTCGGCCAGGTCGGGCAACCAGGCCTGTTCATACCATACGTCCAAGGCTTCGTTGATATTACCGACCACGCTCAGAGCCGAACACGGGACCTCCGCGTCATAGCGAAGTGGCACCGGCTGAAAAGGCAGACTGTAATAAGCCGGTTCCGGTGCGATATTGAATCCGGCATCGACACCGACAAAAACCGTGTCCTTTTTTCGTTCAACAAAGGTCTTTTCCAGCAACAGCACTCCGGCGTCCTTGACAAGATAATCACCGGGCTCGATTTCCACATGAAGCCCCCGTGCGCCAAACTGACGATGCAAGACCGCTGCCCAGCGATCCAGGTCCAGCGACTGATCCGCTGCGACATGGGGCACACCGAGACCGCCGCCGATATTCACCCGCTCTACCTGTCCGGCCCGGTCGACAAAGCGAAAACAATAGGCAATGATCTCCTCCAGCTGGTCAAGCTGCGGCGTCAGATAGCCACACCCGGTATGAAAATGGATCTTGCTGACCCGTAGGCCATACGATTCGGCGATTGCCAGAGCTTCCGAGAACTGCTCCCAATATATGCCGAATTTGGTGGTTACAGCACCTGCATACCGGAGTTTATCGTTGGCGGCCCGACCGATTCCCATGGCCGGGTTGATCCGAATACCGATGTGTGTTCCCGGCTTGAGCTTGCCCCAGCAATGGATCGCATGGAGGCTGTCGCAATCCATGAAGATGCCGTCATAGCGGGCCAAGGTGGCCAAATCGCGCGGAGAAAGACTGGAAGCGGTGAACGATATTTCCGAGGGCTCAAAGCCGCAGCTGACCGCATGTTCGACCTCACCGGGAGAACAGGCATCGATGCCGCACAGACCGGTCTGCTTGAGAAAGGTCAAAAGCGGTGCGAACCGGTTGGCCTTCATGGCATAGTGGAACGAATAGCGCCCCGCAAGCCCGGTTGCCCCCAGAGCCGAGTGCAATCGATTAAGATTATCCTTGATTCGAGCGGCGGAATACACAAACGACGGGGTCCCGAATTGATCCGCCAAGCTCTGAACCGAACGACCGGCAAAGTACAGGTGCTTTTGCTGGTAGCAGAGATCCTTTCTCTGCCACCAGCGATAGTACGATTGCTGATTCAACGGAGGCCTTGATCGATACTGAGAAGTTCCGGCTGCATGATTGCAACGTTGAGCATTTCCTTCCTGCCGGTAATCCAGCCGCGACAGCCGGGTGCCCCGCAGGAGCAGGGAAACTGCTTGAACAGAACATCTTCGGTTTCAGCGTAGTCCATGTAGAGAAAACTGTTGACCGGAATATCTTCCAAAGCGGTGACGGTGAGATCAACCATATTCAACGAAATATTCGGCGAACAGGAATGAAGAAAATAACCCGAAAAATACGGGTCATAGAGATGGGTGTCCGGGGTCAGCTGCAATGTATGCTGACGAATTTCGTTGACGATATGGCCTGCCATCCTGGCGATAATTTCGCCTTTTTTAAAGGCTCGGCAGGCAATCACTCCTCTACCAGCCAATTCATCCTTGAAAACAACGGCAAAATCAGAATGCTTGGGGAAAAGAGGATCTTTTCCAAACTGGTCAGGGTAAAGCATGTGTATGTTCTCCTGGAACGATTAAGAAACAAACCCTATCACATGAATGTGCTGATAGGACATAAAGGAAATAATTAAGGAGCGCTCTATACAGCTAATACGAACGACTGACAAGCATAAATAACAACGATTTTGCAAAAACAAAAGAACAAGGTAACTTACTGATTTTCCCTGCCACTTTGACAGGACCCACCCCCCTCCGTTTTGTGTTGGTTCGTCGCTGAAAGCAGCCCAAAAGACAAGGTGGATTGTCGGCCTGACATTGAACGATCTCTCCCTCTTCCTTCTTGCGCTGTACACCTCTAAAACACCTCCATTCCGTTCTGTGACGTACTCTCTGTTTTTCACCTCCGTTGCTCTCAAAAACCGCCTGTTCTTTTCATAGGTTTCGAGCCGTTTTCCGTTGACGGACAAGGGTTCTTACCACGATGCAATTTTTAACTTTTTGTGATTCTATATATCTTCTTTTGGCGATTGCAATCTTTATCATGACCCCTCTCAAAATATCTCCGGAGGGTACCCGGTGGCAGTCTCCATCAGTGAGTCAACGAAAAAAGATTCTGCAAAAAAACAAAAAAAGACTTTTCTTCTCCCAAGAAATCCGGATACCATACCGGTACGGAATGGCACTGGTATAGGATGCTGTTTTTCTTCCTTTTCTTTAGCTAATTGAGGTATTTTATGTCGAACTGGTTTATTGCCGTTGATGGGCAATCCCTTGGCCCTTTCACCACCCAGCAGGTTCTCAGCGGCCTTGCTTCGGGCCAGTATAATGAGGCAACCATGGTCTGGCGGGACGGTTTTGCCGATTGGCAGCCCGCAGGCGGCGTGCAGGAACTCAAAGCCGGCAGCATCGGATCTGCCGTGCAGGCACCTCCAGCTTTTTCAGGCAAGGAAGCGCATGAGATTGATTACACCATCTTTGGCAATGAGATGCAGTTTGTCGAGATTGAACTCGACTCGCAGGAAAGCGTTATCTCAGAGGCGGGGGCGATGATGTATATGCACGACCAGATAGCGATGGAAACGATTTTCGGCGATGGCTCCCGTGCATCGAGCTCGGGAACGTTTTTTGATAAAATGCTGGGTGCGGGGAAGCGACTGATCACCGGCGAAGGATTATTCACCACGGTCTTCACGTACACCGGGGTCGGCAAGGGCAAGGTGGCTTTCGCCGCTCCCTATCCGGGAAAAATTATCCCGCTTGATCTGAGCAAATACAACGGCCGGATCATCTGTCAGAAAGATGCTTTTCTCTGCGCGGCCAAAGGGGTTTCAATCGGGATCGCTTTCCAGAAAAAAATAGGAGTGGCCCTTTTCGGTGGCGAGGGTTTCATCATGCAGCAACTTGACGGCGACGGCCAGGTTTTTGTTCATGCCGGTGGTACCATTGTTGAAAAGGAACTGGCCGCCGGTGAGGTCCTGCGGGTTGATACCGGTTGCCTGGTGGCCCTGACCGGTACGATTGCCTATGATATTGAGTTTGTCGGCAACGTGAAGTCAGCGATCTTTGGCGGCGAAGGATTCTTCTTTGCCAATCTGCGTGGTCCGGGGCATGTCTGGCTGCAATCGCTGCCGTTCTCCCGGCTCGCAGGCCGAATCTGGGAAGCGGCTCCGCAAGCGGGGGGTGGCGGCCAAGGGGAAGGTTCGGTATTGGGCGGACTCGCCAATATTTTTGAACGATAATCCGATCGCTCAATCAGCGGTGAGCGGCCACACCAGGGAGGCCGCTCGCCGATTCAGCCCCGCCCTTCTTTGAGGATTTTGCGATTGAGCCGTAAAAGCCTCAAAAACAAAAGGCTGGATGTTCAAATTCTTTATTACAGGCCCTAACGTTGCTCTTCGATAAACGCCTGCATTTCCGGGCTTAAACCAAGTCGCCCGGCCAACTGATCAAGCCAGGAACGCTCCGCTTCGGTATCGATCTCAATGGCGCTAACCGCCAGCATATACATGGTCTTCGCGGTCGAGGGATCGTTGATCCCGGCGGTCAGCTCCTCAATGCTCCGGGGCCGATGCAACTCATCCAGAAGAAACATTTTTTCCTCCTGAGTTAAATCTACCCCCCGTAACTTATCAAGCACGGCCCGCTCCTCTTCCTTATCCATAACGCCATCGGCGTGGGCCGCAGCCACCATCACCCGGATCAGGCGAGTCGCCAGCTCCTCGCTTGCCAAACCGGGTGCGGAGGATGGACTGGGGGGAGGTGATACAACAGGAGAGGCTCCGGGCATGGGCGGCGGAGGGGGCGGAGGTGCTGCTCGAAACCCGCCGGGTGCGGGTGGAGGAGTGCCCGCGCCCATGGTCTGCGCACCCGGAGGGGGTGGTGGCGTCTGATTCATTCCGCCCACCTGATTGTTCTGGTTTTGCTGTTTGAGGATCTCAAAGGCACCGACCCCTAGACCGAGCATGGTCATCAATCCGGAACCTGATGTCAGGCCGCCCAACATGGAGTTGCCGCCGCTCCGGGATCTGCTGCTCGTACCCACAACCTCGCCAACGATCTTACCCAATAACTGTTCCACATTAAACATAGAGGTACCTATTTTTTCGATTGATCTGACGGCATTCTGCCCGCGTTCGCCGGGACGATGCCCTTTCTTCATCGCTGACTTTCAACAACCCTTTCTCTCGCCGGCAAAGAGAGGACCGGCAGGGGAGATTCCGCTTGTCTCGTGTCGACTCCATGACGTATAATAAAGCTAACTTCAACTCTTACACTCTTCTTGCCGATGCTTTCCGCTACCGCTACTCATACTTCTTCTATTGCCACCTATGATGGAGCCGGCAAAGGGGTCGCCCTTTTCCGTTCTGAATCGGCCCGAAGGATCGCCATCATCCCAGCACAAAGTAGCACAACAACAGAAAACTACCAAGATAAAGTCACCTTGTCCGCAAGCGGTATCGAGAAATCTCAAAAGACCGAGGACCCGGAAAACAAAACCGGCAATCCAAGCGAGACCGACGCATCCGGCGGGGAAGAGGCAACCGGAATCCAGACAAAAAACGGCATCCAACAATTGACCCCAGCCGAAGAGAAGATGGTGCAAGAGCTGAAAGCACGGGACCTGGAAGTGAAAACCCATGAAAGGGCCCATCTGGCCAATGCCGGACAGTATGCAAAGGGCGGGGTAACCTATTCCTACCAGCAAGGTCCGGATGGACGGAGATATGCCATCGGCGGCGAAGTGCCGATCGACCTCAGCAAAGAAAAGACCCCGGAAGAGACCATCCGCAAAATGGAAACCATCAAACGCGCCGCCATGGCTCCGGCAGAACCTTCGTCCGCGGATCGCAGCGTGGCCGCCGCGGCCGCAGCCACGGAAAGCCAAGCCCGTCAGGAAGTGCAAAAGGCAGAGTTAGATTCCCCGCCGGATGAGGAAGAAACCAAACCCGGCACCAACGCGATCAACGAAAATGCATCCGATATTGACGCAGCTGCAGAATTTGCAACTCCCCGCACTCAGCCTCTGGATATTGTTGCCTGACTCTATCCTGCTTTTCCCCTTTCCCACAATCCCGAGAGCCGCCCATGCAACAGACCGAGTATCTTGATGACCTCTTTGCCTATATCGACCAGTCCCCAACCCCCTTTCATGTGGTAGCCACCAGTTCCCGACTCCTGGCCGGCAACGGATTTCAACGCCTTAATGAATCGGATTCCTGGGAACATCTCGACCCCGGATCCTATTATGTGATCCGCAATGATTCCAGCCTGATCGCCTTTACCCTGACCGACAGCCCGCAGTCCGTGCTGTCCCTGCGCATGGCCGGCGCCCATACCGACAGTCCGGGGCTGAAGGTCAAGCCCAATCCGATACAACTCCGTCACACCTGCCTGCAACTTGGGGTTGAAGTGTACGGCGGTGCCCTCCTTGCCCCTTGGTTCGACCGGGACCTGTCGCTTGCCGGAAGAATATGCTGGTGCCGGGATACCGGCACACTACAGAGCAGCCTGATTGATTTCAAACGGCCGGTGGCAACGATTCCCAGCCTTGCCCTCCACCTGGATCGTGATGCCAATACCAAGAGAACCATTGATAAACAGACCGATCTTGTCCCTTTGATCATGCAGAGCAGTGACGATTCCCCCCCGGAGTTCAAGGAAATCCTCAAAGCTCAATTGCTTCAGGAACATCCGGAGGCAACCTCTGCGGAACTCCTTGATTTCGACCTGTTCCTTTATGACAGCCAACCCCTTTGCCGGGTGGGCCTGCACGGTGAATTCATCACCGGTTCCCGCCTGGACAATCTTCTTTCCTGTCATGTTCTGCTCCAGGCCATGATCAACGCCTCTTCCCGCCGCGACAGCCTCATCGTCCTTAACGACCACGAAGAGGTGGGGAGCGTCTCCACAACCGGTGCACAGGGACCTTTTCTTAAAAATGTACTGGAACGGCTTTTCCCCCATCCGGATCAGCGCCGTCGCGTCCTTGCCCATTCGCTCTTTATTTCAGCGGATAATGCCCACGCGGTGCATCCCAATTTCACGGCAAAACATGATCCCGACCATCTCCCGTTGCTCAACCACGGCCCGGTGATTAAAACGAATGCCAATCAGCGCTACGCCACCAACAGCCTTACCGCCGGGTTGTTTCACCTGTTCTGTAAAAAAGCGGGCGTTCCCTGCCAGCAATTCGTCATGCGGAACGACATGGCCTGCGGTTCCACCATCGGTCCGCTGACCGCTGCGGAACTCGGCGTCCCGACAGTGGATATCGGTGTGCCCCAACTGGCCATGCATTCGATCCGGGAAACCGCCGGTCACCTCGACGGCTGGTACCTGCTCCAGGCGATGACCACCTTTTTCGCCGAAACGGATGCCGGTATCCGCTGCCCGGAAATCACCTCGTAATCCACACCTTTCTCTTGCAAATGATTGCTGTTTTTACCCGCAATCATTCGGTGGCGTGGGCCATCACTCGCATATAATCGTCATGATGTGCCATTCGGTCGTCAAGGAGTTTATTTTCCATAAAGCCACAAACCTGTTTTTTGCAGTAGGCTCCGCGGGTGATAGAGTTGAGTATCATGGCCGGGACGTCGTAATGATGAATAGTCGTATATTTTTTAACGGTACCGTCCTCGATAATTAGGATGCGGTTCATGTGGATACTATCATTCTTATTATTGAGATACCGTAGTTTTTCAAAGCTTTTTCTCCCGTATTGTCCTGAAGGAAGATGATCGCTCACTAAAATAATCAGGCTTTTTTCGTCGAGCTCCAGCAACCGGTTGACATATTCCGCCACAGCCTCGGTACGATAGAAAAACTGGTTAGCCTCCCGCTCCAACGATCCATCTTTAAAAGAGGAAATCATTCTCAAGACCTGAGGCCGTTTCTTCTTGTTAAGAATATGCGGAAAATGACCATAGACGGTCAACACATAATTAAACAACGGCGGCCCATCCGGATTTTTGAGAAAAGGAGCAATAAAATCCAGGTTTTGATTAAACAGCGTTCTGTCAAACATATAGCCCATCTCGCCGGAGGTATCCCCGGTCGATAAATAGCTCTCGCTGTCGTTGCCATATTCCCTTGGAAAATACATTTCACCGAACCCCACCCCCTGATACGCATTGGGGGCATTAAAAAAATTCGGTTTATAGGCATTGGAAGCCATCGTCCGATATCCGGCCTGCTGCAAGGTTCCGGGCAAACAGTTCGCCGGGGCACCGGTAAAACCGTTGAATTCCACCCCCGCCAATTCCTCAAAAGCAGGCACACCGCACAGCACTTCAAATTCCGCCTGAGCCGTTTTTCCACCGACCACCGGGGAAATGGAAAAACCCATTTTGCGGCCGAATATTTTTTTAAAACTTGGGTGAAAAGGATCCTTGGTATAGGTGGCCGCCTTGAACAGGGTGGGATCGAGGAAACTCTCCAGGACCACCAGATGGACATTCCGTTTATTGCTGTTGGTATGGACCCACTCGGCCATTAGCCGAGCCTGCTCCTTGTACTGCGGACGATCACGGAAGGCTTCGGTTTTGGCCTGCGCTATATTGCGCTCCGCCTCCCGGTACAGCAGCATTATGAACCGGCCGTTCTTCTCCACCGTGACCGCATCAGACCAGAAAACGATCTCACCTCCGACCTTTGCATAGGCAATTTTATACTCTTCAGGAGAGTATTCAGCGGCACAGATAAGGAATGCAAGCGGCAACAGCCCTGCGATCATCCCCAACTTTTTTCGAAAATTAATATTCCACAAAAAAGCGCCCAGAGGTGCAGCAACCAGGATAAGGAGCAACGCGATATGTTGCAGCGTTAGGACCTTGAGCAGCTCGGGGACCTCGGCCAATTCGAAAAAACGAAAGACATTGCTGTACATCAGGTAATAAATATCTTGCCCCAAATAGGCGAACAGGAGGGGAATTGCCGCTAACAATGCCTGCCAGCGCGATGGCCGCAAAATCATATTACAATAGCAGTAGAGATAAAAGACCAGCGTCAGTTCCAGGTACTGCTGATGCAGGGCGAAAGAGCCATCTGCCCTGAAAAATGCGATTCCTCCCATACCACCCAAGAATTTCATCAATATGGAATAGAGGAATACGCCGACAAGAAAGGCGGTATAGCGATTGACAAGCAGGTGAATAATCCCGCTCCGGGCAAAACGCGCATTCAGCGCAATTGCGGCAGTAATACTCTTCGTGGTCATGGTTATCCTGATAGTTGCCGGATCGGCAAAAAAAAGTACATCTCGCCCCTCTCTCTTCGCAGGCGGCAAGGGGATGCAAACAAAAAGGAAACAGTATCGTAACACAAACCCCAATCCGTCAATACTTTTATCCCAAATGCTCTCACGCTTTCTCAAACCATTGCCGACGATAGGCGACGGGTAAGTTGGAAGAACGCAAAAAACAGGCACGGAGTGTCTGAGAATGAGGCAAGAAGGAAGAACAGGGATACCGTCCCCTTTCTCTTTTTTGGCGTCACACTCTAAACCTGTTTGACAAGCACCCTTCCGTTCAGTATGGGTGATCAGCTTGTTTCCGGCAATTATTCTTGTTTTGTGTTTTCAACCCCTCAAGGAACTGATCATGCCCGCTTCCCTTATCCAACGTACCGCTTCGGCTTACTCCTACCCTCTGCTGATCAAAAACCTGCTGTATGCCCCGGTCGTTGATAATCCGGATCAAGAAATTGTCTACCGCGATCTCCTCCGCTATACCTACCGCGATCTGCGGCAACGGGTGAGTCGGTTGGCCAACGCTTTGACCGCTCTGGGAGTCAAGCCTGGGGATACGGTGGCCGTGATGGATTGGGACAGCCATCGTTATCTTGAATGCTTTTTTGCCATACCTATGCTCGGGGCCGTCCTCCATACCATCAATGTTCGGCTCTCGGCGGAACAAATCCTCTACACCATCGATCATGCCGAGGATGACTTTTTGCTGGTCAATGACGAGTTTCTTCCGATCATCGAACAAATCAAAGGCCGTATCGACACGGTGAAACGATATGTCCTCCTCACCGATCTGGAGACTCCTCCCCAAAGTACGCTTCCTCTGTTCGGTGAATACGAGGCCCTGCTCGATGCGGCTGCCCCTGACTTCGACTTTGTTGATTTCGACGAAAATTCCAGGGCTACCACCTTTTACACCACCGGAACCACCGGCATGCCCAAGGGCGTTTACTTCAGCCATCGTCAACTGGTGCTCCACACCCTCGCCAACCTGGCCGCCCTCGGCACCCCGACCGTCCAAGGCCGATTTCATCAGCAGGATATTTATATGCCGCTGACCCCGATGTTCCATGTCCACGCCTGGGGCATGCCCTATGTTGCGACCTCGCTGGGGGTAAAACAGGTCTACCCGGGGAAATACGCTCCCGGCGCTGTGCTGCAACTGATCGTTCGGGAAGGGGTGACTTTTTCCCACTGCGTCCCCACCATCATGCACATGCTGATCAATCACCCGAGTTTCAACGAACTCGATCTGTCCCACTGGAAGGTGCTGATCGGCGGCTCCGCCCTGACCAAAAGCATGTGCCGCACAGTGCTGGACCACGGGATAGATATCTTCACCGGCTACGGCATGTCCGAAACCTGCCCGATTCTGACCATTGCTCATGTCAGCCGGGAGGACCTTGATCCCGATGAGGAGGTCAACATCCGCTGCAAAACCGGGCGTCCGATCCCCTTGGTGCAAATTCGGCTGGTGGACGAACAAATGAACGATATTGAAAAAGACGGCGAGCAGGTCGGCGAAATCGTGGTTCGCTCTCCCTGGCTGACCCAAGGGTATTTGAAAGACCAGCGCAATTCGGAAAATCTCTGGCGCGGCGGTTATCTCCATACCGGTGATGTGGGCAATATCACCAAACAGAATTACATAGGAATCACCGACCGGATCAAGGATGTGATCAAGACCGGCGGGGAATGGCTCAGCTCACTGGAACTGGAAGATGTGATCGGGCTGCACCCTGCGGTTGCCGAGGTGGCGGTGATCGGCATGAATGACAAAAAATGGGGAGAGCGGCCCCTGGCCCTGGTGGTGGCAAAAAAAGATGCCACCTTACCCACGCCGCGACAGTTGATCGGGCATATCACCCAGTTCATCGATAAAGGCCTGCTCTCCAAGCAGGCCATGCTGCTCAAGATTAAGGTCGTTGAGGAGATCGACAAAACCAGCGTCGGTAAAACCGACAAAAAAACCTTGCGTGTTAAGTACCTTCCTCGATCGTAACCTGGAGGCGGCCACAAGCGGCCAAGCGCAAGTGCAACGGTGCGGGCAAAGCCAACGAGAATCAGGATCGATTCTTATTTCCCTTGTTGGTCGATCCAGGGGAAATATGTTACAAAAAAAGAAGGAGACAGGAGAGGAAAGTACAGAAGCATTCGGATATGCGCACGAGCCGTCGTCGGCAGGGAGGGCATGATGGATACGGTCCCGAAAGGCTGCAACATCATGGGACAAAAAGGGTGGCGAAGTCTTGCTTTTCCTTTTCTCAAATGGTGGCCGCAGGTTACCAAAAAAACGCTCAAAAATGATCTGCTGGCCGGGATCACCGGCTCGATCGTCGCCCTGCCCCAGGGTGTAGCCTTTGCCACCATCGCCGGTATGCCCCCGGAATACGGGCTCTATTCCGGAATGATTCCAGCCATCATCGCCGCTCTGTTCGGCTCCTCATGGCTGTTGGTCTCCGGCCCGACCACAGCGGCATCGGTGGTTCTTTTTTCCTCTCTCTCGCTACACGCTACACCGGGGACCCCGGAATACGTCCAACTGGCCCTCACCCTGACCATGATGGTGGGAATGGTGCAACTGGTGATGGGTATTGCCCGTTTCGGGGCTCTGGTCAATTTCATTTCCCATAGCGTTATCCTCGGCTTTACCGCCGGAGCCGCGCTCCTGATCGCCACGAGCCAACTGAAGCATCTCTTCGGACTGGTCATCCCGCGTACGCAGCATTTCCATGAGACCATTCACGCGCTGGCACTCCGTATCGGCGATACAAACCCCGCTGCTCTGGCGGTCGGCGGTGTCACTCTTCTCGCCGGGATACTCTGCAAGCGCTTTTGCCCCCGGTTCCCCTTTATGATTTCATCCATGCTCATCGGCAGTTTTTTCGCGCTGGTGCTGCAATGGGTGTTCGGAGCGGAAACAACGCAAATTGCAACGGTCGGCGCCCTACCCTCTCATCTGCCGCCCCTCTCGGCCCCGCATTTCACTCTGGAAAATTTCCGGATGCTGGCCCCCGCCGCACTGGCGACCACCCTTTTCGCCCTGACCGAGGCCGTCTCCATTGCCCGTTCGCTCGCCGACCGAACAGATCAATGCCTGGACAGCAATCAGGAGTTCATCGGCCAGGGATTATCCAATATTGTCGGCAGTTTTTTCTCCGGCTATGTCGCCACCGGATCGTTCAACCGCAGCGGACTCAATTACCAGGCCGGGGCCAAAACCCCAATGGCCGCCATCTTCGCCGGTGGACTGCTGATCCTGCTGGTCATTCTCGTCGCCCCCCTGGCCGTCTACCTGCCCAATGCCGCCATGTCCGGAATCCTGCTGCTGGTTGCCTGGGGCCTCTTTGATCAAAAGCATATCAAAAAAGTCTTTAAGACCAGTTTAACGGAAACGGTGATCATGATGGTCACCTTTATTGGCACGCTGGTCCTGTCCATGGAGTTCGCTATTCTCCTGGGCATCATGCTTTCCCTGGTGATCTATCTCAACCGGACCTCCCACCCCCATATTGTTACCCGCGTGCCGGACGCCCACTTGCCGGGCCGCCCTTTTGTCACCAACCCGGCATTGCCCGAGTGTCCGCAACTAAAAATCGTCCGCATTGACGGTTCCCTCTATTTCGGTGCCGTCAACCATGTCCGGGAAGAGCTGCAGCGGATTCAACAGGCCCATTCCGAGCAAAAACATCTCCTCATCGTGGCCCGCGGCATGAACTTCATTGATATGGCCGGTGCCGAATTCCTGCTGCATCTGGCCGAGGAACGTGCCAAAGATGACGGCCGACTCTATCTGCTCGGAATAAAAGAAGGAATCTCCACCTATCTGAAACTGGTCGACTATTTCCTCAAAATCGGCATCGAGAATATCTTTGAAACCAAGGAAGAGGCTATCGCCTATATTTACGCACGCCTTGACCACACTCTCTGCACCGGCTGCACGGCCCGCATATTCGCCGAATGCGGACCCGCGCCGGTCGCCATACCCCCCGAAGATCCGACATCAACCCGAATTCGTTCGGAGTCGGACGCAAGATGCTCTCCGAAATCAATTTCCCTGGAAGGCCGGCATTCCCCCGGAACCAACCGGGGGAATCACGATGGTGGAGATGGAATTCTTGGGTGATCCATCGATCAATTTATCACTGTAGGTGAGGTACACCAGGGTAGAGCGTTTTTTGTCGTAAAATCGAACGACCTGCACCTTTTTGAACAAGAGGGAGGTTGATTTTTTAAAGACCTCCTTGCCGTTATCCTTGCCGGAAGCCACCCGCTCGGGCAGAATGATCGGTCCGGTTTGGCGGCAGGAAATCGAGGCGTCCGAGGTATCCTCGGCCACACCGATCGCCCCGGAAAACCCGCCGGTTTTCGCTCGGCTGACATAACAGGTCGCGCCGCTGATATCCGGGTCGTCAAAGGCCTCAATCACGATCTTATCGTTGGCACCAAGAAACTTGAAGGTGGTACTGACCTTGCCGATTTCCTCGCTGTTTGCCGTAAGTGCCGTGAGTAACAACGTGCAACAGACCATACTTATTCGCCACATCATCATATTCTACCCTCGCTTTGGTTTAGCGGCCGACCGGTTCAAGGCACTGAGCAGTGATTTGATCGAGGCAATGATGATATCGGTATCCACCCCGGCCCCCCACCAGCTTTCCTGGTCCTGATCGAGAATTTCTATATAACTCACGGCTTTGGACGAACTGCCGCGGGTCAGGGCGTGTTCGTGATAGGAATGCAGCACGAATTGGAGCCCCAAGGTTTCGCGCAGGGCGGTGCAGAAGGCATCCAAAGGACCATTACCGACAGCCTTGATCCCTGTTTCCTCTCCCTTCACAACAAGGACTCCCTCAATCTCCGCTACCGACAATTCCTCTTCCTGATCAACATGGCGTTTAATCACATTAAATGATTTCAGGTAGTAGCCGTTATTATTAAGCAGGTATTCCTTTTCAAAGGTATGGAAAATCATCTCCGAGGTCAATTCGTCGCCGTAGGCGTCCGAAACCTCCTGGATAACCCGGCCGAAACCGGGACGCATATCCTTGGGCAGTTTGAACCCGAATTCACGATCCATGATATAGGCGACCCCGCCTTTACCGGACTGACTGTTGATGCGGATAATCGACTCATAGGTACGGCCGACGTCCTGGGGATCGATCGGCAGATACGGAACTTCCCACAGACCGCTTTCGGTCAGGTCGACCGCACTCATCCCTTTGTTGATCGCATCTTGGTGCGATCCGGAAAAGGCGGTATAGACCAGTTCTCCGGCATAGGGGTGACGGGGATGAACACTCATCTTGGTACAGCGTTCATAAACATTGATCACCCGGTTGATATGGGAAAAATCGAGATGAGGCTCGATCCCCTGGGAAAACATGTTCAGGGCCAGGGTAACGATATCAACATTGCCGGTCCGTTCGCCGTTGCCGAACAAGGTGCCTTCGACCCGGTCCGCTCCGGCCATAAGGGCCAATTCCGTAGCCGCAACCGCCGCGCCGCGGTCGTTATGGGCGTGGAGACTGATAATGGCACAATCACGATTCTTCATCCTGCGGCTGAACCACTCAATACGGTCGGCATAAATATTGGGTGTCGACATCTCCACGGTAGCCGGCAGATTGATGATCATCGGATTTTCCGGGGTCGGCTCCCAGACTTCCATGATCGCCTCGCAGATCTCCAAAGCAAACTCCGGTTCCGTGCCGGTGAAACTCTCCGGCGAGTATTCGTAACGGATCCGAACATCGGTATCCCCGGCTTGCTCTCGAATCAACCGTGCTCCGGCAACTCCCAACTCAATGATCTCCTTCCGCCCTTTTTTAAAAACAATATCGCGTTGCAGGGTTGAGGTGGAATTATAGAGATGGACAATGGCCTCACGCGCTCCTTGGAGGGAGGCAAAAGTTTTCCTGATCAGCTGTTCACGCGCCTGGGTCAACAGCTGGGGAACGACCCCATCGGGTATATACTTTCCATCAATCAGCAAGCGGATGAAATCGTATTCAATTTGTGAGGCCGAGGGGAAACCGACTTCGATCTCCTTGAAACCGATGGCAACCAGGAGTTGAAACATCTCCAGTTTTTCTTCCAGGTTCATGGGTTGGATAAGCGCCTGGTTGCCGTCGCGCAGATCGACACTGCACCAGACCGGGGCGCCGGTGATCGTTTTGTCGGGCCACGTACGTTCCGGAAAATGGACCTGCGGGTACGGGCGATATTTCCTCGTTTTTTCCTGGTTCATTGTATACTCTCCGTCAAACAGTCAAAAAAAAAGCCACGGTTTGAAAAACCGTGGCTTTGGGGGTCGAATTCGATGATGCCTCTCAGGACTTATCTCCCTTCCCTGCCACAGTTTCCCTGTGCAGTCCACTAAGCTGAAGAAGTAGAGCAAATATTGGTTTCATCGTCCTGTCCATCGTTAAATTTTTCTTATAGTAAAGCGCCCGTTTTTTTTGTCAAGCAGGAAAACTCGGAACCTCACCCCTTGCCGCCGCAACTTCCCTGCTCTTGTTTCAGCGGCGAGAACAAGGCACCACCTAACGACGCTGCGTTTTTCAGCCCCTGAAGCCTTGCCGGTGGATTACATTTCCCCGCGGATAAATTTCTCCGCTAAATCGACATCCCGCTTCGAGCCGATAATCAGGGGTACCCGTTGATGCAGATTTGTCGGTTCAATATCGAGAATGCGCCGACAGTCATCGGTCACCGCCCGGCCTCCCGCCTGTTCGATGATCATGGCCAGGGGTGCAGCCTCGTAAAGCAACCGCAGTTTGCCCTCGGATTTTTCGCTGCTTTTTTTATCACGGGTATAGAGAAACACCCCGCCTTTAATAAGATTACGATGGAAATCGGCCACCAATGAGCCGATATAGCGCAGGCTGTATGGGCCCTTGCCGCCATCGGCATTCTTCAAATAATTGATAAAATTCCGGGTACTGTCGAACCAATGGTTGGCATAGGCTTCGTTAACGCTGTAATAGAGAGAGGCCTCAGGGATCTGAATATCCGGATGGGACAGGAAAAATTCGCCGACGCTCGGATCCAGGGTAAAGCCGTGCACACCGGAGCCGGTGGTGTAGACCATCACTGTTGAAGAGCCATAGATAATATAACCGGCCGCTACCTGTTTGCTCCCTTTCTGCAGGAGATCCGCCTGATTGCCCTGTCCGGAGGCGCTGAGCCTTTTATGGATGGAAAAAATCGTACCGATGCTGACATTGACATCAATGTTAGTCGAACCGTCCAAAGGATCAAAGGCGATGGTGTAGTTGCCCTCATACCCATCCAGAACCGGGATGATGTCGTCGTCCTCCTCGGAGGCCATCACACAGATATGGCCGCACTGTTCCATCCGCCGTTTGATGGTCTGGTTGGCGAAAACGTCGAGCTTCTGCACGCTTTCCCCTTGAATATTGGTTTTGCCGGACTGCCCGAGGATATCGGCCAGTCCGGCCATGTTGACTTCGGCACTGATGATCTTACCGGCAACCACCAGATCGTTGAGCAGACCGGTAAGCTCTCCGGTGGCCCCGGGATGCAGCAGCTGGTCGTCCATGATCTGACGACTGACGGTAATTCCTTTTCTTTTGGCTAGCATAACTTTCTCCCTTTCTTCACTCTCGGTCTGCAGTGCATCCCGATCAGCAACGTTTTATTTCTTGTCGGTGGATTTCAAAGGTTTCCACTGACTTATCAAGGCGACCAGTGTCCGAACACCGGTCCCGGAAGGGCCTTTGGGAATATAGGCTTTCTCGGTGAAATCCCAGGCGGTTCCGGCGATATCAAGATGGGCCCAGGGGGTTTCACCGACGAACTCCTGCAAATAGCAGGCGGCGGTGATGGTCCCGGCGCTCCGATCACTTCCGGAATTCTTAATATCCGCCAGTCGCGAATCGAGCTGTTTGCGGTATTCGGGACCAAGCGGCAGACGCCAGAGCGGCTCTCCTACCTGGGCACCGGCTTCGATAATCTGACTTGCTAGCTGGTCGTTGTTGGCCAGCAGTCCGGTGTAATGATGGCCGAGTCCGACAATGACTGCTCCGGTCAGCGTCGCCAGATCGATGACTGCGGCGGGTCCCCAGGTTTCGATTCCATAGGCCAGGGCATCGGCCAGGATGAGTCGCCCCTCGGCATCGGTATTGATGATCTCCGACGTCGTGCCCCCGTAATGCCGGACAACATCGCCGGGTTTGAGGGCCGCCGATCCCGACAGATTTTCAGTAGCAGGAATCAGGGCGACCACATTCATCCCCTTTATCTCGATCTCGGCAATGGCTTGCATGGCCGCAAGCACTGCCGCGCCCCCGCACATATCGTATTTCATATCCTCCATGCCGGCGGCCGGCTTGGTACAAATACCGCCGGAATCGAAGGTAAGTCCCTTGCCCACCAAAAGGAGGGTCGGATTCTTCTTTGCGGTTTTGTATTCAAGAATCACCAGCTGCGGCGGCAGGGCCGATCCCTGGTTCACACCGAGAATCCCGCCCATTCCCAGTTTCTGCATGGCCGCCTTATCGAGGATCTTACATTTCAATTTACTGTTCTTACTGATATTCTTGGCATATTCACCAAATTCAGCAGGTGTCCACCCGTTCCCCGGCTGATTGGCCATGTCACGGGCCGCGTTGGTTGCCTCCGCCAGTGCCTTGCCCCTCTGCATGCCAGTAAAAACCGCACTGTGGGATAACCCGCCGTTATGGAGAAAAAAACTCTCTACCTGCCCCGGCTTTTCCGGCTCATCCGGAGTGGTTTTATAGACTTTGAAACCATAATTGCCCAGAAGCAAGCCCTCGGTGAGGCATTCCGCAATCTCCGCGGCGGCAAGAAGGAAATCCTTGGGCAGGACAACCAACACCTCCCCGGCTTTGACGGCTCCGGCCTGTTTGGCAATAGCTCCTCCAGCCAACCGCATTTGCTCTCTGCGCACATTCAGATCATCGCTCTGTTTTCCCAATCCGGCCAGCAGCACTCTTTTGGCCTGCACCTGCGGCTCATCCTCCTGCTCCGCCATCCCAGGGTAGAAAAGAAATACCTGTTCCTTACCGCCTTTGAAATCACCGGCCGCCCACACTTGCTGAAGTGCCCTATTGACCACCTTGCCGGCCTCCACCGATATATGGGGAATTTCTTCCTCCACCAGATAAACCAGCAGGTCGCCCGCAAACTCTCGGGGTTCCTTTTCAAACACCTCTATGTTCACGGCCTTTGCTTGCACTGGACGATTTCCTCCCTCTGTGATCATTGCGAAATACTTTCAAAACGTGCAGGAACTGTTTATTGTAAGTTTTTCATACACTAAAGTTGGTTGAACCTCAATTGGCAAAACTCCCGTTTGCCTTTCCCCCGATAAAAACCTTACAAACCTCGCGGAGGCTGTCGTGTTAACCGTATTTATCATTGCTGTGGGTTGCGCATTACTTATGTCAACGATGTGTTCCCTTTTCGAAGCTACCCTTTTGTCGGTATCTTCCTCGCAGGTCGAACTGATGAGGGAAACCCACCCCAGTCAGGCGCAGTCTTTAAAAGCATTTAAAGAGAACATCGAAAAGCCGATCACGGCCATCCTTGCCCTCAACACCCTGGCAAACACCGTAGGGGCCACCGTTGCCGGGGCCTCTGCCGTTGCCCTTTTCGGACCGCAGGGCCTTCTCTGGTTTTCCATCTGTTTCACCATTGGGATTCTTCTCTTCGCTGAAATTCTTCCCAAAACTATTGGTGTTGTTTTCGCCAGGCAGATTGCCCCCTATATTGTTCTGCCGATTCAGACGATGATTCTGGCGCTCACCCCGATAATATGGCTGGCGCAACTTATCACCCGCCTGGTTCCCAACAGCCACAAACCGCATTTAATTTCGGCAATGGAACTCAAGACCATTGCCAGCCTCAGCAGAAAATCGGGAGAGATTGGAGCCGGTCAGGAAACCGTGATTGCCAATATCCTCCAGCTTGGAGAAAAATCGGTACGCCAGGTGATGACCCCTCGAACCGTCACCTTTTTCGCCTCGCAAACGCTGACCATTAAGGAAGCGGCTCAGATGGAAGAAAAATGGCGAATGCACAGCCGGGTGCCGGTCTATGATGGCGAGCAGGATAATGTGGTGGGCATTGTCCTCAGCCAGGATGTACTGATGGCGGCGGCAGAGGGGCAGGACAATTTAAAATTGTCACAAATCATGCGACCGGTGTACTTTGTCCCTGAAACTGCGGCACTCGATCGAATTTTTGTTGATTTTTTCGAGCGTTACCAACATCTTTTTGTTGTTGTGGACGAATACGGCAGCATTACCGGGGTCATCAGCATGGAAGATATTCTTGAGGAAATCATCGGCAGAGAAATTGTCGATGAATCCGATAAGGCCCGCAATATGCGGGAACTTGCCCGAATTCACAAAAAGAAACTCCACACCATGTTGTAATCCTTTCCTGAAAAATTACGTCGGTTTTATGCAGCCGAATCTGGCGGTTCGAAGGGATTCGTGGTAGTTTGCGCTCTCAATCAATCAAAAAAGATCGTTAGAACCTCTTCCCAAAGAGCGTAAACAAATTTGCGCTGAGACGTGGGCAATGGGGTTATTGCAATTGAGCCGCAACCAAATCCGAGCACAATTTTGTCCAAATTCTTTGTGACCCGGTCCTTAATCGCCTCAGCCTTTATCCATCAGGAAGCCCTTTTCATGAACATACCTTTTTTTTCTACTCAAAGGCCCGTGCTTATCGCCATAACACTGCTTCTGCTCAGGGGTCTTGCGGCCTCACCCTCCCTGGCGGAAACCAGATATATCAGTCCAAGCCTGGAAGTCCCCATGCGACAGACACAAAGCAACCGTTCCAAACTGATTGCACTGCTTCCCATAGGAGTACCGGTTGAATTGATGCAGGGGGGAAAAGAATGGTCGCGTATTCGATTACAAAATGCCACCGAAGGCTGGGTACGCAGTCGTTTCCTCGGCAACTCCTCAATCCTGCCTGGATCAGATCTTAAAAAGGGGACCGGATCTGAAAATCCATTCATTGATATTCAGACCCGCTTCAAGGAATTGACGGACGAAAACAATCAACTCAAAACAAAGATTGCCGTCTGTACGATCGACCGAAACGCCCTTGCCGATAAATATCAAGCCCTGGCAAATGATCCCGACGGTTTTCTGCAGGCAAAAACTGCACTGAACGAAGCGCAAGGGCAGGTTAAAGAATTACAGAACAATCTGGCAACCGCTCAGATCGAAAATACCGTTTTGCAAAAAAATGAATCCATTAAATGGTTTCTTGTCGGCAGCGGCGTCCTCTTTATCGGATGGCTCATCGGACGCCTTTCCGGTAATGGCCGCAAGAAAAAAAGTTCCCTGCTCAATTGACCGATCATCAGCTCAATTCATGGCCTCAAGCGGGACCTTTACTTCAATCGTCGAGGAATCCCGCAGCAGGGTGAGCACAACAGCCTCGCCGACCTGATGCTGCTCCAATTCATCTTGCAAGGCATCGTTATCCACCACCTGCTTCCCATCAACCGCCAGGATGATATCGCCCAAGATCAGTCCATCCCGCACCTGGGTCGTCCCGCGCAGCCCTGCCCTATCCGCGTTTGAACCGGACAGAACCTGAAGCACCAACACGCCCTCTATACCCAAGGACTCGGTCAGGGTGCGGTTTGCAAGCGCAATCCCCAGCCCCGGCCTGATCAGCTTGCCCCGACTGATAATCTGTGGCACCACCCGATTGATTTCCCCCACCGGAACGGCAAAACCGATCCCGGAACTGGCGCCTGAGGGGCTGTAGATCGCGGTATTTACGCCGATCAACCGCCCGGCGCTATCGAGCAGCGGGCCTCCGGAATTACCGGGGTTAATAGCCGCATCGGTCTGAATCACATCCCGAATGGTCCGACCGGTAACGGCAGTAATTTCGCGACCAAGAGCGCTCACGACCCCGGTGGTCAGGGTCTGATCCAGACCAAAGGGGTTGCCGATGGCAAACACCTTTTGCCCGACCAGCAGATTTTTGGACTCACCAAGAGCAAGGGGACGCAGTTTGTCGGCAGGAGTGGAAATCTGCAGGACCGCTATATCGCGATCAGGAGCCGCTCCCACCAGCACGGCCTTCCAGGTAGTGTGATCGGCAAGGGTGACTTCCAGACGATTGGCGTCGGAAATAACATGATAATTGGTGACGACCCGCCCCTGTTTATCCCAGATGAATCCCGAGCCCGTGCCCTGGGGGATTGCATGGACATTCAAGCTGAAGAGATTGCGCCGCAAAGCGATACTGGTGATATACACCACCGAAGGAGCGGCCTTACGAAAGATCTCAATAGTATTTTTTTCATCTTCGGCAAGATCACCCCGCGCCTCAATGGGCCGTGAAACCGCATGGGGATCATGCAGAGTGGGCTGAAAAGTCTGCAAGGCCAACCAACCGACTATCCCGGCAAGGATAAAGAGAGAGATGGGCTTTACTTTGCTTCTGGAAAAGAAAGGAGACAAAATCCGACCTCACTTAACGCTTTTAGGAAGAAACAACTTCAGTGGAAAAGGTCCAGAAAACAGAATCACCGTTTCTATGCCGGACAAGGACGGCAGAAATCCCCCGCTTACAGCCATTTTTTGCGTCTGAAGAAAAAAAGCGTCATGGCCGAGGAAAGAATCATCAGCAGAATGGCAAAGGGATAGCCCCATATTTGGTGTAACTCGGGCATGAATTTAAAATTCATGCCGTAGGAACTGGCGATGAGAGTGGGCGGCATAAAAATTACAGTCACCACGGTAAATATTTTAATCACGCGGTTCTGTTCCATATCGACTAAGCCGAGAAAGGTGTTCTGTAAAAATTCCAGTCGCTCGAAATTAAAGGAGGTATGATCAAGCAGTGACCCGATATCTTTAATCATAATCCGCATATTTTCATGATCTTCCTTGGGAAACATTTTGCTTTTGAGCAAAGAGGAAAGAATCCGTTGTTTCTCAACGATATTTTCACGAATGGTGATGGTTGCTTCCTGCAAGGCGGTTATTTTTAGCAAGAGTTCCTTATTGGGATCCTTGTCGCCGACCATCTGCTTACTGATCGAAGAGATCTTGTCCGTAATAATTTCTATAAAATCAGCATCAAAATCAATTCGTGCTTCCAAGATGGTTAAAAAGATATCATCACCATCGACCGGTTTGATAGCGCGAAGTTTTCGATATGTTTCCGAAAACGACCTGAATTCATGGGACCGCTGCGTGATCAGTATTTTATCTTTAATAATAAAAGACACCGGTACGCTGACAAAATTATCGTTTTCCTGAATGAGAAAATTCAAATTGATGCCTATCTCATCTTCCGTCTCAATATATTTCGAACTGCTTTCAATTTCTTCACGCTCCTGCTTGGTGAAGAGTTCCACACCAAAATCCTTTTCGACCTGATATTTTTCATCATCCGAAGGATTAATGAGATCGATCCAGAATATATGAGGGCTTACGGAACTGTCGCCGCTTGCCATTTTAACCATTCTATTATCTAAGAAAAAATAATTAACCATTTCTGCTTACCTGGATCGAAAATATGAGGGGTACGATGCGCATACATTCCGGAGAGTTAGCCTCATCCACGGCAGGTATCGCCCAAAGTTTTCCGGCGGAGCCGGGGTGTAAATATATCCGGAAAAAAGTTGTCGGCCGTCCTCAAAAAGTCAAAGGGCAAACCGGGAAATTATCCGCCTTGTACCACAAGGCGCGTTTCATTGTAATGAGACGCAAAGAAAAAAGTCAATCGGTAAAACAGGGCGCAGTACAAACACTTTTTTTTCAGAAATCCGGAAAAAAACCTAAAGAAAAAGACCGCTTTTTTGCGCGAGATAACAGAGGAGAAACCCGGCGATCATGGCTGCAAAGCCGAACCGGCGCAGCTGTTCCGGCGGCATTTCAAGAATCTGCCGAAGCCAACGTTGCATGGATTCAGGGGACGCCGCGTAGGGTAGCCCTTCGAGAATGAGGATGAGACCTATCAAGGTAAGCAAAAGTTCCATACGCCAGCAATACCAGAAAGCGGCATCTGCTGCAATATGCGACAAAGGTATTGACAATATCCGGTTAAAAAAAGTAGTTTAGCAAGACTATTTATCGGGTTTTTTTTATAATTCATCCGCTTGAAACTGTTTCCGCTTTACTTCGATTGACACCACAGGCGAAAGGCACCTCAAATACTCCCATGACGCAATCATCTTCAAAATACAGCGACGCCGGTGTCGATATCGACAAGGGCAATCTTTTTGTCTCCCGAATTAAATCCATTGTTTCCGAGACCCACCGTCGCGGCGTACTTACCGATATAGGCGGATTTTCGGGACTTTTCGCCATCGGCAACGAGGATCTGAAAAACCCGGTACTGATCGCCTCCACCGATGGGGTCGGTACCAAACTCATAGTCGCCAAATTGTGCAACAAGCACGACACCATCGGTATCGACTTGGTGGCCATGTGTGTCAATGATGTGATCGTCAGCGGTGCCAAGCCGCTCTTTTTTCTCGACTATTTCTCCAGCAGTTCTCTGGAACTCGACGTCGCCACCGAAGTGGTCCGTGGGATCGCCACCGGCTGCAAACAGGCCAATTGCTCGCTCATCGGCGGCGAGACCGCCGAAATGCCGGGTCTGTATCAGCCCGGTGACTACGATCTTGCCGGATTCGTGGTCGGTATCGGTGACCGCAACGCCATCATCGACGGCAGCGATATTCGGGTGGGAGATAAAATCATCGGCTTAGCCTCCTCGGGTATTCATTCAAACGGCTACTCGCTGGTGCGCAAGGTCTTCTTTGATGAATTGGGGAAAAAGGTCGACGATTTTATTGAAGAATTCGGTTGCACTGTCGGCGAAGAACTCCTGCGGCCGACCCGGATCTACGTGGACAGTATTGTCAATATCCTGCGGCATCACAAAATCAACGGTCTGGTGCATATCACCGGCGGCGGGTTCATTGACAATATCCCCCGTATCCTGCCCACCGGTTGCGTCGCCCATATTACCAAAGACAGCTGGCCGGTTTTACCTGTCTTCACTTACCTGCAGGAAAAAGGCAATATCACTGCCGTGGAAATGTACCGAACCTATAATATGGGTATAGGCATGATGGCTATTGTCTCTGAAAACAACGTCGAGGATCTCCTCCACCAGTTCCGGGCACATGGTGAACAGGCCTACATGATCGGAGAGATACGTGCAGCCCAAACCGGTGCGGCCTCGCAGGTCGTTATTGACGGAGTCTGTTGATCCATTGTCCGTTGTCGGTTTTACTTTCTCAAAGAAAGGCGTGAGCAGTCCCCTATAATAATAGCTCCAGGCAATGCAATGCCTGGAGCTATTATTATTTTTTTCACCCGATCTGTCCGCAATCGGCATCACCGCCTTTGAGTTTCTCCAACCCATGCGGTAATGCCGGCAGCACGGCCTCAAGGTTTTCCCGCGCAGCTTTCTTGCTTCCGGGTACATTCAGAATCAGACATCCCTTCCTGATTCCTGCAATACCACGCGACCAGACCGCTTGCAGGGTCTGCCGCAGACTGGCCTGCCGCATGGCCTCACTTAAACCGGGAATTTCCATCTCAATCACCGCTCTGGTGGCCTCGGGAGTCCGGTCACGGGGGGAAACCCCGGTCCCGCCGGTGGTAACAATCAAATCCAGATGCTTTTCATCGACCCATTGAATCAGGGTCTGTTCAATCAGTGACTGCTGATCCGGAATAATCGCATAGGCACTTATCTCGAACCCATCGGCGCGAAGCATCATCTGCAGCTGCGGACCGCTGGTGTCCTCACGTTCTCCACGCGACCCCTTGTCGCTGAGAGTAAGGACACCGCATCTGTAGGACCGAAGAGGCTCCCCCACTAGTCTTCTTCCTTATACTCAGCAATAATTTTCTCGGCAATCTGGGCAGGCACTTCCTCATAATGGGAAAATTTTACCGTGAAAGTCCCTCGTCCACCGGTCATAGAGGTCAGATCAAGGGCATAGAGAAGAATTTCGGACTGCGGAACATTGGCACTGATAATCTCAAATTTGTCCGCCGAGTCCATACCCAGCACCCTGCCGCGTCGGCTGTTGAGATCACCCATGACATCGCCGACAAAATCCTTGTGCACCCGGACTTCAAGCTCCATAATCGGCTCCAGCAGAATAGGCTGAGCTTGGAGCACCCCCTTCTTAAAAGCCAGGGATCCGGCAATCTTGAAGGCCATTTCCGAAGAATCCACGTTATGGTAGGAACCGTCGATGAGATTAACATTAAGATCAACAAAGGGATATCCGGCAATAACGCCTTTTTCCATGGCCTCGAGGATGCCCTTCTCCACTGCCGGCCGGTATTGCTGAGGAATAACGCCGCCGACGATCTTATCGGTGAACTGGAAATATTCCCCCCGCGCCAGGGGCTCCATCTCAATGGTACAATCACCGAACTGACCGCGTCCGCCGGATTGCTTTTTATGCTTGCCCTGTACCGTGACCTTGTTTTTTAAAGTCTCACGATAGGGGACACGGGGCGTACGCAACTCCAACTCAACGCCGAATTTCCGTTTAATCTTCTCGCCCACGACCTCCAGATGGACCTGTCCGACACCGGAAATAAGGGTTTCATGGGTCTGCTGCTCTCTGGTGAGTTTCAGGGTCAGATCTTCGTCGAGCAGTCGGGTAATGGAAGAAAAGAGTTTTTCTTCATCCCCTTTTTTGGCACTGACCGCATAGGCGATGACCGTGGGCAAAGGCGCAACTACCGGATAGAGGATCGGACTGGCCTCTGTGCAGAGGGTATCACCGGTGGTGGTTTCCTTAAGTTTTGCCACTGCGACGATCATACCGGGAACAGCCTGTTCAACGGGTCGCTGTTCCTTTCCCGCCATGATGTACAACTGGCCGAAACGCTCGGCGGTGTCCTTGCTGGCGTTAAAAAAGGCGTCCCCTTTCAAGGTGCCGGAGAATACACGAAAAATGGTCAGCCGCCCGGCAAAGGGATCAGCCATGGTTTTAAATACCAGTGCGGAAAAGGGCGCATCTGCCGTTCCCGGACGTTCAATAGCATCTCCACTCTTGGGATGGGTGCCGATCCGGGCCGGACGCTGATCCGGTGAAGGCAGGAGGGCGATAAGAGTATCCAGCACGATGCCGGAGCCGCTATTATTAAGGGCCGCGCACGCACAGACCGGAGCAATTTTCGCCGCCCGCACTGCGGCCACCAGACCTGCTGTCAATTCTTTGTCGGTGAGTGCCCCCTCTTCAAGAAATTTTTCAATCAACTCGTCGTCGGTCTCGGCAACATACTCCATTAAGTTGTCCCGCAGCGTCGCCGTCTCATCGACCAAGTCGGCCGGGATTTCGCCGGTCTCGGTTTTGCCGCCCTCGATAAAATAGAGAGCTTTTTGCGCAACAATATCCACCACACCTTTGAAGTTGTCTTCCGCGCCAATGGGCAGAAAGAGAACCACAGGATTCAGATTGAAGTTCTCCTTGATGGCAGCGACGGTTTTCTGGAAATTAGCCCGCTCACGATCCATCTTGGTGATGCAGATTAAACAGGGCAGGTTGTTTTCCTGGATTAGGTCGACAAATTTTTCGGTCTGCGGCCGTACCCCCAGCACTGAACCAACCGTCAGAATGGCGCTGTCGGCTACCTGGGCGGCAAACCGGGTCTCATTGACAAAATTATCATCCCCCGGAGTGTCCATCAGATAGACATCGTTCTTTTTCCAAGTCAACTGGTTGAATGCGGTACCAATGGATATCCGGCGCTTGATCTCTTCCGGTTCAAAATCCATGGAAGACGTGCCCTCATCCACCTTTCCAAGACGTTTCAACGATCCGGCGGTAAAGAGTAACGCCTCCGCAAAGGTTGACTTGCCGCTGTTGCCGTGTCCGAGAATAACCACATTCCTGATCTGCTGTACGTCCTGCATGGATACCTCCAGTAAGTGAAACGGGTGCTGTATCAATGTTAACGGATTACGCTTCGAGCCCGAAAACCGATGAAAAGCCCTTCCTCTTTCGCGGCAAGAATGGTAACCATCAATTTTACAAAAACAGCCTTTGTTATATTCGTATTAATATTGCAAAGTCAAGCGATAACCTGCTGAAACCTTGAACAATCAATGACCACAAAACCATCAGCAACACCTTCCGGAGCCACGGGACGGATCGCCCGCTCAGCCGGGGCGGTAAGCCTGGCCGTCATGTGCAGCCGAGTGCTCGGCCTCATCCGGGAACAGGTTTTTGCCGGCCTCTTCGGTGCCGGATTTGCCTATGATGCCTTTGTCGTCGCCTTCCGCATTCCCAACCTCCTCCGGGATCTTTTTGCCGAAGGAGCGCTTTCCGCAGCCTTTGTCACCGTATTTTCCGAATACGATACCAACCGAGGTCCTGAAGCCACCTGGCGGCTGGCAAGCAATGTTCTCATCTTCTTTGCCATACTGATCAGTGCGCTCACCTTGGCAGGCATCTACCTGGCCGATCCCATTGTCAACCTGTTGGCCCCGGATTTCCAAAATGTAGCGGGCAAAACAGCCCTGACCGTCAAACTCACCCGGATCATGTTCCCCTTTTTGCTCTTCGTTTCCCTGGGGGCGGTGGTAATGGGGATCCTTAACACTAAAGGCAAGTTTTTCATTCCTGCTCTGTCCTCGACCTTTTTCAACCTGGGTTCCATTGTCGGTGGCCTGTCTCTGGCCTGGCTTTTCCCCTATATCAATCAACCGGCCATTGCCGGTATGGCTTGGGGCACCTTGATCGGCGGTGCCATGCAGTTGTTCATGCAAATACCCACTTTGCGCAAAGTGGGGTTTCGGTTCCGTTTCAACTGCAATCCTGCGGATCCTGGTCTCCGGCGTATTTTACTGCTCATGCTGCCGGCCACCATCGGTCTCTCCGCCACCCAGATCAATATTTTCATCAACACCAATTTTGCCGCTTCCTGTGCCGAAGGATCGGTGTCCTGGCTCAATTATGCCTTTCGTCTGGTGCAACTGCCCATAGGCCTCTTCGGCGTGGCCCTGTCCATCGCCATCATGCCGGTGCTGGCCAAACAGGCGGCCCAAAAAGATCTGGAAAGCCTGAAGCAGACGTTCACTTCCTCGCTGGTGTTGGTCTTCAGCCTCGCTATCCCCGCCACCGCCGGCCTGATTCTGCTTGCCGTGCCGATCATTCACCTTATCTTCGAGCACGGCGCCTTCACCGCCACCGATACCCTCCAGACCGCTGCAGCCCTGACCTTTTACGCCTACGGGCTCTTCGCCTATTCAGCTATCAAAGTCATGGTCCCTGTCTTTTACGCCATCGGCAACACCAAATATCCGGTCATCGGCAGCTTTCTCGGGGTTGCCGCCAATATCCTTATTATCTTTTGGGTGGTCGATCTCTTCCAACACCGGGGCATTGCCTTGTCCACCTCCTGCGCCATGATCCTCAATTTCCTCTTCCTGGGCACGGTGCTCCATCGCAAACTGTCCGGATTCCCCTTGGGGTATCTGCTGACGGGAACAGGTAAAATTCTTCTCGCCACGGCGCTGATGTCAGGAGGAATAGGGTTTTTGAAACCCGTATTGGAAGATTGGCTCAGCGGCTCAATCTTGTTGCAAAGTGGCGCTCTGGCGCTCTTGATCGGGGTGGGAATGGGTCTTTATGTGATTGGTCTGCAACTGTTGCGGTTGCCGGAATTCACCTTACTGGCCGATAAACTGGTTCAGCGTTTTCGTAGGTCGTAAAGGAGCTGCAACTGGGCAAGCAGAGAGACCACCGCCGTATCGACATGAAGAATACGGTGGCCCATGGTGAAATTGTAAAATCCGCAATCACCGAAACACTGCAACTCATGATCGCTCCAACCGCCTTCCGGACCAACGGCCAATAGCAGACGTTGTCCCGCTTGACCTGAAACCGGCATGTCGACCAAAGATCCGGGTGCCTCCGGGTGCGCAATCAGGCCCTGACCCTCCAGGGTCGGCAGTACCTCTTCGATAAAGGGTTTGAACTGATGATGGATGGTTACCGGCGGCAACCAGGTGTCCATGGCCTGTTCCATCCCTTCCAGCAACAGGCTGCGGATCTTGCCCGCTTCAAGCACCGGGCTATGAAAAAAGGATTTTTCTACCCGCCGCGAACGGATAAGATGGAAGCGCCGCACCCCGAGCACGGTCGCCTGTTTGAGAATCCGCTGCAGCATGATCGGCCGGGGCAGGGCCAAAATCAGGTCCACCTCGTAATCACAGACCGGATCGCGTTGCAGTTCTACCCCCAGCCGCACCGAACCGCCGTTAATCGCCAGAACCCGGCCGCTGCCGATTCGGCTATGGATCACGCCGACCCGAACCGTATCCCCCGGTGCCACCCGCAAAACCTTCAACAGATGCTCGGCCCGCCGGCCCGTGAGGACGACCTCGCCGCCCATGAGCTCGGAGGGATCAAGAAGAAGAAGATTCATCGGAACGCCCGAAACAAGAAGAGGATCAGGCTCATAACAATCTGATTTCTCGTCATAAACGCATCTCTTTTCCCGCAAATTGCAGCGTAGCGAAATAATCCTCCGGCCGTTCCTCCCGGCGGATAAGGGCAACGGTGCCTTCCGAACGAAGGAGCAGCTCCTTGGGCCGCAGCTTGCCGTTGTAGTTAAACCCCATGGCATGACCGTGGGCACCGGAGTCCTGAATAATGAGGAGATCATCCTCCTCAATCTTTGGAAGTTGCCGCTGGATGGCGAACTTGTCGTTATTTTCACACAGTGAGCCGACCACGTCCACGGTTTCGGTGGTTGGGCTCCCCTCTTTCCCCAGGACCTCGATATGATGATAGGCACCGTAGAGGGCGGGCCGCATCAGGGCGGTCATGCAGGCATCCACCCCGATATAGGTCCGGTAGATTTCTTTACGATTGATGGCCCGGACCACCAGAACACCGTGCGGACCGGTCATGAAGCGTCCGCTCTCCATGAACAGGGCCGGGCTGTATCCGTGCCGCTGCTCGAAAGTATGGAACAATCCGGTTATCTCCCGACCCATGGCGGCAATATTGAGCGGCTTGGCCTCCGGGGTATAAGGAATGCCCAGGCCACCGCCGATATTGACAAATTCAAAACGTATCCCCAGTTGCTCGCCGATATTCTCGACCAGTTCGAGCAACATGGTGGCGGTCTGAACCATATAGCTGTAATTGAGCTCATTGGAGGCCAGCATAGTGTGCAGCCCAAACCGTGTCGCCCCCCTAGCCTGCGCCTGCCGATAGGCCTCGACAATCTGCTCATGACTCACCCCGTATTTGGCTTCCTCCGGCTTGCCGATAATTTCGTTGCCGCTCCGTCGTGCCCCTGGATTGTAACGAAAGCAAATGAGTTCCGGCATGCGTGGAACCTTGTCGATGAGGGATATATCATCAAGATTAAGGATGCAGCCGCCTTCAGTCTCGGCCAGATGAAACTCTTCCTGGCTGGTATTATTCGAGGTGAACATGATATCTTCACCCCGCGCCCCGAGATCCCGTGCCAACATCAATTCCGTGGCCGAGCTGCAATCAAAGCCGAATCCCATATCCTGCATCACCCGCAAGACACTCGGGTTAGGCAAGGCCTTAACCGCATAGTATTCACGGAATGAGGGAATGCCGGCAAAAGCCTCCTTGAGTTGCCTGCCGGTCTCACGAATGCCGGCCTCGTCGTAAATATGAAATGGGGTGCCATAGTGTGCTGCAATAGCTGCAATATGAGGGTAAAGGCGATCCTTAAAATCTTGAGTCATCGGCATGGCGGTTTCCTTGTTGTTTTTTCAGCCGCGGATAGCAATTCGCGCGGTTTCCTTGTAGGTTTGCAGCACAGTCGTTGTCCTGGTTGCAACGACCTCGTTGATCACGGCTATTTTTTCACGGATGATAGCAGAAAGCTCGGCATTGTCGGCGACTCGGAGTTTGACGAGATAGCAGTCCTTGCCATCCACATAATGGACCTCTTGAATTTCCGGGATAGCAGCCAGCCTTCTTCCGGTTTCCGGCCGATCCCCTACCGATCTCGTACTGATTTCGATAAAGGCGACCTGACGGCGATCAAATTGTTCGGGATTCAGCCGGACCTCGTAGCCGTCGATAAACCCCTGTCGTTCCATTTTGCGGATTCGCTCGAG
Source organism: uncultured Desulfobulbus sp. (assembly GCA_963666685.2). Classification (GTDB taxonomy): domain Bacteria; phylum Desulfobacterota; class Desulfobulbia; order Desulfobulbales; family Desulfobulbaceae; genus Desulfobulbus. Next base: position 2,261,784 of record CAXXHZ010000003.1, read on the forward strand.
TACTGCCGAGGGGGCCATTTCAACCTGACGCGCCACCTCGATATTGGGAATCCGGGCTTTTTCCTGCAATATCTTGAGAATTTTCAGACTGATATCATCAAGCATTTCCCACTCTCGCCCTTTGGACACAAACAAAACAGTAACGGAACAATCTCATTAAAAAACCGTAGCGCGACGGAGGGCGGCAATCAAGAATAAAATTCAGCAAATTTTAAAAAATCAGGAACAAACGGTACAAAAAGAAAAAATGACCACCCTATATTCTCGAAAAAACCCCGTTTCCAGAACGACTCCCTGTCACTTCAATAGAATATTCGCCCCTTTCACGGCTTCTTCTTCGACAGAGACCCATATTACTGGTATCAAAAGGTAAGTATTTTTCCCGCTCACCAGATCAAGGATAAACCGATCCCATGTTTTTTTTCTACAATATCCTTTCATTATTATTGATCATTCTCCTGCTGCCCGTTGTGCCTTTTTTCATCTTTCGGAAAAAATACCGGTTCCGGATTCCGCAACGACTCGGTTTCGGCCTTTCCCGACAGCTGGCATCGCTCGCACCGCGCGCCTGCTCTGCGCCGACCTGCTGGATCCATGCCCTTTCCGTGGGCGAGGTGACCTCCGCACTGCCCTTAGTACGTGCCCTCAAGGAAACCTTGCCCGAGGTTCGGATCATTTTTTCCGCGACCACAAGCTCCGGCGATCAGGTAGCGCGGCAGCTGCTGTCAACCTATGCCGACGCCATTATCGCCGGACCGATTGACCTGGGCCCCACTGCCCGAACCTTTATCAAGGCAATACAACCCGACCTCTTCATGCTGGTGGAAACCGACTTTTGGCCGAACTGGCTGCACCTCCTTGCACGGGACCGAATTCCGTTGTTCCTGGTCAATGGACGGATTTCGGAAAAATCTTTTATCCGGTACCGGCGCTATGGATTCTTCTTTCAACCGATGTTCGAGGCGTTTACCGTCCTGTCGATGCAAACCGAGGCCGATGCGGAAAAAATGCGAGCTCTGGGCATCAAGCGGGAAAAGGTCGTTACCCTGGGGAACCTCAAATTCGACACCATGCAGAGGCACCCCCCCTTGCAAAAGGATTTTGCAAGCAGATCGAGCAAGGAGACCTTCGGGTTTGACCCAGCCGCACCGCTCTGGATCTGCGGTTCGACCCACCGAGGAGAAGAAAAGCTGCTGTTCGCCACCTTCCTCCAACTCCTTCGGACCATCCCGGACCTGCAGTTGCTCATCGCTCCAAGGAATATCGAAAGAGCTGATGAGATCGTCACCCTGGGGCATCAATACGATCTCGTCTGTCGCAGATGGACCAAAGCACGGCACAGCCGAGGCCCCCTGCTCATTCTCGACACCATTGGCGACCTGGGGGCTTGTTATCCCATGGCCGGTGCCGTCTTTATCGGTGGCAGCCTGGTACCGGAAGGAGGACATAATCCCATTGAACCGGCGGTTTTTGAAATTCCCGTGCTCTTTGGCCCCCACATGGAAGATTTTGCCGAAATTGCCGCACAACTCATCAACTGCGGCGGAGCCCGCCAGGTTGCCTCGGCGGAAGCCTTGACTGCCATTGTACAGCGCCTTTTTACGGATCCACTCTTGCAGCAATCAATGGCACGTGCATCCAGCGATTGCATCCGGGCAAACCGGGGTGTTGTCAACAAACACCTGGAAATCATCACCGGCCTGCTTTCCAAGGGACACGTCAAAGAGTAAAACGAAATGATAAAAGCGCTGCGCTGCTGTATGGAAAACCTGCTGATCAGCGTCACCGTTTGTTTTATCTTTGGAAGCGCAACCGCTTACACCCTTTCTGCGCTCTTCGCTCGGCTGCCGTTTGCCGCAATCGTCTCGCCTCTTCTGCTGGTGTCAGCCGTGGCAGCCTTTGCTCTCGCTCCCCGCCTGCGGCCTCTTGCCGCCCTGCCCTTCTTTTTCCTCATTGGACTCATCCACATCCATTTTGCCCTGCAACCGGCTCCCGACCCGAGCCATATCTCCCAGGTCATTACAGAGAAATCCAAAATCACGGTGATAGGAAGAATTCTCACAATGGTTGCCTATGATGGCGAAAAAAGCCGATTTGAACTTGCCGCCGAAGAAATTTTGATCCACAACACCGCTCCCAAGGCCTCATTTGGAGCGGTCCATGGAACAATCCAGCTCTCCATCCAGGGGGATCTCAGCGCAACATTCATTCCCGGCATGAAAATCATGGCCATTGCCATGGTTGACCGTATCCATAACTACCAGACCCCGGGGGCCTTTAACCGCCAGTTGCACCTGGCCGCAAAATCGATTTTTTGCTCGGGATGGGTACACTCGGCAAAAGAAATCCTGCCGGTGCACGAACCCCCTTTTTCTTATGGACACCGGCTCCGGTTTCTCCCCGAACAGATACGGCAACGGGTTGCTCTTTTTCTCAACCGCCAATTCGATCCGGATACTGCGGGTATCTACCAGGCACTGCTGGTCGGCTCCAAAGTGAACATTTCGCCCCGACTCATGGAAGCCTTTAAAAACAACGGTTGTATGCATGTGCTCGCAATTTCCGGTCTCCATCTCAGCATCCTGGGTCTTTTTGCCATGATGATCCTCACCTTTCTTCTTAAACGCAGCCAGTGGCTGTTGCTGCACACCCATGTCCCTACCCTTGCCTTAATATTGACCGCTCCCCTGCTTTTTTTCTACACCTTTATCGCCGGTATGAATACCCCGGCTCTCAGAGCATTGGTCACGGCACTCTTAGTGCTTGTTGCTGTAGTCTTACGAAGGCAACGCTCTTTTCTTCACCTTATCGCCGCCGCCGCTCTCATTGTCCTCGCCCTCACTCCTCTGGCCCTTTTTACAGCTTCCTTTCAACTCTCTTTTGCCGCTATCCTGGCCATTAACGGTATCTCTCCTCGGCTGCCCTTGGTTATCGCCGGACGGAACCCCTCTTCCAAGCGCAGCAACTTTATGAGACAAGGGATACGGTTCCTCCAATCCATGTTGTATGTCTCCCTGGCGGCAACAGCCGGCACACTGCCCTTCATGCTCTATCATTTCAACCGGTTTTCTTTAATCGGTCCGATTATGAATCTGTTCATCGAACCTTGCCTCTGCTTGTGGGCCTTGCCCTGCGGCTTGCTGGGGATCAGCGCCCTCCCCATATTTCCGGACCTCGCTGTCCTGCTTTTCAAACTCGGCAGTATCGGCATTCGGTTCACTCTTTTCCTCGCCCGGGCTGTTGCCGAATTTCCCTATGCTTCGATCTGGACAATCACCCCTACCCCCCTGGAAATCTTTCTTTTTTTCAGCATTATTTTTTCCCTCTTCCACCGGAAACCAACCGTTCGTCAGCTCGCCCTGATCATGACCTTTTGTGCCTTCCTCCTTTTCTCCTTTACCCGCTCCCTCTGGTTCCCGGCAAAAAACCGAGAGCTGCTTGTCAGTTTTCTCGATGTCGGCCAAGGCTCTTCCTCTCTCCTCCAGCTTCCAAATGGCAAAAATATCCTGATCGATGGTGGAGGCTACCAGACGGAGCAGTTCAATGTCGGACAAAACGTCATTGCCCCTTTCCTCTGGCGAAAACGAATATGGCGCCTCGACGACCTGGTTATCACCCATCCCCATAAAGACCATTATAATGGATTGCCCTTTGTTTATGAACATTTTCAGCCACAACGACTGATCGTCAATGGTGACAAGGGCGACGAATCCGCCTACGGTCGTTTTCTTGAAAGTGTTGAACGAAATGGAACCCCAACGATAATAGCCGCGGCAGGCGACAAACTTCAAGAGGACCACGGTTTGCTTCTGAAATGTCTGGGGATGAATGGTCTCATGGAAAACGCTTTCCTAGAGTCAACCAACGATCGAAGCCTGGTTATCCATCTGCAATTTGGTAACCGCAGTTTTCTTTTCCCCGCCGACATCAGTGTCAACAGCGAAAAGAGATTAATGCCGTATCAAAAACACCTTCGCAGCGAAGTGGTGCTAGCACCGCATCATGGTAGCAAGACCTCGGCAGGACCGGATTTCATAGCCGCTGTCTCGCCTGTTATAATCGTGGTCTCTTCAGGTCGTGTAAGGCAGGGAATGCTGCCGGCACCGGAGCACCTTGCGGCGTGGCGGAAGAACAAAATAATTCCCCTGCTTACAGCTCAACAAGGAACGACGACCTGTAAAACCGATGGAAAAACCCTGCGTACCGAAACCTTCACAGGTGAATTATATATTTTGGAGGGGAGAACAGGGAGGTTTTTCAAAAAGAAGTGAGACTTGAACTAGCTGATAATATGCAGTATGTTGCTCAATTAAAGAGATGCCTAACTCATTCAACGGAGCAAAGTCCACAATGGTTTTTGGTAAAAGATGTCCCGCTTGCGGCGGCAAACAGCTGACGATAAAACCGTCTGTCTCTCGATTTGCCTCGCTTCCGATGACCCAGGCTTTTTCATGCAGAGATTGCCGACAACAGATGATTTTTTTGTTTCCATTTTCCTTTTGTATTGAAAACAGACAGCATGCACGAAAAAAGCTACCACCGTTTTTTCTTATCCGTATATCCGGTCAAGCAAACCGGTACGCCAAGATCAAAAATATCAGCGAAGCCGGCATCTGCTTTGATCGAAATTACAACGCCGCCCCGCTTTCCGGCGGTTTCCTCATGCTGGATCTCTACAACTGTAACGACGGCTCCTCCCTGGAACAACTTCCTGCGGAAATTATCGCCACTTCCGAACAATTGTTGGACCAAAACGGCATCAAAGCCACAGTGCTTAACAATTGCGCCCGGTTTGTCCACCTCAACCAGGCGCAAAGAAAAATATTGCGCACCTGCATCGCCCAATATGGCACATCGTTGCTACCGCACAATTCTGCCATTCACACTTCGGTGAAATCCGAGGGTTGATGCCGTAAAAATTTCACAAATCTCGCCTTTTCGTAACAATTGATATACGCGTCTTCGGCACTGATCTTCTTCTTTTCCAGCAACTCAAAAATTGCATCATCAAGGGTTTGCATCCCATATTTTTTTCCCGTCTGCATGATGGACGGCATTTGATAGGTCTTCCCTTCGCGGATGAGATTACGAACAGCCGGGGTGCAAATCATAATCTCCAGCGCCGCCACCCGTCCCTTGATATCAACCCGTTTGAACAAAGTTTGCGAAACCACCGCCTTCAAAGCATCGGCCAAGGTTGAACGAACCTGGCCTTGCTGATTAGCAGGAAAAATTTCCACCACACGATCAACCGTTTTCATGGCATTCATGGTATGGAGAGTGCCCAAAACAAGATGGCCGGTCATAGAGGCCTCCATGGCAAGTGCGATAGTTTCCAGGTCCCGCATCTCGCCGACCAGAATAATATCCGGATCTTCACGAAGGGCACCACGAAGAGCTGCGGAAAAACTCTTGGTATGGGATCCTACTTCCCGGTGGTTGACAATGCAGTTTTGGCTTTTGTGAACAAACTCAATAGGATCTTCCACGGTAATAATATGATCTTTCCGGGTTCGATTGCATTCATCGAGAATCGCAGCCAAAGTGGTCGATTTTCCCGAACCGGTGGGACCAGTGATTAAGACCAGCCCTTTGGGTAATGATGCGAGCTTGGAAACCACTTTGGGGAGCCCCAACTGCTCACAGGTTAAGATGTCGCTTGGAATTTCACGGAATACCGCACCGATACCATATTTCTGCTGAAAAAAATTACAGCGATATCGAGCCAATCCCGGAATTTCATAGCCAAAATCCAAATCACCGGTTTCTTCAAAAATCTTAATCTTGTCTTCCGGACAGATCTCATAGAGCATGTTCTTCAACCCTTCATTATCCAAGGTCTTAAATTTGACACGTTCCATATCGCCGCGAATACGAAGGACCGGTTGCTGACCGGCCGTCATGTGGAGGTCGGAAGCACCTTCATCATTCATCAATTTAAAAAATGCATCTATCTGAGCCATGTCATGTCACTCCTCGTGGTCTTTTCATGCAAACAACAAGATATTTCATGCAAATAAAATCAGGACATTACGGATTGGGACGATTGTAGTCTCTCCTGAAGCTATACCTCTAAAAGGTAGAACCTCGACAGCAATTTCATCCCTAGGCAACAACACCCTTCCGTGCGCAATACATCGCGTCCGCAACAAATAATACGATAGGTCCGAATAGGGTCTGTCAACAGGTGGATTCAGTAACTTCAGCAAGATACTGATGAACCCGCGCTGCCTGTTTTTCACTACACACTTTCATACCTAAGGCTTTGAGAAAACTTTTTTCTGCTTGTTTCTCCCGCCCCATGCTCTGTTGAATTCGGCCCAGCTGCAGTATCCCCGCAATATGGTTGCGCCGCAGACGCAAACATTGCCTGACGGCATCCAAGGCCTCGGCATGGCTCCCGATGTGCAACAAGCATCTGCTCAATCGATACCAATGATCCGGATTAAAATGATCTAAAGAAAGCGCTTTGTTGCAAAGGGAAAGGCCGATATCACTTCCTTCTCCTTGCTCAACATAGAGCAACCCTAACGTGCTCAATGAAATACTGTCCTGCGGAAAGAGGTGCAAGGCCCGCTGGCAGGCCCTAATTGCCTCGTCCATTCTTCCGGTCTCCAGGTAGCTCTGCCCGAGGAGACGGTAAAGGATGAACTCTTTTTCACTTCCAGGTTGACTCCGCCAGTGTTCAAAAATGGTTACGGCTTTTTCATGGTCTCCTAATTCTGCGGATAATCTGCCCAATGGCAGAAAAAGCTCCTGACCCGCAGCCTCTTCTGGGCCGAGTAGCCGATAGGCCCTATCGAAACAATCCAAGGCTTTTTCTTTCCGCCCCAAGGTGTACAGGACATGACCAAGATTCACCAAGGCCATATAATTCTCAGGATTTTCCTGGAGAACATCCTGGAAGCAAGTCGCTGCCTGCCCTTCTTGATTATATTCAACCAGTGCTACCCCGAGGCTGTTACTGAGATTCACATCTCCGGGCTGCAAACGCAAGCCGCGACGATATTCACGAATTGCGGCACGCAAGTCGCCTTCATCAAAAAAGAAATCACCACTTATATTCAAACTCAGATGATCAAAAAAAACGACACTGCCCTCGCCTAAAAAAGAACCATGAAGAAGGGCCTTTAAACAATTGCCGGGAACAGCACTTTTGGTAAAATCCAGACAAGGCCAGGCAGCGACTCCGATCGAGACCGCCTTGTCACCATAATATTCCCGGCACCGGCTTCTGATGGCTTCAATATCTTCACTCACTTCGACAGGAGAGGCTTCAGGAAACAAAATCAACGCAAGATTTTCTCCCCCGTAAAAATATACGCCGTTTGAAGGGACGGATCGTTCGATACGTTCGTCTGATTTGAGAGAAAGACGAGCCTCAGACTGAAGAGCAAAAGCAGCAAGGGTGAATCGCTCTCCCCCCCGCCATTTCGCACTTAATTTTTTCAGAAGATCGGTTTGGCTCAATTGAAAAGGGTGCAAACGCTGTTCATCGATTGCATCAATATCGCAGATGCCAAAAGGACCACGCTTTTCAGCAATGGCCAAGGAACGCCAAAACCGATCCAGCACAGTTGGATCCTGCCGTTTACCGGCAGTGGTCACCTGAGAAAAACCGATCTGGACTCTGTTCCTTCCTTCCCGTTTCAACTGGCGTTGGAGATAATGTGCCGTTTTAAGAACATTTCCCCTATTCGATACCTGCAGCAACAGCCCAAACACCCCATATCCAAAAGAGAAACAAGGACATTGAGTTAAAGCCTGCAAAAAAAGAGCGGTCTCCCGCATTTTTTGAAGATTCCCGGCAGCGGTCTGTCTGTAGAAAACCGTGTTCAGCAAGAAAAAAAAACCAGGATTCCCAGCACCCTGATGCTGGAGAAAATCGTTTGCGGCTCGGCTATTATATAGCTCGGTTTCGGGATCAATATACCCTAATCGTACTTTTTTAAATTGTTCGGGCAAAGTTTGTTGTATTTTCTGTAACCAGGGGACAGACATTTTTTTCAGGAAAGTAGAGTCAATATCACTAATGACAATGGCTACGCTCTCCCCTGAGGTTACATGCAGAGGTATAACCAACCGATCATCCAGTAAACATGGTACCTCGGAACAACCGACTTTATCCACTGCTTGTTGACTGCCGTTGCCCAGATGAGTTTGCAAAGTCGGTAAGAATCGATGGTCCGTCAAAGAACAAAAAACGATAGTGGCAGGTAGAGGCAGCAGTTGTTTTACTTCATACGCCAAGGGTGATTGGAGAATATAAAAATCATCAAGAAACAACATAGATATCAACATTCCCCTTGAGTTAAGTTTTTCCCGAGAGGGTTCAAAGAAAAGGCAGTCAAGATACTTTCCGCAAGGACATGAAGCTCATCATCAGCAATGGTCCGCATGTCGAGTAGCAGACGATCTCGTTCAATTTTTCCTATAACGGGTACAGGTGCACAGCGCAGCAGTTTTTCAAACTGATTCATTGTAAGAGCATTCGGTTGCACGGCAATGGCCCAACTAGATAGGCTCTGTTCCGGCATGGCACCGCCTCCAATTTGAGAATAGGCGCGAACCAATTCAAAGGCGCAGTATCGCCCCAAACGAGCTTGGGCAATTTTCAAAAATGTAGATCCACGCTGTTTAACACTGCTTTCTGATTCTGCGATCATAGACAGTGTGGGAATCTCACGCAAAGCCTGTGATTCATCCAAATAAAGGCGTAGCACTGATTCTAAGCCTGCCAAAGTGAATTTGTCAATGCGGAGCGCCCGGTTCAATGGATTCTTCTTTATCTGCTCAATATATTTACGCTTACCAACAATAATCCCGGCCTGTGGCCCTCCGAGCAATTTATCCCCACTAAAAGTGACGATATCCATACCAGTAGCAACCGTTTCCTGAACAGTGGGCTCCTTGACAAGTCCATATTTACTTAAATCAATAAAACAACCGGATCCAAGGTCCTCCATTACTGGTACACCTTGTTTTTCCCCGAGTTGCACCAATTCGTTATTATCCACTTCGTGGGTAAAACCGATAATCCGATAATTACTGCAATGGACACGAAGTAAGAGACCGGTCTCAACATTGATAGCGGTTTGATAATCCCTCAAATAGGTTCGGTTGGTTGTTCCTATTTCTACAAGACGGGCTCCGCTTCGAACCATAATATCAGGAATTCGAAAAGAACCGCCAATTTCGACTAACTGTCCCCGGGAAACGATTACTTCCTTATCTTTTGCAAGCGTTTCAAGTGAAATCAACACAGCCGCCGCATTGTTATTGACCACCAAGGCGGCTTCCGCACCGGTGAGCTCACAGAGCAACTCCTCAATATGCTGATAACGAGACCCTCGTTTTCCGGTTTCCAAATTAAATTCAAGATTAGAATATCGCCTGCAAGCAATATGTAAAAAATCAAGAGAGGCAATCGGGAGAAGTGATCGACCTAGATTGGTATGAATAATAACTCCGGTACCATTAATTACTTTTGCAAATCTAGGCTTATGATATTTCACCACAAAATCAATGAGTTTACGCCCAAACAGTTCTTTTTCCTCAGCAAGCGACTGAGAATTTTTACCGGAAATAATCGAACGTCTGAGCATATCGAGATAGAGGCGAATGCAGTGTTTTAAGCGCTGCAATGGTATGTCCTGAAGAAGCTCCGAATTAATAATCGCAGCCACGCAGTCATTTATACTAGGAATATTGCGAAGAGAATTGGTTATTTTTGTTTCCATGAGAAGAATGTATCCGGAGCTCTAACATAATAAAAAAGAAAAAGTGTTTTGCGATATTCAACCTGCCCGATATCACGTGGAAACATGTTACGATAAAGTGCCCCCAGAAAGCAAACATTAAAAATGTATCATGATTCCAATCTATTAAATCAAACCATTTGCTAAAAAGACATACGCACACACAAAAGCTATTGACAATGCATCTTCGTTCCTGTATTTTGCCGCCTCGTTGCTTCGGACAATGCACTGAAGCTTGACTCTCATGGAAATCATGAAAAAATAAAGATTGACATGAAAGTTTGAACGAGTTAAAGTAAACACCTCCTGCTGACACTTAAAAAAGTAATCATTTCAGCAGGTTAGCATTTGATCTTTGAAAACTGAACAGTAATAAGAGCGGGCCAAGTAGTGTAATTGGTTTTAGGAATTGGATAAGTCCAATCATTTATTTGTGATTGGCTAGGATATTAAACTGGAGAGTTTGATCCTGGCTCAGAACGAACGCTGGCGGCGTGCTTAACACATGCAAGTCGAACGCGAAAGGGACTTCGGTCCTGAGTAGAGTGGCGCACGGGTGAGTAACGCGTAGATAATCTGTCCTTGTGTCTGGAATAATACGTCGAAAGGTGTACTAATACCGGATATTCTTACATTATATAAGTTTTGTAAGTAAAGGTGGCCTCTGATTTAAGCTACTGCATAAGGAGGAGTCTGCGTACCATTAGCTAGTAGGTGGGGTAAAGGCCTACCTAGGCAACGATGGTTAACGGGTCTGAGAGGATGATCCGTCACACTGGCACTGGAACACGGGCCAGACTCCTACGGGAGGCAGCAGTGAGGAATATTGCGCAATGGGGGCAACCCTGACGCAGCGACGCCGCGTGAGTGAGGAAGGCCTTCGGGTCGTAAAGCTCTGTCAAAGGGAAAGAAGTGCATAGGGGTTAATACCCTCTATGTTTGACGGTACCCTTAAAGGAAGCACCGGCTAACTCCGTGCCAGCAGCCGCGGTAATACGGAGGGTGCAAGCGTTGTTCGGAATTACTGGGCGTAAAGGGCGCGTAGGCGGTTTGATAAGTCAGATGTGAAAGCCCACGGCTTAACCGTGGAAGTGCATTTGAAACTGTCAGACTTGAGTACCAGAGGGGAAAGTGGAATTCCCGGTGTAGAGGTGAAATTCGTAGATATCGGGAGGAATACCGGTGGCGAAGGCGACTTTCTGGCTGAGTACTGACGCTGAGGCGCGAAAGCGTGGGGAGCAAACAGGATTAGATACCCTGGTAGTCCACGCTGTAAACGATGTCAACTAGATGTGGGGGGTGTTGATCCCTTCTGTGTCGCAGCTAACGCATTAAGTTGACCGCCTGGGGAGTACGGTCGCAAGATTAAAACTCAAAGGAATTGACGGGGGCCCGCACAAGCGGTGGAGTATGTGGTTTAATTCGATGCAACGCGAAGAACCTTACCTGGTCTTGACATCCCAGAGATCCCTTGGAAACTTGGGAGTGCTTCCATTAGGAAGAATCTGGAGACAGGTGCTGCATGGCTGTCGTCAGCTCGTGTCGTGAGATGTTGGGTTAAGTCCCGCAACGAGCGCAACCCTTGCCTTTAGTTGCCAGCAGTTCGGCTGGGCACTCTAAAGGGACTGCCGGTGTTAAACCGGAGGAAGGTGGGGATGACGTCAAGTCCTCATGGCCTTTATGACCAGGGCTACACACGTACTACAATGGCCGATACAAAGGGCAGCGACATCGCGAGGTGAAGCCAATCCCATAAAATCGGTCTCAGTCCGGATTGGAGTCTGCAACTCGACTCCATGAAGTTGGAATCGCTAGTAATCGTGGATCAGCATGCCACGGTGAATACGTTCCCGGGCCTTGTACACACCGCCCGTCACACCACGGGAGTCGGTTGTACCAGAAGCAGTTGAGCTAACCGCAAGGGGGCAGGCTGCCAAGGTATGGCTGGTAACTGGGGTGAAGTCGTAACAAGGTAGCCCTAGGGGAACCTGGGGCTGGATCACCTCCTTTATAAGGATAGATACAAGCATAGCTTGTATGGGATCAACGCCGCTCTGTTTACTGTTCAGTTTTGAGAGATCAAGGTCATGGGCCTATAGCTCAGCTTGGTTAGAGCGCACGCCTGATAAGCGTGAGGTCGGTGGTTCGAGTCCACCTAGGCCCACCAGGCAAGCGTAGGGGATTGGGATCAGATGGGGGTGTAGCTCAGCTGGGAGAGCGCCTGCCTTGCACGCAGGAGGTCATCGGTTCGAACCCGTTCACCTCCACCATATTAGAAGAGTAAGGTTGGGTGTTGAGTGTCAATTCAACGGCCAACTTTAAGCTTTTAAGTAAGTTTTTAGATCTTTGACAATTGAATAGCAGGGTATTTTAAACCGTACACTCGATACTGGTGCCAGTGGGCCGTAAGGTCTCCGCACGAGGGTATCGAGGATACAACAAGCGTTTAGAAGTATTAACTTAGTTTAGAAAAGACTTATGGTTAAGCTACTAAGGGCTGACGGCGGATGCCTTGGCACTAGGAGGCGATGAAGGACGTGGCAAGCTGCGATAAGCTTCGGTGAGCTGCTAACAGGCTATGACCCGGAGATTTCCGAATGGGGAAACCCGTCAGAGTTCAAACTCTGTCATTCATTACTGAATACATAGGTAATGAAAGCGAACGAGGGGAAGTGAAACATCTCAGTACCCTCAGGAAAAGAAATCAATTGAGATTCCGCAAGTAGCGGCGAGCGAACGCGGAGTAGCCCAAACCCATAGGCATGCTTATGGGGGTTGTGGGGCCCCGAGATGGGATTGAGGAGAGATAGCGGAATGGCATGGAAAGGCCAATCATAGACGGTGATAATCCGGTACGCGAAATCTTGAATCACCCTAGGGTGTCCCCGAGTACCACGAGACACGTGAAACCTTGTGGGAATCTGGGAGGACCATCTTCCAAGGCTAAATACTCCCTAGTGACCGATAGTGAACCAGTACCGTGAGGGAAAGGTGAAAAGAACCCCGAGAGGGGAGTGAAATAGAAACTGAAACCGTCAGCTTACAAGCAGTTGAAGCATCCTCGTGATGTGACAGCGTGCCTTTTGCATAATGAGTCAACGACTTACCCTACGTAGCAAGGTTAAGCCGACAGGTGTAGCCGCAGCGAAAGCGAGTCTTAATAGGGCGTCTAGTTACGTGGGGTAGACCCGAAGCCGGGTGATCTATCCATGTCCAGGGTGAAGTCTCGGTAACACGAGATGGAGGCCCGAACCATTGTAGGTTGAAAACTGCTTGGATGAGGTGTGGATAGGAGTGAAAGGCTAATCAAACTCGGTGATAGCTGGTTTTCTCCGAAATATATTTAGGTATAGCCTCGCATGATGACTGACGGAGGTAAAGCACTGTTTGGGCTAGGGGTCCCACCGGATTACCAACCCCATACAAACTCTGAATGCCGTCAAGATCTAATGCGGGAGTCAGACTGTGGGAGATAAGTTCCATGGTCGAGAGGGTAAGAGCCCAGACCGTCAGCTAAGGTCCCTAAACTGCACTAAGTGGAAAAGGAGGTGAAATTGCTGAGACAACCAGGAGGTTGGCTTAGAAGCAGCAATCCTTTAAAGATAGCGTAATAGCTCACTGGTCTAGTGAATTTGCGCCGAAAATGTAACGGGGCTTAAGTGCAGTACCGAAGCTACGGATCGAGCAATCGATGGTAGGAGAACATTGTGTAGGCCTGAGAAGGTGCATCGTGAGGTGTGCTGGAGGTATCACAAGAGCTTATGTTGACACGAGTAGCGAAAATGAAGGTGAAAAACCTTCACGCCGAAAGTCTAAGGTTTCCTGTAGTTAAGTTAATCTGCTCAGGGTTAGTCGGCCCCTAAGGCGAGGCTGAAAAGCGTAGTCGATGGGAAACGGGTTAATATTCCCGTACCGTTGGTATGGAAATTGTGTAAGGGGGGACGGAGAAGGATAGGCCATCCGGGCGTTGGTAGTCCCGGTTTAAGCGTGTAGGTGGAGGACCTAGGCAAATCCGGGTTCTTGTTAACACTGAGGCGTGATGACGAAGCCCTTCGGGCTACAAAGTGGTTGATTCCATGCTTCCAGGAAAAGCCTCGTACACATTCATACTGGTGACCGTACCGTAAACCGACACAGGTGGACAGGTAGAATATACTAAGGCGCTTGAGAGAACTCTGGTTAAGGAACTCGGCAAAATAGCACCGTAACTTCGGGAGAAGGTGTGCCTACATGGTAAGAGATTACACAATCTTGAGCTTAGTTGGGTTGCAGTGAAATGGGGGGAGCGACTGTTTACTAAAAACACAGGACTCTGCGAAGTCGTAAGACGAAGTATAGGGTCTGACGCCTGCCCGGTGCCGGAAGGTTAAGGGGACATGTCAGCGCAAGCAAAGCATCGAACCGAAGCCCCGGTAAACGGCGGCCGTAACTATAACGGTCCTAAGGTAGCGAAATTCCTTGTCGGGTAAGTTCCGACCTGCACGAATGGCGTAACGATTTCCCCACTGTCTCAACCAGAGACTCAGCGAAACTGTAGTACCGGTGAAGATGCCGGTTACCCGCAACAAGACAGAAAGACCCCGTGAACCTTTACTATAGCTTGGCATTGTGTTTAGGGATAACATGTGTAGGATAGGTGGGAGACTTTGAAGCGTGCACGCTAGTGTGCGTGGAGTCATCCTTGAAATACCACCCTTGTTATCTTTGACCTCTAACCGCGGTCCCTCATCGGGATCCGGGACATTGCCTGGTGGGTAGTTTGACTGGGGCGGTCGCCTCCCAAAGAGTAACGGAGGCGCGCGATGGTTCCCTCAGGCTGATTGGAAACCAGCCGTAGAGTGTAAAGGCATAAGGGAGCTTGACTGCGAGAGGGACATCTCGAGCAGGTACGAAAGTAGGTCTTAGTGATCCGGCGATTCCGCATGGAAGGGTCGTCGCTCAACGGATAAAAGGTACTCCGGGGATAACAGGCTTATCTCCCCCAAGAGTCCACATCGACGGGGAGGTTTGGCACCTCGATGTCGGCTCATCACATCCTGGGGCTGGAGCAGGTCCCAAGGGTTCGGCTGTTCGCCGATTAAAGTGGTACGTGAGCTGGGTTTAAAACGTCGTGAGACAGTTTGGTCCTTATCTGTTGCGGGCGCAGGATATTTGAGGAGATCTTTCCCTAGTACGAGAGGACCGGGATGGACGAACCAATGGTGTTCCAGTTGTTCTGCCAAGGGCATTGCTGGGTAGCTAAGTTCGGCAGGGATAACCGCTGAAAGCATCTAAGCGGGAAACCCACTCCAAGATAAGATATCCCGTACCGTAAGGTACCTGAAGGCTCGTTGGAGATGACAACGTTGATAGGTCGGGTGTGGAAGTGCAGTAATGCATGGAGCTTACCGATACTAAAGAGCCGTGCGGCTTAACCATATCCTTTTTTAAATGAAGTTACCCCTGCTATTTAATTGTCAATTTTTTTAATATCCGCGGGACAGAATTCATTCTGTCCTCGGGTGACTAAGAATTTTTCGGTGGCCATAGCGAAGAGGTCCCACCCGTTCCCATTCCGAACACGGAAGTTAAGCTCTTCAGCGCCGATGGTACTGCATGGGAGACTATGTGGGAGAGTAGGTCGCCGCCGGTTTATTTTAAGCCCCATAGGAGCGTTCATACGCCCCTATGGGGCTTTCTTGCGTTCGGCGAAAAGAGCCTGTATACACTATTCGGTTCCGAAAATTAAAAAATTTCAACTTGGTATTTTCGAGAAATGCACTCCCCCCTTTCAAATGATGAATCGCCGGCAGGACAACTCTATGTCGTAGCAACCCCAATAGGAAATCTGGGTGATTTGAGCCGTAGGGCCATTGAAACATTATCAGAGGTGGATCTCATTGCGTCTGAAGATACCCGGCATACGAAAAATCTCTGCAGATATTTGCACATAACAACTCCCCTGACCAGTTATTACAGGGAAAAAGAGCAAGAGAAGGCGGAACGACTTGTTCAGATGCTCAAGGAGGGGAAAAAAATAGCCCTTGTTTCTGACGCTGGAACGCCAGCAATATCGGACCCAGGCGCCATATTGGTCACTAAGGCGCGAGAGGCAGGAGTCAGGATTGTCGCTATCCCCGGCCCCTCAGCGCTCACCACGGCTTTATCCATCGCCGGACTCAGACAAACCAATTTTTTCTTCGGGGGTTTTCTTCCGGCAAATAAATCCGAACGGCAAAAAGTCCTTCGCAGTATCTCCCCCCTCCCCTATTCACTCATTTTTTATGAATCACCGCATCGAATCGGTGCCTCCTTATCCGACATGGAATTCATTCTGGGTGACCGCCAGGCACAAATGTTTCGAGAGTTGACGAAAATCTACGAAGAATGCCTGGAAGGTCCCCTTTCCTCCCTTCATGAACATGTAAAGACAGGCATCAAAGGAGAGCTGGTGCTGATCGTCCAAGGTGCGGAAGAACGACAAACCGAAAAACCCGACAATATTGAAGACCTCCTTCGCTGGTTTCGTGATGAGCTGCATTCAAGTTTAAAAAATGCAGTTCGCTCTATTGCCACCGATCTGGACCTCCCCCGATCTCAGGTATACAAAACAGCACTATCCGTCTGGAAGGAGGTTGATGAATCTCGATAAAAAAGGTATTTCCGGTAGATGAAACTGCGTTAAAGGAATGTCCCGGCAGAGTTACTGCAACTCAACATCCCCTACGTTCACTTCCTTCTTCCTTCCTTATTTTTTTAGGAAATCAATCAGTCCCACACAAAAACGGTGCGTTCTGCAAAAACTTGCAATGATTCCAACCAATGACCAACCCGATACTGTCCCGCTCTGGCTCGTACACGGTTGTATGCTCCTTTCGGCCTTCCTTGTTTCAACTTCTTTCACGGTGGGCAAGGCCCTTACCCCTTCTCTGGACCCGGTGATTTTAACGCTGGTGCGATTTTTGTTAGCAACAGTGTTCTTTACGCCGTATATCGTCCATACATTTGGCTTAGTTAACCCCGGCATCAAAGGGCTACTCAGGTATAGCCTGATCAGTGCTGTTTTAGTGGGATTTTTCTGGTTAATGTTTCTTTCTCTCCGGATCACCAATCCGCTGAATACCGGTGTAATTTTCACAACGGTCCCTGGTATATCCGGACTGTACAGCTGGTTTCTTTTACGAGAACGACTCGGAAGGAACCGCATTGCAGCCTTGCTTTTTGCTATGACTGGCGCGGTATGGGTCATTTGTGAAGGAGATATGCATCGCTTACTCAGGATGCAACTTAATCACGGCGATCTGCTTTTTTTTGCAGGTTGCCTGCTGATGGGACTGTACATGCCGCTGGTCAAACTTTTTCACCGCGGTGAGCCCATGGCGGTAATGACATATTGGATTCTCGTGACGGGCTGTCTTTGGCTCCTGCTTTTTGCCGGGCCCAAATTACTAAAAATTCCCTGGGCGTCAATTACCGTCACAGTATGGCTGGGGATAGCCTATCTCGCTCTCTTCACCACCATTATCACCTTTTTTATCTCCCAGTGGGCCACGCTCCAGCTCGGCCCTACCTGTGTAACGGCCTACTCCTATCTCTATCCGCCGCTGATTGTCCTGATAGAGTGGGTTCTGCACCACGAAATGCCCCCGGTTAAGACCATGGTCGGCTTACTGATCATTCTACCGGCCATGGTCATCGTGCAAAAGGGTAACGGGCCTGGAGCTCGATAATGGAAATTTTCACTCCTCATCCACTGCCATAAATCAACTCAAAACATCGAAACAAAAATTTAGGGACAAACCGTTTCATATGAAGAAAACTGGCTGTTTTCATCAATTTTGATAACAACGGCACATTTCTTTGGATCACCGGTGCCCTGAAATGACAGCAGGCCGGTAACTCCTTCAAAATTTTTAGTGGCTGCTATTTGATCTCTTAACTTGGTCCGATCTTGAAGAACATTGCCGGTTAATCCTCCAGTGTTTTTAAGGGACTGCCCAATAAGCTTGACCGCATCATACGTCAGTGCGGCCACTTCATCGGGGACCTGGCTGTAGATTTTTTTATAGTTATCAACAAAACTTTTTGCTTTGCCTTGCGCCCCACCTGCTGCAAAATTTCCTGTGAAGTAGAGGCCTTTACAATCATCGCCGCATTTTCCCATCAAATCTCCGCCTGACCAGGAATTGGAGCCGGTTATCGGTTTTTTCCACCCCATTTTTTTGGCCTGGCGAACAATAAGGGGAACCTCTTCATAATGTTGCGGTGTGTAGATAAAATCGGCTCCTGAAGAGATGATAGTATTTAATTGTTTACTGAAATCGCTATTTCCCGTTCTGAACGTTTCGAATGCGACCACTGAATCCGGTCCGTTAACACTCTCAAAAATCCGTTTAAAAGCCTTTGCCATTCCGGTTGGATAGGGACTTACTTCATCATACAAAACTGCGGCCTTCGTTGCCTTCCACTCCTTAGCGGCGAACCTCGTAATTGCCACCGCCTGAATATCGTACAGTACCGGCATACGAAAAACATACGTCCGGTTCAGAGTCGTCAATGGGGAGGTAGACCAAGGAGAAATCATAGGGGTTTTGAAAGAATTGGCAATCTCACCGACGGCGATGGCCCGGTCACTACTCTGTGGCCCGACTATTGCCAAAACCTGCTCCTGACTTATCAATTTTATAACATTGGTGGTAGCAGCCGACCTGCTCGAGGCATTATTCACATACAGCAACTTCAAGGAATAATTCTTATCGCCAATCTTTAATCCACTCCCGGAATTAATCTCCTGTTGTGCCAACTCCGCTCCATTTTTGGTGCTGTCACCGACATTGGTAAAACTGCCACTATGACTGGTACTGATGCCCAATTTTATCACACCGTCCGCCGCAAAGAGAGTATGCGCAGGAACGATTGTTAAAAAGAGAGTCAGCATGCCAGCAATGATCCGCTGTTTCATTATTTTCTCCTGTCTTTTCGGGATGAACGCTTTGAAAATATCAATTGCATCAATCATGCAGCCTGAGTGATTTCGACTTTGAACACCTCTACCGATTCACGCAGGCCTCGTGCCGTCTTGTTGAGCAGGTCCATCAGATTCGCCGTTTCCTGAGAAGCCAACGAGGTCTCATTGCTGACTCCGCCGACGACAACCATGCTCTCGACAACGCTTTCAGACATCTGCACCTGTTTTGCCGATGCTTGCGTTATAGACTCAATAAGATCTGCAAGGCTGTTAGATACCGACTCGATCTCCTGCAGTTTACCATAGGCACCGTCAGCGAGTTTGGATCCCTGTACAACCTTGCTGATACTTTCATCCATACGATTACTAACATCCTTAATTTCCGATTGAATACTCTTCACGAGTAAATCAATCTGCTTGGTGGAGTTACTTGAGCTCTCCGCCAACCGTTGGACCTCTTCGGCAACAACCGCGAAACCATGACCGGCATCTCCGGCCATGGCTGCCTGGATAGAGGCATTCAATGCCAGAATGGAGGTTCGGTCGGCGATGTTGTTAATGATTTCAACAACATTTCCAATCTCCATGGAACTCTCTCCCAACCGCTTGATGGAACGAGCCGTTTCATTGATCTGTTCACGAATTTCATCCATTGCGAGGTTGGTTTTTTCCACCGCTTCCGCACCTTCACGGGCATTGATCCGCGAAGCTATTGAAACCTCAGCCGATTTCACCGCATTCTGGGAAACAAGGCGTATCGATTCGGCCATATCGTGCAAAGCTTGGATGGCGCTGTTAACCTGCTTGGTCTGACCGATACTCTTTTCCGCAAGATCAACCGTTAATCCAGATACTTCCGAGGCGGTTTGATCAACTGCCTGGGTTGCGGCTTTAACTTGGCTAACAATATCGCCGAACTGCTCGGCCATGGTGTTGAAAGAGTCGGCAATAGCCCCGGTTATGTCCTCGGTAACCTCGGCTCGAGTGGTGAGATCGCCCTCGGTAAGATCATTAATTTCAACCATCAGCTTCATGATCGATTCCTGAATTTCGTCACGTTCCTCTTGGCTTTGAATAAGAACGGTGATGTTATCAAGCATGGCATTCAGAGACGTCGCCATCTGTCCGAGTTCATCGTTGCTGATAACCTCGGTTCGGGCCGTGAAGTTACCCAATCCCATTTCGCCAAGCAGTTCCATGATATAATCGATCTGCCTGGTCAGCCCTTTTGCCAGGCCATAGGCGATCAAAATACCAAGAATAATGGCAGCGAGGCCCACACCGATAATGATTTTCTGTACCTGATCAGACGTTTTCTCCATCCGGTCAACCGCCTGCGTCTCGTTGGCAACAGCGTTTTTCAGGAAAGACTGAATAACCGGGACGGCATTTTTAACGGCTTCCTGATAGGCCAAAATCTGATTATTGATAATTTCATCGGTTCCGGTTACTTCAGTGAACCATTTGCTAAATTCACTTGTCTGAGAAAGCAGATTAGATTGAACGGCCGGATTTAATGTCAATGTGTAAACGCCTTCAACAAACACTTTGGTTTCCGCTAACACTTTTCCGCCGGTCTGTTTCTCCGGAAGCAACATATATTGTTGCATACTATAAAGTATATTTTGAAAAAGGGACTGTAACCTGGACGATTCAATGGTTCCCATGACTTTGCGCAGAGACTCGACAGTCTGTTGCAATTTGGTCAACTCACCGAATTCAGGATGCACTCGCAATTCCAAAATGTTAACCGTACTGATAAATGCAGCCAAATAGGTATTGATAGCATCGATAGCATTTTGAGCGGCATCTTTTTCCTGGGGATCAGGTGTGAGTTGCTGAATCTCATATAATTCTTGGTAAGCTTCCGAACCAGAAGCGATAAATTTGTTCAAATATAGTTTTTTGGCCTCTTGAATGCCTACTCTATTATAGTTGAGAAGGAAATCCTTCTCATAGACATACATATTCTTTAACGTTTTATCAGTATCGAGACTTAAACGAGCGATTTTACCATGCACCTGCACCAGATCATCAATTGTTTTTTTGGCAAATCGCTGAGAGATGGTGGCGATGATAATGACCGTGAGCGTTAAAGCTATCATGACGAGAAAGGCCAACATCAATTTACCGCGGATGTTGAGTTTCTCGGTCAGAGCTGAGAAAGGGTTGCCAAACCTTCCTTTTTGCTTGCCTTGTTCTTCCATTCTACCTCCGAGACTTCGTACGCAAATTGTTCAGAATATCGTTGATCAGAATTAATCAATATCATCGCCGTCTCTTCCGTACAGGAGGAGACGAATACGGCTAGGCGAGGAACAGTCTTCTCTTATCCGTTATCATTCAGGGATGTTTCATCCCTGTGAGAACTCTCGATAATCGGAACAGAGACGTTCCTCTCCTCAATGCCAGGCCTTTTATTTCTTCAAGAAGGTGTCAATGCTCTCTTCTTTCCAAATTTTCATAGTTTTCTCATCCTTCGGATTGATCTTAACGCCTATGGCGTTCACCGGAACCGTATTTTTTTTCTGAATTTCGATCCAATTTTTTTTGATAACTTTATCCAGCGCCATTTTCTATTCCTCCATTTTTTATCATTGAACGGGGTTACTGAAACTCTTGAAGTAATTCTTCAAGGGCCGCCACATTACAAACCGCTTCACACGAAGGACCGACCAAGGCAATGGCCGAATCCTTCATTCCGTTGCTGAGAACAGCGGCGGTTATACTCTTCATTCGCTCCAGATCGACCTGTTGGATCTGGGTAAGTATCTCCTCTGAATCAATGAATCGGTTAAAATACAAAAACTGGGTCGCCAAACTGCTCATACAGGTGTGAGAATTTTCCTGGGAAATGATATGTTGACCTTTGAGCTGCATCTTGGCGATCCACAGTTCTTCATCGGTTACCGGCAGCATTTGCAAAGCCATCCCTTTGATTTCCAATAAAATCTGAGAAAGCACAGTGTGCAGCAATTCAGGTGTTGTCGAACCTTCAATCACAATCACACCATCATCCCGATAGGCTTGGTATTCTGCATGGATTTCATAAACCATACCTAATTCCTGCCGCACCTTTCTGAACAGGCGAGAACTTATTCCGCCCCCGAGAATGATGGTGAATAGATGGATCAGATACCGTTCCTCCGCCGCATAGGCAGCCGCCTTTAAGCCAAGGGAAAAATAGACATGAGACCCTTCCTTGCACTCAACCGTGATGCCACCGTGGAAGGTCGGCGAAGATCGCAGCTCATCTATTTTACCGTCGTCCGGCATCATCCAGAAAGCGTCGGCAACATTGGTCACCATGTCCTGGTGGTTGACATTGCCGGCTGCAGCAATAATCAATCGACGCGGTTGGTAATGCTCTTTGAAAAACTCGAACACGTCTTTCTGTTGCAACCCGGCTACCGAGGTAACGGTTCCGCCGATAGGTCTTCCGAGGGGGTGCCCCTGCCAGATATGCGCTTTCAAGCGCTCATGGGCACAGACATCGGGTTGATCCAACTGAGCACTGAGCTCGCGAAGGATGGCCTTTTTCTCCTGTTCAACAGCCTGTTCGACAAACTGTGAATTTAATAAAATATCTCCCATCAAATCGACGAGATAGGTCCGATAATCATCAAGAACGGTCGTCGTAAAACAGGTATAGTCCCGAGAAGTGAATCCTCCTATCTGGCCACCGGTCGTATCCATCATCCTGGAGATTTCGTCGATATCCCGGCGTTTCGTACCATCAAACATCAGGTGTTCGGTAAGATGAGCAACACCGCTCCGATCTGCCGGTTCATCCATCGGTCCGGTGGTTATCAGAAACCCTAAAGAGATGGATCGACACCAAGCCATTCTTTTGGTTACCACCCGGATCCGATTATCCAGCAAGCTCTGCTCTACCATCAAATTTCCAACTCCTCGCCAAACCCCTGTTTCAATTCGCCGGTGCAACATCACCAAAGGTACTACCCAACACCACTTGTTGAAGATCGATCAGGGCAATATAATTGGCCTGACGATGAAAAAAACCGCGCAAGACCCCCGACATCTTAAGCGACGCCGGCGCTTCCTGTTCAATGAAAGAAGTTGCCAGCACCTGGCTTGAAAACTTCGCCATATGCACCCGTGTCCGCGAAATGAGAACCGCCTTCAGCGGTTTGCCGCTGGTCGGATCAATCGCACCAGTGCGAACCACAATCAATTGCCGATAGCCATCATTGCGGGGTACAGCTCTCTGATTGCAGAGTTCGTCCAGATTGATGACCGGCAGCAACTGATCAGAATAGTTTATCACCCCTTTCAAGAAGGGGGGGCTAAAGGGGATCCGCTGAATCGGCCGCTGTCCCAGGATCTCTACCACCTGATTCTGACTGAGCAGGCAAAACACATTGCCTCCGGCATCATCCAGCACCAGTGGCAACAAATAGGTTCGTGTCTCAGCCTGTCGTCCTTCGTCTGTCATGGTCTCGTCTCCTCCACTCCTCTTTTCAGGGCTTTGACGGAATCAGCACCGGTTTCCGTTGTTATCCCATCCGGTAGCTTTAATAGAGCAGACGCATTCATGACCAGAATCAAATCATTACAATTCACCCAAACTCCGAAGACCAATTCCCGTGCAATCCCGGTGAAAGCCGGGGGCAGAGGGCGCAGTTCCCCTTCATCAGCCATAAAGAGTCGTCCCTTGCCGGACATGCCCAGCGCCACAAACCGCCCCTGAACGGTAATAATCAGATAATGACTCTGTTTAGAACGGTGCGAGTCGCTACCCGGCATCACCTGCTGGAGATCACATAAAATGGCCTGATTGCCATCAGGGAGGGGTAGAAATTTTTTGCCATTTTCCTCCAACAGTTTACCCCGACTTTCATTGTGAATACCGATTCCGGCAACACAGCCTTTGTCCAGCGCAAAAAGCTGTCCACCGATCAAGGCCAAAAAATAGTCTTTCATCATGCCTTCACCTCTTGCCGGTCACTCGGCTGACGATGCGAAGAGCTTGAGGTATCAGTGAGACGAAGGACCGTTTCCACGAATTCCTCATCCTTACAGGGTTTGTTGAGAAAGGCTTTTGCTCCGAGTTGGAAGGCCTTTTCCCGATGTTTTTCAGAAGTACGCGACGTCAGCATGATGACCGGAATATTCTTTTCATGCGAGGTGTTGGCAATTTTAGCGAGAAACTCGAAACCGTTCATTCGCGGCATCTCTATATCCAGAGCAATACAGTCAGGCTGGACTTCGGTCAGCAGGTCCATGGCATCAAGACCGTCCTTTGCCTCGACCGCAACCCATCCGTTGGCAACAACAAGACGGCTCATGACGCGACGGATGGAAATTGAATCGTCAACGATCATTACGGTGAACGATTGGGGGATATCAAGCTGGAGCGGAATAAGGCCGCCATGGTCTCTCCGACGGGCTGCTTCAATTAAATCCGGGATATTAAGAACCGGAACGATGCTGCCGTCACCCATAACCGCCGCTCCTGAAACGCCGGGAACGGAACCTAAATGTGTACCGAGGCCCTTGATGACAATTTCTTTCTGCCCGGTGATCTGCGGGATGGAAATGGCCAGTGTCCGCCCTGCAACGTTGAGGACAAGAACAAGAGGACGTTGCTCTTCCCCCTGCTCCTCGCCCTGACCGAGTAAAACCTGCAGAGAATACCAGGGCACGACTATTCCCCCGATTTTAAGCGTCCCCTCATTCCTTGAAAGATCCTGACTGTCCGCTCTATGAATATCCCTGATATCATTTAAGGCGATACCATAGGTTTCTTCACCGATTCTGACCATAAGCACACGGACAACGCCCAACGTCAACGGTACGCGGATGACAAAGGCAGTGCCCTCCCCTTCCTTCGTTTCCACGGTTATAGTTCCCTGGATTTCGTGGACGTTTTGCTTGACAACATCCATTCCCACCCCGCGGCCGGATATTTCACTGATGGTCTTGGTACTGAACCCGGGATAAAAAATCAGGTCCGTCAATTCCTGCTCGTCCATCTGATCAGCCCTGGCACCAAGCCCGAATTGCCGGGCCTTTTCTCTGATGGCGCTGAAATCAAGTCCGCGACCGTCATCGCTGAATCGAATAACGATATGGTTTCCTTCCCGGCGTCCGGCAAGGGAAATGGTGGCAATATCCGGTTTATTCCCGGCCTTTCGCTCCTCTTCCGTTTCAATTCCGTGATGGATTGCATTGCGGATAAGGTGCATAAAAGGATCAGCAAGTTTTTCCCAAACCACGCGATCCAAATCTACCTGCTCCCCTTCCACCTTCAATCGCACCCGTTTCCCGAGCCGTGAGGCGACATCTCGCATGGTGCGGCTCAAACGCGGAGTCAGCGTGGACATCGAGCTCATCCTGGTGCGCATCATCTGCACCTGCAATTCACGGATCACTCGATGCTGACGACTAATATCACCGCCAATGCCGCTATAAATTCCTCTCAGATTAGCATGAATTGCCGAAACATCGATCGTGGATTCATTCATCGAACGGATGATCAGATTCAACTGGGTGTAACGGTCGAGTTCGAGAGCGTCAAATTCCGCAAAGCTCTGATTGACCTTGATGTCTGCAATGGATTTGTCGAGATGCGCAAAATGCTGTGTAAGCTGATCAAGCGCCTTGACCTCGAATTTGGTTTCCAGTTCCAGGGCAATATCCTTCAACCTGCGGGTGGTCAGTTCCAGTTCCTCCAAAGCATTATTAAACAACCCCATATTCTGATCGAAACCACTGACACCGACCAGCAATTCATTGGTCAGATTGATCAGCAGGTCAAGTTGCTGCTGATTGATACGGATCGTTTTAGCCGTTTCAGGCAAGGTTGACTGCCGATCCAACTCGTCTGTTTCTTCTTCCGATGCCGGGCCGGCGCTTTCCAGCAAAGACTGATACTCCGAAATCGCAACCTCCGGAGCTTCTTCGTTCAACAGGGAATCGGTACTCTCTATACGGGAACAATGCATCAGACGTTGGTGCATCTCGGACTGACGATCAGAAGAAACCGATTCCGGCGATTCTACCAGCAGTCCGAGCAGATCCAGAGACTCGGCCAGGATATTGATCATAGGGGGATCTGCCTGCTGTGCCCCTTCATACATCCAGTCAAGAAAATCCTCGACACCATGGGCATAGGAAGAGATCTCATTGATGCCGATGACCGCGGAGGCACCTTTGATCGTATGCACAGCTCTGCGGATCTTGCGGATTTCTTCCCGGTGTTCCGGAGTCAATGCCATTTCCGCTTCTATCTCAGTCTCCAAAACCTGCAGGGATTGATGCAGTTCATGCAGATGTTCTTCCGCCTCTTCCTGAAAGCCTTCCTGCAGGATTTGCTTCTCTTCCTCGCTGAACAGCGATCCATGCAGTGCACCTTTCTCCTTGGCGGGCACTGCATCCGGAGGCGTAACCGGCTTCCGGATAGTCTCCATTGGAGGGAGGCTGGTGAGTGCGACTTCTTCTCCAAAATCACCATCCTCTTGCAACTCCTTCATAAGCACATGAAGATGCTCCAGGACCTTCTCCGCCCGCTGCTCATTGAAGCTCGCAGGGGAATCCATCATTGCTGCCAGGAGATCGAGGGCTTCCGATAGAAGCGCCACAAGGTTATGATCCATAACCGAGGCTGATTCGTACAGCCAATCGAGAACATCCTCGACCAGGTGACTGAAGGCGGAAAGATCTTGCAAACCGATAACAGCGGATGCGCCCTTGATTGTATGCACAGACCGACGAATCGTACGGACAATCTCACGCAACTCACCTGATATCCGAACCTTGCCGACAACATGCGCTTCCAGAAATTGCATCGAATGCCGGATCCCCTCCAGATGCTCTTCGGATTCGGCTTGAAATTCATCGAGCAGTTCCTTGTCCGGGAAAGAGGCGAGAGGACCGGTGAGTGGAATTTTCTCTCCGGCAAAAAGTATGCTTTCTTCTTCTGCAATCAACGTTTCACCGCTCCCCGGTCCGATCTTAGCAACAGCATCCACGGTCCGGGCAAGAAGTGCCGCTTCATCGACAGGCTTTCCTTGACGCAATCCCCGACAATAAAGGTCGAAACAATCAACGGTCTCGCGCATGGCAAAAAAAGCCTCGGGCGCCAATGCAAGTTGCCCCTCCCGAATTTTGTCGAGCCCGGTTTCCATGCAGGAGGCTATTTCGCTCAAACCATGAATTCCCACCATGGCAGAGGCGCCGCGTATGATGTGCACTAAGCGGTATACTTCTTCAAAAATCTCTCCCTTATCCGGAACAGCCTGCAAATCCTCGATCCCTTTTTTAATAATGGGAATATAGGTTTGGACTTCTTCAATATATCCTGCAAAGAAATCGTTACCGTCCTGCGTCATCAGACCCCTCCTCTGAAAAATGCGGATAGAAAAAGAAAATTCTGTCCATGTTTACTGCCATTTCCTGAGGAGAGACGCCGCCCCCAGTTTTTCATTGTCAAGGATACAGATTTGTCGATTGTCAAGAGTAAAAACCCCTCGAAAAAACCCCGACAAAAGATCTGAGCCTTCAATTTTTTCAGGGACAAAGGCTGTCAGCGTATCGCGCTGTTCATCGATATTGACGATCCCGGTTATACGACTGACCAATAAACAGAATTTCAAATCCTGCTGTTTGAATAAAAGATACGATTGCTGGAGGCCAAACTTCTTTTCCTCTTGCAGATGAAAAAGTGCGATAAAATCGACAACCGAAAGAATCTCGCCCCGGATCTGAACAATCCCCTTAATCCAATGCGGCAGGTTAGGCAGCAAGGTAACTGTCGGTAAATATCCGATTTCCTGAACAGATTGGAGCGGGAGAGCCATTTCATGTGCCCCTAACACAAAAGAAATATGCGGTTTTTTGTGCCTAATATCTCGGAGGGCCCGCTCTTTCAAAAAAGCCAGATCCTGCACCACCGAGGGAGCGATTTCTACGTCAATGGCAGCAAGGAGAGCCTGCAGAGAGAGTCCTTTTCCGCTGGAGGACTGCTGTGGGAACGAGTTGATCATTTCCGCCTCAATGGATAAAAAAGTTCGTTTTGGACAACAACAACCTTCAAGAAAGCAGCTTAACGGCTGCGGCAAACAGTTCCTCACTGTCAAAGGGTTTGGTCATATAGACGTCGGCCCCCTGTTTTTTGCCCCAGAACTCATCACTTTTCTGATTTTTCGAGGTCAGCATAATGATCGGTAGGTCCTGTTTGATCATTTTTATCTTGCGGCAGGCCTGAAAACCGTTCAGCTTGGGCATGATGACATCCAAAACCACCAGTTGCGGATTTTCCCTCTCCACAATTGCCACGGCCTCTTCACCGTCGGAGGCGGTAATTACCAGATAGCCATTTTCCTCAAACGGTGCCCGCATCATGTTCAGCTGGGTTGGGCTGTCGTCAACAACTAAAATTTTGGCTTTAGCCATGCTGTTCTCCTTTTTTCAAATTATTGCATTACCCGCGACTACAGCGGAATATTTAGATATGTTTTTCAATCTCAACGATCATCTTATCGGGATCGAAGGGTTTCGTCAGATAGGCGGATGAGCCCGCCATTTTTCCTTTCATTTTGTTGATAAACCCGTCTTTGCTGGTGAGCATTATCACGGGGATTTCCTTGAACTCCTTATTTCCCTTGATAATTGACAGAATTTTATACCCGTCCATTTTCGGCAAAATAACATCAAGCATAATCAGATCCGGCCGCTCCTCACTAATTTTGCTAAGGGCTTCAAGACCGTCTGCTGCTTCGACGACCCGGTATCCCCGACGGCACAGGGTGATCGCAATAACTTTTCTGGTGGTGGAACTGTCTTCCACGACCAAGATCAATTTCTGATCGCTTTCCTTGGGTTCCTCGACTTGGACGACGACCTCGCGCTTTGGTTCGATTCCCGTCACTGTCTCTTGCACGGACTGCTGTGCCAGATGATCGAGCAGCAGCTTTAACTGATTGGAAAAAAGGGCCTTTTCCGGAGCCATTTTTGCGGCCCTGTCGAGATAACCGAGGGCCTCTTGAAAATTGCGGCTGTTCATATTGATCAGCGCAAGGCAGTAAATGGAGGTCAAACTCCGTGGATATTTTAAGACTATGCGTTCATACCGCTCCCGTGCCTGAACAAGAAGACGAGGATCGGCAACGCCGGCACGGTTCAGGGTTTCACGGGAAATAATCAAATGCCCTTTACAATAAAGACAGGTCGTGGTGTGCTTGTTGAGAGGGGCCCAGCAAAAATAGCATTTACGGGCAACGTTATCGGTGAGATGAGCAGCGGCAAGGGTAAATTTTTGCCGCTCCTCCTCCACCATTGCATCATCAACCTTGAGGCTGGCCGCCATATTCAAGGCCTTTTTCATGATGTCCACATTGCCTTGAATACGGGAATACCAAACCCATCCCACCGCATCATTGCGATTTATCTTCAGATATCGAACAAGGTCTGAATGCGCTTCCTTGTACTGTTGCTGTTCCGCTTTTTCTATCGCCGAAATCAGCAGCCCTTCTCCTGATGCATCCAAAACGCTTTTTCGCTCATCCTTTAATCTGGAGACTTCAAGCAGGATGTTGATAAGGGATTTGGTTATTGTTTGCTGACAAGGACGTAAAGGAAATATCTCTATCTGAACATCTTCCCAATAGAGAATTTCAATAGCGGCATCCAGCCCCTGCAATTTTTCAAGCTGAGCATGTATGAGTCCCCCCTGGTCAATATCCAGCAGTCCGACCCTGCCTTCCTTACGGACCTGAAGAGTCTGGGATTTTTTCTCCATGGAGAAAATCTGCAGAATGTTATCCAGCGAAAACCCATCGATTTTTTTGGTCATTATTGCCATTACCTTTTCTTCCCGGAAACCGCCGCCTCAGTACAACCTTGGATGGAAAGGAACTAATTTTACGTACCGATAGATACTGATGACGAAAAAAATCCTGTCCAGTATTGCAAGCCAAGTGTCAAGGCAACGCAGCATTTGCATTTTCTCGGCAACTCCTTTTTTAAAAGGCTGGAAGCCTCAGCGTATGTGAAGACTGTTCATAATGCCTTGCATGATTACACAGCCCCAGCAAGTACGATTGACAGAAAAAAATTCTCTTCCAGAATATTTCCCATTGAGTTGCCCTCTCGTCATTCGAAATGAGGACGTAAATGGAAAAGAATTCAATCTTGCCCAGACGACCTTATCAAGTTTTCTCTGTAGTGATTGTGCGAGTCAAAAAAAAAAAAAGCAAAAAAAAAAATAAAAGAAGTTTTTCAGAGTAACGGAAAGGAGGGGGGAAAAGACATCTTACCTTGAAAAATACAAGGATAAGAGGGGGGAAAACGGTTTCACCTTGCGCAAAGAAACCGTATTCGGGAAGTGCTGGTTATAAAATGCAGTGAACTAATGGGTATCACACGTTTTTACTTCCTGTTCGGCTTCCTTGAGCATTTGCTCGATGAGGGACAGGCCGCCGTGCCAAAAGGCAGGATCATTGAGATCAATGCCAAAAGGCTGCAGCAGTACATCGGGTGCGTTGTCGCCGCCGGCCCGTAGTAATTGCAGGTATCGATCAACGAAATCGGCTCCCTCCTCAAGATACCGGCTGTACAAAGCCAGTACCAGCAACTCGCCGAAAGCATAGGAATAAACATAGCCGGGGGTACCAAGAAAATGGGAGATATAGGCCCACCAAATTGCGTAATTTTCACTCAAGGTAACCGAATCGCCGAACATCGGTTTCTGCGTGGAGAGCCAAAAAGCAGAAAGCTGCTCCGCCGCCATTTCACCATGCTCACGTCTACCGTTGTGCATTGCCGCTTCAAAACGATGCATCGCCACCTGACGAAAGACCGTGGCAAAAATGGATTCCAGCTTCTGGCAGATAAAGGCCTGTCGAGCCTCCGGAGTGCTCATGCGCGCTAACTGGGCTTTAAACACCAGCAGTTCGGCAAAAACCGAGGCCGTTTCAGCCAATACCAACGGGGCATTACTGTTGTAGAAACCCCGCTCCGCTGCCAGGACCTGATGAACCCCGTGGCCAAGTTCATGCGCAACGGTGGACACCTCTCGCATATTGCCGGTGTAGTTTACCAGGATATACGGGTGAACATCCGGGACACAGGGATGAGCAAAAGCCCCACCTCGCTTGCCCGGTAAGAGAGGCGCGTGAATCCAGTTTTCATCGAAAAACCGTGCGGCGATGGCGGCCATTTCCGGCGAAAATCCGGCAAAGGCGGTAAGGACGATTTCCCGGCATTGCTCCCAGGGAACCAAAGCTTCCTCTCCTCCGGGGACAGGGGCATAACGATCATAATCAAACAGTTCTTCATACCCGAGCAGTTGTTTTTTCAACCCATAATATCGATGGACAAGCGTGTAGCGGGAGGTGACGGCCTCCACCAAAGCGTCCACGGTCCGATCCTGCAGTTCATTGGCCAGATTCATAGCACTGATCCAGGTGGGATAGCGGCGCAATCGATCATCGATCATCTTTTCCGCAGCCAGGGTGTTGAAGATGTGCGTAAGGATATGCAGATTACGCTGTAACCCTTCAGTCAATTCCCCTGCCCCGTTTTTTCTCACCTGACGATCCGGATGATAGAGATCGCTCAACACCTCTTCTTCGGTCCGCCCCTGGGGACCGAACTTCATCTGTCCAAGCAGTTTCTCAAAGAGCAAATTCCAGGAACTCCTCCCGACAGGCCCCAGTTCCTGTAGCAGTTCTTCTTCTTTCGTGCTCAATTGATGGGGAGCCGACAGCCGCAACGTCCGGAGATAATGCCCATAGTAATGGAGTTCCGGATGTTGCAGGTGCTGATTCACTGCTTCTGCACCGAGCCGGTTCCATTCCAATTGAAAAAAAATAGTCAGCTTGCCGACACGGGCTTCAAGTTCTTCCACCTGCTGCAGCAGGGCGGAGGCGGAGGCATTATCGGTCTGGATAATAAAACGGAGAAATGCATAGGCCTCCAAACGGGCAAGAAACGTATCAATTTCTTCGAGTCGCTGAACAACCTGATTGATGGCCCCTGCATCAAGTTCAGCTACCTGCCCGCCTACCTCTGCTGCCAGGGCTTCGGCCAGATTAAGGCAACACGTCATGTCCTGCTGAATCTCGGGACTATCCGGCGCAGGGTACAGTGGTTGCAGATTCCAGAAGACCGATGTCGTGCCAAGGAGAAGGTTGGTATCCGTTGCCATGGGTGATTATTGTGCTTCCCGTTAGATCAGTTTGAAGTCGCTAATCCGGCAATAAAAGGGCCGACCGCAGCCGCGCCTTCAGCATCAACCAGTTTGATGGTGGCCGTACCGATCACCGCCATGTCGGCCTGACCGGTAAGCAGGGCAACATCCTCGCGGCTACTGATCCCGAACCCGACCGCGAGCGGAAGATCAGTGGCGCGGCGGCATCGGGCCAGATACGTGTTGAGGCTATCATCAAAGGCGGTCTTTTGGCCTGTAACTCCACGGCGGGCCACACAATAAATGAACCCGGATCCCTGAGACGCCACGATTCGCATCCGTTCATCGGTGGACCTGGGGGTAAAAAAGAGAATGGGCACCAGTCCAAGATTTCTACTCCCTTCAAGATAGGTCCGACCTTCCTCGGGCGGCAAATCTGGAATAATGGTACCGCAAAAACCGATATCCCGAGTCCGTTGAAGAAAGGCGGCCTCACCGTATTTAAAAACAATATTATAATAGGTCATGAAGAGAAAACGAACGTCGGGAAAAGCGGCGGCCATTTCCTGACCAAAACGGAAACAGTCCTCTACGGTGATTCCATTGTCCAGGCTCTGTTGGCTGGCCTTGAGGATAACCGGTCCGTCGGCAATAGGTTCGGAAAAAGGGATCTGCACCTCAATGCAGTCCACTCCGTTACCCGCCATCTGCGCGATGACCTCGCGGTTGACGGCAAAGGAAGGATAACCCAATACTAGATGGGTCATCAGCAGGATCGGCTTGGTTTTCAGCCGATTTTTCAACTCTTGTTCCAGATCCGTAATCACATCACACCTCATTGCAAACGCAACACGCACCGATCCCTTCAATGGACCGATCTCATCCACTTATCTGTATTCTTCCGCCAGGTTGACGATGAACGCCTTCCAGGAAGGGTCATTAAAAGCGTGGGCGATGGTAAAAATATCCTTGTCGCCCCGGCCGGACATGTTGATAATAATCGCCTCATCCTTGGACATGGTCGGAGCCTCTTTGATGGCCTGAACAAAGGCATGGGAAGATTCCATAGCCGGGATCAAACCCTCGGTGCGCATGGTCAGGCTCAGTGCCTCGATGACTTCTTTATCAGTGGCGGCTTCAAAACGTACCCGGCCTTTTTCGCCCAGATCGGCCAGAATCGGTGAGATGCCGACATAATCAAGCCCGGCAGCGATGGAGTGGGTATCCCGCATCTGGCCTTCCCGACTTTGGAGGAACATGGTTTTGTACCCTTGCGCCACTCCGGCGCTGGAGCCACTACCTTCAACCATGCGAGCAGCATGCTTACCGGTGCCGACGCCATGACCGCCCGCCTCAACTCCGATCAGCTCAACTTTCGCATCTTCAAGAAAACCTTGAAAAATACCCATGGCATTGGATCCGCCGCCGACGCAGGCATAAACACGGTTTGGCATTTTCCCATGCTGCGCCAAGATCTGCCGTCTCGCCTCGATGCCGATGATCGACTGAAACCAGGCAACCATCTCCGGAAAGGGGTGTGGGCCACAGACCGTACCGATGACATAATGGGTATCATCCATGGAGGTAACCCAGTCGCGGAAAGCCTCGTTCATGGCATCCTTGAGCGTACGGGAGCCGTCGGTGACCGGAATAACGGTAGCTCCCAGTTTTTCCATCCAAAAAACGTTAGGCCGCTGTCGGGCAACGTCCTCTTCCCCCATGTAGACAGTACAGTCAAATCCAAAACGGGCGGCCATGGTGGCGGTGGCCATGCCGTGCTGACCGGCGCCGGTCTCTGCAATCACGCGTTTCTTTCCCATTCTCCTGACCAGAAGCCCCTGTCCCATGACATTGTTAGCCTTGTGGGCTCCGGTATGGTTGAGATCCTCACGTTTAATGTAGATCTTGGCTCCGCCTAGATATCGGGTCAAATTTTCCGCATAGGTCAGCGGGGTCGGTCGGCAGGAATAGTTCCCCATAAGATCGACGTACTCCTGCCAAAAGGAAGCATCTGCCCTGGCACTTTCATAGACCTTATTCAAGGCTTCAAAGGTTGCATACAGTACTTCCGGAACGAAAGCCCCGCCCCACTGTCCGTAATATCCTTTTTTCATGATCTGTTTTATCCGATGGTTAATCAAATTCGTCCATTTTGCGGTTTAGCCGAAATACGGATGGATTTACTCGCTTTTGCCTCTCGGGAGGCATTCCCCAAGCTGTTGTAGCATGTCAGTGTTCATTCTTCAGTTCTTTTCTTTAAGAAGAGAATGAAAAATCTTTTGACCGCAACTGGCGGCGGCAGGCCACTGCGAAATCCTCAGGATAATGACCGCAGATAAACCGCCCCTGCGCCTCGCTGAAGCCCCCCATCGACCAAGGAAGTTTAGGGAGAAATGCATAGAGAAGACGCTGGCCGTTTGTTACTCCGAGGCGTTTGGAATATTCGATGGAGGTAACCATCGTAGCCCCCAACCCGGCTAAAACCTGCTGTGCAATGAGCATACCGACATCGAGTGACCGGCGCACCTCCTCATTGGCCTCAACAATGTTGCCCACCGGCCCGAGGGGACTCTCCGCAATCACCATTAATTGGATTTCCCACTGAGAAACCTGAGCCTTGGGTACAAACAAAAGGACATTGTCGTCCCTCCAGACAACGAGCGAAGATTCACCTTGACCGCCGTCGGTCCGGGTATTGTCGGCCAACGCAGCCAGGTAATCGGTAAAAAAATCGGAATGATAATCCTGGCAGTAGCGATCGACGACATCGGCAACCAAATCGCCACAGCAAAATGCCGGGTTTTGTCCTTTGTCGATATTATCAACCCATTGCGGCACCATGGCATACTGCTGATGGACCATCTGGTGCGAGGCGTGAAGCCGATAGCCGGATCCGGAAAAATCATAACCGAAATTCCATCCCCAGAGCGTTGCCAAAGACTCCAACCGATCATCACCGATTCCTTTTGTGACGATCTGCAGGCGAAGGTTTTCCAATTCCTCTTGTGTCAAAGGTCGACGCCGAATATCGGGAGCAATACCCAACTTTTCGGCGATGGTCATAAAAATCCGTTGATAGTAGAGATGCCGCAGCCCTTCCATGTCTGCCAAAGAAAGCTCGGCTATGGAATAACGAATACTGGAGTGGGCAAAATTTGCCGCATAGTGCCCCCAGGGAATATAGGAATTACTGCGCAGGTATTCAAAAATTCCAGTATCGTTTTGGTCATAATCACCAACGATCTCACTCCTTCCCTGAACACCAGGACGAAGTACCATTATTTGCTTATACAAATCAGGAAGATGGGGATTATTGGCGATGGTTTCAAAAAGTTCAAAGTCGTCGATCAGTGCATGTCGCCCTCCCTCTTCTTCAATATACCGCAGACCGACAGGAGAACCATTCTCGGCAAAAATAACCCTGCAACAGGACTCGGCAAGCCAGACCAGTTCTTTAGGATCCGTTGAGGTTGCCGCTAGTTCGTATTTCAAAGGAAGCGGCAGTTGGGTGACTATCGTCCGAATCGTGGTTGCGGGGCAATGCGTGCCCAAGATCGATCGGAGCGATACATGAGGTGCAGCCTTTATTTTAATCAATGCGGGATTAACCGCCCTGGAAGCGGCCCAAACCGAATCGATAAAGGTACATCCTCGAAACGGAAAGGGATTGAGAATCTCATAGATCGGACGGGCACCATCCACCCTGACATCATCCCGCGGAAAATTTTCCTTATTTTCAATGGTTGTATTATCGGGGAGTCTGCCTAGGGAACAAAGATGGTCATGCTCGCGCAGGTTGGTTACCTGATAGGAGGGCTGATGAATCCCAACCCGAAATCGTCCTTCCGGTGTTATCGATGTTTGCAACATTCCTTGTCTCTTATCGTAATACGCGAGTTATCCCTTTTTACGAACCACATCAATACCCCTCGCGCGATCGCTACGATCCGGCACAAGATTCCCTTGTGTCCCTTCAGAGTATCGAGCATAATGTTTTATAAAGGTAGAGTTGAAAAAATAGCATTTGCGTTGTTTTTTGTAAATTGTTTCAGGAGCTTTTCATGAGTTTTCCTAAAATCGGATTCCGTGTCTGCGAAAGTAGACACTGCCCGCTTTTTCGCTATGGTGATGTTTTTCAGATATCCGGCATTGCCATCTGCATGGAAAATAACGGAGAAAACTCGTTCATCAATACCTCTGTGGTTCATTCTCCGCCGGATCGTGGAAATTGCAAGATACTCAATGGCGACCTCATAAAAATTATCATTGAGTATGAGCGTGCCGATCAGATCCCCGACTGCATGATTTCCTGTAGCGGTTGCACCGGCGCCCTCCGCTTGGAACATTTCAAAAATATACACACCACAGATGAAACCGAAAGTCCCGGAAATCAGATAAGTAGCATTTTTCATTTGTTAAGCAATTTTTCGTTCTTCCGCAACATCGATCAAAATCATTTCAACAGTGTAATTCAGAACTTCAAACTTCGAGATTACAAAAAAACTGAAATTATCCTCCGCAAAGGTGACCCGGGCGGCTTTTTTTATATC
The DNA here is from genome assembly GCA_963666685.2 of uncultured Desulfobulbus sp. Classification (GTDB taxonomy): domain Bacteria; phylum Desulfobacterota; class Desulfobulbia; order Desulfobulbales; family Desulfobulbaceae; genus Desulfobulbus. The sequence continues at coordinate 2,298,192 of CAXXHZ010000003.1, forward strand.
GTAGTTTCGGGTCAGGTCGAAATCCTTAATGATGCGGGCATATCCATTTCAACCCTGAAACGGGGTGAAGTCTTTGGAGAGATGAGCTTGATTTGCGACGAAAATGTTGGTGCAACCGTCCAGGCCGGAAGTGATGGGCAAATCCTCTACCTCGACCACAAGCGCTTCAAGGAAATAGTGCAAAAATATCCGACGTTACAAATATATTTCACCCGCCTCCTCGCCAAACGGTTGACAGACTCAAATAAAATCCGTTCAGATGACTACGCCTCAGGAATGATCGGAAAATTGGAAGAGATCCCCCCGGAAGCTCTCTTTCAAACTCTGAATGTCAATCATAAAACCGGAATATTGACGATTACCCAGTTGCAAAAAGGAACGGCTCGTTTTTCATTTCGACAAGGTGCTCTAATAAAGGCAAGTTATTCAGGCACAAAGGGAGAAGCTGCTTTTTATGAAGTTTTACGTGAAAAGAATGGCCGCTTTAAGTTTACACCCGGACTTCCACCGGAAGATTTTGACATTCCCGAAATAGGGTATTTTATGAAATTGCTTATGGAAGGATTGCAGCGGATAGACGAACAAGCTGCACCAATTTGAAATTAATATTATAATTTCTACCTGTTATCCTCCCCACTCCCTCTTACGTTCAGATACGAATCCGTATCCGCCGCGATGTATTCACAGCATTGAACATCCCCAGCATTCTTGGGAACCGGAAAGCACAAGAAAAAGTATCCTTCGAACTGCAACACAATATTTTTGTGCAAATTAACCTGATCGCACAGCGTATTGACTTAAGAAAGACAAAAATATAATTCAGCACACGAGCCATCTACAGGTAACCAAATGTTTTAAGAGGTGGTTTCATTTTTTGACAATGCATCTAACCAATCGTCCAGGTTCCCGAAAAACCATTCAATGCGACTATGCACAATATGCACATATAAAAAAACTATCAACAACCAGCCTTGGTTCCTTTACGGTTCAATGCAAGACGGTTTTTTCCTTGACAGAAACAAGGACTGGCTGTTAATGAATCACCGTTCAGTTTGCAAAAGTTGTTTAAAACTGTTCATTAGTCAGACACTTGTATCAACTTTTTTACTCTCTTAACTCTCATTCAGGAATAGTAATTATGTCGTGGTTCATTCAAACTTGTCGATCATCGTTGGGCAAAAAATACATCATGGCTTTTACGGGGTTTATGTTGGGGGGGTTTTTACTCGTCCACACCATAGGCAACAGCTCAATTTTCTGGGGGAGAAGCGCGTTTAATGCCTACGCGCATCATCTTCACTCATTAGGCATTTTTGTACCTATTTTTGAAATCGGTCTTTATTCAATCTTTTTTCTGCACGTTATTACCGGAATCATCCTTTTTCTTGAAAACCGAAAGGCCAGGGGTGGCAAATACGAAGTTGTGACAAGTGCTGGTGGCCGTACAATCGGCTCAAAAACAATGCCGTACACCGGCATCGCCATCTTTGTTTTCATTCTGATTCATCTTGCCAACTTCCATTTTGTTGAAAAAACCGAAGTAAAAACCATTTCTGATTTTGTTACCGACGTTTTAAACAATCCCTTTTTCACCCTCATCTATGGAGCGGGAATCTGCCTACTCTTCATTCATATAAGCCACGGGTTTTGGTCGTTGCTTCAGACGTTTGGCATCAGCCATCCTAAATACGACAATCCGTTGCGCGTGGTAACTTGGGCACTAGCAGGGATAATGGGGGGAGTATTTATATTGATCACTTTCCTCATGGTAATCTCCCGAAGCCAGTTACTTTGATTCAGCAAAGCTCCAAATGAGACGATTGAAGGTTTTTAAAAAATACATGTACTTTCTGAAAGCCTTCTTTAATAAGCCATATTCCCTTTCACCCACAGCTAAAAGAAAATACTATGCAGCTTGACTCTAAAATACCTGAAGGACCGCTGGCCGAAAAATGGGACAAATGCCGTTTTTCCAACAAACTCGTCAACCCTGCTAACAAACGTAAATACGAGGTTATTATCGTAGGTACCGGCTTAGCTGGCGCTTCTGCAGCCGCAACTCTGGGAGAACTCGGTTATAATGTAAAATCGTTTTGCATCCAGGACAGCCCGCGTCGTGCACATTCCATCGCTGCTCAAGGCGGGATTAACGCTGCAAAAAATTATCAAAACGATGGCGATTCTATTTTTCGCCTCTTCTATGATACGGTCAAAGGCGGAGACTTCCGTGCTCGTGAAGCCAATGTATATCGCCTTGCACAAGTAGCCAACAACATCATTGATCAATGTGTGGCACAAGGAGTTCCCTTTGCTCGTGAATACGGTGGAACTTTGGCCAATCGCTCCTTTGGTGGCGCTCAGGTCTCAAGAACATTCTATGCAAGGGGCCAGACGGGGCAACAGCTGCTTTTGGGTGCCTATACTGCAATGATGCGTCAGGTGGGTGCAGGCAAAGTCCAGATGTATACCCGCCGAGAAATGATGGATTTGGTTGTAGTAGATGGTGTAACCAAAGGTATCATTTGCCGCAACTTGATCACCGGGGAAATAGAGAAATATTCAGCACATGCGGTTGTACTTGCTACCGGTGGATACGGTAACGTCTATTATCTGTCGACCAACGCAATGGCATCAAATGTTACAGCAGCATGGCGTGCCTACAAACGCGGTGCCGGATTTGCCAATCCTTGCTATGTTCAAATCCATCCTACCTGTATTCCTGTACACGGCGATTTCCAATCAAAACTGACCCTCATGAGTGAAAGCTTGAGAAATGATGGCCGGGTTTGGGTACCGAAAAATCCAGGAGACTCTCGGAAGGCTGCTGATATCCCCGTTGAAGATCGGGATTACTATCTTGAACGTAAATACCCCTCCTTCGGTAACCTTGTTCCCCGCGACGTAGCATCTCGTAATGCGAAAGATGCTTGCGATCAAGGGAAAGGCGTCGGCGAAACCAAACTCGGTGTTTATCTCGATTTTGCAGATGCCATCAAGCGTGACGGCCTTGATGTAATCATGAGAAAATATGGTAACCTCTTCCATATGTATCAAAAGATAACAGATAGTGATCCGACCAAAGAGCCTATGATGATTTACCCGGCAATTCATTACACCATGGGTGGTTTATGGGTTGATTACAATCTCATGACAACTATTCCAGGACTGTATGCTGCCGGTGAATGTAACTTCTCAGATCATGGTGCTAACCGTCTTGGCGCATCCGCATTGATGCAAGGTCTTGCTGATGGATATTTTGTTCTGCCTTATACCATCGGTAATTATCTGGCTAGTATTCCTCCGGAACCCACCAACACCAACGATCCGGCTTTCGAAGCGGCAGTAAATGATGTTAAGGAACAAACGAATAAACTTCTTAAAAACACCAAGAATGGAAAAATCGGTCAAACCGTTGATCATTATCATCGCGAACTCGGTAAAGTAATGTGGGATAATTGCGGAATGGCCCGTAACAAGGAAGGCTTGACAACGGCACTCAACGCAATTCCTCAAATTAGATCCGACTTTTGGGAAAATGTCACAGTACCCGGTTCCGGACAGGAACTTAATCAGTCGCTTGAACGAGCTGGCCGTGTTGCTGACTTTTTAGAATTTGGCGAATTACTGGCCCTTGATGCACTTACTCGCGAAGAATCCTGCGGTGGTCATTTTAGAGAAGAAAGTCAAACCGAAGAAAATGAAGCCAAACGTGACGATGCGAATTTTAGCCATGCAGCTGTCTGGGAGTACAAAGGTCAAGGTACTGCTCCTGAAATGCATAAGGAGCCGCTTACCTTTGAATATGTCACTCCTTCACAGCGAAGCTATAAGTAATGCACATCTGTACTCACTTGTATAAACAGATTCATCACTGAAGTTTAAAATACAACGCAGAAGAAAACTCATGGCATCAAAAACAATTAATATATTAGTTAAGATTTGGCGACAGAATGGTCCTCTTGCACCAGGAAAATTTGAGGAACATGCTCTCAAGGACATCAGCACGGATAGTTCTTTTCTCGAAATGATCGATGTGCTGAATGAATGGCTAACCCGGAAAGGTCAGGAGCCCATTGCTTTTGATCATGACTGCCGTGAAGGTATTTGCGGTATGTGCGGAGCCGTGGTTAATGGTACGGCTCACGGCCCTGATAAAGAAACGACACTGTGTCAATTACATATGCGTCGTTTCAAAAATGGCGATACTATTGTTATTGAGCCCTTTCGCTCACAAGGTTTCCCGATAGTTAAAGATCTGATTGTTGATCGCTCCGCTCTTGATCGGATTATCCAGGCTGGCGGCTACGTATCCGTCAATACCGGTTCTCCACAGGATGGTAATAGCATTCTGATACCGCAACATGTAGCAGAACAGGCAATGGATGCGGCAGCATGTATCGGTTGCGGTGCTTGTGCAGCTGCATGTCCGAATGGTACTCCGATGCTCTTCCTTGGAGCTAAAGTCTCCCAGTTTGCATTGTTGCCGCAGGGTCAGCTCGAAGCCAAAAAACGTGCAATTGCCATGGTCCTTCAGATGGACAAAGATGGCTTTGGTAACTGCAGTAATGAGCGTGAATGCGAAAATGTATGCCCTAAAGGTATAACTATTCGTAACATAGCGAAACTGAACCGAGAATTTTTAAAAGCATCTTTCACAATCGATCATTGATAGTGTTTGCTTAAAAAGCTTTCGTCTTTAAAAAAAGGAGGTATTGCCCGGTAACGGCGATATCTCCTTTTTCTTTCAGCTTTTCCCGATACGGCCGTCCCTGTTACTGCGCGCAGGAACCGGGACAATGTTACCGTCCAGAGAAGTCCATTCACGCTGGCTGAAACTCCTTTCCGCCTGTCGGAGTCAAACCGTTTTCTTATTTGCTACCCATTGAACCCTTCCACGGTTGCTTCCCAACTTTTTCTAGGTGGCATGAAGGATTCGACAACTTATCTGCTGCACCTGATCCACGGCAACATAATGGTACCTGTGATACAACATTGAACATTGAGAACGTATTTTATTCGTAAGCGCTTAATCTTTCACATCTAGAACCGCCTTAGTGATTGTTGTACGATCAAGATTCCACGGAAGCAGGGCCTCGTAGCCCTCCAGAGTGGTGACCATCGGCAGGTGCTGGAATATGTGGCGGAGATAACTGTAGGGTTCGAAACCATTGGCTTTGGCCGTTTCGATCAGGCTGTAGAGGAGGGCACTGGCCTCCGCGCCTTGAGGCGTTCCAGAAAACAGCCAGTTCTTACGGCCGACGACAAAGGGGCGAATGGCGTTTTCCGCAGCATTGTTGTCTGGAGTGATGATGCCATCCTCCAGGTAGCCAATCAGTCGGTCCCACTGTTTGAGTGTGTAGTTGATAGCTTTTCCGAGCAGCCCTTTGGGGGGTGTTTGCCAAGCGCGTTTTTGCAGCCATTGTTGGAAGGCGTCCAAGATCGGCTTGGCCTGTTCCTGTCGCATGGCATGGATTTGATCGGCGGTCATTTTTCGGGCGCGGGCGTCCTGCTCGAGTTTCAGACCTCCTGACCTCAAGAGATTTTGTTACGATACCAATTCGTAGACCAACCGCCTGGGAATTGGGGGACTGGGAATTGGGGGACAGACCACGTTTCCTTGCCTTGAAAAGGTGGTCTGTTTGAATGCATAAGTCCCAAGAGCGGAAGAAACCTCCATGTGGGTATAATATGAACAACTGTTGGGTCGAGAACCAGCTCGCCCAAAATACACCACAGGGAGGTTTCTATGAGCGCATGTTACTTTATTGGGTTGGATATCCACAAGAAGATGATTGCCTACTGCATCAAAACCATTGACGGTCGCCTGGTCGATCAAGGGATGGTTTCCGCAGACAGGGTATCGTTGAGTGCATGGGTACAGCGCCTACCCGGTCCATGGATCGGAGCGATGGAGGCCACCATTTTCACTGGCTGGGTGTATGATTTTCTCGCGCCCCATGCCCTGGCGTTGAAGGTGGCCCACCCCGAGATGCTCAAAGCCATCACTGCGGCCAAGAAAAAAAATGACCAGGGCGATGCGGAAAAGATCACCGATCTCCTGCGGGTCAACTTGTTGCCGGAATGTGTCATGCTCCCACAAGAAATCAGGGAGTTGCGGCGGATTCTACGGTATCGCAATCACCTGGTGCGGACCGCGATCAACATACACAACAAGATGTCCGGTCTGCTGATGGAAGTTCAGACCTCCTGACCTCGACAATATCAATCGACACGGATCAACAGCCTCAACCTCCTGCAATAAGGCAAAATATCGGCCATAATTTCAGGTTACGATTCTGCCGGTTTACGTGGGCGGCGGATTTCGATATGATAGCAAAAAAATCCGATCACCACGATGTACCTGCACAGGATTACTGCCATGCCTCAACTCCAGATCCCCCTGTTTCCTGAAGGCACCACTCTGATCAACCAGAACATCGGCTTTCTGCGACAAGGCTCCACCATCATCTATGTCTACGGCAATCTCCCGGTGTTCACGCACGACGTCAACGACCTGGCAAGTTTCCGCATGTTCACCAGTCAGCTGTACATCAATGGCAGTGCCAGCCAGGCGGAGATCTGCCGGGCCTTCGGAGTGAGCAAGATCAGTGTGTTGCGCAGTGTGAAGCGGTACCGGGAAAAGGGTATGGCCGGTTTTTTTGCGCCTCGCGTCTGTCGTGGCCCGGCGGTATTGACGCCTGCGGTGCTGGAGCAGGTGCAGCAACTCCTTGACGAGGAATACGGTATCCCCGACATCGCCAAGGAACTGGGCCTGAAAGCCGATACCCTGCATAAGGCCCTCCGTGCGGGTAAACTGCATCGCCCTCAAAAAAAAAGATCTGTGCCCGCCACCGTCCGACGGCAGCAGCAAGAGCGAACGGAGCCGGCATGACGCTGCCGCCCCCATTAGCATGGGGGCGACGGATACCACCGGCCGGCTCCTGGCAAGCCTGTTTGGTCAAGGTCCGACCAGTCCCGATTTCGCCAGTAGTCTCGATGTGGCCAATGGCGGTGTTTTGCTCGGCTTGCCTGCACTGCTGCATCTGGGGTTGCTGAGCCATCTGGAGTACCTTGTCCTGCCGGACGGATACTACCGGCTGGATTCCATCTTGTTGCTGCTCGCCTTCATGGCGTTGGCCCGGGTCAAAAACATTGAGTGGTTGCGGTACCGTCCACCGGGAGAATGGGGCAAGTTGCTTGGCCTTGACCGGATCCCGGAGGCGAAAACCCTGCGCAACAAAGTGCGGCTACTGACCGAGGATGGTCAGGCGCAGCAATGGAGCGGGGCATTGAGCCGGGACTGGATGGCAATGTTTCCGGAAACCACGGGTGTACTCTATATCGACGGGCATGTTCGCGTCTACCACGGCAGCCAGACGGAGTTGCCCCGGCATTATGTGGCCCGGCAACAACTCTGCCTCCGGGCGACCACCGATTACTGGGTGAACGCCATGGATGGCCAGCCGTTTTTTATGGTGAACCGGCCGGTCGACCCCGGGCTGCTGACGGTTCTTGAAGAGGAGCTCGTCCCGCGTTTGGAGCGGGAGTTGCCCCTCCAGACGGATCTGTGTGGATCGACCGAACCTCTGACACCCCGGTTCACCCTGGTCTTTGACCGGGAAGGCTACAGTCCTGATTTCGTGGCCAGGATGCTGGAAAAAGGGATCGCCTGTCTGAGCTACCACAAGTATCCCGGCGACGACTGGCCGGCAACGGAGTTCTCCCCGCGTACGGTCAACCTGGTTTCGGGTCAGGACGAAGAGATGCTCCTGGCCGAACGCAACACCCTGCTCGGCAAAAAAATCAAAGTGCGCGAGATCCGCAAACTCAGCCAAAGCGGTCATCAAACGGCAATCATTTCCACCGATTTCAGTCGGGATATCACCCATTGCGCCGCTGCCATGTTCGCCCGCTGGTGCCAGGAAAACTTTTTCAGATATATGCGCCAACACTACAATCTCGATGGCCTTGCCGACTACAGCACCGACAGTATTCCTGGCAGCACCCGGGTGGTCAACCCCCAGTATCGGGAGTTGGACAGCGAGGTGAGGAAACAGGCGGCCCGTCTGGCGCGGAAACGATGCGAATGCGATGCGATCATGCTCTGTGACGATATTGAGCCCGATGTCGTCGCCGCCTATGAAACGAAGAAATCTGCCTTACGGGAAGAGGTCGAACATATGGAAATAACCCTGGCCGACCTGAAGGCCTGCCGGAAAGCAACGCCCAGGCATGTGCAGTTTACCGATCTGCCCGAGGAGGACCGGTTCCGGATGCTGGGTATGAAAAGCAAGTATTTCATCGACACGATCAAGCTCATCGCCTACCGGGCCGAGACTGCCATGACCAATATTGTGCGGCAATCCATGAGCCGCCAGGACGATGCCCGCAGTCTGCTCCGCAGCCTGTATGCCACCGAGGCCGATATCCTTCCGGATCTGGCCGAGCAAAAACTCACGGTACGGCTCCATCAACCGGCTAACCGTTGCAGCAGTGAATCGATACAGCATCTCATCGGAGAGTTGAACGCAACCGAGACGGTTTTCCCGGGCACTGACCTTCGGTTGGTCTACGAATTGGTATCGTAACAAAATCTCTTGAGGTCAGGAGGTCTGAAGTTGGGGCGGGCTATAGCAAGAACCGCCTGCGCGGCAAGAAATATTTCCATGAACTGCTGGACCGGCTTGATGAGATACCGCCCTCGGTCAAGGAACTCCTGATGTTGAGTCGTGCCGGGTTTGAGATGTTCCAGACGTTCCAGAAACGGCTGATCCAAGCCTTGCGGAGCAATCCGCTGATCCAGGAAAGGGTTAACCGCTTGATGACCATTGCCGGGGTCGGCGAGGTGGGCAGGGAAAGTGCGTGATCTTACCCGGTGAAGGGCCGTCTGTACCGGGCCGTTGTAACTGCGACAGCCAAGCCCTAAGCGACACAGCGATGTGAAGTTACGGACAGAGGGTCTGCAGAAGAAGCCGTAGTAGGCGTAAAATCGGTAGCTGATGAAGATACGGTGACGTATCTGAGGGTAAAACTACCGGAAAGCGACAAGGAAGTTGGAGCCGAAGGGCGGAACATGTAACTGGTAAAAGGACTCTCGTTACGAGCGGAAGTTTTGAGTTCAGCCATTGGAGTTCTCTTTGCAGGGGGGACGTATACACCCTGTGACTCACCTCCTATACCCTGCGGAATACGGAAAGGATATCGGGCTTCGGTAGTTCGGGGTACCTCGCCCTATCCGCAAAGCCTCCCAGAGGTTCGCACCGAGCTTGAGTGACAGGTTTGGCTACGGCTTCCTTCAGATCCCTCATTGGCTCTTTATCACCGGGTTATCCCTCTTCGGGCAGATCAAAAGAGTTTCTTCGGGCACCCTTGCCTTTGCCTACATATTCCCTCCTTTCAGGGTTATGACTGGACTTTCACCAGCTAGTTCGTGACCATGCCGGTCACACCCGACGAGCTCACTTTGGCCCATTCTCGGAACGGCCCTCCCACTTCCGCTCCCACCGAGGTATAGCCAAGATCGGGGAAGCGGCAAAGGGGGCGCAGATTCATTCCTGGGCGAGACGGGAAACCTCCGTTTTCCCCTTGACAATACTTATCATGGATGTCCCCTAATTATTTCCAAACTATATCAACCTCCCTCTCTTCTCCAGTTAGGGTGTGGACCAACATTTCAGACTCATTAACAACCCAATTTTTATCGAGTCTTTCATGTAATAGGGCAACTAATCGTTGAAAATGATTTGATCTCTTTGGCATGATTATCATTTCCTGAGGTTAATCGCGGTGCTGACCGGCGCCGTGCGCCGATCAGGCAAACGAAGTTTGAATGATCGGTGTGCGGTGTCCGGTCAAGCACCTTGTTCCGGCGCAAGGCGACGGGGCAAGGGGCTTGACGAAGTCAGCACCGCGATTCCTGGCGGCGCAGCCGCCAGGAACGCCTGCCATAACCGGAGACAAAAAGCGGAGCGCAGCGTAGCTTTTTGGCGTCCGAGTTTATGGCATTGTTATGCTTTGATTACTTGAAGCATTCCTCTTGCTTTGCGGGGACAGTGTGTTTAAGACAATTCACTGTCTGAACTAATTGGCTAGCATTTTTCCCTGCGATTTTTTTCATATCGAACATTGATTCCGTTGCGTACCAAGATAAAGACTCATTAAACTTACTAAATTTCTCAGCACCTATATATGCTTCAATCTCACGTATGCTTTGAGCCATCATTTCATCTCTAACATCAATTATAGGTCCACCACTTGGAAGGTCGTTTTCAACAACTGAATAGTTCGGCCTTTCATCTTCTGTACATCCAGTTAAAATCGAAAGCATGAAAAATACAAAAACAAGATTCCGTAGTTTCATTGTACCCCCCAAAACCAGATAGTGGCTTCCTTATAGTGGGACCCACCTCTTATGGCAAACTCAAACCATGACACGCGACTAGTCAGGCGGGAGCCATTCCATAAGTCGATATGATCACCTTGTTGGGCAGGGCCATAGTAGTCTTTGAAAAAGATTATTCCTTTCTTTCCTGCGATGCTTGTGAACCCTGTTGCTCCTTCAAATATTTTCACATGTTTAAACGGTGAAAATGGTGATTTCAGCCACTTCGCCAGCTCCTCCGCCCTCAATATGTGTTTGGGCTTATGGTTATACCAACAACGCGTTCCCTTGAATGAAATCAAATTTATACCCGATTTTTCGAGCGACACGCCCATCCGAATGGCGCACTGATTCTCAAAAGCCCTCTCACCATCTTTTAAGCAGGGCGCATCATCCTCAAAGATACTTGAAGAAATGGTAGGGTGATTATTCCATAAAGTTTCAAATTTCATAGTTGCTCCTTGTCTGCATTTGCATAACGGTTGAACTGTGCCGCCCGGCTTTTTGGGTCGGCACCAGTGATGGGTTGGGTATCACGGGCAACACCCATGGAGTTTGTCGAATGCCAATCCGTTTTTCAAAACGAAGTCTCCATGGAGGTAGTGCCGTTGCAATTTGCCCTCACCTTCGATGACGAGGCGGCAACCAAGACGTTCAACCATTGGGCTGATGTTCCCGCAAGGAAATTAGGGGACAGACCACGTTTCCTTGCCTTGAAAAGGTGGTCTGTCCCCTAATTCGCTTCCGACTCGGGGCTTCACTTGTTCAGAAGAGTATCTACCTGGCTGCCTAGCTACTTCAATTTTATACAACAAAACCGGCAGCTTACACCAAATTTTTTCCTTCAAAATTATCTTCTATTCCTTTTGCTTTGAAATCAACCAAATAATAAATAAAAATACAGGAACAGCAATTGCCATAAAAAAGACCAATTCTTTTAAATATGGCGAAACAAATATGTTAAAGTACATCTCGCCTGTTCTTTTGTATAAATTTAAAACTGTCAGGGTGTAACAAAACCCAATGAACAAAAATATTAGTAAAGTATTTTTAACCATTGTAGTGAATTCAGTGCTTGATTAGCCTTAAATTTATTGAATTACTCTGAGCATACATCTTTTTCCATGCACGCTTCTCGACATGTTTCCAAAGAGTACAAAGTATATGCAGTACTTGCCAATCCGAGTCCAGGTATCGTTTTGGTGCCGAGTGTTTTTGCACCATATTTCAATGCTATCAATTTAGAAGTTTCTGTAGCTACTTGAGTCCCAAGTTCACCCATGAGAAGAGACATAGTAGCGCATTGCTGAACACACTTATCTACCTTTTTTGAACGTTTATTTACTGCATCTTGGAACGATTGTGCTCTTTCTTGGCTACCTGGTAATGGCTCTATTCCATCAGTTCCAAATAGCCTTTTGGTCAACGCGTCCAATCCATTGGGATCAATAAAATTAACCGGATCATTTTGGACGTAAGCATAAAGATTCATCCCCCCAGCAAGCCCAATAGGATCAGCAGAAATATACCGCCCAGTGTCCGGATCATAAAATCTGTGCCAATTATAATGCAATCCGGTTTCACTATCAAAGTACTGGCCCGGAAGCCGGAGGTTGTTCTCCACGGTGTTGACGAGCAGTTCGGCCTTGCCGAAGGGCTGGTAGTCGGCGGCCCAGACCACGGAGCCGGTGGCATCGGTCAGCCGCAGGGACGTGCCCAGGTGATCGTTGTGGTAGTAGTAGATGGAGCCGTCGCCGGTGAGCATGGCCAGAGGCTGGCCGTCGAGCCGGATATAGCCGCGCACTAAGGCTCCGGCGGCATCGGTCTCGGCTATCAGATTGCCGTCCTGATCATAATGATAATATCGGGTCGTTGGCGAGGCATATTTTTTGAGCCGCTTGCCCTGCAGGTCGTAGGTATAGGCGGCGATCCGCTGGTTGTTGCCCAGCCATACCCGGCTCAGGCGATCATCGGCATTGTAGTTGAAAACCTGGTATCCCTTGGAGGTAATGTTGCCGTTGGCATTGTAGCCGAAAGAGGTTGCCTGGGCACCACTTATCCGAGTCAGCCGGCTGGTGCCCTCGGCGTATTGGTAGGTGGAGGAGCCTGAGGGACCGGTGGTCGCGGTCCGGTTGCCGGTGGGACTGTAGCTGTAGCTCAGGGCACCGTAGGGGCCGGTGGCCTGTACCAGGCGGTGCTGATTGTCGTAGAGGAAGGACTGGTTTCCCGAGATATCGATATGGTCGGTGATGGTGAGCACCGCACCTTCCGCATCCACGGTATAGCCGAAGTCGAGCAAACCGCCGGCCTGGAGGGAAGCGATCCGGTAGTCGGTGTCGTAGCCGAGAACGGTGACCACACCGTTGCCTTGGCGATAGCCGCTTACCGGACCAAAAGGCAGGTGGGTAATATTCTCGGCCACGGTATGGCTGGTATTGTTGTAGGTGGCCGTGATCCCGGTGATTGCACCGGTGGCATCCCGCTGGTAGGCAACGGCGAGGCCGCCGGGCATATCCAGGGAGGTGATGCGGCGGGAACGGTCGTAGCCGTAGGCGATGGTGGCGGAACGACCATCGATCAGGGTGGTCTCGCCGGCGAGCAGACCGTTCTGTTGCCAGGCATAGGTGCGACTGTAGTCCCCGGTGCTTTCTCCGGTGAGCCGGTCCAGCCCGTACAGCCCCTGGTCGTAGGTCAGATCGGCACCGGTGCCGTTATGGCGGATGGCGGTGAGCCGGTTTTCGTCGTCATAGGTATAGGTGGTGGTTTGGCCCAGAGCATCGGCCATGGCGGTCAGGTTGCCGGCCTGGTCGTACTGGAAGGAGCGGCTGCCGGTGTCCGGCGAACTGAGCCCCACCTGATTGTCGAAATCGTCGTAGAGCCATGAGGCACTCCGGTCCTCGGCATCGACCAGGGACGTTTGCTTGTTGCGGGGATTGTAGGCCACTGTGGTGGCGGTCTCCGAGCCGGGCAGGGTCTGCGATGTCAGACGGTTCAGGCCATCGTAGGTATACCCGGTTATCAGGTGACGGGGATCGGTCTGTTCGGTCAGGTTGCCGTTGGCATCGTAGCGGATAGTCCGGCTGCCGTTGACCGTGGCAATCAGGCTCACCCGGTTGTTGGCGTCAAATTCACGGGTCTGCTCCTTGCGGACCGTACCTTGGCTGTCGACGAACCGCTCTCCTTCCCGGCCGCCCTCGGGGTTCAGGGTGTATTCGGTCCGGTTACCCCCCGCATCGGTCAGGCCGGTCTGGCGGTTGGCCTGATCCAGATCGATCTCCCAGACCTCACTCTCCGCTCCCTCGATCCGTTCGAGAATGCCGTCGGCGGTGTAGGTCAGATTGACAGTCGCGTTTCCCTCGGCCATGGCGGTAACCCGGCCCTGACCATCATAGACGATCAGGGTCTCCAAGCCGTTGGGTGAAACCATCCGGCCTGGTCGACCGTGATAGGTGTAGTCGGAAAAGGTGGTTATTTTGCCCAGGGGCGAGGTGGCAAGGTGGAGCATGCCGCTGTCGTTGCCGGAGCCGGTGTCCGGGTAGTAGTCGTATTGCCAGGTATCAGCGTCTCCTTCCCCAGGGCCATCCACGGCCACAACCCGACCTCGGGCATCATAGTCGTAGGCGCTGGTGATTGTCCGCAACACCAAGCTTCCGCCCAGGTCCCTAGTTGTGACGGTGGCTTATTACAGTGTGATCCTTCCCAACGCGACAATTTCGTGGCTCAATCCCTTCAACCTTATGGCTTACGGCCTATCTGCTCGCTGTCTTACGCTTAAAACTCTATGTACCATTGAGCCTCCAAAGACTTGCTACCCGGTGGCTGGCTGACCTTCCCGGGCGGGATTTCAACCCGCTGAAATACACGACCTTGCCCGGCCGCACAATAAATCCACCCCCTTTTTAACGGAAAGTTTTGTATGCTGTCCCCGGAACTCCACGACAGGCTACCAGGGGCTTTACGTTTTTCTACACTTGGCAGGTATCCCAAAACCTTCTCCTTTAATATAGCATCCACAGAAAGGGCAATAATACAAGTGATGCCATTGAGGAACATACCATTCGGTCTCGTCATCGTTTTCCTCAGAATGCACTATCTCATTTTCCTCAACACATTCTTGAAACCTGTCGCAACAATATGTAATTGAAAATTCGTTCACAATAACCCTCAAATTCATCAACAATTAAACCGGTGCCATTGCCCCAGTAGGCGAGGCTGGCGATTTATTCAAAGATCAGGTCCCTTGGCTAAAAATTCCAACCAAGGATGAAAGGATAATTCCGCTCAAAAAACGTATAACTTCTATAAATCAGGGGTGTTCTCGATCAAACTACTGCCAGGTTAGCCGATTTTGTGTGGCAATGCTTCCTGACAGAAAGAAAAAACGTGTTTTATCTGCTCACTTGGGGCCGTCCGGGAGTAGTTGCCCCAGCGCTTTTTCAACTCTTCGTATTCGATTTTTTAAAAAATATCTTTTTGCAGTTTGGACATCCCTCAGCATTAACAAAATCACTTAACCAATTATTGAAGTCACCTTTTTTGATAAAAAACCAAGCTACACTTTTTTTGCAATAAGGACATCTAATTGAAATTATGAAAAATAACATTCCAAATGCAGAAAAGATTGCTACGTATGACAGATAAAAAGAATCGAGTGATTTTATTGTAAATAGTATACTAAATACCACACATGACACGGCTGCCATACATAACGCGATAATTATTTTCCATGTCTGCTTTGTATTTTTAATCCAATTATCCATAACAAACGCACCTACTGTTTATTGACAATTATCCTGTTGTACTAATGTTTGAATTGCTGCATTGATGAGCGAACCTACATGAATTCCTACCTCTAACGATCCTGCTACCAATACTCCATTAACAACAATAGTGACCCCCGTAGAAGCCAATGCACCTGTTGCGTTTAAAGTTGCTGTCTGCAACCCTCCAGTTTCTGCTACATTTATAAGTAGTCGTACCGCCGTCGTAGACCCTATGGCATTTGCAACTTGCCCAGAAGTAGCGGCTCCAATTGCCGTATTTATGCGATTGCCAAAAATGGCATTATTTGTAGTATTCACATTATTGTGATAATTTTCTGAGAAGCTAGCTAATCCCTCAGGATCAATAAAATTAACCGGATCATTGTGGACATACCCATACAAATTCATTCCACCAGCCAAGCCAATAGGATCAGGGGAAACATACCGCCCCGTTTCCGGATCATAGAACCTGTGCCAGTTATAATGCAAGCCAGTCTCAGCATCATAATATTGTCCCGAAAACCGGAGATTGTTCTCCACGGTGTTGACGAGCAGTTCGGCCTTGCCGAAGGGCTGGTAGTCGGCGGCCCAGACCACGGTGCCGGTGGCATCGGTCAGCCGCAGGGGCGTGCCCAGGTGATCGTTGTGGTAGTAGTAGATGGAGCCGTCGCCGGTGAGCATGGCCAGAGGCTGGCCGTCGAGCCGGATATAGCCGCGCACCAAGGCTCCGGCGGCATCGGTCTCGGCGATCAGATTGCCGTCCTGATCATAATGATAATATCGGGTCGTTGGCGAGGCATATTTTTTGAGCCGCTTGCCCTGCAGGTCGTAGGTATAGGCGGCGATCCGCTGGTTGTTGCCCAGCCATACCCGGCTCAGGCGATCATCGGCATTGTAGTTGAAAACCTGGTATCCCTTGGAGGTAATGTTGCCGTTGGCATTGTAGCCGAAAGAGGTTGCCTGGGCACCACTTATCCGAGTCAGCCGGCTGGTGCCCGTGGCGTATTGGTAGGTGGAGGAGCCTGAGGGACCGGTGCTCGTGGTCCGGTTGCCGGTGGCATCGTAGCTGTAGCTCAGGGCGCCGTAGGGGCCGGTGGCCTGTACCAGACGGTGCTGATTGTCGTAGAGGAAGGACTGGTTTCCCGAGATATCGATATGGTCGGTGATGGTGAGCACCGCACCTTCCGCATCCACGGTATAGCCGAAGTCGAGCAAACCGCCGGCCTGGAGGGAAGCGATCCGGTAGTCGGTGTCGTAGCCGAGAACGGTGACCACACCGTTGCCTTGGCGATAGCCGCTTACCGGACCAAAAGGCAGGTGGGTAATATTCTCGGCCACGGTGTGGCTGGTGGTGTTGTATGTGGCCGTGATCCCGGTGATTGCACCGGTGGCATCCCGCTGGTAGGCAACGGCCAGGCCGCCGGGCATATCCAGGGAGGTGATGCGGCGGGAACGGTCGTAGCCGTAGGCGATGGTGGCGGAACGACCATCGATCAGGGTGGTCTCGCCGGCGAGCAGACCGTTCTGTTGCCAGGCATAGGTGCGACTGTAGTCCCCGGTGCTTTCTCCGGTGAGCCGGTCCAGCCCGTACAGCCCCTGGTCGTAGATCAGATCGGCACGGGTGCCGTTATGGCGGATGGCGGTGAGCCGGTTTTCGTCGTCATAGGTATAGGTGGTGGTTCGGCCCAGAGCATCGGCCATGGCGGTCAGGTTGCCGGCCTGGTCGTACTGGAAGGAGCGGCTGCCGGTGTCCGGCGAACTGAGCCCCACCTGATTGTCGAAATCGTCGTAGAGCCATGAGGCACTCCGGTCCTCGGCATCGACCAGGGACGTTTGCTTGTTGCGGGGATTGTAGGCCACTGTGGTGGCGGTCTCCGAGCCGGGCAGGGTCTGCGATGTCAGACGGTTCAGGGCATCGTAGGTATACCCGGTTATCAGGTGACGGGGATCGGTCTGTTCGGTCAGGTTGCCGTTGGCATCGTAGCGGATAGTCCGGCTGCCGTTGACCGTGGCAATCAGGCTGACCCGGTTGTTGGCGTCAAATTCACGGGTCTGCTCCTTGCGGACCGTACCTTGGCTGTCGACGAACCGCTCTCCTTCCCGGCCGCCCTCGGGGTTCAGGGTGTATTCGGTCCGGTTACCCCCCGCATCGGTCAGGCCGGTCTGGCGGTTGGCCTGATCCAGATCGATCTCCCAAACCTCGCTCTCCGCTCCCTCAATCCGTTCGAGAATGCCGTCGGCGGTGTAGGTCAGATTGACAGTCGCGTTTCCCTCGGTCATGGCGGTGACCCGACCCTGACCATCATAGACGATCAGGGTCTCCAAGCCGTTGGGTGAAACCATCCGGCCTGGTCGACCGTGATAGGTGTAGTCGGAAAAGGTGGTTATTTTGCCCAGAGGCGAGGTGGCAAGGTGGAGCATGCCGCTGTCGTTTCCGGAGCCGGTGTCCGGGTAGTAGTCGTATTGCCAGGTATCAGCGTCTCCTTCCCCAGGGCCGTCCACGGCCACAACCCGACCTCGGGCATCATAGTCGTAGGCGCTGGTGATTGTCCGCAACACCAAGCTTCCACCCAGGTCCCTAGTCGTGACGGTGGCTTATTACAGTGTGGTCCTTCCCAACGCGACAATTTCGTGGCTCAATCCCTTCAACCTTATGGCTTACGGCCTATCTGCTCGCTGTCTTACGCTTAAAACTCTATGTTACCATTGAGCCTCCAAAGACTTGCTACCCGGTGGCTGGCTGACCTTCCCGGGCGGGATTTCAACCCGCTGAAATACACGACCTTGCCCGGCCGCACAATAAATCCACCCCCTTTTTCACAGAAAGTTTTGTATGCTGTCCCCGGAACTCCGGAACTCCTGGAACTCCTGTCCCCGGAACTCCAATCCCGCCCTACCGGGCTACTTTTCAGGGAAATCAATATATTTATTGTTGCTACTCCACTGAAGAATATCATTGATCGACTTCTTGAACATCGATCTGTCGTCACGATTAAATCTGCAAAAACTAATACTTGCTAAACAATAGCTTAAAACAATACGTATCTTTCTTTTATTGAAATAATAATAATAACATGCAGATGCATATTTATTTGCAAATTCCTCGTCGCCGCATTCATTTTTTATATAAAAAGCACTTACATGATGGCCAAATTCATGTCCAATAATTTCTGATAAAAATAATCCTGATATTTCAGGGTATCTAGCGTATAAATACAACGGTATTTTGCTCAAAGAAAGATTTTTTATATTAATAAATGCAACCCCATTGTTGTTAATTGTAACATAGCAACCATAACCATCATTGTCACAACCTATTGCATCATCATAATTATCAACAAGATAAATACTGCTGAGATTGATTTTAAATTTTTCAGGAAGAACGGACATGATAAGGCTACAATATTTTTTGTAATCAAAATCACCTATCATTTCAGACTTATTAATGAACGCTGTCATATCTGTCCACATGGATTTAACACTGGATCATATGCGCATTCATTGGGAATACAATTTGCAGGTGAATATGCTTGCGGTGGAAGAGGGGCAATCATTAACATGCCTCCTTCACCAGAACTGAGAAGTTTGATCAACTGCACTAAAGCGTTAAATAAAGAATCAAGCGCTTTTGTTCCTCCGGAAGTTCTTTCAGAGATTGGAATTTTCTGCCCCGGTAAGTTGTTAATTCCATTAGGCTTGTAATTTTTTGGAAGAATATTTTCTGTAGATGGTGCAGGGCCGTTTGGTTTCCAACCTTCTGGGCGACCTCTCCAGTTCGGGTCGTAATTCGGCCCCTCTTTTACCAACCCATCCGGATCAATCCAATTCACCGGATTCCCTTGGACATACACATAGAGATTCATCCCCCCATCCAGCCCAATGGGATCAGGAGATAGGTATCTGCCGGTGGTAGGATCATAATACCGATTCCAGTTATAATGCAATCCGGTTTCACTATCAAAGTACTGGCCCGGAAGCCGGAGGTTGTTCTCCACGGTGTTGACGAGCAGTTCGGCCTTGCCGAAGGGCTGGTAGTCGGCGGCCCAGACCACGGAGCCGGTGGCATCGGTCAGCCGCAGGGACGTGCCCAGGTGATCGTTGTGGTAGTAGTAGATGGAGCCGTCGCCGGTGAGCATGGCCAGAGGCTGGCCGTCGAGCCGGATATAGCCGCGCACCAAGGCTCCGGCGGCATCGGTCTCGGCTATCAGATTGCCGTCCTGATCATAATGATAATATCGGGTCGTTGGCGAGGCATATTTTTTGAGCCGCTTGCCCTGCAGGTCGTAGCTATAGGCGGCGATCCGCTGGTTGTTGCCCAGCCATACCCGGCTCAGGCGATCATCGGCATTGTAGTTGAAAACCTGGTATCCCTTGGAGGTAATGTTGCCGTTGGCATTGTAGCCGAAAGAGGTTGCCTGGGCACCACTTATCCGAGTCAGCCGGCTGGTGCCCTCGGCGTATTGGTAGGTGGAGGAGCCTGAGGGACCGGTGCTCGCGGTCCGGTTGCCGGTGGGACTGTAGCTGTAGCTCAGGGCACCGTAGGGGCCGGTGGCCTGTACCAGGCGGTGCTGATTGTCGTAGAGGAAGGACTGGTTTCCCGAGATATCGATATGGTCGGTGATGGTGAGCACCGCACCTTCCGCATCCACGGTATAGCCGAAGTCGAGCAAACCGCCGGCCTGGAGGGAAGCGATCCGGTAGTCGGTGTCGTAGCCGAGAACGGTGACCACACCGTTGCCTTGGCGATAGCCGCTTACCGGACCAAAAGGCAGGTGGGTAATATTCTCGGCCACGGTATGGCTGGTATTGTTGTAGGTGGCCGTGATCCCGGTGATTGCACCGGTGGCATCCCGCTGGTAGGCAACGGCGAGGCCGCCGGGCATATCCAGGGAGGTGATGCGGCGGGAACGGTCGTAGCCGTAGGCGATGGTGGCGGAACGACCATCGATCAGGGTGGTCTCGCCGGCGAGCAGACCGTTCTGTTGCCAGGCATAGGTGCGACTGTAGCCCCCGGTGCTTTCTCCGGTGAGCCGGTCCAGCCCGTACAGCCCCTGGTCGTAGATCAGATCGGCACGGGTGCCGTTATGGCGGATGGCGGTGAGCCGGTTTTCGTCGTCATAGGTATAGGTGGTGGTTCGGCCCAGAGCATCGGCCATGGCGGTCAGGTTGCCGGCCTGGTCGTACTGGAAGGAGCGGCTGCCGGTGTCCGGCGAACTGAGCCCCACCTGATTGTCGAAATCGTCGTAGAGCCATGAGGCACTCCGGTCCTCGGCATCGACCAGGGACGTTTGCTTGTTGCGGGGATTGTAGGCCACTGTGGTGGCGGTCTCCGAGCCGGGCAGGGTCTGCGATGTCAGACGGTTCAGGGCATCGTAGGTATACCCGGTTATCAGGTGACGGGGATCGGTCTGTTCGGTCAGGTTGCCGTTGGCATCGTAGCGGATAGTCCGGCTGCCGTTGACCGTGGCAATCAGGCTCACCCGGTTGTTGGCGTCAAATTCACGGGTCTGCTCCTTGCGGATCGTACCTTGGCTGTCGACGAAACGCTCGCCTTCCCTGCCTCCCTCCGCGTTCAGGGTATATTCGGTCCGGTTACCCGCCGCATCGGTCAGGCCGGTCTGGCGGTTGGCCTGATCCAGATCGATCTCCCAAACCTCGCTCTCCGCTCCCTCGATCCGTTCGAGAATGCCGTCGGCGGTGTAGGTCAGATTGACAGTCGCGTTTCCCTCGGTCATGGCGGTGACCCGGCCCTGACCATCATAGACAATCAGGGTCTCCAAGCCGTTGGGTGAAACCATCCGGCCCGGTCGACCGTGATAGGTGTAGTCGGAAAAGGTGGTTATTTTGCCCAGGGGCGAGGTGGCAAGGTGGAGCATGCCGCTGTCGTTGCCGGAGCCGGTGTCCGGGTAGTAGTCGTATTGCCAGGTATCGGCGTCTCCCGCTCGGGGGCCATCCACGGCCACAACCCGACCTCGGGCATCATAGTCGTAGGCGCTGGTGATTGTCCGCAACACCAAGCTTCCACCCAGGTCCCTAGTCGTGCCGGTGGCGGTCACCCGGTGCAGGTTGGGTGAAGGATCCTCGTTGGCAAGGGCGTCGCCGTCCGTGTCATAGTCGAACACGGTCTGTGCCGGGACGGCATTGAGGACGCCAGCCTCTTCAAGCGTGAGCAGGGCCTTGAGGGAGGGATGCCAGGAAAACCGTCGGGTCCGCTCCTCATCGCTCTGTGACGCCTCGGTTAGAATGCCGGTTCTATGGCGGGAATCGTAATCCGCAAAGAGCGTAGTGTTGCCGTTGCCGTCCGTTCGGCTGCGGGCCATGCTGTCGGAACCGAAGGTGTAGCTGACGTTCGATTGGCCGCAGGAGGAGCACGACGGCCCAAGGGAGGAGAGGATGCGCGTCCTGTTTCTGATACGGGTAAAGACCAGTTCGCGGGCGTTATCCCGGGTATCGGTGGTCCGAGTGAGGGGCAGGCCATCTTCCCGTTGACCGTACTCGATCAGGGTTTCATTCTCGTCGTTTCCCCGCCGGTAGGCAAAAGGACGGTCTTGCTGGTCATAGCGGACGGTCAGGACCCGCCGGCCTGCAGAGATCACCCCGGTCAGGTTGTTGTTGGCCGGATTGTCCGGGTTTTCCTGATCAAGATCCTCATAAAGATAGGTTTGCGGTATTGATACGCCGGGCAAGGTGGCTGTGCTCAGGTTGTTATTGGCATAGGTGTAGCTCCAGGCGTTATTGTCGGAATCAATGACGGTGGCAATGCGGCCCGCATCGTAGGTAAAGGTGAGCGAGCGGCCAAAGGGGCCTTCCACGCGTTGCAACAAACCATCGCTGTAGGTCAGGAGGGTTTGGTTGTGGTTTGAGTCCTCGATACGAATCAGGCGGCCGGAGTCGTCGAAAACCGAAATAGTCCCGCTGTCCTCGTGCAAACTGAAGGTTCCGGCCGCCTGATCGTGGACCAGGGTGGAGGCATCACCACTCCGCAGGTTGGCCAGGGTGTTCTTATCAAAACGGATCACACTCCCTGTGGGGCGGACCACGGTGATGGTAGCATCGTCCTGCTCCAGAAAAGTGTTGTAGGTGTGCGACCAACCGCTGCCCAATGAGGCCTGGCTGGTGGCCGATCGGCTATTGGAGAGATTCATGATTGTGTTGCTGCTGCTACGAGTCGTTTGTCCGCTTATTGCTTGATTGTTGTAGTATCGCGCAAAGGAAGGGCCGGACGAGGTGACAATATCGTCGAAGCGGAGCCGGGTGCTGCCGGAGATTTTATCGACAGGCGAACTGAGATTGGATGCAGAAAGGGGTTGGCTGGCAGCAGCAGTGTCCAGGGCTGTATCCGGGATCTCCACACCCGCATTGTGGGTGATATAGGCGTGGTCGACTCCATCGACAAGACCATCGTAGTCCGTGGCATCGGCGCAGTCGCCTTTTTCTCCATAATATTCTCCATAATAGACGGTTAAGCGGGGGGTGACGCTTACTTCCCAATAATCGGATGCCGAACCAGCAGTCCCGGCGCATCCACCACCGCCATCACCACTGGGGTTCCACATAACCGCCAGGCCCCGCCCCCAGTTGCCGGCCAGGATGCCGGTGGCTGAATCGTCCTGGCAGGGGTCCGGAGCGAAGTATTTGTACTCGCTGTTGTCGGCCTTGTTGCCGTCAATCACCGGCGTGGTGCGAGTGCCGGTGGCAATGGCATTGACAATGCCGTGGGCAATCAGGGCGGCATAGCCGTTCTCCCCTACGCCACCGGTGCCGAAGGCGTCGCCGCCGCCCGCATGGTAGTTACCCTCGGTGTCTTCCCCCAGATAGGCCACGCTCAACAGATTTGCAGCCACGACCTTGGCGTTGCCCTCATACGAAAGCGACGATCCGTTGACCGGGTCCCACTCACCGGCAGCCCAGACCTTGAGTTCACCGGTCCGGTTAGGGGGCCCAGTGGCAAAGCCGAGACCCGTGAGCAGATTGCCATTGCTGTCCACATCCACATCGCTGGATGCCCCGGGAATGCTGAGCACCAGCGGTACCCCCACATGACTGGAGGGATCGGCCGCTTCCGTGTCCACCGCCCCCACGCCGCTGACAAAGGTGCAGTTGGGATTGCTATCATACGGCGGTTTGCATCCGGTGGGCCAATTGCCCCCGTTGACCACGAAGTAGCGGTTGTCATCAATGCCCTCGGCATCAACCCAATCGCCGTCGTAATAGGTGATTTCCGTGAAAAGGCTCACACCCTGAATGGGAGTGTTGTTCGAATCGAACAAGAGCGGCGGGCTGGACACGCTCAACACACTGGTTTCCACGATGGCCAGCGGCAGGCCATAACCCGCGCCCAGTGCAATCTTGCTGCCGTCCGGGGAGACATGGATGAAGCTCGGGTCCATTACCCCCGGAACCGTGGCTACCACGTCCCACTGGCTGGAACCGTAGGTCCGCTGCAGGTAAATCTTGTTGTTATTGGCCGCGATCATTCGGCCTTCGGCTTCGAATTGACCGTCGATCACTGCCGTTGTGTTGCTGGGAAAATAATCCACAGCCGTGAACCAGCCGCCCGCCACGGTCGGCAGGTTGATCACCGCAGTTGTGCCGGCCGCTGTCTTGTAATCGGCAAAATCATCGGCTATCGCCGAAGAGGCAAGCAGACAGAGAAATAAGCCAGCTAAGCAAAGGGTCCGTCCGGCACAAGTCTGTTTCCCCAGCACTCGCTTCATCTTGCCTCCTTTTCTACATTTGTTGTGGCACAGAGGCCATGAAGTAATCCGCAAAACACCTTGGCCCCACGATCTGATCAATACGGCAACGACATGATCGTGTGCCTGCAGGGTATTTGCTGTGGTCTGCGAGGCGTTCCTTTTCAGAACAGAAAAACGAACAAAACGCTGTGAACCTCTTGAAATTCTTCCCTTTTATTGCTTACAAGGGGAGAATCACAAGAATCAAGCGCATTCTTTCCTACCTGAAAACAAACAAAAATACCGGTAATTATTTGCGAAAGTTAGCCCAGGGATTCATTTTCTGTTGGTTTTATAAGATTATGTCGTACGTCTCCTGTATGGGTGGTGTTTATTGGGGAACAAAATGAATGAGCTTATCTGATGGGCAAAGATGGACGCGACTGAAAGGCGGATTTGGGCAGGGTTGCGCGGCCCGCCAGGGTGGTGAGCAGTGTGATGCTCCTCTGTTGATAATAATTCTGAGCAGTAAGACAGTTGGGAGGTGGCAAAAAAAGAAGAGGTCTATTGAGAGGATACAAAAAAGCCCTGAACCGCAAGGCGGTTCAGGGCCGTTTGAAATAAGTCAGGAGAGAAAAAAAATCTTAAAAGGGTCGTAATACCCAGATGCCGCAGGGGCAGGTATCGGCACAGAAGCCGCAGGCGATGCATTTGTTATCATCCGAGACATATTCATAATCCACGTCGCCGGAAACGGGTGCCTTTTCCCGCCGAAAAATGGCATTGGTCGGGCAGATGGTTTCGCAAAGATGGCAGTCCCGGCAGGAACCGCAGCTTAAACAGCGGGCTGCCTCCTGGTCTTCGGTCGAACCGCGATCCGTCTGGGGATCGTAATGGGCCAAAGTCAGGTCTTCATAACGGATTAATCTCTGGTTGAACGGTAGCCAAGGCTCGCCCTTGAACTGGGCCAGGAGGTATTCCGCAGTCCGCTTACCGGCCCCCAAGGCGTTGGTAGCCAGACCCGGCCTTTCGACATCGCCGATAGCAAAAATCTTGGGGTCGCTGGTTCGTCCGGTTTCATCGGTTTTAATCCAGGCAGCACCGGCCACCTTGACCACCTCCACCGTCTCCGGCAGAAAAGGCAGGCTGGGAATATCGCCGATCGAGATGATAACCGTTTGTGCCGGAATCACGGTACCATCGGCACCAACCAATCCCTCAGCAGTTACTTCCCGTGTCATAAAAGGCCATTGGAAGGTCGCCCCCAAGGCCTCGGCTGCATCGCGCTCTTTGCCGAAGGCCAGAGGTTTCTGAATATCAACCAGCACCACCTGATCAGCACCGAGACGATAGGCCTCGGCGGCCACATCGCAACCGACATTGCCGGCACCGATGATCACCACCTGTTTCCCGGTGGGCATAGGGTTCGGGCTCTTGGCGGCTTTGAGGTACTCAAGAGCCGGAATCACCCGCTCGTGTCCCGGAAAGGACAGCGTACGCGGTTGATGCGTTCCCACTGCCACCACAACGTAATCAAATTCTTTTTTCAATGCCTCAACCTTATCCCTGCTGAGGGTGACGCCAAGGTTGACATGGAGATTTTGGGTCTTGAGGAAACGAGCCACCTCGGTTTCCCAAACCGCCTTGGAAAGACGCTCCCAGGGAATGGTCTGAGCGAGTTTACCACCGAGCACCGTGTCTTTCTCAAAAATATGGGCTTCGACTCCGCCCAGTGCCAAGTGCCAGGCAGCCGCCATACCGGCCGGTCCGCCGCCGATGATGGCAACCCGTTTCCCGATAGCCGGCAGGGCAACAGGAGGGTCAACCGATTGCACCGATCGCCCGAGTACCGAGGCATCAATGCTGTAGTCGATCTTCTCCCGCGAACAGTTCTGGATGCAGAGATTGGGGCAGATAATACCGCAGACCGAGGCCGGAAAAGGCGTGTACCGCAGCAGCATCTCATAGGCCTCGTCATTGCGGCCTTCACGGATCAGCCGCAACCGGTCAATGGTCGGGATATGGATCGGGCAATAGAAGGTGCAAGGGGCGGCCGAATCCCGGTTGTTCCAAAAGGGTTTTTTGCGCCGGAATTCACCGGTTTCAACCACGCCGATGAGACTCCGTTCGAGGGTCGGGGCCAGATCGCGCAAGGGATCGCCGCCACCAAAGCCTTTATCCCAGATCCGGCGACGGAACTCGGCCATGGGCATGGGACCGGAAAACATCAGGGCCCGTTCCTGCGGAGTGATGGCCTCGAGCACATTCCATTCCTCACGCACCGAAACGGTGGTTAGGAGTTCCGGACGACCGATTTTCTCCAGGTATTCGGGAAGACGTTCAATCAACCAGTGCCAATCACCGTCGCTGGGCGGGGTCAATTTGGCATTGGTCTTGGAATAGGAATCGTCGGTCTTGCCACGAAAAAAAATCTTGCCGCCAACCATGCCGACACAGGGCCGGTAGCCGAGAACATTGTTCGGATTTTTAGGATTGATACCGCAGATTACGCCCAAGCCGCCGCAATTAAATTCGGCAAAGGTATCGCCGACAGAGCCCAGGACCCACATCTCCGGCTGCTCATACGCCGGGTTCCACTTGGTCATGGTCAGGCCGCGGGCGCCGATACTGCCGCCAATCATAACCCGCCCGCCTGCCATGGCATTGCAGACACCGTTGGTGGCATCGCCTTTGACAATAACATCGGCACCAATATTGAGATAACCGACATCGTCGGAGGCGGAACCTTCGCAAATAATGGTCGCCCCTCTCATACCCATGCAGCCAAGCCGCTGCCCGGCGGGTCCTTTGACCCGTATGGTCAGGGGTTTATCGACCGAGCCGAGCCGCAAGCCGATGTTATGCTGGCCAAACGACTCCAGAATCAGTTCGTCGGCCACCGCGGCGGCGCCCCGGACCTCTTCTTCGAAAATTTTGGAGGAAATCCGGTGATTATCGGCATCCTTGCCACGGACGTTCAGTATAGTGTGCTTTGCTTCGCTCATAATATTTCAGGCGTACTGGTGGTAAATTCCTGGATCAACAGATGTAATTAATCTGTAAACGGTCCGCGATGGCTTGGTCGTCAACGCCGAGGGCGTCTGACATGCCGATGGGTAGGCTCTGGGAGCGTCCCAGCGGGGCCATGATCTTCTTCATTTCGGTGCGAATGCTCATAAAGGTGTCCGCTACCCGCTGAGCCACATCGTCAGGATCAAGACGGCGGAACAATTTCTCATTCTGGCTGGTAATACCCTTGGGACAGATACCGACATTGCAGACATTGCACCGGCCCATCTCGTTGCCGAGACAACCGGCGGTGGCCTGCATGATGTATTTGCCGATATGGACACCGGAAGCGCCGAGCATGATCAGTGCCATACCGTTCTGGGTGACATTGCCGTTCTTACCGACGCCGCCGGCCGCAAATAAGGGGATCTCATTCTGTCGGCCTTGACGAACGAGGTCGAGATAACATTCGCGCAGATTGGAGGCAATCGGGTGACCGGTGGCTTCCATGCTGACATTGTAGGCCGCACCGGTGCCGCCGTCGATACCGTCGATCAATAGACCACCGGCATAGGGGTTACGTACCAGATTATTGAGCACCGCCTTGGCCGAGGTCGAACCCGAAATCTTGGGATAGACCGGCACCCGAAATCCGAAGGCCATGGACATGGTCTGGATCATCTTCATGACGCTCTCCTCGATTGAGTAGAGTGTCTGATGGACCGGCGGCGACGGCAGATCAACCCCTTCGGGCACACCGCGCAGGCGGGCAATCAACTTGCTGACCTTGAACCACATCAACAGACCGCCGTCCCCGGGTTTGGCCCCCTGGCCATACTTGATTTCAATGGCGGCGGGATCGCACTGCATCTCCGGAATGGCCCGGATGATCTCGTCCCATCCGAAATAACCGGAGGCGATCTGGAGGATTATGTATTTAAGAAAGGGACTCTTCAATACCCAGGGCGGGCATCCGCCTTCGCCTGTTGCCATGACCACCGGGATGCCGAGGACCTCGTTACAATACGCCACGCCCTGAAGCAGACCGAGCCACATGTTGGGCGAAAGCGCACCAAAGGACATGGAACCGATGACAAAGGGAAAAATCTCCCGGGTCGGTGGAATCCATTCGCCTGCGGCCTTGCGACGGAGGAATTCCTCCGGCGGCAGCACCCGACCAAGAATGGTGTTGGTATTGAATTCGTGGCGACCGGCATCAAGTGCCGGGTCCGTGAGCATCGAGATTCGACCGAACGAGATGCGGTCAAGCACTGTCTTGCCGGGTGCATTACGGCGACCGCCCCGTTTATAGGCATCCCCTTTCTGGCTAAGCAAGAAGGTGGAACGGTTCTCATTGGTGTTGGCCTGGGGGCCTATCGCCTCATTGGGACAGACAGCAGCGCACATACCGCAACCGATGCAGCGTTTTTCGACCACGGTGGCCTGCCGGATTCCGCTGAAATGACGGTATTCGTTGCCCCGCTTCTTCTGGAGGATATCGAGTTTCGGCATCCGCTGACGAAGATAGGTCAAAGAAATGGCACCCACCGGGCAGACTGCGGTACAACGGCCACAGAGCGTACAACGATCTTCCCGATGATGAATAATCCAGGGAAGATCGTGATAGGTTAAGCTGCTTGGGGAAGTGTAAACTGATCGAACTGAGACCATACTATGAGTTCCTTTCGCTCGGGTGGAATAATAACGGTGTGCTCCCGCATGGGCTGAAAATCAAGGGCAGGATCGCGATCCGGGACAAGGGCGTCAACCCCGCACATTTCTGAAGCAATAGCCCAGGCACCGGGACGTCCGCCAACAGTAGCAGGCCGCATTTTTTTCTGATCCATCACCAGCATACTGGTTTCATCGGGCAGGGTGGCAATAACCGCATTGGGGCCGTCGATAATAAGACGCCGACAGGCGGTCCGTAGCCCCTTAAGAAAATCGCCGTTGGGATGAACGTCCAGTTCCTCTGTTTTCAGAGGCGTAATTACATGCTTGTAGAGTTCCAACGGCAACTTCAATTTCTTGGTAATATAATGGAGGATATGGGTAAATGTTTCGGAATCGCTGTGATAGCCGAGGTATCCGGGAATGTTTTTACCAAGCAGCCATTCCTTGATCGGCACAAAGGCAGTGTTCTCGCCATTGGTCATAGTGGCGACCCCCTGAATGAAAAAGGGATGGCAGGCGTAGAGATTGATCCCGTAGTTGGTATTCTGCCGTCCCTGGGCCATAACCACCTTGGCCTTGATGCGCCCGTCCTGTAAACCAAGGGCATCACCGACCTCCAATGGCCAACCGACCTCCTTGATCATGACGACATCACGATAGAGGGAGAAGACAGTGAGATCGCCGCCATGGTCGTCACCGTCCTTGCGGAGGGCAAGACGCGTCAGCAGAAGACGATCTTCGATCTCCTCGGGCGTCAACGATGACCATTTTTCCGGTATTCGGTAGACCCGAACCAGGTAATTAAAGCGATCTTTGGCTTCGATTAATCCTGATTTCCGGTCGAATTCGTGGGCATATTTAACCTGAAATCCTTGATTGCCCATCCAGTCGGAGAGACGCTGAAAGGCGGCCTCGGTATGAGCAATGCCCGAGAGGACCACATGGTGGGGTTTAAGTTTGAACTCCTCGAATTCCACCCCACGCAGTAGCAGGCCGAGACCGCTACCGTCATAGCCTTCCTGCATGGCCTCCATGGCAGTGAGGACTTCATAGGGGGAAAAAGGGATATCTGCGCTTTTTAAGGCTAATCGGCACATTGAACGGCTCCTGAAAAAATCGGTCGTGGTCAGACGGGTGCAACCAGGAACGAAAAAGACAAAATTGTAGACAATATACAATTTTGTGACTGTAAAATCACAGAAATGAAAATGGTTGCGAGGGAAAGCATTTACAGAAAAGGGAAATGGTTGTCAAGGACAAAGGACCCGCCAGGGGGCGTGTTGACGGAAGACAATCGGTAAAAATTCCATTGGTACCAAGGAAGAACCAAACATCACTTTCCAAGAAACGCGTTGATATCCTCCACTTTTTTAATTTTTTCTTTGACTGCGGTTACCTTTTTCGCTCCGGGCAGGCTCGTTTTGAGATTAACACCGGCATCTTCGATGTCATCAAGCCCTTTTTTAAAAGAGCCGATGGCCTTGCCCAATCCGGCCCCGATTTCCGGCAGTTTTTTACTGCCGAAAAGGAGAAAAGCGATCAAGAGAAGAATAATTAATTCAGGGGTTCCAATTCCGAACATAACAGATACCGGGTTGAAAATTTCAGTGAGGGAAAATAACGAACGGGGTCAGGCTTCCTTGTTCTTATCGTCATCAAGGGACTTCGGCTCTTCCTCATTTTTCTTGGTGGCTTCTTTAAAATTTTTGATTCCCTTGCCGATACCGCTACCAATTTCCGGTAACTTGCCTGCCCCGAAGATAATGACGATAATGACCAGAATAATAATCAGCTCAGGCATTCCGAGTCCGAACATGGTGACACCTCATGAAGGATAAAAAAATCAGACTAAAAAATAACAGTAGTCTTCGCCGGACAACCTGTCAACCGACATTACGATCCCGGCCGAAGCCCCGGCTTATCTCCGCAATGCGGGCAAGAATTGCCTGCTCGTCAAGGGTCTGGAGCTGCCGGTTGCGCATCACGACCCGGCCAGCTATCACCGAATGGAGAACATCGCTGCCGCAGGCGGCATAGACCAGGTGGGAAGCCGGATTATACATTGGGGTCAGATGCGGCTGATTCAGGTCAAGAACGATACAATCGGCCTTTTTCCCCACCTCCAAACTGCCAATAACCGCCTCCGCATTCAAAACCGCTGCTCCGCCCAAGGTGGCGGCATGCAGGGTGGTGGTGGCACTCATGACCGTGGGGTCCATGCAGGCGACCTTGTGGATCTTGGCAGCGGAATTCATCTCGCCGAACATATCGACATCGTTATTGGAGGCACTGCCGTCGGTACCGATGCCCACAGTGATCCCGGCCGCGAGCATCCGCACCACCGGCGCAATTCCTGAAGCCAATTTCATATTCGATTCCGGACAGTGGGCCACCTTGACACCACGTTCAGCCAGGAGTGCAATCTCGCTCTCGCTCAGCACAACACAGTGAGCGGCTACGACCTGTGGTCCGAGCAGGCCGAGCGCCTCAAGATGCTCCACCGGGGTGCGGCCGTAGCGCTCCCGGCAGGTCCGGACCTCCTCTTCGTTCTCGGAGAGGTGAATTACATAAAGCGCCTCCTGCTCCCCGGCCAAGGCTCCGAGTCGGGTCAGCAGGTCAGGAGAGCAGGTATACACCGCGTGCGGGTCCAGAGTCACGGTCAGGAGCGGGTGATTGCGGTAGCGATCCAGCAAGTCACGGGTATAGGCAAATCCGTTCTCCAGCTCACTGTAATTGGGTGAGGGAAAATCATACAGCACCTCGCCTACCCAAGCGCGCATCCCGGATTGTTCCGTTGCCCGCGCCACGTCGGCGGCAAAAAGGTACATATCGCAAAACGAGGTTGTGCCCGACTTGATCATCTCGCAGAGCGACAACAAGGTTGCCTGATACACCACCTCACCGGTAAGGCTCGCCTCCCTCGGAAATATATAGTCCTGCAGCCACTGCATCAGGGGAAGATCATCCGCAAGCCCCCGGAATAGCGACATGGCCGCATGGGTATGGACATTGACCAGCCCCGGCATGATCAGGCCTTGCGGTTCGGCAATCACCGCTGCTTCGGGAAAGCGCGCCACCAAGTCCTTCCCCTTGCCCACGGCCAGGATAGTATCGCCGCTGACGGCAATGCCGCCCTCTTCGATCACGGTTTGGTCCTGGTTCATGGTCAGCAGATACTGACCGGTGAGGATGAGATCCGCCTTGGATTCGTTCATACTTGCAACTCCGCCAGAATATTGATGATCAACTGCTGCAACCGCGGCTCGGCTTTGCGGGCGGCAGCAATGATATCGTCAATACGGATGGGTTGAAAATGGTCGGGATTATTGACATTGGCCACCACTGAAAGCCCCAGAACCCGCAGGCCTGCATGGAGGGCGACGAGAATCTCGGGTACCGACGACATGCCGACGGCATCGGCCCCGGTCATCCGCAAAAACCGGGTCTCGGCCGGGGTCTCCAGGCTTGGTCCGGGGATGCAGATGTAGGTGCCGCTTTCGACCTCCTCCAGGCCCAGCCTGACGGCTACCGCCAAAGCAAGTTGACGAAGGGTGGTATCATAGGGGGTGGAAAGATCGGGAAAACGGTCGCCCCAGGTGTCGATATTCGGCCCGCGCAGGGGGTTATCTCCCAACTGGTTGATATGATCTTCAAAGACCATGATGGTGCCGGGACGGTAGGACGGATTCAGGCCGCCGCTGGCATTGGTGATAATAGCCGTTCGCACCCCGAGCAGCGACAGCACCCGGATAGGAAAGCCTACCTCGCGGGCCGCATACCCTTCATAGTAATGAAATCGACCCTGGAGGATCGCGGTTCTTTTGCCGGCAAGCTTGCCGAACACCAAATGGCCGGCATGGCTGGTTACGGTTGAACGGGGGAAATGGGGTATTTCCTCATACGCAAAGGTGCAGGCCACTTTCATGGCACCGGCCAACTCGCCCAAACCAGTACCTAACTGGATCAGCACCTCCGGTGTTTCCGGGATACGGCTACGAAGAAAGGCCACCGCCTCTTCCACCTGCTGTTGATGAAGAACGGCATCAATCATGCGTTTTTTCCTCTCGTGGGGACGGCCCGCAGATCATTGCAAGGCGTTTTCGGCAATAAAATCTCTGATAACGGCGGCGTTCGCATCGAGCACGGTGCAGCGGCTTTCCTTCCCGGTCAGGGCGGCAAGCGCCGGTGGCAAAGGGGGTTCGTGGCCGATGGCCCGGGTAACGGCAGCCCCGAATTTGGCGGGATGGGCCGTAGCCAGACAGACCACCGGCCGCTGCGGATCCCGGAGTTCCAGGGCGGCTTTCACTCCGACTGCCGTATGGGGATCGAGCAGATAGCCGTGTTGACGATGGAATTCGCCAATGGTGGCAATGGTCTCGGCTTCTGAAACCGAGTAAGAACGGAAATCCTGCGCCACCCGCTCTTTAAAAGTGGAGAGGTCAAGCGTACCGGTTGCCGCAAATCCCTCCATATCCTGTTTCACCCGGCTGCCGTCCTCATCGCGGAGATAGTAGAGATAGCGCTCGAAGTTGGAAGCGATCTGGATATCCATCGAGGGGCTGCTGGTGGCGATCACCTCGCCCCGTGAATAATCGCCCTGCAGAACAAAGCGGGTGAGCAGATCATTGGCGTTGGTGGCCAGAATCAGGCTGTGGATGCAGCCGGCAGGCAGCAATTTGCGGGCGATATAACCAGCGAAGATATCACCGAAATTACCGGTGGGCACGGAAAAATCGATACTGTCGCTGCCGGCTTTGCGTAATTTAAGATAGGCGAAGACATAATACACCACCTGCGCCAGAACCCTGGCCCAGTTGATTGAATTAACCGCGCCCAAACGATACGCATCCCGGAAGGCGAGATCGTTGAAGATCTCCTTGACGACGCTCTGGGCATCGTCGAAGGTTCCACGAACCGCAATATTAAAAACATTGGGGTCAAGTACGGTGGTCATCTGCAGGGCCTGGATCGGGCTGGTGCGGCCCTCGGGGTGCAGAATGAAGATGTTGATGTTGTTCTTGCCGCGTACTCCGGCAATGGCGGCGCTGCCGGTGTCCCCGGACGTGGCCCCGAGAATGTTCATAAATCCGCCTGAACGGGTGAGCACGTATTCAAACAGATTGCCGAGCAGCTGCAGGGCCACATCTTTAAAGGCCAGGGTCGGCCCGTGAAAAAGTTCCAGTATATACACCTCGCCCTGCTTGCAAACCGGTGTCACCTGGGGATGGGCAAAGGTGGCATACGAACGATCCACCAACTCCTCCAGATCGTGTTCGGGGATATCGTCGATAAAGAGGGACAACACCTCACGGGCCAGATACTGGTAGGGCAGATTTTTCCAGCGATCAAGAGCTGAGGCATCGACCGTCGGTAAAGTTTCCGGCAGAATCAGCCCTCCATCCCGAGCCAGCCCCATCATCACCGCATCCTTGAAGCCCAGCGGCTCAATCCCGCCCCGTGTACTGATATAACGCATACTTGTGTCCTTTAGATCTTTTTTTTTTTGCGAGCCGATGAATTGCCGTCAGACGAGGAGACTTTTCCCTTCCATCTCAGCGGGGATCGGCAATTGCATTAGCGCCAGGATGGTCGGAGCGATATCCTTGAGCGCCCCGCCCGACCGCAGTTGACGGCCCTTGTACTCTTCACTCACCAGGAGAAAAGGCACAGGGTTCAAGGTATGCGCAGTGTAAGGGCCTCCGGTCTCCGGATCGACCATCTTTTCGGCGTTACCGTGATCAGCGGTAATCAGCAGAACCCCGCCCCGCTCCCGGACAAATTCGTGAATCCTGCCGACACAGCGGTCAACGGTTTCGCAGGCCGTGACCGCCGCCGCCATCACCCCGGTATGCCCGACCATATCGCCGTTGGCGAAATTAAGGATCACCAGATTATAGGGGGTTCCGGCAGCTTCCTGTTCTTTCAGCGCCCGCAGTAATTTGTCGGTAACCTCAACCGCACTCATCTGCGGCTTCAGATCATAGGTCGCCACTTCCCGTGGTGAATTGATGAGGATACGGTCTTCTCCGGCAAAAGGAGTTTCCAGGCCGCCGTTGAAAAAATAGGTAACATGGGCATATTTCTCGGTCTCGGCAATCCGCAGTTGCCGAAGGTGATGCCGACTGACCTCCTCGCCGAGGATACGGGTAAGGCTGACCGGAGGGAAGGCCACGGGAAAGGTGAAATCCGCCTCATATTCGGTCATGGTTACCAGCTCGGAGAGTCGGGGACGATTACTGACATCAAAACCGGTGAACGCCGCATCGCCAAAGGCATGGCAGAGTTCCCGGACCCGGTCGGCACGAAAATTAAAAAAGATAACCGCGTCGTTATCCCCTATCCGGCCCACCGGTACCCCCCCGTTGTCAACCAGCACGGTCGGGACGATGAATTCATCGGTCTCACCCCGGCTGTAGGCGTCCCGCACCGCCCCCACCGCATCCACGGCGGTCAGCCCCTGACCGGCCACCATGGCGTCCCAGGCCTTTTGCACCCGGTCCCAGCGTTTATCCCGATCCATGGCCCAGTACCGACCGGCAACCGTGGCCACCCGGCCCCGGCCGACACGCACGAGGGCCGCAGTCAATTCTTCCATGAAGCCAATGCCGCTGGAAGGAGGCGTATCCCGGCCATCCATGAAGCAATGAACCAGGACTTCCTCAATGCCTTGGGCAGCCGCCATTTCCAGCAGGGCAATCAAATGACGGATATGGCTATGGACACCGCCGTCGGAAAGCAACCCGCAGAGATGCAGGCGGGAACGGGCTTTCCGAACGTTCCCCATCACGGTATTGAAGACCGGGTTGGCAGCAAATTCACCCAGCTCCACAGCCCGGTTTATCCGAGTAAAATCCTGGTAGACAATCCTACCGGCGCCGATATTCAAATGCCCGACCTCGGAATTACCCATCTGCCCCTCGGGCAGACCGACCATACCGTTGTGGGCAATGAGGGCGGTCATCGGGTATTCCCGACCTAAATGATCCATATTCGGCGTATCGGCGACAAAAACCGCATTTGTGGATGAGGGAGCGCCCAGGCCCCAACCATCAAGGATAGTTAAAACAATCGGAATCGGAGCAGTCATTAAAGATCTCCTTGTTTGTTGGTTTAACCTTGTTGGTTATTCTTGGGGAGATTCGGCCAGCAGCTCTTCGAGATCAATCCTGGGGGCATCGTGCCACAAGCCCTCCAGATCATAAAAACTGCGGCTTTCATGATAAAAAACGTGAGCCACCACATCGCCGAAATCGAGCAGAACCCACAACCCTTCACGGATACCTTCGCTGTGCTTGCTGCTCATCCGCTTCGCGCGTAATTCCTCTGAAATCGCCTCAGCCAGTCCCTGAACGTGACGCGTAGACCGTCCGCTCATGATCACGAAATAATCAGTAAAGGATGCCCGCCCACGCACATCGAGTACTACCAGATCTTCAGCCTTGGTATCCAGGGCAATACGGGCACAAGCAGCCGCCAGTTCCCTTCCTTCTTTTTCCGCGTAATCTTTTTTTAAATGTTTCATAAGCCTATTGTAATGACAGTCTGAAGTTATGTCCGTCGCAAATTCTGCTGCCAACCGAAAATTTATATTTCCCGGGGTGGAGCGTTCGCAATCAGCCGTTGCTGGCGTCTTTGTTCGCCCCTTTCTTCCCCCGGGGGGGAAATTCAAAACTGAGTTTGCCCTTGGCGTCAAGCAGAAGAAACGCGTCAAAGGGTCTCTTTTTCTTGGAAATGAAACCACCGATTAATTCAGTGCGCCCCTGGGTCAGCAGCTGGATGATATGTTCCCGGTCCAATCGACGCTCCAAAATCATTTTCGAAATCCGCAATCCTTTCTTCTGGTCGCCATCCAGAGCTGATTCGGAAAGAAAACCGGCGGGAGTCTCAAAAACCCGCGTTCCGTCAATAGGTGACTCGCCCAAAGGTTCCTGCTGTTTAATTTCATCAAGATCGAGTTCAGCGGTTGAATCGGCAAAAAGAAATTCAACCTTGGAGTTGGTGATTCTCACCGAGGCTGTAAACGGCTTGCCTTTTTTGGAACGGAAATCGTTAAAGGGCCCCAGGGTCTGTCCTTCAATCAGGGCCACGATTTCCTTTTCATCCATTACCCTGCCCCCCAGTACTTTGCGGATCATCAAGGTCTTATCGGCCGACTCGTAAGCAGAAGCGGATTCAAAAAACACCACGCCCTTTACCGGAGAAAACCCGGCCTCCTGTCGTGTTGCACCACCACCCTGCTTGACTTTCTCGACGATGGCGCTCGTCATATCTCTGATTTCCTTCATAAACTGCGGTCGGGTCATGAGCCCTTTGAGAATCTGATTGAGCTTGTATTCCCATTCCCCGGTCAGTTCCGGCGAAGCCAGCACATCGATATGGCGAGCCTCGAGCAACGACAGCAGTTCAAAAGCCTTGCCGGTGGGAATCAAATCGCGCTGTTCCCGCACCATATATTTTTCATTAATCAGCTTCTCGATGATCGCAGCCCTGGTTGCCGGGGTTCCCAGACCCCGTTCCTTCATCGCCTCGGCCAGTTCTTCATCCTCCACCAGCTTGCCCGAGTGTTCCATAACCGAAAGCAGGGTGGCTTCATTGAAGCGCGGCGGCGGCTTGGTCTGGTGTTCCTGCTGATCGATCTCATCGCAGCGGACCGCAGTCTTGGGGGGCAGGACCTGCAGCACCTTTTCGCCCTCCTCTTCATTGCTCGCACCGTAAATCGCCTTCCACCCCGGCTCAACCAGAATTTTACCTTCAGTGAGAAACGTCTCTCCCACCACCAGGGAAAGCCGCTGGGTGTTGTGATAGACCGCTACCGGAAAAAAGGCAGCCAGAAACCGCTGCACGATCATCTGATAGATTTTCAGCTCCGGTTCCGATAAGGTTTTCGGCAGACCCGTGGTGGGAATGATGGCAAAATGGTCTGAAATTTTCTTGTTATCAAAGTTCCGTTTCTCTTTTTTCAGATATTTCTTCTGCAGGGCCTCGGTGGCGAAACGGCCATACTGCCATTCTTTCTGCCGGGTCACCACCTTTTCTACAGTTGGCAGATAATCCTCCGGAAGGCAACGGCTGTCGGTCCGCGGATAGGTGATCAGTTTGTGCCGCTCATACAGGGCCTGGGCCAGCGCCAAGGTATTCTTGGCCGAAAAACCGAAACGGCTGTTCGCTTCCCGCTGAAGGAGCGTGAGATCATAGAGGGGCGGAGCGCCCTTGGTCACCTTCTTGCTGGTCTCCTCGACCTGGGCGGGCTTGCCGAGACAGCGATCAACAATTTCCGCTGCCTGTTGTTGCTCCCAGATACGGTTACGGCGGCCATGGACCTGCTCCTCATTTTTGGCAAAGGCGGGATCAATCCACACGCCCTCGTATTGAACCGCACCGCAACTGAATTGGGCGTGCAGCTCCCAGTAGGTTGCGGGGACAAACACCCGCCGCTCCTTCTCCCGCTTGACAAGGAGGGACAGGGTTGGAGTCTGGACCCGGCCGCAGGGGGTCTTGCGGAACCCGCCGAAGCGGGAATTATAACAGGTCAGGGCCCGGGTAGCATTGATGCCGATCAGCCAGTCCGCCTCGGAACGACAGAGCGCCGTCTCTTCAAGAGGCAGCATTTCTTCGTCATCTTTCAGTTTATTCAATCCATCGCGGATAGCGTCCAAAGTCATGGACTGTAGCCACAACCGCTGAATCACCTTATTACTCACCGAACGGTTGGTAGCCTGTTTGAGAATATACTTAAAAATAAGTTCACCCTCACGACCGGCATCACAACCGTTGACGATAACATCGACATCCTTACGCCGGATCAATTTACTCAACGCATTGAACTGCGCCTTGGAGTCGGGCAAAACAGCCAAGGGGAAGGCCTCCGGCAGGATGGGCAGATTATCAAGCGTCCATTTTTGCAACTCAGGATTTATTTCTTCGGGATAGGCAATGGAGACCAAATGGCCTATGGCATAAGAGACGATATAGTCATCACTTTCGAAATGAGTCTTCGCTTTGGTGAATTTCCCTGGAAGCGCCTTAACAATATCGGTGGCAACGCTGGGTTTCTCGGCAATGATCAGTGTTTTTCCCATATAATATATCGATGTCGGTCGATCAGACGGCAAGAGAAGTAAAAAATGTCCGCAAGCACTCATGCCAGCGGTCGGGTTGGGTCAGGTAACAGGGGTGCGGGGCCTCCGGAAATATTTCTTTTTGAGAACCGACAATCCCGGCCAGGAGGATATCGCAGTTGGTAAACGGCGAGACCTTGTCCTCAGCGCCCCAAACAATCAAGGTCGGTGCGGTAATCCGGGAGAGTCCGTTTCGATTTTCTTCGACCCCCACCGCCCCGACCAGAACTAAACCGGCAAGCCGTTCCGGATTATTGATGCTAAATTCAAGGGCAATACGACCTCCCATGGAGGGGCCGACAAGGACCACCTTCTCCCCACCCAAATGCTCGACACAACGATGCAGCACCTCGTCCGGTTTGTATCCGCACACCGGACTCTGGCCAAAACCCGGCATATCGACGGCCAAGACATGCAAGCCCAATCCGGCCAGGTAATCAAGGGTGCCGAGTTCCTGCCAGGTGGTGGCCTGAAAATTCATACCATGGAGAAGAATAACTGGAACTCCGGTAGGATCGCCACCCTCCAGACAGTGAATCACATCTTTACCGAGTAGGATATTTTTTGATGTCATCGCATCCATCTCATCTGCTCCTCGCCCACAGGCCACACCAGACAAAAAATATTTTGTCCCGAAGTTAAAAGTTGCCACAGAAGTAAGCGACCTTCGTCTCTTTGTCAACGGTATGAAGAATTCTTATGCGTAATGTGAACGAGAGGAAATCGATTTCGTCACCAGGGAGACATCGCCGGAGAACGGGAAAACAGGCGGGTACCGGTCAAATAAGCGTGGAGCAAAAAAATGACGGATGGCGCGCGCTCTTCTTCAAAGAGCGCACTCCTTGCTTCCAAATAGTGAGCCGCCAGTCAATCAATCAATGTTCAAACGCGCCGATATTTTCATCCCGGAACCCTTTGCAATCAGGCTCGCATGGTACCGACGATCGGGGAAACAGTTTAAATTTGTGGCGGCACAGAGGTCGCCCCTTGGGCAGGAGGTGTCGTTAAAAAAGACGAATCGACGCGCCTGAGTTCTTCTTCTATACGTCTCAAATTTTTCTCCACCTTATCGGCCAGCCCCGATTGCGGGTATTTTACCAGGATGCCCTGCAGGAGTTGCCGAGAAGAAAGCAGCAGCTTTTTTTTGGTTTCCTGATTACGGGTGGAATCTGAACGAATAAAGAGATCAGCCGCTTTCTGACGATCTTCCTGGGCTCCCAATTGAGCGGCTTCCTCAATGCGAGCGAGAGCTTTTTCCTCATAAGGGGTTTTGAGCAGCTTGTTAAAGCTTTCCAAAGCCTTTTCATACTCTTTGGCTTCAAGGAGCTGCATTCCTTTATCATAATCCTCGCGCAATACCTTTTCATCGAAAGCCGGAACCGGGGGAACAGGAGTCAACCCACCGTTGTTTCCGACAACCCCGTTCTCTGGTAAGGCATCAGGGGCGATCATTTGCTGATCCGCCATCTGCGAATCCTGAACATTTCGTTCACCGGCCTGCACTTCCACTCTTCTGACGCTTTGACTCAACCAGGAATCAGCCTGCTCTCGTGCAGTTTTATCAAGAGTATTCACACTGGAGACCAACTGTGATGCCGGGTAGGTGAGGAGAAATTTCTTTGCCTGCTCGGACACGGCATACCCGTCCCGTTTAGGCGTATTGGCAAGGTAATTTTTAAGAAGCGTACCAAATTCTTTCAATTCCACTGCGGTGACACTTCCCGGTTGCAGGGCGGCAAGTTGGAGCCCGGCCCATTCCTCCCGGTAACCTCGCTCGATCGAGAGCTTGATGATTTCTTCATACTGCCTGCGGGCTTCATCATAAGACTCCATGGCCAAATCCAGATCAGCGATGATTTGCATCAAGGGAAACATCAAGGCATCCTGCCCCGGTTGTGGTCGAACACGGGCCAGCAAATCGACCAAGACCTTGTGCGCCAACGCCTCCTGATGATTCTTGAGCAAAGCCTGACCATAGAGAAAGGTGGTTTCGTCGGCAAGGGTTACACCGGGCGCCACGGTTGCCTGCCCATAGAGAGTGATAACCCGGTCGTAGTCGGCGCCATCAAAGGCCGCCTTAATCTCCGCATCGTTGCCCCCTGCAGTCGCAGGAGTCACGGATCCGGGCAGGGCTGTGAGTTCGGCAAGCACTCTACCGCATCCGCCTTCGAGATAGTCGATGTCCTGCTGGTTGAGTTGCAGCAGGGAGTTGCCGGTCAGCAATTGGGTGGAATCGAGCCGATCTTTTTGCAGCAACTGATTGTGGAGCGTATTGTATTCAGTGAGTATATCCTGCAATTGGGCTGTACATTCATTAATTTTATCCGTTTTATCCGGAGGGAGTGACGATGAGCCCAGTTTCCGCTTTACCTCTTCCCATCTCTCCAGCTTCTGCTCAATGGAGTATATACGGTTGTTGATCGAGGTTAAAGCGGGCATCAAGAGATCCCGTTGCCCGGCGTTGGCCGGAGGTTGCACGGAGCCATCCTGCCGCGCAGCGGCTTGCCGTTTTTCACGGGCAGCATAGGGGTCGATCATCAGACTCCCGGTCGTACAGCCTGAAAGAAGCAAACAGCAAAGGCCGGAAACAAATAATGATCGTTTGGAAGTCAAAATTGCTATGGATATCATGATGGTAAACTATTTTTTAGAGGAAGGGAAAATCAGCAATCAGGATCACAACCGAATCAAAATCGTAGAGCAACGGGACGATTGTGCGGCACCGATTGAGGATACCATGAGCATGCCGAGAGGAACGACTAAACGATGGGAAATCCTTAAAAGTTTGAGGCAACAGCCTGATACAATCAGAGTATTCGTGACGACCGAAGACGAATGTTCCTTCTCTGAATTCTACTGCGGAGAAAGATATAAATTGCCGGGCAAGATAGCAAATTAAGCGGCTCAAAACAATTTCTTTCTTCCATCGCCTCCAAAAACTTCACGATTCCGAGAGGAAAGAGAAATCGGGGGAGAAGAGGCAGGCATGGCGAGCGCAACCGCCAAGACCATAGCCTTGACGGGTACAGGGAAGGGATGCACGCCTTTTCAGTGATTCTTCCAGAAGGGTGCAAATATGCGCTCAGGCTCAAAACGACCACTTTCGCTCACCTCGCCGAAACTGAGACTGGCCGGTCGGAAGGGCGGGGTGGAGCGACGGACGACGGAAGCACCTGGAACCACGGCACCGCCTTGCTGCGGGTCAACCGGAACGAATGCTTGGTGCACGTCCGGATATTGCAGAGCCAGTCCGTTGAAAGCCAGATCCGCGGTATCAATTCGGTCACCGATTTTCTCTACGTCTAGCAAGGACTGAGCAATATCACTCCATGCCGGCAGAGCACCCAGAGAACCGCTGACATGGGTTGCCCCCTTAACCATGGGAAGATTGTTATCAAATCCGGTATAGACACCAACCGAATAGCCGCCCTGCAGGCTCGGAGCTGACTGGTTGGTCTCCGACAGGATAGGCACATATCCAAGGAATGCCGCATTGCGGTAATCGTTGGCGGTTCCGGTTTTCCCTAAAAGGGGATAGTTTAAATGCATCTTTGCCAAAATCTTTTCACGGGCCGGATCGCTGCTTTGGAGCCGCACATGGCTCATTGCGTATCTTCCGGTGCCGTAGGGAATGACATTCTGGAGAATATTGCAGACTGCGGCCGAACTTTTACCGTCAAGCACAGGTATTTTGTGCATCTTTCGGGAATACACCACCCGTCCTTCCGGGGTTTCGATCCGTTCGATAATAGCTGCGCCATCCTGATCAACATGCCCCCCTTCCCCACTCTCGGACTCTTGCGGAGCAACAACATCATAACGGTTCCCAGTGACCAGTGCTTCGTACAGGCGTGTCATATCGGAGAGCGTAACAACATTGGAGCCAAGCGGTAAAGATAACACCGGCTCAAAGGTACTGCTTATTCCACACGCCTTGGCAAAATGAACCAAATACTGCATTCCGAGCCTGACGCGAAAATCACGTACTTCACTGAGCACTTCAAGAGAGTAGAGATTGTCGGATCCTAATTTATCGCGCTCTATTTTGATCTGCGCTGCCACCTGCCGCAGAGTTCCTGATGACAGGATACCATCAAGCTTGACCTCCTGCTGCCAGAAGGCTTCCACTTGGAAAGGAGTCAATGAAGCAAGATACTCATAGATTTCCAACGAGCTCATCACTCTCCAATTCGGTGGAAGATTCGGCCGCAAGGTAAAAATAAATCTGCCGATCATATCGCGAGCCAGTCGGCCTGCAGAGGTTTTCGTCATTCTGCCGGAATAATCGAAAACAGTGTCCGGATCCAGCCCGCCCATTGAGGATTGCAGGGATTGCCTGTATGAGAAAAGCTGCGGCAGTAACGATTGCAGCCCGAGATATCCGGTATCATATTCGAGCTGAACCAGCTGATTGTATTCATCGGTTCGATTGTCAAACACAAAATCAGGTTTAAGAATCCTGACCGCGTTGGCGAATGCGGCCTGATCGAGATACCTTGGAGACATTATGATGCCGAATTCGTCCCGAATCCGTTCTTTGTAGTGCTGATAGTTCTCGATCTCGCCCCTTTCGAGACGCGGCGCCATATCCAGGTGAGCGGCCAGCTCCCGAATCATCGGTGGAGTCAAATGATCGGTAAGATGATATAATAACCAGACAGCGGCAACGTTTTCGGAAGTGACGCCCGCCCAGCTCAGAGATACGGAACTGAAGGGACTGTGATGATCCGGCTGCGGTGAATAGGGCCTATTCGAGTAGATAAAGGTTTCGCGGCTATTGCTGAGCATATCCACCGAACTCCATCCGAGCTGCAAGGCTGCGGCAAAGAGAAAGGGTTTGAATGTCGATCCCATCAATCGTTTGGCCGCGGTTGCCCGGTTGAAGTTGAGATTGGACATCCCGCCGCTCATACCGCGGATGGCACCTTCCTGCAGCACAAAGGCAGCGCCTTCCACGTGTGGATACCTTTCAAGATCCAGAAGCAATTTTCCTGTGTCGTCGATTCCACGGATGCTCACATAGACCTTATCCCCCGGTTGCAGTTCTTTCAGCAGAGCCTTCCTGTCCGCCGGACCGACTGCGGCCCTGGCATTGCGGTGAAATTGAGCAAAGGAACGGGCCAACCTTTCCATGCCACCGGCGTCGAGGATACCTTCATGGAGGTTATTGTTGAACCCTATCCCTACTGCGACCCCGTGTTCACGGCTATCGCTGACTTCCTGCACCGTACCGAAGACAAAAGAGCCGCTGGTGAATTCACCGTCTCCACGATATTCGAGTGCTCGATATTCAGCCTGAACCAACGGCCGGTGGTATCCCCGAAGACGAACATCAAGCTGGGAAAGCTGCCGTCGCAGTGCATAAACGGTTTTATCCTGTATTCCCTTGTCAAGCGAGGTGATGATCCTAACTCCCGAGGTGGAGATGTTGGATATGCCGTTTTCTTCCAGAGTATCGGCGACAAAGGACGTTTCCAACCCCTCCTTGACCAGATCCATAGCCGTATCCTGGGCAAATGACATTTTCCCCTTCTTGAAAACAATCCCGTCGGCTTTAACCTGTTCGTACCGGGGCCCAGTGATCATCCGGGCTTTTAACATTTTACCGAGCACATAGTTAACACGTTCGTCAACCCTCTGTTTAACCTGCTCGCTGTTGATGACATTTTTCCTGAGAAAGGGGTTGTAATAATTCGGTCGTTTAACACTACCGGCGATAAAAGCACATTCCAGAAGGGTCAGTTCCTGTGGCTCCTTATCAAAAAAATAACGGGCCGCAACCCCAAGCCCGTGTCCATTACCGCTGACAAAAAATTGGTTGCTATAGAATTCAAGAA
Organism: uncultured Desulfobulbus sp.; assembly: GCA_963666685.2. Lineage (GTDB taxonomy): Bacteria > Desulfobacterota > Desulfobulbia > Desulfobulbales > Desulfobulbaceae > Desulfobulbus. The sequence continues at coordinate 2,342,652 of CAXXHZ010000003.1, forward strand.
TTTTTTCCTTGCTGTAATAATGTTCAAGTCGCAAGGCAAACAGGAGTTCTTTAAGCTTGGCCCGCAGGCTCCTCGATTCCCGCTTAAAGAGATTCTTGGCGGTCTGCTGAGTAATGGTACTCCCCCCTTGCACAATCCGCCCGGCTTTGAGGTTAACAAGCATAGCCCGTGCAATACCCGGGAGGTCCAAGCCGAAATGTGTAAAAAATTGATCGTCCTCAGCAGCTACAAGAGCATTGACAAAATCCTTAGGCAGTTCGTTGTAGGTGAGATATTGACGGTGAATCCCTTCAAAAAGGACTCCGAGTTGGGTTTGTCCATCACGAAAAAACACGGGGCTTTCCCGGGCGAGAATTTCGCTGATATACGATTCTTCCATCTCCGGGCTCGGTACCATAGCTACCAGATAGTAGATGCCACCGGCGCAGATCCCAGCGGCGAGCAGAGAAAAAAGAAAGAAAGCAAGAAAACAGTATTTTAAAAATTTTAACATAATACCTAAATATTAGGGGGAGTTATTCAGCAAAGGACAATCATGGGCAAGGGCTTTCAACACACTCTTTCCGCTGCCGCTATCGAAAGTCTGTATTCAGACCAAGAGAAAAACATTCGCCGGGCTTTTATCACGATTCGAAACAAAAAAGAGCTTTTTTTTACTGTCTCTAAAAACATACAGCTATTTTTTCAAGGGCCGGAAAAAGGGTAGTCCCTCTCAAAAAAAAATTCCGGGTATCCCCACAAGAGGGTACACGATATCAATATTACAATTTTATAGAAATATTGATATCTTGTACAAAAGTAAAAGCCTCTGTAAAAGAGCTCACGTTCCTCGTCCGGTCTTCAAAAAAGGGTGCTGCCGGAAAACCGGAAAGAGGACAAAAAATACAAAATTGCAATATATATGCGCCTAAATTTTGGGGAAATAACAACGGAATCAAATAGTTTCCCTTGTCATCCATTTTGCTTTAATGGTACAAAGATAAATCTTCGTAAACTTTGTGCTCATCATACTGTTGATCGCAGAAATAACAATATCATTTCAATGCAATAAAAGGTTGCAGAAACCCTACTACTACATATGAAAATATTGCCCGTTCTGCTTTACCGCTGTTGTTTTGTTTTTCTTTTAATTTCACTCTCAGCCTGTTCGCCGCATACAAAACAAGCTGCTTTTCCCCAGTCGGGCGCCATTGCGACCAATGATGCGCTTCAAACGGATGAAGATTCCACCGCAGTGGAACCTGAAGAAACAGCACAAGAGGAATTGGAAGCCCTGAACCAACCCGGTGCTTGGGAATTCGGTGCAACGGGCAAGCAGAGTTCGTCTCCCTTACCAACGGGGATAGACCTATCTGCCTACGACTTCCCCATTACCGTGAACAAGCAAGTACTCTATTACCTTGATTTATTCCAAGGGAAACAAAAAAAGAATTTTTCCCGCTGGCTGGCCCGTTCCACTCAATATCTCCCTCAAATCCAAAAAGAATTAAAAAAAGCAGGTTTGCCTCAAGATCTCGCCTATCTGGCCATGATTGAATCCGGCTTCAACCCCTCTGCTTATTCCCCCGCCGGTGCCTCCGGCCTCTGGCAATTCATTGCCGGAACCGGCCGCAATAACGGTTTGAAAATCGATTCATGGGTTGACGAACGACGGGTACCGGAAAAAGCAACAAAGGCAGCGTCCCGCTATCTTTCCCGGCTCTATTCCGAATTCGGAGATTGGCATCTGGCGGTAGCAGCCTATAATGGCGGAGAAGGACGAATAGAAGCGGCAATAAAGGACTATAATACCAAAGACTTTTGGGAAATTGCCGAGTCTGAGGGCATTTACCTCGAAACCAAACGCTATGTGCCCAAATTAATTGCAGCTATCCTTATTGCCCGCAACCCGGAAAAATTCGGATTCACGGACATTCAATATCAAAAACCTCAGCAATATGATGTAATCAATGTCCCCGGCGGAATCGACTTACAAGCTGTTGCCGCAACAGCAAACATATCGGTTAAACGGTTGCGATCCCTCAACAATGAACTCCGACGAAATCAGACTCCGCCCAAGCTCAGAAATTATACCTTGCGAATTCCTTTTGGAACCAAAGAACTGGTTGCCACCAACCTCAACAATATACATCCGGTTTCAACCATAACCTACACTACCCACACGGTTAAAAGTCGCGAAACACTGACATCGATCTGTCGTCTCTATAAGATCAGTAAAACGAATCTGTTAAAAGCAAACAACCTGCGAACCGCTGGGCTGAGGAAGGGTTTACGCTTACACATCCCTTCAGTGTCCACCCAATATGTTCTCCGCAAACAGGGAGAACAACCTAAAAATCGTCTGGCTCAAGTTAAGCCCGGCAAGCAATGGAACAAACTCTCGAATCTCCACCTTAAGAAAGGACAACACCAAGCCTCCGTCCCTTCCCGTCTGAGCCTCAAAGCTCAGGGTACAAAAACAGTTGCCATTGCACAACAAACCAACATGATTCCGTCGCTTGAAGGCATAAAAAAACGAAACGTGACCCGCCGCTCCCAATCGACGGCAAAGGCGATGCCGAAATCAACACAGCAGACATGGTATGTGGTGAAAAACGGCGACTCCCTCTGGAAGATATCGAAAAAATTTCAGATCACCGCTCAGGATCTTCGTCAGTGGAACAACCTTGATAACAACAAATTGCAAACCGGCAATAAACTCATCGTTAAAAAAGGATAATTTATCTCAAAAACAACACTCTACCTTTAAGTTCCCGGTGGTATACATCTTTCGCCCCTCGTGCGATTAACATCTCTTTCACCTTTTTCCTTCAACAAGGATGTATTCTGCCCCCCTCCCTCCCCCTTTATTTCACTGCAAAAAAAAAACCAAACGCTGTCTGAAAAGTCACAACCTGACTTGAGAGCCCCACGATTTCATCGGAATGATCGTCGAAATGGAGTACACTGACGACAGGCTTCTTTCTTTCCTGCATATCGATTATAAAACACCATGACAACATCCTCCTTTCCAACCCATTCGTACCCCGATGACGTAGCGATCATAACACTGGGCGACAAAACCATACTGCTCGTTGGCACGGCACATATTTCCCAACAATCCACAGATCTTGTAAAAAAGGTCATCGAGCAGGAACAACCCGATACGGTTTGCATCGAACTTGATGAAAGGAGATATGCGGCACTTTCCAGGCCCGCGAATTGGGAAAATCTCGACCTTAAGCAGGTGGTGCGCAACAAACAACTCACCACCCTCATGGTCAATCTAATCCTCGCCACCTACCAAAAAAAACTAGGGGGACAACTGGGAATTATGCCCGGGGCCGAGCTCCTCGCCGCCGCCCAAACCGCAGAACGGTTGAATATCCCCATAAAACTCTGTGATCGTGATGTCCGGGTTACACTTCGCCGGGCTTGGCATGCCACATCCTTTATAAAAAAAGGCTACCTGCTGGCGACCCTCTTAACCTCATTATTCGATAAGACCGAACTGGATGAACAGAAGCTTTCCGATATGCGGCGCAAGGATGTGCTTTCCGAGCTGATCACCCAACTGGGGGAGGCGCTTCCGCACACCAAACAAGTACTGATTGATGAGCGGGACATTTATATGGCCGAAAAAATAAAAGGCTCTCCTGGGAAACGTCTGGTGGCCGTGGTCGGTGCGGGTCACATAGAGGGTATAAAACAGGTGATCACAGAAGATAATAGTGGAATCGTTGAGGCGATCAGTATCATTCCGCCAACGAGACGGCTCTCAAAGATCATAGGTTGGCTCATTCCTTCACTCATCATTCTGGCACTGGTATCCATAGGTCTGTGCCAGGGAATAGAGCAATTCACGGCAAATACGGTCTATTGGATTTTAGCCAATGGTATTCCCTCGGCCTTGGGTGCTCTGATCGCCTGTGCGCACCCCACGACCATCTTTTCCGCCTTTGCAGCTGCCCCGATCACCAGTTTAACACCGCTCATCGGCGCCGGTTATGTCTGTGCTTTCGTACAAATACTGAGCAAGCCACCGCTTGTTAAAGAATTTGAAGCTGCGAGCAAAGACATCAGATCATTCCGTGGGTGGTGGAAAAACAAGCTGCTTCGGATTTTCCTGGTCTTTCTATTCACCACCTTCGGTTCAGGCATCGGTACCTGGATCGGCGGTTATCGAATTTTCACCAAATTGTTCGCCTGAAAAAACTTTGGCTGTTTAATCTCAAAATCATGGCCTTTAATAGGGAATTTTATGAACGAATTATCAGAGCCGGCTCTTAATCTCAACAATCAACAAAAGAAAGCTTTACGAGGTATGGGACACCACCTCGAGCCAATCGTTTATGTAGGCAAAGAAGGGCTGTCCCCGTCTCTGCTTAAATCAACCGAGGCAGCGCTCAAGGCGCATGAACTGATAAAAATCAAACTCGGACAGAATTGTCCGTTGGAAAGAAGCGAAGCGGCTGATGAGTTGATCCGTCTGACCAGAGCGGCACAGGTCCAGGCCATAGGCAAAATGATCCTTCTTTATCGAGCTAATCCCGACTTACCTGTAGAAAAAAGGATAGCTATTTGATCAATCTACTCCAAAGCAAGGCATCGCGTAGGGCAGGAGAAAAATGAGCGCCGTATGACATACCGTTACCTCAAACAAAAGTACCTCGTTCATGAGAGGTAACGGTAAAGGCGTTGGTATCATTTGCTGAAACAACCGATCAAAAATCGCCACGATCGAAGAGATCACGACGGTCTTCAACGAACCAGTGGATAAATTTCTCCAACCCATTTTGTAAAAACCGGTCGAAGTCCCAAGGATCGTTGGACAGCATATTCCTGCAATCATCCTTGATCGCATAAACGTTAGCCTCTTCAGAGGTACCATCGGTCATGGTTACCTGAACGACAACCCGTTCGTACTTATCGCCTTCAAAAGCATCCAGCTTCTCCAGTGCCTTTTCATCCAACCCCCAATACAGCTTTCCCGAAACGGCGCCGTCCTCATGAGGAATAATTCCGGGGTACTCAGAGCTGCGCACACGAAATCGCGCCCAATTTTTCAGTATTGCTTCCTTCCCTGATAAAGCCTGCCCGGTGACCGCTTTCATAACAAGGGGCGACTGTAATGTTCCATAACAAAATAACGCGCTCTTCTCCATGTGCTACCTACCTGCTCGTTCGAAATCTTTTCATAAGTGTTTCCAGCCTGGACATGTACAGCAAGGTGTCGGGCGAAGGGATAATGCGGAAGTCATCTCCTCCATTTTTTGTGCCCTGATATCTCCATACTGCGTACTCACATTTCTCTTTTTTTTATTATCAGATGAATTAATTAAGCTCCCGGTGATATTCATGATGAACTGTTCGCGTTCTGATTATTATGGGACGGGTATCACCATAAATGTTAGAGCCCGAGCAACACCTCTCTCCTGCGACCTGTTTGAATATACGATCTTTTAAAATACCCGACTGTCACGGTTTTTCCAAGAGCAGAAGAGATGCTATTCATAAAATCCGTGACTGGTATCCTGCAGTGATATTACGGGAAAGATTATGGCCGTGTCGTTGTTTTGCAAAAAAACGAAACTATGGATTCCGTCTCTGGATGAAAGGCAACCCGATGGATCAAGCATCGCCCCACCTTAATCAGGGTTTATCCCCCTATCCCCCCATCTGTAAAGAGCGTCTACTTTTCATCCGGAAAAAAGCCGATTCAAATATTATTCTCCACCGTACTTTGATTACCAATTAGGTCGCAGATCCAAGGATGCAAGCAAAAGGAATGATTGTCCGCTGTAATTTTCTCCTGTTCAACTCCGGACAGGTTGATTATGATGTTTTTTTGTTGTGCAGAGTGTACAGCGCCCCTATTTTTTCACTATTCCTGGGCAACGGTACCCTCCTACGTTCAATATGCAGCCGGAATTCAAAGGATTTTGACATTCTCCATAATAAGGGAAGAATTTACCCATTGTGCGTAGACTGCAGATAACTCCTCTAAGGACCTGTCAATAAATAACGTGAACATCTTGCATCTCATTTTTGGGCCATCTTTGGCTGTAGCTCAACCGCAAAATTCTCGATATCGCACTGCTACGCCTGCGGTTTTGCGCTGGTTGCCACAACCAAATCCGACCAACATCTGAGCGCAATTGTGTCCACGTTATTTGCGACCTGATCCTAACGTCACAAAGCAAAATAAAATCCTTTTCCGGTCACCTAGTCTGAACACCCAGCTTACCGGAAATACCATAACAAGAAGGAGTCAATATGAATAATTTGGAACAAAAGGATCTGGAAATCTTCAGCCTCATCAAACAGGAAGAAGTCCGCCAGAAAAATAAAATACGTCTCATCGCCTCTGAGAATTATGTCTCCAGGGCGGTAATGGCAGCTACGGGTTCCGTGCTGACCAATAAATACTCTGAAGGATATCCGAGCAAACGCTACTATGAAGGTCAGCAACTCATCGATCAGATCGAGAGTATCGCCATTGGACGGGCTAAGGATCTTTTTGGAGCCGAACACGTCAATGTCCAGCCCTATTCCGGATCCCCGGCCAATTTGGCCGTGTACCTGGCCTTTATCAGCCCCGGTGACACCATCCTCGGTATGGCTTTGCCGCACGGAGGACACCTGACGCATGGTGCCAAGGTATCCATATCCGGCAAATATTTTAATGCCGAGTCCTACTCGCTTGACGAGAAAACCGGCTTATTAAATTATGACACCATTCGTGACAAGGCGCTGTCCTGCCGCCCCAAGATTCTGATCGCCGGTCATTCCGCTTACCCAAGAATTCTCGATTTTGCTCAATTTCGTAAAATAGCCGATGCCTGCGGTGCCCTGCTCTTAGTGGATATGGCCCATTTCGCCGGACTGGTGGCGGGCGGGGCGCACCCCTCCCCTCTTCCTTACGCTGATGTGGTAACCACCACCACCCATAAATCGCTCCGTGGTCCTCGAGGCGCCATGATTCTGTGTAAACAGGCGCATGCTGCCGCTATCGACAAGGCCGTCTTCCCCGGCCTGCAAGGTGGCCCACATAACAATACGACCGCTGCCATTGCCGTGGCCTTAAAGGAAGCATCCACCGATGCATTCAAACAGTATGCGGCACAGATTGTTAAAAATGCCCAGGCATTGGCGCGAACACTGATGGAGAAGGGCTTCAATCTGGTTACCGGCGGCACGGAAAATCATCTCATGCTCATTGATCTCACCAATAAAAACATAACCGGAAAGATTGCAGCGAAGGCCTTGGATGCAGCGGGAATAGTCCTCAATTATAATGCTGTCCCCTATGACACTCGTAAGCCGTTTGATCCGAGCGGTATCCGGCTAGGATCCGCAGCGGTTACTTCTCGAGGATTTCAAGAAGAGCAAATGGTACAGGTCGGCAATTGGATTAATGCAATCGTCGCAGATCCCGGCAACACAGCACTCCAAGCCCAGACTGCCGAGGCCGTAAACAAACTTTGTGCCCACTTCCCCGCTCCGGGACTTGAACATCTGATATAGGTTAAACTTTTCAATCCGCTTCCCCTCCCCCAAAAAAAAAGGGGAACCTCTCTGCGAGAGGTTCCCCTTTTTTTAATAGAAAGTACCTCGTTATAAAACGGTCTGTACTACGGCTCCGGCAAAATCAACAAATTTTGCTGGTAGGGCTCCCATCAGGACAATAGTTACGACAAGAAAAATTCCGGTCAATTGAATCATGGGGTGTACTGTTACAACGGGACGACCGGTAGGATCCGCGGTATAGACGGCTTTGACAACTGAAAGATAGTAATAGATGGCAATTGCAGTGTTGATCGCTGCCAGACAAACAACCAAGAGATGATCAGCTCGCAAAGCCGAAGTCAAAATCATGAATTTACCCATAAATCCAACAAAGGGTGGAATACCGGCCAGTCCAAAAAAACCCACACTCAAGGTTAGGGCCAGCACAGGTTGTCGCTGGTAGAGCCCATTAAAATCTTCTATCTGTAAATTTTCGCCGTTCTGGGAAACATTACTGATAACAAGAAAACTGGCTAAATTCATGAGTACGTAGCCGGCAATGTAATAAATGGCTATGCCATAGCCTTCGCTTTTCATAGTCAAAAGCGCCAGAATAATAAAACCTGCATGGGCAATGCCGGAAAAACCGAGCATTCGTTTGATATCCTTTTGTACCAGAGCGCTCAAATTACCGTAAAACATGGAGCAGACGGCAATTACTGCCAGCAACTGCACAAGAAAAGGACTCTGACCGGTGGGCACAATAAGAAATCTGATTAAGAGCGCTACTGCACCGAATTTAGGAATGGTAGATATAAATCCGGTGGTTTCGTTCGAGGCTCCTTGATAAATATCCGGAACCCAAAAATGCATTGGAAAGACAGCCAATTTATACAAGAAACCAGCCAAGACCATGAGCACGGCGATTACCACAGCCGGCTGCAGATGCCCTTTTGATAAAAATGCGATAATCTCCTTTAGATAGGTTGTTCCGGTCAAACCAAACAAATAACTCATGCCATACAGCATAAATCCGGTGGCCATGACTCCGAAGAGAATATACTTTATGCCGGCCTCCATCTGCACCCGGATTCCAGTGCGATCATCACGCATTGGTACCAGAAGATACAGGGCAAAGGAAGAAAGCTCCAGACTGATGAAGATAGCAATCAACTCGACGGAACTGACCAGCATCATCAGGCCAAGAACACTGAGGAGGAGAAACATGTAATATTCAGGTCGAACCTCAATATCAATGCCTTTCAGATTCTGTCCGGAGACCAGAAGCAGCAGTAAAGAAAAACTCATCAATACCTTAAACATCTGGGAATACTGATCGACCGCATATACTCCATAAAATAGAGTCGCCTGGGACGGGTAGGACAGACAGGCGGCTAAAAAGGCTGCAATGCCGAAAAAGAGAGCGGTGCGTTTCGCCACATTAGGATCCGGCGCGCGGCCGAGGCTGATCACAAAAAATGCAAGCGCGCCAGTCAGCAGCACCAGTTCAGGAAGGATAACCATATATATCGCCTTTCTTCTTGTTTACTCAGCACCGGCCGATCAAAGGGATAGATTCGACCTGGGTTGGATTTACAGGGTTTATATTTCGATTTACGGCCACAAAACGGCAACAACCTGATGATGTTGCTGCCAATTTTGCAATTGTTCAAGCAATTGGTTCACAGAGGTATGCATCAAATCAATAAAGGGCTGCGGTCCCAGTCCTATCCAAAATACAAAAAAACAGAAGGGAGCAAGAACGGCAATTTCACGAATGCTCAAATCCGCGAGATGGGATTGGTCAGGGTTGGAGGTTCCACCCCAAACGATTTTCTGCAACATCCGCAACATGTAGGCAGCCGCCAAAACTGCACCGGGGATTGCTGCGAGTGCGAGGAACGTATTATGCTCAAAGGTCCCGGCCAGAATGTAAAATTCACCGATGAAAGAATTGGTACCGGGAAAAGCGAAGGAGGACAGAGAGAATATGGTGAGAAAAGTAACAAACCAAGGCATGTATTTCCCAAGCCCGCTTGCTAGAGCTAAATCACGACTGTGAGTTCTCTCGTAGATCATCCCCACACAGAGAAACAGAGCACCGGTGGTGACCCCATGGTTAATCATCTGCAGAAGCGAGCCTTCAATACCTCGACTGTTGAGGACAAAGATGCCTAAAGTGACAAACCCCATATGACCGACCGAGGAATAGGCAATCAATTTTTTCATATCCTGCTGGGCCAAGGCAGTAAATCCGCCATAAATAATGCCGGCAATAGACAGCCAAAGAATCGGGGTAGCCAAAAGCATCGTGGCATCAGGGGTAATCGGCAGACAAAAACGCAACAGACCATATGTTCCCATTTTCAAGAGAATGGAGGCTAAAATAACCGATCCGGCGGTGGGCGCTTCGACATGAGCCGCCGGGAGCCAGGTATGAAAGGGGAACATGGGTACTTTGATGGCAAAAGCCAGAAAAAAAGCCAGGAAGACAAGCACTTGAAACGAAAGTGAATAATCCTGCCACATCATCCCAGGTATAAAAAAACTCCCGTTTTTGAGATAGAGGGCGATGATGGCCACCAGCAGGAGAACGGATCCCGCCAAAGTGTAGAGAAAAAATTTGATAGAGGCGTAAGCCTTGCGCGGTCCCCCCCAGATGGCGATCAAAAGATACATGGGAATGAGCATGAATTCCCAGAAAATATAAAACAAGACAAAATCCAGAGCCACAAAGACGCCAATCATAGAAGTTTCCATGATCAACAGACAAAACATAAAAGCTGTCACCCGTTTTGTAATGTATTTCCAGGAGGCCAATACGCAGAAGGGCATGATAAAGGTGGTGAGGATAACAAGTAATATCGAGATGCCGTCAATTCCAATGATATAATTGATATGAAGCTGGGGAATCCAGTCATAAGCCTCGGCAAACTGATATTTTGGACTGGCCGCATCAAAACCCGTAAGCAAGAATATGGATGAAAGGGCGGTTAGGGATGTAATGCCTAAGGCCCAAAGACGGGCAAAGGACTCCTTCTGATGAAAAAAGAGGAGCACCAAAGCCCCTGCTAAAGGCAAAAAAATCAAATAAGTGAGCAGGGGAAACCCCTCATGGATGAGTAACAGGTCCATTCTCTATTTCCCCTTAAAGCAACTGAAAAAAGATGAAGGTAATAAGCACAATCGCAACGAGAGAGAACGCATAATACAGGGTCAACTGGATCTGGCCACTTTGCAGAATGCGAACTTTCCCCCCAAGAGCACGGACGGAGCGGGCAATTCCGTCGACAACCCCGTCAATAGCATTCCAGTCAAACCAGCTCCAAAACCGGCTGAGAGACATCAAAGAAGTGAGCCCGACCACGCGATAGGCCTCGCCCCAGGCTGTATCGCACCATTGCAGCGGATTGCGCGCCAACCAGAGAAAGCCTCGGCCGGCCTTCCGATAGAGCCAATCGATATCAAGACAAATGCGATCGATGGGTTCCACATATTTCTTGAGCAGAAAAAAGGCCAAGGCCGCAAAACCGAGTAATTGCAAGGTCTCAACCAGATGGTAGGCCGTATAGGGAGTGTATTCAACAGGGTAGGGTAAGAGCGCATAAAGAAAACCTGGGGCGGTTCCCACCAAAACACAGAGCGTTGCCCCGAGGGTCATGGCAATCATCATGTTCCATGAGGGATCACCTGCCTTCTTCCAAGTTTCGGTACTGCAGTTGTTGGACCCGAAGAAAAGGAAATAAGGGAGTTTCAAACCATTATACATGAAGGTACCCGTAGCACCGAACATGAGTAACCAGGAGGCCCAGTTAATATGGCTTTCGAACCCGGCGGTGATGATCATCGACTTACTGACATAGGCGGCAAAACAAGGTGCGGCTGAAATCGACAGACAACCGATAAGAGTGAAGAGGAAGGTGGCGGGCATTTTTCCATAAAGTCCACCCAGTTCGGTAAATTTGGTCTTACCCGTCATATACAGCACAGACCCGGTACCCATAAACAAGAGGCTTTTGTAGAGAATATGCACAACGGCATGGGCAACCGCTCCGTTGATGGCTAGATCCGTGCCGATACCGATCCCCACGACCATGTAGCCGACTTGGGAGACGATGGACCAGGCCAGGAGTTTGCGGATATCGTTTTCCATGACCGCGTATATAACGCCGTACAGGGCCATAATCACCCCGAGAACGATCAGGATGTCCATGCCCGCACAGGCACGGGCGAGAGCATAGACTGCGGTCTTTGTAGTAAAAGCGCAGAGAAAGACAGCGCCGTTAAAGGAAGCCTCCGAATAGGACTCGGGCAGCCAGGAATGTAGCGGTACCATGGCGGCATTGAGACCGAAGCCGATCATAATCAGCCAGGTATAGAATTGGGGATGGGTCACATCCATCAGGTCGAAGGTAATGTCCCCCACAACCTGATAACGTAAAAGGATCCCTGCCAAGAGAATGATGCCGCCGATGGTATGGATCAGGAGATAACGGTAGCCTACCTGCAAAGATTGCTTCCCTTTTCGGAACCAGATAAGAAAGACCGAGGAAAAGGCCATCATCTCCCAGAAGAGAAAGAGACTGAGATAGTCTCCACAGTAAATCGTACCTAGCGAGCCTGCAGCGTAAAACCAGGCAGCCATATGTTCACCGGCCCGATCGACATGCAGCCCGTACAAGGTGCCTATCACTGCCATCAACGCCATGATCAGGGCAAAAACCGTAGACAGTTTATCGACACGTCCCAAGACCATCTGCCAATCGAGAAAGGAGATAACGGCAAAATTTCCGCTCAAAGCGGTATTGAATCCCACAGCGCATAATGCCAGAAACGGCACCAGGAAAAGATACGGTTTGCGCAACGGCCCACGGATAAAAGGCAACAACAGGGCACCGAGGATCAGCAACAGTGAAGGATGGATAAAACTGGAGGCCATTATTCTTCCTCACAGGATGTAGAGGTGGGGCATGCATAAAAATCAGTGCGGGCCTGAATACCGGATCGACCCAACCAACGGGTTGTCCCGATAATGACCGCCGCTGCGGCAAAACCAAAAAAAGACCAGAAAAAAGGTATATGCTGTTCGACCCAGGTATGAGCTTGGTGCGTGTCGATCAGAAAAGTCGAGCTGGCGATAACCGCCAGCAGGGCAAAGCAGACCGCAACCACTGTTCTCAAGTGCACCTGGAGATAGGCAATGAGATTCGTCATCCTGTAACCATCCTGACAAATTGCATCATAAAGTTGGGGTAAATACCGATGATCACCGAAACAGTAACGGCCATCAGCAGTGGGATCAACATGCTGAGCGGTGCTTCTTTAATACCGGTTTCAATTTCCCCTTCCGGTCGTTTCCCAAAAAAGGCTTTGTAGGTCACCGGAGCAAAATAACCGACATTGAGCACGGTCGAGGCGATAAGGATAAGAAGGATTCCCACCTGATGTGCCTCCATCGAGCCGACCAGTAAATACCACTTGGTGATGAACCCGGCCACCGGGGGGGCACCAATCATCGATAGCGAAGCCACAGCAAAGGCTCCAAAGGTGAAGGGCATGGTTCGCCCAAGCCCGCTCATTTCCGAGATATATTTTTTATGGGTCGCAATGAAGATAGCACCGGCGCAGAAGAACAGGGTGATTTTGGCAAAAGCGTGATTGACGATGTGGATCAGGCCGCCCTCAATGGCGTGCGGGGTCAACATGGCCACCCCGAGGATAATGTATGACAGTTGACTGACCGTGGAATAAGCAAGCCGCGCCTTAAGATTATCCTTAGAAAGGGCAATCACCGAGGCCATGAGGATGGTAAAACCGACAAAATAGGCGGTGGGAATGCCAAGATTGAGCCGGTTCATCGTATCCAATCCAAAAACATAGAGCATGGTTCGGGTGGTGCAGAATACCCCGACCTTAACCACCGCAACCGCATGCAGCAAAGCGGAAACCGGCGTGGGGGCTACCATAGCTCCGGGGAGCCAGTGGTGGAAGGGCATAATTCCGTTTTTTGCAAAACCGAAAAGGCAGAAGATATACAGCATGGTCACAACCCAGCTTGACGCTGAGGTGGGGATCATGCCGGTGGTAATATTGTGTGGAAAATCGAGATTTCCGACCAGAACATAAATGAGAATAAGCGCCGGCAACAGAAAAAATTTAGCGGTTGTCGTCAGGTAAATAATATATTTGCGGGCACCTTCATACGATTCCTCATCCTGATGGTGGGCGACCAGAGGATAGGTGCAGACTGAGACGATCTCATAAAAAAGATACAGCGTCAGAAAATTGTCGGAAAGCGCCACTCCGATCGCCCCAAAAATTGCTAAGGCGAAACAGGCGTTAAAACGGGTCTGGCAGGGTTCATCATGGGCGCGCATATAGCCCATGGAGTAGAAAACCGCGATCATCCACAACGATGATGCGACCAGCGCAAAAATCATTGAAAACCCGTCGGCCCGCAGCGTGATGGAGAGCCCGGGTAGGAGATGAAAGATCGGGTAAACCAACGTCTCGCCCGCTTTCAAAGCCGGAATAAAAGAGAGGACTATGAGAAAAAGTAGAATCGAGGAACAGGAACTCACCATCTCCCGCAGATTCGGATGATTTTTCAGTGTCATGACTGCCAAACTGCCGAAGAGCGGAATGATGACCGCCAACAGCAGATTGGAATTTTCAACAATATGTACAGTGGCGGCAACGGCGTCCATGGTCATTATCTCCGGTTACCCTTGCAGATCAACAAGATCGTCGCTGTCAATAGTCTTGTAATTTCGGTAGACGGCGATCATTATGCTGATGGCAATGGCAGCCTCGGCGGCGGCAATGGCCATGATGAACAAGGTGAAAATCTGGCCGACCACCGGGTCGGGAGCCAAAAAACGATTAAAGGCCATAAAGTTGGTGGAAGCGGCGGCAAGAATGAACTCTGAAGATATCAGCATCCCGATCACGGTTCGACGAACCACCATACCGTAAATCCCAAAAGAAAAAAGCAAAGCGCCGATCACCAGATAGGTCGATAAGCAGTTATACAAATTCAACAATTGCATCGGTTAGTTTCTCCCTCTCTGGGCAAGGACTAAGGCACCAATGATGGCCATTAAAAGGACAATCGATATAAGTTCGAATACCAGAGAATGGGTGGTCAACAATGCCATCCCAACCGCCTTGATATCAAAAGTTCCTTGTCGGGGAAAAACCTGCCACTGGGTCTTCAGAGCCAAAACCGTCAAAGCGGCAAACATCAGGGCACCGGTACTGAAGGCCAAGGGACCGGCGAGCAAAGACCGGTTTTTCATTCCCGTCATCCTTTTCTCTTCCGGTGCAGCCATCATGATACCAAAGGCAATCAGGATGGAAACCGCACCGACGTAGATCAGCATTTGCATCATGGCAAGAAATGGGCTGAGGAGGAAATAATACACCCCGGCCAACCCGGTGAAACAGATCGCCAGTCCGGAAACCGAGCGCACCAACCGCTCAGCTTTCACGGCAATGAACGCGCCGGTAAACACTAAGGACACGGTCAGCAGAAAAATAACGCCGACCATGCCTTCTGCTGAAAAGAGGGCCGGGCCAGCAGCCGTTTGACAGACTATTGCTTGCATCTGTTCTGATCCTCCAACCGTTTCAGCATATCCATGATAAATTCGTTTTTGTCAAAACCAACCAGATTGTAATCTTTGGAAAAACGCAGAGCATTGAAATTACAACTCTCAACGCAGAAACCACAAAGGCTGCATTTGGTAAAATCCAGGGTATAGCGGGTCAAGACTTTGCCTTTTCCCCCTTCCGCCTTCTTTCCTTCCAGACTGATACAGGAAGAAGGACAAGCCCGCTGACACATGCCGCAGACCACACAGTTAGGTTGACCGGTTTCTTCATTGCCGATGAGTTCGATATGGCCCCGGAACAGGGGCGTCATGGTCGGCACTTCGTAAGGGTATTGTTCGGTCACCACAGGTTTAAAAAATTCCCGGGCAGTGATCATCAGACCGGTAAAGAGGCTCTTGCCGCCGGTGAAGATATCGCTCCAATAGCCATTCATAGTCAGAACACCTTGATCAAAGCTGCAGTAATCAGCAGATTTGCCAATGAAAAAGGAATCAATATTTTCCAGCTCAGGTTCAAAAGCCGGTAGATCTGGGTCCGAGGATAGGTCCATCGAATCCAGATGAAGGTAAAAATCAAGATATAAATTTTAAGAAGAAACCACCATACCCCCGGGGTCAGTCCGAAAGGACAGTCCCAGCCGCCGAGAAACAGGGTCGCGGTCAAACAGGCCCCCACCACGATATTGAGATACTCGCCCATCATGAACAAGCCAAACCCCATGGAGCCATATTCGGTCATGAAACCGGCGACCAACTCGCTTTCCGCCTCGGCCATATCAAAGGGAGCCCGGTTAGTCTCAGCCACGGAGCAGATAAAAAAGATAATAAAGGCAATCCACATCGTTAGAAAATGGCCGTTTTCCAAACGAAAGATGTTCCAGTGCCAGAAGCCGCCCTGCTGATCCAGAGCGATCTCGCGCAGATTCATCGAACCCGAAATCATGACCACGGTAATAACGGTTAATAACATGGGGATTTCATAGGCCAGATTCTGTGAAACAGCGCGGGCCGATGAGATGATCGCATACTTATTGCCGGAGGCCCAACCGCCAAGCAGGACGGCCATCATGCTCAAGGAGGCCAAAGCAAAGAGAAGCAAAACCGAAAGTTCCATGGCCCGGGCGCCGATATTATCGGAAAAGGGGATGACCACCATGGAAGTGATGGCCGGGATCATGGCAAGAACCGGTGCGACCCGGAAAATAATACCATCAACCCCATCGGGGACCAGCAATTGTTTGCTCAACAGTTTAAGGCCATCGGCCAAGGGCTGCATGAGACCGGCAAAACCGGCTTCGCACGGCCCGATCCGCCGTTGAATCCTGCCCGCACCCTTTCGCTCGCACCACCCAAGCCAAGCGGCATTAACACCGGCAAAAGCCATGATGCCCACCAGGTAAATAAGGGCTCGCCAAATACTTGTTTCCATATCGTTCACCTACTTAAACTAGCGGTCAATCTCTGGGATGACCAGATCCAAGCTACCCATGAAGGCCAGGGCATCTGCCAGCATCATGCCTTCGGCTACCTCGCCGAACAGGCTTAAGTTGGAAAAGGTCGGTGAGCGCAGTTTCAGTTTGTAGGGGTTTTTGCCGCCGTCACAGATTAATCGGTGGCCCAGGGAACCGCGGGCAGTCTCCACTGCGGAGTAAAAGTAACCCGCCGGCGGTTTAAGCATCTTCGGTGCCTTTCCCATGACCGGCCCGTCCGGAAGCTTATCAAGGGCCTGCTCGACAATCCGCAATGACTGTTCTATTTCCTGCATACGGACCATATATCGGGCCATGGAGTCACATTCGTCAAAAACCGGGATGTCAAAATCAAATTCCGGGTAGACCGAATAGGGTTCGTTTTTACGAATATCGTAGCTGATACCGGAACCGCGCACAACCGGCCCGGTAGCACCGTAGCGACGGCACTGTTCCGGAGTAATGATGCCTATCTCTTTGATGCGCTTAATGAGGATGATGTTATGGGTGACCAAATCATGATAATAACTTGGCAATCGGCTGCGGAGGCGTTTGATGAAGGCCCGGGTACCGGTAATGAATTCATCGTCGATATCATTATAAACTCCGCCGAAACGCATATAACAGTAGGTCAACCGTGAGCCGGTAACCCGTTCAAGCAAATCGATAATCTTTTCCCGATCGTCAAAGGCATAGAGTAATGGCGTGAACCCGCCGAGATCGAGGAGAAATGCCGCCCACCAAAGCAAATGGCTGGCTATCCGATTTAATTCAACGGTAATGACGCGGATGTATTCCGCCCGCTCCGGCACCTCGATACCGGCCGCCCGTTCTACCACCAGGCAATAGCCATGGTTGAAGGCCAGGGCATGAAGATAATCCATTCGGGCGGTGTTGGGCATGAACTGGGCAAAGGTTCCGGCTTCCGCCATTTTTTCATGCATCCGATGAATGTAGCCCAACACCGGCTCGGCCTTAACCACATACTCGCCATCCATGGTAAGTTTGACCCGCAGGACCCCATGGGTAGCAGGATGCTGCGGCCCCAGATTGAGGACAAAGGTTTCATCATGCCGCAGGTGAATGGGAACGGTCATGGCATAAAATCCTTTAAAAGTGGATAAAAATCGGCGTCTTCCGGCAACAGAATACGGATAAGATTGGGATGGCCCTGGAACTGAACGCCGTAAAAATCAAAGGTTTCCCGCTCATGCCAGTCAGCTGCAGAAAAAACATGGGTAATGGTGGGTACCACCGGTTGATCACGGGAAACTCTGGTTCGAACGACAACCCGGCATTGCTGACCATCCAGCCGGTTGTAGTCGTAAACTATCTCCAGCTGTTGCTGATCTATCCAGTCGACCCCGGAAACCGCCTCAAGAAAAAAGCCCTGATCATCCATGATTCGGGCTACGTCCACCACCTGATCCGGCAGGCAAAGGACATCAAGATGGCCGCCACATCCGGAAAAATCGGTGGCGAGCACCCCTGCCCCGCGTGGCACCCCCTCACCTTGGTCTGAGTCTTCGGCACCAGCTGGGGTTGCAGTGTACGTTGCCAGCGGGAAAAGTGTCGCCAGTGCGATTCGGGTTTGTTCTTGTATTTCCATCACTCAATACCAGTTCAGCCTGCGTGCACTCGCGGCCAACATCGTTTTCCGGTGATCTTCTCCTCAAGGGTCATGATCCCCTCGAGCAAGGCCTCAGGACGCGGCGGACAGCCGGGAATATAGACATCCACCGGGAACAGTTTATCCGCCCCTTCCACCACGTTATAATTGCATTTGACCTTAAACGGTCCTCCGGATATGGCGCAGTTTCCCATGGCAATCACCCATTTAGGCTCGGACATCTGGTCATAAAGGGTTTTGACTGCCAGTTCCAATTTTTTATTGATAGTTCCGGCAACAATCATGACATCGCTCTGTCGGGGCGACGGTCGAAACACCTCGGCACCGAATCGAGAGATATCATATCGGGACCCTCCCGTGCACATCATCTCGATGGCGCAGCAGGCCAACCCGAAGGTCATTGGCCAAAGCGAGTTTGCCCTGCAAAGATTAAGCAGAGTATCCAACTGGGCGAACTGCACTATTGATGATGGTACGTTTTCCGTTCCCACGTGAACACTCCTTTACGCCAGGCATAGACAATGGCTAATGAGAGAATGGCGACAAAAATCAAGATCTCAAAAAAATCGCGACAACCTAATTCCGGGCTGTTATAGGCAACGGCCACGGGAAAAAGAAAAAGGACATCGACGTCAAAGGCGAGAAAAATTAGGGCATAAAGGTAGTATACAATGCCAAACCTGATCCAGGCACTGCCAATGGGCTCCATGCCGCACTCGATCAATTGGCCAGACCGCCCGGCAGACTGCCGAGTATGAGAGATCGGGCTGAGCAACTTGACGATAATGATGGGACCAAATCCAAAAAGCAATGCCCCTATCAAAAAGACAGTCACATAAATAATATTAGTAAGGACAACCTGATCCATCCCTCTCTCCCCGAATTCCGATAAACATCAGTATCAATGCAACTGATGCCATTTATCAACACATCTTATCAAGTTACCGAAAAGTAAAATCGATGTCAAGCATAATTCTATTGAATGAATATTCAATCATTTTCGTCGTTCACTAAAAAATACCCCGTTCTCACCGGAAAGTCGTTGACCTATTTTTCCGAAGTGTTAGGTTAGCAAATATTTTCAATTTCAATCATAGTTTCGTTCAATCACACTGATAAGAAAGAGATTCATGGCCATCACCTTCAGGCAATTAGAAATATTCATCGCCGTAGCCGAGACCCAACAGGTCACGCGGGCGAGCAAAAAACTCCTGCTCACCCAATCAGCGGTCAGTATGGCACTGGGAGAGCTCGAAAATCAACTGGGCGGGCCGCTTTTTGATCGTCACGGCCGTAGCCTTCTTCTCAATGACCGCGGCCGTTACCTCCTCCCCCTCTCCAAGGCTACTCTCCACCAGGTCGCCAACATTGAGACCAAACTCAATGAACAGCAGGGCACAGTGGCCGGTGTCCTTGAAATCGTAGCCAGCTCGACCATCGGCAACTATGTTCTACCTTACCTCATCGGCGCTTTCATGCAACTGCACTCCGAAGCCCATATCAATATGCTGGTCGTCAACACCATGACTGCAGAAAAACTGGTGGCAACAGGCCAAGCGGATCTCGGTTTTGTTGAAGGCGATATCAACGTGGATTCGTTGGTGGCAACCCCCTGGTTTAAAGATGAATTAGGCATCATTGTCAGCTCAACTCACAAGCTGGCCGCGCGCTCCACATTCCGTATACCGGACGATCTCAAAGAAACCAGCTGGGTTATGCGGGAGGAAGGATCGGGAACCGCCGAAATTTTCACTAAGAAGCTTGGACGTTATGCTTCCATGTTGAAGGTGGTCACAAAAACCGGCCATACCGAGGCAATCAAAAAAGCAGTGGAATCGGGGGTAGGAGCGGCCTGCCTCTCCATGTTGACGGTATGTCGGGAAACAGAGGAAGGTTGGCTGAAAATCCTGCCGATCGAAGGCATGGACATGAGTCGGCAACTCTGGATTATCCAGCACAAAGATAAGATTATCACCCGACTCATGGCCGAATTTCTCAAATTCTGCGCGGTTGTTGCTGAAAGTCACCTCGGTCGGGAATACCTTTCTTCCCCCTGGAAACTGCAATCCTTGTTGACCAAATACAACATCAACAAGGAAAGCAATTCCGCGCAAGAAGATGCCGGACAAGGATTCCAAGCCGCGCCTTCTATCCCACGGCAATAGTCACCTGCAACATTACCATCAAAGATAAGATCACGGGAAGAATGATCCTCTGTCCGAACAAAGGGTTATTGCAGCGCAGCCAAAGCCTGCTTAATGCGCTGCATTCCCTGCTCAATGACCTCCATCGAGGTAGCAAAAGAGAACCGGATAAAATCATCTGCGCCAAAGGCTGCCCCGGGAACGGTGGCAACCTGAGCTTCGCTCAGGAAATAATCGGCAAGAGCAAGGGAGCCGTCAATGATTTTGCCCTTGTAAGTTTTCCCATAATAAGCTGAAAAATTAGGAAAGACGTAAAAGGCACCCATGGGCCTGACACAGCTCACCCCTGGAATCGCCTGCAGTTCCCTGACAAAATATGCACGACGGGGAATAAAAGCCTCGCGAAGCTGGCGAGGAAAATCCTGCGGTCCGGTGAGGGCAGCTAGTGCAGCATATTGGGAAGGAGCTGCGGGATTTGAGGTGGATTGACTTTGAATTTTGTTCATCGCCTTAATCACTGCAATCGGCCCTACGGAATATCCGATTCGCCATCCCGTCATCGCAAAAGACTTGGAAACACCATTGGAAAGCACTGTCTGCTCTTGCAGCCGCGGCTCAGCATGCAGGATATGAGGGATCTTCCCCTCAACATAGGATATCTCTTCGTACATATCATCCGTAACCACCAGCCAACCCTTATCAAGGGCCATACGGGCGACCGCTTCTAGTGCGGCATGCGAAAAAACAGCGCCCGTCGGATTCGAAGGGCTATTGAGTATAATAGCCTTAGTCCTGTCGGTTACATATTGCGCAAGCGTTGTTGGATCAAGGTCAAAATTGTTATCCTCCTTGAGCGGAACGATAACCGGCGTACCGCCGGCAAGCTGCACCATGGGAGGATAGGACACCCAGTAGGGCGCGAGGACAAGAACTTCATCGCCGGGATTCAGTACCGCCTGAAAAATATTATACAACCCATGCTTGCCGCCACAGCTTACCTGTACCTGATCCGGTGTATATTCCCACCCCTGCGCTTGTTGTAAACGGGCACAAATTGCCTCTCGTAATTCGAGGATACCCGCGACCGGCGTATAGCGTGTGTGTCCGTCGTCGATGGCCTGTTTTCCTGCCGCGCATACATGGGCCGGAGTAGATAAATCAGGCTCTCCGACACTGAAGTTCAATATATCCGCCCCTGCGGCCCTGAGCGCTTTCGCTTTGGCATTGACTGCGAGAGTCGGCGAGGGTGCAACTTGCAGTACCCGATCAGCAAGCGCCAAATTTTTTGGCAACATTATCGTACTCCTTCCATGAATCATTCTCCGATGGTTAAAAAACAGTGCGCTCTAACGCTTTTGGAGCAATAAGACAAGAGTAAAAAAAGATTAATCTTTCCCATTGAGAGTGCCCCCCTATGGTTTTCTGAAAATCGGACAGGGCCGTTGCCGATTATAACCCCGGCAAACCGGATCATCCGGGTCGGTATGGGAGCCAAGACAGAAATCGCCCCTGAGAATCCACGGCAGTCCCTCGCCATTAAAAGGACGAAGATCCTTCCGCGAACCGTGCTGCAACGGTTTGCCCTCAATGGTCACAAAACTATCAAACCCCGGTGTCTGCCCTACGCCCTTCCTGACACTTCGATCTACCTAAAAGAAAATGCCACCCATCTTTCTTCATCACCGTCCCCTCGCCCAAAGCCCTACGGTTTTGGGAGAAGCGTGGCATTCCTTGCCCCCTGCCCTTTGCCTGAATGGTATGCGGATTAATGGCGGACATGGAAGTCCTCCCTTGCCGGTCCCCTTCTCGTCGAGAAGGGGGACCTGGTCCTGACCGCCCAAGGAAACAAGACCACCTTATCTCACCAGACGGCAAGCATGGGTTTCATAACCTATGTCTGAACGATAAAAAAGAGGAGGACGGGGAGGAGACTGCGGGTATGGCAGGCCAGGTCTCTTGTTGATTATCTTGAACGATACCTTTCTTGCAATCGGGCGGTTCAGGCGAGGGAAAAAACGAAAAAACTCTTCGTAAAAAGAGCAACCGGTTAAGGTTGTCGCTTCACTCGACAAACCCCTGTACCACGGGATAACGGCGCCCCGGCCCAAAAGCTTTAGTAGTCACCTTTATGCCAAGCGGTGCTTGCTTGCGTTTATACTCGTTCAATTTAACACGTCGGACGATATCCCTCACCAATTGCACATCCACACCACCGGCAGCTATTGCCTCTATCTCTTTATGTTCTTCGAGGTAGGCCCGAAGCACGGTATCAAGGACCTCGTACGGGGGAAGATCATCTTGATCACATTGATCCGCCTTGAGTTCCGCTGTCGGCGGTCGGGTTATAATACGATCAGGGATCACTTCCTGCTCGCGGTTTATCAACCGAGCCAGCTCATACACCATGATCTTGGGTACGTCGGATATCACCGCCAGTCCGCCGCTCATATCACCATACAAGGTGCAGTAGCCAACGGCCATTTCAGATTTATTACCGGTGGATAATAACAACCGCCCGAATTTGTTGGACAGTGCCATGAGCAGGTTACCCCGAATCCGCGCCTGTAAATTCTGTTCAGTGGTATCTTCCGGTTGACCGGCCAACAGTGCCGCCAATGTGGCCTGGTAGGCCTCCATCACGCTGGATATACCAATAATCTCAAACCCGCAACCCAGATTTTTAGCCAACTGCTCGGCATCATCAATGGAATACTGCGCAGTGTAGGGTGAGGGCATGGCAACGCAAAGCACATTTTCCGGCCCTAATGCCCGGCAGCCGATAACCGCGGTAACCGCTGAATCGATCCCGCCGGACAACCCCAGCACAGCCTTGCGGAATCCGGTCTTATGCAGATAATCCCGGACCCCCATCACAAGGGCCTCCTCAACATGGGCTACGGAATCGTCCAAGGACTGCGTCCCGACCGCGTCCCAGCTGTTACTGTCAACAACCAGCATATCCTCGGCAAAGCCGTTGGCAACGCTGCACAAGCTTCCGGAATTATTGATCACCATGGAGTGGCCGTCAAACACCAGGCCATCCTGCCCGCCCACCTGATTGACATACAGCAGAGGAAAATTATTTTCTCGGCACATCTTCCCGAAAACCTGCTGACGAACGCCGAGTTTGCCGTGATAGTAGGGGGAAGCTGAAATATTGATAAGACAATCCGGAACGACCGCCCCCACGATGAAATCCTTGAGAGGATTTGCCGGGTAAGCCTGACTGCTCCACCAGATATCTTCACAGATGGTCAAACCGCATTGCAGCCCTTTTATAGGAAAAACCGTTGCCGTGCTTCCCGCCTCGAAATATCGGGTCTCATCAAATACATCATAGGTTGGGAGCAATTGTTTGCGTGCCCGGAAGGTTATCTTGTTTTTTTCAAGCACAAAGGCTGAATTATACAAGGGCTTACCCGGTCCGCTTCGCCGTTCGAGTACCCCGACGATGCAGGTAATACCGTCAACCTGATGAATCAAATCAGCCAGAGCCTGATCATGAGCCTCAAGAAAACTGGAGCGTTCCAACAGGTCTTGCGGTGGATACCCGCAAAGACATAATTCAGGAAAAACAACAAGATCACACTGAGCTTGCTTTGCCTTATTTATCCAGCTGAGGATTTTTCGGAGATTTGGCTCAAAGGCCCCGATAACCGGGTTTGTCTGAACGAGGGCGACTTTCAAAACGGATTCAACCTGTGAAAAAATATAGAGTACTGATTAACTGCTCTTGACATGCACAGGCTACGGTAGGGGGATAGGCCTGACAGAAAAGAAAAAAGCCAACTCAAAATACACGTACAGATAAAAAACGGCAGGGGACGAACCGGCCCTGCCGTTTACAAACTATACGCCTGGAAAAAATCCGGCCGGGCTAAAGCATTGTGTTGAATTATTGTTTCAAAACGTTAGCGGCAGCCGGGCCTTTTGGTCCATCAACGATTTCGAATTGAACCTTATCGCCCTCATTTAATGTCTTGAACCCTGTTCCACCGATTGCAGAGTAGTGGACAAAGACATCCTTGCCATCTTCCTGCTCAATAAAACCGAAACCTTTAGACTCGTTAAACCACTTCACTGTTCCTTTCAACATTGCTCCCTTATTCTCCTTGTATTGGGCTGAATGTTTTACCCATGCAGAACCTCGCGATATATCTAATTAACAATGGTAATTAGATAAGATAATCAGCACAAACACTGCATAGTCTGCTCATCTCGCGAACATAACACTAATTAAATTAAAAACAAGGAAATTGATGCCCCTTTTTTCTTGCAATGCAGAAATTCAGCCGCCATCCAAGGAGATGACAAAGCGGCTCTCCGGAAGAATTTCGACGAATGGCCGCCAAGTTTATATAACGGTTCTGACGACAGTTTCGACCATCTCCTACCACCGATTCCGATCAAGGACGTCGCTGAAAGATTTGAACCGCACGGTTATGTTCCGCCAAATTATTGGAAAAAATATGGGTGCCATCATTTTTAGAAACAAAATACAAGGCCTTGGAGTCAACCGGATGCAAAACAGCTTCCAGGGCTGCTTGCCCGGGATTACAAATGGGACCAGGCGGCAACCCGGGAATAACATAGGTATTATAGGGAGTCGCTCGTTTGAGATCGGATTTGCTGAGATTACCTGTGAATGCACGAATACCGTAAATAACCGTCGGGTCCGATTGCAGCCGCATTTTTCGGCCAAGCCGGTTCAAAAATACTCGGGCGATTAGAGGCCGTTCCGCCGCCGCCCCCGTTTCTTTCTCAACAATCGAAGCAAGGGTGACCAACTGATGCCGATTGAGTCCATGGAGTTCCGGAACCTTGATTACATTCCATACATGCTGAAATCGATTGACCATCATCCGGACCACCGAATTTGCATCAGTTTCATACCGAATCAGGGTATAGGTTTCCGGAAAAAGATACCCTTCCAGTTGTGGGGCATCAATGCCCAACGTATCGATATATTCGGCATCATGGATAAGCTCAAGAAAGCGTGACCGTTTGACCCAACCGTCTTTTTCAAAAATATCAGCCACCTCCTCGGCTGTCATACCTTCGGGAATGGTCACATGATGGCGAAGCGTGCTGCCTTTGGCGAGCAACTGCAAAACCTCCGGTGGAGTCAAACCGCGGGGAAGGCTGTATTCTCCGGCCTGGAGCTTGGCAGTGAGTCCGGAAAAATGAACCAGCAGGAGATAACGGAGATCATCCCTGAGAATTCCGTTTGCCGCCAACAAGGTGCCGATACCCCGCACCCCCGTTCCCTTGGGGATAACAACCACAACTTCGCCGTTCCCCGGAGAAATAGACGTCAAGTAGGATCGGTACCAAAGACCGCCACCCAATGAGACAAGGACGAAAAGCAGAAGGGAAATTAAAAAAATACGCATGAATACGGTAAACGAAAGAACCTGTACCGTTCTTTGAAAGGCTTAAAGGGAGGAAGTATCCAATGCGTCAGTTGACAGACGACAAAGCCATCGCCTGTCAACTGACGGTAGGCTTCATTTCTCTTCTTTCCCGGCAAGTTGTTTCTGTTGGCGCCCCCGTCCGGTAATCTTCCCCAGAGTCAGTTCAATGACGTCATCCATATGCCGGACCGGAAAAAAGGTTATTTTTTTCCGCAATTCTTCCGGGATCTCGACAAGATCCTTCTGATTTTCTTCAGGGATAAGAATTTTGGTGATACCGGCCCGCAATGCCGCCAAAGCCTTATCTTTCAACCCGCCGATGGGCAACACTCTGCCGCGCAGGGTAACTTCGCCGGTCATAGCTATTCCTTGTTTCACCGATTTGCCGATGATGGCGGAAAACAGTGCCGTGGTCATGGTGATACCTGCCGAGGGGCCATCCTTTGGAATGGCACCGGCAGGAACATGGATATGGATATCAACCTTATCGAAATAATCCACCTCCACACCCAAATCGGCACTGCGGCTGCGACAGTAGCTTAAAGCCGCCTGCGCCGATTCTTTCATCACGTCGCCCAACTGCCCGGTGAGCAGAAGTTTCCCTTTGCCCGGAAGCACCGAGGTCTCGATATGTAACAATTCCCCGCCGACCTCCGTCCAGGCCAAGCCGACTACCAGACCCGGTTGGGAGCTAGTATCCAATTCGGTTTCCGGGAGAAATTTAGGCGGTCCCAAATATTTTTCCACCGTATTCTCGGAAATCACATACGGCCCCTTGCCGCCTTCCGCCACTTTCCGGGCGATTTTCCGACAGACTTTACCCAGAGCACGTTCGAGATTTCGCACACCGGCTTCGTGGGTGTACTTGCTGATGACGATTTCCAGAGTCGAATCATTGAGTTTAATCTGGCTCGTTTTTATGCCATTTTCCTTGATCTGCCGGGGGAGCAGATACTTTTTGGCAATCACCATCTTTTCTTCCAATGTATAACCGGAAAGCTGAATGACCTCCATACGATCAAGCAAAGGACCGGGAATGGTATCGCTTCTATTGGCGGTGGTGATGAACATGACATTGGAAAGGTCAAAAGGCAGGTTCATGTAATGATCGGAGAACGTATTGTTCTGCTCGGGATCGAGAACCTCCAGCAAAGCGGATGATGGATCACCACGGTAATCGTCGCCGATCTTGTCGATTTCATCCATCATGAATACCGGATTATTGGTCCCCACCCCCTTCAACCCCTGAAGTATACGTCCCGGCAAGGCGCCGATATACGTCCGGCGATGCCCGCGAATTTCCGCTTCGTCGCGCATGCCGCCCAAGGAAAGTCGATAAAACTTACGGCCCATGGCCTTGGCGATGGCCTGCCCCAAGGAGGTCTTGCCAACACCGGGAGGGCCGACAAAACAGATGATCGGCCCCTTGGTGTTCTGGTTGAGCTTGCGGACAGCCAAATATTCAAGGATACGTTCTTTAATCGAATCCAGACCGTAATGATCCTCGTCCAGGATGCCAGCCGCCACTTTCAAATCCAGCATATCCTTGGACGACTCCCGCCAGGGCAGATCGATAAACCAATCAAGATAGGTACGGACAATCGTTGCCTCAGAAGCATCAGGATGCATCATTTCAAGCCGTTTTAACTGCTTACGAGCTTCCTTCTTGGCATATTTCGGCATTTTTTTCTTACGCAACTGCTTGCGGAGATCTTCAATCTCCTGCGAATAGCTATCCTCGTCCCCGAGCTCGCGTTTCAACGCCTGAATCTGCTCCCGAAGGAAATACTCCCGCTGACTGCGCGACATCTCCTCCTTGGCATCCGATTGAATCTTTGCTTGAACCGTAGAGACTTCCATCTCTTTATGAAGCAGGTCCGCCACCAGACGCAGACGTTCCGTGGGGTCCACAGATTCAAGAATTTTTTGCGACTCGGCAATCTTCAGACGCAAATTGGATCCAACCAGATCGGCCAACCTTCCCGGTTCCTCGATATTGTTGATGATCATCATCAAATCCGAGGAAAGGATACCGCGCAGCGACATGATCTTTTCCGTCTGCTCACGCACTGTGCGCATCAGGGCTTCCGTCTCAACAGTGAGTTCCGGAGTCTCCGGCTCCTCAATCAGATCGATTTCAACCTTGTAAAACGGTTTTTTCTGGACATAGGAACGTATTTTTGCCTTGGAAAGAGCCTGAACCAGCACCTTGAGGCGACCATCGGGCAGTTTGAGCGTCCGCATGATCATGGAAACCATACCGACATCGTAGAGATCCTTCACTTCGGGATCGTCTTTCGTCGGATCTTTCTGGGTCACCAGCATCAACAGCTTATTATTGTTCAAACCATCGTTCACGGCTTCAATAGAACCAGGTCGACCGACAAATAACGGGATAATCATATAATTAAAAACAACAACATCCCGGACAGCCATCATGGGCAGTGTCTCAGGAATCTCAAGATCCTGTGCCTGCTCCCCGAAATCACCCATACTGGTTGATAATGAATCGTCAAATCCCACGTTTATCCTCCTTAAAATCGCCTTGAACGATTATATAATTATACAATTGTTCCACGACAGTAAACACAACCGAATCCGAAGTCAAGACGATGCCCTCCCCGGTTCGTCAAAGAAAATTTCGCTTGAATAATTCCATACGCCTCAATATAGAGAGACTATTTAGAGAGACATCCATACCGCCTTCTGTCCACCTGACCGCCAAGGAACCTATTATGTTGACCACAGGATCGTTTTTTGATCTGAACGTATCCCCTTATGGAGATCTTTTTGCTGATTGTGTGCAGGTCTGGGATCCATTAAAAAAACTGAAAGAGTACATCAGCGGCCGTACCGCTCCCACCTTTCAGCACGTTTGCCTGACAGACGGAGTACCGTTGGAGAGTCCCTATGTTTCTTTTAACGGTAAACTGCGAAATGCCCGGGAATGCATCATTACCTACGGCGACACCACTAAGGGTGGCCTTTCTGTCTGGGAAAACGGTCAAATTCTGGAAGGTGCCTCCGTCATTATGGCAGGAGCAGTGATGGTCGGTAAAAACATCAGAATCGGCAGGGGAGTGCTGATTGAGTCAGGCGCTTTGATCAAGTCGCCCACCATTATCGGCGACTACTCGGAAATCCGTCAAGGAGCGTACCTCCGCGGCTATTGCCTGATCGGCAGCCGATGTGTGGTCGGCCACGCCACCGAAGTCAAACATTCGATTTTTCTCAATGGTGCCAAGGCCGGACACTTCGCCTATCTGGGAGACTCGATCCTCGGGAATGACGTTAATCTGGGGGCAGGCACGAAATGCGCCAATCTACGCTTCATTACAGGAAATGTTGCAGTCAGGACCCCCGGCGGCATGGTGGATACCGGATTAAGAAAATTCGGCGCCATACTGGGAGACAAGGTTCAAACCGGGTGTAACGCAGTGACCAGCCCCGGAACGATCTTAGGGCCGAAATGCATGCTTATGCCGAATACTACCGCTCCTTCCGGGTTACATCCTCAAAAAACCGTGATACGCTAAAACCTTTATTCAACCCCTCGTCCGCCGACAGCGGTTGTCCTTGCCCACCATACTCGTACAAGGCAAAGAAAAAGGCAAACACAATACCGACAGTAAAAAAAATTCGTAGCAGCCTATCCCAGGGAGGCCAGCCGCTCCCCGACATCCGGCGAAACATGAAGGCTATAATATAGGTAAATCCCAAGGCATAGGGTGCCGTCATCAACATCTGGCAGACCGTTTCAAATACGATAGTCTCCATATCGGCGCCCAGGCGCAGATGAAAGAGAAGATAAGCCAGCGCCGTCAATATAAATGTAATTTTTTCCCGGAATGTACGCATAGTTATGAATAAAATATCAGCCTGTATTTTTCCCGACACCCTGCCTGACGAGAGTCTTCTTTTCCCCCTTGTACAGGTTTTCGCAGAGCTTGTCTATATGCAAGCCGTTGAGCACGAACCGTGTAACAAAGAGCACAGCTCCCTTTTTATTGAACAGCTTTTGCAACAAGGGCTACTCCAGTTGATCACCCCGGTACCGCTCGGCAAACAGCGTGAGCGATTCCTCGCTCTCATGGAAGACATGAAAAGACGGGGGGGCGACTACACCAACCAACTCAGCATGCTGACCCTGGCGGGCTTAACTCGCAGGCAAGAAGAGGAAACAAAAAACACGATTCTCACCAGCCTGTTACACAGCGGCAACATAGAGAACAGGAAGGAAGAGGAAGACTTGCTCTTGTGGCAGTCACGGCTGATGTTGAAACTGGGGGAGTTCTTTGATGCCGACCAGGCTGACCTGGAAAAGGCTCTCCAAAATATAACGAACCGCCAAGACGATCTTCTGTCCGAACTGCGGGAAGATACGGACAATCCCTTTCCCCTGCCCGCCGGTAGCCTGAATTTAAACAGTAAGGCCGAGGGCATTCTCCCGCATCGGCTTAAGGCGTGGAGCCGCCTCTATTTTCAGGGGTCCGCACCGACACAACCGCAGTTCTTTATCACCTTTCATCACGCGGTGATCGATACTCTGCAGGAGGTCTTTGAGAAAAATCATCAGCAAAGCGCCCGGTTCATAACCAGCGTGGAACTGCCTGTCGCGCAAAAACCGACATTGCCGGATTCACCGACATCGAACCTTCTCCTCCCTCAATGCCCCGGCCTGCAGAGGGCGCTAACGGCACTAACGACAACAAACGCCTTTCCTTCTTCTCTGGGGGAGGATTGGGGGCAACTCTTTACCGAAAGCAAAGAACAATGGTCGCACCTCCTTGACAGCCGGTATCCTCCGGAGCAATATGATCGCTGCACACTCGATCTTTTCCTTTTTCCAGCGATATCGGTACAACAACTGTTTGCAGAGAGTTTTATCGGCAACAGGCTCTCTGCAGCACTCAAAGACCAGCCCACCTCTCCAGGCGCTCTTATCGGTTTTCTTAACCGGGAGGGCAGATTGAGCTAAAAGAAGGGGGGAGACGGAGCAGAGCTGAAAACGAAGAATCCTTCATCCCTTCCCTCTGCTCAGACAGCGTACAACTGGGCTGCAGAGGAGGGAAATATACCGTTTTCAAGGTATACATTGCCGCACCTTTACGTTTATTCTTCCTCCTGCCCGGATTCAAGTGACATTATATATTCGGTCCATTGATCAGAGGCATTATGTATCTCAACCCCCATGTCTTTACTCAACCGACCGGCCTTTTCCCACCGCGGCCTGACCCGGAATTTAAAATTTTGCCCTTCTTTTGAAGCAACGACGGTGTAGGCATCGGTATCCCGGCCCAATCTCTTGGCAAGATCCACCAGGCACATCCCCAAACGTGAAATATCCCGGACTTCCCCGGAGCAGCACCCCATGCCGTCGGAGACGTCGACACTCATACCCTGCACAACTATTCTTGAATGTTTTCGTTTCTCCATAAGGCCCCTGTAGGTTTATCAAAAACCACTAGCATATCGGGGAACAAGAAAAAATCAACCGGCAACAGGGCATCCCCCCCTCCCCGGCCTGAGAATTCAATCCGAATACGCACCACCATACCGACAGGTTTTCCAACGGTATGAGTTCGTGCGAAATGGAAAGGGGGGAGCCCGGATATAATCGATTACCGACGGGGCCCGTCTCACCGGAAAAAACGCTTATTCCTTTGTTTCTCCTTCACACTCCTCACGGTACGGATTGATCGTCATAACCGGGCAACACGCCGTTTTTACCACCTTATCGGCCACACTACCGAACATAATTCTCTCCAGCCCCTTGTATCCGTGGGTCCCCATGATAATGAGCTGCACCTTTTTTTGGGAAGCACAGGTCAAAATTTCCTCTGCCACGTCTCCGGACAACACCTTCCCGGTAACATTGGTCACTCCGGCAGCAGTGAACATGGCCTGGTTCTCTTCAACATAGGTTTCCATCTGTTGCTGCGCGGAAGCAAAAAGTTCTTCCTCGAGATTCGGCAAATTGATAGGAGGAACAAAAAATCCGCTGTAATCCTCAAAATTCTGGACCACAAAGACAAGATGCAACTCAGCTTTGAACGTCCCTGCAATGTAAGCGGCAGACTGGACAATCTTACCGGCATTATCGGAAAAATCGATCGGGGTAAGGATACTCTTGATATTCTGCATGCATGACCTCCTTAAATTGAAGAAGATTAAAAATCATCCTGATGAGTTAAAAGGATAAACCGTTTACAAATATTTTCCAGTACTATTGTCATGCCCCCACCCCCTAGCCACGCTGACCCAAGGCAATTCGACAAAGCAGTTGACCCTGCCGGGCAAGATTAATATATTCAAGACGTATTTTTATTTGTGATTCTCCCAGGCAACAGGAACCTGGAAAGGGTTGCTCCGCCTGTTGCAGTACGGTTACCCCCTTTTTCCCTCTTCAATTTTCACTTCCGGCCGAGGCCGAAGAACAACATGGATTTTACACCAAAATGGATTGCCTGGGAAATTACCCGCCGCTGCAATCTCAATTGTGTTCACTGCCGCTCCTCCTCTCAGATGGAGGTCAAGGGGCATCCGGATTTTTCACTGGTTGAAGCCAAGCGGGTTTTGGATGATATCCGCAGCTATGCCAATCCGGTGATGGTCCTTTCCGGTGGCGAACCTTTGTTACGAAACGATGTCTTTGATATCGCCGCTTACGGTACCGGTTTGGGCCTGCGGATGTGCCTTGCCACCAACGGGGCACTGGTTACCGCGGACACCTGCCGAAACATCAAAGAATCCGGTATTAAAATGGTTTCTTTGAGCCTTGACGGATCAACCGCCGCTATCCACGACGATTTCCGCAATCAACCGGGTGCTTATGATGGCGTCATGAACGCTATCCGCCTGTTTAACGAACACAAGATTGAATTTCTCATCAACTCGTCCTTCACTACCCGCAATAAAGAGGAAGCTCCCAGAATATACAAGCTCGTGAAATCCTTGGGCGCCACCGCCTGGTATTTGTTTATGATCGTCCCCACCGGACGGGGCGAAGATATTATGGAAGAACTGATCCCGGCAACGGAATACGAGGACATTCTCAACTGGCATTACGACATGGAAAAAGAAGAAGACGACCTTCTGGTTCGTCCGACCTGCGCCCCCCAGTACTATCGAATTGTTCTCCAACGCTCCAAGGCGGAAGGCGAACGGTTCAAACGGCGGAGCCTTAAATTTTCCACCGGCGGTTCCAAGGGATGCCTGGCAGGGCAGATGATCTGCCTGATCGATGTCGACGGCAGCGTGCAGCCTTGCAGTTATTTTGCCAAATCGGCAGGAAACATCCGCACCCAATCGTTCAAGGATATCTGGGAGAATTCAAAACTTTTCCTCTATCTGCGCGATTTTGCCGGTTACAAGGATAACTGCGGTCAATGCGAATATGTTCAGGTCTGTGGCGGGTGCCGGGCCAGAGCCTACGCCATGACCGGCGATTACCTGGCATCCGAACCCTTCTGTACCTATCAGCCGAAGCGTTGACCCCCACATCGATACCCTTAAAACCGCAGGCCTTGCCACTGAAAGGACTGCCGATTATTGCTCGAAACATGAAACCAGCCGCTTTTTGCTGATAACCTGCATACGGACAACCATGAACGATACATTTCTCAAGGCCTGCCGGGGTGAACAAACCGAATATACCCCGGTCTGGTTCATGCGACAGGCAGGCCGATATCTGCCGGAATACCAGAAGGTGCGCGGCAAGGTCAGCTTTCTCGAACTCTGCAAGAGCCCGGAGCTCTGCACCGAGGTCACCCTGCAGCCGATCGACATTTTCGGCTTTGACGCAGCCATTCTCTTTTCCGATATCCTCATTCCGATGGAGGCCATGCATCTCACCCTCGAATTCCACGAGGGCCGCGGTCCCATCTTCCCGCATCCCGTGCGCAGTCGGCAGGCGGTGGATGCCCTTGTGGTCCCTGATCCGGAGGCCGCCGTTCCCTTTGTCATGGAGACTATCCGTCTGCTGCGTAAGGAGTTGAAGGTGCCGCTCATCGGCTTTGCCGGGGCGCCTTTTACTCTGGCCACTTATCTGATTGAAGGCGGCAGCTCAAAAGTCTTCCTTAATACCAAAAAAATGATGTTTCAGGAGCCCGAGCTCTACCACGCCCTGCTGGCAAAAATCACCGCCTGCACCAGCACCTACCTCCAGGCTCAAGCCCGGGCCGGTGCTCAAGCCCTGCAATTATTCGACTCTTGGGCCGGCATCCTCGCCCCCTGTGATTACGAACAGTTCGCCCTGCCCTATGTACGTTCGATCATAGCCGATCTGCGGGCCATGACCGACATTCCTCTGATCTATTTTGCCAACAACGGCGCAACCCTGACCCGGCACACGGTCACCCTCGATGCGGATGTGCTCGGTTTTGACTGGCGCCTGCCGATTGCGGATGCCATTGCCCAGGCAGGCAAACACGCGGTGCAGGGCAATATCGACCCGATTGCCCTGTTCCTGCCCAAGGATCGCCTCGAACAACGGATCAAGACCATGCTCACCGATGCCCGCGATGCGCGGGGGTATATTTTCAATCTCGGCCACGGCATTCTCCCGGAAACACCACCGGATCAGGTCCGGATCGCGGTTGACGCCGTCCATCGCTTCAGCGGCAAGGCATAATTTTTTGGGATAGCTGCGACGGTATGACACACCCGCTTGTTCGAATTCCCTCGCTTCAGCAATGCGTCCAGCTGATGGAACATTACGAGATGTTTGACAATATCCGACATCATTCTCTGGTTGTCGCCCGATTGGCAGAACAACTGGTGGTTGGGTTGGGTACCGCCTCGCCGAATCGACCTCAGGCCGACCGTAATCTGGTGATCGCAGGAGCGCTTCTCCATGACATTGCCAAAACCCCCTGTCTTACCAGCAACTGCGATCACGCCAAAACCGGAGGTGCATTCTGCCGGGAACAGGGTTTCCCCGAGATCGCCGCCATTGTTGAAGAACATGTCATCCTTCATCAGTATGAGCCGGACCGGTATGCCTCCGGATATTTCACCGCCCGGGAGATCGTCTATTATGCCGATAAACGGGTTCGACATCATGAGATAGTCAACCTGGACCAGCGGCTGGAATATATCCTTGACCATTATGCCAAGGGCAATCCTGGACGGCAGCAGTTGATCCGGGAAAACTTCCATAAATGTATCACCCTGGAACGCCACCTTTTCCAATGGCTGCCTTTTGCTCCCGATGATCTCGGTGCCTTCTGATCCCCCCTTCATGCTCTTGCATGCGGGCATGTTACGCCCCCTCCCTATTACTCCCAATACTTGACAGGCCCCCTCGGCCGGGTATACTCTGAACTCATAACGTCAGCCCCTCCCCCCTTCTTTCGGGATTCCGCTTAGATGCAGGAACCACAGGAGATGATACGATGAAACCCCGCCTATCCTTGCCTTTTCTCTTCACTTCTCTCTTCCTGCTTCTCGTTTCCGCTGCGGTTCACGCGGAACAAATGACCCCGGAACACCGGCACAAGCTTCTTGCCGCCGAAGACGGTCGCTTCATTCGCATGGCACAGAATTTTTTCATCTTCTACGACCCCTCCACCACCATGGCGGTACCGTACAAAACCACCGGGCTCACCCGGATAGAGGCGGAAAAGAAAATTCTCCGCGAAAGCAACGCCTCCCTGCCGGAGTTGAACTGGCAGGCCGGCCTCTATCCTCATTGGAAAGGGGATCTCTGGCTGCCCGCTTCTCCCATGGCTTTCAAACCGTATTACCGGCTGCAACTTTACAAGAAAGCGGATTTCGCCGCTGCCATCGAGCAGTTGCCGATCACCGCGCAAAGCCCGCCCATGCTCCAGACTGGGTTAATGAAGTTGGAGCATCTCCTTGGTCTGCCGGGACGAACCGAGGTCTTTCTGTTCTCCGACGGTAAGCATTCCACCTTCAAAGGATTGGAGCCGACTCCGCTGACCCAGGCCAGAAAGCTGGCCGCAAAATACGATGTCTGTTTCAACATTGTCTCCAGCGCTATCACTGCAAAGGCTAAAAGGCTGCTCGATGACATTGCTGCCGTCAACAGCTGTTCGCAAATCATCGATTTCGATACCGTCTACAACCGGCCCGAACATTTGCTGGGCAAGCTCTACATGGATACCAGGGCCAACGGTTTCAACAACATCCTCTTTGATTTCGACAAATCGAATATCAAACCGGAATTCAGGGCGCAACTTGACAGGTTAGGACGATTCTTACAGGAAAACCCGAACTCTTATGCAGTCCTTTCCGGTTTCACAGACAGCATCGGCACCGAGGCCTACAATATCAAGCTCTCGCAACGGCGGGCCGAAAGTGTCCGTCAGTATCTGCATACCACCTTCGGGATCAGTCGGGACAAGATGCTCATGTACTGGTACGGCTATGCCAATCCCGTGGCCTCCAACAAGACAGCGGAAGGACGGCGACTCAATCGCAGGGTGACCATCGTCCTTCGCGACAAAGAATAAATCACCACAGGCTTCATGCCGACGTAGGAGTTGTTCATGCGTATCGCATTCCACGGCGCTGCCAGAAACGTCACCGGTTCCTGCCATTTAATCGAATGCCGGGGCAAACGGATTCTGATTGATTGCGGTCTGTATCAAGGCACCCGGGAAATGGACGAGGAAAACCGCAATGATTTCGGGTTTGATCCGGCTGCCATCGATTATCTTCTGCTCACCCACGGCCATCTCGACCATTGCGGCCGCATCCCCCTGTTGAGCCGACTGGGATTCAAGGGCAAGGTCATCACCACTGCCGCGACCCGGGAACTGGCCCGATTGGTCATTCTCGATTCCGCCCGGATCCAGGAAGAAGAGGCTAAATACAAGGTATATAAAGCGAGCAAAAGAAAAAACAGGCGGCAACATGTTGAGCCCCTCTACAACACCCTTGATGCCCTCAACAGTATGGATACCTTTGTCGACACGGTCGATTTCGAAACACCGTACGAGCTCTCTCCCGGCATTCGCACCAGCTTCTACGATGCCGGTCATATCCTCGGCTCCGCCAGCATCCTCCTTGAGATCGAAGAGGACGACAAGCGCAGACGCGTACTGTTTTCAGGCGATCTCGGTTACAATGGGCGAGCCATTCTTCCTGATCCGGCAACCCCGCCCCATGCCGACATCGTGGTCATGGAAAGCACTTATGGCGACCGGCTGCATAAAAAGCTGGAACCTTCCATCGATGAGCTTTACCAGGCAATCAACACCACCATCGCCCGAGACGGCAATGTCCTGATCCCCAGTTTTGCCTTGGAGCGGACACAGGAACTTCTTTACTATCTCCGAGAAGGTGTTGAGCAGGGCAAGCTGCCGCGCAACCTCCAGGTGTATCTCGATTCGCCTATGGCCATTTCCGCCACCCAGATTTTCCGCCGCCATCGTGAATGTTTTGATGAGGAAACCTGGGCGGTGATCTCCGCCGGCAACGACCCCTTCGAATTGCCCGGATTGCATATTGTCCGCGACACCGCCGAATCCATGGCCTTGAAATACATCCAGGGCGCCGTCATCATTGCCGGTTCCGGCATGTGCACCGGTGGCAGAATCCGCCATCACCTTCGTCATAACCTGTGGCGGGAGGAGGCCTCCGTGATCTTTGTCGGCTATGCGGCCGAGGGCACGCTGGCACGGCAGATTATCGAAGGGGCAAGTGAAGTGCGCGTATTTCAGGATGAAGTCGAAGTTAATGCCGAGATCTACACCATCGGCGGTTTTTCGGCCCATGCAGACCAGCAGGAGTTGCTCGCCTGGCACGCCCGAACCGGCAATCCCAAACGTACTTTTTTGGTACACGGCGAGGAGGTAGCCATGCAGACCCTGGCCGGTCTTCTGACCGGCACCACCATCGCCATGCCTTCCCTGCACGAATCCTTTGCACTGTAGGGGATCAGCATGGGAAAATCGTCTGTGACGTCCGCCACAGAAGGAAAGAATCCGGTATCTTTTCCTTTTCTCCGGAACCCATACTCCCTCTCAGCTGAAAAGGAGACCATGCCATGCCCTGGAAGTATCGCTTTTCTCTGCTGCTCTTTATTCTCATGCTCATCCTCACACCTGTTACCACCCCGGCTTCGGACGATCTTTCCGGGGCCTTGCGCCGAGGCGACCATGACACCGCCATCAGGATATTCACGCAATCTTTGAACGCCGAGAATCGTACGCCCTCCGACCAAGCCGATTTGTACAATCAACGAGGTATTGAGTATGCCTGCATGGGCGAGTTCGACCTTGCCATGCAGGACTATAACCAGGCCATTCAACTCCGACCGAATTTTGCCCAAGCATTTTTAAGCCGTGGCCTGACCTATGAGGAGATGGATCAGTTGGACCGCGCCATCCAGGATTTCGAGCAGGTGATCAGGCTCACCCCGGACAGGCTCATGGGCTACAAGCCCCTGGCTTGGCTGTATGCCTCCGGACGGGACGAGGAATACCAGAACGGCGGAAAGGCCCTGCAATATGCGCAAAAGGCCGTGAGTCTGAGGAGAGACATAGGCACGTTGAATGTCCTGGCTGCGGCGCAGGCCAGGAATGGGCAGTTTGAGGCAGCAGCCGAAACACAAGAAGAAGCCGTGTTCCGGGTCAAAGGGAAGAAAAACGCTCTGCCGGAGATGCTGCAGGAAAATGAGGCGCGATTAGCCCTCTACCGCTCGGGCAAGCCCTACACCTTACCCCCTTTGGTCTTTAACAGAGCCATATTCAAAAAAAGATTCAAAGAAGCAATGCGGCAAAACCGGCAAAGGTAAGGCTGAGCCTTTCCTTTCGCCTTGAAAAGGCCCCTTGCTGGCTTATACGGGTGGAGTGCGGCGGGCCCCGCCTGTGCAAAATTGAGAAAAGCCCCACCTACGTTCGGGGCGACACCTTGCAACCACCACCGGAAACCGGAGGTGGTTGCAAGGTCAACAAGCTTTAGCGGACAAACCCCCTCCCGGTCACTGAGCCGGAACAGGGGCGGGGGTGGAGTCAGGGGCTGCAGGTGCGAGAGGGGGCGGAGATGCCGGAGCGGCTGGTTTTGCGGGGGCGACGGCCGGGGCGGGAGCAGTCACCTCATGGATTTTCGATTTTCCCTTCTCCCATATTTCCTTTGATTCTTCCTTGGTCGCACTCCAAGCCTCTTTTGATTTTTCGCCGACAGTATCAATCAGCTCTTTGGATTCTTCCTTGGTTTTCCGCCAGATCTTCACGGACTTCTTTTTGGTAGCATCCCAGGTTGTCTCAGCGGTCTCTTTGGTGGCTTCGGCCACCGAACTCGACGCTTCCTTCACCTCCTGCCCGGCGGTATTCCATTTATCGGCTGGTTGCTCCTCAGCAGCGGTCGCAATCGATCCGCCTGCAAGGAAAAGGCAACAAAGAAGTATCCCTGCTTTCATTCGTCCTGTTTTCATCATTTTTCTTCCTCGATCAATTTCATATTCTTTTATGGAGAATGGAGTTGCAATCTGTTTTAACTCAGCATTGGAGTTGCAAAAGACAATATTCATCCCTATTTTTCGACACAAGGTCAAAGAGGGCGAAAAATATACCATATTTTAGCGGTCCCTTGCCTTTTTCTTTGCTTCCTGAGCAGAACACATCAAAACTCTTTCCGATTCACCCTGCAATAAGGATCTCCATAATGACCCATCCGACTCAATCTTTGGTTCTTTTCTTTTTCGCGCTTCTCCTCCCGCAAACGCTTGTCGCCGGAGAAAAAGCAAGCACACCCTCGCAATGGACGACTCAAGGAGCGGTTCAATTTGCCCTGGGGCATAATCCGGATGCACGGGCCGCTCTGGAACGGATCGCTGCGGCAAACGCCGACATCAGATCGGCAAAAGCCGCCTTCTCTCCCCAGTTGGGAGTCAGCACCGAGTACACTCGTACCAATAACCCCATGTATTCCTTCGGCAACATCCTCAACCAGGGGATGTATTCTCCAGGTGCGATTGATTTCAACAACCCCGGTATCACCGACGACCTGCAAGCCAAGGTCACACTCCAATACCGATTATACAACGGCGGTCACGATGTCGCAGCCCTTGATGCGGCCGATCTTCGCAGTCAGGCGGCGCAGCGTGAACAGACAGCCATTTGCTCACGACTCGGCTTTGAAGTGGTACGTACCTTTTATACCATTATCCAGGCCGAAGACACGGTCCAGGCAAGGAAGTCTGCGGTCGAGGCCATCAATGCGTCCCTGGCGGTAGCCCGTGCCCGTTTCCAGGAAGGCAGCCTGCTTAAGGAAGACCTGCTCAACCTGGAGGTCCAACACTCCAAAGCCCAGGAGCAACTGATCCGGGCGCAACACGGTTTGAGCCTGGCGCAACGGGGTTTTCTGCATCTGCTTGGGATTACGGATGATACGGTTCGGCTCGATCCTGCCGGTAGCCGAATGCAGGAGATACCTGTGGAGCGCGACATCCACCACCGTCCGGAACTGGCGGGTATGGCAGCGCTGGTCAAAGCCCAGGAGGCTGCGGTACGAATGGCCCGTTCCGGCAACTATCCTTCAGCCGATGCCTTTGGTTCCTATCAGGCTGACAAGGGGATAGAACTGGAAGACGGCTCCGGCGACTCCTGGACGGCCGGGATACGTCTTAATTACACCTTGTTCAACGGTGGCCGGACCGCAGCGGCCGCGGACCGCGCACAGGCCGAACTGGCTGAAGCCAGAGAAAAGCAACACAAAATAGAACTCGCTCTCAACCTGGAACTTGAGCAGGCCGTGCTCGCCCTGCACCAGGAAGAAGAGCGCCTCAAGGTCACCGGCAAAATGGTGGAATCCGCGCTGGAAAGCGCCCGTCTGGCACGACTCCGGTTCAAAGAGGGTGTCCTGCTTTCTTCAAATCTCATTGAAACCGAAAACAGACTGACGGATGCGCAGGTCAGCCACGCCCATGCCGTTGCCTCCCGAAAAATAGCCATTGCCAACCTGCGACGCGCTGTCGGCCTTGCCCAATTCAACGAGGAGAAAAATCCATAATGGCTCCAACTCAGATCCTCACCCTACTAAAACGATCCTTCCTCCTCGCCTTGCCGTTACTGGCACTCTCGGCCTCCCCTGTTGCCGCCGCTGCAACGGTGTCCGAGGAGGCGACCGCACCCATTCCGGTTTCAGTGGCCATTGCCCAGGAACAGGACATTCCGGTGCTGGCCGAAATAGTGGGGACCGTGCAGGCGGCGGAGCGGGCCGCCATCGCCGCCAAGGTCACCGGAGTCATCACCGGAATGCCGGTTCTGCTCGGCTCAACGGTGAACAAGGGGGATCTGCTGGTTGTTATCAGCGCCGAAGAAATCACGGCCCGCCTTAATCAAGCCGAAGCGCAACTGGCCCAGGCCCAACGCAATCTGAACCGGGAACAAAATCTCCTGCAGAAAAATGCGACCACCGCAGAAACAGTCAAATCGATGCGCGATCTCTATGCCATCGCCCAGGCCGGGTATCGCGAAGCCAAAACCATGCTCGGCTATACGACCATCACCGCGCCCTTTTCCGGGGTCGTAACCCGTAAAAACTTCAATACCGGTGACCTTGCCACGCCGGGCGCCATTCTCCTCCAGCTGGAAAACAATCGACAGCTGCAGGTGACCACGGCTGTGCCGGAAAGCCTGGTCCTCCGAATCCATACCGGCGATGTCCTGACGGTCAAAGTCCCGGCGGCCTCGGTCATAATGAAAGGCACTGTGAGCGAAATCGGATCTGCGGCCGACCCCCGTTCGCGCACTGCTCCGGTGACCCTTGATCTGGCCCCCAGCCCGAACCTGCGCTCCGGACAGTTCGCCCGTGTCCTCCTGCCCGGCAAAAACGGCAAAGCTCTCCTGGTGCCGACGACCGCGATCGTCTCTTCCGGACAGATGGACCGTGTCTTTGTGGTTGCGGAAGAGCGTGCCCACCTGCGGCTGGTCCGCACCGGCAGTATCCATGACGGTTTCACTGAAATTCTCAGCGGACTCAATCCCGGTGAAACCGTGGTCACCGCCAACAACCTGCTCCTCGTCAACGGCCAGCGCCTACAGATCACGCCATGAAGAGCGACAACACCCAACATCCCGGATTTGCCGGACGTCTGGCCGCAACCTTTATCGGATCGAAACTGACCCTTATCGGCCTGATCGCCTCATTGCTGCTCGGCGTCTTTGCCTTGTACCTGCTGCCCCGGGAAGAAGAACCGCAGATCAAGGTGCCGATGATCGATGTCATGGTCTCCATGCCCGGAGCCAGCCCCAAAGAGGTGGAACAACGACTGGCCATCCCCATGGAGAAACTGCTCTATGAGTTGCCGGGGGTTGAGTATATTTACTCCACCTCCATGCCGGGCCAATGTCTGCTGATCGCCCGCTTTTACGTCGGCGAGAATTTCGAAAAATCGATTGTCAGCCTTAACCAAAAGCTGCAAACCAATTTCGACCGCATCCCGCACGGGGTTTCCCAGCCGCTGATCAAGCCGCATACCATTGACGATGTTCCTGTTCTCGCGCTGACCTTCCACTCCAAAACCTACGACCATTACACCCTGCGCCGCCTGGCCGCCCAGGTGGACGATGCCATCAAAAATATCTTTGAGGTCGCTGAAACCAAGCTGATCGGCGGCACCCGGCGGCAGATGCGGGTGCAGTTCGACCCCCTCCTGCTGGCAGCCCGTAATTTGAGCCCTACCGAACTCATTCCCCGGCTGCAAGAGGCCAATCGCCAGTCGCATTCCGGCGTCCTCAGGGCGGAGAACAATGAACTGTTGCTGCAGAGCGGCACCTTTGTTAATTCAGCGGAAGAGGCCGGACGAATCGTGGTCGGTGTCTACGGCGGCAAACCGGTTTACCTCCATGACGTCGCCCAGGTGATCGACGGACCCGAGGAACCCCTGTCCTACGTGCTCTTCGGCAATAACGGCACCAGCGAGCACGAGGCGGCGGTGACCCTTTCGGTGGCCAAACGTCCCGGTTCCAATGCCGTCCAGGTGGTCGAGACCGTGCTCCACA
The DNA here is from genome assembly GCA_963666685.2 of uncultured Desulfobulbus sp. GTDB lineage: Bacteria > Desulfobacterota > Desulfobulbia > Desulfobulbales > Desulfobulbaceae > Desulfobulbus. Next base: position 2,385,383 of record CAXXHZ010000003.1, read on the forward strand.
AGGTTGAAAGCCTCAAAGGCTCTCTCATCCCGCCGGAGATCGAAGTCACGGTCACCCGCGATTATGGAGAAACCGCTGCGGAAAAGTCCAACGAGCTGCTGTTGCATATGGGCATCGCGGTCTTCGGCGTCGCCCTGTTGATCCTCTTTTTCCTTGGCTGGCGGGAATCGATCATCGTCATGCTCGCCATTCCCTCGACCCTGTCCCTCACCCTGCTGCTGTTCTATCTCTACGGCTACACCCTCAATCGTATCACCCTCTTTGCCCTGATTTTTTCCATCGGCATCCTGGTGGACGACGCCATTGTCGTGGTTGAAAATATTGTCCGCCACATGCGCCTGCCCGACAACAAAGACAGGTCACTCAAAGATATTGCCATTGGTGCGGTTATCGAGGTCGGCAACCCCACTATCTTGGCCACCTGGGCGGTCATCGCCGCCATCCTGCCCATGGCCTTTGTCGGCGGACTGATGGGGCCGTACATGCGCCCTATTCCCATTGGGGCATCGGCAGCCATGGTTTTCTCCCTGATGATCGCCTTTACGGTGACCCCCTGGGCCGCCATTCAGATTCTCCGTAAACCCAAAGGGACAACCGACGACAAAGGCCATGACCCTGATCACGCCCCCGATGATTTTTTCACCCGTCTCTATCACCGGGTTATGGAACCGCTGCTCTCCCATAGCCGCTGGCGGATCCTTTTTTTCGTCATCATCATCCTTTTGCTGCTCATCTCCTGCTCTCTGGTTGCTTTCGGCAAGGTCAAGATGAAGATGCTGCCCTTTGACAACAAGTCGGAATTCCAGATTATCCTCAATATGCCGGAAGGCTCGCCCCTGGAGCAGACTGCCCGGGTGGCCACGGAAATGGCCGAGGTTGTGGGCAAGGAACCCGAGGTGATCAACTATCAGATATATGCCGGTACCGCCTCCCCCTATAATTTCAACGGCCTGGTGCGCCATTATTTTCTGCGTTCCGGCCCCGAGTTGGCGGATATCCAAGTCAACCTCAAGAGTAAAAAAGATCGCGACAGCCAGAGCCATGACATCGCCAAACGCGTACGCCCAGCCATTGCCCGCATTGCTGCCCAATACGGCGCTGCCGTGGCCGTGGCCGAGGTGCCGCCGGGACCGCCGGTGCTGCAGACGCTGGTTGCCGAGATCTACGGCCCGGATGAGGAACACCGGGTTCAGCTGGCTACCGAGGTGAAAAAAATCTTTGCCGCCACCGACGGTGTCGTCGATATCGATTGGTATCGTGAAAAGGAGCGCAATAAGCTGGTGCTCTCGGTGGACAAGGAAAAGGCCGCATTGAACGGCATCTCCGAGGGCGAGATTACTCGGGCGGTGGCGGTGGGCCTTTCCGGGCAATCCATCGACCTCTTTCACCAGCCACGGGATAAGGAGGAAATCAACATCATCCTGCAACTACCGCAGGCGCAACGGGCACGAATCGACAATCTGCTCAACATTGCTCTGCGTTCGTCAACCCATCCGCAAGGCCCGCTGGTGCCGCTCCGGGAACTGGTGCGGGTCAGCGAGCAGCCGGTGGATCAGCCGATTTACCGCAAAAACCTCAAACCGGTGATCTATGTGACCGGTGATGTTGCCGGTTCGGCTGAGAGTCCGGTCTATCCGATTTTAAAGATGAACCAGCAGCTCGCCAAGCTCAATGCCTCCCAATTCGGCGGCATTGCAGGACCGGTGACGATCTACAACCTCAAACAACCGTTCGTCGAATCCCAGCCCGCGATGAAATGGGACGGCGAATGGCATATCACCCTGGAGGTCTTCCGTGATCTCGGTGTCGCCTTCTGCGTGGTGATGGTGCTGATTTATATGCTGATGGTCGGCTGGTTCAAGGATTACATCACACCGCTGGTGGTGATGGCGGCCATCCCCTTCTCGCTGATCGGCATCCTGCCGGCCCACTGGGGCCTGGGCGCCTTTTTCACCGCCACCTCGATGATCGGCTTTATGGCCGGAGCCGGAATCGTGGTCCGCAACTCGATCATCCTGGTCGACTTCATCCAACTGCGGGTCAGTCACGGCCTGCCGCTGGCCGAAGCGGTGGTCGAGGCCGGGGCCATCCGTTTCCGTCCGATGCTGCTGACCGCTCTTGCGGTGGTGGTCGGGGCCTCGGTGATCCTGGCTGACCCGATTTTTCAGGGATTAGCCATTTCTCTGATGTTCGGCGAAATCGCCTCGCTCCTCATCAGCCGCATGGCGGTGCCGGTGCTGTATTACATGGTAAAGGCACGGGGGCGATAAAATAAGGAATAACCCGTTGATCAGCGCGAAAAACCACGCCGGTCGGAACGACGTATTCAATCCACTTCATAAATTTTACAAATCAGGTAGTTACAGATGAAATTCACCATACAGCACGATTGTACCGGGATAAATTGGCAAACTGTAGCAGATATATTGAAGTCTGTTGGAATGGCTTTCCATGAACCGGAAAAACATAAAAAAGCATTTGAAGCCAGCCATACCACAGTTTTTTTATATGATTCCGGCAAGCTCGTTGGTTTTGGCAGAGCCATTTCCGATGGCGTCTATCAGGCTGCCGTATATGATTGTGCCGTAGTGGAAGAATATCAAGGAAAAGGGATAGGCAGAATAATAGTGGAGAATATTTTAGCCGGAATACAGGGATGCAATGTCATCCTTTATGCCTCTCCAGGAAAAGAAGGTTTCTACGAAAAACACGGCTTCCGCAAAATGAAAACCGGTATGGCACGGTTTCAAAAAAGTGGATCAATGAAAGAGCGCGGGTTCACCGAATAATCCAAGATTCTGATACGGGCAAACCCTCACCATCCATCTCCTGTTCGCCTGCTCCTGGCTGTATGCCTCCGATGCAGCACAGAGCTGATTGACCTTTGATCCGAAAACCAGGACAAAAAACTCCAATTGCAGGGCCAAGGCCCCCGAAGTCAACCTCTTCCCCTTGTCGAACATGCTTGAAAACAAACCATGCCCTTGTCAGTCAGGAATGCTGTATATGCAATGCTGCGCAGCCGTGCTTTCCGGCGAAAAAATCGCCCTCACGGCTGAAATGCTGATGCGATCCCGCTACAGTGCCTATGTTGCCGGCGACAGTGCCTACCTGCTCAAGACCTGGCATCCAGCAACACGCCCTCTTGCCCTGGATCCGGCAACGATTCCTGAGTGGTGCGGCTTGAAGATTATTCGAACGGAAAAAGGGCAGGCCGGAGATGCAACAGGGATGGTGGAATTTAGAGCAACGGCACGGTCACAGCAGAAAATCCTGACCCTGCATGAGGTGAGTCATTTTGTAAAAGAGGCTGGACACTGGCTCTATGTCTCGGGAGAAATACAGGAAGATTCCCTGCGGCCGGGAACCCCGGCAGGCAAAGTGGGCCGCAACGATCCCTGCCCCTGCGGCAGCGGTAAGAAATTTAAAAAATGCTGTGCTTGACGGAACGTTAAGGCAAAAAAACATCCGCTGCCTTGGCGTAACAACACCAGCACAATTTCAATCTGTTCAAATTACTGAAGGTAAGGAGTCCCCACATGGATATCATGCTGGATGCAATAGAAGTCCGGGTGCTTGGCAGCCTGATGGAAAAGGAATTGGCCACCCCTGAATATTATCCCCTTTCACTGAATGCCCTCATCAACGCCTGCAATCAGAAAACCAATCGCGCTCCCGTACTGGCCTTGGATGGGGAGACGGTTGCCGGGGCCCTGCAATCACTTAAACAAAAACACTTTGTCTATCAGAGCGATGCGGGTCGCGTCCCCAAATATTGGCAGGATTTTGTAAAACAAAACAATCTCATCAATCGCGAGGCCGCGCTGCTCAGCCTGTTATTGCTTCGCGGGCCGCAAACGGCGGGGGAATTGCGCAGCCGGGCCGACAATCTCTGCGCCCTGGACACCTTGGAGGAGGTTTTCCTGGCCCTGGAAAATCTCATAACCACCGGCCTGGCCGTCCAATTACCCCGGCAACCCGGCCAAAAAGAACAGCGTTTTGCCCATCTGCTGGCAGGAGAGCCTGAAACCGTTCCTGAGGCCCTCGCCCGTCAGGAGCCGGTGATGCAGGCACGAGAAGCTGTAAACAGCCGGATAACCGAACTGGAACAGGCACTATCGAATGTTCAGGAAGAACTGGAATGGCTGAAGAAGGAATTTCTTTCCTTCAAAAAAGCTTTTGAATAGCTGCTCCCCGCAGTGATGAGACCGTCTGGACGGATGGACAACAGCGCTGATCTTCAAAGGTGCAATCCATACACCAAGAAAGAACGGATGGACTTTGTTCTTGTTTACTTCCCCAAAGAGAATGGCTATGTTGCAACCTCAGGATTGCCTGCACTGGAACCGCCAAGCCCCTGTACTTACACTGAGCATACGTATGGTTTGCACAGGTTACATTCCTTGTCAAGGTTGTAGCCACCATTACCATGACCCTTCTTGTCAAATACCACCTGCCGCATGTTTCTGACGCGGTGTCCTAGGGTTATGTCCTCATTGATCTCACAGCCGGAAAAAATTAAAAAATCCATGCACCGTTTACGCCCGATCTCTAAGAAGAAAAAGAAACAACCCCTGCAATTCACCGCTACCTGTGCAACTGGCCTGGAAACGCTCGTCAGCGAAGAGATCGCCACTTTCGGAGGGGAAGCAATCGAATCCCATACCGGTGCGGTTTCCTGGACCGGGAATCTGGAAACCGGGTACAGGGCCTGCCTTTGGTCGCGATTTGCCTCCCGCATTCTCCTTGATCTGGCCCGGTTCGATGCCCCGGATCCGGATGCCCTCTATACGCATGCCGGAACCATCCTCTGGGACCAACATTTTACCCAAGATTCGACCTTTGCCGTGCACACCACCCTGTCCAACGCCCTCCTGCCCCATAGTCAATACGCTTCGCTACGGATCAAGGATGCCATTGTCGATCAATTCCGTAAACGATTCGGCACCCGTCCCAATGTCGATGCCTCTCATCCCGATATCCGCATCAATCTCCACGTCCAAGGTACCGAGGCGTCTCTTTCCTTAGACCTCTCGGGCGAAAGTCTCCACCGGCGCGGCTACCGTACCGGCGGCGGCGAGGCGCCTCTCAAGGAAACCCTGGCAGCCGCCATTGTCGCGCTTTCGGGCTGGTTGCAACGGGCCGCAACGGAACCCATCCTACTCGATCCCATGTGCGGCAGCGCGACGCTCCTGATCGAAGCGGCCCTCATGCTCAGTGGCAGTGCCCCCGGCCTGCAACGCAAAACCTTTGGTTTCATGGCCTGGGACAAGCACGATCCGCTGCTCTGGGATCGGCTGGTGCAAGAGGCACTGGACCGGGAGGGACAAGAACTTCCCGATACTTGGCCGCAATTCATCGGCTACGATGCTGACCCTACTGTTGTTGCCGCTGCCCGAAAGAATGTCATTGCCGCCGGTTTGCGCGATGTCATTGTTATCAAACAGCGGCAGTTGGCCCGATTGCAGAGCCCCGGCCCTGTCGGTTGCATGCTCACCAACCCTCCCTACGGTGAACGGTTGTCGGAAAAAGAGGCGGTGAAATATCTTTACCGTTGCCTGGGCCGAACATTCCGCGCCCGCTTCAACGGCTGGACGTTGGGCTTTTTCACCGCCAACCCCGATCTGGCGGAAATGACCGGTATGGAGTGGGCTCATCGCCACCGGCTCTATAACGGCCCGATCAAATGCCAACTGCTGGTGGGCAGTGAAAGTCAGGTAACGGAACGCCCACCGCAGATATGGTCCCCCGTTCCTTTGGATGCCGACAGCCCCGGTCAGGATTTCGCCAACCGTCTGATCAAGAACTGCGCCGTGCTTCTCCCCTGGGCAAAAGAGAAACAGATCACCTGCTTTCGGATCTATGATGGCGACATTCCGGAATACAATGTGGCCGTCGATTTGTACGAAGAATGGATCCATGTACAGGAATACGCCCCGCCGGCCACCGTTGACCAGCAAAAAGCGGAACAGCGGTTCAGTCTGGCCTTACAGGTGATCCGCACGGTGTTCGATGTTCCCCGCAGCCGGATTTTCATTAAAACCCGCCGGATACAAAAAGGAACAGAACAGTATCAGAAAAAGCCGGGATCCGGCTCCCTGTACGAGGTTCATGAGGGGGGCGGCCGCTTCTTGGTCAATTTCACCGATTATCTGGACACCGGACTCTTTCTCGATCATCGGATGACAAGGGCGCGATTGGGCCACCTGGCTCAAGGAAAGACCTTTCTCAATCTCTTTGGCTATACCGGATCCGCCACGGTGTATGCAGCCCTAGGCGGGGCGACCAGCACCACCACTGTCGACCTCTCCGAGACCTATCTTACCCGGGCCAACGATAATCTGTCGCTCAACGGATTCGGCGGACCGCTACATCAGACCGTCGAATCCGACTGCATGGAATGGCTTCGCTCCAATCATGAGCGTTATGGGCTTATTTTTGTCGATCCGCCGACCTTTTCCAATGCCCGCCACCGTAAGATGACCTTTGATATTCAAACCGATCACCCCGTACTGCTTCGACTGGCCATGCAACACCTGGCGAAAGAAGGATTGCTGGTTTTTTCAACGAATTTCAGCAAATTTAAACTTGATGAAGCACTTCTGCATGAATATGCAATCCACGAAATCAGCGACGAAACCATTCCCCGGGATTTCAAGCGGAATAGCCGTATTCACCGCTGCTGGGAATTCAGGCACCAGGAAGTGCCGGCAACGCTGCGGGAGCCGGAACAGGGATGATCCCGAACCCAGCTGAAGAAATCGTTGAAATTGTTGATCGGGACAACCGTCCCCTTGCTGCCGTCACCCGTCGGATCATGCGGCAGCAGGGACTCATCCACCGGGCTTCCTACATTCTGGTCTTCAACACCGAAGGCGAGATCTTTTTGCAAAAACGCACACTGAGCAAAGATATCTACCCAGGCTATTGGGATCTTGCCGCCGGGGGGGTCGTCCTTGCCGGAGAAAGCTATGAAGAATCGGCACAGCGGGAATTACGGGAGGAACTAGGTCTGACGAATACCCAACTCCGGTTTCTTTTTGATCAATACTATGAAGATCTGGGCAATAAGGTGTGGGGGCGCGTTTTTTCCTGCACCAACAATGGCCCCTTCACCCTGCAGGCCGAAGAAATTGAATTGGGCAGATTTATCAACCCTGCTAAAATCGAACAACTGCATCAAACCGAACCACTCACCCCGGACGGCATGCAATTACTCCGGAGAGTCATGGCATAACGAGCTGATAAGCGGACCGTGAGCTCCGCTTCGCTCCGCACACGGTCCGCTTATCGCCCGCTGTTGAGCATCGCTCAAACGTCCTTGACAGGCTCCGCTTACGCTCCGCCTATCAAGGGCGTTCGAGCGGAAGCCGCTTCATTCTGGACACGAGCTTCGCTCGATCCAAAACGAGGCGGCTTCCGCTCAACAGCGGGCGTTATTTCATGGACAGATATTTTTTTTCCCCATACCCTCTACTTCAGAGGGGGGGGGAAGAGTATCTCAAAATTTGCAGGTGGGATGCAATGTATGTTCATATAGCCCGGCAACCAATCTTTGACGCGCACAAAAGACTGTTCGCCTATGAACTGCTCTTCCGTCAGACTTTAGGACTGAACCTGGGTGAACTCAGCGGTGACCGCGCCACCACCAGTCTGCTCTCCACAACGTTCCTCACCGAGGGGATTGAAAAAATTGCCGGCAACAAACCCTGTTTTATCAATTTCACCAAGAATCTCCTGGTCAAGGAGATTGCCAATTTCTTCCCCAAAAACAAAATCGTGGTTGAAATCCTGGAGGATGTGCCTCCCACCGAAGAGGTATTGGAGGCTTGCCGCAGCCTCTCTCAACGCGGCTATTTGATAGCTCTGGACGATTTTATCTTTAATAAAAACCTGCTTCCACTGATCGAACTCGCCAATATCATCAAATTCGATTATCGCCTCTCAACCTTGGACGAAATAGAACGGACCCTTTACCGTCTGGGGCACTATGAACTCAAATTCCTTGCGGAAAAAATCGAAACCTATAAGGAATTCGAACATGCCAGTAAAATGGGTTTCCATTATTTTCAGGGCTATTTTTTCGCTAAGCCTGAAATGGTTCGGATGAAAGAAGTTTCCTCGATAAAAACCAACCAGTTGAGGCTGCTGGCCGAAATCAACAAACGGCATACCACCTTGGACAATCTCCAAAAAATCATTGAGTCCGACGTGGCCATTGCCTACAAACTGCTCCGTTATATCAATTCAGCCTATTTTTCCCTCTTGACCAAGGTCGATTCCATCCGGCAGGCCATCATCTATTTAGGAGAGAGGGAAATTCGCCGTTTTGTCAGTCTGGTCATTATTTCCGAGCTGGCAACAAAAAAACCTCTGGAACTCCTACGATTATCCCTGATCAGAGCCCGATTCTGCGAACTGTTGGCCGAGGACACCCACTCTGAAACAGATGCTTCCGAACTCTTTCTTCTCGGGCTTTTTTCGCTGATTGATGCCATTCTCGATACACCCATGAAGCTGATGATGGACAAGCTCCCCCTTTCCGATGAAATCAAAGCAGCGCTCATCGGCCGGAAAGGACCATTGATGCCCTTTTTACAAGCGGTTCTTGCCTACGAACAAGGCCAACCCGATGAATGTCTGCAGGCTCTGCTTCTGCTGAGAGTGGACCCGGAAAAGGTCTACGAGATGTATCTGAGCGCAATTAAATTTTCTTCTATCCTCGATTGACCACAAAGCCGTTCCTCTCCCGGATCAACCTTCTTCTCCCTCTTGTCCGCCTTCCGTCCGGCTGCAGTTTTCTAAAAACAATTTAAGGGGCCTTCAATCCTGTTCCTCCCCTCATCCCAGAGGCTGAACAACTGCCCGATCCCCAGAGAAGCCAACTCCGCCATGGCGGTAAACAACTCCGGTTGAAAAGGCGCGCCTTCCGCCGTGGTCTGCACTTCAATCCATCGTCCGTCGCGGCTCATCACGAAATTGGCATCGACATCGGCGGAAGAATCTTCCGAATAATCCAGGTCAAGCACCGGCTGCCCGGCCACCACCCCGGCACTGACCGCTGCCACCGGCAGCATTGCCGGCATGGACGGTATTCGCCCTCGCTCCACCATTTGAATAAGAGCCTGTCGGAGCGCCAGAGCGGCCCCGGTGATCGAAGCGCAACGGGTACCGCCATCGGCGTTGAGCACATCGCAATCGACTCGCAGCGTATGTTCTCCCAACTGCCGCAGATCGATCATCATCCGCAGCGACCTGCCGATCAACCGCTGAATCTCGTGGGTACGCCCCGAACGTCCGGACACCGCTTCCCGCTTTCCCCGGCTGTGCGTCGCACAGGGCAACATACCGTATTCCGCAGTAATCCAGCCCTGCTCTTTGCCTTTGAGAAACGAGGGCACCTTGGCCTCGACGGTTACCCCACAAAGCACATGGGTGTTGCCCATTTTTATCAATACCGAACCATCGGCACCGGGTTGAACATCGTATTCCACGCTGACCGGACGCAAGCTGCCGGCCGGACGATTATCATGTCTCATAGTTCCCTTTTTTAAATACGCTCATGAATATGGGTACAAAGATGCCCCTGTCAGGTTTGAAAGCTTCGGAGAGCGTTGAGCAGGTCTATACCCCAAAAGCGTGACTCATTGCCTAACTGAGTTGTCCACGACCGGACCGCAAACGCGTGACCCGACAGAGTACATTTCCAATGCAATATAAAAAAAACACTAATCCGTCACAGAATCACCACGGTAATCCCGGGATTGGCACGATTGAGATCGCGATGATGGGCGAGAAAAGGAAACCGGCGCACCAACTGGCGACCACGACCGGATCGGCCTTCAAACTCTTCTCCGGGGAGGATTTCTTTGATCCGGCCCTGATGATGGAAAAAATGGAGCTGATGCAAAACCGCCATTTTGATTGCGCCCCCTTCCCCGCTTGATCCATAGCCATGGATAAAAGTGAGGACCTTAAAACCTTGAGCGCTGCTGGTCCTGATTTCCATATCGAGCCGCTCCAACGCCTGCCGTACCAACGGCATTCCCTTTTCAAGGTTGACTCTGCGGTGGAGGAGCCCCCCCAAAGGCAAACGAGGACCGGTCTCGGTGCAGTCGGCCAAACAGAAAGGACATTGCGTTCTTCCGGCTTCAACTTCATTGCCGCATACTTCACAGAGCGCCAATACCATCAGGTTTCCATTATTCCGGCAGACTTCCGCACCCCCTACGGTCGCTTACCGTCTGCGAACCTCAATCACATCCGGCATCTGCAAGAGATGCTGCTGCAACAGCTGCACATGTTTGAGATTGACGACGGAAAGCAAAACCTCCAGCTCCGCAATATTCTCCACCGTGGTTCTGGCGTTCAACTCGATGATATCGGCATCATCGGCGCTGATTGTGCTGCTGATTTCCGCCAGCAGGCTCTTACGATTTTCCGCACGAATCAGTAACGCCGCCCGATGGGTATTCTGCGGGGAGCCGGACCAGGCAACATCAAGCCAGCGGGCCGGGTCGGTCGCCAACAGGTTCCGGCAGTCGGCTTTGTGAACCGAGATACCGGAGCCGGTGGTGATGAAACCGATGATCGCATCGCCGGGTATCGGATGGCAACACTGACTGACCTTCACCAGCATGCCGTCAACGCCATCAATATCAATGACATTGCGCTGCGCCGAATCGGTTCTGCTGTCCTCGGCAGCCCGCTGTGCCCGCTCGAGCATCTCCGCCATCCGCTGTTTTTCCTCGGCCTCACGGAATTCCTCCGGCTGCAGGGTCCGTATCAGATGCGGAATGGTAATGGAACCGGCTCCCACTCGAACAAGCATATCGTCCAAGGAGGTGCACTTGAGTTGTTGGAGCAGCAGGCGGAGATGACCGCTTTTCAACAGACCGCGAAAATTGACAGCGTATTTCTTTAATTCCCGTTCGCAGATCTCGCGACCGAGTTTCAAAGACCGCTCCCGCTCTTCACGTCGCAGATATTGGCGAATTCGAGTGCGGGCACGACCGGTCTTAACCAGCTGCAACCAGGCACGCCGGGGATGCTGCTGCTTCTGAGTGAGAATTTCGACAATATCGCCATTTTGCAGCTCATGCTTCAATTGAACGATCTTTCCATTGACCTTGGCCCCGACACAACTGTCACCGACAGCGGTGTGGATGGCATAGGCAAAATCGATGGGCGTACTGCCCCGGGGAAGTTCTCGTACCGCACCGGTGGGGGTGAGGGCATAGACATCCGGCTCGAACAGCTCGCCCCGTACGGATTCCATAAATTCGCTGGGGTCTTCGACCTCCTGGAGCGATTGCACCAGTTGCTTCAAATCCTTGAACAACCGAGCGTCATTATTGGTGATTTTTTGCCCTTCTTTATACGCCCAGTGTGCGGCCACCCCTTCCTGCGCGACCCGGTCCATCTCTTCGGTACGGATCTGGATTTCGATAAAATGGCCGCGCGGACCCGCAACCGTCGTATGCAGCGACTGATAGTTATTTGATTTCGGCGCGCTGATAAAATCCTTGATCCGGCCGGGCACCGGAGTCCAATCGGCATGAACGGTCCCTAACGCCTGATAGCAATCCCTGACGCTTCGGACAATGATACGAAAAGCTACCTTGTCATAGACCCGCTCCAAAGGTATCTGTTGGGCCACCAGCTTCTTGTAAATCGAATAGATGTGCTTGGGACGGCCGATAATCCGAACCGGTACGATCTTGCTGGCCAAAAGCTTATTGTGCAGGATCTCCTTGACTTCCTCAACATACGCCTGACGTTCGCCGAGCGTGCTTTCAAGGTGGGCCGTCAAATCGGCATATTCGGCCGGAAAGAGGTACTTGAAGGCAAGGTCTTCCAACTCGCGCTTCAGCCATTCGATACCGATACGGCTGGCAAGCGGTGCATACAAATCCATGGTCTCCCTGGCCTTGTAGCGCCGCTCCGCCTCATCGAGACTATCGAGGGTAAGCATATCCTGCAGTCTGTCCGCCAGCTTGACCAGCAAAACCCGGATATCCGCGCCCATGGCCAGAAGCAGTTTGCGAATATTCTCCGCCTCATGGGCCAGATTGGAATTATAACGGACATTGGTAATCCGGGTTGCCCCATTGACGATATTGGCGATATCGTTGCCGAATTTCTTTTTCAGCTCATCCGGGGTGGCCACATTTTCTTTAAGCGTTCCATGGAGGAGGCCGGCAATGATGGTTTCGAGATCGAGCTTCATGGCGGCAAGGCTTGAAGCAACCGCGAGGAGATGATCGACATAGGGCTCGCCGGAGGTATAGCGTTGTCCGGCATGCCGTTCGACAATAAACTCGTAGGCCCTGGTCAGCGGTTCGAGATCGACTCCGTGAAGATATCCGGAGGTGAGGGAGAGGAGGTGCTGAATGTCTGACATGGTGAGTATGTGCAGTCCATGGGGGCCACAAGCCCCCTGAAGGTATTCAGGAGAAACGATTCAACCGTCTATCCGCTCAGGAAAGGTCTTTGCATATGAGCGCGCCAATCCGCTCCACGGCCTCTGCCAACGCAAGGGTGTGGGTCTCTCCGGTTTTTCGGGAACGCAATTCCACCTTGCCCTCTTTCTCAAAGGTCTTGCCAATGGTTATCCGATACGGGATACCTAAAAGATCGGCATCGTTGAACTTGGATCCCGGCCGTTCATCCCGGTCATCATAGAGCACTTCAAACCCTTGGCCCTGAAGATCGAGATACAACTGTTCCGAGGCCTGGCAGTAGTGTTCATCTTTGGGGCCGAGATTCAAAAGAATCACCTGAAACGGAGCTATGGGCAGCGGGAAGATAATGCCTTTTGCATCATGATTCTGTTCGATGGCCGCAGCCACTACCCGGCTGACGCCAATACCGTAGCAGCCCATGACAAAAGGCTTTTGTTGGCCGTCGCTATCTTGAAAGGTGGCCTGCATCGCATCGGAATAACCAGTGCCCAGCTTGAAAATATGACCGACTTCGATCCCCTCTCTCAACCGCAAACCGGCTCCGCAGGTGGGGCAACGATCGGAAGCGGTGATCTGCCGTAAATCACCGGTAACATCGGGCTGAAAATCACGACCGGGATTGACACCGGTGAGATGAAAACCTTTTTCGTTGGCCCCGGCAACCGCATTGACCATCCGCAGGACCTCCTGATCAGCCACCATCTTCACCTCCAAACCAACCGGTCCGAGATAGCCGACAGGCAGACGGGTCAACTGCCAGACCTGCTCCTCATCCATAGGCTCGATATCCGTAGCACCCAGAAGGTTTTTCAACTTGACCGACTGCACCTCCCGATCGCCACGAACCAATGCCACCACCGGCCGGCCATCAGCCAGATAAAACATGGTTTTAATTACATCGGCTGCCTGCACATTGAGGAATCCGGCAACCTTGTCGACCTTTTTCATGCCGGGTGTTTCCACCTTGACCAGTTCCTGCAGTGTGATCTCCGAAGGACGCGAGGCATCCAAAACAATAGCGGCTTTCTCAACATTGGCCGCAAAGCTGCAGGACTCGCAAATGACCAGAGTATCCTCGCCGGTCTCAGCCAGAACCATAAATTCATGGGAAAAGGAACCGCCGATGGCACCGCTGTCGGCTTCCACCGCACGAAAGTCCAGACCGCAACGCTCAAAAATACGATAATAGGCATCCCGCATGATCTCATAACTGCGGCCGGCACCAGCATCGTCAACATCAAAGGAATAGGCGTCCTTCATCACAAACTCACGGCCGCGCATCAAACCGAAACGTGGTCGGATTTCGTCACGGAACTTGGTTTGAATCTGAAAAAGATTAACCGGCAACTGCCGGTAGGACTGCAACTCATGGCGGGCAATGTCCGTCACCACCTCTTCATGGGTTGGTCCGAGACAATAGTCACGATCATGCCGGTCCTTGAAGCGCAAAAGTTCAGGACCATATTTTTTCCAGCGTCCTGATTCCTCCCACAGGTCTCCCGGCTGCACCATGGGCATAAGAATCTCCTGGGCACCTGCTCGGTTCATCTCCTGGCGTACGATCTCCGTTACTTTCTTCAAGACGAGAAAGCCCAACGGCAAAAAGGTATACATGCCCGAGGTCAATTTGCGGATGAATCCACCTCGAACCAGAAGCTGATGACTGATAACATCCGCCTCTGACGGGGTTTCCTTGGTGGTGGGCAATAACATCTGTGAATAACGCATATCTGGTCTCCGTTCGATTTAACAACCAAGCAAAAATGAAACCTTCCTGTAGGTCAACGCGGGGTCCGGCTCTTGTATTCGGCCTCCAGTTTTTCCAATTCTTCAAGAAAAACCGGCAGCAACTCCGCTTCAGGGAGTTTTTTATAGATCTCGCCTTTTTTGAAAATTATACCGATCCCGTGACCTCCGGCTATACCGATATCAGCCTCACGGGCCTCCCCCGGACCATTAACGACACAGCCCATGACCGCAACCTTGAGGGGGGACTGCATGGTTTGCAGATGCTGTTCGACTTTCTCTGCCAGAGAGAAGAGATCGATCCGGGTTCGACCGCAGGTAGGACAGGAGATTAATTCCGGCCCGCGCTCGCGGATGCGGAGTGACCGGAGGAGTTCAAACCCAACCCGGATTTCCTCCACCGGGTCCCGGGTCAAAGAAATCCTGAAGGTATCGCCAATCCCCTCGGAAAGGAGAATCCCCAAGGCAACGCTGGACTTGACCGTGCCGGCAATGAGGCCGCCGGCTTCAGTGACTCCCAGGTGCAAAGGGTAGTCGGTTCTTTGCGCCAGCTGCCGGTAGCCGGCAATGGTGGTCAGGGTGTCCGAGGATTTAATCGAAATTTTTATATCGTAAAATCCCTGTTGCTCCAGGAGACGGACATTATCAAGTGCACTTTCAATCAGGGAATCCGGGCGTTCCGGAGTGGGATAGCCGTATTGTTTGAGCAGATGTTTCTCGATGGATCCGGAATTCACCCCGACCCGGATCGGTACCCCATGCCTTTTGGCGGCGGTCACCACTCGCGCCAGTTTCTCCGGGCCGCCGAGATTACCTGGATTAATTCTGATCCCTTGGGCTCCATGTTCCATGGCTTCAACCGCCAGACGGGAATCAAAATGGATATCGGCAATCAGGGGGATGCCGATCTGCTCCCTGATTGCCGTAATGGCACGCGCTGCTGCCGAATCGGGCACGGCAACCCGTATAAGTTCGCATCCGGCCCGCTCCAGAATCTGTATCTGTTGCACCGTGGCGGTCACATCGTCGGTCAGAGTATTGGTCATGGACTGCACCGAAATGGGTGCATCCCCACCAATGGCAACGGTACCGACATGAATGGTTCGAGTTTTTCTACGTGTAATCATTTGGGTCCGCTTTTCGTATCGTTACGATTCTGTAGGTTCAATTCGGCCTCAGACGCGCGCACATAGACAGGGACAATGGCGGCATTGATATTCCTTGCCCCTTCGGCCAAAAGGTGTGCCCCGCAGAATCCTATCAGCGCGGCCCGTGGGTGGTGCGGACCCATCGGCAAAAGGCGGACCTGTTCGTGGGCGGCAAGCAAGTCTCGGCAGGCCTGTATTCCCGGGCCCGCTACGAGCGTGGGCTCATTAATTTTCCCAACAAGCTCTTCCGGTGACAACACGAGGACGTCACAGGTCCGGCAAGGGATGAAATCATCGCCGTATCGATAAAAAGCGGCATACACCTGTTGCTTGCGGGCATCAAGGAGACAACAGACCGGTAAATCCGTTGCAATCAACTGCGCGGCCAGACCATCCAGGGTAGGTACTCCGATCAGCGGCACTTCCGCTGCCATGGCGATGCCCTTGGCCGCAGCCATCCCTATACGAAGGCCGGTGAACGATCCCGGCCCCTGACTGACGGCGACCGCGTTCAGATCGCCCCAGTCGGCTCCGGCAGCGCTCATCATGGTATCAATAGAACCGAGTAAACGCCGCGAATGGGCCGTATCCGGCTGAAGGGTATATTCTGCCAAGACTTTGCCGTCTTTGATATCTCCCGTGGTCAACGAGACGCTACCGCAACCGGTCGCGGTCTCAATAGCCAGGATCAGGAGACCAGCCATCGTTTGATCAGGCGGGCAATATCATTATAAAAAACGAAAATCATCAATGTGCCCAAGATGGCAATGCCGATTTTCTGACTGATTTCCATGGACCGGTCGCTGAGCGGCCTGCGGCGAATCGCCTCTAAGGAAAGAAAAACAAGATGGCCGCCATCGAGCACAGGGATGGGAAGCAGGTTGAGAATACCGAGGTTGACACTCAGGAGCCCCATAAAATAGAGAAGATTCATCCAACCGGCCTCAAGTTGCTGCCCTGCTATTTCGGCAATCCTGATGGGGCCGCCCAGTTCACTGGCAGGAATAACCCGCTGCACCATTTTAACGACGCCCATCACCGTCAGATATCCCAAGTTCCAGGTCTGCATCAAAGCCGCCTGACACGATTCTCCGAGAGTGGCTTTTTTATAGCGGATTTCTTCATTCCGGACAATACCCAGCATAAAACGCTCCCCGACCGCCTCACCAAAAAGATTTTTAATCTTCTGCATGGTAGGTTGCGCTGTAAAAGTCAACATCTGCCCCTGCCGGTCAATGACCAGAGCGACGCTCTTTCCTTGGCTGTTCTTAATAGATTCGGAAACGTGCTCCCAGGAGAGGGTCTGTTGTCCATTAATGCTTCGCACCACATCACCGGCTTTGATTCCCACCTGTTCCGCCACGGACCCAACGGCCACCTCGCCTATTTTGGTGGAGTCGACCGGTTCGGGCAGACCCGCAAAAACGAAGATGAAAAAGAAAAGGACCACCGCAAACAGGAGGTTGAACAGAGGGCCACCGAAGACAATACCGAAACGTTGCCAGACGGGTTTGTGGGAAAACGAGCGGTGCTGATCGGTTGGGTTGACCTCTTCTCCCTGCTGCTCGCCATACATCTTGACATATCCCCCAAGGGGAAAGGCACTGATGAGGTATTCGGTTTCACCCCATTGCCGCCCGATCACTTTGGTACCGAAACCAAGTGAAAATTTCAAGACTTTGACCCCAAAGGTCTTGGCCAGCAAAAAATGGCCGAATTCATGCACGAATATGAGAACACCAAGAACAATGACAAAGGAAAAAGCGGAGATCATGAGAACCCTAAGGGAGAATATGGGAGAAAAAGGAGAAAATGTGAGAAAGGATTGTGTACCTCAAACGGCTTGAATTTCTTGTTCGGCCATAATTCGGGCTTCCTTATCTGCTGCGAGGATTGCCTGCAGGTCCAACTCATCTCCTTGCGAGGTTTTTTGCAGAGTGAGACCTACGATTTCGGTAATTTGGGTAAATCCGATCCTACCCGAAAGAAAGGCATCCACAGCCACTTCATTGGCGGCATTGAGTACCGCCGGTTTCACTCCGCCCATCGCAAGAGCCGCATAGGCCATTTGCAAAGCGGGAAAACGCTCATGATCAGGTTGCTCGAAAGCAAGCCCCCCGCACTGCGCAAGATTAAGGCGGGACAACTCCATTTTCAGCCGTTCAGGATAGGAAAGAGCATAGGCGATGGGAATACGCATATCGGGTATTCCTAACTGGGCAACCACCGAACCGTCCTGATATTCAACCAAAGAATGGATAATCGATTGCGGATGAACCACAACCTCAATCTGCTCCAAGGCCACATCAAAAAGCCAGCGGGCCTCGATCACCTCAAGCCCTTTGTTCATCAATGTTGCGGAATCGATGGAGATTTTTCGACCCATCGTCCAATTGGGATGCGCGAGTGCCTGATCCGGTGTAGCTGTGACTAAAGATTCCTTCGTCCAGGTAAGAAACGGGCCTCCTGATGCGGTAAGAATGATCCGAGCGACATCTTCTCTCCGCCCGGCCTCCAATGCTTGAAAAATGGCACTGTGCTCGGAGTCGATAGGAAGCAGACGTACCTGATGACGGCGGACAGCCTCCATAATCAGACGCCCCCCCATAACCAGTGTTTCTTTGTTTGCCAGACCGATATCTTTGCCAGCACTGATAGCGGCAAGTGCAGGTAAAAGACCCACAGCTCCAACCACGGCCGACACCACCATATCAGCACTGGGAAGGGACGCAACGGTACAATTCCCTTCCATCCCACAAACAATTCGAGTTTGAGAGGATGGCGGCAGTTTTTCGGCCAGGATTTTCACTAGAGCTGGATCGCCGACCGAAACACATTCCGGATTAAACTCAAGAACCTGAGCAGCAAGAGCCTCGACACGCTGTCCCGCCGCAAGACCGACGATTCGAAATCGTTGCGGAAACTGCCGCACCACGGACAACACATTTGTACCGATTGAACCGGTAGATCCCAGTAAGGATAGAGCTTTCATCGAAGAAGGCCGAAGTGGAGCAAATAGTAGAGAACAGGTGCGGTGAACAACAGACTGTCGATACGATCAAGCAGACCACCATGACCTAAAAGAATCGTGCCGGAATCTTTAACGCCAACGGATCTTTTAATCATCGATTCTGTCAAATCACCAGTAATTCCGACAACAACCAAGAGAATTGCTGCGAGGAAAAGAAGAAAAGGATCAAGAGTACCGGGAAAAATCAAATTGAGGGCCTCCGCTGCAACAATACCTGCTCCAAGTCCCCCTATCCCCCCGGCTATGGTTTTTTTAGGGCTGACCAGAGGGAAGAGCTTCCGTTTTCCAAAGGCTCTGCCCGCATAGTAGGCACCGGTATCCGATCCTGCTACGACAGCAATCAGTAAGGTCAACCAAAACTGCCCTTGCGGTAAAAACCGGATTAAGACGGTATAAGCCATACAAAGCGAGATATACACACTGGCAAACCCACTACAGCTGAGATAGGTAAAACTATTTTCCAAAGTGGTATATCCTTGGAGGGCTACTATCACCAAGGCGAAGAGGGTACCGATCAGCCCGGCAAGCACGATATCGTCCTTTCCAAAAAAGGCAGCCAGCACCGGAAGGACACAGAAAAAAATGGTTATAAACAGGCGACGTCCAGTGAGCGAAGGGCTCGTCATGGAAAAATATTCATGGAGGGCAATACCGGCACCACAGAGAATCACCCCCCAAAAGAGCTCAATGGTACCCCAAAAGAGGAGAAGTAACCAGCAGGCAGCCATAAGAATTCCTGGAATCACACGGCTCATTGCGGTTTACTTCGCATGCAATTGCGCTCCAGTTTGGCCGAATCTACGTTGCCGGCGATTAAAGATGTCGATCGCTTCCATAAATTGATCTCGTTTGAAATCAGGCCATTTCACCTCAGTGAAATAGAGCTCAGCGTAGGAGGCTTGCCAGAGGAGAAAATTGGAGAGACGGTGTTCTCCTCCTGTGCGAATCACCAAATCAGGGTCGGGCTGACCAGCGGTGAAAAGATGCGCAGCAATATCGGCCTCTGAAATTTCCTGCCAGGGAAGGAGTCCATCTTGACACTTATGCGCTAAATCCCGAACCACGTGGACAAGTTCATCCCTGCCGCCATAGCTCAATGCAAGATTCAGAGTCATGCCTTGACATAATTTGGTATCAGCAATGGTTTTCCGAAGTACCGATTGCACGTCCTCCGGCAGGCGATCTTGTTGTCCGAGACAACAAAGTCGGATATCATTTTTCAGCATGGAGTTGAACTCGGATTGAAGGTAACTCTTCAAGAGTCCCATTAATCCAGTCACTTCACCAATTGGCCGATTCCAATTTTCCGTTGAAAACGCATATAAAGTGAGAAACTCAATACCGAGAGTTCTTGCGGTTTCAACAACCTCTCTAACGGAATCGACCCCTGCTTTATGCCCGAAAAGCCGAGGACGCCTTCGTTCTTCTGCCCATCGCCCATTACCATCCATGATAATAGCGACATGTCGTGGATTCATAATGCTTTGCTTTAATTCAACCACGGATATTTTTGATAACGTGAGAAGAGGAAGTACTTAGACCTCCATAACTTCCTTTTCTTTGCCTGCGGCTATTTCATCAACCTGGCTGATAAAATCATCCGTAATCTTTTGCGCTTCATCCTGTAGCCGAAACAATTCATCCTCTGAAATTTCTTTATCTTTCTTCTGCTTTTTGAAAGTTTCGTTTGAGTCTCTGCGAACGTTACGAATGGCGATTTTATATTCTTCGCTGATTTTTTTGATGCGCTTGACAAACTCTTTCCGGCGTTCGCCGGTAAGCGGTGGTATTGTCAATCGAACAACGTTACCATCGCTGGCTGGCGTAAGTCCAATCCCGGATCCAAGAATGGCCTTTTCAATAGCCGGTAAAACTTGGGGATCCCATGGCTTGATAACAATTATGTTGTTTTCAGGTATGGTCAGGGTGCCGACTTGATCTATAGGCATCATTGATCCATAGGCTTTTGCCTTTATTCCATCAAGCAAAGAGAGCGACGCCCGGCCCGTTCTGATTTTCACCAATTCCCTTTTCAGAGCTTCAATACTGGACCCCATTTTTTCTTTCAACTGTTCTATGATAACATTTGTCATAGTACCACCGAGGGACATTCCCCTGTTACCAGGAGTTTATTAACAATATAACAATGGAAAACACTAAATGTTGCTAAGTGTTTTCTCTCAGACCGTAATCAATGTGCCGACATCCTCTCCCATAACTGCCTTGATGATATTTCCAGGTTGAGTCATATCGAAAACCAATATGGGCAGATTATTGTCACGGGCCAGCGAGATTCCCGCTGCATCCATAATTCGGAGATCATCACGCAGTACTGTTGTGTAGTTTAGGGTATGAAAACGAACCGCATTTTCATTTTTTTCCGGGTCCTTATCATAAACACCATCCACCCGGGTAGCTTTCATAATTACGTTTGCCTTTATCTCCAAGGCGCGCAAGACGGCCGCAGTGTCTGTGGTAAAATAGGGGTTTCCGGTTCCAGCGGCAAAAATCACGACCCTGTTGTGTTCCAGATGCTCCAAGGCTTTCAAGCGCTCATAGGGTTCACAGACGTTTAACATAGTAATAGCCGACATGACTTTGGCTGAAATCCCAAGAGATTCAAGACCATCTTGAACAGCCAGTGAGTTCATCACCGTTCCCAGCATTCCCATATTATCTGCCGAACTCCGATCCATGCCACTCGCAGCTCCGGCGACACCTCGAAATATATTTCCTGCGCCGATGACAAGCGCCAGTTCAATATGCAAATCATGCAGTGCTTGAATTTCTTGAGACAAAAAGCGTATGACATCGGTGCTTATGCCATACGATCTCTCGCCCATTAACGCTTCGCCGCTGATTTTCAAAAGCACACGCTTAAATTTCATTGAATAGCCACTCTGTGAATCATACCTATACCGAAGAAAGAAAACGAAAAAAAACGCTCCCTGTCATATCACCTGATGATACCAAAAGGGGGATTTAGCCGATTTGAAAACGAGCGAACTTTTTAATCGAAATATTTTCGCCCATTTTTGCGACCAATTCATTAAGTAAATCCTGTATCGTCAACTGGTCATTCTTAACGTATTTTTGTTCAAGCAAACAAATTTCGGCAAGATATTTTTCAACCTTTCCACCAATCATTTTCTCAACGATCTGTGGCGGCTTCCCTGATTCCAGTGCCTGATTAATATAAATATCTTTTTCACGTTGCAACACTTCGGAAGGGACTTCGTCACGGCTCAATGCAAGAGGATTGACCGCAGCTATATGCATAGCAATATCCTTAGCAAAGGCTTTAAAATCATCGGTTTTGGCAACGAAATCAGTCTCACATCCCACCTCGACCATGACGCCAAGCTTTCCCCCGGCATGGATATAAGAGACGACGACCCCTTCTTTGGTTTCACGTCCTGCACGTTTTGCAGCCACGGCCAAACCTTTCTGCCGTAACAGATCTACAGCTTTCTCTAAATCGCCATCGGTTTCACCTAATGCTTTCTTACAATCCATCATTCCAGCATTGGTTTTATCTCGAAGCTCTTTAACCATCTGACTTGTAATATTCATGATACAATCTCCTCTGTGACAAAAAAAAGAGCACTCTATGTTATAAAAATATTCCCCTAGACATGACAGAGGGGCCGTAGCCCCTTTTTTGCCATGCCTAGGGCATGTAAAATTACTGATAATGTGGCGATATACGATTATTCTTCGTCTATTTTCGCAGCGAGTTCTTCGTTCACTTCCGGCGTCATGGCTGTTTCCAGTTCATCAATATTAGGCTCGGCTTCTTCCCCTCGACGGGCTTTCCCTTCAAGTATTGCCTCTGCCATTGTTGAGGTAATGAGCTTAATGGCACGAATAGCATCATCGTTTCCAGGGATAACAAAATCAATGCCATCCGGATTGCAATTGGTGTCGGTTAGGGCAATGACGGGAATACCAAGCTTTACGGCCTCTCCGATGGCAATATCTTCTTTTTTCGGATCCACCACAAAAAGCAGGTCAGGAAGAGAACGCATGTTTTTGATGCCACCGATGTTTCGGTCAAGCTTCACCCTCTCTTTTTCCATCTGTAAAATTTCTTTTTTGGGGAATCGATTAATCGAACCGTCAGCCTGCATGCTTTCAATTTTTTTCAGCCTGTCCACAGAATGT
Organism: uncultured Desulfobulbus sp.; assembly: GCA_963666685.2. Lineage (GTDB taxonomy): Bacteria > Desulfobacterota > Desulfobulbia > Desulfobulbales > Desulfobulbaceae > Desulfobulbus. The sequence continues at coordinate 2,407,936 of CAXXHZ010000003.1, forward strand.
TTGATGGTCTGAAAATTGGTCATCATTCCGCCTAACCAGCGATGATTGATAAAAAACATACCGCTTCGCTCAGCTTCCTCTTTAATAATTGCTTGTCCCTGTCTCTTAGTACAGACAAACAATACATTTCCGCCATTCCCTACCGCTTCCACCATGTGGTTATAGGCTTTTTTAAACAACTTCATGGTGACATCAAGATTAACTATATAAATTCCATTCCGCGGCCCATAAATATAAGGTTTCATTTTTGGATTCCATCTTCTTGTTTGATGTCCAAAATGAAGCCCGGCCTCAAGCATTTGACGCATTGTTACAGTTGCCATATAAAATTCCTTTTTTTTTGGTTATTCCGCCATCCCGGAAGCCAATCCTGCTTCGTCAGCAAGACACCAAGTGGCCATTGATGGGATGTGTGAATTTGAATGCCTGCATAAACATACGCTGGCGATCCGTTTAAAAATAAATATTACTTATTAGCATCATCTACCGAAAATTTCAAGTTTCCCCTCAGGGGTTTACCGAATACTCACATGATGAATCCGCCCCCAAGGACGAGAGGATGAGAAATAGGTAGCGATGAGTATTTAAAAATTTGAAATAACTATCAAGGAACAAGATTCTTTCGACCGCCCAATATGTACTCCAACCAATTAAAACCAAAACGGAGTATCTGTTCATCACTGTGCTCTATTTGCCGGCGCATATTTTTATTTAATTTAAAATTCTGCAAAATTTTATGCTCCTGTAAATACGATCGAAATGCATCAATATTATAACAAACCATAAAGGCAAGCTGCTGATAGGGCCCAGCCTTACCTTCCCCCGCCCATGGGTTTGTTGAGAAAAAAGCATCAAGCTCAGCCCACAAATCGTTGTATAAATTATGTTCATAAAGCATCTGATCCCGCTCCCATTGTCGAAGGCTGAAAACGCGATCTTCGGCATGCCCTTTACAATATTCATGATGTGTCATGAAATAATGAATTTTAAGCTGCTTTTTCTGCTTATTATATTCGACACCTCTTTCGAGGGGGTACGTCCGACAGGCTGATGGGCGGCATTTATAGACGGTGCAACCGTTCTCGCCTAAAAAAGGACATGAGTGTTTTTCGTCATCAGCTAACTTTAACTTAAGGCCAGGAAAGTAAGGGTGACTGCCCTCACTAATCTGAGTGTATTTTTGAAGAAAATCATAAGAATGAAGCTGTAAATGCTGCTTCAGCAAGATAATGTCATAGGGGAAGAGTAATAAATCGACATTCCGACAGCAGGAAAGAAAACAACTGACACCTGGGTGACAATGAAAACAAAAACCTTGTGGATCAATCCTTGTCCGGCCTGGCGGCAAATATTCATCGAAAGTTGCATTCATAATCATTTCACCAAAAAAAATAGCTGGTATGAAAGTTCATACCAGCTATGACAAATAAATTGTTTTATTTTATTACTGTTCTTGCACTTCTGAATCTGCATTTATTATATCTTTATATTCAACCAATTCAATTATTGCCATGGGTGCAGCATCACCAGCTCTGTTACCAGTTCTGATAATCCGCGTATATCCACCCTGTCTATCGGCATATTGACTGCTTAACTGATCGAAAAGCTTTGCTACAATATCTTTGGAACGTATGTATGCCAAAGCCTGCCTTCGAGCATTCAAATCACCCCGTTTGCCAAGAGTAATCATTTGTTCGGCAACGATCCGAGCTTCTTTCGCCTTAGGTACTGTCGTGACTATTCGTTCTTGATCAAGTAACGAGGTCACCATATTCCTCAACATTGCATCTCGATGAGAAGATGTACGGCCGAGTCTCCGACCAGTCTTTCTGTGTCTCATGGTCCTGTCCTTTCGTCTTTATAAAAATTATCCCAACTAACAAAAAATCGGATCATTCTTCAAATTTTTCTTCTCGTTTTTCAGGTGCGACCCAGCCGTCATACTTCATGCCTAATGTTAAATTATGTTCAGATAACAAGGCTTTAATCTCATTCAAAGATTTTCTCCCGAAATTCTTTGTTTTTAGCATTTCAGCGTCCGTTTTATTGACAAGTTGACCAATATATTGAATTTGGGCATTTTTCAAACAGTTAGCAGAACGAACAGACAATTCTAGATCTTCGACGTTTTTATCAAGGAAAGGAGGGTAGGCTTTACCATCTTCGTCGCCTTCAGAACTATCTGGAGCTTTAGCGATTTCCTCATTAAAATTTATAAAAATAGTCATCTGTTCTTTAAGAATTTTGGCAGCATAGGCCAACGCATTCTGCGGTTCTATGCTGCCATCAGTTTCTATTTCTATTGTAAGTCGATCATAATCAGTTTGTTGTCCTACCCTAGCTTGGCTAACAAAATATTGCACACGAATGATAGGAGAAAAAGCTGCGTCTATTGGTATTACACCTATAGGTTGCCCTTCTTTTTTGTTTTGTTCAGCAGGTACATATCCTTTGCCCCAAGGGACTTCAAGATCAGCATGAAAAGTGATGTCACTAGTAATTGTACAAATTACAAGATCAGGGTTCATCACTTCTACATAAGTGCCACAATTAATATCACCGGCTAAAACTTTTCCTGGTCCAGATTTTTCTATAGTAACTGTTCTCGATTCCGGACCATTGAGTTTAAGTCGTACTTGTTTTAAATTGAGTATTATTTCGGCTACATCTTCATGGATTCCATTAATAGTAGTGAATTCATGTAATGCATTGCTCAACTTAACGGAGGTGATTGCAGCGCCTCGAATCGAAGACAGCATTATTCGCCGCAACGAGTTTCCGATTGTGGTGGCAAACCCACGTTCTAATGGCTGACAAACAAATTTACCATACCTTGAGGTTAAAGTACCTTCGTTTACTTCCAGCTTTTCCGGAGAAATGAGTGTATGCCAGTTTTTATAAAAGGGATTTTCATCCCGAATTTCCTGTGCCATGCAATACCTAACGATAGAAGTTACTTGGAGTACAGCTCAACTATCAACTGTTCCTGAATTGGCATCGTTATTCCATCTCGATTTGGTAACGCCTTGACAATGCATTGAAATTTGGGCTGATCTAACTCGAGCCAGCTGGGTAGTCCGCGACGTACAGCTCCTTCAAGATTATCTATAATCACTTCATTTTTATGATTTTTTTCTTTTAATGAAATGATATCGCCAAGTTTAACTTGGTACGAAGGTATATTTACCTTCTTACCATTAATATTGAAAAGATTATGCCTTACCATCTGACGAGCTTGATCTCGCGAACTTGCAAATCCTATCCGATACAAGGTGTTATCAAATCGTCTTTCGAGCATGATGAGAAGATTTTCACCCGTTACGCCTTTAGCTCGTTCCGCTTTTTCGAAATAACGCCTGAACTGAGCTTCAAGCATTCCGTACATTTGTTTAACTTTTTGTTTTTCACGTAGCTGTACAGCATAATCGGAGACTTTACGAAAACGATTTTGTCCATGTTGCCCAGGCGCAAAAGAACGTCTTTCGAAAGCGCATTTATCTGAATAGCAACGATCTCCTTTAAGGAACATTTTAAGGTTCTCGCGTCTGCACAGTCTGCAGGATGCTCCTGTATATCTAGCCAACTTATACCTCCAATTATTGTTCTGGTTAATTCTAAGACAGAACAACTAATTATTACTATTTAGACTCTATACTCTTCTACGTTTTGGTGGCTTGCATCCATTGTGAGGAAGGGGAGTAACATCAACTATACGACTGACATCTAGATCCACAGTTGTCAGAGCTCGTAATGCTGCTTCTCTACCAGGACCAGGCCCTTTGACTCGAACTTCTACTTTTCGCAATCCATGTTCCTTTGCCTTGGTAACGGCATCACTTAAAGCGTTTTGAGCTGCAAATGGTGTAGATTTCCTGGATCCTTTAAAGCCAAGAACCCCAGCACTTGACCATGAGAGGGTGTTCCCTTGCTTATCTGAAATAGTGACTACCGTATTATTAAAGGTTGAATAGATAAATACAATTCCTTCAGGAATATTTTTTTTATCTTTTCTTTTAATCTTTACGTTTGTCTTGCCTGCTTTTGCCATATTTACCCCTGGTTATTCACCGTAACAGATTAGTACCTTGCAAGTTATTTTTTCCGTACAGCTGCTGCTCGCCGTGGACCCTTCCGTGTACGTGCATTTGTTTTAGTTCTCTGACCATTACACGGAAGCCCTCGACGATGACGTCGACCACGATAACAACCAAGATCCATAAGCCTCTTGATATCCATCGAAATTTCTCGTCTTCGATCACCTTCGACCATGTATTCATTTTCTAATATGGTTCTAATGCGATTCACATCGTCGCTACTCAAATCATCACTATTCATCTGATAAGGAAGATCAGCCTTATCTAGAATTTTGTGGGCGGAAGTAAGACCAATTCCAAAAATGTATGTCAGCGCTCGATCCATGTGTTTGTTGCGTGGTAAATCCACACCAGCTATTCGTGCCAAGTTCGTGCTCCTTAATCTGAATCTTGCAAAAGCTTAAAAAGAAATAGTTTTATCCTTGTCGTTGCTTATGCTTTTTATTTACACAACTAACTCGAATAACGCCTTTACGTTTTAATATTTTACATTCACTGCAAATTTTTTTTACTGATGAACGTACTTTCATATAATACCCCTGACAATTATAAAATTATCTTTTCCCTTTACCGCCTTTTGCACGGAAAGTTACTCTGCCCCTTGTTAAATCATAAGGAGACAATTCAACGGTAACCCGATCACCAGGTAAAATTTTTATATAATGCATTCGCATTTTACCAGAAATATGCGCCAAAACCTTATGGCCATTGTCGAGCTCAACCTGAAACATAGCATTCGGCAATGGTTCAACAATTGTCCCTTCAACTTCAATGGCATCTTCTTTCGCCATAATATCTTTTTCACCCCCAAAATCGACCGGGCAGAAATTTTCATTATATATCGAACCTAGATATATTTTTCAAGCCTTTTCTTGCCAATTTATAAGATTTTTTTGGTTATTAACGCTTTGAAGGCGTTTATCATCTTATTTATTTTTTTTTGCTCAGGATTATGGGACCATTCTTTGTAACAGCAACTGTATGTTCAAAGTGCGCTGAAAATTTTCGGTCAGCGGTAATAACTGTCCATTGATCATTTAATATTTTAACTTTTGCTGACCCTAGATTTATCATTGGCTCAATGGCGAAGACCATACCTTCTAAAATCCTAGGTGAAGCTTTCCCCTGGACATAATTCGGGATTTCAGGGGGTTCGTGCAATCGAGAGCCAATGCCATGCCCGACAAATTCTCGAACCACGGAAAAACCATGTTGTTCTGCATGCTGTTGAACAGCTAAAGAAATATCAGAGATTCTATTACCGATTTTTACTTTTTGAATTCCTTTGAACAAGGCATCTTCAGTAACCTTTATCAATTCTGTTACCCGTTGGCTCTGTTTACCAACAGGAACAGTTATAGCAGAATCTCCATAGAAACCTTTAAAAAGAGTTCCAAAATCAAGAGAGATTATATCGCCATCCTTCAATATTTTCTTTTTTGAAGGTATTCCGTGTACAACCTCTTCATTCACGGAAGCACAAAGACTGGCCGGGAACCCCATATATCCTTTGAATGCAGGTATAGCATGGTGGTCTCGACAATATTCTTCTGCTAAACTATCTAAAGTTAATGTTGAAATCCCAGAACAAATCTTTTCTTTAAGCATTGAGAGCACACCAGATACTATCTGGTTTGCCTCATACATTATATGAATTTCCTCAGGCGTTTTAACTATAATAGTTGAATCGTTAGTATTCACTAAAGCCTCAATGTCGGCCCCGGATGCGACCTGCTTTCATAAAACCGTCATAATTTCTCATAATAAGATGTGATTCTATTTGAGAAATAGTGTCTATGGCTACTCCGACAACAATAAGTAAAGCTGTACCACCAAAATAGAAAGGGACATTTAATTTACTTATAAAAATAGTGGGCATTACGCATACTGCACTTAAATAAAAGGCACCTACAACAGTTAATCGAACTAGAACTTTATCTAAAAATTCCGCTGTTTTTCTGCCTGGCCGTATGCCTGGAATAAATCCACCATTTTTTTTCAAATTTTCTGCGACATCATCTGGCTTAAATGTTACGGCTGTGTAAAAAAAACAAAAGAAAACTATCATCGCAACATACATTAAGTAATAATAAATTGTACCAGGGGAAAAAGCGGCTGAAACTTGTTGTACCCAATCAATCTTTATAAATGAGCCGATGGTAGCAGGAAACATCATAATTGATGATGCAAAAATGGGAGGGATAACACCGGATATATTTATTTTTAATGGTAAATGAGAGGATTGACCGCCATAAACCCTTCTGCCAACGACTCGTTTAGCGTACTGAATGGGAATACGACGTTGGGAGGTTTCGACAAATATTATTAAACCAATGATAAAAAGCATCATAAGGATAATAATTGGAGTGAAAATAAAAGCTAATTCACCTGATTTAATAAGTTGTATCGTATTTCCCACAGCTGCAGGCATTCTCGCAACTATTCCTGAAAAAATGATCAGTGAAATACCATTCCCTATTCCACGTTCAGTCATTTGTTCCCCGAGCCACATAATAAATGCTGTTCCTGATGTCAAAGTAAGAACAGTCATTAATTTGAACTGTATGCCCGGATCTAAAACAATAGCTACACCATTTGAACTGCTCATTCCTTCTAATCCAGTTGCGATGAAAAAACTCTGGATAATCGAAAGAAGAACAGTTCCGTAGCGCGTATATTGGGTAATTTTTCTTCGACCTGCCTCTCCTTCTTTCGAAAGAGATTCAAGTTGAGGAACAACAACTGTTAATAGTTGGATTATTATCGACGCAGAGATATAAGGCATTATCCCTAACGCGAAAATGGAAAATTTCTCTAGAGCTCCACCAGAGAACATATTGAACATGCCAAATAAGGTACTAGCATATTGTGCGAAAAAAGCGGTCAGAGCTTCCCCGTTGATTCCTGGGGTTGGTATCTGAACGCCCATTCTATATATAAAAAGCATCAAGAGAGTGAAAATCACTCTCTTGCGTAATTCTGGTATACTGGCCGCGTTAGCTAATCCGCTCATCGACTATCCCTCAATGGTGCCACCACGCGAGATAATTATTTCTTTAGCGCCTTCACTGATTTTGTCCACTCTTACATTAATCGCTTTGGAAAGGTCGCCATTAGCCAATATTTTAATCGGGCCTTTTTTTATTATACCAGCAGTTATTAACGCAGTACTATCTACGGTACTTCCCGCCTCGAAAGTATCCAGATCAGCCAAAGTAACAAGAGAATAGATCTTCTTAAAAATATTTGTAAATCCTCTTTTAGGAAGTCGACGATGTAATGGCATCTGACCGCCTTCAAATCCTGGTTTTGCACTATAACCGGATCTTGCCCGTGCTCCTTTATGGCCCCGAGCTGCTGTTTTTCCACTTCCGCTTCCCGGTCCTCGTCCAACTCTTTTTTTGGGTTTTCGAGCACCAATGCTTGGAGCGATATTATTTAACTTAAGCACAGATTATTCCTCCACTTTGATAAGATGTTGTACCTTATGTAACATCCCTCGAAGCTCGGGGGTATTTTTTCTGGTAACAGTCTTATACATCTTAGTTAAGCCTAATCCAAGCAAAGTTGCCCTAATAGATTCGGGACTACCAATGCCACTTTTTATTTGAGTAAAAGTAATGTGTTCGTTCATATTATATGACCTAATTTTAACAACGATGAGGTTTAGGCAACCATCGCTTCTACCTTTAAATTACGTAGTTTAGCAATTTGTTCTGCAGTTCTTAGTTTTCGTAATCCGTTAAGGGTAGCCTTAACCAAATTGTGTGGATTATTGGAACCTAGACATTTCGTCAAAATATTCTGTATACCTGCAGCTTCAAGCACTGCACGAACTGCACCACCCGCAATTACGCCCGTACCATCAGAGGCGGGTTTAAGCATCACGCTCCCTGACTTAAACTTACCAATGATGTCATGAGGAATGGAATATGAGGTTAAAGAAATATGCTGCATGTCTTTTCGTGCCTGCTCAATCCCTTTTCTTATAGCCTCAGGTACTTGATTAGCTTTTCCCAGTCCATAGCCAACTTTCCCTTTACCATCGCCAACTACTACTATAGCGCTAAAACTAAAGCGTCTTCCACCTTTAACAACCTTTGCAACACGGTTGATAAATACTATCTTCTCGATGAGCTCTTCCTGAATCCCTTCTTTCGCTCTCTTAAATTCAGCCAAGAAACACCCCCGTTGATTATCTTTAATCAGTAATTTAATAAGTTAAAATTGAAGTCCGCCCTCGCGAGCTCCATCAGAAAGTGCTTTAATACGACCGTGATATAGATAACCACCTCGATCAAAAACAATTTTCTCGATGCCGACAGATTTTGCTCTTTCAGCTATGATTGTTCCGATCTGTTTTGCTTGCTCACATTTACCTTTCAAACTTGTAAGATCAAAACTCTTTTCATCAGTTGACATAGAAACAAGAGTTTTATGTTGTATATCGTCTATTATTTGGACATAGATATGCCGATTACTGCGGTATACACTCATACGCGGCCTGTCTGTTGTGCCAAAAATCTTTTTTCGGATTCTTTGTATCCGCTTATTTCTTGCAGTAACTTTTGGATTCGTTTTAGCCATAATATAACTCTTAAATCAATATATTGAGGTTATTTTTTCCCGCCAGCTTTACCGACTTTTCTTACGATATGTTCGGTAATATATCTAATGCCTTTACCCTTATAGGGCTCTGGCTTTCGAATTTCACGAATTTTTGCTGCTGTTAAACCAACAAGTTCTTTATCGATTCCCTGGATTGTGATTGAATTATCCTTATCAACAATTGCTGAAATTCCATCGGGGAGTACAAAATTAACTGCATTAGAATAACCAACATTCAAGGTTAAAGTAGAAGCTGAAATGTTAGATCGGTAACCTACCCCCTCAACAGCAAGTTTTTTCTCAAACCCCTGATCAACACCTATAATCATGTTGTTTATAAGAGATCTAGTCATACCCCAAAAGGCCATTACGCGTTTACTGCTCCCTTTAGGAATGAAAATTATGGTGTTGTCTTTTTCAGTTATTTCAATTTCAGGACGGATATTACGTTCTAAAACCCCTTTTTTTCCTAGAACCTTGACATTAGTTCCTTGAATTTCGACCTTCACTCCATTAGGAATGGGGATAGGCTGTTTACCTATTCTGGACATTAGTTTCTCCTTTAAACAATATGCATGCTCATATTACCAAATTTCACAAAGGAGTTCCCCGCCAATATTTTGCTGACGGGCTTCTTTATCTGAAATAACTCCCCTTGACGTTGATAAAATAGCTATCCCAAGACCACTCATTACCTTAAGAATTCGATCATTAGTCTTATATTGTCGATGCCCAGGTTTACTGACTCTTCGTATTCCACTAATGACTTGTTCATTATTTGAACCGTACTTGAGGTCAATTTTAAGAATGCCTTGAGGATCTTGTTCTACAATGTGATAATCTGAAATATATCCCTCATTCTTTAAAACTTTTGCTACATTGACCTTAAGTTTTGACAATGGCATTTCAACCGAACTAAAACGCGATTTTGCTGCATTTCTGATTCTTGTCAGCATATCTGCCAACGGATCACTCATGGACATTGATTAGTTCCTCTTGAAAAAAGTCAAAATTAAACATAATAATTTATATAAAAACGGCGTGTACTAAATCTATAAATTACCAACTTGATTTAGTGACTCCTGTTATTTCGCCCTTTGAAGCGAGTTTGCGAAAACAGAGTCTACACATACCAAATTTTCTGTAATACGCTCTTGATCTACCACACAATGGACAACGATTGTATGATCGTACTGGAAATTTTTGCTTGCGCGTTGCTTTGGCAATGAGAGATTTTTTTGCCACAGAATCCTCCTGAGAATTCAATTAAACAAAATACGTTGATTTAATGAACAGATTATAATTTTCGAAAAGGGATGCCGATTGCGTCGAGCAAAGTTCGTGCAGCCTCATCGGTTTTAGCTGATGTAACTATAGTCACATTTAATCCACGAATTTGATCTATTTGATCATAATCTATTTCAGGAAAAATGATGTGTTCACTAATCCCCATCGAATAGTTTCCTCTACCGTCAAATCCTTTTGTTGATACACCGCGGAAATCGCGTACCCTGGGGAGAGCTATATTAATAAGTTTAGAAAGAAAATCGTACATTTTATCTTTCCGAAGTGTGACTCTCGTTCCTATAGGCATCCCTTCACGTAACTTAAAGGTTGCTATAGATTTTTTTGCCCGAGTTATCACAGCTTTTTGCCCAGATATCAAAGTAAGTTCTTGGGTGGCTTTTTCGACTATTTTAGGGTTTTGAACGGCTTCACCTAGGCCCATATTAAGAACTATCTTTTCAATTCTAGGGATTTCCATAACATTGGTTAAACCCAATTCTTTTTGAAGCTCAGATTTCAATTTTGATTCATATTGTTCTTTCAATGTGCCCATCTTTTACCCCGTAAGCAGCCAAATTCAACTATTTTGATTTTTCGATTGTTGCTTTACAACTTTTGCAGATTCGAATTTTTTTCCCGTCTTCGAGAATGCTTCTTCCGGTTCTAACGGTTTCAGTACATTCAGGACAAACAAGTTTAACATTAGAAATATGTATTCCGCTTTCTCTCTCAATTATTTGTCCTGATTGAGTAGCGTCAGTAGCCTTCTGATGTTTTTTTATCATATTAATTCGTTCTACTATCACTCGGTTGGTACTATTATCGATTTTAAGGATTTTTCCAACTCGACCTTTATCTTTTCCTGCAATTACTTCAACCTTATCATTAACCAATAAATTAGTGTGACCTTGACGCATTATCTTTTCCTCGATCTCTTAAAAAATAAATCTCTAATGGGTTATAAAACTTCAGGAGCAAGAGATATAATTTTCATAAATCCAAGTGACCTGAGTTCTCGCGCTATGGGACCAAAGATTCGAGTGCCTATGGGTTCACCATTAGTTGAAAGTAATACAGCGGCATTTTCATCAAATTTAACAGTGGTATCTTCGGGTCTCCGGATCGCTTTAGCCGTCCTCACAACAACCGCATTCAAAACATCGCCCTTTTTTACTTTAGCATGGGGGATTGCTTCTTTAACTGTGACGACTATGATATCACCGATGGTGGCATAACGCTTTCGGGTGCCACCTAAAACTCTGATACAGAGTACTTTTTTTGCACCGGAATTATCGGCGACATTCAACATGCTTTCAGTTTGGATCATAATCTCACCCGATTATCTTCTCGTTTCGCGTCTTCAACTTTGTGATACTTGGTCTAACGTTGCTATTAAGCGACACGCTCAATGACATTTCGAACAAGCCATCTTTTTCTTTTTGACAAGGGTCGACATTCTTCAATTAAAACCAAATCACCGATTTGACACTGATTTGCAGCGTCATGGGCCATATACTTTACTTGTTGACTAATATATTTACCGTAAAGCTTATGCGGAATTTTACGTTCAACCATGACAACAACGCTCTTATCCATCTTATTGCTGACAACAGAACCTTGCCGCGTCTTTCTAACATGAGTACTCATAGTTTCTTCCAAGGACAAATTAATAATCGACCCAGTAAATTAACTTTCGTTTTTTTCAGTAAGTATGGTCTGAATTCTCGCGATGTCTTTTTTCAATTGGGCTAATTTCGCAGGATTTTCAATGCGACGGATTCCGTGTTTAAAACGGAGCCTAAAAAGGTCTTCACGTACATCTTTATCCTTTTTCAGCAATTCTTCCGCATTTAAATTTCTTAATTCTTTCGCTTTCATATCGTTTTACTCTTACTAACAACAGTAGTAGGGAATGGCAATTTAAAGCTTGCTAAACGTAATGCCTGAAGAGCTAATTCTTCAGGTACACCTTTTAATTCATAGAGGACTCTTCCTGGTCTGATGGTGGCGACCCAGTGATCCGGTGCACCTTTACCCTTTCCCATTCGAGTCTCTGCAGGTTTTTTTGTAATCGGTTTATCGGGGAAAATTCTAATCCATAATTTTCCACCACGTTTAACTTTTCTATTAATAGCTATACGCGCAGCTTCGATTTGTTGTGCAGTCATCCGACCGCATCCTAAAGCCTTGAGGCCGTAGTCTCCAAAAGATATATCGGATCCACGTTGTGCCTCACCACGCATCCGTCCTTTATGTTGTTTTCGGTGTTTAACTTTACGTGGACTTAGCATTATTATTTTCTCCTATTGGAGGGTAAATATATTAAGATTTAAATAAGTGATTAATTATTTTGTTGTACTTGATCTACTGTGTTTTCTGTAGCTGCAAGTATTTCACCTTTAAAAATCCAGACCTTTACTCCAATAATTCCATATGTTGTCTTTGCTTCTGCTGTCCCATAATCAATATCTGCGCGCAGGGTATGTAAAGGAACTCTACCTTCTTTAAACCACTCGGTACGAGACATTTCAGCGCCCCCCAGACGACCTGAGCAGGATACTTTAATGCCTTGTACCCCGAAACGAAGAGCAGAATTTATTGATTTTTTCATTGCGCGACGAAAAGCGATTCTTCGCTCAAGCTGGGTCGCTATATTCTCAGCAACGAGTTGCGCATCAGCCTCTGGTCGACGAATTTCTTGGATATCAATAAAACAGGTTCTTTTAAATTTTTGTTCAAGGTCTTTTTTGAGCCCCTCAATTTCAGTACCCTTTTTACCGATGACAATACCTGGGCGGGCGGTATAAAGTTTTACCTTAATTTTTTCACCAGTCCGTTCAATAACTATCCTTGAAATACCTGCATGGTAAAGACGCTGCTTGAGATATTTTCGGATGAGTTGGTCCTGATAGAGATTGTTGGCATAATCTTTGTCAGCATACCAGATAGATTCCCAAGATCGCGTAATGTTCAGACGCAGTCCAATGGGATTGACTTTTTGTCCCAAGATATTCCTCCGTTCCCTCTACAGTTAATCTCTTAAATTTTGCCGGAGCCCTTTTCAGGCTTCATCGACAACAACTGTTATATGGCTTGTTCGTTTAAGAATTCGAGTTGCTCTCCCCATTGCTCGAGGACTAAAGCGTTTAAGCATTGGTCCGCCATCAATGAAAATTTCTTTAACGTACAAGGTATCCACGTCTATGGCTTCTACTTGATCAGCATTAGCTACGGCTGACTCTAATACTTTCCGAATTATACGCGCAGCTTTTTTGGGCATAAAACGTAATGTTGTAACTGCTTTCTCGGCATTCATTCCCCGAATTATATCAGCTACCAAACGAGCTTTTTGTGGCGAAATACGAATATATTTTGCGACGGCTTTTGTTTCCATCGTTTCACTCCTAGGGGGTGTAAAAACTAGCTGCAAAAGTCTATAATAGACTTACCGGCCTTTTTTATCTGAGGTATGTCCATAATAAGTTCTGGTTGGGGAAAATTCACCCAGTTTATGTCCGACCATATTTTCTGTGACATATACTGGAATGAATTTATTTCCATTATGAACGGCAAATGTAAGCCCGACCATTTCTGGTAATATATCAGAACGGCGTGACCAAGTTTTTATCACCTTTCTGGAACCGGTTTCTTGCGCAAGTTCTACTTTCTTTATCAGATGACTATCAACAAAAGGACCTTTTTTTATGGATCGAGCCATGATTTACTTCTCCCTAGTTAATTCCGTTTTTTTACAATGTCACGATCCGAAACTTTCGGTCTTCTGGTTTTAAATCCCTTTGAGGGGATACCCCAAGGAGAACAAGGGTGTCGACCTCCAGAACTCTTTCCCTCGCCACCGCCCATAGGATGATCAACAGGATTCATTGCTACACCACGGACTGAGGGGCGAATACCTTTCCACCTTGCACGGCCTGCTTTCCCTAGTTTTTGACTTCCATGTTCTGCATTTCCCACTTGTCCGATACAGGCTCGACAATCTTTATTAAATTTACGAACTTCTCCGGAAGGTAATTTTACAAGAACTTGATTACCATCTTTTGCCATGAGCTGCGCAGCAGCACCGGCAGAACGAACCATTTGGGCCCCTTTTCCTATTTTCATTTCAATATTATGGATCACGGTACCAAGAGGTATATTAAACATTGGTAAACAGTTACCCAATTTAATATCTGCTCCGGCTCCAGAAACGACGATGTCACCTATTGAAATTCCATTGGGAGCAAGTATATAGGTCTTCTCACCATCAGCATAGACAAGTAATGCAAGATTAGCTGATCTATTTGGATCATATTCAATAGCTGCAACTTTTGCAGGTATTTCAGCCTTATTTCGTTTCCAGTCTACTATCCGATATTGTCTTTTATGACCTCCGCCTTTATGCCTCGTTGTAATTCTACCATAGGCATTGCGTCCACCGGTGTTATGTAAAGAGCTGAGAAGACTTTTTTCAGGTTCTTTATCAGATAGGAGCTCCTGATGGACAGATACGTGATGTCGTTTTCCTGGTGATGTCGGTTTATGGATTTTTATAGACATTGAATTTCCTGTAATCTAGTCTCTGCTATTCTCAAACAAATATTAATAGGATTAAAGCTCTTCTAGGAAATTAATTTTCCCTTCAGAAAGAGTAATATATGCTTTTTTCCAGTTACTCGTTTTTCCTATAGAGCGAGCGCCTACTCGTTTCTGTTTTCCGTTCATATTGCTGGTTGCTACCTTAGAAACTGTAACATTGAATAACTTTTCTACGGCTTCTTTAATTTCAATCTTATTTGCCTTGGGATCGACTTTAAAGACTACTTTGTTCTGAGTCTCTTGCAGAAAATTCCCTTTTTCAGTTAAACAAGGCCTTTTGACAACATTAAATAATGCTTTCATACCATCAACCTCTCTTCTATTTTGGCAAGGCTTGATTGAAGCAGCATCAATTTTGAATATTTCAAGATGTCGTACACATTCAACCCAGCGACTGGAAGCACTTTAAATCCAACGGCATTTCGGGCAGATAAACTAATTTTGTCATCGATACTATCGGTGATAAGTAAACAATTATCAAATTGAAAATTACCCATAACCGCAACAAAATTCTTAGTTTTAATTTCTGGTAGATCTAAATTATTGACAATTACAAGATTACCCTCTTGATTGCGTGCACTTAGCGCCATTTTCAAGGCTAGCTTTTTTACTTTTTTGGGTAGGGAATAACTATAATCCCTAGGCTTAGGCCCAAATGTTACACCACCCCCTCGCCAAATTGGAGAGGTCCTACTTCCGGCGCGTGCCCGGCCCGTCCCCTTTTGGCGCCAAGGTTTTGCTCCTCCACCGCTAACATCGCCTCGTGTTTTGGTGCATGCATTTCCACTGCGACGGTTAGCCCTCTGCATGCAGATAACTTCGTGCAAAATTCCTGTTTTGATTTCGACATTGAACAGGTTATCGTTCAGATCGATTTCGCCAACTTTTTCAGCTAAAGTATTTAAAACATCACAAACTGCCATGAGAATCTCCTTAAAAGCAGTCCTGGCTACTACGCTTTTGTGTAAATATTGAGCAATCCATTCTTAGCTCCTGGAACAGTTCCACGAACGAGCAAAACATTCTCTTCGGTTCGAATATCTATGACTTTCAAATTTTTCTGCGTCATGGATTCATAGCCCATTCGACCAGGCATTTTTTTCCCTTTCAATACTCGCGAAGGCCAAGCACTACATCCAATTGATCCCGGTGCTCTATGGAAGTTAGAGCCATGCCCGGCGCCACCACCAGAAAAACCATGGCGTTTAATTACACCTTGAAATCCTCTTCCTTTGGTTTTCCCAGATATATCAATCAAATCTCCGATTGTTAGGATTTCTGCCAAAGTGATCTGTTGGCCGACTTCATAAGATTCTGGATCAATAACTCTAAATTCCCTGACATGATAAAAGCCTACGCCTCCAGAGCGTTTATAATGTCCGATTTCGGGCTTATTTAATCTTGACTCTTTTTTCTCGAGAAAACCGATTTGGATCGCATTATACCCTTCCTTACCAACAGTTTTCTTCTGAAGAATCGTACAAGGTCCAGCCTCTATGACGGTTACGGGTATTACTCGGCCATTTTCATCATATACCCGAGTCATACCAATTTTCCGTCCTAATATTCCATTCGTATTCGGCATCTGTCTACCTGAATTCAATTCTCTTTCAGTTTAAGCGATTATAAATTCTCTTAGACCAGTTCTAAACTATATTCCAAAAAGATCAGGGAAGTTTAATTTCTACATCAACTCCTGCAGAGAGCTCTAGCTTCATTAATGAATCTATTGTTTGCTGGGTTGGTTCAAGTATATCGAGTAATCGACGATGGGTTCGCATTTCAAATTGTTCGCGTGATTTCTTATCGACGTGAGGTGAACGCAAGACCGTATATTTATTAATACTTGTCGGTAATGGTATAGGTCCCACTACTGTGGCTCCGGTTCGCCTAGCGGTATCGACAATCTCGCGAGTAGAAAGATCAAGCAGCTTGTGGTCGTATCCCTTAAGCCTGATCCGGATTTTGTCTGTCGGAATCATATTTCACCTCTTATTCGATTATTTCGCTGACCACACCTGCGCCGACCGTTCGGCCACCCTCGCGAATTGCAAAGCGAAGTCCCGCTTCCATTGCAATAGGTGTAATTAATTCTCCAACAATATGGATATTGTCTCCCGGCATAACCATCTCAACGCCTTCTTCCAGCGTACATACTCCGGTTACGTCCGTTGTTCGAAAATAAAACTGAGGCCGGTATCCATTGAAAAAGGGCGTATGTCGTCCACCTTCGTCTTTGGTTAATATGTAGGCTTCAGCTTTAAATTTTTTGTGGGGTTTAATGGATCCCGGTTTCGCCAAGACCTGACCGCGTACGACGTCTTCGCGTTTGACACCGCGAAGCAACGCTCCGATATTGTCGCCGGCCTGCCCTTCATCCAGCAACTTTCGAAACATCTCAACTCCGGTACAGGTGGTTTTAGCTGTGGTACGAATACCTACTATTTCCAGCTCATCACCCACATGTACGACGCCACGTTCCACACGTCCAGTGGCCACGGTTCCACGACCCGATATGGAAAAAACATCTTCGACCGGCATCAAGAAAGGTTTATCTATTGCCCGTTCAGGTTGCGGGATATAATTATCAACCGCTTCCATCAAATCCCAAATGCACTTAGCCTTTTCCTCATCTTCAGGATTTTCAAGCGCATTTAATGCCGAACCCTGAATAATAGGAATGTCATCTCCGGGGAAATCATATTTATCGAGCAACTCCCGAAGCTCCATCTCCACCAGTTCGATTAATTCGGGATCGTCAACCATGTCGCATTTATTCAAGAACACGACCATGGCAGGTACGCCGACCTGACGAGCCAACAAAATGTGCTCTCGAGTCTGGGGCATGGGACCATCATCGGCACCGACTACCAATATTGCACCATCCATCTGAGCAGCACCGGTGATCATATTTTTGATATAATCAGCATGGCCAGGACAGTCCACATGAGCATAATGACGCTTCGCGGTCTCATACTCGACATGGGCAGTCGCAATCGTGATGCCGCGCTCTTTTTCCTCAGGCGCTTTATCAATTTCACTAAAGTCAGTGAATTTTGCCATACCCTTTGTCGACAAAACGCGTGTTATCGCTGCCGTCAAGGTGGTCTTACCATGATCAATGTGACCTATCGTTCCTACATTGACATGCGGCTTTGTCCGCGCAAATTTTTCTTTCGCCATCGTGTTGTTCCTTAATCGGGGTATAAGGGGTTATACGCCCTTTATCTTATGTATTATGGTTTCCGCTCTTTTAAGAGGAACCATTGCAAATTCACAAAATTTCATACTAAATATTGCACGACCTTGGGTGGCAGACCGTAATTCTGTTGAATAACCAAACAATTCTGCAAGCGGTGCCTTCGCCCGGATGACCTGTAAATTTCTTTCAGCTTCAACTCCATTAATCTGGGCGGATTTTTTATTTAAATCGTTTATTACATCCCCGAGATATTCTTCAGGAGTAATAATTTTCAAATCCATGAGAGGCTCCATCAACACCGGATCACCTTGCATGGCTGCTTTCCTACAGGCCATTGTGGCGGCTACGCCAAAAGCCATTTCTGTCGATTTATCTTCGTCGTACGAGCCACCAATTAATTTTGCCACAACATCAAGTACGGGGAAACCAACCAAAGGACCAGAGTCCAAACTGTTAAGAACACCTTTTTCAATAGAATCGATATACTGTCTTGGTATCAGGGTATCATCAACAAAACATTCGAAATGATTTCCGCTCCCCTTGACCCCTGGAACAAGTTCTATTTCAACATGACCGTATTGGTCTTTACCGCTCCCTTGCGTTTCGAATCTTGCTTCAGCTTTTCCTTTCTTTAACAAGGTTTCCCGGTAAGATACCTGCGGTTTCCCGACAGTTGCGGCAACTTTAAATTCCCGGATTAATCTATCGGTGATAATTTCCAGATGCAGTTCGCCCATACCGGAAATTATTGTTTGCCCAGTATCTTCGCTTACGGAAACTCGAAAACTTGGATCTTCTCGTACGATTTTTTCAAGACTTTCAGAAAGATGATTTTCGTCAGCCTTGGTTTTAGGTTCTATTGCGATACCGATAACCGGTTCAGGAAACGTAATGTTTTCCAAAACGATATAATCGCCATTTTCACAGAGAGTATCTCCGGTTCTTGAAAATTTGAGCCCGGAAATAGCTCCAATATCACCCGCACCGATAATGGATACTTCTTCACGCTTATTCGCATGAAGCTTTAAGAGTTTCGAGACTTTTTCTGTTTTCTTTTTACATGGATTAAATACTTTATCGCCCGCTTTTAGTTCTCCGGAATATACTCGCACAAAAGCTAAGTTTCCGACATACGGGTCATTTTGTAATTTAAAGATTAATCCACAAAACTTTTCGCTCCTCTCTGGCTTTCGGATAAGCGGCGCACCGTCCTTATCCGTTCCCTCAACTGGCGGAACATCAACGGGTGAAGGGAGATACCAAGTGATTGCATCTAATAAAGGTTGTACACCTTTATTTTTAAATGCCGAACCACAAAGTACTGGAACGAGTTCCAACGATAGCGTTGCTTTCCGTAACGCTTTTCGAATTTCACCGGGAGCAATCTCTTGATCATTTAAATATTTATTCATGACATCCTCATCGAAGTCGGCCAACTTCTCGAGGAGTGTCAACCTGGCGGCCGATGATTCTCCTAAAAGGGTATCCGGTATAGGCTCTTCGATGACTACTTGCCCATGTGAGCTTTCATCAAACCTGAGCTGTTTTTGATTGATCAGATCGATTACACCTTCAAACTGATCCTCACAACCGACGGGGAGTGTAATAGCTACCGGAGATGCTCCCAATCGATTTTCGATCTCTTCAAGACATCTTGTGAAAGATGCCCCGACTCGATCCATTTTATTCACAAAAGCAATTCGCGGAATCTTATAGTGGTCCGCCTGGCGCCATACCGTTTCCGACTGAGGTTCAACCCCGCCCACAGCACAAAACACCGCTACAACACCATCAAGTACCCTTAGACACCTTTCAACTTCAACAGTGAAATCAACATGTCCGGGAGTATCTATGATATTCACCTGACTACCCTTCCAAGAATAGGTGGTTGCAGCAGATGTTATCGTTATTCCGCGTTCTTGCTCTTGTTCCATCCAGTCCATAACAGCAGTGCCGTCATGAACCTCACCGAGCTTATGAGAACGCCCGGTGTAGTAGAGTATACGTTCGGTAGTCGTTGTTTTTCCCGCATCGATATGAGCCATTATGCCTATATTGCGCACATTGGATAATGGTTCTACCCTTGCCACTGAATCTACCTGTAACCCTTGGCACCCTCCCCAAGCTCCTGCTCAAGAAAAGTTTAGTTTATATATTATAAAGCAACCTACTGTCAATCGCTTTACAGCTTTATAGAAAATTAAATTTCACCAGCGATAATGAGCAAAAGCCTTATTAGCTTCGGCCATTTTATGAGTGTCATCTTTCTTTTTTACTGAAGCACCACGATTATTATACGCATCAAGCAATTCAGCAGCCAGTTTTTCGGACATAGCTTGCCCCGAGCGACCTTTTGAAAAACCGATTATCCATCTTATCGCTAATGCATTCCTTCGCTCCGGCCTCACTTCTACCGGCACCTGATAGGTCGCACCACCCACTCGACGGCTTTTCACTTCGACCCGAGGTCGAACATTTTCCATGGCGCCTTCAAAAACGATTAACGGTTCCTGATCTGCGATCTTTTCATCGATTATTTCCATTGCCTCATAAAAAAGGCGACGAGCAACGGTTTTTTTTCCATCCGACATCAACCCGTTTGTAAACTTGGCCACCAGAGCCGAATTAAACTTTGGGTCCGGGGCCACTGGTCGCTTATCTAATAATTTTTTCCTTGGCATACTATAACTCTTTCCAGGTCATGGATAAAAATTTATTTAGGACGCTTAGCGCCATATTTCGAACGACCCTGACGACGATCATTAACCCCGAGCGTGTCCAAAGTCCCCCTGATTATATGATAGCGCACACCGGGAAGATCCTTTACACGACCCCCTCGAATCAGCACCACCGAATGCTCCTGTAGATTATGACCAATACCGGGAATATAAGACGTAACCTCAATTCCATTTGTCAATCGCACCCTAGCAACCTTACGTAACGCAGAGTTAGGTTTCTTCGGAGTGGTCGTATAGACACGCACACACACACCTCGCTTTTGAGGACAATTCTGCAAAGCGGGCGTATTGGACCGTTTGGTCATCTTTTTACGTCCATTCCTGACAAGTTGATTAATCGTGGGCATGCAGGTAACTCCTTTAAAAATGCAGTCAGCCCCTCTAGCGAAAGAGGGAAAGCATAAAAG
Organism: uncultured Desulfobulbus sp.; assembly: GCA_963666685.2. Classification (GTDB taxonomy): domain Bacteria; phylum Desulfobacterota; class Desulfobulbia; order Desulfobulbales; family Desulfobulbaceae; genus Desulfobulbus. The sequence continues at coordinate 2,428,868 of CAXXHZ010000003.1, forward strand.
TTTATTTTTTAGTCTAAATACAAACAAAAGTCAAGTTTTATTTTGATTAGTTGTCCTTTTTGAGCCGATACATTTTCAAACCTGTACCGGCAGAAATAAGTCGTCCCATAATGACATTCTCCTTAAGACCGGATAAATCATCGATTTTTCCCGCCATCGCGGCATTAGTCAAAACCTTTGTTGTTTCTTGAAAAGAGGCGGCGGAAATAAAGGAATCCGTCGAAAGTGATGCTTTGGTGACGCCAAGAAGCAAAGGCTCAGCAGCCGCAGGTTGCAGATTTTCTCGTAACAACTGCTCATTCTCTTCCTGAAATTTCCACCATTCGACCTGCTGATCGAGCATGAACCGGGAGTCACCGGCATCTGTTATGCGTATCCGTTTCAACATTTGGCGGACAATGGTTTCAATATGCTTGTCGTTAATTTTGACACCTTGCAATCGATATACTTCTTGAATTTCATTCACAAGAAAACGAGCAAGAGCCTCAGCGCCTTTAACCTTAAGAATATCATTAGGAAGCCTGATACCTTCCATTAAAGGATCACCAGCTTCAACCCGGTCATTCTCATGCACGGTGATATGTTTGGATTTGGCAATCAGATATTCTTTTGATTCTCCAATTTCTGGAGTAACAACAACTCTCCGCTTTCCTTTAAGGTCTTTACCAAAGCTTACTCGGCCGTCAATTTCAGATATAATTGCTTGTTCCTTTGGTTTTCGAACCTCAAATAATTCTGCAACCCGAGGCAAACCACCGGTGATATCCTTTGTTTTAGTAGTTTCTCTTGGAATTTTAGCAATTACGGTTCCGGGGGTGATGATATCCTGTTCATTGACAGTAATAATTGAACCAACTGGTAATGGATATCGGGCAGCCAAGTCTCCTTCCGGTAATTTCAAGGTCCTACCACGGTCATCTTTTATGGAAATTCGTGGATTCATCTGTTTTCCGGAACTTATAGGGGTAATAACTTTACTCGCTTTTCCCGTAATCTGGTCAACTCGTTCCTGCATTGAGTCACCTTCTATAACGTCGCCATATTTAATTTTCCCCCCAGCTTCAGCAACAATAGGTATGGAAAAAGCATCCCAGTCGGCGATCACGGTACCGGGCTCAACGATAAGACCATCGGTGATCCGCAAAGTTGCACCATAAGGAACAGGAAAGCGTTCTCTGTCAACACCCAAGTCGTCTAAAACAGTAATTTCGGCATTACGGTTCATGACAACTTCGAAATTTTCATTGTTTTTTACCGAATGAAGATTCTTGTAACGTATCTGCCCGCCCCTTTGCGATCGTACTTCGGCCTGTTCAACTGCGCCGCGAGCTGTGCCACCGATATGAAAGGTCCGCATGGTCAACTGAGTGCCGGGTTCACCAATGGACTGGGCCGCTATTATGCCGACAGCCTCACCGATATTGACCATATGACCCCGACCAAGGTCACGCCCATAACACATTGCACACACTCCGCGTTTGGCTTCACATGTCAATACTGATCGAATGTGCACACGGTCGATGCCAGCAGCTTCAATAGCTTCAACCTTATCTTCGGTGATTTCCTCATCCATTGCGACTAAAGTTTCACCGGTATGCGGGTCGACGACATCCTCCAACGCTACACGTCCAAGAATGCGTTCTCCAATGCGTACGATGACTTCACCGCCTTCAATCAAAGGTTCAGCCAGTGTGCCACGCATTGTCCCGCAATCTTTCATAACAATGGTAGAGTCTTGGGCAACATCAACAAGGCGTCTGGTTAAATATCCTGAGTTAGCGGTTTTTAAGGCAGTATCTGCCAAACCTTTCCGGGCTCCGTGGGTCGAAATAAAATATTCGAGTACACTCAACCCCTCTCGGAAATTAGCCTTAATCGGGGTTTCAATAATTTCACCTGAAGGTTTGGCCATAAGACCACGCATACCGGCAAGCTGCCTGATCTGATCCTTGGAACCACGAGCACCCGAATCAGCCATAATATAGACAGAATTAAAACTTTTTATTTCTTGAATTTTACCGGATGAATCGGGCATAAATTGAACAGCCATTTCATCCATCATTTCTTTGGTGATTTTATCAGTGGCTTTCGACCAAATATCGATGATCTTATTATACTTTTCACCATCTGTAATCAAACCGTCCGAGTACTGTTGATCTACATCCGCCGCTTCTTTTTCAGCATCCTCAACAAATTCCTCTTTTCTGACGGGAATTTTCATATCATTGATACAGATAGAAATGCCGGCACGTGTAGCGTATTCATAGCCAAGATCTTTCAGCCTATCTGCCAAAATGACGGTTTCTTTCGTTCCGCCATGACGATAGGTGTAATCAATCAGAAAAGCCAATTCCTTTTTGGATAATTCTTTATTAACAAGAGAATACGGGATCATAGGAGGAAGCAGTTCACCTACAAGCATTCGGCCAATAGTGGTGTCTACCAACACTCCGTTAATCCGAATCTTTATCCTGGCTTGCATATGTGCGGAACCATGATCATAGGCAATTCTTGCCTCGCAAGCAGAACCAAAAACAGCCCCTTCACCAATGACACCGTAGCGTTCTCGGGTCATGTAATAGAGGCCAAGAACAATATCTTGGCTAGGAATAATGATGGGGCCGCCGTTTGCCGGTGAAAGAATATTGTTGGTCGACATCATTAATACCCTGGCTTCAACCTGGGCTTCAACCGATAAAGGCACATGCACAGCCATCTGATCGCCATCAAAGTCTGCATTAAAGGCGGCGCACACCAAAGGATGCAACTGGATCGCTTTTCCTTCAATTAATACAACTTCAAAGGCTTGCATCCCTAATCGATGCAGGGTTGGTGCACGATTTAAAATGACAGGATATTCTTGAACTATTTCATCGAGAACATCCCAGACCTCTTTGGTCCCTTTTTCGACCATTTTGCGAGCGCTTTTAATGGTGGTGACATATCCTTTCCGTTCAAGTTTATTGTAAATAAATGGCTTAAAAAGCTCCAGAGCCATTTTCTTAGGTAAGCCGCATTGATGCAAACGCAGATGCGGTCCAACCACAATTACAGAACGTCCTGAATAATCTACACGCTTACCAAGCAAATTCTGCCGGAATCGGCCCTGTTTGCCTTTAAGCATATCGGAAAGAGATTTGAGGGGCCTTTTATTAGGACCGGTAATCGTGCGTCCGCGGCGTCCGTTGTCAAACAAGACATCTACCGCTTCCTGCAACATACGTTTTTCGTTACGAATAATGATATCGGGTGCGTCGAGTTCCAACAAACGTTTCAGCCGATTATTCCGATTAATTACTCGTCGGTAAAGATCATTTAAGTCTGACGTGGCGAAACGACCACCTTCCAAGGGTACCAATGGTCGCAAATCGGGAGGGAGAACTGGAATGACTTCAAGAATCATCCACTCCGGACGGTTTCCGGAGTCCCGAAAAGCCTCGACAACATTCAATCGTTTTCCGTATTTGGTACGCTTGGTGACGGACCCGGTTTCTTTCATTTCCTTACGAAGAGTACGGGAGAGTTCCTTTAACTCCAAACCCATCAACATTTCACGAATAGCTTCTGCTCCAATTCCTACACGAAATTTTCCGGAGTGCTCTTCCAAAGCTGTTCTATATTGGTCTTCATTAAGAAGTGATCCAACAGGTAATTCTTCGATAGCGGAAGCCACCACTGCATACGATTCAAAATAAAGTATACGTTCCAATTGTTTCAGGGTCATATCGAGTATAGCCCCAATTTTGGATGGTAGACTTTTGAGAAACCATATATGAGCTACCGGAGCGGCGAGTTCAATATGCCCCAATCTTTCACGACGAACTTTTGACTGAATAACCTCGACACCACACTTTTCACAGACAACTCCGCGGTGTTTCATCCGCTTGTATTTTCCGCAATTGCATTCGTAATCCTTTACAGGCCCAAATATCTTGGCACAAAACAGACCATCGCGTTCAGGTTTAAAAGTCCTGTAATTAATTGTTTCAGGTTTTTTAACTTCGCCATGTGACCATTCCCTGATTTTCTCAGGTGAAGCGAGGGAGATCTTCACCTTATTAAAACTGAGGGGGCCTTTGGGCTTTGCAAAGAAACTAAATAGTTCTTCCACGAGATCACCTATTCTATTTCAAATCAATCTGTTAAAACGGTCGAGACAACGGTTTCGCAAGTAATTATTTCCAAAAAGTATATTTCAGGATTTACTCTTGCAACTCAATATCCAAGCATAGTCCTTTTAACTCTTTGACAAGAACATGGAAGGATTCCGGTAACCCTGTCTCCAGGAAATTATTGCCTTTGACAATTTTTTCATACATTGTCGTACGCCCTTCAACATCATCCGATTTAACAGTTAAAAATTCTTTTAGAGTATAAGCAGCACCGTAAGCTTCCATAGCCCAAACTTCCATTTCACCCAATCGTTGTCCACCGAATTGGGCCTTGCCGCCTAATGGTTGTTGAGTCACTAAAGAATATGGTCCGGTTGAACGAGCATGAATTTTGTTATCGACAAGATGGTGCAGCTTGAGCATGTACATAACGCCAACCGTAATTTGATTGTCAAATGGCTCACCGGTCAACCCATCATAAAGGGTCGATTGACCTACTTCATCAATGCCGGCTTCGACAAGCAATTGACGAATTTCAGATTCGGAAGCTCCATCAAATACCGGCGTGGCTACGTGTATTCCATGCCCATATTTGCGCATCATGTCCACAAGTTCTTCGTCATTAAGGTTTTCAGTCAATCGTTGATACTCACCTTTCGAATAAATTTTCTGCAATCGTTGTTTCAGTCGCTCAATTTCATTATTTTTGGCAAGAAGAGCAACCTGCTGCCCAAGCTTTTTTGCGGCAAAACCGAGATGACATTCAAGCACCTGTCCCACATTCATGCGCGAAGGAACACCGAGAGGGTTAAGAACGATGTCAACCGTGGTACCATCAGCAAAAAACGGCATATCTTCTTCAGGCAATAAACGGGAAACAACACCTTTATTGCCATGTCGCCCAGCCATCTTGTCGCCGACCGAGAGTTTGCGCTTGGTCGCTACATAAATTTTTACCATTTTTACTACGCCCGGAGGAAGGTCATCACCTTTTTCCATCCGTTCTACAATACCCTGATATCGTCCACGTACAATACTCGATTGACTGTTGTATTGAAGGAAAATAGTTTCAATTTCATCGGAATATTTAGCTTTTTCTGCGAAATCCAATTCACGTAGATCTAAAAAGTTGATCTGATCTATAATTTTTGGAGTTAACTGTTTGCCAAGTTTAAGGATAACTTTTCCTTTCTTATCTTTGACGTCACTTTTGGTAGTTCGACCTTCGAAAAGTACCGCCAAAGCTTTCCGTACGCCCTTCTTAAGACTTTTCAATTCATCTTCCATATCACGATTGAGGCGTTCAATTTCTATTTCCTCTATCATGAGGGTGCGCTCGTCCTTATCTACACCTTTTCTGGAGAAAACTTTAGCGTCAATAACTACGCCCTCAATACCTGGAGGAACCCGTAAAGACGAATCCTTGACATCACCAGCTTTTTCACCAAAAATCGCTCGAAGCAATTTCTCCTCAGGTGACAGCATACTTTCGCCTTTTGGAGTGACCTTACCAACCAACATATCCCCTGCACGAACCTCGGCGCCTACACGAACAATTCCGGATTCATCGAGATTCCGGAGCCCTTCTTCTCCCACATTGGGAATATCGCGCGTAATTTCTTCTTTCCCAAGTTTCGTGTCGCGCGCCATGGTCTCAAAAATTTCAACGTGGACAGAGGTAAACGTATCTTCTTTTAATAAACGTTCATTGATTAAAATTGAATCCTCAAAATTATATCCTCGCCAAGGCATAAAGGCTATGGTGACATTTTTTCCAAGAGCAAGCTCACCTACTTCCGTTGAAGGCCCATCAGCGAGTATGGCGCCTTTGACAACTCGTTTTCCAGGAAGGACTAATGCCTTCTGATTAAAACAGGTGTTCTGGTTGGATTTTTTATATTTTGACAAATGATAGACACCAATGCCTGTATCAAAGCCATCAACTCCGGGTTCGTCATAACGAACAACAATACGATTCGCGTCTGCTTCTTCAACGACACCATCACCGCCAGCCAAAAGACAGGCACCTGAGTCTCGAGCAACATATTTTTCCACACCGGTCCCTACTAATGGTGACAAAGTCTTCAAAAGCGGTACGGCTTGACGCTGCATATTGGAGCCCATTAAGGCACGGTTTGCATCATCATTCTCAAGAAAAGGGATCAAAGAAGCTGCAACCGATACCATCTGATTAGGTGCAACATCCATCATGGTGACATCCTCTGCAGAAACCCTGGACACTTCACTTTCTTGTCGCACAATAAGATTATCATCGATGATACGATTGTCTTCAAGCAGCACTTGAGCAGGAGCTATGACATGATCCTCCTCTTGCAAAGCGGATAAATATTTGTAATCTTTTGAGACAATCCTTTCTGTTACATACCTGTAAGGGGTTTCAATGAATCCATAAGGATTGACTTTCGCGTAGGTAGCAAGAGAAACAATGAGACCAATGTTAGGCCCTTCAGGCGTCTCAATAGGACAAATTCTGCCATAATGGGTAGGATGTACATCTCGCACTTCAAAACCAGCCCGTTCACGTGAGAGTCCGCCTGGTCCCAAGGCAGAAAGACGACGTTTATGCGTCACCTCTGAGAGAGGATTGGTTTGATCCATAAATTGCGACAACTGACTGGTGCCGAAAAATTCTTTAATAGCAGAAGTGACCGGTTTTGGGTTAACAAGGTCGTGAGGCATAAGAGTTTCAATTTCTTGCAAGGTCATTCTTTCTTTAATCGCCCGCTCCATACGGACAAGGCCCATACGAAATTGGTTTTCACAAAGTTCCCCTACGGTTCTAACCCTACGATTGCCGAGATGATCAATATCGTCCCCGTCTTTCAACTCATCCTTTATCCTAACCAAATGTTTGACACTTTTAACAATATCTTCTTTGGTAAGTGTACGAACTTCAATAGGAGTACTTACCCCCAATTTCGTATTGATTTTATATCGTCCAACTTCAGAAAGATCATAACTTGTAGGATTAAAGAATAAATTATCGAAAAATGTTCTTGCAACCTCTAAAGTGGGCGGGCTTGATGGCCTGAGCCTACGATAAATTTCGATTAAGGATTCATCACAGTCTTTGATTTTATCTAACAATAAAGTCTTTCTGAAAGATTCACTAAAATTTACACCATCGATATAAAGCAGTGCAAAAGAACTAATCCCTAAATCGATTAGCATCTGTAGAGAATCAGGCGTTACGGTCTCATTACATTTAAATATAACTTCACCGGTTTGCTCATTGACAATGTCACTGGCAAAAAAACGTCCATAAAGATCTTCAGCTTCAATGAGCATTGAAGAGACACCAAGATTCTCAATCTTTTTAGCTAAAGTTTTTGTAACTTTCTTGCCTTTTTTAGCAAGGATTGTACCATCAGTCGGATTAATTATATCACTATGAAGACGTTGATTAGCAAAAGTTACCGGGTTAAAGTCGATCAGATATTGTTCATTCTCAAAATGGATTATATCCGAATAATAAAACTCATTAAGCAACTCTTCTTCATTATAGCCGAGAGCTTTTAACAAAACACTAACGGGCAATTTTCTACGACGATCAATTCGGACATAAAGGACATCTTTAATATCAAATTCGAAATCAAGCCAAGAGCCACGAACAGGAATAATGCGAGCAGAATACAATCTTTTCCCTGAAGCATGGGATTTACCATGATCATGGGTATAAAACAGCCCAGGTGAACGTTGCAATTGATTAACGACAACGCGTTCTGTACCATTGACGACAAAAACACCATCCTGCGTCATCAGCGGCAAGGCACCAAGAAACACTTCTTGCTCTTTAATATCTCTTACAGATTGCACCCCTGTTTCGTCATCAACATCAAACGTGATCAATCTGACAGTAATTTTAAGAGGTACTTCAAAAGTCATACCCCGTTCGATACATTCCGCTACGGTATATTTGGGTTCACCAAAAGAATAGCGAACAAATTCCAATGAACATAGGCCATTAAAATCGGCAATCGGGAAAATACTTTGAAAAATAGATTGCAGCCCGTGGTCTTTGCGTAACTCAGGTGCAATTATTCTTTGCAGAAAGTGCTCGTAAGATTCCCGCTGCATTGCAATAAGATGAGGCGGTTCTAATATCTGGCTTGTTTTAGCAAAACTCTTACGTACTCTTTTCATAGTTCCCTCGAAACATTCCGCATGATTCCAAAACGGATTTATATTTAATTGAAATAACAAAAAAATATAAAGATGATATCCAACCTAAAAAATAAAAAAACCTACAAACACAGTAACGCTACGAGGCATCAAGCCCTGTAGCGTTACCTGATTGTATGCTTTGACTTCGGGTAAATAATTACGCCGACAGTGCGAGTAAAAATATTATTTAATCTCTACACTACCACCTGCACCTTCAATCTGAACTTTGATTGCAGCCGCTTCATCTTTGCTCACGCCTTCTTTAATGGCTGAAGGTACGCCTTCAACCAGATCTTTAGCTTCTTTTAATCCTAAAGATGTGACTGCACGCACTTCTTTAATAACTTTGATCTTTTGATCACCAGCAGCGGTGAGAATAACATCAAACTCAGTTTGCTCTTCAGCTACTGCCCCGCTGTCTCCGGAGGCGGCCATTGCAGCTACAGCAACAGGAGCGGCAGCGGATACTCCGAATTTCTCTTCCAATTCTTTAATGAGATCAGCAAGATCCAGAACCGTCATATTTGCGATAAAATCGATTACATCCTGTTTAGTTACAGCCATTTTCATTTCTCCTGACTAATTGTTCAAATCATGTTATCTCTGCACAATTATATTGCAGAGAGTTATCAGTTTAATTTTCTCTCTGCTCTTTAATTGCCGATAAAGCGTAAAGAAACTTCTGCGGTATTGCACTCAAAACGCGTACAAATCCAGTAGGTACGGCATTCATAGTACCAAGAAGTTTAGCAAGCAACTCGTCTCTTCCTGGAAGTTTTGAGAGGGCGACAACATCGTCTGCACTCAGCAAACTCCCCTCAAGAACTGCAGACCGAATAGAAAAAGCCTTAAATTCAGCAGCAAAAGCTGTTAAAATTTTCGCAGGTCCTACCGGTTCCTTAAATCCTACTGCTATAGCCGTAGTACCTGTGAAGGAATTGCTTAATCCTTCACAGGGAGTTCCTTTTACTGCTATTTTCAGTAAGGTGTTCTTGGCTATTTGGATTTGAGCGTCACTATCTCGAAGATTTTTACGCAATTTCTCCAATTCCGTCACTTTTAGTCCGCTGAAATCAGTTACAACAGCAAACTTAGCTCTGGAAAGGGTATCGTTGAGTTCACTTACAACATCAGTTTTCTGATTGCGATTCAACGTATGTGCCTCCTTACAAAGGTAACGGGATTGCCAAAGAAAGCAGAGTAGAGAAATGAAGACTGTTAATCGATATATAAATAGGATTATGTATCAATTTGGCCTCGGTAGGTAGCATTCTTTCAAAAAATAAATGCTATTAAACTTTCGTACCTACTGTCTCTGACCTTCCCAAATTATACTTATTTAGAAAATGGGTATTTTTTTAAATTTCAAAAACTTATTGTAGAATCGTAACTATCGCTTATGTTATCAGTTCATTTAGTAAGCGAACGTAGTTGCAGGGGGTCAATTTTGAATCCAAGTCCCATTGTACTGGAAATGGAAACAGTTCTGAGATACACCCCTTTGCTTGTTGATGGCTTAAGTTGAATAAGTTTATCTATAAAGGCTAGAATATTTTCCATTAACGGTGTTACGCCAAAAGAACTTTTTCCCATGACAGCATGTACAACACCTGCTTTATCGACTCTGAAGTCTACTTTACCTTTCTTGATTTCATTAACTACGCGTTCGATATCAAAAGTGACCGTACCAAGCTTAGCGTTAGGCATGAGATTCCTCGGACCAAGAATTCTTCCGATTTTACCGACTTCGCCCATCATATCCGGAGTGGCAATTGTTTTATCGAACTCAAGCCATCCTTCTTTTATTTTTTTTACCAATTCATCCGAACCTGCATAATCGGCACCGGCTGCCAAGGCTTCCTTTTCCTTTTCGCCTTTAGCAAAGACCAAAACACGGGCAGTCTTTCCCGTACCATGAGGTAAGATAACACTGGATCGAACCATCTGATCAGCATGGCGTGGATCGACACCAAGACGGACCGCAATATCGACAGATTCATCGAATTTTGCAAATTTTGATTTGAGGACATTTTCAAGTCCTTCAGAGAGATCGAATAATTTATTTCGATCCACTTGAGCAACAGCATTTTTATAATTTTTCCCACGTTTAGGCATAATGACCTCTACTCTTCTCCCTTGTGTAGTGTGGCAGATACACAGGTATAACGAAATTGAATAACTTTATTTAATTACTGTGATTCCACAGCTCCGAGCTGTACCCTCAATAATTCGAACGGCATGATCTAAATCATATGCGTTTAAGTCAGGCATTTTGGTTTCTGCAATTTCTCTTATCTTGACTTGATCAAGTTCGGCAACACGCTCTTTTTTGGGATTGCTAGATCCTTTTACCAACCCCGCCGCCTTTTTGAGCAATACTGAAGCAGGAGGAGTTTTTGTGATAAAACTATAAGATCTATCCGAATAGACAGTGATAACTACAGGTATAATCGTATCACCAACTGATTGAGTTTGAGCGTTAAAGGCTTTGCAAAAATCCATGATATTTACACCATGTTGTCCTAACGCTGGCCCAACAGGAGGTGATGGATTTGCTTTACCTGCCGGTATCTGCAATTTTATGTAAGCTTGAATTTTTTTTGCCATAATTTATTCCTCCGCGATAGATCGGGAGCTTAATTTTTACTTACTTGAATATATTCGAGTTCAACGGGAGTTGATCGGCCAAAAATTGAAACCATAACTCTCACCCGACCTTTATCTGGATATACTTCTTCAATAATGCCTTGAAAATTCGCAAAAGGTCCGTCGGTAACTCGAACAGCATCCCCTTCAATAAATATAACTTTAGGCTTTGGTTTATTTGCACCTTCTGCAATTCTTCCTAAAATTTTATTGGCTTCTTTGTCAGTAAGCGATGGAATTTTTTTATATATATCCCTATCCGAACCAGCTTGATTCATATTTATGCCGACGAAACCTGTAACTCTTGGTGTTTCCTGAACAATGTGCCATGTATGTTCGTTAATTTCCATGTTAATAAGGAGATATCCCGGGAAAAACTTTCTTTCAGAAGTTTTCCTGGTTCCTTTAACCATTTCAATTACCTGCTCTGTTGGAACAAGGATTTCACCAAAAAATTCCTCAAGACCCGCTATCTTAATACGTTCCTCAAGGGTTGTTTTGACTTTATTTTCAAAACCAGTATGTGTGTGGACGATATACCAACTTTTTGCCATAAGATTAGTCCCGCGGTGTCATTCAGTTAAGAACCGTTGACACTAACTTGCCCAAAAGAAGATCAATGGTACCCAGATATAAGGAAATAATTATAACCAGCAGGATAACAAAGCCTGTAAGGCCTGCGGTTGTCTTCTTTTCCGGCCATGCAATCTTACGAAATTCGAATTGCACCTCAAGCAGAAACTCACGTATTCCAGAAGGAGACAAATAAGATTTTTTATCAGGTTCAATAGAATCTTTTTTGGTATCCGTGCCAGATTTGCCAGTCCGAGTTGTTTTTTTTATCGACATTATATAACACTGAGAAACTATTAAACATTACTGTGAACAACGTGATGGTGGCAGGCCAGGAGGGACTCGAACCCCCAACCCTCGGATTTGGAGTCCGATGCTCTACCATTCGAGCTACTGGCCTGTCTATTTGGTTTCTTTATGCGGAGTATGCGTTTTACAAAATGGACAATATTTTTTCAGTTCCAATTTGTGAGGCACAGTACGTTTATTTTTGGTCGTTGTGTAATTTCGCTGTTTACAATCTTGGCAAGCAAGCGTGATGTTATCTCTCATATTAAGCCCAACCAGAGGTAAAGCGAGCCGGGACTTATCCCGGCTCGCTTTACGTCACTTCTATGATATCCTAACAAATAAAGGATAAATGATTATTCGATTATTTCGCTGACCACACCTGCGCCGACCGTTCGGCCACCCTCGCGAATTGCAAAGCGAAGTCCCGCTTCCATTGCAATAGGTGTAATTAATTCTCCAACAATATGGATATTGTCTCCCGGCATAACCATCTCAACGCCTTCTTCCAGCGTACATACTCCGGTTACGTCCGTTGTTCGAAAATAAAACTGAGGCCGGTATCCATTGAAAAAGGGCGTATGTCGTCCACCTTCGTCTTTGGTTAATATGTAGGCTTCAGCTTTAAATTTTTTGTGGGGTTTAATAGATCCCGGTTTCGCCAAGACCTGACCGCGTACGACGTCTTCGCGCTTGACACCGCGAAGCAACGCTCCGATATTGTCGCCGGCCTGCCCTTCATCCAGCAACTTTCGAAACATCTCAACTCCGGTACAGGTGGTTTTAGCTGTGGTACGAATACCTACTATTTCCAGCTCATCACCCACATGTACGACGCCACGTTCCACACGTCCAGTGGCTACGGTTCCACGACCCGATATGGAAAAAACATCTTCGACCGGCATCAAGAAAGGTTTATCTATTGCCCGTTCAGGTTGCGGGATATAATTATCAACCGCTTCCATCAAATCCCAAATGCACTTAGCCTTTTCCTCATCTTCAGGATTTTCAAGCGCATTTAACGCCGAACCCTGAATAATAGGAATGTCATCTCCGGGGAAATCATATTTATCGAGCAACTCCCGAAGCTCCATCTCCACCAGTTCGATTAATTCGGGGTCGTCAACCATGTCGCATTTATTCAAGAACACGACCATGGCAGGTACGCCGACCTGACGAGCCAACAAAATGTGCTCTCGAGTCTGGGGCATGGGACCATCATCGGCACCGACTACCAATATTGCACCATCCATCTGAGCAGCACCGGTGATCATATTTTTGATATAATCAGCATGGCCAGGACAGTCCACATGAGCATAATGACGCTTCGCGGTCTCATACTCGACATGGGCAGTCGCAATCGTGATGCCGCGCTCTTTTTCCTCAGGCGCTTTATCAATTTCACTAAAGTCAGTGAATTTTGCCATACCCTTTGTCGACAAAACGCGTGTTATCGCTGCCGTCAAGGTGGTCTTACCATGATCAATGTGACCTATCGTTCCTACATTGACATGCGGCTTTGTCCGCGCAAATTTTTCCTTCGCCATCTCATGTCTCCCTGGACAAAAGTTCAACTAGACCCAGCCGACACCCTTCATTCATCGACTGATACTTGGAGCCCACGATCGGACTTGAACCGATGGCTTCCTCCTTACCAAGGAGGTACTCTACCACTGAGTTACGTGGGCGAAGAACGATTATATCAAAAAAATTTTACAACGCTCGCAAGCTACAGGATCGTTGGAGCGGGAAACGAGACTCGAACCCGCAACCCTCAGCTTGGAAGGCTGATGCTCTACCATTGAGCTATTCCCGCTTTTACCAATCTGGACTTTCGAAACGCCCTAAAAACATCCGTTACAAATCATTTACCTGGTGGAGGGGGGAGGATTCGAACCTCCGAAGGCTGAGCCGACAGATTTACAGTCTGTTCCCTTTGGCCGCTCGGGAACCCCTCCACTATACCGATATAAATAAAAAAAAGCTTTTTTATTGCTTCAAAACTTCAACTTTTACCTGGAGCTCTGGAGCTCTGGAGCTCTGGAGCTCTGGAGCTCTGGAGCTCTGGAGCTCTGGAGCTCTGGAGCTCTGGAGCTCTGGAGGAGCTCTGGAGCTCTGGAGCTCTGGAGCTCTGGAGCTGGCGATGGGACTTGAACCCGCAACCCCCTGATTACAAATCAGGTGCTCTGCCAATTGAGCTACGCCAGCATGAACCAAAAAATTATACACTATAAAAAGATAAAATCAAGTATTTTTTCTCTTTAGAACGGATAAAGCCATCAAAAAAAACCGAAGGTTTTTGACCTCCGGTTTTTTATAGAGAAATCGTGAGATAATATCTGTAAATTTTTACTGATTCAAAGGATTCTTGATGTATGCCGATTCACGATATCGTTCGAAGGCCATAGCAAAGGTCCGATAAAAAATATGGGCAAATTTCGTGTACGGCATGTACAGAAAAAGCATAACTACCGATATCAGGTGTAAATAATAAACCACATACCCTAAAGAAGGGATACCTATTAGCCTTAAGAGTTCTGCAGCTAGGCCTGTTACACCCACACCCATAATGATCCAGATAAGGAACCAATCATAAAATGTATTCGTAGCTTTCCCGGCAGCTTCCATCTTTACACGACTCATCCAGAGAATGCCGATTCCGGCGATTAAGGCAACCGCCGATACATTAGCTAACAATTTCACTGGATTCCACATGGAAATGGGCCCATGCATTGATGGTATAAAAATTCCTATAACATCTTGGGTAAACAATGAATAACAGGTAACTATAAAAAGACCTATAAAACCATATACCAAGGGCTGATGGCCTTTTACTCGATCAACATTAACGGTACATTCTTTAAATCTTTTATGTTGTATGATTTCGACAAGTGAAGGCCATAGGAACAATTTAATAAATTGTGGAACAGAAGGTCTATATGGAACATCTTTAAGACCAATAGATGATTCCATCCCTCTCCATAAAGTTGAAACGCCCTTATACGTAGAAACAACGGCAATGCCAGCGGCCGTCAACATAATTATATCAATAAATAAGACGTTTTTTGCAAGCAAATGAAAATCCCAGTGTCCAAAAAACTGAGTATAACCTGCATGTGCAAAATGTTCCCCGGTAGGAATATGCATTCCACCGGATATCAGCCACAATACAAAAATCACAACTGCGGGAATCCCGATAAGAAGAGGAAGATTTTTCACTGAGCTACAAAGAGTTGCCAAGCCTTTAGGCCAACCGAGAGAGCGATAAGCGTATGATCGAATTGCACCAAGCACGTCACCAGGACGAGCCCCACGAGGGCAAAGCTCAGTACAATCTCCACATTGATGACATAAATAGATATTAGGGTTGCATATCAGTTTATCCTTTAATCCCCACTGAGCAAGAATCATCTCTTTTCTGGGAAAAGGGTTATCGTCGGAGGAAAGCGGGCATGCGACCGAACAGGTCGCACATTGATAACACTGTTTTAAAGTGTCGCCACCCGCCTCCTTCATGGCTTTTATAAATTCAAGATCGGGCTGCACGTTCATAGACATTATTTCCTCCTGTCATGAAAGGTGATGATCAGCATGTCGAGTAGGTTTATTGCTATTCAATAGATTCTTGTCGCCATCCTAAATAGATGGCGACAAGAATACAATCATGTCAAGATTAGAATCCCTTGAAGGGGTTTGGCCCCATAGCAACTATTTCTTCCACAAACTCATTGATGATGTCCGGAATTTTATCGTAGTCAGAAATTGCGATCTCTCTAACGCCGCATCGCTCCGGTTCCAATCCTAATGAACCCAGAGTTTCACCAATATTTTCCATTCGTTTTGAAGCGATTTCAGATCCTTTGACAAAATGGCATTGATAGTCATCGCCATATTTACAGCCGAGAAGTAAGGCACCGTCCATACCGGAAGACATAGCGTCTTTAATCCAGACCATATTCATCGAACCGAGACAGCGCACCGGGATAAAACGTACAAGTTTATTGATTGCATTTCTATGCATTCCGGACATGTCAACTGCCGGATATGCGTCGTTTTCACAAACAAAAACTACAATACGCAATTTTTCTTCATCGTCATCAGGGACCTCAATGGATTTAACCATTGAACCGATCATATCAATACTATAATCGGCAAAATTAATAATCCTTTCAGGACAGGCACCCATACAGGTTCCACATCGACGACAACGAGTAGGATTCGGAAGCGGGGTTCCTTTTTCATCGTCATCTAACGCCCCAAAGGGACATTCTTCTGTACAGCGCTTACACTGCGTACAACGTGAAAAAAAGAAATCCGGATAGGTACGATCACCTGATCGAGGATGTACTGCAACACCGCGATCCGTTGATTCAACACACTGAATCGCCTTGAGTGCAGCACCCGTGGCGTCATCGATGGTCTCCTCCATTGTTTCCGCTTTGCGAACCCCCCCGCAGGTATAAATTCCTGTGCGTCGGGTCTCATAAGGAAAACAGATAAAATGAGAATCGGCATACCCGTCAAACAAATCCAAATCTAAAAAGGCCGGTCCTTGCCGATAGGCCAGGTTAATGACCGGGTCGGTCGCGGTAGTAGGAACCATACCTGCAGCCAAAACAACCATATCGACATTGAGCTGCAGATTTTCACCAAGCAAATTATCTTCGACATCAACGATAAGGCCACTGCCCGCTGCACTCACCTTAGTGACAGCGGCTTTGGTCATAAATACGCCGTCCTTCGCCTGCATTCCCTTATAATACAATTCAGTATTCCCGGGAGTACGCATGTGTTGATAAAGAATATAGGCTTGGCCATCTACCGGATTATCCTCCACTACATAGTTTGCTTGCTTCAAAGCCACCATTGAAGTAACGGAGTTACAATAGGGGAAGTCTCTATCATTATCTTTTCCACCGGGGCTTTGAATAAAAGCAACCCGGGCAGGAACTTTGCCATCTTTGGCGAGCTTCTCAAATTCAGCATTGGTAACCACATTAGTTAATTTGCCGTATCCAAGGTGCTCATACTGCGAAACATCGGCCGGCTTCCAACCTGTGGCCAATACCACTGAGCCGAAGGTCTCACCCTCGGGATTGATCGTAGTGTATTTAACCAACCCCTTGTTGGGATCTTCTATCTCCCCCTTGGTGATAAGATCCTGCTGATCAACCGTTACCTTTGCCGGTGCGTCCCATTCTGTGGTCGCTCCAGTTGATTTGAAGGTAACGTTGAACATACCGGGAGCTCCAGCAATTCGTGCAACTTCTGATCCGGTCTTTACGGTAATTTTGCCATTCGATTGAACATCGGCAATCAATTGTTGAATATTGGGGTTTTCCAATTCTGCATAAGGATAAGCGGTGGGAAACATTTTCCGCCACCCCAAGGCTTTGCCACCAAGTTGGTCATCTTTTTCTACCAAGGTGACTTCATAACCGGCTTTTGCTGCCTCTTTAGCAGCAGTCAGCCCGGCAATCCCTCCCCCCATAACCAAGATTTTCTTACAGGTTGTTTCTAGCTTGAAAGGAACAGGTAATTCCGTTTTCTGAGCCCTGACCACGGCCATACGTACATAGTCCGTTCCCATTTCCTGTAAGAAATCGTCAACCTCGCCGCCTTCTTTTGACTCACCGGCCGTCCACGCCACATGCTCACGCAGATTGGCACGAATAGTTATTGTTTCTTCGCCAAAATTAAATTCATTTTGCATGACGCGAGGAGAGCAGGCACAAACAACAAAGGTGTTTACTCCTTTTTCAGTAATATCTTTTTCGATAAGCGCGCGACCATCAGCACCGCAGAGGCACGCATGATCAACCATTGAAATTCCGCTATCCGATGCCGCATCTTTCAGTCCGTCAATATCGAGGACATTGCCAATGCCACAACCAGTACAGAGATATGCACCATATACTTTTTTCATTGACCTTCCTCCTACCGTCCGATCTGAATTGCTTTAAGGGCAGCTGCAGTGGAGGATTGCCCACTGGAATAGACGTCAACGGCGGATTTGGCACAACCTGCGGAAATCATCCCTTTCTCAGGTTCGGAGACAACAAAGCCATTCCCGTCCATATTAACGCCTAAAGCCTTCCCTTGGTCACCGAGAGCGGGTTCCATGCCGGTAGCAAGAATACACAGATCTACTTTTTGGTGAATTTTCGTTCCGGTGATTGCATTCTCAGCTATAACGGTAACACCACCATCACGTTCTGTGACAATATCCGCGACCTTACCTTTTATAAAGGTTGAGTTGGGATCGGCCATAAATTTTTCCCGGAAATTTTCATATTTACCAGGTGTACGAAGGTCTATATAAAAGACATAGATCTTGGCATCCGGGTATTGTGCCCGAATGTATGAAATATGTTTAAAAGTAGCCATACAGCAAATGTAGGAACAATGTTGCAAATGATTTTCATCTCTGGATCCGGCACATTGCACAAATGCAAAGGACTCAGGCTCTTTCCCATCTCCAGGACGCACTATCTTGCCTGCAGTCGGGCCATTATCAGCAGCCAACCTTTCCATCATCATGTTGGTTATGATGGCCGGCGAGGAATTATAGTTTAAATTAGTGATTTTTGTTGCATCATAGGGATTCCAACCTGTCGACCAGATAATGGAACTCACCTTCAAAGTAAAACTCTGCGGCTGCATATCCAAATCAACAGCATTGTATTTACATGAAGCCTTGATAGCATCCAAACAAGCGGCAGAACAGGCGTCTTTCTCTAAAACGAAGCGACGAGGAAATGCCATCTCATGGGGAAGATAGGCAGCCTTAATTTTCCGCATACCGAAATTGAACACATCATCAATTTCATCAGTACACGCCTGACCACAGTCGCCGCAGGCAGTACAATTGGAATTAATAAAGCGAGGTGCGGTTTCCAGCTGAACTTCGAAGTTCCCAGGACCGCCTGAAATTGACTTGATAGTCGTTAATGTATACGTTCTGACCTTACGATTGTCTTTAATGCGCTTAAAATTGATTTCAAGCCCACAGGTTGGGGGACAAAGTTTGGGGAAATACTGGTTAAGCTGGGCAACTCGGCCACCGAAATAAGCATTTTTTTCGATGATAAAAACATCGTTGCCGACTTCAGCAGCTTCGAGTGCAGCGGTGATACCACTTATACCGCCACCCACAACCAGTACCGCACCATTGCCTGCAGTGTCACTCATGCTAAACCTCCATAACTGCTGGTATTGATGAAAGGTGATTTCTGGTTCAATTGATCCGAAAAGAGAAGAATTACTTCATCTTTCGCATCAACTCAAACAAAATCCTAAACAGATATAAAAAAATCTCCAGACCCCCAACAAGGGAGCCTGGAGATTGATTATTCAGACAATCAGTGTCGTCTCGAGATCAGATCCAAGGAGTGGTCTCAATAATGTTCACACAATTGACTTTCTCGCACTTCCACTCTTGGGTTTTAGGATCAAAAGTAGAGTTAACGAATACCTTCCAATTCTCGTCATCACAGGTCGGATAATCTGACCGATAATAGAATCCAGGATAACGGGATTCTTTACGGAATTCGATGTGGCGAATGTGGGTTTCTACGCACCAGATACGGTGATAGTTTTCCCAAGCGCGCAACAACTCATGCAGGTCTGCTGCAGCCATTTTTGCAGCATCTTCACGCATAACACTGAGAAGATCCAGACAAATATTCAACAGTTTTCCAGATGTCATGTAATAAGTTGCGACACCGCCACCGTATTCATCGGTAGCTTTCATAAGACGCATCATCAATCCGGCAGGTTTTACATAATTAGGATTGACGTCGGATGCGGTGGAAGCATCCTTAAACTCATGATACAATTTTACCGGTGCGTATACTTCATCAGCCAATTCCTTGGCGGCCTGAGCAAGCTCAGGTTTGAAGTCTGCATTGTCACGACAATATTTTACCATTTGTTTTGCGCAGATACGGCCTTCAGCATGAGACCCTGAAGAAAATTTATGCCCTGAGGCACCAACGCCGTCACCAGCAGTAAATAGACCGTTGACCGTGGTCATACGGTTGTAGCCCCATTTGTACTGATGCGAACGAGGTCCGTCAATTGCAGGTACCCAACTTTCTTCGGGACCGGAAGTCCAGATACCGCAACAACCGGAATGCGAACCCAACATGTAGGGTTCGGTTGGCATAATCTCGGAACCCACTTTCTCAGGCTCTGTGTTGGTACCAGCCCACAGACCAGCCTGTCCAACGGACATATCCAAAAAGTCTTCCCAAGCTTCAGACTCAAGATGTTTCCAGAATTTCTTAACTTCTTTCTCATCTTTACCGGCTGCACGCTGTGCATCCAGGAAGGCGTTCAGAGCGACATCGGTAGCCATGTAAATCGGACCACGACCAGCCTTCAACTCATTGATCATCAGGTGGTTACGCAGACAGGTCGGGGTAACCGCAGATGCGCCGTACGGCATGAACTGAGCAAGCTCTTCTTTTACTGCCGGGCTGTTGGCATAGAACTCGCCAAGGCCGTTTTGTACTTTTGCTTTGAACAGAAGGAACCATGCACCAACTGGGCCGTAACCGTCTTTGAAACGAGCCGGGGTGAAACGGTTTTCCATCATGGTAAGGGTTGCACCGACCTGAGCACACATGGTGTAGGTGGAACCGGCATTCCATACCGGATACCAAGCACGACCTTTACCTTCACCGGTTGAACGCGGGCGGAAAATATTAACCGCACCACCGCAAGCAACGAGAGCAGTTTTGCAAGTATATACGTGAACTTTATTTTCACGAGTAGAAAAGCCAACAGCACCGGCGATGGTGTTTTCTTTATTTTTATCGAGCAACATCTTAACGATAAAAACACGCTCATGTACGTTTTCCTCACCAAGAGATTTCTTGGCAGGCTCAGCAACAATACATTTATAGGATTCGCCGTTGATCATGATCTGCCATTTACCTGTACGAACAGGTGCGCCACCCTCACGAAGGGTTTTAGCAGGCTTGGAGCCATCAAGGTTACTTCCGTCATCAGCCTTCTTCCAGACAGGCAGTCCCCATTCCTCGAACAGCTTTACAGACTCATCAACGTGGCGACCAAGATCATAGATAAGATCCTCACGAACAACACCCATCAGGTCGTTACGTACCATCTTGACATAATCTTCGATAGCGTTCTCGCCGATATAGGTATTGATGGCGGAAAGACCCTGAGCAACGGCCCCTGAACGCTCCAAGGAAGCCTTGTCGACCAGAATGATTTTCATGTCGGCCGGCGCCCATTTGCCAATCTCGAAAGCTGCGCCACAGGCAGCCATACCGCCGCCAACGATCAGTACGTCACAGCTATGCTCAACGATCTCCGGATCGACAACGGCGTTAAGCTCGCCTTTCGGCTTATTTGGTAATGCCATATTTCTATCTCCTAAGTGATTATTTCAGAATAGAACTATTTAATTAATCCCTGCTTCCCGGAGGCGACTAGGCCAGCTTGGTGGGAGTAGGCAGATTACCCTCAAGCAGCAAACATTCGTCATCCAGGCTCGCACCCTTCTGACCGGGATACTCGTTGGCAGCGCCTTCAGCGGTTGTCCGGATCGGAAATTTGAAGCGTTTGATATTGCCGTTACGGAATTTAACGGTCCACATAATGGAATCGGAAGACCGCATCGGATGAACCTGACCACCCAACGGCACGAAGTCGTCATAACCACGTACAAAAATTGCGCCTTGCGGGCAAATTTTAACACAAGAATAGCATTCCCAGCATGCATCCGGCTCCTGGTTGTATGCTTTCATTGCCTCAACATTAAGAACCATCAGATCGTTGGGGCAGATGTACATGCAGGCGGTTTTATCCCCACCCTTGCAACCATCACACTTTGAAGGATCTACGTAACTTGGCATTAAACTACCTCCTCACTTGAATTTTCCTTTATGGCGCCCGACTTGGACAACCAATAACCTCTAGCTTCTTGATTCAAGAAAAACAAATACTCTTGCCTTGCAATCATCTTTTTTTCCACTCTGACCGCCACAAACAACCAGTTCATTTTATTAACCTTTTCAGGTAGCGTATTTTCATACAAAAAATGAACAGTCACTCATTTCCGGTCGTCTGATTCTTTTAATTTGTTCACCTTCCTATGTCAAGAAAAATCGTCAAAACAATACTAAACAGGAAAATTTAACAAAACTATCAGAATTATGGATATATACTGCCGGCGATTAATTTCAGAAAAAATTGAGTGCCCCAAAACAGGAAAAGCCACCACCCGCCGAAAGGGGGCTTTTCTAATCGTCATTCCCATAACCTGAGCGAACCAAAACCTCGCGGGGACGTGATCCATCAGCAGGGCCGACAAGACCTTCCTTCTCCATTGTTTCAATCATCCGAGCCGCTCTATTGTAACCGACACGGAGACGACGCTGTACCATGGAAATGGAAGCCTGTCCAGTTTCAGTGACCACGGCTACCGCCTCATCGTACTTTTCGTCATAATTTTCGTTGCTCTCTTCACTCTTTTCCGAATCTTCCTCAACAACCTGCAACACGGTTTCATCGTAATCCGCAGTTCCCTGTTGTTTCAGATGATCAACGAGTCGTTCCGTTTCTTGTTCGGAAATAAAAGCTCCATGTATTCTCTGTAATTTTGCCGCCCCCGGCGGAAGAAACAGCATATCTCCCATGCCTAACAAATGTTCGGCACCGGAACCATCAAGAATGGTTCTCGAATCAACTTTCGAAGAAACCTTAAAGGATAATCGGGTGGGAAAATTGGCCTTGATAAGACCGGTGAGTACATCGACGGAAGGGCGCTGGGTTGCCAGGATAATGTGCATTCCCGCCGCTCTAGCCATTTGTGCTAAACGTGCAATCGAGGTTTCCACATCCTTGGATGCAACCATCATAAGGTCCGCGAGTTCATCGACTATTATCACAATAAAGGGCAGTTTCTCTTCTGAGATCTCATTGAACGAGGCAATGGATTTCACCCTTTTCTCTTCAAGTAGTTTGTACCGACGCTCCATTTCTCGAACGGCCCAAAGCAAGGCCCGTGATGCCATTTTCGCCTCAACAACTACGGGGTGGAGAAGATGAGGAATATCGTCATACACGGAAAGTTCAATACGTTTGGGATCGATCAGCAGCAGGCGGACCTTTTGTGGAGTCGCCTTAAAAAGAATGGATGCAATGAAGGCATTAATGGCGACTGATTTCCCGGCCCCTGTTGCCCCGGCAATAAGAAGATGCGGCATCCTGGCAAGATTGGCCACAATCGGTCTACCGATGACGTCAAAACCGAGTGCCAAAGTTAACATAGAGGAGGCATCTTGATACTCAGGCGTTAAAAGGATTTCCCTGAGGAAAACTTTCTTTCTCACCGGGTTGGGAATTTCGATACCAATTGCAGCTTTTCCAGGAATAGACCCAACTATCCGTACCCGGTCGACCTTCAAAACCATGGCCAAATCATCGGCCAGTGTGACAATTTTATTAATTTTAACGCCTGGTGCCGGAGAAAATTCATAGGTAGTAACTACCGGCCCCGGTGAAATTCCGGCCACAGTTCCCTGCACACCAAAATCCTGAAGTTTGTTCGTCAGAATTTCACTCACTTCATAGTAATGTTCGCGACTGACCTCCACCTCTCCATTATCGACCTGATCAAGTAAAGAAAGCGGCGGCAAACAATATTCCCCGCGTTGAGCAGAAGGTTGCAGACCGGCTTGATCTTGTTTCACGGTCTTCAGAACCTTTTTTGGCGGCTGATGAACGGCTGGTACAACCATGGGTTCCTCGCCCTGTTTCTTGGTATTTTGTACCTTACCACGCTGATTGAGCCTGGGAGGATCTTTTATGGAGAGGCATTGCGCATTGTTTTCCCCGTCGGAGAGCTGCCTTTGCTCTAACCTACCTCGCCACCAAAACCATCTGGCAATATCAAAGAGGGAAAAACGGAGTGCTGCCTTTAAGGAAAAAATAAGCAGCAGAAGCAAAACCAGCATGGAACCAACATGACCGATAACCTGACTCAGGAGATTCCAAACAAGGGAGCCGAGATAACCGCCCGGTGCGACGAAATCTGCCGGAAGCAATAATTGATCATATGCACCAAAAAGGCCGGACGAACTGATTACTATCCCGGAAAATCCTGAAACAATAGCGGGTAAACGATTCCCCGTCGGCGGGGAAAGCAATACCGCAACAGTGGCATAACAAAGGAGACATACGGGAAAAAAGGCGATAAGGCCGAGGAATGAAAAAAGATAATAGGCCGAAAAAAAGCCGAAGGCCCCACACCAATTGGCATGTGGCTGCTGAAGAGAAGGATTAGAGGCAAGCAATGGCAGAGCATAACTACCAAGGCTCAACAGAAGAAAAAGTGAGAGGAAGAGCAAGACAAGTGAAATAACTTCCTGCCGATTTTTATCCTCTACTTTTGAATCGGGTAACGCCATGATAAAATAAAGAATTGCGTTTTTCCGAGATTAAAAAAATCCGAAAAAAAAAGAAAAAGAAAAGCACTATTCCGATAGGGTGAAAACCGCAAAGGCCGAAGGAAAACGACCTTAACATGCATGGTAGCATGGAGGGAACAAAAGTGCAGCGATTATAGACTCAAGTAACATCAAGAGGTAACCCCTTGCTCTCCGACCTCTAGATAGGAGGAATCAACTGTAACTTGTATTTATTTCCTCACCCGGACCGTATCACTGCCCTCAAAAAGAGTATCCCTTAAATGAAAAGGGTTATCGAGGCAAAGAGGATTGAACAGCGTCAAGAATACCATTAATAAAGGATACCGATTCATCTATGGAATATCGTTTGGCAATTTCCAGCGCCTCATTAATAACAACTTGCGCTGGTGCATCATCACAATATTGCAGCTCAAAGACAGCTATCCTGAGGATATTTCTATCGACCAGAGACATCCGCTCCACCCGCCAATTATGAGAATGTTCCGCCAAAAGAGCGTCGATCTCCTTCAGATGCAGACAGATTCCATGTATTATCCGTTGACTATAAGGCAAGGAATTTTTACTGGAATCAAAGGTCCGGCAAAACGAATCCAAGTCGATTTCCACTGTCTCAAAGACAGTAAGCCGATCTTGAAAATCATAACTAAACAAAAACTGCAGAGCAAGCTCTCGTGATTTTCGACGTAATCCCATGTAAATTCAATTGATAAATATTGGTTAGCAAGGGGAAATCACCGTTGTCATTCGCAGCCCTTGTGACGGAAAAATCTCTTTATTTCAGCTGAGGCAGCCCATCAAATTGATCATCTCCAAAGCTGCGATAGCCACGTCAGATCCCTTGTTGCCGGCCTTAGTCCCCGCGCGTTCAATCGCCTGTTCAATGGTTTCCGTGGTCAACACACCGAAAAGAACGGGTATTCCGGTGTCAAGCATCACCTGCGCCGTACCTTTAGCAACTTCGCCTGCGACATAATCGAAATGCGGAGTAGCCCCGCGAATCACCGCGCCAAGGCAGATAATTGCATCATGGTTCCCTGATCTCGCCATTTTCTGCGCAATTAAAGGAATCTCAAAAGCGCCGGGAACTCGGGCCACAACGATATCATCGGTGGCAACACCCGAACGAACCAGACTGTCAACAGCGCCCTCCAGCAGTTTCTCTGCTATAAAGGAATTGAAACGGGCCACGACAATACCGATTTTCCGCCCCGCGCCCTGTAAATGTCCTTCTACGTATGTAATCATTCTCGTTCCTGTCGTTATTATCACGGATCTCTGGTCACACATCCCATCGGCATGTCGCCGTATAACTCCAGGATATGCCCCATTTTATCGCGCTTGGTTCGTAAATATTTTCTATTTTCCTCGTCACCCGGTATTTCTATGGGAAGCCGATCCACCACTTCTAATCCGTATCCCTCCAAGCCGATAATTTTTTTTGGATTATTGGTCAACAAACGCATTTTGCGCACACCCAGATCCCGTAAAATCTGTGCCCCGATACCATAGTCTCGCAGATCGGGTTTGAAACCAAGACGGGTATTGGCTTCGACTGTATCCAAACCGTCGCTGTCCTGCAACCCGTAGGCTTTCACCTTATTAATCAGTCCGATCCCTCGTCCTTCCTGGCGCATATACAGGACGACGCCTTTGCCTTCCTGTTCCACCATACGCATAGCCGCATGCAGTTGCGATCCGCAGTCACAACGCGCTGAGCCAAAAACATCACCGGTCAGACACTCGGAGTGAACACGCACCATGACCGGTTCGTCGGGAGAAATATCTCCTTTCACCAGAGCAACATGTTCATGTTTGTCCACATCATTCTGATATGCAATAAGATGGAACTCACCGGCGTGAAAGGTTGGCAACCGTGCCTCGGCCGCTCGGCGCACCAGCTTATCTTTACGAAGACGATAGGCAACCAGATCGGCTATGGTTGCGATTTTAATGCCGTGTTTCTGTGAAAAAATTTCGAGATCGGGCATTCTTGCCATGGTGCCGTCCTCGTTCATAATCTCGCAGATAATACCTGCGGTGCGCATGCCGGCAATCCGGGCCAGATCCACCGAGCCTTCGGTCTGTCCGGTCCGAACCAACACTCCGCCTTGACGGGAGCGCAGGGGGAATATATGGCCGGGGCTGATAATGTCACGGGGGGTTGCGGCAGGATCCACTGCCGCTTCAATGGTACGGGCCCTGTCTGCTGCGGAAATACCGGTACTGACCCCGGTTCGCGCTTCTATGCTGATGGTAAAACCGGTACCATAGGGCGATTGGTTATTCGCAACCATCATCGGCAACCCCAACTGCTCAATAATGTCGGGGCTCATGGCTAAACAGATCAGTCCTCGTCCATGAGTAGCCATAAAATTGATAGCCTCCGGCGTTACCCTTTCTGCAGCCATGCAGAGGTCGCCTTCATTTTCCCGGTCTTCGTCGTCAACCAAAATGACCATTTTCCCGGCCTTGATATCTTCTACAACTTCTTCAATCGAGCTGACTGCCATATCATTCCTCTATCTCGGTAAGTGCACTGTACATGCGACCGACCTTTCCACTCAAAATACCTGTTTAGTTACAGTTCAGGGGAGGTCAACTCCGCCCCCATTTCTTATAAAAAACCATGTTCCGCGAGAAATCCCGGATTTATGCGGCTCTGCCGCTCGCCGACGGAGGATTGTTCCGCCAGCATTTTTTCCACATATTTACCGATCATATCCACCTCGATATTCACTTGATCACCCTCTCGAAGGGTACCTAAGGTAGTGGTGGCCAGAGTATGGGGAATGATGGATACGGAAAACCGATTGTGCTCACAGGTGTTCACCGTCAAACTGACACCATTAATAGTAATCGATCCCTTGGCAACAATATATTTTGTCAGTATTGGGTCCAGCGAAAAAGTAAACAAGGTAAAATCACCGGTTATCCTTCGCTGTTTGACCTGACCCTGAGCATCGATATGGCCGCTGACCAGATGCCCGCCCAGCCGATCGCTTAACCGGAGAGCACGTTCCAAATTTACCTTGTTACCGGCCTGCAAACGACTAAGCCCCGTTTTTCCAAGACTCTCCGGCGAAACATCGACATAAAAACGATTGTTCCGGATATTTCGTGCAGTCAGACAGGCCCCATTCACCGCAATGGATTCTCCCTCTTCGGGATCGGTGAGAAGGAAATCCGTTTCAATACCAAAAATCATTCCACCGCCGGCAGGCCGCTTTTCAAAAAGGGTCCCCAGTCCTTGAATGATCCCGGTAAACATTTACGGTTCCTGCTCTACGGCCTTGGCCCGCTGATTAAATTCCTCAGCCTGGCGCAGGTGCTTGAACCGGGTATGGATACTGGCAACTGACCGATAGGCATCAGCAGCTTTGGCTTTGTCTCCCTGCTCATTATAGGTTTCGGCAATGACAATCAATACATCGACTGCACCCTTGGGGTTTTGTGTTAGACGGTAATGTTCCAAAATATCATAAAGAAGCTCAAGCGCCTTTTCATGATCCCCCAGTTTCCGATAGGCCGCAGCCATTTTTTTGTTTAATGAGAGCTGCGAAAAGCTGTCATCTTCTTTTTCACAAATAGCAAAGGCCCGTTGGTAGTTGGCTATGGCCATGGCATATTCATCGCGAGCAAGGCAGGCATCCCCCAGCCTGTCGGAGGCATTGGCGACACCTTGTTCATCTCCCTGCTCTTCAAAGCCTCTCAGGGCGTTGTGGAAAGCTAATGCGGCTTCCGAATATTTGCCATTGCCCAGAAGCTGCCGTCCTTCGGTATAATCTTTTTTTGCCGGATTGGTTTCCTGTATATCGCAGGCGCTTTCTTGAGGCATGGGCCCGAGAGAGCAGAGAGGTTGAATAGTATCACTCGCCATGGTCTTCTTCCTTATGGATATTCCGGGTTGCCTGAGCTGAGAGCTCGGCCACCGTTGTGGTTACAAATGAGCCCTGTTCAAATATGGCTACAGGGGAAGGATCGTTCTGCAGAGCCAAAATCTGAAAGCCGGCCTCTTGCGCTTTAATCCGGCCTAAAAGGCGCAGAGTCAAACCACGCATTACCGGATCACTGTGCGTAAGCACGGGGAACAGGGAATAAAAGGGTGTTTTACGGATAAGGTCCGGTCGGATGGCGGCAATTTCACCTAATCCCCAGAGTACCGCCTCGCGGGTGCCGGGGTCGCCCATAAAATTGAAAAGATGGCGGGTAAAGGCTCCGTAAATATCAGGTCGGACGGCAATGATCGATCCAATGGTCTCAACCATGCCCCAGGAACTGGCGGCAGAATCCGCACAAGCCTCAAACAACCGATGCATCAAATCGGCAACGGTTCCGGGATTCTGGGTGGCGATGCGACCGCATACCTGCCCTATAATCCAGGCGATACGATACCGCGCATCAGCTTGAGGTTCGTACAGTAAACGCTGCAAGAAACGAAGAGTTTTGCTATCGTCACGGTAGAGATCCACCAGCGCATCAATATCGGCATGCTGGGCCAATTGCCTGACCAGCTTTTTATCTGCCTTTTTTTTCACCCGGTTGGGGTCTTTCACCGGCTCGGCAGCGGGACACATGACCTCGGTTGACCGAACAGCTTCCCCGCGCCCCTGATTCGGACCAGCCCCTCCTTGCTTCTGCTCAAAGCGACTGACCAGTTCCGCCATTTCCTTGTGAAGACGAACGAAATAAAGAACTCCGCGTACAGCCCGCCCATCAAGATTTCTCTTGGCCACGACCTGATGGGTCACCTCGTCGTAATTCTCAAGAATTCCGGTGAGATAATCATCTTCAGGAATCAGTTCCCAAGCCAGGTCCCAATGTTCATTGCAGGCACTGACCAAACACTCGACCATGGCCGCGCCGATGCTGTGACCGGTGGAATCGCTAACATAAACAGCTCCGCATTCACAGGTACCAATGGGAAACTCCCGCATCTTGCGTTGCATCCCCGCCGTCGGACGACCGACATCCATTCCGCAAAACGGACACCAGGGTTTAAGTTGTGCTTCAGCCTTACTGCTCATGGAGTTTCAGTACATTTGGCCTTAAGCGCTTCGGCAAAACGGGAGTCAATACTGTATCCCAGTTCCTTGGCTTTTTCCATATTGCGCAGCGCTTCCGCGAAATCACCTTTGAAATAAAGGGCCACGGCCAGGTTGTTTCGGGCCATCGGATTATCCGGCTCCAAAGTAACCGCCTGCCTGGCCGCATCAACGGCTTTCACATCCTCTTCCACCATAGTATAGGCGGACGTCAGGTTGATCCAGGCCGTCAAAAGTTTGGGATCGATTTGCACCGCAGCAGCGTAACACTCGATAGCCTGGTCGACTTCATTGCGGTGTTGATGAATGAGACCGATATTGACATGGGCTTCGGCCATGGTCGGGGAGATGGTGAGTGCCCGCTTGTTCAACTCCATGGCTTTTTCCGAATCACCCCGATCAAAATAGATAGCGCCGAGATTGATCATACTCTCCATGGACTGGTTATCCAATTCAATAGCCTTTTCCAATTGAGCAATGGCCTCATCGATACGCCCCGCCTGTCGGTATACAAGCCCGAGATGGTGTCGGATGTAAACGTTATCCGGTTTTTCCAGCATCGACCTTTCAAGATCACTGATTACAGTCGAAATATCGGCTACTTTTTGTTTCTCTGCCATAAAAAAACCCTTCTCTATTCAATAGTGAAACCCCCTCCTCGGCTCATTTCCGACAATTCAAAGGGGTAAATTTTTAATACTAAGTCATGAACGGCCCGGGCGCAAGCTGCCTTCCCGGTATTCTTAATGGTTTTCTTTTCTTAACGCCTCTCGAACTGAAGTCTTTTCCCGATTCGACACCGTGCTTTACCTGATTCACCCACGTTCACTGCAATGCCCGCCTATACCACAGTGATAGGCAATCAATTTCCGCTGTCGTTCCTGGGCAAGAACCTTCTGTGCCACCTCAATATCCTTACGGATCTGCCGCGCCAGTTCCTCCGGTCCCTTGAAGGTGATTTCGCTGCGCAGATGCCGGAGGAGATCGATTTTCAAAGGCCGACCATAAATATCGGCATTAAAATCGAAAATATGCGTCTCCGCAACCAGGGCCGTGTCTCCAAAGGTCGGATTATAGCCGATATTGGAAACCCCGCCGTACTGTTTACCGTCATAGATAACCTGGGTGACATAAACCCCCCGCTTCGGGCACAGGTCTTCTTCCGTGATGCACAGATTAGCGGTGGGAAAACCAAGTAAGGTACCGCCACGCTGTCGCCCCGACTGTACATCCCCGCGGATCTGGTAATAACGGCCCAGAAGTCTATACACGTCACGCATCTTTCCGGCCGCGACCAACTCCCTGATTCTGGTACTCGAAACCAGCATACCTTGTTCATAATGGGCGGGCATAACCATGACGGAAAAACCTTTTTCAGCAGCCTGACGTTGAAGAAAGGTCGTATCTCCCTCACGCCCCTTGCCCAGAGCATAGTCGTATCCCACCACCAGATCAATCATCCCGATGCGCTTGAGAAGCACTTCATCGACAAAATCGATTGCCGAGGTAACGGCAATTTCCCGAGTAAAAGGAATGATTACCAGCACGTCGATTCCGGCTCGTTCAATCAATTCAATTTTCTGGGGTGTGGTCGAAATCAGCCTGATGCCCTGCGGACTCAGCACTTTGAGCGGATGCGGATCAAAAGTGATGGCAACACTGATTCCCTTATGTTGACGGGCCCTCGCCACCACCTGATCAAACAGTTTCTGGTGACCAAGATGCACGCCGTCAAAATTGCCGAGGGTGACATGCGCCCGCGGAAAGGAAGTTTGAATATCTTTGAGATCAGTATAAATTTTCATGGAAGCGGCCGCCGATGACAAGGTGGGCTCATTGCTCGACTAAAAAGTGAATCTCACGGTTGGCAAGGACAATCTCGCAACCATGAAGAGGGGATATGTACTCCAAAAGAAAAAAACAAGCAAACAGTTCCTCTCCTCCGGACGACTCAAAGACTCAGCCTATTGCCTTGCCGCCCGTGGCGTTGCACTCCATTTTTTTGCGACAAGCCCGCACAAGAAACCATGGATTCGCCGGGGAGAAGAAACCCACGACCGCTCCCCATCGCAACTTTTCATTGCAAAAGCCCAGTTGCAATCGGGGCAAACCGATTTGCTTTTTCTCATGTTTATGCATCTTCCCTTAAAGAAATACTTGACAAAAAGGCAATTGGCTAGCATATTCTCCGACGCAGTGCCGAAGTGGCGGAATTGGTAGACGCGCTAGGTTCAGGGTCTAGTGGGCGTACGCTCGTGGAAGTTCGAGTCTTCTCTTCGGCACCATCAATAAAATAAAGGTTTTAACCTTTTTATAGCTCTGCTTCGGCAGGGCTTTTTTTTTGCTTAATTAACGAATTTGTCAACAAATCCCACATGTAAGCGAACCAAAAACCCCGGCTGTGGTGAAGGCGGGAACCAAGGCAAAAAAAAAGCAGCTGATATCTTTGGCCGACCGAACCAGTACGCAGAAGATATTCAACAATTGGGGTTATAGGAAAAAACGCTTACCAGGATACCGGGGTGGAATATGCATCAATTGCGTTCTCCCAGCGGTACGAATTCGCGCGCCGATGACCCAACGTAGATTTGTCGTGGTCGATAGATCTTCGTTTCCGGATCTTCCCGCATTTCCTTCCATTGGGCAATCCATCCGGGGAGTCGTCCCAGGGCGAACATTACAGTGAACATATTGGTGGGGATACCGAGGGCACGGTAGATAATACCGGAATAAAAATCAATGTTCGGATAGAGATTCCGGCTGACAAAATATTCGTCATGCATAACGATCTCTTCGAGATTACGGGCAATTTCGAGCAAGGGGTCTTTGACATTAAGCACGGACAATATTCCATCACAAGCTTTTTTGATAATCGTACCGCGCGGATCAAAGGTTTTATATACCCGATGGCCAAAACCGGAGAGCCGAAAAGGATCAGTTTTATCTTTGGCCTTGGCGATGTATTTCATGTAATCATTGTTATCTTTATGGATCGCTTCCAGCATCAAGATAACCGCTTCGTTCGCCCCCCCATGCAAGGGGCCCCACAGGGCATTCATGCCCGCCGATATGGAAGAATACAGATTGCCGCCGGCACTGCCCACCAAACGGACAGCCGATGTCGAACAGTTCTGTTCGTGGTCGGCATGAAGGATGAGTAATTTATTCAAGGCGGCAACAACCTCAGGGCGGACAATATAAGGCCGCACCGGAGTATCGAACATCATGTTGAGGAAATTGCCGCAATAGGAAAGGTCATTACGCGGGTATACCAGTGGATGGCCTATGGACTTTTTATAGGAAAAAGCGGCAATGGTGCGGATTTTAGAAATGAGCCGACTCGCCGTCATATCGATATTTTCCAGGGGATCGGCACTCATTTCCGGGTAGTAATTATGGAGGCTGTTGACCATCACCGAGAGGATAGACATGGGAGAAGCATTCGGTGGAAAATGATCGAAGAAATGGATCATGTCTTCATGAATCAGCGCAAACTGCTCAAGCAGGGTTCTGAAATTTTCCAATTCCTCACGGTTCGGCAGCTTGTTATGGAGAAGCAGATAGGCAACTTCTATAAAAAGACATCGCTCGGCAAGGTCTTCGATAGCATATCCCCGATAGAGAAGAATGCCTTTGTTCCCATCCAGATAGGTAATTGTGCTGGTGCAGGATGCTGAGTTTTTAAAGCCGGTATCATAGACAGTGTAGCCGGTTTTGCGCAAGAGAGTGCGGATATCGATAGCCTTATCCCCTTCCATTCCTTTGAGGAGAGGTAACAGGTATTTTTTCCCGTCGATTATCAGTTCTGCGGTTTGGGCATAGTTGTTTTCAGGCATACGTATTGACCTCCTTGCACAGGGATGAAAAATCCCGGATTGTAATGGATAAGGGTTCCCGCTCGCTGGATTTGCGCTCCGCTCAGAAATACGCTGCGGGGTGTTTTCGTTAGCGTTCGAGGAAAGATTGTGTGCGTTTTGGAAAGAGCGGCCGAGCAACAGATGCGGTAAACGAGACGACTTGGTATCGACGTGATTGTATTCTGTAAAAATCCACCTTATCCTATTTGGAGGTTAAGTTCAACATGGGGAGCAATCTTCTGTTGCAAGGGTAACTATTGCGCAAGAATAAATGGCACTGTGCCTGCTGATTGCAGGCTGCTACCAACAGGCAATTGTACTGTCAATACAAGCTCTGCAGAAGACCTTGTCCCGTTGGATGCCGAAAAACACTGCCTACGAGAATAAAAGAAAAGACAGGAAATGAGATGAGAGAAGAATTGAATAAGACAAAAAAGGCTATCCATAAAGCGATGGTTCACGCCGTCCCCGAGGAGATGCGGGCAGTTGCCGAGGATGTCCTCGACATCTATAATGACGATCTGATTGGACTGACCTTATTGCTGGAATTTTACAGCTCCCTTCCCGAGGCACGGGAAGATTGGATTCGGGAAATTCGGTTGATAAACCGTCAACACGGAATTTTCTTATTGGCCGCATTCACGGGTCACGAAAAATACCAGTATCTGATTTCATGCGAGGGGATTGAATTTCAAGGCAGGCTGACCGATGGTTTCCTTACCGATGAATTGCTCGATTTCTTCGGCTATGACAGTGCTGAAGCCTTTAAGGAAGTCTGTGACGCTTTCGACACCTTACCTGTTTATGAGCCCTTGCAGCTCGATGAAGATATCTGCCCGGCCTGCCATGCGATCGCCGGCGAATATCATGAGTTCGGCTGTCCGGTAGAAATTTGTCCCTGGTGCGGCGGGCAACTTATCCATTGTGATTGCCGGTATGACAAGCTCGGGTTGGATTCGATAAACTCTGAGGAAGAGTTACTCCAATTCGAGGCCCTCCTCGAGGAACGGGGCCGGATCCCTTATTCCAGGGAGCAACGGCCCAGCTTTATCGATGATGGACCGAATATCGTCTTTGAGTAGAGGATCAGGGGGAGCCGCGCTCCGGGAAGGAGGAATCTTCCGGATGCGCGGCTTGAGAATTTATGCGGATATTGAGCACACGGGACCAAGAGAGGCTCTCATTTACCATCCCGGTGTAAGGTAACGGTCTATCAGCGAGAGGAAGACGGTTTTTTGTTTATTTTTCCACCCGTTGATTTTCCAAATAGCGAAAGAGGTCCGAGTCTGCGGAGAGCACCAATGAAGTATTTTTGGTGAGGATGTTCCGATAACTCTCAAGACTCTTCTGAAAAGCGTAAAATTCGGGGTGGCTCGAGTAAGCCTCTGCATAAATGCGTGCAGCCTCGGCATCCGCCTTTCCACGAATCTCAGTGGCCTCCCGCTGAGCCTTAGAGGTGATTTCCTGAAGTTCACGGTCCACCCTACCCAGGATTTCGGCCTTTCTTCCCTCGCCGGTTGAACGTTTCTCCGCTGCTATCCGTTTTCGCTCTGAAATCATTCGGGCGTAAACTTTCAGACGGACTGATTCAATATACAATACCCGCTTGAACATGATATCCATCAGTTCAATGCCGTATTGCGGGGTTATTTTCCCGGCCTCGTCAAGGACCATCTGGCTGATTTTATCTCTGCCCATTTTAGGGGGAAGTACCATGTCCCTCGATTCCACAACCACTGCCATAAAATCCGGTGACCAGTCTGAGCTGCGGATAATTTCGATCAGGTTGTTTTTATTGACGAGATCCCGTACCGTACCGTCAAGGATGTCATCCAGTAACGTCATCGCTCGTTTTTCCGTGCCGACAGCCTGAAGGAAACGAAGGGGATCGACAATGCGCCAACGGGCAGTATTCTCCATGTAGATAAAGGTCTTATCATTGGTTGGGATCTGATTGGGATCACCGTTCCAAGTAAGAATCCTTTTGTCAAAATATTGAACCTGCTGGATGAAGGGTGTTTTAAATTTGAGGCCGGCTTCGGTAAGAGGGTCCCCCACCGGCGCACCGAACTGCGTGATAACAGCCTGTTGCCCTTCAGGGAGAATAAAAAAACCATCCCAAATGGTAATGACGGCAGCGGCAATGATAACCAGAAAAATAAACCGAATAAGTTTTTGCATATGGTCGTGTCGTTTAAAGGGTTAAGAAAACAGAGAATCCTGCAAAAAAAATTATTTCATTTCGGCAGAAGGCGGTTCCTTGCTTGTTCGTCTGGTGAAGTCAATCAGAGGAAGAACATTTTGTTGGTTCTTATCCATAACATAGACATGTTCCACCTGCGGGATAATCGCCTGCATTGCCTCAAGATACATCCGTTGTCTGGTGACCTCTTCAGCTCCCTGATATTCCTTGACGATGGCCTTGAAACGATTGGTTTCACCGTTGGCGCGGTTGATCCGCTCCGCCGCATACCCTCGGGCCTCTTCAACAATTTGCTTGGCGCTACCCCCAGCCTTGGGAATGACCTTGTTGTAGGTTTCTTCAGCCTCGTTGATCAACCGTTTCATATCCTGGTCAGCTTCGTTGACCTCATTGAACGCCGGCTTGACCTGTTCAGGCGGGTTAATATCCAGAAGTTGGAGAGTGACCAAGGTCACACCACCTTGAAGTTTGTCCATTTGGCTCTGCAGCTCACGTTTGGCTTTAGCCGCTAGGACCTCACGGTTACTGAGAACATAGTCAAAATCCATATTACCGACGATTCGCCTGGTAACGGTTTCCGACGCATCACGGACCAATTGGGCAACATCATGGACCTTGAAGAGGTAATCTACCGGATCATTGACCTTATACTGTACAATCCATGCTACTTCGATAACGTCCTTGTTGCCGGTAAGCATAAGCGCCTCCATGCCATACCCTTTTCGATCAAAAGAGCTGTTGACTCCCGGAGAACGGGTGCGAAATCCGAATTCCTCTTTGCGGACACTTTCGACATCGACTTTGGTCAATTCTTCGATATAGGGAATTTTGAAATGCAAACCGGATTGTGTCGTCCGAGTATATTTCCCCAAACGGAGCACAACGCCGACTTCTCCCGGTTTAATGGTGTAAAAACAGGAAAATGCGGACTGCAGAACAAAAAGTGTGGCAACAATTGCAATGATTTTGCCGGCGCCCGCTATAAAATTCGGTGGTTCTTCAGGGCTGCCCTGTTTGTCTTGCGAGGATTTATGTCCCTTACCTTCAAAGGAATCTCTTATTTTTTGAATAAGAACGGCAAGCAGATCTTCCGGCCCGGCAGGCTTTTTCTTTTGCCCCCAGGGAGGTTGTTCATTCATCGGCATGGGCACGGCTCCGGTTATTAAACTTGGAAAGAGGTTAAAGGGGAATCCAGCGTACTGGTGACAACGGAAACCTGCATATCAGAAAGAAATTTTTTACTCAGGTTCTTGAATGCAGGAAATTATAGATGGTGACTATCTTACGCATTAGCAACCGCTACGTCAAACAAGAACGGCCTTTTTAAGGGTATTTCTTGTTTTTGTCGATTTCGCAACCCGCCAAAAATAAAAATTAGAGGGCGCAGTTCAAAGCGAATACCCAACACAGGAGGAGAAGGCTTAAAAAAATCCCCAAAAGCACAATCTGCAGCGCTGATCTTCGATTGGTTACTCCACCAAGCCGGCTTAAGAGTACGCCACTGCAGATTCCGCAAAAGAAACCGAAAAAATGAGCCCCCAGATCAGTCCGAACACCTTCGCTGCCGAGAAATGCTAATAAACCTGCCCCTGCTCCGAGTGGCAGGATAAAGGCTTTGACGGTGTACCTCTTCGTACGGATACATTGCAGGCCGGTAAGAATACCGATGGCGGCAAATACTGAAGTGGAGAATCCCAGTGAAATATGGGTATGCCGATGAAAAAGAATATTCAAAAAATTGCCGGCCATCCCATCGAGAAGCAAAAGCACCCAGGCTGATCCGTATCCTACTGTTTTGCTTAGAAAGTGAATTATTACTCCGCCGGTCAGGCAGTTGCCGATCAGGTGAGCCGCATCGGCATGCAGCGTGAGCGCGGTCACCAGTCGCCACCATTCACCGTGTTCGAGAATCGCCTCACTGTCGATCACCCCGCACACAAACCAACGGTTGCCGACAGACCAGGGACCGGTATAAAAAAAGAACAAAGCGAGAAATATTATCAGCAGCACGGTGGGCGGGGATTGCGAATGGAAAGCAGGGATGGGAGGGGTTGGGGCCGGCCAATTGAGGTTTTCGCTTCTGTATTCGTTGAGATGGTACCGCGCCGATTCTGCATCTTTATCCACCACCAGCAACTCACAGGTGCTTTCATCAAGCACATGATCGATTCCCATTGCGGATAAGACTAAGGTACAGGATCCGAGCCGATCTGTTTGGTCACCGGCTATCGAGACCCATCTTGCTTCTTCGCCGGTTCCGTGTGCCATCGTTGCGCTCTCCGAGTTTTTGTCACGATGTCGAGTCACTCTGTTCATCTGAACAGGGAAGATGTCGGCTTGCTCGTAAAATCTTGACAGAAGGCATATCGTTATTACAATTATTACAATTTATTATCGACTTGGCCCTTGGTATTGATCTCGCTGTCTTTCAACAATGTACATATGGAAAATCAATTATGCTTGCAATTATGAAAAGATGTACTCCTTTTTTGTTAGTTTTTTTTGCACTGATGTTCATGGAGGCTGGAATAACTACTGATTACAGCCAAGCTCGATCCATGTCCGGCGGTCGTTCCTTCAGCAGTCGATCCGCCAGCCGTCCGGCACCGAGCCGAATGAATCAAGGCCAGCCATCTCCGCAGTCCGGTGGTTTCGGCAGGGGCATGATGGGCGGTCTCCTTGGTGGAGCCTTGGGTGGTATGTTGCTGGGCAGCATGTTCGGTGCAAGCGGGAGCGGCATGGGGATTCTGCCGCTCCTACTGCTTGGTGGCGTCGGCTATTTTCTCTATAAACGTTTTGTCAATCGGCCCTCTCAACCCGCGTCCGGTTACCAATCTCCCCTAGGAGCCAACCGGTTCCAGGGAAATACCTCCAGCTTTGGCGGCAGCTCAGCTCCTCCTGAACCTCCTCCCGTCCCGCCAATCCGTGAAACCGACACTCTTCAGGGCGGACTCGCTGAAATACGTATGACGGATCCCGGTTTTGACGAAAATCATTTTCTGGAAGTGGCTTCTGATGTTTTTTTTAAAATACAGGCGGGCTGGGTGCGTCGCGATCTTGCGTCCTACCGCAATCTATTAGGCGCTCAACTGGCGGAAGAGTATGAGCGGCATTTTCTCCGAATGAAGGAGGAGGGACGCATCAATAAGCTGGAAAGCATCGCCATTCGTCGGCTGGAAATTGCAGCGGCGGGCAGTGAAAATGGGGAAGATTTTGTAACCGTGCTCTTTACCGCCAATCTCCTTGATTATACGGTGGATGACAAAACCGATGCACTGGTTGAAGGCAGCATGACCGAACCGGTGAAATTTGCCGAGCAATGGACCTGGGCGCGACCCGTTCGCACTGAATCCTGGCGGCTGGAAGGCATTGAGGTCGTCCAATCCTGACAGTCCCCCTCTATTTTTTTTTTCAAGGGTCGCACTTCACGAAAAAGTGCGACCCTTTTTTTTTGGAGTCTCAGATGAAAATGCCCCAAGAGAGTTGGGATGATAACGGCCTGTTACGAAACATGTTCTTGTCGGTTAAGCCCTCCCCCACCCCAAAAAAAAGCTAATGACAATCGAAGGCGGTTAACAGAGGGAAGAAGAAATCGGAGAGTATCGAGGAGATGGTTTGGAAAGACATCTTGTGCAAACCACAAAAAATGCAGTCTGCACAAGATGCGAGTGGAAAACGTATTTTCTGGCGATATAAGGTGGAAACCGTAGGGGAAGCCTGAAAATATACCCCCTACGCAACCGTTACAGAGCGTTCAGTTTCTCAGTCAGGACCGGCAGAAACTGTTTGAGATCAGCAAGTACAAAGACATCGGCAACCTCACCTATGGGGGCATCCTTGTCCGTGTTGATGGCAATGATAAAATCAGATTTCTTCATACCGGCCAGGTGCTGGATTGCACCGGAGATACCGCAAGCCACATAGAGTTTCGGGGTAACGGTGCGTCCGGTCGTGCCAACCTGACGATCATGGTCAACCCATCCGGCATCGACAACAGGACGACTGGCCCCGTACTCGCCGCCGAGCGCCTTGGCCAAGGCCTGCACAATAGCGATATTCTCGGGTTTCCCCACGCCTCGCCCCGCACTGACAATGATTTCCGACTTGGTCAGATCAACCCCTTCTATTTTTGCAGTCTCATAGCCGTTACATTGGACTTTTCCTGTGGCATCCGTATCAATCGACACCACAGTTGGTGTGCCCGTAGGATCGTCTTCCATTCCAAAGGCCCCGGCCTGGAGTGTCAGAACGGTTTGAGCGCTTTTTGATTTAATTTTTCGTCGCAGTTTGGCGTTGCATACCGGCACCACCGGCACACCATCTTCAATGGCAACGACCTCGGAGATTTGCGCAGCGTTGAGGGCCACCGCAACCCGTGGAGCGAGATCCCAGCCATAAGAGGAGTGGTGGAACACTATCAGGTCCGGTTGTTCCTTGGCGATAACATCCAACAGTAAATTTTTATGAACAGTGGGGCTGTATTCGCCGTATTTTGCAACATCAGCCAGATAGAGGGTGCCGTCGAACTGAGGGAGTTCGCTGGGGCTTCCCACCAAGAACATGGTGGTTTCCGCCTGGAGCCCATTGGCAAAGGCGATGAGTTGCGAATATTTGGTGCGCAGTTTTCCTTCCCGGAATTCCGCCACAAGCAGGGTTTTCATGGTTGTCTCCTAGGCCAGTACGCCGGTTTTTTCTTTGAGCAGGTGGATAAGTTTGTCGGCTAAATCCGGGAGGTCACCCTCAAGGACAATCCCACTGCCTTTTCTCTCCGGAAAGTAGAACGCTGCGGTCTCCTGATGCGACCCAATACTGCTCATATCGGGAACGGGAAGGGTCAGCAGTTCCTTCTTTTTGGCTTTCATAATGTTGGGGAGCGTCGGATATCGGGGGGTGTTGAGGCCTAACTGGCACGTCAAAACGACCGGTGTCGTTGTACTCACCAAAGCCTTGCCACCACCTTCCAATTCACGTTTTACATTAATGGCGCCGTTATCGAAGGTGAAACCGACAATGGTGGTCACTGCGGCAATGGACAGCAGTTCAGCGATCATGACTCCTACTTGGGCACTGCCTCGATCCTGGGACTGCATACCGGTGAAAATAATATCAAAGTTTTTGTCTTTGGCAAAATCGGCCACCATGGTGGCTATTTCAATCGGCTCCCTGGTATGGGAGTCATTATCGGCAATGTGGGCCCCACGATCACAGCCCATTGCCAAGGCCTTTTTCATGGTCTCTTTCACCTGATCCGGACCAATACAAAGTACCGTCAAATCGGCATCCTTTACCTGCTCTTTCAACCGGACCGCCTGCTCGACGGCATATTCATCATATTCATTCATACGCCAGGCGAGGTCCGTGCGGTCGTACCACTTTCCCTCGGCATTGATCTTGAATTTTGATTCCATATCCGGAACCTGTTTAATACAAATCAGTATTTTCATCGCGCCCCTCCAGCAATCAGGCTAGGTGATAGTTGTTTTTCATTTTCAAAAATCTTGTAATACCAAAACCTAAAGCCGCTCAGCAAGAATTTCGGCAATATCTTTAGGTCGTAATTTTTCTTCCACATCAGCGCCCTTCACCCCGTCTTCAAACATGGTCAAACAGAAAGGACAGTTGGAAAGCAGTTGCTCCGCACCTGTTTCTACAGCCATCTGTACGCGTTTGATATTGATGCGCTCCCCGATATTCTCCTCAGCCAGAATCCGGCCGCCACCGGCACTACAGCAAAACGCCTGATCACGGTTTTTTGTCATCTCCACCAGTTGGCCACCGGCGGATTTAATAAGATTTCTGGGGGCATCGTAAATATTGTTATGGCGGCCCAGATAACAGGAATCGTGGTAGGTACAGGAAAAAATGTCTTTTTTGATCCGTAGTTTGCCACTCATGACCAACTGCTCGAGAAAGACGGCATGGGGCTCGACCGGGATATCGAAATCTAAATCGCGATAATCCTTGGCCAAGGTATTGAAGCAGTGCGGGCAGGTGGTGACAATCTTTTTAACACCATAGCCTTTAATGGTCTCGATTGTTTCCATGGCAAGAGTCTGATAGAGGTATTCGTTCCCCATTTTTCGCATGGGCTCGCCGCAACATTTTTCTTCTTTCCCGAGGATACCGACTTTGATGCCTGCTGTCTGGCAAAGCGTGACAAAGCTTTTAGCGACAGCGATATTGCGTTTGTCAAAGGAAGCATAACAGCCGACAAAATAAAGAATGTCAACCTCTGCGTCCTCGGCAAGCGATTTGATTCCCAAAGATTCGGCCCAATCACCGCGGGAAGCGTACCCCATCCCCAGGGGATTGCCGTTCACCTCGGTCTGCTCCATTGCGGTCATGACCTCATCGCCGGGAAATTCCCCTTCCATCAACACCAGATTGCGACGCATCTCGATAATTTTACTGACGTGTTCGATGGAGGCCGGACATATATCCTGGCAGGCAAGGCAGGTGGTACAGGCCCAGATCGCTTCCCGACCGACGGTATCGATAAGAGCAGCATCCGGGTTGGTGAAGGCAATCTCACCGATCTGATTGACCACCTGCATCGGTGACAAGGATTTGCCGGTGGCAAAGGCCGGGCACCGGTCCTGACATCGTTTACACAGGGTGCAGGCATCGGCATCAAAAATATCCTTCCAACGGAGATCGCTCAGTGCACCGGCGCCGAATTGTTCAGTGGTCTCATCTTCCAGGTCGATCGTGGTCAGCTTACCGGTGGGCCCCAGATTCGTAAAAAAGGAATTGGCACTGGTCGTGACTATATGGCGAAATTTGGTAAAGGGAATGATCGCTATAAAGGCCAACGCAAGCAAAAGATGGAGCCACCAGAGACTGCTGTGCAGAGCACGTAGAGGTCCTTCACCGAACCCGCTGAGTATCTTGGCAATGACCAGTCCGCCCGGTGACCACGCAGCCAACGGTGTATTCAACTCGGTCACGGCCATCCGGGCGCCTTCAATGACGAAACCGGTGATAAGAATAGCAAATAATATCCCGTGCATAAGGGCATCATCAGG
Organism: uncultured Desulfobulbus sp.; assembly: GCA_963666685.2. Classification (GTDB taxonomy): domain Bacteria; phylum Desulfobacterota; class Desulfobulbia; order Desulfobulbales; family Desulfobulbaceae; genus Desulfobulbus. Next base: position 2,471,263 of record CAXXHZ010000003.1, read on the forward strand.
CTTGGTAATTAAGCCCTCGGGACGAATCAGATAGCGACGTACCAACAGCGCGCCAAGCATGACAATGGCAACCAGTCCGGCCAGATCCAAGGTAAGGGAAAAGAATTTGTAGAGGGTTCCCTTGAGAAATTTGACATCAAAGAACAAATCGGTAAAATCCGCCTGAGCAACAATAAGTGCGGTCCCGACTGCCAAAATAAAAAAACTCCAGAAAAAAAGCGCATGCGCCGTTCCGGGGCCTGGAACCCGGTAAACTTTGGTCTGCAGAAAGACATTGTTCAGCAGGGCTTTGATTCTCTCGCCCCGCTGATCGGTACGATCCAATGACTGACCGAGCTTATAGACCTTGATCCGTTTCAGGCTGCCGTGGACAAAAACGGCAAGTGCCAGCAGCAGCAGGCCGTACATGGGTACCAAGGTTGTAAACCCATGACCGACATTCCAATAAATTTCACGGGTAAACTCCATTGAGGCCTCCCTTTCCATCAAAAAAACGAACGACGTGTCTTATGCGTGTACAGAAGAAGAGAGGCGGGTTGCACCGAAACTCTCTTCTTCTTTCTCTTCAGTAAGTTGGAGTGTTTATCCAACAAGCCCCAACAGGAGCAGCGGAACTGTTATCTGGTCAAGGCAGCACCGATAACAACCCGTTGGACTTCACTTGTGCCTTCGTAAATCTCGGTGATCTTGGCATCGCGCATCATCCGCTCAACCGGAAATTCACGGGTATAGCCATAGCCGCCGTGGAGTTGAACAGCCTGGGTGGTTACCCGCATTGCGGTCTCTGAGGCAAAGAGTTTGGCCATAGCCGATTCCTGAGAATAAGAAAGACCAGCGCTCGCCCGATAGGCGGCATTATAGATCAGCAACCGAGCGGCCTCGATTTGGGTTGCCATATCCGCCAGTTGAAACGAAACGCCCTGAAAGGAAGCAACCGATTTGTTGAACTGTTCACGATCCTTGGTGTAGGCAATGGTAGCATCAAGAGCTCCCTGAGCAATGCCAAGGGCCTGGGAAGCAATGCCGATACGTCCTCCATCCAAGGTCTTCATCGCCACCTTGAATCCTTGGCCCTCTTGACCGAGCAGATTGTCTGCGGGGATGCGACAGTTGTCAAACACCAATTCCATGGTGGGGGAGGAACGGATCCCCATCTTGGATTCCTTTTTACCGAAAGAGAAGCCCGGCGTTCCTTTCTCAACAATAAAGGCACTGATGCCGCGGTGTTTTTCCGCTGTTTTGTCGGTTCGTGCTAAGACAACATAGATCTCCGCTTCGCCGGCGTTGGTGATGAAGATCTTTGAGCCGTTGAGAATCCAATCGTTACCGTCACGGGTGGCGGTGGTCTTGGTGCCACCGGCATCCGAACCGGCAGACGGCTCGGTCAGGCCGAAGGCTCCTAATTTTTCTCCCTTTGCCAGCGGTACCAGATATTTTTGTTTCTGAGCTTCGGTGCCGAACATGAAGATGGGGTTGGCGCAGAGGGAAAGATGAGCAGAGAGCGTAACGCCGGTGGAACCGCAGACGCGGGACAACTCCTCAACAGCGATCGCATAGCTGATGTAATCGGCACCGGCACCACCGTATTCCTCGGGGAAAACGATCCCGGTCAACCCCAATTCGCCGAGCCGGTCATACATGAGAGCCCGATCAAAATGCTCTTCTTCGTCACGGCTTTTGGCAGATGGAGCAACTTCAGCTTCTGCGAAACTTCTGACCATGTCACGGATTAAGTTTTGCTCTTCAGTCAACTCGAAATTCATATACTTCTCTCCTCAAAGATAATGTGTTGCTCTTCTGAGTTCAGCTCTGATCACTGATGAAACAAAGCCGTGCCGATCATCGGCTTTTTTGTGCAGATCCTCGTAGAAGATTTTGCATTATTTTCGCCCTGCAGTAATGCCGGGCTCATTCTGGTTTTTGATCTGAACCATCACCACGGTACCGGTAGCGGTGATCTTTCCCGCTGCGAATACCGTCAGGTCAACGATCACCTTCCTACCCTTTACTTCGACGGGCTTCCCCCGGACCTCCAGTTCTGTATTAATAGGGGTCGGCGCGAGATAATCCACTTTAATGGAAGCAGTGACAAAACGAGAAAGCGGTTTGCCGTCCTCCCGAGCCTTGGCCGCCGAAGCCGTGCCCGCCCCATGGCAATCAATCAAGGAGGCAATCATGCCGCCATAGATAAATCCAGGAAAACCACCGGTGTATTTCGGGTCAGGGGTAAAACGACAGACGCTTTCCTCCCCTTCCCAGTAGCTTTTAAGGTGATGCCCTGCTTTGTTCAGCCTTCCACAACCATAGCAATGCGCATAATCATCGGGATATTGATCCTGAAAGGCCGATTCGCTCATTGATCACTTCTCCGTTGTCTTTCCCTACAAAGAACGGAACGGCAAAGCGCTCCGGCTCAGGGGTTATAAAACCCTTGTCAATGCAGTTTATTCGTAGGTGTAAAATCCTTTGCCGGTCTTACGGCCCAGCCATCCGGCCTCTACATACTGACGCAACAACGGACAGGGACGATACTTGGGGTCGCCCAGCCCCTGGTAAAGCGTATTCATGATAGCCAAACAGGTATCCAGCCCGATGAGATCAGCCAGGGCCAACGGACCCATGGGATGGTTCATGCCCAGCTTCATGACGGTATCGATATCTTCACGTTCGCCGACACCGTGGTAGAGACAGAAGACCGCTTCATTGATCATGGGCAACAGAATCCGGTTGGCGATGAAACCCGGAAAGTCGTTGGATCGGGCCGGAGTTTTATCCATGCGCCGAGTCAGTTCCAAGGTCGTCTCCAGGGTTTCGGGAGAGGTCGCCAAGCCGCAGATTACTTCCACCAGCTTCATGATCGGTACCGGGTTCATGAAATGCATGCCGATCACTTTGTCCTGGCGTTTGGTATTGGCGGCAATCCGACCTATGGGAATGGAGGAAGTGTTGGAAGCCAGAATCACATGCGGGGCGCAGACTTCATCAAGTGTCTGGAACAGTTTAAATTTGATAGCCTCGTTCTCAGAGGCGGCTTCAACCACGAAATCGGCGGCTGCCATATCTTTCAGGTCAATGCTGGTCTTGATCCGAGCGAGAATCTTGCTCATCTCATCGGCCGCCAGTTTGCCTTTATCCACACTACGTTGCAGATTTTTCGTGATATTCGCCAACCCTCGGTCGACGAACTCCTGCTTGATGTCATTCATAATGACGGAAAGGCCGCTTGCGGCCGCTACCTGGGCAATACCGCTGCCCATCTGACCGGCACCGATAACTCCGAATGTTTTCACTGTCATTGCTCCACCCCTCTGCCTTGATCTACGTTAAACCGGACGGGCTGTTCCGTCCCGGAGGATTATTTATTGCTGATCACCATAGCCATACCCATGCCGCCACCGATACACATGCTGATGAGGCCGGTGGCATAGTGCTGACGCTGCATCTGGTACATGGAGGTCACCATCTGGCGGGCACCGGTGCAGCCGACCGGGTGTCCCATGGAGATGCCGCTGCCCAACTGATTGGGCTTTTCCATATCAATCCCCAATTCCAGCATGCAGCCGATTGCCTGGGCGGCAAAGGCCTCATTCAGTTCTATCATTTCAATATCAGCTAATTGCTTTCCGGCCTGCGTTAAGGCTTTCTGAATAGCCGGAACCGGGCCCAATCCCATATAGGCGGGATCAAGGCCGCCGGAGGCAAAGCTTTCGATGGTCACCAGCGGTTTCAGGCCCAATTGCTGAGCTTTGTCGGCGCTCATCATCAGCACCGCAGCCGCCCCGTCGTTGATACCGGAGGCATTCCCTGCGGTGACCGTACCTTCCTTGTCAAAGGCAGGTTTCAATTTCGCCAATTTTTCCATGGAGGTTTCCATGGGACGCTCGTCACGGTCGAAGAGGACTTCTTCCCGGCCGACCCGCACAGGGATGGGAACAATCTCTTCGGTGAAGAGACCGTCCTTGATTCCCTGTATTGCTCTGGCATGGCTGAGAGCGGCGAGTTTATCCTGATCCGCGCGGCTGATATTGTAAAGTTTGGCGATCGACTCGGCAGTGACCCCCATATGATAGCCGTAAAAAATTTCGTAGAGGGCGTCATACACCATCAGGTCATAAATTTCACCGACACCGGTCAGTTCCATACGGTAGCCCCAGCGTGCCTTAGGCAAACCCATGGGAACCATACTCATATTTTCCTGCCCGCCAGCCAGGATAACCTCGGCCTGCCCGGTCATAATCGATTGAGCACCGAGAGCTATGGCCTTGAGCCCGGAACCGCAGACCTTGTTGATGGTAAAGGCTGGAGTCTCTTTGGAAATCCCGGCCTGTACCATGGCCTGTCGTGCGGTATTCTGGCCTTGCCCCGCCTGAAGCACGTTGCCCATGATGACTTCATCGATGGTGATCGCGGCGGCTGCCGAATCCCAGTCGGCATATTTTTTTTCCAGAGCGATCAGCCCCTCTTCTTTGAGCTTATTGGGTGCGACGTCCAGCATTCCCGAACTTGCAGTTGGCCTGAGACCTGCCTTACGCAGAGTTTCGCGCATGACAGTTGCTCCCAAGGTGATCACCGAGGTATTCTTCAGGCTCCCGCCAAAGGCGCCGACCGCAGTCCGGCATCCGCTCACAATGACAACTTGCTTCATATATTTCTAGCTCCTCTCCTACTTCTCTTTACAATCTGCTGTTAGCTGCTCAAATCGCCGTTAAAAACCGGTTTTCGCTTCTCCAGGAAAGCGCTGGTCCCCTCTTTGGCATCCGGGTTCGCCAGACATAGGGCAAAAGCATCGCGTTCAATTCCTAACCCGGTGACCAAATGGGCATTCAATCCTTGGTTTACAGTTTGTTTTGCCGCACAGAGCGAGGCTTTTCCTTTAGCGGATATAAGCCGGGCAATTTCATTCACGGCCGGTAGCAGCTCTTCAGAGGCAAAAATCTTGTTCACCAGACCAATATCCTTTGCCTCAGCTGCGGTCAGATGTTTGCCGGTAAAAATCATTTCTTTGGCGAGATTGGCGCCGATCAGCCGGGGCAACCGTTGTGTGCCACCGAAGCCGGGGATGAGGCCCAGGGTAATTTCAGGCAGACCAAAAAGCGCCTTTTCCGAAGCATAGATGAAATCACAGGCCAAGGCCATTTCACAACCGCCACCAAGGGCATAGCCATTAACCGCAGCAATAACCGGGATAGCCAATCCCTGGAGTTTGCTGATGATATCCTGGCCGAATTGCGCGAATTTTTTAGCGGCCAACGGCGTCAGTGTGGCAATCTCGGTAATATCGGCGCCGGCGATGAAGGCCTTTTCCCCGGCACCTGTCAAAATAAGAACGCGAACGTCCTCGTCTTTATTGATGCTGTCAAGGGCGTCGGCAAGTTCCTCGAGAAGAGACGAATTAAGGGCATTGAGGGCTTTGGGACGATTGAAAGTCAGCGTTGCAATTCCATCGGCGTTGTTGAGTTCAAGGGATGAATAGGTCACCGTTTTCTCCTTATTTCAAGGTATTAAGAAATCGCTTTTCAGGGGACGGAGGCAATACATCTAAAAAAAAAGGGGTAAAGGGGGATGGTTGTGTACCAAGCTCGATCCCCTCCTTACCCATTTAAAAAAATCAACAGGTTCGTGAATCTTTTCGCCCTACCGCAATGGCATAGCTCCCGGTATTGCGGACAAAATCGAGTAGACGTAAAGTGCGTATTATCTATTTCAAAAGAGTCGGGCTGTCAAACAATTTTTACGAGTAGAGGAGAACGCAAAGCCGCGCAAGTCGAAAGATATCAAGTCGTCCGACCGTTACAAGAGAAAAGGACACGGATAATCAGCCCCCACGGAAGGCTGAAAAAACAGAAAGCCGGGGGCCACGATGGAAGCGAGACTGAAAACTGAAGCAAAAGTCAACAACAGCCGGGTTGGAGCGTACAAAATGAGTTATATTCTTTTTAAAGTTGTATTTCTTTGTGTTCACTGAGGATGATCGCTTTGGCGGCGATCAGGGCGGTGGCAGCCGCGGAAACGATGTTGCCGGCCACGCCGGGGCCATCGCCGGCAACAAAAAGGCCTTTAACCGCAGTTTCCAGGTGGCGGTCCGTTTCTACCTGGGTGGCAAAAAATTTGATTTCAGGGGCATAGAGCAGGGTCTCGTCATTCGAGACGCCGGGAATAATCTGATTAAGCTGTTCCAATCCGTCAACCAGATTGGTGAGAATGCGTTCCGGCAAAGCCATGGCAATATCGCCGCAAACCACGTTCTTCAGGGTTGGCTCAATATAGCTGTTGCGGATCCGGTTCCAGGTCGAGCGACGGCCACGCTTGAGATCACCGTACCGTTGCAGGATCGGTTTGCCGCCGCCGATCAGGGTGGCCAACTTGCCGATGGACTCGCCGTAGGCTTGATTATCCTCAACCGGATCGGTGAGTACCACCTTGGAAAGAAAAGCGAAATTGGAGTTGTCCGATTTACGGTCCATGAGGGCGTGGCCGTTAACGCAGACAAAATCCTGGTAATTCTCCAGAGCGACATAGCCGCCGAAATTGGTGCAGAAGGTGCGGGTCTGGTCGTCGTATTTGGAGGTTCGGATAAAAAAGGTGGGGTCATAGATGATCGAACAGAGGTCCTGCATAATTTCATTATGCACCTCGACCCGTACCCCAACCTCAATCCCGCGCTGTGAGATCTTGATACCGTTGCGCGCGGCAACTCCCGCCACCCACTCGGCACCGACCCGGCCAGGAGCAAGAATAACGTGCGAGGCGCGGTACGTTCCCCGCTCAGTGACAACCCCACACACCCGAGCACCCTCCACTCTAATATCTTTGACCACCTCGGAATGATGAAAGGTCACCCCCCTGTCTTCGATATACTGGGCCATGGCGGCAATATGGCGGGGTAGATTGTCACTGCCCAGATGCTTTTGTTTGATGAGCAGGAGATCAATCCCGTTTTTTCGGGCTTCTTTACGGATATTGCGGGCCGCCGCCATATCCGTGGGAAACACCTGGCCGTCCATGCCGAACCGATTGAAGATGCCTTCGGTTTCATCAATCAGACTGCAAGCCTCGGACACGCTGAGAAACTGAGTAAGATCCGTTTTGCCCAATTTATGGATAAAATTGAGTTTACCGTCGGAAAAAAGCCCGGCACCGCCGATACCACAAAGGATATTGCACGGTCGGCAGCGAATGCAGCCCTGGTCGCTGATCGGACAGATACGTTTGAGCGGGGTCTTGCCTTTTTCGATCAGAAGCACTCTCAACGAGGAGTGTTCACAGAGGTGATAGGCGGCAAAAAGTCCGGCAGGTCCACCGCCGACAATGACAACATCAAAGGTCTGTGACTGCGCTGTTTGGGTCATTGTCCTCCGGGCCGGCGCATACCGGCGGAAACACGTTAACAAGGGGGTGATTTCGGAAGAAAACCCTGTTACCTTCCTCTTTTACCTGCGCTTATTGTGTCATCTTTTCGATCTAATGACCAGTCGATTTTCATCCATAAGGAGGCGCTGAGGGGGGAAAAGGCGGGAGGGCGCTGCCGCATTCACGAGAAGGGGTACGAAGAAAATTACGATATCAGCTTCAGATACTAAATTATTTCCATCAACCATTCTTACAATTTAGTGTATCATAAAAAAAAAGTGTTTGCGGAAATTGCCGCTGCCTGTCTCTTGCACGGATTCCTTCTTTCTTTTGGAGAATACTTCCTATGAAAAAATATCATTATTCCGAACTCGGCTTGGTCAATACTCAAGCTATGTTTGGGCAGGCGATGCAGGAGAAGTATGCGGTTCCTGCGTACAACTTCAATAATATGGAGCAATTGCAGGCCATCATTATCGGCTGCGCCCAATCCGCATCTCCGGTTATCCTCCAGGTTTCGGGCAGCGCCCGCAGCTACATCGGCTCTTCTTTTCTACCGCACATGGCGGCAGCTGCCGTCGAACTGGCCGGAGAATCCGGCAAAGCTGTACCCATCGCCCTCCACCTCGATCACGGTTCCAATTTCGAGTTGGCCAGGGACTGCATTGACGCAGGATTTTCCTCGGTGATGATCGATGCCTCACATCATTCCTTTGCCGATAATGTTGCGGTGACCAAACAAGTGGTGGAGTATGCGCATGCTCATGATGTGACGGTTGAAGCTGAGCTCGGCGTGCTCGCCGGTATTGAGGATGAGGTGGTTGCCGAAAAATCCTCCTACACCCGGCCTCAGGAGGTCGAGCGCTTTTTGCAGGAAACAGGGGTCGACAGTCTGGCCATCTCGATCGGCACCTCGCATGGGGCTTTCAAATTCAAACTGCAGCCCGGCCAGGAACCGCCACCCCTGCGTTTCGATATCCTGGAAGCAATTGAGCAATTGGTGCCCGGCTTCCCGATAGTCCTCCATGGGGCCTCCTCGGTGACCCCTGAACACGTAGAGATGATCAATCGGTACGGCGGCCGGATGGAAAACACTGCCGGTATTCCGGAAGAGCAACTGCGGCGAGCGGCAGCTTCAGCGGTCTGCAAAGTCAATATTGACAGTGATGGCCGCTTGGCAATGACGGCGACTATCCGTAAAATTTTTGCGGAGCAGCCTGGAGAATTCGATCCAAGAAAATATCTCGGACCGGCACGTAAGGAATTAATAGCCATGGTTATCCACAAGAACACCACGGTTCTGGGCAGTGCAGGACGGATCAAATAACCTTTCCGTCAAATTGTTCAAAACGTCTCGTCGACTTACCAGCGGCCAAAACGTTAGCGGTCAGGTCGGGAAAAAGGTTGCTCTCACAAAAAGGCTGTGGTCCATTGACAGAAAAGGCGAACCACTTTCCCACCTGAAAGAGGGTGCAAAACTCGGGCAAAGCAGCGATGACCGCTGGGACAAAGGGCTAAAAACCTTGAAGTCGGCAGAAAGGATTGGATTTTTATGAAAAACAACGGCAACTTGGTATGGATCGACCTGGAGATGACCGGGTTAAACCCCTCTACCGATCAGATTTTGGAAGTGGCCACGGTCATAACCGATTCCGAGTTGCAGATCCTTGCCGACGGCCCGGTCCTCGCTATCCACCAGCCGGAAGAAGTACTGGCCACCATGGACAGATGGAACACCCAACAGCACAATAATTCCGGACTGATCGAGAGGGTGCGACAAAGTACCTATACCTGCCGTCGGGCAGAACAGGAAACCCTGGCCTTTATCCAACAGTGGGTCGAACACAGGGTTTCGCCAATGTGCGGCAATTCAGTCTGGCATGACCGGCGTTTTCTCGCCCGCTTCATGCCAGAGCTGGAACACTATTTTCATTACCGCAATATCGATGTCAGCACCCTCAAGGAACTGGCACGTCGATGGGCTCCTGGACTCGCAAAATTTTCCAAGGAAAACAAACATCTGGCCCTGGATGATATCAGGGAGTCCATTGCCGAACTCAAACATTACGGCGATTATTTCATTAAAAAATGACGAGAGTTCCCCTCCCCGACCACCTCAAACCACGATGTTTTATCCCCACTGCGTACCGCAGCAAAACAGTGAAAGAAGCAAAAACCGCTCTTGATTTTTACCCTTTTGGTAACGCATGAAATCAATATTAAATCAGGCGTATTTTTTTCTTATATAGCTAACGAACCGTTGCAGCGGAAGCGGTAACCCCGCTCAGCTGAACTGTCCGTTAAAGCGTCCACAAACTGCCGCAGCGCATTCACTCGCTGCCACGTATGCCGAAACCTATTCTAATCAAGAATCAAAGCAACCTTCACATCGCACGAAATGGCGCACACCTCGCGTTCTGCTGCGATCATCTCCATGACCCAGCCGGGCTCTACCAGTTCCGCAATCGCGGCAAAATAAACTGAAGAAGGTTGTTGAATCTGCGGACTGGAGCAGGCCAAGCTCACAGACCCAACACACTCCCCTTCTCATTCTCCGACCTTTACCCCCCAAATTTCTTCCGCATATTCCTTTATGGTTCGGTCACTGGAGAATTTACCCATCCGGGCCACATTGAGAATCGAGCGTTTGACCCAGGTGGCTTGATCGGCATAGACCTGACCTACCAATTGCTGACATTGCAAATAGGCTTCAAGATCGAGCAGTAATAAATAGGGGTCGTTTTCGTTGAGCAGGTCATTAACTAAAGGACGAAAGAGTTCGCGGTCGCCGTTGCTGAAGGCACCGCCACCAATCGCATCGAGAATGGCGCGCACCTCCGGGTTGTTTTCATAGATCTGACAGGGTTTGCGTGACTTGCATTTTTTCTCGTATGCGGCTTCTTCCGCCGTCATGCCGAAAATAAAAATATTTTCCTCCCCCACCTCTTCCCGGATTTCGATATTGGCCCCATCCAGGGTCCCGATGGTCAAGGCGCCGTTCAGGGCGAACTTCATATTGCCGGTACCGGAGGCCTCGGTGCCGGCGGTCGAGATCTGTTCGGAGAGATCGGCGGCCGGGATGATGCGCTCGGCCAGCGACACACAGTAATTGGGAATAAAGGCCACCTTGAGGCGTTCGCCGATCCGCGGGTCGCGGTTGACCACATCGCCGACCGAGTTGATCAGTTTGATAATAAGCTTGGCACGATGGTAAGAGGGCGCGGCCTTGCCTGCAAAAATGATGGTACGCGGCGAGACCGGCTCCTCAGGGTGGGTGATCAGCCGGTGATAAAGATGAATAACATGGAGCACATTGAGCAATTGTCGTTTGTACTCATGGATTCGCTTCACATGAATATCGAACAAAGAGGCAGGATCCACAGTGACGCCGCAGGTTGAGGCAATGAGCTTGGCCAATCGATTTTTGTTGGCCAGCTTGACGGCCCGCCATTCCTGATGAAATGCGGTATCGTCGCTGAACGGCTCAAGGGCGCGAAGTTTATCAAGGTCAACCACCCAATCGTAGCCGATCTTCTCGCCGATGAGCCCTGCCAGACGCTGGTTGCATTTAAGCAGCCAACGGCGAGGCGTAATGCCGTTGGTCTTTGAGTTGATTTTATCCGGATACATTTCATGGAAATTGCGAAACAGATAACTCTTCAGCAACTCTGTATGCAGCGCCGCGACTCCGTTGACCGAGTGGCTGCCGATAATGGCGAGATTGGCCATGCGCACCCGTCGACCGGAGCCTTCGTCAATGAGGGACATCTCCTGCAGTTTGCGGGTATTACCCGGATAACGGCTGGCAACCTCTTCCAGAAAACGACGGTTGATCTCATAGATGATTTCCAGATGTCGCGGCAGCACCTGGCCGAGCATATCCACGGGCCAGGTTTCAAGGGCCTCTGTCATCAGGGTGTGGTTGGTATAGGCAAAGGTTCTGACGCACAAATTCCAGGCCATTTCCCAGCCCAGCCCCTCAATATCGAGGAAGATGCGCATCAGTTCCGGGATGGCAATGGCAGGATGCGTGTCGTTAAGCTGTACGGCCACCTGATTGGGAAAATCGTCGAAAGTTTTGTTTTCCTTACGGTAGCGGCGGAGGATATCCTGAAAAGTGGCGGCCACGAAAAAATACTGCTGCTTGAGGCGAAGTTCCTGACCCACACTGATGTCGTCGCTGGGATAAAGCACCTTGGAGATGGTCTCCGACTGCACCTTGGTTTGCACGGCATTGATGTAATCGCCGGCATTGAAGGAGTGCAGGTCGAGTTCGCGCGAAGCCTTGGCCCGCCACAGGCGCATGTTGATGACATGATCGTTGTTGAACCCCGGCACCAGCATGTCGCAGGCCATGGCCATGACGATCTGGGTATCTGTCCAGTTGGCCCGGTAGCGGCCGTTTTTGTCGATGGTGTTGGTGACGTGGCCGTAAAAATGGACCGGATACATAAACGAAGTCCGCTCATACATCCAGGGCGAGCCGAGCCGCAGCCAGCTGTCCGGGGTTTCGACCTGGTAGCCGTCTACGATCTTTTGATTAAAGAGACCAAAATCATAACGGATGCCGTAGCCGTACGCCGGAATTTTCATGGTCGCGATCGAATCCATGAAGCAGGAGGCCAGCCGACCAAGTCCGCCGTTGCCCAGAGCGGCGTCTTCCTCGCATTCCCGCAGGGTTTCGAGGTCGTAGCCCAACTGTTCCAGGGCCTGGGTAACTTCATCCATCAACCCCATATTGATAATGGCATTACCGAGCGACCGGCCGACTAAAAACTCCAGGGAAAGATAGTAAACCCGTTTCTTTTTACCAGCATAAAAGGTTTTCTGGGTCTTTATCCATTTTTCCATGAGAACGTCACGCAGGGCGTAGGAGAGCGCACGGTAGACATCCGGGTTTCCGGCTCGCTCGGGATCGCGCCCTTGAAAGCTTATCAGGTGATGCTGGATGCACTGTTTGAATTGTTCGACCCCGGTACTCTGAAAAATGGAGTTATATGCATTGATGGTTGAGGTGTCCGTATGCCGCTCCATAAATAGTCTCCTGAAATTGTTTACTCAAGCGAAGTGGTACTTAAAACGATATTGGTATTGTAGCGTATAAAAACCATGCAAGCAAAGGAGCTTTTACCGAGGGAAGGGAAAGACGAAGTTCCAGCAAAGCGACCTTTGTATGAAAATGGGCGGCTAGCCCGGTGTTTGCCCGCATTTTCCCGAACCAGACGATTCATTTTGGGAAGGGTCGCACCGGCCAGCAGGCCAGGCTCTTTGCGCTTTTCACACAAAAAAAGGACACTGTGCAAAATGTTTTGTCGTGGAAGTATGGATTACGAGAACAATGCGGAATACTCTAAAAATCTGGTGGGTTTCTTTTACAAAAATAACATTCGATCAATGTTCGGCAACGGCATTACGGGAGAAGAGCTCGTCCAACCGGGTTTGCTGTTCACTGGACAACGGGCCGAATTGCATTCTTAGCCGCTTGACCCGGAGAAAGTTAAAAATCGAATGGGGGAGACTCTGGGTCTCATCGACAAGGGAGACGGGAAGATGAGGCAGGTAAAACTTACAAGCGGCAAGAAAAATATCCAACTGACAAGGAATTGGCGGCTGTTCTTCAAAGACGGCATAAGTAAAAGAGATCCCGCCTTTACTGATATCCAAGATGGTTCCTGTATCTTTGCCGAGAAAGACCAATGCCTCGTCTTTAATTCTGAATCGTTTATGGTGGCGGCGTTCAGTTCCATCGTATGCATCCGTTATATTGGCAATCATACCGGATCATATCCCATCGCTGCCATTATTTTTTTTCGGCATTAAAGCGCTGGCGGTATTCTTGAACCAGTTGCCATCGCTGCGGCGGTTTCATGCGAAAATAAATAGGGCTGAGCATCAAAATCCGAATGGCTTCACGTAAACTCATCATTTCACCTCCAGGTTTCCCTTTCCACTTGCCATATAATATGCAACAAGCAAACCTGTTATAAAAAAAATAACATGCTGCGCAGTTGCACCGTTTGAAAAGGAATAACACACCTGTTTACCTGGACAGATTCTTGTTAATTCCGGAAAATCGAAGATTCAGCCAAATCTCTCCGGTTTTCTGAAATTATTCTATGCTCCCCATTACTTATCAAATACGCATCGGCACAGATATACCGCTCGCAGAAAAAAAAGAAAATAAAAATTTACATTTCTTCTTTATCGAGGCTTCCCCCATGGCTGAGGTGAACAACCAACGGCACTCGCAGTGACATTGCCGCTTCCATATGGCTCTTGAGCAACAGAGAAACCGCATCGAATTCCCTTTCCGGAACTTCCAATACCAATTCATCATGGATCTGCAACAACATACGGGCCTGCATCTCTCGTTGCAGCAGTTCCTTATGGACCCGCAGCATAGCCAGCTTAATGATATCAGCGGCGGTACCCTGGATAGGAGTGTTGATGGCTGTCCGTTCGGCAAACTCACGTTGATTGCGATTGGCGCTGTTAATATCCGGCAGGGGACGCCGTCTTCCCAAAAGGGTGGTGACAAAACCATCCTTTTTCGCCTGTTGCACCACGGCTTCCATAAAATTCTTAATTCCGGAAAAATGAGCAAAATAACGATCAATAAAGGTCTGCGCTTCTTTACGGCTGATATGCAGCTGACTGGCCAGGCCAAAACTGGACATGCCATAGACAATGCCGAAATTTATCGTTTTAGCCACCCGTCGCATTTCCGAAGTGACAAATTCCGGGGCAACAAAAAAAATTTCGGCAGCTGTTCTTCGATGAATATCCTGACCATTAAGGAAGGCTGCAACCAATTCAGGGTCCTCGGAATAATGCGCCAGCACCCGAAGATCAATCTGAGAATAATCAGCCGCCAGCAGGCAGCATCCCCGGGCGGCAATAAAGGCGGAGCGGATACGTCGCCCTTCCTCGGTACGAATCGGGATGTTTTGCAAATTGGGGTTACTGGAACTGAGACGGCCGGTTGCCGTACCGCATTGATTGAATGAGGTATGCACCCTATCGCTGAGGGGATTCCGCAGGCTGGCCAATTTATCCACATAGGTGGACTTGAGTTTGGCCAGATTCCGATATTGCAGGATAAGTGCCGGCAGTTCATGCGTCTGACTCAAACTTTCCAGCACCTTGACATCGGTGGACCAGCCGGTCTTTGTTTTACGTCCTTTAGGGAGTTGCAGCGTTTCGAAGAGAATTTCTCCGAGCTGTTTAGGCGAGTTGATATTGAACGTCATCCCTGCTGTACGGTAAATAGCCTGTTCATACGCATCCAGCCGTTGCCCGAACTCGACGGAAAGCATCTCAAGCTTCGCAGCATCGACCAGGATACCGGAATGTTCCATGGCTGCCAGGACAGGAATCAGGGGGCCTTCCACCTCTTGCAGCAGTGACAGCAGCTCCATCTGCTCGAGTTTAGGCATCTGCTCTTGGTAGAGCCGCAACGCTCCATAGACATCCTCACAACTATAATTTTTGGCTGCCTCCAAACCGACCCTGCAGAAGGCGTCCCCGCGTTTATCATTGCCGGTCACCTCGGCAAAGGTTGTCATTCGCAGGTTGATTTCCCGACTCAGATCGTCGAGTTTATAGGAACGGCGGTCCGGATCGAGCAACCAGGCGCCGACCATGGTATCGTAGAGTGGCCCGGCAAGGCGCAGGCTGCCGTTATGAGGAGCGGCCAGGACAGCGAGATCAAACTTGAGATTATGACCGATCTTGGTGATTGCAGGATTTTCAAACAGGGGCCGTACTACTTCGACAATCTCTGCAAGCGGCAACTGACCCGAGAGAAGATCCCCCTTTTCATCACAATGACCGCAGGGAAGATACCAGGCCTCCCCTCCCTCAACGCAAAGCGATATTCCCACAAGACGCGCGGTGAGTGTATCAAGGGAATCCGTCTCGGTGTCGACAACGAGCAGCCCCGCCTTGTCAAGACGCTGCCCGAGAGTAAAAAGTTCATCCGCTTGCCGGACCAGATGAAATTGGGAGGTCTCAATTTTCGCCGCCCGAACTTCATCCTTAAGCAAGGAATGAAATTCCAGTTCGGTGAGCACGGTACGCAGCCTGTCATTGTCGGGATCGACCCGTCGATAACGTTCAATATCGCCGGGAACCTCGGCGGCAGAATTGAGGCGCACCAGATCCCGTGAGAGGAAAGCCTCAGCCCGGTGAGCGCCGGCCAACCGGCTCATTCTCGAAGGATTTACTTCCTCGACAGCCTCATAGAGGTGTTCGAGAGTTCCATGCTCGGCAATCAGCTTTTGAGCCGATTTCGGGCCGATCCCGGGAACACCGGGGATATTGTCGGAGGAATCACCGGTCAGGGCAAAATAATCAAGGAGCTGAGAAGGACTGACCCCGTATTTTTGGACCACAGCCTCTTCATCCATAACCCGATCATTCATGGGATCCCAGAGAGTAACGCTGGGCGACACCAGCTGCAGCAAGTCCTTGTCGCCCGATACAATCACCACCCGGTACCCCTGATCTACCATCTTGCGGGTCACCGAGGCGATGAGATCATCTGCTTCCTGATCGTCCTGCTCCAGGCTCAGAATCCGGTAGGCGGCAACCATCTCGCGGATATAAGGAATCTGCGGAACCAAATCTTCGGGCATAGGTGGTCGGTTGGCCTTATACTTGGCATAGAGTTGATGACGAAAAACAGGCCCTTTGGTATCAAAGGCCACCGCCAAATACTGCGGATCACGTTCCTTGATCAAACGCCGAAGGATAGCGATGAACCCGAAGATGGCATGCGTCGGCAGCCCTTGAGAATTCGAAAGCGGTTTGATAGCGTGATAGGCGCGATAAATATAGGCACTGCCGTCAATCAGATACAATTCCGGTTTGGTCATAGTTTCCCGTGCTGCACGAGAGTATGCTCTCTGTAAGCAGAGAACTTCTCGCCTTGTCTGTTGTTTCCTTTTTCCCACTCAAGAAGGGCCGTATCGACCCGAGAACCGGGCTTCTTTTGGACAAAATAGAGTATTCTTTCAAACGTACACGGCAACCCATTGACCACCAAGTATTTTTTTGTAACCGGCTTTCACTCAAAGAAGGAACGAATTCTCCGGAAACAAAAAACCCTGCCATAAAGGCAGGGTTTATCGGGTAATTAAATTACCGGCAGGGCCTCAATGCTGTGCCGGCGAAAAAAGAATACAGCGAAAAGGTCAGGCGTTTCCCATTTTCACCCAAGCCGCCTGTGGTCCTTTGTCCCCCTCTTCTATTGCAAACCGAACCTCATCCCCTTCGGCGAGGTCAGCCATGGCAACATCTCGGAGAACATTGGCATGGAAAAAGACATCGAGTTTATCATCGGTAATAATGAAGCCGTAGGCTTCGTCGGGAAAAATCTTCCGGATGACACCTGAAGATTTGACATCAACGGACGCCCCTTGGTTTTTCACTGTTTTATGATTTTGTTTTTTCTTGACGATTTCTTTTAACTGCGCCCCTAAAACATCAAAGGCTTCGACCAGCAAAGAACGGACACTCTCTCCCCAGCGTTTAACGGCAACCGTATCATTGGGAACGGAAGCAACGAGCCGTACCTCATATCCCCCTTCTTTATATCCAGGGGTTGCTTCAATAGTCACCCGCAGATGAAGAACAAAATTAGCATAGTGACGATTGAGTTTGTCGCGTTCTTCCTCTATTTTTTCCTGCCAGCTCTTCCGAATGTCAAGATTCTTGGCCTCGATTTTCAATTCCATATAAGTCCTCCACTAAGAAAGGCGGCAACGGCACCATACCGCTACCTTGAGGTCATCTAAAACGGTACCTTCTTTTTTATCTGTAAGGACACACGTGAAATTTTCCTCCATGCCCCTATCTGTACGAGGTGGTACCTGGAAAATTTGTGCGATCTGCACATAAAGTGATTGAATGAAAAAGAATACCGTTTGACCATGATTCAATTATAGACATTGAGCCCAAGGGAAATCAAGGGGTCTACCGCATTTTCTTGACGACCCGACAAGCAAGGCTGTACATTAACGACATGAATACTCAAGATAAAATCGGCATATTGCTCTTGAATCTGGGAGGTCCTGAACGACAGGAAGATGTCCGACCCTTTTTAATCAACCTGTTCTCCGACCGGCAGATCATCCGTCTTGGCCCCGCTTTTCTGCAAAAAACGATCGCCCGGATCATCGCCTTTCGACGTGCTCCGCAAAGCATGGCGAATTACCGACAAATCGGCGGCGGCTCCCCCATACGGGAAAAAACCGAGGAGCAAGCACGTGCGCTTGAGCAGGCGCTGCACGACGACGGCAATTTCGTCGTCCGCCCGTGCATGCGCTACTGGCACCCCTTTGCCGAGGAAACACTCCGGGATATGCGGACAATGGAAGTAAAGGATATCATCGCCCTGCCGCTGTATCCCCATTACTCCATCGCCACCACCGGTTCATCCTTGACGGATCTGCAGCGGACAAAAGATCGATTGGGCATGGATGGTACAATTCGGGAGATTACATCCTGGCCCACGGCCCCCTTGTACATTGACTGCCTGGCAGCCGGGATCAAGGACGGAATGCGCCGCTTTCAGGACGGACCGGTGCAACTGGTCTACAGTGCCCACAGTTTGCCGGTCCAATTCATCAAGGAAGGCGACCCCTATGTAAGAGATCTTGAACAATCGATCCAGGCCATTGAGAGGGTAACCGGCATCCCGGGAAGGCTCTGTTATCAGAGTCGCAGCGGACCGGTTGAATGGTTGGGCCCGGCGCTACCGGAAGTCATTGATGAACTGGCGCTGCAGGGATGCCGGAACATGTTGGTTGTGCCGCTGTCTTTTGTTTCCGATCATGTGGAAACGCTTTTCGAAATCGACATTCAATACCGACAAAAAGCAGAAGGCCTCGGCATGCATTTTGAGTCCACCCGGGGACTCAACGCCCAGCCCCTGTTCATCGCCGCCCTACGCAATCTCGTGCTCAAAAGCCTCCGGACCTGAAACCGGAGGCAGCCTACTGATTTGTCGGAAAACTGCGCATCCGGACACTCATAATAATACCGATCGCCACCATATTGGTTAACAGGGAGGAACCGCCGTAGCTGAACATGGGCAGAGGAACGCCAACCACCGGCAAAAAGCCCATGACCATAAAAAGATTAACAACCGCCTGCCAGAAGATCAGCATAATGCAGCCAAAGGCCAGGATGGATCCGTATTTATCCTTGGCAGACATGGCCACGTTGATCCCCCAGATGAGCATAAAAAAATAACAGCTCAAGAAAAACAGCGTCCCGGCAAAACCCCATTCCTCCGCCCAGACCGCGAAAGCGAAATCCGTATGTCGTTCCGGTAAAAACCGCAGGTGCCCCTGGGTGCCCTCTAGGAAGCCTTTCCCGAAAATACGCCCGCTGCCGACCGCAATTTTCGATTGCAGGATTTGATACCCATGATTCATGGGGTCGCCTTCAGGATTCAGGAAGGTCTCGATGCGTTTCCGTTGGTAGTCTTTTAACAAAAATTTCCAACCAATAAAGGCACAGGTCAGACCTGTGCCGCCGAGAATGCCAAAGGTGCCCCACCGTAAGTTGACGAACAAGGTCATGGACACGAAAATAACGGCACAGATGAGTGCAGTTCCCAAGTCAGGCTGCAGCGCAATCAGGACAAAGGGTATTGCCGTCAGAATGATCGGCTTGATCAGATCACGTAAACGGTAACCGCCGACAACATCGGTATTGGCGTAGCAGGAGGCGAGCACCAAAATTAAGGTCAGTTTAGCCGGTTCCGATGGTTGCAGATTGAAAAATCCGAGATCGATCCATCGTTGGGCCCCGGCGATTGCCTTAACAAAGAAAAGCGTATAGACCAATAGAAGCAGGATGATGCCATACAGTACATATCCGAGTTTGGCAATCTTGTGATATTCCTGCGAGACCACCAGGAGTATAAGCAGCAATCCAACCGCAGAAAAAAGGAGCTGTTTATAAAAAAGGGAAGAGGCCCCCGTTCCTACAATATGGGTTGAACTGTACAAATTAGTCAGCGCCATCCCGGAAACAAGGAGGAGCATCAGCAGCATCACCCAATCAAAGTGCTGCAGCAACTGCCTGTCAAATCGTAACATATGAGCTCATCCGAAATTTCATTCTACAGAGGGGACGGGAGGACTCCCCCCATGATCGACATCATCGACAAGAGGAGCGGCGTCGGCTTCTTCAATCATCTCCGGGGAAAGCAAAACCCGGCTGCCACGCAACTGCCTTTGCCCGGCTTGATCCTGCCCTTCCCCCTGAGACGCCTTGAATTTATTCTCGAAATATTTGTTCAGAATTTTTGCCGCAATGGGGGCCGATGCCGAGCCTCCGTGCAGCCCGTGTTCCACCAGCACGGTGACCACAATCTCCGGGTTGGATGCAGGCGCAAAACAGGTAAACCAGGCGTGATCTCTATATTTATAGGGGATGTCGGCTTCCTTCAGATGCCTGTATTGCGCCAAACGTACCACCTGCGCGGTACCGGTCTTACCGCCGACCACAATCCCCTGGGCGTCAAGCTGCGCTTCCCTACCGGTCCCCCGCTTACTGTTGACCGCCTCGACCATTCCTTCTCGCACCAGCTTAAGATTTTTATTCTGCCCCAACAACCTGCTCAGGACTTCCGGGGTAAAGGAACTGACAACCTTACCGTCGGGATCACGCACCTGTTCAACGATGGCCGGTTTATACAGGGTACCGCCATTGGCAATCACACTGGTCATAACAGCCACCTGCACCGGGGTTACCAAGTTAAAGCCCTGGCCAATGGCCACAGAAAGCGTCTCTCCTTCCTGCCAGGGTTTACCATAGCGTTTCTTTTTCCATGTCGAGGTAGGAATAAGGCCGGGTTTTTCATGTTCCATTTCTATCCCGGTTTTAATGCCCAAACCGAA
The DNA here is from genome assembly GCA_963666685.2 of uncultured Desulfobulbus sp. Classification (GTDB taxonomy): domain Bacteria; phylum Desulfobacterota; class Desulfobulbia; order Desulfobulbales; family Desulfobulbaceae; genus Desulfobulbus. Next base: position 2,491,527 of record CAXXHZ010000003.1, read on the forward strand.
CATTTTAGCATACCGGGCCAATCGGTCGACACCAAGCCGCTGCCCTACCTGATAAAAATAAATGTCGCAGGATTCGGCCACTGCTCGTTTTAAACTTATTGCACCATGGCCTCCTCTTTTCCAACAGCGGTATACTCGGTTGCCGAATCGGTAGGTCCCGGAGCAGTACAAGGTGGTATCCGGTGTAATGACGCCTTCGGCAAGACCGGCAAGAGCGGTCACAATTTTATAGGTCGATGCCGGCGGATACTGTCCCTGCACCAATTTATTAACCAGTGGATTCATGGGGTCATCAAGCATTTCCTGCCAGTCTTTATGAGAAATGCCGCCAACAAACTTATCAAGATGCAGTATCGGTGAACTGGCGAGCACCAGCATTTTCCCGGTGTTCACTTCCATCGCCACCACAGCCCCGGCCCGATTCCCCTCAGCCATGGCCTCTTCCGCTATTTTTTGCAGGTCCACGTCCAGGGTAAGATACAAATCATTCCCGGGGAGAGGCTCATCTCCTTTTAAATTTTTCTGCTCAAAGCCAAGAGCATTCACTTCCATGAAATCATGCCCTTTTTCGCCATGCAGATCGTTCTCCCGCAAACGCTCCAATCCCATCTTACCGATGAGATCACCGCCTCGATATAACTGCTGATCCGCCTGATCCAATTCGGTTTTGTTGATCTCCCCCAAATAACCGATGAGGTGTGAAGCCAGATTCCCGTAGTGATAAATCCGCAACGGTACCACTTCAATTTTAATCTCCGGAAGATACATCCGGTTGTTCTCAATACGGGCAACGGTTTCCCAACTAATATCCTCAGCAAGCCGCACAGGTATATGCGCAGGAACCCCGGACATCTTACGAATTCTTTCCAAAAGGCTGGAGGAATCCTCCCCCAATATTCCGGTCAAGGTTCTAAGCCATTCGTCATCTATTTTATTATTTTCACGAATCCAGACGACATTAAAAGAAGGCCGATTGGTGACGATCTCTCGACCGAGGCGATCATAAATATTGCCGCGAGGAGCTACGATTTCCAAGGACCGAACTCTATTGGAATCCGCCAGTTCGCTATAATACGTGCCCTGCTGTACCTGCAGATACCAGAGGCGGGTGACAACCACAGCAAAGAAAAAAATAAGAACGACCAAAGAATAGAGAGCTTTCTTTTTATACCCATTCAGATCATTGTCGTCACGATGGGTCAACTTCGTGACCCCGGCATCCTTTTTTCGCTCGGCATCAAGGAGCGGTTCCGGTCTTTTCCGGTTAACTTTCCTGATTCTCCCAATATACATCATGCTTTTTCCCAACAGATCACTTCATTGAACGATCAGGCCTGCCGCCGTCGCCGCCGGTTATCGGTTCGTAAACGCAGCCTGTTCCAAGGAAATACATTACGCTGCGAAAATTTAAGGATGAGATCAAAAACGTAAAAAAGAGGGTAGGCTAAGGCGGCAAGCAGCAACGCACGGCCGATCATCATCCACCAGGACCAGCTCACGAGTTCTCCCGGTTCAACGAACCCTAAAAACAGGTAAACTCCCCAAGAAACGACCAAGTAACTCATACCGACCAGCGGTATCTGATACAAGGACTCATTAACCGGTAATTTTCCGGAGATAAATCTTAGAAGGAAATAACCGCTAAAACAAAGAATAGCATACATGCCCAACACCGTTCCGGAAAGGACATCCAAAATGCAGGCCAGGGGGAAAAGAACAATCAGACTACGGAGAAGATCAAGACGATAGGCCAGATAGGCAACCAGCACGTAATAGAAATCAGGGGCCAGAGGCCAAACGGGTGAGGGCATGCAAACGGTCGTTTGCACGATAACCAACAGCAAACCAACCAAAATAAAATGTATGACAATCATTACCTGTACATCCCAATGCACGGACCAGTCATTGTAAAAAAAAAGGATATGAGCCGACTTGCCAGCTGAATGAGCGATACGCTCACTGGAGCCGTACAGGAAACACCACAAAAAAATGGCTCCTCGATTCGCTCCAATGCCGCGGCAGAGGTGGCAGACCATGCCAGAGCCGGTCCCCATCCAATCCAGGGGTCAAAGCCGCTCCATTTTCTTGATCTCGGTGAGGTTCTGCTGTTCGATAACCAACAAATTCTCCAGTGTCTGGTAATCAACGGCAGGAGTTACCTCGATTTCATGAAACATTCCGCGCGGTTTTTTCGTCACTTTCGAAACCACGCCAACCGGCAGACCGGTCGGAAAGATTCCTCCATAACCGGCGGTTACCACATGGTCGCCTTCCTCGACATCTGCTGTTTTAAGGATGTACTCAAGACGGTAGGTCAAGGTCCCCGTTCCTTTTAAGATCCCGCGAACTCTCGATTTCTGAAGGAGAACATCAATGGCGCTGGAGGGTGCGATTGCCAACAGCACCTTGGAATAATTGGGAGAGATTGTAAATATCTGGCCGACAACACCATCGTTGTTGACCACCGGATTCCCTTTCATTATCCCGCTGTTGGAACCCTGGTTGATAATTACCGAACGGAACCAGACCGAGGGATCCTTGCCGATGATGGTTGCCGCTATTACCGGTTGAGCAAGGCCATTCTTGAATTCCAGCAATTTGCGCAGGCTGGCATTGGTGGCCAAAGCTTCCCTGCTTTTATTGAGAAGAATTTCATTTTCCTGCAGCTGCTGAAGAAGTCGCTTGTTTTCCTCCCGGAGCCTGAGGCTGTCTTGTAAAATATCAAGATACTCGCTCTTAAAGCCTCCGATATAGGAACTACCGGCGGCAGCCACTCTTTGCACCGGTCCGACAACCTCAAGAACCAATTTATGCAAGGAACCGAATTTCTGACTTCCGAAAGTGGAAACAAGAAAAATAAATGCCAGGGTCAACAAGATACCGGCAAGAATAACGACACGGAAAAGCCCCAAACGGCTACTTCGTTTTCTGGTGTTCTTTTTTCTCATTGAAGATGCAACGGTAACCGGCGGAGACAGATCAAACAACGGATGGAAACATGAGCCCTCGGATACGCCTATTAACGTTAATCAATGGCAATTTCCCTAAGGATTTCAAGATTATCCAAGGCCTGCCCGGAACCGAGCACAACGGAAGAAAGAGGATCGTCGGCAACTATAATCGGCATCCCGGTTTCATTTTTGAGAAGTTGATCAAGATTTTTCAGCAACGCGCCCCCTCCGGTAAGTACAATTCCCTGATCAACGATATCGGCTGACAACTCGGGAGGCGTCTGCTCGAGCGCAACCCGTACGGCGTTGACAATCACATCTACCTGTTCAGCAATTGCAGATTGAATTTCCTTTGAGGTAATGGTCAGGGTTTTAGGGATTCCGGATACCAGGTCCCGGCCTTTGATCTCCATGGTCTCATAGGGTTCTTCCGGCAGGACGTTTCCGATGGTGGTCTTGATCGCCTCGGCTGTGCGCTCGCCGATGGCCAAGTTATGTTTTCTTTTTATGTATTGAAGGATAGAATCGTCCATCTTGTCGCCTGCAACCCGTACCGACTTGGCATAAACAATACCGGCCAAGGATATGACCGCCACCTCAGTGGTGCCGCCGCCGATGTCAACAATCATATTGGCAGTAGGTTCGGTGATGGGAAGGTTTGCCCCGATGGCGGCCGCCATAGGTTCTTCAATCAGATACACTTCACGGGCTCCGGCGGATTCCGCAGTCTCCCGTACCGCCCGTTTTTCAACCTGGGTGATACCCGACGGCACCGAGATGATGATCCGGGGGTGCACAAGCGTCCGCCGATTATGCACTTTATTGATAAAATAACGCAGCATGGCTTCGGTCACCTCGAAGTCTGCGATAACGCCATCCTTCATGGGCCGAATAGCAACAATATTGCCGGGAGTTCTTCCCAGCATCTCCTTGGCCTCTTTGCCCACAGCAAGCACCCGGCTCCCCCCCCGACTGTCCTTACGGACCGCAACAACCGAGGGTTCACGCAGCACTATACCCTTACCCTTCACATACAAAACCGTATTTGCAGTGCCGAGATCGATCGCAAGATCGTTGGACATCCAGCCGAAAAGAAAATTTAACGGAGAAAACATTCCGGTATCACCTGTTAAGTCTGAGTGGTATCAACACACTCCACCAAAAGGAGATTTTGAGGGGAGTATAGAGTACTGACACAATGGTAATCGCTTATACAAACAAACTCGATACATTACCAATAGAACCCTTGCTTGGCAACGTATATGGCAACCCCCTGAAAAAGAAATGAGAAAAACTTGACAGAACCCTGCCAATCGTGGTAATTGGCTTCCAGAAATCAAGGGGCTATAGCTCAGCTGGGAGAGCGCTTGAATGGCATTCAAGAGGTCAGCGGTTCGATCCCGCTTAGCTCCACCAATTGCATATCAAGGGGTTACGAATTATTTCGCGACCCCTTTTTTTTTGGAGTACGGCCCTCACTCGGTTCCGAAGGAGGGAAGAAGTCCGCCTCCATCCTCATACATGATCCACGAGGAGCTCCGACATGCCTGCAGTTGCCATTCGCACCGGAACGGTCGGACAGATTTCCTCCCGTCTGATTGCGCCCCTCACGGAATCAACCTGGAAAGACCCGGACCACTCTAGCTCCTTTCAAACGGCACCTACTCCGCACCGTATCTTTTCATCCTTGATGTGATGCTTGCAGGGTGAAATCGGCCAACAGATACTGCATGCAATCTTCAACGGTTTATCGTATATAATCCGTCACGAACAGGGTGGCCTACCCTTCTGAAGATCCAAACCAGGAAAAGCTTTCCCCCCTAAACCGCAGCACATGAAATCATCAAAAAACAAGATGCAACCGCAGGAAGATGACACCTTGGGTGAGGCGGGAAACTGGTCCCCGGAAAATCTTGCGCTGATCCGTACCAAACTGCAAGAGGTTTCCCGCCAAAATCCATCCGCCGAACCCGTAGCCGTATTTGATTTTGACAATACGTGCATTTTCCGCGATGTGGGCCAGGCCGTGTTCAGCTATCAGTTGCGGTATCTCCGATATCGCATCACCCCGGATCAACTTGCCGCTCTTCTTCCCACAGCTCCCGAAACGCTCGCCGAACGACCGATGGATGCGGTTATCTCGGCTTTAATGGACGCCTATCGTCGACTTTGGCCGCTAATCACCGCCCATGAACATGCAAAGGCAAAACTCTCCTCCGCGTACCGCATGTTCACCACCCTGCTGCTCTGGTTCACGGACAAGGCCCGGAGGGATGAATGTCTGGGGCCGCGCTATGTTTTGCCATTCATGGGGAAATTGCTGGCCGGATACTCGCCGGCCGAGTTACGAAAGCTCGCCGCCGAAGTTGTCACCGTAGCCATGACCGAACCGTTGATGGAGACAACCCTTGCCTTTGATGCCCCCGCCCCCCTCGGCCGTATTGAGGCAAGCTACCCGTTAGGCCTCCATGCGCACCAGGAAATGAAGAGCCTGATGCACAGGTTGCAGCAGCAGGGAGTCGATTGTTATGTGGTTTCGGCGAGCACGGAATGGCTGGTCGAGGGAGCGGTGCAATTGCTGGGTTTTCCGGTAGCGCCCGACCATATTTTCGGTATCCGAGTCGATCTGAATGATCAGGGATTTTTGACGACCGACGATCCCGAGGCCTACCCGGTCACCTTCCGCGAAGGCAAGGCGGAGATTATCAGACGATTCATCGCCGGCACCCCGATACTGGTTGCCGGTGACGCCGACACCGATTTCGAAATGATGACCCTGCCGGAGGTAGCCGTCCGCCTGCTGATCAACCGCAACCAGACCGGCCTGATCAGCACCCTCTATCAGGATCCCGGCATCCTCCTTCAAGGTCTGGACCTGCGAACCGGTCGTTTCCGTCCCTCCCGCGAGTCACTTGAAACCTGAGACTTCGCTCTCTCTTTTTATTTTTTCAGAGTCTTGGCAAAATCGAGCATCCGCTGAATCGGAAGGCGTGCCCTGGCAGCGAGTTCCGGGGCAACCTCGATCTCGTTGCTTCCGGTTTCCAGAATACCTGCCAATTTCTCCAGAGTATTCATTCCCATCCAGGGACAGCGGACGTAGCTTTGCCAGGAGGTGGCCTCACCACTCGCTGTCGGCGCGCCCAAAAGGATCTTGTCCGGAGCCAGTTGCCGCATCTTGTTAAAGATACCCGCATCGGTGGCCACAATAAATTCAGGATGGGGCAGAGTGCGAACCGCCTCGATCAGGGCAGTGGTTGAGCCGACCACGTCCGCCTGATCGACCACATCCCGGGGGGATTCGGGATGAACAAGTACCGCCGCCTCGGGATGGTGTTTACGCATCTCTTCCAGAGCTGCCGCCTTAAACTCCTCATGAACCACGCAGGAACCGGGCCAGAGGATCATCTCGACCCCGGTCAAACGCTGAACGTACCGTCCCAGATGCTGGTCCGGAGCCCAGAGAATTTTTTCGCCCCGGGCAGCAAGATGCTTGATGATGGGCAAGGCAATGCCGGAAGTAACCACCCAGTGGGAACGTGCCTTGACCTCGGCACTGGTGTTGGCATAGACCACCACCGTATGTTCGGGATGCTGATCGCAGAAATCGGAAAACAACCGGGCCGGGCAGCCCTCGTCAAGCGAACAGGTCGCACCGAGATCGGGCATGAGTACCCGTTTCTCGTTATTAAGAATTTTGGCAGTCTCGCCCATGAACCGTACTCCGGCGACCACCAGAGTCTGAGCGGGATGCTCGGTGCCGAAACGCGCCATTTCGAGCGAATCAGCAACGCAACCACCGGTTTCCTCGGCAAGATCCTGCAGCTCCCCATCGGTATAATAATGGGCAACCAGCACTGCATTCTTCTCCTGCAGCATTTTTTTAATGCGTTCCTTGAGCACTGCCTTTTCCCGGGCCGGCAATTCCGACCTCAGGGGATGCACAGGGACGTTGACAACGGGGAGGGCCACCTCCGCCAAATTTTCTCGTAATCCGTTTTTCATAGGGTATTCGCCTGCATGCTGTTTTCATAAAAATGTTCAGTGGCGGCCGATGCCGGCAGGCACTTAGATTGCAACATTTTCTACTACCGCAAAACCCTGCCCATAACAATCATTTTCAACAGAAAAGTCTTTGCTGTACAGCATACCGCTTCCCTTATGCAACCGTGCGAAACAACAACGGCTATTTTTCAGCAATCGTTGTTCCATCTCCGTCCGTCCTGCGGTATATTAGAAAGATCCTGGTAACCTTTGCTTCCTGAATCGGCCATGCACGTTTATCCCGCAGAACTTGTCGCTCTTATTAATCAGAAATGGCAGGATATGCCGTTGCCCGATGAAGTCTCGTCCGACCCGCCGATGGATGCTTTGCCGGGCAAGGTCGCCTTGGAGCATCTGATCTCCACCTGTTATCAGGTCAGCATGATGCGAGAGGAAACCCGGCCGGTCACCCTTCGTCTCATTTTGGTGGCTCCGCAATTCTTTCCCGCCGAACAAGGGCCACCCAAAGGATTTCTCCGCCTGCTCTTTTCCACGCCTCGCCCCTTCAATGAATACGAGCTGCGCCGACTTTCACCGGCCGTGGATTTTGAACGCTCCCTGATCGGTATTGAGCCGCATCCCGAAAAAGGATTCCAGATCTGGGGAATTATTAATTCCGGTATCCGCTGGCTGCAGGAGGAACGTGGCGGTAACAAAAAAACCAACCGGCTCCCCGAGGCCTTTGTGGTCCATGTCACCGGGCCCGGAATGCTCACCATCTGCAAAGGTATCAAGATCATCGCCACCCTCAACAGCGGTCGGGTGCTGGACTCCACCGCCAACGCCTTTCAATCGAAATGGATGAACAAACTCTTTGCCGAGGAGCGCGAAAAGCTGCTGGAAATGCATGAGACCTTTCGCGCCAGTGTGCTTTATCCGGTGGCCAAAATACAGGATGAGTTCATCGAGAGTCTCCAGTTCCAGCTGTTGAAACGGGTGATCAGCGTCAGCCGGATTTCCCGTCATGGCGGCACCTTTATTATCTTCCCCGACAGTGACCCCCCCGAACTGACAGGGGATAACCCCTATATCCTGCTTAAATATCGCTTCCAGCACGATGAGGCCATCCAGCGCCAGCGATTATTGATGCTCAAAACCATTCGCCTGGCCACCACGGCCTTGGGCGATATCCACCATCCCGACCGGATCATCACCTGGCGGGACTATGTAGAACTCCGCCATGAATCTGCGACCTACGACCTGGCGGAAGCCCTTTACGAACAGGCACAGTTCATGGCCAGCCTGGCGGCCGTTGACGGAGCAGTGGTTGCCGGAAGCCGAGGAGCCCTGGGATTCGGCGGTATGATCGTCGGTTCCCTGGACAAATTAACCGAGGTGGCGATCGCCAATGATACCGAGGGGAAGATGGTCTCCCTGACCAAAATCGAGGGCTACGGCTCCAGGCATCGTTCCGTGTACCACCTCTGTAACACGCTCCATAATGTCATAGCCATCGTTGTTTCCCAGGACGGTAATGTCCAGCTGGCGAAATGGCGTAATGGCATTGTCACCTGCTGGGATCTGACCTCACAGATGTTCATCAGTGAAAGCTGAGGCGCTCCCCCCCGCCGGGGTATCCCCCGCTGCTCTTGTTTGGGGTCAGCCGGAAGCATCTTTTAGCCGGTGCGGGGATGAAATTTTCGCTTTACCACCTGCCAGAGCACCAAGGTCATGGTAACCGACACCACACCCATCCTGCCGAGCACAACAATTTTATCGCCCCGATCAACCGAAAAAAACCACATCGCCAGAGCCCCCATCATAAAATAAAAAAAGACCATCAACGATGAGGCTGCCCCGGTATCCCGGTCCACCTGTTCCAGGATCAGGTTGTTACCGGCCGGTCGGCAGAAGGAGAAGGAGAAGGTCAACAGAAACATCGGCAGGGTCAAACGCCAGGGTATGGGAATCCAGGGACAGAGCAGCAGTAACGAGGAAACGAGCATGCCGGTGAAGGCAAAGGACATCAATTGGGTTATCCCATAGCGCCGGACCAGGCGCGAAAAAGCAAGCGGAGCCAGAACAAAGGCCAGTGAATTGAATCCGAAAAAATAACCGAACTGACGTTCATCGTAGCCGAATCGACTGATATACAAATCCGACGAACCGCCGATAAAGGCGAATATCGGCACACAGGTAAAGGAAAAGGTCATGAGAAGCGAGATGTATCGTTTGTTGCGAAAAAGACGGAGATAACTGGACGTCACCTCACGAAAACCGGGCGGAGTCGAGGTCGGCAACGATTCATCCATGCAGTAGACCCCCACCAGAGCAATGGTCCCCAATACGGCTTGAAGTATGAATATCCAGTGCCAGGAAAAGAGTTTGATGATCCAGCCTCCGAGAATCGGGCCAATCATGGGCGCAGTGGCAACAATTACTCCGATCTGGATGAACACCCGTTGCCGCTGCTGACCGGTGAATCGATCCTTGCAAACCGCAAAGACAATGGCCGATGCCGCAGCAGCGCCCGCACCTTGGACGATCCTGCCCACAATCATCATGCCGGCGCTTCCGGACAGAGCACAGAGAAAGCAGGAGAAAATAAAGAGCACTACGCCGACTAAAAGGGGTGGCCGCCTGCCGTAGCGATCGGAGAGTGGGCCATAAATGAGGAGAAAACCGCAATAGGTTATGAAAAAGGCAATCAGGGTGAGATTGATCGCTACCAGCGGGCATTGCCATTCCTGCTGGAGCAATGGCTGTGCCGGCAGATACATGTCTGTGGCCAGAGGGGGAAAGGCCGAGAGCAGGGCGAGCAAAAAAATAATCGGAGGAAAACGTTCCCTGATCTCGAGCAATATTTTCATCCGACGTACCCTTATTCCGTAACAACTTGAAATGGCTAAAAAAATCACAGAGAAACCGAGAGCCTAGCCACATGCCCTTGCCTGCGCTGGGTTTTCCGGGATTCCTCCCGTTCAATCCTTTACAGGTTTTCGCTGGGCCTGTCGACCGGCAGGGTCACATAGAAGGTACTGCCCTCATCCGGTCGACTTGTAACTCTAATGGCGCCCTGATGTTTTTCAAGAATATTTTTGGCAATGGTCAAACCGAGACCGGTCCCACGATTTTTGTCGGTGTAAAACGGGGTAAAAATCTGCTCGATCTTTTCTTGGGGAATCCCGACCCCCGTGTCGGATATCTCCAAATACACCGACGAGAGATCCTGGTTCACCTTGGTCTGCAGCACAATATCACCACCAAACGGCATAGCCTGAATTGCATTGAAGACAATATTGAAAACAACTTGATAAATCTGCTCGTTATCCATGAAGATCTCGGGCAGATCGCCATCAAGCTGCGTACGCACCACCACTGACTTCTGTTTAAACTCAGGCTCCATAAAACGCAGCACCCGCTCGACCACGGCATTGAGCGAACTGTTGGCCATTTTCACTTCCCGGGGCCGGGCAAAATCGAGAAACTCTCGGACAATGTTATCAAGCCGCGATGTTTCCTCGACAATAATATGGGCAAGGTGCTCATTTCCAGGTGCCACCTTGGCGATCCGATTACCGAGGATTTCGGCGGTTGAGCGGACGATTCCCAGAGGATTCTTAATCTCATGGGACACGGCCGCCACCATTTTTCCCAAAGAGGCCAGGCGTTGCGCCTCGTTGAGCTGTTCCTCCAGCAACAGCCGTTCCTCCGCTCTTTGAGCCATGATCCGGTTTGCCTTGACCACGATCAGACTCAGGATCGTGAAGAGAAGGGCCATAATGGTCAGCGACAGAACTATGACCCGCCCCTGAAGGAGAATAATGGCATTGAGATCCTCGGAGAGATCTTGAACCACCTCAATAACCCCCATAATTTCGCCGGTATGTTCCCCCAGCCTGTTTTCCTGTCGAAAGGGGACGGAGGTCTTGAGGGTGCAGAAAACTTCCGGTGCTCCTGGGAGCAGGCTGAACAGGGAACCTCCGGTAATGAGCACCGAGGTGTTTTCGCCTTTGACGGCCTTCTGATATTCCAGGCCACCCATATCACGTTTTCCCATGAGCTCACGGGTGGTGGAGTAGGCTATTCTGTTTTGGCGGGGTTCAAAGATGGTCACCGAATCAATGCGCATGCCACGGGTGATGTTGCGGACAATCTGATCAAGGCGTTCGTACTGGCTTTCATCCGACAGGGCGATCCGGCCGTAACGGACCACGGTGGGCAAAACGAATTGTAAAAAAACCTGCCGATTGAGGTTGTCGGCAAACAGCCGCGAATAGGCCTCGCTCCGTTGCAAAAGAACGGTCCTGGCATTGTCGGCGATTATCCAGGAGAGAACAAACGAGGCAATCAGAATCAGCAGCAACGAAGTGAAGGCAAAATATTTGACCAGTTCAAAGGGGAGGAGGGTGGCGCTCTGGCCGCCTTGTTTCCACCTTTTCCAGGTCTTTGAAAAATCAGGCCTCGGGATCCTCTTGACAGACTCCGCAACGACGGCAGACAGCCGTTTCGCAGGGCCGGGTCGTGGCACCGCGCATCGCCTTTTCGAATTCTTCCCAGAGGTACTCGGAACGAATACCATGATCCACTATCTCCCAACACATACGTTCATTTTGGTACCGCGGCCGGATGGCATACTGCCACGGGTTGATCCGGTGCCGAACCAAGGCTTGTTTAAAAGTCGACCTGCCGCTGCCGATATCAAGCAACGCCGGTCCGATACGCCGGTCCGCCCTCGCATAGACCGCCTGCTGCAACGCCTGTTCGGGATGATCGAACTTGAGTCGCAAATTTGCCTTTACTGCGAGCCTCTTGCGAAGGTACCTGATTTTTTCCTTAAGTGCCATAAGCGCCTGCGCGGTACCCTCCTCCCCGGCAAGGGAAGGAGCAAGTCCTCCGAAGGAGCAGTACTGAAAAGGTGTCCAAGGTTTAGGGACAAAACAGTTGATGGACAGGGTCAGTTCCGAAACCCGGCCCCTGGCTTTCCCTATCGGCAGAATACGGGTCTGCAGACGATCTACGAGCAGGATGAGTTCGTCGAGATCCGCTCTCGTTTCAGTGGGCAGGCCGATCATCACATAGAGTTTGAGATGAAAAATTCCGGCCTCGACCAGTCGTTGCGCCGCTGAAAGCAGATCCTCCTCGCACAGCCCTTTATTAATCAGGCAACGCAGACGTTCCGAACAGCCGTCTGCGGCGATGGCCACGCTTTTCAACTGCGACGCGGCCAACAGCGACAGGGTCTGTTCGGTAATGCGATCCGCCCGCAGCGAGGAAAAGGAGAGGGCACACTGATGTTCTTTCAGATACCCGGCAATCTCGTCAATGGTCTCGTTGTCGACCATTTCCATACCGAGCAGACCGATGCGATCGATCCGTTGCGGACGAGCTTCCAAGCCCTTGAGAATAGCCTTACCGCTCCAGAGGCGGGGCGGACGATAAATAAAACCCGCCGCGCAAAAACGACACCCCCGGCTGCAGCCCCGTCCCAGTTCCACCATGTACATACCGAGTTCCGCCACGGGGGAGAGCAGGGTTGAATGGGCCGCTTGTTCCATGGCCGGGGCAATCACCTTAACGACCCGCGACGGCAGACCGGCATGGGCCTCCATCCGCACGACTGCACCGGTATCGGCATAGGAAAAGGCATACAGGTCCGGGGCATAACACCCCGGCAGAGAACTGCAAATCTTGAGAAGCAGCGCTTCCCGACGGGTATCGAAAAATCCACTGAGCGCTTCGACAAGCGATACCAAAAGCGGCTCTGCCTCACCGATCACCATAAGATCGGCGAACGCGGATAAGGGTTCGGGATTCATAAACACCCCGACCCCGCCCAGAACCACCAGTGGATGTCCCTGACTGACGACTTGTCGGCGATGAGCTGCAAAAGGCTCGATTCCTCCAGCCGCCAACATGGCGGCAAGCCGAGGATAATCATGTTCAAAGCTGATGGAGCCGAAGACCAGGGGAAAATCGGTCAAAGGACGGGAGGATTCCAGCGAGCGCAACGGTTGCTGTTGATCAGGGTAGACAAAACGCTCGCAGACGATATCCTCCTGCCGGTTGAGCAGGGTATAAACAAGTTGAAACCCAAGGTTGGAAACAGCGACAGGATAGGTATTCGGGTACAGCAGCGCCACCGGAAGCCTGTCCTTCCATTTCTTGCGGACAGTGCCGCTTTCCGTGGCTAAATAAGAGGACAAAAGCGTAAACCAAAGGCGAACAAAAGAGGGATAATAGGCTCCAGGGAGTATTAGATATGGGGACTTAAATTCGGCCGCCCGGTAACGATTTCTTCAACAGGATTCTCCACGCATGTTCGCCGGAAAAAGAAGGCAGGGGAATATCCACTTGCTCTTCCCCTGCTGCGACGCCACCCTGCAATCAATTGTTTTCCCGTCCTACCCCAGGCGAAAAACAAACGGTTTTAATTAGCTTTTTTACGAAGATAGGCCGGTTCATCGAACTCGTTGAGTTCTTGGTCGTCAAAAATTGGTTTGGGCATTCGCGACAATCCCTTGGGCAACGAGTTGGGTTTGGCAACACTGACCGGGGTATTTTCGGCAACGGTTGCTTCGTCGTCGAGCAGTCTTGGCAGCCTGGAACGCGTCGTCACCGGCGGTTTTGAGACATGTCGATTGCGCACCACTTCAAGCTGGGAAATCTCCGGCTCCTCGATGCTGGAAATACCGGTGGCGATGACCGTTACCCGCAGTTCTTCACCAAGCGATTCATCAAAGAGGGCACCGACAATAACATTGGCGTCATCATGCGCTTTTGCCTGAATAAGGGCAGCGGCTTCCATGAATTCGTTCATGGTCAGGGTATCCTTGGCAGCGGAGATATTAACCAGAATACCACGCGCCCCATCGATACCGACATCTTCAAGCAGCTGATTATCAATGGCACGTTTAGCGGCCTCGGTTGCACGATTTTCGCCGACTGCTGCCCCCGAGCCCATGATGGCGGGTCCGACTTCCTTCATGACGGTTTTCAGGTCGGCAAAGTCGACGTTGATATGTCCGGGAAGGTTAATGAGATCGGTGATTCCCTTGACGGCCTGCAGCAACACATTATCCACCATCTGCATCATATCGACCAGCGTGGAATTCTTGTTCATGAGGCTGAGCAGCCGATCGTTGGGCACGGTGATAATGGTATCGGAAAACTCCTTGAGTTTCTCCCACCCCTCCTCGGCGTTGCGCATCCGTTTCCTCGCCTCGAAGTAAAACGGTTTGGTAACGACGGCAACCGTGAGCGCTCCGCCCTCCTTGCTCAGCTTGGCAATGACGGGCGCGGCACCCGTTCCTGTCCCGCCGCCGAGACCGGCGGTGACAAACACCATATCCGCTCCCTTCAGCACGCTCTGCAGATCATCGAAGCTTTCCTGAGCCGCTTCCCGCCCCATTTCAGGGTCGGCGCCCGCTCCCATGCCCTTGGCAATCCCCGGCCCCAACTGCAGCCGGATGTCCGCACGAGATTTTTCAAGAGCCTGCATATCCGTATTGGCAGCAATGAATTGCACACCAGCCAATCGGCTCTCCACCATGGTATTGATGGCATTGCCACCTCCGCCACCAACCCCGATCACCTTGATAACAGCAACAGATTCTTCTTCGGCCATCCTGAAGGGCATGTTCCTCTCCCAAGAAATAATTTATTGATTAATTTTCCCTCTATACCATTGCGCACTCAGGCGCTAAAGGAAACTTTCAATATGCTTAAATAATATTTTTTATCCAGGTCCTGAACCTGCTGACGATTCCGCCATTTTCCTTCGCCACATAACTTCTCGCTTTGCTCCCGTACAGGACCAAGCCGGCTCCGGTGGTACACCGCGGAGATTGAATGTCCTCAACCCGCCCCACTACTCCCTGCGGGTAGCCGATCCGCACCGGCAAATCAAAAACCTGTTCCGCCATCTCCACGATATTAGCAAGAAGAGCGGTTCCTCCGGTAATAACAATGCCGGCATTAATACGGTTTCGGTATCCTGAGGCACAAATATTCTTATTGACCATCTGCAGGATCTCTTCCATCCGTGCCTCGAGGATTTCGACCATAATCCGCTGCGAAACCTTGCGCGGTTTGCGATCACCGACCGTCGGCACCTCGATGATATGATTTTCTTTAATCATCGAGGACAGCGCACCGCCATAGAGGTATTTCAATTCTTCCGCCTCCTGCAGGGGTGTGCGCAGTCCCACCGATAAATCGCTGGTCAGATTATTGCCGCCCAGAGCCAATTCCCACGTGTGCTTGATCGTGCCGTTACAAAAAATAGCCAAATCCGTGGTACCGCCGCCAATATCGATCAACGCCACTCCCAGCTCCATCTCGTCCTTGCCGAGAACCGTCAAGGAAGAAGCCACGGACTCCAAAACAATCTCGGCCACCGCCAGTCCGGCCCGATTGCAGCTGGTTACCACGTTGTGCAGGGCGGTGACGTCGGCAGTGACGATATGAACATTGGTTACCAGACGGACGCCGGTCATACCGAGCGGATTCTGGATGCCGGGATGATCATCCACCATGTATTCCTGCGGCAGGACATGAATGATCTGCTGGTTATCGGAAATTTTCACGGTCTGGGCGGCCTGGATGACGGCCTCAATATCCCTTTCTTTAATCTCCTGATTATTGATGGCAATGATGCCGGGAGAGTTAAAGCCTTTGATATGATTGCCGGCAATGCCCACAAAGACCGCCTCGATATCGCAACCGGCCATGTCCGAAGCAGCCTCCACAGCCTGTCTGATCGACCTGACCGTGGATTCGATATTGACCACCATTCCTTTCTTCATTCCTGAAGAGGCAGCAGTACCGACACCGATCAACTCCACGCGATCTTCCGAGACCTCGCCGATCATGGCGCAGACCTTGGTTGTCCCTATATCAAGGGCTGCGACAAGCTCACCCGGTTCCCGTGCTTCCTGTTCGTCCATATCTTCACCCGTCAATTTCCGCTCCGGTAACCAAGACTTTATCATCTAAATAATCCATTCGAATTTCCTTGACCGTATCAACCTGTTTCTTGGCATACAAATGTTCAAGAACTTTCACCAACCGGTAATATTTCGTCTGCAGCCGCTCCGTACCGAAATAGACCGGAAAGGGCCGATCAATCAGGTAGACCACAATTCCCTGTTTTGGGTCGAGGTGCACCTCTGAAACCGATTGAATCGGCAGAATTGCGTTTCCTCGGGCTGCCAAGAGCAAAATATTACATGCTGCTTCTGCCAGCCCCCCCTTAACGAAGGTATCGGATACGAGATCCTGCTGCAGGTGAACACCTGTTATCACTGGAAAATCCAGCTCCTGCCCCTGGCCGACTTCTGCAAAGACATGTCCGGCTCGATTAATATAACGCAGTCGTTTTTCCTTGTTCTCTTCAATATTCACCACGGCAAACGGTTGATTCTCACAAAGATCGATTTCAACCGCCGACGGCCAATGCACCGTTACATTTACCTGCTCCACCCAGGGGTGGGCGGCTATACGGTTCTCGACAGCCTTAACATCGAACTGTAACAGACTGACACCTTGCTGCAGGCCGGCAAGATCGAGGACCTGGCGCTCAGTGAGAGTACGCGTACCGGAGACTCGAATCTCGGTCAGACGAAAAATATCGGACCGTATTACCAGCCGGGACGACAGCCAGCCCGCCGCCAGCATCGCCAACCCCACTCCGATGAACATCGTTGAAATTTTTGAAAGCCGTTTCAGTTTCCATAGACGCTGAGTCCCGGTCACCATGGGCTGAGCCTGGAACTGCGTACTCTTCATTTCTTTCCGCAGCAGAATACCGGTCCATCCGGCGATCTTATGCGTCCACCCTTTTTTCCTTTGCGAGCGGGACGACATCTTCCGGGGAGTATAAATCGCCATCAACCCTCGCTTGAACCTAAAAAATATGCACTTCAGGCTCCAAAAGAACGCCTGACTGTTGCTGTACCTTTCTCCGGACCTCCTGCATGAGCCCGATAATATCCTCGGGCTCCGCACCTCCGGTATTGACGATGAAGTTGGCATGCTGGGGAGACACCATAGCCTTGCCGCAAGTCAATCCCTTGAGTCCGGCTCGTTCTATAAGACGACCGGCAAAATCTCCGGTGGGATTTTTAAAAAAAGATCCTGCCGAACCAAAGCCTGTGGGCTGTTTTTGTCGACGTTGCTCGATAATTTCACGGCACCGTGCCACCAATATTTTTTTATCAGCGCACTGCAACTGAAAAACGCCCCGGGTAATGAGCATTTTGGCGGAAGGTCCACCCGGCAATTTGGTCTTACGGTAGGAAAAAACAATCTCGTCACGGGAGGCCTCAAGAAGTTCTCCCTGCTCATTGGTCCATTGCACAGCCAGCAAGGCCTCACTGATGGAATGGCCGAAGGCCCCGGCATTCATCCGAATGGCTCCGCCGACGGTCCCTGGAATACCTGCCATGAATTCCAGGCCGGTCAGTCCTTTCCGTGTACACCAAGCAATAAGGGCGGCCAGATTGCACCCGGCACCGACCTCCACCCGACGACCGTCACCGGTTCCTCTTGCATTCCAAGGTTCAACAGCAAGCGAATCCACAGAACCCAGCAGGCGAATGAAGACCCCCTCATGATACCGGCTGGTGACCAGAATATTCGAGCCGCCGCCGATAACCCGCCACGGTATCTGATGCCGGTGCAACCAACGCATAAGCACGGTAAGTTCATCCGGATCGCCGGACTCCAGCATGGCCTCGACCACACCACCGGTGCGGAAGGTCGAATAGGAGGCCATATCAACGTCCCATTGGATCGATTTGCAAAGGGCAGTGAGTTGCGCACGTTGCTGTGTATTCATGCCTCTTTTTCCTCGAGCATTGCCAAGACCTGCTCTCCCGCCCTGACTATATTTCCGGCCCCGAGCGTCAGGAGTAAATCTCCCGGCTGTAAAAGGGGCAACAAGGCCTCCGCCTGCTGGACCAACTGAGGGATGAAAAAGGTGTGCCGCTGTCCATGCTGTTTGATAGCCTCCTGCAAATTCCGGGAACTCACGCCTTCTATCGGTTGCTCCCCGGCGGCATAGATATCGGTCAACACCAGGACATCGGTCCGGCGGAACGCAGTGGTAAATTCAGCGAACAATCCGGCGGTTCGGCTATAGCGATGCGGCTGAAAAGCCACCACTACCCGTCTGTCGGGCCAGCCTTCCCGCACGGCATCCAAAGTTGCTCTGATTTCCGTGGGATGGTGACCGTAGTCATCAACCACCAGAATGCCCCCGGCCTCCCCTTTTACCTGAAGTCGGCGTTGTACTCCCTGGAATTGCTCCAAAGCACGGGCGATCACCGCAAAATCAATTTCCAATTCAAGAGCGACACTGATGGCGGCAAGACTGTTATATACCAAATGTTTTCCCGGCCTGTTGAGGTGAATAACACCCAACTCCCGGCCATGCAGACGAACCGTAAATTGAGCAACACCACCACCGGTAATAATTTTAAATGCCTGCAGATCAGCCTGTTCCGTCAAACCATAGGTGAAGATCCGTTTCTGAATGCGGGGCAACAGCTGGACGATATTATCATTATCAAAACAGACGACAGCCACGCCATAAAAGGGTAACCGATTGATAAATTGAAGAAAAATATCTTTAATGTGCTCAATGTCCCGGTAATAATCCAGGTGCTCCAGGTCAATATTGGTGATAATCTCAATAACCGGTGACAGCTTGAGGAAGGAACCGTCACTCTCATCGGCCTCAGCCACCAAAAATTCACCGGCACCCAGTTTGGCGTTGCTGCCGAGGCCATGAACCTTGCCGCCCACCACCACCGTTGGATCGAGACCGGCCTCGGCGAGGATTGCAGCCACCATGGAGGTGGTCGATGTTTTTCCATGGCTACCGGCCACGGCAATGCCATATTTTTTCAGGCGCATCAACTCGGCCAGCATTTCCGCCCGCTGGATAACCGGGATATGCTCTTCGTTGGCGGCCACGACTTCCGGATTATCTGCGGAAATAGCGGTGGAGGTCACAACCACATCGGCTCCGGCAGCCCAGGCAGCCTCATGTCCCTGATGAATCACGCCCCCTAGCTGCGCCAACCGTTCGGTGATATCGGTTGTACGCAGGTCGGAACCGCTGACCCGGTACCCCAGGCTCAGCAACAGCTCGGCAATACCGGACATGCCGATCCCGCCTATACCGACAAAGTGAATGTGTTTGGTTTTCCTATACATGAAGGAGCCTGCCGTCAAAAAAACCTCAATTTAAATATGCTGCTCTCCATGAGCAGCAAGCCGCAAACATTCGTCCACGATCCGGTCCGTGGCGTCAGGCCTTGCCAAGGTCTTCATACAGTCGGTCATTGTATGTAACTCTTCAAAGTTATGCAAGCATTCGCTGATGGCCCGGGCAAGAATTTCCCCGGTCAGAACGGACTGTTCCAGAAGCAAACAACCGCCCCCCTTTGCATAATATTGCCCGTTTGTCATCTGATGATTATCGGCCGCATAGGGATACGGAATCAACAGTGCCGGCAGCCCCATAACCGCCAACTCCGCCAAGGTTGTCGCCCCGGCACGGGACACGACCAGATCGGCCCTGGAATAGGCATCGGCCATATCTCTGATGAACGGCAGAACCTCTGCGGCAAGCCCCAGCTGGCGGTAGCATTGGGCAACCGCTTCTTGATCAGCCGTCCCTGTCTGGTGGATGAGTTGCAGGGACGGATGCGTTGCGGTTACTCTCTCCATCGCCTCCATCATCAGGGTGTTGACCCGATGCGCCCCTTGACTGCCGCCCAGCACCAAAAGGGTCGGTACTGCGGCAGCCGTTTTCTTCTTTCCGGCGACGGCCAGGATCTCCCGACGAACCGGGTTACCGGTAAGCACGGTTTTATCAGCCGGAAACGCAGGAATGCAGGGCAGCGAAATAAAGATGCGATTCACTATTTTTCCAGCTATCCTGTTGGCCATGCCCGGCACCGAATTCTGCTCGTGAAGCGCAGTGGGAATCCGTAGCAGCCGGGCGGCAAGCAATACCGGGCCGGTGACATACCCGCCGACCCCTAAAACCAGATCCGGTTGAAAACGTCGCAATATCCGCAAGGCCCGGAACACGGCGCCGGGTAATTGCAGCAGACTGCGCAGCTTGGCAACAAGCCGCAGGCCTTTGACACCGCCGCAGTTGAGTGCGGCCACCTCAAAACCCAAGCCTGCAAGGGCTTGCTGGTCCAACAAACGAGCAGTACCGATAAATAACACCCGGCTATCGGGAATCCGCTGCTGCAGGGCTGAAGCCACCGCTATTCCAGGAAAAAGATGGCCGCCGGTACCGCCTCCGGTAACAATCAGACGCATTGGCTGTACGAACCGTTCAAAGGCGACCAACTGGCTGCTGCCGGAGCATACATACCTTTTTCGCTGATAAATTCCTCGATTTCCATCATCACCTTCACATAACAGTCGGGACAGTAACCATGGGTCACCGGTTCACCGTCCGGCATCGCCCGGCAGACCTTCCATTGCCCTCCCTGCTCGACTTTATTGCAAATACAACACATTCTCGTCATTGCTCACTCTGCCTCTCAATGGACTCCCTGCGAAGACTCTGGACGCATTCGGCAAAGACCCGGCCCCGTTCTTCATATCCGGAAAACATATCGTAACTGGCGCAGCCGGGAGCAAGCAGAACGAGATCGCCGCTGACGGCGACCGTTTGCGCTCTTTTCACCGCCTCCGCCATGGTCGTAACCGTTGCGGTTGCGACTTCTTCTCCTAAGGCCGATTGCATCAAGCCCGCAGCCTCGCCTATCAAAATCAAATATTTAACCTTCTCCCGGACAACCTCTCGCAAGAGGCTATAATCGCTTCCCTTGTCGCGGCCACCGGCGATGAGGACCACCGGTACTTCACAGCCGTTGAGCGCGGCAGCCAGGGCCCCGATATTGGTCGCCTTGGAATCATTAATAAAACGTACGCCATCAATCTCCGCTACTTCGGCCATGCGATGCGGTGGCGGTTCAAAAGTCGCAAGTCCTTCTCTGATAGCTGCCGGGCTGCAGCCGCAAAGGGTAGCGGCCAATATCGCGGCCGCGGCATTGAGCTGATTAACCGAAGAATGGAGCTTGCTCCGCTCGAGATCATATATCTCCTCAGAGCGTATTCCGGTATGCTCCAGTCCAATGCTGATTCGACCGTCGATAATCCCTGCCGCAGAGCGGGAATCCCTGCCGAACCTGAAGGCATTGACCCCGGTATTGAGCGATACTGCATCGGTGACCGGGTCGTCTCCGCCGAGGATGGCGACATCGCCTGTCCTCTGCGAGGTAAAAAGACTTTTTTTGGCGGCAATATAAGCTGCCAGCGTTCCATGCCGATCGATATGATCCGGTGTTATGTTGAGCAGCAGACCGATATCCGGCCGAAAACCACCGGCCAAATCAAGCTGAAAACTGGACAACTCCAGCACCACGATCCCATAGGGCCGCGGATCTGCAAAATAGCTCAACAGCGGCGTCCCGATATTCCCCCCGACAAACGGTTGTTTGCCGGCAGCCTGCAGCAGCGCGCCGATCAAACTGGTCACCGTGGTCTTGCCGTTTGAACCGGTGACGGCGATGACCGGTACTTCGAACCGGCCTGCCGCCAACGCCAGTTCCCCCAAAACGGGAATCCCCTGCTCGCGAGCCGCAATGAGGATCGGCAGGTTCAGCGGCACCCCAGGTCCGGGAACAAGCAGGTCGGCATCGGCAAGAAAGGCCGGCGAATGCCCACCGGTTTCAAGCCGGACCTGATGGTGCTCAAGGAAATGCAGCATATCAGGAGCCATCCGGTCGAGGCCGGACCTTTCCGAGACGGCGACCCGAAGTCCCCGGCGTAACAGATACTTGACCGTGGACAGGCCAGCTGCACCCAGCCCGATCACAACCGCCTGCATTCCTCTTTCCAACTGCATGATCTTACCGCAACTTTAAGGTCGCCAAGGCCATAAGGCCGAGGATAATGGAAACGATCCAGAACCGGACAACAACCTTGGGTTCCAGCCAGCCTTTTTTTTCAAAATGATGGTGAAATGGGGCCATGAGAAAAATTCGTTTGCCACCGCTCATCTTGAAATATCCCACCTGAAGAATGACGGACAGCGCTTCCATCACAAAAATGCCGCCCACGATCACCAAAAGAAATTCCTGCTTGGTAATGATCGAAATCACCCCCAGTGTGCCGCCCAGGGAGAGTGAGCCGACGTCGCCCATGAATATCTCCGCGGGATAGCAATTGAACCAGAGAAACCCCAGGCAGGCGCCGACCATGGCCCCGCAATAGATGGTGACCTCTCCGGCACCGGGAACAAAGGGGATCTGGAGATAACTGGCAACCACCGCATTACCGGCAACATAGGAAAAAATCAGATAGGTGGAGGCCGTAATCACAATCGGTCCGGCAGCCAGTCCATCCAGGCCGTCGGTCAGGTTGACGGCATTGGAAGCCCCGACAATCACCACCACGGCAAAGGGTAAATACCACCATCCCAAATCAGGATGGAACGTCTTGAAAAACGGCAGGCTGAGCATGCCGTCATACCCAGGGGTCAGCAAAAGAAAGAGGCCGACCAAAGAAGCACCGAGTATTTGCAGGAGCAATTTCCCCTTGGCACTCAATCCCTTGGAATTGCTCTTACGGATTTTTTTAATATCATCCAGCGATCCGATGCCTCCGAAAAACAGACTAATGCCGATCAACAGCCAAATCAGGCCGCTACGGAGATCGGTCCACAGGAGAGCCGATACGGTCATGGCAAAAAGGATCAAGCCCCCGCCCATGGTCGGTACCCCTTTTTTGCAAAAGTGGGTCGCCGGGCCATCCTCCCGGATCACCTGCCCGATCTGCTTTTTCTGCAGCCAGGCAATAAATCGGGGCCCGATAATCACCAACAGGAGAAAAGCGGTCACCGCACTGCCGATCGAGCGGAAAGTGATATAACGGAAGACATTGAGCCAGCTCAATTCCGTATGGAAGGGATAGAGTAGATTATAAAACATAGTTCCGTTGTACGTTCAGTGTCCGGTTATCGGACGCTTTTCAAGTTCCTCGATGAGTGTCTCCATGCGCATCCCCCGCGATCCTTTGACCAGCAGCCAGTCGCCCTGCCCCAGCAAGCCGTCCGCCTGCATCCGACAGAGCCAATCGGCAATAGCCGGAGGATCGGAAAAAATGCCGACATCTGCCTGATCCATCCCGGCCTGGAGTGCCGCCTGAGCAACGATGGCCGCATTCGCTCCGGTCACCGCCAGACGGTCATAACCGAGTTCAGCCACCAGCGTGCCGATATCGCGGTGCAAGGTCTCCGAGGCTTGCCCCAGTTCCAGCATATCCCCCAAAGCAGCAAGATGGCGACCGTCTCTGCCAAAGGCGGCCACAGTGCGCAACCCGGCTGCCATGGAAGCGGGATTGGCATTATAGGCATCGTTGACGACACGCAAGCCTCCCGGTAATTCGGAGACCACCAGCCTTTTATCCACAGCGACATAGGCCTGCAGTCCCTTGACGATGGTTGCGGGATCAATTCCGGCGGCATGGGCAATAGCCGTGGCCGCCGCACAATTGCCGACATTGTGGCTGCCGGGAACCGGAACCGTGATGCGTTCATGCCATGGACCGATATGGAGGGTGAAACGCATACCGCTCTCCCCCAGATTTTCCTGCCGGGTGACTCGAATCAACGGGTGCTGTTTTCGACCGGCAGCGGTTACCGCGAAACCAACCTGTTGCCCACCTGATTTCCGAGCCAAAGCCAGGACATGGGGGTCGTCGCAGTTGACCACCCGCACGGCATCAGGCCGCATCCCGACAAACAACTCGCCTTTCGCCCGCGCAACGCCCTCAATACTCCCCAGTCCCAAAAGATGAGCAGGATGTACATTATTAATGCAGCCGATATCGGGGTCCGCAATGGCCGTCAAACGAGCTATTTCCCCAGGAGCATTCATCCCCATTTCGAGAATGGCCAACCGATGCCCGGCTTCAAGCGGCAACAAGGAGAGCGGAAGCCCAACCAGATTGTTAAAATTCCCTTTGGTTTTCAGGACCGGATCAATCCCGGTATGGGTTTGACGCAAGGCCTGGGTGAAAATAGCGGCGGTCATTTCCTTGACCGTAGTTTTCCCCGAACTGCCGGTAATGGCCGCAACTTTGACCGTAGGCGCCAAAAGGCGGCGACGATAGGCGGCCAATCGACCCAGAGCCTGGAGACTGTCGGCGACCTGAATATATAAAATCTGTTGCTTAAAGTTCGACGGCATCCGTTCGGCAATAATTGCGGCCGCGCCATTGGCGATGGCCGTCTCTATATAAGCGTGTCCGTCGAAGTGCTCACCGTGCAAGGCTACAAAGATATCGCCGGGCTTCAGGTTTCGTGAATCAGTTCCGACTTTTTCAAGCAGCGCTTCCTGTCTTCCGGCCATGAGTTGGCCGTTGGTTGCGGCCAGTAGATGTCGCGTGTCCCAGCGTAACAGGGCATTGACCGCTTCAAGACGGTCATCAAAAAAATGCTTTTCCGTACCGATGAGCTGATAATCCTCATGCCCCTTACCGGCAACGAGTATACTGTCGCCAGGACCTGCCAAACCGCAGGCTAAAGAGATGGCCACCTTCCGGTCGGGAACTACGACATAGCCGTCCAAAGGAGAATCCGCTCCCAACACTTCCGGGACGGTGCACAGGCGTTTACCGCTGGCCGCGACCCCTTCGACAATGGCCGTGATAATCGCTTCCGGATCCTCGCTCCTCGGGTTATCGGAGGTGACGATAACCACATCCGCATATCGCCCGGCAATGGCCCCCATTATCGGCCGTTTACCCCGATCTCGATCGCCGCCGCAGCCAAAAACGCAGAAAAGACGACGGGCCGACACCTCTTTCAACGTCTTCAGAACATTTTCCAGGGCATCCGGAGTATGGGCATAATCGACAAAAACCGCTGGACCCGCCGATGCTTCGACGGTCGGCAACGCCACTCTTTCCAAACGCCCGGGCACACATCCCACCGTTGCCAGGCCTTGGAGAATCAGCTCACTCGATAACCCCAGCCCTATGCCGACCCCGGCTGCGGCCAGCACATTCCTGACATTGTAATTGCCGGTCAATGCCGAGGTAAAAGCAAACGATTCCCCTTTAAGATGAACGACACAGCGAAACCCCTCCAGGCTTTGAGTCAACGATCCTGCACCCACCTCGCACTGCGGTGATACGCCGCAGTGAATAAGTCGGGTATCGGGGAGGGAACGAGCCAACGAAGCACCCCAGTCCGTACCCTGCTCCGGAGTATCGGCCACGATAACAGCCACACCATCCTGCTTGAGATGCCGCGCAAACAAAAGCTTTTTGGCCTCAAAATACTGCTCCATGGTCGGATGATAATCAAGGTGATCACGGGTCAGATTAGTGAACAGGGCAACATCAAAACACATGCCTCCCAAGCGCTTCTGCTGAAGGGCGTGGGAAGAGACCTCGATAATGACATGGGTTACCAGATTGTCCGCCATGATTCGCAGAAGTCGTTGCAGCGTTATCGGATCCGGTGTGGTCAAAGGGGCATCCTGGATAACATGGAGACCGTCTTGACCATGAAAGCGGTAATTGACGGTACCGATTACTCCCGGACGATGGCCTGCCGCAAGCAGCATTCCCTCAATCAGCCAGCTGCAGGTCGTCTTGCCGTTCGTCCCGGTAATCCCGATCAATTGGAGTTGCTCCGCGGGAGAACCATACCAGGCCGCGGCCAATGCACCGAGAGCCTCATGACTGTCCGGTACCGGGATGGAGGGTACCGCCAATTCTCCCCATCCCTGCGCATCATCGAGAACAACCGCCAGACATCCCTTTCCGATAGCCTCCGGAATGTAGAGGCGACCATCGACCTGCTCACCACGGAGAGCCACAAAGAGGCTGCCGGGAATAACCTTTCTCGAATCAAAAACAATACCGGTAACCGGTACCTGGAGCAGTTCCCGGGGCAACCGTTCCGCCTCAAGGGGTGAAATGGTTTGTATGAGTTCGAAAAGACTGATCATGACCGCATCCCCGTCATTTGGAATCAAGCGTCAAAATGCATTCATCAACCCCGGCAAGCGGCTGCCCGGGGAGCGGATACTGCGCAACAATGCGGCCACTGCCGTTGACCCGAACCTTCATTTTATGCTGTTTCAGCTGCTGCAATCCTTTCCGCAGACTCATTCCTTTAACCGAGGGCATCACAGGTACCGGCTCGTCTACTTTCCCGGGATTCTTGCGAAAATTAAGCTGTTTGCTGATAAAAAACTGGCGCAGATTCTCCGGATTTCTCGCCGGCGGTTTTTCCGGCATATTTTCGACGGTCTGTTCTTGTACCAATAAGGCAAGCATTTCCTTGCCCATCCCTTCCAATGTTGTCTTTTTGTAGCTTGCCGCAGAAGACATCGGATAGAGATGATCCTGCTCAACAGCCATCAACAAGAGATATCGGGGTTGTTTCTCCGGGGCTAATCCGACAAACAATTCATGCATCGCATACCTGGAAAAATTATTCTCCCTTAAGATCTGCAGATGATCCGTGGTAAAGACAATGGTATGTTCTTGTGCCATTACCCATTTGGCGAACAATTCCCGCCGTATCTTGACGCTGAGTGCCGGATCAAGCACATGAATTTTCCGGGTGGCGTCCGAATGACGGAAATATCGTTTCTCCGTTGCATGATCATATATGGAATCAACCACATACGGCGTGATACGCCAGCCGCCATTCACAAGACTTGCCAAGGTCACTCCCACCTGCACACCGGTTACCGAGGGCACGTCGCCCGGCTGTTCCGATGCATCCGGGCCGGATTCCCAATTACCAAAAACCGAACCATAGAGTTGAATCTGTTGTTCAAATTTGCCGAGCATTTCATGGGTGAACCCATAGTCCGGGGCGGCCACTGTTTCCGGAAGTAATCCGGTGCTGTCGAGTCCCGCTCGCTCAATTGCCGCTGCCCGCGCAAGGATGGGTCGAATGAGTTCCTTATCAAGCACATGGTTGTATATCCGGTTCACTCGAGTGCTTTCATTCGCCTTCCAAAAATAATTGGGATTAAACGAAGGTTGATTCACCAAAGCCAGAATGCGACCGCTCCCCGGCTCGATTACCAGCCCCATTCCCTTTTCCGCCCCTTGCGCTTCGAGGTATTCTCGAAAACGTTGCTCCAGCTGTTTCTGCACGTCTATATCCAGGGTAAGGACGAGGTCCGTAGAGGTGAAACCCAGACTCTCCTGCCCCTGAAAATCAATATCCGGTATATTGTTTTGCCTGAACGTGCCCGCCTGCAAAACCGTGTCGTACTTCCCCTCAACTCCGGCCAGGCCGACCCCATCCCCCATGAATCCCAGCACATGAGATGCCGCGGTATGACCGGGATAGAATCGTGCCTCCGTTGACTTACAATACACACCCTTCAGTTGCAGGGCATTGATCTGCGCAGCCTGCTTTTCATCAAGATCATCGGCCAGCTCCAGGTAACGCAGTGAACTTTTCAGTTTGCTTTCGATCTTCTCCGGCTTGCCACCCGCGTACGGCGCCAGCGCCTCAGCCGTTTTTCTTTGATCACCCACCTCTGCCGGATGCACGGTCAGGGAAAACAATCGGTAAGACACCGCCAATTCACTGAACTTCCGATCGTAAATTGTTCCCCTTAAAACAGATTCAGCGGGCCTTTGGCCCGCTGAAAACGTTGGAATTTTGCCGACAGCAGACTGTATAATTCTGCCGATATCCTGGAGGGAGGAGGGCCATCTATACAGAACGATGCCAGCCGCTGTCAGCAAAATAACGAATAGAAAAAGGGGATGAAACCATCTTTTTTTTTCTCTTTTTGACCTCAGAGTTCTTGCCATCGCACGGCTACATCCGATGCACCTGTCCTTTTTCAGGCTCAAACAGATTCAGCTTTGCTCCGACACTCGATACAATATGTGGTTTGGATGAGAGCTGCGCTCGAGAAGCCAGTAAGCGAACATTTTCATTGCTGATCGCAGCATTGACAATGCGCAACTTTTCGGCACCTGCCTGCATATCCGCCATCCTTCCATGAAAAAACTGCGTAATTGATAGCCCGGCTATCAGGGCCGTTATGCCCATAACGGCAAGATACTTCCGCTGTTCCCCTGTGAACAGGTGACTTAACCGAAACGCTGTGGAGCGACCGGTCCGGGAAGACACCGGCTGCGGCCTGTAGCTTCTCACATTAACATGTAACGCCATACCCTGTTCTCCTTTTCCTGCTTTACCGGGGAGTGACACAAGCAATTATGCTCGTGCCGCCACCCGCAACTTTGCGCTTCTGGCCCGCGGATTTTGCTGTATTTCCGTTGGCGATGGCCCAATCGGCCTTTTTGTCAGCACTTCATAGGCCGGATTCTGCTGAAAGGCTTGCTTCACAATTCGATCTTCAAGGGAATGAAATGTAATGATGCCTATCCGAGCGCCTTTTGCCAGAACTTCCGGTGCCACAGTCAGCAGCTTCAACACATTGTCGAGCTCACCATTTACGGCAATGCGCAAAGCCTGAAAAACTTTGGTAGCGACATGAACCTTGGCCGGATGGTATTTCTTGGGAACAGCCGCCGCCACAATCCCCGCGAGCCTGCTTGTGGTGGTTACCGGCGCCTCCATCCTCGCTTCGACTATAAAACGAGCAATTCGCCTTGCCTGCCACTCTTCACCGTAATGATAAAAAACGTCTGCCAACTGCTCTTCGGACAACTGTGCAATCAATTGGGCGGCAGTGACCGGGTTCCGCCTGTCCATACGCATATCAAGCGAAGCCTCTGCCCTGAAACTGAAGCCTCGCTCCGCCTGGTCAAGTTGCAACGAAGAAACACCGAGATCTGCGACCAGCCCGTCTATACAAGCTATGCCCAGCTTCTCCAGCTCGGGGAGCAAGGATGCATAGGAAGCCCGAACTATCTGCAACCGGCCGCCGTATTCGGATAAACGCTCGCCGGCCTTTGCCGCGGCATCCTCATCCCACTCAAAACCGACCACCCGGCCCGTGGGCGCCGTCGCTTCCAGAAGGGCTCGAGTGTGACCGCCCAGACCAAGGGTTCCGTCAACATACAGGCCGTCCCTTTTCGGCTCCAGCCATTCGAGCACCTCCTTCTGCAACACCGGGATATGGATTGCAGCAGGATTCGGCAACATACAACGCACAATGACCTACAAAATTCCGAGAGCAGAGAGCCCGGAACTGAACTCCTCAAAGGTTTCCCGTGTATGCCGGGCCTCTTCTTCCCAGGCCTGCTTATCCCAAATCTCGAAGTGTTGCAGCATCCCGACTAAAACAACTTCTTTATCGATATTCGCCTCAGCTCTGAGAGTCGGAGGCAGGAGAATTCGCCCCTGTTTATCCAGAGAACACTCACTGACACCGGCAATAATATAACGGACGAAATTGCCGAAATTCGGTTGCATCCGCCCCTGATCAAGTAATTTCTCTTCCAGCGCCTCCCATTCGGGGACGGGATAGGCACGAAGACACTTGTGCCAATTGGTTACGATAAGCATTTCGGAATCATCCTGTTCCCGGAGCACATCGCGAAACCGAGCAGGTATGTTCAAACGCCCCTTAGGATCAAGGGTATGCTCCGAGCGACTTCGAAACCGTTGCACAATGTCCTTTTGTTTGACCCTAGACTTATTTGGGCAATCACGCCATTATGATCCCCTTTGTACCACTTCGCCCCACTTCATAGCTCATTTGTAAACGAACCCGATACGAGAGTCAAGGAAAAACAAAGCAGGAGAACAGTGCGACACGTCCGTCGCTCATCCTTAAAAAACAAAACAATTGCGGACGAATTTTCAGTGAGATAGCAAGAAAACCGCAGAAACAGGAGGCACCGAGACCTCGGCCGCCGAGGTCCTTGCCCCGCAGCACTACAAGCTGCAGCACAAGGAGTTCATTGCAAAATCGAAAAAAAGGTTATCAGGGAAAAAACAAAGGAATGGGGACGACGCCCGAAGGGGAGATTGTGATTCAGATTTTTTTTACGGGTTCATCAAAAAGAAAGGGCTGTTGTAAAGGGTTGGGGCGCACCGGCAGATGAAAATGTTCATAGGCGGCCGCAGTGGCGACACGTCCACGGGGCGTGCGAAATAAAAACCCGGATTGGATAAGGAACGGTTCATAGACATCTTCCAATGTGTTTTTTTCTTCACACACTGCGGTGGATAACGTTTCAAGACCAATGGGGCCTCCTTGAAACTTCTCAATCAAGGTCAGGAGGATTCTTCGGTCCATTTCATCCAAACCGAGCCGGTCGACCTTGAGCATGACCAGAGCCTCATCCGCTACCTCCCGAGTGATGACCGCATGCCCGCCCACTTCGGAGAAATCCCGCACTCGCCGCAGTAACCGGTTGGCGATCCGAGGCGTCCCTCTTGACCTCCGGCCCAGTTCCATGGCGCCATCGGCATCAATCCCTATGTTGAAGAATCGGGCCGATCTTTGGACAATAGTGACGAGTTCTTCGGGACTGTAATACTCGAGACGCAAGACGACACCGAAACGATCACGCAAGGGCGGCGTCAACATCCCTGTTCTGGTGGTGGCACCGACCAGGGTGAAACGCGGTAGATCCATCTTCACCGATCGAGCCCCGGGGCCCTGACCGATAACTAGATCAAGCTGGAAATCTTCCATGGCCGGATAGAGGATTTCCTCCACCACATGATTCAGCCGATGGATTTCATCGATAAAAAGAACATCACCGCTTTGCAGACTGGTAAGAATGGCCGCCAGATCTCCGGCCCGCTCGATTACCGGCCCGGAGGTGACTTTGATACCGGCACCCATTTCGTTTGCGATGATATAAGCAAGCGTTGTCTTGCCCAATCCGGGGAATCCATGAAAAAGTACGTGATCCAACGGCTCGCCGCGTTGCAGAGCGGCCTGGATGAATATCCGCAGACTTTGCTTCACCTGCTCCTGACCGATGTAGTCATCCAGGCGACGCGGACGGATTTCAACCGCCGGCTGATGGTCCTCCTGCTGAGCTTCCCCGGTCACCAGACGTTTCCCCGTCAGATTTTCTTCATGTTTCATCGTACCACAATCCCCACGTCCCCTCTCTCACACCGCATGTAATCCTAATTTCCCGCAAGCGACTGAAGTGCCAGACGAATCAGCTCTTCGACCTTGAAAGTCCCAGGTGCATCGGGATTTTGCTGCTGGATAGCTCGTAACGCCTGCCATGCGGTATATTGAGGATAGCCGAGATTGACCAGAGCAGAAGCGGCATCGGCCAGGACCTGACTCTCGGTGGCAACAACCGATACACTCCGAGCGCTTGATTCGATTTCCGCCTCGCCCAATCCGCCGACCTTCTCGCCTAATTCCATACAGAGTCTCTGCGCCGTTTTTTTGCCGACGCCGGGCAAGGTTGTCAGCCTGGAGAGATCCTTCATCAGGATCGCCTGGCATAGATCCTCCAACTCGAGTCCGGAAAGAATAGCCAAAGCCAGTTTCGGCCCGATGCCGGACACGGCCACCAGGAGCAGAAAGAAATCTTTTTCATCCTTCTTACTGAATCCGTACAGGGTGATGGCATCTTCACGGACAAGGGTTTGTACAAACAGAAAACAGGAGCTACCGATTTCCGGAAGGGCGGTATAGGTCCGCCCGGATATGAACAATTCATAGCCCACGCCGTTAACGTCAAGAATGGCGGTGGCAGGTGTTTTGGCAAAAACCAGGCCATTGAGGGTTGCAATCATGGATGAAAAAATCTCGATGCTGCAGAGGGGACAGGCTCCCGACGGATACGAATCATGCGCGTTCCGTCAGATGAAAAGCGGCATGGTGCGCATGACAAATGGCCACAGCCAAGGCGTCTGCAGCATCCTGTGAGGGGATTGAATCGAGCTCCAGCAGAGTGCGTACCATCTGCTGCACCTGGCCTTTTTCGGCCTGACCATATCCCGCCACTGCCTGCTTGACCTTACGGGCGGTGTAATCAAAGACCATAAGATTATTGTGCAAGGCGGCGACAACAGCCGCCCCCCGGGCATGACCGAGCTTAAGAGCTGAACGCGGATTGCGGTCGATAAACATATCCTCGACGGCGGCAACCTCGGGATTGTGGGTATTGATCACCTCGCACAAATCTTGAAAGATGGTCAATAATCTCCTGGAAAAATCAGGATCACCGGCCGTGCGGATAGTGCCGCAGGCAACAAAACCGATTTCATGCCCACGGGTTGCAATCACGCCGTAACCGGTCACCCGTGACCCCGGATCAATACCAAGAATACGCATTCAGCTGTCAGGACCACCCCTCTCAGGAGAGCAGGTCCATCAATTCGTCGGGGATGTCGAAGTTGGCATGCACCTTCTGAACATCGTCATGATCCTCAAGATTTTCCAGCAGACGAAGCAGGGAGCGGGCTGTTTTTTCCTCTGCCACCTCAATGCTGTTCTTCGGCACCATCGACAGACTGGCCTCGTTGAACGTAATTTTCCCCTTCTCCAGAAGATCAACCACATCGTTAAAGGTTTCCGGCGCGGTCACAATCTGAAAGGAATCATCTTCTTCGACCACATCTTCGGCACCCGCTTCCAGAGCCAGATCCATCAATTCTTCTTCATTGATGCCTTCTTTATCGACCGAAAGCGTACCTTTGTGATCAAACATCCAGGCAACACAGCCGGATTCGCCGAGATTGCCGCCGCTCTTGGCAAAAAAATGACGGATATCGGCTACCGTTCTATTCTTATTATCAGTCATCGTCTCGACGAGAACCGCAACGCCGCCCGGCCCATATCCCTCATAGAGGATCTCTTCGTAGACGGCCCCGTCAAGGTCGCCGGTGCCTTTCTTGATGGCCCGGTCGATATTTTCCTTGGGCATGTTCTCACCCTTGGCTGCGGTCACCGCACTCCGCAGGCGCGGATTGCCTTCCGGATCCCCCCCGCCCATCCGGGCGGCAATGGTGATTTCCTTGATCAGTTTAGTGAAAATCTTGCCGCGCTTGGCGTCATTGGCCCCTTTCTTGCGTTTGATCGTGCTCCACTTTGAATGTCCCGACACGGTCTGACTCCTTGAGTAAATAATATCGTAAAACCTGCTAATGCAGAAAATTTCAAGCCGTCCGACGGAATCCCCGCCCCAGTACGAAAACTTCCCGACTTTCCGAACGTGAGCTTTTGGGTTTCACGACCTTGACGGTTGCAAACAACGGTTTGCATGCCTGCAGAAATTCAGGAAAATCCTCACCCTGAAAGACCTTGCAGTACAAGGTACCGTTTTCATGCAGGAATAATGCGGACAACTCGAGAACTCGCCGCGCCAACCTCAACGACTGCTGGTGATCGGCATACTGACTGCCCGTGGTACGGGGCGCCATGTCGCTGAGCACAACATGAAATCCGGGCCAGTTCTTTTTCAGATAATCGACGAACTCCTGAGAGTAGACATCATAACAGAGCCAGTGAATTTCGGCATGGGGTTTTTGAACTGGAAAGTCGGTGTGTTGCAGGTCGGCCGCGACGACAACGCCTTTCTCACCTATAATTCCGGAAGCATAGAGGCTCCAACTGCCGGGATGACAGCCCAGATCAAGGATCCGCTGCCCGCCTTTCAAAAACTTATGCTTGAGTTGCGCTTCCTCCAGCTTATATACGGACCGGGCTGGATAGTTATCTTTTTTTGCTTTTTTGAAATAGTAGTCCTGCTCATTGCGCATCTGTTTTTACCTTTTGTTGCTTTCAGCCACAGCGGAGCCCGCCGTGGCAACCATGCTTCTTGCCAGCTGCAGAGCACCTGCATAATCGGTCAGCACCCCTTCCATCCTCGCCTCTTCGACAGCGGCAAGGATATCCCTGAAAATAGGGCCAGGCCGGAGTTGCAGGACTTCGATCAGATCCTTGCCGGTGAGCAAGGGCGGACCGGAGCGGACCGGCTCGATATGATTGAGGCGAACCGTTTCCAAATGATGAAATAAATCGTCCAGTTCTTTTTCCATCCCCTCAATCCGTTGGACCCCCTGACCGGCCAGGGCATCCGCCATACTCAGCAGGAAAATCCCCGGCAATGCCTTTCCGAATTTTCTGATCATCCTGATACCGGCCCGCAGGGTCAGGTCGTTGTTACGGGCAATATTGGCCAAATGAAACGGCCGCATGTGACCGGCAATCAAAAGCGCCACCCGGTCCGTGTCTTCATTGCTCCAACGCATTCGGCGGGCAAAAACACGGAACATCTCAGCCCCGACCTGATCATGATTGTAAAAGGTAATCCGACCGCCCTTCTCTTCATGAACGGCAAAGGTGGCCGGCTTACCGAGATCGTGCAGCAGGGCGGCCCACTTTAACCGCAGCAGGTGGCGCTCACCGGCAAGGTACTCGGTTACCGCTTTCCGGCACGATGGAAAAACCTCTTCGGGTGCAAGGGTTATCCGCTCCATTTGCCGAAGCGTCTCCAGGTTATGTCGCCAGACATCGAGATGATGACTTTCGGGCTGAACCATACCGACTCCAGCTGCAAGTTCAGGCACAATCTCCCACAACAATCCGGTTGCAGCCATGCCGGCAAAGGCAGCATGGCCGTTGGACGATGCCATGATCAGGTCAAGTTCATGCGCTTGCCGCTCAGGCGCGGAAGCAACCAGCAGTCGACGATGTTGTTGCACGAGCTCCAGCGTTCCCGCATCAATAACAAACCCAAGAACAGCTGCAAACCGAAAAACCCGCAATAACCGCAGCGGGTCACTGGTAAAACACAGGGGACTTGCAGCCCGGATCCGCCTTTTTACCAGATCCTCTCTACCGCCGGTGGGATCAAGGATCGGCACACTGATGCCGTCTGCCCCTTCGGGGTCTGCCAGCAGAGTATCGATGCGGACGGCCATTGCATTGACGGCAAGATCCCGCAGCGTCAGTTCATCAATAACCGTGGTCGCCCCTTCACGAAAGGAAGCGATATCAACCACGGTTTTGCGACTGACCACGCGGGCCGCATCCTCATCCCGGCCCAAGGCGACATAGGCCCCTCTGCTCAAAGCCGCGAGCTTTTCAGCCCAAATTTTGCCACCAACAGGAACGGTGATATCAATATCTGCGGGTGTTGCCCCCAGTAGCAGATCGCGCACCACCCCGCCGGCAAGATACACCTCACCTCCCAGCTGTTGCAGAAGAACAGCAAGATCCGCCTGCAGCCATGACGGGAGAACAGCCAGAACCTGACGCCCGCCAAGGGTCTCGGGCATGGACCGCAGGGTTAAATCCGCCATTCCAGAAAGGCCTCGTCAGTCGGCGGCGCAAACATCCCGCACGTTTGAGCAGTTCCGTTATCGACCATCACCTCAGCCTCCGGGGCGGCGACGCCGAGCTTTTTACCGTAACGAATAACGATTCCGGCCAAGATCCTGCGAAGCTCTTGCTCTCGTGGCGAACCGGTGGCCACGGCCCTGCATCCATAACGAAGAAGGCCGAGCGGGCCGGGCCGGGTCGTCATCCGGATCAGCCAGTCGTCCGGGCCGCGCAAGGCCTCCAACTGTCGGTTATCCCCTTCATTGCGGCCGAGAATAAACCAGAGATTATGGTCGAGTTTAAATTGGCGGCCGATGACCAGGAGCTTGACATCGTTTACAGCACGCTCTTGTGCCTCAAAAGAGAAAAGCCCGTTGTAGAAATGTTTGATCCGCGAGGCCAGATTGAGGTCGGTGAGCATGCAGCCTCCGGCCGGAGTCGGATAATCGGTGATCCCTAAGGCGGCGGCCAGCTGTTTCTGCTGTCTCCGGCTTCTTCCGGAAAAGGCATACAACCGTTTTCTCTCCACCAGTCCCTCATTCTCCGCCTGGGTCGGCTCCATCAATTGAGCACAGAGCGGTCGAAGCAGAATGCCGGTGCAGCCGGAATCGCGCTCAATGATCCGAAGCGTGTCCCGCCGCTGTGACAACGGTCTTTGCCCCAAAACCTCCCCGGTAATCAGGAAAGAGGCGCCATAAGCGGTCATGAACTCACGGGCCCTGGTCAGCATCAGAATCTTACAGTCGATACAGGGATTGAAATGCTTGCCAAAGCCATGGACCGGATTGTCGAGCAATCGGATATAGCCTTCACTGACATCGACCAGTTCCACCTCAAGGCCGTACTTCCGCTGCATTGACTGTGCATACTCCTCCCGGTGCACGAGCAGATCGCTATCGAAAAAGGGGGTGACAAATTTCAGGGCAATGACCCGTACGCTCTGATCGGCAACCACCCGGCAGGCAAGAATCGAATCCAGGCCGCCGGAAAAGAGGCCGATCGCTGTCCGCTGCCTCATGCGGATTTCCTTTTGGTTCTGCGAGCAAAGAGCTCACCGGCATAGACGAGGGTCTGGGCGGTCGGATTTTCGCCGCCGAGCATCCGCGCCAACTCTTCAATCTGCTGTTCCTTGTTCAATGGTATCATTACGGTTCGGGTACGGCCGTCCTCGACCTGTTTTTCCACCTTGAAATGGAGGTCGGCACACGCCGCGATCTGCGGCAGGTGGGTGATGCAAAAAACCTGGTGATGCCCGGCCAGTTCTTTGATCTTTTCGGCCACCGCCTCAGCGGCCTGCCCCCCGATCCCCGCATCGACCTCGTCGAAGATGACCGTGTCGACTTGATCCCTGCGGGCAAGCAGACATTTCATAGCCAGCATCAGACGCGAAAGTTCACCGCCGGAGACAATTTTTGCAAGCGACTTAGCCGGTTCACCGGGGTTGGCTGAAAAAAGAAATTCCACCGCATCCCGTCCGTTATTGTGAATCCCGTCCATTCCCAAGCCCTCCGGCTCGGTCACTCCCACCTGGAAGACAGCCTGAAAAAAACTGAGCGAGGCCAATTCTTTTTCCATGCCCGCCGCCAATTTTCGAGCCACCTGCCGGCGAGCCTGGGTGAGCTCGGTGGCTTTGAGCAAGGCCTCGGTGGAGACCTCCTCTACCTTGACTTCCGCCTGAGCGATCTGCTGTTCAAGACTTTCCAATACAGCAAGATTGGCCTCTGCGTTTTCGGCAAAGGCAATCACCTCGGCAAGGGTCGGTCCGTATTTGCGCTGCAGTTGTTTCAACTCCGCCAACCTTCCGGAAATGACATCAAGCCGGGCAGGATCTTTGGGGATCTCCTCAAAATATTTTTCCACACTGACAGCAAGGTCTTCCAGTTCAAATCCCGCAGAGGCAATCCGCTCGGTCAAAGGCCCGAGCCGTGGGTCAAGTGCCGAGGCCTGCGCCATATTTATTTTAATTTCTGCGAGTTCCCCGGCAACTTTCTCCGAAAGCAGCCGGTTGGCGATACCGACAAACCGGATCAGACTATCCGAGGCTTTCAACTGTTCCCGCTCCCGCAGCAACTGTTCATCTTCCCCTGGCAGCGGCTTGCATTTGCGAATTTCATCGACCTGAAAAACGAGAAAATCTCGCTGTTGCTCCTTATCCTGTTCCTTTTCCAGCAGCTGCCGCAACTCGGAAGAGGCCTGCTGCCAACGACGGAAAAGTTTCGTAAACTGCTGCCGCAGCCCCCAAAGTTCTCCGTAGGTGTCGAGATAATCGAGATGATTCCGGGCATTCAGCAGCTGTTGCTGGTCGTGCTGGCTGGCAATATTGATAAGACCGGCGCTCAACTCACCAACCAGCCTGGTGGTGACGGACTGGTCGTTGACATAGAGCTTGGATCGTCCTTCTCGGGTCAGCACTCGGCGAACGATACAGGTAGCCCCCTCTTTTAAGGAATGTTCGCTGAGCAGCTCATTTATTTCAGCATGATCCGGTCGCACAGAAAAAATTGCCTCAATATCGGCTTGTTCGCAGTCGCTACGCACCCAAGACGCTGCGCCTCGCCCGCCGGTAAGCAAATTAATGGCCTGAAGGATGATGGATTTACCGGCACCGGTCTCTCCGGTCAGCACAATCAGGCCGGTCTTTTGACTCGAGAGGTCGAGATGGAGGGTATCGATCAATGCCAGATTATGTACTCGAAGTTCCTGTAGCATGGTTCTTTAGGTATCGAAGAGGCGGGGCGACAGAGAAGACATTATTCTTGACGCCCAGGGCTTAAGAATGTATCGTATTGAAGATACATACAAAAATCAACTGCCCCGGAGGGGCGACACGATGGCACCTCTACAACTCAGCGCCAGTCTTGAAGATTATATCGAGGCAATCTATCATATCATCACCGAGAAACAGGTGGCTCGAGGCAAGGATATCTCCACTCGCCTGGATGTTAGAGGGGCTTCCGTCACCGAGGCCCTGCGAGCCTTGTCCCAAAAAGGACTGATTAACTACGCACCCTATAAAGTCATCACCATGACCAAGGCAGGACGAGAGGCCGCAGAGGATGTTATCCGCCGCCACAATGCCTTGAAGCAATTTTTCACCGATGTTCTGGCTATTGACGAAACCTTGGCCGAACAGGGCGCCTGCAAGATTGAACACACCGCACCTCGAAAAATCATTAACCGCATGGTTGAATTTATCAAATTCCTTGAGGTGTGCCCCCGCGGTGGCGCTGATCTGATCAACGGTTTTGCCAATTTCTGTCAGGAAGGCCAAACCCGGGACAAATGCAACTCCTGTATCTCCCACTGCATAACTGCGCAGAAAGAAAAAAGCGGCAACTAAATCAAAAAAATCCCGAGAACGAAGCGTTTGTTCTTTTGGTCTGACCTTTCGGTCGCCTATATTAGCACACCCCGCAACCGGCGCAATGGATACATCACCTTTTATCCTGTCACTCCCTCCCTCTCAAGGAGCCTGACCGCACATGCCTGTCTATCAATTTAGCGCCCTGACCCCCACAGGGGAAAAACGCAAAGGCGTCGTCGAGGCGGACTCACTGACGGCTGCCCGACAAAAAATCCGCGGACAGGGCGATTATCCGATTGAAATCAAGGAAACCTCGTCCAAACTTACCACCGATAAAACGCCGTTTCTTTCCATGACATTGGGACAGAGGATTAAGCAGCAGGAGGTGCATATCGCCACCCGGCAGCTGGCGACACTCCTTGGTGCGGGCATTCCCTTGGTGCCGGCACTCAACGGATTGATTGAGCAGACTGAAAATCGCGCCTTCAAAACCATCCTCGCCCAAATTAAAGACGCGGTCAACGAGGGAAACTCACTGACCTCCGCCCTGATGGAGCACCCCAAACTTTTCTCTAAAATTTATACCAACATGGTCCGCGCCGGTGAAGCCTCGGGTTCACTCGACGTGGTGCTCGACCGGTTGGCTGAGTTTGGAGAAAACCAGCAGACGCTCCGCTCACGCATCAAAGGGGCCATGCTCTATCCTCTGTTCATGGCCGTTGTCGGCATTGCCGTTCTTTTTTTACTGATTACCTTCATCGTGCCGAGTATCACCTCGGTCTTTGAAGGCACAAAGCAGGCTCTGCCGCTCCCCACGATCATCCTGATCAACCTCAGTTCCTTTCTCAAGCAATTTTGGTGGGCGGTGCTCTTTGCTCTTTCGGGGCTGATCGTCGCAGTCCGCTGGTATGTGGCCACCCCTGCCGGGCGAAGGCGTTGGGATTTGCTTAAGCTGTCGCTCCCGGGCATCAGCGACCTTAATATCAAAATCGCTTCGGCCCGTTTCGGTCGCACCCTCTCCAGCCTCCTGCATTCCGGCGTCTCTCTGATCGTCGCGTTGCAAATCGTGAAGAATATCGTCGACAATGTCCTCCTTGCCGAACTCCTGAATGAAGCCTGCAATGAACTCGAACAAGGAAAGAGCCTGTCGCAATTTTTCAGAGCCAACAAATGGTTCCCGCCGATGCTGGTTCAGATGATGGCAGTGGGAGAACAAAGCGGCACCTTGGACAAAATGCTGGCCAAGGCAGCGGACAGCTACGAAAAAGAGGTGGAGGTAAAGATTCTGGCCCTGACTGCAATGATCGAACCCGTGATGATCCTTTCCATGGGGCTGGTGGTCAGTTTCATCGTTATATCCATTCTGCTGCCCATCTTTGAGATGAACCAACTGATCAGGTAACCCGGAAGACCTCCTCAAGCGTTGTCTTCCCCGCCAATACTTTCCGCAATCCGTCCTGCCGCAGCGTCATCATTCCAGTTGCCAGAGAGGCCACGGCCTGTTTCTTGATCTGTCCGGCATCGGAGGTCGTCAAAATCAGGCTTTTCATTGCCGGCGTCAGGTCCATCAACTCGAAAATTCCAATCCGTCCTTTATAGCCGGTTTGCAGACAATGGGCACAGCCTGCTCCCCGAAAAAGTTCGCGACCGGCAAATTTGATCGGCGAAAGGCCCACCTTCTCGAGATAGGCATTGGCGGGAACATAGGATTCGCGACAATGCGGGCAGATCTTGCGCACCAACCGCTGCGCCATGATCGCGTTCACCGAGGAGGATACCAGAAACGGCTCAACTCCCATATCGATCAACCGGGTCACGGCGCTGGCGGCATCGTTGGTATGCAGGGT
Source organism: uncultured Desulfobulbus sp. (assembly GCA_963666685.2). Taxonomy (GTDB): domain Bacteria; phylum Desulfobacterota; class Desulfobulbia; order Desulfobulbales; family Desulfobulbaceae; genus Desulfobulbus. Next base: position 2,531,914 of record CAXXHZ010000003.1, read on the forward strand.
CGAAAACACCAAATGCCCGGTAAGCGCCGATTGAATGGCAATTTCAGCGGTCTCGGCATCACGGATCTCGCCGACCAAAATGACGTCCGGATCCTGACGGACAATAGTTCGCAAACCACCGGCAAAGGTCAGCCCAATTTTCGGATTCACCTGCATCTGGCTGATACCGTTCATCTGGTACTCGATCGGATCCTCGACGGTAATAATATTGATATCCGAATTGTTGAGAATTCCCAGGGCCGAATAGAGGGTGGTCGTCTTGCCGCTTCCGGTGGGTCCGGTCACCAGGATGATCCCGTGCGGGGCCCTGAGCAACCGCATAAAATGGGCCAGATCTTCCTTGGAAAGCCCTAAATCCTCAAGGGGTACGAGCGTACTCGATTTATCGAGCAGGCGCATAACCACCCGCTCACCAAAGGATGTGGGCAGGGTCGAGACCCGGATATCGATATTTCTATTGGCAATCCGAATTTCTATTCTCCCGTCCTGAGGCAATCTTTTTTCAGCGATATCCATCTTAGCCATGATCTTGATCCGTGATATCAGCTTACCCTGCACATGGCGAGGCGGCGAATACATATCATAGAGGATACCGTCGACCCGTTTACGGATTTTGACGCGATCCTTATAGGATTCGATATGGACATCGCTGGCGTTATCACGCACCGCCTGGGAGAGCACCAAATTGACCAGTTTGATCACCGGGGCATCGCTGGTGTCGTCGAGGAGATCGGAGGTCTCTTCAATCTCCAAAAGAATACTTTCCGGATCATCCTCGTCAATGTCCTGCATCACCTGATCAGTGACATCTTGCCGGGTCGTGTCGTAGGCGGCATTGATGGCCACAAAAATCTCATTTTGCGGGGCCAGCACAATTTTCATTCCCTCCCAATGGAGGAGATGTTGCAGATCATCGACCTGCTGAAAAAAAAGCGGCTCTGCCAGGGCGATATACGAATCTTCCGGGGTGGCAACCGGTATCATCCTGAATTTCTTCAAAAACCCAATAGGCACCCGTTGCACAAAAAACGGATCAAGAGGGGTCGGCAGGGTGTAAACGATATCCAGACCACACTGGAGACTGCGGGCACTGAGCAGTTCACTTTCCGTGATTTCACTCTGCTGGATCAGAATCTCACCGATGCGGCCCCCGTTTTCCTTTTGAACATTCAGGGCGGCTTCGATCGCTTCAACCACCACGCCATACCGTTCACGAAGGATTTCACCTAAGAGGCGCATTCGTTATTCCGTCCAATCAAAAAGGGGGAGGAGTTGAGCATTCATATTCTCCAGCGGTTCGACTCGGTTTATTTTCCCGTTGCATCGCCCTTCTGCAAACGTTTGAGGCTTTCGCGGGCAATCTCTTTCCATGGATTCACCGCAGCCTGTCCCTCCTTTTCCTCTTCTTGGACGGGGACGAGGCTCAATACCTTCCGATACCAGGATTCGGCCTCCGATTTCTTCCCTTCCCGTTCACAGACCACGGCCAGATTGACAAGGGCGGCCCCGTTGTCCGGGTCGATTTTCAGTGCCTGCGTAAAGAACTCCCTGGCCCTGACAAGATCATTTTGCCGCAGCTTGGCAAAACCGATATCCGAGAGAGCCAGACTCCGGGCGGGATTCGAGCTCGGATGAAAGAACTGATCAGCAGGATCACCGGGGATGTTGTGAACCCGTTCCATCTCCTCCCGTTTGCTCTGATAGATATCCGCCAGTTCCGCAGGATTTTCAACAATTCTCGGCGTGATGAAAATATAGAGATTGGTTTTTTCTTGAGTATTGCTGTGCGACTTGAACAACCAGCCGAGACCAGGAATATCCCCCAGCAACGGCACCTTATATTCACCATTGGTTGTATCCTGGCCGATCATGCCGCCGATAACCACCGTCTCTCCGTTATGGACAACCACCGTGGTATTGGCCGTTCGCGTGAAGGTTGTCGGCGTAAGAGTTTCTGTACCTCCAGTATCTTTCAACTTGATCACCTCAACCCCGATCTCCATGCGCACCACCTCCGCCTGATTCACCTGGGGCGTAATGGTCAAACTGGTGGCCACATCCTTATATTCATAGTTGGTATAGTCCTGGGTGGTGGTTGTGGTATTCTTACTCGTAGTATAAGGGACATTCTCGCCGACCTTGATCGAGGCTTTTTTGTTATCGGTGGTCAGAATCTGGGGAGTGGCGATAACATTGACATCGTCATCATTTTTATACGCCGTCACCACCGCCCCGAGATTGGGAAAGGTGACATCGCCGATGGTTATGCCTTTGGATAAAATACCCGCTGAAAATCCGGCAGGCAAGGTTCCGGTACCCGTCGTTGATGTCATGCCTTTAAGAGCATCATAGGGGGAAGAGGCGTTGCCGCTGAAACCTCCCACCACGGAGCCGTCCCCAATGGCCCATTGTACGCCGATATTCAAATTCTTGGTGACCTTGACTTCCATGATCAAGGCCTCGAGGTAGACCATCCGCCTCGGGATGTCGAGTTTTTTCACCACGTCCTCCACCACCTGAAACTCTTCGCGGGGCCCGGTGATGACCAGCGCGTTCGTCGCCGTATCCGCCACGATTTTCACCTCCTTGGAAAGAGCCGGTGCGGTAGAAGAACTGTTACGGGCGGAACTTGTCCCCTTCTTCCCCGACGAATCCTCAGGGAAATTCATCAAAACCTTGACCAATTCCTCGGCGTTGGCATGCTGGAGATAGATGACCCGCAGATTTCCTTCTGCCCTGGGAACATCCGCATCCAATCGGGCGACAAGATCGCGGACACGCTGCACTTCCGCCCTGGGTGCGTAAATAATCAAAGTGTTCGTTCGCTCGAAAGGAATAATTTTTATACTTGACTGACGAGCGCCTCTCTTGGCACTGGCGGCAAACAGCTGATTCAAAGACTTGGAAATATTCTCCGCCGAGGCGTGTACCAGGGAAATGACGGCAAGTTCTTCATTATCCGAAGGGACATCCACCGCCCTGATGATATCCAGCAAGCGGGAAATATTCGATTGAAAATCGGTAATAACAAGCATGCTCGAATTCGCTTGGGCAATCATCACACTGGTCTTGGAGACCAGGGGAGTCAGCATGGTTTTGACCTCGTCCGCATTGGCATGCTTCAGGGAAATGATCTGGGTGATCATCCTGTCTTCAGTTGAGGTCACATTTCCCCCGTGTACAGTATCGATGTTCTTTGATCGTGCCTGCACCGAAGGGACTATTTTAATCACCGAACCACTCGGTATTGCCGCAAACCCATGCACCTCGAGAACGGATTCAAAAACCTGATACGCTTCTTTTTCTGAAATTCGGGTGGGGGAAAAGATGGTGACTTTGCCTTTAACATCTCGGTCGACAATAAAATTCTTTTGTGTGAGCTCGCTGATATACTTAATGAACAGATTGATATCGACATCGTTGAAATCAATCGTGACAAAACGCTGTGCACCGCCATTCGGCTGCACCACCGTCGGCCCGGCAGCACAGAGTGACGGGCTCAAGCAAACCAGAAAAAACAGGGAAGTCAACCAAGCCATTGCGCTCAAAAAAGATCGCTTCATAATTATTTCACACCTTAAAGGATAGCCCCTCTCGAGAACCAGGGATCCGGTTTTGTTCATTTCAGCCTGGGCCGTCGCATCCGTACCCAGTACCTGCAGCCTCATTTCGCCGTCTGCGGCCCTCCGTCGCCATCCTCATCGCCTCCGGCGGGCAGAGCTTCATCATCGGGCACCGGCTGTTTGTTGTCTTCCTGCTTTTCCTGTTCACCGACAGAAACCGCCTGCTCCTCGGCGAGTACGTCCGATTCGCGATTCGTCGCGGCTTCCGGGGCCGCAGGTGGCGGTGAATTGCGAAAACTGATTCGTCTTCGGGGAACGGCTATCGGGATCCGCCGATCATCCCCGGAATTCAACTGCATGGCCGGCAGGGCGTTTTCAGCCCGCGACGAGGATCTCTTTTGCGGTTCACCGCTCTCCGGTTCCTTAATATTGAGAATCTCCTCTTGGCCGTTGACCTGTAAAACGACCTTGCCCCTTCCGATTTTGGTTATGATTGCCCCCTGCACCCCGCTGCCGACTCGGTAAATATCCTCAGATTGGGATTCTTCATCACGAATAATTGCACGTGCATCCTCTTTGCTCCCCGACACCGTACCGAGGAGAACGAGTTGCATTTTGGTTTCCGCCAAATTTTCCAAATCCGCCTGCGATTGTTCACCGGCAGGGCGTTCGGTCAATTCCAAGTCAGCTTTAAAAATATTTCTGTCCAAGATGACCTGATACTCTTTTTCTGCCGGCATAGAGACAGACTCGTTCGGTTTTCCTGCCGCCAAGGGGGAATTCATTTCTTTTTTGGCGGAAGTGGGCGGTCCTTGTATTTTTTTTTCAACCCGTCCATACCAGATGGTTACCCCGGCAAAAACAAGGAGTGCTATAAGTGCCAGTCGGCCAAAAGTCTTTACCATGAGATTTATTCCAACTCCTCTTCCAAGGATTGAAAAAGCAGAGAGAATTCCTCGAAATGAATGCCGGGGTTATGGAGCTCTCCCGATACCTGAAAAGGGAGAGGCCCCTTCGCAAGTTGGGCGCGGACTGATTCCAAGATACGAGCATTGGTCACACTCTTGAAAAAAAACGGCTGTGGCTGCAGCGTTCCTCTGATGTCGAGCCGGCTTGCTGCCGGAGTTTGCTCCACGTATATCTCCCCTGTACATTGCCCACTCAAAAGTTCGGATTCGATCACGCCTTGCTCGATATGCAGGGTTGCACCATGGGTATGCAGCCCTATCGTGATCTGTGAAAAAGGGAGGGAGGTCTGCTCAAAAATGGGCTGCTTTAAGCCCAGTCGGCCGTTTTCAATCCTCAAGTTTGCTTCCAGATCAAAAGTCCCCCCTGGAGACGGTTGCACGGTGCCACCAAAATCCGCAGTAACAATCCCCTCAATGTTTCGCTGTAATAACCGAGACAGCATGCTGTATTCAGCCAGTTGCCCCCCCCGAATCGTTCCACCGAAATGCCATCCCATCGTTCCGCTGTTCTTCTGCAGGTTTCCACCGATAATCCCCTTCCCCACAAGGATGCGATACTCGACCTCCAACCTCCTTGTGTGCAGCATCTTTGTAATGCAGGGCCGTAATACCAGGGTATCCAACTGCACCAAAGGCGTCTCAGCTTGCTTGCCGCACCCCTTGATACCCTGCAGTACCATACCCTCGGGGATCTGCAGCGCTAAGGATTGCACCTGCCAGTTCAGTTCAGGATAGGCGTTGTCGAGATATTGAACAAGTTGCCTGCGAAGAGTCTCTCGCGGGAAAAGGAGCCACAGTGCCAAAAGCAGCAGCACCAAAGCATACAACATGTATCCGGCCCAGCTTATGAGCCCTTTGCACGCCTTCTTCAGCATGAACCCTTCAATTTCTATTGGGGAGCGCCTCCAACCGCCTGATCAACAGTCACCATCTGCAAAGTCACGTCAAGACTTCCACCCTCTTTGGTATTTTCCTGAATGCTAATCCTATCAATCCCGACCAAGTCCTCTGGAGATTCCGTTAGTTTCAAAAAATCGACCAGTTGTTGCAAGCTGATGGCCTGCAATTTCATTTCGACCAGACTTTGCTTAAACAACTCATTCTTCGTTGATTCGGACGGTTTCATGTAGGCGATATGTTCTTTGAGCGTGCTGTCATCAGCATTTTTTTCCAAAAAAGAAAACAAACTGAACCCGGGATCACGTTTTGCCAGGAGCTTGACAACAGACCCGCTCTGCTTGCTGAGTTGCCGATACTGCTCCTGCATGATTCGCATCTCGGTCACTGCTTTTTCCCGAGCGGCCACCCCCTTCATCAACCTTGCCCGTTTATCCGCCAACGGAAAAAAGATGAATTGCAAGACAACAAAAAGAAGCAGACTGATTCCGCCAATGCTGACTGCTATTTTTTCACGATAATTAAGTTGCATTAGACACCTTCAAGCTGCAACTGGATTTCGAAACGGATCGTCCCGCTGTTTTTGGCCGTATCCGCCGTTGCCGAGACGATCTGCACTGTCTTGTACCGGGACGAGGCGGACAAAGAATTTTTAATGGTATCAATCGAAATAAAGGTATCGGTGGTTCCTTTAATGAGAACGAAGTCCCGATCAATAGCCAGACGGTTCACCCGCAGGGTAACGGTTTCGGGAATACGGGCGGAAATATCGGCAAGCAGACCGAGCACCCGTTTGTCAGCGGCAAAGAGCAGTGTTGGCGAACCCGGCCCCTGAATGCTTTTCAAGGCTGCCTTCATTTCGGCATAGGGCTCATGCACCTGGGTAATTTTGGGGAAGGTCTGTTTGAAAATCGTTGTCATTTCAGTCCGGAGAGCCCTGTCGCGATCCTGCAGCAGACGATAATCGTTCCACAGATAGCCGAAAAAACAACTCATCAAGAGACCAAGGGCAACGATGGTGCCCTGCAATTGTTTTCTACTGGAAAATAAGGTCCGTTTTTTTGCAAAAGCGTCTTTACGAAAATTAATTTCGCTTTTTTTGCCGAAACCTTGCATGGCCAAGGCCACCGCCCGGTTGAAACATTGCCGCTGCCATTGTGCTCGTATCTCCTCTGAACACTCTATTTTGTTGAAAGCCAGCACATCCACTGTCTCCACCGGAAGATGCAAGGCCAGGGCAATCACGTCCGCCATGTTTTCCGTTTCAGCCAAAGGGCCGCTGAGAATGACCGCTTCCGGTGCAATCTCTATTTTGCTCTCCAACCGAAAATAATCCAGACTTCGCTCTATCGAACCGCAGATCAGTTGGATGCATTGTTCAGCTGCAGCTTTATCGATCACTTCCATCCGACAGGTATCAAAAGAAAACGGGGGATGCAGGATCATCTGTTCCGGATAAGAAAGTCTCCGAAAAAAAAGAGGCCTCCCGTCAAGGATGAGAACCATGGTGAAGGAGTGAACATCCGTATGCAACAGCAGCAGATTCTTTTTCTCCCCGCTGTTCCTGATAATCTGCAGGGCAAGCGGGAACATGGCCGGAGTAATGATTTCTGGATCAACTCGTTCCTGCAACCCATCCAGCAGACTCTGAATTAAGTTTTTTTCCGCGGCAAAGGCGATCACCAGACTCCCTGAATCGGTTGTTTGCGACAGGAAAGAATCGGCAATAAGGGTTTCGACCGGGACGATGAGCTGCTCTTCGAGTTCAAAGGGCAAAACTTGCTTTATCTTATTGATATCTCGAAAAGGAAGCGTAAGGTTTCGAACGCTGAGCAAGGAGAGCGGCAGACCGCAGACACACGCACCTTCCCGCCAATCAAGCTGTTCGCAAAGCCGGCGGGCTTGCGCGACAATATCATCCCCTTCAGAGAAGGGGAGACTGAGACATGCAGTCACAACCGAAATTTTGCCGTGCTGTTCCAGCACTACCCCGGTAACGTTGCCGTCGCTTATGTCGATTCCCAGCGATTTTTTGCCCATGAAACGATCAATTCCCGCGCCGATAGGCGCTTTAGTCTATCTTCCAGAAAAGTAAGGTCTGTTCCTGGTTCTTTGCCCTGACCAGAGCACCTGTGCCGGTACGACGGTATTGATGCAGGGTCGCACTGACCTTGATATTAAAATTTTTGCCGGCAACGACGAACAAATCATTGCCCAAATCAATTGAGAGGGGAAACCCGCTGACCTGACGATACCAGGTTGTGGTCGTCAAGGTTTCTTTATGTTCCTGATCTTCACGGTAATTTATCAAATCCTGCGCCAGACTTTCGGTCATATCAGGCGATAACGCCTGCAACACCGGCAGGGGTGCCGTATTCAGATTGATTTTTCCGTCATCGCCCACCACCGTGATATAATGAATGATTCCCTCGTGCTCCTTGTTTCCGTAGACAATATCCGAGGTCATCCCTTTGACCAGAAGCAGTTCGTCGGGAGTGGTCATCTTGTCATTTCTACACGAATAGGGTGGCGTTATCGACTGATAATACGATTCTTCAGCCCCATGCAGGAGCTCGGTGTCGTCCTTGTCCACCCAATCGCTGAGGGCGTCGAGCAGGGCATCAGCCTTATTCTCGTCGTTAATAGCAAACCGCCCCAACAAAAGAAAGCGCCGCCATATCTCTCGATACTTCAGCTTGGAGCTGTCTCCCAAAGCATTGACCTGCAGCCTTCCGGAGAGGTCGGTCACCATGATCTTCAGATCAGCCTCCCCGGCAAGGGATTGCAGTTTTTCCTGATCAAAAGCGGCCCAGCCGTCAAGGGGGGAATCAAACGTATTTTCCTTCTGATCGGCCAGCAGTGCGGCCCGAGCCAGATTCAACCCGGCAAGCACCATGCCGTCCAGCCGGACCTGCTCGCGCTGAGCTGTCGAAACAGACACCTGCCGATCAATGGTGATCATGAGCTGCACGGTCATGGCCACCAAAAAACTGATGGTCAGCAAGGTCAGAACCAAGGCAAGGCCCGACTCATTCCCGGCAACCGGATCAATTCTCACCCTTGTCCTCCGCCACAACGATACCCGCCGGAATCAGCACCCCGGTGCTGAAGGTTTGCACGATCTCCTTTTCCGGATCAATCCAGAATTCCAAGGTGCAGGAGACGGCCGCCGGCAGTGCGGGTGCCGCTTCCACTCCACTGGTGGCATCCACGATCCCGCTCCAATCGTCAAATTCCTGCCCCTGCTGATTAAAAAACCGCAAGCGTAAGGAACGCAAATTATCGGCAAGAAGAAAAAAGCTCTCTTCCGCTTCTTTGCCGGAGGCATCCTTCCCCGGCAACAAAAGCGTGTCCGAACGAAGCAATTTCAATCTGCGGACATCTTCGGGATCGGCCTGCAGTTCATAATGGATGACTGCTACCCCCTGTTTCTGTTCTTCCGGATTAAAAACGAGATGAGCCAAGGAGGGGAACATCACGGTATCGGCCCGCTGACCGTCCAACTCGTTTTTCTTGCCGATAAAAGCCAATTCCTTGGTCTGAACAGCTGCAGCGAAATCCTCTGTGATCCGACGAAGCGCTGTCTGAGCCTGATGGTATATCTCCTCCTGCTGCTCAGTGCCATCAACCACCTTCAGCGTTCCGGAGAGGGAAATGGAGAGCATGGACATGACAACGCCCAGAACCGTTATCGCCAACAGCACTTCCAGCAATGTAAAACCGTTGTTACGCACAGTTATTGCACGGCTGCAATCTTTTTTAAAATGATGGTCCGCACGGTATAGGACAACGCCGGATTCGCTTCGACCAAGACCGTCATGTCAAGGGTCTTGAGCATACCGGTCGAGCCTTTAATCCCCGTATCGCCTTCATGAAGTTCGTTCACCTCGGTTTCCCAGGAAAAATCGGGAAAATCCTTGCCGAAATTTCCGGCATTACTGTTGATTTCATCATAACCAAGGAGACTGAGTTCCGCCATTTTCCCTTGTGCCAGCAGAGAGGCCATGGCATCGAATTTCGAATCAGTGGCGATGGCCACACTTTGCGACTGCGCTCCGATCAGCGTCACAAAAGCAATGGCGATCACCGCGACGGCAACCATCACCTCAAGCAAAGTAAACCCCGAAATCCGCCCAGCCATCGGATCGCGGAAACGGTTATTGAAACGAAGTGTCCTTATCCGGCGTAACATAGCTGTCGATGATTTGAATCTTTCCCAGGAACGGGGTCAATAATAGCGAAAGCTCCTGCCCGCTTTCCCCCTGGAAGTGAAGAGCAGTCGGCTCGATATAACCGTTCTTGTTGAACCGGACGACCAATGACCCGGAAAGACGGGTTCCGCCATACCAGGTCCAGTAATCCTTGACGGTCACCGTCTCGGGAAGGGTCACACCCCTTTCTTCACTCTCGGTTGTATTTACGTCCTGCATCTGTTCCGGCTCCACAACAAAGCGTCGTTCATCGTCTCGATATTTGAGCAGATAGGCGGCCTGATGACGCTGCGCCAACTGTGAGGATCGGTTGATCAATCCTACCAGTTTACGAGCCACAATCTTTAACTGATCCGTATACAGAAAATTGGATATTTTAGGCACGGCAAGGGATACGGTGAGAGCAATGAGCACCATCACCACTATCAACTCCAACAGGGTGAAGGCTTTATTACTCAATACGGCATGACGCAAAACCACAGAACGGCCCCGGTTCACGAAAACTATTCCATCTCCCAGTTGTTGATATCTGCGTCTTGCCCCTCACCGCCGGATTGATGATCCGGGCCATATGATATGAGATCGAAATCGCCATGCAGACCGGGGCAGAGATAGACAAAATCGCCCTCCCAGGGATCCTTGGGCACCTTCCCCTTCTCAAGATAGCCGCCGCTCCGCCATTTCCTGGCCTGCGTCCCCACAGTGGGTGCTTCCACCAAAGCAAGCAGCCCCTGTTCCGTTGTCGGATACTGACCATTATCGAGTTTATAGAGTTTCAGGGCCTGCTCAATGGATTGAATCTGAATGCCTGCCTTGGTTCGCCGGGCCTCTTCCGGGCGATCCATAATCCTGGGGACAATAAGTCCGGCAAGAATACCGAGAATAACCATCACCACCATCAATTCAATAAGGGTAAATCCCTCCACGCTCCTCACGGCCTGCGCTCTCTTCTTCAGCAATCCAATCATTCTTTTTACTCTCATAAAATAAAATACAGCACGGACCTGTTACAGCACAAATCCGCATCCATTCAATACATAACTCAAGACCGCAGGCGAATACGAGCCAACAACCAACGGAGCATCACCAGCACTCCGATGAAGGTCGCGACCGCCATAACCATGCCCCCTTGCAATGCCAGCCAGGAGAAACCGATAAAAGGAAGCAGGAGAAGCCGGACAATAAAACGAAGCAATTCATTGCCTGCAATAGAATCGGCAAAGGGGGGCGAAAAAGTATAATACAGATCAACCAGCTTGCGCCCTAAGGCACTCTTCAATAAAAAAACGTCGCGAAAATTCCGCAGAACCTTGACGCAGGGATGGATCAGGGTACCGAAGGAGGCAGTGGCTATAAAACAGGCATCAGCGGTTCTGAAACGTAACTGATTTCCATAATATACCATTCCTTCGGCAGTCAGGGCATACGCCCGAAAATAGTAGATGGTTCCGGGTTTGAGTTTCTCCAAGAGGGCACTGAATACGCCGCATCCAGAACCGTTTACGGTTAGGCCCTCGGTAACGAAAGCCGTCTGAGACGAGATTTTGTCCGCCTTGACACTCGATAGAGCAATTGACCCATTTTTTTTACTGGTCGTGCTCTTATCGGTATATATCGGATTTTTATTGATGCTGAAAACAACACCGCGTTGATGCACCGTCTTGTCCAATGAAGGAAGAATCTCACCGCCGTTGACAGTGGTGGTTTGGGTAATATCCGCCGCGGCTTTTGTTATAATGTAACTGCTTCTATGACCGGGTTGGTTGAGAATGGTATTGTCAACAATCGCTTCTTCAGTCGCATATTGGGCGACAACAATTGAGCTGGCATCTCGGCCATCAGCCGTCCCCACAACGATGACGTTACCCGATGCGTCGAAAGTAGCCGCATAGCTGACGGATTCACCATCGCCAAAACTGGTGGTGGTAACTCGAGCGGAAACGGATGCGTCCGAGGTGGAGGTTGTGTCGCTCTCAGCGGCAATCGCTGAAGGCAGCAAAAAATTACCGAGCCGCCCGAGGGCTCCGGATATCAATTGAGCAAAAAAAGAAGACCCGTCGGCCGGCCGGAGAAGGATGAGGTCCCTCTGCGCCGATTCTCTTGTGGTCGTAATAGTGGATATCGGTCGAGAAGGCGTATACCGTACGGTAGTAAACTCGGAAAAAGAGGAAAACACCTTCAGGCGCCTGATCCGAACAACCGTATCACCAGTGCTTCTCACCTCTTGGACAGGAGCATTTTGGAGTGCAGCGTTTTCAATGATGCGGCTGTTGGTGTTATCGGCAACGGCCGAGGGCGAAGCCGTACCGGAGAAAGTGATCAGTAAGAACTGGCGAAGGCCGTTCTCCGTGGTGAAGCCACTGGCAGTCAGTCCTTTTTTACCCGCTGTCACGGCATAAAGGATATCATCTTCGGCGCTCACACGGGTAACGAGAGCCCCTTGGTTGCCGAAAGCATGATCAGTCTCGCCGGCGCTGCTAAAGCGAAACAAAGCCGTATCTCGTTCCCCGGCAACCCCCACTGAACCGGCAAGATAAAGCGTTCCCCCACTCCCTTCCGCCAACCCGTAGCCTTCACCGACGCCAAACGAACAAGCGGGCACGGCAACCCCCTTGTCTCCAAAACCATGGTCAAGGACACCGGCAGGACTGAGTCCGACCAGCATCGGGGAGGTATCCTCTTTTTCTTTGTATGATCCGGATACCACTAACGATCCGTCTCTCCGCTCAAGAATGCCTTCGGCCGATGCATCCTCCCCGACCCCGACAAGACTGATCCCCTGCTCACCATAGGAGCTGTCCAGCACACCATCGGCAAAGTATCGCGCTGTCACCAAGGCTCTGCCGACGGTACCTTCCACGGCACCGGCCACAGTAATCATATCCGCGGAGTTGATCGTTATTGCGGTTATCTCTTCGTTGCTGCTCCCGATTGACGTGATAACAACGCCCCCCTGACCAAAATTCAGATCAAGAGACCCGTCTTGGAGATAGCAGACCAAGGCAAAATCACGGTCCGTGCCGTTGTAATTATAACCGGCAGCAATGATACGTCCATCAGAGAGCAAACCGACAGCCAAGGCTTCATTATCACCGCCGGAGATCGGGGTAATGAGGGAGCCATCACTATTAAAATCAGGATCAAGCGAACCGTCCTTATTAAAACGGAGGAGGGAAAAATTGAAAGCCGTGCCTTGAGAGGATGAACCGGCAACCACAATTTTGCCGTCCGGCTGCACAACCACGGCATGAGCACTATTTACGACTCCAAGCTCTACCGCAATGCGCCCCCCCAAGCCAAAGGTGGTATCAAGACGGGTCCCGGCAATGAGAGGGGGGCCACCGACAAAGGCAGACAGGATCCATGCACAAATGAACAACAGAGAGCGATTATTCATTATCACACCTCTCAAAAGGGAAGTGAATTGCACAAACGATGCCCTTGTTTGCCCCCAAATAAACCATCCTTGCATACTTAACTGCAATTTATAACAAAAGGCAACAGCCCTAGATCTGGCTGAGCCAAACTTTTTTAAAAAATTATTGACAATGTATTGAGTATGGTCCTTTTATTTTCTGTATCAGTTCCCTCCCGGGGGATGAGGACCAACAAAAATTTTGTAAAAGCTCTTGGGGAGCAGTAAAAATATACTGAGCCCCGAGAAGCAACCCCGCAGGCGGCTTATGATCGAGGCGTTGACCCTTTATTCTTTACCGAAACTACAGACAGGATATTGACACTGTTTGCAGTTGCGACAGAGACCGCCATGGCCCATTGCTGCTAATTCTTCCCGTCCGATGGATTCACCGGTCAGAATACGCGGCAGCACCAGATCGAACACGGTGATTCGATGAAACATGCCGCAGGCCGGCAGACCGAGCACAGGAACCTCCCCGATCCGCCCAACCAGAAACATGGCCCCGGGCAGGACCGGCGTTCCATAGACCATGGCTTCTGCTCCGGCCTCCTTGATCCCCTGGCGAGTGACATCATCCGGATCGACCGACATGCCTCCTGAAGTGACAATCAAATCCGCCCCGGCTGCAAGACATTTATGAATTTCAGCGGCAATGAAGGTGGGGTCGTCCGGGGCAAAACCTACGGCAATCACTTCGGACCCTAAGAGCGCTAATTTATCCCGCAGCACCTGCTCGAATTTATCTTGAATCCGGCCATAAAAGACCTCACCCCCGGTGATTACCAGCCCTACTTTGGCGCTGCGTAGCGGCAACACTCGAAGAACCGGTCCTCCGGAGGCGGCTATCGTCACCGCCTGCTCGACCACGCTCCGGTCAGCCACCAAAGGGATCAAGCGGGCAGCAGCAACCTGCTCACCTTTTTCGACCGGTGTATTATTTTGCAGGGTCGCACACATCACCTCCCCCAGCAGATTGAATTGCAGCAATACCTCGCGATTGACTTTAAGAAGGCCATTGACCGCTGACTTGATAACGACTTTTCCCTCGCTGATCTCTTGCGAATATTCCGTACCTGCTCCAGCCAGAGCGCCGGCCAGCATTATTGCCGCCTCATTTTCATGGACTTCCGTCGGGCGCAGTTGCAGGACATAAATATGTTCTTTACCAAGCCGACGAAGATGGTCAATGTCTTCAGGCCGAATAACATGTCCTTTTTTGAAAGCACATCCCTTGAATTCATCCTTGACGATCTCGGTCATATCATGGGGCAGAACCATCCCCACGGCATCAGTCACGGAAACAATTTTCTTCAATGATTCTTCAGCCATAAATACCACACTAACAGGCAGTTCCCTGACAATTGGGAACGCATAATTTTTTTTTTGACGCGCAAGACCATCGCCTTGCGGCGACGTGACATGCTTCTCACAAAGGACAGCTTTCGCTTTAAAATCCCGTCTCGATTTACCTGAACATACAGATCATACGTTATTTGTCCGGCACGTGCATTCCGGATTTTTTCATCAACGATCTTTACCGACCGATGACAATACAGTAGAATATTACGCTTTCAAACAAAGAAAATCTGACGGGAAATCACCGTCTCCATAAATATAAAGAGCAAAAAGCTCCGGGAAAGGATCATGATCAAAAAAGAACTACTGGATATTCTAGCCTGTCCGCAATGCAAGGGACCGGTGGAGTTAAACGCTGAACAGAACGGAATTATCTGCAGAAATTGCCGACTCCTCTATCCTCTTCGCGATGACATCCCGATTATGCTGATTGACGAGGCCAAGCCTCTTATTGAGACCTGAAACTACATAATAACGACGAACAGACCGTCGGTTATGTTGTCTGTTCGTCGCAATCTTCCCCCTTTTTTTACGGCGTAATTCCCAACTCCCTTTCCTTGGCAGCAATAGCCAACCTTGTTTTCACTACCGTATCGGACACCAGACTGATGGAATCGATACCCTCCTCAACCAGGAAAGTCGCGAAGTCAGGGAAATCCGACGGAGCCTGACCACAGATGCCGATTTTCCGCCCCCTGCGCTTGGCCGTGGCAATCACCATCTTGATCAGCGTTTTGACCGCCTCATTGCGTTCGTCGTAAATATGGGAGACCAAGTCGGAATCCCGATCCAATCCCAGGGTGAGCTGGGTCAGATCATTGGAACCGATGGAAAAGCCATCAAAGACATCACAAAAAGCATCAGCGGAAATGACGTTAGACGGAATTTCACACATAACATAGACTTCAAGCCCGTTCTCCCCCTGCACCAAGCCGAATTCACGCAACACCTCGATCACCTTTCGCCCCTCTTCCGGGGTGCGGCAAAAAGGAACCATCAACTTGATATTGTTGAGCCCCATATCGTTGCGTGCCTTGAGCAGAGCCTTGCATTCCAGCTCAAAAGCCACTTTGTATCGCGGGTCATAATAGCGGGAAGCACCACGCCAACCGATCATCGGATTGGATTCTTCCGGTTCATAGAGATGGCCGCCGATCAGATTGGCATATTCGTTGGATTTAAAGTCAGAGAGACGAACGATAACATCCTTGGGATAAAAACCACTCGCTATCCGGCCGACGCCCTCAGCCAGTTTATCGATAAAATACTGCTGTTTATCCGAATAGGCCGAGGTTTTATAGTCAATATCCGCGATAATATCTTGAATTTCATCGTCTTCTTCGGCCTGCTCGCGTAACTGCTTATAGTTAAGAAGAGCCAGCGGGTGGATGCCGATATGCGAATTGATAATAAATTCTTCCCGTGCCAATCCCACCCCATCGTTGGGAAGTTGCCCCTCAAGAAAAGCCTTTTCCGGCGTACCGACATTCATCATAATTTTGGTTCGGGTGGCCGGGATATTATCAAGGTCCAAAGTCTCAATGGCGAACTCGAGTTTCCCGTCATAGATGTGGCCGGTTTCGCCCTCAACGCAGGAAACCGTGACTTCCTGACCGTCTTTGATCTTCAAGGTGCCATTTTCCGTGCCGATAACACAAGGAATACCTAGTTCTCTGGAGATAATCGCGGCATGACAGGTCCGGCCCCCGCGGTTGGTAACGATGGCACCGGCAATCTTCATGATCGGCTCCCAGTCCGGATCGGTCATGTCCGTGACCAGAACTTCGCCTGCCTTAAAATCATGCATTTGACTGACGCTCTGCAGGAGCCGTGTCGTCCCCTGCCCTATCTTAGCGCCGACCGCCTGACCGCTGGCCAAGAGCGGCCCCTTTCCCTTGAGAACATAGGTTTCAATCACCTTCTTACTGGCCTGGGAATGCACGGTTTCCGGCCGCGCCTGAACAATAAAAAGTTTACCGGTTCCGACTTCTTTTCCGTCGCCGTCTTTGGCCCATTCAATGTCCATGGGCCGACCGTAATGATCCTCAATGATACAGGCCCAACGAGCCAACTGGAGGATCTCATCATCACTCAGGATATAGGAGCCACGCTCCTCTTCACTGGTATCGATATTCTTGACGGGTTCCTCGGCACTCGGGTCGGGGTTGTAGATCATTTTAATTTCCTTGGCCCCCACCCTTTTTCCGACAATCGGCCGTTTCCCCTGTTTCAGTGTCGGTTTAAAGATATAGTATTCGTCGGGGTTGACCGCGCCCTGAACCACATTCTCTCCCAACCCCCAAGCCCCTGTCAAAAAAACAGCATCCTTAAAGCCGGATTCCGTATCAATGGAAAACATGACACCGGAGCAAGCCGAGTCGGAACGCACCATCTTCTGCACCACGATGGATAAATAAACATCAAACTGGCCGAAACCCTTGTCATGGCGATAGGAAATGGCACGATCAGTAAACAACGAGGCAAAACACCGTTTGCAGGCATCTATAAGTGCCTCTGGACCTCGAATATTGAGATAGGTATCCTGCTGGCCGGCAAAGGAGGCATCCGGTAGGTCCTCGGCGGTGGCTGAAGAGCGGACCGCCACATCCACCTCTTTGCCGTAATCTTCCTCCATTCGGTTGTATGCACTGATGATCTCCTGTCGCAAATCGTCGGGAAATTCAGCATTGCGGATGATGTCCCGCACTTTTAAACCGCGTTCCTGGAGATTATAAAGGTCATGGGTATCGAGGCCGGCAAGGGCAGCCTCAATAGCAGCGCCGATGCCTGCTTCCTTGAGAAGATAACGATAGGCATACGCGGTGATGGCGTAGCCATTCGGTACATCTACGCCCTTCGATGTCAATTTTTGGTGCATTTCACCGAGGGAGGCATTTTTACCGCCTACCATGGGCACATCTTCAATGCCAATGTCATCAAACCAAAGAATAAGCGCTTTTTCGTGTAGGTTGTTCATGTGTGACTCCCTGTGAAATGAAACCGCCAGCCGGGCCGAACCCTGTATCAGACAATTCGTCTTCAACAACTGTCGTGTTTATTTATAAAAAATGATATTAAGAAAAAATCCGTGGACGGTCAACCGAAACGTCCGGCCCTCCGCCTTCACTGTAAGGACCAAAGTACATCGCAGCAACAGGGAGAATCTTGTAAATCGTACGGTGACGGGCTATATTTATAAATGTGTTGCCATTATTCAAAGGTACCCCGACGACTTGAAACGATACGGAGCGAATATGACCATCGAAAAAGAAATCGACCTGATTATCGACCGCTATACCACTGAAAACAACCATCAGAAAAGCCACTATTTCGATGCGATCAAACGGCTCGTAGCAGAGCGGAGCAAGGCGGAAAACGCCTCGGAACGACAACAATGGCAAGCCGGGATCAACCATCTTTACAACCGGGTTGAGGATGAAATCCGTACAAATACCGATCCGCCCCTGCAAACGATCAAATTTGGTACTTCCGGCTGGCGAGGCATTCTCGGCAAGGATCTTTTTATCCACTCCGTGGCTGCGGTCACCGCCGCCATTCTCAGCCTCTACCGGAATATGGAGGGAAACGAGGAACTGCGTGCCGCCCTCGGAGTCAATGACTTTGCGGAGATGCAGCGGCGTGGCTGTGTTGTGGGATTCGATAATCGTTTCGGCGGCCCCCTCCTGGCCCTGGCAGCAGTCAACGTCCTCTGCGCTAACGGAATTACGGTTTATTATGCCGGAGAGGCAACCACCGGCGCCCTTTCCGCCTCGGTGCTGATTCATAAGGCCGCTTTTTCCATCAATCTGACCCCGAGTCACAACCCCCTTGAATACGGGGGATTTAAATATAATGCCGCCGACGCCGGACCCGCCGCTCCCCTTCTCACCGACACCATCACCCGACTCGCCGGAGAGTATGTTCGACTGGATGCCGTTCCCCTTGTTCCGATGGGGCTTAATCTGCAAACGCCGCTGACAGAGCTGTCAGGGATCATCATGGAGGATGCACTTCAAAGCTGGAAACAGCTGGTGCGAAACGGTCACGCACTCCATGGAATCGATTATGATCGTCTTTTGACCGACTTTGCCCAAAACGACGAGGTGGTGGTCTGTGTTGATGCGGTGCATGGCGCTTCCCGGCAGTATCTTGCCCGGCTGCTGAACAATCCCCCCTCCGAACGACTCATTCTCCTGCGTAATGCCCAGGACCCGACCTTTGGCGGCATTGCTCCGGAGCCCTCATCCACCAATATGCAACCGACCATGGCGACCCTTGCTGCCCGAAACGAGGCGCTGAAAATCGGGGCTATCATTGATCCGGATGGCGACCGTATTCGCTTCACCGACGGCAAGGTCGAAATTTCCATGAATCAGTTCGGGGCCATGGCCTATCATTTTCTCCATGAAATCAAAAAGAAAAGCGGGATGGTTGCCAAAACCGTAGCCTCCAGCAACCTTGCCAATGCCGTGGCGCAACAGTTGCACGAAGAAGTGTTTGAACCTAAAGTAGGGTTTAAAGAATTCAAACCGGTGATCAATAAGGCGCTGGTCTATTTCGAGGAATCCGACGGCATTTCCATTATCGGACACACGCCGGAAAAAGACGCCTTTATCGGCCTGATCCTCGCCCTTGATATGGCCCTGACCCTAAAAAAACCGCTGGGAGAATATCTTCTTGAAATAGAAGAAAAATATGGGCATTACTATCCGGACCGCGATGGCGTGGCCGTTTCCCAGCAGGGTTCAATATTACTGCAGACCCTGCGTAAACTCGAAAAATTTACGGCCGGCTCCCGTATTCAGGTTGGCGAAGGCACAAAAACCATTTTCTCGGTGATTGACATCGACGGTCGCAAGATGATTTTTGACGACGGTTCTTGGATTATGATCCGACCCTCCGGTACGGAGCCCAAGGTCCGGTTTTATGTAGAGGCCAGAACCAAGGAAGAGACCCCCTTGCTGGTAAAAAGTGCGAAATCGATGCTTGCCGAAATCGGCCTCCTGCCATAATGTAAAAAATCGAATATCGGCCCTTTGTCAATTGTGACAGTCGGTCGATGCCGAATACTGAAAACAACAGCACAGAGAACTCATCATGTGGGAATATACAGATAAAGTACAGGAACATTTTATTAATCCAAAAAATGTCGGCGAAATCGAAGAAGCGGACGGTGTTGGTAATGTCGGGTCCATTTCCTGCGGCGATGCCCTACGGTTGACAATCAAGGTCGACGAAAATCAAGTGATCACCGACGCCAAATTCAAAACCTTCGGTTGCGCCTCGGCCATTGCGTCTTCCTCCATGCTTACGGAAATGCTTAAGGGCATGCAATTGGAAGAGGCTAAAAAATTGACCAACGATGATATTGCCAAGGCACTCGGTGGTCTGCCCAAAGAAAAAATGCACTGTTCGGTGATGGGACGTGAAGCACTGGAAGCCGCCATTGCCGATTACACCGGGGCCATTCTCCCTATGGCTCAGGGGGAAGTCATTTGTGAGTGTTTTGGAGTTACCGATCTGGAAATTATCCGAGCCGTGAGGGAGAACGCTCTCAGGTCGGTTGAGGAAATCACCAATTTCACCAAGGCCGGAGGCGGTTGCGGCAAGTGTGAGGACCGTCTGCTGGAACTCTTGAATGAAACCGTAGAGGGACTCGCGCCCCTCCCCATCGGGACAAAAAAAAACAAACGCATGACTTCCCTGGAAAAGATTAAAAAAATTGAGGAGGTCATTGAACGCGAAATCAAACCAACCCTCAAAAAAGACGATGGGGATATTCAACTGATCGATGTCGACGGCGATTTTGTCACGGTTTCGCTACGAGGCTCGTGCGCCGGTTGCCATTCATCGCGCACAACCCTGAAGGAATATGTTGAAAAAAAATTGCGCGAACAGGTCCTTGACAGCCTGATCGTTGAGGAGGATAAATAATGGGCGGTTCCTCTGAGAAGGTCATCTATATGGACAACAACGCCACCACCCGCATCGCCCCCGAGGTGCTGGACGCCATGATGCCCTATCTGACCGAATACTATGGCAATCCTTCCTCAATGCACACCTTCGGCGGCCAAGTCGGGCAAGCCATCAACACCGCTCGACAGGCCACCGCCGATCTGATCGGGGCGAGCCCGGACGAAATCGTCTTCACCAGTTGCGGCACGGAAAGCGATTCAACAGCTATCTTGTCAGCCATCCAGACCTTTCCCGAAAGAAACCATGTAGTGACCACCCGGGTTGAGCATCCGGCGGTCAAAAATCTCTGTGACAATCTCGAAATTTTTACCGGCCGCAAGTATCATACCACCCGCCTACACGTTGACTCGGACGGCACCCTGGATCTGCAGCGTTTTAAGGACAGCCTTACCGACGAGACGGCAATTGTCAGCATCATGTGGGCCAACAATGAAACCGGCGTTGTTTTTCCGGTGGAGGAGATGGCAAAAATCACCAAAGAACGGGGCATTCTGTTCCATACGGATGCAGTACAGGCGGTGGGCAAGATTCCGATCAACCTAAGGGAAACAGCGATCGATTTTCTTTCGCTCTCCGGTCATAAACTCCACGCCCCCAAGGGTATTGGTGTCCTGTATGTCAGAAAAGGCACCCCGTTTGTCCCCTTTTTGAATGGAGGCCATCAGGAGCGCGGCCGTCGCGGCGGTACGGAAAACGTGGCTTCTATTATTGGTCTGGGCAGGGCCTGCGAACTGGCCGCTGTTAACATGGCGGAAGAAAATTCCCGGGTGCGCGCGATGCGAGATAAACTGGAAAAAGGTTTGCTCACCTCCATCCCCAAAGCATTACTCAACGGTCATCCGCAACTCCGTTTACCCAATACCTCCAACGTCAGTTTCGAGTATGTAGAAGGCGAGGCTATTTTGCTGCACATGAATCAGTTTAATATCTGCGCCTCTTCAGGTTCCGCCTGCACCTCCGGTTCTCTCGAACCTTCCCACGTCCTCCGGGCAATGGGGGTGCCATTCACAGCGGCACACGGCTCCATCCGATTCAGCCTCTCGGTCTACAATACTGAAGAGGAAGTCGATTTTGTCCTCGAAAAAATGCCGGCTATCATCACCAAACTGCGAGCCATGTCTCCCTTCTGGGAAGAAAATATGTAATTGTATCATGGTGGTGCCGCAGCAACCAGGCGGCACCTCTCGCTTCACCCTCTTCCCCAGCAGTCGGTCTTGCTCATGCGAATAATCGAACCATGCTTCACAATCCTGGATGACCTTGACCGGCAGAGCCTTCCGGTCCGCATCGAGTACTGCGGCCGTATCTGCTATAAAAGCGAGAATCGAATCGACACGGCTTCCGCCATTCCCTTTGTCAAAAAAATGGCGGAAAACGGGCACAACTCTGTTTTAGAAATGGGTGTTCTTAGCCTGGTCGTCACCTGCGCGATCCCGGAACCAATCAACGCCCTGTTCTTCTGCCAACCCAAATTTCTGCAGATTGATCGATTGGATGCTTGTCACCTACTGGTCACCGGTTCGATCCGTGCTTTTCGCGAAATGCGGCTTCTCCATCCCGCAGATGCCATTTCCAAGGCTATCACTTTTTTTCTGGCCCAACGTCATCCCTATTTCTTCGATCCACTTCCAACCGGAACCGGGGAAAAAATGCCCTCCGATATATCCGTCAAAAAAATGGGCCTCACTGAAATAGAAAAGCTCAACCCTCCGCAATGTGCTCAACACCGCTTCCTCGCTGTCAAATTCATTGTCAACCGGGCGGTTACCCATGAACTCGTTCGCCATCGTCCTTGCACGTTCCTCCAGGAAAGCCAGCGCTATTGCCGGTATTCCGCCGACAAATTCGGCAATGAAGTCACCTTTATCAAACCTCTGTTTTTCGAGGAACAGAGTGAGGAATTTGCGATCTGGAAAAAAGCAATGGAAGATATGGAGCAACAATACCTTCGCTTGCTACAGACCTCAACGCCCCAAGCTGCCCGCACGGTTCTGCCCAATTCCTGTAAAACAGAAATCATTGTGTACACCCATCTTCTCGAATGGCGACATATTCTCGAACTCCGCACATCAAAAGCAGCTGAACCTTCAATGCGCGAGGTCATGATCCCCCTACAGCAAACCTTGCAGTGCCGCTATCCGGCTATATTTTCCTGACTCAAGCGCCCTTAACCACCAGAAGAGCCAGCCGGAAAATAACAGGGATACAATTCCGCGCGGTTTGAGGGTTTGATTGTCGCAATTGAACGAGACCGCAGGTGTAGCAGCGCCAGATTGAGAATTTTCCATCGGGAAAGGGCGGCACCTTCCCACTTCATCCTAAAAAAAACGTATCAATAAAAAGTCTTGTTGTTTTTTGACCGCTTTCTTCTTTTATAGTAGACTAAATAAAAATTATTCGATGTAAGAGTATTCTCTCAGCTACCTTCAGGCCCCTCCTCCAGACACTATGGCCATAAAACTAGAACAACCGACTGATGCTCATAAAGGCTCGATGAAAAGGACTGTTAAAGACCAGTCCGGCGCCGGCAAGCTAAAAATCGGAGAATTATTAAGTAAAGCTGGATACATAACCGCAACACAGTTTGAAGAATCCAAGGCTATTCAGAAAAAAACCGGTGAACGACTAGGACGAATTCTGCTGGAAAGCGGAGCGATTGAAAGGGAAACTATCGCCCATTTTCTCAGCAGAATGCACAACTACACAATGGTTGTCATCGAACAGGAAGCACCGAGTCGGGAAGCCCTCAGTCTTATGCCCTATGAAACGGCCAAACGTTTTCTGGCGTTTCCCTTGCGTATTGCCGGCAACACGCTGCAGGTTACGATGGCAGAGCCTACGGATTCTGCAGAAGTGGAGCAATTGCAGGATATCGTAAAAAAAAGCCTCACGGTTTGTGTCTCTACCGCCAAAGACATCATCGAGGGGTATAAAAAATATTACAAGATCAGTGAAGAAGAATATCAAACCTTCTTTAAATACGAAACCGATAGCATAGAAGAAGAGAGCGTCACCCAAGTTGAAGATTTTGGGGCTCTGGTGTCCGATGCCGCTGAAGATTTCGAGATTGATAGCGGTAGTACCGAAGACAGCGCCTATGAACAGTTTTCCGCCTCGGATGCCCCCATCATCAAACTGGTTAACGGCATTTTGGTCAAGGCCGTGCAGGAAGGGGTCAGCGATATCCATATCGAGCCCTTTGAAAAAACCATGCAGGTTCGTTACCGTAAGGATGGCTCGTTGTTCAAATCAATGAACCTGCCCCTGACCATTAAAAATGCCATGGCTGCCAGGATGAAAATCCTTGCAGGGCTCAATATTACCGAACGTCGTGTTCCCCAAGATGGTCGTATTAAAATCCGCCTGGGCCGTAACAAGGCGGTCGATTTCCGCGTTTCTACCTTGCCGCTTCTCCACGGCGAGGGCATTGTTTTGCGTATTCTTGATAAGGACTCGCTCAATGTTGACCTGACCAAACTCGGATTCACTCAGGAAACCTTCACGACCCTGAAACGCTGCCTCAATCGCCCGCAAGGCCTCCTGTTGGTTACCGGCCCAACAGGTTCAGGCAAAACCGTAACCCTCTATTCAGCACTGAATTCGCTTAATACCGAGGACATAAAAATCCTCACTGCAGAAGATCCGGTTGAGTTTAACTTCAAGGGAATCAATCAGGTTAATGTCAACCCCGAGGTGGGGATGACCTTTGCTGCGGCTCTGAAGGCCTTTCTCCGGCAGGATCCGGACATCATCATGGTCGGTGAGATCCGGGATATTGAAACCGCAGAGATAGCCATGAAAGCCGCCATGACTGGCCATCTTGTTTTTTCCACGCTTCATACCAACGATTCCCCGGCAACGGTCAGCCGTATGGTGGACATAGGCGTACCTGCCTACATTCTTGCATCCTCCCTCACCATGGTTCTTTCTCAGCGACTTGCCCGAAGGCTCTGCCCCAAATGCAAAATCCCTGCCGACTATGACCGCCAAACCTTGCTCAGTAGCGGTTTTCATGAGAATGAACTGGAAAATCTCACCCTGTTTAAGGCAAAAGGCTGCCCGGACTGCAATGGGTTAGGGTACAGGGGGCGGGTCGGCTTCTTTGAACTCATGGAGGTGACCGAAGAAGTTGCCAAGGCCATTCAGGCGGAAGTATCCGAGGAACAACTTCGTAAGGTCGCTATCCAGGAAGGCATGTTCACCCTACGGGAGGCCGGCCTGCAAAAAGCGAGGGAGGGGGTGACCAGCCTGGAGGAGGTATGGAAACGAACTGTGGCCCATGAAGAAAGCCTGCCTGCTTACCTTGTTAATCCGGATGTGGAGGAATACGAAGACGGTGACGGAATTATCCAAGAAGGCAATAAAGATCGTGATTTTTTCAAACTGGTCAGAGGTAAGGTGGCGGTTCTCCGCTCCGGCAAAAAAATTGCAGAAATCACGGAACCCGGGGAATATTTCGGTGAAATGGCCGCCATTCTGGAAGAACCGCGTTCGGCTTCAATCATTGCCGCAGGTCGATGCACAATCAAACGGTATCCGGGCGAAAAACTTGGAGAATTGATTGAAAAGTATCCCGAGGTCTCAAAACATTTATTCCGCACCCTGGTAGAACGTTTACACAAAACCGATCGTATTGTGGTGCAGCTCGCCAGCGCCGCAAAAGCACGCCCGCCTCAGGTTGTCCGCCACGCATGAACACTTTTCCCGGCCACCATTGCCCACACTGTGGTTCTGATAATTTGTATTAAGAACCGACCCTCTAGTATCTCAATCTTCAAAAAATTATGAAAATTTGTCAGGTAATGCTTTCAAAAGGATTTGGAGGAGCTGAAAGGTTGTTCGTAGATTTCTGTCAGGCACTGGCAAATGGCGGTCATAATGTGCAAGCTGTTTGCCACCCTGAATTCGATGCGATTTCGAAACTTGCGCACGACAAAATCAGCATTTCTCCTCTTAAAGTAAAATGGGACTGGAGTCCGTTGGCTCGAAAACGCCTTGAGAAAATCTTGACCGATTATTCCCCGCAGGTAATCCATAGCCATTTGTGCCGAGGCTCTGCAGTAGCCGGATCTGTAGGGGACAAGCTGGGAATTCCAGTGATTGCTAATATGCACAATTATGTCAACTTGAAATATTATAAAGACATATCTCACTTTTGCCCCAGTACTGAAGACCAAAAGCGTTATTTAATGAGCAAAGGGATTTTAGAAAAAAATATTACTATAATTCCCCACTTTTCAATGATACCGGTAGTTGAAAAAGAGATCGTTATCAACAGCAATGAACCAACTACGCTTGTTAGTTTCGGCCGTTTTGTATACAAAAAAGGATTTCATATACTTCTTGATGCTGTCAAACAACTTGTTGAATCAGGTCTCGATATCCGACTGGTACTGGGAGGTGATGGTCCTGAAATGAAAAATCTTCGTCATCAGGCGGAGACGGCCAATCTTCAAGATCGCATCAAATTTCATGGTTGGGTTAACAATGTAAGCGATTTTCTAGCCATAAGTAGCTATTTTATTCTCCCCTCTCTTGATGAACCATTTGGAATTGTGATTATCGAGGCGATGGCTCGTGGCAAGGTAATCTTAGCATCTAAATCAAAGGGTCCAGAGGAGATCCTTGATTCATCAACAGCATGGAAGTTTGAGGTAAATGATTCTTTGAGCCTGGCAGAAGCCATAAGAAAAGCCATATATAATCCGAGCGAGTCCATTAAAAAAGCCAGAGCAGCCCAGATAAAATATAAGTCGGATTATTCACCGGAGAGCATAATACCTGCTTATATTTCCCTCTATAATAAAATGATTAACCAGCATAGAGATTATAAGTATATATCTTAATATTCAAACGATATATATCCGGGATAATACCGCCACACTTTCAAGATGGAACTCTATGAGTTAAAATTTATCTACTTTAATTTTTCGGCTCTTTACTATCACAAAAACAATAAGAGTAGTTTAGACTATAAATAAATTTACGAGAATATTTAAACGGTTTCTCAAAAATTCCATCATTACATGTATATCCTCTTTTTTTCAATTCTAAAATAAAATTCGGAATATTATTACCATACAGTAACAATACATTTTTTTCCATTTCATATGGTTGCAATGGCAATGATGACGTTATTACATTTAATTCTGGAAAATTCATCTTTATATTTCCACCAATAAATTTATCGCCGGCATAAATTAGGAGATCACTTTTATTCATAGAAGATGACTTAATTGTCGATGAAATCTCCTCAAAAGGATAATTATCTCTACTCTGTCTATTTTTGAGGTCAATTGTCATCGGCTTAATAAAAATTGCCAAATTTAACAAAAATGCAATAAATAAACAAAAAAACATATAATTCTTGACGACTTTATCATCAACAAGAACACGAGTCTGAAGAAACAATAACATAGGAAACAAAATAAGAAATGGTTGCAACCATCTTTCCTTAACATTTGTAATACCAGTCGCTAAAATCATCAAAACGAGACAAGTAAATACAATTACAGTAAACCACAAAATAATTTTAGAGCCAATATTTTTATTTAAATATATATTTTTCCTGAAAAAAAACAGGAAGAATATACTGGATGGAAAAATAAAAGCCAAAATTGAGATAAAAAGATTACTCAATCCTTGGGAGATATCTTTAACCTTTTCACCTGACTGTAGCACGTTCATCCTTTCTACAGTTGAAGATGTAGCCAGATCAAAATGCGTCATGAACCATATTGAATGAGGGAGCACAGCAGCAAAAATGATTATGATACTGACCCAAAGTTTTTTTTGGAAAAAATTTTTCCGAAATGCAGGCACTATCAACGCTGTCCCTAGTAATCCGATCAGTACTAACACAAAATTATATTTAGCTAAAAGACCAATTGCAGCACTCAACCCTAAAAAGAGAAAAGTGATAATTTGAGATTTTTTTAAAATAATCTGGGAATAAAAGAAAAATGTGCAGACCGTAGCAGTTGTAAGCAAAACTGTGTGGGTTTGATCTACCTGTGACTCCCAACTTATCTGTGGAATAAGTATTAAAGAGAGAGAACCTAAAACAGATTTCAATTTGTCTTGACTTACCAACATGCCAATTTTATAGACAAAAAAATAGGTGACGAACAAGAGACTATTCTTCAACAAACTAAGACCAATAATCGTGATTCCAAAAATCTTGAAAAATCCTATTTGGAGCCAAGTATATAATGGAGGCTGGGCGTTATATCCCCATGCAAAATATTGTGAGAGCATAATTTGCTCAGATTCATCTAGGACCGCAGTATTAGTTGTCAACAGCCGCACAATTACTTGAAAAAAGAAATAGGCAGCTATCATAATAGGGAAATATTTCAGTATATTCTGTATCAATATCGACATTTTTGCCTTTCATTATCCCCAAATGCAATTTTTTTCGTTTCATAGTTATAGATAGCGACGATACCAATGGTAAACAATTTGGCAACAAGAGGATAGGTCGACAACATCGTCCATGTAGTGAGACAGAAAATGATCGCGGTTCCTAATGCTATTCCGGCCAAAGAAAAAAGGGTAGACAATAAAAAAGAGACAGCAATTCCTTTCGTAGGGGAAAAGACCCAACATCTCTGCATTAAGAAATTAATCCCCATCCCTGTAGAAGCACTTAACATATTAGCAAAAGCCGGCGACATCATTTTAACCAATATGCTATACACCATAAAATCTGTTAATGTTGCGACAACAGACGATGTTAGAAATTTAGCGATTTTCAATATCTTTAGATAAAATTGAATAATTTTTTTTACGATCTCGTTCTTTATTATGCACCACTAATTCAGCTAACAAACCAACAACAAAAATTTGTGCACCTATTCCCATAGAGAAAATTGATAAAGCAAATAAAGGACTCGTCCCTATCGACTGACCAAAAATCCACCGACCCAAAAAAAGATAGAGAAAAACCAACACTCCACTTCCTAAAAAGACGGCCCCTATAGCACCAAACAAATGTAAAGGACGTGTTAAATAATTTGTAATGAATACCACTGTTAAAAGATCAAAAAAACCTCGAGCATACCGCTCAAATCCAAATTTTGATCGACCAAACTTCCGTTTACGATGATTAATAGATATTTCTTTGACGTTAAAGCCCTTTTTATGAGCCAAGAAGGGGGTAAATCTATGCATTTCTCCGTAAATATCGATTTCTTTCAACAATTCTTTACGATAACATTTAAAGCCGCAATTGTAGTCGTTGAGCTTCAAACCACTCATTTTTGAAGTAATGGCATTAAATATTTTTGACGGGATGGTCTTTTCTAATGGATCTAAACGATTTTTCTTCCAACCGGTAACGAGATCCGCCCCTTTTTCAATCTCTTCTATAAATTTTGGAATTTCACTCGGATCATCTTGCAGATCTGCATCCATAGTAAAAACAATATCACAGGAAACGTTTTCAAATCCAGCATTCAAAGCCGCTGATTTTCCGAAATTTCGACGAAATACAATCGAATGAACGCTGTCATTATTTTCTGCAATTTTATCAATTATTTCCTGAGAACAATCAGTACTCCCATCATTAACAAAAATAATTTCATATTTTTCGCCTATAGTCTTAAAAATATTATCAATTGATGAATAAAGTTCTAGTAATGACTCATTTTCATTATAAACAGGAATTACGATTGAAATCATATTTGAATTTTCCCTACAACTCATTCAGTTATAATTATTTTTTTAATTTTTATTAATTTTGCAGATTAGATACAATCCAAAACAGTTGTAAGAATAGTAACCATCGGGAGAGCGAACGCTTTTCTAAAATTCCTTCATACTACCCCACACTATCGCAAAACTTGATTTTGCCATTCGTAGAACTCCGAATAGCTGGTATTAAAAATTGTTTCTATCATGAATTGTGTAACGCGATTCCCATTAAAGGCAGAGTGTGCCTTTTCCCACCCCTTCCGTGCGTGACGAGTGCAACTATCCCAATCCCGATGAAAAGCAAAAACCTTTTCCGAGAAATCATTCCAATCCTCAAAATATACAACTTCATCACCAGAATAAAGCTCATTCATTCCCGGAACCGCTGGAGAAAAAGTCAAAACCCCATTCCCGGTGAGCTGAGCAATCCTGTCTGAGGCGTAGTAAGCTATATCATTATATCGACTATAACTAAGCCCCATCCTCGATGCGGACAATAAATCGATATATTTCGAATCAAAAACCTGTGTAGCTTTGGAGCCACCGTAAATTCCGACATTCAATGTTTTTGATAAAGTTAGAAGTTTCTGGCCCATAGCCTGTCTTCCAGGGACTTTTCTACCGAAAAAAACCAAGTCGTGAACAGGGCGTTGAACCGTAAAGGCTCGACCTGTTTCGACAGAAGGGTCGACAATATTAGGAAAGTATGAAAGTACTGTAGTTTTCCGTTCTCCCATGGCACTAGCAAGAGGAGTAACTCCTGTAGTGGCAAAGAGTACATCTAAGATTCCCATTCGCTCTTTCAAATGAGCAATATCATCCAAGGGATCTACCCACCACATGGCAACTTTCATCTCCGGGCAAATGGATCGAGCTGTATCAAGATCTTTCAAAGTCAGCAATTCACTATGCCCAAGAAGAAGAAGATGGGGGCGAAAATGGCGGAGAGTTTCTAAAAAGGCAGCAACCATTTTTGTTCTACCGGTTTTCGAGGAGTTAAACCACCCAGAAAAACGAGCAATATCTCGGTAGCTGAAATCATAAACATGGTGACCATTACGTATCAGCCCATTAGTGATTTTCCGGTCTGTATCATAAAACTGTGCACCATGCTTAAATAAAGAAAAATTAGCTACGTGAATAATTTTCATCGAATCTACTCACAACGAAAAATTGAAAGGGCAGAAAATGACTCATCATCATTTCGAGTGAAATGAGCCAAGAAATGAGTGATATTTCATCACTCATCAGTCCCCACCTCCAGCATTCTGAAACTAGACTACACAGGTTTTCTCTCAGATTCTTGTGTCTAACGAAAAATCTGATAGAGGTATTTACGCCTTATTTTTTGCAGACGAAACCTTATCCCTTGCAGCCATTGCGGCCCTTTGGCGGAAGTATCTGGTATCTCACTACGAAACAAACCATTTTTACTCCCTTGCTCCACAATGGGAGCTTCTAACCAGAGTATTTTAGTACCCGATTCTAAATCAATGAAATCAAATTGATCATCGATCGGTTTAGAAATTTTATTTTTTTCTATCCATCGCAATCTTTTTTGTGCAGTTTCACTGTCAATAATGTAAGAATCAGAAAATCTTCCACGTGAAGCTAGATATAAATGCTGACCTTTTTTCATTTTACTTTTTTCAGTAAAGAAATTATTGGCTGATCCTATATAAATCACTTTATTACCAATAAAATTACAGCTCTCTGACAAGGATAACTTCAGTCCTAATAAAAAATTATTATAGAAAACGGCATCGTCTTCCAATACAAGACTGAACGAACTTTCACTTTTTGCTATTTTTTGCAAAGCAAAAATATGCTTCATAGCACACGACATCTGCTCCATTGATAAATTATCTTTCAGAAAATATTTCGATATAATATCATTGGTTAATTCCTCTATATCAAAAACTGAAATGAATTCGGCTTGCATTCCAAATTGATCCAATTGCCTTTCCATAAACATACGACGTTCGACCAATTTTTTTGCATTAATAATATAAACCGCATTTAGATTCTCACTAATCATAGTATTATGAGTCATGGTCGTCGTGAGTAAAGTTTATTTTAAAATAAAACATATTTACACAAAAAGACAAAAAAGTGTGTTTGCGTCAAATTTTCTGCTAACAAAAAAAATAATTTTTAACCACAAGAAACGATACTTTTGCAATCAAAAACTCAGTATCCATTAGGAATCATGATGAATACTTATAAGCACATCACTATTTGGCATTGACTGTTCGCCATAAAGTGCTTCAAGGAAAAAACACTGTAATATTTGAATCCCTTCATCAGCTGTACGCGGAGGAAATTCATTTTTCCATGATGAAATCGGATTAAGGAGCAAGACTTACCTGAAGGTCTCTATTGCTCCTGAAAAATTGAAATATCTCTGATAGTTCTCTATTTGGATATGTGAAAAAAAGCAAGACTCCGCGAGACAACGGAGTAGATGTTTGTTGCTTAGGAGCATAATACAGAGAACAAAAGTCGCTCTACGAATTCCCGAAATTCAGTTCATGGTATAAGTTGACTGTTTCTCGGCACATTTTTTCCATGCTAAATTGGCTTTGCACCCACGTTCTTGCGGTCTGTCCATATTGGCTCCGAATACTTGCATGAGTTACAGCTTCAGCTAGTGCTGAGGCGAGGCTTGCTGCGTTATCCGGCGTAACGAGCCAACCTGTTTTTCCTGCAAGAACTGTTTCCATGCTGCCGCCATGCGCAGTTGCCACGATTGGTTTCCCCATGGCTTGCGCCTCAATGGCGATCCGCCCAAAAGCCTCCGGCTCTGTAGAAGATGCTGACACGACGATATCGGATAAAAGATAAGCGGCCGGCATATCAGTGCAATGACCGACAAAACGAATTCGATTTTCAAGACCGGCATCCTGGATGAGCGAGGCTAACTCTCCCATAAATTTTTCTTTCCCATCAAAATTCCCTACACACACTGCGGTCCATGCAAGATCTTTTATCTTTGCCAGACTTTCAATAAAAACGGCATGGCCTTTCCACTGTGTGACCCTTCCCGGTAACATAATAAGGGGTAAAGGAGTGCCTGCGAGGTCCCAGCCTTCCTTGAGGATATTTATCCGTTCGATATCGACCTTTTCCGGATTGAAAAACTGATCATCGAAGCCTCTATGAATCACCTGTATTCGATGATCAGGGATATTGTAATGAGCTTTTATATGGGTCGCAACGGCATGGGAAACAGCTATAATTTTTTCACCTCGTGTCATAATGGAACTGTACTGATTAATGGAGTAAATTCCGTGAAAGGTAGTCACCAAATGCGGTCTTAAATGTGAGGGGAGACTTTTGAAGGCTAGATATCCTATCCAGGCGGGCATGCGGGAACGAAGATGAAGAATGTCCACTCTTTCTTGCAGAAGGAGGCGCCGGATTGGTAGAAGAGATGTCAATGCCTTTGGATTTTTCCTTCCAACCGGCAATTGAACATGGCAACTTCCTCCTTTTTCAAGGGCTGCTACCATGGGTCCTCCTTCAGAAATGACAATGGATCGACATCCCTGCTTGACCAGATAGTTGCCCATTTCCAAGGTACCTCGCTCAACCCCGCCACTATGCAAATCCGGCAGCATCTGTGCTACGGTTATTGGTTTTGTCCCCACTTGCGCTCCCTATGATAATAAAAAACCTTGTTCAAAAAATGACGAACTCAGGCATATGAACAAGATTCAATCTTCAAATATATTCTCAATGAGAAATGGAGCCCCTCCATAGAAAAAGCCCCTCCCGTTGAAGAATCTTTATTCACTGCGAAACCATCGGTTCTCCATTTCCGTAGCGCACTTACCGGCAACATCAAAATTTTTCTCAGGTGCTGCCGCTTCACCTGGATTAAAATCAACTGTAAGCAGATTCCTGTTTTTCAAATCGTCAAGAGATCTCAAAAATTTATTAGGCTTCTTGAAATCAACAGGAATAGTTCCAACCCGGCATCCGGCTGAAAGCGCTTCAAAAACCATGGACATGCTGTCTTCCGTCACTGCGACATATTTCGACCGGTTCAAAGCTTGTTCCAGCCATCCCGGAGGAGTTTCTCGATAAGGACAGATATGGATGGTTAGCGATTGCGAAACCTTTTCAAAGGCCTCCAGAAAACCATCAGGTGTTCGGGGAGAGGTGGTCAGAGTCCAAGACAAGTGAGGGTAGCGTAAGATCAAGGAAACAATCCGAAGCGACATTCCGGCATTGTCCCATGCATGACTTTTTCCATCCACGCCTCCCACAAGAATAAGCCCTTGGGACGGATCGTGTTTTTGGAGGTTGCAATTCAGCCCGGGTGGGCCATCGGTCAGCACAATATTACCGCCTTCCGCCAGTTCGTCATGCCGTGGAACAAAACACAGATCAAACCGAGAACGCAATAATCGCCCTGGGCTCATACAAGTTACGGCTCGTCCCCCTAGACGTTTTTTGAGTGCAAGGATGGTGAGATGAGTATGGGTACCGGTGCCGATGATCACATCAGGTACAAATCCTTGAGGAAGCTTGAATCGTATACCCAGCAAGACGGATACCGCGAAAAACACGGATGATATCCCAGGCTTGATCAATATTTGCGAGGTATTTACCGATCGTTTACGCCCCAAAGCGGCAACAACGCCCCACGACTGCTTTTCATGCCCCGGACGACCGTCGCGCACTACCAACACATTCAAGGGAGCAATCGGCATATACACTCCATTGCGCGCAAGGGATTAACCAAAGACCTAATCGGGCCGTTATCTTGCCGGAACAAAAAAGATCTGTCAGGAGATGTATTGCTTTCCAAAAAATTTTTCCTTATACAACCTGATATCAGCATGAGCCCCAAACACTCTTCGTTCTTTTTAAAAATGCCGCTGACGTGAAACCGGTTGATATATCGCCCATTCGATCACCTTAACGTTGTTGCCGGATCATCGGCATACTGGAGGCGGTACAAAAAGCTATATTCGCCTCCGAGGTCAAGCAGCTCAGCATGGGTCCCTTCCTCAACCAGGCACCCATCCTTGAGAACAATGATCCGATCCGCGTTTTTTATTGTGGACAGACGATGTGCAATAACGATTGTGGTTCGGTTCTTCATCAGGTTTTCCAGTGCTCGCTGTACCTCACGTTCCGATTCGGTATCCAGAGAGGACGTTGCTTCGTCTAAAATCAGGATGGGCGCATCCTTGAGCAAAGCACGGGCAATGGAGATCCGCTGCTGCTGTCCCCCTGAAAGCCGGGCCCCGGATTCTCCGATAATGGTATCAAACCCCATGGGCAAATCATTAATAAAATCCAGGGCATAAGCAGCCTTGGCAGCTTCGGTAAGCTCCTGTTCCGTGCAATCCTTGCGACCATAGGCGATATTATTACGAACCGTATCATTAAACAAAATGGTTTGCTGAGTGACCAGTGCCAATTGCTGACGGAGCGACGGGAGAGTAAATCGACGAATATCGACATCGTCAATACAAATCGAGCCCTCTTTGACATCATAAAATCGAGGAATCAGATTGGTCATGGTCGTTTTACCACTCCCGCTTGGCCCTACCACAGCCAGGACCTCGCCCCGGTTTACCCGCAGGTTGAGATGTTTAATCACCGGCGGATTATCTTCATAGCTAAAACTGATGTCCGAGAGAACAATGGTATTGCTGAATAAAGGCATTTCAATAGCATCTTCGGCCTCCTGGATATCGGGACGAATATCCAAAAGCGCGAATATTCTCGTTGCTGCCGCCATTCCTTGCTGAATAGTGGAGTTGATCTTGCTCACCCCCTTGATGGGATCATACACCATGATAAGTGCGGCAAGAAAAGCCATAAAGGCACCCGGAGTGGAGTGCCCCAGCAAAACCTCCCGCCCTCCGAACCAAATGATCATGGCCATACCGATGCCACCGAGAAATTCGACCAGGGGGTGGGCCAAACAACGGTATTTGGTTTCCGATAGGAGGGTATCCATAATTTCCTGCATCTTCCGTGCAAACCGCTGCTTTTCGAAATCCTCTCTGCAAAAAGCTTTGACGATCCGTACTCCGGCGATGGTTTCGTGCAACTGGCTGGTAGCTTCCCCCAGCCTGGTTTGGTACTTGGTGCTTATCTTCCTGAATTTCTTTGCAAAGACAACAATAGGGATAGTAGCCATGGGCAAGAAAATCATTGAAGCCAGGGCGAGCCGCCAGTCCATATAGAAAATGACCCCGAACAACCCGATCACCGAAAAAAAATCCCGAAGCAGTTGAATCAGGGCATTGGAAACAGCAGATTGCAACATGCTGACATCATTGATGACTCGTGAAATCAAGACCCCGGTCTGGGTTTTATGAAAAAAGCTCAACGGCATGTTGTTGAGATGGGCATACACGTTGTTGCGCATGTCCCGGATCACGCTCTGCCCGACCGTTTCCAGCAGGTACGAATACACAAAATAAAAGACACCCTTAATTAAAAAAACCAGAAGTAATCCAGCCGGCAGGAGATTGAGCATATGCGCGTTATGTTTAAAAAATATTTCATCCAGCAGAGGTTTCACCATATAGGCTTGAAGCGCATTAAATCCCCCTACGGCTATCATACCTATCATAACAATCAGCAATTTGCTGAAATAGGGCCGAAGTACAACGGAAATTTTTTTAAAAAGTTCTTTATTATTCATGCAATAGTAATAAGTTGATAGAGATTCCCGACTGGCTATGGAAAATTTGCGTATTCAGGGCAAAAAGGGTGAAATAACACGGCGTTCATAATGAACGCCAGGCCAGCATTTACCCCATTTTACGAAAGGATGCCAGCATAGTTACCGGAAAAAACCGTGGGCAAATCACCTCGGCCGCTCAACAGGGCAGTGAGTTCGGAGCATACCTTTTTTAACTGGCCGTGACTGACATCAACGACAAAATAATCAAGACCGATTTTTGCCAAGTCACCTGCATGCTGTAATAAGGAAAAGGCTTCATGGGAACGGACATACAGCGCTTCCTCCTGACGGTCCAAATAATAGCGCTCGCCGCGGGAACTGACAAAAGACCGTTGCCCTCGAAAATGCGGCGCATCCAAGCGGGCGGTAAACAGCGGTGGCCGGCCATAGAGCTGAAGCCCGACTTGCATCCGCTCATCTTTTCCCGGTGGTAGTGCTGCTCCCTGGAAATGGGTTAAAGCATCGACCAAGGTCTGCCTGTCCGTCTCCAGGGAAAACTGCATACCGGACATTCCCAGCGAAGCCCAAGCCTGTAATGCCGGATTGTTAAGCACGTTAGCGGTGCTATCGCCATAGAGCCTGACCGTGTCTACAGAAAAAGAATCCCCGCCACCGGTAAACAACGGGATCTGACCATGATGGCCGATTTGGAATTGGTTTGCCCCCTGATGCCGTAATTGTCCTATCGCTTCCTGGAACCAAGGCAGTTGTTCTTCACGTATGATCGGCGGCAAAGCCCATATCAAAGGCATTGACCGAGTCTTTTTCCTCGACTGATAGTACGAAAATTGCTCCAGGTTTTGCTTATTGAGATCGATGAGTACCCTGGCGACCTTAAAAGGATAACGCTGTCGCAGCGCATCCAGAGATTGCACCCGAATCCACCATTCCGGCGCGGGGGATACACTATGACCGGTGCCGGCCCGTCCATTTCGGTGCGCACCTGTTATTTGTGCGCCCGAAACAATAGGAGACCTTCCAGCAGCCGGGGAGAGAGATTTCATCATTTTATCGATAAGCACCGGGTCCGGCCTTGGTATCTGCTGTTGAGCAACACTCCGTACCAAAGCAGATTTTTGCCGATCACCCCGCCCGCTGACATCAATCCGAAAGAGAATGCCTTGAATCGGTTGGCGTAGACTCGCGAAATCGACACCGGACAGCCCGAGCACAGCGGTCTGTCCCTTCTCTCCCTGTTCCACCTTGCGGCCATTCACCTCAAGAGTGCGGAGCGTGAAACTCTTACGATCTCCCGTGCGCTCATCATACAGACGAAGCCGATCACCCGCCTTTAACGCTGCCTGCAAAACCACATGAAGGCTCGGGGAAGCTACCGACCTTTTTCCCCTCGCTTCCTCCCGTCGGATAACCTTGCCAACCACCTCTCCGGTGCTGCCGGAAAGCCGAGGAACAATGAGCCCCTCTTCCTTGCCGGCAATAAAAAAGCCCGAAGAACGTTTTCGTCCCATGGCATCATCAAGATATCGACGAGCTGTGGCAAGCATACGCCCCCGTTCCTCGGATGAAGCATTGCACGCATCCAGGGCCAAACGGTAAGCGCGCACCGTATTACGGACGTATTCCACGGATTTCAGTCGCCCTTCGATCTTGAGACTGACAACCCCGGCCGCCGCTGCCTCGGCCAAATAATCGATTCCGCTGAGATCATTCATGGAAAACAGATAGCCCCCACCTTTACCGAAACTCGCGCTGACATTCCGCTTTCCCGAAGGCAGCCAGTCATAGCGACGTCTGCAGGGTTGGACACATTGCCCCCGGAGACTCGATTTGCCGCCATGGAGACTGGAAAACCGACAGAGCCCGGAATAGCTGAAGCACATCGCCCCGTGAATAAACATTTCGAGTGCAGTTTCGCTCCGCTGATGAATGGTTCGAATTTCCTCGAGACTGAGCTCGCGGGCCAGGACAATCCGCTGGAAGCCTATATTTTTAAGATAGTGGGCAGCCATTGAATTGGTAACAGTCATCAGGGTGGAGGCATGGAGGGGTAAATCCGGGAAAAAATGCCGAACCAGATGCAAGATCCCCAGGTCCTGGATGATCAAGGCATCCGGCCCAATGACGGACAGCCTGAAGAGCGTTTCCAGAGCCATGCGCACCTCGCCCTCTTTCAGCAAACTGTTCATGGCCACATAGAGTTTTTTCCCTTTACTGTGGGCAAATGTGGTCATGGCGGCAATTTCGGCAAAGGAAAAATCCCGTGCCAGGGCTCGGGCATTCAAACCCGGTGCTCCGATATATACGGCATCGGCGCCTTCCTGCAAAGCGACTTCAAACGCGGGGAGGGTCCCGGCAGGGGCAAGCAACTCCATATTTGAAAGGGGTACAGATAACGGCTGGGTACTTTTCATAATTTATAATCTGAGACGTCAAGGCAACACCCCTGATAAAGGCCGGTGCGAAAACGACGAGGAGAGGGTTCGGAAAAATTTATTCGGCTGAAGAACAAAGAACCAGGGGATAATCAAGTGGAGGAAGCGGCAGGATGAAATAAAAATTATTTCCCTCAGGAGTCGGCTCGTACCCCACGCGACCGCCATGCATTTCGACGACAAGACGAATAAATGACAGACCATGTCCGGTACCGGGGACATTGAGATTGTCGTCACCGCGAATTCCTTCCTGGAACAGTTTGTTCCCTTGTTCTTCCGACATGTTGGGGCCGGTGGTAAACACATTGAATTTTATGCCTTTTTGCCCAGGCCTGTTAAAGTTATCTATGATATCACGGCCATACGCCATCAATTTTCGTGGCTTGCCGGTATGATCGATAATCTCTTTAGTATACTTGGCGGCATTGGAAAAAAGATTGGCATACACTTGGGCCAACAGCCCGATATCCACTAATATCGGAAATTCTTCTTCATACATATTCTTGGGCCGGGCTACAGTGACGTTTGCAGCTCGCAGCCGGCTGGCGTAGTGGTCCAATTGGGGAATAATAACTTCTTTTTCAACAAAACAGCGCTTCGTGTGCAGGACCAGATGCCCTCGCTCGAAATGCTCACGACGAAAAAGGCTTTCGATAAAAAGACTCATATTGGCGTGGTGCTTGACGATCTCCTGATAATATCGGAGCAGGTCATCTTGCAGCACCTGTAATTTTTCGCAGCACCGTTCACACTGGGTCCAAGAGGGCGGGGTCCCATGCGCCTCGACAATGTCCCTCTTCAGTTCATCAATTAACCCGATTTTCTTTTTCAGTTGATTAAACAGGTGGTTGAAATACATATTGGGCACAATGACATTGTGCTCGATATCGATCACCAGGGTATTTATAAACTTCAGCCGATCAATATTTTGACGAGCAATCAACCGGTTATCAAGGTTATAGCCGATGCGGTTGGCGTATTTAAGAAAAAAGAATTTATCGGTTTCCGAAAGTCCTTGTTCTCGGCGTACCTCATACATCCCCAGGGTTCGCCCGCCTCCACACATCCCTTTCAGGTTATTCCATAATCCGACCTGGTGCTTTTCCTGCTCCAGGCACCCCTGTTCCTTGGTTTCAAAAGGCTGTTTACTGAAAATCGGAACCATATAAGATCCGGCCAACTCATAAGGAATTTCATGCATCTGAATCGGGTAACGCGCCGGTTCCGGTTCACTTAAAACGCCTCGCTCGCTGGAACATACCAGTTGCAATCCACTTTCCGGCCCCTGGCAGAGATACAGGGCGCTCTCGACACCGACAAGAGCGAGGGGCACGGAAACACAAATCCGATAAAAATCATCAAGTGAATCATATTCTTGGGCAAGATCGAAGAAGGCTTTTAGAAAATCGTTGCGGCCCTGCGAAAAATTGTATTTTTCGTAATTTTCGGCCTTCTCACGGATGCGGCGACAGACCGCCTCCAAATCCTGTGGGATAGGGGGGGGGGAAGATTGTTCAGTCATGGCAGAGGGTGAGTAACGTTTTTCTCATTATCATCCTGGAAGGGCGCAAACCATTCGCCCCTGATTCATCGTTTGGATACAATGACCGCATCACGGTTCTCTTTTTCATCAAGGAGAACATCGACTCGTTCATTGGGTTCGGCACCGACAACCATGCCGACATAATCGGGCTGAATCGGCAATTCTCTGCCGCCGCGATCAATCAAAACCGCCAGCTGAATTGACCGCGGGCGGCCATAATCCATAATAGCATCCATGGCGGCACGGATAGTCCGCCCGGTAAAGATGACATCATCCACCAAAACAACCCGTTTTTCTTCCAAGAGGAAGCCGATATCGGATTTCCTGACGATCGGATTCTGTGAAATGAGGCTCCAATCGTCCCGATACAGGGTGATATCGAGGGTTCCTGAGGGAAGAACCATACCTTCCCGTTCTTCAATCTTGCTTTTCATTCGCTGGGCTAGAAATACGCCACCAGTATGGATACCGATAATCGCAATATCGCTGACACCATGATTTCGTTCAACAATTTCAAGGCTGATGCGATCAAGACTGCGATCGATGTCCCTACCCTTCATAATGGTTCGTGTTGTCATAGCCTCACACCCTGTTCCAGAAATATTCGATTCCTTTTTCATCTACTAGATTGATAGCCTCCGGGAATGTCTCACATTCCACGGCAAAAACCTTGGCTGCTATTTCATCCGGTGTATCGCTATCGGCAAGTGTGACGCATCGTTGCAGCACAATCGGCCCGGCATCGTAGTCCTCATTGGCAAAATGAACGGTACAGCCACTCACCGTACAACCTCGGGCCTTTACCGCCTCATGGACATGATGGCCATAGTATCCTGCACCGCAGAAAGACGGAATAAGCGCGGGATGAATATTGAGCACTGCGTGGTGCAAGTTCTCGGGCGGGGCATATAATTTCAAATATCCGGCCAGAACAATGAGATCGACATCATAATCGGTGAGTATCCGGTTGATCTCCTCATTATTTATGGCATAAAAAGCCGGATAACCGTATCGCTTTGCCTTCTCAAGCCCCAACGCCCGCGGCACGTTGGCAATGACCACCTTGATCTCGGCATGCAGATCACCCGTCTCAATCCGCGCATGGAAATTGTCAAGGGTTCTCCCGCTTCCGGAGAGCAGCACTGCCAGTTTACGCATGATCAGCGCTCTCCGCAAAATACGAATTCGTGGCCGAATCAATGGTCTGCAACCAGGTAGCGATGGCGGCATCGTAGGCGGCGGTCAACTCGAAGACCTTGCGAGCGAGCCGGAAACGGGTGGCAAGGGTCGTGTTGCCATGGGCTTGAAGCTCGTCAAGCACCTGGACATAATCCTCCGGATCAACGATCACGGTGACATCCTGAAAATTTTTAGCTGATGCCCGCAAGAGTGTGGGACCCCCGATATCGATATTTTCGATGGCATCGGTAAGGGTACAGCCGGGAACCGCTACGGTTTTGCCGAAGGCATAAAGGTTAACGGCAACGATGTCAATGGGTTTAATCCCGTGGTCCCGGCATTGCTGCTGGTGCTCAACATTGCCGCGTTGATTGAGAATCCCGCCGTGAACCAAGGGATGCAGGGTTTTCACCCTTCCATCAAGCATTTCAGGAAAACCTGTGAAATCGGCGACATCGGTAACCTGTATATCACTGCTCCGTAATTTTTGGGCCGTACCGCCGGTGGAAAGGATTTCGACGCCCATGGCCGCAAGCGCACGGGCAAATTCTTCACATCCTGATTTATCGGTCAGGCTGATCAGGGCCCGCTCCACTCTTCTCATATTTTTTCCTCGCAATGCTTACTCTTTTTTTAGAAATTGGCGGATTTTGCGCCGTTCATGCTTGTCCGGACGGTGTTCCGGACGACTGCCCTGCTGGTTCATTGCCTGTCGTTCCGCTCGCATCTGCTCCCGTTTGTTCAGGGATGCTTCCGTTTCCTCGTACAGCATACGGGCCCTCACCGCCGGTCCACGCTGTTCGCTTAAGCCAAGGACACTGACTGTAAATTCAAAAACCCCTTGTCGAATCACCAGTTGATCTCCAACCTGCACGGTTCGAGCCGGTTTGATTTTATGTCCGTTGAGGGTGATATGGCCACCGCCTACTGCCTTGGCCGCCAGCGAACGGGTTTTAAAAAAACGAGCCGCCCATAACCATTTATCGATCCGCACATTGTCCATATTCGACTTATCTCATGTCTGTTATCATGGCAAAATACCACACATTAAGCGATCCATCAAATAAAGAAGAGGTGCCCCTCTCCTCTTGCGGCGCAATGCCGCGTGGTTCATTCTTGACCGAATTTCAAAGGAGGTTGCCGACATCGGAGAAATCGGGTAAGTGGCGGTATCTTTTCTTTGCGAGTATGGAAATCATGTCATTACAAACCGTAGGCATCAACAATTTCACCTGCCCCGTGCGCATTCTTGAAAAAAGCGGCGAAATGCAGCACACCGTGGCCACGGTCAACCTGCTGGCACACATGCCGCAGGACCGGCTAGAATCCTGCGTCAGTGTCATGACCACCCTTTTGGCTCAATATCTTCCGGACATCCACGCCGGCATCTTCCCGTCTCTCCTGACCAAAGTTCGCGAACAGTTGCAGGCCGGCGAAGCTCGTATTGAGATGTCCTTCCCTTATTTTATCGCCAAAAAGGCGCCTGTTTCACATACGGTCAGCCTTATGGAATATCAGTGCTCGTTTACAGCTTCCTCGGAAACGGACGGCGAACCCATTCTCACGGTAGTGGTTCCGGTGACCACGCTCTGTCCCTGCTCAAAAGAAATCAGCACCGCCGGGGCTCATAACCAACGGGCCGAGGTCACTTTCACAATTCTCCCTTTAGCCCTCATCTGGCTGGAGGACCTTATTACCCTGGTGGAGGGTTGCGGGTCATCCGAGGTTTATGCCCTGCTTAAGCGACCCGATGAAAAATATGTAACCGAAAGGGCCTATGCCCAGCCCATGTTTGTCGAAGA
Organism: uncultured Desulfobulbus sp.; assembly: GCA_963666685.2. Taxonomy (GTDB): domain Bacteria; phylum Desulfobacterota; class Desulfobulbia; order Desulfobulbales; family Desulfobulbaceae; genus Desulfobulbus. The sequence goes on from CAXXHZ010000003.1 coordinate 2,574,629, forward strand.
CGTTGCCCGCAAGGTTGCGCAACAGGCACTCAAGCATGCCGAGATTGCTTGGTTCTCCGTGGGGGTCGAAAGTTTTGAGTCCATCCACAAGCACAGCGCGTACGCTTTTGTCGACAGCGATGATCTGGAACAGGAATTTCCCTCCCCATGATGCATCGGGGCAGGATTATTCCTTGTCAAGCCCGCCGAGACAGAGATATTTCATTTCCAGATACGCCTCAATTCCGTATTTCGAGCCCTCACGACCGATCCCCGATTCTTTAATGCCCCCAAAAGGCGCGGCTTCAGACGACATCCTGCCGGTATTGACACCGACCATGCCGTATTCCAGAGCCTCGGCCGTCCGCCAGATCCGACCGATATCCCGGCTATAAAAATAAGAGGCAAGTCCAAAGGGGGTATCGTTGGCCAGAGCCACGGCTTCCCGGTCTTCCTTGAACGAAAAAAGCGGCGCCACCGGCCCGAAGGTTTCCTCTCCGGCGATCAGCATATTAGCATTCGCATCAAGGAGAACGGTTGGTTGAAAAAAGAATCCCGGTCCCTCCGGCCTCTTGCCGCCGCAAGCGATGCGAGCCCCCTTGGCAACAGCGTCGCGGACCTGCTCTTCCACCTTACAAACGGCGTGAATATCAATTAACGGCCCCTGATGCACACCTTCATGAAAGCCATTGCCGACCTTGAGCTGCTGTACAGCCTCAACCAGCTTGGCGGCAAAACGATCATACACGCTTTCCTGCACAATAAAGCGGTTGGCACAAACGCATGTTTGTCCTGAATTCCGATACTTTGACGCCATCGCCCCTCGGACCGCCTCATCAAGATCCGCGTCTTCAAAGACGATGAAGGGGGCATGCCCACCGAGTTCCAATGAGATCTTTTTCACTGTGGCGGCGCAATCACGCATTAAAATTTTGCCCACTTCGGTGGATCCGGTAAAACTGAGTTTACGCACCAGAGGGTTGGCGGTCATCTCCGCCCCGATCACTGCAGCCGGGCCGGTCACCACATTAAAGACACCCGGGGGAATACCGGCCTTTTCGGCAAGCCAAGCCAAGGCCAAAGCGGAAAAAGGAGTCTGACTCGCCGGTTTCACCACCACCGGACAGCCGGCCGCCAAAGCAGGTGCTGCCTTACGAGCGATCATGGAGGAAGGAAAATTCCACGGTGTGATAGCGGCACACACACCCACCGGTTCTTTCAGGACAATAATTCTTTTGCCCTTCTGCCCCATGGGGATGGTATCGCCGTAGACCCGTTTGGCTTCTTCGGCAAACCATTCGATATACCCGGCGCCATACAGCACTTCTTCTCTGGCTTCATTCAGGGGCTTCCCCTGTTCCGAAGTCATAATAACGGCCAGATCTTCCTGATGCGCAACCAGCAGATCGTACCAGCGGCGCAGCAAGCGGGCTCGCTCTTTGGCGGTCAAGGCTCGCCAAGCAGGCCAGGCAGCACTGGCGGCCTTGATAACAGCAGCGGTTTCTTCACCGCCCAAGGCCGGTACCGAGCCGATCCGACTTCCTCTGGACGGATCATACACGGTTATCCGCGCTCCATCCGTACTCTCAATCCATTTGCCGTTTGCGTAACACTGGGAGCGCAACAGCTCTTGATTACATAATTTCATTGCCCCCTCTCCAGGAGTTCGCCCAAAAAAGAAAAACAGGCAGAGTGCCGAAAAAGAGACCCTTGCTGCCTGCTGGTTCGAAATTTAATTTTATGAATATCCCGGGCATGGTATTATAATATGTCGAGTTCATCATACACCGGAGCTCTTCTTTTTTCATCCCGATAAAAGCCAAACGAAAGAAGGGCGGATTTTCATGAGCTTTGAACACCGTAGGTCCAAGCGCATTATCGACTACCTGCCCCTTGAGGTCTATGCCGTGTGCGGAAAAAACGGCTCCCCCCCCATCGCCGGACCCTTTTCCGGAAGAATTATCGACATATCCACCCACGGCGCCTGTCTGCTTATGACCCAGGTCTTTCGCAACGGCTTTCACATCTTTCATTCCACCCGCGAAAGCAGCGAAACCGTGCTCCAGTTAACGATCGACCTTCCTCCGAAAATCAACAATTACATTCTGAGAGCCGAGCCCATCTGGTTGGACCTGTTCCGGCAACAGGAGATTAGAGCCTTCAAAATGGGAATTGAATTCAGAAGAGATCCGGAAAGCGGACCCTCGAAGGAATTACTGAAAGCACTGCAGGAAAACCAGGAAAAACGCGGTGGTTGGTGGCTGGAGCACTGCAAGGTTTGGGGAAGAAAATAGGTAGCCGCAATAACAGCCGCCCATCAAACATCACCTTCGTACAATCGACTCGGGTTCCTTTTCTTCATTAATACAGTAGACTCGGGTTTTTTTTTCAACCCCGCGCAACTGCATTTCTCCCATTTCTTCAATTTCGAACAGGCCTTCAACCTCCCGTCGAACCGTATCGGTGGTATAAATACGGCAGAATGAGGATTCCGCCGCCAGACGCTGGGCAATATTGACCTCGTTGCCGATCACGGTGTAATCAAGCCGTCTTGCCGAACCGACATTCCCCAGAAAAACCGCCCCACTGGTCACGGCAATACCCAGATCGACCCCCCTGAAATCCTCACTGCGAGCGACCCATTGTTCCAGAAGAGCTATGAACCTTTTTTTTATTGCCCAAGCGGTTCGTGCTGCTGCCAAGTGCGGTTGCTCCAGCTTCACCGGCGCCCCGAAGACCGCCAGAACCGCATCCCCCATGAATTTATCAACCGTTCCCCTGTGCTGAAAAACCTCCTCAGTGAAAAACTGAAAAAATGCATTGAGAAACGAACGAAGTGCCGGGAGATCGACATGCTGAACCAGACGAGTAAAATTCCTGATATCGGCAAACAGAATAGTCACTTTTTTGATTTCCCCGAGCCCCATTAAATCGGAATCCTGGGCGATGAGCAATTCGGCTACTTCGGGAGCCACATACTGCTCGAATAAGGTCCGCATCCGAGTGGTCTCCGCCAATTGATGCAGAGCACGCACATTTTCGATGGCAATGGCAGCCTGGCTGCAGATAATATTCAGCATCTCATTGTCTGCTTCGGAAAAGCGTTCTTCGCCTTCCTTCTGACTGATATTGAGCACTCCGATGATTTGATTTCGAATCCGGAGCGGAAAAGAAATTGCGGAAACAAGGTCCGGCTGCTGCAACAGAGGAAAAAAGATGGAGCCCCCCTGGTCTTCCTTGTTGAGGATAACCGATTTGCCTTGCTGAAAGACCCAGCCGGCAATCTGGTCGCCGGGCCGCAACCGGATCGACTGCATCAACCCCGGATCCATACCACGCGCGGCGACAATATGGAGACAATTGTCCTGGACATTATGCAGCATTATGGAGATATGGCTGGCCTCTGTCTGCCGGTCCACGGCCTCAAGCAGCCCATCTAGAATCTCCTGCTCAGTAGAAGCTGCAATAAATTGCTCGCCGAGACTGTACAGAGGAAGGAGAGTCCGTAACCGTGAGTTTTCCCGCTGCAGCCGGAATCGTTCCAGAGCTTGATTCACCACCCGTTGCAGCTGGGTTTCATTGACGGGAATCTCCACTAAACCGGAAAATCCTGCTTCCAGCGCCCTGTTGAGCAGGGGCGTGTCAACAGAGGCGGACAACAGAATACCGACAAGGCCGGGTTGAATTTCCCCAAGTTCGGCAAATGCCCGATGCCCCTCAATAACGGACGAATCTTCCACAATCAGGACAAGAGAGATGCCTTGACGATGGCAACATTCAACCGCCTCCCGCCTGTCACGACAGCGAATGACCCGTAGTCCCTGAAGGACTGAGGCAAGAATGTCAGCCTGAGCGTCATCAGCTGTGAGGAGTAAAACAGAAAATTTCATACCGCCTCTTGTACAGGAGAATTCCGTATTTTTCCGTCGCATAGTACCATTATGAAAGAGGCAAGGCAAGGAGTAGGCTGGAGGTGGATCCCTATTGCCAACGCGCTTCTATCCATTTCCCTTTCCATGGGGTATAATCAGGCATGCCTGAAAATACATTACAGCATCGTCCGCTTGCCGAACGGATGCGCCCGACACGACGGGATGATTTTGTCGGCCAGCAGCATCTGGTCGGTCAGGGAAAATTCCTCAAACAGCTGATTGACAGCGGCAAGGTTCCTTCCCTAGTCTTCTGGAGGCCACCGGGGTCGGGTAAAACAACGCTTGCCACCATTCTTGCGCACGCGGTTTCCGCCAACTTCGTTTTTTTCTCTGCGGTTCTCTCGGGAGTCAAAGAGATCCGAAATGCTGATATTCAGACAACCGGATCTTTACCGGTTCCCCTGCATATTCGCAATGCGCCGACGACCCTTATGAAAGAAATCGGGTATGGTCGAGGCTATCAGTATGCTCATGACGACCGAGAAGGATTGGTCCTACAGGAGCACCTCCCCCCCGAACTGGCCCACAGTACCTTCTATGAACCGACCAACCCCGGCTTCGAAGCCGTGATCAAAGACCGACTGACCAAATGGAAACAGATCCTTAAACAGCGAGCTCAACAACATGCACAACCACAGCACCTGCAAAAAAAATAAATCGGTACCGTTATTATTACTGCTCCTTCTTATACTGCCTTTTCTGGGAACAACAGCCGGAAGCACAGCAAAGGCTGCCGGCTTACGGTTTATCTACTCCAACGATAACCTTGGCGAGCTTGCTGGGTGCGGCTGAGGTCTTAACAAATTGGGCGGTCTGTCCAAAAAAGCCTTTCTGATCAAAGGCCTCGTCGCCGATCCAAGGTATTCATCACTGATCCTCAATAGCGGCAATATGCTCTTCAAAACGGATGTGCTCCCCCCGGAGAACTTGGAAACAGCCCAAATAGCTGCAGACGGAATCGCGCAGGCAATGCGCAAGATGGGGGGGACACTGGCGGGCGTCGGCACACGGGATCTTACGGCGGGAGCTTCTTTCCTCCAACACTACCAAAATCCGCCTTCCTTTACCTGGCTCTCTCTCAATGTCGTCGATCCCGCTAACAAAAACCCCATATTCACTCCAATCCTACGACAGCAAAGAGGCGGGCTGAACATCGCAGTGCTGGCCCTCACCGATCACACAGCCTTTAAAAACAAGCCCGGCGCATTATTTCAGGCGATAAGTTGGCAGGAGACTCTCCATGATGCCTTGGTCACGGCACAGCAGGGATCCGATTTCATACTGCTTCTTTCCAATTATTCTTTTGCAGAAAATAAGGAGATCGCCAGAAACTACGGTGCCATTGATTTGATCCTCCAATCCGGACACGCCATCGGCAACATAACACCTATCCTGATAAACCAAACGCTTATTTCCCAGACCGAAACCCGAGGAAAATACCTGGGCGTTATGGATATTGACTGGAATGGTCACGGTCGTTGGAGCGACGTGTATGCGTCCGGACATTCAGCCGAACAGGGGCAAAAACCGTCCACTTATAGCAATCGTTTCATCGCACTCAAACCGTCAATGACCAACGATCCCGAGATCGAGGCACTGGTACGGCATACTCGTCAGGCCATCGAACGGCACCGAAATAAACAAGGGCAGTAACGCCGGACAGCAAAAAAAAAAGACCATCAACAAAAAAGGCCGCCCGAAGGCGGCCTTTTTCACATATAAAAAAAAGCGTTCTAATTAGCAGCCGAAAGCCTTCTGCAGATTAGGAATGGTTTGTTTTTTACGGCTCATCATCCCATCGATCCACATGGAATTGCCGGAAAGTTTGCCAGCGAAGGCCCCTTCAATCATTGCCGGGTCGTCGGAGATGACCATGAGGTCGGTCCCCTCTTTAACGACATCGGTGAGCATCAACAAGACGGTATGACGCTCACTGCCCTTCTGCTCTTTCATGGCGTTATAGAGTGCATCCCGCATTTCGGCAACTTGGTCCAAGGTAGCAAGCTCAAGCTGACCAACACCCACCTTTTTCCCTTTCATATCGAAATCTTTATAATCCCGATGCAACAGTTCCATGGCAGGAACGCCAGCAACCGCACTCTTGGCTTTCAGCATTTCCATGAAAATTTCATCGGTGTTGCTGACGCCGGCGATAGCAGCCAATTCCTGAACAGCCTTCTTATCGGCAGGAGTACAGGTCGGGGATTTAAAATTAACGGTATCGCTGAGGATAGCGGAAAGCATGAGACCAGCGACATTGGGCGCAACGGCCACTCCATCCAAATCATAAAGGATTTTCAAAACGGTGCAAGTGCAGCCAACCGGCATATTACAGAAAAAGATCGGTTGATTGGTGGTAACATCACCGATTTTGTGGTGATCGACAACAGCTACGACCTCACCGGATCCGAGATTATCCGGAGCCTGAGCCAAATCACTATGATCCACCAACGCAACTTTCTTGCCGGCAGCATCGGTCATGATTTCAGGAGCAGCAACGCCAAAACGTTTGAGAACGGTCTCTGTTTCGGGATTCAGCTTTCCCTGCATAACGGGGATAAAATCTTCCCCTTTTGCTTTCATTAATTCAGCGTAAGCAATTGCTGCTGTTACAGAATCGGTATCCGGACTTTTGTGACCAAAAACATAAACTGACATAGCGTAATATACCTCCCAGAACTTGATAAATGACACATGAGTATTATGTGCGCTTCTCTTTCATCCCAGACCTTCCTCAGACTGGAAACAATAAAATTGAAAGATACTATAACGTTCATTTATAAGCGTCAAGTAGAAAAAGGGGAAAGGCTTTGCACATAGGCTTTTCATCAAAAAACAAAGGGATCGACTGAATCGATCCCTTTGTTGCATATACCCTTTCCTGGCGCGTTCTCTATCAATCGCGGCTGCCTCCAAAAAAGCGGAGCAGCATCAGAAACAGGTTTATAAAATCCAGGTAAAGAGAAAGGGCTCCGATGATTGATCCTTTACGAATGGCCCCCTCCCCCTGCTGCATGATACCGGCCTCGCCCATATTTTTAATTTTTTGTACGTCATAAGCGGTCAGGCCAACAAAAACCAATACACCGATCCCCGAAATCATCCAATCAAGCCCGGAGCTTTTGAGAAAAATATTGACAAGGGATGCCAAAATAATACCGATTAATCCCATGAACAGGAATGATCCCATGCCGGAAAGATCCCTTTTGGTGACCATCCCATATACGGCCATGCTAGCAAACATTCCCGCTGTTACCAAAAAAGTCCCGGCAATAGAGGCATGGGTATATGCCAAAAAAATGGTAGAGAGAGTCAAACCGTTGAGGAGCGAATAGCCAAGAAATAAACCGGTAGCCGTGCCTGGTTGGAGTTTTTCAATTCGTGCGGAAAGGTAAAAGACCATCCCGAGTTCGGCAATCACCAAAATGAAAAACAACGGACTTGTAACAAGACTTCTTGCCAATCCGGATTCGGCGGTTAAAAACGCCACTCCTCCGGTAATTGCAAGCCCTATCGCCATCCAATTAAACACCTTGGCTAGAAAGATCGTCGACGCTTCCTGGCGCGCCTGTGCGAGGCTGATACTGCGGGTTCCTGTCTGTGTTTGCATATCGATATTCTCCTTAAATTAAGTATCATGCAACAAAGCATTGTTGCTCAATATTAACCATTCCATGAGGAAAGGCAAGAATCTGCTCCCCTCCATGTACAGAAGAGGCGCAGATAATCGATGAATATCATCACTATCCTTATTTCATCCCTCATCTTCAAACGGCCTCTTTACGAAACTCCGATCTCCTTTTGAGTGATTCCCGATTTCAGAAACAAAACTCATCGAGTTCCATCACCCTTAACGAAAACTTGGCAAGCTGAAACGGTTTTCTCGCCCCTTCTCTCTTTCTGTAAAAAAAACACAAGGTGCCTTGACTGAGGACTTCGCTTTGTTATAAAATTTATTTTAGTTACATGAGGCTTTTTTGGTCTGTTCGACAAGGGTCGCAACAGCGAGATGCACGGGAACATGGTATCTGCTCCATCTTTTCTGTTATCACGAAAAAGCCTCCCCCCCCTCAATCCTTTTCCAGGAGGCCTGTTTTGAAAAATAGAGTTAACGCACTGGTCGCTGTTCTTCTTTTCACACTCTTAGCAGTTCCGGCTTTTGCGGAAATGTCACCCGATCAACTCGCCGCCGAATCCGAAGCATACGTAAAATCAACGGCAAAAACAACCCCAACCATGCCGGCAACCATTATCGCTAAAGTTGAAGAAGCCTGTACCCTTCTGGCCAAAGAGGGACCGGCAGCTTTTCCTCAATTCAAAGGCAAAGGAAGTCCTTTCCTGTTTGAGGGAACTTATATCTGGATCCACAATCTCAAAGACACTAAAATGCTCATGCACCCGATAAAATATAAAATGGAAGGAAAGGATCTCATTGGGCTGAAGGACGAAAAGGGGAAACGCTTCTTTGTGGCCATGAATAACGTTGCCAATGAAAAAGGTCAGGGCTGGGTCGAATATTACTGGCCTGTACCCTCTACCAAGAAAATTGTCCGCAAAGTATCCTTTATTAAAAAATGCACCATGGCAAATGGAGCTGACGTAGCTATCGGAGCCGGTATCTACAACGGTGACCCTGCAGCAATGGCGAAACTGGAAATTCGGTAAAAATCAGACATAAAAAGGGGACCCCGGTTTCGGCCTCATTTTGTCGACTCCGGGTTTTTTTGCGCCTTCTCCATAACCTGCCATTCTAACACGATTCTCATTTTAAAGCCATGGGACGCTGACCAAATGGGGCTCCATCCCGTACTACTATTCCCAACAGGACAACAGTCATGACGTTTTCTCTCTTTGTACAAAGCCTGAAAGCCAGACTCTATGGATTAGTTCTCTTTGCAATCGTCATCATTCTGATCTTAGTGGGGACGGGAACTCATTACTATAGCAATATCAGTAAGGCTAACATGACCAAAGCTGACTTCAATCGGCTTATTACCATTCTCCAAGACGCGCGGATTGCTGAAAAAACATATCTGCAATTTTTTTCGGAAGAAATGAAAAGCCGATTTGAACAGTTCGCCATCGATACCGCCCAGGCATTTGAGGCCGTATCCCGGAAGAATAACGATCAGGCTGTTAAAAAACATTTTTCTTCAGCACAAGATCTCTTCAACCGCTACCGAGAGACTTTCAGCGAAGTAGTAAAGGCCCATAAGCAGCAAGAGCAGTTGAAAAAAGATTTGGCACAGCCTCTGCTCCAGGCGCTGGAGTTACTGAAAGAAATTCAAGGAGACCTGGAAGCCCGTCAAGCATCATTACAAATGGAGGGAGAGGATCTTACTTCAGGGGAAAACGAGATGCTCAACATCACACGGGATTGCAAGATAGGCTTCTTGCAGCTGCAGAGCCTGCAATTCCAATTTCTTCTTTCCGGAGACACCTCACTGATAGCTTCCTTTGAAAAATTGACGGCTGAACTTGTCAATACCGCTATCCCAGGATTGCAGGAGACCTCTATTGCACTCCATAATAGCAAGTCCCTCGCCTTGACCAAGGAAATCAAGGGAACGCTAAAAGTCTTTCTCAAATTGGTCGCACAATCCCTGGATGTTAGCGTCAAAGAACGAGAAAATACCAAGCAGTTGGATTCTGCAGGAAAAAAGGCTATTGAACCCGTTGAGGCCGTGGTCAGTTTAACCAATACCATTATCGCGACCCAGACCAAATCGGCGGTGGCCACCATTACGTTGATCGTAGCCATCGGCATCACCCTCTTCCTGGGGCTCTCGTTTTTCTTGATTATCGCAATTACCAAACCACTCAACCAGGTGGTGGCAGGGTTAAAAGATATAGCCGAAGGCGAGGGCGATCTCACCCATCGATTAGAGGTCAAAAGTAAGGATGAAATGGGGGAGTTGGCGAAATGGTTTAACGTCTTCATCGAAAAGATGCAGACGGTGATCAAAGATGTAGCCCAAAATGCCGGCCTGCTCCAAGACGCTTCCCAGCAGTTGCTCGGTATTGCGCAACAAATGTCAGCCGGTGCCGATCAAACCTCCGGCAAAGCAAATACCGTTGCCGCCGCAGGCGAGGAAATGAGCGCAAACATGGGGGCTATGGCCTCGGCCATGGGCGAGGCCTCAGGCAATGTCAACATGGTGGCAGCCGCAATCGAAGAAATGACCTCCACCATTACCCAGATCGCCGACAATACGGACAAAGCAAACAGGATAACATCCGGGGCCGTCGCTCAAACCGAAACAGCCTCCGTCCAGATCAGCGAATTAGGCGAATCGGCCAAAGACATCGGCAAGGTCATTGAAACCATCACCGATATTTCCGAACAGGTCAATCTATTGGCCTTAAACGCCACTATTGAAGCAGCCAGGGCCGGAGAAGCTGGCAAAGGGTTTGCCGTTGTTGCTAATGAAATCAAAGAATTGGCTCGACAGACAGCAACCGCGACCAGTGAAATAAAACAACGAGTCGAGGGCATTCAACAATCGACCCATGGAACGGTGGCGGAGATCGCCAACATCACCAAGGTGGTAAATGAGGTCAATGAAATCGTCGAGGTGATCGCCGGAGCCGTAGACGAACAGTCTTCAGCCACCAAAGAGATTGCCAGCAATATCAGTCAGGCTTCGATGGGCATCAGTGAAGTCAATCAAAATGTCTCTCAAGGATCGCTCGTCTCAGTACAAATCGCCCAAGACATCAGCGAAGTGAAGGATGCTGCTGAAAAAATGTCCGGCAACAGTCTCCAAGTGAACCAGAGTGCTACAGCCCTCTCGCAATTAGCCGGGGAATTGAACGCCATGGTTCTGAGATTCAAAGTATGATATATTGACATTCAGCAACCGCTTGTGTTCAACAGGCGGTCCGGCTTATTATTATACCTTGTTCCTGAAGCCTCCTTTCTCGTGCCTTTAAGCGGTCCACGGGATCGGAGGCTTTTATTATTGATGGAATCATCAGACTTGTGTTGCCCTCGACAATCCCCGTGGGATATTAAACGGAATTTATAATGCAAAACATATGGATCATTGCGATTACCGTTACTTGGACGTTATTCACATCACAGGTATGGGCAAAGCCATTGCAATTCCCGTTGACAATAGAGATGCCCTTACTCAGAACTCTGATTGTCCAGCAGGCCTATCCCTACCCAGGTGAAAAGGCGAGCCTTCTCAAGCTTTCGCAAGATTGTAATCGAATTATCCTTTCCAACCCTCAAGTAACCGAAGATCGGGGCTACATCCGTTTCCAAACCAAAGTGCAGCTCAAATGGGGGACCCCAGTCTTGGAGTCTTGCCTCGTGCCGTTCTTATGGGAAGGATCGGTTGTCCTTTGGCAACGTCCCAAGATCAGCTCCCAATGGCAACTCTCCTTTGAAACCGTCAACTCAACGGTTCTCGATCAAAATGGTCGGCCGATGAAAACGGTTGATCTGCTGTGGGGCCTGATCAAAGAACATATCCATAGCTATCTGAATAAAATATCGATAAATCTCGCCCCACCGGTCGCTGACATGAAAACATGCCTTTTACCCATGTTCGACCGAAACCACCAAAGGATGGCGCAACATTTTTTCGCCGGCATGCGACCGGATCGCCCCCTGGTGCAGCCGAACGGAATCCGGGTCAACATCCTCGGTGAAATCGAGCTGCCGCCACAAAACACAGCCAGCGCGCCCGTTCCGCAACTCGACCGACAAGGCTACTCCCGGGTGATTGAACTTTGGCAGACCTGGGACGATTATCTGATTCTCCAACTCAAGCACTTTACCGACACGCCTTTAACCGATGATGATCGCCGAATCCTCTTGAACACCATGCTGACTGTCCGTTATGAATTCACGGAGGCCATTGAACAGGAAAGAATGTCCGACAAATTCATAAAGGATCAATTTCTCTCCACTTGGAATCAACTGGCTCCAGTTTTTCATAATCACCTCCCCAACAGCTCTCAAACAAACATTCTGGGATATCTCGCCTTCTTCACCGCCAACGATGCTTTGCGAATCCTGGACAGATTGGGGCCTGCCGCTGGAATAGAGATCAGTGAGGATGGTTTTCGTCGTTTAGCCCACCTGATCAGCACCGACCCCTTCGGTCACACGCAATCATCGACCGAGGCAGACCAAAAGCTCCGCAAGGTCTTCGGGTTGGATCCCCTTTTCGATTCACCGCTGCCGACGGATAAACCGATTTACATACCTGCAGTTGAGGAAAATGATCCCTCCTCTTTGCAGGAACCGTTTCACTGGCAACACCTGGGACTCACGAATTTTTTTACCCTCGCCCAAGCCCTGGCACAGGAACCCGCCCCGCGTTCTCTGGAAGACATCAAGAGTTGGACCTCAGAATTAACCCCAGCCCCTGAACTTTTACCAAGAGTACGAGATGTCCTGCAGGCAGCTGCTGGAAGTCAACAGCATAAATTGAAGCATTCCGCCAATACAGCCGGATGGTTTGAAAAAATGATCCTGGCTTCCGCCTGGCAGGAAAGTTGTTTTCGTCAGTTCCACGTCAAAAACAAGGCCATCACTTATCTGCTCTCGTATAATCGGTCATCCGTCGGCATCATGCAAGTCAATGAACAAATCTGGCACGGCGTGTATAATCTCAAACAACTCCGATGGAATATTACGTACAACAGTCAGGCCGGAAGCGAGATAATGGCCCTTTATCTCCGTGACTACTTGCAAGAGACCAAACCGGCAATAAATATTTCAACATCTCAAGATCGACGCTTCCTGGCCGCATGGCTCTACGCTCTTTACAACGGCGGCCCCAGCCAGCGTAAACCCTTTTTGACTCGTTACAAAACCAAAAAACTCTTTCGCAGCGAGCGACTCTTTCTTGCCAAATTTGACGCTGTCTGCGGAGAAGAATGGTCTCACTGTGTGCATTGCCTCCCGTGAAAAGAATATATTGGGAAAATCCAAAAGGAGGAGCGGGGTTGGGATGCTGGCTTGCTCCGAAATACGCACCTGCGTTATTTGATGCCTTCCTTAAGCATCAGCAGATAGACCTTGCCGTCCTCCTTCATCCGCCCCGCCTCCAAACCTGCCTCTGCCCCCGTCCCCCAAAAGACATCAACACGATTCGGGCCGATTAATGCGGTCCCCGTATCCTGCACACTGGCAAATCGCCGCAGCCTTTCCCAATCAATGACTTTTCCATTTTTCACCTTAGGCTTTCTACTATTAAGAAAAACCAAGGCTCCCGGCGGATACCATTGTTGATCGGCCGCAATGGAACGACCGGCGGTCAGTTCCTGACCTAAATTACCGATCGCGGGGCCGGCCTTGCTCCAATTAAAAAAAATAAAGGCATCGTTCTTATGCAGAATGAAATCTCTTTCTTCCGGATGGCTGGAGAGATAGAGACGAATACTGTCCATATTGACATCGGCAAGGTTCATTCTGCCGCTATCAACCATATACTTACCGATACTCCGATATGCTCGACCATTGCTCTGCGCGTAATGGACACCGCAAACAGTTCCATCGGTCAATTGAAGTATTCCCGAACCCTGAATATGAAGGACAAAGACATCAAACGGATCTTTCAACCAAACCAGTTCCTGCCCTTGGAGCACGTTATCACTCTCGATTTCCCTTCTTGTCCAGAAAGGCAGCATTCTGCCATCCTGCATACGGCCGATGATCTTCTTTTGGCTACCGGACTTCTTGACCACAAGGGATCCGGGGACCGCATAGAGGGGATATAAAAAGGGGAACCGTCGCTCACGACTTCCTGTAAAAACGGGTTGATAATAACCGGTAATCAGTGCTCGCCTCGATTTGCCCTCGAGAAGAGTATCCATCCTGTATACGGTAAAAAAACGCTGTATTTGCTGGTTCAGTTTTTGGGGAGTGGGGGCCGACAGCAGCAACTTTTGAAAATAAACAATGGAATCAATCAAACGTTGAACGGGAAAAGAGGTACCGGCCAGGGTATAACAAGTGGAAACCGGGAGGGCGCGTAGAAATCTAAGACTATGGTCAAGACTGGTCTTACATTCTTTAAATTGATTATCATCAGAAAAATAAGGGTACTGTGAAGGGGCCAAGGGAAGCAAAGAAGAAGCGTCCACACCCGTTACCAGCAAGAGAAACAGAAGCACACTGAGTACGGCCGGAAATCGAATTTTCCAGATAGCCACTTTATCGTTTCAGAGAGCGCCGCTTTCTGATTTCAACGGAGAAAGGCTTCCGCCAACTCGGCCACGGCCATGGCATATCGGTTGGAATGATTCCATTCAGTAATCGCCTGAAAATTAGGGTAGCCTGCTACATATCGTTTGGAAGAATCTCCGCCGGGAGCCAACTCAAGTCCGATGATAGTGAGCGGCCTGTTGTTCGGAGAAAGAGGCAGACGGGGGTTTTGCATTTTGCGTACCAAATCGACGGGGACCCGAGCCTTCCGTCCTTTCAAATCAGCCGCAACCAAAAGCGGATCGTTGAGAACAGGTCCCAATTCTCCATAAATCGGTGCATTGAGTGTCCATTTGCTTCGTTTCAGATAATTGGCAATCGAGGCGAGAATATCCGGGACAGACTGCCAGACATCCCGTTTTTCATCACCATCAAAACTGACCGAGTATTCCCGAAATGAGGAAGGGATGAATTGGGTCTGGCCGAAAGCCGCTCCATAGGAGCCCATGACACCATGAGGATCGACATCATTTTCTCGGCACAGGAGGAGATACGCGATGAGTTCTTTGCGATAAAAATTCGATCGCCGCGGGTAGGCATCAAAAAGCGTATTTAACGTTTGGAGAACATTCAGAGTTCCCTGGTTAGTACCATATCGGGTTTCTACACCCCAGATAGCCACCACCACCTCTCGATCAACCCCGAAGGTCGCCTCGATTCTGTCGAGGAGTTGCTTATACTGCGCTAATTTTTCCTTACCTTCTTTGATATTCCGAGGGGTAACAAACCGGGGAGCATATTGGTAGTAAGGCTTGGCTTCCCATTGCTTGTCCATCAGAACCAGAACCTGCTTATTGATGGTAATCCCTTGAAAAATAGTTTGCAGGTCCTGGGAGGAAAAATGATACTTTTGGGTGAGTTCGGTAAAAAGTTGCTGATATTTTTTCTGCTGCAGGTTGATGGGCTGCCCGTCCTGGACAAGATCTGCGGCCAAAGGTTGCGCTCCAACCTGAGAGAACCAAAAGAGCACTATAAAAACCAGCGCAACACCCTTTTTTATCGGTGAAGAATCAATCATGAAAGCACCAAATGAACATTTAACGGGAAAAATGACGAGAAAACAGAGAAAAAAAAGTTTCCGACTCGTTTGCAGGCAGTTTGTTGATCCCTGCGGCAGCAGCCCTTCCACCGCCGGTTGCGAATTGACGGCAAAGGGTATCGGCCCCGATTTGAGTCCTCAACGGTGCACGTACGCTGACCGTCAACGTGTGACCGTCCGGATTGGCTATCAAGGTCGCATGGGCCATATCAGGTTGTTCTCGAGCCACCTTGTTGGAAAAAACACCAACCACTCTTTTTGACCAGGGGGCATCGGGAAGTTTAAAAATACGTCCTGTTGCATACGTCCTCAAGGGACATAATTTCGAAGCATTGTTCATGTCACCGTCATACCCTGACTGAAGCCTCCCTAATATTGCCGAATTCCGATAAAAGCTGAAGGGGTCGGGATACTGCCGGACTTCATGAAACAAATCGGCTGGATGCACTATCAAGTCGTCAACGGAGAAACCATAGGCATTGTAATTCAAAAGCAGGCCTATATTGCGAAGCGTTTGCAAATCTTCCTTGCCGAGGTCGATTGTTTTGGCCAATTCACCGGCTACTTCATCAAGATTGTCCCCAAAGGCTCCGACGATTGCCCAAGCCCGAAATTTCCCTTTCAGCAGCCGATCAATGATGAGTGAGGTGCAAAGCCGGGGTGAAGGGTCAATATGCGTTTCCAGAAAAATTGAGACGGGAATGTGGCCACTGTAATGGTGATCCGCATAAAAAACAAAATTTCCCTTTTTCAATAATTGTTCAAGCTCGAGTCGATTTCGATCAAGCGAGATATCCAGGACGGTTATACGACTATCGACTGTGCCTGTGAGACGGGCAAGGAGGGAAACATCACGTTTGACACCGGTAACGAGTTGAGCCGCCGGCTGAGGCTGGTGCAGGCGGAGTTGTTGCAATGCGCAGATGCCGTCCGCATCGCCATTAAAAACATCGATACAATTCATGAAAAAATAAATACGGAAAGATGAATCGGCCCACTGTGTTAAAGACCTGGTACATCAACACCAAAAGCATTACCGATATTGGCAAGACGAAAGGTAAGCATAAATGTTTGGTCTCCAACCGTAGAATTTGAGGAAACCTCCACCGACCAGCACGGCTGAGTATAGCGCAACCTGATTCGCTCCTCAATCGTCTCATGGGTCTCAAGGGCACGTTGAAGACTATATCCGGCTGAAAAATTATAGGGCAGCAGGTACCAAACTCCCCCACTGACGGAATTGACATCAGTCAGAGAATTGTATCGGTAATCCAAGGACAGCAGATCCCCACGTTCGCTGAAAGAATCAGCTTCAAGGGCATGAAGAAACACCCCGTCCCCATATACGTCAATGTTGGAGGTGTACATCAGACGAACGCTTTCCATGGGGAAAAACCCGGTTTTGATTTCAACAGGAGTAAGGGGGGTATCCTGTTCCTCACTCTGCAGATCATACCCTTGTTTTATTTTCAGGAAGGCATAATCACGATCATACTGGTGACCGTTATGTTCTCCGTGAATCGTAAAAAAATTATTAATCCCGTAATAAATGGCATTTTGCTCTTCAAGGGTATCGATGATGTCAAATTGCGGTAAAACCTTCTTGTTGGGTATTGAGGTGTAACTGTAGGCGATAAACGGACGAAGCATGTGACTCCAGGCATTGACCTCCCCCATATTCACCGTAAAATCATGCATCAAAGTGGTTCCTATCTCCCCACCCAAATTATAGAGATAGCGGTTCTTGGAATCACTGTCTTCCCATTCGGAGGCCCCATTTCCTTGTATCATATACAAAGTGTCTCGAACACCACCGCTTACGGTTGTTTCAAGATAAGGATTGAGCGGAACAGCCGCCGTTACCATGGGTGAGAGATCCAATCGCTGCGCCCCAACCCCCTTTTCCCGCCAGAAATTAACATAATTGGCCTCCCAGGAAAAATCTGGGCCCCCAATATTATATATGGGAAGGAGACCCGAGTAGGTAAGTGATGGTAATTTCCAGATCCGTGAGGGGTCATCGGCAGTATAGGTTTGCATACTGACATCGTTAACCGCTAGAAGCTCACCTTGCAAGGAGGTCCCATTTTCCCAAGAGCGGAGGACCGACAGGGTATTGTCTCGATATTGGTTGGCCTTATCAACGAAACCACGCCCAAAGGTGTTAAAGAACTTATCCTGACTCGAGGAAAAACTTGTTGCTCCGGAATTGAATTCACGTAAGTAGTCCAAATCGGAAACAATATCCATATCCAGGCGGGTAACCCATTTTCCAATATCCTGATCCGCCTTACCACGAATCCAGTAACGATCCGAATTGGTATGAGTAAATTGGCCATCCTGATAGTAGGCGACTTCGGAAGGATCGGACAAGGCATCGGAGAGGTAATTCCCCATGAGCATGCCCTTGTCGGTTTCACCAAGAACATACCGAAATTCCGCACCGTTCATTAAACCTCGATTAGCGAAATATCGGGGAAAGAGGGTGATATCCGTATTTGGAGAAAGATTGACGAAAAAAGGTGTTTCCACGCTCAAGCCGTCACGGCTCGACGTTAAAATGGAAGGAAACAGGAAGCCTGTTTGGCGTTTCCTTTTTGCCGGCAACAACATGATTGGGGAATACAAAACCGGCACATCTTTAATCCGAAAAGTAGCATGCTTCAGAAAAGCGTATCCACCGTCGGTTATTTCCACGTCGGAAGCCCCAAAACTCCACGGAGGAGTTTCCCCATTACGCAGCTTACAGGTAACCAGCCAGCCGTCTTTAATATGGTAGGTCAGATCGCCCGTTTTCTCGATAAGACGACCTTCCAAATGGATTTTCTCCTCCTGACCGACGATAACGGCATTTTCAAAAACACCGGTCGCATTTTCCAAGTCGACACGTCCGGAATCAGCCGTCAGTTGATCCGTACCCATATCGACCAAAAGATTGCCCCGTGCCTTGACTTCACCACGGTTAACATCGTAAGCAATCCAATCAGCTTTAACAGTCGTGAGTTTTTGAGCTTCAGTTTCAACGCCTGGGCCGGAGGCCTGAACCTCCTTCTGTTTCCCCGGCAGACCTTTCGATCCTGAAGACAGGGCATCTGAAGGAGGAGGAGCGGATGCTCTTTTCTCCAGAATAACATTGCCTTCAGCGACGATGCTCGGCGGATCTTCGTACTTTGTTATTTTATCGGCGGTGATTTCCCATTGTGCGTTGCCCGGCTCGGCGGCCGGTAATGATGCAGGCAGGAATAAACCGACAAAAAAAACAAAGAGAAATGCCATGATCGGGGTGGATGGAATGATATACTTCACCTCGATCGGCTCCTTTGGAAGTTTAAATAAAGGCTAGAGGATAAATTCGCGAGTGGTCCCTGCAACGTATTTTCGGGCAGCAATCCAACTGGTCGTATCAACACAAAAAACGATGAATATAGAAACAAAAATATAGGTTCCGAATGTACGTGTACACCCGTGTTGTGTCAAGTGAAAAGTCGCAGATTTGCCTTGCGCCCCAATAGAAATTGGTTTAAATATCGACAGTCGAAAATATTGTCTAATGGCTTGATTTTCCATGGCTTGCATAAGCATTCCACTATTTCCTCTAACTTTTCGCAGCAGAACCAACCATTCACATCGCTGTATGAAATTTATCTTCGGCCCGGCGAATTCCAGGCGACTTGGCCACCCCTTTGGCATTGATCTATTTTCAGATAAAATATGTAATCTCAATTGCATATATTATGAAGTAGGGGCGACGGCCCTCCCAGTCTGCCGTCGTGCGGTGCATACCTTTGCGTACGCAATTATTACAAATATTAATACGTTTTGTGCAAATGCCCGATTACTGCCGGTATTATGATGTCTTCACTCGCTTCGGCTCGAACCGAGAGTTTTTATAAATTAGCCATTCCGATGAAGCTGCCTTTTACCCCCCCCAGGGATCAGTTCAACCGGAATAAACCGCCGGTAGATTTAGCCCAAAACAGCTCCTCCTCATTGAAGGAAAGACTGGACGATATTTTAAAGATGTTAAAGCGGCAACCATGTTCAGCCGCTACTATAGACCGGACTTTTCAACTCGATTGTCCGGAAAAGATTGAGCAACTCCTCGAACCATTTGTGAACTCAAGCGCACTGCAACGGCAGAATCAAGAGACCGAATGGTACTTCAGAACCATCGATGATACACTGGCACAGCTGACGAACAGATACCCTGTGCCTGAACGATGATGATGTAAACGGGAAGAGTAGCTTTAAAATTCACAACAAGGATACTAATGACCGAAAACGAACAAAACTCTCATGAAGAAAAAATACTCCCCGTGCGCAAGGCCAAAAAAGGCGCTTGGTGGAAAAGCGTAACCAACACTCCACCGGAAGATTCACCGAAAGAGTCGCCCTCCCCCTCCGTGGACAGCAGTGAGCCCCATGAAAAAAAGGAGAAAGAGGCGGACACAACCGACCAAAGCACCGAGTTTCAAATTCCGCCCACTCTTGAGATCCTAGCACCCCCCGAATCTGTTATCGATCAATCGCCAACTCCCGAAATTGAAGTGCCCAAAGATGAAATTTCTGAGGGTGCCGATCCCGTAGAACCTCCTCCACCCGCCAAAAACAAAAGAAGGTCCCGCAGAGGAAGCAGAAAACAACCCAAACGCGATGATTCTCAACCCAAGGATGCAGCTGATGAGGGCATGCAGGGTGATGAAGAACTGCTCGATACGTCTCTGATCGAAGAGGATCAATCCGATACAGAGGCACTGGAAACTCCTGAAAAGGCTGTTACCTACAAGTTGCTCATCAATGCCGAAGAGCCGGAGGAATGCCGTATTGCTCTGCTGGAAGATGGTCGACTCGAATCCTTCCATGTCACCACCATTGATCGTGAGCCAACAAAAAATAATATCTATAAAGGACGGATCGTCTCCATCGAAGCCAATTTACAGGCTGCCTTTGTCGACATTGGGACAGGACGAAATGGTTTTCTTCCCTTCAACGAGATCCATCCCGAGTATTTTCGCCAAGATGTCAACGAACGAAACCGCAACCTCATTGCTCAACATCAATGGAAAAAATTAAAAATTGAGGAGGTCGTTCAAAAAGGGCAGGAAGTATTGGTCCAAGTGGTTAAAGAGGTGACTGGCAATAAAGGCGCCAACATGACAACGTTTCTTTCCCTTCCCGGTCGTTGCCTTGTGTTAATGCCGGGTAGCGACAGCGCAGGTATTTCACGCAAAATCGTTGGCGAAGAGCGCAGATCAAGCCTCCGTGATATAATGAGCGAATTTGAGATCCCGGAGGGAATCGGTTACATTATCAGAACAGCCAGTGCGGAAATAACCGGAACCACTCTGCAAAAAGATTTGCAAACCCTGCTGGCCCTTTGGGAAGAAATCAAGAAGCGTGGACAAACCATGGACGCTCCGGCCCTGGTATATGAAGAACAGGATACCGTTGTTCGCTTTTTACGCGACCATTTTTTCTCTGAAATTCAGGAGATAACGGTTGACACCCAGGAGTCGTTGAACAACGTCAATGCCTTTATCGAACAACTGCCGTCGAAACAAAAAAAGGCCAAAGTCAGGCTTCATCGCGGCACAAAACCTATTTTCAACCAGCATAACATAGAAGAACAAATCGAATCGATCTATAAGCCACAGGTTATTCTCCCCTCCGGTGGCTCTATTGTTATCGATCCCACCGAAGCACTCGTCGCGATTGATGTCAATTCCGGTCGAACCTCGAAAAACAGCGATTTTGACGAGACAATCTTTCTCGCCAACATGGAAGCAGCGGCGGAATTGGCACGACAACTCAGATTGCGCGATCTCGGGGGCTTAATTGTTGTCGATTTCATTGATATGCGGAATAAAAAGCATATCAGAGAGGTTGAGCGGCAAGTAAAAATCAGCATGAAGCGAGATAAAGCCAAGGTTGACATCAGCAAAATTTCTCGTTTTGGCCTCATGCAGATCTCTCGGCAAAAAATGGGCGCACCTATTGAAAAAGGCAGCTATCGAACCTGCGAATATTGCCAGGGTCGTGGCGTAGTACGCTCCGTCGAAACCCTGGCCCTTTATTACCTGCGAAGAATCCAAACCGGTATCAGCCGGAAAAATATTGCCAGAGTCGAATGTCGATTACCCCTTGATGTTGCCCAGTACCTGCTGAACAAAAAACGCGCGGAATTAGCTGAATTGGAAGCCAAGCACAGCGCAAAAATTGATATCATCCCCAGAGTGGAGATGAAACCGGCGGAAAATCAGATAGATTTTCTAGAGACTGATGCACCCCGATAATCAATATTTTTATTTTCCGCTTATCGAGTTGAGGACAACTCATATAAACGCACGAGTAAACAGAAATTTCTTGTGTAAAATCTTTTTTCATGATAGATTTATTTTGTTATTATTGCGCCAGTAGCTCAGCTGGATAGAGTACCGGACTACGAATCCGATGGTCGCAGGTTCGAATCCTGCCTGGCGCACCAAAAAATCAAGGACTTAGAGGCCCCCCTCTAGGTCCTTTTTTTGTTCTCCGGTCGCCCTCCGGTCCGCGCTTGAGATTCCTTTTCCGAACAGTTTCCCGAACACTTTCCCGAACAAGGGAATTAGGGGACGGAATTAGGGGACAGACCACGTTTCCTTGCCTTGAAAAGGTGGTCTGTCCCCTAATTCGCCCTAATTCGTCCTAATTCATTCTTCGTGGCTCAATCCCTTCAACCTTATGGCTTACGGCCTATCTGCTCGCTGTCTTACGCTTAAAACTCTATGTTACCATTGAGCCTCCAAAGACTTGCTACCCGGTGGCTGGCTGACCTTCCGGGGCGGGATTTCCAGCCGCTGAAATACACGACCTTGCCCGGCCGCACAATAGTTCTGTCCCCTTTTCCTGTCCCCTTTTCCCTTCTTCCGGAAGCAAGCGGAGCTTGCTGGAGGGTGTCCCTTGGAACGAAGTGTTAGGCGGCGCTTGGCGTTGGCGCATCTTTTGGCACAACATCCAAGGCCAAGAAGCGACCTTCCTTAATATCCTGCGCAATGTAGGCTTTGGATGCAAACAACTTGCGAGCTCCGCTCAACTCGTCAAAGCCCGCCACGTACACGGTGAGTTTCCCGTTGACTGGAGGTTTAAGCAGATCGTCCAGCGACAATTGCCCGCGGGTTGCCTTTTCACGAACGAACTCTGGATACAGGCTGCTTTGTTGGAAGTCGGGGACTTGGTTAATAAAGAGTCGGTACGCAAGGTGCCCCTTGTTCTTGACCTTTGGGATTTCAAGCTTCTTCTCACCATCCCAATCAAGCGCAAGCGTAACGACGTTCCATAGTCCGGGTCTATCGGGCCGGGGAACGGCCAATCGTGCCCTGATTTGGACATCAATAAGCAATCTGCGTCCAATATTTGCGAACTGAAAGAGGTACTTCCATCCACTAGCGTCGTCTGATGTTGGAGCCCTGCAAAGCGCGTTTCCAAACGCAACCTTTGGTACTAAGGCATGAAACAGGATCCACCATGAAACAAATGAAGCCAATATACCTAGCACGAAGCCAAGAATGTTTGAGATGACAATGTCGCTCATAAGGCTCCTTCGGATCGATGGGGTGGCGAGGCTTAACGCAAAGCTCAGCCGCGTAGCGTTAGCGGAGTCGGCTGGAGCGTTGAGTTAGGCATTCATTCAAAATTAATATGGGGCTATACGCTGTCGTTCTTCAGAAGATTGTTTTCAACAAAATGTAGCCGTGCTTCCGCATTTTCATCAGACATCATGACCTGAGTAAAATACTGGAGTTTTATTGCGTCTTTTAAAATATATTCCAAAATAAATAGTGCGTCAACAAAACGCTGTATCTGATTTGCATCATCAATCCAAGTTGCTCGCGCGGCATCCATCGCACACCGTATAAATTCTTCGAGCCCATTTTCATCCAATCTTGTTTGTGTTGGGAACTTGGCGCGAAGAGATTTTAATATTTCGTTTTTCAATTTTAAAAGCTGATGCCGCTCCATAGCAATCATTTGGTCTTTTGTTATCCGCAACATAAGCTAATCCTCAAGTAAACAGTTAAGCTTTGGCGGCAATTCTATTTTTGGAAATATATCTGCCGCCATTTGTTCAGGTGTCACTCCATATCGTTCAGCATCTTTTAAAAATTCAGAAGGATTTGCAGCAATTTCCCACAATGCCAAATCGTGTTTGTAGGCAAGCGATTCTAATGCCTCTGCTGGTACATATTGAGCCACCGCCAGCCAGAAAAACTTTGCCGTAGATAATCGCGCCCCAATTTCTAAGCTGGAAAGCCCCTGGTTAACCCCATAGTCATTCCAGCCAAAACGCATATAAATCTCAAGATCATGTGGTGTTAGCGGTGTGGCCCGGACATTCTTTAGTGTGGCTCTTATCATTCTTTGGTTTAGAATCACGTTAGCAGCTTTTGCAAAAGCATCAGCCCAAGGCTCGGATGAATTCGGTATTATTCCTTGATAAGCAGCAAGCAGGGCTTTCCACATCCGTGTATCCATAGCCTCGGGTTTTACGGCCGCTTCATCACCTAATAAATCTTGAAAGTGCGAATCCCAATAGAACAAGTCGGGGCGTGAAGATTGATCGGTAAAAGGAAATGACTGTAGCCAAGTTTCGACCAGCTTGCCAGAGCCGCCCAATTCGCTACGCAGCCCAGCAGATATTATTTCTTCCAATTTATTTAAATCGGCACCGGGTTTTAAACTCGCGCCTGCAAGGTCAATGCTCCGTCTCACAGCGGCATGATCTAAAGCGGGAAAGCCGATTAAGGGAAGCAGTGAAGTCGCTCTTTCCAGAGAAACGTCCGCTAACAACCAAATCCAGTAGGCAGGTGATCGTTTCATGGCACGGGTACCAAATTGCGTGGCGGAAAAAGCCTGGAACCTTCAGAAACAAGAAGATAGAGGGCTAAAGCAATGCCTGAAAGCCCAGTAACTTTCTCCCAGTAAGCCCAGTCTATAAGCGATTGATTGGCGGTTGAGGTGAAATTAGCTGCTTGGCCTTTCCACTCATCAGGCGTTGGATTGGGCCGCTCTATCCATGCTTTCGCGTCTTGTCCAACCGGTGTTCCCCCGAAACAATTGTTGTCTTTAAAGTCATCCATAAGTTTTTTAATTTGGTTTTTTATTTGTGTTATAGCGATGTCATGACCAGTCCATTCCGGTGTGCCAGGTCCGTTTTTTCCATAAATTTGATCCATAATGCGCTCTTTGAGACCACGAACACCGCACTCATCCTTAGTTTGGAAGACAAGTTTTCTAATTTTTGCACGTATACGCCCGCAAGGATCATCGGGCTCAGGATCACCGCATTGTTGAATTACCCCAACCATATTTTTATCTCGTTTATCGAATATACCTTAACTGAGTAAAAAAGGTGATCGCAAGAATCATCATTTTTTCATATACCAAATTCATTTCTTGTTTTGCCGTCGCAGTAGGAACGCCGGTTACCCAGCGTCCCCTGCACAGATCCCGGCGGGGAATTAGGGGACAGACCACGTTTTCTTGCCTTGAAAAGGTGGTCTGTCCCCTAATTCCACTGCTCCGAGTATATCCATGCCCTGGCCACGGCGCAGTATGCCGATGATCCCGTCAAAGGGCTTCAATGGGTGGAAGCAACCATGACCCGACTCTATTACGGAGAAACAGGGCATGTCCTGGGTGGGCTCAAACGGATGAAACCGCGGAATAACGATGTCAAGGAACAGATCCGCAAACTGATTGGGTATCTGCAGAACAATGCCCACCGAATCGACTACAAACACAATCGGGCAGGCGGATATCCTATCGGCAGCGGCGGCATTGAGTCCGCCAACAAATTTATCTGCCATGTCCGGCTCAAACGAAGCGGTGCCTGGTGGCTGAAAGAAAACGGCAATGGCATGCTCGCCCTGAGATGTGCCCTCGTAAATGGAACCCTCGATGCTGCTTTCAAGCGTTACGTGGCCAAGGGCCAGAACACAACTTTAGCGGTTGGGACAAACTCCTAATGCTCCCTAATTATTCCCTGATTCTCTGTAGACTTTGGAGGGCAGGCGACCTGCATTTTCCAGGGCGTCCATCTCTCCATGCAGAATGGAGCTCCCCTTTTGCACACGTCGATTGTGCCCACGACCGATAATGTGATTGTTATGGACTATTATCGCTCCGATCGGGATGCCACCTTCAGCTAAGCCGGCAGCCGCCTCTTCAAACGCTTCTTGCATGTACCTGTCCATCTCTTTCTCCGTAATTATTGTTTCCTCATTATCGTTCAAGACACTCCCGTAAAGGCCTCGGTATCTCTGTCGCCAAAAAAACATAGCTTAAGCAGAATCAATGCCTTGCCTGCGTTGTCAATTAACACTGTAAGCCAGAGTAGGTTATCCGGTTAGGATTTTGTACGCTTTGCTGGGGGCAAGGAATCCCTGAAAACATTCATGCGAACTTTTTCCAGACATTGCTGAGTCAACATACTTCAGAGATGTATGAAGTTTTGCAAATCTAAGAATTAAAATAGTTCTGTCCCCTTTTTCCTGTCCTTTTTCCATTAGTCCCCTTTTTCCATTATCGCTCCGATCGGGATGCCACCTTCAGCTAAGCCGGCAGCCGCCTCTTCAAACGCTTCTTGCATATACCTGTCCATCTCTTTCTCCGTAATTATTGTTTCCTCATTATCGTTCAAGACACTCCCGTAAACGCCTCGATATCACTGTGCCATAAAAACATAGCTTAAGCCGAATCAATGCCTTGCCTGCGTTGGCAATTAGCACTGCAAGCCAGAGTAGGTTGTCCGGTTAGAATTTTGTACGCTTTGCTGGGGGCAAGGAATCCCTGAAAACATACATGCAAACTTTTACCGGACATTTGCTGAGTCAACATAGTTCAGAGGAATATTGACTTAAAACATTGCCCATAACCTGCCACCGTCAGCTTTCTGCGTTCCAGTCCGCATACAACAATCGTTCAAGCTCAAGCATGGTGACAGGGTACTGTTGAATCAATGAATCCAGGCCAGCCTGATCAATCAATTCCACATTGTTAAGTTCTGCCTGTTCACAGGCCTGGGAGTTGAAAAACTGGTTTGTGAGGCCAATTTTTCGAAAAACCACGTTCGGATGGCGCCGACAATAAAAGGCCTCTCCACCCACTACATCCTTGACCGTTTCCCAGCCAAGCCTTGCACCGTCATTACTGGACGTTTTGGTCTGAATAAGAACCCCTTGATCTCCAGCAATGGCGACCACATCCACGCCGTGGTCATTGCTGCTGGGCGTGCAGTAAGAGAGTTCGTAGCCTTGTTTGTTCCATAAGGTCGCAGCCAGGCCTTCAAAATGACGCCACTCCATATGCAGGGCAAGTTCCAGATCGATATTTTCCTGAATGTCTTCCAGGTTGCCGCGGGGAATAACATCAGCGATTTCAAAATCTCCAGGAGCAAGGTCGCCTGATCCATTGAGCATATCGGCTGCCAGCTCACGCTTTTTGTTTAACAACTGGTCAAGTTTGACATCGAAGGTGGAGAAGTCGTCTGCAGTGACAACCGGGTAGTACACATAGACTGGCTTCTTCTGGCCTATGCGGTAGGCTCGGTCTGTTGCCTGGTCCTCTTTGGCCGGATTCCAGGTACGGGTGTAATGAATAACATGATTTGCCGCCTGAATGTTAACTCCAAAACCCACAGCAAGCGGGGAAAGGATGATGGCCATGAATCCAGGATGTTTCTGGAAAGCCTTAATCCGCTTTTGCCTGCTCGCAGCATGACCCGAGGCAGCACTTGTGGCTCCGTTGATGATGTCGGGGCGAATCTTAAGCTCTTGCTCAATGTAATATTGCAGCAAGCGCTGAATATTGCGGAACTCACAAAAAATGATTGCCTTCTCCTTGTCAGCTCGAATCTGTTTGAGCTTGTCGAGGAGCCAATCCAATTTGGGAGCCTTCTCTCGATATGCTTGAAGGGGCTCCGGTTTAAAGGCTGTCAACCCATATCTTTGTGGATCCGTGCAGAGTAAACGAAGATACTGAAGCAGGCCCAAGTGGTTTTTAAACGGCACAGAGACGCTAGGATCATTGCGTTTCTTGAAGTCATTAATCGCCATCGCGTAGAGGTTTCTCTGAGCGGTCGAAAGGGGAAGCGTTCTACAACTGTCCACAATAATTTTCTCAGGCAGATCCTTGGCAACCTCTCCCTTGGTACGGCGCAGAATCTGCGGCGAAATACGGGTGCGAAGCTCCTCAATCCGCGCCCGTTCTTCGTCATTCCGTGCCTCAATAGGTTTTCGATAGCGCTGGCCAAAATCATTCAGTGCCCCAAGAAGTCCGGGTTGAATAAAATCAAATAGACACCACAGATCAGCCAGGGTGTTCTCCACCGGTGTACCAGTGCAAGCCACCTTGAAACCGACATTTTGTTTCTTGGCCGACCGACTGACCATTGCCGCTGGATTTTTAATGCGTTGCGCCTCGTCGCAAACCATTACGGACCAGCGCTCGGCGGCAAACGAAAACTCTAAATCCCGCAGGGTCTCGTAGGTTGTGAGGACAAGCTTTGCATTGCCCACCCAACCTGGCTTGAGAAATCGGACCAATCCGTCCTCGGCGCGCAGACGGACGTCGATGGCCTCTCGTGGGACACGTAACGGTGCCAGGGTATCACCATAGGCCATGAGCAGGGGCAGTAGGCTGGGACGGATGAATTTTTCGACCTCCTCCTTCCAGTTTTCCAGCAATGATACCGGTGCAACGATCAACATCGGCTCTATGTTGGGATTCTCCTCAACCAGCCAAGCCATGAATGCCAGGAGTTGGAAGGTTTTTCCAAGGCCCATGTCATCCGCCAAGACGGCACCCCGCACCTGGTGTTTAGTTTGTGAGCGATACAGGTGCTGCAGCCAGGCTAGGCCAAGACATTGATGTGGTAGCAGAGAAAAATCAGGGTTCAATCCCGTCAGGGGGGCCGGTTCGTTGGGATGGGCGAGCAAGGCCTCTCGCCTCTGTTCCTCATAGTCAATAGCCTCAATGTTTGCGCGAAGGATGAGTGTTTTTTTCTTGCCGAGCTTCTCCTGTTCTTGAGGCGTTGTTGTCCTTTTCCCCGGATCAAAGGTTCCGTGATTGACTCCTTGCAATACCTCATCAAAGACGTGCTCGATATCCTTGGCTTCACTAACCGACATTGGTTTTGGCAGCCAGGAGACGTGTAATTTCTCTTGCCCTGAAGATTCGGCCTTTGCCAAGGCCTCTCTAAGTTGCTCTCGTGCAGTTTGGGTGGCTGGTACGGCGACAGGCTCCGTGGAGCCTTCCGGAGTGTAGGCGATAAACGGCAGGACATTATCGGGGAACCACCCTACATCGTCCTTTTTTTTGCCAATGTAGGGGGAATAATAGGGCTTTTCTATACCAATCCCTTCAATGCGCGATGAATAACCGCTTAAATCATGCACCTGAGCATAGGACACAAGGGAAGCAGGCTTTCGCCGCTGTTCCAGTGCAGTACGTAGTTCATCAAGGTAACCTTGGCTTTCACCTTGCAACTCAAGGTCATAGCCATTCCAGCCCATCAGCTGGAAGCCCTTACTCAACGATGATTCCAGCCGTGCAACAAATTTTTCCAAATCTTCATCGGTGAGCCATTGGGTTTCGGACAGGGTGAGACCAGCCGCACCTACAGTTTCAATCAGTAGACCAACGTGAACAGGAGAACCGGTTGCATCACGCTCTATTTGCGGCACGAAGCGCTCATACTGGAGCCCAGCCTGCTCTCGGGAGTTTTCGAATTGCTCCTCATCAATGACGTCCTTGGCGTCAGGACCGAGTGCGGCATAGGGGTTGAGAATGAAGGCCTGGGCGCGCGAACCGGCAACACGGCGTAGCGGCAGGCGTTTAATCTCCTTCAAAACCCTTTTCACTTGAGGCGTGATGAGAACCTGTACGATGCCTTCTGGGGTGACGATATCGTAACGGTCCAACACCTCTTGTGCATTGTCAAACCGTTCAAGCCAATCGCCCGGAGCCCCTGCAAACTTCGGCTCAATTTCAATGACGCTGTCTTCGGCAATGGGGGCAGATTTTCTCAGCTCGATGTCAAGTCGTTCCGGTGTAAGGACAACTGACCGGCGGAGGAAGTCGTCAAGCTTTGCCTCCGCCTTTAGGGCCAAGATTCGTATTCGTCCCCAGGCTACGCGGTGCGTATTTTCATCGTGCTGTTCTGGCTGCCGTTTGGCAAAAGTAAGGATCTCGGAGAACAGTTCCCACTGCTCAGGTCGCATGAGCTCTGCTTGATCATTGTAGACAAGCATGGCACCGGTGACTTTAACCGCTTTTTTCCTTTGACGTTCTGTGTGCCAATCGGCTACCACAATAGAGAAATCAGGGTCGGTCAGTGAGTTTCTGCTCTGTAAAGCCGGTTTGCGGGAGGTAAAGGGAGGCAGTTCCAAAACATTGAAGAGTTCATCATAGCCGGGACTCCGAAGAGCTTGATAGAATGC
Organism: uncultured Desulfobulbus sp.; assembly: GCA_963666685.2. Lineage (GTDB taxonomy): Bacteria > Desulfobacterota > Desulfobulbia > Desulfobulbales > Desulfobulbaceae > Desulfobulbus. Next base: position 2,604,281 of record CAXXHZ010000003.1, read on the forward strand.
GTCCCAAGAGAGGATGACTTCTCCGTCTAGGCATTGTTGTGCAAATCCATCGTCAATGAGTTGGGCCAAGTAGGCTGGAAGTAATTCATTGGTCAGCGGGGTGCCATCTTGGGCCTGATTAAGGATAATGCCTTGCGCCTTTAATTGGTGCCGCCAGGCCTGTGATGAGGCAGTTTTGAATTTTTTTAAGAATGAGAAAGCCATTTTGTTTATCGCCACCAGCCTTTACCTGACTTGTAGTTAAACCCCCAAGCCTTGAGAACCTTGGTAACCTGCGCATTGGTGTCACCAATTCGAACCCACAGGTTGCCGTTCTTTTGGCTTAAATCATCTACCTTCAAGCTATACAGATTCGCAAAGGAATGAAGAGCTGCACGACTGAACTCCGGTACAGAGTTAAATTGCGTTGAAGATTTACGTGTTATGGTAGAGCGCTCATGAAACCGGATTAAAGAATCAGGGAAAATACCAAAATGAGTTTCAAGTCTATCCGCAAACATATCCTCCCACTTTTCAAAACCATTAACACCATCTTTGTGGGCCATTTTCAAGATGTGAGAACTGTGTTTCAGGGAGTTAAGTGCATTAACTTTTATTTCTACTGGAAGGGAAGCGTTGAAGGGTAACGTCCCTCGTGTGTCATACCCGTAAAAGGCATTCCCTTTACCTCCAAACTCGACAGCAACCAAGTTCCCAAGAGTCATGATAAATGCATTGTTTGAGCTGTCCGGTGTCTTAAGTTCGGTGTAAAGGCCGTACATCTTCTTTCGCAACACTTCGAGATCGCGATCTCGGGAGGTGAGCGCTGTCGCACCTAAGGCAAACTGGATGTTACCCATCGACTTTACATACCGTAGCCAAAAATTTGCTCGTCGCCGGTCGCCTATTCCATCCTGGGCAAGTTTGGCAAAAAAGGCTTCGACAAACTCTCGTTTAAGCCACTCGGACACCATTTGCCTCGTTGCTTGCGCCACACCGCCCCAGCGTGTTTCGTTAGACGGGAGCCATGGGTTGCCCCACCATTCCACCGAGGCGTTTCTGAGAGGTTCATTCACACCTAGATGCGCTGCCGAGGCATATTTATCCAGCAAAAGAATGAGACCTCTATCGCGCAACACCAGATTCTCTGAGAGCAATTTCAGCAGGCGGGGTATCAATTCTCTAAAACGTTCATGATTGAGCTGTGTGGCCTGTTGTACCTGAGAAAGGACCAACTCCCGGTGAAACCAGGAGGACTTCAGGATTCCCAAATTTTCGCAGATGTGATCTACCGTGCTCATGTTGCCGGATAAGACATCGGCAGCATAGGGGCTACACGGGGCGTCGCCAAACAGTTGCTGATTTTCAACTGCGAGCGTGACCCAATCCGGGTTGGTTTTCTGATCGACTATGTTGTGAATATGTTCATGCAGGTAATCCTGCAAATCACTCCAGTTCTTTTTGCCGACATCGGGCGCCTGCTTCACTTTTGCATCATAGGCAAAATAGCTGCGCATGAGGCCTTGGTAACATCGGCGGTACCAACGGGGTTCATCCCCCCACTGACCAACGCCTGTGTTGTCGTCCAGGACAGCCAGAAATCGCCGCCGATCTTCCATTATGGAAGGTCCGGAAGAGCTACTTGGTACACAGAGCCCAAACGAAACAAGGCGCGCGTCCTTGAGTGTTTCAAACTTTGGTTTTTCCCAAAATTTTCGTATAGCTGCAAACAGCAGGTCTCCCGGGACGCTTGCGCCGCTTCCAGCCCTATTGTGTTTCTCCAGAGATTTGATAACGGAATCGAGCTTTTCAACAGATGTGAACTTGTTAATATCTGCAGTGACAAGACTTGCCCGTAGCCATTCGGAGAGCTTGTTGAGTTCATTCATCGCAGAACACATTCTCCAAATTCTACCGCTCCGGGTGGGGGAACAGCTCGTTGTTCATCGATACCAAGGAACTCCAATCGCATCTCCACTCGACGACTTTCTTCAGGGGTAGCTTTGGCCGCATTAAATGAGTAGCCTCCGACAAAAAACAGTTCACGAACCTGCTCCTTCTGGACGTCATTGAGTAGGCTTGGTCCCTTTGCCGCAAACATTGCACACAATACTTTCTGACTTCGAAGTAGACTCAAATTCAGATTCATCAAGTAGGTACCAGTTCTGTCCGTATAGCCTTCAACAACTATGCGTTTTAAAATGCTCCGTCCCAGATCATCGTTGGCGCGGGTGAGAATTTCCGGCACAAACTTCCTGATAGCTTCTTCTTGTTTCGTATTTAATCGCCAATCGCCAAAGGCAAATTCCGCCTGTGCCCCGAAATCGATGACATAACGAAGCTTATCGACCTTAATGCCCTCGTATTGCTTGGCTGCCTCCTCAAAACGCGCCATTATTTTTTCGATGTCCTTTCGATGCCGCTCCTGCTTCGTCTCCTGATCGCTCACTGTTTTAGTTACAGCGAGTAAAGCGACACCCATGACAACCAAAAAAAGGACCATGAGGGCGGTCATCATGTCGGCAAACGAAATCCAAAAGGGTTTTTCCGCTTCGTCGCGATTACCTCGTTTTACGATAGATCGTGGCCCGAACATCTCTTATTTCCTCGGGGCAAGGCTGCCGAGGGTCACTTCCAATTCCTGTACGGCCGTCGATAATAGCCCAACAGCGCTACTCAATTTTTCTTGGAAAGCATAGTTAACTTTCCCCAAGGTTGAAACGACTTCTCTTTGAAAGGAGGAACTTGATTCCGCCAAGACTTCACTGATGCCATCGAGATATTCGTCGGCAGCCTGCTGAGCTTGGCTGAGTTTATTTGCTGAATTTTCGATTTTTTGGAGTACCTCGCCCGTGAGACTGGCTTCCTTCCCGGCCAGCTCAATTGTTGTGCGGACATTAACAAGCAGGCTGGCTGTCGCTTCTCGTTGTGCCTTGTAGTCGCGAAGTGCGTCATGAAGAGCGCCCGCGCCTGCAGTTAAAGCACCAGATAGTTCGGTAAACTTGTTACTGATCCTCGCAGCTTGATCCAAGGCCTCTGTAACCCGATCCCCGGCGGATGCGAAGTTGATGGCTGCAGTATCCAGTCGGCTTGCTCCTGTACTCATTTTATCCACAGTGGCAGCGGTAGCTGCGGTGAGTGTCGAAACACTCTGGGCCATGGTTTGAGAGGCGAGTGAAATTTCCTTTATCGCGGACTCAACACTGCCAGTCATCGCCGAGACAGTATTGGACGCACGTTCCGTCATGGAATCTTCTCGAGTTCGATTGTCTTCAAAAACCTTGGCCTGAGATTCTTGCAATTCACTCATTATATTGGCCATTTGCTGACCGATTGCATCGAGGGTTACTTGAAATTTCTGTTGGGTATCCGCCTGTGTGGACTGCAGCAGTTGCCGAATCTGGTCTACAAACTCTTGGGTTTGGCTATTGATGCTGGTTTGTCGCTCCTCCATTGCCTTGATGGAAGCGGCCATTTGCGCTGCCATATCGTCAGTAGTCTTCTTGCCGCTTTCCTCAATTTTTCCTACGAGGGTATTGAGAGCGGCCACTGCTGATTGCATATTTTGCGCTGTTTGATTGTTCAATTCGTTAATGCCATTGATTTGCCCACCAAAGAGGTCATTCAATCGTTGACTGAAACTGACCATAACATCGTTGAGCATCTTGACGGCAGTCGAACTTTGATCCCCTGATGCAGTTTCAACTGAGCCGGCAATTTTATCGAGCGGAGCTTTCAAGCTTTTTTCAATACTGTTGGCTATAACATCACCAAGCACCTGATTGTCTTCTCGTGCCGCCACAACTTGCCTATTTGCTGAATCCTCGATTCGTTGAGCAAGTTGCGCGTGTAGTTGCTGACCAGATGAGAGCTGTGAGGTAGTGAGCTCGCGCAAAAGATTGCCGAGCTCTGTAACCAAGGCGTCCTTGAGAATTTTTGACTGGCTGGCGGATGCCTCAGACGCAGAGACGAGTCGGGCAAGATATTCCTCTCCGGCGCCTCCTTCAAAGCAAGCATCAATACCTTGCGCAATTGCTTCTGTTTTCTGGTAGAGCGAGGCCAAAAGAAATTTTTCGAGGAAGGTCGAGAACATGGCGGCCGCAATAGCGGAGGCAGAGACCAAGAATGCCTCACCAACTGCGTGCATCAGCGACTCGAGACTGACACGTACAGTTAAGGGATTCTCACTCACTTGAAAGTGACGAAGTCCTTCGATCAGTCCCGAAAACGTACCGATAATACCCAGGCCTGTCAAGATACCGGGGAGATGTTTGAAAAACTCGGTGTGAAGTCGACCTTCTACAATAAATTGGGCATTGAAAAAGGTGTCTGCCGTTATGGTCGACCGAACTGCGATGACTTTCAACTGGCCGTCTTGTTCTTCATATTGCTCATGTAGAGATTCTTGGTATTCTGACCAGAGGTGCGCAATTCGCCTATCTTTTGAAAAAAGCTCCTTAAAATCTTCTGGTGACGCGTGGCCCCCAAACGATTTAATTCCTTTGATAATTTTTCGTAATCTCCAAGAAAGAAATATTCCAGGAAGGAAAAAGAATACAAAAAAGGATAAAACTAACGCGCTAAGAATACCGCCCGTAATGAGAAGATGAGGCGCAATCTTTGCAAATTCAGTCACTTTTTATCTCCTGTTGCTAACACTGGAGGTTCTTTTATGAAATCTTTTCACTGACAACTAATCCGCTCTGACCGAATTTGTCATCGATATTAGATTTTTCGCTGGTTCGCTTTAGCTATGTATCGTAATTGGTCGTGAATACGTCCACCACCGGCAAATCAAGAAATTCTACATGGAGACAGGAAGGTTCATAGTCATATCTGGAATATTGGAGGACGCTCCACGTTTTTTTCGAGCTGAGTCGAGATACTTCCAATATACTTTGCCCGTTACCTTCCGGTTCGGCCACCCTTGAGAAGAATACAAATAATTGAGAAGGTCAACTAAATTGAAACTATTGGAAAAATGACCATATAAATTGGAATAGAGACGAAAGGGGATCTGGACTGAAAGGACAGGCGGGGGATGGCTATCGGGGACAAGCAGTGAGGAACGGTAACCTCTGATTCCATGGCAAACGAGGCGGAAGAGAACGCAACTTTTTGCTAAAATTGAGGGGATAGTTTTCTATCTTTGCATAAAAAAGTTTCTATGAATACGTGACAGCTTACACGCAGGTTCGAATCCTGCCTGGCGCACCAAAAAATTAAGGGTTTAGAGAAATTCTCTAAACCCTTTTTATTGTGTTCTCCGATCACCCTCCGGCCTTGATTTGCAATTCCTTGTTGAAGGAAAATCAACTACGGGAAGAAGACCGGATAAAGCGCCCCTATTGCCTTGGCGCCTTCACAACTGCTCGAATTACAAAAGTTTGCTGGCCTCCATGTACATCACCAAATCCAGCATCCGGTTGGAATAACCCCATTCATTATCGTACCAACTCATAATCTTGACAGACGTTCCCAACACCTTGGTGCAGAGGCCATCGACGATTGAAGAATGGGGATCTCCCTGAAAATCAATCGACACCAGAGGTTCTTCGGAATACCCCAGATAGCGGTTGGCGGCCGCGGCAAGGGCCTTGTTAACCTCGACAACCGTGGTCTCCCGTTCTACCTCGATGACAACATCCACCAGGGAAACATCAGGAGTCGGGACCCGGACAGCAAGCCCCTCAAACTTATTCTTCAATTCCGGGATGACCAACGCAACAGCTGCCGCTGCACCGGTTTTGGTCGGCACCATGGACAACCCGGCGGCGCGAGCACGGCGAAGATCGGAATGAGGAAAATCCAGGAGGCGCTGATCCCCTGTGTAGGCATGCACGGTTGTCATCAACCCTCGTTTGATCCCAAAATTGTCCAAAATAACCCGCGCAACCGGAGCGAGACAATTCGTGGTGCAGGAAGCATTTGAAACCACATGATGTTCGGTCGGGTCGTACTCGTCTTCATTAACTCCCATGACAATGGTTTTCACCTCGCCCTTTGCCGGTGCCGAGATAATAACCTTTGCCGCCCCGGCATCTATGTGGCTCTTTGCTGACTCCATATCACAAAAAAGTCCAGTACATTCAAGAACATATTCTGCACCGAGACTTGCCCAAGGGATTTCACCCGGCTTGCGATGGCTGGTTATCGGGATACACTTTCCATCCACAATGATACTGTTCTCCCCTGCTTCAATTTTTTGCGCGGAAACCCCCATGATTGAATCATATTTCACCAGATGAGCAATGGTCTTCACATCGGTGAGATCGTTAATTCCGACAATCTCGATATCGGCAAAAGCTGTATCCTTGCTTAACGCCCGAAAGATATTCCTGCCGATTCTACCAAATCCATTAATACCGACTTTTATAGCCATAGCATTCTACTCCTTTCAAAAAAAGTTCCGAATTATGTGCCGTTCTTTATTCATTGAGCCCCTCCGGATTATTCCGGAGAATGGCTTTAAGGTGTGCAACTCGGGTAATGGCTTCATCGCACTGATGATCACAAAAGAGAGCCCTCTGGTACATTCCAAGTGCCTGTTGATACCATTGCCCACGTAAATAACTTGCACCGGCCCTACAAAAACCAACCGCTGCCTGACCGAAGAAAAGATCGTTAAAGAGCGCTTCCAAGGGTTCCCCCCAAAGTTCTTCAACAATTTCTTCCTGCTCAGCAAACAGTCTGAAAATCAGAGAATTACCCATCAATTCAGGCAAACTCAATCTTAAAAGATAATTCACCTGACCAAAAAGAAAACCCATCCGTTCCATTTGACAGGCAACATCCCCGGCGATACGACTTATCAGGACCCCGAAGTCAACCATATGGGCTATTGCCGGCAGCTGCCCGCATTGCACACCGTTATGATCGCACGGTTTGTTCATCGCAAGGGCCGATAATCCGTAATTGTTCAGCAGATAGAGGTTTTCCTTAAGCTTCATGGCCTCATGAAACAAAGAGCCGATCAGCCAATCGACGAGAACGCCGTGAATATGCTGGTCCTGTTTCTCCCGCGGCCAGATCTGATGACACAAATCTTTCAATTGCCAGAGCAGACCGTTTTTCTTTTCCGTGCCGACCATTGTGGAAAACTGTTGTAGCAATTCAACTTGAACGGCATTTACCCGCTGATGATGCAAACAATCGCTTGTCGATTTTTCCTGAACAAAGCAACCAAGATATATACCGTAAAGTTTATGGTACCGACGTATCAGAAGAAAAAAGTCATTGAACACCTGTCGGACAAAATGATCTCTTCGACTGTTGAACCATGTCCGCTCGATCACTCCTGATCCCGTTATCATCCCGTACGCATCCATCTATCGCCCCCGACAGGGAATCTGCAGTGCCTGTTGATAGAGGAGAAGATAGACATCCATCACCTTTCTCCAGGTATGGCAGCGATCAATCTGTTCGACCGCCGCCCTCTGCATGGTCCGAATCCTGTCGGGATCTTGGTGATAAATTGCCAATGCCCGGGATACGGCCGCAGCCAGTGCCATGGATGTATTATCGCTATAAGAAAAGCCGGTTTGCCCGTCAAGAACCTTGACTAGCCCGCCCACCTTATGAACAATCGGCAAATTTCCCAGCAACTGGGCGATATAATCCGTGAGACCACAGGGTTCGTATAGGGAGGGAATAAGAAAGAAATCACCGGCAGCATACACTTTATGAGCCAGGGAAGAATCATACCCTTTGAGAAAACAGACCGATCCATAGCCGAATCCGGAAGTCGCCAACGATTCCACCTGCTTTTCAAACTCCGGAGCGCCGGAACCAAAGATGAGAACTTGAGCTGACGGCTCCTGCTGCAATATTTCAAGAAGAGCCTGAATAAGGATATCGACCCCTTTTTGTGCGGTCAAACGGCCGATAAAAGTCAGAAGTGGTCTTTCCGGAGACGCCGCCAAGACACCGAACTGTTTCACGGTCTCCCAAGGTGCCTTTGCGGTTATCTGTTCGAGCAATGCAACCTTGCAGTTTTTCTTGCCCGCGATCTCTCCCTTGCGGATATCATAGCCGGCAGCCAGTCCCAGAAGGTCCGGCCGGGTAGCATCAAAAGCTGCGGGATCGATACCGTTGGTAATGCCGGCGAGAGTCACCCCGTGCTCAAGGAGAGCATGTCCGAGCCAGCCGGTGCGCGCATCATCCGGGGTCTGCTGTAATTCACGACCATAATTTTCGCTGACCGTATTCAGCACGGCATAATAGGAGGCTGCCATGAATGGATCAAAGCTGCCGCCGAGCCTTCCCGCCATGATTACTCGCTTCGGCAGGCCAGTAATAACGCGAGCGAAATCAAGATCGGCAACTTCCTGATGGTACCCTAATCCGGCATTGTGCACGGTAACCACCGCACCCGTATGCATGAAGTATTGCCGATAACCGCAATTCTCTCGCATCATTGCCGGCAAGGTTGCGGCATGCCCATCCTGACAATGAATGACATCGGGTCGTTCATCAAGGAGAATCATCAGATCCAAAGCCGCTTTCTGAAGAAGAATATTCATGGCGAAATAATCGAAATGCCCACCTCCTCGGCGTTGCCAGGCAACTTCCTCTTCATCCTCCTCCGTATACGTGTATACCCCGCGTTTGCTTGCAAAGCGATCCGCTTCGACCAGAAAAACAAGGACCCCGTTAAAATCGGCTTGCCAGATTGCCACTGATTCCCGACGTTCCTCGGTGGCATAACTCATATCAACTTCAAAAACAGAATCATATCGACGCCCGCAGATACGGCCGCTGCTCTGCCCCACTTCAGCCAACGAAAAACCGAGATGAGCAGGATCCATGAAGCCGTAGCGAGGAAGGATGACCGTAACCGAACATTGGCCATGATTCACCAACGTTTCCGCAAGCTGGCGGCAAACATCCTTGACGCCGCCTGCACCGGCCAATCCGTCATATTCACGGGTAACCATCCATACGGACCGAATCGTTCTGCTCTTGTCTTTGGCTTTCACCTTTCTTTCCTTGTAGCACTGTGCGGATCTTGTTCATTGCTTTCTGCAACGTACAACGATCCATTCATCTTACATGAACGAGACCGCATCTGTTTGATAATGTTTACCACCAAAGTTGCCGGCTCCTTATCATCGGTTTTTAGATGCAAATCCGATCCGGCTGAATACAACGGCGTACGCCTTCGCAGGAGTTCCTCTATTTCATCACAGGCCGAGGTACCGGTCAAGGATGGGCGCTGCTCCAAGGACTTGGGGTCTCCCATCATCCGTTGCCTGATGGTCGCAATTTCAGCATCGAGCCAGACGACATAGCAGCAACGCCGGAGTTGTTGCCACTCTATTTGGTGTTCTATAGCCCCGCCGCCGGTTGCCAGGACCACGTGCTCCATGTCCGGGACCTCCAGAAGGAGCTGGCGCTCCGCATGTCGAAAAAAGGCCCAACCATGATTCGCGACAATATCGGCAATGGGTGCGCCCAGCCGTGCACAAAGCAGAGTGTCGGCGTCAATAAAGGTATACCCGAGGCTTGTTGCGAGCAACCTTCCTATCCAAGATTTTCCCGTTGCCCGAAACCCGGTAAGAACAATATTCTTTAACTTTTCTTCCATAAAATTCAGTATAGCATAAAAGAAACCTCGTGCGCTCATCAATGACAAGGGCACAGACTATATTTTTTCCTTTTCTTTTTAGTATGCTATCCTTACTATTCTAAATTAAATGTCATTTTGACAGCTTCCCGGAAAGGACCATGGAATATAAAGATTATTATCAGACACTGGGGATCTCCCGTGATGCCACCCAGGATCAAATCAAACAGGCCTATCGGAAGGTTGCCCGTAAATACCACCCTGACGTCAGCAAGGAACATGGAGCTGAAGCCAAATTCAAAGACGCCGGCGAAGCCTATGAGGTATTGAAGGACCCTGAAAAAAGGTCGGCCTACGACAAATTCGGCGCAAATTGGCGCGATGGCCAGGACTTTGAACCTCCTCCCAACTGGGATGCCGGTTTTGAGTTCCGGGGTGCCGGGTACACTGGAGGCGATTCCACCGGATTCAGCGACTTTTTTGAATCATTGTTCGGTCATGGTCAGGCGGGGGGGAGACAACACCATGCCTTCCGGATGAAAGGCGAGGATCAGCATGCTAAAATAATAATAACCCTTGCAGATGCCTACCATGGAGCAAAACAAAGTGTCACCCTGTCCCGGCCTGAGCTCGACGGCAATGGTCATGTCCGTACCCGCCCCCACAGGCTGGATATTATCATACCCAAAGGGATTATCGAAGGACAACGGATTCGCCTTGAAGGACAAGGCTTGCCCGGATACGGTGGGAGTGCCTCCGGCGACCTGTATCTGGAAATCGCCTTTCAAGAGGATCGACTCTTTCATGCAGAAAAACGGGACATTCACCTTGTCCTGCCCATTGCCCCATGGGAAGCGGCATTGGGGGCGACCCTCACCATCCCCACGCTTGGCGGCAACGTCCAATTAAAGATACCAAAAGGATCCCAAGGGGGCAAGAAGCTCCGCCTGAAGGGCAAGGGGTTGTCAACCGGCAGTCATCAAGGAGACCAGATTGTGATCTTGCAGATTGTTGTACCCGAGGCGACAACCGAAGCACATCGCAAACTTTACGAAACCATGGCAAAAGAAATACCGATCAACCCTCGTTCCGAAATGGGGGTCTGATATGACCGAGCGAAGAACCTATATTCAGGGCATTGTCCTCAATGAAGAAACCCGTTGTACCCTTGCGGATCTCTGCAAGCTCTGCGGCGTCAATGCTGAAAACATCCACGATATGATTGAGGAAGGCGTCATCAACCCCGAAGGGCTTTCCCCTCGAGAATGGCGATTCACCTATGTAGCAATCAAGAGAGTTCAGACGGCGGTCAGGCTACAGCATGACCTCCGGGTGAATTTGCCGGGTTGTGCTCTGGTACTGGATCTCCTGGAAGAACTCGAGGAATTGCGGCGCTTATCCGGCCGTAATTAACCTCCCGGAAAGATGCCTATTTCCATTCCTCAAGATCTGTGAACCTCCCCATTTTTCCCCTCGGCCAACTACAGCCCCTCTCCTGTTTAGTGGGGGCCATGGCAGGTATTTTCATTGCGTTACTTTTTTTTCTCTTTACGCATAACAGGTCCCAACGACAACGCCTGACCCTCTCTCTCCGTTTGGAACGATTGCAGGAAGAATCCCGACATTTTGATACGGAGATTCATCGGTTGCGTTTGGAGCGCAACGAACTGGCTCGAGAATGTCGGGCAATCGATGCCGACAATGCCTCACTGCACACCTCCTGCAATGCAATGCAGCAGCAGTTGGAGGAACGGGAGGTACTTTTAAGTGAAGCCCGCAAGCAGATAGAACAGGATTTCCAATTTCTGGCCGGAAAAATACTCAGCGAAAAAGGCGAGCTCCTCAATAAACAACATGAATCGGCACTGACCCTGCTCCTCCGCCCTTTCCACGATCAACTTCACGAGTTCAAAAAAAAGGTGGAAGATGTGTATGATCGTGATTCGAGGGATCGAATTTCGATCATGAAAGAGATTGAGCATCTCAAACAGCTTAATGTGCAGGTCAGCAGTGATGCTGCCAATTTGACCGGTGCCCTTCGTGGGAGAGTCAAACTCCAAGGACTTTGGGGCGAAATGGTTCTGACAAAGCTCCTTGAAGCTTCCGGACTACGAAACGGTCAGGAATTCGCGGTTCAGGTAAGTCTCAAAACACCTGAAGGGAAAAACTATCAACCCGATGTGTTGGTATATCTTCCTGAAAACCGAACAGTTATCATTGATGCCAAGGTATCGCTCAAAGCCTTTATGGATGCCCATAATGCCCAAGGTACCGACCTGAAACAACAATATATCAAACAACATCTTGATTCGATAAAAAAACATATCGGCTCATTGGCCGGTAAAGAGTATCACCAACTTGCAAGTGCCGGTTCGCTTGATTTCGTCCTCCTGTTCATTCCCATTGAGAGTGCTTTTCAGCTTGCAGTGGAGCAGGAACCTGAACTTCTAACCAGTTCCATGCATAAAAAAATCATCCTGACGAGCCCTTCAACTCTGCTGGCAATTCTTAAAACGATTCACCATCTGTGGCGCATGGATGAACAAAACCGCAATAGTTTAATCATTGCCAAACAGGCGGGGACTCTTTATGATAAATTTGTCGGTTTTGTTGAGGCCTTCGAGGAGATTGGGCTTCGTCTTAATCAAACGCAACAGGCTTGGCACACGGCAAAAAACCGATTAACTTCAGGTCAGGGCAATTTGATCGCCAGGGCCGAGGCTCTGAAACAATTGGGAGTACAGTCGAGCAAAGAACTGCCGGAATCTCTCAGGCACACATCATCCTCACAAGGAGAAACATTATGAAGCATCTCAGTCTATTCGCTCTACTTTTTCTATTCTTGCTTTCCTCCTGCGCTACCAGAGGGCAGACCGGAGCCGTGGGTGGTGCTGCAGCCGGTGCCCTCATCGGGCAGGCGATCGGTCACAACACCGGAGCAACCTTGATCGGCGCAGCTGTAGGCAGTATGCTCGGGTATATTGTCGGCAATGAAATGGACAAATACGATCGAGAGCAACTCAATCACACCTATGAAAGAGGGACCTCCAACCAGCGAACCTCTTGGGTGAACCCGGATACCGGCAACCAGTATGCGGTAACGCCACAACCGGCCTATCAAAGCCCCTCCTCCGATCAGGTATGCAGACGGGCAGAGATTGAAGCCATTATCGACGGCAAGCCGGAAAAGACGTACAGCACCGCCTGCCGTAACGAATATGGCACTTGGGAGTTGCAGCAATAACCCAAAGACTAACCTCTAGAGACGGAATCATGCCCCAGGGAGAAATATCCGTCATCAGTTCCGGTCGACTGGAAATGATTGACCTGACGGAACAGGTCCAGCAGGCGGTGGGCGCCAGTGGCACTGTGGAAGGAATTTGTTTTTTATTCAATCCCCATACCACAGCAGGGCTCACCATCAACGAGGGGGCGGATCGGGATGTCCGACGGGATATTCTCGGCGGATTCGGCAGGATCGTCCCCTCTGATTATCCGTATCTTCACGAAGAAGGCAATTCACCTGCTCATCTGATGACCACCCTGACCGGTTCATCCCTGACTGTATTCATCCACCAAGGACGTTTACAACTCGGAACGTGGCAACGAATTTTTTTCTGTGAATTCGACGGACCGCGCAACCGCAAAATCCGGTGGAAAACCGTTGCAGATTAGTCTCTATTCAGACGGGGAACAATCATGTTCTTTGGAATAAATCGTACCACTGATGAGCAATCCCTCATCACCTTTTTACAACACTTCAGTGCGGACCGCCTCACCCGTGAACTCATTCCCCGTATGACGGAACCGGAGATGCATCAAGTCATCGATCTGTTGACCGGGATTATGAAAAATCACCTCAGCGGTGAGGAGTATCACGCGCTCTTTCTCGGTGAAGAACATCATCACGACTGATCGACAACGGCGGTTGCCATAACCATTTCCCGGCTGTAAACAACCATGCATTCACTTGTCAACCTGCGTGATTTCCTTGAGCTGTTGCGTAAAAACAACCAGCTTCTTACCATCGACTCCCCGGTTGATCCCTATCTTGAAATTGCTGAAATACATCGAAGGGTTATCGCCAAAGGCGGTCCGGCCCTTCTGTTCACCCAGGTCAAAGGTTCCACCTTTCCAGTGGTCACCAATCTTTTCGGTTCCAACCACCGTTTAGAATTGGCCTTTGGACGACGTCCGCTTAACTTTGTTCGCGGCTTGGTTGATTTGGTGGAAACCTCTCTGCCTCCGTCGCTCACTACGCTCTGGAATGCCCGTTCCCTGGTAACTCAAGGGCTCCAGGTCGGACTCAAGCAGGTAAAAACCGGCCCCATACTCGACTGTTGCCAACATCCTGCCCGCCTGACCGAACTGCCGATGCTGACTTCCTGGCAGTCGGATGGCGGGGCCTTTGTCACCCTACCGCTCGTCTACACCGAACACCCCGAGGGGATGGGGCATAATCTTGGCATGTACCGCATTCAGCGATACGACGATACGACCACCGGTATCCACTGGCAAATTCATAAGGGAGGCGGTTTTCATTATTTCGTTGCCGAGGAGAAAGACCAGCCGCTCCCTTTGACGCTCTACATAGGTGGGCCTCCCGCCCTGATGCTGGCCGCGATTGCACCTCTCCCCGAAAATATTCCTGAATTGATCCTTGCCTCGCTGCTGCAAGGGAAAAAATTACAGATGGTTGGGGACCCCCGAGGTGGACATCAACTGGTTGCAGAAGCCGAATTTGCAATCAAAGGCAATGTCGCACCCCATATCAGGCGGCCCGAGGGACCTTTTGGAGACCATTACGGCTACAATTCGCTGCAACATGACTATCCGGTGTTCCAGACCACCCATCTCTACCATCGCAAGAATGCCATCTACCCAGCAACAGTTGTCGGACGCCCCAAACAGGAAGATTACTACATAGGTGATTTTCTCCAGGACCTTCTTTCCCCGCTTTTCCCCTTGGTGATGAAAGGAGTCGTTCAGTTGAAAACGTTTGGTGAAACAGGGTTTCATTGTCTAGCTGCGGCCAGGGTCGCAGACCGCTATCCGCGGGAGGCCTTTGCAGTCGGCCTTCGTATCCTGGGCGAAGGTCAGCTTTCACTCACCAAATTTCTCCTGATCACCGATGGCAGTATCGACGTCTCCCACTTTCCCCGACTTTGGCAGCATATCCTTGAACGTATACAATGGGATCGTGATCTTTTTGTTTTCGCCAATGTCTCTCAAGACACCCTTGATTATACCGGACCCTCGGTCAATAAGGGCTCCAAGGCTATGATGCTGGGCCTGGGACAGGAAAAATGCAGAGAGCTCCCCTGCGAGTTTTCAGGGACACTGCCGGAACAATGCCGTCGGCCGACCGTTTATCTCCCCGGCACTCTGGTTGTCGAGGGGAGCAACTACGAAGCCTCACCTGATCTGGCAGCTCAATTAGCCCGGTTCCCCGGAGTAGCTACCTGGCCCGTTATCCTCCTGGTCGATTCAACCCAGGCGGCGACCAGTTCCCTCCAAGAATTCCTCTGGACGTTCTTCACCCGGTTTGAACCGGCAGCCGACATTCATGGCCGAGAAGAAGCTGTACGCCGTTTTCATGTGGGGCTACAGCCCCCTATTGTCTTTGACTGCAGAATGAAGCCTTGGTATACGGATGTCCTTGAGGTTGATCCCACAACCAAACAGCAGGTTGACGCAAAAATTGAGACCCTCCTGCCACGGACATGGTGGTAGCGGTAATTCAAATATTACCATGGCCGGCAGACCGCAAGATTTTCTTTTAGAGCACCCTATTTCAAAAGATATGGAAGAACGTTTACAGAAAATTCTTGCCAAGGCAGGTATTGCCTCCAGACGGCGAGCCGAAGAGCTGATACGTGACGGACGGATACAAGTAAATGGGCAGTATATCAGTGAAATGGGGTTCAAGGTTGACCCAACCCGGGATACCATTTTTTGCGATGGCAAACAGATCGATCTTGAAAAAAAGGTCTACATCCTCCTGAACAAACCCGCCGGATATGTTACCACCCTTTCCGACCCTCAGGGGCGACCCGTTGTTTCCGACCTTATCGCCCAAATCCCTCTGCGGCTTTTTCCCGTCGGTCGTCTGGACCTCGAAACAGAGGGAGCATTGCTCATGACCAACGACGGGGAACTGGGTAACCTTATTCTTCATCCCCGGTTCGAGATCAACAAAACTTACGAGGCCACAGTCTTAGGCTCCCCCTCCCCCCAAAAACTCAGCCTTCTGGAGCAGGGGATAGAAATCGAGGGCATACGAACCAGACCGGCAAAAATCCGGGTGCTCCAACGACGCAAGGATCAGACCGTGGTAGAGATCATCATCCATGAAGGGAAGAAAAGACAGGTGCGGAAAATGTTTCAAAAAATCAATCATCGCGTCTTGTATTTAAAAAGAACGGCTTACGGTAATCTGAAGTTGGGTCCTCTTCCTGTCGGAAAATACCGAATTCTGACCACTGATGATCTAAAAAGAATTTTTTCCGGAAAAATTCCCTTTACAATCAAAAACATACCTGCTTAAATTTCAACAGTTATCTGAAGTCAATTCCGTATGTAATTTTTTCAAAATTCCTCGCCTATTTCCAGGTGGAGAGTCAGGTGTTTATCAGTTAATCCGTAGAGGATCTTGCAGGGAGAGATAAGAATGAACAAATCCGAATTGATTGAAGCCTTGGCCGAAACGATGAACATTCCCATACGAGAAGCCGCCTCGATAACAAATACGATCATTGAAACGATGAGCGACGCACTAGCCAAGGGTGAATCCATAGAAATACGAGGATTTGGTAGCTTTGTCGTCAAAGAATATGAATCGTATACCGGTCGCAACCCTAAAACCGGCGAGAAAATAAAAGTTAAACCTAAAAAACTGCCCTTCTTCAAAGTTGGTAAGGATCTGCGGGAACAGGTAAATAAAATCAGCAATAAGTAATTGATTATCCTGGCCGCACGTTCAACGGGTTTTCGACTCCTCGACCACTTCGCCAACCAGATCATAGGTATGAGCCTCGGTGATTCGCACAGATATGATATCGCCGGGGTTAACCTGACCTGAGGTTATATACACGCAACCGTCAATATCCGGTGCCTGAAATCTGCTACGCCCTTCCAAAAGCAGTTCGCTCTCTCCACTGACACCCTCAACCAACACCGGTTCCACTCGGCCTAGAAATCTTTGTTGCAAGCTTTCGCTGATTGCAGCCTGAGTCTCCATGACCCACCGATACCGAGCCGCACTTTCTTCATCGGGAACCTTTTGTAAGAATGTTGAGGCGCTACTTCCTTCCTCGTCCTGATACTGAAAAACTCCCACATGATCAAGTTGCCATGTTTTCAAGGCCTCTACCAATAGGGCCACATCGTGCTCCGTTTCTCCAGGAAAACCTATCAGCAGAGTGGTCCGGATGGCACAACCGGGGATATATCGCCTGATTCGCCCCACCAGATCGTCAAGAAGCGCTTGATCGTAATGACGATTCATGGCGGATAGAATCCGGTCGCTCACATGCTGAAAAGGAATATCGAGATAGGGAAGGATGCGAGGTTGAGCCGCCATCAACTGCAGAAGCTGATCAGTGACACTGGATGGATAGAGATACAAAAGACGGAACCAGGGAATAGTGGTACTCGTGGTCAGTATTTCAAGCAAGCGAACCAGATTAAAATCACTGCCTAAATCGCTGCCATAGGCCGTGATATCCTGTGCAACCAACGAGAGTTCCTTAACCCCTGTTTTTTGTAGGGACACTGCCTCGGTAGCGAGATCGGCTACGGTTCGACTCCGAAGCCGTCCCCGTATAGAGGGGATCATGCAGTATGCGCAATGGTTATCACAGCCTTCGGTGATCTTCAGATAAGAACGAAAAAATGGGGTGGAGACCAACCGCGGTACTGAGCTATCCATCACATACGTGGCCGGACCGGGATTCAAAACCAGCTGTCGACCTGTGGATATTTCTTTGATCAGCCGGGCGATACGGGGAAAATCATCAAGCCCTATAAAAAGATCGACCTCGGGCAATTCAGCTAACAAATCCTGGCCATAGCGCTGCACCATACAACCGGTTACCACCAGCAGTTTTGCCGGATCCTCTTCCTTATAAGCTGCAAGACTGAAAATTTCGTCGATCGCTTCTTCAACCGCAGGGCGAATAAATCCACAGGTATTGACGAGGAGAAGCGATGCCCCTTCAGGTGTATCCACGACCGTATACCCATCCCTTTCCAGTCCTGCTAACATTACCTCGGAATCGACAAGATTCTTAGGACACCCCAAACTGACCAAATACAATGTTTTCATTTTGGTATAACCTCACCGGACTGAATAAAGGCGCAGAGTCTGTCGATCAGATTCTTCGAATCCGCCCGAAAAGATTTATGAGCTATACGGGAAGACCACTTTTGATGATACAACTCATCCGAAACAAGCATAACGGCTGCCAAACTCACACAACGGAAGGAAGCAACCGCCCGAAGGGCGGCATACTCCATATCTACAGCCATGATTCCTTCAGATCCGTACCTCTGAATTTTCTCTTTCGTTTCCCGATACACGGCATCAGTGGTCCAAATGGGCCCCCTCTTCACCGGGTATTCCCAGGCAGTTAAAGTATTTACCAAAACAGCCTGGAAAAAATCATCCGCCGAAAGAGCGGAAGGCGGGTAATGCCTGCTGGTACCTTCCTCACTTACAACGCGTGTAGGCACAAAAAGATCACTGATACGCAGCATAGGGACAAGAGATCCGCACCAACCGTACAGTATAATTCGGGTGGCCCCCAATGCTATAATTTTTTCCAGACACATGACCGCCATGGGTGCTCCAACGGCTGGTCCGGCGATGAAGAAAGAATTCCCGCGATACAATTGGGCATTAAAAAGAAACTGCTTCTCCATTCCATACCGCTTCGCTAAATCGGTAAAACCGGAAGTATCCGAGGGATTGACGGCCAGGATTCCGACAGAAGGGAGCTGAGGCTCCCCTTTGAACCTTTGAGGATTGATAACGCAAGTGGTCATATGAGGAGTAGGAACAAAAAAGGGCTACGGCATCCGCCGCAGCCCTTTATGAGGCATTTTTTTTTACGATCTAATTGAATTATAGACCAAGCGCAGCCTTAAAGGGATTTGCATACAGCAGGATGAAGGCAATAACCAAACCATAAATGGCGATGGACTCACAAAGAGCCATACCAAGAATCATGGTGGTCGTAATAGCCCCTTTTGCTTCAGGATTGCGAGCAACGCCTTCGCAAGCGCCACGCAGACCGTTACCCATACCAATGCCTGCGCCAAACCCGGCCAGACCAATACTGAGACCAGCACCGATGCAAATCAGGGCAAGACTTAGTTTATCCATTGTTGTGTTCCTCCGTACTTAAGTAGTTATATGAAGTTGGCCTTCTTCTCCGTTAAACGGAAATCTAAAACCGATTAATGAGCATGTTCCATAGCTCCCGCACAATACAAGAGAGCGAGCAAGACAAAAACCACCGCTTGAATTACGGAAACCAATACGCCAAGACACAGAATGGGCAATGGGGCAAAAAAGGCTCCGGCTAGCATAAAGAGAACGGCAAGCAGCACTTCCTTGGCAAGGATGTTTCCGAAAAGACGCATTGAGAGGGAAATAAGTCGAGCAAAGTTACTGATCAATTCCAATATAAACATGAACGGAGCCAACACTTTGCTTGGTCCCATAAAATGTTTATAATATCCGAGTCCATGATATTTGAACCCCAGTACATGATGGGTGACCCAGACGATGAGCGTCATACCCAAGGTGATATTCAGATTTGATGTCGGCGACATAAATCCCGGAATAAGGCCGATTATATTGGCAATAATAATATACAAGAAAAAAGTGGCCATCATGGGAAACAACATTTTAGCGCCCTTTTCCCCAAGATTCTCGGTGAAAAAATCCATTAAGCCACCAATGGTAACTTCCCAGAAATTTTGACCACTCCCCGGCACCATTTCCATCTTACCCATAGTAAGCTTCGGTACAATAATAAGAAAAGCCATAACCATCCAGGTATAGGTCATATAGGGTTCGCACAGCTTTTCAAGGAGTGTATGACCAGCCGGGGTATGAGGTACCGGCAATCCTAATGCTTCAAGAATCAATGAAATAAATAATATTGGATGTTCCATAACCTACACGCTCCTCAAGCTTTGCTCGGCAACCAGCATTTCCCTGTGCTCAAGCCGATAATTACAACACTGAACATAACAGTAGTCAGTCCCAAGATGAGGCCGATCACATTGATCGTCATCTGCGAGGCCAACACAAATAAAAGTAAACCTAGCACAGCTAATCGTGCATAACATCTTAGAAAAAACCGGGTTTTCTCAAATCCGGAGGCCACATTCCCCTCAGTTTGCCCTAACCGTTGCATCAACCGTTGCGCGTCCATCCGCAACAACCAAAAGCTACAGTTGACCAACAGCCCGCCGAGCAAAACTGATTGAGCAAATGACCAGCTATAGATGCACCAGCTACAGGCGACCAGCACAATCAATAAAACAAGACTCCCGATCATTACCCGTCGAACCAAGGTACTCCCCGGTTGAGCGCTATTGCCGTTGCTGGCTTTATATTCTTTATTCATCCTTGATTTTCCTGGTCAGCTCCCAAAGATTTTTAAATCCGGCCAGGATACCAAAACCCAAAAAAATAAAAGTGAGGTAAGGAGTAGTCTTACCGGCAAAAACTTTATTATCAAGTGCCCATCCCATGCCAAAGCCTATGATGATGGAAAAGACAAAGGTCATACCCACATGGCTGTAGGTTGCCAACTGCCTGAACATTTCCCGACGGTCTTCAGACATTCAGTTCTCCTTCCCCACAATCCGGGACACAATATCGACGGTACAGGTATCATGCGGAACCGGCAAGCGCAATATTTTTTTTAATTAAACCATCAATTTTTTGAATGATGATTCAGTCATCGATAAAGCCTTTTCCAAATGAGACCGGTCATGTGCGGCCGATATAAAAAGCGCTTCGTACTGCGAAGGCGCCAGCCAAATCCCACCGGCCAGCATCTGCCGATAATATTTTCCATAGAGTGTGGCATCTGCCCGCATGGCTGATTCAAAATCAGTAACCGGTCCCGAGGCGAAAAAACACGTCATCAGGGAACCGATACGATTGAGGACAACCGGAATCGGAGTTCCGGCAATAATCCTTTCCATCTCATCGGCAAACCATGCGCTCTTCTCTTCCAATTCGGTATAAAATCCCGGCCTGTTGACAATCCTGAGCATTGCGATTCCAGCGGCCATGGCCAAAGGATTGCCGGACAGTGTTCCCGCCTGATAGACCGGCCCATCAGGGGCCACCATATCCATAATTTCACGTTTTCCGCCATACGCCCCTACAGGGAGACCGCCCCCAATTATTTTGCCAAGACAGGTCATATCCGGCGTTATGCCGAAACGCTCCTGCGCGCCTCCCAAAGCCAGACGAAATCCGGTGATGACCTCATCAAAAATCAGGACGATCCCGAGTTCGTGGGTTAACGCCCTCAGCTTTAATAAAAATTGGAGGTCCGGAACGACAACCCCCATATTACCGGCGACAGGCTCAACGATTACGCAGGCGATATCGAGAGTTTCGTCGCGTAACGTTTGTTCGAGAATGGCTTCATTGTTATAGGGAATGGACAGAGTGTTTCGGACAATACTATCAGGAACACCGGGGCTCCCGGATATACCCAAAGTGATAACCCCCGAACCCGCCTTGACCAAAAAAGAATCTGCATGACCGTGGTAGCAGCCATCAAATTTCACAACCACCTTTCGGCCGGTATACCCCCGAGCCACTCGAATGGC
This sequence comes from uncultured Desulfobulbus sp., assembly GCA_963666685.2. Taxonomy (GTDB): domain Bacteria; phylum Desulfobacterota; class Desulfobulbia; order Desulfobulbales; family Desulfobulbaceae; genus Desulfobulbus. Next base: position 2,625,690 of record CAXXHZ010000003.1, read on the forward strand.
ACTCATAGTTGCCTCGGTGCCGGAGCTGACAAACCGCACCTTTTGGAGGGAAGGGACAGCTTGACATACCCTTTCGGCCAATTCCACTTCCAAAGGCGAAGGAGCGCCGAAGCTGGTGCCGTCGAGGGCAGCCTTCTGTATCGCTTCCACGACTTCAGGATGGGCATGCCCTAAAATCATCGGCCCCCAGGATCCGACAAAATCAATGAATTCATTCCCATCAACATCAGTAACCATGCAACCGGATGCCCTTTTTATAAAGAGCGGATCGCAGCCCACTGATTTGCAAGCCCTGACCGGCGAATTAACGCCTCCGGGAATTATTTTTTTAGCTTTGGCAAAAAGATGTGCTGACTGCTCTGTCTTCATCTGGGGCTTCCTGAAAAAAGAATAAAAAATTATATATTTTACGGATTCAACAATGAATAGCCCTCATATAGCATGGTATTTTTTCGAATGTCAAAACCAAAAAGGAAACCGGACAGAGAAGTCCGCCAAATTCCCCAAAAAATATCAATTTTTTCTTGTCACCGCTGGACACGCAAGGTAGAATGACCGCTAATTCAGCTAACCACTACATAACCATCGGGAATTCATAAAAAATTTTATCCGGTATTTTTTTTGATGGCTATTCAAAAGGAGAAAGGAAGATGGCAAGCGAAATGGTAATACACATATCTGACAGTGAATTCGATACCAAAATTATAGGCAGCGCCCTTCCCTGCTTAGTCGATTTCTGGGCACCATGGTGCGGCCCCTGCAAGGCGATCGGTCCGGTCATTGATGAACTCGCCTCCGAATTTGAAGGCAAAGTCGTTATAGCCAAAATGAATGTAGACGACAATCCTGCCACACCTGGAAAGTTCGGTATTCGTGCAATTCCAACCCTTATCCTCTTCAAAGGCGGGGAAGTAGTGGATCAGATAACCGGAGCCGTAGGTAAATCACAGCTTCAGACTCTCATTAAGAAAGCCATCTGAAAGTTCCTCTTATTCGGCACGGTTCTTTTGCTCGCGGCAAAAAAATCGTGCCTTCTTTATGACGAAGGCGACCATGCAACAGGCACAGTACCAGCTGATTATCGTCGGCGGCGGGCCAGCGGGATTAACGGCGGGGCTTTATGCCGCTCGGGGTCGCCTCAAGGCCTTACTCATCGAAAAAGGTGCCACCGGCGGCCAGGTATTGGTAACGGATTGGGTCGATAATTATCCAGGATTTGTAGAAGGCGTTTCCGGGTTCGACCTGATGGACAAAATGGCCGCCCATGCTGACCGCTTTGGTTTGGAAAAAAAATTCGCCACTATCAAATCTCTGGATTTGGTCGGTGATATCAAGGTGGTTACCCTGGATAACGGCACAATGCTCACCGCGAAAACCATTATTCTTTGCACTGGGGCCAAGCCCCGTAAGCTCGACATCCCCGGTGAATTCGAATTCAGAGGCCGCGGCGTTTCCTATTGCGCCACCTGTGACGGCCCTTTTTACCGGAACCAGGAAATTGCTATTGCCGGGGGCGGTAATACCGCCATTCAAGAGGCCCTGCATCTGACTAAATTTGTCAAGAAGGTTACGGTCATTCATCGCCGAGGCGAACTGCGGGCGACAAAAATTCTCCAAGAAAAAGCCTTTTCCAACAAAAAAATTGACTTCCTCTGGGATACTCAGATTAAAGAAATCAGAGGGGGGGACACCGGTGTTGAGGAACTTCTGCTCAAAAACCATAGCGGCAACAAATCGTTGCTGCAGGTAACCGGCATCTTTATACTTATCGGAATCGCCCCCAACAACGAAACCCTACCGCTTGATCAACTGCAAACAGATAAAGCCGGATTCATCATAACCGACGAAGAAATGGCGACCACCCTGCCCGGCATCTTTGCCGCCGGAGATATCCGCAGTAAGCGATCCCGACAAATCATTAATGCCGCCGGAGAAGGAGCTGTCGCCGAGTTGTCCGTTGAGCATTATCTCGGCAACCAGGCACCGGATCAACCTCTCAACTGCAGTGAATAGAGGACCCAACATGTTTCAACACAAGCAATCAGCTTTTGGTTACAAACGTCTCCTTCTGATTTTCCTCATACTCGCAGCAACTCTGCTGTCTGGTTGTTCAACCTTTAACGGGATGTTCAGCAAAATATCCTTTGGCGAGGATGAAGATCCGAAATCATTGCCACCGGAGACGTTGATTGTCCAAGGTATGGATGCCTACAATACCGGGAATTATGGTGAGGCAATAAAGGCCTTCAAAACCATTCTCGATGAACACCCTTTCAGTGCCCAGGCAATGCTGGCCGAATTAAAAGCCGCCGATGCTCATTATTACAATAAGCAATATGCCGAAGCAAAAGTCCTTTACAAAGCATTTGAGCAACGACACCCTACAAACGAAGCCGTACCTTATGTCATGTTTCAGTTAGGCATGTGCGACTTTAGCCGCACTGATCGTATTGACCGGGACACTTCCGGTCCACGGGATGCTATCAAATCGTTTACCCGATTACTGCATACTTATCCTCAATCACCTTATGCAAAAGAAGCCAAAATCAAGATTAAGAATGCCAGAGAATTTCTCGTCAGCCACGAGTATCTTGTCGCGGTTTTTTATGTTCGGACCGAACAATACGAGGAAGCGAAACATCGGCTCAAATATCTACTGGCCATGTACCCTGATTCCGACATGGTACCTCAAGCCAAAAATCTACTGGAACAACTGCAGGCGGGAAATCCACCTAGTTGGGGTATGATAAAGTGGCTACCGGAGTTTATGAGAACCGCTCCCGCTGACAGAAAGGAAGGCGTCCCACCTGAAGAAAAGGCATCGATGATACCATCCACGGAAAAAAATGCGCAAAATTAGACCGATAGTCGATAGTCGATAGTCGATAATGCATTCAATAAAGGGTTGCACACCGATTGCTTTTTGTAACGCAAGATCAACGAGTTGAACAAAAAAATTCTATGCGACACCCTTTCAATGTCGGATACACCCTCGTAGCAGAGGGTGTTGTGCAAGTTCCGCCAGTATCGCCTCGACACTTTGTTCCGTATTCAGTTTAAGGCATTCCTTTTCTTCGGAGCAGAGTGGCATCTCAAAAGTTTTCTTCTGATTCAAATAAATTTCCCAGCGGCCATCGGAAACAGCCGTCGGATCCTGAGTCCGAAGGGCAAGGCGTCGCTGCACCTCATCATCGGGGCAGACACAAAATATAAAAAGACATCGCGCATTGACTTCCTTTGCCAAAATCCTGACTCGGTCGCGATCTCGAAATCTGCTATATGAGCCATCTAAAACAACCATCCTGCTTCCCCTAGCAATATCTAGGCTGGCACGATCAAGCAGGGCTTGGTAGGTCTTTTCAGTAAACGCGTTGGAATAAATGCCTTTATCGAGCTGATCGGGACATCGGTCCGTAGGCTCCAGTCCCGCCAACTCCTTACGCACCCGGTCCGTGTTGTAATAAACGGCCCGACATGCTCGGGCCCACGCCTCGCCAAGTGTCGATTTCCCAGAAGCCGTCATACCGAAAAAGACGACAATTCTTTTTGCACCGGGAAGAGTGCAGGCGGTCTCATTCTGTTGCATAGCGCTGGGCCAAATCAAAATATTTGGCGGCATTTTCAAGGCTCGCGGTTTTAACTTCAGAACAGACAGTCGGATCACCTGCCGTAAAAAGCCCTATCTTTCCACGGACATAAGCCCGATAACATTTGTAAAAATTCAGCATTTTCATTAAACCAGGATCAGCGGTTTCCCTTGAGAAGTTCTCAATAAACCGACGAGCGAGATCACTCATTCCATAAAAATCCAAGTCCATGGCCAAAAAGGCAACATCGCTTGCGACATCACAGTAACGGAAACGCTGATTAAATTCGATACAGTCGTAAATATAAACCTTATCCGCCAAACAGATGTTGGCGGAATAGAGATCACCATGGCAGTCCCGAATACGGTCCTCGTCGATACGCTGCTGAAAAAGTTTTTCCTGGTTGAGAAATTCATGGGCATAACGGGATATCAATTGAAACTGTTTTTCGCTTAAAGCATTCTGCCCGATAAAGCTTCGTGTTTGCTCAAAATTTTCGATAACATTGACACCGACGGCGGAGGCTGTGCCGAAACAACGGATATCGCTACCACCATCGGCCCGTTGATAGAAATCCGCCAGCACCGTAACTAATCCGTCGATGTCTTTCTCGCACAGATGTCCGGAGGTAATAAGATTGGTCATCATCCGGTCTTCCGGCATCCTTTTCATTTTAACGCCGTATTCAACGATGTCACCCTTGCCGTTCAAGCTCCACTGTCCACCCGGATCAAGGGTCACCTCGACGATGCCGAGATAAATTTCAGGGCAAAGCCTACGATTGAGCAGCAGTTCCTGCTGGCAATAGAATTGTCGTTTCTCCAAATCGGAAAAATCGAGAAAACCGAAATTAACGGGTTTTTTAAATTTATAAACAAAATCGCCTGCTAAAATCACATAGGAAATATGTGTTTGCAAAAGTTTAAGGTCCGGTACGGGGTGGTCGTAACGGTCAGCCTGTAGCAGGGCCTGAATGAAAAGAGGAAGATTGTCGTGCGCCATAAAGTCTCTCCGGCTGCACTTGGCAGCCCAATTATTGTTAAGGTTGGCGGCAATTTAACAGAACAGGATGTCAGCGTAAACTGTTTACATACTATTTTCCCTTGATAAGATGGATACCGAACTCCATTGAGCCCTCTTCCCATGCATGAACAAAGCCTTATAAATCTTCTTCAGTGATCAACAATGACAAGGCTTTTGGCACAGCGTGCATGGCAGCCGTTATTAACCGTAAAATCTATTTTTTTTGTTTAAAAAACAGTATGTTTTCCCCCAATAGATCAAGATTTGCCCCTTGTTCCAGCCCCTATTTACGATAAAAAGACTTCCCAACGTTGCGCGAAGCAGTGTATCGACGTATAATCTATTCGTTTTGCGCGAACATATATCCACAAACCTTTTCCCCATCCAGCGACAGGTACATTGCCAATGAATTCCAATATAAAGCTTAAAATCGGGCTTGTGATTCTCCTTCTCCTCTTTTCTGGCATGGCCCTTACCCCTTCGTTGTATCATGACGTTCCGGATTGGTGGAAGAAGTACCTCGCGCCGGCAGGACTTAAGCTGGGACTTGATCTTCAGGGCGGCATGCACATCGTCCTGCAGGTCGATATGGAAAAAGCGGCGGAAAACTCACTGGACCTTTCCGCCACCGAGTTCAAAACAGCGCTGGCCGACAAGAACATCAATGCCGTGCGGATGGATTCCGGTAATCCCAAAAAGCTCCTCTTCACTCTGCCCAATACCGGAGCCATAGATACGGTACAGCAAATTCTTAAAGAAAATTTTTCCAATCTTCAAAGCCAGGTGGAAGCTGAACCCGGCAGCTTCCCCCGTATCACCCTCCAGCTCAAGAAGGAAGAAATTGATTTTATAAAGAAAAATGCCGTTAATCAATCCCTTGAAATTATAAGAAATCGAATTGATCAATTTGGCGTCGCCGAACCGATCGTACTCCGTCAGGGAGAAAATCAGATTGTCGTACAGTTACCCGGAGTCAAGGATCCCAAACGGGCTCTTGATCTCATAGGGCAAACCGCGCAGCTGGAATTCAAACTGGTAGCGGATACCCCCGGTATCAATCCGGCACAATTGGTTGCAGAGGCAATCAATGCCGGCCAGTGGCAGGAAGGAGAGAGCCGGAAGCTCTTAAATCTGGCGCTCCAATCCAGACTGCCTCGGGGAACGGAAATTTATTTTGAAAAGGTGATCGACAACCAGACCAAACGGGTCTCCAAAACGCCTCTTCTCCTGAATAACCCGATACTGATGACCGGTGAGATGGTGAAAAATGCGCAAGTTCGTATCGGCGGCACCTTCAATGAACCCTATGTCAGTTTGGATCTTACCGGGCGCGGAGGCAAAGTCTTTGCGAATATCACTGAAAAGAGCGTAGGCAAGCGGCTCGCCATTGTCCTCGATGATGTTGTCCGCTCAGCTCCGGTTATCCGGGAGAAAATACTCGGCGGCAGCGCCCAGATATCCGGGAGTTTCTCCCACGAAGAGGCAACCGATCTGGCAATCGTCCTGAGAGCCGGTGCCTTGCCTGCCCCGGTTGACATCATCCAAAACCTCACCGTTGGGGCCAGCCTGGGCCAGGATTCCATCAACAAAGGACTTTTTTCCGGTCTGCTCGGCACATTGCTGGTCATCGTTTTTATGATGATCTACTATCGGCTCTCGGGTGTTATCGCCAATATTTCCCTGGTCCTCAACATGCTGCTGCTTTTTGTCGGCCTAGCCATGCTGGGTGCAACCCTGACCCTCCCGGGCATCGCCGGTATCATCCTTTCTATCGGAATGGCGGTTGACGCTAATGTTCTCATTTATGAACGTATGCGCGATGAATTTGCCCTCGGCAAATCGACAAAATCCGGTGTTGAAGCCGGCTTCAACAAAGCCTTTTGGACTATTGTCGATTCCCAGGTAACCACTCTGATCACGGCGCTTGTCCTCTTCCTTTTCGGAACCGGCCCCATCAAAGGATTTGCCATCACTCTCACTCTGGGTATCATTTTCAATCTTTTTGCCGTGCTCTTCGGCAGCCATTTGCTATACGATACGCTTTTCAGTTTCAAGCGGCTCAAAAAAATTACCTTTTGCACCCTGATGCGCAAATCGAATTTCAATTTCATGCGGGTCAGAAAGATTGCATTCACGCTTTCCGGCATTTTTGTCATTCTTGGAATAGTCGCTTCCGTCCAGATCCTGCGCGGTCATGCCAACATGGGAGTTGATTTTTCCGGCGGATCCCTATTTCAGTACAAAACAGAAAAAACTTTTAATCTCGAAAATATACGATCCGCTTTGAATAGCCATGGCTTTCCGGGAGTCGATCTTCAACAGGTGACCGACGAAAATCGATTAATTGTCAAAATCAAAAAATCCGAGGAGAAAATCGGCAATCTAAGCGATCAGATAACTTCCATCCTCTCCAAAGAAGTAGGCGACAATAACTTTGTTCTCGAAAGCAAGTCTGAAATCGGCGCATCTATCTCAGCTGATCTCCGCAGCAAGGCCTTGCTTTCCATCGTCCTCTCTATGTTGGGCGTGATTTTGTACTTGGCCCTGCGTTTTGATTTTCGTTTTGGTTTGGCTGCAACCGTGGCCACTTTCCATGATGTCCTGATCGTATTGGGCATTTGTTGGCTCCTTGACAAAGAAATGACCTTGCTGATCATTACAGCCCTTCTCACCCTAGCCGGTTATTCTCTCAACGACACAGTGGTCATCTTTGACCGAATCCGCGAGAATATGAACAAAGATGAACATCTCAGTTTCTATGAGGTCATCAACAACTCCATCAATCAGGTTTTGGGGCGTTCGATCATCACCGTATTGACCGTTCTTTTTACGGTCAGCAGCCTCTTTTTCTTTGGTGGCGCGACCATTCATGATTTTTCTTTTGCTCTGCTTATTGGGTTGTTGGTGGGAACCTATTCCTCCATCTTTGTCGCCAGTCCGCTTTTGTCCATTCAATGGAGTAAAAACACGTGAAATCCGAAAATATGCCGGAAAATTTTCAGCAGATTACCGTAAATCAACACTTTAATTTTGCTTGTGGCCCAGGGGTTCCTTGTTTCACCGACTGTTGCCGGGAACTCGACCTGTCCTTAACACCCTACGACGTACTGCGCTTGAAAAGGCACTTGAACCTGACATCAGACAAATTTCTCGATCGGTATGTGATCATCGAATGGGAAGAGGGGCAACTTTTTCCTATCTGCTACCTGACTATGGTGGATGACGGTAAAGCCAGTTGTACTTTCGTCCGGGATACAGGTTGCTCGGTTTATGCTGACCGTCCCGGCGCTTGCCGAGCGTATCCGGTAGGCCGGGGGGTATCTCAATGTGTTGGTGGGGATACTGTAGAATCGCTGGTGCTGATCCGAGAACCACATTGCAAAGGATTTGAGGAAACAAACAATCAGACAGCTCAAGAATATCTGATGAGCCAGGGGATTGAATCGTATAATCAATATAACGACGCTCTCTTGCCCCTTTTGCAACATCAGCGAATTCAGAGTAAGGAATTTCGTCCTTCTCGCCAACAACTTGATCAGTACGTGCTTGCGCTGTACGATCTCGATCAATTCCGAAAAGAAATGACAGCCGGTCATATTGCCATGCAATGCCCACTGACACCGCAACAACTCAGAGGACTTACCGGCGATGATGAAGAGCTCCTGCTCCTTGGTATTCGTTGGCTGCTTCAGGAATTTTTCGGTGAATAGACACGGAGACCAAGGCTTTTTCTATACAATGACGAGCCCTTTGTTGAAGCCTGAGCACCTGCAACGTCTCCGCACAATCAGTTCTTCCTACTGCCTGACAGAGGGAGGGTCGCATGGTCCTGATCATAGCGAACGGGTCTTGCGCATGGCGATGACCATTGGACAACAGATGCAAGCGCGGCTGGAAATCATCGCTCCAGCCTCCCTTCTCCACGATATCGGTCGAAAAGAGGAGAGGAGCAGCGCTGGCCGGATCTGTCATGCCCAACTAGGGGCTGAACTCGCGGCCACCTTACTCGAAGAGTTTGATTATAAAAAAGAGGATATTGAGGCCATTTGCCATTGCATCCGCACCCATCGCTTTCGCGGAACGCAGCAGCCTGAATCACTGGAAGCAAAAATACTGTTCGATGCCGACAAATTGGACTCAATCGGTGCCATTGGTATTGGTCGGGCCTTTCTTTTCGCCGGCCAGATCGGGGCCCGTCTTCATAATCCGGAGCAGGATCCTTTCTCGACCCTCTCCTACTCCGTTGAAGATACGGCTTATCGCGAATTCCGGGTTAAAATGTCCAAAGTGCGGGACCAAATGCTTACCTCAATCGGCTTGCAACTGGCTGAACAGCGACATACATTCATGGAAACGTTTTTCGATCAGCTCACCAAGGAAACCAGCGGGATATTTTCCTAAATCCCGTGTTACCGAGTAATGCCAATGCTAAAACTTATTGTTTTTGACTGTGATGGGGTTATGTTCAGCTCCCGCGAGTCCAACCGAATTTATTATAACCACCTGTTACAGAAGTTCTCCTGCCCCCCGATGGATGAAGACGAACTCAATTATGCCCACATTCACAATGTAAACAATTCTGTTGCCCATATTTTTCGAAACTACAGTCATATATCATTGGACACGGTGAACGCCTATCGCAGTAGTCTGGATTACACGCCTTACTTGAAATACATGGTGATGGAACCCGACCTCCCGGATTTTCTGCACCTCGTCAAACCCCGATACGGTACAGCAATCTCTACCAACCGGACTGATACAATGGATGCCATCCTCGACAGATTTGCCCTGCGCTCCTGGTTTGATATGGTAGTCACGGCTACAACCGCCGCCAAACCGAAGCCAGCTCCTGATGGATTGATAATGATCCTCGAACGGTTCAAAGTCCAGCCGTACGAGGTCATTTATATCGGGGATTCTGAAATTGACAGGGAGCACTGCGCCAGTGTCGGTATCGACCTGATTGCATTCAAAAATAAAGCCCTTCCAGCCCGCTATCATGTGGATAACTTTATGAGTATTATCGATCTCCCCCCATTTCAGGTATAACATTGCAAGCGGTGATGCCGGCTATTCATTTTCATCGAGGCGCCGTAAACCCTCCATCAGAATCATCATAAAATCACCGATTTCTCGTGTTTTCATCATTGCATCCGGTAGGCCGGGGATAAAATTGAATTCGCCGTTTTTTTCCGAGAGCATCGCATAAACAGCTTCCTGATTATCCAGATCTTCAAATCGAGCTGCAAGTAACCCGCCCTCCCTGAAGGTCACCCGGGCCGAACCTTTTTCAAATTCCATAATCAGCCTCCCGGTCTTCTGGTGCATGTGGAAGACTTGGAGCAGTTCTGCCGGAAGAATTGCATCGATTTTACCGCTTATCACGGATTCATTCTGAACTTGATACCCCTTCGCAAAATCAATGTTCGGATTGTTGACAATCGGTTTATCGGTCAATCTGAATTTGATCAGACCCGAGCACCCACCACAAGTAAAAACGGAATCCCATTGTCCCGCAAAATTCGTATCTGCATGTGGCAACAGAGAAAACAGCAGGGCCGTCAATTCGCGCACAAGAATGAGACAGGAGGCACGCCCCAATGGTAACTCCACGGCTTTATCGGTCAACAAAAAACACTCATCCAGATTATATAGTGGACAATTCCTGGCATTGATAATTTCAAAAACGGCTTTGAAGGTTTTCATTAACCTCACGATGAATGCACTGTTCATGTATCCCTATCACAGAGTACACATGAATCAAGGTTCGCTCAATGTATTGTTTTCACGGCAGTGAGTGAGATCTTTTTTTTAAATATCTCCTCACAGCCAGCTTGTTTCCCCTTAATAAATGCTATACAATACACGAAAAATGGCTGTTATAGATATTTAACATAGCATTTCCCGGAATTATTTCTTCGAAAAAACACAATCTGACCGTGTGGATCAAAAAACAGCAAAATAACATAGGACATTTTTATGGCCATGGGCTCACAACAGCTGGCTGAAGATTTCGGGCAGCTTAAAGATCTGCTCGAATTGTATCCCAATATATCCATCGTCAAAACAGATGGACAGCCACCGGATAACTACGAAATCGAATACAATCTCCGCGGATATATCAAAGATAACGGTAGTGCCGTATCCATTGGAAAATCCCACAAAATACGGATCAGCCTTCCTTTTGGCTATCCCCATTTTGCCCCGATAGCCAAACCTCTCACTCCTATTTTTCACCCCGATTTTGACCCGGCAGCCATTCGCATCGCTGACCGGTGGCAACAAACGCCCTCTCTTCCCGATCTTGTTCTTTATATAGGGGAGATGATCAGCGGCAACAGCTATAACTTGGAGGATCCCTTCTCCCCTGAAGCTGCAGAATGGTATAAAGCACATAAAGAGCAATTACCTCTTGATTCGCTCAATATTGCCGACATTGAGGAGGCTTCCGCTGAACTTGATTCCCTTGTCGACGATACCTTTGCTTCTCTCGGACTGGAAAATGATAGCTTTCTCGATCCTGAGACACCTGTGGATGCATCGGAGATTGAGCACATACGCAACCTGATGTTTCAAAAAAAAATCTTTACAGCGAACAAACTGCTCGCTGAGTTACCCCCAAATGCCGATTTTCCGGACCGAGACGAATTCCAAAAAAATATCGGCAAAATATTTCAAAAAACTGACCAACTTTTTAAATTGGCTGAACAACTCGAAGAGTTGGGCAAACTAGAGGAAGCCCTTGAGATTGTAAACAATCTTTTGACAATTGCCGTTGATGTTCCCGCAATTGACGTCCTTCATTCCCGAATTAAGCAAACATTACTTGTTACCCAATCTCTGTCCAAATCTCAAAAAAAGAAAAAGGAAATAGGGGAGAAAATACCTGATTGCGCACCTGCCCCCCCCAACCTCCCCCCACCAAAGATAACAAAAAGTCCATTTAGGGCCAGCAGTTTTCCTTACAGGCCTTTATTGGCGCTCACTTTGATTCTCGGTTGTGGTATTGGTGCCATATCTCTCTATTTCAATGATCAAAATGTACTCAGTCACTCACAAGCCGACCTTTTAAAAGGACAGTTACTCATTGACAAAAGACAGTTTGATGCGGCTCTTGAAACATTGGAAACCGCCAAAACCACTCTTACCGATCTCACTATTCTTCGTTTCCGTAAACATACCATAGAGCAAGAAATAAATGCTCTCATTGCCACAAGAGATCTCCAAGAAGGGTTAAAAGGACGGGTTTCATATCAGGGTGAATATATTTTGGCAGAAACCGCAAATTCACTGAATGAATTAGCGGTACTTACCAACCAAGCACAGATTTTATCCGGAGAAAACAAGATTGCAGAAGCTCTGACTCTCTATAGACAGGGGCTCGAATTTGCAGATAAACGAGGTCTGAGCAAACAAAAAGTTGAACTTAAAGACACTATTCAATCCCTTGAACTGCGGCAGGCCCTCTCTTTAGCCGAACAAGCCGAACAAGGGAAAAACTGGAACGAAGCAGCAGGGGCATATCGAAAAGCCCTTAAGCTTTCAGGAAATATTGAAGATCTCGGGACCACGAGTGATATTACCCACCGTTTAACTGCCGTATCCTTCCGCCATGAAATGGATCAGTCAAAGAAGGCTTTTACGCAATCGCAATGGCAAGAAACTATAAAATTTCTTGAACATGCTCAACAGGCCATGACTGCTAATCCCAACATAGCTACCGACAAAGAGCGCCAGGAACTCCACAAACTTCTCATAAATTCGAAACTTTACCTTACGCTTTCAACTGCTCGAGAGGCATACCAACAAAAAAAATGGGATCTGGCGATTAATGAATATCAGAATGCATTGACATTACTGGCCACTGAATATGGCAAGATGGAAAACACGCTGGATGATTCGATTTCCAAAATCGAAAAAACCCTCATGCTTGTTAAACTTACTCAGATGCAAGAAAACATTTTAATTGCTGAGGAAACTGGAAATCTACCGGCGGTCCTTGCCCACTGCAAAGAAATTCAAAAGCTGATCCGTTCCAGTACGTACGCAAGCGAACCTACAATAAAAACAGTGATGCAGAAGATTAATGAAAAAATCAGTAAATATCAGGAACAAATAACTCGTGATGAAAGAATTGCCTGGCTGGAAGAACATTATGAAGAAATATTTCGCGCTAATTATCCGACCTTTCATGGCTCAAAACTCTTGCAACCTAAAGCCGTTTTTCTCAAAAAAGTCGGTAATAAAACGATATTCACCATTTCCTGCTTAGAGCGAAGTCAGGGAAGCTCTTCTAAATTGGAACTAAACTACATGTTTGACGCAGCTACCGGAAAATGGTCAGTATATCATGGACAATGAACATAAAAGAGACGTTTTGATCTTATCAGAAAAAGCATTCCAAACTCTTTCGCAACAACGATGTTTCCTTCAAATGAAATCCATTCATTTCCTTCTTCGCAACAGGTAAAAGGAGAGAGCCAAGCGTTTTGGAGTATCATTACGGCAGAGCTACTCATAGCCCATGAAATAGTCCCTTAGCAGTATCTGTGAGTAACCTTTGGATCTGGTTAGGTAGGTCGCCATCTCCGCACGAAAAACAGGGGGATCATTTTGTGACTACCTTTACCTTTGTTGTTGAAGCCTTCTACGTAGTAGCCGAGAGCAATCTCGCCTTTTAAAGGCAATTTGTTTAAAAAAAACCACAATAAGACTTTCCGGGAAAGATGCTTTGAGTTCCGACTCTATTAAAACCATGCCCTGCGGGTGTGTGCGTTGCACACACCCTTAAACGAGTCGGGGCTGTGGTTTTTTTGGGCTCATTGTATAATTTCCAATGATTTACCCACAGATTCTGTGGACGAGACGAACTATACTCTATTATTTTTTCCGAACTTTTATCCATCATCCGAATGACCTCCAGAGGCAGTCGGCTTGACAAAACAACCCTATTTTTATCAACACCCCAAAAAACGCGGTGTTATTGACTTTGGAGGTCCGGTATGACAATTGCCCTAGCAAAAGAAGTTTTATCGATAGAAGCAGATGGAATTCTTGCCGTGAGAGATAACCTGGGAAAGGAATTCGAACAAGCTGTCGATATTATAATGAATTGTCCAAGTCGCCTTGTCGTAACAGGTATTGGAAAATCTGGACTCGTTGGGCAAAAAATTTCAGCTACCCTGAATTCAACCGGGACCCCCTCTTTTTTTCTCCACCCGGTAGAAGCGATGCACGGTGATCTTGGCATGGTCTCGCCAACCGACGTTGTCCTGGCCATTTCCTATTCCGGGGAAACTTCAGAACTAACCCGGCTCCTTGGTAGTCTCAAAGAACGGCACATCCAAATTATCGCCATGAGTGGCATGATGACTTCAAGTTTGGCTCATCAATCTCTAGTCACGCTTAATATTGCCATATCTAAAGAGGCCTGCCCACTTGGTCTGGCTCCAACTACATCTACTACCGCCGCTCTTGCCATGGGGGACGCATTAGCCGTTGCATTACTGAATAGAAAAAAATTTCGTGCTGAAGATTTCCGGAAGAATCATCCAGGAGGAAGTCTTGGTGAACGTTTAAAGGTCGCTATCAGCGAAGTGATGCTCAGTGGTGACCGTGTTCCCGTGGTGACAGAAGGATCATCAATGGTAGCTGCAGTTGCGGAACTGAATAATAAAAGCCTAGGAGCAGTTTTTGTTATTGATCAGTCAGGTATCTTGCTAGGGATAATCACCGATGGTGATATCCGACGAATGCTCTCCTCGGGAAAAAATATCATGGATGTCTCACTTGACCAAAGCATGACGCAACATCCGGTGATGATTGCAAGTTCCCTGCTGGCAGCAGATGCCTTATCTTTGATGCAGCAACACGAAATCACGGTACTTGCGGTGGTGAATAATGATAGAAAACTGTTAGGTATTCTGCATCTCCATGACCTCTTGGGTAAAGGAGAATTCAGATTTCTTATTTAACTCCGGAAATGGCAGGAGCTCTTTCACTTCAATTGTAAATAAAATATTGAACGGGTTTACAGACCAAATATATACAATATAAATCTGGAGTGGCTACGGACGAACAAAGTTACGTCTGTAGTTTCGCTCCTCATCAATGCACAATTTTATCCTTGTTGAAGTCGAAGCTGACCGCCGACAATAGGATGTTCAATTCCATGAGAATCTTTAATACGATAAAACCCTTCGGGTGTAATCCCACAGCCCATTCCAGACCAAGTTGTCTGACCTGTCGAATACTTTACTTTCTTCCCAAAAAGGTAATCGTGTCGTTGCCATTGTTCGAAAATTCCCTGCCTATCTGCACCAAGCGCTAAAACTTTTTGGGTGATTGCGGTGACAAGGGACAAAAGAAGCTCCTCTATATCTATTTTGACCTTAAAATGCTCAAAAAGGGTTGTCACAATCGATTGAGTTTCAATCGGAAAGGCGTCTACCGTATTGTTGACGTTTATACCCATACCTATCACTACGATTGGAGCTGCTTTTTCCGCACTATCCAGTATTACATTCTCGCAAAGGATTCCAGCAACTTTCTTTTCGCCTAAATAGATATCATTGGGCCATTTAATCTGCGACTGAAGATGACAGAACGAATAAAGGACATCACGGCAGGCAAGGCCCGTTGCTAATGTAACCTGTGAGAGATGCTCCAACTGCAAAGGTGGTTGCAGAAGCAGAGAAAAATAGAGCCCCCCTGCCGGTGACTCAAAGGTTCTTCCATACTGACCTTTTCCGGAAGATTGCTTTCCTGCCCAGACAACCGTGCCGGAAGGCTTTCCTTCTCCTACCAGCTCCTTGGCGACTCGATTGGTTGAATCAATCTGTTCTAAGTAAATAACCATGTCGGAAAAAATATTGAGCGTCTTTAACATCGACTAATAAAAAAAGCAGAGACCCGGAAAGGGCCTCTGCTCGAATGATGCAGGCTATCGGAAAACGGGACTTTATTTTTCCTCGTTTTGTATACGTTCCGGTCGAGCATACATGGTGGTAGAACCGGAGGACCAAAACATCAGCTCGCCATCTCTAACCAGTTCATTGGCCACGTTTTTTATCTCGCGTGGCTTAGCTTCCTTATCGCACTCATAAAAATCTTTGATATACAATTGTGGTTTTGGAGATTTTTTTGCTTTTTCAATAATGGCTAATTTTAATTCTTCTTTGGTTAGTGCCATAATGCGCTCCTCAAGATGTGTAGTTAAACACAAAAAATGATCGGCTCTGAGTTTCTCAGAACCGATCATATAGTTACTGCTGTTATTTGGTATATGCGGCAGTATGACTTGTATATTTAAATTGAGTGGTGGTACGCCACGTATCGTAGGCTAACCTATAATCATCGATCGATTTCTCGGTGAAAGGAAGCCCGGTCTTTTCGAAGAATTTCTCCCAACCGATACGTTCCGCCCAATCGCCTAAGCGCTCATATTTATTCGCATCTTTGGCGTAAGCTTCGAGGATCTGACGTACACAGGCAACGGTTTCAGGCCACCGCGGAGTGGTATTCGGCAGAAAGGGAACAACCAATTTGGAAAATTTCGGGGCGGACTTGGAATTGGAAACCTTACCACCAACCAGAATGGCGATACCGTCACCTTCCGGATCAGCCAAAGGCATAGCCGGACACATTGTGTAGCAGTTACCGCAGAACATACAACGTTCGGCGTTAACCTTTATCGATTTTACTTCCTCACCGTTGATTGTAACTTTGGCAGGTTTAACTGCTCCCAACGGGCAGGCTGAGATTGCCAGTGGAATTTCGCAGACACCGGAAACACGTGCATCGTCAATCATCGGCGGTTTACGATGAATACCGAGGATAGCGATATCCGAGGCATGTACGGCACCACACATGTTCAAACAACAAGCCAACGCGATACGAACTTGTGCCGGTAATTTCATGGAACCGAAGTACTCAAAAAGATCGTCCATGACACATTTAACAGGGCCGGAAGCATCAGTAGCTGGGGTATGACAATGTACCCATCCCTGAGTATGAACGATATTGGTCACACAAGCGCCGGTGCCGCCGATTGGAAATTTATTACCGTAGGTCGCCAGAGTCGCTTTCAAATCAGCGACTTTTTCTTGGGCATCCACCATGAACTCAACATTGTTCCGAGTGGTAAAACGGAGGAACCCACCGCAATGTTTATCAGCAATATCACACATATCGCGGACATAATTCACCGTAGCTAAACGAGGAGAACCGCAACGAACGGTAAACACCTTGGCGCCGCCTTCGGATACGTGCATCAAAACACCTGGCTCAAGTATCTCGTGATAAAGCCATGTGCCTTTATTGTCTTTAATGACAGGCGGCAGAAAGTCCCCGTAATATCTTGGTCCTAAGTCGGTTATCCGACCTTCCATAGGATTCTTTGGATCGTAACCCATTATTATATCTCCTTATTAAATTTCCGTTAGAGTATATTGGCAACGCTAATCAGGCTGCGTGGCGCTTCCTGAATTCAACAACGTCACGCTCCCATCCACCAGGCACCTCTTCTTCTCTCCAGAAGACATACGGGTTGGAACGGGGCTCTTTCACATGCTGTGGCATGGGCTCGATTTCCATAACGCTGAGGAAAGTCGGCAGTCCGACACGTTGCATGGTTTCACCAACACGCTCACGATTCTTTCCTACTTCCATCCACCAGTCCCATACTTTCTCGATAACATCGACAACGGCTTCATAGTCGTTTTCTTTGTCAATTTCGATAAAGGGGATAATAAGGGTCGCAAACTGGGCACCATCGAGGATCGGAGCTTTTGCACCGATATTGATGGTTGCGCCTTTTTGCAAACCGGGACGAAGAGCGCGGGGCATAACGTTAATGCAATGCATACAACGGGTACATTCTGCATCATCGATCTTCAGCTCGCCGTTTTCCATCCACATACAGTTGGTTGGGCAAAGCGCGATAACTTCTTTCTCAATATCAAACTTACCCCAGTCCCCGCCTTTGTGGGCGCCTGCATTGGACGGGTATTCGGCGTCACCGGCGATATACTTCTGGACGGCTGCCTGATCAATACGGATATTGTCTTTCCAAGTACCGATAACAGCAAAATCGGAGCGTGCAATGGCGGCAACACAGTCATTCGGGCAGCCGGAAAATTTAAATTTGAATTTATAAGGGAAGGCCGGGCGATGAATCTCGTCTTGATACCGCTGGGTCAAACTGTTGCAGATTTCCTGAGTATCAAAGCACGACCATTCGCAACGGGAAGTACCTAAACAGCAGGAAGGGGTCCGCAGGTTGGAACCGGAGCCGCCAAGATCCTGTTTAAGATCATGGGTCAGGTCCCAGAACAGCGGCTCAAGATTTTCGGTACGGGTACCAAGAAAAATCATGTCACCGGTGGATCCGTGGAAATTGGTTACACCGGAACCGTATTTCTCCCAGAGATCCATCAAAGCGCGAAGATTTTCGGTTGAATAGTAGAGACCGGAAGGCTGAGCAATACGAACAGTGTGAAAATGCTCCACACCAGGAAACTGCTCCGGTACATCCGAGTACCGACCTACAATACCACCACCATATCCGAAAACACCGACGATACCGCCATGCTTCCAATGGGTAATCCGATCTTTGTATGAAAGCTCAAGCTGACCAAGGATGTCCCAGCACTCAGGCTTGGTTGCAGCCTGCTGCTTGAGGTCGGTGACGAAACTCGGCCATGGACCTTTTTCCAGTTCGTCCAATAGAGGCGTTTCATGCTTTGCCATCAGTGTTCCTCCTAGAGATTATGTGGTTTAAAAATGAACCTGTCGTTTAAAGTGACCTGAACGAGAATTGTACGTCAATACAGGCAAGAACGCACAAAACTATATTGAATACTCATTCAGTGGGCGAACATAAACTCCTGGCAAGTCTTTGTCAACAAAAAACCATAAACCGTTGTCGCACCAAGGAAACAGCAGTGAATCCCACCTGCCTCAAACCATTCCAGCTTCCCGTAAAATAACTTTCTCGCGACAACTTTATTCTTTTTGTCCCCATCCGTCTCGGGCCCGTGGCCATCACAGTCACCTGATGGATCAACAGACAAAAGACATGCTTTCCGTTCGTTCCGAGCCCTCCAGAGCACCGGACACCAGTCCAGTTAGTCATTGCACCGGCTGTGCCCTTCGTCTGGTTACGGATTTGCCGTTGCTGCCCACAAAATGTTACAGTTTGAAAAATTGAAATTCTTCCGCCCTCTCTATTTTCTCATGAGTTCGGTTGCGCCAACACTCTCATCTCCCGAATAACCGACCGATAATCACTTTTCCCGTAAATAGCCGAGCCAGCAACAAATATATTGGCCCCAGCCTCCGCAACTCGGGCAATGGTTTCAGGGCTGACACCGCCATCCACTTCAATTCCGACACTCGGGTTAACGTCATCAAGCATCTGCCGCAACCGGCTTATTTTTCCCAATGAGGATTCGATGAACGACTGACCTCCAAATCCGGGATTGACACTCATCACCATCACCAAATCAACCTGGGTAAGCACATACTCGAGAGTCGAAAGAGACGTGGCGGGATTAAGGACCACCCCGGCCTTTTTTCCCATTTCTTTTATAAGACTTAAAGTTCTATGGAGGTGGGGACAGGTCTCCACATGTACCGTCACCCAATCGGCACCCGCATCAATAAAGTCCTTCACATAGCGGTCCGGATCCGCAATCATCAGGTGGACATCCAGGGGCAAATCGGTAATCCTCCGTGCCGCTTTAACAATCAGAGGGCCGATTGTGATATTCGGCACAAAATGCCCGTCCATGACATCGACATGAATGACATCGGCACCCGCCTCTTCAACAGCTCGAATCTCCTCACCCAGCCGTGAAAAATCGGCGGAAAGAATTGAGGGCGCAATCATTACGGATCTCATGGCATCATCCTCAGCAAGTGAATGGTATTTTCAAAAAAGTGACGTAAAAAAAACAAACCAGCCGGACTAGACCGGATTATTCATCATAAAAAAAGAACATTGAAATGGGTGGGAAGAAAAGCAAATTATTAACCGGCCGTCAACCGTTCATATTGCTGCCCCGACAACTGGCGGACAAGCCCCTTCAGTTCCAGTTGCAGAAGCAAGGAGTGAAGTTCGACGATGGAAAAATCGGTATTTCGGACGATAGAATCGATATCGCGGGGATAGGCATCAAGATGGTCGAGAAGGAGTTGCTCCCTTGGGGTGAGGGAGGGGGTCCCATCCACCCCTTCAGGTTTTCGGTCCGCCCCGAACATTCCGCTTTTCCAGGAAAGTCCTTCGAGGATATCTTCAGCAGTTTGAACAAGGTGTGCCCCCTGCTGCAGCAGCTTGTGAGTCCCCGCGCTTTTCGGCGAATCTATCCGCCCAGGAACGGCAAACACCTCTCGCCCCTGATCCAAAGCCAATCGGGCGGTTATGAGAGACCCCGATTTTTCGGTTGCCTCAACCACCACCACGCCTTTGACAAGACCACTGATAATACGATTTCTCGCAGGAAAACGGAAGCCTTCCGGCGGAGTACCCAACGGATATTCCGAAACCAGTGCACCGTGATCGATAATCTCGCGAAATAGACCCGCATGCGAGCGGGGATATACTCTATCAACGCCGCAACCAAGCACGGCAACGGTTTCACCACCAGCCTGCAGGGCTCCGCGGTGAGCGGCTGCGTCAATGCCATAGGCCGCTCCGGAAACAACGACCATCCCGGCGGCGGTAAGATCTGCAGCCAGCATGGCACTGATGCGTTTCCCATATTCGGTAGCAGTGCGGGCACCAATTATCGCCACTGCCGGGTGTTCCTGCCATTGAAACCCTCCTCGGAAATAGAGCAGTGACGGACTGTCTGCAATCAAACGAAGAGAATGAGGATATTGCGAACTGTTGAAGGCAACTAAAGAAATATTGAGCTCAACGAGTCGGTCCAGTTCGCGTTGTGCTCGTTGTCGGGCTGTTGCCAGCTGTTTGCCATCGGTGAGCAATGCACCCGTCAAGGGTCCGATTCCAGGAATATTTTTTAGGAGCGCACCCTTTCGCAGCACTGCGGCCGCGCTCCCCTTTTCTTGCACCAGCCGATTAATCAGGTTGCAACCTAAACCGGGCAGAAAGGACAACGTTAGCCAGTCTTCGGCATCAGGACAACGAGACAACATTCCTCTAATCAATCATAAATGCATGCAATTCATGACTTCTGGCCGGGTGTCGAAGTTTCTTCAAGGCCTGAGCTTCAATCTGTCGAATACGTTCCCGGGTAACGGCAAAACACTGCCCCACTTCCTCCAGGGTATGATCGCAGGCAATTTCGATTCCGTAACGCATCCGAAGAACCTTTTCCTCTCGGGGGGTCAACGAGCCCATGACCTTGCACAAGCACCGTTTCAGGCTTTCGGTAATCGATTGCTCCTGAGGATCCGGATGCGCGTGATCTTCAATAAAATCACTGAGCATAGTATCCTCTTCGTCGTTCACCGGGGCGTCGAGCGAGATGGCATCCTTGGCCGTCTTCAGGGCAACATGCACCTTTTCGACGTCAGTACCGAGCTGGGCAGCCATCTCTTCAGGAGTCGGATCCCGGCTTTCAATCCTTTGAAAATCACGAGAAAATCGGAGCATACGGTTTATGGTTTCGATCATATGCACCGGTAGACGAATAGTTCGTCCCTGATCGGCTATGCCGCGAGTCACGGCCTGACGAATCCACCAGGTGGCATACGTGGAAAATTTATAGCCCCGTTTATAATCATATTTTTCAACGGCTTTCATTAACCCGATATTCCCTTCCTGAATCAGGTCGGGAAGTTGCAACCCGCGATTCATAAACTTCTTCGATACTGAAATGACCAGACGAAGATTGGCGCGTACCAGAGTTTCCTTTGCCTGCTTAGCCATTTCTCGTCCTAATTCGATATCTTGCTGCACTTCAATGAACGCCGGCCAGGAGATTCCGATGGTTTCCGCAAGCTCAAGGGTCACCCGCTGTTCCACATCAGCCGGATTGATACCCTCCTTGCCGTTTTCTAACTGATGGTGACGAGCGGCGTTCAGCAATTCCCGCTGTCTTGCTACCACCCGCACCTTGTTGAATTTTTGCGCCAGCTCCTTCACGGCATCGGCCACGGAAAGGATTCCCTTTGAACACATCCGGTAGCTGAGAAAAAGTTGGGAAATCGTTTTGCCCACGGTCAATATTTCATCAACGAGCTGTTCTTCCCTCACCGTGTCACCGGCAGCTTTTTTCAACTCAACAAAAAGCTCCCGTCGTTTACCGTCCAGTTCGTTGGCTTTTTCGATCTGATCGAGGAAGGCATCGCGGACTTTGACCAGTTTTTTCTCGTCATTATCGGAAAGTCCCTTAACGACGGAATTGATCCGCAGATTCCCTCGTAACAAATTCTCTGCCAGATCGTTGAGTGCGGTTACCCCTAAAGTTAATCGCAATACGGCAGCCTGTATCCGGGTTTCCCCCTCTTCCACCATACGGGCCAGCTCCATCTCCTCCTCGTGGCTGAGCAATCGCTGATTGCCCATTTCCCGGAGATAGATGTTCATAGGATCGATGCTACTCCCCAGCCCACGGCGATCATTACTGCGACGATCATCAATCAGACGGCGATCCATGGAAGAACGCCGGTCGATGCTATTGGGCAGTGGACTATCCACCTCCGGCTCGACCGTATCACAATTCCGGTCTGATCGGCAGAACCCTGTACAGTCCTCAGGCTCGTGTTCGTCATCATAGGCACGATTATCTGTGTCCATCACCCCTCCCTGGAGTAGCTGTCAAAAAAATTAAAGCAATTCCTGATAGTCCCTAAAACCCACCTGCGAAAACAAGATAAAAATAGACAATCAGCCGGATACAAAAAAGCACCTCTGCTGCCCAATTTGCCAAAATCACAAAAATCACCTTGGGAACACCCTAAATACAATTTTTTGAACTTATCATATTCTCATCTTTTTTCAACACGTTATATTAGTAACCCGTCCTTTTTTTTTCCGTTTCTTGTTTTTGCCGCATCAAATCCATCAGCAGGCTAGTATTTCCAAGGCGTTCAGCCTCCTGTATCTGTTGCTGCAGGTCGGCTCCATTTCGTTTTTGCTGTACTGATCGCATCCATCCGATAAGAAAGTCACACATTCCCCGGGCGGAATCATTTTTTTCACCAAAACCAACCTGCTGATTTTCTGTCAGCAATTTGACAATATAAGCGCGATCGCGGGCATTCGGAGAGGCATTGATCAATTGCTCGGGTTGGCAGGGATAATCTGCCGATACCTGCTCCAGTAGATTGATAATGCGGACTACTGACGGTTCCCGAGTGAGTTGTTTAAGGCCTGCATTCTTCAACTCGCTAAAAAATTCCGGATACAGTATCAAAAAATCAACAAGCTGCCTTTCTCGCTTCGGCAGCTTGGCAAGCCCGGTGGAATCGGCTATGACCTCCGGGCCCGACGTTGTCTCCGCCGCAAACCGACCTGTCCGGAAATATTCTGGAGAAACGCCTAATTTCTCACTGAAATGAGCGATCATCAAGGCGCGCTGACCTGGATCGGCTGCTTCCATGAGCAGAGGTTTCAATTCGCTGACAATTCTGTTCTTACCCGCAAGGGTCAGACCATGCTCACGCACAAGGGTATCAAAGGCAAATTCGGCCAGCGGACGAGCGCCTTCCACCAAGGCGGCAATCGCCTCCGGCCCCTCGGCACGGACAAACGAATCGGGATCATGCCCGGTCGGCAGCAATGCGACCCGGCCCTCAACCTGCTCCGCCAAAAAAAAAGGTACACTGCGCATGGCGGCCTTTAATCCTGCAGCATCGGCATCGAAAAGCAGGACCACCTCATCTCCATATCCCCTTAGAGAATGAATATGGCTTCGGGTGAGGGCGGTACCCAGTGGAGCGACTACATTTTCGACGCCGTGGATTGCCAGCAACAGTAGGTCAAAATTACCCTCGACGACCAAAGAACGACGTTGTTTGCGGATTGCCTCGCGATGCTGATAAAGACCGAAAAGAAGGCGGCTTTTGTCGAAAATCGGGCTTTCCGGAGAATTCATATACTTTGGCTTCCCCTCGCCTAGAATACGACCACCAAAAGCCACCACCCGGCCGGTCAGATCCGTGAGAGGGAACATTATTCGCGAACGAAAACGGTCGTAATCCCCTCCCCGTTCCTTCCTCACTGCAAGCCCTGATGTTTCCAGCGCCTCCCGAGACAAGCCTTGCGCCAACAGGCGGTCGACAAGATAACTCCACCCCCCTTGTTCCGTGTCAGGGGCAAAGCCTAATCGATAGCGGTCGATGATTTCGGGGGGAACTCCCCTTTGCGCAAGGTAATCTCTTGCAGATTTCCCCATCCGGGGTTGTTGCAGACAATGTTGATAAACGGCGACAGCCGCTTCGTTGGCCTCATAGAGCATGTCGCGCTGACGCAACTGGGCCCGCTCAACCTCATTCAACTGCCGCGTCGGCAGCTCAATGCCGTATTTCCGTGCCAATATCTCCAGCGCTTCCGGAAAATCCATGTGATGATATTTCATCACAAAAGAAAACACATCTCCTGATTCGCCACAGCCAAAACAGTGGAAGTACTGTCCCTGGGGATTCACTGAAAAAGAGGGTGTTTTTTCCCCATGAAAGGGACACAAGCCCGTATACCGCACCCCCGCTTTTTTCAATTCAACATACTCACCGACCACCTGAACAATATCAGCGGCGTCCTTGACCAGGTTTTTTATTTGTTCACGGGAAGCGGTGAGGGTCATGATGGCTCATCTTTTTGCATGTCCGCTACAGACCGACCCAGTAATCGAGCCGATCAAGATTGTAGATACATCCGCCTTTCCGGTTCCACGTACAAACACCATGCATATCGACCCCTTGATGAATAACCGAGACCGGTCGGTCGGAAGAAACAACGACGACAATAATATTGGCATGCTCGGCCGTAAAACGAAGCGCGGAATTATATCTCGCCCCCCTGGCGAGATCCTCGCCCGGAAAAGATCGGCCATCGAGAAGGCAGGCAAAACCGTGCAGGTGCTGATCCACCCCAATATGGAGAGCACCATCGACCTTGGCCAATGATTTCACCATGTTCAGCATATGCGGCCTGCGCAAATCCAGCGGCGGAGAAAGACTCTGCCCTGAAATGGCCACGGGTTCAGGATTAAGATCAATGACAATGGTACATCCGTGTTTCCGTTCCTGGGAATGGTGGACAAGACTGACGACAATCTTGAAAATAAAAAAGCTCTCGGATTGATCAAGAGGAGATTCGAGGAGCAACTCTTCCAAATGGACCAATTTTGCCTGATAGGTAGTTGAACTAAAACGCCCGTCGGCAAAACTGCAAATTTTGTTGCGATTAATCTTTAAGAATCCATAACGACCTCGAAAATCGGCACACAGGGAAAAGTCGGGCAAGGCATCACCACAAACGCCCAAAATAGCCCTGCCGTCACTCACCAGATGGCGCCCCGAACGTTCAACAGTTAACAGCAACTTTCGAACATGCTTATAATTTATCAATTGCGGGCGAATTTCCTCTTGGAACTTGACGAGGAATTCGATTTCGTGGAGCATACGAGGATCGACAATAAGCAATCGCCCCTCTGGCCACGAACCCTCCTCACGAGTTTCCGAAATCATCAAAATGGCATCGAGAACAGGATAGATTCGAACCTGCGTATCCCAACCGAGCAACAGATTCATCTGATCGATGATGTGATCGCGAACCGCATGCGTTGCATATTCTTTTAGGAAGTACCCGGAGATACCGGTATAGAGATCCTTGTCATTGGCAAGGTCGTGCGAAAACCTCCAGACCGCATGTTCCAGCCAACATCCGGTGGGTCCGGTGGAACAAAGATCAGGATGATGTTCGGTGAACCACTGCTGAAAAAAAACCGAGCCGGAATAGCCCCCATTGGAAAGCAATCCGGCAAGTCCCAGATCCTTAACGGGAATAATATCGGCAAATTGTTTCCGGTCACACGGGACTTTCTCGTTTGTCCGCCACTTCTGATTTTCCAAATAAAGGCTATTAAATATGGGCTCATGCCCTTTGAGCAAATTCTGCGGATCGCAAAGCAACATCGGACTGTCGGGGCGCAGGGCAAAAATAACCGCAGCCCGGCTCGTTCCGGAAAAATGGGTCAACCCATCGCTGAGTCCATTGAGAATATCACTGACACAGCGACGAATGAATGAATATTGCGCCTGATCGATCATAACGCCTAACAAGAATTAAGAATTGTTCTCATAATGCAATATCGCCCCGTCACTCTTCAAAAAAAATTAGGCTCTTTTTTACCGTTCAAAGGTACAAACAGAGCCTTCAGACGTCAAGACGATTCCCAAACACGGTCCTCGGCACAGAGCGCCAACGCAACCAAAAAACGGGTTCTCCATTTGAGGGAAAAGCCGAGAGCGCAGCCATAACGGCTCTGTGAACAGGGGCGCCTGGCGAAAAAGGTCCCCACCGAAGAATCAAAAAATAAAGCGGGAAATGCGAAAATTTTCAACTCCCGGGATGGGTTCCCTCTGCCCAATCGGTGCCGCTTTCCTCTCTACCGCGGCAAACTTCTGGCCAGGGTGAAGACCTCTATCCGGGCCGCCCCGGCAGACCGCAGGATACGGCTGCATTCGTCGACGGTACTCCCGGTGGTAAAGACATCATCCACCAGCAGCACACGTTTTCCCGCGACTCCGGACGCATCCGTAAGATGGAAAATATTCTTCAGATTACTCCGGCGTTCTTTACCGGTGAGGAGGGATTGGGGGACGGTCGCACGGCGACGGTGCATCAGGCTCGTCTCAATTTTGTATTTCCATTGCGGGAAACACCCTTTAGCGATGACCACGGCCTGATTAAATCCGCGCTCACGCAAGCGAGTCCGGTGAAGAGGAACGGGAAGGACAAGATCGGGTTCTTCGAACAATCCCAAGATATTCGATCGGGCAGTCAACTCTCCCAGAGTGGACAGGCCTGTGAGCTGCCCCCCGAATTTCAAGGAAAGAATAAGTGTGGAAACAGGGGGTTGATAATAAAACAAAGAACGTGCAAAATCAAAGGCATAGCGACGACGGAGGCAGTCGCCACACAAATGATCGACACCCATTTCAAAAGGGATGCCACAACAGGGACAACAGGGTGAACGGATAAAAGCAAGATCAACAAAGCAATCCGGACAAAAAAGCGGCGGTCGTGAAGACTCCAGTCGCCGTTCGCAACCCAAGCACAAAGGGGGAAACAGCAGATCTTTTAAGGCCTCAAGGTACGAGGTCACCTGCTTTGCCGGTGCACTCTACAATCTCTACATATTATTAATGATAGCACTGCCAAAAGCGGAACAGGAAAGTTCCGTCGCGCCATCCATCAACCGGGCCAAATCATAGGTGACTGTTTTTTTGGTAATGGTCGTTTCAAGAGCTCTTTTGATCAGGTCGGCCGGCTCCTGCCATCCGATATATTCCAGCAGCATCACCCCGGAAAGCAGGAGTGAGCCGGGATTAACCTTGTCGAGGCCCGCATATTTAGGAGCCGTACCGTGAGTGGCCTCGAATAAGGCAACACTATCGCCGATATTGGCACCCGGTGCGATCCCCAGCCCTCCCACTTGGGCAGCGAGGGCGTCGGACATATAATCGCCATTGAGATTCGGCATGGCAAGAACGGAATATTCCTCGGGTCGCAACAGGATTTGCTGGAACATAGCATCAGCAATCCGGTCCTTGATCACGATTTTCCCGGCAGGTATTGTGCCGTTATACTGTTCCCAGAGGGCGTCCTCGGTGATGATGGCGTCAGTGAATTCCTCCGTAGCCAGTTCATATCCCCAATTACGAAAAGCCCCTTCGGTGTACTTCATGATATTGCCTTTATGCACCAAGGTCACGGAATCACGCCCGTTATCAAGAGCATATTGAATCGCCTTACGGACGAGACGCTTGGTGCCAAATTCCGAGATCGGCTTGATGCCGATACCGGAGTTATCACGGATATGCGCTCCCATTTCATTTCGAAGGAATTCAATGACCCGATTTGCATTTTCGCTGCCGGCCTGCCATTCAATGCCAGCATAGACATCTTCAGTATTTTCGCGAAATATGACCATATCAACACGCCCCGGCTCCTTGACAGGCGAAACAACGCCTTGATAATAGCGGACCGGACGAACACAGGCATAGAGATCGAGTGTCTGTCGCAGGGTTACGTTGAGGCTTCGCATGCCTTCGCCGATCGGTGTCGTCAACGGCCCTTTAATACTGACCACATATTTCTTTAAGGCATCGATGGTTTCCTGCGGCAGCCATTCTCCGGTCGCCGAAAAGGCCTTCTCCCCCGCCAGGATTTCCAGCCACTCGATTTTTCGTGCCCCCTCATAACTCCTGGCTATTGCCGCATCCAGCACCTTTCGTGCCGCTGCCCAGATATCCGAGCCTATACCATCCCCTTCTATGAAAGGGATAACCGGGGTTGTCGGTACATTCAGCACGCCATCAGTCATGATGGAAATAATATCTTCAGCCAAAATAAGACTCCCTAAGAAGAAAACATATACTTGTATATCCGGGCGTAATGGCCTCGGCATACAAAAAAAACAGAACCAAAAGATTTAGAAATATATTCGATTACAGAACTTCCGTCAATCCTGCAGCATCTGATCTGCCCCATACCGAAGGGAGCAGAGAGAGAATTTCTTGCGCTTCTTCTATCATCCTGCTATGAAACTCTCATCTTTCCCCCTATTCTACAGCCAAGTCCCGTATTCGCAACAGAGGGGTTCCTTTCATTGTGTCAAGGCGGAGGGGGCAAGGCATTTTCCGATGCCGCCCGGACAGGAACCGCTCACCAAGGAAACCTGTCTATGTCATTCATTCAAATAATCCGTAGTGTCCTCACCCTGATCCTTGCGCCGATATTGACTTTTATCGTTTCGGCACTTTCTTTGATCGATCTAAAGTGGTTGAGAAAATCGGAAATCAAGGTGCAGGTCTTCCCCCGATACTGGGGCCGAATACTCTGCCGACTGCCCGGTGTACAGGTAACCGTTGAAGGCTTTGAGAATATTGACCCCCAGCAGACCTACATCTTTGCTGGCAATCACTGTAGTCAATATGATATTTTCGCCTTTCAAGGATATTTCCCCCACGATTTTCGTTGGATCGCCAAAAAAGAACTTTTTCGCATTCCTCTTTTCGGCCAGGCGATGCATCGGGTCGGTTACATTCCCATTGATCGCACTCGCGGTCGACAGGCACTGAAAAGTCTTGATGAGGCCGCCCAACGAATTGCTGCCGGCAGTTCCGTTCTCATTTTTCCTGAAGGCACCCGCAGCGCTGATGGATTATTGCAGGAATTCAAAGCGGGCGCAGTCCTGCTGGCAATCAAAGCAGGGGTTCCCATTGTACCCATCGGTTTCAACGGATCGTATGAAGTTCTACCGAAAGGGAAATTCTTCCCCAAAAATGGAAAAATAACCATTCGTATCGGCTCGGCAATCTCCACCAAGGATTACAAAAGCAACGAAAAACAGGCGCTTGCCCGTAGCTTGCAGGCAGCTGTTAACGATTTATTGGACCACCGAGTTTCTTAAAGAAGACCAATAAGATTTTTTTTGTTCTCCGGTTCTTCAAGTACTCTTGATGAGAAGGGGGACACCACCCCCTTAAAGCTTTGCCCGGCAACCAAGGAGAAATCCAACAGAATTTCTTGCAAAAACAATGAAACATGTCATAATACCTTCCAATTTTAAGTGTAGATTAAACGGTTACCGTAGTAAGGTCATCGTTTCTTCTCTCTTTCGGTAGGTGATAGCTTGGACGCATTCACCTCAGCCCAAGGAACACTCTACAACAGGAACCATTCACATGCTGTCGATATCAAAAATTCGGCGTACTCACCTGACCTTCCCGGTTTTGCTTTGCGCACTGCTTTTCAACAGCATCGCCTTCCTCCCCGGCGTCTCCATGGCGCTGGAACACAATACGACCTTTTTACCCTTTAAGATCAACGCTCCTGAGACCTCCAGCCTCGCTGTAAAGGCGGACAAGGCCTTGGAACAGGAGGTGATGGCGAAGAAACTGACCCTAATACCCCGCCAGCATGCTGAAAAATTGGTAAATTATAATGGGCCGTGGCCTCCTCCGGCCTCCAAGCTCAAGGCCATTGCCGAATCCGCCGGTGCTGATTATATCGTAATCGGCAGCCTCAATAAAATCGGTGATCGAATCAGTGTCGATTGTGCTATTTATGACGTTCTGGCACCCAAGGCTCCGCATTCCGCATTCCGGGAGGCAGATTCCATCAAAGAGCTGGAAAAGGTGACCGGTGAAATTGTCGGGACCATGCTAACCTATTCCAATCGCAGTTTTACCGTTGCGTCCATTGCCCCGGCAGGAAACGAGCGCATTGATGCCGGTGCCATCCTCCAGAAAATATCAACCAAACCGGGTGACCTTTATGACCCGGGAACTTTACGCCAAGATCTTAAAGCCGTCTTTAGCATGGGATATTTCGATAATGTTGAAATCGATGCAACCGACACTGCGTCCGGCAAAAAAATTATCTTTCAGGTTAAGGAAAAACCCCTTATCGGCAGCGTCGTTATTGCCGGTGCTCAGGAAATCAAGGAGGAGGATGTTCGCGAAGCGGCCGGCATAGCCGTTAATTCCATCCTTAATCCGACTAAAATCAATGAAGCCGTTGAAAAGCTGAAAGAACTTTACAAGTCCAAAGGCTATTACAACACCAAGGTCAACGCTCAAATCAGCTCCCTCGCCAATACCAACGCCGAAGTTCGTTTCGACATTAAAGAGGGGGAAAAAATCACCATAGACACCATCGGGTTTACGGGAAACAACAGTTTTTCTGCAGATGATCTCGAAGATGCTATTCAGACAAGTACCCATAAATGGTGGCTTTCCTGGTTGACCGATGCCGGGGTTCTGAAAATGGAAATCCTGAAGCAGGATGCGGAACGGATCAGCGCCTTCTACCAAAATCACGGATACCTTGATGCCAAGGTCGGCGAACCGATTATTAAGCAAAAGGACGATGCGCTGTTCATTACCTTCCCTATTAACGAAGGTCCCCGCTATCAGGTCGGCACCGTTGATATTGAGGGCGACCTCATTAAAAATAAGGATGAGATGCTTGCCACCCTTAAGATTCGTGATGAAGAATTCGTCAATCGTCAGGTTTTACGCGATGACATTATTCGTCTCACCGACCTCTATGCTGAACAGGGCTACGCCTTTGCAGAAATAAACCCCAAGGTCAACAAATCGAATACCGACAAACGAATCGATATTATGCTCCATGTTGAAAAGGGAGCAATGGCTTATATCAACCGGGTTGAAATCCAAGGAAATACCCGTACCCGGGACAATGTTATTCGCCGAGACCTAAAGGTTAAGGAAGGCAGCCGTTTCGATTCTAAGGCCATCAAAAACTCAACGAAGAAATTAAATCGTCTCGGATTTTTCGAGGAGGTTACGGTTACACCCAAACCCACCTTGGTTGATAATCAGATGGACGTACTTGTTAATGTCAAAGAAAAATCAACAGGGCAATTTAGCGTGGGAGCCGGGTATTCTTCCTCCGAGCATGTTTTGTTCATGGGAGAAATTTCGGAAAACAATATCTTCGGCACCGGCAACAGACTGTCTTTAGCCGCAAGTACCAGCAGCGAAAACACCCGCTATAATATGAATTTCACCAACCCGCGCATTTTCGATTCTCAGGTTTCCGGCAGCATCGATCTGTTTAACTGGGAACATGAGTACGACGACTTTACCAAGGATTCAACCGGCACCACCCTGCGCCTGGGCCATCCATTCTTCGAAGAATGGCGGATTTTCTACGGCTACACCATATCCAATACCGACCTGACCGATATTGATGACGATGCCTCCAGCGTCATTACCATGTCAAAGGATATCCACCTGACCAGCGCCGTTGATCTCTCTCTGGTCCGGGACACCCGCGACAAGCTGTTCTCGCCGACCACCGGTTCACGTAACAGCATCAGCGTTGAATACGCTGGCGGCCCCTTGGGTGGCGATGCCCAGTTCACCAAGGTGGAGGGGGCCTCTTCCTGGTACTTCCCCTTGATCTGGAGCACGGTCTTCCATGTCAAGGGATCAGCCGGCCAAGCCTTTGAGAATGAAGATGGGCATCTGCCGGTCTATGAGCATTTTTATCTGGGCGGCATGAATTCGATCCGCGGTTTTTCGTCTTCTTCAATCAGTCCGCTTGACCCTTTGACCGATGACAAAATCGGTGGCGACAAGATGTGGTACGGTAATGTCGAGATCATTTTCCCGCTCATCAAGGATATGGGAATAGATGGCGAAATCTTTCACGATTTCGGTAACGTATATGCCACTGATGAGGATTGGGATTTCAGCGATTATAAAAAGACCGCCGGTGTTGGCGTGTTATGGGCCTCACCGCTCGGGCCGCTCCGGTTAGCCTGGGGGTTTAATCTTGACAAAAAAGATAATGAAGACAGCTCCAGCTGGGACTTCAGCATGGGCGGCAATTTTTAAGATCTTTTTCCCTCTATTGCTGTGACCCCAGACTCCATGCAGTCGATCCTTGCGCGGCTGCGTCAAGATAACTCGCCCCCCGACATTTTAGGTCTTCACGGTGCTTCCACCGCTCTGTTGCTCAGCAGGGCGGTGGCGACCTTACAACGTACCCTCTGTTGCCTCCTGCCCTCCGACGAACAACTCGCTCTCCTCGCGCAGGATATCGCTTTTTTTTCCAACGTTCGGGTACTGATCTTCCCGAGTTATGAAATCCCCCCGTATACGCCGCTTTCACCTGATCCGGCAACGGTCTGCTCCCGGCTTGCGACCCTCTATCAATTGCGGGAACACCACACGCCCTGCATTATCCTCACCTCGGCAGAGGCGGTGTTGCGACGAGTTCTTCCAAACAGTGAACTCAACAACCATTGCGAACTGGTTATTACCGGAGAAGAGACGGACCGTGACCGATTCATCGCCTCATTGGTCGCAGCAGGATACCAGTCATGCGAGTTAGTTCGCCAAGAAGGTGACTTTGCCCTGCGTGGCGGCATAATCGATGTCTATCCGCCGACGATTGACAGCAGCCAATCGGGCCCACTGCGTCTTGATTTTTTCGGCGACACCGTGGAATCAATCCGCCTTTTCAATCCGCTCTCCCAGCGTTCACTGCAACAACTGAGCGAAACCGTTCTCCTCCCTGCATCTGATTTACTGTATCCAACGAGCGGAACCTTGAGCTCCTTGCTCGCCGCCCTTGATACAGCAGCAGAGGAGTACAACTGGCCTACCGATAGATTCAGGCTCATCCGTGAACGTTTCGCCACCAGTCAACGATATCCTGGTATGGAATGCATGCTGCCGTATCTCTACGGTGGCCGGCAACACCTGCAAACATTTTTCGATTACCTGCCCTCCGATGTCGGTCTGATTATCAGTGAGCCCTCGGTGGTCAACCGGAAAATACAGCTTGTTCGGGAACGGATACAGGCGAATTATGCCGAGGCAGTGGCCCATCATGTACCGGCTGCGCCGCCGGACGACCTTTTCCTGACCGAGCCGGAATTGCAACAAATCTACAATCAAAAGCTGCTGGCACGATTATTACACCTCCCTGACCCGGATCACCCGGCCCCTGTGCTCACAATTTCAACCGGTGATCACAGCCTGCTCTCCCAAGAAATCGAATTACAACGCAAAAAACGGGGACTGCTTGCCCCGCTGGCTGACCGCCTGCATCTCTGGCAAGAAGAGGGAGAGAAGGTCGTTTTTGCTTGCCGATCCCCCCGCCAGGCTGCGCATTTAGGGGAAATGTTTGCCAACTACCAGCGGCGTACCACTTTGTTGGAGTCCCCTTTGGACGCGACGTCGGTTCTTCAATCCGACCAAGTATATTGTTGCGAACATCCCTTGTCGCGGGGATTTGATCTCATCAGCGAGAAAATTCATTTTCTTTCAGCGACCGAGCTTTTCGGTGAAAAACGACTGGGCAGCAACCGGCAGAAAAAAAGCTCCGGTACAGAAAGCCTGCCGGTACAGATCGATCAGCTGGCCCAGGGCGATGTGGTGGTGCATCGAGACCATGGCATAGGCATCTTCCAGGGATTGGTCAACATGGAGTTCTCAGGGCAACAAGGGGATTTCATGCTGATCGTTTTCCGGGATGACGACAAGCTTTATGTCCCGGTGGACCGCCTCCACTGGGTCAGCCGGTATCAGGGGCTCACCGATCAGGAACCGAAACTCGACAGCCTGGGTTCCCAGCGTTGGCAGGCCACCAAGAAAAAAGTAACCGAAGCAGTCTGGAAAATTGCACAGGAATTGCTGGAAATTTACGCCCGAAGAGCCATGCGGCAAGGTCATCGGTTTTCCGCGCCCGGTGATCTTTACCGTCAACTCGAAGAGTCTTTCCCTTACGATGAAACCAGCGGGCAGGCCAAAGCCATTGCTGATGTTATTAGCGACCTGACCCATGATCAGCCTATGGATCGTCTCATCTGTGGCGATGTCGGTTATGGCAAAACCGAAGTAGCCGCCCGGGCAGCCTTTAAAGTGATCGAAGATGGCTTCCAAGTGGCAATTCTTGTGCCCACTACTGTCCTTGCCGAACAGCATGCAGCAACCTTTCGTGAACGTTTCGCCTCGTTCCCGGTGGAGATCGCCTGCCTCAATCGTTTTCGTACCACTCGCCGGCAAAAGGAAATTGTCGCCGGCCTGGCTGCAGGCAAGATCGACTTCGTGGTGGGGACCCATCGTATTCTTTCCAAAGATATCCAATTCAACAAACTCGGCCTGCTTATCGTCGACGAGGAGCATCGCTTTGGGGTGGCCCACAAAGAAAAAATTAAAAAACTCAAGAGTACGGTGGATGTCCTCACGCTTACGGCCACCCCCATCCCCAGGACTCTGCAAATGTCACTCCTGGGTATCCGAGATCTCTCCGTCATATCGACCCCCCCTTTGCAGCGGCGCTCGGTGAAAACCTTTCTCGCCCGTCACGATCAGCTGGTAATCCGCGAAGCGGCCATGCGAGAGATGGAGCGCGGCGGTCAACTCTTTTTTGTTCATAACCGCGTCCAATCCATTCACCGTATGGCCGACACCATCGCCTCTTTGGTACCCCAGGCCAGGATCGGTGTTGCCCATGGTCAGATGCCCGGACCGCAATTGGAAGACATCATGGTGCAATTCGTCAACCATGAGCTCGATATCCTGGTCTGCACCACCATCATCGAATCCGGACTCGACATTCCCAACGCCAACACCATTATTATCAATAGGGCCGATCATCTCGGACTGGCTGATATCTACCAGCTGCGAGGACGCGTCGGGCGCTCTTCCCGACAGGCCTATGCCTATCTGCTGGTTTCATCCCTGGACCATTTGACCCCGGATGCACAACAGCGGTTACGTGCCCTCATGGACTGCTCCGAGCTGGGTGGCGGCTTCAAACTTGCCATGAATGATTTACAAATTCGGGGTGGCGGCAGCCTTCTCGGCATCTCTCAATCCGGCCATATTGCCGCCGTAGGCTACGATCTCTATCTGGAACTCTTACAATCAACCGTGGCCGATCTGAAACGGAAAGCTTTGGAGGGCAGCGAATCCATTGCCACAACGGACATCGATCCCGAAATAAAGCTCAAGGTCTCCGCCTTTTTGCCCGACAGTTACATTCAGGACACAAGTCAACGATACCAAGCCTATCGTAGAATCTCTTTTGCCGGTAATGGTACGGAGGAAGAATTGGCAGACCTGCAGGACGAAATAGTTGACAGATACGGCCCTCTTCCCAGGGAAGCACAAACTCTCTTGGATATCATTTCGCTTAAGCAACAGTTACGCACCTTCGGCATTAACAAATTAGAACAGGGACCGGATGCCCTGATTTTTTCTTTTATCCAAAATCCACCGGTTGAACCGCAACAGCTGCTTCAACTTATCCGGAAAAAACCGGAAAAAAGGCGGTTATCCGTTAAAATCATTCGCCTGACACCCGATCAACGACTTATCGTCCCTTTGAGCAGCGAGGATGATATCTTCGCCCGTATTCAAACCATATTGCAAACTTTAAGGGGATAACTCCTACCATGAAACACATCCATGCACCCTGCGAAAAAATTTTCCCGACCCTCCCCTGGCAGGAGATCAACACCGTTCTCCTGGATATGGATGGCACCCTGCTGGATAAACATTTTGACGATTACTTTTGGGAACAGTATGTCCCGGAACATTACAGCCTGCTTCACGATATTTCAGTTGAAGAGGCTAAGGAGCAACTGCTGGCCCGTTATCACAAGGTCAAGGATACACTTGACTGGGCTGATTTAAACTTCTGGTCCCGTGAACTGGGAATGGATCTGCAGGAACTCAAACTCCGGATCAATCACCTCATCGGAATTCATCCATATGTAATTGAATTTTTAGAATATTGTCTAAAAACGAAGAAAAAACTTTATTTGATTACCAACGCCCATTCCAGTACTCTCTCCATCAAACTGGACAAAACCGCCATCGGCCCCTGGTTTGATCGAATCATCTGCGCACAGGAAGTGGGCCAGGCAAAAGAGAATCCGCTCTTTTGGGGACAGCTTCAGCAGATGCTGCACTTTGATAAATCCCGAACCCTCCTGGTCGATGATACCGAAAAAGTACTCTTCTCGGCTCAAACCTCCGGCATTGAACATTTGCTCTATGTCGCCCGCCCAAGTAGCCGTCAACGGGTTGAATATTCCTGTCATTTTCCGTCAATCGAATATTTTAAAGAATTACTGCCCAAAGAGAACAAGAAAGGCGGTTAAACAAAAAAAGCCCACCCGCTTTGCAGCGGGTGGGCTTTTTTCTTTCAAGGTTGATCCCGAGTGTTCAGAGAACCTGGGTCGGTATTTTCTGTATCAAGTTCGTTTTTTGGTCCTAGTGCTGGTCGTCGGTTTTTTTCTCAGTCCTTCCACTTCTTTTTTGAGGCTTTGAATGGAGTCCGTCAGAGATTGCGGATCAAACCCTTGGTCTTGCCCGCTTTGCTCAAGTTTATCCAAACGGGCAGGAATATCGCCGAGTATTTTCTCCGGTGTTATCGTCTGCACCTGCTGTACGGTGTCACCAAGTTTGCCTTCCAGAGTGGCGACGGACTCCTGAACGCTCCCGAGTATCTTTCCGGATGCAGCGATTTCGTCGGCAATGGCCTCTAGCTGGCCAGCGGCGACAAAACCTGAACTTTTCTCCTCCATCGCCTGCATCTGACCGTTCAAGGCTGTAAATTGGTTTGACAAGGCCTGTTGGTTATCCGTTACCTTCTTCACCTCACCGGCAATTATGGTCTGTAATTCATCTTTAAACCGCTCATGGCCGATAGCGGCCTGATCAGAATGACTGCATTGCGATTCCTTACATTGAAACGAACCAATAGAGGTTAGAATCGGTTCACACAGAACCCTAACCGATCGTTTGACGCCATCATACATACTGGCGGCAGTCTCCCTGTTCACCATGGCTACTGCAAGAAGAAAAACACCAATAAGAAAGGCGATACAGACAGCCAAGCCGATCACCATGGCAAAAGCCCACTGAACCAGTCGAAAAGCACCAATGATGATCATCCCGATCGAGCTGAGGACACTTCCTTCGGGGGTGGTACTTGTCAGGTAGGCCAGCAGGACAAAAACAAGAAGTACAACCGCTGATTTGATAAGCGGAGTACGCATCATATTCGCATTCATAGTTCATTCCTCCGTTAGAAAACTCGCTGTCCGATCTCGAACAATCTAAAAATAGGCCCCGCAAGACAATTTTCCCGCGAAGAACACGTATAAGTTAATTCTGTGTAGTTTTAGTGTATTTGTTTTTGAACGGCAAGGGAAATATTGTACAGATCGAGACAGGCGGGCCTTCTGCCTGAATCTGATTGTTTAAAAACGGAGAGTTCAGGCCGTTTCTGCCAAAGTCTCGTGTATTCGTGCAAAAGTATCCTGTTGAACGACGAAGGCATTGACAATCATCGGGTCCAAGTGGTGTCCGGCACTCCCGATAATACGATCCATAGCATCGTGATGAGACAGGATTTTCTCTGGGGTGAGGGTTGCGGTCAATGCTTCATAGGCATCCGCGACCGCCATAATTCTGGCTTCCAGAGGGATGTCTCCCCCCTTTAGAGCAAAGGGATATCCGCTTCCGTCCCATCTTTCATGATGAAAATAGGCAATATTTTTTGCAAGCGATAAAAACCCGCTTCCTTGAGCTTCTCTTTCCATGGCCTTGATGACATCGCCTCCGGTAACCGTATGATTTCGGAGAATCTCCTCCTCCTGGGCGGTTAAGGACCCTTTATGCTGAAGAATGTCATCGGCAATAGCGACTTTGCCGATATCATGGAGAATTACGCCCTGATAGAGATTCCGGATATACTCCGGCGTGAGTATGTACTGAAGCTCGGGGCGACGGGAGAGTTCGACGGCAAGCGTTCTGCAATATTCCCGGATACGCTCAAGATGGTGAAGCGATCTCACGTCCCGATATTCCGACAATTTGGCCAGAGCAAGGATTGCTGCATCCTCTGTTTGCTTCACTTTATCCAACGAGGTGACCAGTTCTCTTTCCAATTTTTTTCGGATACTGATATCACGAATAACCAATTGCACGCCGAGGATTTCCTTGTACCAATAAAGGGGAGCGCCGTTGATTTCGACCTCCACCGGGCCTCCGTCACTGGAAAGTAAGGTAATTTGCCAAGCGGAGAGCGGCCGTCCTCGTTCAATAACGTCATAAAGCTTAGCCCGCACGATTTCCCGGTCCTGCGGCCTGACAGCGTCGAAAAACGAAACGGGATGGTTCCACTCCCCTTTGCAAAAATGACTGTAATACGAACGGTTCGCCTGCAATACCATTCCCTGCGTGGCGAGAAGAACAACATCATCGGCAAGAGCCTCATACAGTATCCGATACCGTTTCTCCGAAACCTTCTGTTCTTCCGTTCGCGTCCTGACTTCATTTTCCAGGGTTTCCGCCTGCCGACCCAAGGCTTCTGCCGCTTCATTTTCCTCTGTTCGTAACAAACATTCCCGCATTCTGGCTGCCGTTTCAGCCCAACTCTGGGTTGCGGTAATAAAGACAAAACAAACCATGAAAAAAAGATTATTAAACAGAGTCATCCAGTGATCTGGAGAAATAGAATCGACAAAAAACATTGAGATCAAATAAATACAAACCAGGGCAAAACCACTTATCAAGGTTTGCGTAACCGTCAAAGGGGCAATGGCCGTATACATGGTCATGGCAACTATCAGACCGACATAGTAGGCAGAGGTACTGCCTCCCATACGGTGCATGGTCAGAAGGATGATCATACCGGCACCGATATATCCGGAAAAACCGATTATCCAGGATCTTTGCCGGAGCCGGTCCTGATAATTCGCCACAAGAAGGAGTCCACTGAAACCCACCGAAAAAAGGCGGTATCGGAAAAATTCGGAGAAGTGTTCCGGTACGAGGAAATAATCATAAGCTGTCAGAGACAGCATCACTCCAATGCCGACTAAAAGAATGGAATAGACCCGCCTGTGATGCAGCTGCCTGGATTCCTCTTGAAAGAGTTTCATGGAGGACATAAATTCCGCTTTCAGCAGCCTCCGAAATCCGGTTTCAAGAAAATTTCTCGGGTATCCTTGAACTTACGTTCACTCCTGAGAAAAGCGTCAACGATCATCGGATCGAATCCGTATCCGCTTTCCTGGACAATGAGGAGGCGGGCATACTCATGGGTATAGGCGGGCTTGTACACTCTGCTCGATGTCAAGGCGTCATAGACATCGGCAAGCGCGATGATTCGCGCTGAAAGCGGAATATCGGTTCCGGCCAGTCCGTTTGGATACCCGGAACCATCCCACCGCTCATGATGAGACAGGGCGATTTCTCGACCCGTTTGGAGGAAGGAAAGGCTTTCGGAATCCTTTTCCGTCCCCGAGAGGGCGGTGCCTCCGTATTGACAATGCAGTTTCATGGTCTCGAATTCCGTTTCAGTCAACCGATCCGGTTTAAGCAGAATGGCATCGGAAATCCCGACCTTACCAATATCGTGAAGCACGGAAGAGAGGCACAGATCCTCGATAAAATGTTCGGTGACAATATCCTCAAGCCCTGGGATATTGATCAGTTCGGTGGCAAGAATCCGAGTGTATTCCCGGATCCGGAGCAAATGGGCTCCGGTGGCGTCATCCCTGCATTCAGCCAGTCGCGCCAGACCAAAAATGGCTGTCTGACGGGAGGTATCCAGCAACTGGTTCGATTCCAGGACCCGTCTTTCCATTGCCTTTGTGTCCGTGATGTCCCGGATGATCAGCTGATACTGCTCGCTTTGCCCGGGTATTTCCACCCGTTTACCGCTCAATTCCACTTCAATGATCCGCCCATGCTTGGTATGCATCTGCCGCTGCACACTTCTCAGCTCTTCACCTCGGCTAAGACGAGCGATCGCTTCGAGAACGAAACAATCATTTTTTTGAGGACAGACAAACTGGGTCAACATTTTCCCCTGCAAGTCTTCCTGGGTCAGTCCCAAGAGGGCGGCGCCATGATAATTGACTTCTCGGATAAAACCG
This sequence comes from uncultured Desulfobulbus sp., assembly GCA_963666685.2. GTDB lineage: Bacteria > Desulfobacterota > Desulfobulbia > Desulfobulbales > Desulfobulbaceae > Desulfobulbus. The sequence goes on from CAXXHZ010000003.1 coordinate 2,665,936, forward strand.
TTCCGGTCGATCAACAACACCAGATCAAGGATGTTGTTATACAGATCGCGAAATTTGAGGTCCGATTCCTCCAACAGTTCCATCCGTTGCCGGACAAGCGCTTCCAGGTTACCGGTATATTGTTTGAGTTCGTTATTCATCGCCTGCAGGTTCTTGTTAGCCCGCAGTGACTTCAGCTGTGTTCGAATCTCATCGAAACACTGCACGGCGGTGACGATGATGATGAAAAAAAAGAAAAAGGTATTGTTGACCAGGGAACCCAACTCCAGGTTATCAAGCGGGTGAGATCCCAGATACACGGTGACCGCGTACACGAGATACACCGAGCTGCCCCAAAAAAAAGATTGCGATACATTGAGCGGCAAGACGGAAAAACCACCGGCAATCATCAGCAGGATGCCGACGTAATACCCTGAGATAAAACCACCTAATGGCAGCGTCATCAGTGAGATCGTCACCGTCCCGAGCAGCATGACGAAATACATAAAAAAATGAGTATATCGTTTTGCCTCGGGATGCTTGAGAAGCTGGAGGATGCAGAGGAGAAGCAATACAAAAGTCAGCCGGTACGATAAAAAGAGGCCGAAAAAGGGACGACAGCATATAAAATCGAGCAGGGAAAAAAACGGAAAAAAGACGGTGCCCAACCAAAGACAGATGCGCGTCCTCTGGTAAAACAACTCCTGTATCTCCCTCGCTAAAACTGCTGGTGCCATTTCGGCCGCCGCATCCATTTTTTATTCCTTGGTCGCCAGGGCGAAAAGGTTGACCTGTTCCTTCTCGGTGATGATCGTTACCTGCTCACCAAAGGGCGTGGGCGCAAACAGTTCTTTCAATTCCTCCTCCGTGCGATAAATCAACTCCCATTTGAGCAGCTTGTCGAGAAAGAGGGCATCGGGATAAAAGGTAAAATTGCCGAGCAACAAGGTGCCTCCGGGTTTGAGATGGCGGTGACACTGGGTGATCAGGGCACGGAACAGGCGGGGGTCGAGATAATCGCAGAGTCCGGCGGAATAAATGATGTCAAGCGGTTCGATATGATGGCGCGCCCTCCCGAGCGACCACTTGATGACGTTTTCACTCATCAGCCGGATCGAGGCGCGATGGGGAAAAATATTAACATACTGGTTCGTGTACTGTAAGGCCTCGGAATCGATATCGACACAGAGCGCTTCGACGCTTTCACTGTACTCACATTCACTGAGAAAATCGAAGAGCTCCCGATTGGGACCGCAGGCCAGATTCATGATGCGGGTCATGCCGCCACGGGCGGCGATCGGGGCGCTGAGCTGCATCAGCTGATCCTTCAGCAGTACCCGTCTGCTGCGGATGGCCAGTGAACCGGGACGCTGCAGGCAGAAGTCGTCAATAATCTCACCGAGTTTACCCTCTCCCTTGGGGATGTTGGTATAGATATGCTCCATCATGAGGAAATCGCCGGCATACCCCTTGGGTTTGAAATAAGCCCGTTCGGCAAAGCGGCTGCGCATGAAATAGGGAAAGATCTCTTTGAAAACATACCCCCACATGACCTCTTCATACCCGCTGCCCTTCATGGTCTGTTCGAATACAACAAGCGATTCATTCAGGGCCCCCAGCACCGCATGGCACCGTGCTTCGCTCGCCGGATCCTCCCCCCCTTCAGCCTCGGATTTCTGCAACCTGTGGGAGAGATTGAACAATTCGGACTTGAACTCCTCCATTCGACTGCTGATGCCATGCCATTGGGAGGAACGAACCAACGGTGCCGGCAGGGGTTTCGATTCAGTATACCGGCTGGCATGCCGGGTAGAAAGCGAGTCGGCATAACCGGCAAGAGGCTCGCGCTCACCGGCGATGCGTCGGAATTTACCGCAGATTTTCCGAGTGAGGAAAACCATAAAATCCATATAGAGCTCAGGATGTTCCGTCCGCAGGGAATCCATCACCGGCGTGTCGAAAATGCCGACCCTGGCCTCTCCCACGGCCTTGATATCGCGAACCCGGGATTCTCCATCGAAAAAACCGATTTCGCCAAAGAACTCACCCGCGCCAATCAAGGCTACCGTAATCCGGGTATCGAATCGATCGGTATAGCTGACTTCGACCGCACCGCTGACCAGATAATAAAAAGCATCGGTGGCCGATCCCGGGGCGAGAATGGGCGCACCGGCATTAAATGTGCGGACCGTAGCACATGTCAACACGCTCTCCAGCAAAGAGGCTAGGGGAGCGGAATCGTCTGTGCAGTGTACGGGTGATGAAGACAGGGGCGCGGAATTTGACATGATCATTCCTTTGGCTAAAAGCGGGTCACTGCGGGATTGCATCTTTCATAAATAAAGGCCTGCAAGAGAATACTCTGCTAAAATCCGGCGATGACGCCGATGGTCACCGCATGCGCACCCCCTTCGGTAAAGCTGCCATCTATGCCGGGCAGACCGGCGACGCCGTCATTGGTCACGGAACGATTGCGGGTGCGGTGATACATATAGGAAAGACCCCCTTCCACCGACGAAGAAAAGCGGTAGCGGACACCGGCGCTATAGACCAGGGCATCGGAATCGGGCAGTTCAAAGCCAAGGGTCGATACAGGTACCGGTGTCCGATCGTAGGCAAATCCCAGGGTCGTGGTCCAGCGCTCATTCCAATCATAGGAAAGACCAAGACGAAAGGCATCGGTATCGTGCCAGTTTTTGAAAATGACGCGGTCAAAACCATCAAAAACGGTTCCCAGAAAATCTTGACTGTAGACAAAATCCAAGGCCTTGAAGGAGGACCAGTATGTCCGATCCCAGCCGAGTTCCACAGTGAGTCGATCTATCGTATAGGAGGTCGCAAGACTGAAAACCGCCGGCAGAGGAATTGCGATATGGGCACTACCCGCATAGGGTTCGACCGGAGGGGTTCCGCCCCAGGATTGGAGAAGACTGTTTCCGGCCAGGTCCAATTCGACTTCGGAGCGATAGGTGGCGGCGATGGTCCATGATGCCCGCGGCCGGATCGCCAACGCAAGATTATACCCCAGCCGGGTATCCGTTCCCTCCAGGGAGCGGCTCAGCATATACGGTGCATTCACCACCTCGCTTTGGACCTCGCCCTTGCCGTAAAGCACCCGAATACCGCCACCAAGGCTCCACCAATCGGTTGGGGCATAGGCAACCGTGGGATTCCCCTCCACGACAAAGAGGGAAAACTGTTCGGTACTTGCCTTGGGGAAGGGTTGCTGCCACTCCTTGGAGAGGCCATAGGGATAGGTCAGGGAAAATCCGAAACGCAGATTGCCAAACCGGGAAGAAACGGCATGGAGCAGAGGCATGAAAAAAAGTTCGCTCTCGGAAGAACCGTTGAACAAGGGGCCGCGATTATCCGTGTATTTGATAGCGGGCAGAGCAAGGAGAGTCAGGCTGGATTCCATCTGCCGCTGATCACCCAAAAAGCTCATATTGGCGGGGTTATAATAAGCTGAATCCGGCCCTGGAGTAAAGGCGATGTGGGCCCCGGCCAGACCGACTGCGCCGAGTGATTGATTGGTGATCCGGAAGCCCGAAGCCGGCGCGGAAGATGGCGCAACCAGCAACAACAGGGTAATACAAAAACAGGCTACTTTTCCGTGCACCTTTTGCAAGACGTTGCGACCTTTGCCCGTCAGGACAGACCTCCTGAAAAAATCAGTCATTGGCTCGGACCACTGCAGCAACCGGCAGGGGAAGATACTCGAGAACCGAGCGATAACGAGCCGGGAATTGCGGTATTATCCAACCTCCTGCCCGGATCGGAAGGAGTGCGGTCAAAGGACAAGCAGGTACGCATTTTTCTCAACCGGCGCTCTCCATGTCTTCCTCTCAAGCCATCATGATTTTCGACTGATCTCTATTCCCAGCTGTTGAAAATAAGAACATTCATGGTTTTCTTTCCCGAAGCAAGGTCTGAAGCAAAAATTTATCACCCCCGTGGTTGAGTTGTTCTGCTCCGGCGGGACGAAGCCGATTTTCCGATAATGAGCTTTACATACAAACGTTCCACCTTGGCTCTGGCCCAGGGTGTTCGTCGTAAGAACTTGAGACTCGATATAATGGAGGGATGATCCGTAAAACAGCGAATGTTGATTTTTTCCGCCAATACTTCCCAGCCATACTGCGCATGGAGTTCGGTGAGTATGCGCTCAAGGGTAATGCCATGCAGAGGATCTTTACCTCTTTCATCGGTTATCGTCATAATTGCTGCAACAGATTGTTATTACAAGTTGATACAAATAATCGCCGCCTCAAGAGGGAAAAGCTCGAATCCCTCGGACCAACGCACCCGCCATGGTTGCCCCCCATCTTTTTACGATTTCGCAAGATATTTATTAATTTCATCATAGGTGATAATCTGAATATCCGCCACCATGTTGTCCGATTGGATCTTGGTCGGCAGCGGCTGCCCCTGGCCCAGCGGCAACAGTTCGGGCTTATCCTCGTCAACGAAAATAATAATTGCCGGGGCGCGGGTCGTATCTTCCAAACGATACCCAAGCAACCTGCTGGAGGATTTATCAACAACAACCGTATCGCCCTCAATTCTCAACATTCCTTTTCTCCTCCGGTTCGACTGGACACATGGACATATTCCATGAATATCTTTCCTCTTTTCGCAAAAAGTTCATTCTCTGTTTAATGAAACGATGCAGCGGTGTCCACTTTTTTCCGTCAACCGTCTTTAACGGTCCAACCTAATTTTTGCAGCTCCGCCATCAGAACCTCGCGGTGTTCTCCCTGGATCTCGACGACACGGTCCTTCACGGTCCCGCCGGCACCGCATTTCTTCTTGAGTTGGGCAGCCAGATTCTGGAGTTCAACCGACCCCAGGGGCAGACCGGTAATAACCGTCACACCGCTGCCCTTGCGGCCTTTGGTCTCCCGCCGTATCCGGACAATACCGTCGCCCTTGGGCGAAGACGATCTGGCCTTACAGGTGCAGACCGGTACCGGTTGGCTGCATCCGGGACAGATCCTGCCGTGTTCCGTAGAATAGACCAGCCCGGAGTTTTTACTCTTCTTCATGGGTACGGCACCCCTCTTTTTCTGCATCCACAAGAGCCCATCTCAATTCCTGGCCGGCCAGGAAAGAACGTACCGAACCGTAGGCATCGGGAACGCGCCAGGCTCTGCGCTGGAGTGTTATTGTTTTTTGCGGAGGGTCTATCCGGTAAAATCGACGCGCATTATCGCAGACAAAAGCAGACAGATGTCCCAGGCAATTCCCTTCTTCAAAGATCTGTGCCAGACCAGGCAGAGCCACCGGTGCCGAGAATACCCCGGCGGCACAGCCGCAACATTCTTTTTTATGCCGGGGATGCGGTGCGGAATCAGAGCCGAAAAAAAGTCGGGGATGGCCGCTGAACACGGCGGTCCGAAGTGCTTCCCGATCCCGGGGTGTTTTGGCGATCGGCTTGCAGAACAGATCCGGCTGCAGCAAGCCACCGATAACATCGTCTAAAGTTATCATGAGATGGTGTAGGGTGACGGTGGCTGCAACCTGATCGTAGTGGTCGAGAAAGGCGACGGCCTCGGCTGTGGTGATATGCTCCATGATGATCCGCAGCCGAGGAAAGGTCTCGGCCAACCATTGATAGACCGCAAGAAACTCCCGTTCCCGATCCATAACAAAACCACTCGTTTCACCATGAACCAGCAGAGGAATGTCCAACTCTTCGAGCAAGGCCACCGTGTCCCCGATCCGTTCGAAATCGGCCACACCAGCCTCGCTCTGCGTGGTGATTCCGGCCGGATAAAGCTTGATGCCGATGATTTCTTCACGCACCGCCAGCAGTTCCTGCCGCGAATACTCACGGAAAAAAAGCGTCATGTATGGCGTAAAGACCTCAGATCCGCAAGCCTGGACAATATCGGCCCGATAGCGGCGCAGTCGTTCCGGCGAATCCACCGGCCGAACCAGATTGGGCATAACTACCCCGCCTGCAAAAAAAGAGGCGCTCAAAGGGGCAACCAGATGCAGCATCTCCTGCTCGCGGAGATGCAGGTGCATGTCGAGGGGGCGGTCAAGCGAAAGAATCATCGGCGGTTCCAATGGCTGTGGGTACAGAAAAAAAAATCCCGGTCGGCGGCCAGGGTTTGTCAATAAATAACGTGAACATCGTGCACCTCATCTTTGAACCATCTTCGGCTGCGGCAACCAGGCCATGAGCGCTTGACGGCAGGACATCAGTGATCAAGCCGGTTCTCCTTTGCGGCAAAGACAAAGGCCGCTTGGAGCGCCGGCAAACGCGGTAACATCAATTGTATAACCCGGTGCTCTTTTATGCCTCTTTCACGAAAGTATGAACCCATATTATAACAGCATTCGCTTCAGATCCTCAAGCAATAGAGAAGCATGAACAACCTCGCAGGAGCTGCTGTTGACACATAATCCGGGATTGGCTTTAAAATGTCGGATCCAGAGGATTTGCCGCGCACGTTTATCCTTCCAAACGCCTCCTAGAAATCGCGATTTTCTCCTGGCGGTCGGAATATGCAGATCACAGAGGAAAGGAGCAGGATCGTTGATCCATTCGACAATATTGTCTCTTTTTGTACACAATAGTAGCGGAAAATAAAAGTGTCGGCTTTTTTATGCAGTGCAAGACACCAGCGTTTTTGAATTATTCAACACAATCTATTAATATAATTAATTAAATTTTTATATCATCCACCCTGGCCCAATGATTGCCTATTCGTAAGCATACAAGGGAACTGATCGCATCCCCCGGCTTCCCGGAGGCATTGCAGGAGATTGATGACATGAAAGAAACATGGGAAAAAATTTTTGAATATGCCAGCATGCCGGTGCATGGCACCTTGTCCCGGAAGTTGCGCAAAGGTGTTGTGCTCCAGATTAACGAAGGGAAACGATTTGAGAGTGCGGTGCTGTTTCTGGGAGAAAAATTTGTACGGATCACCGAAGAAGAAGAAAGCAATATGATCAATAGCTATTACGACTGGAATGGTATTCAGTCGATTAGAACCCACAGCCCCAAAGAAGGGCCCACCAAGTAAATTTTATAAAACATGTCACGCGGGAAGAACCAAGCCGGCATGGTCCGGCAAAGGGCGGCGGCGGTTCCCTTGATACACCGCCCGTCGTACTCGGTCCCGCCGGGTTACAACCTATGGGAGTCATGATCATGGCATTGCAATACAGACCATTAGGCAGGGTAAAGGAAATGCTGGAACAGATCGGCCTTGAGGTGAGCTACGCCTATGAGGATCTGGTCTTCATCAAAAACAACCAATTTCTCCTCCAGTTCGGTAAAGTTGGAGAACTCCTCTTTTTTTATACTAATGAGGACACGGCTGAGGCAGATGCACCGCAACTCTTTGCAACCATCCTCCCCATGGCAAACACACAGGGATTCACCCTGATCCATCGCGGGCAGTACCGAATATCGGAGGGGGAGAATGAGAATTTATCCCTCGAATTGCTCCAGGACACAGACCCTGAAGAATAACAACCATTGGGGGTTAGTAATGGACCTGCTTGCCTGCCCGATGTGCGGGTCGGAACTTTTTCTGTCCACCCGTGCCGGAGAACGGATCGTCTTTAAGATGGATGCCGAGCGTCGCCCCGTGCTTATGCATCCGGAACACAGTTCCATGGGGGCGCCCCCAATCAATCCACAGGCCTTGTTTTGCGGCGCCTGCTCTTGGCAGGGCTCGATTGAAGCGCTGGTCGAATCACGACAGTGAGGACTGGCTAAACCTGCCCCATGGTATGCCGCCCGCCCCCCTCTCTCCGTTTACAGCCATCGCCCTCTTCTTCGTCGCCTCCTGGCACAGTCACCACCCGCCCCTTTCTGTGCAAATTGTCCCAATGCCCCTATCGACAAACTGAAGTTTCTCCTGATCGGACGAACCTTCGCTCCTTCGCCCGCACCTCCACTTGGCCCGAAAAATACCCATGGCGCATTCCCTTAAAACGCCGAGCGCAAATTCCGCCGTACCCCGTCTTGGGCGAGATCAAAATTGTGCAAATTGTGCCAAATAAATAAACATTGCACAGGATTATTTTTGCCTATATACAACAAATAAAAGACATTCGAGTATTGTTTTTTCAAATGAAGGCGTGATTGGTCGTTTTGTGCGTATAGAGGAAGCAAACCGTACACCAAGGAGGTAGCAGATGGAGTCAAAGGTTATTGACAGCAATGAAAAACTGTTGAGCGGCGTGACTCGCAGGGATTTCATGAAATTCTGTACAGCGGTGGCGGCAACAATGGGCCTACCGCTCAGCGCGGTTCCTCAAATCGCCGAGGCCGTTACCTCGCTGAAAAGGCCTCCCGTGATCTGGTTATCCGGTCAGGAGTGCACCGGCTGCGTTGAGTCGCTTTTGCGCACCAACCACCCGTCCATTGACAGCCTCATCTTTGATTTGATTTCCCTGGAATATTCCGAGACCCTCAATGCCGGTTCGGGCCATCAAGCCGAGGCAGCCCGCGCCAAATCCATTGAAGAAAACAAGGGCAAATTCATCCTGGTGGTGGATGGCGCCATTCCGGTCAAGGACGGCGGTATCTACTGTCAGATCGCCGGCAAACCAGTGCTCGACATCCTTAACGAAACCGCACCTCTAGCCGCTGCAGTCATTGCCATCGGCTCCTGCGCGGCTTGGGGCGGAGTCGCCGCGGCCTCTCCCAATCCCACCGGGGCAACACCGGTACACCAGGTCCTGAAAGCAAAAGGCATCCCGGTGGTCAATATTCCCGGCTGCCCTCCCAATCCCTATAATTTCCTTTCCACGGTCATCCATTTCCTGACCTTCAATAAACTCCCGGCCCTGGATGATAAAGGTCGACCGAAATTCGCCTACAGCCGCCTTATCCACGAAAACTGCGAACGCCGACCGCATTTCGACGCCGGCCGCTTTGCCGAGGAGTTCGGCGATGCCGGCCACCGTCAAGGATTTTGCCTGTACAAACTGGGCTGTAAAGGCCCCGAGACCTACAACAACTGTTCTACCCTGCCCTTTAACGACACTCCCGGCTGTTGGCCGGTGGCAACCGGCGCCCCCTGTTTCGGCTGTTCCGAAGAACACGTCGGCTTTTCCAGCCCGCTGTTCTCCAAGGCCAAAGTGATCTTCCCCACGCCACCAGCCGCAAAACCCAGTGCAACCCCGCCAAAAGGCGCCGGTGCAAAAAGCTTTGCCATCGGTGTCGCCGGGGCTGCCATTGGCGCGGCAACCGTGGCCTTGGCTCAACGCGGCGGCAAGGAAGACTGATCAACAAGCTTGGGAGCGCGAATATCATGGCGATAAACAGACGGGATTTTCTTAAATTTTCGGCGGGTACCGGCTTAATGCTGACTGCGGGTGCCTCAGCCGGCACAGCCGCGCAAACGCCGCACCTTTCCAAGGATGCGGTCGGTATCCTCTACGACGCCACCCTGTGCATCGGCTGCATGGCGTGCATGGTCAGCTGTAAAAAAGCCAATTCGGAACCCGGCGGAGCCTTGTATCACAAGGAAACTGCGGGACAGATTCCTTACGAATATCCAGCGGGAGACAAGATTTACGATGCCCCGCATGGATTATCCAGCAAGACCCTGTGCGTCATCAAGGCATACCAGGATGGCAATGAAGCACAGGTCGGCGATACTAAATCGCCCGCCTTCTCCTTCATCAAACAGCACTGTCTGCATTGCATCGATCCGGCCTGCGTTTCGGTCTGCCCGGTAGGTGCCCTGCAAAAACAGCCGGGCACCGGTATCGTCACCTACAACAAAAACAAATGTTTCGGTTGCCGGTACTGCCAGGTGGCCTGCCCCTTCGGCATTCCAATGTATGAATGGGACAAGGCCTCGCCTTCGGTGGTCAAATGCCAGCTCTGCAATCATCGCTATGCCCAGGGCAAGTATTCAGCCTGCTGCGAAGCCTGCCCCACCGGAGCTTCTCTCTTCGGTCGGGTCGAGGATCTGAGGGAAGAAGCAAAACGTCGATTGGCCCTCAAGCCCGGCGACACCTATGCCTATCCGGTGAAACGGGTGGATGGTGATGAGCGGACTGAGCAAATTGTGCCTCAATATGTCAACCACGTCTACGGCCTTGAAGAGGCAGGCGGTACACAATACATTTTTCTGGCAGGGGTGGACTTCGACAAACTCGGTTTCAATCCCAAGATTACCAATCAGGGGTACCCTGCATTTACCTGGAGTTATGTCTCCCATGTCCCGGCACTGATAGGATCCCTCCTGATTGCCGGCACAGTGACACGGTTGGTGACCCAAAAGCTGGAAAAAAATAAAAATAATCCCGGGAAAGGGGATGCGTCCTGAGTCTCCCGGATGACTTGTCCTCACGGAAAATGATATTAGGCGACACTCATCCCCTTGCAATGAGAGCGTAAAGGAGAACAACCATGTCCAGAAAAATTACCATTGATCCAGTAACCAGAATAGAGGGTCATCTCCGCATAGATTGCGAAATCGACAAGGGCAAGGTCACCAACGCCTGGTCCTCCGGACAAATGTGGCGCGGTATTGAAATTATCCTCAAGGGCCGGGACCCGAGGGATGCCTGGGCTTATACCCAGCGGATCTGCGGAGTCTGCACCACGGTGCATGCCGTGGCCTCGGTTCGAGCGGTGGAAGATGCCTTGAAACTGGAGATTCCGTTGAATGCCCAGTTCATCCGCAATATGATCGTCGGCGCCCACGGCATCCATGATCACATGGTGCATTTTTATCAACTCTGCGCCCTAGACTGGGTGGATATCGTTTCCGCCACCACCGCCGACGCCAAAGCCACCGCCGCTCTGGGACAGAACTTGTCCAACTGGAAGGGCAACAGCTATCAGGAAATCAAAGCCGTTCAGGACCGATTGAAAAAATTCATCGGTACTGGGCAGTTAGGCATTTTCGCCAGCGGCTACTGGGGCCATCCGGCGATGAAACTTTCACCCGAGGTAAACCTGCTGGCCGCCACCCACTACATGCAGGCACTGGATTACCAGCGTAAGGTCAATACCGTGGTGGCGATTCTCGGCAGCAAAACCCCCCATATCCAGAATCTGGCGGTCGGCGGTGTTACCAACCCGCTCAATCCGGACAGCCCGGCCAACCTCACCATCGAAAAACTCTTTCATATCAAAACCCTGATCGACGAAGTCGGTGATTTTATCCATCAGGCCATGCTCACCGATGTTGCTGCGATCGGCGCTTTTTACGCCGACTGGACCCAATACGGTGCCGGTGTGCTCAACTATTTGTCGGTGCCCGATATGCCCATGGACACCAAGGGTACCGTCTTTGCCCTGCCGGGCGGATACATCCCCGACGGCGATCTCAGCAAATTTGCCCCGATTGCTACCCAGAAGGATAAAATGCTCTACGACAATATCAAAGAGTCGATCAAGCACTCCTGGTATAACGGCAACTGGGACCGATCGCCTTACGAGGAAGACACGGTGCCCCATTACACCGGGTATGAGTACGACAAAAAATACTCCTGGGTCAAGGCGCCGACCTTCATGGGCAAACCCGCCCAAGTCGGCCCCCTGCCCCATGTTGTGGCCTTGTATCTCTCCGGCCATGCCGCAACCAAAAAATATGTCGAATCTACCTTGCAGACCGTTTCATCCTTAGCCGGGACCACGGTGGGCATTGGTGCCCTCCATTCGACCATCGGCCGGATCGCTGCCCGGGTTATCCGCTGCGCCGTGCTCCACGACACCCTGAACGTCCAGTGGCAGGCCCTGATCGACAACATCGGCAAAGGAGATCTCGACACCTTCAATGCCCCGGTCTTCCCGGCGGGTGAGCAGCGCGGCACCGGCTTTCATGAAGCCCCCCGCGGCATGCTCTCCCACTGGATCGTCATCGAGAACGGCAAAATCAAGAACTACCAGGCGGTTGTTCCTTCCACCTGGAATGCCGGACCGCGCAACGGCGAAGACGCGCTCGGGCCCTACGAGGCTTCCCTGGTAGGCAATCCGATCGCTGACGCCGAACAGCCGCTTGAGGTTTTACGCACGATCCACTCCTTTGACCCGTGCCTGGCCTGTGCCATCCACCTGGTCGACGGCAAAAAAACGCCGCTTGCCAAGGTCAAGGTTTTATGATTGGCCAGCCCGAAGTAAAGGCATTGGTGCTGGGCATCGGTAATTTACTGATTGGGGATGAGGGCGTGGGTTGCAAGGCGGCGACGGAAATCTGCCGCCGTTATACCCTGCCCCCCACGGTAGCATGTATTGACGGTGGCACCGCCGGCTTTGAGCTCCTCTCCATGATCGACAGCAAGGAGCATCTTATTCTCATTGATGCGCTCCGCAATGACATGGAACCCGGGACCGTGGTGATGGTTGAAGGCGAGCATGTGCCCAAAGCCTTCCTGGCCCGAACCACGCCCCATCAACTCGGAATCTGTGATGTCCTTGCCGCAGCCCAGTTGTGCGACACCCTGCCCAAACACCTGACCCTTTACGGTATTGAGCCGAAACAACTTGATGTCGGCATCGGCCTCTCTCCGGAAGTGGAGGCCGGAATGGAAAAAATCATCTATGCAGTGGTCGATCAACTCCGTCACTTTGGATATGAGGTGAAAAACAATGGAATCGAACCCGAATATTAAAACATGGACACCGGCGACCATCGTCATGGTCCTCCTGATCTTCGCCGGAACCCTGGTCGCTGTGTACCGGATGATTTTAGGGCTGGGGGCAACGACCAATCTCAACGACGGCTACCCCTGGGGGTTCTGGCTGGGAATGGACGTTCTCGGCGGCATCGCCATGGCGGCGGGTGGATTCATCATTGCCTGTGCGGTCTATCTCTTTAACTGGAAAAAATACCGACCCATTGTCCGGCCGGCCATCCTCACCGCCTTTCTCGGCTACCTGATGGCGGTGGTCGCCCTGTTTCTCGATATCGGCCACCCTATCCGCCTCTGGCACCCCGCAATCATGTGGCAGTATCATTCAGTGATGTGGGTTGTGGCCATGCATGTAATTTTTTACACCACCACCCTGGCCCTGGAATTCAGCCCCATGCTCTTTGAGCGGCTGGGGTGGGAAAAAGCACGACGGGCGGTGGGAAAAATCATGATCGGCGCAGTCATTTTCGGGGTCATGCTCTCCACGCTGCATCAGTCCTCACTTGGTGCGGTTTTTCTGATCTCGCCGTCAAAGATGTCTCCACTCTGGTGGGATACCAAGCTACCGTTTCACTTCCTGGTCTCGGCCGTGGCCATGGGCCTGTCGATGGTGAGCTTCGAAACCATGCTCAGCGGCAAATTTCTCCAGCACAAGGTGGATAAGGAAGTCTTTTTCGGTCTGGCAAGAGGATCGTTGATTGTGCTCACGTTCTATCTCCTGCTTAAAGTCTACCAACTGTTCACCGTCGCCAGTCCGTCCATGGCTTTTGACGGCTCGGTGGAAGGCAACATGTATTTGCTGGAGATGCTGATTGGAGTAATTCTGCCCATCGCCATCCTCTCGATCAAGAAAATGCGAACCAACATCACCATGCTCTTTTCGGTCAATATGCTGGTTATCGTCGGGGTCATCCTCAACCGGATGAATGTCTGCCTGTTCAGCCAGGAAAGCTACAACACCTGGCGGGGTTTCTCCTATTCGCCATCCTGGATGGAATTTCTGCTGTCGCTGGGGGTGGTTGCCCTCGGCGTATTTTTGTACAAGATGTCGGCGAAACACCTGCCGCTTTTCTCGCACTGATTGCACTTTGCGCCTTCGGTGCTGTCAATGCATCCGGCACTTGTTTGAAAAAAAAAACCAGACGGGGGGGGAGTATTCTCCCTTTTCCCTGTATGGGGTTGTACCTTGCACAATCACAGCCTGTATCAGAACATCACTTTTATTGAGTCCTCTCAACACCTATAAAATAAAAACCGGGTGACCTTTCATGAAATCCTTAAAATGGTCGTTAATCCTTTCCGGAGTGATGGCAACCCTGATTATGGGAAGCACGTGGGCAGCACCCCAGCCCGGGACGGAATGCCGACAACTGGTAGACAACAAATGCGCCACCTGCCATTTTGCCACCTATATCTGTCCGCGGATTGAAAAGGGAAAAGGAACTTTCTACTGGAATGACATTATCCATGACATGGTCAAGGAAGGCATGGTCGCCACCGATCAAGAAAAGGATCGACTGGTACGTTGCCTGGCTGAGCCGGATACCAGACTGAGGGCACTCTGCCCGGTGAAAGAATAAAAAAAGGGGGAAAACGGCAAATGCCTGTTTCCCCTTTTTTCGGCATGAAGTACTCAGGCTTTGGGCGAAGTGGTCGCAAGACGTTGCGCCAGCTCCCGAGCCAGATGCAACATATTCTCGATTTCCGCTCTCGTCGGAATTCTGATGACTACCTCGTACGGGTCGCAGATTTGCTGGTAGCTGTCCAGGGCCCGCACAGGCTCCTCCATACCCTGAATCGATTCCGGCAGCCATTCCTCAAGCGCTGCGACCAGATCATACATAGTATGATTATAAGGTAAACGGCCAATTTCCATGAGCGCGCTCATCACCAGTTTCTCAATAGCCATGGCGATGATGTTATAGAGAATCTCGGTGGTAAAGGCCTCTTTCTTTTTCGTAAATGCGGCGTCTGCCAAGTTAAGGTACTGTTCGCCTTCTACCCTGTACTGGCCCCAATCTTCAATCGCCTGAGGCCGAATATCGGCAAATCCTACGAGTGCCGGGTGCAAAGAATTGACCATGAGCGTCTCCATTGTATGCCTTGGTTAGGAATTTCCTGCGATGCGACCCTCTGATTAAAGATGTTGCCGCAGACAGATAAGGGAAGTCATCCGCCAGCCGAGGCGCTCGTAAAACGTCAGGGCCGGCGGGTTGTTTTTATCGGCAAGGAGTTGCAGGCGGGTCGCCCCTCGTTCCATGGCCCAGTTGGCCAAGGCACGCAACAGTGCACGACCGGTGCCGCGTCCCCGGTGAGCAAAATTAACCACCATATCTTCAACCAGCACCGCCGGACCACCTTCGGCAGTGGAAATCACCAACTGACCGGTGCACATGCCGACAACCTGTCCGGCTTCTTCAGCCACCAAAACACACCCCCGGTCATTGTCCAGCATCATCAAAAGACCTTGACGCTGCTTCTCTTCGTTGAAGCTGAAATCCTCCTCAATGGAGAAAAGAAGTCTGAGCAGAGCCGTCAGTTCATCCAGGTCCTGGTGCCGGGCTTTGCGTAGCATTGGCATGCTGCGCCCTCCCTATTCGAGCAGATAGTCCGCTGCCGGCTCACCATCCTCAATACCATCAAGAATGGCATCGATAGCCTCCGTGCTGGTAACGCCTTTAAACCACCAGTTTTCCGGCTGAACCACCATGATGGGTCCGGATTCGCATTGTTTGAGACAGCCAGTGGCAACGACCTGAACATCGAGCCCGCGGTCAAGAATTTCTTCTTCAATATATTGCAGAAAGCCGTCGGTCTGTTTATGGCAGAGCCCCTTGGGATCGCCTTTAACACGGAAACTCTGACAAACCAAAATTTGTTTTTCGGGGATAGCCATGGTGTTTGTTCCTTTTGAAAGAATATTTCTCTAAATTTACAGGATAGATTGTTAATGAGGTCATCGAGACCCTCGCCCGACAAGAATGGTATACTCTGCACATCTCGTACAGCACCCGAATCAAGACTATGCTCCTTCAGGCTTACAGCCTCGCTCACTCTTTTTTACATTTCTGTTTTTTACCGCCACCGTAGAGAACATCAACCGTCCCCTCGATATTTTCCTCGGTAATAAGGACGCGAATTCCTCGACCGGCGAGTACCTCTCGCGGACGCTGTCCGGCACTCGCTGCCAGCAGGACAAAACAGTCATGAAGGGTATCAGCCAGCTGCTCCCAACGGGTTTCCCCACTGCCCGGATCCGGCGCCTGACGGGTTTCCAGCAGGCAGGTGAGTCCGTCCGCCCTTGCCCCATAAATCAGCAGCGTCTTTGCCTGGCCGAGATGAAGATCGACATCCATTCCGGTTGAGCTCGCCACAGCAACACGGGGACGCTCGACACTGGGCCGGGGCAATCCCGGTTGCATAGCCTTCCCTGTCTCGCAGGCGGTAACGGCCGTCCCATTGCAATCAGTTGATTGTCGGCAAGAAACGGTAAGATATTGACCGGCCCGTTGAGCAATCTGCCTCATCTGCATTTGCGTAGGAGCCACCAGCCCCTCCGCCTGACGATGATCCGGAGCAAACGGTACCAATTCCATTACCTTTGCCCCATTTAAAGCCATACCCTCGGCAATCGCCTCGACCTGGTCGGCATTGATCCCCGGATAAACCGTGGTCCGAATCGTAACCGCAATCCCTGCCGCAACCATGGCCCGTACTGTTTTCGGTTGTTCCTCCAAAAGCAGGGGCACGGTTTTATGCAGGGGCACGGTTTTTTTACCCGGACGAATCCAGGCGTAGAGTTTTTCCGCAGTGGCCGGATCAATGGTATCGACCAGCAGATGAGCGCTATCAAGTCCGGCTGCGGCAAGATCGACGGCATATTGTGCCCCACCGATTCCCAGCGTAGTCAAGCTGAGGGCCAGGGACGGGTGTCGTTTACCGAGCAAGGCAAGGGTCTCCAACGTGGTTTCGATGGAGGCTAAAGGATCGCCGGTCCCCTCCAGTTCAATACGACCCAAACCCTGATGCCGATCCACTTCCATAAGGGCCTCTGCAGGAGACAGCGCCTGAACGGGCCTTGTTTCAGGGGTGCTCCGCAAACGGCAAAATGGCTGGGACGCCACTGACAGGGCCAGGGTATTGCACGCGACATCTGTTGTCGGTGCAGCTGCAAAACGAGTTGCGCTGGAGATGGGGATAATAGTCATGGCAATCCGCCGATAAAATGACAAAAAGAGGAAAAAAGGTCCGGCGGGAAACCAAGGAGAGGGGCCAAGAAATACTCTCCCGCCGGACCCACACAATTACAAAACCAATTCAAAGGTCTCTTCCGAATCATCCCGGTCCTTACGGTCAAGCAAGGCATTCAGGATTTTTTCCAGCATTCTCAAGCCACCCTTATAGCCGACAGTCGGAAAATACTGGTGCCCTTGCCGATCAAGAATCGGAAATCCCCAGCGAATGAACGGGATATCCTCATCACGGGCGATGTACTTGCCGTAACTGTTGCCCATCAACAGATCCACAGGTTCGTTTTTGATCCACTGGTGGAGCAGAAACATATCGCCCTTGGCGCGGACCTTGACTTCAAAAGGCATATCCGCCGTCAATTCCTTGATCCGTTTCTCAAAACGTTTCCCAGGCGTACCGGTGATCACATGGACCGGGCACATATCAATGGAAACCAGGAACTCGGTCATAGCTATCAACTGATCCGGATCGCCGTAAATCGCCACTTTCTTATGATAGAAGTACTGATGCATATCGGAAATCAAATCCACCAACTGGCCGCGCTCAAAGGAAATCTCATCCGGGACCACGGTACCGCTGATCGTCCGCAGGGTATCAACGAAACGATCCGTAGCCTTGAGTCCAAAGGGCATATCAAGGATCCTGCACGGAACCTTGTGCTTGGTATCAAGCAGACGGGCGGCGTCTGCCGAACACCATTCACCGAGCGCCAAGGTGCCGATGGCATCACCGCACCCCTTGAGTTCCGCCACTGTAACACCGCCCTCGGGAAACATGTGGTACTCACCGGACAAAGGCCCGTTGAGCACCCCCGAGGTATCGGGAAACAGCGTGATATTGGCACCGACCAACTTTGCCAGCCGCTTAATTTCTTCCATGTCGGAAGGCTCGACCCAGCCTGGAATGACGTTAACCTTGCCGTTTTTCTTCCCCGTGGGCTCCGCCAAATTGGCCATTGCCTTGACCATGTTGGAAAAACCGGTCACATGGGAACCGACATAACTCGGGGTCGGAGCCCCGAGGACGGTTTTCCCTTTGGGAATAGTCCCTTCCTTCTGGGCCTTATCAAAAATTTGGTTGAGATCGTCACCAATGGTCTCCGACAGACAGGTGGTGTGCACCGCGATCACTTCCGGGTTGTATACGGTGAAAATATTATTGATAGCCTGCAGCAGGTTGGCCTGACCGCCGAATACCGACGAACCTTCGGTAAACGAACTGGTGGAGGCGGAAACCGGTTCCTTGTAGTGCCGGGTAAGGGCGCTGCGGTGATAGGCACAGCAGCCCTGGGATCCATGACTGTGGGGGAGACAGCCATGGATGCCCAGTGCCGCATACATGGCGCCGATGGGCTGGCAGGTCTTGGCCGGATTGATGGTCACGGCACTGCGCTCGGTTATTTCTTTGGGTGTATGTCGAAGTAGCATTGTCTTGCCCTCTTGGTTGATGCGTTATTCCCACACATAGGTGGCTGAGAGTTCGGGGCTTTCCTGCCAGGGGGCCTTCATGTAGCTCCAGACCTTGCTGTTGACCAGCCGGTCGATTTCCTGGTAAAAATTGACCGCACCCCTAAAACCGGCATAAGGTCCGCCGGAATCGTAGCTGTGAAGCTGTTTCATGGGGATGCCCAGTTTCTGAATAGAGAATTTCTCTTTGATTCCGGCGCAAAAGATGTCCGGTTTCATCATTTCCACCAGTTTTTCCGCCTCGTACTGATTGAGATCGTCCACAATGATCGATCCTTTCACCATATCGGGGACGAGTCCATCGTATTCCTTGAACTTATAGCCGGCCGTTTCCAATGCCGCCATTTCCTCAGGGGTCTTGCGAGCCCGGTAGCGAGTTTCATCCTTTTCGATTTCTAATTCCTCGATGTTACGGCTATCCGCATCCACTTTGAGAAAGGGGATGACATCACGGCCTTCGTAATCGTCGCGGTGGGCAAATTCGTACCCGGCTGAAATCGTCTTCATTCCCATTTCGGCAAACAGATCCTGGTAATGATGCGCCCGGCTGCCTCCGACAAAGATCATAGCGGTTTTACCTTCCGTTCGCGGCAAGACCTCCTCACGGACGACTTCCACCAATGGCATTTCCTCGGTGATAACCTCTTCCACCCGGTCGATTAACTTCTGATCACCAAAATAAGCAGCAATCTTGCGCAAGGATTTGGCGGTTGATTTCGACCCGATAAAATTCACCTTGATCCACGGGATACCGAACTTGGTTTCCAACATATCGGCGACGTAGTTAATGGAACGGTGACACATAACGCAACTGAGATCCGCCATGTGCGAGGAAGCAAATTGATCGTAGCTCGAGTTACCTGAAAAGGTTGAAATCGTTGTAATCCCACACTTTTTCAAAATTCGATCAATCTCAAAACCGTCGCCGCCGATATTGTATTCGCCCAGCAGGTTGATTTTATATTCCCCTGGTTTTTCCTCATTATTTTCACCAACGATGTGAGAAAAAATTCCATTGTTGGCAATATGATGACCAGCGGACTGGGAAACACCTTTATAGCCCTCACAGCTGAAGGCAAACACATTACAGTCCCCGAACTTTTCTTTCATGTTCCGGGAGATGGTATGAATGTCATCACCAATCAGGCCCACCGGACACGTGGCGAACACAGTGATCGCCTTGGGGTGAAAGAGGTCGTAAACCTCTTGAATAGCTTTGGCCAACTTCTTTTCCCCGCCGAAAATAATATCGGAATCCTGCATATCGGTGGAAAAACAATAGGTCATATAATTCTCACCATCGACACCGGGATCGGTCTGATTACGCCGGGTCAGCCAGGCATAAAAGCTACAGCCGATCGGTCCATGTACCAGATTAACGACATCACGGGTCGGCCCCATGATAACACCCTTGCAGCCGGCGTAGGTGCAGCCGCGCATGGTAATGATGCCGGGGATAGTGCGCACGTTGGCGACAATTTCCGGAGTTTCGTTTTCCAGAGCCTCATTGATGAGGATCTGCTTAGCCCGCCGACGGGCTACCTTGGGCGGATATTGTTTCAGCAGCTCTTTCTTAATATCAGTGGGCTCCCACTGAACGAGCTTTTTCTTTGCAGTTGCCATTTTTTTAAGTCTCCTAGTGCTCAGGATATTGATTTCACACCGGATTCGCCCGTTCGAACACGGACAGCGTCACCGAGAGGCAGGACGAAAATTTTGCCGTCACCGGGTTTCCCGGTTTTATTGACGGTGATAATCGAGTCCACAACCGTGTCGACAAAATCGTCCTCGACAACAATGGTGATCATCCGTTTGGGGTACAGTTTGCCCTTCTCTCCGAGGAGTGATGCAGCTTCTTCATACCCGTCTTCTGCCCCGGCCAGAACCTGAGGATTGACAAAACCTTTGCCCCGACCCGTTGCCTCGTGGGCGAAGAAGGCGTCCACCCCGGCTGCAGTCAGTGCCTTTTTGGTCTGATTCATCATATTCATGCGCACAACGGCGATGATTTCTTTCATGCCTCCACCTCCGCTCCTTCCTTGATGCCGGAACTGATGGTATAGGCACATTCGACGTCGTTGATGAAAATCTTGCCGTCACCGAAGGCACCTTTGCCTCCGGTTCGGGCGGTGTTCATAATGGTATTGATGACAAACTCTTTGTCTTCGGCCTGGATGACACTCATCAGCATGGTTTTAGGGATCTCATCATAGGTGACTTCGCCAATCTTGATGCCGCGCTGCTTACCGCGGCCGGCCACCGAGTATTTGGTGACTGCGGGAAATCCGGCATCCATGAGGGCTGCGAGGACGGCGTCTGCTTTTTCGGGTCGTATTATGGCTCTGATCATGATCATCATGGTAGTCTCTCCTTCTCACAGGTATTGATTAAGCGTTCATCAGACCGTAGTCCAAAAGCAGTTGTTCCAGTTCCTCAATGGCCAGCGGTTTGGGGATGACGAAATTCTGATTCTCATCGATTGCCTTGGCCAGGGTACGATAGGCATCCGCCTGCTTGACTTCAGGGTTCCATTCGATAACGGTCTTACGATTAATTTCCGCCCGCTGAACATCATTGTCACGGGGGATAAAGGCGATCATCTGCGTACCGATCTTTTTCGCCAATTCCTCGATCATCTCGCGCTCATTATCAACGGCCCGCGAGTTGCAGATCAAGCCGCCCAGGCGGACAGTGCCGGATTGGGCGAATTTCATGATCCCTTTGCATATATTATTGGCGGCATACATGGCCATCATCTCACCAGAAACGACGATGTAAATTTCTTCAGCCTTGCCATCGCGGATCGGCATGGCAAACCCGCCGCACACAACATCGCCGAGGACGTCATAAAAGGCATAATCGAGTGCTTCACTGGGGGCATAGGCTCCCAATTGCTCCAACATATTGATGGAGGTAATGATACCACGTCCCGCACAACCGACTCCCGGTTCCGGCCCGCCGGATTCGACACACCAAGTACCGCCGTATCCTTTCTTACGGAGATCATCGAGTTCTATATCCTCGCCTTCTTCCCGCAGGGTATCGAGAACCGATTTCTGTGCCAAGCCGCCCAGCAGCAAACGGGTGGAATCGGCTTTGGGGTCACAGCCGACCACCATGATATTTTTTCCCATTTCAACCAAACCGGCCACTGTGTTCTGCGTAGTTGTGGATTTACCGATGCCGCCTTTACCGTAGATAGCTACCTTTCTCATTTTTTGGGTCATTTTCTTGGCTCCTTATTATTCAGGGATGTTACTGGATCGTTCCAGCCCGTTGTCCGCGTTCATTGTATGAGAGAAAAATGTTTCCTTTCTGTCCTTCTCTTTTAGCAAGGGCTATGCCAACAAGGTTCACGATTAAATAAAGGTTATAGTTTCAATTGGTTAAGACCAAAAATATCTAACAAAAATGACAAATTTTTCCCTACTCGGACAACGCAGGATTGTGCAAACATCTACAATTAGGTTCAACTCAAACAAAAATGTAGGTCATGCAACCAAAGAACATTGAAAAATGAACTTCACTTAAAATTGTGACAATTGGATTTAATAGAGGCGAAAAAGAGTATTGAAAAACGGTGGGGAAGAGGTAAATAGGCGGGATTTCGATTCAGAATGATCGAAACAAAAGAATTCCGTCCCGGTCTCCCTTAAACTGAGAACCTGCGGGCGGGGGGACGGATCAATTTTCCTCGATCTGTTTTCTGAACCAGGCCAACTGGTGATCGCGAATCTTGTGCAAATCTAAGTGATAGATGTCCGGTGGAAAGAGGAATTCGACAACACCGGTGTCGAAGATCCGTTTGACTTCGTATTCGTCGTGAGCCACGTCGCGCTGATAGATATAATTAAGGTAGGAACGATTGGTATGGATAATGAATTCAATTCGCATACCACCGGTGCGGGCAAAAAATTTAAGCATTGAAGTTTTTCCTGAACTGCCGGTGGCAGTACTCTCGTATTCGCCACCGGTCAACGTATCGGAAATATCTTCTAGGGTCATAAAGGACTCTGCCCGAGCCGCACTTCGAGTGAGATGACGAACAAATCGCTTAACATCGTTGACGGAATTGAGCACGGCCATCAAACCCAGTTCATCGTCAACCGCAGTGGCCGGATTTTTCTCATTCTTGCGTAAAAGCTTAAGCACCTTGGCGGAGGGCTCTTTTTTTCGAATGGTGACATAGATGGGGATATCGATACCGTTGTCGCGAAAACGGCGACGTTTGGTCAGGGTAAGCTTTTGTCCTGCAGCAGGGATAACCAGATGCGCTTCGTCTTCCGTAAGCACTGTTACCATGTTGCAGCTGAAATCATCATTATTATGGGTACTGTAAAGATACCGGATGTCAAGATCGCCGATTTTATAATCCGGGCTCCAGACATACGCATTAAGGAAATCAAGAAAACCGAGAAACTTTTCGCCGATTTTAGTCTCCCGCTCCCTCTGGTCGATGGATCCGGCCAGCCCCATAAGTGCCAGTTTTCTTTTGGCCTCGAACCGGGCTTTTTTATGATAACGCTCATCAAAAAGAGCCAAAAGCAGTTCCACAGGATCCCAGGCGGTGACGATTTCGTTGGTGGTTTCAATATGAGCGCTATAGGGCGCCAGTACCTTGGCTCGCAGAGAACTAATGACAGCATCGGCTGTTCGTGCATACTCATGGAGGTGACGGATAACCTCCTTTCGCGTACCTTCGATTCCGAACATGTTTCCGAGCAACAGATACGCTCGCTCAGCCGCCCGAAACCGCAATTGTTTATCGTGGATAAGGACCAGAATTTCATCGTACGTGTTGACCCCAAGAAGATCGAAAATTTGATTACGGACCGAACGGTATTTGGTTTTCAGCAGTTGATTGCCATGGATTTTCCGTACCCAGGCCTTCGACTCTCGGGAGAAGGGATGGGCCAAGGGGGGAGTGCTCTCTACAGCAAAAGGGCCGTCTTGCAGCATTGTCGAAAAAACAGAATATTGTTGGGTCAGGATGGTCATGGCAGTTCGTTCGTTAAAGAGGAAAGAAAAGTGGGCTTAATTTTCCCTGTCGCTCTTTATTTTTATAAAATATATGAGGTATGACTATTTTCTCATTGAGAGCACGAAGAAGAAATCGTGCGATTTTTCAGATACGTTCACATGGTAAGAGCGAACATATTAAACGCTCCACCTATTAACAAGGAATTATAGCCGATTTCACCATCCATAACTAGCCTCCTACCGTTTTCGTTTTGACGAATAGACTTCACCTTGATACGATTACTATATTAAGAGAGGAAAAAGTGAGTATTTTTTTTTGCGGGAAAGGAAAATCTTCCGCTACGATCGACCCAAATTCAGGACTTGAATTCTGGAACTGGAACTGGTGCTATGCCTTAATCAGGGAGAATGACAATGTTTTTTGATACGGTATTCGATTCAATTACAAAAACAGCCGAAGCAATTTTTAAGCCTATTGGTCGCTTAGTTCATGAAACCCATCTAGTAGAGCAAGTTAAAACAGTCGATTTTGGCGGATTATTTTCTAATCCCTGGTTTCTTGTCCCCTTTATTGCTCTCATTGGATATCTTCTGTACAAACAAGCATTTCGAGATCTCATCATATTAGTTGTAATCTTAGGGGTTTGGTATGCATCAGGGACCTCCTACATGCAAACGCTTGTGGTTGGTAACGAGCTCAGCGTCGGTAAAATATTGCCGGTGCTTTTCGGAGGTGCGGCAATTCTTGGATTTCTTATTTATCTGCTTTTTGGTCGTTCCGACTGAAAAGGAAACAATTGTAATTTCCCCTCGCCGGCACTTTGCGGCGTTTCTTCTAAGGACTAGGCAAGTTTTGGCTGAATTTCATGGAATATCGAAACGCAATATTTATCATCACCGAAGAACGTTCCTGCCCAATATATAATGTAGGTGAAGAGTTCAAGGTTGAAAATTCAGGACTCACTGTTCCCGATGCCAAGCCTGCATGCTTGATGATGGTACGAGAATTATTGAAAGCGGTTACCGAAAAGCAAACGCTTGAAAGATTTTCACCGTACGGAGTCAAAAGAATTAAGTTTGAATGCGGAGGATGTAGCGGCCTCATTCGATTTGAATTTAAAAAAGAAAAAGAATTCGCAACATTGCAAATGAAATTATTGGCTGTAGCTGAGCAACGAGCGAGGATGCGTCATTTGGATAGATTTTATAATGTACTGCGAGAATTAGAAATATTTGAGCCGTTGGATGACGACAGCCTTCGCGATCTTTCCTCCCAACTCCAAGTGAAGGAATATGGCTCCAATAAAATAATATTGAAAAAAGGTGATCCCGGCACCAATCTCTATATTGTGCTTGAAGGACGGGTCGCTGTTATCGGTGATGAAGGCCAAACAATTTCCGAGATGACGGTGGGCGACATTTTCGGCGAAATGAGCCTGCTATCGGGCGAACCGGTAACCACCTCCATTCATTCTCGTGAAAAAACTCGCCTTGCAACTCTATCCAGCAAGGACTTCAAGCATACACTTAATAAATATCCGGTTTTGCAGGTTTTTTTCTATCGCATGTTGGTAGATCGTTCACAATCCAATACCCTACGGTCCGGGACGATCAGTTCGGGTATGACTGGAAAATTATCGGAAATCAACCCGGTCGAATTATTCCAATTAATCAATTCGAGCCAGAAAACCGGGAAAATTCAGCTCGTTCTCGAGGATGGTAACGCAATCATCGGGTTTAATGAGGGGGAATTAATCAAAGCACAATATAAAGAATTCATTGAGAAAGAGGCCTTCTTTGCCGTATTGGCAAAAGCTGAGGGAAATTTTACCTATACCTCCGGACTTTCATCTGAAGAAATGGAGCTTCCTGTGGTCGGAGGGTTCATGGGTTTAATAATGGAGGGGATGCGGAGATTGGACGAACAAGGCGGGGTATAAAGATTATAAGGAAAACTTCTTATAACTATTCAGTACGTTTCGCAGCCTTACCGGTTTCTCGTTTCCATGTGCCACATGGGAACGCGGCTGTAGTCGCGGGTGCATCGAGCTGTACGTATTGCCACTGCCTGCACCGCAGGCCAAGGGGGTTCCCATGCAACGCATGGGAACCAGGGGCATCGGTGGTTTTGCTGAATAGTTACAACTTCTTTATCTGAAGGCTTAAAATACAACTAACAGACAAATCTTTGTCATACCCAAGAAGGGAAAAAAGGCCACTTCTTACTTGTTTCCTGGGGGGAAGTGGCCATTGAAAAAATTCTTACAAGCGCATGCTATAAAGTTTTTGTAAAATCATCGATTAATGTAGCTACGCCCTGTTCTGTCGCAGTTTCAAAAAGAGCATCATGCTGATAATCAGCGAAAAATGACACTGGCGAAACTTTTATATCTACTCGGTTGGTCCAGACCACATTTCCAGTATAAGCGTCCTGAACCCATATTCTCAACTGAACAACGGCCTGCGGTATATCACCATACAGGTCTCCATTTCCAATCAAAATACTATCTAAACCGTCATATCCTTCCGATTGAGCTTGCCCAACAGCAATGTTGTGGTTTCCTGCAACCAAAAATCGGACAATCCCTTTCTTCCAAGGAGCCCATGAGACGTCCTGCCTTTCTTTGTATTGAATTATTCTGCCACGAATTATGTAATCAGCAGAAAAATGCCGGCCTATTTTAACAATTTCTTGCTGCGTGAGGCCATGAGTCCCAGGACTCCCATTTACAGAGGCACTGCTTCCAGTACTTTGAGACAGGTCGATATAATGTTGCAATTCACTTTTCATTCTAGCCGACCAGTCCTTTTGCAACTCATATTCCAAAGATTTCGCCTTCTTTTTATCATAGGCCACAATATTTATAATATTGTGGTTGACCAGATAAAGAAAAACATCCTCCTGGTTGGGGAGATGAAAATTGTTTTTAACAAATTGGTCCGTTACATTCTCACTGACAAAAAGATTACGCCGATACGCTGTTTCGAGGTTATCCGCATAAGAATAATCTGCGAAGGGGAGGATAACGACGGTTTTGTCAGCACCGATATGCGTCTTGGTTTCCGGTTGAACTTTCAGCGATTCATGAACGCTTACACCACAACCACCAAGAAGAAGCGCTAACAAGCCTATAAGCAGATGGCGGCTATACTTCATACCATTTCTCCTGTTTTTCCTGGGTTTTATTAACGACACTCAATCTAGATGATTTTGGGAGTAAGCAGAATAACCAACTCACGTTTTTGCAATTTCTTTTCTTCCACACCAAACAAATATTTTATTACCGGAATGCTACCGAGTCCCGGAGCAAAATTACCGGTTTTTTCTTCAACACTATCAATGAGTCCACCGATAATAAGCATTTCTCCATCTTCAACCTGCACCATAGTAGACATTTCTCGTACCCTGACTTCAGGAAGACCGACCTGGAGCCCTTCATTCCCAAAATTTTTATAAAGAATGTCATCCCCGACCAGGTCCGTGGTTATGGGGGTCAGGTGAAGAATTACATTTTTATCGTCAATTATGGTCGCCATAACGCCCATGGCAATACCCTGAACGACATTGCCGACCTCAGCGGTATAAGTTGTATCGCTGGTACTGGAACCTGTACTGGTCGTTTTTGTAACCGTCTTAATATAGGCCTTGTCTTTACCGACACTGATAAGGGCGGGCTGCCCATTGAGAACAGTCAGTTTCGGATTGGCCAATATATGGGAATCGCCTTGTTCATTAAGGGCATTAAGTAAAACAGTAAAGCTCAACGAGGGGATGGTGACCTTACTGACAAAAGTGCTGGCATAATCGGTAGGATCGCTTGCTGGACTGTGAGGATAAACTTGGCCGTTATCACCGAAGGTGGTCGTACCGGTAACGGAAAAATCTTTCAAGACACTCGACCAATCAAGGCCTATTTTTGAATTATCCTGAAGATATACTTCGATAATCTTAGCTTCCAGGACTACCTGTCGATAGAGCTCTTTTTTTAGATTATTAATGTAGTTCTCTACATTTTTCAGCAAAATCGGTTTTGCGGTAACGGTTATAAGTCCAATGCTTTTATCGATAACAAAAGAGGCTACATTGTCACTAGCCTGTCTGGACGAATGGCGAATCCGTGCTGCGGCGGCACCTTTATTCTCATCATTACCCGCTTCGGTTCCATTCTTTCCCGTATTGACGGATGCATCAGCTCCGCTCATCTTACCGTTATCGGCAATTTTTTCAGAATCGGATTGAGGGCCAGCACTGCTGGAAGAACCTTTCCCCGATCCATTTGTTTTAAGAATAATATTTAGATTTTGTTCAACGTTATTCCAGACATCGAAAGGATTATCAGAGCTGGTAATTTTAACCGTACCTTCCGTACCGGAAGCCGCGTCTTTTTTTGAAAGAAAATTACCGCCAACAGTAGTGCTGTAGGCACCTTTCATTGCAGGAAGGCCTATCTGGAAAACTTTGGTATCCTTGTTCCTAACAACAACAGTCTTCCCTTTTACTTCATGGAAATAATCAGCTTGCCTGAGAAGGTTCGTAATGGCGTCAAAAAAGTTATCATTGGCTGCAATATCAACATCAACAGGGATTGAACTATCGACATCACTGGCCCAGCTCACGGTCATCCCTTTTAAATTGGTCAGCCGTTTCATCACATCCCATAAGGGTTGCGGCCCGCCCGTCGATCTGATGGTTGCGCCGACCTTAATCTGATATTCGTCTGCTTCTTCACCGAGATCACTGTTAATATCTGCATCGGGGACGACAAAGCCCGTTGACTGGTACCGTACAGGGAGTTGGGCCGGTTGAGTCATGGCGGAGGTTTTTACAGCGTCACCGACAGAAGGTGCTTCAGTTTTCCCTTGGTCCTTGACATTTTTTTTAGTCCCACAAGAAGTGATGCTAAAAAAGAGCAAAGCAATACTGAAAACCACCAAATATTTTTTTAACTTCATATACATTCCCTCTGAGACAGTCTAAAGCAGGTTATTTCATAGCCTTTTTAAGTGCGACTCGGCCTTTAATATATTTCGAGAGATCCGGTGGAATCTGAAAACCTGAAAATAAAATTGCCTGATATTTTTCGGTCGCCTTTTCTCGCCTCCCCATTTTATCAAAAATTCGCGCGGTGGCAATCATTGCATTCAAATCGTTTCCATACAAGGCATCATGTTTCTCTAGAATCTTAAGACTTTTGGCGTATTCATGTTGATCTTCGCAGAAAACAGCAAAACTCAATAGGGCTTCTTTAGATGGTTTGCTGCCACGAACGCTACGATCAAAATATTCAAGTGCTTTGCGTTTATCCAGCATATTAGCGGAAGCAATAGCCGCATTGAGTGCAGCAGCACTGTTCTTCCCTTCTATTTCAAGAGCCTTCTTGGCGTAATAGAGGGCTTTCGCATTCTGGCGAAGCTTCACAAGATACAGCGTCGCAATCCTGTTTGCCAATTTAGAATTATCAGGCCATTTTTCAAAGGCCTTTTCATAGAGCTGCACTGAAGTTTCAAAATTTTCCTTCTTCTCAGCTTCTCGAGCCTTTACCATCTGTTGCTTTGCCTCTGCAACTTCAAGCGGTTGCCCTTCCTGCTGTTTAATGACCAAGGCTTCCTGTTCCAGCATGTTGGTATCGGCCTGGAAACTCAAATTATTTTGAACCTGCTCCGGCCATTTAAAGCCCTTTCCTTTCGGATAAATAACTAAGGTATTGAACCGTTCTTCCTTTTCCAGCTCCTTGAGATTTAAAATGATATCAAGAGCAAAATCCCAAGGAACGTCATCAAGAACCAAGGTGAGAGAGCCTTGGACAGCCTCATCGACAACAATATTAACTCCGCTTACCTGCCGTAAGAAATTAAAAACATTATGCAGATCCATTTTTTGAAATTCTACGGTTATTCGCTCCTTATTATAACCGGAATAATTAAAGGCATCTTGCATTTGCTTTTCTTTTGCTTGAGGTGAAAGTTGGGTTGCAAGCGGATCAATATCCGGGAGTTGATTCTCTATATTTTTCTTTTGGCTGATAATACCGTTTATTTGATCCTTAGAGGTGCCGGAGGTCTTTGAAGGGGTTTCATTTTTCAGCGCATCTTTTGTATTAATTGAGAGGAGGACATCATTCCCTTCTTGAGTTGTCGTATAAGGAAATGCTGCGGCTAGAATAAATTCAAGCCGCGTTATAGGTGGTTTTGCATCCGCAATACCACTCGTTGCCAACGTAATCTTATTATTTGTATCGATTTTTATTATGGTTGCGGTTGTAAGCTTTGCATCGGCTACATCAACTATTATTCTGGGCGGCGTAGGAAGTTCATAGACGGTCGTTATCAAGGGAGAGGAGCCTTTAATACGTATTTCGACTTGAGAACCGACATTGCGCGAGGTAATGGATGAAATTTGAGGAATGATTTCATCCGCTTGCAACCTACCTGAAGTGCCCGTTAGAAGGGGCACTATTAAGAAAATCCAAAAAATCAGAAAATCAATTTTATGAGCACCTGGGGAAAAATGAAACATATCTACTTGTCTCCCTCTTTCTTCAATCTCATTGTAACCGTGCTTTTGATCTCTTCTCCAGCACGAGTGTGAGCTGTTTCTGTAATCAGGACCTGTTTTTTATTTATCTGAGTAACAATACCCCGTTTCCCAATGAGATCGCCCTGTTTTAGCATATATCCTTTCTTTGTTTGATCCTCAACCAATGCTATTTCACCGACATCTGTCAGCAAAACCCCTACAAGCGT
Organism: uncultured Desulfobulbus sp.; assembly: GCA_963666685.2. Lineage (GTDB taxonomy): Bacteria > Desulfobacterota > Desulfobulbia > Desulfobulbales > Desulfobulbaceae > Desulfobulbus. The sequence goes on from CAXXHZ010000003.1 coordinate 2,695,977, forward strand.
TAATTGCCCCGGTTCAAAAATCCTCATTCCGGTCAACTCGGCATCATCTTCAACAATTTCATTGGGATCACGCTCTGCAAGCGTACTCGCCTTAAGAGAAATAAAAGGCTTGAAGGGATCACTACGTCCTTCGATTACATAGGCGTAATTTTCATTTCCAGCTTGCGCCGCATGAGGTTCCTTTGGTTCAACAGTGTCTTGAGCATAAGAGATGGTAGCGAAAACAAAGAAATAAAGAAAAAAATGAATCGCAAAATAACTGTTGGGAAAAATTACATAATTAAGTTTTTTCCGCATAGCAGATAATTCCTGACCGTTAAGCAAAATTAATTAAATTTCCTGATGTTACTTGACATCAATCTCAAATGAGGCTCGCCACGAAGACGAACGGTTCGCTGATCCTGATTTATCTTTTTGGGACAACTTTTGGTTGAAGCGGCTGGTTTGTGAATCGATAGGTCACCAGTCGGCACGTCGAACTCAGCAACATTTCAGAGCCTTCTTTTTCAGGCTTGTCTATATTTATATTATTAACGGTTACAATTCGTTCCAATTTGCTTACTTTATCGAGGAATAATCCCAAGTTATGATAGGGGCCTCTAATGGTGATATCAATAGGAATTTCGGCATAAAAATCTTTTGGAATCTCCACTCCGGGAGTAAATTTTAAAAAATCCAACCCGGCACTTTTTCCAAGATCGGATATATTTCTCAACAAGTTAGGGATTTCCTGACTCTTGGGTAAAAGAACAGCAGTAGCATCAAATTCTTTTTGAATCTCTTCAAGTTCTTTTTTAATTTTAGGCAAATCTCTTGCTGCTTTTCTTGCTATTTTCAATTCATCGCTCGCAGCACTCACTTGTCTTTGCAGCTGTTCAATCTTTACTGTCTGCGGCTTAAAGGAAAAAAGATAGAAAAGAAAAGCAGGGAGGATAAAAATGGCGACAAGAATAGAAATTTTTACTCTCTTATCGAGGTTCAAATATTTTTCATCGATAAAAATATCTAATTTTGCCATCTTTGCGCCGGAACTCATAAGAAACGACTCACTATTATTTTATTTTTTTATCATCTTTATTAGTATCAGGGACCATCACGATACAAGATATCGAAAACAATTTCAAATTCCTATCCGCATACTTTTCCATAGAAGCACTGGCAAGATTAACATTTTGAACATAAGAAGAATTTCCTAAATCATCCATGTATTTGGCCACAGTTTGATTATCAAGCGCCATTCCCGACAATCTCAGTTGATTCCCGGTTTGAGATAACCCCTTGAGCCACATTCGACGCGGGGGGGTAAGATTTGCCACTTCATCCATCACATGAACAGTAAGAGAGGAGGATTCTTTTAATTTCTTGATAATTTCTATACGTGTCATTAACACTTTTTTATCTTGCTCTATTCTCTTTATTTCATTCAATATTTTTGCATATTGCTGTTTTTCAGCCTGTATGTCTGCCAAAGATTTCTGTAGACTGGTAACAGTCCCGGCTTGATAAAAAGCTAGCAACGCCAAGATGGCAAAAAAACAAAGCAAGCAAACTCCAGCCAAGGCAATTTGTTTTTTTGCATTGTTGCGTCGTTTAATTTCCCGGATAGGTAAAAGATTGATATGTATCATGGTAGTTTTTAGAAGGCTGCCGGCCGAATCGCAAGACCGGCGGCAATAGCCATCTCCGGCGCTATTGAATTGAGGTAGTGGCGATCGATTTTCTTTTCATCAAAAATCATATCGGCAAACGGATTGAAAGCTATTACCTGTAATCCCGTTTCACGACCGATATAATCCAACAATCCGTTAACCTTTGAGCCCCCCCCACTTAAAATAAGTGATTTTAAAGGCTTGTCTGGGTTATTGGCCAAATAGAGATCAATAGCTTTCTTAATCTCGAGCACCCATTGTGTGCATATCCGAGTAAAAATTCCTTCTATTTTATCGAGAGGTTCCTCTACCGTAACTCTTCCAAGTTTAATTTTTTCAGCTTCCAGGTAATCAATATTCAGAATGTTTGCGAGTTGACTGGTCAATTGCTCACTCCCGACCATGATGTCGCGAGCAAGAACGGATACCCCTTCGGATATAATATTGATGTTCATTTTGGAAGCGCCGATATCGATCAGCGCTACGTTCTCCACCTGTTCTGAGGTCAATTCCCAAATATTTTCCAGAGCAAACCCATCGACATCCACTAATACGGTTTTTAATTTGAGTTCCTGCAGCATATCGAGATAGTCGTTAACGACTTCTTTTTTAGCTGCAACGAGCATTACGTCACACCGCTCGGATTCTTCCCCTCTGGAAGGAAGCTTCTGAAAGTCCAGATAAATATCTTCAATATCAAAAGGGATGTATTGTTCCGCCTCAGCTTTCACATACTCGGCCAAAGCATCGTCTTCCATTGCCTCAAGATTGATTTTCTTAACGATTACCGAATAACCGGATATTGAAATACCGATTTTCGTATTTTTGATTTTTAGATTCTTAAGCAACGACGAAAGAACCTTTCCAACCTCATCGGGTTCTTGCAGAACACCATCTTCAACGGCCCCAGGAGGAAGTGCCGCGCTTCCGACAGCCAAAAGTTTATACCCCTTTCCGGATTTTTGCAGTTGACAGATCTTTACAGCGTGGGAGCCGATATCGATACCCGTTATCAGGTTATCTTTTTTTGCCATACGTTTTCTCGTCCTTCTTTGGATGCAAAGAACTTGGTTAACGGCAGAAATTAAATATCTTTTTCTGCTTGTTTAATATTAAGGACATAAATCCCCTTCAATGTCAAGCGAGGAGCTTCATTTTTTAAAAAGGTTTTCTGCAGGGACGATCTCTGAAGAGGTTCCCTCTTTCTTCAATCATCCTCATTCGCCCTGATCCAGGGAAAAAATACTCTCGAAATATCAAACAGAAAAAACCATCATGGTCGAATGTAAGCCCTTTCCGGCAAACACACTCTCCCCGATTAGGATCGGTATTTGAGCAAAATAACTTAAAAAATTATTTACCTTCCTTTTGTTTTCCGCCCTTGACCGACTTTCGTCGGACCCGAGACTCCCTCTCGTTGCGGGGTATTGAACGGATGATCGATTCCTTTTGTCGCTCACGGCCAACTGTATTTTTTTCGACGAAACAGGGAGTGTTGAAGAAAGGATTTGTTTCAGTCCAGTACATTAACGTTGACCAGGTCGAGGGGGTCGGTGTGAACAGTTGCACTTGACGGGGGGTAATGTGCAGTTCTTTTTTGACAAAGGAGTGCAGTTCCTCCATGGCCTCTGAGGTGCACCCCGGATGAGCGGCAATCAGATAATAAGTCAGGAATTGTTCCAGTCCCTCCTCCCGTGTCAGTCGGTTGAAGAGTTCACGGAATCGAAGCAAGATGTCCGCTCCCGGTTTCCCCATGGCATCAAGAACCGTTGCATTACTGTGCTCCGGCGCAATTTTCATCTGGCCTGAAACATGATGCCGGACGAGCTCTCGCAGATACAGCAACCCTTTTTTCCTATCTGCAAGGACCATATCGTAACGAATGCCCGAAGCAACAGCGATTTTCTTAATATTCCCAATCTCTCGCAGTCGTCGCAACAAGGTGATAAGCGGGCCATGGTCTATTTTAAGATTCGGACATATTTGAGGAAACAGGCAGCGTTTGTCCCGACAGGCCCCTTTAACGATTTTTCGGGTACACTCAAAACCGTACATATTGGCGGTGGGACCACCAACATCGGCCAGAATGCCTTTGAAGGCCGGGTGAGCAGCCAGGACCTTAGCTTCATTGACAATCGACTCGACACTGCGGTTTTGAATAGTGCGCCCCTGATGTACGGCTATGGCACAAAAATTACATTCACCGTAACAGCCTCGATGGGTAGTGAGGGCAAAGCGGATAGTATCAAGCGCCGTTACCTTGCCTCCTTCACGGTCATACGGATGCAACTCCCGCTCAAATTCGAGACCGTAGATTGCATCGAGTTCCGCAGTGGTAAGCGGAGATTGTGGCGGGTTATGGACAAGAAACCGGCTGTCCTGTTGCTGAACCAGTAGGCTGGCGGTAACAGGATCGTTGTTCTCGTAGAAAACGCGAAACATGGAGGTAAAGGCATCCTTATTGGCAGCCGTCACCTGATAGGGAGGCAGCACAAGACTCTCCGGCGGAGACACGGCAGCGGCATAACAGAGACCGCGAATCGATGCGGGTGACTGGTGGGTTGCCAGAGCGCTGGCCAATTCCACCACCGCTCGGTCGGCCATGCCATAGAGCAGGTAATCGGCTTTGGCATCAAAAAGGATCGAACGCCGCACCCGGTTCTCCCAATAGTCGTAGTGCGCGATACGACGAAGACTGGCTTCGATACCGCCGAGAACAAGGGGCACGGTCTTTTTGAAATGCTGCCGGATCAGGTTGGCATACGCGATCACCGCCCGGTCCGGTCTGCGGGTGTTAAGCCCGCCCGGGGTGTAGTCGTCGGTTTTCCGCCTGCGGCCGGAGGCTGTATAATTGGCGACCATGGAATCAATGCAGCCCGCGGTGATCCCCCAGAAAAGTTTCGGCTCGCCAAGCCGGGTTATATCATTGCCCGAACGCGGATCGGGCTGGGCAATAACCCCGACCCGGAACCCCTGGTGGAGGAGAATCTTGCCGATGACGGCAACACCAATGAAAGGTGAATCAATATAGGCATCGCCGGTCACGAGGATGACATCAAGCTGCTGCCAGCCAAGTACGGCCATTTCCTGTCGGGTCGCGGGGAGGAACATCTTACTCCGATTGTAAAGGGTTGAGTCGGGCCGCCGCTGAACGTCCAGCCAGCCAACCCGTCGAAAAAGCAGCCTGCAGATTGTAGCCGCCGGTATCGGCCTGGATGTCGAGCAATTCACCGGCAAAGTAAAGGCCTTGGACCAGCCTGGACTCCATGGTGCGGGGATTGACCTCGGCGGTATCAACGCCGCCGGCGGTGACGATGGCCTCGCTGAGCGGCCGGTAGCCGGTAATCTGTAAACGAAAATTTTTCAGCCAGAGACGCAGGCGCTTGCGTTCCTCCGCCCGGATGGCATGGGCGGGACGATCCGGAGCAAGCGCGATTTGCTCCAGGGCCACGGTAATCATCACCTGGGGCAACAGTCCGCGCAACACACCGGCAATGCTTTCGCCTCCCCGTTTCTCGAAGTCACGCATGAGGCGGGCGTCGAGTTTAGGGTCGTCCAGAGCGGGCTTAAGATCGAGTACAAGCGCCACCTCCTGCCCGGATCGCAGGGCATCGACAATCCGACCGCTGAGGGTAAGGATCACCGGGCCGCTTAAGCCGAAATCCGTAAAAGCTAGTTCGCCGAAGGCTTCCCCTCTTTTCTTCTTACCGATGAACAGCCGCACCAAAATATTTCGGAGTTGCAGGCCCGCCATCCGGCCGGCGCAGTCTCCGGCAGTGACCAGCGGCACCAAAGCGGGACGAACGGTCACAAGACGATGACCGACCTCCTCGGCCAAACGATAGCCATCGCCGCTGGAACCAGTATTTGGATAAGACGCCCCGCCGGTGGCAAGAATGAGGGCTCCGCAGGCCAGGGTCTTACCCCGACAGGAAACCCCGGTAAGGACACCATCCTTGACCAAAAGATGCTCCACCGCGACCCCGGTGGTTACCTGGACCCCGCACCGACGTAGCCACTCCTCAAAAACAGCCAGCACCTCCTGAGCCTTGCCGGATGTCGGAAAAACGCGGCCACCCCGTTCCGTAACCACGGCCAGGCCACGTTCCGCAAAAAAATCCAAAAGTTCCGGAGTGAAAAAACGGTGAAAGGCCTGGCGGAGAAAAGGGCCGTTCGCCCCGAAATGGGTAATAAAATCGGGCAAAGAAGCAACATTGGTCAAGTTACATCGCCCCTTACCGGTGATGCAAAGTTTACGGCCGGGACGTTGCATCTTTTCCAGGACCGTAACCCGCGCCCCGCCCAATGCCGCCTGACCTGCGGCCATTAAGCCCGCCGCCCCGCCTCCCACCACCAGGAGTTGTTTTTCCTCTTTCCGTACCGTATTCTTCATCGTGCCCAACCTACACTAATACCAGGGAAAAAACATCAACATCCTCGGTGCCGTTTCCCGGAACTTCGGGGAGTTTTTTTCTCGTTCTTGACAGAATTCTCATACTTCACTAACCATAAAGCACGATACATATTGCCCTCGGATAAAGCCGTTCAAGTGGCAAACGTGCCGCTGCAAGGGAGAAAAAAATGGATCATTCGTTACCGGGTCTGATACTGACCGGAGCCTCCGGTTTTGTGGGCCGTAACTTCATTAAAGCAGCGGCAGGCAAGTTCCGGCTGTTCTGCCTTGCCCGACGTTCCATGGCAGAGGCCGGGGTGCAGCCGGATCTCAATCTCCGTTGGATCCAAGTGGATATCGTCGATCAGAAAAAGCTGCAGGAGCTCGGGCAGAGGGTGCGGGACCACGGCGACGCTGATTATGTCGTCAACCTGGCGGGATATTACGATTTCACCAACAAGGACCACCCCGAATACACCCGAACCAATATCCACGGCACGAGAAACATGCTGGAGCTGGCCAAAGAGCTCGGCGTTAAACGATTTTTGTTTGCCAGCTCCCAGGCCGCCTGTCCCTTCGGCACGCTGGTAACGGAAGAAACCCCACCCGATGCCGCCATTCCCTATGCCCGGAGCAAAAGGGCCGGAGAACAATTGGTTCGAGAGTATGCCAAATGGGTTCCCGGAGCCATTGTTCGCATAGCAGCCGTATTCAGCGACTGGTGCGAGTATCCGCCCCTCTATACGCTGCTCAACAACTGGTGCTCGGGTAAGCTGCTGGAATCGCACATTATCGCAGGAAACGGCCAATCCGCCATTCCCTATATCCACGTCCAGGATCTGGTGCAGCTTTTCCTGCGGGTGATCGAAAAGAGCGGCGACCTGGAACGGCTTTGCACCTTTAATGCCGGACCGGACGGCACGGTCTCTCATCTGGAACTCTTTCGCATCGCCACCCAATTTTTTTATAACAAAAACATCCATCCCCTGTACATCAACCGATGGCTGCTGGCCCCGATGATCCTGGCACGGCAACTGCTCAGTCGTTTGCAGGGAAAAAAGGCCTTTGAACAACTGTGGATGCTGCAATACATCGACAAGCAACTGGTCGCCGACAGCTCCCGGACCCGTCGCGAATTGTCCTGGCGGCCGACTCCGCGTAAATCCATTACCCGGCGGCTGGTCTTTCTCATCGAAAACATGAAAAGGAATCCGGAACTCTGGCAAAGCTGGAATGAAGCGATGCTCCGGAAAGAAGTGGACCGGCCGCAAGTGCTCCTGCATGAACTGTTGTGCGATGCCCTGGAGGCAGCCCGCGACCAAAGCATCGAAACGATAGCGGCACAGGTGCTGGAAACCGATCAGCCCGACCTCGGCACCGCTGACAGTCAAGTGTTGGGCACCATTGACCAAACGGTTTTCCATTCCTATGTCCGCATGCTGTACCAGCTGATCGTGACAATTATCCGCACCAGAAACCGACCAATGATGCAGCGGCACGCCCACACCATAGCCTTTCTGCCGATGATCGTAGGATTCGGCAGCGGACCGGCAAGTCGCTGCCTGTTTGATATCGGCGAATGTATGATCAAGCGGTGCCGGAATCGGCCCAAGTTCCGGGAGCTGACGCCTCGAGCGGATGCGTATATCACCATGACCATCCATATGGCTGTCGATCAGATTGCAGATCAGGCGGAACAATCCAGAATGCAATCGCCGGTCCTCCTTGAAGGGTTTAAGAACATGCCCCTTCCGGAGAGCAATGCTTTGGAGCAGATCACAACTCGGCTGGCTGACCTGTGCAATGAGGTCATTTCCGGAAAATCCTGGGCCCGCCCTCCAATCAAAGAATAGGAAAGATGGCTCATTCCACTTGGCATCCAAGGTGATTTCTCTCCGCAAAAGGTTTTACATACCTTGATGAAACGGTTGCCGCCAAAAATTTTTCAGAAGAATAGGGATGCATTCTCATGGAATTTAGGATATTTTTTCTTACGTTCAAATCAGGAGAGGGTCAGCATTCCATGCTGCTCGACGTGGGCCAATGCAATGACGACTTTCTTTAAGAACGGATCATAAACGAGCGCACGCTTTTTTCCGTTTTAAAAAAACAGGGCACAATTCAGGACAATACCTTTCATGCTGCAAACTTTTTGGCACCGTTTCGCGAACTGCAATCCCTTTAACAAGAACCGCTCCGCCCAACAGGAGGAAGTCCAAAGCCCGACCCTGGAAACAATTCAGGCATCCCTGCATGAGGAATTCCGGGGAATGAGGAAGATCCTCCGGAAGCAGTCTCTTGTTATCGAAGCGCTGCGTACCAAACTGGACACATTTTCCCACACCTCACGGTCCGGAGGCAGCAACGAAGAGTTGATGCAACTCGCCTCGGCCTTTTTTCATCTCGGCCAATCTCTGGGCGACCAGGCGATCATCTCCCCGCAGCGCCGGGAGGCCGTCTCGCTCTTTTGGCTCCAGCTCGAACAGCTGCTGGATCAGGAAAATATCGAGATCATCCGGGAACAGGGTGTTCTCTTTGATTCGCGACTGCATCGGGCCGTTCTGGCGCACGAACCCGGAGCACACAAAAGTGTGGTGGTAGAAGTACTGGAACCCGGGTTCATCGAACACGGCAAGGTGCGTAAGGCGGCCAAAGTCATCCTTGGACCTGAAAAAGACGAACAAAAGATATTGGAAGAAAACAGCTTATGAAAGATATTTGTTGCGGCATCGATCTCGGTACCACGAATTCGGTCATTGCCCGGCTGCAGGGAGGTATTCCCCAGCCCATCGATATCGAGGAAGGGCAGGCCATCGTTCCGTCGGTCGTGAGCTTTGACCCTGAGGACGGCCGCGTCTATTTCGGCGCGCAGGCACTCAACCGCTTTGTCGCCTTTCCCGCACACACGGTGAAATCGGTGAAGCGTCTCATGGGTAAGGAGACGCCTCTTCAAGTAGGTGACGCTACCTATCTCCCTGAAGAAATTTCGGCAATGCTGCTCAAGCATCTGGCGTCTGAAGCCTCGCGCGTCCTGGGGCAGACAGTGCACAAGGTGGTGATCACGGTTCCGGCCTATTTCGACGATGGTCAGCGCCGGGCAACCATCCGGGCAGGCGAATTGGCCGGGCTTGAAGTCATGCGTATCATCAACGAACCGACGGCTGCAGCTTTCGTCTACGACAGTCCCGCTGCAACCGGAGAGGTCAAAGAAGAAATCATACTGGTGTATGACCTGGGTGGAGGAACTTTTGACGTCTCAGTTGTTCAGCTCCGGGGCGACATCAAAGAGGTGCTGGCCTCCTGCGGCGATACGGCTTTGGGTGGCGACGACTTCGACGAGCGACTCAAGGATCATTTTTTGCGACATCTCCATGAGAAATGCGGCATTGACCTGAGTTACGATTTCCCCTTACAGGTGCGGCTCAAGGATATCGCCGAACGGACCAAGATCGCCCTCTCCACGCAACCCTTCGTGGCGGTCAACGAGGTCGCGGTCGCCGTCGTCAACAATGAGCCGGTCAATCTGCTTCTTGAGGTAGGGCGCAACGAGTTCGAAGAAATGACCGCCGATCTCGTCGACAAGACGAGCCGCAAGGTCCTGGAAGCCCTGGATGAAGCGAAGGTAGACGTCGAGGATATCGACCGGATCGTGCTTGTGGGCGGGTCAACGCGGATACCCGTTGTCCAGGATATGCTCGCAGATCTCTTTGACCAGCCCATGGAACATTCCGTTGATCCGGATCTTTGCGTGGCTCTCGGAGCAGCGGTGCAGGCCGGAATCATCACAGGCGAGGCCCTTCGCCATATCCTCATTGACGTGTCCGCCCATTCCCTGGGTACGCGTACCATTGACGAAATCGACCCCGAGACCGGGGAGGCCGATTATTTTTCCACCATCATTCGACGCAACACCCGTATCCCCGTGACCCGCTCGGAAGTGTATTACACCATGGTACCGGACCAAAAACTGGTCGACGTGGAGGTCTTTCAGGGCGAGAGCCCCTCCTGCCGGGACAATACCCTGGTCGACTCCTTTCGTTTCGAGCTCAAACCGGCACCGATGCACTCTCCCATAACCCTTGAATTTTCTTATGATCTTCAAGGAATCGTTCAGGTCACCGTCAACCAGAAGGGATATGCGAATACCAAAACCGTGGCCGTTGATCTGAAAAAGCCGAAAACAGCGGGCAAGCAGGTTAAGGGAAAAGAAAACGAGGAGCCGGTGCTCGGGGACAAACCGATCAACTACATCTCCCAAAAGGCCCGGCAGCTCCTCCAGGAGACCCGTATCCCCCAGGATTCCCTCGCAGAGCTCAAAACGCTTACTTGCCAATACGAGGCGGCTCTTCTCGACAATGAAGACGAAGAGCGGGTCGACGAATTGGAGGACCGGCTGGTAGAACTGATGGATACGCTTGAAGAAGACCGAGGCCCCCTTGGCTAAGGCAAAACAGAAACGAATCAAAAAGGAACTTTCAAAGCTGCAGCGATCCGGTCGCCACCTGGAATGGCTGGCGGAGGTGCAGGGACTGCCGATCACCCCCGAACTCAAACGTGAGATGGACCAGGCATGGCAGGAAGTCCAGCGAAGAAGCCTGCGGACAAGACCGGCCTTTTATGAGTTTTGTGCCCAGGTAAATAAAATAGAGCCCCTGCCTCAAACTCCGGAAATACATTTTCTTCGGGCGGTCAAGGACCTTCTGGCCAACGGCACCGATGAGGGCGGGGGAGGCCTTGCCGTCACCGGACTTTCCGGAATCTATCAGGCGGCGCAGCAGAATCTGATCGCGACCTTGCAAGCTCCCCGCAACTGGCAAGCCATTGAGGACCTCCTTGCACTGATAGCAAGCGCTCCCGAAAAAATAACCCGCAAGCAGTATCAAGATCTCGCAAAATACTTCTCCGCCACTTTCCTTGAAGCGCCCTTCCTGGCCTTGGGCGAAGGAATGGCCGTTTTCAGAAGACTCAACCATAAGACCCATCTGCACAAGCCCCTTTCTCCCAAACTGCGGGGCGACCTCAACCGTGCCGATCATCAGATGGCAACCGCGACCCGCCCCTTGCCCCCTGCCCTGCGCCAGCTTGTTTTCCTCCCCTTCGCCTCTCAGGTTCTGCTCTATCTCCGCCAATGTTCTCCTGCACCGGAGGCGCATCAGGTCCAAAAGCTTATCCATTCCGTAGAAACGACCTTTATGGAGGGAGCGGGGAAGCAATTGCCCCAAGACCTCTTGGATCGCCTCTTTGCCGACGATGATGCTGTCCTCTCGGAGGAGGACCTCGAAAAGATGGCACAGGATTTTTCTTCCGCGCCCCTGGAAGGCAAACTCACCCTTCTCAGCAATCTCCGCCAGGCATTCCATAAGGCCTCCTCCATGGAGATGGGCGGAAACCCCTTCTTCTCCAATTTTTTCGATGACGACACCGAGGAAATGGAACGGCTGCTCATCCGTTTCCACAAACAGGTACTCAAGGAAATCGGCCAAAGATTGCCGAACCTTGCATCCCGGGAACGTCGGGCACTGATTGCCATCGTCGATTCGATGTTAGCACGGGATATAAGCGACCTGTTGTTTGCCTGGGAAGAAGGACAAGCCCTCATCGATGTGTTGCTGCTGGCCGCCGAAGCCGGATGCCTCGGTACTCGCCTCTCGCTTTTGGCTTTACTGTTGGCAGGCCGGAAAAAGAGCAAACGCCTCGCCACATATGCCGTCAAGGCGTTGCAGGAGGCTCCCGCGCCGGGGCTGGCGGACCTGCGCTGGCTTATGGACGAACATGGTCCGCCAACCGTACGATCCGCAGAGGTCCTCAAAACACTGTTCGAAAAAATTCGCGGCAAGGATGACTTGGCGCGTTACATGGTTGAAGCGGTTTGGAAAGAGGTCAGTAACGGTATCAGCTTCAATACCTTTGCCTCCAAAATCAACCCCGCCATGCGCCACCCCGACTTCTCGCATCCCTCTTTGGACCTTTTCACCCCCGCCGAGATCAAGCAATTGGCGGAACTGGCAAGTCAGGTGACCGAACTCGAACCCCTAAGTCGTTTTCTCGCCCTCTTTCCCGAGGGACGCATCGATCCGGAGAACCTGCGCCAATGGCTTGAGGATACCTGGATGCGCGAGGAGAATTGCACACTCTTTATCGAAACCGTGCAGACACTGATCACCGGAACCGCCGAATCTATGAATCTTTTGGATATCTTCAAGAGTGCCGGTGCCGGGGGCAATTTTGCCGCCATTGCCAATAAAATGAATTCCACCAAGGTGGTCATCGATTTTTTCAGGGATCATGCCGACGATTTCCGGCGACTCCCCTTGCATCCTGCAGAAATCATTGTAAATGAAATCTTTCCCCATCTTACACAAGAGACCGACTATGGTTCCTTGCTCATCAAAACCTACAATGCCCTCAGCGCACGGGTGTCCGCCGGTGAAAAAGCATTCACCGCTCTGCGCGATGCCCTTAACAAACGGTTGCGTGCAATGGCCGGAGGCAACCAGGGCCGGGGACGAGGCTCCCGACGCTGAACGCAAGGGCGTTGTTGATAGGCCTAAAAGGTGATTGCCCATGCTGACTCGAGAAGAAGCCCTGAACAACCTCAACCTCCTCCCCGAGGCCACGGACGAAGCCATCGAAAAGGCCTACCACCGGCTGGTCCGGCGCTATCCGCCCGAATTCCATCCGGATCGCTTCCGCCGGATCGACGAAAGCTATCGGACCCTGACCTCACTCGCCTTCCTGGTGGAAAGTATCCTTGCCGGCAAGGCCGATACGCCGGAAACCAATTTCGCCCAGTTGCTGGCCGATCTGCCCCTCGCCGCCGAAGAGCATGCTGTTGCCGAGAGTATCAAAGAAATCCGCGCACTCTTCCTCACCGAATCCCTGTGGCCCGGTTCCTGGAACAACTTCTGAAAAAGAGCAAGGCAACACCTTGACAGTAAAAAATTTGCCGGGGGAAAGAATAGGGCAAAAAGGCAGATCCGACCGACCACGCCCTGCCCCCGCTAGAGATCGAGAGAGAAAGAGCTGACAACAGGGGATGCTGCCCTCAAGCCATCACCGGAACACCGGCCCATTGGAAATGGCAGAGGTAACTGACAAGGCCTCAGAGCCCGATGTTCTTTTTCATTGAAGAGGTTGGAAACCGTCATCCCGAGTAAACGGATTTTTCTCCGTCCCGCCTCGGTTGCAGCCAGAAGACGAGGCAATTGGGCGAACAGATCAGCGGCTGCGAAAAAGCCTCGGGGAGTTGTGCAGGAGCGGGTGATGGTGGTGAAATCGCTGTACCGGACCTTGAGCGACAGAGTCCGGCCACCGATCTTCCTGCGCTCCAAAAGCAGAGCCAGTTCCTGGACCAGAGCGGAAACGAGGGCCAGCACCTGATCGAACTCGAGCACATCCTCGACAAAGGTGGTTTCCGTACCAATGGATTTCCGGATTCGGGTGGGCTCCACCGGGCGGAGATCCACCCCCCGTGCGATATCATAGAAGAACAGCCCGGATTTGCCGAACAGCGCCACCAGCTCTTGCTGGGAAAAACGGAGCAGATCACCGCCGGTACGAATTCCCAGACCCTGCATCTTTTTTTCCGTGACCCCGCCCACCCCGTAAAATTTACCGACCGGCAAGCTGCCGATAAACGCCGGGGCACGATCCGGCGGAATAACGGTGATCCCATCCGGCTTATTGTAACCGGAAGCGATCTTGGCCAGGAATTTATTAAACGAGACACCGGCCGAGGCGGTCAGCCCGGTTGCGGCTTGGATCCTCTGCCGGAGCGTCTGGGCAATGCGGGTAGCGGAAGGTTCTCGCGCCAGATTGGCGGTGACATCGAGAAAGGCCTCGTCCACGGAGAGCGGTTCCACCAGGGGCGTGACCTGACGGAAAAGCGCCATGACCTCCTGTGAGATCTGCTGATAGCGCTCCATCCGCGGCTTGATAAACACGGCAGAAGGACAGAGCCGCTGGGCCCGGGCGCAGGCCATGGCCGAGTGCACCCCAAAGGAGCGAGCCTCGTAGGAGCAGGCCGCCACCACGCCCCGCCCCTTGGGATCGCCGCCGACAATGACCGGTTGCCCCCGCAGCTCGGGGCAATCCCGCTGTTCCACTGAGGCGAAAAAAGCATCCATATCGATGTGAATAATCTTTCGAGGCGGGGGCATGGCTATCGAGTGGTACCAGGCAGTGTTTTGTTTTTTTGATCGGCATTGACGCTGGCTGCCATGGCGGCTATTATCCCGCTAAGCATACCGTTATCAGATACCCGCAATCTACAGCAAACCTCCTCTCCGGGAAACAGACAAAATGCATACTTATCAGGACCGCCAGGAGCAGCTCCGGCAGCATCCCGCCACCTGGCTGGTAACCGGTGTCGCCGGCTTCATCGGCTCCAATCTGCTCGAGACCTTGTTGCAGTTGGGACAGCAGGTTGTCGGCCTGGACAATTTCGCCACCGGGTATCAGCATAATCTTGATGAAGTCAAAACACGGGTTGCCCCGGAAGTCTGGCAAGGATTTCGTTTCATCCAGGGCGATATCCGCGACCCGGCCACCTGCCGCGATGCCTGCTCCGGTGTGGATTACGTCCTCCATGAGGCGGCTCTGGGATCAGTGCCCCGCTCGATCGAAGATCCAATCAATACCAACGAAAACAACATCAGCGGCTTTCTCAACATGCTGCTGGCCGCCCGGGATGCGCAGGTCAAACGGTTTGTTTACGCTGCCTCCAGTTCGACCTACGGCGATCACCCCGGCCTGCCCAAGGTCGAAGATCAAATCGGCAACCCGCTGTCACCCTATGCGGTGACTAAGCTGGTCAACGAATTATATGCCTCCGTTTTTGCCCGCGCCTATGGCTTCAAGACCATTGGGCTGCGCTATTTCAACATCTTTGGCCAACGCCAGGATCCGGACGGGGCCTATGCCGCAGTGATCCCCAAATGGTTTGCCGGGCTGCTCAAACAAGAGCCGATCTTCATTAACGGCGACGGCGAAACCAGCCGCGATTTTTGTTTCATCGACAACTGCGTCCAAGCCAACATCATGGCGGCAACCGCCGGTGACCCGGCCGCCGACCAGGTCTACAATGTCGCCTTCGGCGAACGTACCACTCTCAATGAGCTGTTCACGCTCATCCGGGAGCGAGTGGCCGGGAGCGTTCCTGCGGCCGCAGCGGCCGAACCGGTCTACCGCGATTTCCGCGCCGGCGATGTCCGCCATTCCCTGGCCGATATCAGCAAGGCCGCACAGCTCTTGGGATACGGTCCGCAATATTCCGTCCGTACCGGGCTCGACAAGGCCACGGCCTGGTATATCAAACGATTTCTATGAGCCGCGGTCACCACAACCGCAAAGGAGAAACCTGATGTCCAGTACATTTGGAACCCTGTACAGGGTGACGACTTTTGGTGAATCGCATTGCAAGGGAGTCGGGGCCATTGTCGATGGCTGCCCGCCCGGGCTTGCCCTAACCGAGGCGGATATTCAGCCGCAGCTGTCACGTCGGCGTCCGGGCCAGAGCGACCTTACCACGCCCCGCCAGGAGGCGGATCAGGTCACCATTTATTCCGGAACCGAATTCGGCCGCACCCTGGGCACCCCCATCATGCTGCTGATCAACAACAAGGACCAGCGCCCCCAGGATTACGGCGAGATGAGCCGCATCCCGCGGCCCTCGCATGCCGATTTCACCTACCAGATCAAATACGGCATCCGTGCCTCCAGCGGTGGCGGCCGCTCCAGCGCCCGCGAGACCATTGGCCGGGTGGCGGCCGGGGCTATTGCCGAAAAATGGCTGCGCCGGACCTACGGCACCGAAATCGTCGCCTGGGTAAGTGCGGTCGGCGATATCGAAGCGCAGCCGGTCGACTGCGAGCGCATCAAGCGGTCCGAGGTCGATGCGACCCTCATACGCTGCCCCGACACAACGGCCGCTGAACAAATGGAAGCGCGGGTCAAGGAGATCCTTGAGGCTAAGGATTCCATTGGCGGCGTGCTTACCTGTGTCTGCCGCAATGTGCCCATCGGGTTGGGTGAACCGATTTTCGACAAGCTGGAGGCCAAACTGGCCCAGGCCATGTTGTCGCTTCCTGCCACCAAAGGATTCGACATTGGGTCCGGATTTGCCGGCACTCGTCTGCGCGGCAGCATGCATAACGATCCCTTTGTCCTCAAGGGGGCGCAACTGGGCACACGGACCAACTTCAGCGGCGGCATTCAGGGCGGCATCAGCAATGGTGAGCCGATCGTCTTCCGGGTTGCCTTCAAACCAGTGGCCACCATCGGCATGACGCAGGAAACCGTCGATTTCGACGGCAAGGCGGTAATGCTTGCCGCCAAAGGCCGCCACGATCCCTGTGTGGTACCGCGAGCCGTACCCATCGTCGAGTCCATGGCCGCGCTGGTGCTCATGGATATGGCCTTGCGGCAACGGGCCCGAATAGGCTGCAGTCCGCTTTGATCCGGCGACACACCCCGAACCCTTCATGAACTGTTCCCCTTGTTCCATCCTGGTCGTTGATGATTCCCCGATCAACAGGAAAATTCTCCACAATGTACTGGAAAGAGAAGGGTATAGGATCCGTACCGCGCGCCACGGCAAAGAGGCCCTGCAGCTGCTGACCGAGGGAATACCGGAACTGATCGTCCTCGACATCCTCATGCCGGAGATGGATGGGCTCGAACTCTGCAGGATCTTGAAGCAACAGGAATCAACCCGCGATGTCCCGGTCATCTTCATTTCTTCTTTGGATGATACCGCCGACAAACTCAACGGTTTTGAGGCCGGAGGGGTCGAC
This sequence comes from uncultured Desulfobulbus sp., assembly GCA_963666685.2. Lineage (GTDB taxonomy): Bacteria > Desulfobacterota > Desulfobulbia > Desulfobulbales > Desulfobulbaceae > Desulfobulbus. Next base: position 2,712,812 of record CAXXHZ010000003.1, read on the forward strand.
TACATCACCAAGCCCTTTCATCCCGCCGAGGTGCTGGCCCGGGTGGCCACGCACCTCAAGCTCTGCCGTTTACAGCGGCAGCTTGAAGAAAAAAACCGGCTGCTTGAAATGGAACGGCAAAAATCCGAGGCCCTGCTGCTGAATGTACTGCCGATCCGAGTAGCACGGGAACTCATGACAGCGGGCAGCTGTACCCCGCAAAACTTCCCCGAGGTGACTGTCGGCTTCGTTGATATCGTGCAGTTCACGGCAACAGCGGCGACCTTGAAACCGGAGGTTCTGATCAGAGAACTCAACACCTTGTTCACTGTTTTCGATCAAATTACCGAAGCAAACCGCTGTGAACGGATGAAAACCATCGGCGATGCCTATTTATGGGTCTGCGGCATTTCCGAAAAAAACGAACACCAAGCCCGCGCCATGGCCGACTCCGCCCTGGCGATGATCGCCTACCTGACCGAACGAAACCGGACCGCTGACCTGCCATGGCAGGTCCGGATCGGCATCCATACGGGACCGGTAACCGGCGGCATCGTCGGTACCAAAAAATACCTCTATGATATTTTCGGCGATACGGTGAACATAGCCGCCCGGCTGGAAGAACTCGCAATGCCCATGTGTATTAATGTTTCTTCCGTGGTCTATCGGCTCCTGGAAAAAGATTTTATTTTCTCCTGCCCGCTTAACGTGGAGATGAAAGGCAAGGGACGGCAAACCATCTATTCCCTTGAAGCCAGACGCTCGGCCTGAAAAAAGGACATAATGATGTTTTTTGTCCACCGTTGCTCTTTTTCAGGCCTGCGAACACAACACCCTGCGGCACATTTTTTTTATTCCATCCTCATTTTCGCCGGTGTCCGGCCCGTCTACCCCTCCTGGAGTTGCTGTTGTGAAAAACTTGTGGAACCTCGCTGATCTCATTGATCTGCATTATTTTTTTGAGACCGATGAGGCCGTGCGGCAAAAGGATGGAGAGAGTGCCCTTGCCAAACGCGACCGGATCATCTATCTGGCCAAGATTGAGCCCCAGCTGGGCAAGGCGGACGAAATCCCCCCTCGCCTGCTGATTCGCAAGTGGCTGGCCATACGGCGACTGCAGTATTCTCAGGAAAAAGGCCATGAAGGGGCGGTGCTCCCCGGAAATATCTGGCGGGAACTCGCCACCCTTGCCCGGTGGTTATTTTTTCTCGCCGGGCTGTCCACCGGCGCCGGCCTGGCCGCATCGTTTCTTCTCTATTCGGGAGCCGCCCCGCTGAATGTCTCCGCCTATCTGGGCCTCTTTGTTTTCGTGCAGCTGCTGTTCCTTGCAGGGCAGGTGCTCTTCTTTCTTTTTCGGCGGGTGCGGCGAATTCCCATGGAATCGTCCGTTCTCTACCTCCTTTTCGGCCGCCTGCTGATGAAAGGCCTGGAGGGGGTGCGCCAACGGCTGCAACGAAAAATGAGCGGAGAACAACGGCTCAATCTCGCCGCCCTCGTGGGCGGTGTGCAACAGCGCAAGGAACTGGCGGTCCTGCTCATTTGGCCCGTGTTTATTGCAGTGCAACTGGGAGGGATCGGTTTCAACCTCGGCGTTATCGGCACCACCCTTGCCAAGGTGGTCTTTTCCGATATCGCCTTTGGCTGGCAGTCGAGCCTGCAGCTCTCCGCCGAGGCCGTCGCCCGCCTGGTGCAATGGATCGCCCTGCCCTGGTCCTGGGCGGTGCCCCACGCCTATCCCAACCTGGAGCAGATCCAGGGCAGCCAGATAGTATTGAAAGAGGGGATGGCTTATCTGACCACCGATGCTCTGGTGGCCTGGTGGCCTTTTCTCTGCGCGGCCGTGGTGACCTACGGACTCCTGCCCCGAATAGCCCTCTGCACCCTCGGTCTGACCCAGCTGCGAGGCGCCCTCAATCAGCTTCACTTCGCCGGTCTGAGCATCAGGCCGCTGCTGCAGCGGATGGCGGCACCCCGGGTCGACACCAATGGCATTGCGAAAATGCAACGGATCGAAGTTCCGGTGGTCCCCTCCTGCCGGGACACCCGATCGAATTCCGCTCCGGCTGGACAGGGAGTCTCGGCTACGCCTGATGCCTCCACCTGGTTTGTGCTGATTCCGGACGAAATCTTTGACGACTGCCCTCTGCCGACCTTGATCGAGAGACTCAAATCACGAACAGGCAGCGCCCCGGTCTCATGCCTCCGCTTCGGTACGCCCGGTGCTTCCGAGGCCGAGATCCTTGCGCCTCTGGTTGGTTCCGCCAACAAAGCCAAGCTCGCCGGAGTGCTCCTGCTGCAGGAGGCCTGGCAGCCACCTTTACGGGAAACGGAATCGTTTCTCGTAAAATTACAAGAGATTACAGGTGATGCCGTTTTGCTCACCATCCTCCTGATCGGCAAGCCTTCGCTGGAGACCCTCTTCACCAAGGTCGATCCGGGACAACTGCGGATCTGGACGCAAAAAATGCGGGCCACCGGCATTGCCTGCCTTGAGGTCAGCCCGCTGGTGCAGTCATGAAACCATCAACCCTCCCACAATTTGCCATCATCGGGCACCCCAACGAGGGCAAGTCTTCCGTACTCTCGACGCTCGCGGAAGACGACTCGGTCCGCGTCAGTCCGATTCCCGGGGAAACCGTGGTCTGCCAAGCCTTTCCGGTACGCATCGATGGCCGGGAGATCATCCGTTTCATCGATACTCCCGGATTTCAAAATCCGCGTCAGACCCTGGAATGGCTGCAGACCTATCAGGGGCCGGAAGAACAGATGCTGGAATCGTTTCTTGCCGCCCATCGGGAGGATCCGGCCTTCCACGATGATTGTGAGCTGCTCGGTCCGGTGGCGGCTGGGGCCGGAATTATTTTCGTGGTCGATGGTTCGCGGCCGCTTCGCCATGTTGACCGGGCGGAGATGGAAATTCTCCGCTTAAGCGGTGCGCCCCGGATGGCGGTGATCAACTGCAAGGAAGAGGATGCCGAGTATCTTCCAAGGTGGCAGAGCGAATTCCGCAAACATTTCAATGCGGTTCGCCTTTTTAATTCCTGCCGGGCCAATTACCGTCAACGGATCGATCTGCTGGAGAGCCTGAAAGCCATCGACCAACAGCTGGAACCGGTGCTCAGAACGGTTATCGACGCCTTCCAGGAAGACTGGGAGATCCGGGAAATGCGGACCGCAACCATCCTGACAACCCTGCTGCAGGATATCCTGTCCTATCGACGAACCGTGGCCTCCAGCAAGGAGGAGGAACAGCGCAAGCGCCAGGAACTGCACCGGCAGTATCTGAAATTTGTCACCGCCCGGGAGCAACAGGCCCAGCAGGAGATCCGTCGCCTGTTCAAACATAATATCTTTAATCTGGAACTCCCGCCGCAATCGATCCTGAGCGAGGACCTGTTCAGCAGCCGAACCTGGGAATTTCTCGGTTTGAGCGACCGGCAGATCATCCTGGCCGGAGCTGTGGGAGGGGCTGCTTTGGGCGCAGGTATCGATGCCGCCACCATCGGCACCTCCTTCGGCCTGTTTTCAGCGGTCGGCGGGCTTATCGGGGCCGGAGCCACCGCCCTGAAAGGCAAGGGTCTGCTTTCCGGCGTGCGTCTTTTGGGAATGCGGATGGGCGGGGAACAACTGCAGGTGGGACCGGTGAGCAATATCCAGCTGCTCTATATCCTCCTGGACCGAGGCCTGTTGTTTTATTCCCATGTCATCAACTGGGCCCACGGTCGCCGCGATTACGAACGAATGCACAGCCTTATCCCGACCGCAGGCGGAAAAAGCGGGTTTACCAGCCACTGGCACCGCGACCAACGACGGGTCTGCGACGCCTTTTTCCGAAGTGTGCAAAAGGGTCGGGAAGGAGAAATCGAAGAGGCAACCCTGGCTTTGCAGGACCTGCTCCGGGACCAGTTGCAGGATATTTCCGACGACCGAAACACCGCCGACGAGGACGAAGACCGGAGCAGCGGTTTTAATGAGGACGACCTCGAATAATCCACCGAGGACCGCCCTCCTTTGCTGCACCTTGCAGCACGAGCTGCATGAGGCCGCCTCCACAAAAAAGAAGACCGGATCCTTGCCCATGCCGCCGCGACTGCTGATTATCAATTGCTCCAGCCCCTATTTTTTCTATATTCCCATGGGGAGCTTCGGCCTCTGCGACTATCTTGAACAACGGGACCTGGCCGCCCTTCTGTTCAACCCCGCGCTCTATCCTGTACACGAGCTCCAATCCCGGCTGCTTGCGGCCCTGACCAGCTTTCAGCCGACCCATGTCGGCCTGGTCCTCCACTGGCAGGAAACCGCTCATGGTCTGATGACGGCCCTGGACGCGGTCAAGGCCTGGAAGCCTTCGGTCGTTACCTTCTGCGGCGGTTTTACCGCCTCCGCTTTTGCCGAAGATCTCCTCCAAACCGTGCCCGGTCTCGATTATGTCGTTACCGGCGATCCCGAGGAGCCGGTCTACGAACTCCTCCAAGGCGCGCCTCCGGAATCGATTGCCAATCTGGTGCGGCGTGACGGCAACGGCTGCGTCCAGCGCAACGAAAGGCGCTGGCTGATGGAGCAGCCTCTGTTGGATACCCTCTCCTTCAGCGGGCTCCGTTTCCTCATCGATGCAGATCGCTATCTGGAAAAAATCAACACCAAACTCGGTTTTCCGATCTTCCTCGGCAGGGGCTGTATTTTCAATTGCGAATACTGCGGCGGCAGCCGTGCGGCCTTCCGCCTCCACTCCGACCGCCAGAGACCGGTCACCCGCTCGGTTGCAGCCATTCTCGCCGATCTCCATGCACTCAAGGGGCAAACCCAACTGCTCTATATCTGTTATGAAAATGATCCGGCTTTTGTGACCACCCTTTTCCGGGCCATTGCCGAAGACACGAACCTGCGCGGATATTTTACCCTCCATTACGGGGCCTGGCATCTGCTCGATCCGCAGTTTCTGCACAGCTATCGTGCCGCCTTCAACGATTCGGCGGCGATACCGCTCTTTGAATTCTCACCCGAGGTGTATTCCGATACCGTCCGGACGGAAATCAAAGGCGGCTCGACCTACACCTTGGAACAATTGAAACGCAACATTATTGAGATCGGAGAAGCCTTCTGCGGAAAGGTCCGTATCGAGATCTTTTTCAGCCGGTACCATCCCGCCCTCACAACAGAGATGCTCGAGCAGGAAATCAGGGACATCTTTCTCTTCAAGCATCGGTTGTTTCTCCTGGCCTCTCCCCAGGTGCATGTCTGTTTCGATCACCTTTCCACCGATGTTGCCAGCCACTATTGGGAAGAGCATATTGAAGCGCCCCGGAGATTTGCCACCTTGCTCGACCTGAAGCAACGGGTGGACGAAGGCAGCCTCTATCCTTTTCCGGTGGACAACCTCTGCCTGTTTATTCCCAAGCATCTCTCTCCTGATTTTCGGATTCGAATCGAGGCCCTGGTACTGGTGCTGGAACAACTGGAGCATCACTGCCACGAGCTCTTCCACATCCTCTTTGCCCGCCTGGGCGACCAGTGGCTGCAAGAATTGCAGGAACTCCTGGTGCCTTTCCTCAGCCCGAAAAAGGCCCCTGCCTTTTTTACCTCTCCGCCCCTGGAGAGGATCTTAACTGAGCTGGGACAACGGCTGACAACCACCACCCTGTCCACCGCCCTGCCCTTTCTGACTGATTTGATGCGCTTCAGCCGCAAAAAGCTCGACGTGCTCCCCTTGCCCCTGGTGGAGCATCCAAAGCAACCAACGGATACCGCTGTTTTCATGCTCAAAAAAAACGCGATGTCCATCCACGAGCAGGACTACCTTGATCTCCACCCCTTGCTCGAACGCCTGCACCAAAGCCTCGATACCCCGCTTCCCTACCAACGTACCGTCTGCTTTTTCCTGCAGGGCGGCATTCTTACCCTGCCCCACTCCTTCTACCGGAAAACGCTCAAATTTTTCGAACAGCCGCAAACCCTGGCCGACTACCGGAGGGTTCTCCGCACGGCAAAAGGAATCGACAGGATGCAGCACGACCGGTTGTTCGACCAGTTGAGAGAGGAAGGTTTTCTTCTTCCCGCATCCGATTCCGAATAAAAAAACCGTATCAATCAAAGGCTACTCAGAATTTATTGCATAAAATTGGCCCCAACACCCCTTAGTCGTCAGCTTTCAAGTCGTTGAAATCCCGACGGACTTCCTCAAGCCTTTTGCGGTATTCTTCGCAGTCACCGTATTCAAAAAACCTCCCATACCGACTGTGCATGGTTTTCAGTCTTCTCGCATGCTTGATCGGACACCAATACTGTTCCGTCCTTGCGCCTATCTCTTGCACATAGGCAATCAGACCATTGAAATACCCGCAATACATACAATTTATCTTTTCTATTACATTCAGATACCTGAGACTCTCGTGATCGATGACGATATATTCGTTTCGTTTCACCGCCGGGATGCCATACACCTTAAAACAGATATGTTGATAGACGAAAACCACTGCATCCAAAAAAACGGCGGGAACCAGGCAAAACCATATAATCGGCATGACAAGGATGTTTAACAAGGATGAGGTCAACAGGTAATCATGCAGTTTGACAACAAAATTTTTATGATATTTTTTTATGTTCTCTTCAAAGAGAACATTGTTTCCCCGCACCTTATAAAAAAACTTGTCTTCTTTTTTCTGGATTTCAGCGATTAATTCTTTTTCCAGTCGCTTCATCTCTTCAATAATTTCTTGCAGTCTGTTCACGTTAGTGAGAGGTTCTCCGGTTGATGGTTTTCAATGGGGAGCACTTACCAATCCCTGCCTCAAGCACCGTACCTGTTAGCGGCTTGCAAACAAGACACTCGAATCACTTTAACCGCCCAACAAGGAAACTGCCCGCAATAACCTCGTTATTCCGATTTAACGGCGGCATCCTTCTTCTGGGTCCAACCTCTCGTCAAGGGGTCAGGTCTGGAAAAATCATGATTTTGAAGGGGAAATTTCAATCGGTTGCCCGCCTCCTATTTCTCTCCTCTTTTCCTCCCGTAGTATCCTTTGGCAATGTTGGTGCCCCGGACAATAAAGTCCGTCTTCGCCTTTGTGTATGCGACTCGATCATGCGCATGGGTATTCGACAATTCCCGCTTGAGGGTGCCGTAATCCTGTGCCACGTCCGGATGTTCAATGAGGTAGTCCCGAAAAAGCAGCCGGTCCCAATGCTCAAAATGTGCTTCGACCATGTGGATGTGATGGGTTCTGTTTCCGTCTGCATCACGTTTGATGAACCATGCATAAAAGGGCTGCGTATCGTCACCCCACGTTGGCCGCCAGAAGTAGTCGTATCCCTGTGGCTCGAGTATAAGGGGGACCTTTTGTCCGGTTGTGTCCAGTGAGGTTACCTCGACCAACATATCGATAATAGGCTTCGCCACCAGACCGGGAACAGCCGTGCTGCCGAAGTGCTCGATACGTTTGACCAGCGTTTTGGGCAGACAGGACAGCAGGTGTGCCTTCTCTTCCTTAAACAGCTCAGGCCAACGCGGATCGTACGGCCCGACGGCAACATCTTCCTTCAAAACCCGGACAACCTTCTCTTCAAGTGTTTCCATCTTTTATTTCATCACACCCAACGCGGCTGGTCAGCTGCATTGGGTATAACTCTTTTCAGGGCGGGGTTGTTAATGAGCGACGAATATAAATGACACCTATGAGCATAAGCAAAGTCACGAACCATCCCAAAACGTACACGACCTTCGCACGTTTGGCTTTCTTCTTTTCCCGCCAGCCACGCGGACGAATGCCCTTGATATCAAAAACAATCTTGCTGGCCAGGTTGACACATACAACGTTGACTATAAGCAGTAATCCAGCGCCAGTAGCGAGGCCGGTATTCCCCGACCCCAGCATCAGCCCCAGTGCTGCTGCCGGCGGAAGTAAGGCTACGGCGACCATGACGCCTACCAGCACGCTTGACAAACCCGTTGTCAGGGACAATGCCGCTGCGGCACCCGATGCCAGTGCTAGAGCGGCGGAATCGATGCCGACAACGGTGCGCAACATAACTTCATGATTTGTTACGTCAAAAGACCAGAAAATCCCCAAACCGGCAGGCACGGTCACAGCCAGCAGCATTCCCGCAACGAGGGTTTGCACCGATTTCCGAATCAAGGACAAGTCACCCAGGGCCGTCCCGAGACTGAGCGCAAGATTGGGCCCGAGCAACGGCGCGATCACCATTGCGCCGATCACCACAGCGACATTGTTCGTAATAAGACCTATCGCAGCCACCAGCGACGATAATATAACCAGCACGACAAAATTAATGTCAAGCCGCACTCCCTTTTCAACTCCTTCGTAGAGCGCTTCTCGCGCTTCGGTCGCAGCATCTTCCTGCTTGCGTTCCTCCTCGTCCGGTTTAGGCAGCGACATATCCACGGGGAGAACCACGATATGGGCGGTTGGCTGTGCGCTCAAGAGATTCTGCAGGGTGTCCAGTACCGATTGGAGCTTGTCGTCGCTTACCAGCATTCGCATCTGCTGCATGCCGTCTTCCGCCACGATGCCAAGCCGGAAATCCTGCACTTCCGCCTTTTGCGCCATCGCCGAAACGGCACCTAAACTCCCTGCATCGGCAATTATTTCAACATACTTCATGATAATTGTTTTCTAATGCCGATGGCACCCTGTGAGGAACCAGACCCCGCGCCTCGTTTCTAGCTGTCATAGCGTCAGGCCTTCTTGAGGATACTGTTTATGTACAACAAAAGAACAACGCCAATAGTGGCCATGATTACAGAGCGTTAACGCGATAATCACCGGCTTGCCCCTTTCATTTACCTGCTATCCTACAATTCAAGACTTGACCCCTAGCATCCTGGTTTCCGCTCCGACACGAGTGGAAACCTGTTATCCTTGTTTATTTCGGAACCTTGTCTAACGAGATACCCAAGGTCTTCGCTACTCCTTCTCCATAAGCGAGGTCGGCTTTCAGACAATTGCCAATGTGACGGATTTTAATCATCTCCGGTGCATCGTCCATGGCCCGGGCGGTGTTCCCGAACAGAGCCTCTTGTTGTTCTTGACTCATCAGGCGAAAAAGCTTGCCCGGCTGGGTATAGTAATCGCTGTCATCTTCACGGGCGTTCCAATGGGCCGCAGCCCCGCTCAGCGCCAAAGGCGGCTCAGAAAAATCCGGCTGTTCCTGCCACTCACCATAGCTGTTGGGTTCATAGCCGAGAGTCGAGCCGTAATTGCCGTCTACTCGCATCTGGCCGTCGCGATGATAACTGTGGAAGGGACAGCGGGCCTTGTTTACCGGGATGAGATGATGATTAACTCCTAATCGGTACCGCTGGGTGTCGCCATAAGAAAAAAGCCTCCCCTGAAGCATCTTATCTGGTGAAAAGCTGATACCCGGCACCACATTGGCTGGGTTGAAGGCGGATTGTTCGACTTCGGCGAAATAGTTTTCCGGGTTTTTGTTAAGTTCCATCATCCCCACCTCGATAAGAGGGAAATCTTTTTTATACCAAACCTTGGTGAGATCAAAAGGATTATAAGGGAGCTTGACGGCCTGTTCCTCGGTCATGATCTGGACATACATAGTCCAGCGAGGAAAATCGCCTTTCTCTATGGAGTAGTAGAGGTCGCGTTGGTTACTCTCACGACATTTGCCAATCACAGCCTCTGCTTCCGCATCAGTGAGATTTTTAATGCCCTGTTGGGTACGAAAATGGAATTTACACCAGTATCGTTCGTTCTTCGCATTGATAAAACTGAAAGTGTGGCTGCCGAACCCGTGCATGTTGCGAAAACTTGCCGGAATGCCACGATCACTCATTACTACGGTCACCTGATGCAAAGCTTCCGGCAGGGAGGTCCAAAAATCCCAGTTATTTTTGGCACTACGCAGGTTAGTGCGGGGATCGCGATGGACAACATGGTTGAGATCGGAAAATTTGAGTGGGTCGCGCAGAAAAAAAACCGGCGTATTATTACCCACTAAATCCCAATTCCCTTCATCGGTGTAGAATTTAAGTGCAAAACCGCGAATATCGCGCTCGGCATCGGCAGCACCACGTTCTCCGGCCACGGTGGAAAATCGTGCAAACAAATCAGTTTTTTTGCCGATCTCTGAAAAAATTTTGGCACGTGTATATTGCGTGATATCGTGGGTAACGGTAAATGTCCCATAGGCTCCGGACCCCTTGGCGTGCATCCGTCGTTCCGGGATAACTTCACGATCGAAATGGGCCATTTTTTCCAGATACCAGACATCTTGCAGCAACTGCGGACCGCGGGGACCAGCTGTCATGACGTTCTGGTTGTCCGGTACCGGGGCTCCGGCGTTTGTTGTAAGTTTTTGCTTTTTGTCTTCCATTGTTATTCTCCTTATGGGTGTTTGTTATGCTGATCCTTTGTAAGGATAAAGGAAAAATCTTCGCTGACAGAACCAATTCAACGTATTGAAGCCGGGTTATTATTTCCTTTCAATCCAGACACTCATTATTAAAAACCTGCCACACCTGTTGACTTAACTCCGGCAGCTGATACGGCTTGGCCAAGGCTCCTTGGAATCCATAGCTCGCATAATTCGCCATAACAGGATCGTTATTGTAGCCGCTTGAAACAATCACCCTGGCCTGCGGGTCAACAACAAGCAGCTTTTCCATGGCTTCCTTGCCCCCCATGCCGCCGACAACGGTCAAATCCATGAGCACCGCGTCAAAAGGCCTGAAGGACCGACCGGCATCAATGTATTTCTCCAGCATCGCCTTGCCGTCTTGAACCAGTTCCACTTCATAGCCCAGTTCCTCCAACATGACACCTACGATCTGAAGAATCCCCTCGTCATCGTCCATCACAAGAATTCTGCCCTTCCCGGTTCGAATGTCCGAATCCCCACCGTCAGACAAGACGACATTATCCTCACTTGAGGCCGGAATATAGAGAGTAAAGACGGTCCCTGAGTCGGCATTCGATTCCACACAGATATGCCCCTCGTGTTTTTTCAGTATCGAATAGCTTAAGGCAAGCCCGAGTCCATGGCCTCTTTCCTTGGTTGTGAAATAGGGATCGAAAATCTTGCGGAGATATGCCGCCGGTATACCGCAGCCTTGATCCTTGATGGATATTTTTACGTACTTGCCGCTTTTCAGCGGCAGGGTATGCCCCTCGGGAATAACCGTATTTTCGCAATGGATTCGGATTGTCCCACCGTCCGGCATGGACTGATCGGCATTGATCAGGATATTGGTGAGGGCCCGGCCGATCTGCTCTTCATCCGCGTCAATCAACCAAAGATCATCGGGGATGGTGTATTCACAGGAGAAGGGTGTCCCGCTCAAGGCGAACCGGCCATAATTTCTCAGCAGATCGCCAACGGATACAGGTCGTTTAACAGGAGTGCCTCCATTGGAAAAGGTGAGGAATTGCTGGGTGATCTCCTTTGCTTGCAAAGAGGCTGCTTCAGCGGCGCTCAGGCGTGCATACACTTTATCCGTCGGCGACAACAGGCTTTTCGCAAAAGAGATATTCCCCATAATGACCATGAGAATATTGTTGAAGTCATGGGCTATGCCGCCGGCGAGAATGCCCAGGGATTCAAGCTTCTGCTTGGTCAGCAGTTCTTCCTCCACCCATTTTCGCTGGGTGATATCGTCATAGGCCCCCAACACCCCGATTACCCTGTCATCCGCATCCCGGAGCGGCACCTTGGAGGTGGCAAGCCATCGCCGGCTGCCGTCAGGGGTGGTTTGAGGCTCCTCATAATGCAGCCTGGATGTGCCCGATGTCATGACTTCCACATCGTCCCGGCGGTATTGCTCGGCCTGCTCCTTCCACCCCAGGCTGTGATCATCAAGACCGATCAACTCTTCGGGCACACTGTACCCGGCATCTTGGGCAAAGGCGAGGTTGCATCCCAGGTACACCGAGCTGAGGTCCTTCCAGAAAAGACGAACCGGAACCGCATCAAGGACCGCTTTCAAAAAATTCCTGGCTTCTTTCGCTCGCTGCTCGCTTTGCTGCAAGGCCGCCTCGTCGCGCTTACGTTTGGTGATGTCTCTGAGAACCACGCGGTATTCGGAGCCGCCCCCACCCTGCCGCGTAAAGGTAGTGACAAGATGGGCCCAGAATACGGTCCCGTCCTCTTTTACCATCCGTAGCTCACACTCATACGGCGTGTCTTCGGCCATCTCCTGTTTATGATGGAGATAATAAATATCCTGGTCTTCCATAAAAATGAATCGGGAAATCGGTTGCCTGATCAATGTTTCCCAGCTCACCTTGAGGAGTGAGGCCAAGGTCAGATTCGCTTCTACAATGAGCCCTGATCCGGTAAGGGTGCAATAGCCCACCGGTGCATTATCGTACAAATCAAAATAACGAGCCAGAGCGTTGTCCAATTCGCCTTGAGTTTTGCGCAGTTCCTCGTTCTGTATTTCCAACTCGATCTGATGAACGCTTAATTCGTGAAACAGAAGCCGGAAGTCTTCAGGAACCAAGGCATCAAGATTCTCTGGCAAAGGTATCCCTCTTTTCAGGGCCATGTTTTCGGCGATTTCCCGCAACGGGCTGGATTGATTCATGCGTCTCTCTTTATCGTTCAGTATTAGCTGCAATCGCCGCACTTTTTTCAGGCTCCATTACTCTTGCAGCTCCGCCCCATTCCCCATAAAAACGATCTGCCTGCCCTAAGGACCTATTAACAAATAACTTGCGCATCTTGCATCTCATCTTCGGGCCATCTTTGGCTGCGGCTCAAGCGCAAAATCCTCGACGGAGCGCTGCTACGCCTGCGGTTTTGCGCTAGTCGCCACAGCCAAATCTGACCCAAATCTGAGCGCAATTTTGTCCAAGTTATTTGCGAACAGGTCCTAAAGGACAAGCAGATCGCTGATTGCCAACCGTACAAGCAACGGTGCGCTCCCGCCGAGAGGTGTTCAACGATCCTTCCTCTCCGGTGAAAGGATATCTGCACCGGTAAAATTTGCTTGCAGTGTGAGGGGGTTACTCAACCTTGATGGTGGACCGTTTGGTCTTCTCAACTTTCGGGATGATCAATTCCAGCACACCGTTTTTGAAAGTGGCCTTCGCTTCACTGTCCTTGACCGCCACCGGCAGTTCAACAGAACGCTGGTACGAACCGCTGCTGATTTCCCGGCGATAGTATTCCTCTTTCTCTTCCTTTTCCTCCTTGCTCATTTTGGCTTCTATCGTAAGGACATTCTGAGCGATGGTGATACTGATGTCTTTTTTCTCCACCCCCGGCAACTCGGCTTTCACTAAAAAGTCCGCTTCCCGGTCGATGACATCGACCCGGGGCGTTTTCCCCTCAAAGGGGGAGAGCATCGAATGAGCAAACAGTCCCTCCGGTCGCCCTAGGCGCCATTGATGCCACCAGCGCTGCGGCAGATACTCGTCGAAAAATCGATCCATCTCTTTGAAAAACCCGGAATCGGACAGAAGATCAAAGCGTTGAAAAGGGGATACCCCCTTCTGGGACGGCATTTTCTGCACTTCTTGTTTCTGTTCTTCCTTCTTCTTCTCGTTCATGATTTCACCTCTACTTGTAATGGTTTTCCACAATACAACCCATTGCCGACACCTTCGGAAATCGGTTGTTAGACAAGGGCAATCATCTCGCCCGGTTTGCAATCGCTCCGCCAACAGCAGTCATATTGTTCGCAGGAGAGTGGGTTGGTCTTGAAGCAGGGGCTGTTTCCCTCTCTCTCCTGAATGCAACGAATCAACTCTTTTTTGGCCATGGATCCCGGATCGATATTCATTTTTTTGGCTTTTTCTCTAATCTTATTCAAATTCATACACAGCACCTCTTAAATTACTCTCTTGGTTATGGGAAAACCTGCTTTGGTTTTAAAAAAAACGGTTCCACGGATTTGCTGCGCACCCTGCTCCGATATGCGTCCTCGCCCTCTTTATTTCCCGGATCCTTCCTTCAATAAGTCCGCGTGGGCCTTCTCCGCCATCTCCTTGGCAAAACACTCAGGGCAGCAACCATGGGAAACATCCACCCCTTGTACCTTTTTGAGATAGTCTTCAAGGATATACCAGTTGCCCTGGCCGGGTTCACTCGGACGATCGTGTCGAATTTTTCTGCAGTAGGCGCACACCGGCAGAATTTTTTCATAAAAAGCCAACTTCCGATGCATATCCCGCTTCACGAGAGCGTTGGATATCCGAAAGAGCAGTTCATCGGTATCACAGGGTTTCTGAAGAAAATCATCGGCACCGAGCCGCAGGGCATCAATGGAAAATCGCAGATCCGCATAGCCGGTCAGGATAATAACCATGGTGTGCGGATCCCTCTTTTTGGCGGCTTTCAGAACCTGGAAGCCGTCGAGCCCCGGCATGATCAGGTCGGTGACCACAAGATCGAAGGAACCGTCTTTAATCAGAGCAATGGCCTCTTCTCCGCCTGCCGCAAGGCTGACTTCGAGCTTGATATTCTCACTCGTCAATTCCCGAAAAAGACTGTTCAGAATGATTTGCTCATCATCAACAAGCAATATTGTTCTCGATTTCATGGCTTCTCTCCCGCGAGTTCCGTGATCCGTCGACAGATCAATGAGCTCAGATTGACCTGCCGCATCACAGGTTACTCATTTTGGACATACACTTCTTCCCCGCCACCTTCCAGACTGGAGATATCGCCAAAGGGAAGTCCCAGATCACGCGCCTTGAGCATACGGCGCATGACCTTGCCGCTCCGCGTTTTCGGGAGGACATCGATAAACTCAATTTCCCTGGGGGCCACCACCTCCCCAAGCTTGGTGCGGCAAAATCCAATCAGTTCCCGGCGCAGCTCTTCGCTGTCATGCACACCGGGCTTGAGCACGACAAAGGCCTTGACGATCTCGCCCATCATGCTTTCCGGCTTGCCGATCACCCCGGCCTCGGCCACACACCGGTGTTCCATCAGACAGCTCTCCACCTCGAACGGCCCGACCAGATGACCGGCGGTTTTAATAATGTCGTCGGCCCGGCCGATGAACCAGAAAGAGCCGTCCTGCTCACGCTTGGCGAGATCGCCGGTGAGGTACCAGTCCCCGATAAAACAGGCCTGGTACCGTTCTTGATCATGGAGATAGCCCCGCAGCATGGAGGGCCAGCCGCGACGCAGGGCCAGTTCGCCTTCCACGCCCGGCTCCTCGATCCGCACCGAATCCCCACCGGTACGGTTGACGATGGCGGCCTCAATGCCGGGCAGTGGCCGCCCCATGGACCCGAGCCGTATGTCCAGGGCCGGGTAGTTGGCGATCATGATGCCACCGGTTTCCGTCTGCCACCAGTTGTCGTGGATCGGGAGCCCCAGGACGCGCTTCCCCCATTGTATGGCCTCCGGATTAAGCGGTTCGCCGACGCTGTGCATCAGGCGCAGGGTCGAGAGATCGAAACGTTGCCGCTTTTCGAGCGGGGCGCGCATCAACATCCGAATCGCAGTCGGGGTCGTGTACCAGACACTCACCCGCTGTTCCTCAAGGATGCGATACCAACGCTCGGAATCAAAATCGGCCTCATCGACAATACTGGTGACACCGTGGAGCAAGGGGGCAATGATGCCGTAGGAGATACCGGTCACCCAGCCCGGATCAGCGGTGCACCAATAAATGTCTGAAGGATGCAGATCGAGCACATACCTGCCGGTGATGAAATGGGTGTGTACGGCATCGTGAACATGGACCGCTCCCTTGGGCATGCCGGTGGTGCCGCTGGTGAAATGGAGAATCGCCATATCTTCCGGATCCGTCGGCGGGATGGAGAAAAACGGGGAGGCCTCGTCCATCAGCCGCGGCCAGGACAGCACGCACTCGTCCACATCCCGTTCCACGTCGATCAGCAGCACATATCGCAATTCCGGCATACGATGGAGAAAAGGGAGAATCTTGGTGCTGTATTGCCGCACCGTGGTCACCAGCACCTTGGCATTCCCCCGTTGCAGACGCTGAAAAATCGGGTCCGGACCCAAGGCGGAAAAAAGCGGGCAGAAAACGTTCCTGTTTTTCAGGATTCCCAAAAACACCGGATAGAGCTCCGGAATGCGCCCACCCAGCCAAAACACCCGTTCTCCTTTGTTTATGGCCAATCCGTCGAGCAGATTGGCAAAACGATTACTGCTCTCCATGAGGGCGCCATAGGTCAGATCCGTAACCGCTCCGTCTTTGCCCAAACAGCGAATCGCCACCCGCCCGTGCAGCGAACCGTTGGCATGGCGGTCCACCGCTTCATGGGCGATATTCAAACCCCGGCCGTTGGGCAGCCCCTCCATCTCCCCCCGGACGGCACCCCAGGAAAAATTGGCGCAGGTCTGTTCGTAATCAAGCAGATTGGGTTGCACCGGCATTGCGGCCACACTTTTTCTCATAAGGAGCGAGTTCATAACCAACACCTCCAGGGTAGAAGAACGGGCATCATGGATGAAAGGTCAAAAAAAGGACAGCAAGAACACTATGACACAGGGCTGAAGAAATTCAATGGGACAAAAAAAGAGGGCAATCGGATATGAAATATATCCAACAAAGGGGATAGTACGAGTCCTTCTGAACAAAAACGAGAAATCTCACGCTTTCTCAGTCAAGCTCAGAAGGGGCGACCCACGCGGCATCCGGCGCATGCAACCGGAGCAGCAAGATTCATAACGCGCGGGGCAAGCAAGGGAACAAGGGCCGATTCAGAATAAACCGGTCCGGGCTGTGGAAGAAAGGGCAAGTGCGGGCAGGGAAATTCTCAGGAATGAACGGAAAGCATGGTCTGCAGATTGGTTTTTTGATGGGTCAGTTCAAGTTTTTTGCGAATATTTTTTCGATGAATACTGATCGTTCCCGGCGAGAGGTGCATGATCGCGGCGATTTCTTTGGTCCGTTTGCCCAATTTGACCAGATTGGCGACCTGAATTTCCGCAGGCGTCAGGCGAATCAGCTTACTGGAAAAATTCCGGACAAAGGGGGAAGTTAACTCGGAAATATTTTCTCTGAGAATACCCACCAGCACCTGTTGCTGCTCATTCAATCCGCTTTCACTGAGGCGATCCAGAAAGGGTTCAACCAGATTGGCGGCATTGGCAATAATCTGTTCCGCCATGATCCCCCGGTCGTCTTCCCGTTTCTTCAGCAATACCGTTAAAGCGATGTTGGTTTCATACAGCTCGGCGGTGCGCTCCTTAACCCGTTGCTCCAACTGATCATGGGCCAGCTGCAACTCCGTTTCCACCTCTTTTAACCGGGTAATATCGGTATGGGTGCCGATGATCCGCAGGGCCTGTCCCTGCTCCTCCCAGGCAACCACCTGCCCCCGGGACAAAATCCACTGCCAGCCGCCGGCCTTGTTGCGCATCCGGAATTCCGCCTCGTAACGCGGGGTTTCTCCCCGGATATGGGCGGCCCGGAGGGCCAGAACCCGGTCCCGATCATCGGGGTGCAGCAGTTTGCTAAAGGAGTCTTCGCTGTTGATCTCGCTTGTATCCGCATAGCCCAGGGTGCGATGCCAGTTCTCCCCGAAATAGACGGCTCCGGTGACCAGATTCCGGTCCCAGACCCCGTTGGACGAGGCATCCAATGCCAGGCGGAAGCGATTTTCGCTCTCTACCAACTGTTTTTCAACCCGTCGGCGCTGAACCATTTCCTCTTCCAGACACTGATTCTGCGTGGCCAGCGTTTTCAGCAGGGTCTGTTTCTCCAGACAGCGACGGATTCGAAAAACAAGTTCTTCGATTTCGCAGGGCTTGAGGGTGAAATCATCGGCCCCGAGACGAAGCGCGTCAATGGCTGAGCGCATGTCGCCATAGCCGGTAAGAATGAGAACACCGGTTAAAGGGGCGCTCTTTTTTACTGCTTTGAGCACGGCGAAACCGTCGGTTCCTGGCATCATCAGGTCGGTAATCACCAGATCATACCGCCCGTTTTCCAGGGCTTTGATAGCCTCCTCGCCGCCGTCAGCAGTGGTGACCGCAAAATCCTCCATCCGGAGTTCGCGGGCAAAGGAATTCCGAATCACATCCTCGTCATCGACAAATAAAATGGATATCTCGGTCATGATTGCATCTCTCTGTCCCCTGAGCCCTTTCCGGTGGCACCGGATCCGGCGAGTTATAAAATATTGGTCTTTGCATACGCCTTCAACTCGATCCGCTTCCTTTGCAGGCCTGTTCTGCAAGGCGTGTTTGCAATACCTCAGGCCTCTGTTGCGGCAACGATATCCGCTCCCCCGGTAATAGGCAGCAGAACAGTGAAAGTTGCGCCTTCCCCCGGTCGGCTCTCAACCCGAATTTCTCCCTGATGGCGTTTAATTATACCATAACTGACCGACAAACCCAGTCCGGTCCCTTTGACTGCCGGCTTGGTGGTGTAAAAGGGTTGAAAGATCAGGCTCATGTCTTCAGAAGTGATACCGGTGCCGGTGTCCTTGATCGCAATAGACACCCTGTCGGCCTCCTTCCGGGTGCTGATGGTGATCAGCCCGCCCGCCGAACAGGCATCCGCCGCATTGGTCAGCAGATTGAGGATAACCTGTTTGAACTGATCGGGAACGGCCAGGATCTGTGGCAACTGTTCGGCATAATCGAGCTCCACGCTAATCCGCTTACCCTTGAAATCACTTTTGTGCAGCAACAGCATGGCATCAAGGGACTTATGCACATCCATCCATACTTTTCTGCCGGAGGAGGGCCGATTAAAATCCTGGAGGCTGCGGATCAATTCCTTCATCCGGTCCCCTTCACCGATGGCCGCCTCCAGCAAAATTCTGTCCTCTTCTTCCAATATCGCCCTTTTTCGCAACCCTTTCAAAATGGACGAAATGCTCTGCAAGGGATTATTGAATTCATGGGCGATGGATGCCGACAGCTTGCCGATCACCGAGAGTTTTTCCGCATGCAGGTATTGCTCTCTGGTTTCCTGGAGTTCACGGGTTCGTTGTTCAACGCGTTTCTCCAGCTCGATATTACTCTCCTGTAATTGGGTCTGCGCCGCCATCAGCTCGGAAATATCACGATAGACCCCCACGCATTTCCGGAATCGCCCCTCATGGAGGTCAAACGGATGGAGAGAAACCACGGCCGGGAACCGCTCGCCCGATTTTCGCATCAGGGTCGTGTCAAAAGAATGCATCGATTGCCCTTGATGAAGGAGCACAATTCTTTCCGACAGAACATTTGCAATCTCCGGCGGGTAAAGAAGAGCGATGGATCTGCCCACCGCCTCCTCCTGCCTGTATCCCAACAATTTTTCCGCGCCGACATTGAAAATTTTTATGCACCCATCCTCTTCCAACAGATCGCAGACAATCAAGCCGACACTGTCCAGCGCGTAATAGATGGAAGCAAGGCTGTCGGCCTGTTCCTTGAGCTGGGCATTGGCGGCCTCCTGGGCCAGAAGGCGCTGCTTCTCGCTGAGGCGGAGCGCCTCTTCCATCTGCTTGCGCTCATGAACATCCATCAGCAGCCCCTGGGTGGTCACCCTGCCGTTTTCATGGGTGAGAACGGTCGGCTTGACCTCGACTTGCACCACCTCCCCATCTTTTCTCAGAATAGGAACCTCGATCAGAGGCGGAATCGTCCCCCCTGAAGCCGCCACGGAGAAAAGAGGTACCACCCGGTCCCGGGCTGAAGGCGCAGTGAAGTGCAGAATATGTTTGCCAAGAAACTCATCGGGGCCGGAACAGCCGAGGATTTTGGCAAGCGCAGCATTGCCGAAGGTTAAGCGCCCTTGATCGTCGGCAACGAAAAAACCGTCGTTTAAGCTGTTAACCAGGAGACGATACAGTTCTTCACTCTTTTGCAACGCCTCCTCGGCCTGCTTGCGCTCGGTGATGTCGCGGGCGGCAACCAGAATGACCTGTCGATGATGCACAGGAATCGTACAGGCCGTTATTTCCACGGGAAAAACAGTCCCGTCCTTTTTACGATGCCGGCAACCCAGAGGAACGTGAACGTCCCCCTCCAGGGCTTGCCGGGCTTCATGGAAACGTTGCCGGGTCACCTCCGGATCTGCTGAGATATCGGTGACCTTCAGTGCGAGGAGTTCCTCTTCCTCATAGCCGTACAGCTCCAAGGCCCTTTTGTTGACTCTGATGATCCGGGTGGTCTCGCTGTCGATGAGCAGCATCGCATCGGAGGCCGACTCAAAGATGAGGCGGTGCCGCTCTTCGCTTTCGCGCAAGGCCTCTTCGGCCCGCTTACGCTCGCTGAGATCAATATCGATGCAGAATAATTCCTGCTCCCGTCCCGGAATCCGAATGAGGGTGTGGTTTGAAAAAACCGGAACGCGCGAACCGTCTTTGCGCATCAAGGGAAGTTCCGATGCCGGGATGGGCTGTCCGGTTTCAGCCATCCATTGGATCGCCTTCTTGACCTCATCCCGCATTTCCGGCGGGACAATCAATTCCACCAGATTCCGGCCTATCGCCTCCTGGGCGCTGTATCCGTACAAGAGCTCCGAGGCATGGTTCCAGTACCGGGTCGTGCCGTCCGCCCCATAACCCTGGACCGCCAGGTTTTGCACATCTTGAAACAGCTTGCGAAAACGGAGTTCACTTTCCTGCAGTGCCTCTTCCGCCTGATGGCATTCGGTGATATCACTGAGTACAACCCGGCAAACCGACACGCCGTCAATCTGCTGCACCGTGGTAAACACCAGATGAGCCCAGAATATCGTTCCATCCTGCCGTACCAACCGTATTTCATACTGAGAAGGGAGCAACGAAGGGCCCGAATCCCGATTACGGTTCAGGTAGTAGAGATCCTGATCGTCTCTGAAAACGAACTGCGAAAACGGCAAGCGGGTCAAGGTGCCCCGTGAAGCTCCCAGCAGGTTCGCGGCAGCGAGGTTGCCTTCCAGGATCAGGCCTTTTTCGGAAAGGGTGAGATAACCCACCGGGGCCAGGTCGTAGAGATCGAAGTACCGCTCCTGGGCGCTTGCCAGTTTATGCTGCGTCTGGCGTAGCTCCTCGTTCTGCATTTCCAGCTGAATTTGATGCACCCGCAATTCGTGGATGATCTCCCGGATTTCATCAGGTTGCAGGGCGGCGAGATCCTCTGTCGGCACCGCTCTTTCCCGGGCCGTCGCTTCGGCCCGCCTTCGCAGCTCGGCAGAATATCGGAGGTGCTTTTCCCTGTCGGTCATGGTGCAATCCTTGTTTCATTGAGTATTAACGCCTTTCTTCCGTTCCGTGGTCGCTACTGCATAAATCTCGCCTGCCGAATTCACCAGAGCGGTAGAGGTGATCCAGATATCCACGATGCTACCGTCTTTTGCGATCCGCTGGGTTTGATACGGTTCCAGGATTTCGGCCCGGCTCAGCTTCCGCATCTTTTCCAAAGTCTCCTCCCGGAATTCCTCGGGGACAAGATCGCGGATATTCATGGTCAGGGCCTCGGCCTCGCTCCACCCGTAGATCCGAGTGGCCGATGGATTCCAGGACAGAATCCGGCCCTCCGGATCCATGACCGTCATGGCATCATGGGCGTCACGCACCACCACGGCCAGACGGTAGAGTGCATTCTGTGCTGCTTTCAATTCCGTGGTGTCGACAAAGGTCAGCACCGCCCCTTCGATGATATTATCCAGTGTGCGGTAGGGCTGGATGCGCATGGTGTACCACTTGCCCTCACGGGTCTGGACTTCGACCTCCACCGGAATCAGGGTTTTCAACACGGTCTGGGCATCTGTGAGCAGACTGTCGTAGCCCACCAGATTGGAGACGAGGTGGCCCACAGGACGGCCGATATCGCTGGGAATCAGGTTGATGATCCGGGTAGCGGCGGGGGTAAAGCGGAGGATACGCAACTGGTGGTCGACAAAAACCGTGCCGATGCCGGTGCCGGCCAGCAGGTTGTTCATGTCGTTGTTGGCCTGCGACAGATCCACCACCTTGGTCTGCAGTTCGGTATTGACCGTGGCCAGTTCTTCATTGACCGATTGCAGTTCTTCCTTGGAGGTTTCCAACTCCTCGTTGGTGGATTGCAGTTCCTCGTTGACCGATTGCAGTTCCTCATTCGAGGATTTGAGCTCTTCGTTCGAGGTCTCCAGTTCTTCATTGGCGGTCTGAAGATATTCCTCCTTGGCCCGCAGTTCCTGCCGGAGCGCCTCGATGCGCGCATCGGTGTCCTTTTCGGAACCGTTTGCGCCCAGGGCTTCCAGCAACGCAGCCTCCGGTAACGCAACAGGGTCCGGGGTTTCCTGCAAAATGACCAGGAAAAGCAGTTCGTTCCGCGTCGAATCGGAGCTGGTCGCCACCGGACAGAGGGTGAGGCTCGCGTTAATAAAGTGACCGTTGGTTTTCACCCGCAGCCCGGACCGGTGGATCATCTCTTTTTCCACCGCCACATTATGCAGGGCCGTGCCCAGTTCACGCCGTAATCCTTCGCGGGCCATCTTGAGAATATTGTTGATCCCGGCCTCGCCCGGAGCGGGTTCCAGGAACATACCGGTGCGACCGTGCAGATACAGAATATCGCCCAATCGATTAACAAGCGCCGCAGCCGGGGCCACCATCTGCAAAAGCGCCTGTTCGGTCAGTTCACGAACCGGTAATTTTACGGGCAAAGCCTTGTTCCCGGCACCCTGTGGCAGCATTTTATCCGTCATCGTCGTCATGGGGGGCAGAAAGCGGTAAAGAGCCGCACGCTGAACGCTGTGCGTATCCTCCTTCCGTTTATACAATTTTGCTTTACGGTCCAGCACGGTGAACAGATCACCGAAATTTCCCACTGTCTCCGAGGTCCCGAGGAAGAGAACGCCTCCCGGATTCAAGGCATAATGAAACAGAAGAATGAGTTTATTCTGTAACTCCCCGCCCATGTAAATCAGGAGGTTGCGGCAACTGATGAGATCGAGTTTGGAGAACGGCGGGTCTTTGGTCACATCCTGCTCGGAAAAGATGAGCATATCGCGGATGGTTTTATGAATCCGGTAGGTGCAGCTGTCCGGCTCTATTGAAAAGAACCGGCCCAATCGCTCCGCTGAAATGTCGGCGGCAATGCTGGCCGGATAGAGGCCGGAACGGGCAACCGCAATGGCCTGATTGTCGATATCCGTGGCAAAGATCTGCACCTTGAAGCCTTGGCGCAATTTTTCCATCCGCTCCTGGAGGAGGATGGCAAGCGTATAGGCCTCCTCGCCGGTGGAACAGCCGGGGACCCAGACACGGAGCACGGAACCTGCCGGTTTTCCGGCAAAAAGCTCGGGCACGACCTGATTTTCGACCACCTGAAAGGCTTCCGGATCGCGAAAAAAATTGGTGACCCCGATCAAGAGGTCGCGAAAAAGCGCCTCAACCTCAATCGGGGTCTGCTGCATAAACTTGACATAGCTCTCTATGGTTTCAATCTGATGGATGGCCATCCGCCGTTCGATGCGCCGGTTGATGGTACTCGGCTTGTATTGGGAAAAATCGTGGCCGATCTGGGTGCGCATCAGAATAAAAATTTTCTGTAACGCGTTCTCCCCTGTAAGCGTAGGAACAGAGCCGGATTTCGGCGTTTTGGCAAAGGCATGGGCCACATAGGCCATCAGCTGGGCAGGCATTTCGACCGGCGGCAGCTCGTAGTCCACAAGGCCGGTGGCCAGAGCGCTGCGGGGCATGCCGTCATACTCGGTGGAATCGGGGTTCTGCACCATAACCATGCCGCCCTCGCCTTTAATCGCCCGCACCCCCAGCGTGCCGTCGCTACCGGTTCCCGAAAGCACGATACTGATCGCCCGTTCATGGCGATCCTGCGCCAAGGAGCGAAAAAAGAAGTCTATGGGAAGACGTCGGCCGCGAGGCGCCGAGGGTTCGAACAATTGGAGCGTTCCGTTCAGCAGGGCCATATCCCGGTTGGGCGGGATAATATAGGTGCAGTTGGGCTTGACGACCATGCCGTCTTCGACCTCGAAAACCTGCATGCGGGTATAGCGGCGAATGAGATCGGTGAGCATGCTTTTATGGTCCGGTGCGAGGTGCTGCACCAGCACAAAGGCCATGCCGGGATCGGTGTCTGCGGGAAGGCCGGAAAAAAACGCTTCAAAAGCCGCAAGTCCCCCGGCGGAAGCGCCGATGCCGACCACGGGAAAGTCCTGATCCGATTGTACCGTTGGTTTCCGTTTCTTGTGTTTTCGAAGATCTTGAGCATCTTGAGCCTCTCCGGTCATACTTCCCCCTGCTTGCTGAATCCATGGGCCGGGTCTTCAAGGTTCCATTCCACCCCCTGATGCCGGTTTAACGAATCGCGTCCTTAAATAATCGGTAGCGGATTTCGACCCCGGTCCCCAACTCCGATGCTGAAACAGCGGTACCTGTGGGCTTGTAAGTGCGGGTGCTGTTGGCTGAATGACGACATTCGGTAAGGGGGGAGCCGGGGATCGGGGAAGAAGCGTTCCTTGTGCGGGGTGGCGCACCCCTCAATGCCCGGGGTCAACTCCGTCGGCCGAATTGTTCGTAACTGACCTGATCATGGCAAAGTGAGGAGGGGGCATGGCCGTTTTTACTCTCCGCCGGATAACCGATGCCGACGATCGCCAGGACCATCAATCCCTCCGGCAGGCCCATCAGATCGGTCAGATACGGTTGCGAGCCGGTGCCATCCTCCCGTTGCCGCAGTCGAATCTGCACCCAGCAGCTCCCCAAGCCGAGATCGGTGGCCTGGAGATGAAGCAGGGTGGCGGCAACGGCGGCATCCTCCACCCAGACATCGCTCTTGGCCGGATCGGCGCAGACCATGATTGCCAACGGGGCATTCTTTAAAAAGGTGGCGCCGTGGGCCTTGGCGACGGCGAGTTTCTCCAGCCGCTCCCGGTCCGTGACCACGATGAACTCCCAGGGGGTATTGCCTTTGGAAGAAGGGGAACGGAGCGCCGCTTCCAGCAACAGCTCCAGTTTTTCCTGCTCCACCGGCTGGTCCTTGAAACGGCGGATACTTCGGCGTGCACGCAAGAGATCAATCAACATGGTGAGGCCTCGCTTATTTGAATAATCAGATATCAAATCAATGCCGCCGCTCTCTCTCGAATACGCGGCGGGGTAAACGGGACGGATCGGGACAATCCCATGGTTCAGGCCCGAATCATCTCTTCCTTGAGCATGCGATCGGCAAAGTCAAAAACGAATTGCCGCTGGGCCGGGGTGGCCTGAGCGATGCAGGTGCAGTGCATGTTGGCGGCACTGCGCACCAGCAGCTCGAAACGGAGGGAATCCTGTTCGAGAATCACGGTAAAATAAAAGGGGGCGCAATCCTCGTGCCCCTGCTGTTCCGCTCCCAGCAAGTCCGGGGGGACGCTGAGAAAATAGACCCCGGCAATCGCCCCGGGCTTCAGCGTCCGCTTAAGATAGCTGTCAAGGTTGTCGCGTTCCAGAAAAGAAATTTCGTCGATCACATATTGTCGCATATTGGCTTCCCTTACATTTTATAGATATTCGGCCGCCAGCGAGGCCAAATGGCTGCGCTCGGAACGGGTCAGGGTGATGTGACCGCAGGAATCGTGCCCCTTGAGGCGCTCCACCGTATAGGTCAGTCCGTTGCTGCTGGCATCGAGATACGGATTGTCGATCTGTTCCGGATCACCGGTCAGCACCATCTTGGTGCCTTCACCGGCACGGCTGATAATGGTCTTGACCTCGTGCGGCGTCAGGTTCTGGGCCTCGTCGATGATAACATACTGGCGCGAAATGGAGCGGCCCCGAATGTACGTCAGGGCCTCCAGTTCAATCTGGTCGTCGCGGAGCAGGCGGGTAATGCCCAGTTCGGTATTTACGTCTTGTTTACCGCCGTTGCTCAATCCCATGAGATAGGAGAGATTGTCGAAAATCGGCTGCATCCACAGCTTCATTTTTTCGTCCTTGGTGCCGGGCAAATAACCGATATCGCGTCCAAGGGGAATCACCGGACGGGAAACCAGCAGTTTCTCATAGAGGTTACTTTTGAGGGTGTTGGCCAGCCCAGCGGCAAGGGCCAGCAGGGTTTTACCGGTGCCGGCCTGACCGACCAGCGACACCAGAGCCACCTCCGGATCCATCAGCAATTCCAGAGCGATCCGTTGTTCCATACTGCGCGGGCGCAGATTCCAGGCACTGTCATAGACCGGGTTTAGGGGTTTCAATTGGTGCTTGTCCACGGCCCGGCCGATACTGGTATGCTTTTGGTTGACCGCATCGACAAGGAGCACAAACTCGTTGGGCTGAAATTCCTCGTTGTCGATCTGCAGATTTTTTCCCTGATGCAGCTGGCCGATGGTTGCGGTATCTACCTGGAGCTGGCGCCAGCCGGAATACAGCTGGTCGAAATCAGCCTTCTCCTTCTCGAAATCCGCCACCTCGATGCCCATGGCATCGGCCTTGAGACGGGCGTTGATGTCCTTTGAAACAAAGATAACCCGTTTCCCCTGTTTGAGGAGATTGTAGGCGGTGGCAATGATGCGGTTATCGGGAATAGTGAGGTCGATGCAGGTGTCGTTCGCCTCCTCCTTTTCCATGGTGATCCGAACCATGCCGCCCCAGTCGGTGCGCACCCCTTTGCCGAGGCTCCCCTGAGCGCGTAGGCCGTCGAGGGTACGGATAACATGGCGGGCGTTACGGCCCAGCTCATCGTTATTCTTCTTGAATTTATCCAGTTCCTCGATCACGGTCATCGGCAGGATCACGATGTTATCGGCAAAACTGGAGATGGACTGGCTGTTGTGCAACAGGACATTGGTATCAAGAACAAAATATTTTTCAGACATGCGACTCCGAAAGGTTAAAGGATTGGGTCGATTGCTGCTGACGTTAAAGATCGAGAGAGGTGGTATCGTGGTTGATCACTTCACAGCCGTTCTCGCCGACAATGACCATGTTTTCCAGACGAATGCCGCCCCATTCGGGCAGATAGATGCCCGGTTCCACGGTGACCACCATGCCGGTGCGCAGTTGTTTACGATTGCGGGCCGAAAGACGCGGCTCCTCATGGACTGCCAGACCGACGCCGTGGCCCAGGGCATGGCCGAAGTTATCGCCGTAACCGCCATCGATGATCACCTGCCGCGCGGCCCGATCGACCTCATAGCCGGTGACGCCGTCCCGGATCGCGTCGATGCCGGCGAGCATGGCCCGGCGCACCAGGCGATGCCGATCAAGAAAGGTCGGGTCCGGTTTGCCGGCGACAAAGGTCCGGGTCATATCGGAGCAATACCCCTTGTACACCAGCCCCATGTCGATCAGCACCAGCTCGCCTGCCTTAAGCTCGCGATCCGTGGGCACGGCATGCGGCCGGGCGGCATTGGTGCCGAAGGCGACGATGGTCTCGAAACTCGGGCCCTCCGCCCCCATCTCGCGCATGGTCAGATCAAGGGCCAGAGCGATTTCCCGCTCGGTCATTCCGGGTTCAATGGTATTAAAAACCGATTGAAAAACCTTTTCATTCAATTGGGTCGATCTGCGCAGCAGCGCCAGTTCCTCTTCCGTCTTCACTATCCGCATGGCTTCAACGAGGTCGGTCTGCGGTTTAAGCACCAGGCCCCGCTTCTCCGCCAAATCCGAAAGTTTGAGAAAGGTTGAGTGCAGGATATACTCGCTTTCAAATCCCAGGGTACGGATGCCGAGCTGGGCCGTCAATTTTTCCAGGAGCGGCAACAGTCCCTTGGAGTACAGTTCGACCTGAAAAAGAAAGGCCTCCTCTTGGGCCTGCAGGGTAAAACGGGCGTCGGTCAGCAGATACGGATTGCTGGAAGCAGGAATAAGCAGAAAACCCGAACTCTCGTGGATACCATGATCAGCGATGGTGTAGCCGCTGAGGAAGCGGCGATTCTCCGGTTGGGAAACCAGCAGGGCATCGATTTTTCTCCGCCGCAGGGCGGCCTGCAACTGAACAATCCGGTCAAATTCGCCATACTGCGCCATGATCAGGCTCCCGTCCACTCTTTGAGCTGCGCTTTGAATTGTTCCAGAGCCTGACCGTACTGATCGTCCAGATCCTTTTCCAGTCGCGCCCATTGTTCCTTGAACTGGGGTTCCATGGTCGGGTCGATCTTGAGACCGTCGGCCTTCATACCCTTGCGTGCCAGCATCTGCTCGATCTGCATCCGCATCTGTTCCTTCAACTGGTCGTACAACTGGGTCCGATGCTGACCGTACTGGGAAGCGATGGTCTGCAGCTCCTTGCAGAGGGCGGCGATATCATCCGACCCCTGATTGAGCTCGACAATACCTTGAACCGCCCGTCCGATCCGTTGGGTGCCGTCTTCATCCCGGGGCAAAAACAGATTGCGCAGCAACGACGAGAGCATGCCTTTGCGGATGGCCTCCTGCTGCGCCTTGTCGTACTCGCCCAGGGTCTCGGCAAGGGAGGCCTTGGTGCCGTTGAGGAACTCGGCAGTGCTTTGCATCCCTTTTTTCAGATTCTCCTCATGCTGCATCTCGTCCGGGGTGGCCATGCCCATGCGGGCGGCGCGTTCCATGACCAGATCCATAGTCGACTTTATTCCAGCCATTAACGGTTTCTCCTTAGAATTTTGAGGGTTAAAAACTGTGGGGTTCGAATATAAACATTGTGGGAAAAAACTACAAGCCGCGGCCGTCGATCAGGCAGGCGGCAAAAAAACCGTCAAGTCCATCGGCCGGAGTGGGACGGAAGAAACCTGCGCCATCCACCAGGCGATGGGCCGTCTCCGGCAGCAGGGTTGCGGCGTTGCGCACCGTAAAGCCCGAATGCCGCTCAAGGAAACCGTGAACAACCTCTTCGTTTTCCTCTAATTCGAGGGAACAGGTGGCATAGACCAGCGTGCCGCCTCGTTTGAGCAGGGAAACGGCACTTTCGAGCAGCTGGAGCTGGAATTGCTGATAGCGTGCCAGATCCTCCCCCAGGCGGTTCCAACGGATGTCGGGCTGCCTGCGGATAACCCCGGTGCCCGAACAGGGCGCATCAATGAGGATAGCGTCAAACGGTTGAGGATGGGTGGCGACGAAATTCTGCAGATCGGTACGCAGGGTACGGACCTGCTCATGATGCCCCAGACGTTTCAGATTTTCCCGAAGAAGACCGTAACGCCGCGTATCCGGTTCGATGGCGACAAGAGCGCTATCGGACAGCAGCATTTCAGCCAGGTGTGAGGTTTTGCCGCCCAGACCGGCACAGCCGTCGAGGATTCGGCTCTTGGCCGGCAAGTTGCCGACAAGCAGCGAGGCCAGCTGGGCCGCCTCGTCCTGGATCTGAAAATGGCCCTGATCGTATCCAGGCAGGGAGGAAACGGGACCGGGAAAGGTATCGATGATCAATCCCAGAGGGCTGTAAAAGCCGTCACGGGTAACGATACCGGATTTTTCCAAAAGGGTTCGCAAGGCAAAACGACCGGTCCGGCGACTGTTGATCCGCAAGGAAAGCGGTGGTTCGGTGTTGTTGATGCCGCAAAAGGCGTGGGTTTGCCCCCTGCCGAAACGGGCGCACCAGCGTTCCACTAGCCAGGCCGGATGATTCAGGATCGGTGGGTCGGCTTGGGCCGTTTGCTCCGAAGTCGGCAGCGCGTTTCGATTCCGGGCCACGGTGCGGAGGATTCCGTTGGCAAAACCGATCAGCCAAGCGGGCTGACCGGCGCTCTTCAAGGTATTGACCGTGGCGTTGACCGCCGCCGATTCCGGGATGCGGCTGAGAAAGAGCAGCTGGTACA
Organism: uncultured Desulfobulbus sp.; assembly: GCA_963666685.2. Lineage (GTDB taxonomy): Bacteria > Desulfobacterota > Desulfobulbia > Desulfobulbales > Desulfobulbaceae > Desulfobulbus. Next base: position 2,742,384 of record CAXXHZ010000003.1, read on the forward strand.
CCCCGATCCGCAGGGTCATCAGGGTCCGCGGTTTCATCTTGGCCAAAGGATGCTTGGAAAACTTCCGGATAATGAAATCAAGGTATTCTTTCTGCCGCAGCACACCGTAGACCAGGGATTTAATCAGCCCCCGGTCAATGTCGGCCTGACCTTCGATGGCCGCGCGAAAAAGAAGGTCTATTGAGTTGTGGGTCGTAGCCCAAAGGCAGAGCACTTCGACGGCAACGGTACGGGGCGTAGCGGGGGAGGAGGATTTTGGGGGCATAAAAAAGAACGTCTCATCAAAGGAGAGGAAGGGATAATTGTTGCAGCACCGGGGCAATCATTCCCTGGCAGCCGGAATCAGACGGACGCCCCTGAGGGTATCGGTAACCGGCAAAAAAAACCGGGACCGGCCGTTGCACCCTTCGCACCGGGATGGAGAGAGAATGGCGTGTAATCAATCGCGTAACAGCAGAAGCGTCCATGCGCATTCCTGAAGGCCCACTCTGCCATGAACGTCTTTAATTGGAAAGACTTTTTGTTTGAAAAACAGCGCAGGATCACGGTCGATGAAAAAAGTGGCCCAGGGCTGCTGCCTTCCGAAGATCGTCCGGCTCTGCTTTCTCCTTGACAGCGAAAAGCCCGGTGCGGTAAGAAGGGGACACGTTTATGCCGGAGTGGTGAAACTGGTAGACGCACTGGACTCAAAATCCAGCGGGCTCACGCTCGTGTCGGTTCGATTCCGACCTCCGGTACCAAGTAAAAATCAAGGGGTTACGCGATTCTTCGTGTAACCCCTTTTTTTACAACGTGCACCGATCTTTTGACACTGTGAGTTGAACCCGGCTCCAGCCTTGCAGCTCAACGCTTTGAGGGGATATCGGGATACAGGCGGGATACCACAGAAAATAATTCAGTCATTTTAATCGTGATGGACTCGTGAAAAGTGAAAATCCCCTGGTTTTGTCATTTCGACCGCAGGGAGAAATCTCTGAAATAACAGGGAGGGCTCTCGCTCTCCCTCCACCGCTCACTCTTTAGAAGGAGGACTGATGATGGAAGACAACACAATCCAAGTAACCTGCCCTAAATGCGGTATCAAAATCAACAACACCCTGAGTTGGTTCAAAAAGCCGGGCAACTGCTGCCCGGGATGTCAACTGCGTTTTTCGACCGAACGATTCAAACACGCCATCGAAAAGGCAGGCAAAACAGCATAATCCTCCTGAGATCCGTCAACATCCGACGAGAGTCGGTTCGGTTCCACCGGGCGCCAAGCCGAATCCATCGGGAAAAAAACAACCCCGAGCCGCACTGCGGTTCGGGGTTGTGTGGTTTTACGTGAAAGGTAACATTTAAAAGAGAGGTCGGGCTCCAATGTTTCGGATAAACAGGTAGTAAAGGAAATGTAAGTGTATTAAAGGCGGAATTGATTACATGGATTGTAACTGCCGTTGACAATCTATGCACGCTCCGCTATCGTAGATTCCATGATTACCAGAAAACTCGCAGACAAGCTGTTGCAACTCGCCACATATTATCCCGTTGTGACCGTCACCGGCCCCCGACAGGCAGGAAAAACCACGCTGTGTCGAGCCACCTTTCCGGATAAGCCTTATGTATCACTGGAATCCCTGGATTTCCGCGAGTTTGCCCAGAGCGATCCCCGGGGATTTCTGGCGGAATACCGGCAGGGTGCCATCCTCGACGAGATCCAGCAGGCACCTGGACTGGCAAGCTATCTGCAAACCGAAGTCGATGAACATCCAGAGCCCGGTCGTTTTATTCTTACCGGCTCGCAGCACTTCGGCATATCGCAGATCATTTCCCAGTCCCTGGCCGGACGTTGTGGCCTGCTGACCCTCTTACCCCCTGATTTTGATGAGCTGCAGGGCTTCTCCGAGGTCCCGGATGATCTTTTTACCCTCCTCTGGCAAGGCGCTTACCCGAGGATCTATGACCAGAACATTCCGGCCCACCAGTGGCTGGCCGACTATATCGCCACCTATGTGCAGCGTGATGTCCGTCAGGTCATGAATGTCGGAGACTTGCTGACCTTTTCCAGCTTTCTCAAGCTCTGCGCCGGGCGCACTGCGCAGGAGATCAATCTTTCGTCCCTGGGAGGTGATGCCGGGGTCTCCCATAATACTGCGAAATCCTGGTTATCTCTTCTGGAGGCCAGTTATATCATTCACCGGATACCAGCCTGGCATGTCAACATCCGCAAGCAGATAGTGAAAGCACCCAAGCTTCATTTCCTGGATACCGGGCTGGTCTGCTATCTTCTGCAGATCAGAGAGCCTGGGCAACTCCGGTTGCATCCACTACGAGGGGCAATTTTCGAAAGCTGGGTGGTATCGGAACTGTATAAAGCACTGGCCAACATGGGCGAACAGCCGATCCTGCACCATTATCGCGAAAGCCGTGGGTTGGAAATGGATGTGCTGGTACAACGTGGTGATTGTCTGCATGCCGTCGAAGTCAAATCCGCGGCCACGGCAGCTTCTGATTTTTTTAAGGGATTTGAACAGATTGCCGGGAGAATACAGACAGCCGGCTTGTCCCTGCACCTGGATAATGTGGTGGTCTATGGAGGCGAGACATCGCAGCAACGTAGGGCGGCGCGGCTGCTCGGCTGGCGGGATGTGGGCAAGATTTTGCCTCAGACGATATAACAGGACAGGCACATTTTTACTCATGTATGCTGAGCAGTTCAGGCAATGTTCGTAAAATTTGTTCTTGAAAAGTTTAAATCCCTGCGTCTCAGACGAAAAATACGGGAGGTCCCAACGTGAAACTTGAAGATTCTGTTTCGATTTCAGCGCTGTCAGAGAAATGTCAGGCGTTATTGATTGAAAACAGAAATCTGAAAGAGGAACTCAGAGCCTTGAAGGCACGGTTGGTTGTTGCGGAGGCACGGTTTTCAGGTGATGAAATTTCCGGTAATACAACCGAACCTGCAATGATCGCTCCGCAGGTTGGTAGCATCTCATCGACAGGGATGAGCAAGAACGCTGACGAAAAGGAAAAAATCAAGCTATTTATGTCTCTTTTCAAAGGACGGGACGATGTTTACGCCAAGAGATGGGAAAACAAGAAGAAGGGAACATCCGGCTATTCGCCCTCCTGTCTGAATGAATGGAAACCCGGACTATGCGTTAAGCCGAAGGGGACATGCACCGGTTGCATCCATAAGGCGTATGCTGGCCTGGATGGGAAAATCATTGATGATCATCTGCGGGGGAAGATGGTCGCGGGAATATACCCGATGCTTCCCGATGAGACTTGCTGGTTTCTGGCGATTGATTTTGATGATGGGGAGTGGAAAAAGGATATCTCGGTATTGCGGGAGGTGTGTGCGGAATTTGATATCCCTGTTTCCATTGAGCGCTCACGTTCCGGCAATGGAAGCCATGCGTGGTTATTCTTTGAAGGGCCTATACCTGCATCCCTGGCTAGAAAATTCGGCACATCCTTACTTACCTACACCATGCAGAACAGGCATGAGATCACTTTCAAATCATACGACAGATTTTTCCCCAGTCAGGACACGATGCCCAAGGGCGGTCTGGGGAATCTGATAGCGCTGCCTTTGCAAAAGGAGGCAAGAAAGGTCAAAAACAGTGAATTCATCGACGAAAATTTCGAGCCGTATCCAGATCAGTGGGCATTTTTAGACACGATTCGAACGTTCTCAGAAGATGACTTAATAACACTTACTTTAAAACTGGGTCAGGGAAATGAACTCGGGGTCTTGAAAAGAGATGAAGAAGAAACGCAAAAACCATGGGAAACTACCAAGGTCAAATTACGAAAAACAGATTTCCCGCGAGAAATAGAGATCGTAAAATCAAATATGCTGTTTGTTCCGAAGGCAGGCATCTCTCAAAGGGCTCTGAACCAGTTAAAACGCCTGGCGGCTTTCAAGAATCCCGAGTTCTACAAGAATCAGGCGATGCGCATGCCGACCTATAACAAACCGAGAATTATCTGTTGTGCCGAAGATACTGCCGAGTATCTCTGTCTGCCGAGAGGATGCGAACAGGACCTGAGAACAGTTTTTTCTGGACAAGGAATAGATGTCAACTGCCTGGATAAGACCAATCGTGGTAAAAAGATCGACGTTACATTCAATGGCAACCTGAGAGATGAGCAGCCACAGGCAGTGGACAGGTTGCTTGAGCATGATATCGGCGTACTCTCCGGCACAACGGCTTTCGGGAAAACGGTTGTGGCAATCAAACTGATCGCCGAGAGGAAAGTCAACACCCTCATCATTGTCGATAAAGCCAGCCTGATAGCGCAATGGAAGAACAAATTGACTGAATTCCTGACGATAAATGAATCCCTGCCTGTATCGGACCCAGGCGTGAAAAAGAGAGGACGAAAAAAAGCCGGAAGCATAATCGGACAACTGGGGCAAGGCAAGAATAGCCTGGGCGGAATTATTGATATTGCTTTGATGCAATCGTTGAACAGGAAGAATGAAGTTAGGGCATGCGTGAAAGATTATGGCATGATCATCGTCGACGAATGCCATCATGTGGCAGCCGTGAGTTTTGACGAGATTCTTAAAGGCGCAAAGGCAAAGTATGTCTATGGCTTAACCGCAACCCCTATCAGGAAGGACGGCCATCATCCCATAATATTTATGCAATGCGGTCCAGTACGATATAGGGATGACGCAAAGAAACAGGCGGAAAAAAGGCCCTTCGATCATTTTGTCATACCGAGATTTACCGCACTGCGGGTCCCGCTTGACAAGGATGAAAAGGACGTATCCATTCAGGAACATTATTCGTTGATGGTTGGCAACGAGATGCGTAATCAGATGATTATTGACGATGTGGTAAAAAGCCATGAGAGTGGCAGGAACTGCCTAGTCTTGACCGAGAGGACCAATCATCTGGAATTAATAGCCGGAAAGCTCAGGGAAAGAATTTCCGAAGTCATAACACTCAGGGGAGGAAGGGGAACAAGGGAAATCACAGAAATCTTCAAATGCATATCCGACACACCTGCGGACAAGCGATTGACGCTGGTCGCTACGGGCAGGTATATCGGGGAGGGATTCGACGAACCGCGTCTCGACACCCTATTTCTGACTATGCCGATATCGTGGAAGGGGACTCTGCAGCAATACGCGGGTAGGCTTCACAGACTGTTTGAAGAAAAAAGAGAGGTCCAGATCTACGACTATGTCGATATCCATGTTAGCATGCTGGAGAAGATGTACCATAAACGGCTGAACGGATACGCCTCAATCGGTTATAAGGCGAAAGCTGGAGCTGGAGCTGTCGAGATGAACTCAATCGATGTTATCTTTGACAAGAGCAATTTTTTGCCGGTTTATAACAATGATATTCTGGCTGCGGAAAGCGAGATCCTGATCGTAAGCCCCTTCGTTACCAAGAGGCGCACCTTGCAAATGTTGCAGCAGTTGGAAATTGCATTACGGAATAAGGTAAGGGTAATAGTTGTAACGAGACCGACAGGAGATTTCGGGGAAAAGACACCAACCGCCTTGCAAGGGACTCTGGATATGTTACAAAATGCCGATGTGAACGTGGTCTTTCGTTCAAACATACACCAGAAATTCGCCCTCATCGATCAAAAGGTCGTATGGTATGGGAGTATCAATTTGTTGAGTTTCGGCAGCGCGGAAGAGAGCATCATGCGGCTCGAAAGCCCTAATATCGCCAGTGAACTTTTGAAAAGTATGGAAAAACAGGGGAATCGATAATGAAAAAAGAGAACCCCACTGCATTTTTCGACCAAACGATTCAAACACGCCATCAAAAAGGCGGGCAAAACAGCATAATCCTCCTGAGATCCGTCAACATCCGACCATGGTCGGTTCGGTTCCACCGGGCGACAAGCCGAATCTATCGAAAAAAAACAACCCCGAGCCGCACTGCGGTTCGGGGCTGTAGGGTTTTAAATGAACGAATTAGTGAACGAATTAGGGGACGAATTAGGGGACAGACCACGTTTCCTTGCCTTGAAAAGGTGGTCTGTCCCCTAATTCTGTCAAAAGGTGGTCTGTCCCCTAATTCGATTCACGACCTAAGGAACAGGGGGTCGCGAAAGCTCGTACTGAGTGGCCAAGTCTTTAAATACAACATTCCGAATCAAAACCATCGGCCAGATCAAGGTGTAGAGAGCGTGCGATTGCGTCAATTTAGGCCAAGAATGTTTTAAACTGATAAGTGATTTGTATGACGCGATGACCGACTCACCGATCAGGCCGCATCCGGGGAGAAGTGAACCCTGATGCCTGAAGCGAAGACCCAAAAATCACCAGATGATAGACCTCGCCGAGGCATGAAAGGAAAGAGATACCGCACCGGGGCAGATGCTCGATTCGATGAAATCTTCACCGAAAAGACTTGTTCGTAAAACCGCGTTCGTAAATTGTTTTGTATTCGTACGGCAATGGATCAACAGGGCATTTTTTATATTCCCAAAATCGTTTCAAATTCCCGTTTACCCACTTATATTTCTCGTCGATCTTTTCAAGATAGTATACTTCGCGTAGATTGGGCAGTTCTTCAAAAACAATTTCCCCGTTTGCAATGGACAAGTTGCCGTGATTGAAAACGGTCAATATTCGTCCCAGCTTCCTATCGTACATCGTATCTCTCAGCCCAACAGTCGGCGTGCCGTCCTTGCTGATCAATGCAGAGGGGCCCACTGTCCAGTTTTCGACGTCGTCAAGGAGGGACGTCGGTATCGATTTATAATCGCGCATCAGGAAAATTTTGAATTTCGTTCGACTGATTTCTTTGCCGTTGGATAACGCAACTGCAACTCCCTCTATGCGGTAGTCCGTATATACCCGCATTTGGTCGGCGGGTAATTTATTCTCATCTATCATCCAGACCGCGCCCTGCAATCTGCCCTTGATCTCTTCAAGAGGAGACAACAGACCTATGGGGAGGTCCGGGCTTTGGCCTGTTTTTGTGGAAACCAGCGTTCCGGTCTTCAGATTTGTTACAGTGAGATCGCAAAACCGTACATGGGTGACTTGCGATTGCTCTTTATCGAACATCCACCTGATCTTAAGAAGGGCGGTTTTTTGAACACCGACTCTTTGACCCGAATCAAGTATGTGTTCCGCATTACAATAACCTTCGAATGTCGTAAAATTTTCGCCCATAGTATTCTCCACGAACAGCAGCGCAATAAAGAAACCGAAAAAAAGATGTAACTTCGAAGTCAAAAACGTCTTTTGATTGATTATTCCCGTGCAATGATTTTCCGTTGACACACAAGGCCCCCTAGAATATTGAAGTTAAGGTTTTTTTTCTCCAAGTTTTTCCCGGAAGTTGTCATATACTGCTTTTTTGGCGGCATCGCTTTGATCCGGCGAACAACAATTTTAACCAGTGTCCAGTTTCTTGTTATCCTTGACCAGTGCCCAGGGAACCAAGCCTTGATCATTTCATAGAACCGATGGCGTTTTACCAGAATAGCAATATCCTCACCTCAATGTCGCTCTCCCTCCACCACTCACTCTTTAAGGGGAGGAGGAGGATGGAAGACAACACAATCCAAGTAACCTGCCCTCAATGCGGTATCAAAATCAACAACACCGTGGGTGGGTTAAAAAAGCCGGGCAACTGCTGCCCAGGATGTCAACTGCGTTTTTCGACCGAACGATTCAAATAGGCCATCGAAAAGGCTGGCAAAACAACCTAATCCTCCTGAGATCCGTCAACATCCGACGAAAGTCGGTTCCACCGGGCGACAAGCCGAATCTATCGAAAAAAAAAACAACCCCGAGCCGCACTGCGGTTCGGGGTTGTGGGCTTTCAAATGAAAGGTGACGTTTAAAAGAGAGGTTGGGCTCCAATGTTTCGGATAAGCAGATGGTAAAATTGCCCATCAGGCAGGCCGTTCCAGTGACAACAGGAAACGGTCTTTCCCAGAATCTCAAGAAAGGAATCGTGGTCATCATCATCCGAAACGAAGGTCGGCTCCTGACGATTGCCTTGTGAGATGATGTGAGATACCGCACCAGGGAATTTTATACGTAATGGTCTTGTCATAGTTTTTCGAGGATAGCAGTGGAAAGATTATAAATCAAGACCTGACCCCTTCCCTTGAAGTCAGGAGGTCTGACTTTCGAGCATAACTCTTAAATCAAAACCGGCAGGGCCAGCCCCGTCATCGGGCCGATCCTGCCGGAATCGAAGGGAGGCTCTCTAAAGAAAATTAACGGCGATAATCAACCCCTTGCCCGTCCCGTTTTTTCTTCTCATCATCCTCCCGCTTCTTGCCATCGCGACGTTTGTTGTTCTCCGATGAATTCATGTCGCGCTGATTACGGTTATCTTGGCGCTGATCCATTTTGTTGCGATCATTACGCCGTTGGTCCATACCCTGGCGTCGATTATCATTTTGCCGAGGATCAACTTTTGGCCGACGAGGATCATCCCGCCGCTGATCGACATCAGGCCGTTTGCGGTCATTCCACCGGGGGTCGACCTGAGGACGGCGCGAATCGTCACGACGCGGATCAACCTGAGGGCGGTTGTGGTCATTCCAGCGTGGATCGGCAGGACGACGTTTATCGTCCCAACGGTGATCGTTATCAGGCCGTTTTTTGTCGTCCCAGCGACGATCCTTCGAAGGATTGCGATCATATTTGTGGTCCCGATGGTCATTGTAAAAATGACGCCCTCTCCACCTGGTGTCACGGGGCCAATGGGACCGAGGAAGATCGATCCAGCGCCCACCTTTGGTTCTGCTATAAAACCATCGGTCATTATCGTAAAAATAATAGTAGCCGTTGTAGGAGTAATAGGGGCGCTGGTACAGGTCTACCTCATAAGGCAAGGCAGGCGCAATCACCACATCGCCGCCGTAACTTGGATCGGAATAGTAACCGTCAGCCGGGACAACACATCCTGAAAAGAGGAATGGGCTGCTGACAACCATAAGCAGAGCGAGTAATGTTGACTTGTTCATAGATCACCTTGGTTTCTGGTTTTGCAAAATAATTCAGGTCGTTAATAAACGATGGCCTCGTTAAGAGTCAAAACATGATAAATTATGCTCGCCAATACAGCATGTTATAGAGATAGGATCGTCGTTTTCCAGAGCATTTACAAAAACGACAAAATAGGTTTTCCTGTATTTTGTCACAAAACACGCACCTTTGTCTAAAATTATTTTTGTCACCGGACAGTTCTTGCCCAAATGATGCTCTCTCAAAGCTTTCGCACCTCGGGCCCCGGAGCCGCAAACATGATACACGAAAGAGGATCAAGTCTTGAAAAATCAGATCAACTGCATCCAGTTGACCGACTTGGAAGCTCTTTTTCGCAGCTTGAAGTCAGAACTGGGGATGCGCCCAGTCTATCACCACAAGGAGGACCAGGCCGATGGCCACCTGTTCATCACCGTGCTGGCTTGTCAGGCGGTTCAGGTCATACGGCGGAAACTCAACCCGAAGGCATCAATGACAGCTCTCGTTGCGGCATAACAATAGATATATTGTGCCGCGTCAAACATGGGACAATATCAAGATATTCGGGAGGTATCTTGACTTGAACAACACCGAAGGCGTTAATCAAATTGACTGCTTTCGATCTTAAGCCGATCATAAAGGCTCGTTAACGCTCTATACCCTTGATCTTCTTTGTCTGGATAAACGTCGGAATCATTAATTACATATTCGATAACAGCAAGTAGGCAGTCAATATCCCAACTGTGTAGCCCAATAGGTCGTTTGCCTTGATAATTCTCAATTCGTCTATCCAAACCAAAGGCTTCTGTCATCTGCCATGTGTGCCGCTGTAATTCCGACAGTTCTTCACCCGAAATCAAAATGGCTAATTTTTTATCTCTCGATCCAGCTTTCATTTCGTTATTTGCAAAAGGTCATTATGAAGGCAAACGACAAGGCTAACCGGCGACCGATTGATAGCCACAGACCGTCGGAAAAGCGCAAAAATGGGTACTGCACGGACGCTAAAAAAAACCACTGCTGTCCACTGGCTGTAAAAGCCGATGTGGTCAAGTTTTGAACCGAACACTGCTGCCTTGACGCTTAAGAGGATTCCTTATTCATCAGAACATCCCTGATTTTGGCGGCAAGGTTCTGCATGGAGAACGGCTTCTGGAGGAAGTGTACCCCCTCATCCAGCACACCGTGATGAGCAATGACGTTGGCCGTGTAGCCGGACATAAACAAGCGCTTGAGATCAGGATACAGGGACAATAAATTCCGGGCCAGGTCACGTCCGTTCATCTCCGGCATGACCACATCGGTGAGGAGAAGATGAATTTCACCGGCATGCTCCCGAGCCAGTCGGATGGCCTCGCCCGGTGAAATTGCGGGGAGGACGCTGTACCCCTGGTGTTTGAGCATCATTGTAGTCATCTCAAGGATCATGGGTTCATCTTCCACCAACAGGATTGTCTCGTGTCCGGTTGCGACTGGTTTCACCGCCACCGGGTCAGAGGCCCACGCCCCTTTGCCCTGATACCGGGGCAGGTACAGCCTAAAGGTTGTTCCCAGGCCCGGCTCACTGTAGACATTGATGAACCCGTTGTTCTGTTTGACAATGCCGTAGACCGTTGCCAGTCCCAGGCCGGTTCCGATGCCCATCTCTTTTGTCGTAAAAAACGGTTCGAACAAATGCGGAAGCACCTCGTGGTCCATGCCGCGGCCGTTGTCGCTCACCGCCAACCGTACATACTCACCGGGGATAAAGCCTGCATGCGCGGTGCAGTAGGCTTCGTCAAAAGCCACGTTGTCGGTTTCGATGGTGACCTTTCCCGTATCTCCGATGGCATCGCGGGCGTTGACACACAGGTTGGCAAGAATTTGATCGATCTGGGTGGAATCCATTTTGATCGGCGCCAGACTCTCGCCCGGCAGCCAGGCGAGATCAATGTTCTCGCCGATGAGCCGTCGCAGCATATTGAGCATGCTTGCCACGGTCTCGTTCAGGTCGAGCATCTTGGGGGCCACTGTCTGCTTGCGGGCAAAAGCCAGCAGTTGTCGGGTCAAGTCGGCTGAACGCTGCGCAGCCTGCTGGATTCCTTGCAGCGCCGAATACATCGGCTGGCCTGGCTCCACTTGCCCAAGGACCAATTCCGAGTAACCCAGAATCACCCCCAACATATTATTGAAGTCATGGGCAACACCGCCGGCCAGCCTACCCACCGACTCCAATTTACGGACCTGGATCAGTTGGTCTTGGAGTTGTTTAGCTTCGGCCTCGGCCTGCTTGCGCTCCGTGATGTCAATCCCAATCCCCATCAAATAACGTTGCCCCTGGGCCTCAAATCTAATACCGGTGAGAATGAATGGCACAGAACGCCCGTCTTTGGCTACAAGATAGGTTTCATGGGAAGCAATGCCTTTGGTCATCACCTCTTCAATTATATGCAATACGGCGTCTTCGGATTCGGGAACATGCCAATCCATAATATGACGCCCCTTGATTTCTCCCACCCCGTAACCAAGGAGCGATTCGTGCGCCTTGTTCCAAAGAATCAATCTCAATCCAGGATAAGTGTAGAGGTAAAAAATACCAGGCAAGCTCTCGATTACTGATTGCGAAAAGAACTGCTCCCGCCGCAAGGCCTCCTCGGTCTGCTTGTGATCTTCAATCTCGCGTGCAAGTTTCTCATTTGCCTGTTGCAGGTTATTGTTTGCCTCGGAAAGCTGAGTCGTTCGTTCGGCGACCAGCTTTTCCAGGAACTGATTCCGGTCCACCAGTTCCTTCATCGGATAGATTTCACCTTTACGAACCAGGTGGTAAGGAATGGATATACTGCTGTGCGAGATTTTCCACCCTGCTGATTCTAAACGAAAAATCAAGACCAGGCGCGCTACCTCTTTTGATAGAATATGGTCTTTGATTGGCAGATGTATGTTAAAAAATCCGGTCGCAACCGCGATCGTATCAGCCAGTGATTGGATGGCAAAATCCTGCAATTCGATACGGATCGGATCCTTGATTTGGGCAAAGTCCTGGCGGGTAATGGCAACCCACTCTTCCCTGCTTTTTACCAGAAAATCACCGCCTCCGGTAAAGCCGGAAAAATCTTCGCTGAAATGCGTGGTGAGCCGGTCATCGCGAGATGAATACATTCGCAGGTAGTCGTCAAACAGTTGTCTGATTTTTTGGTAGTCTTTTGGGTCCATTGACCGAATCCTGCTTGTCTCGAATAGGAATGAGGCGGTTATGGGAGCGGAAAAGAGCGGTGCCGTTTTGCGGCATATATGGCAACGGTCCGCGTGAATGAGGACAAAATTTATTTTTGGGATTTCTCCAACATCGCCTTGCGGCCCTGAAGGGCACTCAACTTCTTTTTTAGTTGGGCAATCTCCTGCTTGACACTACGAAGTTCCGTATGGGACTTGACTGTCAGCAAGTAGTCTTCACCAAGTTCCTCGGTTATGTATTTTTCAAGCTGGCTTCTCAAGATTCTGAGATATGGATTTCCCCATATTGCCCCATGGCGATATTCAAGAATCCCTGCTTTAATTCCTTTGACGATGAATTCCCGGTCCACACCATATTCAGTCGTAGCGGTTACATCGCTAAGGGTTGCATTCTTTTTGTTCCATTCACCATACTCAGCCATATTTGCCCCTGCTTTATGCTCCACACGCTTGAGCCTCGGAAAAAGGAGTTCGAATCGTTACCACTGACTTTACGGGATTTGCCGGCATTTTGCCAACAGCGATTTCCAGGAATGCACAAGAAAATCGAGATCCCAACGCCCGGAAAACATGCTTGCTCCGCAGGGGAGAAAAAAAGAGCGATGAGTAATAACTACCCAAAACACCGGGGAAAAAATCAACCATCGGTTCAAAAACCTGTACCGCGCCAACCGGCTCTTTTATCGAAAAAATATGCACTTCAACTCTTCACCGGTCAATATAAGCGGCGTCATAAATATACAGCCGGGAAAAAAGGAAAACGCAATCCCGGCATTACGCTTATTTCAATTAACGTACTGATAACATAAAACTAAACATCAAAATTAGCACAGCCCATTCAAATGGCACGATGAATGCTACAACAAGGTATCTCCCCTCCTTTTCCGGCTTGCTTCCGTTTGGAACAAGCCGGTTTTTTTAACTTAAAAGAGGAGCCGGGAATATCGAAAGGAAGTATTGAGAGTCATGCTGCCCAGCCGCAAAATTTTTATTTAGCACTTGTTCAACATTATGATATAATTATTTTTTATTTTCTCTGCCCTGTTCTGATCGGCTTGCCCTGTTCCGGTGAAAACAATTCAGGAGAAGACCGATGGGTGATACCTATTTTTTGGTATTTCGGGCAGAGTGGTCGTCTCTTCAACATCTTTAGAGTACAATATCGTCCCCACCCTTCTTCCCCCTTCAAGGAGTCATCATGCTCAACACCTCCGCCGAATCAACCCCGCCCTCTCCCCCGGCCACGGTGCCGCAGGAAAACGAAATTTTTGTCTCCATCCAGGCCATCAACGAATCGGTCAAGGCAAGCTCCGCCTGGGTCGGCCTGCTCCGTCAGCAAATGGGCAAGGTCATCATCGGTCAGCAGCATCTTATTGAACGCCTGCTGGTCGGCTTGCTCACCGGCGGTCATATTCTGCTCGAAGGCGTCCCCGGACTGGCCAAGACGCTCGCAGTCAAGACCCTAGCCAATGCGATTCAAACGGATTTCCGCCGCATTCAGTTTACGCCGGACATGCTGCCCGCGGATATCATCGGCACCGAGATCTACAATCCGCAGGACACTTCGTTTGTGGTCAAGCAAGGACCGATCTTTGCGTCGATGATCCTGGCCGACGAGATCAACCGCGCACCTGCCAAGGTCCAGTCGGCCCTGCTGGAGGCTATGCAGGAGAAGCAGGTGACCATCGGCAATCAGACCTTCAAGCTCCCGGAACTTTTCCTGGTGCTGGCCACCCAGAACCCCATTGAACAGGAGGGCACCTATCCCCTGCCCGAGGCGCAGGTCGATCGATTCATGTTGAAGGTAGTGGTGACCTATCCGACCATGGCCGAGGAGCGCCGGATTCTCGATGCAATGGATCACACGGATTCGGTCATCCCGGTGAATCCAGTCTTGAGCCCCGCCGATATCCTTGCCGCCCGCAAGGTTGTGGACACAATCTACGTGGACGAAAAGATCAAGGATTACATCGTCTCGCTGGTGCAGGCCACCCGCGATCCCAAGGCCTACCAACTGGATTTGCAGGAGTATATCGAGATCGGCGTTTCGCCCCGGGCGACCATCAACCTGAAGGCCGTTGCCCGCGCCCTGGCCTATCTGGCCGGACGCGGCTACGTGACCCCGGATGACGTCAAGGCGGCGGCTCCGGACGTGATGCGGCATCGATTGCGGATCAGTTACGAAGCCGAGGCCGAGGCAATCACCAGCGAGGATATCATCCGCAGGATTCTCGATACCGTCCCGGTACCGTAAGCGCGAAGGCATTATGGAATCGCAGCGCACCAAGGAAATCCTGAAGAAGGTCCGCCAGGTCGAGGTCCGCACCAACCGTCTGGTCAACGACAGCCTGGCCGGCAATTACCATTCCGTGTTCAAGGGCAGCGGCATGAACTTTGACGAGGTCCGGGAATATGTGCCGGGTGATGAAATCCGCACGCTCGACTGGAATGTCACGGCCAGGACCGGCATCCCCCATGTCAAAAAATTCACCGAAGAACGGGAGCTGACCCTATTGCTGGTGATCGACATCAGCGGTTCGGGAGAATTCGGGTCCTCGACCTCGTCGAAACGGGAGATCATGGCGGAGCTGGGCTCGGTACTGGCTTTTTCCGCCATCCGTAATAACGACAAGGTCGGCTTGATTCTCTTCACCGATTTCGTTGAACTCTATATCCCGCCGAAAAAAGGGCGATCCCATATTCTCCGGGTGATCCGGGAGATCCTGTTCTTCCAACCCCAGGGCAGCAGGACCGATCTCACCATTCCGCTCGATTTCGTGGGCCGGGTCTGCAAACGTAAAAGCGTAGTCTTCCTCATCTCCGATTTCTGTCTTCCCGGCGATTTCGATCTTACCTTGGACGCACTGCAGCCCAAACTGCGAACCGGCAACAAACGCCACGACCTGATCAGCATGATTGTTTCGGATCCGCGCGAACGCGAACTTCCCGATGTCGGCTGGCTGACCATTGAGGATGCGGAAAGCGGCCAGCAGGTGGAACTGAACACCTCCGATCCTGCAGTTCGCCACGGCTATGCGGAGCTTGCAGCCCAACGCCAAAAGACCTTATTGAAGGCCCTTCGCGCTGCCGGGATCGACGTGCTCAATCTGTCCACGGATCAGCCGTACCTGCCTGCCCTTCTCGGTTTTTTCAGGACAAGAAAGAGGAGGCTCGGCCAATGAAAACAGCGGTGATCGGCATTTTGTTCGTTATCGCGCTTCTCGCGCACCCCTGGCAAACCACGGCCCAAAGCGCTGATCCGCCTGCTTCCGCCCCATTGCAGCTCCATCAGGCACCGGGCCCGACCCAAAACAGCACGCAAATCGTGGAGATTCGCGACATCAAAGGGCCGGTGCCCATACCGGATCCCTCGCGTTTTCTGCTCCCCGCGCTCCTCGTTCTGGCTCTGCTGATCCTTGCTGCCCTTTTCTTCTTTTTTCTGAAACACCGTCGGAAACCGTTCCTGCCTGCCTCGCCGCCGGACGTCGTGGCCCTGGCCGACTTGGACCAGGCCCGGAGCCTGATGGCACAACCGCTTGTTTATGCGGATCGGATCTCCGGCATCCTCCGGCAGTATATCGAATCGCGATTTCAAATCCGTTCCACCCGGCAGACCACGAGCGAGTTTTTTTCCCGCCTGAAAAACGAGACCATTGATACGGAAAAAAATCTTGCCGACCATGCCGGAGAGCTTCAGGAGTGCATGGAGCAGTGCGATATCGCCAAATTTGCCCATGGCACCCCGAATCAGGAGGGCATGCTCGCCATGGATCGGGCGGCGCGCACTTTTATCGAAACCACCCGACAGGAAACCCTTTCTTGAGTGGCCTGCAATGACTCTATTGAATCGGTGTTGTGCTTGTTCTCCGGCTTATGCCCCTGAGCGTTTTGCCGCCCTGACCTTGCCCGGAATGCTTGTCGGTTTTCTTCAGACAGGAACCTGCTGATGCGCTTTTTTTACCCTGAACTGCTCTGGCTCCTGGCCCTGCTTCCGCTCCTGGCCCTGATCAAAGGGAGGAGAGGTCCGGCTCCGGCCCTTCTTTTTTCGACCACCGCCATTGCCGCCACCCTGGCCCGGGGCCGACGGACCAGTCCCGGTCGCATGCTCACTGCCATCCGGCTGCTGGCCCTCGGCCTGCTCATCATTGCCCTGGCCCGGCCACAGATGGGGAATTCAACCACGGAAATCAAGGCAAGCGGCATCGATATCCTGCTGGCGGTCGATGTGTCCGGTTCCATGCGGGCCTTGGATTTCACCCTGCACGGGAGTCCGGCCGACCGTCTGGACGTTGTCAAATCAGTGGTCGGCCAGTTCATCGATGCCCGCCCCAATGACCGGATCGGCCTGGTGGCCTTTGCCGGGAAACCGTATTTGGTCAGCCCCTTGACCCTGGATCATGACTGGCTGCGCAAACGGCTGGAGGCTCTGTCCATCGGCATGGTCGAAGACGGTACGGCCATCGGATCCGCCATCGGATCCGGCATCAACCGGCTGCGCGAAAAAGATGCCAAATCACGGATCATGATCCTCCTCACCGACGGAATGAACAACGCCGGGAAGATACCGCCTCAGGTGGCGGCCGAGGCGGCGGAAACACTCAAAATCAAAATTTACACCATCGGAGCCGGTACCCGGGGCGAGGCCCCCATGCCGATCACCGATGCTTTCGGCCGGAAACGGCTGGTGCGGGCCAAGGTCGACATTGACGAGAACACCCTGACCAAGGTCGCGCAGATGACCGGCGCCCGCTACTTCCGGGCCACGGATACCCAATCCCTGGAAAAGATCTACGACGAGATCAACTCCATGGAAACCACCACCCGAACCATTAAAAATTTTGAACACTATCGGGAGCTTTTCCCTGTTTTCGTGCTCGCCGCGCTGCTGTTGTTCGGCCTTGAACTGCTGCGGGACCATCAACGTCTCCCCTAGGTGTCTGAAGGAAGAATCATGACCTTTGCGCAACCCCTTTGGATCTTCGCGGGCCTCATTGTCTGCATTGCCTTCCTGTTGCTGTTCCGCAGCCTGCAATCGCGGCGTCTGGCGACCCTGGAAAAATTTGCCGCTGCCCATCTGCTGCCCAGGCTGACCAGGAATGTCTCGACCGGAAGACAAGCGACCAAAAAGATACTCTTTCTCCTGGCGCTGTTCTGTTGTTTCCTGGCCCTTGCCCGCCCGCAATACGGCTTCAAATGGGAGGATGTCAAACGCAAAGGGATTGATATCCTCTTTGCCGTGGACACTTCAAAAAGCATGCTGGCCGGGGATGTCAAACCCAACCGTCTGGAGCGGGCAAAATTTGCAATCATGGATTTTGTCGGCCAGTTGGACGGCGACCGGGTCGGCCTGCTCCCCTTTGCCGGCTCCGCCTTCCTGATGTGCCCCTTGACCGGGGATTACCAGGCGTTTGAAACCTCCCTGCAGGCGGTGGACACCGCCCTTCTCCCCAAAGGGGGCACCGATATCGCCGCCGCCATCCGCGAGGCGGAGTCGGTTCTCAGCAATGAGGCCAACTACAAACTGCTGATCCTGATAACCGACGGCGAAAATCTTGAGGGAGACGCGCGGAACGCGGCGCAAGAAGCCGCGAAAAAGGGGGTGCGCATCTTTACGGTCGGGGTCGGCACCAAGGAGGGGGAAATCATCCCGACCTCCGAGGGGGGGAAAGGGTTTGTCAAAGATGGGTCAGGTCATTTCGTGGTCTCCCACCTGGATGAAATGACCCTCAGCCGGATTGCCGAAGAAAGCAACGGGCTCTATGCTCCCTTGGGTAATAACGGCCAGGGCCTGGAAACCATCTACCGGAAAAAGCTGGCCCTGGTTCCCAAGGAAGAACTGACCGAACGGCGGCATAAGGTGCCGCTGGAGCGTTTCCAGTGGCCGCTGACTGCGGCCATCGGGCTCCTGACCCTGGAATTCCTGATAGGCACACGGAAAAACAATCCCTTCCGCTTGCCGTTTCGCAAAAACGGAAAGCAGCGCAGCACCACAAAGGTTTCCGGTCTCCTGCTGTTCTTCCTCGTCTCCAGCCTTTTCTTTAAAACCGCAGCCTCTTTCGCCTCGGAAGGGGAAAAGGCCTTTGCCGACGGTGATTATCCGAAGGCCATGGAGCAGTACGCCCGGCTGTTGAAAAAACATCCGGACAACCCGGAGCTCCAGTTTAATTTCGGCGCTGCATCGTATAAGAATAATAAGTTCGATGAGGCCCTTGCCGCCTTTGAGGCCGCACTGAAGAGCAAAGATCTGCACCTCCAGGAGAGGGCCTACTACAACAGAGGGAACGCGCACTTTAAAAAGGGGGAAGCTACCCTGCACACCGATAGCCAACAAACCCTGAGCCAATGGCAGGAAGCGGTGGACTCGTACACCGCAAGCCTTGCCCTCCAACCCGATGATCAGGATGCCCTCTACAACCGCCAACTGGTGCAGAAAAGACTGGATGAGCTGAAAAAACAGCAAAGCAAACAGCAGCAGAAACACGATCAGGACAAGAAACAGGAAAAACAGCAGGAGCAGAAGGACAGCAAAGACGATAAAGAGCAGCCAAAGGAGAACCCGCAAACACAGGAGGCAAAGAAATCGCCCTCTGAAAAAACTCCCGATGCCACGCCGGACAAGGCCCCTGGGGGTGAAAAGAAAGAGGACGGCTCCCCACGACCTGAGGCGCAAAACCAGCAACAGCAGCAAGCGAAACCGGCTCAGGAACCGAACAAGGAGGCGGAGCAGGCCAAGGCCGAGGCCCGCGTCGCCGATGAACGCCGGAAAGAGGGAAAAATGACGAAAGAGGAAGCGGAACAGCTCCTCAACAGTCTGAAAAACGAGGAAGGCAAAGTGTTGAACTTCGTCCCGGGCAATGATAGAGGCAACGACGACGAACCAAGGAGAGACTGGTAATGAGAGAGCGGAAATGGGAACGGATACAGACCGGGTCAATGGCAAGCAGGCTGCTTTTTCTCTTTCTTTTTCTCGCCATCGCCTGTACGGCCTCGACCCAATGGTGCTTGGCGGACACCACGGTTTCAGCTTCGTTGGATCCGGCCCGGTTTCCGGTCGATGGAGAAGCAGCCTTGAACGTAACCGTCAAGGGCAGCAGGTCCGCGGATATTCAACTCCCCGCCATTGACGGACTCACCTTTCAGGAACGGGGTAAAAGCGCCCAGATACAAATCATCAACGGTTCGTATTCTTCCTCCACGGTGTCGACCTTCCTGGTCGAGGCGGAACATCCCGGCACCTACACCATCCCCCCGATCAGCATTTTCGTAGACGGCGGCACCCAAATCACCGAGCCGATCACCTTTGAGGTCACCCAGGCAGGGAGTCCTCCTGCCAACCGGCCGGGGGCAGCCGCGCCTCCCCCTGCCTCAGACGCAGGGAACCAGGACAAGCTCGCCTTCCTCCGTATCAGCGAGATCAAGGCGACCGGCTGGACCGGAGAGGTCATTCCCCTGCAGATCAAGGCCTATTTCCGCCAAGGCATCAAGGTCAACCTGAACACCCTGCCGACCCTGAAAGGGGATGACCTGGTGATGCCGCAGCTGGATCAAAAACCACGGCAGACGGAGGAAGAGGTCAACGGAACCACCTATTCGGTTCTCACCTGGGAGACCTCGCTCTCCGCAGTCAAGGAGGGCAGGCATAGCCTGTCGGTGATGCTTGAGGCCACCCTGCTCCTGCCCCATCGCACCAATCCCTTCCCGGGATTCGGGGGGCAGGATCTCTTCCAGGACGATATGTTTCAAGATTTCTTCGGAAGATTCAAGAGCAAGCACATCAAGGTGGCCAGCCGACCGGTTACCTTGACGGCCAAGCCCCTTCCCACGGCCAACCGGCCGCATGATTTTTCCGGTGCCATCGGCCACTTCAACCTCTCGGTCCAGGCCCAGCCGACTGCCGTGGAGGTCGGCGATCCCATAACCCTCAAGATGACCCTTGCCGGTTCGGGCAATTTCGACCGGGTGGAAGCACCGGCCTTTCCTGAAACGCCTCAATGGAAGACCTACCCGCCCTCCGCTGCATTCAAACCGGGAAGCAATCCCACCCGGGGCAGGAAGGATTTTGAGCAGGCCATTGTGGTCAAAGACCGTCAAGTCAGCGAGATCCCGCCCCTCTCTTTTGTCTTTTTCGACCCGGACTCGGAAAAATACGTCACTCTGACGAACGCTCCGATTCCGATCACCGTAAAAAGCAGCAAAACCGACCCCGCCGCCGCACCATCGGCTCCCGCCTCGCCGACGACGCCGGTAGCGAAGCCCACGGGAGAAACCAAAAATCAGGGCCTCGCCGGCCTGGCCCCGATTCATCTCCAACTGGGGAAGCTGCAAAACAGAATCACGCCTCTGTATGCCAAGACCTGGTTCGATATCCTGCTGGTCTCCTGCGCCCTCCTGCTGCTGGCGGTTTTCCTCTGGAAGCTTCGCTTGCGATATCTGCACAACAATCCGGAGATCCGCCGGAAAAAGGAGATGAGCGCGCTTCTTGCCGAGAATTTAGTCCAGATCAAAGAAGCCGCCGACCATAACGACAGCGGCCGGTACCTAGCGGCATGCCGTAAGGCCATCCAGGAAATGCTCGGGCACCACTGGCGGATCGAACCGTCGACAATCACTCTGGCCGACCTGCAGGCGCGGCTCCCCGCATCCTCCGGCCTGATCCTCATCTTCGCGGCAGCGGAACAGGGAGCCTATGCAAACCATACCCTGACCGCGACTCAGATGCGCCAGTACTCCGACCAAATTGCAAAGGAGCTTGCCGAACTGCAATGAAAGCGTACAGATATTTACAACGCCTGGGGGTCGCCTGCGCCTTTGCGATCCTCGTGTGCTCCCTGGCCGGCCCTTCCGCCCTCGCCGCTGCGGAGCCATCCGCCGAGACCCTTTTCCAAGAGGCCAACACACTTTACGGCCAAGGGCAATACCAGGAGGCGCTGCAGCTCTATACCCGCATCATCGAGGAAGACGGATTCTCCGCACCGCTCCTCTACAACCTGGCGAATTGCTATGCGCAGACCGGGCGGATCGGTCCGGCGGTTCTCAATTACGAAAGGGCCTTGCTGCTCTCCCCCGGCGATTCGGATGCCAAAGGAAATCTCGATCTGCTCCGAAAAAACAGCGGCCTTTTCCAGGAAGAGCTTCCCTGGTTCCAACGGGCAGCCTCCTTTTTCAACCTCGATCAATGGACGCTGCTGGCCGGATTCTGCTGGAGCCTCTTCGCCCTTGTCAATCTCGCGGGAATACGTTTTGCCAACGGAAAGAATGTGCGCCGCTGGATAGGCGGCGGCTGCATGTTTTTCCTTGTCCTTGCAGGGACAGGGGCCTGCTTCCAATACCGGCAACAGGATGCGGCCATCGTCACCGGCGGCGATGCCCGCCTGCTCCTCTCTCCGTTTCCCGCCTCGGCTTCCGTCGGCACCCTCCAGGAGGGACGTCTCGTCTACCCGTTGACACAACACGGTCCCTATTCCCTGGTGGAAGAGCCGTCAGGCCGCACCGGCTGGCTCGAAAGCAAGGCGATCACCCCCATCGCGGGGATCCAAACCGGCCCTGCCATACTTCCATGATCGCACCGTATTTTCCCGGCTCACGTCTCCCTGCCATAATCCCGGCGCCGTTGGGCAGATCAAGCGCTCATCGCTCCACCTCCCGCAGGCCGGCATGAACCATGATATCGTGTACTTCCTGTTGGGAGTAGGCTTGGCCCGAGGAGGTGCCGATCAGCATATTGAGTGAAAAGAGCGCGGGATGAAGCGAAGCTGCGCGGTTGTCGTCGAGGATAAATTCCTGAATCAGGAGCCGACCGTTTTTGCTGAAGGCTCCAGCCGCCTTGGCAACAATGGCGGCACAGGTATCAGGGCCTTTGCCATGGAGCAGAGGGGAGATCCATACCGCGTCAAAGTCGGAACCGAGCGGATCCTGGAGGATGTCGCCGGAGCGAAAAACTCTACGGTTGGAAAGGTCGAAGCGCTCCACGGTCTGCTCTGCAAAAGGACGGGTGGTGGGCAGGTCATAGATTACGGCTGAGAACTCGGTTAGGGTCGTGGGCGATTCCTCTTCCGAAGAGAAACCGTAAAAACAGGTCAATTTGACGGAAACAATCCGATGTAATCTATTCTTTCCAGCCTCCGCCAAGCACCTTGTAGAGAGTGACCAGATTGGTCAGCCGTGTCAAACGCGTTGCGATTAATCCCTGCTGGGCGCTATAGAGTGAACGCTGGGTATCCAGCACGCTGAGAGAGCTGTCAACCCCCTTGTCGTACCGGGCCTGAGAAAGAATGTATCGCGTGCCGGTGGCCTCGACAAGCGCCTGTTGCGCAGCTGTCTGCTCCTCAATGGTGCTCCGTTGGGCCAGGGCATCGGCTACTTCCCGGAAGGCCGTCTGAATCGTCTTTTCGTATTGGGCAACGGCGATGTCCCGCTCGACCTCGGCCACCTTCAGTTGTGCCGAACGAGCACCGGCATCAAAAATAGGGAGAACAATTTGCGGGGCAAAGGTCCAGACATCGGATCCGGATTTGAAGAGCCCGGACAGTTGATCACTGGTAACCCCCATGGAGCCGACCAGGGTGATACGCGGAAAAAAGGCCGCACGTGCCGCACCGATGTTGGCATTGTAGCCCTTGAGCAGGTTCTCCGCCTGGAGCACATCGGGACGTCGCAGCAAAACGTCGGACTGCAGACCGGGAGCGACATTCTGCATTACAGTCCCTTTTTCCAAAAACGTTGACGGCAGGAACGCAGCCGGAACCGTGGAGCCCACCACGAGATTGAGACTGTTTGCATCCTGCGCCACCAGCGTCGTATAGCGGGCCACATCCACCCGTGCCGCCTCCACCTGGGTTTGGACCTGTTTGAGATCCAGGTCGGACGAAGCCCCGACCTCATAGCGGCGTTGGGTGAGCTGGTGGCTGGACCGGTGGGTTTTCAAGGTTTCCTGCGCCAACCGCAAACGCTCGCGGTCGGCCGCCAGATTGAGGTAGTTGGTGGCCACTTCCGCCACTAGGCTGATTCTGACGGTGCGCTGCGCCTCTTCGGTGGCCAGGTATTGTTCCAGGGCCTGATCTTTCAGACTTTGCACACGACCAAAAAAATCGAGTTCATAGGCACTCACCCCGAGATCAAGGCCGTATCGTTGATCGACCGACGCCTGGTTGTTATAGGCGGCGGTGGCGTCAAGCTTGGGCAGCAGATCAGCCCTTTGTATCCGATACTGGGCCTGCGATTTCTCGATATTGAGGGCGGCAATGCGCAGGTCGCGATTATTTTGCAGGGCCAGTTTGATCACCCCCTGTAATTGCTGCTCAACAAAAAACGTCTGCCAGGGGATATCGGCGATATTCCGATTAGCTTGCGCATCTCCCTGCGCCTGAGAAGAGGAGCCGCTTGGCCAGACGGCAGGCACAGGTGCCGTGGGTCGGGTATAGGTGGGGGCCATGGTACAACCGGCCAGACCGACAAAGGCGACCAGAGGGAGGCAAAGAGTGGTCGTCATTCGTTTCATGGGTTTCATGTCAGTGTTCCTCGGAAACATGTTCAGCCGCCCTGGGTTGCGCGACCGGTCCCTTCGGCTTTTTCCCGAACAGCCGTGAAATCAGGACAAAGAAAAACGGGATAAAGAGCAGGTCGATGAAAGTCGCCGAAAGCAGCCCACCGGTGACGGCGGTGCCGATGGCATTCTGGGCTGCAGCCCCCGCCCCTTTCGTGAGCGCCAGCGGCAGGGTGCCGAAAAAAAAGGCCAGCGAAGTCATAATGACCGGGCGCAGCCTGATCTTCACCGCGGACAAGGTCGCATCAACCAATGCATGCCCCTGGCGCATCTGCTCCTTGATAAACTGGATGATCAGAATGGCGTTCTTGGTGGAAAGGCCCACCGTGGTGAGGAGCCCGATCTGGAGGTAGACGTCGTTGGGCAGCACCCGCAGGGTCACTGCGGTTACCGCTCCCACCAGCCCCAGCGGCAGCATCAGCAGGTTGACAAAGGGAATGGTCCAGCTTTCGTACAAAGCCGCCACGGCGAGAAAGACCACCAGGAGCGAGATGGCGTAGAGCGCCGGGGCCTGAGCGCCGGCATGCTGCTCCTCATAGGAGAGACCGGTCCATTCAAAGCCCATGCCAGGGGGCAACCGAAGCGCCATCTTTTCCATCTCGGCCATGGCTTCACCGGTACTGATCCCCGGTGCCGCCTGCCCCAGAATCTCCACGGAAGGAATGCCGTTGTAGCGCTCCAGACGCGGTGAACCGTACTCCCAACTGCCGGTGGCAAAAGCGGAAAACGGCACCATCGCACCGTTTTTATTGCTGACATACCAGCGGTTAATATCCTCCGGCAACATTCGATAGGGGGAATCCGACTGGACGTAGACTTTCTTGACCCGGCCGTTCTGGATGAAATCGTTGACATAGGTACTGCCCCAGGCGGTGGAGAGGACGCTGTTGATATCCGTCAGCGACACACCCTGGGCACCGGCACGAACATCATCAATATCCAACTTGAACTGGGGCGAGTCATCCTGGCCATTGGGGCGTACCGCCATCAGTTTTGGATTGGCCCTGGCCAGGCCCAGCATCTGGTTTCGGGCCTCCATCAGCTTTTCGTGTCCCAGGCCGCCACGGTCCTGCAGTTGGAAATCAAAGCCGTTCGCAACCCCCAGTTCCAGCACGGCCGGTGGAGAAAAAGCAAAGGCCAGACCGTCACGAATCTGCGAAAAAGCCTTCATGGCCCGACCGGCAATGGCGGGTGCCTTCAGGTTCGCACTCTTACGGAACTTCCAGTCCTTGAGTTTCACAAAGGCCAGACCCATATTCTGGCCGCGGCCGGCAAAACTGAATCCGACGATGCTGATCACTCCCTTAACAGTCTCCGTTTCCTTTTCCAGAAAATGTTTTTCCAGTTGCCGTATGACCTGAATGGTCCGCTCCTGGGTCGCCCCGGCAGGAAGCTGGACCTGACAGATAATGAAGCCCTGATCCTCATCGGGGAGAAAGGAGGTCGGCAGGCGCAGAAAAAAATGGGCCATGATGGCAACAATGGCACCGTATACCACCAGGTAGCGCAACGGCCTGCTGAAAGAACGGCCGACGATGCCCTCATACTTGGTACGAAAAAAGTCGAAACTCCGGTTAAACCACTGGAAAAATTTACAGAAGGGGCCGCACTCACCCGGCGCATGCCCTTTCTCGATCGGCATGAGCAAGGTGGAGCAGAGGGCCGGAGTCAGGATCATGGCCACCATCACCGAGAGGATCATGGCCGAGATGATGGTGATCGAAAATTGTCGATAAATAACCCCGGTGGAACCGCCGAAAAAGGCCATGGGTAGAAAAACCGCCGTCAGGACGGTGGCAATACCCCACAGGGCACTGCTGATCTGCCCCATGGATTTAATGGTGGCGTCATGGGGTGACAACCCTTCCTCGGACATGATCCGCTCCACATTCTCCACCACCACAATGGCGTCGTCCACCAGCAGGCCGATGACAATGACCAGAGCGAACATGGTTAGGGTATTGATGGAGAATCCGGCCGCAGCCAGCACGCCCATGGTCCCGAGCAGCACCACCGGAACCGCGATGGTGGGGATCAGGGTGGCGCGGAAATTCTGCAGGAAGAGGAACATGACGATAAAGACCAGGCAGACTGCCTCGATCAGGGTATGGACCACCTCTTTGATCGAGATCTTGACAAAGGGGGTGGTGTCATACGGATAGACCACCTCCATGCCGGGGGGGAAGTATTTCGCCAACTCCTCCATCTTGGCTTTAATACGCGTGCCTGTTTCCAGGGCATTGGCCCCTGCTGCCAGCCGGACGGCCATGCCGCCCAGGGGCTTACCGTTGTAAAACGACTGCATCGCATAGTTTTCGGTGCCGATCTTGCTTTCAGCCACATCCTTGAGCCGGACCGTGGAACCGTCGGTGTTGGTACGGAGAACGATGGCGTCAAACTGCGCCGGGGTCCGAAGCAACGTGCGGGCCGTTATGGTGGCGTTCAACTGTTGCCCTTTTTCGGCAGGGAGCCCACCGAATTGACCAGCGGAAATTTGAGCATTCTGGGCCTGCAGCGCTGCAATCACATCATTGGTAGTCAGACGGTAATTGTTCAGCTTAGTTGGGTTCAGCCAAATCCGCATGGCGTTCTGGGTGCCGAAGAGGAGAAGCTCTCCCACCCCGTCCAAACGGCTGATGATATCCTGGATGTTGGAGACCATGTAGTCGGTCAGGGCATTACGGTCCAGGCTTCCGTCTTCCGATACAAGGCCGACAATCAAGAGGAAGTTTCGGGTGGATTTGACCACTGCAATCCCTTGCCGCTGCACGGCCTCCGGGAGAAGCGGCACAGCCAGTTGCAACTTGTTCTGCACCTGGACCTGGGCGATGTTGGGGTCGGTTCCGGCCTTGAAAGTGAGGGTTATGGATACGGCCCCCGACGAATCACTGGTGGACGCCATGTAGATCAGGTTGTCGATGCCGTTGAGCTTTTGCTCGATAACCTGGGTAACCGTATCCTGCACGGTCTGGGCCGAGGCCCCGGGATAGGTGGCGTTAATGGCGATCTGCGGCGGGGCGATTGCCGGATACTGGGATACGGGCAAGGTTTTTATGGACAGCAGGCCCGCCAGCATGACCATAATGGCGATGACCCAGGCAAAGATCGGACGATTGATAAAAAAACGGGGCATGGTGACTCCTTACGGTTGCTTCGCTGTGGTTTGGCTTGCGGACGCAGCCGCCTTGCCCTCAAAGGGCACCACCTTCACCGCCATCCCGGGACGAACCCGCTGGACGCCTTCAACGATCACCCGCTCTCCGACGTTCAAGCCATCGGTGACCAACCAGGCATCGCCTACCGCCCGTTCGGTCATTACAATCCGCCGCTCCACGACATCGTTAGTACCGGCTACCAAGGCAACGGCATTGCCTGCCGGGTCGCGGGTCACCCCGCGCTGGGGCACCAGCATTGCCTGTTCCCGGACCCCTTCCTGCACAAGAGCACGCACAAACATACCGGGCAGCAGCAGGTGATTCGGGTTAGGAAACTGAGCCCGCAGGGTAATGGAACCCGTACTCTGATCCACGGTCACCTCGCTGAATTTAAGCATACCTGCCTGGGGATAGGAGCTGCCGTCCTCCAATAGAAGATGCACCTTAGCCTGACCGACATCGGTATTTTTCAGTTCGCCGCTGGCAAGATTGCGTTTCAAGCGCAGCAAATCAGCGCTGGATTGGGTCACATCCACATAGACGGGGTCGAGCTGCTGGATCGTGGCCAGGGCTGCAGCCTGATTGGCAGTCACCAAAGCACCGGGCGTCACGGTTGATCGCCCGATTTTTCCGGAGATCGGCGCGGTGACGTGGGTGTAGGCCAGGTTGATCCGAGCGGTTTCCAGGGCGGCTTTGGCAGCATCAATATCCGCATCAGCCTGTTTAAGGGAGGCCGTGGCATCGTCGTACTCCTGTCGACTGACCGCCGAGATAGCCACCAATTGCTTGTAACGTTCAGCCCGTTGCCGAAGGGCAAAGCTATTAGCTTCAGCCTTGGCCAAGGCAGCCTTGGCACTGGATAGAGTCGCCTGATAGGTCGCCGGATCAATCTGGTAGAGGGTTTCACCGGCCTTGACGTCACGGCCTTCAATGAACAGTCGTTTTTGGATAATACCTCCTACCTGGGGCCGGACTTCGGCCACCATCCAGGGTGAGATCCTGCCCGACAGTTCCATGGTCAGCGTTATCGGCGCGGAGGTCATGACAACCACCCCCACTTCGGGGGCGCTTTTGGCCGCAGCCGGACCACCAGATGCGGCCTGTTGCTTGCAGCCGGTCATGATAAGCATCCCTGTCAAAATCCCCGCTATGGCGATCAGTTTAATTGTATCAATAGTTCCCATCTCTTTTCCTCAAGAGGTTAAACAGCTTCCCTTCCCCATCGTTCCGGTGTAACAGGCAGAGAAGTTGCAATATCAGCAGCGAATCGAGGCTGCACCCGGAAATCCGGCGAGCTCTTTTCTCCGTACTTTGCGACCCGGTTTCTTCATTGTGCAGAATGAATGTTTATTCCGCACCGGAGGAGGCAAAGAGTTCTATCGTTTAATGCCATCCCAGCAAGCCTCAACGGTTTGCGCGAGCAAAGACGCATCCAGTTGAACAAACCCCAGGGTATGATCCCGGGCCACCGACAGAAGAGGTCCGAACGTCAGGGCAAAAAGCACGACCAGCGGGAGATCCTTCACCACCTGCTGGGCAATACCTTCCTCAAAAAGCCGACGATACGGCGCCCGTTCTCCGCCGTTTTTCATAAGCCGCTCCCGACGAAAGGCCACCCCGTAGGGCGAGTTGAGATACTGCTCGAGATAGCAAAACTCCTTAGGATTGTTAACAAAATAGCGTAACATCGCCATACTGAGGTGGAAAAATCGTTCCCTGTAGGGCTTGTCCACCTCGTAACCTTCCAGGGCCTGCGCGCAAGCTTTATCATGAATTTCCTCGAACAAGGCGGTGATCAGAACATCCTTGTTGGCAAAGTAGCGGTAGACGGTTCCCGCCCCTGCGCCGGCCTGTTTGGCAATGGCGGCAATGGGAGCACCATGGAAGCCATGCTCGGTAATAAGTTCAAGTGCCGCCTTGAGTATTGCCTGTTGTTTGTTGGATGTCATGAGAGCGAGTCCTCTTGCGGAATGAATATTCATTCCTCCCGTACGATAGAATTCCTTTCTTGTCAATTTATTTCTTTTCAGAGCCCCCGCTGCGCATCGCGGCAGCAGGCCTTCACAAAAAAGACGGAACAGAAAAGGAGTTCACCGATTTTTCAAACAATCATTGCCGGTTATCTTTGAGAGACTAGCCTTACGGTTTCTCGTTCCCATATCCCATATGCCACAGGGGAAACAGGGGCATCGAGGTGGTATTGCTGAAGAGTTACGAATTATGCACCTATTCGGTTTGAATTGTGTGTTTTTTCAAAAAAGCTTTTGTTAAGGTTTTGCATTGAATTTTCCAAGCAAAGAGGAAGAACCTCTCTTCTTCCGAGGAAAGTATCTTCTGAGGATACAAAACAAGGGAGGGGGGCAAGAATCTTCGTTGATTATTTTCTCCCCTGATCGCTTGAGTGTAGCATACCTAATGGCCGCGCCTCCATTCAGCCATTTATTCATTTCACCCTCAAGCCTCATCCATTATAGTGCGCTTTCATTACAGACAATATGGGAAAAACGAATTTCATTGATGCCATAAAAGAGTCTATCAGATCCGAACAATTCACTTTGCCGGTTTTCGATGCCGTATCAATGAAAATCCAAATGGAGCTCATAAAAAAAGAACCAAATTTCGGCACCATCGAAAAATTCATCCTGTCCGACCAAGCGCTGTTCACTAATGTGCTGAAAATCGTCAATTCCGCACGATATGGCGGATTAGTTGAGATCTCCACCGTGAAATCCGCAATTATGCGAATCGGCATGTCGGAGATCGCACGAATTATCTTAATGGACATCAACAAGAAGATGTTCCGCTCCCGTGATCGCCGTATAGATGCAATCATGAAAAAGTTATGGCAGCATTCCATCGGTTGTGCCTTTGCGGCTGGCCTACTTTCCGTTCGTCTTGATTTTGGCGTAATGCAAAATGAGGCTTTTTTCGGCGGTCTTTTTCACGATATCGGCAAACTCCTTATTTTAAAGGTTATTGCCGAAAAAAAACAGAAGGACAGGTCCACCGTTGTCCCGGAGGAACTGCTATTGAGCGCCATGGAATTGCTGCACACGGAACAAGGGTATTTGCTTATGCAGCAAATCAATCTACCGCAAATCTTTGCCGTTGTTGCCCGAGATCATCATTCGCAGGATGTGGATCGTGACAATTACCTTCTCGTATTAGTGCGTATGGCAAATCACGTCTGTCACCATCTGGGGATCGGGCTTGTGTGTGACCCTACGATTGACCTGCTGGAAACGCGGGAAGCTGTATGGTTAAAACTTTCAGCATCCGACCTGGAGGCACTGAAAGATTTTTTAAAGAGCACCCCCACCCTCGCCGAGTGACCGGACCGTGGTTGACAAACTCACCTCTGTTGCCCTGCGGAATGGGTCTGTCCCGCAGCGCAACTTGATTGATGATCATCGAAAAAAAAAATCCCCCCTTGAAAATGGAGAAAGAAAAAATGGAAGAAACAGTTGAGAAACCATTGCGGCCTCAGGCGATCACCATAATTTGCGTCTTAGGATTTTTAGGCGTTGCTCTCAGTATTCCGCAATTTTTTTCACCGACGACATTAAAAATAGGCAACTGGTATCTCCCGTATCTCTGTTTTTCCGTACTTATGGGGCTGGTCTGCATGCTGGGACTGTGGAAAATGAAAAAATGGGCGGTATATACCTATACCGGATTTGTCATCCTTAATCAGATTGTTTTGTATCTGAATGGATTATGGGATTTCCCAGCCCTCATATTCCCGGTGCTGGTCGTATTGCTTATCTTGAAATATATGCCGGAAATGTCCTAGGAGAAGAGGAGCAAATGCCCGAGGACTGATCAATAAAAAAAATCCTGCTCCGCCAAGTACTGCGAGACTGTGAGCTGGGGGCTCTCTCTGCCCATTCGATAACCGGATGAAAAGGAAGGGCGGTGGATTCTCTCACATTTAATGATTTACATTGACAACCTCAGCGGAGAACGATATTTTAGTAAGTTTAAAATTATTCTTATAAATGGCCTAGGCCAACCACCAAAGGAAGTGATGCAATTATGATCGAAGTTGAAGTCAGAGGTGACCTTGAATACGCGATCAGGCAGTTGAAGAAAAAACTGCAGATCGACGGTATTAAACGAGAGCTGAAACGGCGTGAGTATTATGAAAAACCCAGCGTCAAAAAACGCCGCAAAGCTGCTGAGGCCCTACGTAAACTTCGTAAATTCAACCGGGTACGAAGCCGGTTCTGAGTTATACGCCCTGACGGTTCTGCCGTCGGGGCGTTTTTTATCTCTCTCTTCCCTTCTACGCCGTTAAAGCTTATCGACTCTTCCGAGCACCTACAGCTCTTTCTTCAGCACCTCACTGTTCAAAAACGGCTGGCAAAAAATACCGTCGACGCCTACCGGAGCGATCTGGAGGCCTTCTTTCGCTTTATTGCCGGTAATCAGCCGATCCCCATTGACAGCATAAGCAAAGAACACATCCAACAGTTCTTCCGCTTCTGTCATCAGCGCCATATCAGCGCCCGTTCAAACTCCCGGAGACTGGCCGCACTCCGAATCTTTTTTCTCTTTCTCCATGACCAGGGTACACTCAACGCCAACCCCATAGCCGAAATCGAAGCGCCGAAAATAGGCCGTAGCCTCCCAAAGGTTCTCAGTATCGCCGAGGTGGACACCCTGCTTCACCTTCCAGAGGCCACCCCTCCTCTGACACTCAGAAACTATGCCATGTTGTATCTGCTGTATGCGACAGGTCTGCGTGTTTCCGAGCTGGTGAGCCTGTCGGTGAACGGTTGCAATCTGAGCAGCTGCCATATCCGCGTCCTCGGCAAGGGCAACAAAGAACGGGTCGTTCCTTTTTCCGCAACCGCCGGAGGGCTCATTAAGGAGTATATTGAACGAAGCCGTCCCTTGCTTCTTAAAGGCAAACCCAGCCCCCTGCTGTTCATTTCCAACCGCGGCACCAGCATGACCCGAAACCGCTTCTGGCAGATTATACAGGAAATCGCTCTGGTAGCGGGCATCAGCAAAGGAATCAGTCCGCATATGCTTCGCCATTCTTTTGCCACCCATCTCCTGGCCGGCGGAGCGGATTTACGCTCAGTGCAAATGATGCTGGGACATACCGATATCTCCACTACCCAGATTTATACCCATGTCGATGCCGCCCGGCTTAAATCTGTGCACCAACGATTTCACCCGCGGGGTTAGACCGTCACCTGGTGGGCCGAACTCTTGGCCAGGTGTTGTCTTTCCTGGGGTAACTTTACGGAAAAAATCGTTCTCCCCGGCTGCGATTGCACCTCAATGATCCCCCCATGGGCCCGAACAATACCATAGGATACAGGCAAGCCGAGCCCAGTTCCCTCCACCGCCGATTTCGTGGTGAAAAAAGGTTCGAAAATACGACTGAGGTTTTCCGGCCTGATTCCCGAGCCGTTATCGCCAACATAAACAATGACCCCTTGCTCTTGTTGCGAGGTCACGATGGTCAGCGCGCCGCCTTGCGCGGCCATGGCATCGCCGGCATTGATGACCAAGTTGATAAAAACCTGCCTAATCTGATCTTCCACGGCATACAGTCGGATGCTCCGGGGGGCATAGTTTCTGAAAATACGGATGCTTTTCTTGGTCAGAAAATTTTGATGCAAAACAAGGATCTCTTCCAAAATCCGATGGAGATCAAAATCGGTTTTTCGCGCGCTAGAGGGCCGATTGAACTGCTGCAGATCGCGGATTAATTTCCGCATGCGATCACATTCGTTTTCAGCCAACTGGAGCAATTTTTTATCTTCAGTATCGATTCCCGGGCGCTGTTGAACATCCCGTAGGGCAAAACGGATACCGAGAAGCGGGTTGCCGAATTCATGGGCAATGGAGGCGGCCAGCTTACCGATGGCCTCCATTTTCTGCGCATGATGCAATTGTTCGATCAACTGAAGTTCCCGGGTTGTATCCCGCCCCATGGCAACCACATTAGTCAGTTGCCTCTGCCTGTTAAAAATCGGAAAAACAGTGGCATCCAACTTGATACGCTGGCCCAGGGCATTGGAACTGGTGAAGGCGCCAACCCACTTCTCCCCATTCCTGATGCGCTGGCCTACCTGATCGACCAATTCGCTCGGACACAATTCCCGAAAACAGTCCAAAACCATTTTCCCCGGCAAGTCAGCGGCGCTGAAGCCCATCACCTGTTCAAAAACAGCATTGACATACTCTATGGTCCCCATGGCATCGGTGATGAGAATTAACGCCGGTGCCTGCCGAATGACTTTGGTAAAAAGCTGCTTCTCCTGCTCAAACCCCTGCTGCTTGCTGATATCCGTAAAAAAAACAACGGCCCCGGTGCAGTGCTCCTGCTCCATCACCGGATAGGAATGCGAGGAAATCAGGACAAAGCTTCCGTCCATTCGCCGGAGAGGCATTTCATCAGCCAAAAGGGCTTTCTCCTCACTGATGGTTGCCCGGATCTGGTGGCTGAGGGCACAGGGCTGCGGCACGCCTTGCCGATCATGGGCAAGCATCTGAAGGATGTCCTGGCCCAGGAGCGGTTCCTGATCATTGAGAAGAAGCTGGTCCAGAGCGGCATGGTTAATAAACGTGCATAAACCCTGGGTGTCGACGCCGAAGATGGCTTCTTCGGTGGCATCAAAAAAAAGACGGAGACGTTGTTCCTGGGCGCGCAGCTTGCTGTAGGCACTGTAACCGCTTTCACAAAGGAGGTTGAGGGCTGTCGCGACCTGATCCAGTTCATTGGGGCGAAGGGAGCCATCACGATCCAGCCGCAAGGGCTGGGGTTCTTGGTGCTGAATATCAATATCCTGAACATATTCGGCTAACCGGGTCAAATGCTGCGTTATATTTTTCTGGAAAAGAAAAAGGATAAAGCCGGAAACCAGAAAAGTTTTGACGGCATTACTGGCAAGAAGGATGACAATCCTGTGGAGCAACCGTTGGTAGATCCCGTCCAGAGAGGCCACCACGTGTAAGCGGCCTATCTGTTCGGGTCCGCCGCGAACCTGATGGAAAAGCGGAAAAATCCGAGAAATACTGTTGTGAAGATCTGCAGCGCCTTTTTCCCAAGCGATCTGATTGTCCATTTCCACCGCTGCATAGACGATATCCTGGCGCTTGATCAAACCTTCGAGCTGCAGATTGACCTGCAGTTCATCAAGGATCCAAACACTCGCTTCGAATGGCCTGATATCGGTTTCTTCAATCGATGAAAAAAAGCTGTAGATGTCGCTCACATCCCGCCGGTAATCGAAATACATCTGCAGGGCGGTTGCAAGCACTGCCACCATGGTGCTCAATAAAATGACCTGAAAGGTCATGCGATTGGCGATGCTGCCCTTCTTCCAGGGCAACAAGGGCAGCAACTTTCCGCAGCTCTTCACGGTGAAATCTCCAGCAAAGGGCTGGCCTGCCCCTGGCAGGCGATCCGGACCTGCAAAGGCCCCTGCGCGGGGAATCGACGCCGCACCTCGGCCAGGACCAGGTCGGGGTGGTTATTAATCTCACTGAGGTGGGCAAGTACCAGAATCCTCAAGGACCCTTTCGCCAATTGTACGGAGAAATCCAGCGAATCATTGTTGGCCAAGTGCCCCCTGTTGCCCAGTACACGCTGTTTCAGCGGCAAAGGATATGGACCTTCCTTGAGCATCTGAATATCATGGTTGGCTTCGAGCACTAAGGCCTGACAGGATTGGAGGTGATGTTTGATAAGTTGGGTGATTTTTCCGGTATCCGTACAATATCCCAGGCTACGCTCACCATCGCTGACGACAAACCCGACCGGATCGGCCGTATCATGGGAGACGGAAAAAGGATGGATCCGCAAATTGTCGATGACAAAGGGTTCACCGGCACCGAATTCGCGCCGCAGCGGCAGGTTGCCGACCTTATGTTCGGCAGCCCTGTGGGTGGCGTCATTAGCATACACCGGGATTTTCAACCGACGGGCCAACACGCCCACCCCTTTGACATGATCGTCATGTTCGTGGGTAACGACAAGCGCCGTGATCATTTCCGGGGCCAGCCCTAAACCGGCCAGGCGTGTGACAATCTCCTTGCCGGAAAAACCGTTATCAATGAGCAGGCGGGTCGAACCCGATTCCACCAGTGTACAGTTTCCCTTGCTGCCGCTGCCCAGTACGGAAAATTTCACAGGTTTTGCGCATCGGAATCAGAACGCGCCACCTGCTGTAACCCGGTATGACCGAAGCCGCCGCTTCCACGACGGGTTTGCTCAAGTTCGGCCTGAACGAAAAAATCCGTCCTCACGACCGGTGCTAGAATCAGCTGAGCAATACGGTCGCCGCGTCGGATCGTAAAAACGGCGCGGCCGTGATTAATCAGGCCGACCATAATTTCACCCCGATAATCGGCATCGATCGTTCCCGGCGCGTTGATGACGGTAACACCATGTTTGACCGCCAAGCCTGATCGAGGGCGCACCTGCATCTCAAAACCTTCGGGAAGTGCTACCGCAAATCCGCAAGGCACGATTTGAATATCCCCGGGCTCAAGCACCAGAGGTGCATGGATCGCGGCACATACATCCATTCCCGCCGATTGTGCAGTCGCATACACCGGCAGCGACAACCCTGCAGCCTGATCTGGATTAATCCAGGAAAAAGCAACCTTCACCGTCTGCATCACCCACTCCTTTTCCCGCATCTGGGAGAAGACCGGAAAAATGTTCTCAATTTCAAAAAAAAAAGCCGGTCGCCGTTTCCACGGTAACCGGCTTTGCATTCGGCCTGGAACTACACCGGGCGAATTACACTTCGCCCTCTGCCAAGGCGGCTTTACGGCTCAGACGGATACGGCCACGGCTGTCAATATCGATAACCTTGACCTTGATAATATCGCCCTCTTTCACCACATCGGTCACGTTCTTGACCCGCTCGTTGGCCAACTCGGAAATATGCACCATGCCATCGGTACCGGGGAATATCTGGACAAACGCGCCAAAATCCTTGATGGTGCGAACCTCGCCTTCATAAATCTTACCGACTTCCGGCACCGCCGTGATCTGCTGAATACGTTGAATCAAGGCGTTGGCCGACTCGCAGCTGTTGCTGAAAATCTTAATGGTACCGTCGTCCTCGACATCAATCTTGGATTCGTATTCAGCGGTCATCTCCCGAATGACCTTGCCACCGGGGCCGATGATGTCGCGAATTTTATCGGGATGGATCTTGATGGTGACATACTTGGGTGCGTTCTCGGAAACAGCGGCGCGCGGCGACCCCAAAGCCTCTTCCATTTTTTCAAGGATATGAATTCGGCCTTTTTGGGCCTGACTCAAAGCCCTGGACATGATCTCCCTATCAACTCCATCGATTTTAATGTCCATCTGCAGCCCGGTGATCCCTTCACGAGTCCCCACCACCTTGAAATCCATATCGCCGAGGTGGTCTTCATCGCCCAGAATATCGGTGAGTACGACCACCTGGTCGCCCTCTTTGATGAGTCCCATAGCGACCCCGGAAACAGGTGCCTTGACCGGTACACCCGCATCCATAAGGGCCAGACTCGCCCCGCAGACGGTAGCCATGGAGGAGGAGCCGTTCGACTCCAGGACCTCGGAGACGACCCGCAGGGTGTAGGGGAAAACATCACTAGCCGGCAAAACCGCCTCAATACCGCGACGAGCAAGGGTACCATGACCGATGTCTCGACGGCTCGGACCGCTCAAACGGCGAACCTCACCGACACAGAAAGGAGGAAAATTATAATGGAGCATGAAACGCCGGTACACATCGCCGCCCAAACCTTCCAAATGCTGCTCGTCGCGCTCACTTCCCAGTGTGCCGATAACCAGGGCCTGGGTTTCACCACGGGTAAAAAGCGCCGAACCATGCGCTCGCGGCAGGATGCCGACTTCGCAGGTTATAGGCCGGACCTCTTCGAAAGACCGACCATCAAGACGTAATCCCTTGCTGACGATCCGATCACGCATCACCTGTTTCTTGTATGCACTCAACAGATCGCTCACCTGGCCGGGGGCTTCATACAATTCAGGATCAATCGCGGCCAGCACCTCCTCCTTGAGGAGGCTGTACCGGTCGGATCGCGCCATTTTATCGGCGATGGTCACCACCTCTTCCATTCCGGCGGCGGCAGCGGCCTCGACCTTATCTTTCAGGATCGCATCGATGGTGGGGGCGACAACCTTCCGTTTGGGTTTCCCGGCTTCCTGCTGCAGGCGCAACTGGGCATCAATGAGCGGCTGAAGACCGGCATGAGCAAAAAAGATCGCTTCAAGGACCACATCCTCATTCATTTCCCCGACCCTGCCTTCAACCATGACCACGGCCGTACGCGTACCGGCAACCACCAGGTTAATCCGGGATTTCTCAAGTTGTCCTTTGCTGGGGTTAAGTACATACTGCTCGTCCACATAGCCTACACGGGCTGCGGCGACCGGACCGGCAAAAGGAATAGTGGAAATCATCAGGGCGGCCGAAGCGCCGTTCAATGCCAAAATATCCGGATCGTATTCCTGATCAGCGGAAAAAACCGTGGCGATCAACTGGGTTTCACTGGAATAGCCATCCGCAAAAAGCGGACGCAACGGACGATCAATCAGCCGACAAGTCAGTACTTCCTTTTCACTGGGCCGACCGATCTCGCGCCGGAAATAACTGCCCGGTATTCTCCCTGCCGCATACATTTTTTCCTGATACTCGATGGTCAACGGAAGAAAACCCAAATTCTTTGACTCTTTTTCCGCGACTACCGTGATCAACACCTTGGTATCGCCGCTCGAAACCACCACGGAACCGTCGGCCTGTTTCGCCAACTTGCCTGTTTCAAAAGCGATGGTCTGCCCGCCGATATCGGTTTCAACTGTTTTTATCATAGATACTCCTGTTCCGGTCGTTCCGGATTGTGCATTAGTAGATGACGATGGATCCGGTGTAACGAAAGGACGTCACAAAGGCACAAAGGATGCAGCGACAATCTCCATCCTGTGCCAATTCTCTCTGTGTCCCTTGTGTCTTTATGACTTGTCCGCCGTTACAAACAGAAACCACGCCGTAAACCGGCGGTGGGCCGGGGAGGCCCACCGCCGAAATCAATTTATTTCCGAATACCAAGCTGCTGAATCAGAGTCCGGTATTTGGCAACGTCTTTCTTTTGCAGATATTTAAGCAGACTCCGGCGTTGGCCGACGAGTTTCAACAAACCCCGACGGGAATGGTGATCCTTGGCATGCGTCTTAAAATGCTCGGTGAGATACACGATACGCGCGGTCAACAAGGCAATCTGCACCTCGGTCGAGCCGGTATCGGTCTCGTGGATTTTGAATTTTTCAATAATTTCTTTGGTCTTCTCAGTTGTCTGTGCCATGGTGCACCATCTGTCCTTCTGCTACCAGAAAAGCAATATCCCTCAGCCTTTACTGGAGTCTGGATAAAGTGTTCCTTCTTTCTGCATCAGAGGGGATGACACAGAGGAACGATGAATAACTTCTATACTCTACGCTGATAAAGTGTGGCAAGTTTAAAGCGATGGCCGGGAAACGGAGGCTACGGCCTCTTCGATATTCCGCCTTCCGCTGAGCAATAATTGCAGACCATCTTCCGTGAAAAGTCCAGCTCCGGAAAGACACTGGTCCACGGTAAACGGGCCGCTTACGGTTCTTCGCAATCCGACGAGATGAGCCCCGCACCCCAAGGCTCGGCCGATATCGGCGGCCAGCACCCTGACATAGGTCCCCCGGCTGCATTCGACCATAACGTCCAATTGGTGTGCAGTTGCGTTGTATCCCTTGCAGACAAGGGAATAAATTTCGATGGGTTTGGCCGGCTTTTTTATAAAAACGCCCTGGCGAGCATAGGTGTATAAGGGCTTTCCGTTGTGTTTGGCCGCGGAGTAGGGCGGAGGAGCCTGCATCTGCGGACCGATATACTGCTGCAGACAGGCGGCGAGAGTGTCCGATTCAAATTCAGGCACCGGAAGGCATTGCGTAATACTTCCCTCGGGATCCTGGGTTTCGGTTTCAATTCCCAACTGCAGACGGGCAAGATAGGTTTTTCGACCCGTCATGAAGGTATCTATGCATCGGGTTGCGATTCTGCCGACACAAACAACGAGGACTCCGGTAGCAAACGGATCGAGCGTGCCGGCATGCCCGACTTTCTTTATCCCGAGCAGCCAGCGAATCTTGCGGACAATGGCAAAGGAAGTCATTCCCTCGGGCTTATCCACCAGGAAGACGCCGCTTTCCAATTCCTGTCCATCAATGCAGACAGGTTGACGTGCCGCCATCAATTAGGATTGTATTCTCTGTTGCAGGAGCGGGACCAAAGCGTCGCGCACCGCATCAAGGCTCTGCCCTTTGACCCGATAGCCGCTGGCATTCCGGTGTCCGCCGCCGCCGAATTGTGCGGCGACCAGCGACACATCGCACTGTCCTTTGGCCCGCAAGCTGACGGAAACAATATTCGGATTTATTTCCTTGAGGAAAACCGCCACACGCACCGAACGGACCGCACGGGGAAAATTAATAAAATATTCGGTATCCTCCATGGTGGTGAAGGTCCGTTCCAGCATTTTTTGCGTCACCCTGATGAAGGCAATCCGATCCTTTTCGTACATCTCCAAACTTGCCAGCACTTCCTGCATCAGCCGCAGGCGGCCCAATGTATAATTATCGTAGAGACTATTGGAGATGAGCTCCGGCCGCACCCCTCTGCGGACAAGCTCACCGGCAACGGCGAAGGTATGACTGCTGGTGGATTCGTAACGAAACGATCCGGTATCGGTGTTGATCGCTACATAGAGGCACTCGGCTGCCCGGGAGGAAATCTCGGCTCCCAATGTCTCGGCCAGATCGAAAATCATTTCGGCGGTGGAAGAGCGATAAGGTTCAATCCAGGCAACCTCGCCGAATCCAGTATTCCCTTTATGATGATCGATCACCACAAGGGGTTGAATGCCGATGAGTTCGGCACTGTTACGGCCCAGTCGTTTTTCTTCACCACAATCCAGGCAGACAGTGAGGATATCACCTTCGGCTTGAGCGACAAAATCTCGAACCTTCTCCATCTCTATCTGAATCTGAGCGCAACCGGGCAGGAAACGATAGAGCTGCGGTACCGGTTCCTCCAGATACCGAAACACCTGCTTACCCATTCCTTCAAGAATTTCAGCAAACCCGAGAAGCGAGCCCAAGGCGTCCCCGTCCGGATTAAAATGGGTTGCAAGAAGAATATGCCCCTTAGCCTGCACCGCCTCAAATACCGCCTGCTCAGGGCTCTTCATTTTCCCGGTCCTTTTCAATTTCACGAAGCAAAGTATCGATTCGATGCCCTTCTTCGTTGAGACTGTCGTAAAAGCAAAGCAGCTCAGGCGTGTACCGAAGATTGAGCGTCTTCGCCAGGTGACTTCGAAAAAAGCCCTTGGCTCTATTCATCCCTTTCAAAGCAGCAGCACTGTTCGTCCCCTCGGGAAGAGTAAAATAAATTTTTGCCTGCTTGAGATCAGGCGTAACGAGCACCCGGGAAATAAGAACACCGGAAAGCCTGGGGTCGCTTATCTTTTGCAGCAAAACGAGGGAAAGTTCATTTTTGATAGCCTCGGCAACACGCTTAGGCCGCGAACTTTCCGGCCGCCCCAGGCCGGGGAGTTTAAAATCAAATTCCATAGGCATACTCGTCAATTACAGGACTCCCGCAACTTCATCAAGGACAAAGGCCTCAAGGTTGTCACCGATCTTGAGATCGTTAAAATTCTCGACACCGATTCCGCATTCGAATCCGGTCAACACTTCCTTGACATCATCCTTGAACCGCCTCAACGAAGCCAGTTTACCCGTAAACAAAACCACCCCTTCTCTGAGCACCCGCACCCGGGCATTCCGCTCAATCTTGCCGGAAATAACCGAACAGCCGGCAACAGTGCCAATTTTCGGCACCTGAAAGGTTTCGCGAACCTCTGCGCTTCCAATAACCCGCTCTTCAAAAGTCGGCTCCAACATCCCCTTCATCGCCTTCTCAATATCCTCGAGAGCATGGTAAATAACATCGTAGGTACGGATGTCTACCTTTTCCCGATCGGCAAGCTCTTTCACCTTGGCAGTGGGCCGGACATTAAAGCCGATAATAATGGCATCGGAAGCGGCGGCAAGATGGATATCATTTTCGGTGATGGAGCCGGTCCCCTCATGCAGGGAACGGACGCGGATAACTTTGGTCGACAGATTTTCCGCAGCCTGGCCGAAAGCCTGCAAGGTTCCCTGAACATCGGCCCGCAGGATAACTCGCAGTTCTTTGATCTCCTGCTCTGCCATTTTTTCAAACAAATTCTCGAGCGACACCTTAGAGGCTGAGGCCAATTCAATTTCCCTGGCTTTGAGTTGCCGGGAGGCTGCAACCGATTTGGCCATTTTGTCGTCGGCGAGGACGACAAATTCATCCCCTGCCTGCGGCACGCCGGAGAGCCCCTGAATTTCAACGGGGAAGGAAGGGCCGGCTTCCAGAACCTGTTCACCCCGGTCGTTGGTCAGCATCCGGACTTTCCCGCTGTAGAGGCCGGCAACAAAAATATCGCCGGGTCGTAAGGTTCCATCCTGCACAAGCACCGTGGCCACGGGCCCACGTCCCTTGTGAAGCTGTGCCTCAATAACCGTTCCCTTCGCCTTGCGCGAAGGGTCGGCCCTGAGTTCAAGAATCTCAGCCTGCAACTGGATGGATTCAAGCAACGCTTCAACACCGATTCCTTTTTTGGCGGAGGTCTCGCAGAAGATCGTTTGACCACCCCATTCCTCGGGGATAAGACCAAAATCACTGAGCTCCCGTTTCACCCGTTCAACATCGGCATTGTCCTTATCAATTTTATTCACCGCCACAACGATGGGGACATCAGCGGCCTTTGAATGGGCGATAGCCTCCTTGGTCTGATCCATGACCCCATCATCGGCGGCAACAACCAGAACAACAATATCCGTAACCTTGGCTCCGCGAGATCGCATTTCCGTGAAAGCGGCATGACCAGGCGTATCGACAAAGGTCAGGTCACCGGAAGGTGCCTGCACATGATAGGCACCGATATGTTGAGTAATGCCACCCGCTTCGCCTGCCGCCACATCGGTTTTACGGATAGCGTCGAGAATGGAAGTTTTCCCGTGATCAACATGGCCCATAACGGTAACCACCGGCGGACGGGGTTGGGCCTCACCGCCCATCTCGACTTCATGCTCCTGCAATGCCTCTATTTCCAACTCCTGAGTCATAGCCTGTTCAACTTCATAACCGAAATCCGCAGCAACCAAGGCTGCGGTATCGACATCAAGTGCCTGATTCAGGGTGGCAAGAACGCCCAGACGCATAAGCGCCGATATGACCTCACTGGCTTTAACACCCATCCGTTTGGCCAGATCGCCGACACTGATGGTTGCAATCACTTTAATCCGTTTTTTAATGGCCTTCGTCTCAGCTACCTGGGGCTGATCCGCCTGGTCTTTTCGAGAGCCGTCTTTCTTTCTGCGGCCCTTGCGAGGGCGCATATATTCCACGTCTCCGTCCGGGGTAAAATCGAGTCGACCGCGTCCTTTTTTTCCCCCTTTTGCTGCCTTTTTGCCCAGATCCTCGTCCTCGGTGGTACCGACGGCAACAACCCTTTTTGTTTTTTTCTTTCCCTTGCCGTCAACACGGGGCGTCTCATCCTTCACGACCGGTCCGGCAGCAGGTGCTTCGCCGCCGACCGGTTTGGCGGGACGAACAGGCCGTTTCACCACGGGCCTGGTCCTTTTTTCCGGAACCGGGATAACGACTCGACCCACGATCCGAGCCAGCGGCTTGGGCTTTTTCACCTCATCAACGGAAACGACTTCCTCTGCCGGGGCTTGTGCGGAAACCACGTCTTCAGCAACAGCTTCCTCCGACGGCGTTTCTTCGATCATCTCGGGCTGCGCCACCGCTTCTTCTTGAGAGAGCGGTTCTTGCACCTCGACCGATTGATCGTCATCTTCATTCGCTGGGGTCGTTTTTTCAGTGGGCGGCACAATTTCAGCAGCTCGAATCTGTTCCTGGACCTTGGCTTCGAATTCCAAATTTTCAGCCTCAATGACCAGAGCTTCGGCTTCCTCAAGCTTCTTGGCGGTTTCTTCTTTCTCGGCCTTGGAGCGCCGGCGGACAACCGTGGTAGTTTTCGGGGTGGCGCTCTCAGTACGAGTTCTGAGTTCAATACGCCCTTCCGCTGTCCCGGTAACAGCTTCACTCTGCAATTTTTTTCGGATGTCCGCTGCCATATCGTCGTCTACACTTGAACTATGACTAGCGATGGGATACCCCATCGCTATAAGCTTATCTGCCAGTTCCTTGCTTTTCAACCCCGCTTCCTTTGCCAGTTCATACACACGAACTTTGCTCATCAAACGCTCCCTTCCTCTCTATCCCACTCAGCATGGGGTCAGCCCGCTTTCAGGACTTTTTTACTTCTTGCCAGACGTTCACGGCAAGTGCTTTCGTTGCAGCAGTATATCCCCCTCCCGGTAATGGTACCGGAGGGCTCTTCAACCAATCTGCCTTCGATCACAACATACCGCAACAGTGCTGACCTCGGGCCTTTCCGACCGCAGCCCCGACAGGTTCGCTCCGGAATATGCCCTCTTCGCATCAGTCCTGATCGCCTTCGGTTTCCTTTTCCTCGGAGACAGGTGTGTCGGGAAGGTTTT
The DNA here is from genome assembly GCA_963666685.2 of uncultured Desulfobulbus sp. GTDB lineage: Bacteria > Desulfobacterota > Desulfobulbia > Desulfobulbales > Desulfobulbaceae > Desulfobulbus. The sequence goes on from CAXXHZ010000003.1 coordinate 2,785,925, forward strand.
CTTCCACGGATTCCGCAATGTCTCCATTCGCTTCCTCAACCTGATTCTCCGCCTCGCCCGAATTCGTTCCGGGATCTTCGGCTTCGGAACCCGAAGATGTGATCATGGAAGCAGCCTGCTGCATTGCCTGCGCTTTTTCCAGATCAATTCTCGCCAAATTCATGAGCTGCTCGGTATCCATTTCGGCAAGGATCGCCACCGAAGTGATTCCGGCAGCAAACAACCGGTCGGCAAGGCCTTCTTCCACACCTTCAACACCGGCCAGAGTCAAATAGCCTTTATTTTCAAGGTTAGCATAACGCTGCTCGCTCTTGACATCGATTTTCCAGCCCAGAAGCCGGGCGGCCAAACGAACATTCTGCCCCTGGCGACCGATAGCCAGCGAAAGTTGATCATCGGGAACAATCACCAACAGGGATTTCCGATCATCATCGACGATGACCATGGACACTTCGGCCGGAGCCAAGGCATTGTATGCATATTTAGCAGGATCCGGACTCCAGGGAACGATATCGATCCGTTCTCCCTGCAATTCCTGAACAACATTCTGTACTCTGGATCCCTTGAGACCGACACAGGCACCGACAGGATCAACATCCGATTCAATGGAGGACACGGCAATCTTGGCCCGAAACCCCGGCTCTCTGCTCGCCCCCATGATTTTGACAATCCCCTCAGCGATCTCAGGAACTTCCATTTCAAACAATTTGACCAGAAATTCATTGCACGTTCGGCTCAAAATCAGCTGTGAATCACGAAATTTCGAATCTCTTGAATCGCGGCGAACCTCCTGAAGATAGGCTCTGATTCTATCCCCTTGTTTAAAAGACCGCTTGGGAATCTGTTCATCTCGGGGAAGAATGGCGTCTGTCCGTCCAAGATTAATAACCATGTCGCCACGCTCGAAACGCTGCACAATACCATTAACGATAGTGCCCTCGCGATCACGGAACATTTCGTAAATAACATCGCGTTCGGCATCGCGCATGCGATGAATGATAACCTGTTTGGCCGACTGAGCGGCAATACGTCCAAGATCGGCAATATTGCTGATCTTTTCCCCTAGATCATCCTCGAGTTCGGCCTCGGGATCAAGCCGCCTTGCGTCTTCAAACGAAATCTCCGTTTCCTCATCAAAGACCTCTTCCACCACCGTTCGGTACTGGAACACCTCGACCTCTCCAAGCTCTTCGTTGAACTGAACCTCTATTTCCCTGCGGTTGCCGTATTTTTTCCGGACAGCCGAACGAACGGCCTCTTCAATGGCATCAACCAGCAAAGCACGATCAATACCTTTATCCCTACAGATCTGATCGATAATTCGTTTCAGATTTTCCGTTCCAACCATTATGTATGTACTCCAAGCTCAGACAATCGTTTCCGTTGTTCCCATGGCCCTGATGCGCCGATCGCTCGATGTCGACCGACGGGGACCTTACAGCGTCAAACGCGCCTTTGATATGTTCTCCAGGTCTAAAGAGACTTTCCCTTCTTCCAGCGCCACAACGACGGCCTCTCCTTCCAGCCCGCAAAGCGTACCGACCAGCACTTTCTGGCCGCCCACAGGCTGCCGCAATTTGACCCGCACCCTTTGATTAACAAAGCGATTAAAATCTTCTTTTTTCTTGAGCGGCCGCTCCAGACCGGGCGAGGAAACTTCAAGATGATAGGCATGCGGTACAAGATCTTCGACTTCGAGGTGAGATCCGATCTCCCGGCTTACCGCGGCGCAGTCGTCGATGGTGACGCCACCCTCTTTATCAAGGAAAAACCGGAGTACCCAGCCATGACCTTCCCGTCGATATTCGACATCAACCAGTTCCATCCCCAAATTCGTTACCAAAGGTTCGGCGAATCCCTGGATAGTTGCAATCAATTGATCAGCAGGTTCGTCCAATGCTCTCTTATCCGTTCCGGTTGATATTCAGGGAAAGACCACAGGCCTTTCCTTCCATAGCTCTTTGTCATTTTGGAGAAAATGCAATAAAAAAAGCGGGCAAAGCCCACTTTCTATACACCGGCAAATCCGATGTTTTCAGCATCCGATCCCCAGCAAAACCAGCTGATTACCCGACACCTGCCTCCTTCGGTATGGAGCGGGCAACGGGGTTCGAACCCGCGACCCCAAGCTTGGGAAGCTTGTACTCTGCCAACTGAGCTACACCCGCTCTCGATCCCTCTGGAGAATGGTAATTTATAGTATTACCTGTCAATTGTCAAGCAACAACAAAATGATGCTCAACATTTTTATTCCTGCGGTTTCTCCTCGACAACGGAGTTGATCCCAAAAAAACCGGGAAGAGGCCAACCGAATTCCCAAAACCGCTGCAAAACTCTGCAGGTGGCCTCGCCTCCGGAAACAGAGCAGAAAAAATATCTCTTTCCGGAGGCGAGGCCACGCTCCTCGTTTCCCCCAGCCCTTTGGATTTCCCCAGCGACCCCGTTTCTTCCCCGGTCAAGGCGTTCTCTTTACAGATGGGGCATGTTGTGTATAATCGCGCCATGGATATTATCACTACGCATATCGGCGCCGATTTCGACAGCCTGGCGGCCATGGTCGCCGCAAAACGGCTGTATCCTGCAGCTGAACTGGTTTTCCCGGGTTCCCAGGAAAAAAGCGTCCGCGATTATCTCGCTCAGGAATTCCGTAATATCTATGAATTCAAAAAAATTAAACACATTGATCTGTCTGCGGTGCAGCGCCTGATCGTTGTCGACACCAGACAAATCGAGCGAATCGGCACCCTCTCGGAATGCCTGAAAAATCCCCACATTTCCATCCATCTCTACGATCATCACCCCGATGCCTCCGGAGATCTCCACGGAAGCCTTGAGAAGGTGCACCCCTTTGGCTCCACCACTACTATTTTTGCCCGCATTTTTCAACAGCAGGGGATCGTCCCTACCCCCGAGGAAACCACGTTGATGGCGCTCGGCATTTATGAGGATACCGGCAGCTTCCTCCATTCCTCCACCTGCCCCGAGGATCTCACCGCCGCTTCATGGCTCCTGGCCCATGGAGCCAACCTTGATATCGTCACCCAGTTTGTGTCCCGCGAACTCTCCTCGGAACAGATCAGTCTCATCGAGCAACTCCGGCAGCAAGCACACGCCTATGTGATCCGCGGAGTCACGGTGGTGGTGAGCAAACTGACGGTTGCGGAATATATTGATGATTTCGCGGTCATTGTGCAGCGGCTTATGGTGATGGAAAACATTGATGTCCTCTTTGCCCTCATCAGCATGGGCGAACGGACCTATCTCATCACCCGCAGCCGCATCCCCGAAATCAATGTCGGCATGATCGCCCGAGAATTCGGGGGCGGCGGCCATGCTTCCGCTGCTTCGGCAACCATCCGCGACATGACCATCGCCCAGGCCGAAGAAAATCTCGTCGGCCTGCTGCACCGGCACATCCGTCCCAGGGCCATAGCCGGCGAACTCATGAGCTCACCGGTTATCACGGTCACCCCTGAGGTGCGTATCGACCAGGCCAATCAACTGATGACCCGCTACAACGTCACCGTCCTGCCGGTGGTGCAATCCAACGGCAGCCTGGAAACCGACAAGCAGCCGGCGGGGCTGTTGGGAATGATCTCTCGAATGGTGGCGGAAAAGGCCATTTTTCATAAACTCGGTAGCCTGCCGGTGGCCGACTACATGACCACGGAAATCGCAACTCTTCCGGAAAGCGGCACACTGGCTGACATCCAACGCCTGATCATCGAACACCACCAACGAATGATCCCGGTGGTCCGCGACGAAGCAATCATAGGGGTTATCACCCGTACCGATCTGCTCAGCCTGCTTGTCAATGATCCGACCAACCTGTCGACGGATCTGCTCAGAGAAGACGAACGACCCTCCGTAGAACGAACCCGCAATCTCAGCAGCGTTATGGCACAGGTGCTCTCCCGCACCACCATCCTGCTCCTGCGCGATATTGGTGAATCCGCTGCATGCCTGGGCTGCAACGCCTATGTGGCCGGCGGTTTCGTCCGCGATCTTTTGCTCCATACGAAAAACACCGATATCGACATCGTCATAGAAGGGGACGGTATCCAATTCGCAAAGACCCTGGCCAAACAACGGCAGGGCATCGTCCATCCCCATGAAAAATTCGGCACCGCCACGATTATCTTCCCGGATCAAACCCGTATCGATGTCGCCACTGCCCGGCTCGAATATTATGAACATCCGGCTGCCATGCCCACCGTTGAGCTGAGTTCGATCAAGCTCGATCTTTACCGCCGGGATTTCACCATCAATGCCATGGCGATCCATCTTAACCCGGAGCGATTCGGCACCCTGGTCGATTATTTCAATTGCCAGAACGATCTTAAAGAGCGCCGGATTCAGGTGCTGCACAATTTAAGTTTCGTCGAGGATCCCACCAGGGTTTTCCGGGCAATCCGCTTCGAGGGGCGGCTTGATTTCAAGATCACCCGCCATACGGAAAAGCTGATCAAGAACACGGTCCAGATGAACCTTTTCGACCGATTTTCAGAACCTCGCTTTTTCCATGAACTCAAGCTCATTCTCTCGGAGGACGACCCAATCCCTGCCCTTCGACGCATGGCAGACTTTAAGCTTTTCCCCTTTCTCTGGCCGGATCTCCGTCCCAATCTGCATATCGACCGTCGTTTCATCCATTTCCTCATCCAGGCCGGACGGGCGATCTCCTGGTACAATCTTCTGTATCTTCCGGAAAAAATCGAGACCTGGATGGTATACCTGCTGGCGATCATGAGCCGATCGCGAACCAAAGAGCTGATCAACTTCTGCCACCGCTTCGACATCCCGCAGAAACAACGAAGAAAACTGATTCAACAGAAAACCGACGCAGAAAGAATTGCCCAGGACATGTTAAAACGCACCCTGCTCAAACCCAGCGAAATTTATTGGCTTCTCAGAGGACTGGATAATGAAGGACTGCTGTACCTGATGACCATTGCCCGCAAACGCCATATCCAGCAGGCAGTCTCCCTGTATGTCACCACCTTGCGCAAGGTCGTTCCCCTGGTCAACGGCGATATATTGAAGAGCATGGGATACATCCCCGGCCCGCTGTTTCGAACCATACGCAACCATTTAATCGAGTCCCAACTGAACGGCGAAATTACCAGCCACGAACAAGCTCTGGAATTCATACTGTCGACTTACCCCGCTCCCGGCCGTTCACAGACCTGATCAGGTCCTACTTTGTGCTCGCTTTTCCTCAATATCGCCTTATTTTCTCAACACTGGAACCCTCGACCTCGTCCCACGACCAAGCACCGACCTTCTTAACCGAGACCGAATCTCAATGATGAATTTTGATATTAATACGTTCATACGACAGCTGATCATCCAAGCCCCGCCCTTGCTCTTTGCCCTGACCATGCATGAACTGGCCCATGGTTACGTTGCCTACCGGTTGGGCGACCCCACTGCTAAAAACGAAGGCCGTCTGACCATGAATCCGCTTAAGCACCTGGACCCCTGGGGAGTTTTAGCCTTCATTATCATGAAAATCGGCTGGGCCAAACCGGTACCGATCAATCCCCGCTATTTTAAAAATCCGCAAAGAGACATGCTGCTGGTGGCCTTGGCGGGACCAGGAGCAAACGTCCTGCTCGCCATAGCCAGCGCCCTCCTTGCACACCTCCTGATTGCTCTTCATTTCCTGCCTTTTTTCATTCTGCAGCCCATGGTAGGCATGCTGGTGGCCAGCGTCTGGATCAACATCATGCTGGCCGTCTTCAACTGTATTCCCATTCCGCCGCTGGACGGCTCCAGAGTGCTGATGAGTCTCTTGCCGCCGTCGGCGGCACGCAGCTTCGCCAAGCTGGAGCCTTTCGGTTTCCTCTTGATCCTCGGTCTTTTCTACACCGGCGTTATCAGCTGGTTCATCATGCCAATTATCCAATTTTCAAAAACCCTGCTGCTTGGATAAAAAAAAACGGATCCGAAAATTTTCGAATCCGTCGATTACCGCGCATAAAAAAAACTGCTCACAATTTGCAGAACAGGCCTATGGTTATCAGATGGGCGGCGGCATCATCAAAAGAGCCATTGTGGCATCAGCCTCCAAACAGGTTTGATCTTCCAGCCGCGAGACAGGTTATATGATCCGGGCGTGAACGCTCTCCGTCCTACAGATGCATGGTGTCGGCGGAGTAGAGATATCTTTTAATTTTGTGGGTTGCGGTCTTGATAAACGGCTCCCGCCTTTCCAAAATTCTTGAAAGCCGCGCCGAAGGGGGTAATTGCTCATTCACAGAGGTTCGCATCTCTTCGAAAACCCCGGCTATGAACTGATGCCGCTGAGTACGATTCTGTCCCGCAGTTTTACTGTCGATGAATTCGTAATCGGGGTACACCCAGGCCTCGAGCATACCGCGATTTTCAACGACCAGCGATTCCACCACAAAGGGGAAGGAATTCACCTTATGCTCAATGGCCTCGGGATAGATATTCTCGCCGTTGGAAAGCACGATAACCGATTTGGAGCGTCCCTTGATGAACAGGTTTCCCAGGGCGTCAAGGATGCCCAGATCCCCGGTTTTAAGCCATCCGTCTTCGGTGAACGAATCCTTGGTGGCATCCGCATCGTTGAGATAGCCTTGCATGATATTCCGCCCCCGGGCCTGAATCTCACCGATCCCGGTCTCGGGATCGGGGTCGGCGATCCGGATTTCCACATGAGGAACAGGTTTGCCGGTGGAACCGAGACTGACTGTTGTATCGCCATGGGGGCCACCGGCAAGCAAAGGGGCGGCTTCGGTCAGACCGTACCCGACCAGGAAAGGAAAGCCGGAATCGCGAAGAAAAATTTCCACCTCCGGATTCAAAGCCGCACCGCCGATGCCCATCAATTGCAGCCGGTTGCCAAAAAATGCGCTCAATTTCGCGCCGATTTTCCGGTAGATCATTTTTCTGCTCATGTTGAAACGGCAGAGAAAGGTCAAGGTCCTGCTTTTTTCCACTGCTGGCAATACCCGTTTCTTAAAGATTTTTTCGATGATCAACGGCACGACCAACATGACATGCGGGGCCTCCCGTTCGCAGATTTTCTGCAGAATAGCCGGAGTGGGCGTCTTGCCGGCATAAACGATCCGTCCGCCCCGCAGCAAAGGCAGGAGAAAGCCCACGGTGAATTCGTAGGTATGGGAGATGGGCAGGACGGAAAGGAAGACCCATTCCTCCGCAATCTGCATAACACCGCTTGTTGAATAGGCATTGGCACAGAGATTGGCGTGGCTGAGCATCACGGCCTTGGAAAATCCCGAAGTGCCCGAGGTATAAAGAATAGAGGCCAGATCATCCTTGTCGACAGCGGGAAATTGGAGTTGTTCCTCCCGGGCCAGATCGCCGAACCGCCCCAAAGCCTCGGAAAGATACTCGCTGAAAGTCCGGAGGGGAATTAACCCGGTATCATCGAGATAATCGTCAAGGGTGATGACCTGTTTCAACTGTTTCTTAAAATCATAAATCTTTTCGATCTGCCGCTGGGTGAGGAAAACAAAATCACACTGCATCTCCCCGAGAATATGATGAACATCGGCCTCCGGCAAATCCGGAAAAATGGGAACAGTGCAGGCCCCGAGCCGGACCACCGCCAGATAAACAGTTCCCCAGTTGTGGGAATTTTCGCCCAGAAGAGCTACCCGGTCGCCCTGTTTAACGCCACAGTTCCGCAGAAGAGCAGCAAGAGCAAGTATCCGTTCATGAAAGGTTTTGTAAGAAAGCGGCTCTTCCAGGGCCATACCGATAGCCGGCAAATGACGATACTTACGGCAGCTGATGTCGATTAAATCATTGAGCGTTGCGGCGTTTTCCTGTATCACTGGAAGGTGTTCCATTAATTCTCCGTCACGGATGAGCTCTTGTTGTGTATCCCTTCTGAAATCAACGGGTTCTGCTGGCGTCTGCATGCTTTTCTCCTCATCCGGGCATCATGTCCATCGATAGCGCGTCAGTCACAGGTGGTGTGTTTACCATAAGCACCTTCGGTTTTCAAAGAAAACGGGCAATTCGCTTGACAGGGGTCGGGAAGAGATATTAGGATTTTAAGATTATACTATTACTCTCAATCAACTACATTTTCGCTATGCAACGATACATATCACTCGCTTTCCTTCTCATTGTCAGTATCGTTTTCTCGCTCCATTCAACGATGGACGCATGGGCCGATCTTTCCCCCGTGCTGCAGGGCCATTCCAAACGTGGGAACTCCAGTGTCGCCCGGTCCGCAAAAAAAGCAAAGGTTGCGACCAAATCACGAATCGTTACCCAAAAAACTCGGAAAAAACCCTCGATAGCCAAGATTCCTCAGCCCACATCCAAGAAAAAAAGCGGCAAGCGGCGACATGTTCTTCACAAAGCCGCGAAGCCCCGCAGCAACACCGGCTCCTTCAAGAAACCGGTTGTGGCCAGGATTGCAAAATGTTCAGGCCCCCAAAAAAAACGTCATAACGTACGGAAATCCATTGCCTCGCGGAAAAAAGCTCGTATCAGCGCAGCAAAGGTGCCGAACTCTGCCGGCCCTTCCTATAGAGTGTCGGATATCGAACGTCTGATCAGTTCCCGGTGCGTAATGGTCATGGATGCCGATTCCGGAGCCACCATCTATGCAAAATCCCCGGATGTTCCGCGTCAGCCTGCTTCCACGATCAAGATCGTTACCGCGATGATTGCCATAAAATCACTGAAAAATAACGAGAGCGTCAGCGTAAGCCGCAGGGCATCGGAAATGCCCAGTTCTAAAATATTTCTTGATCCAACACAAAATTACCGTGCCAACGACCTGATCAATGCGGTATTGCTTGCCTCGGCCAATGATGCCAGTGTTGCTTTGGCGGAAAAAATTGCCGGTACGGAAGCCAAATTTGCCAACCTCATGACCATCAGTGCCAAGATGTGGGGGGCGCGCAACACCCGCTGCCGCACAGCCTCCGGTCTCACGGCGGAAGGGCAGCACTCCACCGCCCGTGACTTGGCGAATCTCTTCCGCTATGCCATGCAACAGAATGAATTTGCGGAAAGGATACATGCAAAGAAAGTCCGTACCTCCTACGGCAAGACCCTGCGCAACCACAACAAAGCACTCTGGCGGGTCGATGGCGCGGTGGGCGGCAAGACAGGATACACGGCCGCTGCCCGTCAGACCTATGTCGGTCAATTTACTCGAGAGGGTGAAACCATTGTCGTCGCTATCATGGGCAGCGAAACCATGTGGGCCGATCTGAAAAAACTCGTAGAATATGGCTTTTCGAAAAAAAAACAAAAGCAACTGGCGCAAATCGCCCACAAAAACACTCAGCGTAATGCAACCGGCATTAATTAAGGTGCTGCCTTGTGAAGGACTTTCCATACGGACAGTCTCGCAGCCCCTCATATTCCGCATCGCGGCGAACAACTGAAAACCGGCTGTCATGGTATAAAAAAAGGCCTGCAAAAATGCAGGCCTTTTTTTATACCATAATCGCAAAAAGAATTTTTATTCTACCTGTAATTGTTTCCTCACCACTTCAAGCAGTATTTCTCGCTTGAAAGGTTTTTCCAGCGTCGCGATATCACCGAGATACCCGGCCATTGTCAGGTAACGCTCCGCTTTGATGGCTCCGCCCCCGGAAATAGCGAGAATCCTCACTTCCGGATAATCCCGAACCAGCTCCATAATAAATTTAAGCCCGTCTTTCACGGGCATAATCATATCAGTTATCACCAGATCAAAGGCAAATTTTCCGACTAAGGCAAGCCCTTCTTCACCATGTTCAGCAGTATGTACCGTGTACCCTTCCTGCTCCAGCATTTGGGCGAGCATGGTCCGTATCTGTGACTCGTCGTCAACAACCAGTATCCGCTTCAAAAAATAGCCTCTTGCTCTCTCAAGTGAATATAACTTCTATCAAATGATATATCCTACAAGTTAGCCACTTTTGATTCAACAGATTTTTTTCAGAGGTCTATTTTTCTCTTCGGCAAAGTCGCCCGAATCCTCCGGGAATGGTGCCGGATGCCCAGAATGCTCGGCCTTGTTTGTAATCGACAAACCATTGCCCCCCAGGTCTTCTGACGGCCTCGACAAAAACAAAAGGCTGATCACCGGAGAAACAGGGGTGTAAATACTGATCATTCGCAGCTTTCTCCCTTTCCAATATGGAGAGAGCTTCGGCCATGGTCGGCAGGCGCCAATCGGAATACCCGGCAAATTGTTCCTGATTCAACTTTGCCGTTTCCCGACGCAAGGAGCGATGACTCATGATATCGGTGCCGGATCGCTGCCACATCAGCCCCGTCACCTTGTCCGTCACGGTCAGTCCATCACCATTGTCGACAAGGAGATGAGTGAAAAAACCCCGCGGATTACGCTCCTGATCAGCAAAATTATACACCGTGACCAACGTAACCACATCCTCCTCGCTCATTTCCATCGGTTCTTGGGGGAGTAACACCTCTACCGGAGCCGGGATACCATCATCCTTGCCCGGCAACCCGGTATCACCCAATTGTTGGGATTCCGGAATTTCCAGAGGAATGATCTTTGAGTCATCATCGGTTTCAATTACATTTGCGATCAACCATTCTTTGAGCTGTTCGTTGATCGGATGGGTCCGTTCGAATAAGGCCACCTTGCCTTGCTCGTCGACACATTGTTGCACCATTTCAATTGGCGCTAAGATCTCAGCAATAACACGAGCATACTTGATACCACGCTCCATTAAGCCCAATTTGGGCACGGAATCCCAGGCATCGATGAAAAAATAATAAACCCGCTCCTTTTTGCTGCGAATCCGTTCCTTGCCGCCCCAACTCTCAAAGGTACCGAAGGTATATTCCGGAGTCATTTCCCAGTCTATGGTTGGTGCACCTGTACCTAACAAATTTTTAAACAAACCCATAATAACCTCCGCAACTGTTTGATAAATACGGACAATCAAGTATGATAGATTTTCTTCATCTACCGCTCTATACTATAATAATAATCATTATTAATTCAAGATGAAAAAACCCCTTATTCAAAAAGCAGGCTCACCTCTCCCCCTCGGGAGCACAATCACCCCCCAGGGAATCAATTTTGCCCTGTTTTCAAGGCATGCCGAATCGATCTCCCTGGTCGTCGTACCCGATCCCGAACGGCCGGAAAAAATCGAGTTTTCTCTTGATCCCTCCATCCATAAAACCGGAGACATCTGGCACATTCTGCTTGGCAATGCCCCCTTGCACCTGCGTTACGGTTACCGAATTACCGGGCCCTATGACCCGGAAGGTACGGGGCACGCCTTTGACGGAAACCTCGTCCTGCTCGACCCCTATGCCAGGGAGATTCACTCCCCGGATTGGGGTCAGTCACGGACCTGTCTCGGCAAGGAACCCTGCTGTCTTATCGATCAGCACAGCTATGATTGGGAGGAGGACCGTCCGCTCAAAATTCCCCTCCAGGACTCGATCATCTACGAGATGCATGTCCGCGGCTTCACCCGACATCCCTCGGCCAAGGTTCGCTGCCCGGGAACCTTCCGTGGAATTATAGAAAAAATACCGTATATTAAAAAATTAGGCATCACTGTTGTGGAGTTGATGCCGGTCACCGAATTCAACGAAAACGAGACCATCTTCCACAATCCGGAGTCCGGCGAACGATTAAAAAACTTCTGGGGCTACAGTCCGCTTTCTTTTTTTGCACCCAAATCCGCGTACAGCCAGGACCTGGAGGCCCCCCTTAACGAATTCCGCGATATGGTCAAGGCACTGCACCGTGCCGGGATCGAGGTCATTCTTGATATCGTTTACAATCACACGGCCGAGGGCGGTGCCGATGGTCCCACCACCAGTTTCCGCGGAATCGACAACACCATCTATTACCTGCTTGACCATTGGACAAAGGCCTATCTCAACTTTTCCGGCTGCGGCAACACCTGTAACTGCAACCATCCCATTGTCCGTACTCTGATTATGGATGCCCTGCGTTGGTGGGTTATGGAAATGCATGTCGACGGATTCCGCTTCGACCTTGCTTCGATACTCGGCCGGGATGCCCAGGGTCAGGTCCTGGCCAACCCGCCGGTGGTGGAAATGATCGCCGAGGATCCGGTGCTCGCCGACGCTAAAATCATTGCCGAAGCCTGGGATGCTGCCGGACTCTATCAGGTGGGCAATTTTTCGCCGCATCACCGCTGGGCGGAATGGAACGGACGGTTTCGAGACGATGTCCGGGCCTTTATGTGCGGTCATCCCGGGATGGTGCCCGCTCTGGCCACGCGCCTTGCAGGAAGCTCTGATCTGTACCGAAAACAGAGCCAAGGTCCCTGCAATTCGATCAACTTTATTACCAGCCACGATGGTTTCACCCTAGCCGATCTGGTCAGTTACAGTGAAAAGCACAATCTGACCAACGGAGAGAACAACCGAGACGGAGAAAATCACAATCTCAGCTGGAACAGCGGCATCGAGGGGACGACAACCAAAAGAAAAATTCTAGCTCTACGTTCGCGACGCGTCCGCACCATGGCGGTCATCCTCTTTCTTTCCCAGGGGGTACCGATGTTGGTTGCCGGCGATGAATTCGGACGGAGTCAGCAAGGTAACAATAATGCCTGGTGCCAGGATAACGCTATCAGCTGGATAGACTGGGACCTGGCCGTCAAAAACCGCGGCCAGCTTCGTTTTTTCCGCAAATTGATTCACCTGCGCAAGGCGCATCCCATCTTCAAACGCACCGACTTTTTCCTCAGCACCAGTGACGAGGCTTCCCCTTCGGCGACATATCCGGAGATTCTCTGGCAGAGCCTTCTTCCCGGCGAGCAGGACTGGTCGCTTGAATGCCGAACCCTTGCCTTCCTGCTTAATGGCAGCACCCTTGCTGAACACGACGATGATTTTTTTGTGATGCTCAACGGAAGCCCCACAGCCCCCTGCGAGTTCACCGTTCCCGAACCCTCGCGCAACCGGATCTGGCGAAAAATCATCGACACCGGCCAACCATCGCCCCATGACTTCATTGACCTGGAACAAGGAGATCAAGTAGACTGCGGTTCTACCCTTTCCGTAACCAACATGGGCTGCGTTGTTTTACAGTCCGTACCGACGAGGTAACCCGATGATCAAATTACTTATGCTGGGCGATTCACTGGTGGAGTGGGGCGACTGGCCGAAGTTTTTACCGGATGTCGCAGTCATAAATCGGGGCATGGCCGGTGAAATGACCGGGGATCTGGCAGCCCGCCTGATGGATGAAATCGACGCTTGCCCTGTTCCGGATGCTGTCCTCATCCAATCCGGCACCAATAATCTGCTCTTCGGCGATCTATTTTTTCCCGCCATTTTTACGACCATGATCCCGCGTCTGCGTCTCTTCTATCCACAGTGCCCTTTGATTATCTCTTCTTTAATGCCCATGCCTCTTGTTCCGGTAAGCCAGCTTGAACAAATCAACCGTGATCTGGCCCAGGTGGCGTCCGACACACCGAACTGCACCTTTCTTGATGTGGTCGCTCCTTTCTTCGAGCAATGCCTGCCTATCACCCATCCCGGTTTTCTCAACGACAATGTCCACTTGAGCACCAGAGGGTATCAGGTTTGGGCCGAAACCATCAGTCGTTGCCTCCAAGGACTGTTTCCTCATTACCGCCAAGGTTGACAGAATCAGGTCCGCTTCTTATAAAAAAACCTGTCTGCCGCCTGACAAAAGGACACCATTTGGGTAACCGTGCGGAAAAAATCATCGGCAGATCCTTCAAAACCTTGCAACCCCCTTCCGGCCTCTCCACTCGCCCTAGGCAAAAGGAGTGGACGAAGCAACATATTTATTTTTGACCTGAAGCCGGAAACTCATTTTATCCTTTTTTATTGGAGACGCATCCATGCAGCCCATTTGCAAAATACTTACCTATACCGCTTTGTCCCTTGTGTTGGCCGGGCCGATTGTGGCCGTTGCCCAGGAAGAACCAAGCACTCCGCCGGCAACAACAGCGACCGCACCTCTACTCGACGGAATTTCCTTGCATGGCACCGTAATCGAAACCATGAACAGCAACGGGTTTACCTATATACGCCTGGATACGACTCAGGACAAGATCTGGGTAGCAATCCCCGAAACCCTGATAAAAACCGGGCAGACGGTCACCTGTGAACCGGGAAGGACCATGAAAAACTTCCTCTCCAAAACTCTCAATCGGACCTTTGACGCGGTTGTGTTTTCACCGGGTCTTGCCCAAGACAGTTCCTCGCCGGGTGGTACGTCCCAACCCGTCACTGCCACGGCTAAAGAAGATACCGGATTCGAGGAGGCACTCCAGGCTGAAAACAAGAGCAGCGGGAATATGAAACCAATGAGCACACTCGCTGCCGGCAGCATGGCCATGGGTATGTCAACCGGGAGTTTGGGAGCCATCGTGCCCTCGGGCGATGTCAATGTCAACAAAGCCTTGGGCCCAAACAGCTATTCAGTGGGAGAATGTTTTGAAAAAGCCAAGGATCTGAACAGCAAAACCGTCCGGGTCCGGGGAAAAATCATGAAGGTCTCGCGCATGATCATGGGGAAAAATTGGCTCCACATCCAGGACGGGACCGGTAATCCCCTCAAAAATGAGCATGATCTTGTGGTCACCACTCCGGAGGATCCGGAAAAGGATACAATCGTCACGGTGGAAGGCAAACTCAGCGCGGACCGTGATTTTGGTGCAGGGTACAAATATAAAGTTATTATCGAAGACGCCAAGGTTGAAAAATAATCAATCCGCCCGTGATATCCGCAACCAAGATAGCACCTGCAGAGATCGGCTTTGACTTTGACGGGGTTATTGCCGACACCGCCGAGGCCTTTATCCGTATTGCCTGTGAACAATACGCTCATTGTGATATTCGCCCCGAGGACATTACCGATTTTTCCGTGGAGCAATGTCTGGACATGAACGCGGTCACTGCCGAGAGGATCTTTCTCCAGATTCTCAAAGATTCCGTGGGTACGGGCCTCTTGCCCATGCCCGGAGCCGTCGAGGTACTCAGCGAATTGACGGCACAGACATCGGTGACCATCATCACTGCCCGGCCTGAAGCGGATCCGGTGCATCACTGGCTCCATACTGTTTTTCCGCTTCCGGTGTGTCAACGGCTCCGAGTGGTTGCCATGGGCGATCATGACGACAAAGCCCGGTACATCAAAAGGTCCGGGCTTTCCGTCTTTATTGATGATCGGGCCGAAACCTGCCTGCAACTCAGCCACGCCGGCATCCATTCGATTGTCTTTTCCCAACCCTGGAACCGCAACCGGCATACCCTGCCCGTGGTGCACAGCTGGGAAGAAATCCGCTCTCTTTGTTTTTAAACGATCAACTCTGGAGTGTGTTCCATGCAATGTCCTGCCTGCGGTGCAACCCTGCAAATCTACAAGAATCCGACCCCAACCGTTGATATCATAATTGAAACCGAGGGGGGAGTGGTGCTGATTGAACGGAAAAACCCGCCCTATGGCTGGGCGCTTCCCGGTGGTTTTGTCGATTACGGTGAATCCTTTGAAGACGCCGCCCTTCGGGAAGCTGCAGAAGAAACAGGACTGACGGTCTCTCTTCTGCTCCAATTCCATACCTACTCGGATCCGAAACGTGACGCCCGGCAGCACACGGCCTCAACCGTTTTTATCGCTGCGGCAAATGGCCATCCCGTAGCCGGAGACGATGCCGGTCAGGCTGAAATCTTTCACCGGAATACTCTCCCGCCGCTGGCCTTTGACCATGAGCAGATCCTTCTGGATTATTTTACCTTCAAGGAAACAGGCAAACGGCCCTGAAGCCTCTTGAACAGACTCAGAGAACGGCTATTGGGGGACGGGTCGTGAATAACTTTGGATAAAATCTTAAGATGCAAAATGTTCACATTATTTGTCGAGAGGCTCTTCGTCACGGGAGGATTCTTTTATCTGTAAGGTCCCCACCTGAAGCGAAGAGGCCGGCGAGGATACCGATCCAGCAGAAGAATCGCTGGTCCCTGTATCCTTTTCCGGTTGACCGAGTGGGGTCGAGGAGAGAGAAGCAAGCGGTTTTATGAATATCTTTTGCGTTGAGGGAACCGAGAGAGGTTCAGAAGGAGCGGGCAGGATTTTTTCATGACCGGGGCGAAGAAAAAAGAACAGGAGAATCACTAAAAGACAGAAAGCCAAAAAGCAGATCACCGGCCACGGGCGAGACAGCCATCCCCGCCGACTCCGTTGAGCTGCGTAGGGTCGCTCTCTTCTTTTTTGGGGCTTGCTTTCGGACGGAGGCGGTGGGATAGGAGTCGGAGGAATACCAGATTTTGGCCCTGTCGTCTTGTTCGCCATTTTCGCAACAATGGTCGCCGCCCCTTCAAGGGCCTTCCTCTCTTCAGCCAGACCCGGAACATCAATAGCTATCCGTTCAATATCACAGTACAATTTATCGGCCAGCTCGTATTCCTCAAGCGCGACACAGGCACTGGCCTGCTGTTGCAGCTTTTCCACTTGGCTGATGAGTCCGGCCAATTCCTTCATCAGCGCGGTTTTTTCCGCCCCCTCAATTTCGGCATCAAGCCGGCGACAAAGAAAACGAGCCTCATAAATCCGTTTTTCCCTGATCCTGGAACGGATAAGAAGGGAGGGATTTTCAACAGGGATCGCAGAATCAGGTTTACTGGCAGGCATCGGCTTGCAACCGTTAAAGGAGAGTCATCAACACCGCATAGACAATCAGGCCCGTACCTACGGAACCGTAGAGCAGCAGTCAGGGGAGACAATCCCCGCCTGACCGTTTCATAATAATCGTAAAGGTGGCGATCCCAGCCAGGATCGCCACCCCGATCAACAGAAGATCTTTCATATTCTTCCCCGAAGGAGGGAAATCCTACCCCCGTATCTTCGCATCCTTCTTCTTCCGCAAGCGAATGGCTTTAGGGGTAATCTCCACCAATTCATCATCATTGATGTATGATATACAGTCTTCAAGACTCATGTCAACGGGCGGGGTCAAAACAACGGCCTCGTCGGAGCCGGAGGCTCGCATGTTGGTCAATTTTTTCCCTTTGGCCGGGTTGATAACCAAATCGGCGGGACGACAATGCTCGCCGATAATCTGTCCTGGGTAGGTATCGAAACCGGGCCCGAGAAAAAGCTTGCCCCGCTCCTGGAGATTGAACAAGGCATAGGCAACCGTGGTGCACGGTTCCTTAACAATCATCACTCCGTTGGTGCGGTTCTGCAGCTCCCCGGCAAACGGTCCCCATTCGGCAAAGACGTAGTTCATCACGCCCATGCCCCGGGTATCGGTCATAAAGGCCGAACGATAGCCGAGCAGACCACGGGTGGGCACCTTGAATTTCATACGAGTCATTTCTTTTTCCACCTGCATGTCGGTCATGACACCCTTGAGCTTGCCCAGCTTCTCAATGACCACGCCCTGATACTGCTCATCTACGTCCACCGACAATTCCTCATAGGGCTCCATGAGCTGGCCGTCGATATGGCGCATGATCACTTGGGGTTTAGTCACCTGAAGTTCGTAGCCTTCTCGACGCATCTTTTCGATGAGGATGGAAAGATGCAATTCGCCGCGCCCGGACACCCGATAGCCGACCGCATCGGTCAGCGGCTCGACCTGGAGGGCGACATCGGCCAGGGTCTCCTTGGCCAGTCGTTCTTCCAGATGGCGGGAAGTGACGAACTTGCCGTCTTGGCCCGCAAAGGGCGAATCGTTAGGAATAAAATTCATCGAAATGGTAGGGGGATCAATCTCGATCAGCGGTAAGGGCTGTGGATTGAGGGGGTCGGTAAAGGTGACGCCGACCGTGACATCTTCCATACCGGCTACCGCGACAATATCTCCGACCCCGGCACTTTCCAGCGGAACCTTCTGGTCACCGCAAAAACCGAAAATCTTATTGATCCGTACCGGTGCGATGGATCCGTCGCGACGGCTAACCGCCAGACTGGTCCGCAACGTCAAGGTACCATTGACGATCTTGCCGATACCCAACCGGCCAAGGTAGGGGGAATAATCGATGGTGTTGACCTGCAATTGCAGCGGCGCTTCGGCATTGCCCGCAGGCGGAGGAACATACTTGACGATCATCTCCGACACCACATCCATCCCGGTTTCGGGAGTAATCGGTGTATCGGGTTCGGCCACAGCGTATCCGGCCTTGGCCGAAGCATAGACTACGGGGAAATCAAGGATGTGGTCCGGCGCGTCCAGACGATCGAGCAGGCCGAAAACCTGGTCAACCACCCAATCGGGGCGGGCCGCCGGTTTATCTATTTTGTTAATCACCACCAGGATGGGGAGGCCTGCGGCCAAGGCCTTTTTGACCACGAAAAAGGTCTGCGGCATCGGGCCTTCCTGAGCATCGACCAGCAGCACGGCGCCATCGGCCATACGCAACACCCGCTCCACCTGCCCGCCGAAATCGGCATGTCCGGGGGTATCAATGATGTTGATCTTGTATTCCCCATAGGTATACGATCCATTTTTCGAGGCAATAGTGATGCCGCGTTCGCGCTCAAGATCCATGGAATCCATAAGCCGCTCCGCCACCTGCTGATTGTCGCGAAACATACCGCTATGCCGGAACAATTGATCGACGAGGGTAGTTTTTCCATGATCGACATGGGCGATGATAGCGACATTACGAATATACTGCTGTTCCATACTGCTCCTGCCCCGGATGGGGCCTTCCTGATTATTGAAAAAATAATGAAATCCCGGACTGCCGGGAATTGAGACGATTCAGGTTTATTCCGGCAGATGAACTCCGGCATAATGATCCCGGCAACGGCTGGCCGATCTCCGAACAGAGATCAAAAAATGTTAAATATACCGTAAGAAGAACAAAAAGACAAGGAGATTGAAGAGCGTACCGCTTACAAACCCGAAAAGAGGGCCCGCCGCGCCGCCGCGGACCGACGCAAAACAGGAATGTGCTCGTCAACATAATCAATGACCCGGGCCCTTTTCCCCGCTGCGGGGCGCATAATCCGACCAACGACCTGCAACAATCTCCCCTCGAATTTGATCGGCGTAGCCAGCACCAACGTAGTCAGGCCCGGACAGTCAAAGCCCTCACCGATAAGCTGCAGGGTGGCGATCAGAACAGCCACGCGGCCCGCCTGCACGTCCGCAACGATCTGCGCCCGTGTCTCCGAGGTCGCCTGACCGGTAAGAACCACCGCAGTCACCCCCTGCTCCGTCATAAGCTGGGCCAACATCTGACAATGGGCCACCCGGTCGGACACCACCAGCAGGGTCCCCTCGTGCCCCTGACCGACAAGGGCTGCAATGTCGGCAACGATCTGCCGGTTACGCGAATCATCGGCAGCCAGGGCCTTGATCAGCTTGCTATATTCGCCCTGGAAAAAATAGGTGAATCCGGTGAAGCGCTGATGTAACTCCGGCCGAACCACGGCACCGCAGGCCGCCAGCATCCGCCCGTCCACCGCATGCACCCGATCCCCCAAATAGGTGTAGATGAGTTGCGTCATGCCGTCCTCACGGCGGAAGGCGGTGGCGGACAATCCCAGCATATAGCGGCAATCAAAGGCCGACACCACATCGGTGAACAGGCTGGCCGGGACGCGGTGACATTCATCCACCACAATCTGGCCGAAATGCGCCGGCAGGGTTTCCAAATACTTCTTGGCAGTATTGACGATAGCAACCGTCACCGGTTGAATATCATAGATACCGTCACCGGCCCTTCCGGCGTCAATGTGCAAGAACTGCTGAATACGCTGCCGCCACTGATGCATCAATTCTTTGGAATGGACGAGAATCAAGGTCGGCTGCCGTCGAGCGGCAATGAGGTTGAGGGCCATAACCGTTTTTCCCGATCCGGTACCGGCCTCGAGAACACCGAAAGAATGGGCAAGAACCGCAGTAACCGCCTGTTGCTGATAGGGCCGCAGTTCTCCACGGAAAGACAAGTCGATTTCCGGCGCAAGACGTCGTTGATCAACAATAACAGGTAATCGCCCCGTCTCCCGACGGCATATTCGTACCGCCTGGTTACCGAAACCACGCGGAAAAAAGAGGTGCCCTTCCTCTTCACGAAAAAAATAAAGCTGCTCCTTGAGCTGCTTGCCGATCCATCGGCCATAGCGCTTTGCTGCCTGATACTTGGGATTGTCGATGGTCAAGGCCGTGCGAATGGCGGCCAGCAGCGTCGGTGGCGCTCCTGCAAAACCGCATTCCCGATTCACCGTAAGACGCATCATGGAATCCTGTTGCGCCGGGGGATTACTTTGCATAGGCCCCTATACATGCAGGGCCCAGAGCGTGCTTGGCGGAAAAAAAGAGCACAGGATTCACCATAACGAGAGAAATATAATTTTCTTGTTTGCCGGCTTGACAGGGTAAAGTATATATTGCATCTTATCCGGTTGCGCCATTTGGGCAGATCGAACAAAGGGCCGGGCCGTCGATTGCCGCCCCTTGCAAAATCCACGTTTTTTTTCATTGTTTCCCCCTATTCCGTACCCACTCAATAGGCAAAACAAGCAACATCCCTGACAATTCTTCTTTTGACGAAAAAATGGTACAAAAAAAAAATATTTGCTCGCTTTGCCTCCTGCTGATTCTTCTGTTTCTCCCGCACTCCGGATTGAGCGCGCAAAACAGAAACAAAATGCAGAGAAATATCGATATTACGCTTCCGGCGGAAACCGTACGGGCAACGCTCCAAAAAATCATTCCCATCAGCTTTCCTTCGCAGAACGAACAACTCCAGGGAGACATCGTCCTCGAATCCCTGGACCGGCTGACCATTCATAATAATATCATTTCAGTAGAGGGAGTGCTTTCCGGCAGGAATCTGGTGATGATGACCAATATCGCAGGTCAGGACATCCAGCTCAGAGTCGGCCAGGTGCGACTGCCCATATCCTGTGACCTCCTGATGCGTTTTGATCCTGCACGGAGAAAACTCTTTGTCACTCCACGTTTTTCCGACAAGAACTGGGGACACAGCAATCAAGGAGCCTCACTGACCCCGCTGCTGGGAGCTCTTGGCGGGAAAGAACGGGCGGTCGACTTGCATGCCCTACAGTTACTGAATATCAAAATTGGCGACAGATCAATCCCCATTGCCATGGAACCGGTGAAAATTGCGGGCAAAGACAATGCGCTTACTTTTCACCTGCAACCCCGGATCGGCAACCCGAAATAAGCCTAAACCCCAGACCCCGCATAAAGGAGGCCTCTCATGCCCGACAATTGTCTCTTCTGCAAGATCATCCGCGGTGAAATACCGGCCGTCAAATTATACGAGGACAACGAGGTGCTTGCCTTCCGCGATATCGCCCCGCAAGCTCCGGTCCATTTTCTCGTTATCCCCAAAAAACACCTGAGCGGCCCGGATGCGGTGACTGCCGACGATGAGCAAATAGTGGGAAAACTGCTGCGCGTCGGTAATGATATTGCCCGTCAAGAAGGGATTTCCCAATATCGGATCGTGTTCAACAACGGTCCGGAGGCGGGCCAGACGGTCTTTCACCTCCACATGCACATCCTGGGAGGAAGAAATATGGCCTGGCCTCCAGGTTGATCGATACCCGCAAGAAAGAGACGCATTCCGCAAAGTGGGTTGACTGCATAGCGCAGGCCTTTTCGAGATGTTTTCGTACAAGGCGGCAAGTCTGCAGTTTACGCTCGTTCAAAAAAGCGTTTATCCAAGACAAGGGAAAAAGCTCATATTGCGATCGAAAAAAACATTCCGTACAGGCCAAGGCGGCAACATGACCTTTGGCGATTACGAAAACAGCGTGGTGCTCTATGATGCCGGCAATCAACAGTGGCTGTTCTTTCACCATCCTCTCCAAGTGTACCAAACGCATTCTCTCCCATCGATTATCCCCCTTCTTCGAACCATTGAGCAGCAGATCGAGAGCAACCATCTCTATGCTGCCGGATTTATCTCCTATGAAGCCGGCGCGGCTTTCGACCCGGCCTTCGCCCTTCAGTCTCCGAAAGGATTCCCGCTCCTCTGGTTTGGTATCTACCAAAAACCGGAGCAAATACCCCTGCCGTCGTCGGCAGCCGCTGGTCCCCTCCCTTGGAGCCCATCGATATCTCAAGAAGAATACCAATCTTGCTTTCGAGATATAAAAGATTACATCCGAGCAGGAGATACCTATCAGATTAATTATACTTTCCGCCTTCGAGCACCCTTTGCCTCCGATCCATGGGGGTTATTCGTGCGAATGATTCAAGCTCAAGGCTATGGTTACGGCGCCTATGTCAACACTGGAAAGTGGGGAATATGTTCAGCATCGCCTGAGCTGTTTTTCACCCTTGAAGACGGAATACTGACATCCCGCCCCATGAAAGGAACCATAGCCAGAGGCCTGACCCAAACAGAAGACGTTGACCAGGCGGGCCGGCTGAAACGCTCAGAAAAGGACAAGGCGGAAAATCTGATGATTGTCGACATGGTGCGAAATGACATGGGACGACTCGCCGACAGTGCCGGCATATCCGTGCCACGCCTTTTTAATATTGAAAAATACCCCACCCTCTGGCAGATGACGAGTTTGGTTCGCTGTAGAACCCAAGCAAATGTAACGGACATATTCCAAGCCTTGTTTCCAGCAGCCTCGATTACCGGCGTCCCCAAGGTTCGGGCAACCCACATCATAGCAGAACTTGAAAACACCCCCCGAAGGATATATACGGGCTCGATCGGTTTTCTCTCTCCGGGACGCAAGGCGCAATTCAATGTGGCAATCAGGACCGTTCTGGTGGACAAGGTAAATAATACGGCCGAATACGGCGTTGGAGGCGGAATTGTGTGGGATTCAGAAAAAAAAGACGAATGGGAAGAATGCTGCACGAAAGCCAAAATCCTTACCCAACCTGTATCGGACTTCGCCTTACTTGAAACGCTTCTGTGGACTCCCAAGGATGGTTATTTCCTCCTTGAACAGCACCTGGAGCGTCTTGCTACCTCAGCGGCCTTCTTTGCTTATCCCGTTGATACCGGAACCATCAAAAAACAACTGACCATTGTAGCGGACCAACTGCCCTCACTACCGCACAAGATACGGATCACACTCTCTCGCACGGAGGGCGCCACCGTAGAGGGCCACCTGCTTTTGTCGCCCACCAGGCCCTATCGGGTTCGGCTTTGTAAAAATCCCGTCAACGCACAGAACCCCTTTCTTTATCACAAAACAACGAACCGGAGCATCTATGAACATGCCATGGGCGAAACACCGGGATATGACGACATTGTGCTCTGGAATGAAAAAAAGGAGATAACCGAGTCCTGTATCGCAAATATTGTGGTAGAAATAAATGAACGACTCCTGACACCACCTGTCCAATCCGGCCTTCTCCCCGGAACCTATCGCACTCTTTTACTCGAACAGAAGATGATCAGTGAAAAAAAACTTTTCCTTCAGGATTTACCTTTCTGTTCCAAAATATACCTTATTAACTCGGTTCGCGGTATGTGGGAGGTGCAACTTGAACAGCCGCCGGAGAACACCTGACTAAAAAAAATAAAGGATCCGAATGCCCCCCTTGTTGCGCATGTACGCACCAAGGAAAAACCATTTTCCCCAAAGAGCAGCCGTTACACGGATTCAATAGTCCGGACGATGCAGTTCGAATTTTTTCATCCGGTACCCCATCTGCCGTTGCGTCAGCCCCAGTTCACGGGCGGCCCGCGATTGCACCCAGCCATTGCGGATCAGGGCCGATTCCACCTGTTCCCGCTCCAGATCTTTCAACGATTTCCGAGTACTGGAAAGAAGTGCGGCAGCCGGGGATTGCGGCAAAATCGTTTCCATGGCCGGCGGGATCTGCCCGGATTCCGGGTTGACCATGTATTCCGGCAGATCTTCAACCCGCAGGACATCACTATTGGCGAGAATGACCATCCGTTCCACAAGATTCTGGAGCTCGCGTACATTTCCCGGCCAATCGTAATCAGTAAGAAAATCGAGAAACTCACGGGACATCCGCAGATTTTTTTCATTACGCTTATTACTGGAGCGAAGAAAATGATCCAATAAAACCGGAATGTCGTCACGCCGGTTCCGCAAGGGAGGCAGGTTAATCGGCACTACATTAAGACGGTAATACAAATCGTTACGAAAAGTCCCAAGCGTGACGGCCCGATCCAGACTCACATTGGTTGCCGCAATTATCCGGACATCAACACTCTGCGTTCGGGCGGCACCCAACCGTTCAAACTGTTGTTCCTGCAGCACCCGCAGCAATTTTGACTGCAGCAGCAGCGGCAGTTCTCCAATCTCGTCGAGAAAAATCGTTCCACGATCCGCCTGCTCAAATCGACCGATCCGCGTGACCACCGCTCCGGTAAAAGCCCCTTTCTCATGGCCGAACAACTCGCTCTCCAGCAGATTTTCCGGAAGGGCTGCACAGTTTACCTTGATGAAGGCCTCATTTTTTCGCAGACTGGCATCATGCACCGCACGGGCAACGAGTTCCTTACCCGTGCCCGATTCACCGAGCAGGAGGACGGTTGCACTCGAAGGGGCTACCCGCTCGATACTCCAATACACCTCCTGCATGGCCTTGGACTGGCCGATTATCTGATGACGATGATACCGACCGTGCAATTTTTCCTTCAGGCTGAGGTTCTCCTGAACCAACTGTTCGCGATCCTGACGGATCGCACGATTCAGGCTGAGGAACTGGGCGATCAGGGCGGCAAGGACCGTGAGAAAACGCACATCCTCCTCAAACGAAATCTCCGACCCGAATAAACGATCCACGCTGAGTACACCCACCGGTACACCGGCAAGGAGCACTGGTACGCCGATGAACGAAATAGTCTTTTTCGATATCTTGCTACGGGCCCCGGTGCGGTTGAGGAACAGGGGCTCGCTATGCACATCGGGGACGACAAAAGGCGAGCCGGTGCTGAATACCTGGCCATAGATTCCCTCGTCGAGCCCGTAAACCCCTCGCTGTTCCTCGGTCACGCTGAGGCCGTAGGAAGCACGGATAGTGAGGTGACGACCGGATTCATCAAGAAGTGCCAAGGTGGCCCGCTCCATGCGCAGGGTGTCATGCAACACCTTAAGCATGGACGAAAGCGCCGTATCCAGATGGACGGCAGTACTGATTAATTTAACGATGTTATAGAGGGCCTGCACCTCAAGTGCCGCTGTATTGGCAGGATCGCTGGAGTGAGTGTGCATATTTTCGTTCCCTTTCATGTTCATCCTATTTGTATCTCATAATCAAAAGGTATGGAGCTATAACTTATTATGCATAAACCACACCTGAACGATAAATGGTTACGACAGATGACCCACTTGGTAGAATTCACAGGGGTCCTGGAAAAAAATATTCCGCGCCCAAGAGCTTACCTTCTCTCCAACCGCAGGCGTGCCCTTTCGTTTTATTCAATTTTGTTAATCATCCTATCGCATTGTTACATAAATGAATCAAAAGGTCGCCGCCCCTCACCGTCCTTGCTGCAAAAATGTTCGGGACCCCTGATTCTTCGAATCCTTTCCCGCCTCTGATCGGTCGAGATAATTCATGACAAGAACCAAGCCATCGAGTACACCGAACCCGGCGAGCAGGTCCAGAAGAGGAGGCTCCATTTTGAAGCCCTCCCGCCGCGCCCCTAACCACCCACCAAAAGACAACCTGTTGAGATGTTCTTATATTAGAAAATTATGAAGAGTACGGAAAATCAAAAGCGCTTGCTTCCGGGAAGCACAACAACATGGTCCCGAATCAGCAAAGAAGAGATTAATCTCCTTCCCATCGGACGATGGGAAGGACCAACGCATCTGGTACAAACCATCGAAGACGTTCAGGCCGCAACGACACGCCTGGCATTATCTTCGTTATTAGGATTTGATACCGAAACTCGACCAGCTTTCAGAAAAGGGCAAAAATTCCCTCCCAGCCTCCTTCAACTGGCGACCGACGAGGAGGTGTTTCTTTTTCAGGTGCAACACACCGGGTTGCCGAAACCACTCCTGAACATCCTCAGCAATCCGAATATCATCAAGACCGGGGTTTCCCTGGACTTTGATCTCCTCGGTTTGCAGGAATTGCACACCTTTCAGCCACAAGGATTTATCGATCTGGCAAAGATAGCCCGAAGCAAAGGACTCAAGAACCACGGACTCAGAGGGTTGGCGGCGGTGGTCTGCGGCATCCGCATTTCCAAATCAGCGCGAACCACCAACTGGGCCAACACCCATCTCACCCCGCAACAGATTCAATATGCCGCCACCGATGCCTGGATCGGCAGGGAAATCTATCAATGCCTCAAGGCACTCACCAGGCCACAGATCCCTTAAAGGATAGTACGCTCCTGGGTTTCCGGATTTGCGAGGGCTCTCCCGCAGGCCGCAGCACCAAGCAAAGCGGCAAGGGGGTTGCGGATGATATGGATAGGAATCCGGGACAGCCAATCCCGGTAGGTCCCTCGAGCAAAGACGGGCATGAACCGTTCCGGTGTGAGGAAAGGCAACAGTCGCGGTGCAAGTCCGCCTCCAAGAAAAATCCCCCCGAGGGCCAGGGTTTTAAGAGCGAGGTTGGCCGCCTCATCAGCTAGAATATCAGCAAAAAGCGTCAAGGTACGGACGGCAATAGCACAGGGCCGCCCGCCTTGTTCGGCCTGCAATGCAGCCTGAATAATTGTCGGTGTCCGGTCCGTGACCTGCTCCAGTTCATCCAAGAGCCACTCAGGTACCGAATATCGGGTTACCAGGAAGGTGAACAGTTCGGGAATGGCCAAACCGGAACAAACAAGTTCCACCGAAACGTGCGTATGCTTTTGCAGCATAAAGGCGAGCAAGGCGAGTTGTTCTTCGTTTCTGGGGGCAAAGCTTGCGTGCCCGCCTTCTGAGGGAAAAGGATGGTAGACACCATTTTGCGGCACCAGAAAAGCCTCCCCCAGACCGCTACCGGGAGCAAGCACAGCCATCACCTCACTCCTTCCAGCCTCGGTCTTGCCTCTATTAAGCGTATACAGGTCCGAGGCGGGCAGGTGAATCGCTCCCATGGCGGTCGCCACCAGATCGTTGATCAGACGCACCCGCTGAAAGCCGTATCGAGCTTGCACTTGCTCACCGTCGATGGACCAACTGAGATTCGTCATCTTGACCGTATTCGCCATCACCGGACCGGCGACCCCGAAGCATGCCTGCTTCGGAACAAGGGCACAAGGGTCAAGGAAGGCCTGCAAAAGGTCATCGAAACTTGCAAACGACGCATTTTGGTAGGTCTGTTGCTGCAGAGGCGCACCGACACACGCCGTTCTGCCGTCATACAGCGCCAGCGTGGTCTTGGTCGCACCGATATCGCCGGCCAGCAAGGAACAATCGCTTGTTTTCATAGCTTAGAGGGCTTTGCGCAGTGAAAGGTATTCATCACGCAGAAGAGTGCTGCGTAACAAGGGATCCAGCAACGTTCCTTCAACAGGATCTGCATATTCCATCCACTTCTTTGACAGGAGGGGGTGCATCCCGTGCGCCGGATAAAATCGGATCCGTATCCCGAACAGGCTGTTTCGGCTCTTCAACGTGATTATCCCTCCTTGAGGAGCCGGATATCCCAAGCCTCCGAGCGATTGTTATTCGCCGAATTTTCCACGACCCGGAATTCGAAAATCCGATGCGGCTCTTGAAAAAAATGATCGGTGGCCAGTGTCGACTTGGACAGGTGGAAAAAAACCGTCTCAGAAAGCAGCACGTTCTCCTGCAAACGATAATAGCGAAAAAAACCAAATCCCCGGTCTTGATTAAAATTGGCAACCGTCCCGCGCTGCCATTGGTCACCGCCATCGCCATAATTACTGCCAACGATCGGCAACAGTCCCGGCACCAGGAAGCCGGACAGGTAAGAATCGGCAACTTCGCGCAATTCTTTGCTGACATTGTGAAAACCGATAACTTCAACCCGACAGCCCATATTTTGCAAGGCGATAATCAAACGAAGAAAATCGCCGTCGCCGGTGAGCAGAATAATGCGGTCAAGATTTCGGGCCTGCAACAGAGCATCAATCGCCAGATCCATATCGGCGTTGGCCTTGGTGGTAATATTGCCGTCTTCATCCTTAAACCGACGGACATACTTCTTTATAATCTTAAAGCCGCACTGGCGCAGGATATTATGGTAGGAGTAAACCTTCTGCCGGTAATCCATGTCCCGCTGGGTACGTTCATGGTCCTCGGCAAGGTAGCAATTCGCCCGCAACATGACCGAGTTTGCATTGTTGGCCAAACCGACAAGCACATCGTAGCGCATGCCGTAGCCGCCACACATTTTTATATTTTCCGCATCTACATAAATCGCTGTTTTCAACATGGGAAAAACCATATTACGGTTCGTTATGAAAGGTTAACGACCTCCCTTCCCCGTCATTCCCACTCGATGGTCGACGGCGGTTTGGAGGAGATATCGTACACAACCCGGTTGACCCCGCGCACCTCGTTAATAATTCGATTGGAAATTCGGCCAAGAATCTCATAGGGCAGGTGTGACCAGTCGGCAGTCATTGCATCCTTGCTGTCCACCGCCCGCAGGGCGATGACGTGTTCATAGGTGCGGCCGTCCCCCATCACCCCGACGGTCTGGATCGGCAGCAGCACGGCAAAGGATTGCCAAACCTTGCGGTACCAGCCCGCGTCCTTCATTTCTTCAAGGACAATTACATCGGCCTGGCGGACAATCCTGAGACGTTCGGCGGTCACCTCGCCCATAATACGGATACCCAGGCCGGGCCCGGGAAAAGGTTGACGGAAGATAGCCTCTTCCGGCAGCCCCAATTCAAGCCCCAGCTCGCGGACCTCGTCTTTAAAAAGCTCACGCAGGGGTTCAATCAGATCCAACTGCATGCGTTCAGGAAGACCGCCGACATTATGGTGGGATTTGATCGGTGCCTTCCCCCGGAAGACGACGGATTCAATGACATCGGGGTAGAGCGTTCCCTGTGCCAGATAACGAACCGTGCCAAGTTTGCGAGCTTCTTCTTCAAAAATTTCAATAAACCCATAGCCGATACGTTTGCGTTTCTCCTCGGGATCGGCGATTCCATCCAGGGCCTTGAGAAAATATTCGGAGGCGTCGACATCAATAACATTAAGACGGGTTTTTTCTCGAAAAAACCGGAGAACGCTCTCCGATTCGCCGGAGCGCATCAGACCGTTATTGACATAGATGCAAGTCAACTGATCACCAATGGCCCTATGCACCAAGGCTGCGACTACCGAGGAATCGACCCCGCCGGACAGGGCACAGATCACCTTGGCACCACCGACCTTGGCGCGAATAGCAGCCACCGTGGTATCAATAAAGGAATGCATGGTCCAATCCGGCTTGCAGCCGCAGATACCGAAAATGAAGTTGCGAAGAATATCGATCCCGATCAGCGTATGAACTACTTCCGGGTGAAACTGGACGGCGACGAAAGGCTTTTCATCATGTCGTAAGGCTGCATAGGGAGAATGGGCGCTGGTGGCGGTAACGGTAAATCCCGGAGCCAATTCCTCGATACGATCCCCATGACTCATCCAGACCTGATAATGGGCGGGGGCTGTTTCCATACCGGCAAAAAGGCCGCCGGTATATTCGATATGGAGTTGCGCCTGACCGAATTCCCGCTTTTCCGCCTTCTCTACCCGTCCTCCCTGTTGCACCATCATCAACTGGGCACCATAACAGATACCGAGAATCGGAACACCGAGATCGAATATTCCCGGATCACTGATCGGTGCATCCGTATCATAGACACTGGCCGGGCCACCGGAAAGAATGATGCCGGTGGGACGCATCGCTTTGAGGTCGGCGAGTTCGAGGGTGTAGGGATGGATCTCGCTGTAGACCTTCTGCTCGCGGATGCGACGGGCGATCAGCTGGGTGGTTTGCGAACCGAAATCAAGAATGATTATTTTCTGGGTATGAATGGACATGGGCAGCCTATACATATTGGTAAGGAGAAAGGACGGAGTACCGGTTACAGGCTCTCTGTCCGGTAGTTCGGAGCTTCTCGGGTAATAATGACATCATGCACATGGCTCTCGCGGAGACCGGCAGTCGAGATCTGGACAAACCGGGCCTTTTGATGCAGCTCTTCGATGGTGGCGGCACCGGTATAGCCCATACCGGAACGTAATCCCCCCATCAACTGGTAGATCATCTCCGATATCGGGCCGCGATAGGGCACCTTTCCCTCAATCCCCTCGGGAACCAACTTGCTGGCTTCGCTGTTATCCTGGAAGTAACGATCACTGGACCCCTGTTTCATGGCACCGATCGATCCCATACCACGGTAGCCCTTATATTTCCTCCCCTGATAGAGGAAGGTGTCACCGGGTGTTTCATCGGTGCCGGCAAAGAGCGAGCCGATCATCACGGAATGCGCTCCAATACCGATGGCCTTGCAGATGTCGCCGGAAAACTTAATACCGCCATCGGCAATCACCGGGATGCCTTTTTTGGCGGCAGCCTCGATGCAGTTTTTCAGAGCCGTGAATTGGGGTACGCCTACTCCGGCAACAATCCGGGTCGTACAGATCGACCCGGGCCCGACTCCGACCTTGACCGCATTGGCACCGGCCTTGATCAGCGCTTCGGCAGCCTCGCCGGTGGCAATATTGCCGGCTATTATCTGTAACTCGGGAAAATGGATCTTGATCTCCTCAATAGCCCTGAGGATGCCTGCGGAGTGGCCGTGGGCGGAATCAAGCACAACCACATCGACCTTGGCCTTGACCAAAGCCGCAGTCCGCTCCAGCATTTCCGGCCCGACCCCGATGGCGGCCCCGGCCAAAAGCCGTCCCAACCCATCCTTGGCCGCATTGGGATACTGCTTAATCTTCTCGATATCCTTAATGGTGATCAAGCCTTTGAGGCGTCCATTTTCATCGACGACCAGGAGTTTTTCTATCCGATGCTCATGGAGGAGAGCCTTGGAGTGCGGCAGATCAATGCCGACCGGGGCGGTTACCAGATTTTTACTGGTCATGACATCGTTGACCCGCAGACCATCGTCGGAAACAAAACGAAGGTCGCGGTTGGTGACGATCCCCACCAGCTTGTCACCATCGAGTACCGGTAGACCCGAAACACGATAATTTCGCATGATCGCCTGTACTTCCGCCACGCTCTGGTTGCGTGAGACCGTAATCGGATCGACGATCATGCCGGATTCGGACTTCTTAACCCGTTCCACTTCCCTGGCCTGACTCTCGATGCTCATATTTTTGTGAATGATGCCGATTCCGCCTTCCCTTGCCATGGCTATGGCGGTCTGGTGCTCGGTGACCGAATCCATAGCAGCACTGATCAAAGGCGCCTGGATATCAATGGCGTTGGTGAGGCGGGTTTTCAACGACACTTCCGAAGGCAAAACCTCCGAGGGTCCGGGAACCAGGAGGACATCGTCAAAGGTGAGGGCCAACGGTATATCTTGATGAAACATAGGGGTCTCCTTGTCTGCTGGAGGACAAATGGATGTGCTCTTTCCACATACCATTATTTTATATGAAGCCGGCATTGTCTTAGCATGTTCTTGATTAAAAAGAAATATGTGGTCCTGAAAAAAGCCCGACAGAAATATGATATCCGCCCTCGGTCAGAAACCCGGCAAAGACCACGGAAGGCACCACGCCCTCTACATCCAGCCGGTAAAGCAGGACGGATAAAACGAGAGCAGACAGAGACTTGCGGCCCATTCAATCCGGTCGGTTCCTGCAAAATTCTCTGGCTTTTCCCTATTGTTCCTGCTTTACTCTTTACTTTCCTTGCTCGTGGACGAACAAGGAGCGTCAACATTCCGTTTACGCCCCCCCAGCCTGCGGCAGGCCAGCTTCCACAATGCAATTCAATCCCCACAAATTCTTTATTATGGCAAAAATTCTGGAAATAAACTCCTGTAATCCACAACCACGATTGATAGCTCAGGTTGTCGAGATACTTCAACGGGGAGGCGTAATCTGCTACCCTACGGATACCATGTATGGCATCGGTTGTGATATCTTTAATCAAAAAGCAGTGAAACGGGTCTATCAGATAAAAAGACGCCCCAAGGACAAACCCTTCAGCTTTATGTGTGCATCATTAACCAATATCAGCAATTTTGGGCATGTGGGCAATACCGCTTATCGGTTGATGCGGAAAAATTTACCCGGACCGTATACCTTCGTGCTTTCCGGGACCAAAATTGTACCGAAGATCATGCTGACCCGACAAAAAACCGTGGGTATCAGAGTCCCCGATCATCCCATCTGCCTGGCCATCATTGAAGCCTTGGGCAATCCTGTGCTCAATACCAGCGCCCTGCTGGAAGACGCTGAAAAATCCGTCTGCAGCTGTCTGGATGTCGACGAGCTGTTCGGTAAGCAGGTGGATCTGATCATTGACGGCGGCGATATCATCCCCTCTCCCTCAACCGTTATTTCCCTGCTCACCGAACAACCGGAGATCCTCCGCGAAGGAAAAGGCGACATTAATCCTTTTTTGCCGGCCTGACCTGCTCAAGGGGGAGCCGACACTCCGCGATTCCCGTCCTCCACAAGCTCACAAGCCAATTTCACGGCAAGTGGAGCGATGAACAAATAAAAAAAGGCCGAACCTGACAGGTTCGGCCTTTTTGTCGATACGAACTTTTTACTATTCTACTTCATCTATCAACACTTCCTTCAACGATTTGCTCATCGTGAAATGAAGAGTTTTGCGGGCGGGAATATTCATCATTTTTCCTGTCTTCGGATTCTTGGTTGTGCGCGGTTTGCGCGTCCGCACTGAAAAGCTACCAAATCCTCGTATTTCCACCCTTCTCTCTTCCGCAAGTGCTTGTGATATCTCTTCGAGAATGATTTCAACAGCCTGCGCTATATCCTGTTTGTAGTAATCGCCAAGCTGTTCGGAAACTTGATTGACCAATTCACGCTTAAGCATGATAATTATCCTTTTTAACCGACCGCATCCGTGTCACAAGTGGCTGGTAACCTCTTGGTGCGGGTATAATAGAAAGGGGCATTTTACCTGCCCCTTGATAATTCTTAAGGTCAGGCAAAACACCCATTGGGTGCATGCAACAACAGCAGGAAAGACGCTCTTATTTGTTTACGTCTTCACCAGCTGCAGCTTTCAGCAGATCACCGAAGGTCGAAGGACCGGCAGGCTGCGTTTTCTGTATGTATTCTTCAGGAACCGCGCCGTTGTTCTCCTCTTTCTCCTGCAATGCTTTCACAGAAAGGCCAATTTTTCGATCATCGGCGGAGACGTTAATAACCATGGCCTTCAGGGTGTCGTTGACCTCGAAAAGACCTACGGGAGTTTTCACCTTCTCCTTGGAAATTTCAGAGACATGCACCAGACCTTCGATACCTTCTTCCAGCTGAACAAAAACACCGAAATCAGTCACGTTGGTAATGGTCCCCTCAACGGTTGAACCAATCGGATAGTTACTGGCGGCAGCCTGCCAAGGATCCGGCTCCAGTTGCTTGACGCCCAGTGAGAACCGTTCGTTTTCTTTGTCGATTTTAAGAACAACAGCCTGGATGGTCTCACCTTTTGCATATTTCTCCGAAGGATGCTTGATCCGCTCTGTCCAGGAAAGATCCGAGACATGAATGAGGCCGTCAATACCTTCTTCGATTCCAATAAAAATACCGAAATCGGTGATATTTTTAATTTTCCCCTCAATAACCGAGCCGACCGGATAGCTCTCTTCCACCACATCCCAAGGATTTGGCTGCATTTGTTTCATGCCCAGAGAGATTCGTTTGGTTTCCGCCTCGACCTTGAGCACCTGCACCTCGATTTCCTCGCCGACAGCGACAATCTTGGAAGGATGACGCGGTTTTTTCGACCAGCTCATCTCGGAGATATGAACCAAACCTTCGACGCCCTCTTCCAGCTCGACAAAAACACCGTAATCGGTAATGGAGACGACCTTACCCTTCACCCGTGAACCTGGAGCATATTGCTCGGGCACCCGCTCCCAAGGATCGGTTTTGAGCTGTTTGACACCCAAGGATACCCGGTCGGAAGTCTTATCGTATTTGAGAATCTTAACTTCAATCTCTTCGCCGACGGTGTACAGCTTGGAGGGATGCGAAACCCGACCCCAGGAAAGATCGGTGATATGGCACAACCCGTCCATGCCGCCCAAGTCAATAAAGAGACCGTAGTCGGTGATATTGGTGATGGCTCCGCGGATGGTCTGGCCTTCTTCCAGCGAAGTGCGCATCTGTTCACGCAGGGCGGTGCGCTGATTTTCAAGAATCGCCCGTCGCGAAATGACCACGTTGTTGCGTTTACGGTTGAATTTAAGAATTTTAAATTCAAAGGTTTGACCGATAAGTGCGTCCAGATCCTTGACCGGACGGAGATCGATCTGAGAGTAGGGCAAAAATGCCGGCACACCGATATCAACGGACATACCGCCTTTCACCCGGTTATCAATACGGCCCTCAATATTCCCGTCTTCTTCCTGAATTGTGGCAATCTGTTCCCAGACCTTGATAGCAATGGCTTTTTCACGAGAAAGCAACAGACCGCCTTCGTCTTTTCTTTTCTCGATAAAAACTTCAAACTGGTCGCCGATTTTGATTTCCCGATCCGGGTCTTCCTGGCGGAATTCGGCAAACGGAATATAACTTTCCGCCTTATCGCCGACATCGATCAATACAGCGTCACTGCTCAGACCGACAACGGTACCGAGTGCTACCTCACCAACATTAATAACGGTATTGTTGTCTTCTTGTTCAAACAGTTCCGCAAAGCTCATTTCTTCAAAGCTGTTGTCATCTGCCGCAAATGCGGGTTGAGTTCCGTTCTTTGTCATGGATTGTTCCTGTGGTGGCCGTTGTCCGACCTTTGATAAGTAGTTGATGCTGGGGAAGGAGCGCTCCTCGCTCCACCCGATTTAGTAACCGATGATGTTTAACAGAGTTGTTTTTGAAAAACAACTGTTTCCTCTTGAAAAAAGGTATTTCTTTACCATCGTCTTATTTATTGGGCGGGGAATCCGGCATGCCACCTGATTCTGACGGCAAGGGATCATCTTCCCATCTTTTCTAGTGGGAGTTGGAGCAACTCCGGGAAGGACGGGAACCTGATTTCGTCGACAATGCAGTCAGGCAGCACTTTCTCAACGTTTTCCGTACGCGTTCAGTTCTTCCAGAAAGGGCCCGAACAACTCTTCATAGGCGGGAATCGATTTACGGAGCACGATGTCGAGATGTGGCAAATCGGTCGTATTGACGGTAAGATTAGCACTAGAGGCCAATGCTTCCAGATTATAGAGGGTATGAAAAGATTCACCGATGAGGATATAAAAAATATAACGCCTGCGATCCATGTCGAGGTTACGCATGTACGCATGGAAGGTTGATTGCGCAAGCGCACCCTCCACCCCCTCTTGAAAAGCCACACAGGAAAAATTCACAAACCGCATGCGTTCCAGCGCATCAGCAACGGTATCGGCCATGAAGACCTGATACCCTACGGCCTCCAGTGCCTCGCCGATTTGCGTACGTTGATTCCCGGGACTGTCGAGAATGAGCGCCATGGGCACATCTTCGACCTTCTCCTCTCCCTGATAAAGACCGGAGGTGAGCCAGTCGAGATTCGGCGGGGGCGGAGGTTGCACCAATAGGGCTTGATTTTGCGGCGGCTGTCCGGATTTGTCCAAAGTGATCGTATTACGGCAGAGCGGGCATTTCATTGCCAGGAGCTTGCCGGGGGCAAGCTGAAACAAGGCCTGTTCCAACCGTAAAAGCTGGTCATCGGTGAATTGCAGAGACCGCTGGCAAAAAGGGCAATGGGTTAACATGAGCTATTCCTTATACACTGATATCGGGATAAATAGAGAGCCCACAGCCGGTTTCAAAAACACGACTCCTGCCTGTTGCCGGAAAAGAACCAAGGCTGCCGAGCTGTGATACTATGGAGCGGGCGGCATTTATAATCATCGCATGTAAGGATCGACCTCTTCCTGTTCCATGCGCAAATCGTCAATTGAGGAAGTACTTTCACCGCGGGAGGATTTAATCGTATCCAGGCCCCGTTTAATTTCGCTGCGGTGGGAAGAATACAGGATTGCCGATTCTTCGCTGATCAGCCCGGTCTCGAAGAGCTCCATCAAATGCTGGTCGAAAGTCCGCATATCGCGGGTAGAGCCCTCCCGCACGACATTGTAGAAGGTCTTCTCTTCGGTTTCCCCGTTGACAATCAGATCTTTCACCCGAAGGCTGGTGCAGAGAATTTCCAGGGCAGCTACCCGTCCCCCGCCGACCCGCGGCAGCAGCCGTTGACTGACCACCCAGCGAATGGTATCGGCCAGTCGGTTGCGAATCTGCGGTTGCTCATCTATCTCAAACATACCGAGAATACGGTTGATGGTCTGCCCGGTATCGATGGTATGCAGGGAAGAGAAGACTACATGACCGGTTTCCGCGGCGGTCAGGGCAATTTCCAGGGTTTCCCGATCACGGATCTCGCCGACGAGAATGACCTTGGGCGCCTGCCGCAGGGCCGCCCGCAACCCGTTGGCAAAGGTGTCGAAGTCGTCCCCCATTTCCCGTTGATTAAAGGTTGATTTCTTATGGGGATGCACATACTCGATCGGATCTTCGAGGGTAACGATATGCACCTGGCGTTCTTCATTAATCCGGTTAAGAATGGCTGCCATGGACGTCGTTTTTCCCGTACCAGTGGCCCCGGTAAAAAGGATGAGCCCATTGACCTCGCGCGCCATTTTAGTAAAAGCCTCAGGAAACTGGAACCCGCTGATCGAGGGAATGGTCGTTTCAAGCTTTCGCAACACTGAAGTGTAAAAACCTTTCTGCGAGAAAATATTGACCCTGAACCGGGTTGTATCATCCGGGGAATAGGAAAGATCGCAGGACCCTTTGGTAACCAGATCGCGCATCAAGCGGCGGTTACCGCCAATCAGATTCAAAGCAAACACCTCAGTCTGAAAAGGGGTCAGTTGCGTCACCGGCGGCATAACATCCACCGGCACCAACACGCCGTCGCTTTCCACCTGCAGGGTCTTGCCCACAGTGATATTAAGATCCGAAACCCGCTCATGCTTTTGCAGCATGGCGGCAATCCAGTAGTTAATCTCCTGTTGTTTCATAGTGCGCACCAGTATAGAATTGACAAGCGGTATCTATTTGGGTTCTATCGCTAAGCGGCAACAAAAGACAAGAAAAAAAAATAAACCAGTGAGTTGAGGAGATAAAAATGGCAAATCCATTACGGAGCGCAGCAACAACGGAAGGCAGACGAATGGCGGGCGCCCGTGCTCTGTGGCGGGCCAACGGCATGCGGGAAGAGCAGATCGGCAAACCGGTGATTGCCGTGGTCAATTCCTTTACCCAGTTCGTTCCCGGCCACGTTCATCTGCACGAAATCGGTCAGCGGGTCAAGAAAAAAATCGAAAGTCTGGGCTGCTTCGCCGCGGAATTCAACACCATCGCCATTGACGACGGCATAGCCATGGGCCATGACGGCATGCTCTACTCCCTCCCCTCCCGGGAGCTGATCGCCGATTCGGTCGAATATATGTGCAATGCCCATAAGGTAGATGCCATGGTCTGCATCTCCAACTGCGACAAAATCACCCCGGGCATGCTGATGGCCGCCATGCGGCTCAACATCCCGGCGATTTTCGTCTCCGGCGGGCCGATGGAAGCTGGACAGGTTGGGGGAAAGGCCCTGGATCTGGTGGATGCCATGGTCATGGCCGGAGACAGTTCGGTTACCGATGAGGAGATTGCCGCCGTCGAACGCGGGGCCTGCCCGACCTGCGGTTCCTGTTCCGGCATGTTCACCGCCAACTCGATGAATTGCCTCAACGAGGCACTGGGTCTCGCCCTGCCGGGCAACGGCACGGTGGTCGCCACCCACAGTGCCCGGCTGGCACTCTTTGACCAGGCGGCCGAACGGATTGTTGCCATGTGCCAGGCCTGGTATGAACAGGGGGACGACACGGTGCTGCCCCGGTCGATTGCCACCCGTTCGGCCTTCGACAATGCCATGGC
Organism: uncultured Desulfobulbus sp.; assembly: GCA_963666685.2. Taxonomy (GTDB): domain Bacteria; phylum Desulfobacterota; class Desulfobulbia; order Desulfobulbales; family Desulfobulbaceae; genus Desulfobulbus. The sequence continues at coordinate 2,823,903 of CAXXHZ010000003.1, forward strand.
CCTGGATATTGCCATGGGCGGATCGACCAATACCGTGCTTCATATCCTGGCCATCGCCCATGAAGCCGGTGTCGATTTCACCATGAAGGATATCGATGCCCTGTCCCGCAAGGTCCCCAACCTCTGTAAAGTGGCCCCCAGTTCCTCCTATCATGTCGAGGATGTCCACCGTGCAGGCGGCATTCTCGCCATCCTGGCCGAATTGAATCGGGCCGGATTGGTGGACAGCACGGTGCGCCGGGCCGATGGCCTCACGCTCGCCCAGGCCTTGATGCAATACGACATCATGCGCCCTGAAGTCGGCGAAGCGGCACAAACCCTCTACCGCAGCGCACCGGGAGGGGGGAGGAATCTGGTGATGGGGTCGCAAAATACCCTGTTTCCGGCATTGGACAGGGATCGACAGACGGGCTGTATCCGAGATCTCGCCCATGCCTATTCCCGCGATGGCGGCCTGGCCGTACTCTACGGCAATATTGCGGAAAAAGGCTGCATTGTCAAAACCGCCGGAGTGGACGCCTCCATCTTGCATTTTACCGGCACCGCCAAGGTGTATCCCTCCCAGGAGGCTGCCTGCGAGGGAATTCTCGACGGATCCGTCCAAGCAGGGGATGTGGTTTTCATCCTCTACGAAGGCCCCAAAGGCGGACCGGGAATGCAGGAGATGCTGTACCCCACCTCCTACCTCAAATCCCGACATTTGGGTGCCGCCTGTGCGTTAGTGACGGATGGCCGCTTTTCCGGCGGCACCTCAGGGCTCTCCATCGGGCATGTTTCACCGGAAGCGGCCAGCGGCGGCACCGTCGCTCTGGTTCGGAATGGCGACACCATTGATATCAATATCCCGGAACGGACCATTGCTCTTTTGGTCAGCGACGAAGAACTGATCGCACGACGCAGCCGGGAAGAGGCAAAAGGCCTTGACGCTTTTACCCCGGAACGGGACCGCACGATTTCAACTGCTCTCAAGGTCTATGCACGATTCGCGGCTTCTGCGGATCAAGGTGCGGTGCGGCTTTTCAACGAATAAAGATTCCTGGCCGATTCACTCTTCGGAGTGAACCGGTTACCGATTTTGCCGAAGTGTCTTTTCGGCTGAGGGGGGAAAAATCGTACGGTTCGTCACATGCGTTTGCCATATCGGTCAAGACGCAAGACCTCCGACTTCAAACGATGATGGCAGTGAATAATGCAGGATTCAGGAGGAAGGAAGAAGAGGGGGAATCGGGGAGCGATGCAAGGAGGATGACAGCCTGTGAGGCTTCAGGGAAGGTCCTTTTAAAATTTTTCTTTTTGAGCAGAAGCCTCGGTTCTTAAGGTTTCTCCTTTACGTTGATTTCGTTTTGCTTCCTGCGGTTTGCGTCAGGCCGACTCTTGTGTTCTTTTTCCCCCGTTGCAGTTCATCGGCTTTGCATAAGGGCCTCCCAAAAAACACAAAAAAAACACGCACGACATCCCCCCGATATCAGACGGGAGGTCGTCGTGCGTGAAAAATCGGCAGCGTCTTAAAGCTTGACGACATTTTCAGCAGCCGGCCCTTTGGCCCCGCTGACAACGTCAAAGGTTACCCGCTCACCTTCTTTAAGAGATTTGAAACCTTGCCCCTGAATGGCGGAATGATGAACGAATACGTCCTTACCACCATCTTGCTGAATGAAACCAAATCCCTTAGAATCATTAAACCATTTTACTGTTCCCTCTGCCATAGCCCTTCCTCCTTGTGTCATGTGACCTAACAAGCCGACCCGTTGAGGGTCTTTTTTTTGAATGGGGGTTATACTTCTGATACCTTTCAGTCACCGTTTGCACGGAAAACTGGAATACATCGTTTGGTAAAACCCGAAAAAACAAAATCAAATGCCGCGTAGCAACTCCCTTGAGCTGTATTTTTCTTTGTGTTTTTCTCGTAACGTGTTCGTTTGGAAAAATAATCTCGCTCCGCCGAAAAAGGCGCAGGCATCCCCGACACGTCGAATATTCGAGGAGAGATACATATCGTTGTTACCATGCAATCCCGCTTACGATACGGCCCGGAACGTCATCCGGGATGGCGGAGAAATTGGCGGAAAAGCGTATACCGCTGCGAGGATGTCGGGGAAAAGTGGAGGCGCGATATAAACCGTTGCAGAGTTGCGCGATGCAAGGAGCGAAAAGAGCGAGTGCAAAAAGAAAATCGTGCCGGTTTTCATTCTAATGGCACCTGAGGCAACGATGGCATTTTTCATGCAACTGAATCGCCCCGAAGAATCGTAGAAATATGTGCAAAAAGAAGACGTTCGACAGAAAGAGTGCAAGAAGGTAACGAAGATTGAATGGGTAGCACGAGTTTCGAACTGTTCCGCCTTGACAAGGAAGGGAGAGATAAAAACCAATAACAAAGTAAATTTTTATGTAACGTAAAATATGCTGAAATGCCAGACTTTTTTTTCACTTCCTCAGCGATTTTCCTTGTCGGCTCAAAACCTTTAAATACGACCCTTCCGGGGGATTACACCGATTTCTGAAGAAGAGGGTGCCCCATGGCTTCTCGCTGCGCGACATAATGCTGGGCAACCTGCCGGGCAATGTTACGGATCCTGCCGATATATCGTGTACGTTCGGCAACACTGATGGCTTTTCGCGCATCCAGCAAATTGAAGGTGTGGGAACACTTCAGGCAATAATCGTAGCCGGGCAGAATAAGATTTTTTTCGACAAGCTTCAATGCTTCCCGCTCGTAATTGTCGAAAGCAACGGTCAAATCGACGACATTGGCTTCCTCAAAATTAAACGCGGAGAATTCTTTTTCCGCCTGATGAAAAATCTGTCCATAGGAGACCTCTTTATTCCAGGCAATGTCATAGACGGAATCCACCTTTTGCAGGTACATGGCGATCCGTTCCAGGCCGTAGGTGATTTCCACGGTGATCGGCTTAAGATCGATGGAACCCGCCTGCTGGAAATAGGTAAACTGGGTGATTTCCATGCCGTCGAGCCACACCTCCCAACCCAGCCCCCAGGCGCCCAAGGTTGGCGACTCCCAGTCATCCTCGACAAAACGAATATCGTGTTCCAAAAGATTGAGGCCAAATTTTTCCAGGCTTTCAAGATACATAGCCTGCACATCCTGGGGAGAGGGCTTGATTACAACCTGGTACTGGTAGTAATGTTGCAAGCGGTTGGGATTCTCGCCGTAGCGGCCATCGGTGGGGCGGCGGGAAGGCTGCACATACGCCGCTTTCCAGGGCTCCGGTCCGAGTGCACGTAACAAGGTGGCGGGGTGAAAGGTACCGGCTCCGACTTCCATATCATACGGCTGCATAACGACGCAACCCGCGGATGCCCAGTAGCTGTTCAAGGTGGCGATGATATCTTGAAAATACATAGTGGAATATTTGCGGTATTGATTGTTGACGGATCGTGGCTACAATAAATTCGCAATCTACCATAGGCGTATGTCATGGTAAATAAAATTGTCTCATTGTCCTTTCAGCAAGACCTCAAGCCGAAACACGACAGCGCGCCCTCTTCCTCGAATGCGCCCCTTGCGACCGGCTCGCTTTGCACAGCAGGTTATGACCTGGAAAGACTGCCCCTTCCCGTTTCATCCAGAGAAAAAAAATTATGGAGCCTCAATACCTGCGCATTCGCGGTGCGCGCATGCATAATCTCAAAAATATTTCCGTTGATCTGCCCCGCAACAAACTGATTGTGTTCACCGGGCTCTCCGGATCGGGCAAATCCACCCTGGCCTTTGACACCCTCTACGCCGAGGGCCAGCGTCGGTATGTGGAATCCCTCTCCACCTATGCCCGACAGTTTCTGGGACAGATGGACAAGCCGGATGTTGATCTCCTGGAAGGCCTTTCTCCGGCGGTTTCTATCGAGCAGAAGACCACCAGCAGAAATCCGCGGTCCACGGTCGGTACGGTCACGGAAATATATGATCACCTCCGGCTGCTGTTCGCCAGGGCCGGGCAGCCCTATTGCCCGAAGTGCAACCAACCGATCCGTTCGCAATCGGTGCATGACATGCTCGATTCCCTCCTCAGCCGACAGGAAGGGGAAAAAGTTCTGCTTCTGGCACCGCTGATCAAACAGAAAAAAGGGCAGCATGAACAGGTTTTTCTGCGGCTGCGTAAGGAAGGCTTTGTGCGCGTCCGGGTGGACGGGGCAATACGGCAGCTCAGCGAGGACATCACCCTTGAGAAAAACAAACATCACTTTATCGAGGCTGTGGTAGATCGGCTGGTCCTCAAGCCCTCCGTGCGCCGACGGCTCGACGAATCGGTCAGCACCGCCGTGGCCCTCGGGTCCGGGTCCATGCTCGCTGTTTTTCCGGACAGCGGCGAAGAACTTCTCTTCAGCGAATCAGCCGCCTGTCATCAATGCGGCATCTCCATGCCCGAACTTTCCACCCAATTATTTTCTTTCAACAATCCGCAGGGGGCCTGCCCCTCCTGCAGCGGACTGGGCGTTAACCAATTTATTGATGAAAAACTGATTGTCCCCGATGAGTCCCTCAGCCTGCTGGAGGGCGCCATCGCCCCCTGGAGCAGAAGGCGGTTATCGTCGCTGGCCGGTCAATGGCTCGAGGCCTTTGCCCGCCACTACGATTTTGACCTGAACACGCCTTTCGCGGACCTGCCCGCAAAGGTAAAAGAAGCGCTGCTCCATGGTACGGGCCGTGAAAAATTGGAGTTTGTCCACAGCAAAGGCCGACGTAAACTGGCTTCGAAAATCGCCTTTGAAGGGATTGTACCTCGCTTGAACCGTCTCTTTCGCGAGACCTCTTCCGCCCGGCTGCGCGAAGATGTGGAAGAGTTCATGAACGAGCAATCCTGTCCCGCCTGTCAGGGTGCCCGTCTCAAGCCCGAGGCCCTGGCGGTCCGGATCGACCGATGGTCGATCATCGACCTGACCCGGATGGCCATCGAGGAGTTGATCAAGGAGCTTGCAACCCTCAATTTCAGCGAGCGGCAGGCGGTCATCGCCCAGCCCATTCTCAAGGAAATCCGCGAACGGCTTTCTTTTCTGCAAGGTGTCGGACTCGGTTACCTCTCACTGGAACGAAAGGCCGGTACTCTTTCCGGCGGCGAGGCCCAGCGCATCCGACTGGCCTCCCAGATCGGCTCCGGTCTGGCCGGGGTACTGTATATCCTCGACGAACCCAGCATCGGACTGCACCAACGTGACAACAACAAGCTGATCAAAACCCTGATCAACCTCCGGGATCTGGGGAATACGGTGATTGTGGTCGAGCACGACTCCGATACCATCGCCCAAGCCGACCATGTCCTTGATATCGGACCGGGGGCGGGGGTCCATGGGGGCGAAATCCTCTATTCCGGACCGGTTGCCGGTTTGCTGGACTGCGAACGTTCGCAGACCGGCGGCTATCTCTCGGGCCGCCTCAAGATAGAGGTGCCGGAACAACGTCGCCCCATCCGTTCCGGACCGGCCTTTGCGCTACAGGTCCATGAGGCCTGCGCCAACAATCTGCAACAGGTCTCCCTCCGTCTTCCCTTGGGCGTGATGACCTGCGTGACCGGGGTATCTGGATCCGGCAAGAGCTCCTTGGTTATTGAAACCCTGTTCCATGAAGCCCAGCGTTATTTTACCGATCAAAGGGATTACGAACAGAGGAAACACCACCTTTCCGGCCTGGAAAACCTGGATAAAGTAATCGATATCGACCAAAGCCCGATTGGCCGCACACCCCGTTCCAATCCGGCTACCTACACCGGGGTCATGACACCGGTGCGGGAGTTGCTGGCACGCCTGCCCGAATCGAGGGCACGCGGCTACAAGCCCGGTCGTTTCAGCTTTAATATCAAAGGCGGTCGCTGCGAGACCTGCGAGGGGGATGGGGTCATCCGGATCGCCATGCACTTTCTGCCCGACATCTACGTTACCTGCGAACGATGCCATGGCAAACGGTACAACGAGGAAACCCTTGATATCCGTTACAAAGGAAAAAATATCGCTGAAATCCTCGGCATGACCGTTGAGGAAGCCCTGGAATTTTTCCAGAATGTACCACCGATCCAAAACCGCCTACAAACCATCGTTGACGTCGGTCTGGGATATATAACCTTGGGGCAATCCTCGGTGACTCTCTCGGGAGGGGAGGCGCAACGGGTCAAGTTGGCCAAGGAACTGAGCAAACGTTCAACCGGCAAAACCCTTTACATCCTCGATGAGCCGACCACCGGGCTGCATCCGGCTGACATTCAGCATCTTCTGCGGGTACTGGGGAGGCTGGTAGACGGCGGCAACACGGTGGTGGTGATTGAACACAATCTGGATGTGATCAAAACAGCGGATTATATCGTTGACTTGGGCCCCGAAGGCGGCAGCGGAGGAGGCCGAATTATCGCCACCGGTACACCGGAGGAAATCGCTCTTCATCCCGGTTCCTACACCGGCATGTTTTTGAAGCAGTTCCTCAATAACGACTGAGTCGTTTTTGATTTTCCTTGACGAAGTTCCCTGTTATGGTGCCCCTGCTGAATATACTCGCCGGAGCCTCTCGGAGGTTTCCGGCTTTTAACTACTCCTACCGGAAAGGATGAAACATGACCGATCAGACGACAACCCAGCCGGACATCCCCATTTTTCGCATGCAGAAGATGTTCATCAAAGATCTTTCCTTTGAAAGCCCCAATGCCCCCAAGGTATTTCTGACAAGAAATCAGGATCCCAAGGTGGATTTCAATTTGCAGTTGAAGAACAGCAAGCTCGATGAAGACCATGCAGAGGTGTCGATTGCGATCACCGCCAAAGTGCTTGATAAAAATAACGAAGATTCCGTTATGTTCATTATCGAGATTGAGCATGCCGCCGTATTTATGATGAAAAACATTCCGGAGGAACATCATGCCCGGGTGCTGGCGGTCGACTGCCCCTTGATGCTGTTTCCCTTCACCCGGCAGATCGTTTGCCAGATGGCGGTGGATGGCGGGTTTATGCCGTTCCTGATGGAACCGATCAACTTTATTGCCCTCTACGACAATGCCCAGCGCACCGAAAAGGACTCCTGATCAAGAGTTTGCGAGAGGAAATCTGCAGGAAGACAGGCTCTCCGGTACCCTTGCGAAGCACGGGTACCGGAGAAGACGAAGAAGTGAATACGACGAAGTGAACCGTACGGCCTTGGAAAAGGGAATCAGCAGTCCGCGGTCAATTTATTGAAAATCAGACAAGCGTTGGTACCGCCGAAGCCATAGCTGTTGCTCATAACCGTGGCCAACTGCGCCTCCCGGTTGGCTTCAACGATGTTCATATCGACCGCATCCGGGTCCATTTCCTCGATATTGGCCGAACCGGCGATGAAGCTGTTGTTGAGCATGAGGAGGCAATAGATGGCCTCATGCACTCCGGCCGCTCCCAGAGAGTGACCGGATAAGGATTTGGTTGAACTGATCGGCGGATTGTGCTCGCCAAAAACTTCCCGGATGGCCCGCAGTTCCACCAGATCGCCAATGGGAGTCGAAGTACCGTGGGCATTGATGTAATCGATTTCCGTCGATGTCGTTGCCAATGCCAGGCGAATACAACGAACCGCCCCCTCGCCCGAAGGGGTGACCATCTCGCAGCCGTCGGCGGTTGCCCCGTACCCGACAATCTCCCCGTATATTTTCGCGCCGCGCTTCCTGGCGCGTTCCCATTCTTCAAGAACCACGATGCCGCCGCCGTTGGCCACGACAAAGCCGTCTCTGTTCCTGTCATAGGGACGGGAGGCCCGTTCGGGGGTATCGTTATAGCGCGTGGAAAGGGCCCCCATGGCATCGAACATGGCGGTCTGCGACCAATGCTCTTCATCGGAGCCGCCGGCAAAAACCAGATCCTGCTTGCCCATCAGAATTTGCTCCATGGCCGCGCCAATGCAATGCGAACCCGTGGCGCAGGCGGAGGAGATCGAATAACAGAGTCCTTTAATATGAAAGGCGCTGGTCAAACAGGCCGAAACCGTGCTGCTCATGGTGCGTGGCACCATAAAAGGGCTCACCCGCTTCAACCCTTTTTCACGCATGATGTCGGCTGCCGCAACCAGATTTTCAGCCGAGGTGCCGCCCGAGCCGATGATCAGACCGGTTCGGGGATGGGAGACTTCCTCGGCGGAAAGACCGGCATCCTCTATGGCCTGCTGCATGGCGATCGAGGCATAGCCTGCGGCATTGCCCATAAAACGCAGATTTTTTTTATCGATCTGTTCTTTCAGATCCACCTGGGTAAAGCCGCCGAGATGCGACCGAAGCCCCATTTCCCGATAGGGCTCGTGGTAGCGAATCCCGGATCGTCCTTCTTGCAGGGAAGCAAGCACCTCCGCCATCGTATCGCCCAAAGGTGAGACAATGCCCATTCCTGTTATGACTACTCGTCGCATTCGATTCTCTAGTGCTCTTGCTGCCTGTGAATGGCTAGCGGCCCGCAACTTTGGCAGACCGGCATAACCTCAACCCTGCAGATGTTAACATGCGAAGGGACCGTGGTCACCCAATAAACGATGTCGGCAATATCGACGGGCGTCAGCGGCTGGGTGCCCTGATAGACCGCATCGGCCTTTTCCCGGTCGCCGTGAAAACGGACAAGGGAAAATTCGCTCTCCGCCAGACCGGGTTCGATATTCGTTACCCGGATCCGGGTATGAACCAGATCGGCGAGCAGATTTTTTGAGAACTGTTTGACAAAGGCCTTGGTCGCTCCGTAGACATTCGCTCCCGGATAGGGATAATTCCCGGCAATGGAGCCCATATTGACGATATGGCCCAGATTCCGTGCCACCATGGACGGCAGCAGGGAGCGTGTCAGATAACAGAGGCCTTTGATATTGGTGTCGACCATGGTCTCCCAATCCTCAAGATCCGCTTCCTGTGCCCCTTGCAGGCCGAGGGCCAATCCTGCGTTATTCAAGAGGACATCGACATCTCGAAAGTCATCGGGCAGCCCGGCGATCATCGATTCCACACCTTTGCGGTCACGGACATCGAGTTCCACGGCATGCAGCGGAACACCGCTTAATTGGTTCCTTAATGCCTGCAGGCGCTCTTTTCTGCGGCCGGTGACGATCAATCGCCAGCCCTCGCGGCCGAAACGTTCAGCGCAGGCTTTGCCGAATCCGGAGGTGGCACCGGTGATAAGAATGGTCTTTTGCATATATTGCTCCTTTATAGGGTCATTAAGGAACCAGGTTTACCCGTAAAAAACAACATTTTTCCAGGAAATCCTGGAATTCATCAAGGTCATGCTTATACTGAATTTTATCGTTTCACCGAGGAAGATTAATATAATTCTTAACAGTTTGGCCCAAAAGGAGAACACCATGTTAAAGAAAAAAATGCTGAAAGCGCTGAACGATCAGATCAATGCCGAAATGTTTTCGGCCTATCTCTACCTGTCGATGGAGTCCTATTTTCAATCCATCAGCCTCAAAGGTTTTTCTTCCTGGATGCGGGTGCAGGTGCAGGAAGAAATGATGCACGGCATGAAATTCTATGATTTCGTCAATGAGCGCGGCGGCAAGGTCACCCTGGAGGCCATCACCAAACCCGAATCCACCTGGGCAACGCCGCTGGCCGCCTTTGAGGCTATCCTGAAACATGAACAGCATGTTACCAGCCTGATCAACGACCTGGTGGACCTGGCGATCAGCGAAAAAGATCACGCCTCCAATAATTTTCTCCAGTGGTTTATTTCCGAGCAGGTCGAGGAAGAGGCCAGCGTCACCGAGATTGTCGAAAAACTCAAACTGATCCAGGATAATCCTTCCGGACTTTTTATGGTGGATGCGGAACTGGGCAAACGGGTCTTTGTTATGCCCACGACAACCGCCGCCTAACCGACCCGGAGGTTGCAATGAGCAGTCGGAAGATCAAGCACAAGGTCCTGGCGCTGTTGCACGGCCGGGACCTTGTTGCCCTATTCGCGGAGCTGCAGCAATTTCCCGCAAAGGATGTGGTCAACGTCCTGTTTTCAGCCATCTGCCGGGAAGATCCGCTGGTGCGCTGGCGGGCAATCAGCTGCATGGGCGAGGCGGTCGCCCGGCTGGCAGGAGAAGACATGGAAGAGGCGCGAATTATCATGCGTCGGCTGCTGTGGAGCCTGAACGACGAATCCGGAGGGATCGGTTGGGGCGCACCGGAATCCATGGCTGAAATCATGTGCTGCCATGCCGGACTGGCTGAGGAGTATGTACACATGCTGCTCTCCTACCTGCGGAAAGATGGTGAAGAAATCTGCCAGGACGGCAATTTCATCGAACATCCGCTGCTGCAGCGCGGACTCCTCTGGGGCGTGGCCCGCCTGAGCCAATGCCGCCCGCAATTGTTGCTTGAAAAAGGCGCGGCAGCCGATATCCCTCCGTACCTTGAAGCTCCGGAGGCGGAAACCCGTGGCTTGGCAGCTCTGGCGGCCGGGATGCTCCGAATACAAGCCGCGCGCCCCGTGCTGGAGCAAATGGTAGGGGACACGGCCTCGTTGACCCTGTACCAGGAAGGGATATTCCTGGAAACCACGGTGGCGGCACTGGCACAAACGGCGCTGGAGACCATGACCGATGCATGACTCCCTGCCCTTTGCCGTTGCCGCCTGTGTCCAGTTCCCCATCAGCATGGGGGAGCCGGAACAAAACATCCGACAGGTGGAGGATCTGATCGACGGCTACCGGCCCGTTTCGGGAACCTTGCTGCTGTTGCCCGAAATGTGGGCCACAGGCTTTGACTATGCGCGCACCGTCGAGTTAGGACAGCGAACTCCGGAGATCCTGGAGGTCATGCAACAAATGGCCGCGCGACATCAGGTCTTTCTTGCCGGGACCCTGACCGCTTTACCCGAAGACGGTGGCCTGCCCTTGAATATGCTCTTCCTCGTCGGCCCAGAGGGGGTGATCGGTCGCCTGCCGAAACAGCATCTTTTTTCCTCCTGGCAGGAAGACCGCTTTTACCAGGGCGGCCGGACCACCCCGCTCTTGCAGACCCCAAGCGGTGCCTTTGGGGCCATGGTCTGTTACGATCTCCGCTTTCCCGAGGTCGCGCGTCGGCAGGTTTTTGCCGGCGGCCGTCTCCTCGTTGTCTCCGCTCAGTGGCCCCTGTCCCGTCTCGATCACTGGCAAACCCTGCTCCGTGCCCGCGCCATAGAAAACCAGGTGTACGTGGTGGCGACAAATAGCTGCGGACACACCGGCACGATGGAATTGGGCGGTCATTCCATGATCATCGGCCCGGACGGCAGGGTTCTGCAGGCAGCCGGAACCGAGGCAACAGTTATCGGCTGTCCGCTTGACAACGCCCTGATTGAAGAACAGCGCCGCACCTTCTACCCCGCCGGGAATCGATCCTGGCGGACTGATGACAGACAAAAGATACGGAGCCTTGATCACCTCCTCCCGGAACTGGCACTGATCCGTCGACAAGGAAGCCGGATCGCCTTTACCAACGGTGACTTCCAGATTCTCCGGGCCGACGACGTCGATTTTCTGGAACAGTCCCGCCGCACCGCCGATTGTCTGGTGGTGGGACTCCGGATCGATTGCACCATACCCTCCCAGCAGGGTGCCAGTTGCCCTCTCAACAGTGACGACGATCGAGCCCGGGTGCTGGCGGCTCTAGGATGCGTCGACTATGTCGTCCTCTTTGACGCAGCAACACCCCTCCGCCTGATCACGGCCCTGATGCCGGATGTGCTGATCGAAAACAGCAATCTCCCGGAAGAAAAGATTGCCGGGGCCGCCGAGATCGCGGCTTTCGGAGGCCGGGTGGTACGGATACCCTTTCAAGATGATCGCTCAACTCCGGATCTCATCAACACGAGGAGAGCAACAGAAAAACCGTGTCCGGTGGGGAAGATGGCCACCGCACAATTAAAAAATCCAGAGGAAAGACCATGACAACACTACAGATTCGCGGCATGAAGTGTCAGCATTGCGCTGCTTCCACCAAAAAAGCCCTCGAGTCCCTGGGCGCCACCAAGGTGGAGATTGATGTCGCCAAGGGAGAGGCCCAATTCGAGGGCCGGATTGATCGAGAAACGGTGCGGCAGGCCATCACCTCTCTGGGCTTTGCGGTGATCGATTAGACCTGTCAGGCTTCTTTGCGATGCCTCTGTGAACCGACGGGGAGATGAACTTTGGGCTGAACTGCAAACAATCTGGCGCCGAGCAAGGCGGCTTTCCGGTTGGTGAAATATCGCATATTGATACCCTCAAACTCTGCGGCCTTCTCCAAAAACATCCATCGAGCGTCATCCTCCACTTTGAACAGAATGGTGACCCGCAACTCCTTCTGCAGAAGGATTGATTTGAAGACCTGTACCAGGGAATGCAGTCGAAACATCGAACCTGCATCCTCAAAAACAACTTTTTGCAGATCCAGAACCACTTCCCGAAAGTCACTGCCATGAACCTTGACCATGGCACGCTGGATGATTTTGTGGGCACTCTCCCCGTTCACATGCCCAGAGAACTGAATTTCGATCAATTGCTGCTCATTGTTGATCCGGTGCGTTATGTTCACTTCGTTACCCCTATGGCAAGGATTGATAGCTTCGTCTTGAAATTGATCGGCCTCCCTGCCAGTCTTCCTTCCCGCATTATATAACGGCCGGTTCCCTGGATGCAGTGAATAATTGTAAAGCAACGGCAAACTTTTGCGAGCAGGGTGCCGATTCGGCACATCTTATTGACTTCCGCAACCGGGCAGTGTTATTTTGGCAATATCGCGAATTTGGCGGTTCCGGTGACCTTTCCGGGCCGCTTTTCTTTTGCCGGGGGAACCAGGATGAAAATCAAAACGCTTCTTTTGTGTGGGGCAGGGGTAGTGGTAGTCTTCGCTCTTTTGGCGGGTATCAAAACCCTGCAGATTCGAGCGATGATCGACAAGGGGAAAAATCTCAAGATACCGCCGACAGTCGTGACCGCAGCGTCTGCACAGAACCAATCCTGGGAATCACTGATCATGGCTGTCGGTTCTCTGGAGGCCGTGCAGGGCGTGACGATCACCGCCGAACTCACCGGCAAGGTAGCTGCCATCGCCTTTGAACCGGGAACGCGGGTCAAGACGGGCGACCTCCTGGTGCAGCAGGATATTTCTTCTGAAAGCGCACAGTTGCGGTCTGCAGAGGCCGCAGTCACCCTCGCGAAAATCAATTTTGAACGCTCAAAAAAGATGCTCGCAACCAAGGTTGTCCCCGAGTCCAATTACGACAACGCCGAGGCCCAGCTCAAGCAGGCCCTGGCCCAGGCCGACACCATTCGGGCGACCATTGCCAAGAAAACCATCCGCGCTCCCTTCAGCGGCCGCCTCGGTATCAGATTGGTCAATATCGGCCAGATCCTCAAGGAAAGCGAGGCGATCGTCTCCCTGCAGGCGATGGATCCGATCTTCGTCAATTTTCTTGTGCCCCAACAGCAGTTGCCCCTGATCCAAAAAGGATTTACCGTACGGATCACCTCGGATGCCCTGCCGCCTGCTCAAGTGGTTACCGGAAAGATCACCGCCCTCAATCCGGAGGTCGATGCCGCCAGCCGCAATATCCGGGTGCAGGCAACCGTCTCCAATCCTGAGGAGATCCTGCGGCCCGGTATGTTTGCCAATGTGGCGATCATTCTGCCGAAACAGAACCCGGTTCTTGCCCTTCCGGCCACAGCGATCCTCTATGCCCCCTACAGCGATTCCGTATTCATCATTGACGAGGCTCAAGCGGAAGAAGGCGCCCAACCCGGAAAGGTGGTGAGACAGCAGTTCGTTCGCCTCGGGGAAAAACGCGGTGATTTTGTGGCCGTGCTCTCCGGGCTCAAGCCGGAGGAGATAGTCGTGAGCACCGGAGTCTTCAAGCTGCGTAACGGCATGGGTGTTGTCGTCAATAATACCCTGGCCCCGGAATTCAAGCTGGCGCCTCAGCCCCAGGACGGTTAACCCATGAAATTTACCGATCTTTTTATCCAGCGGCCGGTACTGGCGATGGTGATCAGTCTGCTGATTATCATCGCCGGCCTCCAAGCCGTCGGCAATTTGAATATCCGCCAATATCCGCGCAGCGAAAACGCCACGGTTACCGTCACCACCGTGTATACGGGTGCCAGTGCCGATCTGGTCCGCGGCTTCATCACCACTCCGCTGGAACGGGCCATTGCCGCCGCCGACGGTATCGATTATATCCAGTCGCAAAGCACCCAGGGTACATCAACGATCAGCGCCCGCTTGCGGCTCAACTACGATACGATCAAGGCCCTCTCCGAGATCAGTTCCAAGGTGGATCAGGTGCGCGGGGACCTGCCACCGGAAGCGGAAATTCCGATCCTCGACGTTGAGTCCGCCGACAGCCAATTTGCCTCAGCCTATCTCAGCTTCACCTCCGATATTCTTAAACAGAATGAAATCACCGATTACCTGGTGCGCGTTGTCCAGCCCCGACTCTCCGCTCTCCAGGGCATCCAGCGGGCGGAGGTGCTGGGAGCCCGAACCTTTGCCATGCGTATCTGGCTGGACCCGGCGCGTATGGCGGCCTTTAACGTCAGCCCGGCGCAGGTGCGCCAGGCCCTGGCAGCCAATAATTTCCTGGCTGCAATCGGTAAAACCAAAGGTTCGATGGTTGAGGTCAACCTGACCGCCAACACCGATATGCGCTCAGTACAGGATTTCCAACAGCTGGTTATCCGCGAGCAGAATGGTGCGCTGGTACGCATTGAGGATATCGGCGAGGTGGCCCTCGGCGCCGAAGATTATGACACCGAGGTCCAGTTCTCCGGGCAAACAGCAGTTTTCATGGGGATCTGGCCCCTGCCCAACGCCAACTCCCTGGATGTGATCAAACAGGTCCGGGTGGAAATGGAGGCGATCAGCAAACAGCTCCCCAACGGGCTCAAGGGCCGGATTGCCTATGACGGCACCGCTTACATCGAAAACGCCATCCACGAGGTGGTCAAGACCTTGAGCGAAACCCTGCTGATTGTCGTCATTATTATTTTTCTTTTTCTCGGGTCCCTTCGTTCCGCCCTTATTCCGGTGGTGACTATTCCGCTCTCGCTCATCGGGGCGATGTTTCTCATGCAGGTTTTTGGTTTCACCATCAACCTCCTGACCCTGCTGGCGATTGTGCTCTCGGTGGGACTGGTGGTTGACGACGCCATTGTGGTGGTGGAAAACGTCGAACGCCACCTCAGCGAAGGTAAATCGCCCATTGATGCCGCCTTGCTCAGTGCGCGCGAACTGGTCAGCCCAATTATTTCCATGACCATCACCCTGGCCGCGGTCTATATGCCCATCGGGCTCCAGGGTGGTCTGACCGGATCGCTGTTCCGCGAATTCGCCTTTACCCTTGCCGGCGCAGTCACCATCTCCGGAGTGGTGGCCCTGACCCTGTCGCCGATGATGTCGTCCCGCCTGCTCAAGGCGGGCATGACCGAGCACGGGCTGGCCGGCAGAATAGAACGGGATTTCAAACGGCTGCGGCTTGCCTACGGCCGCGGCCTGAGTGCCACCCTCAACCATCGGCCGTCTGTCTACCTGGTGTGGATCGTTCTCGGGGCCTTGGCAATCCCCATGTTCAGGATGTCGGCCAAGGAATTGGCCCCAACCGAAGACCAGGGGGTTATTTTCGGTATAGTCGATTCGGCAGCCAACTCCACCCTGGACCAGAACCGTCATTTCATGGCAGCGGTGAACCAGGCCTTTTTGAGTGTGCCGGAAACGAAATTCGTCTTTCAGCTCACCATGCCTTCCTCAGGGTTTAGCGGCATGGTGGTGCAGCCCTGGCAGGAACGAAAACGGACCATTTTCGAGATCATGCCGGAGGTCCAGATGAAGTTGCACGGTATCCCCGGCATTCAGGTTTTTCCGGTCACGCCTCCTGCCCTTCCCGGCGGCGGTCAGTTTCCGGTGGAATTCGTCATCGCGTCGACAGCGGAGCCGGAGCAGGTCCTCGCCTTTGCGAAACAAATTCAATTGGCGGCAATTAAAAGCAAAATGTTTGCCTTTCCGCCCTTGATTGATGTCAAAATCGACCAACCCCAGTCCGAGCTTGTCATCGACCGCGACAAGGTGGCCGACCTCGGACTCAATCTGCAACAGGTCGGCGCGGATATGGCGACCATGATGGGCGGCAATTACATCAACCGCTTCAATATCGCCGGCCGCAGCTACAAGGTTGTGCCCCAGATTATGCGGGTAGACCGTCTTAATCCCGGTCAATTGGAGAATATCCATGTTACCGGCCCGGGCGGAAAACTGGTGCCGCTCTCCACCATTGCCACCATCAAAAACAGCACGGTACCGCGTTCGCTGAATCGTTTCCAGCAGCTGAATGCAGTCGTCATCAGCGGGGTTGCCGTCCGGCCCCTGGACGAGGCACTCCGTTTTCTCGAGGATGAGGCAACGAAGATTCTGCCGCAGGGGTATACCCTCGATTACACAGGGGAATCGAGACAGTTGCGGGTAGAGGGCGACTCCTTTATCCAGGCCTTTGCCCTAGCCATTCTCCTTATTTTCCTGGTGCTGGCCGCGCAGTTCAACAGCTTCCGCGATCCCTTCGTCATCCTGGCCGGATCCGTACCCCTGGCCATGTTCGGCGCCCTTATTTTCACCTTTCTTAAAATGCCCGACCCCAGTGTTCCCTTCTGGACCGAGGGATGGACCACAAGCCTTAATATCTATTCCCAGGTCGGCCTCGTCACCCTGGTCGGCCTCGTCTCGAAAAACGGTATTCTGATTGTCGAGTTTGCCAACAAGCTGCAATTAAAAGGTCTCGGCAAGCGGGAGGCGGTTATGGAAGCCGCGATGACCCGGCTGCGACCGATCCTGATGACCACCGGTGCAACCATTGCCGGTCATTTCCCACTGACGTTGGTCACCGGTGCCGGTGCCGCCGCCCGAAACTCCATCGGTCTGGTGCTGGTGGGCGGCATGGCGATCGGCTCCCTGTTTACCCTGTTCGTCATCCCCTCCATCTATATGCTGGTGGCCAAGGATCACTCCAAAGACAGAATCGCGGAGAAAACAATGGGGAGTAGGGAGCAGGAGGAAAGCGCGATGATGCCGTGAGACGGTTCTTTTGTCTCAAAAAGGGGGGGGGAGAAGAAAAAGTTGTTTGTTGACAGACCCTACATTGACGTTCTTCCGCCTGACAGAAAAGACCGAAAAAAAGGCGTACCCAAATATTTGGGTACGCCTTTTCCTTCGCTGTTCTTGCAGAGAAAATCATTCAATCCGAGCCGGATTGTTAATCAGACGAATTCTCGAACGCCCCGATTGCGCATCATCAAAAGCAGCACCCCATTACCGGCACCGGAGCATGGAAACCTGCATGACAAGGGGTGCCTCAGAAGAGAATTCGGTTTTGCCCCATTCCTTGTAGCCGATATTAACCCAGTCCCCCTGTTTTTCCCAGAGGGCGTATCCATACTGCCCCCCCCCGCATTGCTCGGAACAAAGATATTCCTTTTCAGGTCCATAGTACAGGAAGCGCACCCCCTCGTCGTCCTCACTCTGACGACTTTGACCGATAAGCACCAGGTCCGCTCCTCTCTTGCCGGCCTCGGCAAAAATCGTTTTTTCAATATCCTTGCCCGAAATATTTGCAGGCAACCGGACCAGCGTATCGGCAAAAACCCTGCAGGATTGGGGAACCTGGGCTGGTTGGAAGGCGGTAGCTATTTGACTGGTAGGAGGATAGGTCGGACCTTTGTAAAGGGTCTGATCCGGGCCGCCGAAACCGAAAACGCCCTCGTCATCCAAGCCGACGAGTTTCTTGACACCGCAGCCGGATACGTTGACCAGAAGGAACATCACCAAAACAAATTGTAAAAATTGAGCCATTTGCACACTCCACAAGAGTTTACCGCCGGTGCCCGGAGAGAGGGCCCTTCATCTGAGTCCTCGTCTCCGGGCATTATCGTTTCCGCAAGAAAAACAGGAGCACTGCAAGAATGCAAGAGAAAACAACATCCCTTGACAACCCCATCAACCTCTGCCATCGTTAGGGCGAAGAAAAAGCAACCCGGTTATTCGGGGTGGGCAACACGACCTCATTTCAGGCCGTTGCAACTGCTCGGCATGCCATCACTCCAAAATTTCTCGCACTTCTCTCAAGGTGTTTGTCTTGCGCCTTTTTCAGCCCTCCTTATTTTCAAGAGAAAAGCAGACAAGGCGAGGACAAACTGATGTCCGAACTGGCCCTGAAGTCTTCGGCTTCCGTGACGTCGCAAGAATTGCCCACAGCCGGCATGAGGTGTAGAATAACACAGGTCGCTGATGCGGGTTCGTTGTCCCGTCTGCCGATCGGAATCGACAACAAGATACAGGGGATGGTACCCTCCGTGAGAGCGGTGAGGATTTTCTTATTTTACGTTTATCAGCAGAAAGGATGAAAAAACACTATGGCCATTGAACCGAACAAGATCATCTATTCGATGATCAAAGTCAGCAAAAAATATAATCAAAAGCAGGTGTTGAAAGATATTTCCCTGTCCTATTTTTATGGAGCCAAGATTGGGGTGCTGGGCCTCAACGGCTCGGGAAAAAGTTCTCTGCTGCGCATCCTTGCCGGGCTGGATAAGGAATACGACGGCAAAACCATCCTCTCGGAAGGATTTACCATTGATTACCTGCCCCAGGAGCCAACGCTCGATCCGGAAAAAACCGTGCGGGAGATCGTCGAGGAAGGGGCGCAGATCACGGTTGATTTGTTGAACGAATTCAATACAATCAACGAACAGTTTGCCGAGCCCATGGATGACGCCGCCATGGAGAAGCTGCTTGACCGCCAGGCTCAAGTTCAGGACAAATTGGATGCCACCGATGCCTGGAACCTGGACTCGCGCCTGGACATGGCCATGGAGGCCCTGCGTTGCCCGCCCCCGGAGATGAAAACCGGTGTGCTTTCAGGCGGCGAAAAAAGACGGGTGGCCTTGTGCCGCATCCTTTTGAAAAATCCCGACATTCTCCTGCTCGACGAGCCGACCAACCATTTGGATGCGGAATCGGTCTCCTGGTTGGAGCAGCACCTGCAGCAGTATGCGGGCACGGTCATCGCCGTCACCCATGACCGCTATTTCCTCGACAATGTCGCCGGTTGGATTCTGGAGCTTGACCGCGGTCTGGGCATCCCGTGGAAGGGCAACTACTCCTCCTGGCTGGAACAGAAACAGAAACGCCTGGCCCTGGAGGAAAAAAAGGAAAGCGAACGGCAACGGACCCTGCAGCGCGAGCTGGAGTGGATCCGGATGAGCCCCAAGGGCCGACGATCTAAATCCAAGGCGCGAATCACCGCCTATGAGGATCTGGTCAATCAGCAAAGCGAAAAAGCGGCTGGCGAGCTGGAGATGTACATTCCGCCGGGACCGCGTCTGGGCAAGCTGGTCATTGAGGCCGAGGGTCTGAGCAAGGCCTTTGATGGGCGACTGTTGATGGACAACCTCAGTTTTTCCCTGCCGCCCGGCGGTATTGTCGGCATAGTCGGCCCCAACGGCGCCGGCAAGACCACCCTGTTCCGGATGATCACCGGCCAGGATCAGCCTGATTCCGGCACCATCCGCGTCGGCGAGACGGTCAAGCTCTCCTATGTCGATCAATCCCGCGACAGCCTTGATCCCCAACAGACCATCTTCCAGGTCATCTCCGAGGGCCAGGAGACGGTCTGGCTCGGTACCCGCGAGGTGAATGCCCGCGCCTATGTCGCCAAGTTCAACTTCAGCGGCAGCGATCAGCAGCAGAAGGTCGGCGAGATCTCAGGCGGCCAACGTAACCGGGTGCATCTCGCCCGCATGCTCAAGGACGGCGGCAATGTGCTGCTCCTCGACGAACCGACCAACGATCTCGATGTCAATACCATGCGCGCCCTGGAAGAGGCCCTGGAGAATTTCGCCGGCTGCGCCGTGGTCATCAGCCATGACCGCTGGTTCCTTGACCGCATCGCCACTCACATCATGGCCTTTGAGGGCAATTCCGAGGTGGTCTGGTTTGAGGGAAATTATTCCGACTACCAACGTGATTATAAAACCCGCAAAGGGTCCGATGCCGACCAACCCCACCGTATCCGCTATCGGCAGCTGACCCGGGATTAAGAGATATCGCCCTTCCCTGAAAGTGTGCCCTGCCTGAACGCGGGAGCGTTTCTCCGCTCACCACGGCCGGCAGGGTATTCTTTTCCCGCCCATTGAGCGTTTGCGAAAATCGGTGAACAATATACTCAGGAATTTCCGTCTGAGCAGGAGCATACGATCCCATGGGAAATGTGATTATTATTGATGATGATGCGATGATCCGCACTCTCCTCGCCTCCCATTGCAAATCATTGGAACACAGTGTTGCCGGTGCCGGAAGCATAGAGGAAGGGAAAAGTCTGCTGGCAAACGGACCGGTGGACCTGGTCTGCCTTGATGTGCAGCTGCCTGATGGCAATGGCCTGGAAATGCTCCCTTTTATCCAAGGCCTACCCTCTTCTCCAGAAGTTATCATCATTACCGGAAGCGATGAAAAAGATGGTGCGGAGCTTGCCATCAAAAACGGTGCATGGGATTATCTGCAAAAGCCGATCTCCCGGCAGGAAGTGCTCCTCCAGGTGCAGCGGGCTATGGAATACCATAGCAAAAAAATGCAACGCTCTTCGCATATCAATCTCAAACATGATGAGATCATTGGCAAGAGCACAGCCATATGCGCCTGCCTGGATCAGGTCGCGCATTGCGCGGAAACGGATATAGGGGTGTTGATCACCGGCGAGACCGGAACCGGCAAGGAGCTGTTTGCCAGGGCCATTCACGCCAACAGCCTGCGGAATAAAAAGCCGTTTATAGTGGTGGACTGCGCCAGCCTACCCGAAAATCTGGTGGAAAGCCTTCTCTTTGGTCATGTCAAAGGGGCTTTCACCGGGGCCAACAGTGACCAAAAGGGATTGATCGAGCAGGCGGACGGCGGCACTCTTTTCCTCGACGAGGCGGGAGAACTTCCCCTTGAGACCCAAAAAAACTTTCTCCGGGTGCTCCAGGAAAAAATGTATCGTCCGGTGGGAAAAGGCACTGAGCACAAAAGCGATTTCAGGCTCATTGCCGCCACCAACCGGAATCTCTCCGAGATGGTTGCCCAAGGAACCTTCCGCAGCGATCTCTATTACCGACTGAATACCTTTAATATCCACCTCCCCCCCTTACGGGAGCGGGAAAAGGATATTGATTCCCTTGCCATGCGGTATGTTTTTTCCATCTGCCGACGAAACCGGCTGCCGATAAAAGGCATTCTCCCGGAAACACTCGAGATGCTGGTTACCTACCCCTGGCCAGGCAATGTCCGTGAGATGGAAAACAGCCTGGAGAAGGCAATCATTTCCGATCCGAACAACCCGGTGCTCTACCCTATTCATTTGCCGGCGGACATTCGCCTGCATCACATCCGTACCTCCATTTCCCAACGGCATGAACAGGTCCACACAGCTCCGTTGCCTGCCCCCCCGGTGCCGCAAAGAAGTTTGCCGCCTGTTCTGCCGACCTTCAAAGAATTTCGTCGCCTCCTCTGCCATGATGTGGAAAAACAATATCTCCAGCGACTCATACAGGAGTCCGATGGTAAAATTGCTTCCGCCTGCAACGTCTCCGGCCTCAGCCGCTCCCGCCTGTACGGACTGCTCAAACTCCATTCTCTAACCACGTCGCCTCCCCTTGATCCCAAAAAATAAGACAAGCTGAACCGCCATCCCCGCCTCACGTCCTTTTTTTTGGGATAATCGCATATCCCCGCCTTCCCCTCCGTATTCGTCCCAGGGCTAACCTACTGATTTTCGACTATATATCTTAACGGACATGGCCTGGCATGATTCTGGCTTTCCCCTTGACAATTCATTGCTCCATCGGCACTGGCTCTGCGAAGCATCGGTATGGGTATTCTGCTCAGGCTGTCAATCCGCAGCTACCAAGGGGAAGCGATTCATACCCCGGGGCCTGGTGCTCCAGGTGCTGCTCGCCCTTTCAGCAGCGGCCGGGGCCGAACACCTCAACCCCTGTACCTACAATCACAATTCTTGTTTTCTTCAATTCAAAGGGAGCAACACATGGGAAAAATAATCATGACGGTTGATGATTCAGCCAGTGTCCGACAGATGGTGACCTTTGCGCTCAAACAAAACGGCTATGAGGTCATTGAAGCAGTGGACGGCGTGGATGCCCTCTCGAAACTCTCCGCTAAAAAAGTGGACTTGCTCTTGACCGACCTCAACATGCCCAAACTGGATGGAATCGGATTGATCAAAGGGGTACGGACAGGCACTTGCAATAAATTCGTGCCCATTGTCATGCTGACCACCGAATCCCAGGGATCCAAGAAGGCGGAAGGCAAATCCGCCGGGGCCAGCGGCTGGATTGTGAAACCGTTCCGTCCTGAGCAATTGGTGGCCGTGGTCAGAAAAATGCTGGGTTAAGTCTAACAGGACGAGAAACTTGCTCACCAGGAATGACCGGCACCGTCTCTCTACAGTGACGGACCAAGGACCCCACCATGTTTAAAGAACATATTGCCACCTATCGCGAAGAAGCTGGCAAACTGCTTGCCGAGTTGGAAACCTCCCTGCTCGATCTTGAAGAAACTCCAGGCCATACCGACCTGATTGACCGCGTGTTCAGGGCCATGCACACCATCAAGGGTTCAGGCTCCATGTTCGGCTTCGATGAAATCGCCACCTTCACCCATGAGGTTGAAACCGTCTTTGATCTTGTCCGCAACGGCAAGTTGTTAGTGACCAAGGAACTGCTCGACCTGAACCTCAAGTCCCGTGACTATATTTACAGCCTGCTCAAGGCGTCCGCCGGAGGCCATGCGGCCGAGAAACAACACGGAGAGAGCTTGCGGCGGACTTCGCCAACTCGTGCAGGGGGACAACCATCACCCTGAGAATTCCGCTGACCCTCGCCATTATCGAGACGTTGCTGATCAAAATCGGAGCGAGCCATTTTGTCCTGCCGCTGACGAGTGTGGAAGAATGCGTGGAGTTGTCGCGCGCTGATATTCAGGCAGCTCACGGTCGTCACCTGGCCCGGATTCGGGATCACCTCGTTCCCTACATCAGCCTGCGGGAACAGTTCGGCATCCCCGGCGAGCGACCTACGATCGAGCAGAACGTCATTGTCGCGATGCAGCACGATTTGCCCACAGATTATTTTTCAGATATTCCCACTCACAACACATCACGGAGGAAATAATATGCACTGGTTCTATAACATGACGTTAAAAGGAAAATTACTGGCTGGCTTTATCATGGTTGCCATCATTGCAAGCCTCATTGGCGGCCTTGGTATTTATGGGATGAAAAAAATTGCCCAAGCCGACTCCACGCTTTTTGAAAAAATCACGGTTCCTCTCGGGGAAATCGGGGAAGCGGGCATAGCTTTCCAGCGCTTGCGCTGCAATCTGGCTGAACGAATAATGACCGACACCGCCGACGCGAAGAAAAAAACCGACGACCGAGTCGCCGCATTGGAAAGCGATGTCGCCAAACTGCTGGCCAGTTACGGAAAAACGCTTCTCACCGAAGAAGGCAAGAGGCGGATGAGCGAGCTCGATAAGGCGATGGATCGTTTTAATGACGAGGCCAAGAAATACGCGGGGTTCATCGAATCCGAACAAAAAACAGAGGCCTGGGCATTGTGGAAAGGAGAAATGGAAAAGGAGCGACTCGCCATTCAGGAACAGATTAACTGGATGTTTACCGCAAAGGTAAAAATTGGCAACCAGACCTCCGAGGACAATGCCGATCTGGCCAAAAACACGACAACAATCATGATCATTTTTACCCTATTTGGCACGCTTTTCGCCATCGGATCGGGCCTTTTCATTGCTCGTATCGTCCTGCGGCAATTGGGCGGCGATCCCCAACAGGTGGAAGACATTGTCAACAAAGTCGCGGTTGGCGATCTCTCCTCCGAAATCGTTCTGGCGGCAGGCGACGATCTCAGTGTCATGGCCGCCATGAAGAAAATGGTTGGAGCCTTCAACGGCATCACCGCCAACGCCAAGCAGGTGGCCCAGGGCAATCTGATGGTGCAACTGCAAAAACGTAGCGACAATGACGAGTTGATGGAATCGCTGGCCGACATGGTCACCAAGTTGCGGGAAGTTGTCACCGAGGTTCAGGCAGCGGCCGACAACGTCTCCACCGGCTCCCAGGAAATGTCGTCCACGGCCCAGCAGATGTCGCAGGGGGCGACCGAACAGGCAGCCAGCGCCGAAGAGATCTCCTCCAGCATGGAAGAAATGGCCTCCAATATCCGGCAGAATACCGACAATGCCATGCAGACGGAAAAGATTGCCGTCAAGAGTGCCACCGATGCTCAGGAAGGCGGCAAAGCCGTGACCGACACCGTTTCCGCCATGAAACAAATCGCCACCAAAATCTCCATTATCGAGGAAATCGCCCGCCAGACCAACCTCCTGGCCCTGAATGCCGCCATTGAAGCCGCCCGCGCCGGTGAACACGGCAAAGGGTTTGCCGTGGTTGCCTCCGAGGTACGGAAATTGGCCGAGCGCAGTCAATCGGCTGCCGGCGAAATCAGCCAGTTGTCCACCTCCAGCGTCGCCATTGCCGAGCAGGCCGGCGACATGCTCAGCAAAATGCTGCCGGACATCCAGAAAACCGCGGAACTCGTGCAGGAAATCAATGCTTCAAGCAAAGAACAAGACACCGGCGCCGATCAGATCAACCAAGCCATCCAGCAGCTTGACCAGGTCATCCAGCAAAACGCCGGAGCTGCCGAGGAAATGGCATCTACCACGGAAGAGCTTTCCAGTCAGGCCGAACAACTCAAGGCAACCATTGCCTTTTTCACCTTGGAGACGGGTCGGCAACAAGGCACAATCAAGATTCGGCAACCTGGTGCAAAAAAACAGCTGGCGGTCGGACATATCCCCTTGTCGCAAACCGCAGCTGTGCATAAAAACGGGCCGGTGAAAACGGAGAAATCAATCAGAACCGGAACCTTTGACAGCGGGATACACCTGAACATGGGGATGCAGGGTGCGGATTCTCTTGACGAAGAATTCGAAAAATTCTAATGCCGACGGCAAGCCATCAGGCTGGAGAGCAGGATCCCGCAGACTGCGGTTCCGAGCTCTGCGGCCTGAACCCAAAAGCCCTTCAGGAGAAAAAAATGAGTGTAGCAGGAATAGCTGAAACGGTGCAGTATCTGACTTTTAAACTGGCGGAAGAAATCTTTGCCTTTGATGTCGCCAAAGTCCGGGAGATTCTGGAATTGACCGCCATTACCAAGATCCCGCAGACCCCGGATTTCATGCGGGGTGTCATCAATCTGCGCGGAAGCGTGGTCCCGGTCATCGATCTCCGCCTCAATTTCGGCCTGCAATGCTCGGAGCAGACCGTCAACACTTGCATTGTCGTGGTTGAGGTCAACCTGAACGAAGAGCCCCTTGTGCTCGGCATCCTTGCCGATTCAGTGCAGGAAGTGGTGGAAATGGAACCGGAGCAGATTGAACCGCCGCCTCAGCTCGGTACCAGGCTGAACACGAAATTCATCAAAGGAATGGGCAAGGTGGAAAACAATTTTGTCATGATCCTGGATATCGACAAGGTCTTTTCCGAAAACGACCTGAACGATATGCAAGGGAATGCGGCTTCATAGGGTCCCGAAAGGCATACAAAAGGCGATAACGAAAAGAAAATAATGACGCCTAGCGGCAGGGGGTCTATTCGCCGGCACGTTTTTCGGTCATCCCGATACATGGACCTGTATTGATATTGATTTAAAAATGATCGGTTCAACCATGTACCAAAAGGTTTGAGTGTAGTATCATTGCTCATACAGCTGCAACGATATCCTCAATCCGAAGAGAGGATCCTCTCGCCCTGCCCTGTACCTGAGAGATCCTTCCCCTCCGTTGTGGAAATCGAGCGACGCCTTTTTCTTATAACGCCTGAGACGAGCTCTACCTATGCCTTCACTTCCTTCCAGCAGAAACAGTATACCGATGTCCCCTTCCCCAGATGCCTGGGCCGCCATACTCTCAGCCTCTCTTGCTGCCCTGAACCGGCTGACCGGATCCAGTGAACACGATTTTTTACAGATCGGCAGTCGACTGCAGGAAATCCATCAGCGTTCGCTTGCGCTTTCCGAAACCGCCCAACGTCTTGTCGACGCGGCCTCTGGTGACCGTATCCAAACTTTGATGGAAAGACTGCACCGAATCCTCCAGGAAATGAAGGCCTACCTGGAACAGACGCAGGAAAGTAATCTGAAAAGCTGCACGACCCTGAACACGGTGAAAACCCTGCTCCAGCAGATTATTCAGCCGCTGGCAGGGTTTAAGAGGATGAGCAAAAATCTGTATATTTTGGAAGTGTCGATCAAAATCGAGAGCACCTACTCAGGGGAAATGGAAGGTGAATTCCTCAACCTGGCACAGGATATTAAAAAGCTCTCCGGGCAGATAAAAGAAAAAGTGACCACTGTTCAAGATCATCGCCAGCGGTTGTCCGCCGTGATTGCCAAAAATATTGCCGATATCCACGCTGCAAAATCAAACCAGGATACCCAAATACGGTCAGTCATGAGCGACACCGCCGCAAGTCTCTCCGGGCTCCAAAGCGTCAATGAACGTTTTTTCCGGCTTGGCGAAAAAATTGCCACCCTCTCGGAGGAAAGTTCAAACAGTATCAGTGACATTGTCCAGTCCATGCAAATTCACGATATGTATCGCCAGCAGGTGGAGCATGTCATTGCAGCGCTGGAAGAAGTTCCTTTCCCAACCGGAGAAACAAAGATCGAAAGCCCTGCCGGGACGAATCCCGGCTACCAGGAATTAATAAGCAAAGCCGGCGACATCTGCGAGATTCAGGAGGCACAGCTCCAATGTGCCTCTGCGGAATTTCATTTGGCGGTGAGTTCTATCGTGACAAATTTACGTGATATCAGCTCTCGCCAGAAACGAATGAGGCAGGATATCTTGAGCCAAACAGAGGCCGGCAATGCATCCGGCACCTCGTTTGTTGACGATGTCAGTGAAGAAATGTCTTCGATAGCCGATCTGTTGGGTTCCTGCGCAGACACCAATAACGAACTCGCCGAACTGACGAAAGTAGTGACCTCTACGGTCGAAGAAATCACCCTTTTCGTTGCCGACATTGAAGATATTGGCCATGAGATTATTCAAATAGCCCTGAACTCTCGAATAAAAGCGGCTTATACCGATAAAAACGGGGCAGCATTGAGTGCCCTGTCCGAGGAAATCGGGCAACTCTCTCATCATGCGGTGCAAAGTGCGGACAAAATCACCGCAACCCTGGTCGATGTTCATTCCGCCACAAAGGTTCTTGCCGCCGAGGCGAGCAGCAACGAAGAAACCCTCGGCACCAGGCTCTCCGGCATGAAGGAGGAATTAAGCATTACCCTGCGGTTCCTGGAAGAGATGAGGTCGGAGCTGCTCGCCTTGCTCCCGCAGATTCATACCCAGGTCGAATCGCTGACCGGGGAGATTGAGGAACTTGCGGGGGGCATTGATGTACATGAACGGGCGAAGACACTCGCAGCTGAGGTTGTGCAGAACTTCCAACGGATTTCCCGGGAATCACGCGCCTTGTATCCGGCCAGCGCCGCCTTTAAGGAAGATCTTCGTCTTCTGGCTCAACGATATACGATGGAGAGTGAACGGCGGATCCATGAAAACATTGCCGGGAAACACGGGATGAGCATAGCAACGCCCCAAGCTCCGATATCCGAGACCTCGCAGGACACAGATGCTGACACTGAATTCGGCGACAATGTGGATCTTTTTTAACAAAAACTTGAGGTTACGCAGGCGGCAGGGACAGGTTAGGGACAAGCACCTGGAGGCATCCCGCCACGCGAAAGGGACGACTAATCCCTTACTGTGACATCATCCCTCTGTGGGCGGCGGATAAGCATCCCCCCCCTGAGGCGATGAAGGTGCCGCTCAGATTGAACGGCACCTCTTGAGAGATGGACTGGAAGCGCTGGAACAAGCGATTTTCCTGAGACCCGGCCCTTTCTGCTTTGCTATCCGCACAATCCGGCAGACAGGGATGAAGAAAAAAGGGCATTGAGCAGGCAAACTCAACGCACCACCGCTTTAAAAAAAAATACGGACTTCTTAGCGATGCCAATCCTTATCAGGTTGTTGGCGTACACTCAGTGACACCTGAATCCTTTCGGCATGTCCTCCGATTTTTGCCACAAGGCAAGACTTGAAAGCGGACTCAAAGACTCCGAGGTTTGCCTCCGGATCTTCGATAATCGCTAAAACGCCAATGGATTCGACAACCTTCTTCGAACAAGCAACCACATCATCCCAAATACTCTCGAGGATATCTTCAGGAGCGCAAATTTCCGCAAAAGCTGCCGTGGAGGAGGTTCGATAATATATATACGGTGCAGGAATGGGACTTCCTTCCCATTTCACCATTGATTCAGGAACGGATCCGTTTCTCCCCAGTTCTATTTGTCGACATGCATGTGACATAAATATCCTCCTCAATGGTTGATTGGTGAAAAACATGCCGGGCCTGTCGGCGATCTTGCAACTCAGGTCCCTTTGCAAAAAACATAACTCCTGAAGAGTTGATTTGCAATCAACAGAAAATGCTTTCCCGGCATCCGGTAAAAAAATTTGCCCAATCGCTGGGAATATCCCCTTACGACCGTGGACGATCCGACCCGGTGCATCTTCTGCAAATGCAGGCCGGCAGGAAGGCCTCGCCCCGAGAACCCCGGCAGAAGATCGTTGAAGCCGGAAGATGGCCATTTTCTTATAGCGTCGCCCTCTGCCGGTGCTTATATCTCAGCCATGAATCGATTTTTTACATCTTGCCTGTGCCGCATCTCGCCGGATCATCTGCAAGGCCGAACCGATAATACACAGTGAGGCCCATCATGTCCAACGCTGACGGGATTGCTCCCAAATCACCTCTTGTTGAAAAAAAATTTTTCACCTTCGCCCATTCCCCAAACGAAATGGTTTTGGATTGCGGTGCCCGCCTGGGGCCGATTACCTTGGCCTTTGAAACCCTGGGCGAACTCAATGCCGCCCGCTCCAACGCCATTCTTATCCTCCACGCCTTTTCCGGCGATTCGCATGTTGCGGGCTATCTCCATCAAGACGACGAACGTCCCGGCTGGTGGGATAACATGGTCGGGCCCGGAAAGCCCATCGACACCAATCGCTATTTCGTTATCTGCTCCAATATCCTCGGCGGTTGCGCCGGCTCCACCGGGCCCTCATCGATTTACCCGAAGACCGGCAAACCCTACGGCCTCTCTTTTCCTATGGTAACCCTCAAAGATATGGTCCAGGCCCAGAAGCAGCTAATTGAGCATCTGGGTATAAAAAAACTGATGGCGCTCATCGGCGGTTCAGTGGGCGGCATGCAGGTGCTGCGCTGGTGCGCGGACTTTCCGGAGATGGTGATTTCCGCCATCCCGCTGGCTACCACCACCCGCCATTCCGCCCAGGCCATCGCCTTTAACGAGGTCGCCCGGCAGGCGATCATGGCCGATCCGGCCTGGAATAACGGCGATTATTACGACGGCTCCGGCCCCTCGCACGGTTTAGCGGTGGCGCGGATGATCGGGCATGTCACCTATCTCTCCGACGAATCAATGCGTGAGAAATTCGGCAGACGTCTGCACCGGAGCGCCTTGTCCTTTGATTTTACCGGCGATTTTCAGGTGGAAAGCTACCTTCACCACCAAGGGAAAAAATTTGTCACCCGGTTTGACGCGAATTCGCTCTTGTACATCACCAAGGCAGCCGACTATTTTGATTTGGAGCGTGGCGGCAGCAGCCTGCTGATTAACGAAACCCTGGCTGCGGTCTCCTTTCTCGTAATTTCTTTCACCTCGGACTGGCTTTACCCTACCTATCAGTCACGGGGCATCGTTTCCGCACTGAAAAAAAACGGCAGCGATGTCAGTTTTTGCGAAATCGAAGCCCAATTTGGCCACGATGCCTTCCTGATTCCGAACAAACGGCTGGACGGCCTGATCAGTGGTTTTCTCGATAGAGTCTACAAGGAACACTGTGTATAACGAAGAACTGGAAAATATGCGCTTTGACCTGCAGATCATTGCATCCTGGATCGAACCGGGATCACGGGTGCTGGATCTGGGCTGCGGCAATGGCGATCTCCTCGAGTATCTCAAAAAACACAAGCAGGTGAACGGCACCGGTATTGAATTTTCCGAAGAAAAGGTGGCCCGTTGTATTGAACGGGGCCTGACCGTACTCCAGGGGGATTTCCGCAAAGAGGTCTGTGATTATCCGGTAGGACGATTCGATGTGATCCTACTGAGTCAAACGCTGCAGCAGATCCATGACCCCAAGGAGCTGCTCATTGACCTGCTGTCCATCGGCAAACGGGTGATTGTCAGTTTCCCCAACTTTGCCCACTGGTCGGCCCGACTGCAGATTTTATGCACCGGCATGGCCCCGGTGACCGACCAGTTGCCCTACGAATGGTACGATACTCCTAATATCCGCATAATTTCCATTAAAGATTTCAAGCGGTTCCTACGGATGTTCGGGGTTCGAACGGTTCGGGAGATCGCCATCAATACCCATCACCACGATTATAAAGGCACCATTGTCCGCTCTTTGAAAAACCTCCGGGCGACCTATGGCATCATGATGCTGGAAAGGATGTTATGAACCAATATGTTCAGGAAGAACTCAGTATGGGACAAAAAATAATGCCTGCCGGCTCCTGCCGCAGCGAGTCGGTATCAACCAACACCGTGCGCAACCCGATTCCTGCGGTGGTGGAAAGCTTAAGCCAGGGATTCAAGAGCGGTCGCTGGGCCAGCCATATCGAACCGGTTCCCATCCCCTCAAAAAGCGAAGTAATCGACCTGATCGAACAACTGCAGTGCATCCTTTTCCCCGGATTTTTCTCACCGGTGATTCTTCGCCCCGAAAACCTGGAATATCATCTGGGCCAACAGGTCAGCCTGTTCTACGAGAACTTGGCCAGTCAGATCAGTTCCGCCATCCGCCACGACTGCTTCCGCCACAGCCAGGAGTGCACCCGCTGCGGTGAACGCAGCTATGAAATCGCCGCTGCCTTCATCGACAGCCTGCCGGAGATCCGCAATCTGCTGGAATCGGATATTGAGGCCACTCTCACCGGCGATCCGGCCGCAGCAAACTCCGACGAAGTTATCTTCAGCTATCCCGGACTGTTCGCCATCATGATCTATCGTCTGGCCCACAGGATCATGGAGTTACAGGTGCCGCTTATTCCGCGCATCATGAGCGAACATGCCTACCATCGCACCGCCATCGACATCAACCCCGAGGCGACCATAGGGTCCCGTTTTTTTATCGATCATGGCTCCGGAGTGGTGATCGGCGCCACCACTACCATCGGCGACCGGGTCCGGCTTTATCAAGGCGTCACCCTTGGCGCCCTGTCGCTGCCCTGGGATGCAGGTAAACGGTTGCGCAATGTCAAGCGCCATCCCACCATTGAGGACGATGTCATTATCTATGCCAATGCCACCATCCTCGGCGGTGAAACCGTGGTGGGCGCCCGCTCGATTATCGGCGGCAATGTCTGGCTGACCGAATCGATCGGCCCTGACACCCGCGTGATGCTGGAACAACCAAAATTAGTTTATATCGGTCAGGAGCCGGGAGGAAAGATATGACCACAATTGCTTATAACGATCTCACTGATGCCATCGGCAGAACCCCGCTTGTCCGTCTGCAACGCTTCGACAAAGCGGTGGGAGCGGATATTTTCGCCAAGATCGAGTCCATGAATCCGCTGGGCAGCATCAAGGACCGCTTGGCTGTGGCCATGGTCAATGATGCCGAACAGGCAGGCCTCATCCAACCGGGCGCAACCCTGGTCGAACCGACCAGCGGCAATACCGGTATCGGCTTGGCCTTTGTCTGCGCCAGCCGGGGGTATCGCTTGGTCCTGACCATGCCGGAAAGCATGAGTCTTGAACGACGCAAACTGCTGAACCACCTCGGTGCCCGCCTGGTGCTGACACCCGCGGCCGAGGGCATGAACGGCGCGATCGCCAAGGCCATGGAATTACAGCAACAGACGCCGGGATCCTGGATGCCCAATCAATTCACCAACCCTTCCAATCCGGCCATGCATCGGCGAACCACCGGGCCCGAAATATGGCAACAAACCGGGGGCAATATCGATGCGTTTGTCGCCGGAGTGGGCACAGGCGGTACCCTCACCGGTGCGGGTGAATTTCTCAAGGAACGGAACCCGGCCCTCAAAGTGATCGCAATCGAGCCTGCGGCTTCCCCGGTGCTGTCCGGCGGCAAACCCGGAACCCACAAAATTCAGGGGATCGGTGCCGGTTTTATTCCCGAGGTATTGGACCGCTCGCTGATCGACGAAATCGTCACCGTGGAGAACGACGAAGCCATTCATCAGGCCCAAAATGTGGCTCGACAAGAAGGTATTCTCTGCGGCATCTCCAGCGGCGCAGCCCTGGCCGGGGCTCTGCGGATTGCCGCCAGACCGGAATGGCAGGGAAAACGGATCGTGGTCATTCTCCCGGATACCGGCGAGCGATACCTGAGCACGGAATTGATGAACGGCTCTTAATGAGAGTCCTTCCCAAAACAGCCAAAACAGGAAAACACACCTAGCAAAAGCAAGAGTAATGATTATCATTAAAACATGTTCGGAAAACGTGACGAATGCAGCCGTGGCGAATTCCTGATTATAAATGACTGCTCCACCCCCCGAGAGGAGGCGAATAATGACGACACTGAACTGCAAAGGGAAAAAAATACACGTCGACGACAAGGGGTACCTCGTTAATTCGGAAACGTGGAATGAGGATGTTGCTTTAGCATTGGCCCGGGAGGAAGGCATTATGTCTCTTTCGAAAAGCCAATTGGAGATAATCCGGGAACTTCGGGAATATTACCTTAAATTCCAGGTCTTCCCGATTTTGGATAATATCTGTCGAATCGCGCATCAAACCAAAAAATGTGTGCAAGAGCAATTTGTGAACCCAGAAAAAGCCTGGAAGATAGCCGGATTACCCAAACAGGACGGCGTCCATTTTATCAGCATGGATGGATCCCATTTCTTCATGGAACCTTATTGTTAAACCTGTTGCGTCATTGGTAAAAATACTACCCAAGGAGGCTCAAGATGTCGAATTATAGCGAACACGAGCTTTGCCAACGGATAACGGCACTGTATCCCAATATCGGTGAATGCGGCAAAGACATCACCGTCTCGTATAATGAACCGGAAAAGGCATGGATGGTCCACATGGAAAAAGGCATCCACTCCTTAGATCATTTCCTGGAAACCATGGATGCAGACCCCTGCATGGACGGCAAACAATGCATCGCTCTGGGACTTGAAATCGCTCAGTTGAAGAACAACCTTGAGGGGAAACAGTTTTAAACTGGGCATCCGCAGGATGGAAAAGACCGCCCCTTTATCGAAGGAGACGGTCTATTTTTATCATGGACCAATTCCGTTTGAGGCGTTGACTTCTTTCTGAAAGAGGTTACGAGTAATTTTAATGTTGAGGATGTGATGGGTTCGTATGAAGTCCATCACATTATGAGATCAAGATTAACCCGCTAATAAACCATCATTCCAAGGAGAAGACCATGAGTACGCAAGAAGCCGGAAAAACAGTCTGTCCGACCTGTATGGGAAAAAAAGTGATCGATGGTGTTTGTGAGACAAGTCCAGAATGGGAGGGCATTAAAACACCGGAACAGCAAGAATGTACCGCGGATGCAAACTGCTCCGGCCAGGTCTGTACCCCCGATACGCCCTGCCCAACCTGTCAGGGCAAAGGCTATGTCTAAACTTTTTTTTCTGCTTAAATCTATTTTCGCTATTGCTGGCAACGCATTTTTAATGTGTGCTCTTTGAGGTTGTCCGTCAACCTGTAGCAACACGTCTCACAGCCGAGTGCAGAGGCTCATCTCTGCCGCTCGGCTTGTTCTTTTGATTGCCCGTAGCGTGTCCTGCTATCTCTGGAGCATCATTTCCCAAAATTTTTAAGGCATTATTCGTCTTCGGGATATTGTTGACGATATCTCATTTCGCCATGGATATCAAACGCATGGCCAAGGCCGAGTTGTTGCGGACGACCTTTGCCATTCCTCCACGGCTATACGGTCCGGACAAATATCGATGCCTGCTCGTCGGCTGGGGGTCAACCGGACCGGCGATCAGGGAAGCGCTTGATCGGGTTGCCCCCCTTGAGACGGCCTTCCTCCACTGCATTCAGGTCTATCCGCTCCCTGAGGAGACCGAAGCATACCTGCAACGGGCCGAACGAATTATTGTAGTGGAAAATAATGCCACCGGCCAGTTTGCCCGGCTGTTGCGTGCGGAAACCGGATGCGTCATCGCCGATCAATGGTTGAAGTACAATGGGCTGGCTTTCAGTGTCGATGAAATTATCGATCGACTGCAAAAGGAGGTGAATAAATGAGTCCGCATACCTGGATTAAACGCGACTGTGATATTGCCTGGTGCCCCGGCTGCGGCAACCATGGCATCCTCAAAATACTGGGCGAGACCCTGACAGAATTGCAACTCGATCCCCAGCAAACGGTTCTGGTTTCAGGTATTGGTCAGGCGGCGAAGATCCCGCAATACTGTAATGCCCACTTTTTTAACGGGCTCCATGGGCGCGCCTTGCCTCCGGCCACAGCCATTAAGGCGAGCAATCCGCGGCTGACCGTGATCGCCGAAAGCGGTGACGGCGATATGTATGGCGAAGGGGGGAACCATTTTATCCATTGCATCCGCCGCAACCCCAATCTCACCAACATCGTGCACAACAACATGGTCTATGGGCTGACCAAGGGGCAGGCCTCCCCTACCAGCCGGCAGGGATTTGTGACACCGCTGCAGGTTGATGGCGTTCTCGCCGAACCCTTCAACCCGCTTACCGTGGCCATTGCCCTCAATGCCTCCTTTGTCGCCCGTGCCTATGTGGGCAACCCCGAGGAAACCCAGGCCATCCTCAAGGCGGCCATAAAACATCGCGGCTACGCCCTGGTGGATATTCTCCAACCCTGCGTCACCTTTAACAAACTCAACACCTATCAGTGGTTTGCCCAGCATACCAAGCCGCTGCCCGAGGAGCATGATCCTACGGATCGAATCCAGGCCTTTGCCCGGGCCTGCGAGGAAGAGCAACTCTTCCTCGGCATCTTCTATCGCCAAGAAAAACCGGTTTTTGAGGAGCAACTTAAAGCCTACGCCCATGACCAGCTGCCCCTGTTTGAAAGGCAGGTAGATCTGGGCAAACTGGCGGACAGGATTCGCGCCATGGGGTAAAGCACGTTCCCAACATTAAACGAGGCCGTAACAAGCAGTGATCACGCTGCTATCTCATAATGATTTCATGGATCGTTGCCACTGTCCGTAATGGACCGCATCAACTGATCAAGGAGGAAAATCATGGCCAAAGAAAGACTGATTATTATCGGTGGGGATGCTGCAGGGATAAGCGCCGCCTCCCAGGCAAAGCGTCTCCGGCCCGAGCTCGACATCGTCGTCTTTGAACGGAGCCCACATACATCTTTCTCCGCCTGAGGGATCCCCTATTATGTCGGCCGGGTCGTCGACACGGAAGAAAAACTCATTGTCCGCAGCCCGGAAAAATTCCGGGAACAAAATGGGATCGAGGCGAGAGTTCTGCACGAGGTGGAGGAAATTGATGCGACAGGTAGGAAAGTTCGTGTCCGCAATCTAAAGAACGGCAAATCTGAGTGGGAGCCATATGATCAACTCCTGATCGCCACTGGCGCGGTACCCCATTGCCCGAACCTGCCCGGTGCCGATGCCGTTAATATCTGCGGAGTAAATACCCTCGCAAGCGGTCTTGCGATACGCAGTCGTCTCGACCAAAAGGGTATGAACAAGGCGGTTATCGTTGGCGGTGGCTACATCGGCCTGGAGATGGCGGAAGCGCTGCTGATGAATGGTCTGGAAGTTTCCCTGATCAGCAGGCCCTCTCAGGTTATGGGAACCCTCGATGAGGACATGGGGGTACTGGTCTCCCAGGCCCTGCGGGATGCAGGCGTCACCCTCTATCTGGGTGAGGAGCTCACTGCATTCGAGACAACAGCTGGAAAGGTGACCGGGATTGTCACTGATAAGCGTATCCTGCCTGCCGATATGGTGATCCTTGGCCTTGGAGTGCGCCCTAACACGGCGCTTGCCGCAGCGGCCGGCATCCCTCTTGGGGAGAACGGGGCAATCCGAGTGAACGACCGAATGGCAACAGGAATTGCGGGTATTTGGGCGGCGGGTGATTGCGCGGAGTCGTTTCATCTGGTGAGTCGCAAACCTTTCTATATCGCCCTTGGTACCGTTGCCAACCGGCATGGCAGAGTAGCGGGAATCAACCTGGGAGGGGGCTATGCCACGTTTCCCGGAGTAATGGGGACTGCCGTTACAAAAATATGCCAGGTGGAAGTCGCGCGTACCGGTCTTCAGGAAAAAGAACTCAAAAAGCTGGGCATCGAGTGGGTGAGTGCCATCATCCAGAGTCGTACCAAGGCAGGGTATTATCCCGGTGCAGGGCAAATTACCGTAAAGGTGCTGGCCGAGAGAGGGAGTGGTCGCCTGCTTGGGAGGCCAGATCGTCGGCATGGAAGGTTCGGCCAAGCGAATTGACACCCTGGCAACCGCTCTTCACGCCGGCTTCACGGTGGAGGAGATGATTAATCTCGACCTTGGCTACGCTCCCCCGTTTTCACCGGTTTGGGACCCGGTCGTGATCGCTGCCCGTGTTGTGGCCAAGAAGCTCTAGTCTCAAAGAAAAGGCAAATGATCAGTAATTCTTTATTTTGCCAAGAAAACATAAAAGCTTTTTTTATAAGCTAAGTTTTCAGGTCCGGGCAAGAGTTCACTCAGGAGATGAATGCCGTCAGGCGCCGAATTGAACAGGGCTATACCGAAATTCCCGTCAAGGTTGACGGCCGTGATAGCATCACACTGCTGGAGGTATGTTAAATTTGGTACGTCAAGAATTGGAAAGCTGATCCATACGGTGCGGCCTTGACCAATATTTGGGGGAAAACCGAAAAATTTCCGTTGTGAGTTAACTGAAAATTTACGAAGGGTAGACCTCGAACATGGCTTTGTGGGTACCAAATAACCTCGTGGAAGGGGTGTTAAAAACGGAACTTTTATCAAAGATTGCACGATTAAATTTTCCAAGATTTCCTCTGGAAAAAAATGAAAATACGATATATTAATCAGTTGAAAATCGTCGCAAGCCCTACTCCGACAGACCCCTAGCGTCTCAATGTTGCATAGCACTGAGGGCTTATAACCCGTGAAATATAGGACAACTAGGCATTGTGGATAGGTAACCTTTAGTTTTCCTCCGCTAAAACCTGATAACATGGACAGGCAAGTAGAGAAGCGAATCACTACTGAGGGTCAAGAGGGGAAAAAATGTTGCGTCAACTTATTATTATTTTCTTTTTATGCACCACAGGTGTCACCGCAGTGGAGACGAAGGGCATGTCGCTTTTTAAAGGAGAAAAAACTTGTGTTGCGTCCGGATTTGAAGGGCGGGTGACTTTTGAGGGCAAACCCGCCTCGGGGGCCCGTATTGTGAGAAAGTTTAACTGGAAGGACGAAAAGGGAGAGACAGAAGAAACCATTGCCGACAAGGATGGTCGGTTTAGCTTTCCATCCCACTGGGATGTATTGAGGCGAGTACTGCCCGTGCAGTTTGTTGCATATCAAGATTTGTATATTCACTACAAAGACCAAGAGCACCATGTGTGGGCAATAGGCAAAATGCAAAAAAGTGAATACAGCGAATTTGGGGGAAATAAACCGGAAAATTTTCGTTGCGAGTTAACAGATGACGAAATTCGTGGGGTAACGTTGGAGGTTGGGTTTGTTGCCACAACTTGTTTTTGGGATCAGAGTAAAAAAAACGAAGAAGACAAGGAGCGCTGAATGGAGCTATCTCCAGCGTTATCGGCCGAGTTAGCTACTGGTATTTATGTGGTCGGGACTGAATTTGAGTTGAAGTTTTTTTATCGCACCCTCTTTTCAACCGCTATCCATATCAAAAAATGCGGCATAGCACTGAGGGCTTATAACCCGTGAAATATAGGACAACTAGGCATTGTGGATAGGTAACCTTTAGTTTTCCTCCGCTAAAACCTGATAACCTGGACAGGCAAGTAGAGAAGCAAATCACTACTGAGGGTCAAAAGGGAAAAAGATGTTACGTCAACTTTTTATTATTTTCTTTTTATGCACCACAGGTGTCACCGCAGCGGAGGTCAAGAGTATGTCGCTTTTTAAAGGAGAAAAAGTTTGTGTTGCGTCCGGATTTGAAGGGCGGGTGACTTTTGAGGGCAAACCTGCCTCGGGGGCCCGTATTGTGAGAAATATTTTCTGGAAAAACGATAAGGGAGAACCAGAAGAATCCATTGCCGACAAGGATGGCCGGTTTAGCTTTCCCTCCCGCTGGGAGATATTGCGGCAGGTGTTACCTATGCAGTTTGCTGTACCACAAAATATATTCGTTTATTACAAAGGCCAAGAATACCAAGTGTGGGGAACGGCCAAGATGGAAAAAAGTGAATACAGCGAATTTGGAGGAAAAACCCCAGAAAATTTTCGTTGCGAGTTAACTGATGATGATATTCGTGGGGTTCCTTTTGAGGTTGGGTTTGTCTCCACAACTTGTTTTTGGGATCAGAGTAAACAAAACGAAGAAGACAAGGAGCGCTGAATGGAGCTATCTCCAGCGTTATCGGCCGATTATCTACGGGCATTTATGCGGTCGGGAGTGAATTTGGGTTACCCTTGGTTCCCATGCGTTCCATGGGAACCCTCCAGTCTTAAGAAAATGAAAATACGATATATTAATCAGTTGAAAATCGTCGCAAGCCCTACTCCAACAGACTCCTAGAGTCTCAATGTTCCATAGCACTGAGGGCTTATAACCCGTGAAATTTAAGACAAATAGGCATTGTGGACAGGTACCCTTTAATTTTCCTTCGTTAAGACCTTAAGACCTGATAACCTGGACAGGCAAGTAGAGAAGCGGATCACCGCTGAGGGGCAAAGGGGGGAAAGACGGTGAAAATAATACGTCAACTTTTTATTCTTTTCTTTTTATGCACCACAGGTGTCACCGCAGCGGAGGTCAAGAGCATGTCGCTTTTTAAAGGTGAAAAAGCTTGTGTTGCGTCCGGATTTGAAGGGCGGGTGACTTTTGAGGGCAAACCCGCCTCAGGGGCCAGGATTGTAAGAAAGTTTAACTGGAAGGACAAAAAGGGAGAGACAGAAGAAACCATTGCTGACAAGGATGGTTGGTTTAGCTTTCCCGCACACTGGGACGTCTTGAGGCATATACTGCCCGTACAGTTTGTGTCACACCAAAGTATATTCGTTTATTACAGTGGCCAAGAATATCAAGTGTGGGGGATTGGCAAGATGAAAAAAAGTGAATACAGCGAATTCGGAGGAAAACCGAAAAATTTTCGTTGCGAGTTAACTGATGAAATTCGTCGAGTAGACCTCGAATATGAATTTGTGGGTACCAATTGTTACTGGGAGAGTCCTAAATAACCTCGTGGAAGGGGTGTTAAAAACGGAGCTTTTATAAGAGATTGCACGATTAAATTTTCCAAGATTTCCTCTCGGAAAAAATAAAAATACGATATATTAATCAGTTGAAAATCGTCGCAAGCCCTACTCCGACAGACCCCTAGAGTCTCAATGTTGTGCATAGCACTGAGGGCTTATAACCCGTGAAATATAGGACAACTAGGCATTGTGGATAGGTAACCTTTAGTTTTCCTCCGCTAAAACCTGATAACATGGACAGGCAAGTAGAGAAGCGAATCACTACTGAGGGTCAAGAGGGAAAAAAATGTTGCGTCAACTTATTATTATTTTCTTTTTATGCACCACAGGTGTCACAGCAGCGGAGGTCAAGAGCATGTCGCTTTTTAAAGGAGAAAAAGCTTGTATTGCATCCGGCTTTGAAGGGCGGGTGACTTTTGAGGGCAAACCTGCCTCGGGGGCCCGTATTGTGAGAAAGTTTAACTGGAAGGACGAAAAGGGAGAGACAGAAGAAACCATTGCCGACAAAGATGGTCGGTTTAGCTTTCCATCCCACTGGGGTGTCTTCCGGCGGGTGTTGCCCGTGGAGGTCTATTCTTTTCAAGATATTTTTGTTTATTACAATGATCAAAAATATCAAGTGTGGGGGACAGCTAAAAGGGATAAAAATGAATACAGCGAATTCGGGAGCAAACCAAAAAATTTTCGTTGCGAGTTAACTGATGAGCTTCGCAGGGTAGACGTCCCACATGGCTTTGTCGGTACAAATTGTTATTGGGACCATTCTTAATAAATTTGCGAAAGGATTGCTATGTTAGAAATTTCACCAGAGATTGCAGCCCAGTTAGCTGATGAAGTTTATGGGGTCCGGGATGAGTTTAGATTAAAGTTTTTTTTATTAAAACCTTTATTTAGCAGTTCTCAACAGCAAAAAACATCCTTTAAAGCGACAGTAGGTGGTCGCTTAATAAATACACAGGATGGATTTTGCGTGGCTGCCCGCGGGGGAGCCGAGTACAGAAATGATCTATTCTTGATGTTTCGGGGTTCGACCCAAAGTAACTATGGTGCCGATTGGATCAGCAATGCAAGGTGCGGTGTGACATCCTCGGCGGCCGGCTTGGTGCATGTGGGTTTCTCCCATATTTTCAGTAGCATGCGCTTGGACCTCGACCGTTTTATCAGCCAGCAGATGGCTGATCGGGAAAATCCAGTGCAGACCATCCACTGTATTGGGCACAGCCTCGGGGGAGCGGTAGCGACTCTGGCGGCAGACTGGGCGAAACGCACAACACGTAAAAACGTGGTGCTGTACACCTTTGGTGCACCAAAACCTGGATTTGAGGGTTTTGCCAAGAATTTTACCACCAAGTTGAGCCCGGAGAATGTCCACCGCGTGTATCATGCAACGGATCCTGTACCCATGGTGCCCCTCTATCCGTTTACACATCCCCCGGTGCCCGGCTATGGGCATTTTATGGGTTCATCCGACGCACTGTTGTCTGCTGGTGCTCATGGTATGGGAAAGTATATTCAGTCGGTCAAAGACACCACCTGGAAATCCATGCAGAGCCACCCTCCGACGTCAGCCTACGACAAAGTTGTCGAGAAATGGTTGGAATCTGAGGGATCCCTCAATCCCTTTAATGCCGATACCTGGGGCTGGATCGATGCGGGGTTAGCGTATGTCCTGAAAAAAATATTGGGTACAGCGGCAGTTATCGTGCAGGGTCCGTTTGTCGGCACCTTATCACTGGTCGATAAAATTGCCTGGATCCTGCATAAAGGCATTGATCTCACGATTGATGCCGGCAAATGGGTACTGATGCTGATGCGTAAAATGATGCAGCTCTTACATATGAAAGTGGTGGACACAGCCAAAGAACTCACCCGCGCTCTGATGCGGGCTGTCCTCGAACGTATTATGGGTAAAATCACACAAGAAGCAAGGAATGCCCTTCAGCAACTAACCCGTCCATCGGACAGGTAAAAATGAGCGCTATGCATTTTCACGGTCAACAAGGACCAAACGAAGAGAGCCTGCTGCACCCACCGAAAAGGCCGGGGGGAAACGCGTTTCTTTTTCACTTAACGGATTGTGCAACTTCCCAGGACCACTTCTTTCTGGAGCTCCTTTCTTGAGCCCTCAAGAGGGATGTCAACGTTGCGGCGCCTGCTGCCGCCAAGGCGGCCCGGCCCTGCATGGTGAGGATATTGCCCTTATCCGGTCAGGCCATCTGCGCCTGGAGGATCTGATCACAGTCCGTCAAGGCGAGCTGGCCTTTCAACCACTGGCCACCACAGCCACCCCTGTCCTCCATGAGTTTCTTAAACTGCAAGGCCGGGACGGCACCTGGTGCTGCACTTTTTATGACGAAAAAGCAAGGGGTTGCCTGCGTTATGCCCACCGCCCCCTGGCCTGTGGCCTGCTTGACTGCACGGACACCGGGCCACTGCTGGACATAGCCGGACAGGACCTGCTGACCCGGTTTGACTGCATCGACCGGGATAATCCCATCCTGGCGCTGATTCTCAACCACCAGGAGCACCATCCCTGTCGCGACATCCAGATCGTCAGCCATGACTTTGAACAAATCTGGGCGCGAGCTGAAATCCTGGAAAGCTTGTTGGCGGATGTCAATCTCGATCTGGCCTTCCGCTCCCGCACCGCCGACACCTATCACCTTTCCGTGGCCCTTGAACTCTTCTACTTCGGACGGCCGCTCTTTCAGCTGCTCCTGCCTCTGGGCATCCAGCCCTTTAACACCCAGGACGGCCTCCGGCTCGGTTACCGGGATCCGGCCTGACTCCCACCGAGTTGCGATCCCGCTCCGCCTGATCGCCACGCAAGGGAGCAATCAATTGACCAATCAATTGACTGCAGCGGCAAAAACTTTTAAAGTGCCGCAGGTTTCGTCACCCCCTTTTCCATTTTCTCCTTTGAGGCATGCCGGCATGAGTACATCCCCCATTCAAAATCTCCTTTTTCAGTTTGATCTTTTGAGCTCCACCTATAAACAGGCGGAAGTGGAGGAAGCGCTGACCCGGCAGGAGGAAATCACCCCGCAGCTCTTACGCATCATCGAGGATGTCGGGGCAAATCCGCTGCGATACACCATTGAAGGCCACAACGCCCACGTTTACGCGGCTCTGTTGCTTTCTCATTTTCGGGAGCCCGCCGCCCATCTCCCGATCATCCACGCCTTTAGTATTGCGGATGAACATTTGGTGGAACTCTGGGGCGACACCACCACCGAAACCCTGCCCACCATGCTTTATCAAACCTGTGACGGTTCGATTGCGGCGATCAAGGAACTGATCGACAACCGGGAAGCAGATCAGTATGTCCGGTGCGCGGCCATGGAGGCCCTGTCCTACGTGGTGGCCTTTGATGCCGCAAAGAGGGATGAGGTGGTCGAGTTTTTCCAGGGACGTTTTTCAGGGAGCGAGGCCGACCCGGATTCGTATTTCTGGGGCAATATGACGGCAACGCTCTGCGATCTCCACCCGGAAGAATCCATGGACATCCTCCGCAAGGCCTTTGCCGACGGCGTTGTCCGCCCCGGATTCATCGCTCTGGAAGATGTCGAAAACGCCAACAAACGGGACCGGGAAACGGCCATGGAATCGTTGCGGACATGGGTGACGGCACGGATGCCCGCCGATATTCACGGCTATATCTCCTGGTTTTCGGAATTTCATCAGGAAGAACACACCCAGCCGTCATCCCCGTCCCCGTCCGACAAAAAGAACAAGACGGACAACAAAAAAACGGGCGGGCGCGCTCAGAACAAGAAGGCTAAAAAAGCGAGAAAAAAAAATCGATCGTAGCTGTCTCTGCCGGGTCTCTGCGCGGAGGGCGCGTTTATTCCTTCAACACGACCAGCAGATTGCCCTCGTGGACTTCTATAGCTGCAACACCGTCGGCAAAGCCCTTCCAGAATCCGGGTTCAGTACCAAAAACCTGGATGAGGTCGATGTTTTTCAGACCACCCAGCCAGGCGTTGGGCAGCGGCACCCCCATCACCGAGACGCCGCGCAGGATGACCACGGGACGACTCTGACGAAAGGCAAGTTCCGCCCCGGCCTTGACTTTCAGGGTCTTGCCGCCCAGAAAGGGAAAATCCGGGTCCATGGGGATCAACAGTTTGACACTGACCAGATCGTCGGAGAAATCGACCACCATCTTGCGGGCCAGATCGGTATTTTGCGCAATCATGGCATTTATTTCCCGTTCGCTCAATCGTATTTCCCGCGAAGCGCCCTTTTCGCTGTATACTTCGGGCTGCATATCCTCTTCCGACGAAGGAGGCCGAACCTGAGCCGAACCACGGCCGGCTGAACGCCTGTCGATTTGTTCAAATCGGTCCAGCTTTCGCTCAAGCCGCTGTTCTTCCGCCGGACTGAGCACCACCGGTTCAAACGGTTTGGGAAAGAGCCAGCTCTTGACGATAAACAGGGTCGCCACCATGGTGATCGCCATGGCCGCGAAAATAATTCCCGTCACCTGCAATCCCGTCAGCCCTGAAGACCGCTTCTCCTGTTCCATGCCATTCCCTCCTTGTTTATCGGATTTTGATCATCGTTCTCCAATGTTTATACGGTACGATCTTCCCTGTCAAACAGCAA
The DNA here is from genome assembly GCA_963666685.2 of uncultured Desulfobulbus sp. GTDB lineage: Bacteria > Desulfobacterota > Desulfobulbia > Desulfobulbales > Desulfobulbaceae > Desulfobulbus. The sequence continues at coordinate 2,868,084 of CAXXHZ010000003.1, forward strand.
ACAAAAGGCCGTCCGATCGCGAGCAGAGAACCGCCTTCCAATTCCGTTGCAGTACCCCCTGTCTGTCGGCGGAGGACAGCCCCTCTGCCCTCTGGAACAGGTTGTTTCCGAATCAACATTATTGACTTGCACCACCCCGTGATCTCCTGTATTGCATCCGCAATCTTGCATGAAACTCAACCCCCGGAGCCTTGTGACACCGATGAACGGATATCTTCTTTGTATTTTAGGCATTCTCCTGCTGGGCTATGGACTTGAGCTGCTGGTGGCTCTGCTCAATCTCCGCTCGCTGACGCCCGATTTACCTGCAGAATTCGTCGGGGTCTATGATCAGGAGCAGTATGCCCGCTCCCAGGAATACACACGGGAAACCACCCGCTTTTCCCTGGTGCAGAATACGGTGAGTATTGCCCTGACCGTGGCCTTTATCGTGGCAGGCGGTTTCAATCTGCTTGATGGTGCCGCCCGGAGCTTCGGCCTCTCCTCCATCCCCACCGGCCTGCTCTTCACCGGCCTGCTGGCTCTGCTCTCCGCCCTCGTCAACCTGCCCTTTTCGGTGTATTCCACCTTCGGCATCGAGCAGCGATTCGGTTTCAATACCACGACCGTGGCGACCTATGTGCTTGATGGTCTCAAGGCGATCCTGCTCTCCGTGGTCCTCGGCGGACCGTTGCTGGCCGCCATCCTTTGGTTTTTCGAAACCAGCGGCCCCCTGGCCTGGCTTTATTGCTGGATTGCAGCCGTGGCCTTTATCCTCGTGGTCCAGTTTCTCGCGCCGGTGCTGATTATGCCGCTGTTCAACAAATTCACGCCGCTGGCCGAGGGCGAGTTGAAAGAGGCCATCACCCGTTATGCCGCCGGGCAACACTTTGCCATGCAAGGAATCTACACCATGGACGGCTCCAAGCGTTCGACCCGGGTCAATGCCTTTTTCACCGGATTCGGCCGCTTCCGCCGTATAGTCTTCTTCGACACCCTGGTGGACAAACTCACCACCGCCGAGATTGTCGCGGTGCTTGCCCATGAGATGGGGCATTATAAACGACGCCACATCCTCAGTATGATGCTGCTCTCCATCCTCCAGATGGGTTTCATGTTTTTTCTCCTCTCGCTTTTTCTCGGCAACCGCGGCCTCTTCGACGCCTTTGGCATGGAACACCTCTCGGTCTATGCGGGACTGGTCTTTTTCGGGTTCCTCTATACCCCCATTTCCACGGTGGTCGCCATCGCCTTACATGCATTTTCCCGGCGAAATGAGTATCAGGCCGACCAATTCGCCCAGCAAAGCGGCGCCGATGGCGAGGCCCTGATCAGCGGTTTGAAAAAACTGAGCGTTAGCAACCTCTCCAACCTGACCCCGCACCCCCTGCACGTTTTCCTCAATTACAGCCACCCGCCGGTATCGGCACGGATCGAAGCCCTGCGGCAACGAATCCAGGCACAGGAGAACTGACGCCATGGACCCCCTTACCCGCCAATTGCACGAAAGCTGGCTCTGCCAGTTGACACGGGAATACAACGATATCTGTTATCAGTACACTATCCGGCTCAAACCCCCGATCCTGAACATCAACATGCAGACCAAACAGTTGGGCAGTTGGGTGGCGGCAAACCGGTGTTTGCACCTCAGTCATCACCTCATCATCGGCCACCCCTGGACCCTGACCCTGAAGGTACTGAAGCATGAAATGGCGCACCAGATCTGCAGCGAGATCTATGGCCGGGAGGATGCTGGACACGGACCGCTCTTTTGCCAGGCCTGTAGCTTGCTCGGCCTTGATGCCGCCTTTCACCATGCCGGTGCCGATCTCCAGACGGGCATAACAGCGGTTGCGGCCGGTTCCGAGACCAGTGAACAGGGACGCCAGATTATTGAAAAGGTACGAAAACTACTCGCCCTGGGCGATTCCGACAACGAACATGAAGCAACCCTTGCCATGCAGCGGGCCAGCGAGATCCTGGCCCGGTACCGGCTGACGCTTGACGCCCTGGCCGAGGACGAAGGACTGGTGCACCGAACTATCAACACCGGCCGCCAAACCCTGCCCATCCATCGCAAGTCGATCTGCTGCCTGCTGGAGACCTGTTTTTCAGTGCGGGTGATCTGCGCCTCGCTCTACGACCCCCATGCCGATTGCTCCTTCAAAACCATCGAGCTGCTGGGCCGTGAGGAACAGGTGGCCATCGCCGAACATTGTTACCATTTCCTCGAGGACCGCTTGCAGACCCTGTGGGAAAAAAATCGGCGCAAATTCAGCGGCAACGGCCGGATCGCCAAAAAAAGTTATTATCTTGGTTTACTGGCCGGATTCCGGCAGACATTGGAGCGCTCTCTCGCCGTTGCCGCGCAGCAAAACGGGCAGCCGCAGGCAACTGCCTCCCTGCCCGCCCTCCGGGACGAACAGCGACTCGATGATTTTGTGGCCCTCCGTTTCCCCCGTTTGCGCCGGATGCGGCGGCAGGGAAGTGCCATGTACCAAAATGCCTATCAGGAGGCGGTGGCGGCCGGTCGAAACATTACGCTGCATCGACCGATGGATGAAGGCAAAGATTCGAAAATCAGGTTATTATCCTAAACACGCGTAAACGCGTATTGTTAGGTTTCCAATAGAACGCATTGGTGGTCTTGACGCAGGACCATTGCGTTGATTATAGAAGGATTGTTTGACCTTGGAGGAGAGCAGAGGTGAATTATACCATGGAACGTTGGAATACGAGCAAATCGTCGGATCTCTACGGGGTGACCGAATGGGGCGGCGGCTATTTTTTCATTGCCGAAAACGGCGACATGATGGTGATGCCCGAACCCGGTGCCACCAACCGGGCGGTAAGCATTGCCAGTATTTCCAGCGGCATCCGGGAACGCGGTTTCGATATGCCGGTGTTGCTGCGCATTGAGAATATCCTCGATTCCCAGATCACCAGTCTGAACGAGACCTTCCGTTCCGCCATGGAAGAGTTGGGGTACACCGGAACCTTCATGGGTGCCTACCCGATCAAGGTCAACCAGCAGAAGCAGGTGGTGGAAAAGATCACCCAGTTCGGCAGCCGCTACCATCACGGTTTGGAGGCGGGTTCCAAGGCCGAGCTGATCGCTGCCATGGGGATGATGCGCGATAAGAAGGCGGTGTTGATCTGCAACGGCTACAAGGATGAGGAGTTCATCGATCTCGGCCTCTATGCCACTAAGATCGGCTTCACCTGCATCCTGGTGGTGGAGATGCCCGACGAACTGCCGCTGATCATCGAGCGCTCCAAGGCACTGGCAGCCAAGCCCATCCTCGGCATCCGCATCAAGCTCTCGGCCCAGGCCGGCGGCCACTGGTCGGAATCCGGCGGCGAGCGTTCCATCTTCGGGCTCAACACCAGCCAGCTCATTCAGGCCGTGGACCTGCTCACCGAAGCGGGCATGCTCGACTGCCTCAAACTGGTCCATTATCACCTGGGCTCCCAGATCTCCAACATCCGCGAGATCCGCACCGCAGTCAACGAGGCCTGCCGGGTTTATGCCGGGTTGGTCAAGGAAGGTGCCCAGGTCGAATACCTCGATCTCGGCGGTGGCCTGGCAGTCGATTACGACGGTTCCCAGTCCAATTTTCTCTCCAGCCGCAACTATACGCTCAAAGAGTACTGTACCGACATTATCGAGGCGGTGATGACCTCGCTGGAGGCCGAAAACATTCCCCATCCGATCATTATCACCGAATCGGGCCGCGCTCTGGTGGCCTACTATTCGATCCTGTTGTTCAATATCCTTGATGTCACCCGGTTCCAGGCCGATCCCCTGCCGACAGTCCTGCCCGAAGATTGCCCGCCGCAGCTCGAATACATGCATCAGGCACTCAAAGGCCTGACTGTGCGCAATATCCAGGAAGTCCTCAACGATTCCATCTTTTACCGGGATGAAACCCGGCGGCTCTTTCAGACCGGCCAGATCAGCCTGCGTCAACGTTCGCTGGCCGAGCAGCTGTTCTGGACCACGATCAACGAGATCAGCCGCCTGTCCAAGGAATTAAAAAATCCCAGCACCGAACTGATCGACCTCGACCGGGTTCTGTCGGATTTTTATTACTGCAACTTCAGTGTCTTTCAGTCCCTGCCCGACGCCTGGGCCATCGGCCAGCTGTTTCCGATCATGCCGATCCATCGTCTCAACGAGGAACCGAGCCGTAAGGGCATCCTTGCCGATATCACCTGCGATTGCGACGGCAAGATCGATCAGTTCATCGACAAGAGGGGGGTGAAGCGCTACCTGCCCCTGCACGAACTCAAACCCTACGAGGAATACTACCTCGGCGCCTTTCTGGTCGGTGCCTACCAGGAGACTCTGGGCGATTTGCACAACCTGCTGGGCGACACCAATGTGGTCACCATCCGCATCCAGGACAACGGCGAGTATGAATTCGTCAATGAGCAGGAAGGGGATACCGTGGCCGAGGTGTTGTCGTACGTCCAATACGATCCCAAACGCCTCTTTGTCCGTTTCCGCGAGACGGCGGAACAGGCGGTACGCTCCGGCCGAATCACCGCTCAGGAGCGACGGGAGATCGTGCACGCCTATGAGGCGGGGCTGCGGGGCTACACCTATTTTGAACGGTGAGGGGGGAAACTCACATTGTTTGTACGGCTCAACACAATTGCGACTTTCGGTCGGATTTTCTAAAAATATAACGAAACGTCCTCAACAGTCCCAAGGAGAAACAACATGGCCCACGTACTCATCATCGGCGCCGGCGGTGTCGGCAGCGTTGTCACCCATAAATGCGCCCAGGCGTGCGAGGTCTTCTCGTCCATTACCCTGGCAAGCCGGACCCTTGCCAAGTGTGAGGCCATTGCCGCCGAGGTCAAGCAGCGGACCGGAGTAACGGTGGCGACAGCGGCCATCGATGCCGACAATGTCAACGAGACCGTGGCCCTGATCCAACGTATCCAACCGGACCTGGTGCTCAATGTCGCCCTGCCCTACCAGGATCTGGCACTGATGGAGGCCTGCCTGGAGACCGGTGTCGACTATCTCGATACCGCCAACTACGAACCGCCGGATGTGGCCAAGTTCGAATACAAATGGCAGTGGGCCTACAAGGAACGATTTGCCACCCAAAACCTGATGGCCCTGTTGGGCAGCGGGTTCGACCCCGGCGTTACCAATGTCTTCTGCGCCTGGGCCCAGAAGCACCATTTCGACGAGATCCACCAGCTGGACATCATCGACTGCAATGCCGGCGACCACGGCCAGGCCTTTGCCACCAACTTCAATCCCGAAATCAATATCCGCGAGATCACCCAGCGCGGCCGTTATTGGGAGCACGGCGAGTGGGTCGAAACCGACCCCTTGTCCTGGTCGATGAACTACGATTTCCCCGAGGGTATCGGTCCCAAGAAATGCTTCCTCATGTACCACGAGGAACTGGAATCCCTGGTGCTCAACCTGAAAGGCCTGAAACGGGCCCGTTTCTGGATGACCTTTTCCGAGCAGTATCTCACCCATTTGCGGGTGCTGGAGAATGTCGGCATGACCCGGATCGACCCGGTCACCTACAACGGCACCGAAGTCGTACCCCTCAAGTTCCTCAAGGCGGTCCTGCCCGAGCCCGCATCCCTCGGTCCCCTGACCCACGGCCGCACCTGCATCGGCTGCGTTTTCAAGGGCATCAAGGACGGCCGGGAAAAACAGCTCTACGTCTACAACATCTGCAGCCATGAAGAGGCGTACCGCGAGGTCGGTTCCCAGGCCATCTCCTACACCACCGGGGTCCCGGCCATGATTGGGGCGATGATGATGCTCACCGGTGTCTGGAAACGGTCCGGCGTCTGGAACATGGAAGAGTTCGATCCCGACCCCTTCATGGCGGCCCTCAACAAATACGGTCTGCCCTGGCAGGCGGTTGAGCTATGACGGTCGACCGCTGCAACGGTCGCTCTTCCTGCCGCTTTGATCCGAAACGGGTGGCAACGCCCGCTTTTGTGGTCGATCAAGGCCTGCTGGCCGATAATCTCGCCATCCTGGACCAGGTCAAGCAACGGACCGGCTGCCGCATCCTCCTGGCGTTGAAATGTTTTGCCCTTTTCAGCGTTTTTCCTTTGCTGCGCCAAACCCTGGACGGCGTCTGCTGCAGTTCGCCCCATGAGGCCCGGCTCGGTCGCGAGGAGTTCGGTCGCGAGGTCCATAGTTTCGCCGCCGCCTATTCGCCCGCGGATATCGAGCAGCTGGCCGTCACCAGCGATCACCTGGTGTTCAACTCCTTCACCCAGCTGGAACGATTCCGTGGTCTGGCCGAGCAAATTGCTCACACGGCGGGCCGATCCCTCGAATTCGGCCTGCGGATCAATCCCGAGCATTCCGAAGGCGCAACCCCTATTTACGACCCCTGCGCTCCCGGCTCCCGGCTGGGCATCCGGCGGGCCGATTTTAAAACCGACAAATTGGCGGGAATCACCGGCCTCCACTGGCACAACCTCTGCGAGCAGGATGCCGACTGCCTGGAGCGGACCGTGGTTGCGGTCGAGCGCGCCTTTGCCGATGTCCTCCCCAAGATGACCTACGTCAACTTCGGCGGCGGCCACCATATCACCCGCGAGGGCTATGACCTGGAATTGCTGATCGCGATCATCAACCGCTTTCAATCCCGCTGGGGTACCCAGGTCTATCTGGAGCCAGGCGAGGCGGTGGCCCTCAACTGCGGCTACCTGGTATGCACGGTGCTTGATGTGGTTCGGGCCGACCTGCCGGTGGCGATTATTGATGCCTCGGTCCCGGCCCACATGCCCGATGTCCTCGAGATGCCCTACCGACCGCATATCATCGGATCCGGTCTGCCCGGTGAAAAACCCTACACCTGCCGTATCGGCGGTCTTTCCTGCCTGGCAGGCGATGTTGCCGGTGAATATTCCTTTGATGCCCCCCTTGTGCCCGGCGACAAACTCGTTTTCACCGACATGGCCATCTACACCATGGTCAAAACCAATACCTTCAACGGCGTCCAACTGCCCTCAATCATCCTCTATCAACCGGAAGGCAATACACTGAACCTGGTGCGGCAATTCGGTTATGAGGATTTCAAAAACCGCCTTTCCTGAACAGCCGGGTTCCACACGCCTTTGCCTTGGTTAACCCGCTGCGCCCTTGACCCAAAGTGTCAGATGAGATACAGCCGCGTCCCTTTGCCGGATCAATCGAACCGAATCAAAGGGCCCTGACTTGCCATTGACAGATCCTTTTTTCTTTAATACCGTTACGAACTTCTTTGCAATCATACCAAGGTCTTGTTTCAAGGCCTCTTCATAGGGGGACAAATTCATGACGAACATGATCTACACACCCGAAAATGAGATCGACGCACGCATTCAGGCCTTTCAGCTGATATTGGAACAACTGGAAATGGATGGGGCCCTCATCCTCCACCACACCAATCTGTTCTATCTCAGCGGGACCTCGCAGAGCTGCCATCTGTTCGTACCCCGCTCCGGCAAACCTGTGCTCATGGTCCGAAAAAGTTTCAGCCGCGCCCTGCTGGAATCACCGATCAAGCAGATCATGGATGTCAAAAGCCTGAAGATGATCCCTGAAATTCTCACGAAAAAGGGATTCAAAATCGATACCCTGGGCATGGAGCTGGATGTCATCCCGTACAACACCTGGCAGTTCTATAAGAAAATCTTCAAGGACTCCAATCTCAAGGATATCTCCGACCCGCTCAAAAAAATCCGGATGATCAAATCCGACTTTGAAACCGATCTCCTCCGGGGCGCCTGCGCCGTGCTGGACCAGGTTTTTGCCGATGTCCCGACCATGGTTCATGAGGGCATGACCGAAATCGAACTGGCCAGCCTGTTCGAGGCGGGGATGCGGCGACGGGGCTACGGCGGATGCAGTAAGATGCGCGCCTTTAATCAGGATTTCTTCCTCGGCAACATCACCACCGGCGCAAACGGTGCGGTACCTTCCTACTTTGACGGTCCGGTGGGCGGCAGCGGCCTCACTCCGGCCAACAACCCCCACGGCGCGGGCTGGAAGACCATCGGTCCGGGCGAAATCATTTATATCGATTATACCTGCGTGGTCAATGGCTACACCGCTGACGCCGCCAGGATGTTCGTGCTCGGAGAGGTCTCGGAACAACTGCAAAAGGCGCACAGCGTCGCCCTGGCCATCCAGGAGACCCTCGTGGCCATGATCAAGCCAGGAGTGATCTGCGAAGACGTCTATCTCAAATCCGCGGAACTGGCCGAACAGATGGGTCTGGCAGACCATTTCATGGGCATTGGCGGCGACCGGGTCCGTTTCATCGGCCATGGAGTCGGCCTAGAGCTAGACGAATACCCGATCTTTGCCAAAGGAGTAAAGATGCCGCTGCAGGTGGGCATGACCTTTGCTTTGGAACCCAAATTTGTCTTCGCAGAGGGCGCGGTAGGTATCGAAAACACCTATGTGCTCAAAGCGGACGGTCCTCAGGTGCTCACGCATGCTCCGGAGGGCATCATTCGGCTGTAAACGTCTTCGGCACTCAGGCAAGGCCTTTGCTTTGTGGGAGATACACGGCAACGGTGCTCCATCGCTTAACGCAGAGAGAGACAGTCTCATAATTTTTCGCCTCAGGAATGTACGAAATGAATCCACGCAGTCCATCCAGCCCTCTTCATGCCCCATCCCCTTCCCCACACCCAACGGGGCACAAAGCGCCACACACCTCCATGGGTGTAGTTGCTCTTCAAGGCGATATTGCGGCCATTGCTCTGGAGAACGTTTTCCAGCTTTTCGACTTTGCTGCCCTCACCGGAAAACTGGAAATCCTGACCAGTGAAAACAGCGGCAGTTTTTATTTCAAAAAAGGCATGCTGACCTACGGGATACTGCAAATCAATCATCGCAGGATAGGTGAGTTACTCCTTGATTCGCAAATGATCACCGAGGTGCAGCTGGAAGAATGCCTGCTGCAGCACCAGCAAGATCCGACGCAAAAACGATTCGGCCAGATCCTCCTCGACAAAGGATATATTCAGCCCGGCAATCTCGGCGAATCCCTGCTCCGTCAGATCAAGGAAGCCTTTTTCGAGGCGCTTTCCTGGCAGCAGGGCACCTTTCACTTTTACCTCAATCAGCATCCCGCACCGGAAGAGCTGCAAACCTACACACGCATAGACCATCTGCTGCTGGAAGGCATGGTGTACCTCGACAATACCGCGTCCCCAGCGCCATAACATCGCCGGACCGGCAAAAGGATTCTTATTTATCAGGGTGTTGGAGCTGGAAATCTCCCGCCGCACCCCTTTCTTGCCTGTCCTGCACTACTTTCTGTTCGATTATCCGTCTCCCCTGTAGTATAGATCAATCGTTTTTGTAGGAGGCCCGGACAATCAGGGCTGCCCCGGACTCGCCCCATCCGGTATTCATGAATCCGGACGGTGCGACGCTCCTTCACCGACAGCAATCAAAAAAAATCCATCTTGCAAAAACAAATAGAAGGGGTACGTTTCCACCCGACTGGCCTTGCCTTGCCGAGTTGTTTTACGGCTGCGTTTGTTTTGAATCTGTATTGATAACGGGGAGCCTTCACAGGACTAATGGAGCAGGATAAAATCTTCGAGCGGCTGTTGCAGATCATCAGCCGCTACTGTCATGACCGGGAGAAAGGACGTTTTGTCGAGTACCGAGAACCAGCCGATCTCCAACGATTGCTGGATCTCGATAGTGACCGGGAAACGGGGGACTGGGAACAGCTCTTCTCCTGGGTGGAACTGTATCTGGCGCATGCCGTTAAGACCAGCCATCCGGGATTCGTCAACCGCATGTGGGCCGGGGCCAATCCGCCCTCCATCATCGGGGAGGTGGTCACCGCCTTCACCAACACCTCCGCCTGCACCTATGAGACCGCACCCGTATCGACGCTCATAGAAAAATACATGCTGCGGACCATGCTCGATCTGGTTGGTTTTCACAACGGCACCGGCCAGATGACCACCGGCTCGAGCAATGCCAACATGATTGCGATGATGGCGGCTCGTAACAAAATCAATCCGCAGATTAAACAGAGCGGACTGTTCGGCCAGCCGCAACTGTTTGGATTCGTCAATGCCAATGCCCACTATTCCATGGACCGGGCGGCGAATATCCTCGGCCTCGGCGTTGACCACCTGATTAAAATACCGGTCGATGACCGCGGCCGGATGACCATCCCGATCCTGGAACAGCGATTAGGCGAAATCACGGCTGCGGGCCATGTCCCGTTTTTTGTCGCCGCTACCGCCGGCACCACGGTCCGGGGCGCCTACGACCCGATTCAGCCTCTGCTGGCGCTACGCGAACAATACGGCTTCTGGCTGCATGTCGACGGTGCCTGGGGCGGAGCGGCCCTTTTCAGCGACCGGCTCCGGTCACAGTATCTGCCCCATCTGGAGCAGGCCGATTCCTTTACCCTGGATTTCCACAAAATGCTGGGCACTGCCCTGATGTGCAATGTCCTGTTGTTCAACTACCGTCCCGCCATTCTTCGCGATGCCTGCAGCGCCGGGGACGAAAGCTATATTTTCCGGGAAGGACCGGACGGAGATGTCCGCGACCTGGGCACCTTGTCCCTGCAGTGCGGCCGAAGGGTCGACAGCCTCAAATGGTTTCTTGACTGGAAATTTTACGGAAAAGAGGGCCTGGCCCAACGGATCGAAAACTACCTGGCCTTGTGCCGGTATGCGGAAGAACGGGTACAGCAGTCCAATGCATTGGAAATGGTCGTCCCCCGGGAATCGTTCAATATCTGTTTTCGCTATCGAACGCCCGCTCATATCCCGGCCGGGGATTTCAACCGGGAACTGCGGGATCGCATGCATCGGCAGGGGGAAAATCTGGTCGGCACCGGTTTTGTCAATGGCGAATTGATTCTGCGCCTGCTCATCACCAATATCAATATCGGCAAGCCGGAAATCGACGTTTTTTTCGAGGCGGTCCAAACGACCGGCCGGAAATTGCTGGCCGAGCGAGGCGGCCCTGAAGCAACATCGACAACGAGGTCGACATGAGTGACACTGAATACACGGTAACGCAAAAAGACGCGGCGGATTTTCTTAACGTTTCGACCAAATCCATCAGCAGATACAGAAAGCGGGGATTACCTTACAAATTGATTCTCAACCCGCTGACCGGCAAGCAGGAAGTGCGGTTTCGCTATGCCGACCTTGAACGTTGGGATCAAGGCCGCCAACTGCTGGCCACCTATCCCCGTGACGACGGAGAGCCTGCCGGCAACGCGAGCAAAGCGGAGAACAGCGGGGAACGATCAATCGGCTCATCCGGTGACCATGGCTTCCTAGCCGAATTGATGGCCGCTTATAAGGAACAGATTGAACTGCTCCGCGATCAGCTGGAAGACATGCGCGAGCAATTGGGCCGACGAGATCGACAGATAGACGACCTGATGCGACTGATGGTCGGCTTGCAGTTGGAATACAAGCCGCAGCGCGTCGAATCGACAACCGCCGACATCACCCTGCCGCCGGAGGTCCGGGAGCAACCGGATTCGCGCAACAGGAATGAATTCAAGGAACTCTTCGAGACGATCCCCATGCCCGAGCCTTGCCGGAATCCGCAGATCATTGAGGCTGTCCGGCCATCGGCATCGGCTTTGAATTCCGGGCCGGCTCAAAAAACCTTCTCCCGGGAGCAAATCTCCGCCTCGATCCTGCGGCTACGGCGCAAAGGGAAAGGTTTTGATGAAATCGCCCAGGGCCTGAACCGGATCGGGGTCGCGACCCTATCGGGGCAGCCGGAATGGACCATCCCGGAAGTCAAAGGTATGTTGCCTTCCCTGGTGGAGATGGATGCGCACAGCCTGGCCTCTGCGGGAAATTTCTAAACCACGCAGTGTCAACCTCTGGGCGAAGAGGTTGTTTTTTCTTCTCCGATGGCTGTTCTTCAAAATCCAGGGTGCGCCTTGACGATGGATCTGCCCACAGGCCCGAATTGGCTCGCTCTGGAGCCGTTTCATTGTAAGCGATCACGGGGCACCGAATCTGCGGTGTTATCGGCCTGTTTACGTACAGGTGTACGCTGCACAGGCCGATGCCTTGCACCTCCGGCACCCTGCAATCGCTTACAGGCCCATTGATAAACAGTGTCTTTGGGGTTCCCCCGTGATCGGTTACGTTTCATTCCAATATCGTCGAGACCGGCTGACAGTCGGTGACCACGATATTTCTCAAGCGGGAAAAAATCCCGTCCACCGAAAGAGTAATGGTTTCGGCCTCCAGGTCCACTGTCAGCTTGTCTAAGGTTGGCGACCATGGGCATCTTGCCCGCCTCCGGTAACTCCTTCCAGTTCTACCACTGCAAAAAGGGGACAGATCTATTTTTTTGTTGGTATTTGGGGTGCGCTAAGTATATTAAAGCATGCCTAGATCAAATCGAATAATTCTTGCGCACGCACCGCATCATATTGTACAGCGTGGCCATAATCGGCAGACAATTTTTGTCTCTGACGATGATTACAATTATTACCGGGAAAATCTTATTGAGTTTAAACGCGAGTTTGGCTGCCAGATTTATGCGTATTGCCTGATGACGAACCATATTCACCTCGTTGTGGATCCAGGCAAAAATCCTGAATCGTTATCTCTGCTGATGAAGCGCGTTGCAGGCCGTCAGACCCGATACGTCAATAAACTTGAAAAGCGCACTGGAAGTTTATGGGAGGGCCGTTTTAAATCAAGCTTAATCTCCGCAAACGAATATTTATCGGCATGCTGTCGTTACATCGAGCTTAATCCTCTTCGTGCCGGCATGGTTGCCGATCCCGTTGAGTATCGTTGGTCAAGCTATGCTTCCAAGGCCCTTGGCAAAGAAGATTTGGTTGTTGATCTGCATCCGTCGTATTTGTCCTTGGGAGATAGTGTTGCAGAAAGGCAGAAATCTTATATCGAGTATGTCTTGGGTACCGTTCCTGATTATGAAATACAGCTTATCAGAGAGGCTTTACAAAGGGGGCAGTTGACCGGCAGCGACCGGTTTCGTGATGAAATCGAAAAGAAGTTTGGAATCCGTATTTCAAATAAAAAGCAGGGGCGTCCGAGAAATGAGCGTTAAATGAAATTCCGTCCCCTTTTTCTACTTTTTTCTACATAAGACTGGAGATTTCCGTTCATGTTGCAGATTCGACGGCATCAATATGAGCGATTGGAGCGAGCTACTCTAGAGCGGCAGGCTCGTGAAATCGCGAATCGTTTTGCTCAAGAAGTTGAAGAACGGGATCCTAACTTGGCGGCTCGGACATTGAGCTATTCACGAGGTGATGATATCAAATTTCTTGATCGTCTTCTCAATTTGACAAACATAGAGCAATACCAAAAATTTTTATTGTTCACCTTTATACATACCGGAATCAATTTTTTCGAAGAGGATGAATTCAAATATATATTGGACCATCCATTACTATCCGGTAACGCTAAGGCGCGACATATTGCCGCGTCTAGTTTTTCGATTCTTCAGAGGAGGGAGTAATCATGGCAGGTTATGCTACCTGAGCTCCGGTACTTGCTGCCGGTCCTCCGGGCTGGGTTGTTTGGGCTGTCGGCGGGACGTTGCTTACCGTAGGTGCTATATGGGCCAGAGCCGAGGTGTATGAGAGGAGTCGTGCACGTCCGCAGGAAAGGGTCGAGCCGCGCGCAGTACCTAGGGCGCGGACGTGTGAGCGGACTGGCAATCAGCAAGACTGTGAGGAGACAAGACGGTACACAGTACGAGTGCACGCTCAAGGTACTGACTGTGGTGGCACCAGCAGTAGTACGATGGAATACCAGCGCTAACAAAAACGCTTCCCATTGCGGTTGGCGAGGGTCTCGGCCTGTCCGCAGGTACTTGAGGCATGCTGAGCCGGTCTCAAAGAAATGTACGCGAGGATACAAAGGTACGAGCAGACGAATACATCAGTAGCGGTCCAAGTGCCGGAGGTCGCCTTGGGCAGCGCTCCTTCCCAGCAAGTGATCGCCGTGGTGGCAAACGGTACGACGTTGATTGTTTTGGTTCAGGTCCATCTTTCGTCAGCTAGGAGCAGTTGCGATGTCCAATTATACTCTCTCGCAGATCAAAGCGCACCCCAACTTCCCATTCGGTAATTTTCGAGATAATCCGATGTCGTTCATGATGTTGGAGCTCTATTGGGTAGAGCTTTTTAGAGAGGTCGTCGGAGACGCTGTCTCAGAATGTATTGGTATTGGTTCTAACCTCTCTGGAACGTAACTCGGCCCGTGCTGTAGTTGTATTGTATAGCATGTCGCACGAAATCGGTCTTTGGGTTAGGCCGGACCTTCGGAGTTCCGGCCTTGGTACACAGATGATGAAGGCCGCACTTGCTGACAAAACCATCGGGGCAAGTCGCGGTCCCATCTATGCCCGAACAAGCATTCGGCCAACATCATCGGGCCCCGCCATGAGAAAAATACTTGAGCGTAACGGCTTCCGAACAGTTACCTCTGGAAGAGGTTTAGATCTTTGGGTATTCTACCAATAAGGGAGGTCCGAACAGTCTCCAGAATATTCAAGGGCAAAGGGACGTTGAAGCGAAAAAGGAAAAAGGGGATTTTTTCCTTTCTTTCCTTTTTTCGTCCCCTTTTTTCCCGCTCTTCCGCTAACCTATTTGCTCTGGGAATCCTAAGTAAATCAAATTAGATAAGTGAGAATTATTTTCAATGAAAACGTATTTTAAAATCATTCCAATTATTACGATTTTACTTTGTTTAGCATTTTTTCAAACAGGGGAATGCAAATTAGATTACGCAAATATATACAGTGATGAATTAACGAAAATACAGGAGGAAATATCAAAAAAATTAAATGCACCTGGTGACATACTGTATATTAAGTTTCAAGATGGATCAACTTGGGTTCAAGCATTTGGATTACAAAAATTAGGAAATAAAAACGAAAAAATTATAAATGTTAACATGCAATTTAGAATTGCCAGCGTAACAAAAACATTTATTGGAACAGCAATTTTACAATTAGTTAAAAATAATAAATTCAAATTAGATGACAGATTAGAATATTTATTACCAGGGATAATTAAAAAAGGAAATTTAATTACAGTTAGAATGTTACTCAATCATAGTAGCGGGCTTCAAGATTATGCAACAGATGATGAATTCACAGAAATATATATAAATGATTTCAATAAATCATGGCCATCTGAGGAACTGTTTAAATTCATAGAAAACGACGACCTCCAAGGCACCACAGGTGGCGAAGCATATTATAGCAATACGAACTATTATTTACTTGGCATGATCATTGAAAAATTCTCGGGAATGAGTCTTGATAAATATTTGAAACAAGAAATTTTTGCTAAATTAGGGATGAATGACACCTATTTCCCAACTACAAATGAGTTAAAAGGTAATTTTGCTCATGGCTATTTTGATCGAAATGAAAATGGTCATTTCGAAGAAGACGAGGATGTTTCCTCTCAAAATCCTACGGCAATATGGGCAGCAGGGATGATTGTATCAACTGTTCATGATCTTTCAATATGGATTGATGAACTATTCAATGGATCATTGATAGGCAACGACCTACAAAAAGAAAGATTTAAATTTAATACTCACTTAAATGGCGCTCCCGATTTTGTGAATATGGGGCTTGGCATCGCCGAAATTGATCGAGCTATTGGTCATACAGGAGCCATACCAGGGTTCACTTCCGTACTGTTCAGGTATAAAGGGGCTGACATAATAGCTCTTTCAAATTGCTTCCACACAAAGAGTGAAATGGGGAGCGTGGCGGAAAAACTACTTGAAAATGTCAAGTCAAAGGTTATCGACAAGATAATACAAAAGCCAAAAGAGATGCCCGGCCGCACAATAAATCTGTCCCCATTTCCTCATGCTTTGAAAGCCCAAGGTTGTCAACAGATAAAGCTGTCCGAGTACCAACAGGAAACGTACCCCCATATTGAAACCCGGTGACGATTTTGCTTCCGTCAAAACATTTTTCAGGGAACCCGCCGCAAAACCGGTCTTGTACCTTCAACAATATCGAATAAAATGTACCCGGCGTGGTGGCCTTGGTAATAGCCGCGCGTCTGAATTCCAGGTGAAGAGATGCGAATAAAAGGTAAAGTCATCAAGTGGCAAAACGAAAAAGGGTTCGGGTTTATTGAACCAACTAACGGAATGTCGGAGATATTCTTTCACGAAAATTTTTTACTCAACCCATCCAGAAGACCAATTATCGGAGACGAAGTCTCTTTTGAAATAGCGACGAACCAGGAAGGGGAAAAAAGAGCGAAAAGGATTGTGTTTCGAGGGGAACGTGACCCGAGGGGAACAGATAAAATTTTTGATGTTCTTTATTCGGCCTTGTCCTGCATATTTTTAATTGGTATTGGCGTTCTCGTTTTTTTAAAAAAATTAGATCCTATTATCTTGATTTTGTATTTGTTAGTAAGCCTCGTTACATTTTTGTTGTATTGGCTGGATAAAATCAAAGCCACCAAAGACCAACGGAGAACTCCGGAAAAGAAACTTCATTTTTGCAGTTTAATTGGCGGGTGGCCCGGTGCTCTCATTGCACAAAGAATACTTCATCACAAATCAAGAAAAAAATCATTCCAAATAGAATTTTATATCACTGTTATTCTGAACATTTCAGCTGTTTCATTTTACTGCTTTTCAGGATCTCATATATTGAAATATGATTCATTACTTCAAAATTTCAATCGACTTGCCCATAAATTTACCCAAAATTCTCAAGAAAAACCTAAGCAAAGGCAAAAAGGACCTGTTTATAGCTGGATAAACAAAGACGGCAAAAAAGTGTATTCAAATGCCGGCTTTCCGTCAAATGAACGCTACAGTGACGGAAAAATCGAATGGCAATGACGAAAACTGACCTCGTCCACTCTACAAGATAAAGGGCATCGACAGTGAACGTGAAAAAATGGTTTGAGGTGTGGCGCAGGTTTTCGGGTAAAGGCGTCTATCCGCACGAATTGGCCTTTATTCTTGAGAGTCCCCTTCGAAAACTGATTTTGCCCGCCAAACGGCTGGTGGACCGACTTCATCTTGCCAGGGACTCACGGGTGCTTGAAATTGGTCCCGGCCCGGGCTACTTCAGTCCGGAGGTGGCTCAACGGATTCCAGAGGGTGAGCTGATCCTCTTTGACATCCAGCGGGAGATGCTGGACAAGAGTCAGGCCAAACTTCAGCGAACAGGGCACAAAAATTTCCGGCTGGTGCAGGGGCGTGCAGAGGCACTGCCTTTCGGCGCAAACACATTTGATGTTGTTTTCATGGTCACAGTATTGGGCGAAGTTACCGACCCGCAAACCTGCGTGGCAAACATAGTGAAGGTCTTGCGGCCGGGAGGACTGCTTTCCCTTACCGAGCAAGCCGGCGACCCGGATGCACTCACGGAAGCTGCGCTTCAACGAATGGGAGAGGCTGAGGGTTTGCGCTATCTGGAATCGAGC
The DNA here is from genome assembly GCA_963666685.2 of uncultured Desulfobulbus sp. Lineage (GTDB taxonomy): Bacteria > Desulfobacterota > Desulfobulbia > Desulfobulbales > Desulfobulbaceae > Desulfobulbus. Next base: position 2,885,531 of record CAXXHZ010000003.1, read on the forward strand.
AGATTCAGGGGCGGTTTCACGCTCAATCTGGTGAAAGCGCAGCATCAGACTGCATGCGTGTAACTTTGATCGGGTATTGACCGACACCGGTCCGAATGGGGACCGATTGGTCAAAGGTGAATGAAGAGGGACCAAGATTGAAACAAGACGTGCTGAGTCGTTACGATCGCGACGCTGAAGGGAATTTCATAATCGATGTTACTGCCATGCGGGTGGAGGACTTGTATAATGACTTCGACAACAGCGCTCCCTATATTCGAAGAGATCTGGATCAGGATCTTGCGGACTATCTCATCGGCTGTGCTCGCGAGTTGGCTCGCGTCCCCTTCATGGTCCGCCTCACCCTGGCCCATCCTCCTGATGAGCCAAAATTGTCGCGTATCCAACGCAGCCTGAACACCTTTTTTTTATATCTTGCCGAAACCGAAAAGCAAAAAATTTTGCTCATGTTTCGCCGAGCTGCGATTCTTTTCGTCATCGGCATGGCAATTTTATTTGCCTCTGTATCGTTAAACCAACTGCTTGGGCTGGAACGCTCCGTCACCGCCAACGTGTTTGCCGAGGGACTCACAGTAGCCGCATGGGTCTCGTTGTGGGAGGCGCTGGCCATCGTCTTGGTTGAGTGGTTTCCCCACCGTAAGAATATCTTGCTGTATAGACACCTGGCGCATGCTCGACTGGTCTTCCGTTCAACGGCAGAGATCGAATAAGTTCATCGCGTGCTGGAGCCACAAGCTCTTGCTTTCTTCTCTACGTTCGGGCCCTGCAGCGGGGTGAGGGCTCCCGACTTTTTCGTCTACTCGCCAAGCCTGCTCGAACACTCTGCATGTTGCTCACCAAGACACAAGGCACCTCCTGGTCAAGAGGTGCCTTGTGGTCTCCGAGGGATGCCCCTAAAAAAGCCAGGGGGCGCTCCGGCGACGGGTCTGCTCATAAGCCCGGACGGTCTCGGCCTGGAGCAGTGTCATTCCTATATCGTCAAGACCTGCTAACAAACGGTGGCGACGATATTCTTCAAGAGGGAAAGAAAGCACTTCACCCGCCGGAGTGGTGATGGTTTGAGCCTCCAGGTCCACTGTCAACCTGTATCCGGGGGTGTGTCCGGCCTGCTCGAACAGTCGATGGACAAGGGGTTTCGGTAACGTAATCGCCAGCAATCCACTGTTGAGACTATTATTCAAAAAAATATCGGCGAAGCTCGGCGCAATCACCACCCGAATACCAAAATCGACCATGGCCCATACCGCATGTTCACGGGAGGAGCCGCACCCGTAATTTTCGCGAGTCAGGAGAATCGTGGCATTCCGGTAGCGGGCATCGTTAAGCAGACAATCTGGATTAATCCGGCGCTTGCCGTGGTCCATGTACGGCTCTCCAGGGTCCAGATAGCGCCAATCGTCAAATAGATTGGCGCCGAAACCGCTGCGATGAATGGATTTGAGATACTGTTTGGGAATGATCGCGTCCGTATCCACATTGGCACGATCAATGGGGAGTACCACCCCACAGAGTTTTTTCAATGACTGCATTCTCATGCCCTCCTTTTATTTAATAATTAAAGATGAATCCTTTTCCTGCTCAGAGCGCCTGCAGTTCAGCTGCCGATCCGTACATCAACAAAGTGACCGGCCAGAGCGGCAGCAGCAGCCATGGCAGGACTCACCAGATGCGTCCGGCCTCCTTGGCCTTGGCGTCCTTCGAAATTACGATTGGAAGTGGAGGCACAGCGCTCTCCGGGCGATAACCGGTCCGCATTCATGGCCAGACACATGGAGCATCCCGGCTCCCGCCACTCGAAACCGGCAGCGAGAAAAATTGCGTCCAAGCCTTCCTCTTCGGCCTGCTGTTTCACCAAACCGGAACCAGGAACCACCAAGGCCTGGGTGATGGTATCCGCCACCTTACGCCCCCGAATGACCGCCGCAGCTGCTCGCAAATCCTCGATACGTCCGTTGGTGCAGGATCCGATAAAAATTTTATCGAGTTGTATTTGCTCCAAGGGAAGCCCTGGTTCCAAGCCCATATATTCCAGAGCCCGGCGCATGCCTTCGGCTTTGAGCGCATTCCGCTCGATTTTCGGATCAGGCACCACCCCGGTGATAGGTGCCACCATCTCCGGCGAGGTGCCCCAACTCACCTGGGGTTGGATTGCGGCCGCATCAATCGAGACGATTCTATCAAACAAGGCCCCGGAATCGCTGTGCAGCCCTTTCCAGGCGGCAAGCGCTTTCTCCAACACCTGCCCTTGAGGGGCAAAGGGACGATTGTGTACGTAAGCGAGCGTTTTTTCGTCCACCGCGATCAGCCCTGCCCGCGCTCCGGCTTCAATGGCCATATTGCAGACGGTCATCCGTCCCTCCATGCTTAAGTCTCGGATTGCCTCTCCGGCAAATTCGATCACGCAACCCGTGCCCCCGGCCGTGCCTATTTGCCCGATAATGGCAAGGATCAAATCCTTGGCGGTCACACCGCAGCCCAACGTACCCTCGACCGAGACCAGCATGGATTGGGATTTTTTCTGCACCAGGCACTGGGTGGCAAGCACATGCTCAACCTCGGAGGTACCGATTCCGAAAGCCAAAGCACCGAAGGCGCCGTGGGTCGCGGTATGGGAATCGCCGCAGACCACGGTCATCCCGGGCAGAATCGCCCCTTGCTCCGGACCGATGACGTGAACCACGCCCTGCCGAACATCGCCTCTCTTGAATTCGACAATACCGAATGCCTCGCAGTGGTTGCTCAGCGTCTGCAATTGCAGACGTGAGGCCGGGTCAACAACAACTTCGCCCCGATCGGTGGTGGGGACATTGTGGTCCGCCACCGCCAGGACGCCTTCAGGCCGCCAGGGTCTGCGACCCGCCAGGCGCAAACCTTCAAAGGCCTGCGGCGAAGTAACTTCATGCACCAAATGCCGGTCGATGTAGATCAGAGAGGTACCGTCCTCGTTGTCGCGCACCACGTGCGCATCCCACAGTTTGTCATACAGATTTTTTTTCATTGGAATATATCCTCCTTGTTTACAGGCAACATAGATCCCTGATCAAAATAACTCAAATTCATTATTTTCATAATTCGCATTCCAAAGTAGAATAGAAAAATGGACACCAATACCTTGCAAGCCTTTGTCGCCGTGGCGGATAGCAGCTCATTCTCACTGGCGGCGGAAACGCTGTTGCTCACCCAACCGGCGGTCAGCAAACGGATTGCCGCCTTGGAGGAGGAACTGGAGACCAGATTATTTGAACGGCTGGGGAAACACGTGCTGTTGACGGAAGCCGGCCGTACGCTCCTGCCTAAAGCCCGACATATCCTGCAGGAAATGGCCGATGGCCGCCGTCTGATCGCCGACCTTGCATCCGAGGTCAGCGGGGTGCTGCAACTGGCAACCAGTCATCATATCGGCCTGCACCGGCTTCCGGATATCCTGCGCGAGTACAGCCGCTGTTATCCCCGGGTGGAATGGGATCTCCGCTTTATTGACTCGGAAGCCGGCTGTGCAGCCGTGGCCGCAGGCGAGGTGGAACTGGCAATCGTGACCCTGCCGCAGACGCCCATGGCCAAGCTCATTCTGCAGAAAATCTGGGACGATCCTTTGATGATTATGGTGAACGGGGAGCACCCGCTCGCCCGCAGCAAACCAGAGGTTGCGGCGCTGGAGGGGTATCCGGCAATAGTGCCTGAATCGGGAACCGTCACCAGGCGCTTGATTGAACGACCGTTCGAGGCCCTAGGGATCACTCTGAAAATCGGCATGGAAACCAATTATCTCGAAACCATTCGCATGCTGGTAACCATCGGATTGGGTTGGAGTGTTTTACCGTTGAGCATGGTGAACCCGGAGCTGGTCTGTATCGATTTTCCGGGTGTGCAGTTTCACCGCGAACTGGGGATCGTCACCCACCCAAAACGCAGCCTCTCCCGAGCTGCCCGGGCTTTATGCGACCTGCTGGCGGGAGGCAATCCGAACTGTTTGGGAAGAACCGATCACTGAAGAGCTCAGGAGAAGGCGACATTCCAAGCCGCCAGGGTCTTTTCCGTTGTAGAAGCAAAAAACATCTGTTTTTGGAAGTCTCAAACACCAGGGCGACAGGCCCTTCTTCATCGCCACTCCGGGCGTAGCCTGCCCTTTTTCCGGCTTGACTTCACCCGTGGCTACAGGTACCATGCGCCGCAACATGGTTCAGGTGTCCGTATCAACGGATGAAAAGGGAATCCGGTTATAATCCGGAACGGGCCCATCGCTGTACCCGGGGACAAATTCCGCAGGTTCGCCACTGTTTTTGTAAAGAAGCGGGAAGGCGCGGAAGGAGAATAATCCGGAAGTCAGAAGACCTGCCTGAACAGCATACCCCCTCTTTCCGGCAAAAAAGACAGGGTAACACGACTCCAGCGGTAAACAAGGGACATCCTGGATCAAGACATCTTTGGTCCGGGATTTTTTTTATCTCGGGCCGGGCAACGAAAAAACCGACGGATTCGCCTGTTTTTCCGATTTCTGTCGATTTTCATCCAGCTATTCAACCCGAGGAGTACACAGTGCAACAAACAGTGGCAATTGTTCTGGCCATGTTCGGGACCACGGTTGAACCGGCCCTGCAAGGGCTGATAGCCATCAAGACCGCCATGGAACAGGCCTATCCGCATACCCCGGTCAGAATCGCCTTCACCTCCAACCAGATCCGTCGCATCTGGCACCGACGGAACCAAGACCCTGCCTACCTGGCCGCTCATCCGGAAATACAGAGGGACATCCTCGAGGTCCAAGGCATCCTGGCCACCATCGCCAATCTCCAGGATCAGGGATTCGATACCTTGGTGGTGCAGCCGACCCATATTGCCCCGGCCGAAGAATTTCACGATCTCACCGCTTACGTCAAGGCGCTCGCCTCCATCCGCACCATGAAACCCCGTTGGCAGCCCTTCCAAAAAATCGCTCTCGGCCGTCCTCTGCTCGGCACCTACAGCCTCACGCATGCCTACAGCGACGACATCCGTATTGCCGCCGAGGCCTTGGCCGACGATGCCGAACGAGCGAAAAGCCAGAGCGCGGCTCTGGTCTACATGGGGCATGGCAACCATTCCTTTCCCTCGGGAGGGCTCTATCTCGAATTCGCCGCCCGAATGCGACAAATGTACCCCGATGTTCTCACCCTGATCGGCACGGTGGAGGGTTTTCCCGGAATAGACGAGATTGAGGAAGGATTGCGTCTGCAGGCAGTAAGACGGGTGGTACTGAAACCCTTTCTCCTCACCGCCGGTGAGCATGCCACCCGCGACATGGTCGGGCAAGAGGAAGATTCCTGGAAATCCGTGCTGACACGAGCAGGTTTTGAAATCATCCCGGTACTGGGCGGTCTCGGGGAACAACCGGCCGTAATCCGCATTTTTATCGATCATGCCGCCGAAGCTGCGGCCGAAGCCGGTATCGAGCTGCGTTGATGAAGGGTCGATCCGCAACCTCGATTTTTCTCCTGCTGACAGCAGTGCTTGCCGCCGGGATCGCCTTAGCCGCTACCCTGGGATTCCTGCATGTTGCGATCCCGGACGTGGTCAGCATTCTCTTTGCCAAGCTGAGCGGGCTCTCCCTGCCCGCAGGAATCGATCCGATTGCGGTTACCGTGGTGGCCGATGTTCGCCTGCCCCGAATCCTCGCCGCCGTTCTGGTCGGCGGTATGCTCGGAGTAAGCGGCACCGTTTTTCAGGCGATCCTGCTCAATCCCCTGGCCGATTCCTATACGCTGGGCATCTCCACCGGTGCTGCCTTCGGCGCTTCCCTGGTGATTGTTCTCCAGATCTTCGGCCTGGCCCTGCCGCCCGCGATTTCGGTGCCGATCTTCGCTTTCGGAGGCGGTGTCGGCACCCTGGCCGTGGTCCTGTATCTGGCCTCCGGGGACCGTCGCCTCAGCTCCACCAACCTGATTCTCGCCGGGGTTATTGTGGCAGCCATCCTTTCGGCAGCCATTGGTTTTCTTAAATTCCTCGCCGACGAACAGGTGGGCATCATCATCTTCTGGCTGATGGGCAGTCTCTCCGGAGCCTCCTGGGCCAATATCCTGCTGCTGATTCCCGCAGCCCTGCTGGGAACTCTGGTGGCGATTTTCTACAGCCGCGATCTCAACATCATGGCCACCGGCGACCGGGCCGCCACTTCGCTCGGCATCCATACGGTGCGTCTGCGCACCATCCTCCTGGTCACCAGCACCCTGATGACCGCACTGGCGGTCGCGGTTTCCGGGATCATCGGCTTTGTCGGCCTGATCGTGCCCCATATGCTCCGCCACCTTACCGGACCCGACAACCGGCGGCTGATTCCGCTCTCCTTTTTCGCCGGTGGCCTGCTGCTTTTGATCGCCGACACCATAACTCGGGCGGTACTGCCGGTCGAGGTCCCGATCGGCGTGCTTACCGCCCTGCTGGGTGGCCCCTTCTTCTGCGTTCTCTTTAAAAGACGGCAACAAAATGGCACCGCAGATTTCTGATCAGACTGACAACCGTCTTTGGTCGCTGCGGGAGGTCAGCTTCAGCTACGGCACGACTCCGGTATTGCGGGATGTCAGCCTGGATCTGCACCGAGGCTGCTGTTACGGCATCCTCGGGCCTAACGGCAGCGGCAAGACCACCCTGCTCGATCTGCTCAGCGGCCTGCTCCTGCCCCAGTCCGGGCGCATCGAGTTCAATGGCCGCGCCTTGCAGGCCTGGCCGAAAAAACAGCTGGCGCAGATGCTGGCCCTGGTCCCCCAGGACTTCATGGTCCGCTTCGGCTTTTCCGTGCGCGAGGTGGTGGAAATGGGACTGCATCCCCGCCTCCATCGCTTTGCCGGGCTCAGCGAGCACGATCAGGCCCTGATCGAAGAGGCGCTGGCAGTAACCGGCATCGAGAATATGGCGGATCGACCGGTGACCCGGCTCTCCGGCGGCGAAAAACAGCGGGTGGCAGTGGCCCGGGCCCTGGCCCAGCAACCGGAGGTCCTGCTGCTCGACGAGGCTACCTCCAACCTCGACATCCACCACAGCCTCGAGATTCTCCACCTCATCCGTCAACGCTTTGAACAACAGGGGATGCAGGTGATCGCGGTCATGCACGATCTTAATCTGGCTTCCTTTTTCTGCGACCGGCTGATCTTCCTCAAGCAGGGGCGAATAGTCTCTCAAGGCCCCACCGATGCCGTCCTGACCCCGGAGACCATTGCCAAGGTCTACGGTGTCGAGGCGGAAATAACCGCCAATACCTTTACCAACTGCCGGCAGGTGAGCTTCAGACTGCCGATTATCAATCCTTAACCCCAGCAGTACGAATCTATGAACATTAAGACTCTTCTCCTGATCCCCTGTCTCTTTTTCCTGCTCACAACCGTTGTCAATGCCACCTCCATCACCGACAGCGAGAACAGGACCCTGGTGTTTTCCGCACCCTTTCAACGGATCATCTCGCTCTACCCGGCGCACACCACCAACCTGCTGGAGCTTGGGCTCAAGGATGAAATCATTGCCTGCGGCCCCAGCGACAATCAGCTGCCCGGCTTACCCAAGGTCCGCTTCCAGGATGATCCCGAGCGGCTGCTCGCCCTCAAACCCGACCTGGTACTCATTCGGCCGATGATCAGCAGAGGCTATCCCCATCTGGTGCGAACCCTGGAAAAGAACAATGTACGGGTGGTTTCGCTGCAGCCCACCGAGGCCTCCGAGCTCTTCACCTACTGGGAAGACCTGGGCAAGCTGACCGGCCGGGAGGCGGAGGCCGGGGCCATGGTCACCACCTTCGGCAAACGGTTGGCCGAGATTACCGCGTCCCTGCAGCATATCCCCATGGAAAAACGCAAACGGGTCTATTTCGAGGCGATGCACCGCCAGATGAAGACCTTTGCCCCCAGCTCCATGGCCATGTTCGTGCTCGAGTCGGCGGGTGGCGTTAATGTTGCCCAGGATGCGGACCGCATGCGCGAAACCAACATCGCCGCTTACGGCAAGGAACGGATTCTGGCCAAGGCGAACCAGATCGAGCTCTATCTGGCGCAGAACGGCCGGATGAATCCGGTGAGTGTTGACGACATCGCCCGGGAACCCGGATTCGGGGTGATCAAAGCAGTGCGCAATCGCCAGATCTTTCTCGTAGACGAAGAAATGGTTTCGCGACCGACCATGGAATTGCTCAACGGCATCGCCTTTGTCAAGTCGCTGCTCTACCCGGATTACGACCAGAACGGGATCTCCGGCTTATGATCGGTCAACCGGCCCTGCTCATCGCCGGGACTCATTCCAACTGCGGCAAGACCACGGTCACCCTGGCGGTGATGGCGGCCCTGGCCCGGCGAGGACTTGCAGTGCAGCCTTTTAAATGCGGCCCGGATTTTATCGACCCGAGCCTGCACCAAATGGTAACCGGCCGCATCTCACGGAATCTTGATGTCCGCATGTGCGGCGAGGCATTTGTCCGCCAAACCTTTGCCCGCCACTGCCCCCAGCAGGGCTGCGCCGTGGTCGAAGGCGTCATGGGCCTTTTTGACGGCGGCGAGGGATCGGCGGCTACCTTAGCCAAAACCCTGGAGTTGCCGGTGATCCTGGTGATTGATGTCCGTTCGGCGGCGGAGAGCGTTGCCGCCGTGGTCCATGGTTTTGCCACCCTTGATCCCGCGCTGACAATCGCCGGGGTTATCTGCAACCGGATCGGCTCGGACAAGCACCGGGACATGGTGGCCGGAGCCGTCAAAGCCCATTGCCGGGTGCCGATCATCGGTTTTCTGCCGCGCCGGGACGAGGTGGGCATCCCCTCCCGCCATCTCGGCCTGCACATGGGCGAAGAACACCCGTTGCAGGGAGAAGGGCTGGAGCAGCTGGTCTCTTTGGCCGAGCAGCATCTCGATCTCGACCTGCTCTTACGGATCGCCGCTGAAAGAGACGCTGCCACGACCGTAAAGCAGACCTACTCGTCTGCACCCATCGCAGGGGCACCGGTTCGTCTCGGCGTGGCCCGCGACAAGGCCTTCTGCTTTTATTACGAGGATAATCTCGACCTGCTGCGGGCAGCCGGAGCCGAGCTGATCTTTTTCAGTCCCCTGCACGACCAGAAGCTGCCACCGGGACTGCAAGGGCTCTATCTCGGCGGCGGCTATCCCGAACTTCATGCCCAAGAATTGAGCGCCAATCAGGGGATGAGGGCAGCGATCCGCACCTTTGCCGAATCCGGTCGACCGGTGTACGGCGAATGCGGCGGCTTCATGTACCTGACCCGTTCCATCACCGATCTTGAAGGCCTGGAATCTGCCATGGTCGGCCTTTATCCCTTCCGGGCGCGAATGCAGGCACGCCTGCGGAGCCTGGGCTATCGGCAACCGGTGCTGCAGCGGAACACGATGCTTGGCCCCGTGGGGAGCGTGCTCCATGGACATGAATTTCATTATTCCACCATCGACGACAACCAACCCTTGATGGCTGCGGCCTTTCGTCTCGACGACGGCCGCCGGGAGGGATATATGCTTCACAACACCCTGGCAGGATATGTGCACCTGCACTGGGGCCGCACCCCCGAGGTTGCGACCCGTTTCGTCGACGCCTGCCGTCAGACAACCTGAAAAGGAGACCCATGGTAACCTTACAAAAGATCGATCCCCAGGAGATAGAGGCCGAAAGTTTTCGTATTATCGAGCGTGAACTCTGCCCCACCTCATTTCCGGCGGAAGAATTCGCCGTGGTCCGCAGGGCTATTCATGCCACCGGCGATTTCAGTTTTGCCGAGACCCTGCGCTTTCACCCCGAGGCGATCAAGGCCGGTCTGGCCGCCATCCGGGCGGGAAAAAATATTCTGGTGGATGTCAACATGGCTGCCAACGGCATCTCCACCGCCCTGCTGAAGCCCTTCGGTGGCCGGGTGATCTGCCGGATCAAGGAAGCGGAGACCATGGAGTTGGCAAAAAAGAACCACACCACCCGCTCCGATGCGGCCATCACTCGGGCAACGGCCGACAATATCGGCATTATTGCCATCGGCAATGCCCCCACCGCCCTGCTCAAAGCCATGGAACTGATCGAGGCGGGCCTGCTTTGCCCGGACCTGATAATCGGCGTGCCGGTGGGATTTGTCAATGCTGCGGAATCAAAACAGCTGTTGGCGGAAAAATCCTATCCCTTTATCACCGCCCTGGGACGCAAGGGCGGCACCCCGGTGGCCGTGGCCGCAGTCAACGCCCTGCTGCGTCTCGTCTGAAAAGACACCATGGCTCCTCCCCCAACCGAAAAAAAGAAAAGGCTGCGCAGCGGCTATACCACCGGCGCCTGTGCCGCGGCAGCTGCCAAGGCTGCGGTCCTCTGCCTGCTGGGTCGGGAGAATCCGGAATCAGTGGATATTCCGTTTCCCGACGGCTCCCGCCACGGTTTCGAACTCTGCCGTTACCGCAGAGATCCGATACCCCTGGCCACGGTGATCAAGGATGCGGGTGACGACCCCGATGTCACCAATGGTGCCGAGATCGGCGCCGAGGCCCGCTGGCTGGAGGAGGCGGGCGAGGAACGGATCGTCCTGGTCAACGGTCCCGGCGTGGGCAAGGTCACCAAACCCGGCCTGGCCGTGAGCGTGGGAGAACCGGCAATCAATCCGGTACCGCGCCGGATGATCCGAGAGGCGGTGGCCGAGGCCCTGCAGGAAGCAGGAAAAAGCGGGGCAGCCGTGGAAATCAAAATCTTTGTCCGCGACGGTGAGGCCCTGGCAACCAAAACCCTGAATCAGCGGCTGGGCGTCATCAGCGGGCTGTCCATCCTCGGAACCACCGGTATTGTCCGGCCAATATCGGCCCAGGCCTGGACCGATACCATTGAGGCCTCGATGCGGGTGGCAAGGGCAGCGGGACTCGACCAGGTGCTGCTGTCCACCGGTCGGACCTCGGAGGCGGCAGTCCAACGCAGGCTCCAGCTGCCTGAGGAGGCCCAGGTGATGATGGGTGATTATTTGCTCTATGCCCTGCAAGCCGCAGGACGCCAGGGCTTCAGCCAGATCGTTTTGGCGGCGATGTGGGCCAAGATGGTTAAGGCGGCCTTGGCCGTCCCCCAGACCCATGTCCGCAACGGGGCCCTCGAAACCCGGCAGGCAGCCGAGCTCCTGGCCCGATTGGGACTGGACGAACAGGCAACCGAGGAAATGCGGCGGGCCAACACCGCCCGCGAGATCTATGACCGGCTGCTGCGTCTGGAACGCCGGGATCTGGTGACCGCCGTCTGCCGCAAGGCTCAAGCCCAGGCCGAGGCCTGGTCCGGCCTGCCGGTGCAGGTCTATCTGGTAACCTCCGAAGAAGGAGTAGTGTTGCATGTCGCGCATTGAACTCATCGGCATCGACGGTCCGGCATTGACCGGCAAGCACTGGTCCCTGCTGCGCCGCTGCGCCGCCATCGTGGTTTCCCGGCGACACCGGCCCCTGGTGACCGGACTCGGCTCCCCGCTGATCGACATTGCCCCGCTGGTCGCCATGCTGAACCGGGTCAAAGAAATTCTGCCGACCGGTGACGTGGCCATCCTCGCCAACGGCGATCCCCTTTTCTACGGTATCGGCCGCACCCTGACCACCCATTTCACCCCGGAACAGATCAACGTACATCCGGCGCTTTCCTCCGTTCAATTGGCCTGCGCCCGCTTCCGCGTCCCCTGGGACGATCTCGCCCTGGTCAGCCTCCATGGCCGCTCCGGCGGGGATATCCCCGACCGCATTCTCCGCCATGGAAAAGTGATGCTGTTCACCGACCCGCACAACAGCCCGGACCACATCGCCGCCACCCTTTTGACAGCCCTGAGCGCCTGCGAGGATTGGCAGCGCATTGAAGGCCTCCGCATCCGGGTGGCGGAAAATCTCGGCCTGGCCGAGGAACGCCTGATCGAGGGCAATCTGTCCGAAATCGCAGCCCAAACCTTTGCCCCCTTGAACCTGATGCTGGTGGAACAGCCGAACTCGCCGGATTCCTTCCGTTTCGGCCTCCGGGAGAACGAGATCCGGCATTCCCGAGGCCTGATCACCAAGGACGAGATCCGCGCCGCCACCCTCCATCGGCTGCGCCTGCCCCCCACCGGGGTGTTCTGGGATATCGGCGGCGGCTCGGGCAGCGTCTCCCTGGAAGCGGCCCGGCTCAACCCGGATCTCTCGATCTATACGGTGGAAAAAAAGCCGGAAGAACAGAGCAATATCAAGGAAAATATCCGTCGTTACGGTGCCTACAACATCCACCTGATCAATGGCGAGGCCCCGGAGGCCCTGAGCGGCCTGCCCGCGCCCGACCGCATCTTCATCGGCGGCAGCGGTCAACGGCTGGAGGCGGTGATCGAGGCAGCAGTCGCCCGGCTTGCGGAAGACGGCCGTATCGTCGTCAATGCCGTACTCGCAACCACGGAAACCACTGCACTGGTCTGCCTGCAACGCCTGCACCTGCAGGTGGAAAGCAGTACCCTTGCTGTTACCCGCCGGGAGTATCCCGACGGCGAAATTCGCATTTTTAATCCCATAACCCTTATCACAGGCGGCAAATGAGCATCGAATCAGCATCATCGCACACAGGCCATCTCTACCTGGTCGGAGTGGGTCCCGGAGATCCGGAACTTATGACCTACAAAGCGGTGCGTCTCCTCTCCGACACCAAAATCTGGGCCGTGCCCACGGCCAAAGCAAACGGCTGCAGCAGCGCCTTGCAGATTGCCGGCCAAATGGTGCCGGACAATGGCCGGAAGATCCTTTCGCTTTGCTTCCCCATGAAGAAGGTCTTTCTCGGCCAGGAAACCGACCAAGGACTGCTCCAGGCCTGGGGCAAGGCGGCGGACGAGGTCATCACCCATCTTGATCAGGGAAAGGATGTGGCCTTTCCGACCCTGGGCGATGTGACCCTCTATTCCACTGCTTTTTATCTCCTGGCCGTGATCCAGGAACGGCGACCGCAGACCCGGGTCACCGTCGTTCCCGGCATCACCGCCATGGCTGCCTGCGCCGCCTCGCAATCCAGCCCGCTTGCCCTGGGTAACGATGTCCTCGCCGTGGTTCCGGCCGCATTTGAAGACGATCGCCTCCGTCATATCCTCACCACCCTGGACACGGTGGTGCTGATGAAGGTCCACCGGCGGCTCGATGCCCTGATTGACCTGTTGACCGAACTGAATCTGGTGGAGCATGCAGTGCTCATTGAGCGCTCCGGTCTTCCGGATGAGCGGGTTTATACCGATATCCGCGAGGCCCGCGGCCTGAAACTGCATTACTTTTCCACCATGCTGATCCGCAAAAAAAAGGTACAGGTGTAAGATGGCCAAGACAACAACCCATTCGGATACCCCACTCCATCCCGTAGTCTTCCTCGGCGCCGGCCCCGGCGACCCGGAACTGATTACCCTCAAAGGACGCCGTCTGCTCGATGAGGCCGATGTCGTGGTCTATGCCGGCAGCCTGGTCAACATCGCCCTGCTGGACGGGATCAAGGCCACCTGCCATGACAGCGCCACCCTGGACCTGGAGGCGATCATGCAGTTGCTGGCCCAAGGCCACCGCCATGGTTTACGGGTGGTGCGCCTTCATACCGGAGATCCTGCCATTTACGGAGCGATCCGTGAACAGATGCAGTGGCTGGACAAGGAAACCATTCCCTACGCGGTGGTGCCGGGGGTGAGCTCCGCCTTTGCCGCAGCCGCGTCGCTGCGCAAGGAGCTGACCGTACCCGAGGTCACCCAAACGGTGATCTTCACCCGGCAGGCAGGCCGCACCCCGGTGCCGGAACGCGAATCCCTGCGCTCCCTGGCACGGGTCCAGGCAACGATGTGCATCTTTCTCAGCGTCTCGCTGATGGCCAAGGTGGTCGACGATCTTATCGGCGGCGGCTATCCGGCTTCCACCCCGATTGCCGTGGTCGAGCGGGCCAGCTGGCCGGACGAACAGATTGTCCGCGGTACGCTTGCCGATATCACGGAAAAAATCCAAACTTCGCAGATCAAGAAAACCGCGATGATCGTGGTCGGCCCGGCCCTGGCCGAGGACAGCTTTATTGCCTCCAAGCTCTACGATGCCGGATTCTCGCACGAATACCGATGACGGTTGTTGAGCCTGCGAAAAAACGGCGTTGCGCCGTGCTCGCCCTGACCCAAGGCGGCTCCGAGTTGGGGCAACGGCTGGCCGGGTTGCTGGATGGTGTCTTTTTCACCTGCAAAGGGCGACTCGCCGAGGTTTTTGCCCAAGTATGGGAGGAATATCAGGAGATTGTCTGCATCATGGCCAGCGGCATTGTGGTCCGGACCATGGCCCCCTTGCTGCAGGATAAATACCGGGATCCGGCAATCGTGGTCTGTGATGAGCAGGGCCGTTTTGCCATATCGCTCCTCTCCGGCCATATTGGTGGTGCCAATCAGCTGGCCCATCGCGTTGCCGCAGCCCTCGGCGGCCAAGCGGTGCTGACCACGGCCTCGGATGTGCTCGGTCGTACCGCGCTTGATCTCTGGTGCCGGGACCTGGGCTTGATCGTTGGTGACAAGGAGCGCTTCACCCGGGCCATGGGTCGGCTGGTGGATCAGGGTTCAATCACCCTTTGGAGCACCTGCCCTCTGCCGCCCCTGCCGCCGGATCTACAGGCAACCACCGAGCGGGAGGCCGCTGATCTGCTCATTACCGCCCGCACCGACGGCACATCCTCCGGCACCCTCCTCCATCCGCCCGCTCTGGTCTTCGGCATCGGCTGCAACCGCGGCACCCCGGCCACAGCCATTGCCCAGGCCGTGGCCGCCACCTGCGCCCAGCATCAGTTGGCTCCCCAGGCCATCGCCCGCCTGGCCTCCATTGATCTCAAACAGGACGAACAAGGCCTGCTCGAATTTGCCCGCAACCAAGGACTGCCCATCGATTTCTTCGACAGCGAGCAGCTCAACCAGATTGAAGGCGTCAGCTCCTCACCGGTGGTTCAGCAGGCGACCGGGGCCAAGGGCGTCGCCGAACCCGCCGCCCTGCTCAGCGCCGGTCCCGGTGCCACGCTGAGAGTACAAAAGATGAAATGGACGGACGTGACCACCGCCGTGGCGGAGATCGCCGATCCCCTGCACGCACAAACCCTTCACCATAGAAAAGGAATAACGCAACAATGACGACTGCAGCGAATACAAGCACCGGCTCACTGGTGGTGGCGGGCCTCGGTCCCGGCGCAATCGATCTCATGGCCCCCCGTGCCCGCACCGCCCTGGAACAGGCAGAGGTTGTGGTCGGCTACCGCACCTATCTCGATCTGGTGCGCGACTGCCTCAATCCGAAAAGCGAGATCATATCCTCCTCCATGATGCAGGAGATCGACCGGTGCCGCAAGGCGTTGGAATTGGCGGAAGAGGGGCGGCGGGTGGTGCTGGTCTGCGGCGGCGATCCCGGCATCTACGCCATGGCCGGCCTGGTTTTTGAGTTGGCCCAATCTTTGGATTCAACGGTCGCCATCGACATCATCCCCGGCATTGCCGCTCTCAACTCCTGTGCCGCCATTTTGGGAGCGCCCCTGATGCATGATTTCGCGGCCATCAGCCTTTCCGATCTCATGACCCCCTGGGAAGTGATCGAACGGCGCATCGAAGCAGTGGCTCCGGCTGATTTCGTGGTGGTCATCTACAATCCCAAATCCAAAAAACGGACCGACCAGATCGTCCGGGCCCGCGATATCCTGCTGCAGCATCGTTCCCCCGAAACCCCGGTGGGTATTGTCAGTGGCGCCACCCGCGAGCACGAAACTGTGCGCCTGACCACCCTCGGCACCATGCTTGATGAGGAAATCGACATGCAGACCACGGTGATCATCGGTAATTCCCAGACCTTTGTCTGGCGCGACAAGATGATAACCCCACGCGGCTACAGTAAAAAATACGGCTTATAAAGAGCAGAACCGAGAATGGCAAAACGCCTTGAAAAGGAATTGTTCACGCACCCGTGGACATCTGCGGCAGAAATGCATACCTGTTCAACACTCTATTTTTCCTGAAACAGGCACAATATCAAATCGATAATTCAAATGAAGCGGACCAACATGGCGAAAAATAAAATTAAGGGCTCGGAATACGGCCTTGAAAACGGGACACTCGTTTTAGATTTTCTGTTTAAAACGAAGTACATCCATTATGGGTATTTCTCGGAGAATTTAGAGCAGGAATTCTGGAATTTTGGCAAAGCCCAAGAAGAGTACACAAAGAATCTCCTCTCAAAAATTCCTCCTAGCGTAAAAACCATTCTTGATGTTGGTTGCGGCACGGGCATGGTTGCCAAGCATCTACTGGAGAACGGCTATGAGGTTGAGTGTATATCGCCGTCTTCGTTTCTCACCCAAAAAGCCCATGAAAACGAACCGGCGCTGACCGTCCATGAATGCAAGTTTGAGGAGTTTATCCCCCAAAAAAAATACGACCTCGTCTTATTTTGCGAAAGTTATCAATACATCAGGTTGAACGATCTCTTCAGCAAGCTCTCTGAGTGCATGACACAGGATGGTTACATGATGCTTTCCGATGTCTTAAAAACCAATCCCAACAACAGAGGCCCTATCGGTGGCGGCCATCTGTTCAGCAATCATATGGACATGTGCCGAAAGAACAATCTCACCCTTGTGACGGATCAGGATATCACCAAGAATATTGCGCCGACCTTCGATTTATTGCAGAATATGTCGCTCAATCTCCTCAAACCGCTGTTCGACAATATCATGCGCATTGTCAGCATCAACCATCCTCTTGTCTACAAGATAGTCTCGTGGAAATTTAAAAAGAAAATCGACGATTTTAACGAGAAACTGACTCGTCCCAATAGAAACGGTACGGGATTTCAGGAATTCAATACCTACCGGGTCCAAGTCTGGCAAAAGATGCTGCCCGCGCAGGCCGGTTAACTTTTACGTTAGGCTTTACTCTCAAAGAGAATTTTCATAATGCCAGCATTTACAACTCTCTGGAGCAATCATCCCAACATCAAGGACGATGCGCCGTTGCTCGATAAGAAGGTCTACGAAAACCAATGCGCAATCAACATGTCCGCCGCATGGATACGATCTGGCATGAATCTGTCCGGCTACACGGGCGCTCTGTCGTGGGAGAAGGAAAAACCAAAATATGCAATTCGCGCTCAGGAGCTTGCTAATTGGTTCGCCACTCCCCGCTCACATCTTCACGCCAACGTTCAAAAATTCGGCGGGAAAAATGTCTTTGATGCAATCAAGAGCAAACCAGGGATCATTTTCTTCCAAAATTACTGGGGTGCAGGAAACCAAGGCGATCACATTGATCTTTGGAATGGATCTCGCCTTACCGATTGGCGAACATGGGCACGCATCCATATGCGCATCGGTGAATTTGGGCTTCACAATCTTGGAGCCGGGTCAGACTTTCAGAAGGCGGCTTCCGTTTGGTTCTGGGCCTTGCTATGAAGAGGCTGATATATCTGATCTCTGGAGTTCTTGCTTTCGTCATTTCCGGCACGCTTCTCTCTATCCCATTCAACCGTTGGTACACGGCCAATTTCGTTAGAAGTGATGATGATTCTAACTTCCTCGTGAGCGTCCTCTTCCTCGGCATTTGGCCGGTCTTTGCGCTAATCGGTGGTCTTCTCGGCCACCTGCTTTACCGTCGAAGCCACGTCTCAAAGTTGAAGTTCAACAACCATGATAAAAAAGGCACCCAGCCCTAAAAAGGCCCAAGGTTGTCAACAGATAAGACTATCCGGGAGAGATGAAATTATCTCTCTGCAAGCCGGTACGACCACTTGTTCAACGACATGTCTCGCCGGGTGAGTCGGTAAGGCAGTTGCGGAAAGCTGTCGCCTTCTGCGTCATGGAAACAATCATGCACCCTCGTGCCGTCCCCTCCAGATCACGCGGTGAGAACGGGGAACGGAGGGGGCCTTCTCTCGTATCAAACCGCTTTTTCCGCCTCCTTACCCGAAGCGTTGAAACGAGAAACTCTTTCCCGATACTCAATATAACTGCAGCAGCTTATCCATCTCCTCGGATTTCATGGTAAAGCTGTGGGCCTCGGCGGGAAAGGTCCGGTTTTCGACCTCGGCCTTGTACTGGGCCAAAGCCCCGGCAATGGGATCGCTGATTTTCGCATATTGTTTGACGAATTTCGGAGTGAAGCGATCATAGAGGCCCACCAGATCATGGATCACCAGGACCTGGCCGTCGCAGCCGATGCCGGCGCCGATACCGATGGTGGGGATGGCGATCTGCCGGGTGATATGCTCGGCAAGAGGTGCGGGAATGGCCTCCAGGACAATGGAGAAACAACCCGCCTCCTCCAGGGCCCGGGCATCATCAAGCAGTTGCTTGGCTGCCTGCGCACTTTTGCCCTGCACCTTGAAGCCACCGAGGCTGGTGGCAGTCTGCGGGGTGAGGCCGATATGGCCCTGCACCGGGATGCCGGCACGGACAATGGCCTCCACCACCGGGGCCATGGCTACCCCGCCCTCAAGTTTGACCGCATCGGCCCGCCCTTCTTTGAGAATGCGGGAGGCATTGTTGATGGCGGCCGGGATGGAACTGTTATAGGAACCAAAGGGCATATCGGTCACCACCAGGGCATGTTCGACGCCCCGCACCACCGCCTTGGTATGGTGCAGCATCTCCTCCATGGTCACCGAGACCGTATCCGGGTAGCCCAGCACCACCATCCCTAAACTGTCGCCGACCAGGACGATGTCGATTCCGGCCGCATCCACCATCTTTGCCCAGGGATAGTCATAGGCGGTGAGCACGGAAATGGGGGTTCCGTTTTTACGATTTACGATATCCGGGATGGTCATTTTTTTTTGTGCCATGATCTTCTCCTTGGCTCAATAGTGGGCATCTTGAACAATATTCAGTGTGCAATTCGATAAGGGACAGTGTCCTCCAGGGCCTTGATCAACTGGGTCAGCAGCAGATTCACCGGGGTGGGAACGCCGACTTCCCTGCCTTTGGCGACGATCGCGCCGTTAATAACGTCGATTTCGGTGGGTCCGCCCCGAAGGATATCCTGGAGCATGGAAGCCCTGTTTTCGGCGGTCTGGGCACAGACCTGCTCGACCCGCTTCAGTTGCTGCTCATAGGGAAGATCGATCTGAAGGGCGCGAGCCACGGCCACGGCCTCTTCCACGGCCTGGGCCATGAGCAATCGGCATTCGGGAACCTGTGCCAGGATGCCGTTGGGCACCCGCAACAGGGCGGTCAGGGCATTAATGCCGACATTGATGATCAGCTTGGACCAGATGAGACTATCGCCATCCGTCACCATCCGGGTTTCGATACCCGCCCGGTTGAACAGGGCGACAATGGCCTGTATCCGGGCCGATTGGCCGGGTGTTGCGGCAAGACAGGTCGACCCGCTGCCGGCATGGCGAACCTGCCCCGGCCCGATCAGGGTAGCCGCCTGGGAGGTGATCCCGGCCAAGACGCGATCCGAACCGACCACGGAAGCAATCTGTTCCACATTGCCCAGCCCATTCTGCAGGGTGAGGACCAGCCCCTCATCCCCCAGCAGCGCCAGCGCCGTCTTGGCCGCCGCAAGGGTGGACCGGGCCTTGGTACAAATGAGGGCCAGATCGGCTCTGCGGCCGTATTGCTCGGGATCGGTAAGAGCGCTGACCCCAATGCGGCGGAGGGTACCATCCCTGCCGGTAACCGTCAGACCGTCGCGATTGATGACCGCCGCATGTTCCGGATGGGTGGTATACAGGGTCACTTCCGCAAACGGCGCGAGCAAGGCCCCGAACAAACCGCCCATTGCCCCGGCACCGATGATCAGTATCTCCATTTTCTTTCTCCGATCAGTCTTTCTGCGGTGCAGCACCGCGCTGACAGTTATAAACCATCGCTGAAAAAGATCAATGCCGAACCTTTTCCCGAGCATAATGAAAGCAAGGGTTTGCGCCCGCGAACACAACCGGGTAGAGTTCAACCGGTCCCACAATGGGTGTCCTGCCGTCCCTTTTCCCTGGAGGAAGACGATGTACCTCTTTGTCTGGCGTCACAGTAAGCGCTTTTCCAGCTGGTCCATGCTCGATGAACCGCATATCCACAAAGAAAACTATCTCCAGGCCGACGTCACCGTGCTGGCGGCCTCCAAGGCCGAGGCCCTGGCGCTGTTGGAACGTAACGGCAACTGGAACACGGAGGAGCTTGAGCGGATTGAACCGGAAGTTATCCCCGTGGATACCGCCCGTATCATCACCAGTCACATTGTGTTTCAGTAAGTCGCTTACCTGGTGCCGCGCCCAGTTCTCCACGCCGGAATCGGGTTTATCCACCCGATCCCGATGTCGCATTTCTTCTGTGCATCCTGAGGAAAACACGGTATGTTGTACTCGTCTTTTTCAAGGTATGCTGGAGAGATAAAATGCAGGCCACCCCTGCAGCGAACCCGATTTACGGGTGTCGATGGCCTACGTCGCAAGAGGAAATTCTGATACTCAACAAAGGATCTTCCCATGGTACAATCCGGAAAAAACATGATCGCCAAAAAAGTCGCCTGGTATGAGACGACGGCTATTCTCTTTGTTATTGCGCTCTCCTGGCTCGACGAAATCCTCGACATTCCCTATGTCCTTCTTGGAGGCGCGGCAACCCCGATCAACTGGCGGGAATCTATTTTTGAAAGCGTTATCATTGCCATCGTGGGCGTGTTAATCATCCGCCACACCTACAAACTGCTCATGCGGGTAAGTTATTTGGAGAGCATACTGCCGGTCTGCGCCTGCTGCGGACGGATCCGGGTCGACGCGGAATTCTGGGAAGGTATCGAAGAGTTTGTCCAGGAACGGTCCAAAACCGAATTCACCCACGGTATCTGCCCGGACTGCATTCGAAAATATTATCCGGAGCTGAACCAAGAAGAAACAAGCAACACCAACGGCGCGGAATAATCGCACCCCAACAGCGGCCTCCTCTCTTGAGGCAGCACATCCCGCCAAGACGCTCGATCAGCCGGGGTCCTGCAAACAATGAACAAACTCCGAACCCTTTGCATTGCGGAACGATTTGAGTTCGACACCCTGTATGAAGATGTATCTCGCCATGCGCATGCTGCCCAGATGCGCAATGTGATCATCATCACGCTTGAGGAAGGAGTCTTCGCCTATATTTTCGACTATGGCGTCTGCGTTTTGTGCCGCTATGACTATGAATCGGAAAAACGACTGATTGATGTATTGCTGAAATATGCGGTCAACCCCTTGGAACCCTTCATTGAAGAGGAATTGGAGTATCAGCAGAGCATCGAAGACGGCATTCGGATTCGCCATGACCTGATCGACGTTGATAATGTGGGCGAATTGGTGTGCCTGGCCCTGGCCCATGCCCTGGCCCAGTCGACCAAGCTTGCTTCTTTTGAAGCCTCCATCGAAAAAACCATCGAAAAAACCAAGTACATCCCCGAGGCCCTGGCAAAAAAAGGATCCATTGCTCTTTCCCGCACCCAGCTGGCCAAGGAACGGGGCCGGGTCTATCTCGAAAAATCCCACGTCATTCTCCAGTTCAATCTTTTGGACACGCCCGAATTCATCTGGGAATATCCGGAGGTTGAACACTATTACCTGGCGCTTTCCCGTTATCTCGAAATCGCGCCCAGGGCAACGGTCCTCAAAAACCGGCTGGAAGTCATTCAAGAACTGCTGGAAATGATGGCGGATGAACAGAAACACAGCCATTCCAGCATGCTCGAATGGATCATCATCATCCTGATCGCCATCGAGATCGGACTTTTTTTCGTCAAATAAGGGTCTGAAAGGAGCGAGGGCAACCGGTTTTCCCTTTGCCCTCCGCCATCGGGATGTTTATCCTCAAATCAGACAGGTCTTTGTTCGCACCATTCCCTCTCAGCCTAGACAGGAGAAGCCCATGAAGATTCTCATCACCGGCGGTACCGGGTTTGTCGGTTCCGCTCTGAGCCACCGACTCTTGGAACAGGGACACGAGGTCACGGTCATCGGCAGCAGCAGCCGTTGCCGCCTCACCCCCCATCCGCAGCTGACCTATGTTTCCGCCGATACCACCCGCCCCGGGGACTGGCAGCAACGGGTCGCGGAACAGGATGCCCTGATCAACCTGGCGGGCCGTTCGATCTTCAACCTCTGGACAACCACCTACAAGGAAGCCATTTACAACAGCCGCATCCTCACTACCAGAAATCTGGTGGCAGCCCTGCCCGAACACTCCGAGGCAGTCTTGCTCAGTACCTCGGCCGCAGGCTACTACGGCGATAGCGGCGACACCGAAAAAACCGAGACCAGCGGGCCGGGCACCGACTTCCTCGCCCGGGTCTGCAGTGACTGGGAGGCGGAGGCCGGCAAGGCGGTGGAAAAAGGAGCACGGGTTGTACTGATGCGTTTTGGGGTGGTGCTCGGCAAAGGCGGCGGTGCCATCGCCACCATGAAAACCCCGTTCCAACTGGGACTGGGCGGACCGATCGGCAACGGCAGCCAATGGTTTCCCTGGATCCATCGGGACGATCTCATCGAGGCGATCCTCTTTCTCCTCACCGCCGAAGAATGCCGGGGCCCCTTTAATTTCACCGCGCCGCAACCGGTTCGCCAGAAGGAATTCGCCCGTCGTCTGGGCGCGGCACTCCATCGGCCGGCCTTCCTGCCGACCCCGGCCTTTGTAATGAAGCTGGTTCTGGGCGAGTTCGGCCGATCCCTGCTCCAGGGGCAAAAAGTGCTGCCCCGAGCCCTGACGGAAAGCGGCTTTCTGTTTACCTACCCGGAACTGCCGCAGGCCTTGCGGGAGATTGTCGGTGCCTGATCACCGTTTTACCGCCAGCTCCCTGTTTCCCTGTTCCGCGCAGGAACTCTACGATTGGCACCGCCGTCCGGGGGCACTCGAACGGCTTATCCCGCCCTGGGAAAACACCCGGGTCCTGTCACGGAGCGGCGGCATCGATCCGGGCGGGAAAGTGGTGCTGGCAATGCACGCCGGACCGATTCCTTATGCGTGGCACGCCCGCCACATCGAAAATATTCCCGGTGTCGGATTCCGGGACATCCAGGTACGAGGACCCTTTTCGCGGTGGACCCATACCCATAATTTCAGCGAGACCCCGGACGGCGCCCGACTGGAGGATCAGATTGATTACGCCCTCCCCGGCCAGGCTCTTCTTCCCGATTTTTCAACCGCTCTCATCGACCGCACCCTGAAGCGGGTCTTCCGTTATCGTCACGCGACCCTGGCCGACGACCTTCGCCTGCACCGGCGCTGCAGCACCACCCCGTTACGGGTGCTCATCAGCGGCAGCAGCGGGGTGCTCGGCTCAGCCCTCCGTCCCCTGCTGACCACGGGAGGTCATGAGGTCTGGACCCTGGTCCGGCGGCGGCCCGACCGCAGCAGACAGGAAATCTACTGGAATCCCGAACAAGGCGAGCTCAACCTTGCCGGCCTGCCCGCCTTTGACGGTGTCATTCATCTGGCGGGCGACAATATCGGCGAGGGCCGTTGGACGCCTGCCAAAAAGAAACGGGTCATCGACAGCAGGGTCCTGGGTACCGGCTTGATCGCCCGAACCCTGGCTGCTCTGCCGGTTCGGCCCCGGGTTCTCCTCAGCGCCTCGGCTGTCGGCTTTTACGGCAATTGCCTCGACTGCTGCATGCGTGAGGAAGACCAGGCCGGTCCGGATTTCATCTCTGATGTCTGCTCTCTATGGGAACATTCGGCAGCTCCGGCCCAGGATGCCGGAATCCGCACGGTCTGGATGCGTATCGGCGTGGTCCTGAGCCCGAAAGGCGGAGCACTCCAGCGCCTGCTCAGAACCTCGGCCCTTGGTTTCCCCCGCCGTTTCGGCAGCGGCGAGCAGTTCATCAGCTGGATCGGCATCAATGATATGGTGGCGGCGGTGCTCCACGCCCTCACCTGCGAGCCTCTCAGTGGTCCGGTCAATATTGCCGCACCGAACCCGATAACCAATAGTGAGCTGATGCGCACCCTGGCCGGGATCCTCCACCGTCCCCTGCTGCCCCCCCTCCCCGCAGGCCTGCTCAAAGGTCTTTACGGCCAGATGGCCTCCGAGGTACTGTTGGGAGGTTGCCGGGTCGCCACCGATAAACTGCAGCAATCCGGTTACAGCTTTCGCCATGCCGACCTGGAACAGACATTGCGGCACCTTTTGGGAAAAATCTGAGGCAACAACCGCTGCGGAGAGAAGTACATTGAGTTGGAAATTAAAGAGTGTCCTGTTGGTCATGATGACCATAGCCCTGGCCTGCGGTTTTCTGCACCATCTTGTCCCCCCCGCAACCCTCAACTTCGAACGGTTGCATATTTTTCTTTTCAACCTGTGCAGCGGCGGGACCCTGCTGATCTATTTCACAGAGGGAAACAAAACGCTTTCGCGACGGGGGAGAGGCTTCCTCGTGCTCGCCATTGCTTTTGCGGTGTGTGCGTTCCTGCAATGGTATATCCCGGCAATGCTCATTCCCCTGATGCTGGCGTTTCTGGTCGACGAGGTGCGGGTCGATCATTTCGGCAGCCGTTTTCCCTCTGCCCTGTTCTCCTTACGGGAACCGGTTGCCCGTAAATTTCATCAGGCCGCCCTGCTCTGTCTCGCACTGGGCCTGCTCTTTTCGAGCCCGGTCATCCTCAATTCCGAATACCTCAAGTGGTTTACCCTCGAGAAATTGCGGCTCGACACCTTTTTCCTCGGTTTTTCCTTTCCCATCTCGCTGATTTCCATGTCGGTTATCTTCACCCTTATGAAAAAAGAGGAGCTCCGACTGACGGCGTTGCTCAAGGAAGCGGCTTTCTGGATCATCAACCTTGGGGTTATCCTCTTTTTCATCTTCATTCTCGCCGGTTTGTTCAACTCCCAGGTTGCCATTTCCTCCCTTCTCTTCCTGACTGTGGCCTTCATCCTCTACCTCTACTGGCACGAAGGTATCCAGTTGCAGCAAAAGGCGTTTCTCACCTCCGGAATTCTTTTTCTCCTCGTGACCTCGATCACCGGGATCGCCTATATTCTGCTCTCCTTCTCCCGTTACTCTACCCCGGATATCAGTCAGCCCCTGCTCCGCCTCCATGCTTTTACCGCCCTCTACGGCTGGAATCTCAGCGGCTTGGTGGTAATGGGCCGGCATGGCGACTTTCCCCTCCAACTCCATTCCCGCCAGGTGATCCTCCTTCACTGGCTGACCGTGCTCCTGCTCTGCCCGCTCGGGTATTTCCTGCCGATCTTCGCCGTATTTGCCGTGCTGGTCTACTGTGGGCTGCTGATCAAGCTCTTTTTCCGGCAGGGTGCGGTGGATACAGGGTTGATCACGGTCCAGGGGGAAAACCTGCAGGACGCAGAACTTTCCGGGAACCGCGATTAAAATCCGACCAAATAAACAGCCGTGACATCGCTAGCCGATTGAGCCTCTCTCTGCTGAAATCGCTTGCGCCGCAGGCGTTTTTAGCAATATGGATTCTTCTTGACAGGCCGGTTGAGGATTCGTTACAAATCTTTACAGTTGAATCGTTAGGGCCGCGACAAAACCGCACCGTCCTCTTCGGTTACCCGATTCCAGCTTCTTGCCCCACCTTTTTATGGAGGAAGCCAATGCCCCCCTGCACCATACTGTTTGGCAGTGCAGTGCTCTCCCTACTCATGCTGACCCTCCCGGCGGCATTGCAGGCCAAGGACACGATCACCTGGATGGAAGCGGTTATGCCCCCGTATTTTATTCAGGAAGGTCAGCACACAGGCAAGGGATACGGTGACGAGATCACCAAAATTATTCAGCAGAACCTCCCCGATTATGAGCACGAGGTGGTTGTTACCAACATCACCCGCCATATCTACAAATTCAAACAGAATGAACAAGTGTGTAGTGTCGGCCTCTATAAGACACCGGAACGGGAGAAAATCATGTATTTCTCTCTCCCCAGTTTCCTTACCTTGCCGCCGGTGATCATCATCAAAAAAGATCGCCATGCCGCCTTCGGCAATCGCTCCTCCGTCCCGCTTGAAGCAATCCTCAACAACAATATCCTGATGATCGGCCTGGTCAAGGACCGGTCCTACGGCACCACCCTTGACGGTATCCTTAACCGACACAAAGACCAAAAAAATGTCGTTAAATTCACCGGGCAGGAACTCTCGCTGAATCTTTTCAAAATGCTGCTGATCGACCGCCTTGACGGCCTCATCGGTCTGCCGGAAGAAGCACTTTATCAAGCGGAGCAAATGGGGATTCGAGATCAGCTCATGACCCTGACCATTGAGGAAAATCAAAACAACTACAACGGTTGGATGAGTGCGGTGGGATGCACCAAAAACGAATGGGGGAAAAAAATCGTTACCAATATCAATAAAGTTCTTCTTGAGCAACGGCCTACGGAACAATATCGGGCCGCCTACGAAAGGTGGCTTGACCCCAATAGTATCCAAAACTATCGCAAGGTCTACAGTGAAGTGTTCCTTAAAACAACCCCATAAGGGGCTGCATTCCATCTCATTCTTTTTGTGAAAATTTTCCTCGACAGAGAAGGGAGAACGTACTTATTTTAAGATGCATCATCCGCATTCTCAGGTGGCACAGGGGAACGAGAAACCGGTAAGGCTGCGGAGTATGCTGAATAGTTACCTTTTCTTCTTAATAAATCCCCCAGGGGGTGGTTTTCACTCCCCCAAAAATCGAGCGGCCAGATTATGAAAACGGAAAAAAAACAAAAATATTTCGTCAACCGGCAAGAGGCTGTGACCATCCAGTGCCTGTCCTGCGGCAGGGTCGGCAACTTTTCCGTAGCAAGCCTCAAAAAGAAAAAACACTCGCTGAGGGTCAACTGCCCCTGTAGCGAAATTTTTGAGGTGGACCTTGAATTCCGGCAGGATTACCGACAAAAAACGCATATCAACGGGAGTTATCGTGCCCTCTCCACGCCGAAGGAACGAGCCCGGCACTGTATCATCGCCGATCACTCCAGCGGAGGTCTGCTGCTGCAGGTGACAGAGGAGGTGCCGATCAAAAATGACGATAAGCTGATTGTCAATTATCGACTGGACAGTAATGCCGCACAGGAGATTGAAAGGATCATCAGCGTTCGCCATTACAACCTGGGACGGCATATCGGGGGGGCCTTCGTCGATAGGCATCCGCAACCCGAGGCCCGGCAGCTTCATGCGGCGGTTCACTGAAAACGCCGCTATTCGGAACAACCGAATGACGGACAGCTTTCAAGACAACCGATCCCGATGAAAACCATCACCCCAGGGACCGATTCCCCCGATCTTGCCGAGGCGGCCGCAGCCGTTCGAGACGCGAGCAAAACGGTGGCGCTGACCGGAGCGGGCATCTCGGTAGGGAGCGGTATCCCTGATTTCCGCAGTCCGGGTGGTCTCTGGACCCGCTTTTCCCCGGAGGAATACGCCACCCTCGATGTTTTTTACCGCAACCCGGCCAAAGCCTGGAAACTGTATCGGGAGCTGGGAAAAGCGCTGCTCGGCAAAAAACCGAATCCGGCTCACCTGGCCTTGGCTGACCTTGAACAACACGGATGGCTGCAGGGCATCATCACCCAAAATGTCGACCATCTCCATCAGGCTGCCGGCAGCAGCCGGGTGTTTGAAATCCATGGCGACCATCAACATCTTCATTGTCTGCAATGCGATACCCTGCAATTTATTGAGGCAGAACTGTATCGTAACGCCGAAATTCCCCGCTGCCCCACCTGCGGATTTCCCCTGAAACCGAATGTCGTTCTCTTTGGCGAGTCGGTGCGCGGCCTGGATGAAATTTATGATTTCATCAGTGACTGCGACCTGTTGCTGGTGGTCGGCACCTCCGCTCAAGTATATCCTGCCGCCTCCCTGCCGGCGATGGTCAAGGAGCGGGGAGGCCGCATTCTCGAGTTCAATCGTGACCAGATCGTCTCTTTTCAGAACCCGGGAGCAGTTGTCCGCTCAGCCGATTTTTTCTTTCAAGGCGATGTCGGCGTGACTCTGCCGATGCTTGCCTGCGCCTGCCGGACAGCACCGGCAACGAGAAGAAAACCTTGACACCGACGATTTCTTGCCTTTCTCCATGATATGCTGTATAAGTTGGGCTGAACGCACTACGTGTGATTTCTTTCCAATCAAGTTTTGAACATTCCAAGACGGTTGCCTGACCAATTCCGGTCAGGCGTTTTTTGTTGTAGTATACCGAACCTCTTCCGCCTCTTTGATTCTGCCGAGGGCGAGCTGGAGAAAACGGACGAGATTGACAGTCAGGCTCTTATATTCGCGGGGTCATCTGTTAACGGACAACAGGGACGTGCGCCGCAAGGCAAAGACCCACCCCAGGATATATCAAGACATTGCCACTCATGAGGAGTAGCCTGATGACCATTGACACTTTTTCCCATTTTGAACTGCATCCCGATCTGCTGCAGACCATCGTCGAACTCGGATTCACCGACCCCACCCCCATCCAGCAGGCGACCATTCCCCTGCTGATGTCCGGTCAGGATGTGATCGGACAAGCCCAAACCGGCACCGGAAAAACAGCGGCCTACGGGTTGCCGCTTCTCCACAAAATCATACCGCGTCAGCGCGGCGTTCAGGCACTGGTCCTGGCCCCCACCCGTGAACTCGCCATCCAGGTTGCCGCCGCCATTCAGCGTTACGGCCAGCAACGCGGCATCACGGTTCTCGCGGTGTACGGCGGCCAATCCTATCAACTGCAGACCCGTGCTCTGCGCCAAGGCGTCGAAGTCGTTGTCGGCACTCCGGGACGCCTGCTTGACCTGATCAAACAGGGAACGCTTGACCTGAGCACAGTCCAGACCGTGGTTCTGGATGAAGCCGACGAAATGCTCAGCATGGGCTTTGTCGAAGATATCGAACTGATCCTCGACCGCATCCCGACGGAACGGCAGACCATGCTTTTTTCCGCCACCATCTCTAAACGGGTGATGGGACTTTCCGCCCGCTACCTGCGAAAGCCCCAAACCGTCTCCATTACCCCAAAACAACTGACCGGCGACACCATCGAACAGCGGTACTACCTGGTCAATCAGCAGGAAAAAATTTCAGCGCTGGCCAGGCTTTTTGAAATGGAACCCATTGACAGCGCCCTTATTTTCGCCCGGACCCGATTGGGTACCGGCGACCTGGCCAACCAGCTGACCTCCCGTGGTTTCGCGGCCGAAGCCCTGAACGGCGATCTCAGCCAGGATGCCCGCATTCAGGTGCTGACCCGCTTTCGCAACGGCCAGGTCAAGGTCCTGGTGGCCACCGATGTCGCCGCCCGAGGACTAGACATCGACGACATCTCCCATGTATTCAATTTCGATCTGCCCGACGACCCCGAGGTCTACGTCCACCGGGTAGGACGGACCGGCAGGGCCGGACGGGAAGGGATCGCCATTTCCCTGCTCGCCCCCAAGGACCGCTGGCAACTTCGGAGAATTGAGGACTACACCCGGTTTAAATTGCAGAAAGCCGAGTTGCCGACCATTGCCCAGATCGAAAATCACCGCCAGGCCCTGTTGATGGAACAATTGGAGGTCTGGATTAAACGGGGCCGCTGTCGCCGGGAACGGGAAATGGTGGATATGCTGATGCTGACGGGACTTCCGCCCGAGGATATCGCTGCTGCTGCATTGAAACTGGCGCGGGGCGACGAAAAAAAACGGCCCATTGATCCCATCACCCCGATCAAGGAAGAGCAATTCAACGCTCGGGATCGGGATCGTAGAAATGAGCGTTTTCCCCGACGTTCCGGTCCAGGAGCTTCCGGCGGCGGAAGCCGTCGTGGAGCCGACCGCGACAAAGGGATGGTTCCCGTACGGCTGGATGTCGGCAGGGACGACGGGATCGGCGTCAACCATGTAGTCGCCGCCTTGGCCCACTATTCCGGAATTACCAGCAGCCAGCTGGGCAAAATACGGCTGGAGTCATCCAGCACTCTGGTTGATGTGCCGGAGCAGATGGTCGGCAAGTTACTTTCGAAAAACGGAGCCTACCGGATCGGACGACGAACGATTAATCTCGAACGAGCCTGATCAACAGCCTGAACCGTGCAGGGCCAGGGCAAGAAGGTCTACCGTGTCGATCCCGGAACGCCTCTTGCCCTCCTCTTTTTAATGACTCTCAATTGGACAGGCAGAAGCTCAAGAAGGAAAGAATAAAGAGTCTGGCGCTTGCGCCTTCCGCACCGCATCGCCATCAACTGCTGGAGATCAGCAACACGATGCGATCAGGTACCGGACACCGTGCTTCCCCACAGGGATTTTCCCTCTCCGCATACGGGACCCTCAGCGCATTTTCCTTGACTTTTCACCTCCTCCTCTGCTATAAGCACAAAATTTTCAAAAATGTGACACCTTGATTTCTTTCAACAAATAAGAACGGCGTATAGCTTTTCTTCCCGGTTTATTGAATTTATTAAATCCTCTTTGCAACAAATGTTTTTTCATTTCTCCGCCCATTGCGTAATGGATACCTCCTCCCGTTCCGTCACGCATATCGCATCGCAAGCTATCACCTCCTTGAGGGTGAGTACGCTGGTTATCGGATGCTCACCTCCTCCTTAAGAGAAACAAAAAGAACCCCATGGATACCCTGTTCATTGCTTTGAGCTTCGTTCTCGCTGGGGCCGTGCTTCCTTTGCTGACGCACCGCTGGCTTCGATTATGTAAAATTCTGCATACGGCATTCCTCGCTGCCGGGTGCCTGACCGGACTGTACGGATTGTATACGGCCTGGCAGCATCTGACCGATCCGGTCTTCTCCTTTTCCTGGCTGCACGTTTTCACGCTGTCTTTTTCCCAGGACTCCCTTTCCGCCGCTTTTCTTTTCCCCGTTTTCCTGTTATCGCCGGTGATCGCCCTCTATGGGTACCATTATCTCGAGAAGCCCGGGGCTTCCTGGCGGATTGCGGTCAACCATTTTTTCTTCAGCCTGCTGGTCGCCTCGATGCTTCTGGTCACCGTGGCCGATAACATCATAACCTTTGCCCTGGCCTGGGAGTTGATGTCCCTTTCTTCGTATTTCCTGGTCATGTACGACTACGAAAAAAAAGAAAGTCAACGGGCAGGTTATCTTTACTTGCTGTTTACCCAGACCGGTGCCCTGTTCATCTTCGCCGCCTTTGCGGTATGCTATAGTTACACCGGTTCTTTGAACTTTGACCAATTCACCCATTTGCCGCACACCGTCAAGCTGATTGTCTTTTTTCTGGCCTTGGTCGGCTTCGGATCCAAAGCGGGTGTTTTTCCCCTGCATATCTGGCTACCCCATGCCCATCCCGCCGCCCCCAGTCATGTCTCGGCCCTAATGTCCGGCGTAATGATAAAAATGGGTATTTTCGGGATTCTCCGTCTGTATCTCCTCCTGGACGATCCGACCCCGATTTTTCCGCAAACCATTCTGGTGCTGGGTATACTGTCAGGTGTACTCGGTGTGGTCTATGCCCTTGGCAAGCATGACTTCAAACGCCTGCTCGCCTATCACAGTATTGAAAATATCGGTATCATCCTGATCGGATGCGGATTGGGTATGCTCGGTGTTTCCACGGGCAACAGGACCATGGCCCTCTTCGGTTTTGCCGGCGGCCTGCTGCATGTGCTCAACCACGCTCTATTCAAATCGCTGCTGTTCATGGGCGCCGGAGCTGTTTTGCAAAAAACGGGAATCCGACATCTCGACCAATTGGGCGGACTGCTCAAGACCATGCCGATCACCGGCCGGACCTTTCTCACCGGCTCGGTAGCCATTTCCGGCCTACCGCCACTGAACGGTTTCATCAGTGAATTTCTTATCTACTACGCTGCTTTTCAGGGATTGACCCTCAAGGGTTCGGTCTTTTTCTTTTCCATGGCTGCCATCATTGCCCTGGCCATTATCGGGGGCCTAGCCTCGGGCTGTTTTACTAAAGTAGTAGGTATCGTTTTTCTCGGCGAGCCACGCAGCGCCAAAGGACAAGCAGCTACGGAATGTGGACTTTCCATGCGGACGGCAATGCTTATACTGGCTCCGGCCTGTCTGCTCATAGGCGCATGGCCTGAACCCTTCATCCGCCTGGCCTTTGCCGGCCTGCACGATTTCGCACCCCTTGTCGAGGTCACGCCTGATATCCTCGGTACCATTCCACAAAATCTTGGTTTAGTCTCCCGTCTTTTTCTTCTTATTTTTGGGGCCATTTTTATACTCCGCCACCTGCTCTACCGCTCAAAACCCATCAGCAGTTGCACGACTTGGGGCTGTGGTTTCACCCAAGGAACTTCCCGCATCCAATACACGGGTACCTCTTATGCAATGAGTATGGTTAATTTTCACCGTCCCTTTGTTAAGGTGAGGACGGAATACACCGGTATTACAAAAATCTTCCCAGGGCCGACCCGGTATTCCAACAAAGTGG
Source organism: uncultured Desulfobulbus sp. (assembly GCA_963666685.2). Taxonomy (GTDB): domain Bacteria; phylum Desulfobacterota; class Desulfobulbia; order Desulfobulbales; family Desulfobulbaceae; genus Desulfobulbus. The sequence goes on from CAXXHZ010000003.1 coordinate 2,917,828, forward strand.
ATGATATTGCCGAAATCAGCCTCCACCACTATCTGATCCGCCCTCTGCTCTGGGGAATCGACAAGCTGCGCTGGATTCAGCACGGCCATATACAATTGTACATAGGGTACATCATTCTGACCATCGCGATGTTGCTGCTGGTCCTGTAACCCAACGCCCGCTTACGTTAAATCCGGCGCATCGCAGATCGAGGTCTTCTATGGAATCAATCATCTCCCTTGGCATCGCACTGATCATCGCCCCGCTTTTCCCGGGCATCATCCTCAAAATTAAGGCCCTGTTTGCCGGCAAAAAGGGGCCGCCACTGCTCATCAAATATTACACTCTGGCCAAACTGCTACGCAAAGGTTCGGTGTACAGCACCAGTACCAGCTTCGTCTTCATCCTGGGACCCATCATTTCCTTTGCCGCAGCGCTGATGCCCCTGCTGTTTTTTCCCTTTGCGGGAATACCGCCTGTGCTTTCCTTCCACGGCGATGTCATCATCCTCTTCTACATCCTTGGGATCGGCCGTTTTTTCACCATCGCGGCGGCACTGGACACCGCATCGCCCTTTGAAGGAATGGGCGCTGCCCGCGAGGCCTTTTTTTCCACTTTGGCCGAAGCCACGATTTTCGTTGTGCTCATCCTTTTTTATCGGCTCAACGGCTCACTCAGCCTGGCGGAATATTTCTCCGGAACGCCTTTGATCTCACTGGGCGGGGGCCAAGGGGCCTTAATGTTGCTCGTGATTGTCGCTCTGTTCATGATCCTACTGACCGAAAACTCCCGGGTGCCGGTAGATGATCCGGCTACCCACCTCGAACTGACCATGATCCACGAGGTCATGATCCTCGACCACAGCGGTCCTGACCTCGCCCTGATCGAACTCGGCGCCTTTTATAAACTCTTTTTTTACGCCGCCTTTATTGCCTGTCTGATCAAACCGCTGTCGCTGGCCAACCCCGTTGCCAACAGCCTCCTGTTTTACGGATTGATTTTTGTGGTCTACCTCGCCATCGGCATCACCGAATCGATAACCGCTCGGTTGAAAATGGATCTGATCCCCAAATTCATCCTTACCTCGTTTGCGCTGGTCTTTTTTGCCATCATTCTCACTCTGGAGCTTGTCTGATGATCAACAGCATTGATGCCATCATGGTTATTATCCTGCTCTCGGTGCTCCTGTCACTGGGCTCCAGCCGAATGATGACTCTAGTAAAAATTATGGCCCTGCAGGGTGCCATGGTTTCAATAGCCCCGTTTTTCCTGCAGCAGCATAATAGCCTCAGCACCGTGGCCATCCTTTTATACCTCTTCATGTTGCTGGTCAAAGGGATGCTCATTCCCGGCCTGCTCTATCTGGCCGTGACCAAGGTTGCCATTAAGCGAGAGGTGGAGCCGATCATCGGCTATCACGCCTCCCTTATTGCCGGGCTCGGCCTCATCCTCATGTCTGCCTACATCACCGACCGATTGCAATTCTCTTTTCCGGGTTATTATGCACTGCTGCTGGTCACCGCCATCACCACCATGGGGGGCGGCCTCTTTCTGATGATGAGCCGAACCAAAGCCATCACCCAGGTCATCGGGTACCTTATGCTCGAAAACGGCATTTATCTGGTGGGGGTTGCCCTGACCAAACATTCACGCAACATGTACATCGTCGAATTCGGGGTGCTTCTTGACCTGCTGGTCGGCGTCATGATCATGGGGATCATTCTCCAAAACATCAATCGGGCCTTTGATGATGTCGACACCATGTACCTCAAACAATTAAAGGACTGACACTATGCTGGAATCCATTTTTTGCCTGCCCCTTCTCATGGGCCTGGTCACCCTGTTTCTACCGGTGAGACTGGGGAGGATTATGCTGGTGGTCACCGCCCTGTTGCACCTGCTGATCACTCTTTCCCATTGGGTACATCCCCTGCCCCCGTTCTTTCCCGGATATTTCGGCCCCTCGTCGATAGGCCTGCTGGTGCTGCTGGTAACCTCGTTCATCTTTCTCTTCATCTCTTTTTACGGGGTCTTCTACATGAAAGAGCAGGAGATGCAGAGCGAGCCGATCTTCAGCGGCTGTATGCTCCTCTTTCTCGGGACTATGAGCATGGCGACCCTGGCCGATCACCCGATTGTTCTCTGGATCGCCATTGAAGCCACGACCCTGGTCAGTGCCCCGCTCATTTTTATCAACCGGTCGAAAAAAGCACTGGAAGCCACCTGGAAATATGTGCTCATCTGCTCGGTGGGCATCGCTCTGGCCCTGCTCGGCTTCTTTTTCATCACCCTGTCCATGGATCACTCCGGTATCGATGTTCCGCTGACCTTTTCCTCTCTCAATAGTGCGGCACGCCATCTGGATCCGCTCTGGCTGAAAACGGGCTTCATCTTCGTACTCATAGGCTTTGGTACCAAGATGGGGCTGGCTCCGATGCACACCTGGCTACCGGATGCCCACAGCGAGGCACCGAGCCCGGCCTCGGCACTGTTGTCCGGCGCACTGCTCAACTGTGCGTTCCTCGGCATATACAAAATTCATACCCTGATGTACCTGGCCGGACTTGGCGAATTTTCCGGTTCACTGCTCATTGCCTTCGGGCTTCTTTCCATCCTGGTAGCCGGTATTTTCATTCTCCGACAGCCGGATTTTAAACGCATGCTTGCCTATTCCAGCATTGAAAACATGGGGATCATTGCCTTCGGTGTCGGAGTCGGCGGCCTCGGTCTGTACGGGGCCATGCTCCACCTGATCCATCATTCACTGCTCAAGTCCTCGCTCTTTCTTTCCTCCGGCAATATGATCCTCGGCTTCGGCACCAAACTGGTCGCCCAATGCGGCAACATGGTCCGCTTGCTGCCCCGTACCTTTGTCGCCTTTTTCGCCGGATTTGTCGGCATCTCCGGGCTCCCGCCTTTTGGTATCTTTATCAGTGAGTTAATGATCATTCTCGGCGCCTTTAAATCAGGTCACCCTGTGGCTGCAGGCCTGTTTATCGCCAGCTTGCTTCTGGTGATCGCAGGATTTGCCCAAATTGTCACCTCTATGTCCTTTGGACCCCAAGAGAAAAAAATTCTCGTCAAAGAGCAATTATCGCGGATCATCTCGCCCTTTGCTCTGCTGCTGACCTCGATCGGCCTGTGTATCTGGATGCCGGATGCCCTCTATCAAACCATCGTCAACACCATAGCGGTGATCGGAGGGACCATTCATGGATAATTTTTTACAAATTAAAAACGGCGAGGTTGTTGAACGCCAGCATATCCCTCTGGTGGAATTTCCCCGTTTTTTACGGGTGATGAACGATTTTGTCGCCAACAACGGTTACATTGTTCAATTTTTCGCCTACCCGGATAACGGAGCCTATACACTGCTGGCCGTGGTGCGTAACAGCAACCTTTTTGTACTCGGCACCCAAGTGCAGGGAGAATTCCCCTCCCTCACCCTCAGTTGCAGCACCAAATTTCATCTTTTTGAACGAGAAATCGCCGAACAGTACGGATTACGTCCAGCCGGTCATCCCTGGTTAAAAATGGTCCGCTACCATGGCAATTATTCCGGGAAGCCCGATGTCTTCGACAACAACTACGCCATTGATATCCCAGGCAATTACACCTACTTTCAGGTAGAGGACGAATCGATCCACGAAGTCGGGGTCGGTCCGGTTCATGCCGGTATCATCGAGCCCGGCCATTTCCGTTTTCAATGCGCCGGGGAAGAGGTGCTCCACCTCGAAATTCAATTAGGTTACCAGCACCGGGACGTAGAACGAATGCTGGTCAAGGTACCCCAAAAACGACTGCCGATCATCTGCGAGGGAATTGCCGGTGACACCTCAATCGGCCACAATCTCTGCTGCTGCCAGGCCATCGAGGCCCTGGCTGGCCTGACGGTGGACAAAGGCTCGGCCACCGTGCGCACCATCGCGCTGGAGCTTGAACGGATTTGCAATCATATCGGTGACCTTGGCGCCCTGAGCGGCGATGTCGCCTTTAATCCGCCCGCTGCCTATTTCGGCCGGATCCGCGGTGAGTTTCTCAATCTCCTGCTGACCCTTTGCGGCAACCGCTTCGGCAAAAGCCTGGTTCGACCCGGCGGCGTCACCCAACCTCTGACCGGGGAACAGCGCGACATCATCACCGCCAAACTCAAAGAACTGCGGCCGGAAATTGAGCATGTCTGTGACCTGCTGTTCTCCGCCCATACCGTACTGGCCCGGTTTGAAGGAACCGGCACGGTCCACCGTAAGATTGCGGATCAACTGGGACTGGTCGGCTACGGTGGCCGGGCCTCGGGTCTGGAATACGATGCCCGTGAATTTTTTCCCACCGAACGTTATGCTGATCTTCCCCCCAACCACAACAGCGCCACCAACGGCGATGTCTACAGCCGGGCCATGGTGCGGCGCGAAGAAATCATGCATTCCCTTGGGCTGATCGAGCTGCTCCTGGCAGAAAACGAAGAGCTGCATCAGGGAATCAGTATGAAGGAACACAAGCTGGCCCCGAACAGTTTCGTCGTTACCATCAACGAGGGCTGGCGCGGCGAGCTCGCCCATTGCCTGCTGACCGACGGCGAAGGCAGGATTGAACGGTACAAGGTAAAAGACCCTTCGTTCCACAACTGGACAGGACTGGCCATGTCCCTGCGCAATCAGGAAATTTCCGATTTTCCGCTTTGTAACAAGAGTTTCAACCTCAGTTACTGCGGGTTTGATCTCTAAGGAGGACAGGCATGGACAAGGACATGAGGACAACAGGCGTACAACGCAATAAGGACAAGGGACTACCATGTTCAAAGTAATCAGGAACCGGCTGGAACAGGGATACAGAACCACCACCTACCCCAAAACCCCGATTAACCTCTACACCAGGTACCGAGGTCTGCCGGTGATCAATCCGGACTGCGATCCGGCTCTTATCCGCCAGCGCGCGGACCTCTGCCCCCAGGATGCCATTCTGGTGGAGGAAAAGAAGATCGATCTGGGTCGCTGCACTTTCTGCGGAGAATGCGACCGGGAAGGGGACGGTTCCTTTGTCCGCTTCACGCAAAATTTTGAGATGGGGGCCGCCTGTCGCCAAGATCTGATCACCGACGGTTCGCTTCCCGATCTGGCAGCCCACGCCAAGAGTCATTTTAAAAAATTATTCGGCCGCTCCTTGCAGCTTCGCCAGGTTTCGGCAGGCGGCTGCAATGCCTGCGAGGCCGATATCAACGTTTTGGGTACGCCGTTCTTCGACCTCTCCCGCTTCGGCATCGACTTTGTCGCTTCCCCCCGGCATGCGGACGGTATCCACGTCACCGGGCCGATCACCCGCAATATGAAAGCCGCCCTGCTGGCAACCTATGAGGCCTTACCGGCGCCCAAGGTCGTCATTGCCAGCGGCTGCTGTCCGATTTCCGGCGGTCCTTTTTACGGTTCCAGCGAAGTGATCGGCGATCTGAACAGTATCCTTCCGGTGGATCTCTACATCCCCGGCTGCCCACCGCACCCTCTTACCGCCCTCTACGCCCTGCTCGCTTTTTTCAAAAAATAGCGTACGGCATCAAGCAATCGAAGGGGAGCCACAGGAAGTTTCAAGAGCCTGGTGCACCACCTCTGCCAAGCCCGCGATAGAGTAGGGTTTATGAATAAAGGCGCGGATCCCCAAGGTTTCGATTTGCTGGGCATCGACAAACTCACTGTAGCCCGTGCAGAGAATGATCGGCAGCTCCGGACGAATGGCCAGAAGTGCACCGGCAAGATCCTTGCCGGTAAGTCCCGGCATGGTCATGTCGGTGATGACCAGATCAAAGGCCAGCGGTTGTCTGCGGAAAACCTCGAGCGCCTCCAGGCTGCTGGTCTTTGCCGTTACGTCGTAGCCCAGTGAGAGCAGTATGTCTTTCCCCAGGTCAATGAGCAGGGTTTCGTCATCAACAAGCAGGATTCTACCGCGACCGGTCTGGATTTTTTCCTCAAAGGCTGAAGCCGGAAGAGCATCGGATACAACCGGAAAATAAAGAGAAAAGGTGGTTCCCCGCCCCGGTTCGCTGGCAACCGTGATACTCCCGCCGCAGCTTGCAACGATGCCTCTGACCACCGCCAGTCCAAGCCCTGTTCCCTTGCCCACACCCTTAGTCGTGAAGTAGGGTTCAAAAATCCGCTCCACCACCACGGGCTCCATTCCTTTTCCGCTATCTCCGACCGTAATGCAAACATACTGCCCCGGAGACATTTCCGGATATTGGCGGATGAAATCCTCCGCCGCCCATATCAGCGATACGGCAACCTCCAGGACTCCGTTCTCCGCTCCAATGGCATGGGACGCATTGGTACAGAGATTCATCAACACCTGATGGATTTGGGTCGGATCAGCCAAAACCACATCCACAGAGGAATCGAGCAAAAGCTTGTGCTTGATTTCGATGGTCGAAGGAAGCGAGGAGCGCAGCAGTTTGAGGGTTTCCTTAACAATAGGGGCGATTCGAATCGGCTTTTTCTCCTGCTTTGATTTCCGGCTGAAGGTGAGTATCTGTTGCACGAGATCCGCCGCACGGTGGCAGGATGTCAGTACCTGGTCCAGGCGTCGCTGTTGGGGGGCACCGGGAGCCAGGCTTTTTCGCAACAGCTCGGTATTGCCCATGATAGCCGCAAGAATATTGTTGAAATCATGCGCAATACCTCCGGCAAGCGTCCCGATAGCCTCCATCTTCTGCGCCTGCCGCAGTTCCTCTTCCAGCCGCAATTCGTGGGTGACATCCTTATGGGTGCTCACATAGTTAATCGTCTTGCCGTTCTTATCCCGAACAGGCGAAGAGGTCACCTCCGCTTCGTAACCAGAGCCGTCTTTCTTGGTACAGGTCATGAATCCAGACCAGACTTTCCCCTGTTCCAGGGTACCGCGAACCTCTCGATAAAAATGACGGCCGTGTTTCTTATGCTCCAGGATCCGGGTATGCAACCCGATGATTTCATGGCGATCATAGCCGCACATCCGTTCAAAGGCCGGATTGGCGTAAAGGATCACAAAATCCGTATCGGTAATAAATACGGCCTCATCGGTTTGCTCGATGGCGGTTACCAGACGCAGATGTTCCGTTTCCACCCGTTTACGTTCGCTGATATCAAGAACCGCGGCCAGGCTTTGCCGAGTTCCGGGCAAAACGGTTGCGGTAATTATCACATTCAGCACCATTCCACGGCCGCGAAGCCGACACTCATAGGTCTGGGGGGCCATTTCCGGCGTTGTCCGGCGCAACCGATGATAGTGAAGCATTTGTTTCAGATCATCTGGATCCGCTACCAGTTCAATCCATTTTAAGCGGCCTTCCACATCCTCTTTACGGAAGCCGGTCAGGGTTTCGAATTCATTATTGACCATGGAAATGGTCATATCGTCTTCAATAAAAATGAGCGCCGTTCCCGAATTGTCGAAGAGGGTTCGATATTTGGCCTCGGATTCACGCACAGCGATCTCCGCCCGGCTTCGTTCCTGATACAGCTCCGCATTTTCCAGCGAAATGGCGGCTTGGGTGGCCAACAATTCCAGCACCGCGATCCTGTGGGTGGAAAAAGCACCTTGTACCAAGTTGTTTTCAAGGTACAGCATGCCAATGAGCCTTTCCTGACGTGTCACCGGCAGGCAGAGCAAGGAAACCGGTTTTGTCCCGGCAATATATGCGTCCATGGAAAAGCGGGGATCTTCAGAGGCATCGTCAAGGATCACATTTTCATGGCTGCGCCTGACATAGTTGACGATCGACAGGGGCAAAATCGTCTCGTCGGCCAACAACAAATTTTCCGGTTGTCGGACTTTGATACGGTTCCCGTCGATCCAGGCCTCAGCCTCAATGACAAGGCCGGGACCACGCTCACAAATCAGATACCCCCTCTGGGCGCCGGCGTTCTCGAGCACGGTCTGCATCAGGGTTTCCACAAGGTCAACGATGACAATTTCGCCGGAGATAGCTTGCGATGCCTTGACAAGCGCAAGGGCATCCAAGGCACTGATGGAAACCCCTTGTTCTTCAAAACCCGTGACCTGAGCGCTCTCCTGAAGCCAGGGGTATTGTTGATCCAGCTGGTCGATTTTCCCCTGTGCCCCCCAATGATGATAGCAGGCTCGGGCCTTGCGCAAATACGTCTCGGCTATGGTTTTAAAATTGTTCTGCAGATAAAAGCGGCCCGCGGCCTCATTGGCCAGAGCCTCGTCCTGAACAAACCCCTGTGCTCCGGCTTCCTCAATGGCTCTATCGTAAAGCCGACCGGCCTCAAACTCCTTTCCCGATATTCTGGCGCATTCTGCGGCAACGAGATGATACTGATGACTGAAATTTTCCGGACAATGCTCCATCCAGCGCCGCATCTGGACCTGATTGTATTCCAGGTCGCTAAGGATATGGCCTCGATCCGCGACGGAAGCCAGCTCAAAGAGGCCGGCCAGGACAAGGGAAAAATAAAAATTAAGGGCCGACACAGAGATGGAACTGGAAAAATAGCCGAGCATTCCCTGGGCCACTGAAACCGCCTTCCGTGCTTCCTGCAGATTACCGTAGAGATAAAAAATCTGAATCAGCAAGACATAATAGCGCCCCAACCCCCCGAAACTCCGATGTTCATTACAAGCTGCTATATAGTCCTGCTCGCCAAGCACGCCTGGGCCACCCTGCGGATGCGGCAATTCAAGGAGCGTGCCGATGTTGTTTTGCGTGAGCGCGGCAAAAGCCAGTTGAAGCCCGAGGAGCGTATCGGTGGCCCATTGATTTTTTGTTTTCCTGGTGAACGACAGCAGTTCGGGGATTTCCTGACAAAGACTCTCGAGGCGTACCCCCCGATAAAACGGCTGAAAAAGTTTATAGGCAAAGGTATAGCCGGTCCACTGCATTTCTCCCGAGGCCAGTCCGGCTGCGATCCCCTGGTCATTGAAGGCATCGGAGAATTTCAAGGGCCGAACCCAGTGGCTCAGGTAATGGCCCAGCATAAAACACGCTTGGCATGCCTGGGCCGGGGCCTTGAATCGTTCACTGATCTTGAGCGCCAGCTCGCCGAAGGCATAGGCTTCCTGAAACTGATTCATAGCCGAATTCAAGAACATGCCAAAGGAGGTATAGCCGACGGTGGATTTGGGCGTGGGCCCCAATTGCAGCGAGAGATTGACATTGAGCAGACTGATGAGAGCAAACAAGGTGTTATCCGTGTATCGGGCAGGAACCACCATGTTGGAAAGGAGTTCAAGTGCAATTCTGCCGGCCGGATCGGTCATCTCCGGTTCTTCGGCCAGGGATGCAAGGGTTCGCTCTCCGAGGATCCTGGCATGCCGCGCCCATTCCGCCTCCAGCTCATCCGTCAAACGGGTCAAAGAGATACGCACATGGAGGAGTTGCAAAGCCTGCTTGCCCGTTTGAATCGCATCTCCGTACCGGCCCGTGAGGGTGTATTGAATAATCAGGATATTATACAGTTCGGCCTGCTCAAGGCTCGAGACCGCGCGCTGGAGAAGAAGCTCTATCTGCTGTTCGGAATCAGCGTAATTGCTGTTGATATATTGGGCGATGGCGAGTTCTTTGTGCAGGTCGAACATCAGCAGGTAATGACTGCTCCATCCCTCCTCATCCACGAACCGGACGCCCTGGGAAAGATAGATAAGGGCCGGCTCATAGGCTGAAGAATTTTTCGCCTTTCTCCCCGCCATCAGGTTGAGTTCGGCAACCCGATATCGCTCCTCCCGATCAACAATCCCTTCCCTGCCCAGATTAAATTGATTGACGATATCGAAAATCCGCTCTTCCATCACTTCCGGTGAGGAGGTGGTAAACAACAATCTGCCGATTTCGAGATGAATCGACCAACGCTGATCAGGGAGAATGAGGGAGTAGACGGATTGCTGAACCCGATCATGAAGAAAGGTACAGGTCGAGTCGACCACGCCCATTTGAATCAGGCCGTCCTGTAATGCTTCCCAAAGGATTTGCTGTACCTCCTCCTTGCCAACCCCGCTCACCGACGCCAGGGTGGCAATGCTGAGGGTGTTGCCGATGCAGCTGGCAATCCGCAGAATGCGCTGGGTTTCCGGGGGCAGCTTCTTGAGATTGCCGACCATCAGGTCAACGACGTTGTCGGCATAGCCCTTGGTTTTGATGACCTCAATATCCCAGCACCAGTTTCTTTCCGCACGGTCCACTCCGACCAGTTGCTCGCCATGGAGCGTTTTCAAAAACTGGATGGTAAAAAAGGCATTTCCGCCGGTTTTTTCATACACCAACCGCGCCAGGGACTCGACCTGCGACTCCGGGGAACGAAAGGTGTCGGCCAGGAGGTGACGAAGATGCGCAAATGAAAGCGGCTGAAGTTGAATCGTCCGCACATTGCCTCCGGCACTGCGGATGGCTTCAATCTTTATCATCAGGGGATGATCAGGGCTGACCTCATTATCCCGATAGGCGCCGATGAGAAGCAAATACCGGCTTTGCGGATCGGCAAGAATATATTCCAGAAGTCCCAGACTGGCGGAATCGCTCCATTGCAGGTCATCAAGAAAAAGGACCAGAGGATGTTGTTCCTCGGCAAAAACCCCCATGAATTTACGAAAGACCGCCCTGAAACGATTTTCCGCCTCATTCATCGGTAATTCGGCCACCGGTTGTTGTTTGCCGATGATCAATTCAACCTGGGGGATAATATCGACAATCAATTGACCGTTGATTCCCAGGGCATGCCACAACCGCACCCGCCACTCTGCCAACACCTCTTCCTGTTCGGTCAAAATCTGACGGATCAGTTCCTGAAAGGCCTCGATAATGGTGGCATAGGGAATATTGCGCTTGTACTGATCAAATTTCCCCCAGATAAAATGCCCCTGCCTGCGGACCACCGGTTTGAACAGTTCGCGGACCAGAGAGGTCTTGCCGATCCCTGAATACCCGGCAACCAGTATCAGTTCGGGATTGCCGCCCTCAGCAACCCGCGCAAAACTGTTGAGCAGAATCTCGGTATCCTTTTCGCGCCCATACAAACGATGCGGAATATACAGCTGCTCGGAGGTATCTGCTTCGCCGAGGGCAAAAGGAATACAATACCCGTGGGTCCGCCACTGAGAGTGGCATTGTTCCAAATCGCGCTGCAGACCGACAGCGGTCTGGTAACGGTCCTCGGCAGCCTTGCTCAGCAGTTTCATAACGATATCCGACACCAAAGACGGAATAGCGTCCATCAAATCAGCGGGTGATTGTGGCAGGCGGGCGATATGGCAATGGGCCCATTCAAGTGGATCGTTCGCCTGAAAGGGCAGACGAGCGGTCAACATCTCGTAAAAGACGACACCGAGCGAATACAGATCGGCGCGGCAATCGACTTCCTGATTCAGTCGCCGTACCTGTTCAGGGGAAATATAGGCCAATGGGGAAACAGAGGCGCCCTGAAGGGTTCTGTATGCACCGACCGTACGGATTGTTTTTGCAGCTGAAAGTTGATCGATGAAAACGATATTTTCCTTGCCGGGAGGAATGAGGATATTGCGCGGCATCACGTTTCCATGGGGCACCCCTTGACGGTGAATCTGTGCCAGGGCCGCTGTGATACGAATGGCGAGCGGCAGAAAGATATCGAGAGGCAGATGCGGGTGCGGGTCACAGCGAGTGACCAAAGAGACGGGACCTTCTTTTTTCTGGATCACGAAAAATGAGTCTCCTGTACTCGCAAAGCGGATAGGTGTGTGTTCCAAGAAAGAATACAAAAAAAAATCGGCCAATGCGCGATAATGACTCCAGACCACGTATTTTCAGGAGAGAATACGGCAAGCGACCTGACAAAATCGACCGGTACACGCAAGCGATTTCCCTGCCGACGTGGCGCTATGGCTACTATATGATACCCATAGAGGATTGCAAAGAAGAGAAGGGCTTGAAAGGAACAAAGAGTAAGAGGAACTTGGCGTCACCCCTGTGCGGACATCTTGACTTTTGCAATATTTTCCACCACTATGGGGTCATGCCGAAAAAAAAGCAAACAGCCGACCCTTCCATACTGATCGTGGACGACAACCCGGTGATTATCAAACTGCTGGGAGCGATGCTCACCCAGGCGGGCTACTCAGTGGTGCAAGCGGACAGCGGCCACCGGGCACTGGCTCTTCTTGAAACCCTCCTGCCGGACCTGATTCTTCTCGACATCACCATGCCCGGAATATCAGGAATCGAAACCTGCCGAATCATCAAGGAGCATCCCCGCACATCCGACATCCCGGTGATTTTCCTCACTGCCAGCGACGACCGGGGCAACATTGTCGCCGGTTTTTCCGCGGGTGCTCAGGATTATATCATTAAACCGTGGACCCAGGAGGAACTGCTTGCCAGGGTCAGAACCCATCTGACGCTGTGTGAAACCCAAAGGGCCTTAAAAGCAAGCCGGGAGCGCTACCGTGCCTTGTCCTTTCTGGATGATCTCACCGGATTGTACAACACCCGCTATCTCTACCAGACCCTGCAATCACGCCTTGATAACCATCCGGATCGCCCCCTCACCGTTATCTTCATCGACATCGATGCCTTTAAGCAGGTGGTCGACACCTACGGCCACCTCAACGGTAGCCGGGCCATTGCCGAACTGGCGGCCATCATCAAGCCCCTTTTTCCGACAGAAAGTTATGGCGTCAGCTACGGCGGGGATGAATTCGTCCTGGTCATTGACGACCATAACAGCACATCAGGAAGAAAAATGGCCGAGCGGATCCGCGCGACGATCGCGGACCACAGCTTTCTCACTTCGCAGGGGCTCGCCCTTCGCATAACCATCAGTTGCGGCGTGGCTTCCTATCCCGACGACGCCCTGACCCTGATAGACCTTCTCGGCGATGCCGATCATGCCCTGTTTGAAACCAAAAGAAGGGGAAGAAACGCGGTCGTCGCCTTTTCCGAGATAAAAGCCGCTCCGCCCAAAGACCACATCCTGCCGGCTAAGCAACCCTGAAGACAGCCGGAACTCCGCAAAGGTTTTTCCACAGAAATCAGCCTTCTCCCTCCACAACAAAGGTTCCCGCCTTAACCTCAAGATCAATCTCCACTAAAGCCCGTTTCATCTGCTTGAGAGCCTGACGGATGCGATTTTCATTCTCCACCAGGGCCAGACGGAGGTAGCCTTCTCCTTCCTCGCCGAATCCGGCACCGGGAGCCACCGCCACATTGGCCCGGTTCATCATTTCAATGGAAAAACGGACCGAGCCCATGCGAATATAGGGCTCCGGAATCTTCACCCAGAGGAACATGCCGGCCTTGGGCTTCTCCACCTCCCAGCCCATGCGGGTCAAGCCGTCGCAGAGAACGTCACGGCGTTTCTGGTAAATGGCCACCTGTTCGACAATGGTATCATCACACTCCCGCATAGCCACAATGCCTGCCACCTGAATAGCGGAGAAAATACCGTAATCGTAATAGCCTTTGATCTTGGCCAAGCCACCGATCATCTCCTTGTTGCCGACACAGTATCCCAACCGCCAGCCCGCCATATTGTAGGATTTGGAGAAGGAACCGAATTCAACGCCCACGTCGATCGCCCCGGGAATCTCCAGCAGGGAAGGGGCGATTTGCCCGTCATACGTAATCTGGCCGTAAGCGAAATCATTGATCACCATAAAATTGAAACGCTTGGCCAGTTTGATCATCTCCGCGAAAAAATCCCGTGAAGCCAGGATACCGGTGGGGTTATGAGGATAATTGAGCATCACCAGCTTGGGCGCAGGATAGAGCGATCGGCACATCGAGCTGACCTGACGGAGAAACTCCTCCTCGGACCCCAGAGGAAAGCGCAGCACGCTGGCCCCGGCGATGACTGCGGCGTAGATATGAATGGGAAAGGCGGGCGAGGGCACCAGAACGGTATCGCCCGGACCGAGCAGAGCCAGACAGAGGTGGGAAATCCCTTCTTTAGAACCGATGGTGCAGATGACATCGTCCTCGCCGCTGAGTTCAACCCCGTATTTGCGCTGATAGTAGAGGGCGATTTCCCGTTTCAGGTTTTTCATGCCGCCGGCGGCCGGGTAACGGTGGGTTTTAGGATCAAGAGCCACCTCGCACAGCTTGTCGGTGACCTTGCCCGGGGTCGGGTCCATGGGGTTGCCCATGCCGAGATCAATGACATCAATTCCCTGCCACCGTTTTTCCATTTTTATTTTATTAATCATGCCGAAGAGATACGGCGGCAGCTGGCTCATGCGTTCCGCAAAGCGGATGGTAACCTCGTTGTTCATCACAATCTCCTGTGGAAAGGGTCAAAAAATCGGGGCCAGGAACCGGTGTTCACGGGATTTCCCTGCCGAATCAGGCAAAAAAAAACCTGAACCGCCGGGGTCCAGGCTAAAAAAAAAGCCATGGACCGGAGCATCAGTCCATGGCGAGCAGTTTCTGTGTGTACTAATTCAGGAAGCAACCGGTCGCCAATGAACTGGGTTCATCGCCGCCGCTGCCGCGACATTGGGTTTCATTTTTCTTAAATGCAAAGGATTCCTGTTGCGGTTATTGTTGTTTCTCTCTGTTTTTTTATCGTAGACGAGTCGAGTTGTCAACAACGCATTGTCCCTTAATCGATGCGGGCCAACATCGCCTCCAGCTCAGCAAACCGTCCCTGGGCGTCGCTCCGTTCTTCGACCGCCAGCACATCCTCGAGCTTGGCCAGCTGTTTGAGCACCTGCTCAAGTTTTTCGGTTTCATCCACCTTCAACCAAATGCAGCTGGTTTCGCCCTGATCGATGGCAGTACAGAAAATGCCTTCAAGGTTGAAGATGCGACGGGCGAACAGGCCACAGATCTGCAGCATGACGCCCGGATGGTTTTTGACGGTTAATCGCAGGAGTGCGGTGTTGGCTCCTTGGGATTTCGATGGTGCGTTTGCGTTACTTGCGTACATATTCTGCTCCCAGCATGGTGGTATTGGCGGCTCCAGGAGGGACCATGGGCGAAACCTCCTCTTCGATATCGATCGGCACATTGATCAGGCAAGGACCGGGTTGACGCATGGCCTGGCGCAGAAGTTCAGCCTGCTCGTCCACACCGCCCCCCCTTAGATCGACGGCCTCCATGCCGAACCCGCGGGCAATGGCAGCAAAGTCGATCGCAATCCCATAAGAGGAGGCGAAATAATGCTGCTCGTAAAAGAGGCGCTGCTGCTGGCGGACCAAGCCCAGACTTTGATTATTGAGCACCACGATCTTGACCGGAACCTGCTGCTCGACCGCTGTGGCCAGCTCTTGGATGTTCATCTGCAGACTGCCGTCACCGGTGAAACAAACCACCGGCCGTTCGGGAAAGGCCAGGGACGCCCCGATGGCAGCAGGCAAACCAAAACCCATGGTGCCGAGGCCGCCGGAGGTGAGCAGCTGACGGGGAGTGGAGAAGGGGTAGGCCTGGGCCACCCACATCTGATGCTTGCCGACATCGGTGCTGATCAAGGATTCGGGACCCGCCAGTTCGGCGACCATCCGGATGAGCTGAAAGGGACGTCCTGGAGCAAAATCATCCGGATAAAACCGTGGACGTTCCTTCTGCAAGATCCCGATGCGGTCGTTCCATTGCTGCCGCCGCCGCTGGCGGACACGGGGCAGGAGAGCGGCAAAGGCATGACGGGCATCGGCGGTAATAGCGGCATCGGCAGAGCGCAGCTTACCGATCTCGCTGGCATCGATATCGACATGGATGACCTTGGCATGGGGGCAGAAGGCATTGATCCGACCGGTGGCCCGATCATCGAAACGAACCCCGGCGGCGATCAGCAGATCACATTCCTCCATGGCCAGATTGGTGGCGCGGCTGGCGTGCATACCCAGCATCCCCAATGACAGCGGGTGATCCGAGGGCAGGATGCCCAACCCCATGAGGGTCATAACCGTGGGAATGCCACCCTGTTCCGAAAGCCTCCGGGCCTCGTCCGCCGCCCCGGCATGGATGACGCCGCCGCCGAGATAGAGGATGGGCCGGGCAGCCTGATTCATCATATCGGCAGCCGCCTCAACACCGAGTGTCCCGCCGGTTTGTTGATCGGTTACCGGACAGGGCTCCGGCCAATGCTCGAACGTCACCATCTCACTCTGCACATCCTTGGGCACATCGATCAGGACCGGGCCGGGACGCCCGGAACCGGCGAGCTGAAAGGCCTTGGGAATAAGGGTGAGCAGTTCGGCGGCGGAACGTACCAGATAATTATGTTTGGTAATGGGTATGGACATGCCGTAGGTGTCCACTTCCTGAAAGGCATCGGTCCCGAGCAGACTGCGGGATACTTGACCGGTGATGCAGAGCAGGGGAACCGAATCCAAATAGGCATCGGCCAGGGCGGTGAGGATGTTGGTGGCGCCGGGGCCGGAGGTGGCAAAACAGACGGCGGTTTGACCGCTGGAGCGGGCCATCCCCTGGGCGATAAAGCCCGCGCCCTGCTCGTGGCGGGCAAGGACGTGACGAATGGTGGAGCTGGCGGCAAGGGCATCGTAAAGGGGCAGGTTGGCACCGCCGGGGATACCGGAAACGATCCGGATCCCCTGACGTTCCAATTGACGGATGATGATCTGGGCACCGTTGAGCCTGGGCATGATAGGTTTCTCCTCTGTTGTGGTGTCGGATAAGGGCAAAAAAAAACCCCTGCCGGCTGGCGCCGGCAGGGGTTGTATTCTCCAATCTGGATATTTCCCGCTAAGGCGCCTCGGTACTTGAACGCACGACCACCACACTCACGACAAGGAGTGCCAGGGAAATAAAAAAGTTGGCGATGCTGGAAAGACGGTTCATAGCGGGGTAAGGCCTTAAGGTAAAAATATTCGTTCAAAAAAAACAATTGTTCTTTTGATAGCGAAACAACCGCTTTTCGTCAAGCGGAATATTTATAAAAACCCCTGTTCTTGCGGGTGGCGGAAAGAATCAAAAGCGTTCGGTCCAGGACACAAAGAACTCGCACGAACTCCAGACGCGCATTATCGTTGCGTATCTCTTTACGGCCTTGTGTTGTTGGGAGGGGCCCGGGTAGCTCATCCCCCTTTGAGTCGGCCTCATGCAGAAAAACGTTATGGGGAAGGTCCGTCCTTACCGGCCGGATCAAGTGATCCCCCCATAGAATCCCGGTATTGACGCAGCCGACGGCCGCCGGACTCGACATCATCAAGCGCGCAAGGTTCTTTCCGGATATTGCCGGTGCTCAACGCTAGGAATGTACAATGAACCCAATTTTTCCGGTTCCACGAATAGTCGTCAGTCGCTGTCTGGGATTCGCCGTTTGCCGCTATGACGGCCAACCTCTTAAAAACGACTTTGTTGAGCAACTGCAGCCCTATGCGGAGATGCTCCCGGTTTGTCCGGAGGTCGAATGCGGCCTGGGGATTCCCCGATCCCCCATCCGCCTCTGCCAAACCGACAACGGCATCGTGGTCTACCAACCCGCTACCGGCAAGGATATAACCGCCCAGCTCCAGGCCACCACCAACGCCCTCCTCGCCGCCTTGCCCGAAATCGACGGGGCAATCCTCAAAAGCAGGTCACCGAGCTGCGGCCTTTACGACACCAAGATCTTTCAGGGGATCGACGATCCGCAGCTTCTCAAACAGGCGAGCGGCATCTTCGGGGCACAGGTGCTGGAAAACTCTGCCGATCTGGCCGTTGAAGACGAGATGCGCCTGACCGACCTGAGCCTGCGGCAACATTTCCTGATCAAGCTCTTCACCCTGGCCCGCTTCCGGGAACTCAGCAAGCAGCCGGAGATGGGGGGACTGGTCGATTTTCACGCCACCCACAAGCTGTTGCTCCTCGCCTATAATCAGCGCCGTTTCCGTCTGGCCGGCACGATTGCCGCAAACCATGCGAAACTTCCGCCGGCCGAGGCGTTCCGCCTCTATCGTGATGAACTCTTCCGTATTCTGGACGCACCGTTCCGCGTTCCCGCCGTGATCAACACCCTCTACCACGCCTATGGCTGGATTGCAGAACATCTCGGTTCCAAAAACAAACACGATATCATCAATGCCATGGAGGAATATCGGGACCAACGGCTGCCGCTGCACACACTCACCCGATTGCTCGGAGACCACGCCCTCCGATGCAACCATAGCTACCTCCGCAGCCAAGTCTTTCTTCAGCCCTATCCCCAGGAGCTCGACGCATTCTCCGATTCCGACCGCAATCGGACAGTCACCTGAACCGGCAGGAAGGACACTGTACCACAAACAGCTTCCCGCCCGTCTGGGCACCGGGTTCTTTATGCGTTCCCCGCCTCCGACGCTTCCATCCCCCTCAACAGGGCCTGCAGGCCGATGGCCTGGACCACGGTCAGGCATTCGTCATGGTGAAAAAACCCGGCCATAACCGCTGCAAACTGGGTGGCGAGAAAGCAAATATCGGTATCCTCTTCCTGAGCGAGCAACCGGCGAAGGGTCGGGATATCGTCCGATTCCACTGCACCGAGAATCTCATTGAGCCAATCCAGCCGATCTTCCTCAAAATGAAATTCCACCATGGCCTGGGCGTACATTGAAACAATGGCGGCGCGGTTGTCGTACACGGCATCCAGGTCATTGCGCTCGGCCGCATCCAGGACCCTGTCGATCTCCTCAAACAATTCTTCCATTTCTCCGTTTTCCTGCGTCATGGTCGTCTCTCCTTGCAGCTTAAGAGGGCTGCGTTTTGTGTACTGCCTGGGCTTGAATGGCGGTGATGGCCACGGTATTGACGATATCGGCCACCAGGCACCCCCGGCTCAAATCATTCACCGGTTTATTGAGTCCCTGGAGCACCGGGCCTATGGCCACGGCACCCGAAGAGCGTTGTACCGCCTTGTAGGTATTGTTGCCGGTATTGAGATCGGGAAAAATAAAAACACTGGCCCGGCCTGCGACCTCGCTCTCCGGCATTTTCTGGTTACCGACCGAAATATCGATGGCGGCATCGTACTGAATTGGTCCGTCGATTTTCAGCTCCGGCCATCGTTTGCGGGCCAAGGCAACAGCCTGCCGTACCCGCTCGACATCCTCACCCTGACCGGAGGACCCACTGGAATAGGAGAGCATGGCCACAATGGGCTCGATATTAAACATGGCCGCAGTCTCAGCGGAACGAATAGCGATTTCGGCCAGTTCCTCACTGTTCGGATTGGGATTGACGGCACAGTCGCCATAGACCAGCACACGCGTATCCATGCACATGAAAAAGACACTGGAAACCACCAGGACCTCGGGACGGGTACGGATCAGCTGAAAGGCGGGAAGAATGGTATGCTGGGTGGTGTGGACGGCACCGGAAACCATCCCGTCCGCCAGATCCTTATAGACCATCATCGTCCCGAAATAACTGACATCGCTGATGACATCACGGGCGTAATCTCTGGTAACCCCTTTCCCTTTTCGCAGCTGATAGAAGGTTTCGATGAAATCATCGCGCAGCTTCGAGGTTTTCGGATCAATAATGGTCACATCCTGGAGTTTGAGGCCAAAGGTCGCAGCCCGGTTACGGATACTTTTTTCCTCGCCGAGCAGCGTCAGGTCAACGACCTCGCGGGAACGAAGGATCTCGGCGGCCCGCAGAATCCGCTCATCACCACCTTCCGGCAGCACGATATGCTTGCGCTCGGCCCGGGCCCGCTGGAAAAGCGAGTACTCAAACATCAGCGGCGACATGGTGGTGGACACGGTCCGGATGACCTGCTGCTCCAGGGCAAGCGTATCGACATGGGTTTCGAAGACGCCAAGCGCCCGGGCGATTTTCTGTTCGTTATGCGGCTGGAGGACGCCCTTGACCTCTCCGGCGCGGGTAGCCGCGCTATAGGTATCGCAGAGCACAGAGGTGTCGCTGGATACAATATAGATAGGCAAGGCCAAATCATCGATTCCATCCAGTATCCTGACCATTGAGGGACTGGGTTCGAAGCCGCCCGAGAGCAGCATGCCGACCGGCGAGGGGTAATTGCGTGAAGCAATGGCCGCGAGCGTGGCAAAAATGATATCAGGCCGATCGCCAGGAGTGACCACCAGATCGTCCTCTTCAAGAAAATCGACAAAATTGCCGGGACTCATGGCCGCGACCTTGATGGCATGGACATCGCGCTGCAACCGTGTGCGCGGACCGCTGAAATGGCGGGCACCGAGGGCGACGATAATTTCCTCCATGGTTGGCATGCTGAAGCCCGCCATCTCCGGCAGACAATCGATCCGATAGTTCTTGCCCTGGTGACTCCTCCGAATTTCCGCCTCAGCGGTCTCCAGCAATGCGGGATCAATCCGATTGACAAAGATGGCGAGAAGCGGGCACTGGTACTGCTCATAAATCTTTTCGGCCACGTTGATATTTTTCAAAATTTCCGGAACAGTGCAGTTACGGCCGTTGGAAACATGCAGGGTCGGCATCCCCAGTTCACGGGCAATACGAATACTGATATCATAATCAAAGGCCTCGGACAAACCGACAATGGTCGGCCCTTCGCAGAGAAGAAAATCACATTTCTTGCGGACTTCGCTGTATTTGCGGATAATCTCGCGGAACAGTCGGCGTTCTTCTCCGGCTGCGATCAGGCTACGCGCCTCGTCATGGCTGATCCCCGCCATTTCCTCAAATTCGAGGCCGATGTTATAGCGCTGTTTGATCAGATTGATATCATTGTCGTTCGTGCCGTCTCCAGGAGTGATGGGCCGAAAAAATCCTATGTGGTCGATCCGTCGGGACAATAATTCCATAACACCGAGGGTGACTACCAGTTTGCCGCTTTCTTTTTCCAGATTGGCGATGTAAAGGCTGTCGGCCATGGCAACGTTCCTAAATGAGAGGAGATAAGGAAACAGGGAAGAATAAAAATAAGGTATGATAGTTGGAAGGCACGGACAACGCAAGCAGAGTCACAGGCAGGCGGTGGACAATCTTTTCTTCATCCTTAAAAAATATTTTTTCACCCGCTGCTGCGGTGGTCTGCGCCGGACCGCAACTCAAAGGGCCGGCGCCTTTTCAAATCATCACCCTCCAGGGCCTGCATGAATGACCAATGGAACAACATCAGGTGGGGTCTTTGCTGTCTTTTCCAGGAAGAACCCATCCATTTTGCCGCCCGACAAGCGGTTCATCTCCAAAAACTGGAACGAGACCACCAACTGGCGCAACTGGCGGCAACCATACGGCATAATGGAAAATCGCTTCTGCAGGCAATCGAATACTGCAGCCGGGAAGGGATCGGCTCTTTCCGGGTCAACAGCCGGATCTTTCCGCTCAAGACCCATCCCCGATTAGGCTACCGCCTGGAAGAACTCCCCGAGTATGCCGCCATCGCTGAAATCTACCGGGAGACGGCACGGGTCGCGGCCCAAAAGGACATCCGCCTGACCTTTCATCCGGATCAATTCACCCTGCTCTCCTCACAGGATCCCGGGATCACCGGCCGCTCCCTCGCCGAATTAGCCTATCAGGCTGAAGCCGCCGAGCTGATTGGCGCCGATGTGCTCACCCTGCATGGCGGTGGTGCCTACGGAGATAAAGAAGCCGCACTGCAGCGGGTGATTGAAAACATCGAAAACCTGCCGCCGGCAATCCGTTCACGCCTGGTACTGGAAAACGATGACCGGATCTATACTCCGACAGACCTCCTCCCGGTCTGCGAGCGCACCGGGATTCCCTTTGCTTACGATATCCACCATCACCGCTGTCTCCCGGATGGGGTGAGCGTCGAAAAAACGACCCGGAGGGCCTTGGCCACCTGGTCCCGCGAACCGCTGTTTCATCTTTCCAGCCCCAGGGAAGGCTGGCAGAGTACCAAACCGGGTCCCCATCATGATTACATCGATATCAACGATCTGCCGCAATGCTGGCGGCGTCTGCGGGTAACGGTGGAGATTGAGGCCAAGGCCAAAGAACTCGCCCTGAAAAAATTGCAGAAGGACCTGGAACAAACAGACTAACCCCCCACCTTTATTCTGACCGCCTTTCAAGAAGGACCTAGGTTCAGTTTTTCCCCTCCCCTCGCCCAGAAAAAATGATAATCATTCATCTTCGATAGCAAAGAAAAAAGCGCTCGAACCCCCTTTCCTTGCCCCGCTTTTCCGATGACCAGCCGTCTCTGCTCAAATAAATTTCAATTTCTGAGCACAATGTGGGATTTTGCAAGCAAGAAACCGGGAAAACAAGGTCCTGCCTGCTGTCGAGACTGAATAATGAATCATTGTCCAGCCTCCTGCGGCAAAACATCGCGCTTTGATGGCCACAAACACGCCAAAACCCCTATTTTGTTCATTGACAGTGCATTCCTTCTCATTTATAGTCACCGCTACATTGAGTTAGAGGATACAAAATGTCAGACAAAATCAACAATATTCAATAGAAACCAAAGGAGGTGAACTCAGCTTAAGTTGCAACGTACGAGCTGCAAGCTATTAAACAAAATTTTTTAAAAGGGGGAGTGCAAAAATATGTTTCAAACACAAACAACTTTTCCAAGATGGATTCCTTTGCTCGGGGATACTTTCTCCAGCGCTATGCGTGATCTTCTGTTGTAAGCTATTGGCAGTATGAAGTGTGTCAATATCAGGACAGGTTCCATGCCTGATAAGTTTTAAGTTTATGTTTTAACCGTCTACTTACATGGGTATTCGGTGAGTAGACAGAAACGGCTCACATCAGTGGGAATAGACAATCACATCACAAGGAGAAAGAAATGGCAGACGCAGCAAAACCCATGGGAAATCCAGCAGTTGTAGGTTTGGCAGGTTTCGGTATTACAACCACACTCTTACAGTTCCATAACATGGGCTGGGGTGGAACGGGGACAGTTTTCTGCGCCGCGATGTTTGTCGGCGGTCTTATGCAACTCATGGCAGGCTTTCAAGAATTCAAGGTCGGCAACAACTTCGGCTACAGCGCATTTTGTTCATACGGCGCCTTCTGGATGGCCCTTGGTCTGATCTGGTTCCTTGCCGATGCAGTTCCGCCGGAGTGGAAACATTTAAAAATCAACGCTTTTGACATTGGACTCTTCCTCCTCGGATATACCATTTATACGGCTTTCATGTGGATCGGTGCGATGAGGATTCATTCAGCGATGGCGATCACCTTTACAACTCTTCTTTTGGGTTTCATCGGTCTGGATCTGGTTTTCCTTGCCGGCATGAAGAGCCTTCTGTTCATCACCACCATCGATCTGTTTGCGTGTGCCTTTATGGCCTTCTACATGATGTCGGCAGCAATTTATGCTCAGGTTTTCGGCAGACCCATCCTTCCCGTCGGCAAACCTTGGCTCAACTGATACAAAAAGATGATGACTCCGGTCTGTTGTGCCCTTGCAGGTAACGACCGACACTGCATAAAAAGATAAAACAAAAGCACAACTCGACGGGCTGATTCTTGTCTCACCCAAAGGGGCTTTCCGGTGAACCGGGAAGCCCCTTTGTTATTTGCACCGCATCGGACATCTTTATTTACCGATGTTCAGATTTTCCCTCTGAACGGCTGCAATTCAATCTGATATTTATTGATCTTATCGTACAGACTTTTGCGTGAAATACCCATGAGCTGATGGGCCGCACTCACCTGTCCCCCCGCTTTTTGCAGCATCTGCTGAAGATACAGTCGTTCCTGCTGCTCCATGAATTCCTTCCAGGTCGTAAAAGACGTTTTGGAATGTGCAATCACCTCCGCTGGCTTTTCCGAGATCACATTTCCTTGTCCCAACACACAATACCTGCGGACAAAATTGCGGAGTTCACGGATATTTCCCGGCCAATCCTGCTCCATGAGCTGTTGTATGAACTCCGGAGAGCAGGGCCTGGCATCACTGCGTTGACCATCGCAGTACTCACTCCAAAAATGATCGACCAGCAGCGGAATATCTGTCTTCCTCTCCCTGAGCGGCGGCAGATGCACCGGCAGAACATTCAAGCGAAAAAAGAGATCCTGTCGAAAATGGCCTTTTTCAATTTCCGCAGGAAGATCGCGGTTGGTGGCGGTGATGATCCGGGCCTTGAGGGGAACGGATGCATTACTTCCGAGCCGGGAGAATGACCGCTCTTCCAGGACCCGCAACAGTTTGGACTGCAGTTGGGCCGGCATTGAACAAATCTCGTCAAGAAACAGTGTGCCGGAGCCGGCGTACTCAAATTTTCCCACCTTCCGTTGGATAGCGCCGGTAAAGGCGCCTTTTTCATGGCCGAAAAGCTCGGACTCAATCATTTCCGCAGGCAGAGCGCCCATATTAACCGCGACATACGGTGCATTATCCTCGTGGCTGATGAGATGGATGGCCCTGGCTACCAGCTCTTTGCCGGTACCGGTCTCGCCGACGATCAGCACCGGGTCGCTCTCAAGGGCAAAGGTCTCGATCAGGGTATAGATGCCGAGCATCGTCGGATGATTGCCGATCAAGCCGTAAAATCTGGAACGACTTTCCCGGGATCGGCTTAACTGCTGTTCCAGACGACGATTCTCCAGAACCAGTTGCCGCCGTTCGATAGCCCTGGAAAGCGTGGCGAGAATCACGTCCTCATCCACCGGCTTTTGAAGAAAATTATAGGCACCCTTCTTCACCGCCTCCACCGCCATACTGATGTCGCCGTGCCCGGTAATCAATATAACCGGAAGATCGGGATCCACCGCCATAATCCGTTCCAACAGGACCATGCCGTTCATTTCCGGCATACGAATGTCCGCCAGGACCGCGGCAAAGAGATGCCCCTCGAGGCTGGACAAGGCTTCCAACGGATTGCCGAAGGTCTGGACCGCAAATCCGTTGAGCACCAGGGTCTGCTTGATGGCGGCCAGCAGATAGAGATCATCATCAACAACCAGAATTTCAGGAGGCGCAGCTGAGGCCTGGGCATGATCCTTCATACCTTTCCTCCCTCAGCCAGCTCCTGTTCCGTGGCCTGGAAGTCCGCCCGAAACTGGGGGATATAGACGGAAAAACAGGCGCCCTTTCCGGGGAAACTTTCCACGTCGATATATCCGCAAAACCCGCGAACAATGCGATCCACGATTGAGAGCCCCAACCCCATACCGGTACCGACTTCACGGGTGGTAAAAAAAGGATCGAAGATCTTCTTCTGGAATTCTTCGGCAATGCCCTCGCCATTATCGGCCACGGTCACCTGCACATACGGTTCCTGCTGCATGGTTTTCAAATTGAGGCAATCCGTAATCCGGCTGGTAATCGTCAACCGGGGGGTGACCACCCGGCCCATGGCCTGAATGGCATTTTGCACCAGATTGAGAAAGACCTGCTCCAGCCGGACATCAACGGCGAGCACCACGCAGGGGGTTTCGGACAGGCGCAGATCAAGGGTGATCTCGCTCAAGCGGAGCTGGGCCTCAAGGAAGCTGAGGATCTTTCGGATAATCTCATTCAAATCCAAAGGGGCGCAATCCTCCTCGGCCTTCCGGCCGAAACTGCGCATGGTGCTGATGATCGAGGAAGCTTTGTTCACCCGGTCAATGATAATATGCAGGTTCTCACGCAGCATCTCCGTATGATCTCCCGGCGCGTCAAGGGCTTTGAGGCAGTTGCGGGTAAAGAGCAGAATTGCATTCAGCGGCTGGGTTAATTCGTGCCCGATTCCGGCGGCCATCTCCCCCAGACTGGCCAGACGGCCGGAGTGGATCAGCTGCTTCTGTCCCTCCTGCATCCGGGCCATCAATTCGTAGAACTCACTGCAATCCGTACAGATAAGCATATGGAGAACCCGACCGTTCTGGGTAACATGGGTGGATCCCCGCATCTTCACCGGCAGTTGGCTGCCGTCGCTGGTCCGCAACTGGGCCTCAATCTCTTCAAAATCCTCATTGGCCAGCACATGACGGATCGCCTCCACTTTTGCAGCATCGACAAAGTGCGTCAAAAAAAGCGGTCGCTCATCAAGCGGCGGATACCCGGTCCGCTGCAAAAATTCGCGATTGGTCTGGATCACTTGCAAATCCTTATCGAGCAGCAAAAAAAACTCGGAAATGCCGGACAGGATACGCTCGGTGAAAAACCGGGTAGCTTCCATTTCCTCATGCTTTTTCAGAACGCGGACAACCAGGTCCTGCCGCTGTTTTTCCAAAATTTTTATGGTTTTATGGACCACGCATCTTCCCTCATGTCACAAAATTTTTACAAAATCCTTTCTCTGCAGCCCTTACTGTCACCATTTTTATACACAGTTTAAAAAAAACGCAATTTAAATATGTTGCGCAGATAGGTCGTTTGAGCTGTCACTGTATTTATACATTTCTTGCAGCTTTCCCCGATCCCTCGTCTTGCCGCAGCCGCTGACATATCAAGATAATATATCGTTTTTATAAAGAAAACTTAAAAACAAAAACCCTTTACCGAAACTGGCCCCGGTCCTGCTTTAGAAAGGGCACCAATGTAAACGCTCTCTCGGAGACTTTTGGAAAGGCCATGCCGAACGGACTTAAAAAAATGCTCAATCCCAATGACCTGGAATACCTGACCTTTGAACAGGCGGCCTCCATCTGTTGCGTCTCGGAAGAACGATTCGGCAAATGGATCGAAAAAGGGCTGATACCGGTCATTGTAATAAACGAGAAAAAATTTATCCGACCTCAGGATCTGATCCAGCATCTGATCGGCCACAACATCCGTATTCCGGATCGACTGCTGCAAGGCAACATCAAAAAAATTCTTTTCATCCTGATGCAGACCGAGATTCCACAGGCAATGACCACGAAGATCATCTGGGCCCTGTACCGGCTGCGCAAACAAACATCGTATATCTATGATTTCATTGAGTACGACAAAAATACCGAACTTAAAATCATCACCTTTGACCCTGACACTATCTTCCTTCTCACGAAGGATACCCAGAGCCAAGATGCGAAAAAAAATATCGACAGAATGCTCGGCAAAAATATCCCGGTCCACTCCTTTTCCGTGGATCGGGATATCAACCTTGACGCAATTCTGAGCGATTAACCCCTGGAGTATCCCATGGCCGACAAAAAAACACACTACACGAATCTGACCAAGCTCCTGGCCGCCGGATTTTTCATTTGCGGCATCATCCCGATTCTCATTATTGCCACCACCTCCATCTACAATTCCAAGCAGGTGGCGATTAAGGACATTGAGGTAACCGCAGTTCAGGTAGCCCAGAACCGTCAGGATGTCATTAATAATTTTCTCGCACATCAGGTGGACCTGATCACCACCTTGATGAGTCTTTACCCCCCGGAATATTTCAAAAACCAAGACAACCTCAATCAACTTTTCCTGGCGATCAGCAATTCGGGTAATATTGTCGACCTGCAGGTCATCGACACCAACGGTGAACAGTTGGCCTATGTCGGCCCCTACAGCGAGTTAGTCACCGGTAAAAATTACAAAGGCCAAGCCTGGTTTTCAGAAGTGCTGGTGCGTGGCGCATATGTGAGTGATGTGTTCAGCGGTTACCGCAAGATCCCCCACTTCGTGGTTGCCCTGACGGACCCTCTCAAGAGTTATGTGCTGCGCACCACCATTAATTCCAGCATCTTCAATTCCTTGCTCCACAGTGCCCAAATCGGCCCCCACGGCGATGCCTTCATCGTCAACAAGGACGGTGACTTGCAGACCCCGAGTCTGCAACAAAACATCACCGTCCTCGCTGACCGGGAAAAGCAGCTAGTGCATCATCACAACGGCCCGGAAATCCTCCATGAAGGTAAGTTCATTTACGTGACCACCTGGCTCAACGCCAGCTCCTGGCTGCTGATGCTCAAGGTAGAAGTCCCGGATATGCTGGGTGCCTACAACGTGCACCTGAACCGCACGTTGGTGATCATTGCCGTCACCGCGACCCTCTTTTTTATCATTGCCATCTTTCTCAGCCGTTTCATTGTTGCCCGGGTTGCCAAGGCCGACCGGGAATCATCGGCTCTGGATCAGCAGATGGCCCATATCGAAAAGATGGCCAATATCGGCAGGCTGGCCGCCGGTGTCGCCCATGAAATCAACAATCCGCTGCAGATGATTCTGGCCCAGGCAGGATGGATAGAGGAACTGCTGCCGGACGAAGACCCCGCTGCTCTGAAAAACCTAGAGGAATACAAGGCCACCATCAAGAAAATCAAACACCATGTTGAACGGGCTGCGACCATCACCCACCGGCTGTTGGGATTTGCCCGAAAGATTAGTGTCGAGCAAGAAAGTGTTCAGATTAACGAGATCATAGAAGAAACCCTCTCGTTCCTCGAAAAGGAAGCTAAGCATAACAACATCGCCGTCAATCTGAATCTCGACCCGCAGCTCCCGACCACCATGACCGAAGGGCATCGCCTGCAACAGGTCCTGCTGAACCTTATCGACAACGCCTTGGATGCAGTGGGACACGACGGCAAGGTGGACATCATCACTACCAGTAACGACAAAAACATAGCTATTCAGGTCGCTGATAACGGACCGGGAATCCCCCCCGAAGTAATGAAGAAGATATGGGATCCCTTTTTCACCACCAAGGAACAAGGCAAAGGGACAGGTCTGGGCCTGTCCATCAGCCAAAACATAATACGCACATTGGGAGGAACGATTGAAGTACACAACAGAGAAGAAGGAGGAACTGTTTTCACCCTCAACATACCTATTAACAAAGCAACACAGGAACATTGAAGGAGAATATTATGACACGTTATGACGTATTGATTGTGGACGATGAACAGGACTTCCGTGAAATCATCGTCAAAAACCTGGGGAGACGGGACCTCCATTGTGAAAGCGCCCCGGACGGAAACACCGCCTTGGAGATGATCAAAGCCAAAAATTATGATGTCGTCCTGCTTGATGTCAAGATGCCGGGGATGGACGGCATCGAAACCCTTCGTGAAATCAAAAAGATAGCCCCCATGATCGAGGTAGTGATGCTCACCGGGCATGCCTCGGTGGAATCAGGCATCAACGGCATCAAATACGGGGCCTTTGATTACCTGATGAAACCCATGGATACGGATCACCTGTTGGAAAAGCTTGATGCGGCCTACGAACGAAAGCGCATTCAACAGGAAAAAATTGAAACGGCCCAGATTAAGAGGGATATGGCGCTGCCTAGCTGAGAGGCAGGGCTTTATTTATAACCGGAATCAACACGTCATTCACACAACAAGGAGAAGAAAATGAATTTTTTCCGTCAACTCAACCAATTCATGGTGGCGGGGGCCAAGGCCCAGGCACAATGGGAATTGGAAATGTCCAACAACATCCTGCGAAGTCGAAAACGGTTGCTGGTGCTGGGGCTGCTGCTCATACCCATTCTCGTCGGCGGTATCTGTTTTGCCGATGATATTGCCAAAGACCTCCCCTCCTTCCTCGGAGGAAAATCGGCCTACGGTCCTTCGCATTACTCCAATCTTGTCTTCGGCGCATCAATTCTGGTCGGCCTCTGCGCCGGTCTGATTACCGGCTGTATCGGCGCCGGCGGCGGCTTCATCATCGCCCCGGCCCTGATGAGCGTCGGCGTCAAAGGTATCCTTGCGGTCGGCACCGACCTCTTTCACATTTTTGCCAAGGCAATCATGGGTTCGGTTCTCCACCGTAAAATGGGAAACATCTCGATTTCTCTGGCCTTTACCTTCCTCATCGGCGCCATCAGCGGGTCGACCGTGGGTGGCTATATCAACCGTACCCTCTACGATAAAAACCCGGTGTTGAGCGATATGTTCATCACCCTCATCTATGTATTCATGCTTGGCTTCCTTGCCTTTTACGCCTTGGCCGACTGGGCCAAGACCGCGCGCAAAAAAACCGTTCCTACAAAGGAAGCCGGCGCCAAAAAGCTGGCCGAAGAAATTCCACCTATCGGCAAGGCAATGCAGTCCATCAATCTTCCGCCGATGCTGACCTTTGATGAAGGCGTCACCCCGGGTGGCCGTAAAATATCCGGCATTTTCTTAGTCTTAGCAGGTTTTCTCGTTGGCCTCACGGCTGCTATCATGGGTGTGGGCGGCGGCTTCCTCACCTTCCCGATCTTTGTTTACGGTCTGGGCGTTTCCTCCATGACCACAGTCGGGACCGACATCTTCCAGATCGTCTTCACCGCCGGTTATGCTTCGATCAGCCAATACGCTATTTACGGCTTCATTTTCTATACTCTGGCCATGGGCATGCTGCTCGGTTCTCTGGTCGGTATCCAGATCGGCTCCATCGTCACCAAAGTTGTCCACGGGACCACCATTCGCGCATTTTATGCGGTTACCGTTAGCGCCGGTTTTTTCAACCGGGCCTGCGCTCTGCCCGCCAAACTGACCAAAATGGGATACATGAAGGCGTCGCCCGATCTCTTGAAGATCCTCGACACCATCGGCACCATCGGCTTCTTTATCATCATCATCATTTTCGCAGTCTGGGTCTTTTACAGCTTTTTCTCCAACCTTAATGTTCTGCGCACAGAGGAGGGACATTGATCATGGCAACCACTTCAGCACAATACAGAACGCGCGGATTTCTTCTGCTCATTCCGTTCTTCCTGGTTTTCGCGGCTATTTTCATGCCCTGGTATCCAGGGACCAACAACAACAAGGTGAACGGACTCGATTATCTGGACAATTTCTTTAACGAATTGTCCAAGGGATCAGCCTACTATATTGACCGGCAGATGGAAAAGGTCGGAAAATATAAAGGACAGACCTTTGCCACCACCATGACCATGAAATCTGTAGACGAGGCAGCCACCACGGCTAAATTGTTCAACACCAACAATATTCCTGCCGAAGTCAACGATGTTAAGGTCTCCATAAGCGGCGATTTCGGGGCCATGCTCACCATCATGCTCGAAGATGCGGACCTGATGTACAAGAATGACGGGCCTGCCATCACCGCCAAATACGGCATTGCACCACGCAAGGCGCTCAACAGTTGGTACAAATCGCTGGGAGCCATGGAAAAGGACCTCAACAAGGCCAAAAAATTTGAGCAGGCCAAGGTCGTCAAGAATGCCATGACCAAGGCCATCGAGCCGGCGTACAATTACTACCTGGTTGAAGCCAAACCGGTCAAAGCGGAGATAGGGCTGCTGACTTTTGCCCTCGTCTTTTATGTCGTTTACACGGTATGGTATGGCTTTGGCGTACTCTTCCTCTTTGAAGGTCTGGGTATCAGGCTGGAACACTGATCTGCTAAAGGCTCTTTTACTCGATGCTGCAGCAGGGATTATTCTGCTGCAGCATTTTTTTTGGATGGGAACGATGAAAAAAATACTCCACTATCTTGATAAATTACTGGGGATATCCCTGGTCCCCTCCTTGAGCATGGAAGAGCTGCAAAACCTCTTCAAAACCAAGTATCGCTGCTTCCGCGAACTGCTGACCGCCAACAACAATGCCCTGGAGGCCATGTCCGAACTGGAAACCGCCCTGCGGGACGGTCGTACCTTTTCCATGACCTTCATCCGCTCCAAATCGACGGTGGTCACGGTCAATATCTACAAAATGATCCAGAACCTCAGGAAAATGGCGGATGGTGGCTATGCCAATCTGGAAAAATCCTTCAGCCGCATTCAGGAAGGAATCGACGCCATCATCGACAAGGAAATTACCCAGGTCGAAGGGGACTGGTTTATTCCCATCAATCGGGTTAATCGCAGCCTGGTGGAACAGACCGGCGAAAAAATGGCCAATCTCGGCGAAGCAGGCACGCTTGCCGGCATCAACATCCCCCCCGGGTTCGCCGTCACCGCCTCGGCAAGCCGACTGTTTTACCTCGAGAACAATATCTACCCGGAGATCAATCGCATCTTCCAGCAAACCGATCCCAACGATATCGAGGACATGCACAGCAAAAGCGAAGAGGTCCAGCAGGTCATCATCAACAGCCCCTTGCCGGTGGAGTTGGAACGACAGCTCTACAAAGAATTTGACCAGCTCCTGGAAATGACCGAGGCCGACATCAAGGTGGCTGTACGCTCCAGTGCCTTGGGTGAGGATCTCGGCCGCGCCTCCTTTGCAGGATTGTACCACACGGAACTCAAAGTAGAACGCGACCAGCTGATCAGGGCCTACAAGACCGTGCTGGCCTCCAAATATTCCACCCGGGCCATGACCTACCGCCTGACCAAGGGTTACCGCCACGAGGATATCGTCATGTGCGTCGGTTGCCTGGTCATGATCGATGCGTTGATAAGCGGTATTTGCTACTCGCGTTCCATGGGCGGTCGTATCGGCACCCTGGATATTTTCTTTGCCCACGGCAGTGCCAAAGGTATTGTCGACGGCACCAAGACAACCAATCATTATACCTTGGAACAGCTGCCCCCCCACCGGATTGTGGAAAAAATACTCGACGCGAACAATCCCAAACCGCCGCTCACCGAGGAACAGGCTGTTGCCCTGGCCGAGATCAGCATGAAGTTGGAGCACCATTTCGGTTCACCGCAAGACATCGAATGGTCCATCGACCCGGCGGGCAAAATCTATGTCCTCCAGAGCCGTCCCATCTCGGTCCATCTCTTCAGCCCGGAGAGCGGCGAAGCTACGGTTTTCCAGGATGATCGACTTCTACTCCAAGGCGGCGTTTCCGGGTGTACCGGAGTCGGGTGCGGACCGGTCTTTATCGTTCGTACCAATACCGACATGAATCATTTCCCTAAAAAGTCGGTCCTGGTGGTCGAGCATCCCCTGCCCGAGTGGGCGCCCTTACTCAAACGGGCCTCCGCGCTGATCGCCGAGACCGGCAGCGAGGCCGGACACCTGGCCACCATTTCCAGAGAATTCGGCTTGCCCTCGCTGCTCTCTCTGGATCAGGCCACCCATACCCTGGTCAATGGCGAGATGGTCACGGTCGATGCCACCAACCGGGCCATCTATCGCGGACGCATTGAAGAACTGCTGGTAGACACCGGCAAACGCCCCAATCCCATGGACGGCAGCCCGGTACAGGAGACGTTGATCGATGTTCTCAAGCTGATCACGCCACTCCACCTCACCGACCCGGCCTCCCCGTTTTTTCGAGCCGCACTGTGCGACTCCATGCATGACATCACCCGATTCTGTCACGAAAAATCGGTGATCGAGATGTTCGATTTCGGTAAAAGGTATCATTTCGATGAGGGCGCGGCCAAACGGCTGGTGGATAATATGCCGTTGGAATGGTGGGTGATCAACCTGGCCGACGGCTTCTGTGCCGAATTCGATTCAAAAAAACGCTTCATCAATGTCAATGAAGTGGTTTCAACCCCGATGATCGCCATCTGGCAGGGCATGCATGCCTATCCTTGGGAGGGACCGCCATCAGTCAGTGTCCGCGGCATGGGAGCCATCTTCTTCCAGTCGGCAATGAATCCGGCCCTGGAACCCGCAGTGGCATCGAAAATGAACACAAAAAACTATTTTCTTGTTTCCCGAAATTATTGTAATCTCAGTGTGCGGCTCGGGTATCACTATGCTATGATTGAAGCCTTCATCAGCAGCCTGCGTACTGAACGGTATGTTACCTTTCGCTTCAAAGGAGGGGCGGCCGACGAAAGCCGACGCATCGGACGGATCGAACTCCTCGCAGAAATTCTCGGTCGGTTCGATTTTCGTATTGAGTTAACCGGAGACTCCCTGAGTGCCCGGGTGGAGAAACGCACCCAGGACTTTCTCTACGGCCGACTGAAGGTGCTGGGGTACCTTATTATTCATACCCGACAAATTGACATGGTCATGGCAGACCCCCAACAGTACCAACGCTATCGGAATAAATTTATTCAAGAGATTGAGGAAATGTTGAGCAATGATAAATGAATTACCTTTCAAGCTTGAGGCAGCTCTCAATATCCATCTGCTGCTGGTTGACGACGAATCGGATTTCAAAGAAATTGTCCTCAACGGCTGTCCCGGATGGGTATCAAGCTCATCCTTGCCGATTGTTGCGTAGCCGCCCTGGAACTCCTTGAATCCCAGCCTGTTGATGTCATCATCATGGATGTCAGCATGCCGGGTATCGACGGCATCCAGTGCCTGAAAAAAGTCAAGGAACGCTGGCCACAGGTGGAAGTCATCATCCTCACCGGCCATGCTTCAGTGAAATCCGGTATTGAAGGGATGCAGGGCGGAGCCTTTGATTACTGCCTCAAACCCATTGACGTCCTTGAACTGCTGGAGAAGGTAGAACTGGCGGCGCAAAAAGCCCTGGTCAACAAAGAAAACGACACGGCCTAACCGGCCTTCACCACAACCACCGTCTCGTCTCTCAGCAACCGCTCCTTTCCTTTCCAGGTGGTGTCACCATACTATTGACACAGAGAAGGATAAGTCAGCAGTTCAGAAAAAGTCCACCTGTGATCCACCACGTTTGCAGCCATAACCGGAGTCTTTGGACGAAAGATCCGATCCTTGCCGCGACTGAGCGACTCGTGGGGCCGGATCAAATTATAGCAAGCAACGCAGATAGCAAACTTGGCCTTCAGCATCCGCCTGGCATCCTTCAGTTCACGGCCACCAATCCAGAACGAAATGATCAAACGCGTTGGGGCGTCGACGGCCGTCCAGATCCAGGTCCAGATCCAGGTCCGCCCGTACTGGCGCTCGACGTCTTCGCCGCTGCCAGAACTTTCCTTTTTTTTACAAAGGTCCAGAGCTCGTCAAGTTGCGCTTCGGTCATGTTCAATGAAGTCAACAGGCTGGAAAGCACATGGGCACAATGCTCTCCCGCACGAAGAATAACTCGGTTTACCGTGTCCTTATCAAGTTCCAGCAGCCGTGCGGTGGCGCGAACACCAACACCTTCGGCCGCGTGATGGATAATTTGCCGGATTGTCTCGGCCGGTAGATGCAGGCCAAACAGAGCGCTGCCATGGGTAGCGGCAAAACGCTTTCCACAGGTACGGCAGTAGAGCAGATCGCGGCTCTTGTCTTTGCCATACTTGCCGCGAACCGAGATATTACCCAGACCGCGCAGACCATAATCCTTGCATTGTTCGTTGGGACAGAAATATTGCGTAAGCTCACTCATCGATTGCCTCTGTAAAAGTGATGACAAAGGCAATCGTACTCAAACTAAGATCTTAAGTCAATCATGTGGTGACATTGCCTAGGACGGGAAAAGGGGACGGGGAAAAGGGGACGGATCTATTTTTTGTTGGTATTTGAGGTGCGTATTAAAGTACGCCTAGATCAAATCGAATAATTCTTGCGCACGCACCGCATCATATTGTGCAGCGTGGCCATAATCGGCAGACAGTTTTTGTTTCTGACGATGATTACAATTATTACCGGGAAAATCTTATTGAGTTTAAACGCGAGTTTGACTGCCAGATTTATGCGTATTGCCTGATGACGAACCATGTTCACCTCGTTGTGGATCCAGGCAAAAATCCTGAATCGTTATCTCTGCTGATGAAGCGCGTTACAGGCCGTCAGACCCGATATGTCAATAAACTTGAAAAGCGCACTGGAAGTTTATGGGAGGGCCGTTTTAAATCAAGCTTAATCTCCGCAAACGAATATTTATCGGCATGCTGTCGTTACATCGAGCTTAATCCTCTTCGTGCCGGCATGGTTGCCGATCCCGTTGAGTATCGTTGGTCAAGCTATGCTTCCAAGGCCCTTGGCAAAGAAGATTTGGTTGTTGATCTGCATCCGTCGTATTTGTCCTTGGGAGATAGTGTTGCAGAAAGGCAGAAATCTTATATCGAGTATGTCTTGGGTACCGTTCCTGATTATGAAATACAGCTTATCAGAGAGGCTTTACAAAGGGGGCAGTTGACCGGCAGCGACCGGTTTCGTGATGAAATCGAA
This sequence comes from uncultured Desulfobulbus sp., assembly GCA_963666685.2. Taxonomy (GTDB): domain Bacteria; phylum Desulfobacterota; class Desulfobulbia; order Desulfobulbales; family Desulfobulbaceae; genus Desulfobulbus. The sequence goes on from CAXXHZ010000003.1 coordinate 2,953,457, forward strand.
AAGAAGTTTGGAATCCGTATTTCAAATAAAAAGCAGGGGCGTCCGAGAAATGAGCGTGAAATATAAATCCGTCCCCTTTTTGTCCTTAAACGTGCGGACAAAAAAACCCCTTCGCCGCATTCGGCAAAGGGGAAAGAAAACCCGGCCCGAAGACCGGTGGGATTGGCCACCTCGCGATCAGATGATCGGTTTCATGGCGCTCATATAGGAACGCAGTTCCTCACCAACCTGCTCAACCACCGTATAGCGGATGGCGGAGTTGACGCCGATCAGTTCGATGTTGTCGACCGAGTTATCCTGGACAGCCAAGCCTTTGCCGATAACATCGGCCTCGATATTCTGCATGAAATCGGCCAGCATCGGCACGGCCTTGTGGGCAAAGAGATAGCAGCCGTATTCGGCGGTATCGGAAATGACCACGTTCATCTCGTAGAGCTTCTTACGGGCAATGGTGTTGGCGATCAGCGGCACCTCGTGCAGGCTCTCGTAGTAGGCCGATTCTTCCTTGATGCCGGCAGAAACCATGGTATCAAAGGCCAGTTCAACCCCGGCCTTGACCATGGCGATCATGAGGATGCCGTGGTCGAAAAATTCCTGTTCCGGGATTTCGGTGGCAGTGGAAACCGCCTTCTCAAAAGCGCTCTCCGCGGTCTGAGCCCGCCAGGTCAACAGGTTTTTATCGTCGTTGGCCCAGTCTTCCATCATGGTTCGGGAAAAATCGCCGGACATGATGTCGTCCATGTGTTTTTCAAAGAGCGGGGTGAGGATATCCTTGATCTCTTCGGCCAGATAATACGCCCGGACTTTTGCCGGATTGGACAACCGATCCATCATGTTGGTGATGCCGCCGTGCTTGAGGGCCTCGGTAACGGTCTCCCAACCGTACTGGATCAGCTTGGAGGCGTAGCCGGACTCAATGCCCTGCTCCATCATCTTGTCATAGCAAAGAAGCGATCCGGCCTGGAGCATACCGCACAGGATGGTCTGTTCGCCCATGAGATCGGATTTGACCTCGGCAACAAAGGATGATTGGAGCACACCGGCCCGATCCGCCCCGGTGCCGCTGGCATAGGCCTTGGCAATATCCCAGCCTTCACCTTGAGGATCGTTCTCGCGGTGCACGGCAATCAGAGTGGGCACACCGAAGCCTCGCTTGTATTCCTCTCGCACCTCGGTTCCAGGGGATTTAGGGGCGACCATGATCACCGTCAGATCCTCGCGGATCTGCATTCCTTCCTCAACAATGTTGAAGCCGTGGGAATAGGAGAGGCAGGCACCTTGCTTCATCAACGGCATGATCGCGGCCACCACCTTGGAATGCTGCTTGTCCGGCGTGAGGTTGATTACCAGATCGGCGGTGGGGATCAGCTGGGCGTAATTGCCGACCGTGAAGCCGTTGCCGGTGGCATTTTTCCAGGATTGGCGCTGCGTAGCAATGGCCTCATCCCGAAGGGCATAAGCGATATCCAGGCCGGAATCGCGAAGATTGAGCCCCTGGTGCAGGCCCTGCGCTCCACAGCCGACGATAACGATTTTCTTGCCTTTGAGTTTGTCAACGCCCTCGAACTCCGAGGCATCCATGAACCGGCACTTGCCCAGCTCTTCCAACTGCAGACGCAACGGCAAGGTATTGAAATAATTTTGTCCCATAATTGTTTCCTCAATGTGTGTTGTTTGATTTTGACGGGATGAGGGATAACCATACCCGATATTTTCATTGCGAGAAGTGATTTCTTTGCAATTTATTATTGCGGAAAATGCAACACAGGTGCACAATAGCGAAGACTTAACTTTATACCATAGATCTCCTCTTTTTTCCGCACCTTTTTATGGATATCAGAGCTATCAGAATCTTCAACCAGTTGGCCCATTCGCTCCATTTCGGCCGTACCGGCAGAGCTTGCAATCTCTCCGCCTCGGCCCTGACCCGGACCATTCAGCGGATCGAGGAAGAACTCGGACATCAGCTCTTTTTTCGCAACAACCGTACCGTCTCGCTGACCCCGTCCGGAAAAATTTTCAGGCGCTATGCCGAGGAAGCGGAACAGCACTGGCAGGCCTTGCAGCAGCAACTGGCAGGCGATGACGCCTTGGGCGGCGAGATTTCCCTCTACTGTTCGGTGACGGCCGCCTACTCCATTCTCCCCCGGATTCTCGGTGCCTTTCGCAGTGCCCATCCCGGCGTCCAGATCAAACTGCAGACCGGGGACGCCGCCGAGGCCCTCAACAAACTGCGCAACCGGGAAGCGGAGGTCACCATCGCCGCCCTGCCGGAAACCCTGCCCTCCTCGACGGTCTTCATCGAACTGGCGCAAACGCCCCTGGTCTTCATTGAACCCATCAATGTTCCGCAACCTCCAGGCGCCCATAATCAAACCATTGATTGGCGGACCACTCCGCTCATCATGGCGGAGCAGGGCTTAAGCCGGGTCCGCATTGATCGCTGGTTTAAAGAAAAGGGAATTACGCCGAAAATCTATGCCGAGGTGGCCGGCAACGAGGCCCTGTTGGCCATGGTCAGCCTGGGCTGCGGGGTGGGGGTGGTGCCGCGGTTGGTGCTGGAGAAAAGTCCCCTCCACGACCGGGTCCGGATTGTCGATGTCAGCCCGCGTCTGCTGCCCTTTACCATCGGGGCCTGCACAACGAAAAGAAATCTGGAAAATCCGGTGATTCAGGCCTTCTGGGCAACGGTTCGCCAAGGTGCCGACATTGATCCGGAGGGTGCCTGAAACCGAACCCGGAAACACCTCCTGCGGGGAACAAGGCGCCGTTAAACGATGTTGTTGGGGACCAGGAGCACCGGGATGGTACTGTATCGGGAGACACGCCGGGCGGTTGTGCCCATGAGAGGGCTGCCGAAAAAAGAATGGAACGATTTCCCCATGACAATCATGTCGGCTTGATGCTGGGTCGCCATTTCGATAATTTCCCGGCTGGGGTTGCCGGTGGCAACCAGGATCTCGGTCACCGGCATCCGGTCAAGGCCGTAGGCTTCCAGTTCATCCCGACAAAAATCGTCCAGCCGCTTCTTCATGATCTCGAGGATATCGCGGGCTCCATCATTATTCATTTTATCGATCGCCTCTCCGGAAAGATAGTTGGCGATCATTGCCGTACCAGCGGCACCCAGCGGTTCAACCACATGCAGCAACAGCAACCGGGCATTATAGCGCCGGGCCTGACTGACGGCCAGACGGAAAACCGGCCGCGTGTTCTCTCCCAGATCGGTGGCATATAAGATGGTTTTGATGTTCGGTGCTGGAACCATGTGTCCCTCCTGGGTGTTTTCCGGATTTTTGCCTGTGGCGCTCCGGCGGGTTGACCTTCCGGATGCGAGCCGACAACGTGCAGAAATTACAAAATATTTAATACAAGAATGCAGACAGGACTGTCAAATAATTTCTTGAAGCACCACCTCTACTCTCTAAGCACTGTTGTGGACTCGGCAACAGTGGATTGCGGATATACGGCCGCAACACCGTGGCATCCGCATTCGATGATCTTTTTCCGGAGAGAGGCCGGATTGTCCCCCGCCTCCATGAATCGTTTTTTGGTCTTAGGCGTCCAGCTGCAATGCCGTCATCATAAAGCCACTATTGACAAACAGCCCCTCTTGGTATGTACTGTTTGCTCCACTCTGTTTCATCAATCTTTTAACGGAGAGCCCCATGCCCGGAAGAGCGCAGACCTGTAGCGTCAAGGACGGCAGAATACGTGTGACCTGTGCCCGATGCGCCAAGAAGCGCTATGTGCCGATCCCGCCGGGGACCAGGAAAAAGACGGTGCGTTGCACCTGCGGCCTATCGACAAACTATACCCTTAACCACCGGGCAACAGCGCGGGAGTCTCTCTCCGGCCAAGCCCTGCTCACCCTCCTCAACGGTAAAGAATGCCCGGTATACCTGTGCGACCGCTCACTGGGAGGCGTCAGTTTCAATATACCACGTCAATATGCACGTTCGATCGCCGCCGGCCAGGATGTTCGCATCAAATACCGGTCCACAGGAGGGCCGACTCTGCAGCGAAAGATCCGTATCAAAAACATTTCCAACAACCGCATAGGGGCGCAATTTCTTGACGGCTATGCCCCGTCTTTTTAGTCCCCCCACCCTATGGTCTCGACAAAGACCTGGCCCCATGCACAGGAACGCTTCTCATCTGATGCAAAGCTGACCGATTCCTAGCTCAACCGTAACATTCGCCCTGTACGCTCTCTTCTGAGAGATGTGAAGTGCTCCCTTCAACGTACAGCGATGTCATGACCCTCCCCTTGCCCCCTGTTACCGCATCCGAAATCTCGATCCAGGCTGATCTGTTCCGCCGGCAGGTGCTGCAGCGCGCAGACCGTACTCCTTTTTTCGGGACCGACACCACAGTCGGCGTGGAGAACGAGTTCCAGGTGGCAATCGAGGGTAAAAAGGAGGATGTGGACCTGGCGCTGACCATTGTGGCCTCCAATTACTATAAAAACCTGACCCGACGGGCCCGGCGCGGCGACCTCTCTCCCCATGTGCTCACCGAACTCGATGCCTTTCTCGACGAGCAGCAGAACCGGATCTGGGAAAACTCCTGGGTCCGCTTCCCCCGAGGTCTGCTCGGCGACTATGCCGCCTCCATCCTCAACCGGGATCTGCTGGCCGATAAAAGCCAACCGCAGGGACCGATGCGCCAAGATACCGGTCGCTTTCTCTTTGCCCGAGAGGGCGAGGCCTGGTTGCGGGTACCGGTCAGCTACCTGTTGAAGCTGGCCCTGGCGGAAGCCATCGGGCATCCAACCCTTGCCGACCCGCTCCTCAGACAAACCGGCGAACAGCTGATGGAGCATCTCCTCAGCGACAACAGCTCGCCGGAGGTTCTCTCCTTCAGTTTGAGCAGCGGCGAGGCAAACGAACTCCCCGGCCGCAACACCGCCCGCGAGACCAGCCGCCGCTTTTTTCTGCTGCAGTTGCTCATCGAATACGCCAATCGCGAGTTCCATCTGGAACAAAACGGCCAAATCTGCCGCATGTACCTGGCCCCCAATCCTCCGGCCCGGCAAAAGCGCCTCAATGACCTCATCTCCGACCAGTTCTATCGGGAACTGTTCCTCAATCCCTGCCTCTCCGGGTGGAACCGGGGCGAGGCCAAAAAAGAATACATGGGACTCTGCCACCGGACCCTGTCGCGCAGCCAGTTGAACACCATCGCCAAATTGAAAGAGGCCGGGATCATCGTCAACAATCTGGTGGTCCTGCCCAACACCTCCAGCACCTCGTTGGCCAACAACGGCACCCACATCACCCTGGGCAGCCGGATACTGAGCCAAATCTACCGGGAGCACGGCGGCGGCGGTTATGAGAAATATTTCGGCGATCTGGTGATCAAGATTGTCGAGCATTTTCTACCGCTCTTTGTCACCACCTGTTCGGCTGCGCCCCACCGTCTGGGGTTCAGTGATTTTCATCCGGAAAAGGTGCTGGGGTATCTGCCGCACGAACTGGATGACACCCATTTGCGGATGCTCTGGCGGCGCTGGAAGAAAAAGGCGGATCTCCGTTTCTGCGGCCACAGTTTCACCCCGGTGGGGCCGTTGTGGCTCGATCGGCTCACCAGCCGGGCCTTGCGGCTACGCGGCGACTGGTTGCCGGATGTCCGTTTGATCGATTATCTCATCGCCCTGCACAGTGTCGAGCAAAGCCCGGCCCTGGACGGCAGAGAACACAACCAGGACCGGCTCAAGCAGGATCTCACCGAGATGGGCGTCTTTGACAGCCGCATGGCCATCTACCTGCCGTACCGAATGCGCGCTCTGGCAGACTACGGCTTTTCCGGTTTCGAGGGGCGGCACTATTCGCTTTTCCCCGACCTCGGCGCCTCCTTTGCCCTGGCCGTGAACCTGCAAACGATCGTCACCGCGCTTGCCTACAAATGGGTGATCAGCGGTGAGGTCCGCCATGAGCATATTCCCGATGATCCCGGAACCGAGAGCGAACGACGGCAGATCTTTTTCGCCGCTGCCATCGGTATTCCCACGGTCTTCATCCGGGCCGACACCGGCAACCGGATGCTGCGGCGGATCATCGCCCTGGCGGAACGGCAGCGTCCCAGCCACCGCTACAAAGGCTATCTGCGCATCGAGATCGTGGCCTATCAGCAGGCCTGTCTGGAACTGTTGCGCCGTCATTGCGGAGGGATCAAAGAATTTCCAGGCGCCTCCGAGGAGATCGACCGGCTCGATGCCATGCTCAACGGCTCGGAGCCAACGGCTGCGGCCCGGCTGACCCAGGCCATTCTCAATCGTCATGGCCGTGCCTTCGATCCCATGCATGTCGAGGCCGCCACCTTTAACCAGGCTGCGGAGACCTATTATCGAACAGACCTCTGTACCCTGCACCTGAGCAATGGTCTGGAAACCCTGATTGCCGACGGACAACGGCTTGACGTCTGCACCGATCCTGCGGTCGGCGCCCTCAAAGGACAACTGACCGGCAAGGCCCCGGCCGCCTTGTTTATCCGGGAAACCGGCAGCCGGGTGAAGGCCGGCGAGGCTTCGAGCCGGGAAATCCAGGTGCTTATCCTCCTGATTCTCCTGATTGTTCACCTGGAATTGCAGGGCAACGGCGAGAAAAAACCAATCAAGGAAGAGGGAATCCATGAAACATCAATATATTGACCGCGCAACCGGCCAGGTCGTCAACGAACGCCTCATCGCCGATCAGGCCATCGACCTGCTCTACAACCGGTTGCGGGAACATGCGCCGACCCTGTTCCGCGCCCTGACTGGCAGGCGAATGTCCGGCCTGCTCGGCTTTCTTCATTTTGACCTCAATCTGCCCATGGAGCATTGCCGGGGGCTACGCCTGCTCGAGCGAATGGGTGTTGAGGGGTTGGAATGCATCGCCCCGGAGCACAGTTTCACCACGCCCCGCCAGGTCTTCGAGCGCCGGATTCGTTACCGGGATCTCCGCCCCATGGATCCCAACCCGGAAGCCATTGTCGCTCCGGCGGATGCCAAAGTGCTGATCGGCACCCTCGCGGAAACCCCGGAGCTGTTCATTAAGGAAAAGTTTTTTTCGGCAACGGAGTTGCTGGGCGAGGATGCGCCCTGGTGCGCCCCCTTTGCCCAGGGCGATTTTGCGGTTTTCCGCCTGACTCCGGATAAATACCATTACAACCATGTCCCCGTCTCCGGCGAGGTCGTCGATATCTACGAACTCGACGGCCAGTACCATTCCTGCAACCCGGCCGCAATTATCGCCCTGGCCTCCCTGCACAGCAAGAACCGGCGGGTGGTGACCATCATCGACACCGATGTGGACGGGGGCGGCGGCATCGGCCTGGTGGCAATGATTGAGGTCGTGGCCCTGATGATCGGCGATATCGTTCAGTGCTACTCCACCACCGGTTACGACAACCCGCAGCCGGTGGTCAAGGGGATGCGATTGGCCAAAGGCTGCCCCAAAAGTTTGTACCGGCCCGGCAGTTCCACCGACATCCTCCTCTTCCAGCAGGGAGCCGTCACCTTTTGTGACGACCTGCGCAATAATGTGAACCGGCGGGATGTGCGCAGCCGCTTTTCCTCCGGCCTCGGTCGACCGCTGGTCGAGACCGATGTCCGGGTCCGCTCGACCATAGCGGTCAAAGGACAGCAGCAGGTCGGCTGTCCCCACCTGTCCCTGTGCCCATCTCTTCCCCCTGTCCATGAGACCCCATGAACAATTGGCTTTTTCTCCTTGTTGCCACCTTTTTTTTCTCCCTGCTGATTGTCTGCGGCTGGCGGCTGCTGCCCGGCGAACGTTTTCAGATGCTGGCCACTCTGCCGGTGACCCGCCAGGATGCCACCCATTGGCACGGCATCAACTTCACCTGGTACGGCCTCATCCTGGCCTCTGCCGCCTCCCTTGCCCTTGTCTTTGTCCTCATCCTCGCGGTTGCCGCAGGCGCAACCCCGGTTCCGGTGCTGACCGTGCTCATCCTGACCATGGGACTGTGTGTGCCGGCAGCCCGGATGGTGGCCCGGTTGGTGGAGAAAAAACACTATACCTTTACCATTGGCGGAGCCTTTTTCTGCGGTTTAATCGCAATTCCTCCGCTCATCCTCCTGGTCAATGGGGCCTGTTTCCTGCTCAAGGTAGCACCGCTGCCAATGCAGACGATGTTGGCGGCAGTGGCCATCGGCTATATTCTCGGCGAAGGCCTGGGGCGTTTGGCCTGTATCAGTTTCGGCTGCTGTTACGGCAAGCCCCTGCACCAATGCGGGCCGCTGGCTGCCCGCCTGTTCGACCGCCTGGCCTTTGTCTTTTCCGGAGCCACCAAAAAGGCGGTCTACGAGGGAGGGTTGGCCGGGGTGAAACTGGTGCCGATCCAGGGTTTGACCTGCGTTCTCTACACAACCACCGCCCTGGTTGCCTGCCATCTTTTTTTACACGGCTCGTATCGCAGCGCCTTTCTTCTCAGCCTGGTGGTTTCGCAGGTATGGCGAGTACTGTCCGAAACCCTGCGCGCCGATTTTCGCGGCTTTACCGCCATTTCCGCCTATCAAAAAATGGGCCTGCTGGCGATTGTCTACGGTTGCGGCCTCAGCCTGCTCCTGCCGCACACCGCTCTGGCGCTCCCCGACATTGCCCGTGGCCTGGCGCTGCTGCTCGATCCCCTGCTGCTGCTCTGTGTGCAGGCCCTCTGGCTGACGCTCTTTTTCATTTTCGGCCGGAGCATGGTCACCGAGGCCACCCTCTCGTTTACAGTCCGAAAAGATCGTATCTGACCCGTCCGGGTACCAAGGTGCACGTGCGCGCATCGTCTCCAAACCGTTCGCCAACCAGAAATATACCCAATCCTGATCAAAGAAAAACAAGGTTGCGTTACGCTGCCAGCCAGACAAGCAAAAACTCTTGCGTATCCGCGACCGGTCACGACCCGGCGCATACCCCAAAAGGAGGGACTCATGCCGCAACTTCACTTCAGGTCCATCTGGATTTCCGACCTGCACCTGGGCTCCAAAAATCTGCAGACCGAACAATTGCTCGATTTTCTCTCCCAGACGGAGTCCGAATTTCTCTATCTGGTGGGAGATATCATCGACCTGCTCCAGGCCCAAAAAAAATGGCATTGGCCGGTGATTAACGACCGGATCGTGCATGCGGTCTTCGAAAAGGCAAAAAACGGCACCAAGGTTATGTACATTCCCGGCAACCACGACCATGCCCTGCGAAAACTCAACGGCAGCGTCATCAACAATATCCATCTCATGAATTCGGTGGTGCATGAAACCATCGACGGCCATCGCTACCTGGTGATGCATGGCGATGCTTTTGATCCGGTCATCCGCTCCAGCCCCCGATTGGCGAGTTTCGGCAGCAGCGCCTACGATTTGGTGCGGGGATTGGGCCGCGTCTTCAATAAAGGCAAGCAAGGCAAAGAGAACCGGTCGCTCTCCGCCTGGTTGAAAAACCAGGTGAAAATCGCAGTCAATTTTTTAGGCAATTTTGAACACAGCGTTATGCAGGAGGCAGCCGAGCATGGGGTCGAGGGCCTGATCTGCGGCCATATCCACCGGGCCGGAATCAGGGAAATAGAGCATATCCTCTACACCAATACCGGTGACTGGGTGGAGAGCTGTACCGCGCTTGCCGAAAATCACGCCGGTCGGCTCGGCATTGTGGAATGGCGAAATCAACCCCCCCAACCGGAGGCAATTGCGGCCAAAACCTATGAAAATATGTATAGCAACCGATGCTTGGCATCCTCAAATTAATGGGGTTGTGACCACGCTCAGCCAAACAGCGGCAACCTTGCGGGCTCAGGGGCACAAACTCCTGCTGATCACCCCGGATCTTTTCAAAACCCTCTCCTGCCCGACTTATCCGGAAATCCGGCTTTCCCTGGCCACGCCGGCATCCCTCGTCCGACGGCTCGCCGGATTCAGACCGGATGCGGTCCATATCGCCACCGAAGGTCCTCTGGGCTGGGCCACCCGCGCGGCCTGCCACAGATTGGGACTGGCCTTCACCACTTCCTTCCACACCCGCTTTCCCGAATATCTGCGCATGCGGATCATGGCGCCCCCAGCCCTGACCTATGCGCTCCTGCGGAGATTCCATCGAACCGCCCACCGGACCATGGCCGCGCCCACCATCATCGAGGAACTGGCCGCCAGAAAATTCCCCCATCTGGCACCTTGGTCGCGCGGGGTCGACACCTCCCGGTTCCGCCCTCGTAATCCCCCCCTCTTTTCCTCTTCACGCCCGCTCTTTGTGTATGTCGGCAGGGTGGCACAGGAAAAAAATCTGCCCGCCTTCCTCGACCAGGACCTGCCGGGAGAAAAATGGGTGATCGGCGGCGGCCCGGCACTTGCCTCCCTGCGTCGGGCCTACCCGGAAGTCCGTTTCACCGGGCCGAAACAAGGAGAAGATCTGGCCGCCCATCTGGCGGCGGCCGATGTCTTTGTTTTCCCCAGCCTGACCGACACCTTCGGCATCGTTCTGCTGGAGGCCATGGCCTGCGGTGTGCCGGTGGCCGCCTTTCCGGTGACCGGACCGCAGTATCTCGTTCGCGATGGCGTCAACGGCTGCCTTGATACTGATCTCCGCAGTGCCGCCCTCCGCGCCCTCACGGTCTCCCGTGTCGCCTGCCGCGATTTTGCCGCCGGCTACTCCTGGGAAGCCTGCACCCGCCAGTTTCTGGACAATCTGGCAATCAACGCCTGAACGCCGGTAGGCTCCCGGAAAAACCGTTCAGGGCTGGATCAGGTTGATCCGGGTGGTCGCGGTCCCCGGAGGGCCATGGATTCCCCGATATTGGACAAAAAGGTGGTCGCTTTCGCGGAACCAGTATTCTGCCTGCCACAGGCCGGACAGAAACCCGTCCAGACGGATGACCACCTTGTCCGCCGCCTGGGTTGCAGCCCCTGCCGGAATCTGTTCACTGCCCGCCCTCTCCGCCTGCATGGTCAGAATCTCCAAGGTGTCCGGCCTGATGGTCCAGAAACGGGCCGTTTTCAAATCGCCGACCACCATGCGCTGCAAAGAAAACGACAGGGGCTGATACCAGGGCCGGGCATCAATGGACTCGCTTTTGTCGAGGTCCTCGCCTCCGAACCGGCCACTGAAATGGATGCGGTCACCAATCCGTTCGGCCCGGACATCGGTGTCCGGCCGCCGGATGTAATGCCAGGCAAGGGTGGTACCGTCCTGGGCACAGACACTACTGTACACCTCGTCTCCCTGGTCCTGGACAACGGTGACGCTGTTACGGTCCTCATCCGTTCGCCGGGAAAAAGTAAAGCTGTTGTCACCGGTCTGTTCACGGTAGCGCAAAATCTGGGAGGCCGGGCTGGCCACGGCCAGGAGCAGCAGGACCAGACAAAACGGGACAAGGGCCTGCCACAGCGAAGAGGGAACAAAAAAGAGTTTCATAGCAATGCACTGGCCAGCATGGCGAGTTCGGAGCGTTCGCCTTTTTCGAGGTTGATATGGGCGTAGAGCGGCTGTCTCTGCATCTTTTCGATGAGATGACTCAGGCCGTTGGATTGGCAGTCGAGGTAGGGATGATCGATCTGGTGGATATCGCCGGTGAAGACCATTTTGGTTCCTTCCCCGGCCCGGGTGATGATGGTCTTGACCTCGTGCGGGGTCAGATTCTGGGCCTCGTCAACGATCATATACATCTTCACCAGGCTGCGGCCCCGGATGTAGGCCAGGGGCTCAATGATCAATTTTTTGTCCTCGAGCAAACGGCCGAGCAGCTGGCTCATCTCACTCTGTTCGCTGAACTGACTGCGGATCACGGCCAGGTTATCGTAGAGCGGCTGCATATAGGGGCCGATCTTGGATTGGATATCTCCGGGCAGATAGCCGATATCCTTGTTGGAGAGCGGCACGATCGGCCGGGCCAGCATGATCTGTCGGTAACGGCCGCGCAGTTCCAGGGCCGCCGCCAGAGCCAGCAGGGTTTTACCGGTACCCGCCTTGCCGGAGATGGTCACCAGAGGCACTTCCGGATTACAGAGGGCATGAACGGCAAAACTCTGCTCCGCGTTGCGGGGTGTGATGCCGTACACAGTCTGACTCTTGATTTTGCAGAGGATGCCCTCCCGTGGCTGAAAGGTGGCCAGCACTGATTTCCGGCCGTTGCGGACAATCAGGTACTCGTTGGCCACCAGCGCCGGTTCGAGCTCCAATGGTGCGGGATCGACACCCTGCTCCGCTTGGTGGAACGATTCGATTATTTCGCATGCCACCCCCTCGAGGCAGCGGCTGCCGGTGTAGAGGCCGCCGATATCCTTGACATGATCGGTGGTGTAGTCCTCGGCCATCAACCCGATGGCCTTGGCCTTCATCCGCAGGTTGACATCCTTGGTCACCAGGATGTACTTGCGCGAGTCGTCCGCTTGAGCCAGGTGGTAGCCGAGGTTGAGAATCTGATGATCCGGCTTGGAGGCGGCTGGAAAATGCTGACGCAGATCCTCGTGTGGGGCCTGCTCCAACTTGATCGACACCAAGCCTTTATCCGGGCCGATGCGGACACCGCCGTTGAACAGCTTATTGGCGCTCAGTGTGTCCAGGGAACGAACAAATTCACGGGCATGGTAGTTGAGGGTTTGATTGCCTTTTTTAAAGGAATCCAGTTCCTCAAGAACGGTGATGGGAATGACGATGTCGTGCTCCTGGAAATGGTTGATACAGGCCGAATCATGCAGAATGACATTGGTATCCAGGATAAAGGTCTTCGGGGAGGAGCTGCTGGTCATGGGCAATGCATTCCTCAGGTTCGGGAGATAAGGAGGGAAAGGGAAACCGGTGGACGCAGCGCATGGGCTCGCCGATATCCGGTTCAACAAAGAGACACAGGGCATCGAGTACCAGGGGAGCCGCAAGCAGCGGTTCGAAGGTTGCACTCAGGGCGGCATGGATCCGCTCCTTTTCCCGTTCTTCGGCCATGCGGGCCGTCAGGGTGAAATGGAAGCGAAATTGTTCAAAAACATAGGGATATCCCCAGAGTTCCAGATTGCGTTTCTCCTGACCGCTGAGCAGGGCGGCCTTGCGTCGGGCCATCTCACTCGGGGTCAGGGGTGCTCGAAACCGATCAAAGGCCCGGATGCAGAGCGCGGCAAGGGTCTGAAGGGCCTGCAAATGGGAGACCGGCCGCAGGCAGAAGAAATCGTCGAGTTGAGCGATTTCCAAAAGCGGCAGAGGCAGCGGTTTTTGACAGGCGGTGAAATCGGCAAGGGCAAGCAGCAAGTCCGCCTCCATGCAGTGTTCCGCCAGACGAAATGGAGGCACAAGGGTGGCGTGGAAGCCGTAATGAGAGGCCTGTGAGGTCAGCTCGATGAAACGATCCGGATCGACATCTCGAAAACCGGGCCGGGCCGAGGAATGCCCGCTCAGGGCATCCCGGCCGAGCCAGCGGCTTCCTTGCTGCCAGAGGGGGGAAGCTGCAGGGGGAGTAAAATAGATGGCATAGCGCATAGGATACGTCTTCCGTTTGTTGAAGAAGACAACGAATGTTTGCCCGGCTGCGGGGGAAGTGCCCTGATTCGTCGTTGTTTCATACTATGAACGCCTCGTTTTAATACCCGGTTACAAAACGGTTACGATTGCGTCAGGGGCAAAGAGCGGAAGCCATTTTCGGCAGGAAACGGATCGGCCTCTGATCAAATCGTAATCCCGGACTAACCTGCGACTAACAGCCAGGGGGTAGAAGACGGAATCGTACCGGAAACGCTTCCCACCGAACCTTCATCAGGGAGTACCCATGTCCAAACTGCTCTGTCTCCTTATCGACGGCCTGCTCTCCGAGGCCCTCGCCTGCACCCATGTCAGCTGCTTTGATCACCTCACCCGCAACGGCATTATCGCCCGGCAGATCCAGCCCCTGCAGCCCCGGTTGACCCTGCCGACCCTGATCTCCCTGTTCACCTCCCTGCCTCCCGAAGAGCATGGCGTTCTCAGCAACAGCGCCGCTGCCGTGGTCTCACCGCATGCGGTCTCGCTTTTTTCGCTGCTGCGCTACCGCCACCTGAACAGCGCTGCTTTTTACTCCAGTGACCGGCTGCGCGCTGCGTTTCCCTCGGGCAGTCTGCAGACCGGGATGTTGATCAATTCTCAAGGCATCCGCAATGTTGACCGCGAACTGGCTGAACAGGCAGGCCTGCATCTGCAGCGGGAGCAACCGGATTTCTGCCTGCTCTCCCTCCAGGGCACCGATATCGCCGGTGTCCATTTCGGATATCACTCGGAGGCGTACCGGGAAAGTGTCGAACAGGCAGATCAGGCCTTGGCCCTGCTCCTTGAAAACCTGGCGCTGGTCGGCCTGCAGCAGGACTATATGATCATGGTGATGGGCTGCCCCGGCGGTTTTCGACCGTTCACCGAAGAAGAGGGGCTCCGGGAAGCCTGTTTTCCCCTCATCCTCGCGGGGCCCGGAATCCGTAAAGGCGCTGAGCTGGAACAGCCCCTCTCCTTTTTGGACCTGGCGCCCACCATGGCAAAGATACTCGGCGTGGCGCCGCATCCCGACTGGCGGGGAAGCATCATCGGCGATCTGTTCCGCCGATCGCCGATGGAACTGATGACTCAAAAGAAAACAGCACGGTCCCGGCACCAACGGCAAGGGGTGGCAGCCTAAGCCGAGAAGAAAGAGTTCAAATCCGCCGAAGGCTCATCAAAGATTGACGAAACACTAACCGCACCCCAACACATCCCCTGTATTTAAGGGGGGCGTTACCAACAGCTTGCTCTTCCAACCTTTCCGGGCGGCATAGAGGCCGATTCGGAAAAACCGTACTTTTTTTAGGAAACCGGAAATCATGATCAAAATAATGACACTGGACACCGGTGATCAGCCGGGGTCCTCGACCGACCGATTACAAGAATGCCTCGCCCCCCTGGACAACGACCGTCTCGATGTGCTCTGCTGCCAGTCCATCCGGCGCTCCCTGGACGACCGCGAGGATACCACCCAAACGCTTGCCCATTCCCTGGGCCTTACCTACAGCTGTTTTGCGGCAAGTCGCCGCTCCCCGAAAAAACGGCGACGGAAACACGAACTCAACGGCCTGGCCATCTTGACCGGATCCGAGGTGTGGACGCTCAACAGCGGCAGCTTTCCCATCCCCGGTGAGCGAGAGGGGGAAGAAGAAATCGGCCAATTTGCCTTGGTCCGCAAAAACAGCACTTCGGTACTGGTGCTGAACCTCCAGCTTTCTTCTTTCGCACCTACCCAGTCGCAGCAGTTGCAGTCCCTGTTTTCCTTTCCGATGCTCAAGGAACACTACGGCGCGGTGGTACTCTGCAGTGACCGCCACACCAAACTTGCGAGCAAGGAGCTGCGGACGATCACCACCCGGTCGAATTATGTGATCGATCGCAGTATAGCGCCCGCTTCTCCGGGTAAAGGGATGCTCTGTCTGCTGACCCCCAGGGAACAGCCGGGTATCACCGTGGCCATCGGCAACACCGAAGGCCTACGGACCACGCCCTCTCCCCGGACCACACAAGCCCCGCAGCCGGGGCTGAGCATCGAATTCGAGATCAGACGAATCCCGCAGGCGAAAAAGCTCAGACGCTACCTGCCGCTGTCGTACCGGGAGCACTGGCTGGGCTACAGAGAAAAACACCCTGCCTTTGCCGCCTGAGCCTATGTTCGAGAACGAACGCGCCCGCATACCGACAGGAGCCCTCCATGTTTACGGTCGATGAGATCCTCAGCCAATATTACCCGAGCCTGACCGGCCGCCCGCTGGTGACGCCCCCGATTCGCGCCCTGCTCCGCCGACTGCTCAGGGAAAAACATTTTGCCCGCTTCACCGAACAGTTCCCGCATCTGCAGGGCATGGATTTTGTCGAGCAGGTGCTTGAATCCTTCCAGTTCACCTATACGGTGACTGACCGCGACCGGGAAAACATTCCGGTGAGCGGCCGGGTGATGATCATTGCCAATCATCCCATCGGCACCCTCGACGGCCTCGCCCTGCTGAAACTGGTGCACGATTGCCGCCCGGATGTCCGTATTGTCGCCAACGACCTGCTGGAGGCGGTCAAACCGCTCCGTTCTTGCCTGTTGTCGGTCAAGGTCATGACCGGGGTCAACCTGAAGGAACAGATCGCCCGCATCGACAGGGCACTCGCAAACGAGGAGGCGGTGGTTATTTTTCCGGCGGGCGAGGTCTCCCGTTTCGGTCCCGGCGGTATCAGAGATTGCCGCTGGCAGAAAGGCTTCCTCAGTCTGGCGGCCCGCGCCAAGGCCCCCATTCTGCCCATTCATATCCATGGCCGCAATTCGCTGTCCTTCTATGCCGCTTCCCTGCTGGCCAAGCCGCTCTCCACCCTGATGCTGGTCGGCGAGATGTTTCGGGTTCAGAGAAAACCCCTTAAACTGACCATCGGCGGGCTTATCCCCTTTAACGCCTACGATGGCCTTAAAATCCGGGAAAAAGACACCATCGATCTCTTTCGCAAACACCTCTACCGCATCGGTGCCGGCAAAAAAGGGGTGCTGTCGACGGAAACCGCGATTGCACGACCGGAGAGACGGGTGGTGCTGAAAAAAGAGGTGCAGGCAGGAGCGCTGCTGGGAAAAACGCCGGACAACAAGGAAATCTATCTGTTCGAAGGGGAAGAAAGTTCAACGGTGCTGCGGGAGATTGCCCGCCTGCGGGAGATCACTTTTCGAGCAGTGGGCGAAGGTTCGGGCAAACGGCGGGACATGGACCGTTTCGACCGCTATTATCGCCATCTGGTGCTGTGGTCAGCGGAGGATCTGGAGATCGTCGGCGCCTACCGCTTTGCCGATGCCGGTGCGGTGGTTCGGGAAAAAGGCTGCGAAGGTCTCTACAGCCACAGCCTCTTTCATTATAATGAGGCCCATTTCCCCTACCTTGACCAGGGCCTGGAACTGGGCCGCAGTTTTGTCCAGCAGAAATACTGGGGCAAACGCAGCCTCGATTATCTCTGGTACGGCATCGGTGCCTTCTTGCGCCGCAACCCCCAGTACCGCTATCTCTTCGGGCCGGTGAGTATCAGCAATGCCATGCCGCAGATGGCGAAAGAACTGCTCATCTTTTTTTACAAGCTCTACTTTGCCGAAACCAGCGCCCTGCCCTGTTCCCGCAATCCCTTCCGCTTCTCCCTGCCGGTGACCGATCTGGCCGGTTCCTTTTCCGGCGACAACTATCACCAGGACCTCATCCACCTCAAGTCCCTGCTCAGCGCCCTCGGCACCGCGATCCCCACCCTGTACAAGCAGTACACCGAGTTGTGCCCGCCCGGCGGCGTCGTCTTTCTCGACTTCAATGTCGACCGGGATTTCAACAACTGCGTCGACGGCCTGGTGGTAGTCGACACCCAGCAGCTGAAGCCGGCTAAACGTCGGCGCTATATTGAAGATTCACTGCTGATCGCGGCCTGATCGGGCATATTGGAAGCCGATTGCATCGCTGGGCCAGGGAATACAACGTAGGCCCGTCTGGATCCGTTTACCGGCACTCGCTCTTCTTCCGGTTCTTCTTGATCACCGCCCGGTGGCTCTCTGCCAACCGTTTTTCCGCCCGCTCGATCAGTTTGCGGTGCAAACAGACCGAGCTGTTCCGGGCCCGGGAGCGCCGCTGGCGATAGCTGCCGTCCGCCTCCATTTCCCAGACATTGCGCTGATTCTTCAGCTGCAGATCGAGCAATTGCCGCAACTGTTTTTTCAGCCGGGGCGCTTCCACCGGCACCGAGATCTCCACCCGGCTCTCGAGATTGCGCTGCATCAGGTCGGCGGAACCGATGAAAAATTCGTCTGCCCCGTTGTTGCGAAAATAAAAAAGCCGCGCATGTTCCAGAAACCGACCGACCAGCGACACCACCCGGATATTCTCCGACAGCCCCGGTATGCCAGGACGCAGGCGACAAGTATCGCGGATAATGAGATCGACATGCACCCCGGCCTGGGAGGCCCGATAGAGGGCAGCGATAATCTCCCGATCCTCAAGGGCATTAGCCTTTAACTGAATCAGACCCGGTTCTTGGGTGCTGTGTACCCGGATTTCGCGCTCGATCTTCTGCAGCAAGGCTATTTTCAGCATCCACGGCGAAGGGAGGAGTTTGCGGTACGGCCGCATCGGGGTGGAGCCGGTGGTCAGATAGTTGAACAGTTCGGTCAGGTCGGCGCCGATATCCGGATCGCAGGTAAAAAGGCCGAGATCGCAGTACATGCGGGCCGTACCGGCATGGTAGTTGCCGGTACCGATATGGGCATAACGACGGAGGCCGTCATGATCCTTACGAATCACAAAAATAACCTTGCAGTGCGTTTTGAGGCCGACCACCCCGTAGGTGACATGGATCCCCGCCTCCTCCAGGTAGCCGGCCCAGTGGATGTTTGCCTGTTCGTCGAACCGGGCCTTGAGTTCCAGGACCACGGCCACCTGCTTGCCGTTGCGGGCGGCATCGATCAGGTATTCGATTACCCGTGATTTTCCCGCTGTCCGATAGAGGGTCATCTTGATCGCCCGCACCTTGGGGTCAGTGCTGGCCTCGCGCAGGTAGCGCTCCACCGAGGTGTCGAAGGATTCGTAGGGATGCTGGAGAAGGATGGCGCCATGCTTGCGAATGCAATGGAAAATATTGGGGTCATCTCCCTGGAGTTGGGGATGATCAAGGGGGTGATGCGGCGGATAATGGAGTTCCGGCCGATCCAGGGCCGCGATTTCCACCAGATCGCGCTTGCCGACAATACCGCCGACTTCGAAGACATCGCACTCTTCATCCACGCCCAGCTCGGCAGAAAGCATGCCGCGGTGCGCTTCCAGCATCTCCCAACCCACTTCCAGCCGCACAATTTCGGCAAATTTACGGTCCCGCAAGGCCGATTCGATCATCTGGAGAAGATCGTTGGCCTGCTCCTGATGGGGTTCGGTGATGGCATTCCGCGTTACCCGGAAGGTCTCGCAGGTCTCGACAACCATCTCCGGAAAAAGGATCTCGAGATTGTTGCTGATCAGGTCTTCGATGGTGATGAAATGGCCGAGAGGACCAAAGGGGAGAAAGCGGGGCAGATCCTCGCTGACCGGAACCTTGATCCGGTTCATGTAGGTATGCTCGCTGTCGGGATAGCGGACACTGACCAGAAGATTGACCGACAGGTTGGAGATAAAGGGAAAGGGGTGGGCCGGGTCCATGCCTTGGGGCGTCAACAGCGGGTAGACCTGATCGAGGAAATAACGCTCGGCAACGGCTTTCTCCGCCAGCCGCAGATCGGCGTACGGCACGATCCGAATTCTTTTGCGGGCCAGCTGCCGTTTCAACTCCGACTCCAGAGCCTCCTGCTCCCGGAGCATATCGTGCACCACCAGATGACAGGCATCGATCTGCTCCTGGGGCAGGCGACCGTCCATGGATCGCTCCTTGACCCCGGCGCCCACTTGCTGCTTGAGGCCGCCGATCCGTTTCATGAAGAATTCATCGAGATTGGAGCCCACCATCGCCAGAAAATAAACCCGATCCAACAGGGGGACGCGGACGTCTTGGCCTTCATGCAGCACCCGCCGGTTAAAAGCGAGCCAGGTCAGTTCCCGGTTAAGGTACCACTCCGGACCGTCAAGATTGAAGGCCTCGGTCGGCTGCCCTGTCGACAGGACAGATGATTGTTCCATAAGTACTTACGTTCGTTAAATGATTTACGGGTAATTTTACCATTATCGTACCTGCCGATTATTCAGATTGCGTTAGGTTTTAATGAGCCTCGAATCAGGACTGACGTAAAGGAGGACACCGAAAATCTTCGGAAGATGGCGATGGAACGCAATCCCGTCGGCGCAGACCAAGTCCGCAACACCAGGGGGTGAACCCAATCTTTCTGTTTGGGTCCTTCCTAAGCCAAGCGGACAGGACCGGTCACCAGGGCCTGTCCGCTTGCGTCCCGCTCATCGCCTCCCCTCTCTTTTCCTCAACAAATCCAAAACAGAATCAGACGGATTTCTTATCGATTGCTGATCCTTCCCTAATACCATCATGTTCTTTTTCCAAAGGAGAGAAAAACAGAGCCATTCTTGCGCTGTTTGCTGTTTCACAGGGTTTCCGCCAGTCCGGCGGGCAGGAAAAAAAAGGAGAAAAACATGCGAGCAAGGATCAAAGAAAAAATAGCCTATGGGCTGTGCATGACTGTGCTGGTCTCTTTTTCCGGAGGCGGGGCAACCGATGTACGGGCGGCGAGTGAAAGCGAAATGCGGGAGATGGCGAACCGGACAGTCGAATGGCGCGCCCCGTTTACCGACGGCAAGACCATCCCCCTGCAGTTGCTGGCGATTAACGATTTTCACAGTCAAATCACAGCGGGACAGGAAGTCGACGGTCGGCCGGTGGGCAGTGCCCCGGTCTTGGCCGCCTACCTCAAAGCCGCCGAATCCCGGACAGGGAGCACCACCTTTATTCTCCATGCCGGTGACCATGTCGGTGCTTCCCCGACGCAATCGGCCCTCCTCCAGGATGAGCCCGGTATCATGTTTTTTAATATGCTGGGCAACGGGGAGTGCCGCGAAGGCGGCCGTTACGGCCAGGGATGCAACCTTGTCGGCATTCCCGGCAATCACGAATTGGACGAAGGCATCCCGGAGATGCTGCGTCTTATTCATGGCGGCAATCATGTCCAGGGTCCGTATCTTCAAGACCCCTACAAGGGTGCGGCCTTCCCCTACATCTGTGCCAATCTGGTGCGGACAGCGACCGGCCGGCCCGTGTTCCCGCCCTATATCGTGCGTGAAGTGGCGGGGATACCGGTCGGCTTCATCGGAGCGCTCCTCCATCAGGCGCCTACCTTCCTCCCCCCTGAAAGCCTGGGGGGACTGCAGGTCCTGGACGAGGCGAACACCATCAACCACTATGTCCGCCAGCTGCAGGCCCAGGGTGTCCATACCATTGTCGCGGTGATGCACCAGGGGGGATTGCAACAACCCGCAAGCGAGTCGCCCCAGGGGAACGATGCGCTGGTCGGCGACCTCGCCCCGATCGTCAAACGCCTGGATAACGAGGTGGATGTGGTGCTCGCAGGCCACACCCATACCTTTCACAATCTTCTCGCTGCAAACGAACAGGGCAAGAAAATACTGGTGGTGCAGGCCTGGCCCAAGGGTACCGGATTTGCCGACATCAACCTTGAAATCAGCCCTGCAAGCGGCGATGTCGTGGCCATGTCTTCACGGGTTGTCACCACCTGGGCCGATGCCGGTCCCGGCCTGACCCCCGACGCCCGGACAGCCGCCCTGATGCATCGGGTCGAAACCATGGGCAAGGCCATGGCCGAACAGGTGATCGCCCAGGCAGCCCGCCCCATTACCCGTGCGGTCAATAAGGCCGGCGAGTCGGCCCTCGGCGATCTGATTGCCGATGCCCAACGCCAGGCCATGGGGACCGATTTCGCGTTCATGCATGCCGACGGTATCCGTGCCGATATAGCCCCGGGTGCCATCACCAAGGCCGATCATTACACAGCGTATCCTTTCAATCTCAACCTGGTCAAACTGGAATTATCCGGACAACAGATTTACGACCTCCTCAATCAGCAATGGTCCGGGCGGGATGACGAGGGCCGGGTCCTGCAGGTCTCCGGTCTGACCTATACCTGGGATGCCGACAAATCGACGGGACAGCGGATCGTGGCCGTGAAGAAACAGGGACAACCGTTGCAAAAAAAGAAGGTATACACGGTGACGGTGAACGAATATCTGGCAAGCGGCGGCGATCATTTCACTGTCCTGACCCAAGGAACCCATCCGGTGGTCGGCCCCTTTGTCGCCGAGGCCCTGATCAATTATGTCCAAGCTCGTCCCCAGCCCATCAACGCCGATATCGAAGGACGAATTTCCCGCCTGAATTAGAGTCCGACCCCAGGGTTGCCCTTGACATTCGGGGCGGGAAGGCTACCTTGCGACCATTCGATACCAACCCTTACCGGGCATCCTCTTCACGGCGGCACAAACATGAACAAAAACCTCACGTTGAGCAAGGAAGAACGGAGCTGGATTCTCTACGATGTGGCTAACTCGGCCTTTGTTCTGGTAATGGTTACCGCCATTATGCCGATCTACTTCAAGGATGTGATCGCAGCCGGCATTCCCGGGGCTGAGTCCACGGCCAATTGGGGTTTTGCCAATGCCGCGGCCTCCCTCATTCTCGCCCTTCTGGCTCCCATCCTCGGGGCCATGGCCGATTATCCGGGACAGAAGAAACGCTTCTTCCTCACCTTTCTCCTCCTGGGACTGGCGTTCAACCTGGCGCTGCCCTTGGTTCCGGGTGGGCAGTGGCTGCTTTGCCTCATCGTGTTCGTCCTCGCACGGGTCGGCTGGGCCGGAGCCAATATCTTTTATGACGCTTTTTTGGTCGATGTCACCAGTACCGCTCGCATGGACATTGTTTCCGCCCGCGGCTACGGGTACGGCTACATTGGCTCAGTCATTCCTTTTGTGGTAATCATCGGCCTCATCTTCGGTTCCGGAACGGGTGAAAGCCTGCCTGCCCAGGCGGCAAAGATCGGCTTTGTCATCGTTGCCCTCTGGTGGCTGCTGTTTTCCATCCCCATCATAAAAAATGTGCATCAGGTGCACTCCATGCCTGCTTCGCAAACGGCAATGCGGGACAGTTTGCGACGAATCGGCCACACCTTCCAAGAGGTACGGCGTTATCCCCGGGTCTTCCTCTTTCTCCTAGCCTATTTCTTCTACATCGACGGGGTCGATACCGTGATCAGCATGGCCACCGCCTATGGCCGCGATCTCGGCTTCGGGGTTACCCTCTTGATTGCGGTCCTGCTTTTCATCCAGATCGTCGCCTTTCCCTTTGCCCTGCTTTACGGGCGACTGGCGGCCCGCTATTCCGCAGAACGAATGCTGATGTGCGGGATAGGGGTCTACTGCCTGGTAACGGTCTGCGCCTTTCTGCTCCCTTCGATAACGGACCCACGCCTCAAGAACGCCGCCTTCTGGGTGATCGCCTTTCTTGTGGCATCGTCCATGGGCGGCATCCAGGCCCTGAGCCGCAGCTATTTCGGCAAACTGATCCCCCCGGAAAAAAGCGCGGAATTTTTTGGATTTTATAATGTTTTCGGTAAGTTTGCCGCAATTACCGGCCCTTTCCTCATGGGAATGGTCAGCCGTTTAAGCGGCGACAGCCGTTGGGGCGTACTCAGCCTGCTGCTCCTCTTCCTTCTCGGAGCCTTCTTTTTACGGCAAGTACAAAACGCCGACCCATGTCGGTGAAAGGGAAAACGCGAGAGGGGGGAAGCAGCTCACTCAAGAAAAGAGCGGAGAAGAATTTCATAACAAGGGCCTGAATATGCTGAATCAGTCGATACGGGTGGATACGGATAATCAAAATGCGTATCCAACCGTACCGCCAATCACTTTTATTCAGGATCCATGCAAACAAAGACAACAATCAACATTGTGCCAATCCGTTACAGCAGGGTGGCAATCACGATGGCGAGACGGCCTGCGGTCACTGCCACCAGATAACCCGTTTGGGAGGATTACCAAAAGACTCGAAGGCGTCCCCCGATTCTCGCAAGACATCGTCCAGATCCTTTACCGTAAATATATAACCATCCGTTTCGGCCAAAGCGACAAATTCTTCCTTGGTTTTCAGGGCATCGTATTTCCCCCGGAGTTTCTCGTCAGCGCCACCGGCAATCAAGAGTTCTTCAACTTTTTTTTTCGACATGATTCTCTCCATCACTATTTTGTCTGTTGTTCATTGGGGAGTGAAAAACACAGCACCATTTCAACTGCATTCAGATTGCTCGCTATATACACCAAGACTTAAGCAACAAGCGGGCCAGACCAAAAAAGAAAGGAAAAACAGGGCTACCTCTCTTGTTACAGGTCTTTTTCATAGTGAAAAGCCGACAGGAGCCTTCATGTCCATAGCTACAAAAAGGGAATACTTTGTTATTTTTTGTTCAATTTTGTATGCCCTCCTTACGTCAACGACGCTCTTCGGTGCCTTGAGAGGAACGCTCCACGCATTAGAAAAAGCGAAGGTCACAAGGGGTGTTTCCGACTTCCGGTCTCAAGGTGGTGTACTTCAAAAAAACAACAAAAAAACACTTTACTTGCCCATCGCTTTGCGTTATAAAAGTCAGTTTAATCGAGCAATGAAGTGGTCATTCCACCCTGAATAGCTCTGGATAGGAATGCAGGTGAACGTTTTTTGAACAAGAAAGGGCGCAACCCCTCTCTTTAGAGTAGCACACCGACGCATTGAGCATGGAGTTGCAGAACCAGCTGTAACTCCTTTTTTTATTCGCATTGTGTTTATATATACAACCCCATTAACTACGCAAACGACGAAATAAGCGACCTGAAAGCGGCAATTGAGGAACGCGAAAATGAAAAAAGATCTAAAGAAAGTTCGAAATATCGGAATTAGCGCCCACATCGATTCCGGTAAAACCACGTTGACGGAACGAATCCTGTATTACACGCAACGAATCCATGCCATTCACGAAGTGCGCGGCAAGGATGGTGTTGGCGCGACCATGGATTCCATGGAATTGGAAAAGGAGCGCGGCATTACCATTCAGTCGGCAGCTACCTACTGTTCCTGGAAAGAGAGTGATGTCAACATAATCGACACTCCTGGTCATGTCGATTTCACCATTGAAGTCGAACGGGCGTTGCGGGTGCTTGACGGAGCCGTTCTCATTCTCTGCTCGGTGGGCGGAGTCCAGTCCCAATCCATCACCGTTAACCGGCAGATGACGCGTTACAAGGTTCCCCGGATCGCTTTTATTAATAAATGTGACCGCACAGGGGCCAATCCGTTCCGTGTTACCCAGCAACTCCGCGACAAACTGGACCTCAATGCAATTATGATCCAGTTGCCCATCGGACTGGAAAGCGATCTGGAAGGCATGATCGATCTGGTTATGATGAAAGCCGTGTATTTTGACGGCGATCAGGGCGATTCCATCCGCATTGAAGCCATTCCGGCCCATCTGCTGGAAGAGGCTGAAGCCAAACGGGAAGAACTGCTGGATGCGGTTTCCATGTTCTCCGATGAACTTATGGAGGCCATGCTTGAGGAAAACGAGATCCCGGAATCTCTGGTCCACGATGCTATTCGCCGAGGCACTCTGAGCCTTGAGCTGACGCCTGTTATGATTGGCTCCGCCTACAAGAATAAAGGTGTGCAGCTGTTGTTGGACGCGGTCAATGCGTATCTCCCCTGCCCGACCGATATCGAGAACACGGCTCTCGACCTCGACCGAGAAGAGGCCGAGGTGGTTGTCAGCAACAACCCGGACGATCCATTGGTCGCACTGGCTTTCAAACTGGAAGACGGTCGTTATGGGCAGCTGACCTATATCCGAACCTACCAGGGTACGGTCCAGAAGGGTGATACCATTATCAACAGCCGCACCGGTAAAAAATCCAAGGTGGGCCGTTTGGTGCGTATGCACGCAAATGAAATGGAAGAAATCGAGAGCGCGGGTTCCGGCGACATTGTTGCCCTGTTCGGCATCGACTGTGCTTCGGGCGACACCTTCTGTAACGGTGTCAACTGGTCCATGAGTTCCATGCATGTTCCCGCCCCCGTTATTTCTTTGGCCATTAAACCGGTGGACAATAAAGCGCAAATCAATATGTCCAAGGCACTCAACCGGTTTACCAAGGAAGATCCCACGTTCAAAACCTTTGTTGATCACGAAACCAACGAAACCATTATATCCGGAATGGGAGAGTTGCATCTTGAGGTGTACATTGAACGAATGAAGCGGGAGTACAATGCCGAAGTCGAGATAGGCGCACCGCAGGTTGCCTATCGCGAAACCATCACCCAGCGGGCCGCCTTCGATTACACGCATAAGAAGCAAACCGGCGGTTCCGGTCAGTACGGACGGGTCGGTGGGTTCATTGAACCCCTGGAAGAAGGCGAATATGAATTTGCCGATGCGATCGTCGGCGGTGTCATCCCCAGGGAATTCATCAGTTCCTGTGATAAGGGCTTTCAAAAGTCCTTGGTGAAGGGTACTTTGACCGGTGCACCAATTACCGGGGTTAAAGTCACCATCAACGACGGCAGCTACCATGCGGTCGATTCATCGGACATTGCTTTCCAGCTGGCTTCCATCGGCGGTTTCAAACAAGCCTACAGCAAAGCGATGCCCGTTATCATGGAGCCCATCATGAAGGTGGCGGTGGAAGGCCCCTCTGAATTCCAGGGTGCGGTCATGGGGAGTCTCAATCAACGCCGGGGCGTCATCATCGGCACCTTTGAAGAGGGGAACTATACCGTGGTTGAAGCGGAGATGCCGCTGGCCGAGATGTTCGGTTACTCGACGACCCTTCGTTCCCTGACCCAAGGCAAGGCTGAATTCACCATGGAGTTTGCCACCTACAAGCAAGTTCCCAAAGGAGTGGCTGAAGAACTGAGCAAGGCCTATGAAGCGCAGAAGAAAGATGCGTAAGCTTGCACACGGTATCGATCAGCTTGAAAGCATGAGAGAATTAATCGTTGAGAGGTGGAATTATGGGATATGAACCACTGGTACAGCAGAATCCGCTCAGGGTTCTGAATATGGGTAGGGAAAATAATCAAATGGGTCTGGTCATGGCCCGGCCCGGACTCGGCAAGACCGCTCTGCTGGTGCAGATCGCCTTGGATGCTATCCTCAGGGGGAAACGGGTCATCCATATCAGCATCGGAGAAACCATCGAAAAAACCAAGACTTGGTATGACGATATCCTCCAACTCATCCTGCAGGAGCATAGTGTCAACAGTCCGCATGAACTCATCGAAATGGTGGCCCACCACCGGATGATCATGACCTTTAAGGTTGCGGCCTTCACCCGGTCCAGGCTGGAGGAACGGCTCAATGACCTGATTCTTCAGGATATTTTTCGACCGAACTGCATCATTATCGATGGCTTCGATTTTGAGTCTACGGATCGCGAGTCTCTGGAGGACATCAAGAATCTTATAGAAAGCATGAACATGCAGGCTTGGTTTTCCGCCATTCATCACCGCGAAGACTCGCGCATTTCGCCGGCCGGTGTCCCCGCCCCCTGTCATGAACTTGATGATCTTTTTGATATGATCATCTTGTTGAAGCCTGAACAGAATGCCACCATTCAACTCGATATCATTCGAAATTACGGTGCGCAGGTGGAGGGCGGCAAGGGATTACTCCTCGACCCCACCACCATGATGGTTAAGGAAATGTAATATTCTCAATGGACTAAAAGTGTCCGCCGGACAGGTTTCCGCCGGACACTTTTAGTCTGAGATGGTCCTATGCGGTTTCGGCCTTGTATCGATTTACACGACGGCAGAGTCAAACAGATAGTCGGCTCCACTCTGCAAGCCGCTGATGCCGTTCTGCAGGTTAATTTTTCCTCGGCTTTCCCTCCCTCTCATTATGCCACCATGTATCGGCAGGACAACCTGACCGGTGGCCATATCATCATGCTCGGCCCCGGCAATGATGCCGCTGCCGGCGAGGCGCTGGCTGCATGGCCCGGCGGGATGCAACTGGGTGGCGGCATCACCAGTGCCAACGCCGCCCACTGGCTTGATCGCGGCGCTTCCCATGTCATTGTTACTTCCTATGTTTTTCATGATGGCCTGCTTGATTGGGAGCGTTTACGCGGCCTGCGTCAGCGGGTGGGGAAAAACCGTCTGGTGCTCGATCTCAGTTGCCGCTGGCAAAATGACGGTTACTATGTGGTCACCGACCGCTGGCAAAAATTTACCCGACTGCGGATCAACGAAGCCGTTCTTGTCGAACTCTCGGCCTATTGTGATGAATTCCTCGTTCATGCCGTTGATGTCGAAGGAAAATGCATGGGTATCGATGCGCGATTGATCGAATTGCTGGCTGCAGGTCTTCCCATTCCCACCACTTACGCCGGCGGCATTTCAACCCTATCCGACCTCGAGCTCATCCGCACAGCCGGCCGAGGATGCATAGACGTCACCGTGGGCTCGGCTCTCGATATTTTCGGGGGTTCCGGTCTGTGCTACCAGGATGTGGTGGCCTATCATGAGCACCTGTGATCAAAATCGATAACCTGTCCCCCCGAACTGAAACGGCGGGTTCCCGAACAACTTGATCGGGCCTGCCAAAGATCTTCTGGATGCGGATCAGTGAGACCCGGTCACACGCAACTCCCACTCAGTGAGGAAATCGTCCGGGGGTATTTGATCAAGCACCGCTGTTGAACGAAGAAAACCGAAATCTCAATCGTTCGCTTGACCTGTATCACTTCTTCATTTATCATGCCCCTTTACCGATAAGAGGCCTGCCCCCTTCGCTGACAATTCCACTCGTTCCAACAGATACCTCCATGAGTGAAAGAAAAACAAAACTGGATAAAATCCGTGTTTTTGTTGATAAAATGCCGAGTCTTTCTACTACTGTCAGCAAAGTTCTCGAAATCTGCAGCCGACCCGATACCGCTCCCAACGATCTCAACAAGGTAATCTCCCTCGACCCGGTGCTTACTGGGCAAGTGCTGAAGCTCATCAATTCGGCCTATTATTCCCTCATGAACAAGGTGACCTCGCTGACGAGAGCCATAATCATGCTGGGCCTGAACACCGTGAAAAATCTGGCCTTATCGACCGCAATCATCAGAAGTGTAGGGCAGGCAAAAAAATCGAAGGCGCTTCCTATAAACGAGTTTTGGGCGCATTCCATAGGGGTTGGGGTCATGGCTAAATTACTGGCCGCTGAACGTGGTATTCCTCTCGGCGAGAGAGAAGAATATTTTGTGGCCGGACTCTTGCACGATCTCGGCAAAATACCCTTTGGCGACGAATATACCGAAGTCCTCACCCTCGCCCAAACGACTCAGGAACCGCTGATCCTGCTCGAACAACGCCTGATGAATATCGATCATGAGGAAGTGGGCAACATGATCGCTTCCAAGTGGAAATTGAACGCCGTCATCACTGATGCCATTTGTCACCACCACTCTCCCATGCTTGCCCCCCCGGAACATCAGGCATTAGTCGCCACCGTGGCTTTGGCCGATTTTTATATCTGCCTGTTCGATATCGGTTATGCCGGTAACCGCTTCCCCGATGAAGTCCAACTCCAGCCGCTCCTGGAAATATGCGATCTGGAGTGGAACGACATCGTCAATCTCTCCGAAGCTGTTGACGCTGAAATCAAAAAAGCGCAAATTTTCTTGCAAATCTAAGGGGTGTGCAATTCATCTCAACAAAAAGAGGGAGCGGTATGATACAAGTAAAATTTTGGGGCGTACGGGGTTCCATCCCTTGCCCCGGCCCTAACACCATGAAATACGGGGGCAATACCGCCTGCATTGAGCTGCGTTTTCCCGAGGTAAATCGCCACATTATCATTGATGCCGGTTCAGGGATCCGCGATCTGGCCAATTTCATGCTGGCCAATGATTTGCCTCAAGGTCCTATATCGACCGAGATTTACCTGTCCCATACCCATTGGGACCACATCATGGGCTTTCCTTTTTTCATCCCGATGTATATTCCGGGGACGTCGATCAAAGTATTCGGGCCCGTTACCTATGAAGACGACCCACTGGAGACTGTTGTCGGCGGCCAGATGAAATACCGCTATTTCCCTGTCAACATGGGGGAGTTGGCGGGCAAAATCGAATATTTCCGTTTAAAGGAAGATCCGTGCATTGATCTGGGAGATGGGATTTCTTTAGCGACCACGATTATCAATCACCCGATCACCGCCCTCGGATATCGTTTCACTTTCCGCGGGGCGGTCTTCTGCACGGCCTATGATACCGAACCGTTCCGGAATCTGTTTGTGACGGACCCCAATGATCCCTCCTATGATGAAGATATGGCCTTGGAAGGTGAAGTCGCTGCTCGCGAACAAAATCAAGTCTTAGAAAAATTTTTCGAAGGAGCCGACCTGCTGGTCCATGATGCGCAGTATACCCAGCAGGAATACCAGAATGGCAAAATCGGCTGGGGACATTCTCCCATCGAGGCGGCGATTGCCTCCGCCAAAAGAGCCGGAGTGAAACAGTTGGCCCTCTTCCACCATGATCCGGAACGCAGTGACGATCAACTCGACGAAATGACTCAAACCTACTGCACCACGGGTACTACGGATGCATTGCAGGTTTATTTCGCTCGAGAAGGCCAAAAAATAATTTTATGACTTTTTTTCTTCCTTATTCCACGGATACACTCTTCCGGAGATAAACATGACCCAGAAAACTCTCAATTGTATCGGACTTCCGTGCCCCCAGCCTGTTCTGCGTACCAAGGAAAGCCTTGAACAGGGAATGAAACGGCTCGAGGTCCTCGTCGACAATGAAGCCTCACGAAATAACGTGATGCGCTTTGCTCAAAGTCAGGGGCATCGGGCGGAGGTTGTGGAGCAGCAGCAAGGGCGTTTCATCATTA
Source organism: uncultured Desulfobulbus sp. (assembly GCA_963666685.2). Lineage (GTDB taxonomy): Bacteria > Desulfobacterota > Desulfobulbia > Desulfobulbales > Desulfobulbaceae > Desulfobulbus. Next base: position 2,983,822 of record CAXXHZ010000003.1, read on the forward strand.
CGATTACCGCTGCGGCCGCCCCGACGACCCAATCTTTTGATCTTGATGAATATCGTTGCGAACTTCCAGAAAAAATACGATTAGTGTATGTAATTTCTTCTGACACCATGGGCAGCGGAAATGACGAATTGGGTTGGGCCCTTTTGCAGACATACCTGCAGACAATCAAGGATATTCAACCGTTACCCGAAAAAATCATCCTGTATAACAGCGGCGTAAAACAGGTAACAACCGAATCCGGAGCCCTTGACGCTCTGAAAAAATTACAGGAACAGGGCGTTGAAATACTGGTCTGCGGTACCTGCCTGGATTTTTATCAATTAAAGTCCGCTCTACAGGTGGGGCAGATTTCCAATATGTACGAAATAATGCATGCGATCATCAGCGCCGATAAAATTGCCAGCCCTTATTAATCAATCTACAAAATAGCGCCGTTGGCCGCTATTCGCCGGCAGATGCCATCCGCTCCTTCCGGGCCTCAAACCAACCCTATATGACAAAGATATCCTTGCAACATAACGATGTTCCATCCGGTAAATGCGGCGCTCAACGCAGTTGTTCTTTCCACTCAATCTTTCTGCGCGCAACTTTTTCTCTCCTCATCGGCGTTTTGTTTTTGCTGCCCGCTGCCCAGGCATGCCTCGCCAAAACAGTTCCTTCTGAGTTCAATGAAGATCGCAACAGACTGATCGCCTTCATCCTCAGTCACCAACTTCCTGCCCAGCATTTCAGTCATGAACCTCTGGACAACAGCCTCTCTCGGAAAGCTTTCGATCTCTATCTTCGACAATTGGACCCCAGGAAGCGTTTTTTGCTTCAAACCGATGCGCAGCAGCTCAATGCCTTTGCCTCCCATATTGATGACGAGTTGACAAGAGGCCATGTCGTGCTTGTGGACGCTGGAATGGAATTGCTCAATGAGCGGATTCGTCAGGTGGACAAACTGATTGATCCTCTCCTCGATCAAGGGTTCGACCTGGAACGCAAAGAATATCTGGAAATTGAACCGAAAAAAATCGATTTTGCTGCCGACCAAGACGAATTACGCGAGAGATGGCGCCTTGCACTGAAAATGCAGGTTATCGATGCCTATTTTAACAGCCTCGAGGCAAAGGCAAAGCAGCAGCCTGAAATCCTCAAAAATATTTCCCCGAAATTTCACAAAACCGAGCTGGAAGAGGCGATCAGAAAGGTTCGAACGAGTTCCCACCGTGCCCTGGATCGCTTGCTGAAACAAACCCGCCAAGATCATTTTGACCGCTATTTCGATGCGGTGGCCCGAGCCTTTGATCCGCATTCCGATTACATGGCTCCCACTTCAAAGGAAGATTTCGATATCCAGATGAGCGGCTCCCTTGAGGGCATCGGCGCCCTTCTTCGCGAGGATGAAGGACTTATTAAAGTCATCAGAATTATCCCGGGCAGCGCTGCTGAAAAGCAAGGGCACTTGCAGGCTGAAGATACGATTTTAGCGGTGGCGGAAAAAGACGGCGACCCGGTTGATATTTCAGAAATGCGGATTCGCGAAGCCGTGGGGTACATACGCGGCCCCAAAGGGACGGAGGTACGCTTGACCGTTCAAAAACCCGATGGCACCAAACTCGTCATACCGATAATCCGCGATGTGGTGCAGATCGACGAGACTTATGTCAAATCAACCGTTTTGAAAACCGATAAAAACAAAAATATCGGTTATCTCCGCATCCCGAGTTTTTATCGCGATTTTACTTCGCATGCCGATGGCAAAGAAAATCGAAATGTAACGGACGACACCATTAACGAGCTGATAAAACTCAAAAAACAGCACATTAAAGGACTTGTACTCGATCTTCGCAACAACGGCGGCGGCGCTCTAACCGATGCAGTAAAAATTTCAGGTCTGTTTTTGCCCGGGGGGCCGGTGGTGCAGGTTAAGGATTCGCAAGGATCCATCCGGGTACTGGAAGACGAGGATCCAAAGGTTGTCTATGATGGACCCCTTATTGTTCTTGTCAACCAATTCAGTGCATCGGCATCGGAAATCCTTGCAGCGGCCTTGCAGGATTATCATCGCGCTTTCATCATTGGGGGGGCGCATACACACGGCAAGGGAACGGTCCAGGCGATGTTGGATATGAACAAAAATCTGCCCCTCTTACACCTGCAGCAGTACGAGGATCTCGGCGCACTGAAGCTGACGATACAAAAATTTTATCGGATTAACGGGGGCTCCACACAATATAAAGGCGTTGAGCCCGATCTCATTGTCCCGTCGATGCTCGATTATTTGGAAAGCGGAGAAAAATATATGGACAATTCTCTGCCTTGGGATCAGGTGCAGGAGGTTGAATACAACCCCTGGCGAGGTGTTTATTTTAACGTCAACAAGGCTCAGGCAGACGGAAAAATGTGGGCTGCGGGAAATGCATTGTTCAAAAAGGTAAAAGAAGAAACCGATAAGGCAAAAGCACGAAGCGAAAAGACCAAAATTGCGGTATTTCTCGAAGGAATGTGGAAAGACCGTCAAGATCTCGATGCCGCACGCAAGGATGCTGTTGCCGCCGGCCTGATGCAGGAAGAACCGGACGAAGAAAAGACCGGTCCGCAGAAGGAAAAAAAATTAGACCAGATTCTGTCCTCGGATCCGTTTGTCCAAATATCGTTGTATTTGATGAAAGACCTTGCCAAGGTCAATCCTCAGGTTGGATTTTCCCAATAGATTTTTAGCTTGAAACAAATTCCCAATCATGCTAGAGGATCCATTGTATGAATCGTCATTCATTTTTTACGAATGGAAGCTTCCCGATATACTGAACTAATTTTATCGATCTCTAAGAATAATTTTCTACAGGGCAAGTATTTTGCTCTATTCTTCTGAAAATAATGAATCTGACCGAAGCGCTGGCACATAAGAAAAAAGAGGTGCTCGACCTCTGGATAGGAAGGACACTCGACAGTTATGTCTCGCCTGGCTTTTTTAAAAAATCGAAGGATCAATTCGCTAATCCGGTCGGCGTCAATATCGCCAATGGACTTACCGCTCTTTATGAACTTCTGCAGAACAATGCAGAGCCGGAAGCGTATCTCAAACCGCTGGATCAGGTAGTGCGCATTCGAGCCGTACAGGAATTCACCCCATCTCAGGCAATGTCTCCTTTCCTGGAATTGAAATGGGTCGTAAAGCAGGTATTCTCCGGCGACAAGGAGATGCAGTCTTTGCTTCCGATGCTCGACACGTTTGATTGTGAGATCGATAAAATTGCGCTAGCCGCCTTTGATATTTACACAGATTGTAAAGAACAGGTGTACCGTAATCGTATTCGGGAGTTGAAAAGTGGCAGCTACATTCTGACGGATTCAGGATGCCCTTCAACATTATTACGAAAAGAAAGAATATCCGACTGTAAACCGACCTAAGCCTGACAGTGTGTGACCGGCTGGAACTCTTCAAAATTAATAGGAAAATTTTGATCAATGGTTTCGGCTTTTATCCTACTTTTTAAACGTATTGTTTAACTTGAATGCGAAGGAGTGATCAATGAAGTACGCCTTCCCCTTGGCGGCAGTAATTGCCTTGATGTTGATTGCGCTTCTAGCGGTGCAGATACCGGGAATGCAATACCTTTTTGGTGTTGCTATTCCATATCTCGCCATGGCGCTATTTTTAGGCGGTTTTTGTTACCGTGTTATCCATTGGGCAAAATCGCCGGTCCCTTTTAAAATTCCGACTACCTGTGGACAGGGCCTTTCTCTGCCCTGGATTAAGCAGGACAAGTTGGAAGCCCCTGCTAATACGGCCCAGGTTGTTGCCCGTATGTTCCTGGAAATTTTTCTTTTCCGCTCACTCTGGCGCAACACCAAATCAACGATCTATGATGGTCCCAAACTGACCTACGAATCAAGCAAATGGTTATGGTTGTTCGCTATTCTTTTCCATTACAGCTTTTTGGTGATTATCCTCCGGCACATGCGGCTCTTCCTCGATCCTGTGCCTTGGCTCGTTACCTTTCTGGAAACCGGCGACTCCTTGTTTCAGATCGGTGCGCCGACCATGTATACAACAGATGTGACCATTCTTCTGGGCCTGCTCTTCCTCTTCATACGCCGATTGACGAATCCGCAGGTGCGTTACCTTTCCTTATCCAATGATTATTTTCCCCTCTTTCTCATTTTCGCCATTGTTCTAACCGGCATTGTGATGCGCTTTTTCCTGCGGACCAATGTCGACATCACCGCGATCAAGCAATTGGCGGTAGGCTTGGTGACCTTTCACCCGACTATCGTAAACGAAATCAGTTCCCTGTTTTACGTACATCTTTTCTTAGTGAGCACTCTACTTGCGTACTTTCCTTTCAGCAAGCTCATGCATCTGGGCGGTGTTTTCCTTAGTCCAACACGAAATATGGCCAACGATACGCGAATGAAACGCCATATTAATCCTTGGAATCCGGATATCAGGCCTCACTCGTATGCGGGGTATGAAGACGAATTCCGTGCAGATATGATTGAGCAAGGTATTCCCGTTGAAAAAGAGTTGCCACCGAAGGCTGATGATTAACGCTGGAAAATTTTAGAGTATAAAGGATAGAGCAATGGCAGTAGTAAAGGTAGATAAATTGGCACGAAGCGTTGCCGAAGGACCTTCGCTGATGACGGGCTCCATACCAACCCAAAATTGGATGGATGTGCCTGCAGTATTCAAGCCTGGAAATTACGCCTACCCGGCTAAGCCTGAAAAGCTTAGGTATCTGGATAGTCAGCAGGGTATCAGCTTTCCAAACGCGCGTGATTGGAGTCCGGAAGATGAGGACTGGAAGCTCCCCGAGAATTGGAAAGAAATTATTCTTCAGGGACTAGCGGATCGTCTTGATCGTTTCCGATCGCTAAAAATATTTATGGATTGCTGTGTCCGCTGCGGCGCCTGTGCGGATAAATGCCATTTTTTTCTGGGTACAGGTGATCCTAAAAACATGCCGGTCTTGCGGGCGGAATTGTTGCGGTCCGTGTATCGTCAAAATTTTACCCGAGCCGGAAAAATACTCGGCAGATTGGCCGGCGGCCGTGAAATGACCGTGGGTGTATTGAAAGAATGGTTCATGTATGCCTATCAGTGCACGGAATGTCGTCGCTGTTCCGTGTTTTGTCCCTATGGCATAGATACCGCCGAGATTACCATGATGTTGCGCGAGTTATTGCATATGGTCGGCATCGGTATCAACTGGGCGATGGAGCCGGTTGCCAATTCAAACAGAACCGGTAACCATATGGGACTGACCCCCCAGGCTTTCAAAGGCAATGTTGAATTTCTCTGCGAGGATATCGAGAATTTAACCGGTATTCACATCGATCCCCCCTTTAACCGAAAAGGGGCTGAAGTTCTTTTTGTCACACCCTCTGCAGATGTTTTTGCAGAGCCGGGCATCTTCACCTGCATGGGTTATCTCCTGCTGTTTGAAGCGATCGGCCTTGATTATACGTGGTCGACCTATGCTTCCGAGGGCGGTAATTTCGGTTTATTCACGAACAATGAAGTAATGAAAAAGCTTAACGCCAAAATTTATGGCGAAGCCAAACGGTTAGGCGTCAAATGGGTTCTTGGTGGTGAATGCGGCCATATGTGGCGCGTGATTCAGCAGTATATGGATACCATGAACGGTCCGGCGGATTTCCTCGAAGTTCCCCGATCGCCGATCACAGGGACCGTTTTTGAAAACACCATGTCCACAAAGATGGTTCATATATCAGAATTTACCGCCGATCTTATCAAACATGGAAAGATCAAGCTTGATAAGAGCCGTAATTCCCATGTCAAAGCAACCTTTCATGATTCCTGTAATCCTGCTCGAGCAATGGGACTTCTAGAGGAACCACGATATATACTTGATCATGTGGTTGAAAATTGGGTTGAAATGCCTGAAAACACCATTCGAGAGAAGACCTTTTGCTGCGGATCAGGTACGGCTCTTAATACTGATGAAATCATGGAGTTACGAATGCGTTCCGGCTTACCTCGAGCGAACGCGGTTAAGTATGTCCATGACAAGCATGGAGTTAACACTCTCGGATGCGTATGCGCTATCGACAGGGCCACTCTGACCTCACTCATGGATTACTGGGTTCCCGGCGTTCAGGTAGCGGGTTTAAGTGAGCTTGTCGGCAATGCATTGGTTATCGAAGGGGAACAACGGCAAGAACTAACCGAAGGGCTCAGGACTTTGGTTTAATATACCGGCAGGAATTGGAGGAATAACAATGTATGACAGTGGTAAAATAATTCCGGGACTGATTATATTCGTCCTGTTTATCACGATACCCATCTGGTACAACCGCGGCACCGCACAATCCGTACCAAAACCCGTATTACCGAAAGATGCCAAAACCTGTGTTCTGCCGGTCGCTCAAATACGTGCCGAACATATGAAACTACTCAATACCTGGCGGGATGAGGTTTTGCGTACTGGTGATCGAGGTACTTTCGAGCTGGAAGGCAAGCAATACCAAAAGAGCCTGATGCTGACCTGTATGAAGTGTCACACAAGCAAAAAGCAATTCTGTGATACTTGTCATACTTATGCATCGGTAACCCCATATTGCTGGGACTGCCACATAGCTCCTGTTGAGTAAACGGCTAAGAGGAGAAATACATATGGACAATAAAAGAAGAAATTTCCTCAAGGTAGCCGGGATATCAACACTGGCAGGCCTTGGAGGAACCGCCGTAATTGATCGGCTGGTTGCCGGCACCAGTATTGCGCAAGCAACAACAACGGAAGAGCATGGCGCGAACCAGTCCCAACACGATAACGCACATGCCGTGACCCGAGATCCGAACGTGAAACGGTACGGCATGGTTATCGATATTAAAAAATTTCAACAGGATCCGAGTCTTGGTGAGAAAGCAACGGCTGCTTGCCATGCCGTCCATAACGTACCCCATTTTCCTGAAATGAAAGACGAAATCAAATGGATCTGGATGACCCATTTTGAAAACGCCTTTCCCGAAAATGCTAATCAGTACAGAGATGAAGCGACGGAAAAACAAACACTTCCCATACTCTGTAACCATTGTGATCAGCCGCCCTGCGTACGGGCATGTCCCACCAAGGCTACTTTCAGAAATAAAGACGGTGTTGTTATAATGGATTTCCACCGGTGCATCGGCTGTCGTTTTTGTATGGCCGCCTGCCCTTATGGAAGCCGAAGCTTTAACTGGCGCGATCCTCGGCCGTTTATCCAAAATGAGAACAAAGAATTCCCCACAAGAACACGGGGAGTCGTTGAAAAATGCAATTTTTGCGCTGAGCGTATTGGTGTCGGCAAACTTCCCGCCTGCGTTGAAGCTTGCGGAGAAAGCAAGGCGATGGTCTTTGGTGATCTCAACGATCCAGACTCCGAGATTCGAAAAATACTGAAAGAAAATCATACTCTTCAGCGGAATCCAGCTCTCGGCACCCAACCTTCTGTCTTTTATATTGTATGAGGCCCCCATGTTTGAAAAAGCATTAAAAGGAAACAATTATTACTGGATGTGGCTGGCCTTTCTCGGCTTATTTGTCGCCATAGGTACGGTCTGTTATCTCAGGCAGTTCTTTTATGGGTTAGGTCTCACCGGAATGAGCCGCGATATTTCCTGGGGCCTCTATATTTCCCAATTTACTTTTCTGGTTGGTGTTGCCGCCGGAGGGGTAATGCTGGTTCTGCCCTATTATATTCATAATTATAAAGTGTTCGGACGCATTACCATATTAGGCGAATTTTTAGCCATTTCAGCGTTGCTCATGTGTTTGATGTTTATTATGGCCGACTTGGGACAGCCCTTGCGTGGTTTAAACGTCATGCTGTATCCCACACCGAATTCCATGCTTTTTTGGGATATGTGTGTTCTTTTGGGCTATTTAACGCTGAATGCATTATGCGGCTGGGTCATTCTCACTGCGGAGAGGAAACAGGTAGCTCCTCCGAAATGGATTTATTTCTTTGTCTATGTCTCCATTCCCTTTGCCTTCTCCATTCATACGGTCACCGCTATGCTGTACTGCGGACTTCCAGGGCGGCACTTCTGGTTATCCGCCATTATTGCCCCTCGATTCCTTGCCTCAGCCTTTGCTGCCGGTCCTGCACTGATCGTGGTCATTGCCCTGATCCTGAAACGAGTCGCTCATTTTGACGCCGGCAAAGAAGCGTTGAATAAAGTGGTGACCATCATCATATATGCCGCCATCACCAATATGTTCTTTGTCTGCCTGGAATTCTTTGTCGGTTTTTATTCCAATATTCCCGGTCACAAGCACACGCTGCAGTATCTCTTCTTCGGATTGGAACATCACGGTCATATCTATAACAACCTCGTGCCTTTCATGTGGGCCTTTGTTACCCTCTTCTTTGTAGGAATGGCCTTACTTTCTCATCCCTATACAAGAAAACAAAGCGACCTTTGGCTCGGGGTCGGCTGTGCTTCCATTTTCATCTCCTTCTGGCTTGATAAAGGTATCGGGTTTGTGCTCGGTGGTTTTGTTCCAACCCCGACAGATAACATCGTCGAATACTATCCTACGATAAATGAACTTTTTATCACTGTCGGCATATGGGCTGCAGGGTTTTTTATCCTCACGGTCCTGTATAAAATAGCCATTGGGGTTGAACACGAAATCGAAGCATAACTAAAACTGTTCAGCGTTTTTTTAAACCCCCGAGTAATCGGGGGTTTTTTTTTGTTCATTTTTCAAATTCCACCGGTCTGCAAATACCTATTCCACCAGGCCATGAGTTGCGGAGAAAATAAAAGATACGAAATAGCCCCCAGTGCCAAAAAAGGGCCATAGGGTATTCTGGTTTGCCCGCCTTTCCGCTGCTTGAACATCGCTGCTACTCCGATAATACTGCCGACCAAGGAACTGGAAAAAACAACATACAAAAGACTTTGCCAGCCAAGAAAGGCACCAATCATGGCCAACAATTTAATATCGCCCCCCCCTAAGCCATCCCGTTTGGTCACAATATAATAGGTATACGCCACGCCATATAACACTCCTCCACCAAGCGCAATTCCCAGAGCTGACTGCTGCCAGCTGACCATCCCGTTAAAAAAGGAACCGGCAAAACCGATCAAAATACCGGGAAGGCTGATGGAGTCAGGAATTATTTGATGCCGGATATCGATAAATATGATAACCAGCAACGCAGCTAAAAAGACAAAATAGAAAAACAATTCGAAACTCAGTCCGAATTTGTAAAAAATCGCTGCCGCCAAGACGGACATGGATGCCTCGACCAAAGGATATTGCAGCGAAATCGGTTCCCTGCAGCTACGACATCTGCCGCCAAGCACCAAATAACTCAAAAGTGGAATGTTATCGTACCAATGGAGCGGCTGATTGCATTTGGGGCAATGCGATCCGGGGAATGCGATGGATTCGTTTTCATTGGGTAAACGAAGAATAACAACATTGAGAAAGGAGCCGACCACGGCCCCGAATACCGCCGCTAACAGTATAAAATATAGTTCCATTGTAAATTGAATCCCCGTCGATTGTAAAAATTGAATTTTAACCTCTTTGATTCTTTGTATCGTTTTCTATGTCCGAGTACCAGAAAAATTCCGTTGTGCAAGCGAAGGAACGACTCACCGATTCTCTCTTTCGTTTAACCCTGTCAGCACCGCACATCGCGGCAAGCGCTCAGCCGGGACAGTTTGTCATGGCAGCCTGTGGCCCGACTCTCGACCCGCTCCTCCGTCGCCCCCTCTCTATTCATCAAACCTCCAAGGACGGAAATATACAGCTGCTCTTCAAGGTAATCGGCCGAGGAACACAACTCTTGTCCGATTTACGTCCCGGGAATACACTTGATCTTATAGGGCCGTTGGGTCAGGGGTTCCAGGCACCGCAAGAAACACCGGTCTGTCTTGTCGGTGGCGGAATAGGCATCGCACCTCTTTTTTTTCTAGCCCAAACCCTTCTGCGCGGATCCTTTGCCGTCGATTCAGGCCTGGTTCTTTTGGGTGCTCGAACCGGCGAAGAAATAGAACAATTGGCCGCAGAGTTTAACGAACTGGGCTTCCTCGTAGAGGCCGCCACTGACGACGGGAGCTTTGGTCATCATGGATTGGTCACTGATCTCCTGCCCTCTTCTCTCCCCAAAATGAAAGGGGTCTATGCCTGCGGTCCCTTTGCCATGATGGCCGCGGTTGCCGGCTTATGCCGGAATACCAAGGTGCCCTGCGCGGTTTCTCTGGAAGCCTCCATGGCCTGTGGCCTGGGCGCATGTCTCGGTTGTGCGATTCATGGGGCGGGGGGCGGTTATAAACATGTCTGCAAGCACGGTCCGGTCTTTGATGCCGAGGAGATTGCATGGAACCGCTGACCACTGCCCCAATGGACTTACGTGTTGCTGTCGGCTCCTTGCAACTGGCTAATCCAGTCATGACCGCCTCAGGAACCTTTGGATATGCCGCTGAATTTTCTAATTTTGTCGATCTCGACCGCTTAGGCGCTCTCGTCGTCAAAGGTATCTCCCTCAAACCCCGGCCTGGAAATCCACCGCCCCGCATTGTTGAAACCGCTTGCGGTATGCTTAATGCCATCGGACTTGAGAATGTAGGACTTGATTGCTTTATCATCAAAAAGATGCCTTTCCTCAGGGCTTGCAAAAGTCGTGTGATCGTTAATATTCTTGGGGATACCCTCGAAGAGTATGCGACCCTTGCCAGGGAATTATCTGCAGTGGCAGGCGTTGACGGTATCGAGATCAATATCTCCTGCCCCAACGTTAAAAAGGGGGGGGTAGCTTTCGGCACGGTTCCCGAGATGGCTGCTGCGGTCACCCATGCGGTCAAGAACGTGACCCACCTCCCGGTTATCGTCAAACTCTCACCCAATGTGACCGATATAGTTGCCATGGCCCGTGCCGTCGAGGCAAGCGGCGCGGATGCGGTTTCCCTGATCAACACCCTGATTGGCATGGCGATCGATATCTACAAACGCCAACCGAAACTTGCCAACATTATCGGCGGCCTTTCCGGTCCGGCCATTAAACCCGTTGCCCTGCGCATGGTATGGCAGGTCGCCTCAGCCGTCTCCATCCCTGTTATCGGCATCGGCGGTATCGGCACCGCCGAGGATGCGATCGAATTTTTGCTGGCCGGTGCCACTGCCGTGCAAATTGGTACCGCCAACTTCTATAATCCAAGGGCGACCGAACAAATTCTCACGGGAATAGAAGAATATCTGCACCAACAGAAGGAATCCTCCGTCCGCGCCATTATCGGTGCTCTTGGTTCAGGGAGGGAGACATGACAGCACAATCCGCTCGTATCTGCGTTTCCATAACAGCAGACAATGCCGCCGAGATTCTTACAGCAGTGAAACCGGTGCTCCCATTGGTCGATGTAGTCGAGATCCGACTGGATGGCATGCAGGATCTGCGGATCGAACAATGTACTGCTGAACTTTCCTGTCCAGTACTGGTTACCAACCGGCCGATATGGGAAGGTGGACAATTTACGGGCAGCGAACAGGATCGGATCGATCTCCTGTGCAAGGCGGTACATGCCGGTGCACAGTATGTCGACATCGAGTTGCGGTCCGCGCCCCACTTGATGGCGCAGGTGCTGCAAGAAGCAAAGGCACATCATGCTCGGGTCATTGTTTCCAGCCATGATTTCCATGGAACCCCGTCTCGTGAACAACTCCGGGAGACCCTTCAGCAGATGATGGCCTGTGGGGCTGATATCGGCAAGATGGTCACCACGGCCGCCAATGCCGAGGAAGCCCTGCGGATTCTCGCGCTGCAAGAGGAGGCACAAGCCGTCTCCTTCCCCCTGAGTGCCTTTGCCATGGGCACAGCGGGAAGAATCAGCCGTTTTGCCACTCTTTACCTGGGTGGCTTTATGACGTATGCAGCCCTCAACGCCCGGCAGGCAACCGCCCCCGGACAAATATCGGTAAAAGAGTTACATGCCCTTATTACTCTTTTTGAAGCAGGCCTATGATTAACGGCAAAACCCAACTTTTCGGTATCATCGGCAATCCGGTTGAACATTCCTTGAGTCCGGCCATGCATAACGCCGCTTTTGCCGCCCTTGGCATAAACGGTGTCTATATACCGATGCAACCGCACGATCCGATTGAAGCATTTCGGGGATTACGGGCCTTGGGCTTTGTCGGTGTCTCCGTTACTGTGCCCTACAAGGTGGCCATCATCGACTGCCTTGACGAGATCGATCCGGTGGCCCGCAAAATCGGCGCAGTCAATACCCTCCAGTTTCTGCGTAATAACGACGGCATCATCTCCTGCAAGGGATATAACACTGACTGGCTGGGTTCGAATCAGGCCCTTGCGGAAGCAATTGATCCAGCCGGTTGCACGGTCCTGCTTATCGGTGCCGGAGGCGCGGCCAGGGCGGTGGGTTTCGGTCTGCTCGAGGCCGGAGCCAGGGTCCTGCTCACCAACCGGACCGAATCCAAAGGCCGTGAACTGGCGGGACAGCTCAATTGCCCCTTTGTTCCGGCGCAGGACCTTGCTGCAGTGCGGGCCGACGCCCTGATCAATACCACTTCCGTGGGTATGGCACCGCATCAGGACGCTGTACCGATTCGACCTGAACTGCTGACGCATTTTTCCGTGGTCATGGATATTGTCTATGCACCGCTGGCCACTCAACTCCTTCGAGAGGCTGCCGACCGTGGCTGCCGGACCGTGGATGGGCTCAAAATGCTCCAATACCAGGGAGCCGCGCAATTTAAACTGTGGACCGGAAAGGACGTCCCCGCCACCGTGATGCGCGATGCCCTACTGACGGAACTCAACCTCCGCCGACCCTAACGGCCCGACCACTTTTTCTCTCAGTATTCACACCGTAATAGATCGCCATGATAACCATTACACCTATCCCGACCATCGACGCCACAATCAAGGTCCCCGGTTCTAAAAGTCTGACCCAGCGGGCGCTGATAGCCGCCGCTCTGGCCGAAGGCACTTCTGAACTCATCGGGCCGCTTTCCAGTGAAGATACCCGTTATACCATGGATGCACTGCAAGCCATGGGTGTGACCTGTGACACCGTCAATCCGGAATGCTGGCTCATTCACGGAACCGGTGGCCGAATCCATGAACCCGAGAACGATATCTTTCTGGGCAACAACGGAACCGCCACCCGATTTCTCACCTCGGTCGCGGCGCTCGGTCAAGGCCGGTTTCATATCACCGGCAGCAGTCGTATGGCCGAACGACCGATTCTGCCCCTGATAAAAGCGTTGCAGGGCTGGCAGGTCGAGATTGAAAGTGATGGCCAAAACGGATGCCCTCCTTAACCCTCAGGGCCAAGGGCCTTGCCGGGGGCCGGACCCTTCTTCCGGAAGGAAAATCGAGCCAATATCTCTCTTCCCTGCTCCTGGTTGCCCCCTATGCCGCCGCACCGGCCGAGCTGGTGGTCCAGGGAGAAATTCTCTCCCGACCCTATGTGGAGATGACACTCGCGGTGATGGCCGATTTCGGCATCCGGGTGGAGGCAGCGCCTGCCCTGAACGCTTTCAGAATTCCACAGGGGCGGTATACGGGTCGAACCTATGCCATTGAAGGCGATGCCTCGGGAGCCTCTTATTTCTGGGCCGCCGCCGCAGTAACCGGCGGCAGGGTGACGGTTGCCAATGTGCCTATTCCTTCCCTGCAGGGAGATACCAATCTCCTGCCTTATTTGGCGCGGATGGGTTGCCGGATTGATCGCACCGGCAAAGGAATAACCGTTACCGGCGCCCAACAGCTTGAAGGAATTGAGGTCGATATGGGTGATATGCCCGATGTGGCCCCGACCCTGGCGGTGGTTGCGGCCTTTGCCGAAGGCACAACGGTGATCAAGAATATCGCCCATCTTCGAATCAAGGAATGTGATCGCCTCTCGGCGGTGGTCTGTGAATTGCGTAAGCTGGGAGCCGAGGTGGAAGAAGAACCGTCGCGAATGATCATCCACGGAAAAAACGGCGGCAGCAACCTCCACGGGGCAAGTATTGCCACCTACAATGATCACCGCATGGCGATGAGTTTTGCGGTTGCCGGCCTGCGTATTCCCGGGGTGCAGATTACCGGTGAAGATTGTGTCGGTAAATCGTTTCCTGATTTCTGGGAGCGATTCCGACTGCTTGCCTGAGAATCGGTATTTTTTCCGGCCGAGCATAACTCGGGAGTATTTTTCATCAACCGATGCAAAAGGATGGTTCATGCTGGAACTGTACAGAAAAGAAACAGCCAAACGCGCGGCACTGCAGGTGCCGCCTCTTCCCCTGACCGCTGAACAAACTAAGGCATTGATTCTGCTGCTTACCGAAGGGCACGATGAAAGCAGGCTGCTTCTCGAGCTGCTTGCCGATCGCGTGGAACCGGGGGTCAGCAAGGCGGCGGCGGTTAAGGCCCAGTGGCTTGAGCAGGTGGCCATGGGGCAGGTCGTTATCGCCTCCTTCCCGCCGAAAGCGGCCATTCGCATGCTGGCCCAAATGGGGGGCGGTTATAATGTCGCGGCCCTGCTTCGCCTCATTCGTATTGATACCCTGGCTGCAGCGGCGGCCGAGGCCCTGAAGCACCTGACGAAAATATATGAGGCCTTTGACGAGGTGGTCGCACTGGCTGAGCAGAATCAGGCGGCACAGAGCGTACTCGAATCCTGGGCCGCAGCGGAATGGTTCACAGGGAGCCCGGAACTACCGGCACAAATCCACTGTACCGTCTATAAGGTTGAAGGGGAAATCAACACCGATGACTTTTCCCCAGGTAATCAGGCCCAGTCCCGAGCCGACATCCCGCTGCATGCTACTTTTTTCGGCAAAACCCGCTTCCCCGAAGGTATCGAAGCCATCGCCGAATTCCGTCGGCACGATAAAACCGTGGCCTTTGCCGGAGATGTGATCGGCACCGGTTCCTCGCGAAAGTCGGCCATCAATTCGGTCAGCTGGCTTTTAGGCGAGGATATTCCTCATACGCCCAACAAGCGCCGGGGCGGTCTGGTCCTCGGGGGGATCATTGCCCCCATATTCTACGCTACCGCCCGGGATGCGGGTGTTTTAGCGGTGCAGTGCGATGTATCGGGGTTACAAACCGGAGAGCAATTGACACTGGACCTGCAGCAATGGACGCTGCACAACGAAAGCGGCGATCGCATTCCCCTGGACGCCCCGCCGCTCACCCTGTTGGATGAATATCGGGCCGGTGGCCGCCTCAATTTGATCATCGGTAAAAACTTGACCCGATCAGCCTGTGCCGCTCTGGGCCGATCCTTTCCCGCCCTCTTCAAAGAAGCGATCACCCCACAACCCGAGAACGATCGGCACTACACCCTGGCACAAAAGATGGTTGGCCGGGCCTGCGGACTTCCCGGCGTTGTCCCGGGGATGGTGTGCGATCCGAAGATGACCACGGTGGGCTCACAGGACACCACCGGTCCCATGACCATGCAGGAGATTGCCGAACTGGCCTGTCTGCGTTTCAAGGCGGATCTGTTCATGCAGTCATTCTGTCATACCGCGGCCTACCCCAAGGCCTCGGACCTGGGACGCTGGCAGACCATGGGCGAAACCACGCGGGCCTGCGGCGGGGTTGTGCTGCAACCGGGCGACGGGGTCATCCATTCCTGGCTCAACAAAATGCTGGTACCCGACACCGTCGGCACGGGAGGTGATTCCCATACCCGTTTCCCCCTGGGCATTTCTTTTCCGGCCGGATCCGGCCTGGTGGCCTTTGCCGGGGCCTTGGGATTCATGCCGCTGGAAATGCCCGAATCGGTGTTGGTTCGCTTTCAAGGCCAACGCAAGCCCGGAATCACGGTGCGCGACATGGTCAATGCCATCCCCTTTATAGCCATCCAAAAAGGCTTGCTGACGGTGGCAAAAAAAGGGAAAAAAAATGTATTTGCCGGCACTATTCTCGAGATCGAGGGAGTGGAGGATCTCACGGTGGAGGAGGCCTTTGAGCTCAGCGACGCCTCGGCCGAGCGCAGCGCCGCCGCCTGCACGGTCAAGCTGGCGGTGGCGACGGTGGTGGCCAATGTCGAGAAAAACGTCACCCTGCTCAAAGAATTGGTTGCCGACGGCTACGGTGATCGCGGCACCCTGGAGTTGCGCATTGCCGCCCTGGAGGCCTGGCTGGCCAAGCCGGAGCTGCTGCACCGGGACGAGCAGGCCGAGTACAAGGCCATCCTGGAAATCGACCTGGCAACAATCACCGAACCGCTTTTGGCTTGTCCCAACGACCCCGACGATGTCCGTTGTTTGAGCGAGGTGGCGGGTACGCCCATTGACGAGGCCTTTATCGGTTCCTGCATGACCCATCTCAGTCATCTCCAGGCAGCCGCCCGCCTGTTCAAGGGTGAACCCTATGCCGCCAGCCGATTATGGATTGCTCCGTCAACGCGTATGGACCGGGATGCAATTCAACACGAGGGAGGATTGAGCATCTTTGCACAGGTCGGCGCCCGGGTCGAAATCCCCGGTTGCAGCCTCTGCATGGGCAATCAGGCCCGGGTCAGACCGGGGGCCACGGTGATGTCCACCTCGACCCGCAATTTCGATAATCGTCTCGGCGATGGTGCCCGGGTGTACCTGGGCTCCACCGAAGTCACCGCACTCAGCGCCCTTAAAGGGATTCTGCCCACTGCGGCTGAATACTTTTCCTTTCTCGATACAAAACGAATCATTACGGGGAAATAAAAAAAGAGGAGGGAAAGGGACCAGCATGTCTCTTGCCGGTCCCGATTTCAGGGTGTCAGTTGTTCGAGGCTCAACTGACCGGAGAAAACCCGAGCTAGATTGTTGTCGATAACGTAGATGCAGATCTCTTTGGCCCCTTGGCGGCTATAGCCGAATTTCTTCCGGAGGTTCTCCATCATAAAAGTAACATCATCTTGAATTTTTTTATCGTAGGTCTTAAAGGATTCAAGATCGAATTCCTTGACAGCTCTGCGAAAATTATCATTATCCTCAAAAGGTTCCAAGACCTTATCCTTCAAGGTGTGGATATAGCGTTCGTAGAGGTGGAGGTAGAGTGCGGTCTCGGTAATATCCAGGTTGTCGCGCAGGATTTCCTGGGTGAGGGTGGTGCTGGTATAGGCCTTCTGCACACTGTTTCTGAAAGCGACGGCATCACCGGATTTCACCATCAGGCGGGATTCGATCCGCTGAAAAAACGTCTCGTTGATTTCCAGCCGTTCCTTGGTAAACCGGCAGGTTTCCACAGTTCCCGGTTCAAAATTAACGGCAAACATATAATTCTGAATGTCCCGGGAAATCTGCTCCTCATTGTAAGAGTAGAGTGACTCTTTGACCGACTGCAGCACCACATAGTTATACATACGCAGCAGAGAATCAAGAAAGCCCATGGGCAGAATCTCTTTGTCTTTTTTGCAGTATTTACGGAAGAATTTGCCGAGCATCGACATATCGATCAATTTATCTTCCCGCACATAGGTAGAATAAAATTCATTGAACATCCGGATGGAATCGCGTCCGGAAAGCCCTTGCCATCCATCCTTCTCGGATTCGGCAATGATCTTGAGCCGCCGTTTGGAAGTGAATCGCTCCACATCCTCTTCCGCCAGCCATGCGGGAATATACCCGGTATAAATCTCCATTTTCAGCAACTGCAGGTTGCGGTCGCAATAGAGCTCATACTTGTCGGGATCCTGTATCCACTCAAGCATGGCCTCGGATTTGGTCCGCAGCCGGGTGGCAATGATGACCCGGGCAAAATTATGCAAAACCCTGGGGAGAAAACTCTCACTGATGTGCTCGCCGAAAACTCCCCGATAAATCTCTATTTCAGTTTTTATATCAAGAACATAGGGAATATTGACATATTCAATTCTGTCTGAGAAGGCGGCAAGATCGGTCAGTACCTTTTTGTCTTCAGGATTCATCAGGGCAAAAAACAGCGAATTGACCCGTTCCTCGATATGTTCCACCTTATGGACCCCGTCGCTGATGATGTTATGCAGATCCATCAACCGGTCGGTATTATGGGATTTCACATCCATGAGGGCATAAATGCCGTTGTTGATCTTGGCATAATTGGAATAGATGTAGGAGACCTTCCCTCCCGGGGAAAACATGCCGTTCAGGGTGCGCTGCACCGCCTCATCGCCGATGACATTGTTCTGCGACCGCTTATCCCCCGGATTAAAAACCGAAATGCCGTTCCCCAACCTGCGATGAAAGACATAGGGCCGGGCCGAGACACATTCCAACACTTTGAGGGGATCCGTGTATTTCTTCAGCAGCTCCTGATATAAAGAGGTACAGATTGTGCAGGGTTCATCCCGAAAAACCCATTCGTATTTCTTCTCCGTAAAGAGATGTTGTTTGAAGAGGTCGTTTTCCAGGAGGTCGTCAAGGAAACAACGCCGGATTTCCTTGGGAATGAGGAGAATCGGGTGATCGTGGCTGGGACAGGGCAGAGTAAGAATCTTCTCATTACGGCCCGATTCTTTTTCGTCTAAATAATCAATCCCATCGATTTTGTTCAATATTTCCTCTCCCAACAGTTGAGAGAGTCTTGTGGCCAACGAAACACCACGATGGTCACCGCCGATCGAGGAATCTTCCTGCAATCGCCAAACCACCTCGAACCGGGTTCCCTCAGGGGTGTTGGCATAGTGCTCGAATTGCCGCAACAGATTATTGAGGAAGGTCGATTTCCCGCTCCCGTGCGGCCCGTCGAAAATATAAATCTTATTCTGCTGATCACCGATCGACAGGGACTCGACATGCCGGAGCAGCCGGTTGGCAAAAAGACGATCCGCAAAAAAAGGCCGGTCCGACCCCTCGACGAACAGCTTGCTGCAATCATAGTTGAGATAATTAATGGATTCCGGATCGTTATGGTATTCGTCGACACCGTCGTGGACGAAATAACGCACCATATCCGCATACACCTGGCCAACATTGCGGATGTTCCGTTCAGGCCGCTCAATCACCTCCTGCAAAAAATCAAAGAAGGAAAGTTCGGATTGCCGACTCCGGTTTCCTTTGTATTGCCTGAGTGTATTCAAGGCCTTGGTTAATTCTCGCATCCGCTCACCTCAGGTGTTCCACGGGTTGTCGCATTTCAATCGACCAGTGTCCTTGTCAAGGAACGGTCTTTCATGGCATAACGAAACCGCTTCCAGGTCATGGTCCTTTTCGGTTTTTCTTCCTTTTCCCCCTCCTCACTCTCCCGGTCGGCCTTAACCGGAAGAGGATCGTTGGTGAACAGATGGACCTCCCCACCCCAAAGGAATTCAACCCCCAGCATGACCCCCTGAATAAAATCCCGGACCAGGGGTTTGCCCTCAAAAACATGATCAAGTTCAAGGATGCCGCCGTCAGTGACCTTCACTTCAATACGCGGCGGATGATAAAGCGAATCAGCGACCATCTGCTTGTAATCAGCAGCCTTGCGGCTGCGAACATAATACTGCCACGCCATTTTTTCCTTGTTCAAGCGCTTGCCGACCACGAATAAACGGTGCAGATCGACAAAATCCTGATCAAGGAAACTATTGATAAACATGGAATCACAGTAATTCTCACGGATATGAAAAATGTATTCCCTGCCCTTCCCGGTTGCCCGGTCAAAGCAGCGGCGCTGATGCTGGTCGGCGGTCTGGAAATAATCCAGGCCCGTCTTGCCCTTTTCGGCCTTTTCCTCCAGGTGTTGAAAAAGTCGCATCCCCAGGGCGTAAGGGTTGAGACCGACCCGGGGCATGGAGGTCACCTTGGCATTGACAATGGCAAAATCGACCTCATGTCCCTTGATCCGGTCATCGCCGAGAAACAGTTGTTCATGCCAGTAGCTGGCCCACCCTTCATTGAGAATTTTGGTGCGGATCTGCGGTTGAAAATACAGGGAGGTGGAACGAATCACTTCCATGATCATCAGCATCCAACGGTTTTCCTCACGGTTAAGGAAAGGGGAATACTCCATCAAAAATTGCAGTAGGTCAGTCCGGCCAACGGTCTTCTTCTCTTTTGCCTTCTTGATGTGCAGGGCCTCCAGTTCGGAGTGTTTCTCCATAATACTTTTGAGAAAGCGGGTTTCTCCGTCCTCGGGATAATCGCGGAGCAGCTGATTGTAGCGCTCAATCTCTCTGGAATAGACACTGACGGAAGATCGGGGGCCGCGCTGGAGAAAAATATCGAAATAATAGTCCAGCATCGACACATTGCGGGCGCTCTCATCTTGGCCGATATCGGCCAGCAGATCGAAATAGCCCACCAGATTGTCGATGGTGCGCGAAAATTCAATGACATAATCAACCCATCGCCCTTTCTCGGAACGGAGCTTGGCAATCAGCCTTTTATCGGCCAAGGCCCGGCTGTTAAAATCGTACTTCCAGGTATGACGGAAAAAAAGATTATTTTGGAAAAAATCGATGTGCCCGATAACGTGATAAAAAATCATCACATTGAGCCAGTCGGGATTATTGTCGTTGTAATAGGAAATGGGCGGACGGGTATTGATGACGGTTTCGTAGGGATTGCTGGGATAGAGTTCATACCGTCCGGATTCCCTCAGCACCTCCACATCCTGCACCCAGTAGTCATACAGGGTCGGAATCATGATTTTTGGCGATAACTCGAGAAGATCACGATTGGTGACGATATATTCGAGGGTCTCATCCTGAAAGCGTAATCCGGCTTCCCGGGCGCGATTTTTACATCCCTCCATGATTCTTTTGGCGTGCTGACTGATCAGTTCCATAATCCCCACCGGAAGCGGGTCGCAACTCTTCCCCACTCCCCTCTCTTAAGAAATCAGATGTTTGATGCCCTCGATGATCCGTGCTTCCGTGCTCTCCTTAGACATCACATCCAAACGCAGCAGCTCCTTTTTTTCCTCCAGCAGGCCGGATTTGGTGATATACTTTTCCACCTCGCTCCTGCTGGTACCGATAAAGCCGTTTTCGGCGATGGTGATGCCGATTCTGCTGGCATAAACCAGCATCTTTTCCAATTCCGGCAGGGCCTCCTCGCCATAGGTATCCCAATCGTCGCCATCGGTGCCGTGAAACACGTAGATGTTGGAATCACGGGCCAACTCTTCCCCGGCAACGATCTCGTTCACCAGGCGATAGGCAGCGGAAACCTGGGTGCCTCCGGCAACCTGCATACTGTAATAGGCCCGAAAATTATCCACCTCTCGAGCCTCGGTGTCGTGGAGGATGAATCGGGTGGTCACCTGATTCTGGTACTGATAGGACAGCCAGGCGTAAATCAGGACATGCTGATTGACCACCAGTTCGGTCGGTTTCCCGGCCATGGACCCGGAATAATCGCGCACAAAAAAAACCACGGCCTGAGATTCATAATCCTTTTCCTTGGAGAGGATGCGGTAGACCCGATCACGGGGCGAAATGATCAGATTGTCGGTATTGATCTGTTCCGGATTCCCTAGGCGCTGCAGCCCGATATTGGTAAGAATCACCCGCCTGAGGGTTGCTTTTTTATCGAGCACCTGGCCGAATCCGCGATTTTTATCGGTCAGATCGTAGGCATACCGGGTCAGGGACCGCTTCTTCCCCTTATCTTTAAGATTGGGCAGGGCAAACTGTTCGGTCAGAATACGGCCTAAATCGTACACCGTTGATTCCAATTCGTGGGTTCCGCCCTGTCCCTGGCCGGGACCGCCACCACCACCGCCCTGTTCCTCGTGAACCGGCTGCTCCCCGATCACTTCACCTTCTTCGCCTTCACCGGTCCCGCCTTCGCCGCTCTCCTCCCCTTCCCCCTCGCCTTCTTCTTCCTCTCGAATCTGATCGTGGATGAATTTCTCCTCCACCGTCGTTGGAATCACCACCACCTTGTCATCGCCGTCCCGGCCGGGTTTAACCAGTTTCCCCACCCGGATCTTACGGGGAAAGCCATCCTTTTCCCGCTGCAGATCCCGTTGCAGGAGATGATCCAGGGTCTGGTAGGCAAGCATGGAGGAGATAGGCGACGGAACAGTCTGCTGCAAGATCTCCGCATCGTTGTACTCGTACAACGAACGGGCAGGAGCAGGCGGTATTTTTTTTTGTTCCCAATCTACCGGCAGCAGCTCCCGCTCAATAACCTGGCGCTGTTCGGACGTCAGTCCTCTAGCCTCTAATTTGCGATAGAGTTCCCGCAGTTTGTTCATTGCCGTTTCCGCCATCTGATCTGCCTCTGCGCTCGGACCTGCTTTAATTCTCGTCAACCTGGGTACAGAAATACTCAATGGTTTTCTGGGCACAGGTAGTGCAATACCCGAGTTTGTGCAGCATGGTGTCGATCATCCGGTCATAGAGTTTCTGGTTTTCCTCGTTGGTCCGATTGGCCAAGGCCCCGATAAGGCTGCCGGCCCCGGCAATATCGGATTTGAGGCGGACATCGGTGACGGCCTTGACCAGTTCAAGATTATCCATAAAATCATAATCCGGGTTGACCGAGATCTTCTGGCCGTAGATTTTACGGATCGAGGTGCGGAAGGAGTCTTTCTGCTCGCGGATCTTCAAGCCGAGACAGGCCTCCACCGAATCGATATAGCGCTCGTCGATCTTCAGGGCAACCAGCTCTCCGGTTTGCGGATTCTTGTACTTCCACATCCGATCCATGCCCAGATTCTCGGCATCGATACCGATGATCATATTGACATAGTTGAGCACGTCCTTGCGGATGGCCAGCGGCTCGTCCATATAGGCATTGAACATCTCGGTCATAATCCGCTCCCGATAGAGTCCCTTGGCGATTTTGAGATCGTCGAGGAACTTGGCCCGGTCCGCGCCTTCGGAGACATAGTCGAGGATCACCCGCTCCAGAGCCGTGAAAACATCATAGGCAAACATGCAACGCCCTTCATTGGTTTCGGAACTCTCCAGCATCAACTGCATGGAGCGCCCCAGATTCCGCTGACCGAGCCCTTTTTGACCGAACCGCTTGGTGATATCATGCTCCTGATTGAGGCCGTCGATCACCTCGGACAGGGTCTTGAGGCTCTTTTCCCCGGCCACCTCGCCGGCGGCAAGCTTCATGGTTTCAATGGGGGTCAGTTTTTCCGAGCGGGGCAGGCGGGTCAAAACCACGGCCACCGAAGTGGCATAGTTCAGATTCGGATCCTGATGCATGGTGTCGCCGGTCAGGGTGGTCTTGGACTCATTGCCGATGGCGTAGGCGGTCAGATCGTGCTGTTGAAGGTAATTGGTGTTGTGGGAGACATAACAGATCCGGCAACGATCAACGATCGGCGCCTCTTCTTTTTCCGCCAGAAAGCGATTGAATTCGGAATTGTTGCTGGTAGCGATGATCAGGGTATCGATGGGCCATTTGTAGCCGTCGATCTCGATGCTCCGATTCTGGATGATACCGAGATAGACCTGCACCAAATCCTTCTTGTTTTTATAAATTTCATCGCTGAAATGAATGCCGCCGCCGGCCACGCGGGCCAAGGCACCGCGCCGGAGATCGAAACGATACGGGTTGTTGGTATCGCTGATATGCAGCAGCCGCTGGATCGACTCTTCACCCAACAGGTCAACCGCCGAAGAGGTGATTTTATCCTTGGCCGGGTATTTGCCGGTCACTGTTCCCAGGCTCTCAATCAAGGGCACCGGAACGATCTCAATACATTGCAGCATTGCATCAAGATCCCCATCAGCCATCGTTCTGATATCGTTCCAGATATAGGCGGAACAGGCCCCGAGAGGCCGGTAATTCTCCGACCACTGGTCCAGTATTTTGTCACTGACGCGAAATTTTTTGGCGAGATAACTCAATGACTCCGCACGACTCTCAAGCACATTCAGCGCCAGAACCATCGGATCTTCATAGGTTTGCGATTCAATCACCTTAATGCTGCCGTAGGTGCCGATCCGATCGATATTGGTGAAACGAAAGGTGTATTTCCTGTTTTTGGGCAGCGCAAGAAACTCCCGGTACAGGCTGCACAGATATTCAACCAGAAAAGTTTTGCCGTTACCGGGTTCACCGACCAGGACAAAGGCCATCTCCTTGGAGGAACCACCTTGGGAAGCATCCTTGACAAACGAGACAAAAGAGTTGATCTCGTCATACATGCCGATGATATGTTTCTTGCCTTCGCGAAA
Source organism: uncultured Desulfobulbus sp. (assembly GCA_963666685.2). Lineage (GTDB taxonomy): Bacteria > Desulfobacterota > Desulfobulbia > Desulfobulbales > Desulfobulbaceae > Desulfobulbus. Next base: position 3,007,877 of record CAXXHZ010000003.1, read on the forward strand.
AATGGTGAAATCAAAGGTGCTTTTGCCGTTGACCATGACCTTGTTGATATCTCTTTCCAGGATCATTCGACTGACACTTTGAAAAGCATTTTCAAAGACACGCTCACCCTTCTTAACCGCAGTGATGTGATGCTGAAGTGAATTATTTTTGGGTTCGGTCATCATGCCTCTCCTTGACGAGGTAAGGATACGTTTGCCGCAACGAATTGTATTTATATTATTGCTATTGCCCTGCCGGGATACAAGGATTTATTACCGAGACGGTCCTTTCTTTTCCCTTTTCACCGGAACTAAATTCCGCAAGGAAGAGCGGTGGCCCGAAGCAACAAAATGTCCCGCCCAGAGGGGCAGGCGCTGGAAAACCGTAGAGATTGAGGAACTTAAGGAGGGAACGTGATACCATGGGGGGGTTACAGAATGGCAGGAGCCTTATTACCGCCGCCCCGTTGGCATTGAGCAACAGGTTGCCGACATAATAAGATTTTTCTCTTTCCTCCATTTGATTCCAATGCACCAATTTCTTGACAGCATTTTAGGTGGCAGCTGGAAAAATCCCGGCAAGAACGACTTCCGCCAATTCGGCCCGCACAAAATGACAAAAATTCCGTAGGACACAGGATGAAAACGCTGCAGGATACTGCCGGCAAACAGTATCACCACATGACATACCGGACATGGCAAGGGTATAGGCCCCATGACCTGACGGAGTTTTCGTTACAGTCTATGAAGTCGTTCTTCCGAGAGAAAGCATTCCTCGACAAAGGAGCATTGCAGAGAGCAAAACCTTCTGCGGGCTTGCTTTCTGCTTTGCAAAAGGACAAAAAAAATCCTCGGATCATAAAAATGATCCGAGGATGCCCTGGTGAATCCACGTATCGATGCCCTTGCTCATATCCTCGGAGAAAGGCGGTCATGTTTCAGGCAGGTATTCTGACTCCCGGTTCATCCTCCCGCCGCGTCTTCCCAACCTGTGGTCAGTGACTGATCTGCAGCGTTCGTCCCCGGTTACAGCGGCGGGCCCGTCTCCGATTTTCACGGAGTTCCCCTTTATTCCTCATCGGAACCTGAAAACTAGAACCAGCAGACCTGATCGGGGAGAGAAAGTCAAGCTCAATTTAAAGAGGCAAACAGAGCCGAGGCAGAGGACCTTTCCGCGACACTTAAGGAAAAGAAACGAAGATTCCTTGCCGATATCCTCGGCAATCGTTAAGGTGCAGAGGAGAATGGCTGGCGAGCGGCGTCATACCGAGCCCTCCATCCTTGACTGCAGAACGCATTCTTTCTACAGATAACCTTACGGACGAGCCGGTACCTTGCATGGAGAAGGATAGAAAACGGAAATTTGCCAACGCTATTTCCATCAGGATTGCCCTGCCGGCCCTGCTCACCATCCTGCTGTTTGTCACCGCCACCTTTGTCATCATTCTCCCCTCTCTCAAGGAAAATCTGCTCGCTAAAAAGCGAGAAATGCTGAAAGAGTTGAATACCGTCGCCTGGGACGTGGTCTCGTCCTACGAAACAATGGAAAAAACCGGTGAGATGAGCCGGGAACGAGCACAGCGGGAAGCGCTTAGGATCCTTCGGGACATCCGTTACGGCCCGGCCCAAAAGGATTATTTCTGGGTCAACGACATGAATGCCCTTATTGTCATGCACCCCTACCGGCCCGATCTCCATGGCGAGGCCGTGCCCGATGTCCGCTATCCGAAAGGAAAAAATCTGCTCGAGGAATTTGTCAAGGTCGTCAAGGCCCAGGGCGCGGGATATGTGGGTTATCGGTTTCAATGGCAGGACGACCCCGAAAAAATCGTGCCCAAGCTCTCCTATGTGAGAGGATTTCAGCCATGGGGCTGGATCATCGGTACCGGTCTCTATATCGACGATGTCAATGTCGAAATCGGCTTGATTGCCAAACAGCTCAACGCGATCGCCAGCGTCATCCTACTCCTCGTTTCGTTCCTGGCCTTCTACATCATTCGCCACACAGTGCTGGCCGATCGGGTTCGCCGTATCATCTGGGAGGAAAGGGAGCGGTTGCTGATGGCCTTGGAGGAAAATAAAGAGCGATTCCGGTCCCTGGTTGAAACCACCAGCGACTGGATCTGGGAGATCAATCCTGAGGGCGTGTACATTTACAGCAGCCCCAAAGTGCACGACCTGCTGGGTTTTGCGCCGGAGGAAATCATCGGAAAAAACCTGGTTGCCCTGACCGCGCCCAAAGAACAGGAGCGTACCGGCCGGATCTTCAACCAGCTGATCCTTGCCCAAAAACCTTTCGCCGGCTTTGAAAATACCTGTCAGGCAAAAGATGGCCGTCTCGTGGTCATAGAAAAAAACGGCATCCCCGTCTTCAGTGACAACGGTGAATTACTGGGATACAGAGGCATTGCCCGGGATATTTCCGAACGGAAGAGCGCTTTGGAGGCCTTGAAAAAAAGCCGGGATGACTTCCATAAAAGCCTGGAGGAAACCGTTAAGTCCTTGGCATCGGCAGCGGAAAAACGGGATCCCTATACGGCCGGTCATCAGATGCGGGTCGACAAACTGGCCTGTGCCATCGCGCGGGAACTGGGATTGCCTGAAAAACAAATTGAAGGGCTCCACTTTGCCGCCATGATTCATGACATCGGCAAGCTCTCCCTGCCGTCGGAATACCTGGCAAAGCCTTCCCGTCTTTCCGCTGAGGAACGGGCGATCATCAAATGTCATACCGAGGTGGGTTATGAGATCCTTAAAAATATCCATTTCCCCTGGCCCGTGGCCGACATTGTCTATCAGCACCACGAACATCTCGACGGTTCCGGATATCCCCGTGGGCTCACGGACCATGAAATTCTCCTCGAAGCAAAAATACTGACCGTGGCTGACGTGGTTGAGGCCATGAGTTCGCACCGTCCCTATCGTCCTTCACTTGGCCTGGAAACGGCCATGGAGGAAATCCGTTCCGGCAGGGGCACCTTCTACCATGCACCCAGCGTCGACGCCTGCCTGCGCCTGATTGCCGATAAAAAAGTGGATCTGACCCCTATCGCCTGGTGAACAGGCCGCCCATCCCCCTCCGCTATCGTATCAATGAGCCGGGCGCTTCCGTGCCCGTGCCCTCTCCCCCCTCATTTTCGCTTCTCCAACGGCGAATATTCACAGCCCATCAATCCGCAATATTCCCCCACATATTCGGCTTGCGGCCGATAGAGCGCCGGTTTTCCCTGGACATCGGCAAACTTCTCCTCAATGATATGGGCGCACCAGCCGGCAACCCGTGAGATGGCAAAAATCGGGGTCATCAGATCCAGAGGGATGCCCATCAGGTAATACACCGGTGCGCTGGCGAAATCGACATTGGGCAGGATGGTGGTCCTGCCCTGACGGGCAAAGATCTCCAAGGCCGTTTCCTCGATTTTCTGCGATATGACCGCCCACTTTCCTCCTGTCTGCTCGCCCAGTCGCTGCCCCATTTTCTTCAGATACACCGCCCGGGGATCGCCGGTTTTATAGACGGCATGTCCCATACCCATGATGACCTGTCCCTGGTGCAGCTGCTCCGCAACCCAGGCCTCGATATCGGGCTCGTTTTCCAATTGCAGCAACATCTCCATGACCTTGGCGTTGGCCCCGCCGTGCAGACTGCCGGAGAGCGCACCCAAACCGGCGGCAACCCCGGCATAAAGGCTGGCCCGGGTTGAAACCACCTCACGGGCGGCAAAGGTTGAGGCATTGAAGGTATGGTCGGCATGCAGGATCAGGCAGACATCGAGATCGTGCGCCGTCGCCGCATCGGGTCGTTTGCCCTGCAGCATCCAGAGAAAATTAGCCGCATGGTCCAGGGAGGGATCAGGCGCCAAGATCGGTTCATTATTCCGAATCCGATGCCAGCCGGCAACCAGGGTGGGCAGCCGGGCAATAAGACCGATGGAGCGGTTGAGAGCGGTCTGGCGGTCGACGGTATCGGCCTGCTCTTCCGCCATGGCCAGTAAGGGAACGCTGGCCTGAAGAACGTCCATGGGCCTTGCATTTTTCGGCCAATGACGCATGCTTTCGAAGACATAGTCGGGAATCTGGCGCGCCTCTTTGATTTTCTCCGTAAAGCCAGCCAGCTGCTCCTTATCCGGCAAGGTGCCGTACAGTAAGAGGTGGGCGGTTTCCATGTAAGAGGAATTATCGGCCAGATCTTCGATTCGATAGCCCCGATAGATCAACACCCCTTTTTCACCGTCGATAAAACTGATGGCGGAATCGGCTACGGTCACCCCGCGTAAGCCGGTATTTTTCAAACGGATTACCTCACTCATTCTCTATCTCCAGGCACATGTTCTCGTTCGGATATAAAGCCGCGAGGCATTCCATCGTTTTTAAGACAGGATGTGCCGACCTAACGACTCGTTTATTTGAACATTCTCAAATTCAAAGAAAAAAACAAGAAAATTGAACCCATATTCCAAGACGGTTCCAAACTGCTCCGACGGCATGTTCGCTTGCAAAAAAGAATCAGCTTCGGGGGGGGAGATCGTCGTCTGCTGCCCCCTGCTCGTCGATTTCGGGCATGGAGGTCTTCTGCTCCGGCTGTGCGGCGGGAGGCGGCGTTTCCGTTCCCGAATCCGTTGACCCCTCGGAACCGAAAAGAGGGCCGACATCGGGCAGGTAGGCCTCGAAAGCCCTGCCGTAAATCTCCCAGATGGTGATAAACAGGGCAGCTACGATCGGACCGAGGATAATTCCCAGAATACCGAACATACTGATACCACCCAAGGTGCCAAAAAGGACGAACAGATCATGCATCTCCGTGTCCTTGCCGACCAGGCGGGGGCGCAGCACATTATCCAGATTTCCGGCCACCGCGCCGCAAAGAACCGCCAGGATGCCGACACCGATAAAATCACCCTGCAAGGCCAGGATACAGAGGGCCGGCAACCAGACAATCGCGGTGCCGAAGGCCGGAATAATCGACATCACCGCCATCACGGTTCCCCAGAACACGGGTCCCTGAATACCTGCAACGGCAAAGGCCAGGCCGCAAATAAACCCCTGTATGGCACCGATAATCAACGTGCCTTTCAGGGTGGCGGCGGTCACCGAGGTGAAACGCCGCAGCAATTGCTGCTCATCGCGGTCATGCAGGGGCAAAAAATATAAAATTTTGCAGAGCAGCACCTCACCCATGGTGAGAAAGTAAAACATGACATAAAGCATGATCACACTGCTGAACACCGCTGTAACCGTCAGTTTGGTCACCGAGGAGAGGCTGTTGATAAGAAAGGAGGAGATGTTGCCGACAATCAAACCGGCTTTTTCGATAATAACCGCACGATAGGGGAGAATTTCGTGGTAATAGGGAATTTTTTCCATGTAGGCCGTGATCGCAGTCGGCTCGTTGATAAAGGCCTGCACCCAGGGCGTGACCGATTGGCTGACACTGATTGCCTGACCGACGACCACCCCGATCAGCACGCCCAGCGGGGCCAGCACAAGCAAAACAATGGCAATGATAACGAGTATCGAAGCGAGATTGGCGCGCCCGTCGATTTTGGCCGTCAGCCGGCGATGGGCGGGTTTGAGCATGGCTGAAAACAGGCCGGCCATAAATATCGGCATGAGAAATTGCTGAATCATGTCGAGAAAGAGGGCCGAGATACACAGGACCAGGGCCAGAAGTACGCTTTTATTGATCAGTTCCCGTTTCATCCGATTGCTTGTTGGCGAGGGTATAGATTCCGGTAAGGTACATGTCCCACTTGTTTAAGACACAGCGGGCGGATTTTTTTTAATGCATGGAAGCTGCAGCCCGGACCAGGGCTGCGGTTAATCGGGAAAGTTCATCCGGCTCAATAATGAATGGTGGCATGAGGTACAGCAGACGGCCAAAGGGGCGGATCCAGACCCCTTGGTCCACAAAAAACCGCTGCAGCACCGCCATGTCGACCGGAGTCCTAGTCTCGATCACCCCAATGGCACCCAGCACCCGAACATCGGCCACAGCGGGCAGAATACGGGCCGGTTCCAGTTCAACGGACAACTGCCGGGCAATGGCAGCCACCCGCTCCTGCCAGGGAGAGCTTTGCAGCAGTTGGATGGAGGCACAGGCCACATGGCAGGCGAGCGGATTCCCCATAAAGGTCGGGCCGTGCATGAACACCCCCGGCGGAGCATTGGAGATGGTGGTGGCCACTTCGGTGGTGGCCAAGGTGGCGGCCAGCGTCATATAGCCGCCGGTGATTGCTTTGCCGACGCACATGATATCGGGCGCTACTTCGGCATGTTCCGCGGCAAAAAGCTTGCCGGTGCGGCCGAAGCCGGTGGCAATTTCATCAAAGATCAGCAAGACCTGGTAGTGGTCGCATAACCGCCGCAGCCCTTGCAGATAACCGGGATGATAAAACCACATGCCGCCCGCACCCTGGACAATCGGCTCAATAATGAGGGCGGCCAGTTCCTGATGATGGGCCGCAAGCAACCGTTCCAGTTCCTCCAGTTCCTGTTCGTCCCAGTCGCCGTCGAATCGGCAACGCGGCCGGGGGACAAACATTTGCTGCGGCAATGAGCGCTCAAACAGGCTATGCATGCCGGTGACCGGATCGCAAACCGACATCGCATGAAAGGTGTCGCCGTGGTAGCCGCCGCGAACCGTCACCACCCGATGTTTTCCAGGACGGCCTGAGGCCTGCTGGAATTGAAGGGCCATCTTCAGTGCCACTTCAACACTGACCGATCCGGAATCGCAGAGAAAGACTTTATCCAGCGGATCGGGTGTGAGCTGCACCAGCAACCGTGCCAGGGCCACAGCCGGTTCGTGGGTGAACCCGCCGAACATGACATGCGCCATCCGCTCACTCTGCTCCCGGACCGCCCGGTTGAGCACCGGATGAGCATAGCCGTGGATCGCACACCACCAGGACGACATCCCGTCGATCAGTTCCCGTCCGTCCGCCAGCCTGATCCGTACCCCTGAGGCCGAGGCCACCGGATAGACCGGTAGCGGCTCGGTGGTGGAGGTATAGGGATGCCAGAGATGTTCCCGGTCGAATTGAAGCAACGCTGCCGTCGACATGGGATTATGGCCGTTCAAAGGTAAACCCCATGGCTGCAAGGTGGCGGAGGTCCTCGGCGATGCCGCCGCCGGTAGTGGTGAGGTAGTTACCGACAATGGCGCCGTTGGCTCCGGCGGCAAAGCATTGATACTGGTCTTCTCCCAATTGCTGCCGTCCTCCGGCCATACGGATGACCGCCTCCGGGTTGATGAAGCGGAACAAGGCCACCGTGGTCAGGACTTCATCAAGGGGCAGGGGCGACAACCCGCCGAGCGGCGTGCCGGCAATAGGGGTGAGGATATTGATCGGAATCGATTTTACGTCAAGTTCGCACAACTCAAAGGCCATATCGATGCGATCCTCCATGGACTCGCCCATGCCGATAATACCGCCGGAACAGAGCGACATCCCGGTTTTTCTGGCCAACTGCAGGGTCTCGACCTTTTCCTCCCAGGTATGGGAGGTACAGACCTGCGGGAAAAAACGTCGGCTCGCTTCCAGGTTGCAATGATAGCGTCGCACTCCGGCGGCATAGAGGCCGGTGGCGGTCTCTTGATCGAGAAGACCGGCGGAGGTACAAAACTGCATGGAGGTAGACTCGGCCATCCCCTGATAGAGCCGGGTCAGTTCCGCCGTCGTCTCCCGGGAAAGGCTGCGGCCGCTGGTCACCAGAGAAATGCGGTGGACCCCGTGCTCATCGTTATCCCCGGCCTGAGCCAAGGCGTCCTCTTCCGCAATCGCCTTGTACGTCGCAATGCCGGTATGGTGCCGGGCCGCCTGAGCGCACCACCGACAATTTTCGGTACAGTTGCCGCTTTTGGCATTGATGATGGAACAGAGATCGAAGTGATTGCCCAGAAAATGGCGACGGAGACCATCGGCTGTCCGGTGAAGTTCCTGCGGAGGGCTGGAGAGCAGCTGCAGCGCTGTCTGCCGATCAATCCTTTTGCCCTCGATGATCGAGTGCTGAGCCTGTTGTAGAGCAGTATCCATGATTATTTCCGAAACAAAGATTAGGGGGCTTGGTCGCGCAAATCACTTGGACAACATTGCACTCGGATTTTGGTCGGATTTGATTGTCACGACCTGTGCAAAACCGCAGGCGTAGCAGCGCTACGTCAAGAATTTTACAGTTGAGCCGCAGCCAAAGAGGAGAGGCTGGATGTTCAAGTTATTTATTGGCAGGACCTTAGTCCCGGTTGGTTTTGATATCTTTGGGAGGACCATTCACGATCATTTCCGCGATGGTCAACTTAATTTTAGGGAGAAGTCCCCGTCTATCGCCGAGAAACCGGGTTTCCAGTTGCGCCAGCCGCTGGTAAAGGATGGTCCGATCCATGGCCGGAGCATCGCTTTCCGTCGCAAAAGTGGAGCTGACAATCTCCTGGCAGCGGAAACAGCCGGGAAAACGAAGGTGCTGTCCGTCCGGACGGGTGAGGGTCGCCGGGACACCATGTGTCCGGCAGATCATCAGCCGGTGGGTATACAACCCGCAAAGCCCCTGATCGTTAAGCGGGCACATAAGCTGAGGCCGCTCGCCCCTGGCAAGCAAAAGACGGCTCTGTTGCACATAGTCTTTGGCCCGCTGCATGATGCGGTCCAGTCGGGCATCGTCAAGGGCTCTGATCCCCTCCCACAGATAGGCCCATTCACTGTAGGTGTAATGGAGGAAATAGGAATCACAGCAATTGTCCGGACATCCCTGACAGGTCAGAGCGACATTCTCCGCGACCTCATCGTAGACCGAAGCCATGGACTGATAAATTTCCCCTATCTCACAAGAAAGCTCGGGTGGCAAAAAGAGTTCTTTCATGAGTATTTTACCGCGTTAGCGAGGTTCCTCGAAGGATTGCACCTGGTAGGTGAGAATTTGCAGTGTCCCTGATCGCCAGGCATCCTCGGTCAGCCCTGCCTTACGGCAAAGATGTCCGAGAAACTGTTCGGGAACGGGAAGTTGTTGCCATACCTGCGGCAGAAAGGTGGCACTCGCGCCTCCCGGTCCTTGAAGAATAACACCATCCACCGCAGGCCGCAGCAGTCGGGGCAATTCGTCGCTGGACCTGTAGGCCAGCGGCTGCGGTTCGGTCAGGATGGAAATCTCGACGTGGAGGTCAGGCAACTCTGTCGCGGTCAGCGGTTCAAAGCGGTAATCATGAAAGGCCGCACTGATCGCATTGTGTTTGATGCCATTGACGATGCTCTCCTGGCCAACGAGGCTGCCGATGCATCCGCGCAAATCATGTCCCTTATGCAGGGTAACGAAAACCCCTCGTTTTTCGAGAAAAGCAGGATCGTTGAGTTCCTCCGTCTCGACCGGGTTGGCGGCAGGGGTTATCAACCGATTTTCGATGCGTTGTCGCGCCAGGCGCAAAAGCGCATTGCCCTGCTGTTCAGTGAGTATGCTGTTCTCTGTTGTTCCCATGGTAAAAAGGGCTCTCTTTAGATTCTCGGGGAGATCCTGTCAAATCATTACATTGCATAAAAGGCATCATTCCACAACACCCGGTTTTTATGTGGGTAGTGGAGAGGCCGAACATCTGGAATCGTTGATAACGAAGGTGCTTTCAAAGGCTGCCGTGGATGGTTGTGTAAAAAAAAGATGCGAGTTCCTTACCGGGGAAGCACCAACCCCTTGAGAGAGAGCTCTCCCGAGGACTTAAAAGGAATGGTTTTCTCAAACCCATGCACACTCACACCGATCGTTCCCTTCAGATTATAGGGGACCTGATTTTTCTTCGCCGGAGGTGCATCGGCGGTATGCATCAGATCGACCACAGAGGTAACGATATCCAGCACTGAGGCATACACGGTAACCGCAATAATCTGGGTGCCGTAGGCCGGAACGCTTTGCTTGCTGTTGGTGATACCACTGGCGAAATGACGTCCGCCGATTTCCAGGTCGCAATTGATCGCATGCAGGTCCAGAGAGACATCATTGGGATTAAGCACACGTAACTTAATCAAAAAAATGCCTTCCAGTGCCTTAATATCGCGAATTTGGATATCAGCGATGGAAATTTTGGGTTCTTCTTTGAAACCATACATGGCCGCGCAACCGCTTAAAATCAAAAGCGCAGAGAGAAACAACAAAAATCCGGATATTTTTGATGGCAGTTTCGAGGTATACATAGCCGCTCCTTAGTGAACATTACGGTTGCTCTTGTTTAACCACAGCGACTTACAAAGTCAACAGATCGATGGTGCTCTTGACGTTCCCGCAAGAACACGGTATCAATATGCCTCTGCGGAGGAGTGCCGGAGCGGTTGAACGGGACGGTCTCGAAAACCGTTGTGGGGGTAACCCCACCCAGGGTTCGAATCCCTGCTCCTCCGCCATATAGTTCAATAAAGTATAAGGTGTATCTAGCCCGCGTCCGTCAAAGGATAGCGGGTTTTTTGTTGTCCGGTAGCGTCCAATGCAATCCGCTTTAACACAATCTTTTTTGTTGGTGCTTTAAGAACGCGCTTTATTCCGGTCAGGTTCAGTGGGAGATCAAGCATCCGGATGCTCTCTTTCAAACCGCCTTTCTGCCAACGAAAGATGGCTGATGAGAATATGAGAAACAACATTGACCCCTATACCTGCAAACAGAACAGGAAAGAGATAGAGAGCCACAGAGAGTTCCGAGACAAATATGGAGTCATCCACCAGCGAGGGGGTGGCCTTTGCTAATGTCGCCATACTCTGTAAGAGAAACACATCTATTCCGGCCAGCAAAGCAAGTGAAATGCCGAACAGAAGAGCAGTCATGCGAGAAATTACTTTCTTCGCAAGAATGATTCCGTAAATGCCAAAAGGAAGCACCATTGAACAAACAATTAACAACCAGAACTTCATTTCTGCAAAAACTGTAATACTCATGGTTTATTGATTTGTGTACGCCCGGCATGGGCGTGATCTTATGGGGTGTAAGTCCCCTGGATGTAAAGCCCCGGTACTGTCGTGCTATAGGACCGATCAACTGTCCCCTAAGATTCATCAAAATTGATAAGACAGACAGGCGGAAATCGAGGTTGTGAGCATCAATTCTACACCGTAGTGTTTTTTGAAGAAATACTGATTGTAGACTTCGACGAGAGGGACAAGCGGAGAATTGGATGAAAAAGGCGCCTCCCCGTCTTTGTACCCGGAGACAAGGCCAAGACGATAACCAAATGTCATGTCCCAGTTGGCATTGAGTTCCGAGGTGGATACGTTTCTTGCGATGCCAGCGGCCCATGCTTGGTTGTAAAAGGAATTCTCAAAGGTGGAGATAAAAAAATCCTTATACTGAAGGCCGATGAGCTTATTGTTCCATTGACGAACCCTTCGGCTTTTTTCACTAAAATGAAAGGTTGCCATCCCCAGTAAAAGCTGATCTTCCGTGGGTTGGCCTTGAAGATATTTAAACAGCGTTTTTTTGTGATCGAGGTTACTGCTGAGTTCTTCGCCCCAAGCGACAGGGGCACTGGCAAGGAACATCAATCCAAAGAAGAAGGCGTTACGGTAATATTGTATTCGAATCAGACACATAGACTCTGCTGGTTTCTAAACCATCAAAAATTTTTTTTTCACGGCAAAGCCGGTGGTTAAAATAATAAATTGCCACCATTCGTCCTTGAAATGCTGGTATGCCGGGAGACATACCGGATACCACAGGAAAAAATTCAGTCACTGTATTCGTGGGCTGTCCCGAACAGGTTAAGCAGCTTCAGCATGATATCTGCCCCGATGGGGCAAAAGCTACTCTTGTTCGTTACCACCTTCCTTGTCGGCCCCTGTCTCTGACGGGTCTTTTGAGGCCTTCTCGACCTCTTCATTGACAATGCAGTAGTCGCAAGAACTGTCTATTCCGGTATGCCCATGCCAACTATCCTCTGCCCAATCTTTTTCTTGAATATTGTTCATTTCATTCCTCTATGCAGATTGCTGCTGTATTTGAAATGCCCCTATTTTATATTTTCCGTTCTCCAACTCCCACGGCAACCGCGCCAATCCGGTTCGGCGTGGTTGAAAATAATCATGGAAATGAGCACTACCGCTAAAATAAGGATTTCTTCACATTGTATTGCCGAGTTTGTTGTCTGATTTAATTACAGTTCCACGTGCTGAACCAGTTATCAAGCTCAATCTTATTGGGCGGAGCTGCAGACACGCAGATGCTGATATTGAAAGTCGATGAAGCCCTATGCAAACTCCTCATTAACGAGCAACCCGCTTTCCTTGCACGTCAATACAAAACGATTCGCCGCCTTTATACTCATGGTGCTCACCAACCAATTCACTTCGACATCCGTTACATACGTGAGCAATTCCCTTGTCAAAGGGCATACAACCGTCAAATCGCGGAACGATTGTCCCAGGACCATCCAAGGTCGCATATCCACATTTTCCGCCATATTCATATCGAACAAACCCGTCACAGACATAATCCGCGCCGTTGTCCATTGACATCACATGCGCCGCCACGACCCGTCCCTTTCGGTTCACGTACAACCATCCATGATTTTCATCTAAAACAGTCGCAAAGTCACCATCGAATTGAAGACGACGAAGATGAGAAGGTTTGATACGAAGCACGTCTTTTTCTGGAGACTCCAAGCACTCGTTATGCTTTGAAAATCCATCGGCTCCCGAATACCAACAGGATTTTTCGTTTGGTTCGGCCAAAGCAAGACCAACGGCAACCATATAAACGAGAGCAGTTAATTTGAGAATTCGATTCATAGACAACCCAAACGGCTTTCTCCCATTGAGTTTTTCCGGAGTGCTTCCATCCATTTATACAAAACAGTGCAACCGGATCATTTGCTGCATTTCTTCGATACCACTTTCAGTCATATTTCCAAGGCGCTCATCGTCAGTTTTCCCTACTGCCGGACCGCCTTTTTTCTTTCGACATGAGTTTCCTTGGGCCCAATATTTTTCTACAAAAATAAAAAAAAAGCCACAAAGAAACCGGTGCTGATGAACCGGATCGCCCGACGCTCCTTATTTCAGTATTTCCATCGATCATGGGCCACCGGCAACCGGTTCAGCACTTCCCGGTACAACTGCCAATTCGGCATGAATTGGTCCAGCAAAGCCACGAAACGGCTATTGTGCGTGGGTTCAATGAGATGCACCATCTCATGCACAATAAGATATTCCAGGCATTCAGGCGGTTTTTTCGCCAGTTCGCTGTTGAGCCTGATGCTGCTGGTGGTGGCATTACAACTGCCCCACCGGGTCTTCATCCGTTGGACGAAAATCCTACCCACTCGAACCCCAATGACAGGCTCCCATTTGCCGATCAATGCGGGGACGGCCTGCCTGAGTTGCTCCCGATACCAGGCCTCAACTATCTCCTGCTTTTTCTCTGCATCGATTCCAGGCCGGATCTGCAGCAGTATGGTGCGGTGCTGAAGCTGCACCTGCGGGGGCTGATTGCTTTCGGTCACTGCCAGCAGATAACGCTTGCCCCAAAGATAATGGCTTTCCCGGTCAAGATACTCGCGCGGCGTTTCCCGTTCCTGCTCGCGCAGCTTTTTCTGCTGGCTTTTGATCCAACCGAGCTTGGTGATGGCAAAGACGCGAATGGTGTCGAGGTCCATCCGCAGCGGTGCGGCGATGCGCACACGGCCAGTTGGAGGATAGACGCTCAGATGCAGATTCTTGATATCTTTTTGCTCCACTTCCACAGTCATCTCGCCAAGCTGGATCTGCATCAATATTCCTTCTGCTTTGCAATGATGAGAAAGATGCGCTCCACTTCGGCCTTGTCTTGCAAAATCCCATACAAGGCGGCCTTGATGATATTCTCCTTGGCCTGCACACCTCGCCAGCCGTCAGGTCGCGTGTGCTTAACCGTCTCGTCGATCCTGATAGCCAGAGCCAGCATCGCTTCCTTGGCAGCGTCCCCCACATTCCCATAGGCAGGAGAAGGCTCGGCCACGCCCATCTGGCTGCCAGTACCAGCCCCTTGCCGCAGATTGTTATAGAGCGCCCGCCGTCCCGGCGTATTCAGTTGCTCAGGCGTATCCTCGGCCTGCCCTGCTTCCACGCTTTTTGCCAGTTCGGCAATTTGCTTGAGATACGCCTCGTAGCTGTCCGCCTGCTCTTTGCGGAATTTGATGATCTCATCCAGAATCGCCGACATCTTGTCGTAATAGGCCGGGTCATTGAGGTGTTCCTTGATGATCTTGCTGCGAACATTGTTCTCAATGGTCTCGGCAACAGCGTTCTTGTTGCCTTTGAGTCCCTCCGGCAGACTATTGATGGCGTTGGCGATACCGGTCTTCACTATCAGGTCGAGCAACGGCAGCGTGTCGAAGGGTGATATCTTCCGGGGTGCATCGGCCTCGATATAGGTGTCGATGAGGTGCCGCATGTCGGCCTCGTAGGCTTTCAGGTCCAGATTTTCACCGGCGGCGTTGCGGATGATCTCGCGCAGTTTGAGGACGCTATCCACCTCCTTTTTGATGCGCGCACTGTCAGCCTCGCTGTACCCGGCCTTGCCCAGTTCATCGGCAATATTGGCATAGGCCCGCACCAGCGCCACCGTCGCCTTGTAGAGGGCGGCGCGTTGCGTTTCGTGCGCCTTCAAATCCTCCGGGATCTCGGTATTGCCGCAGAAGTAGTGGATGTGCTCCAGTTCTCCCTTGGGCGGTGCCACCGGTTCGCAGAGCATGGCGAGGGCTTCCAGCGCAGAATCCAGCCTCTCCCGCCCTTTATTCAGGCGATCCTGCAGCAGAATCTCAGGATTGACGCCACCGGCGCTGTGATCCAGCTCGGAGGTATAGACTGTGATGGCGTTCTCCACCTTTTTGAAGAGGTCCTTGTAGTCCACGATATAGCCGAAGTCCTTATCCTCCCCATCCAGGCGGTTGACGCGGCAGATAGCCTGGAACAGCCCGTGGTCCTGCATTTTTTTGTCGATGTAGAGATAGGTGCAGCTCGGTGCATCGAAACCGGTCAGCAGTTTATCCACCACCACCAGCAGCTTCATGTTGGCCGGTTGCCCCTTAAACACCTGCTTGGCCTGGTCCTCGTAGGTCTCGGTTTTGGATTTGCCCGGCAGCGGTTCCACGTCATGCAGCAGGGCGGTGTAGGTGTTGTAGATAAACTCCTTGTCCGTCTCGGTGTTGGCACCGCTATCTTCCAGGGTGATGTCTCGGGCCTGGGGATTATAGGAGGTGACGACCGCACACTTGCCTTTGAACGGTGTCTTCTGGAACAGTTCAAAATACTTGCACGCCTCCAAGATGCTGGAGGCTACCAGGATGGCGTTGCCGCGCTGGTTGGAGAGACGCGGCTTGACGCTGAAATCAAAGATGATGTCTTCCACCACCCGATCCATGCGCGACCGTGAACTGAGCACCTTCTGTAAGGTGCCCCACTGTTCGCGCAGCGCCGCCTTCTGCCAGTCGTTCAGCGCCTTGGTCTTGACGTCGAACCAGGTGTCGATCTTATCCTCCGAGCCCAGCCGCTGGTCGATGTCCCGCGCCTCATAGATCAGGTCGAGCACCACCCCATCCTCCACGCCTTCGCTGAACTTGTAGGTATGGATGTAACCGCCGAACACCTCCAGACTGGTCTGCTTGTCCTGTTTCAAGAGCGGTGTGCCGGTGAATCCGATAAACACCGCATTGGGCATCAACGCCTTCATCGTCCGGTGCAACTTGCCGCTCTGGGTGCGGTGGCATTCGTCCACGAATACAAAAAGCTCACCCACCGTCGGGCAGGGTTGCGCTTCCAGTGCCCTGATGAACTGCTCGAAATCATCCACCTTCTTCCGGCCAAACTTGTGGACCAGTGAGCAGAGCAGGCGCGGGGTGGCCTGGCCCAACTGAGTCATCAGATCGCTGCCGCTGGTGGCACGGGTCATGGGATGGCTGGCAGCAACGAATACTGCCTCGATCTGTTTATCCAGTTCGTCCCGGTCAGTAACGATCACCACGCGGGCCTGGGGCTTGTTCTCTAAAATCCACTTGGCCAGCAGCACCATGACAATGCTCTTGCCGCTGCCTTGAGTGTGCCAGATGATGCCGCCCTCACGGCGGTGGACATGCGCCTGCGCCGCCTTGATGCCGAAATACTGGTGGACGCGGGGCAGCTTCTTGGTGCCACCGTCGAACAGCACGAAGTCGTGCATCAGTTCGATCAGTCGCTCCTTGTTGCACATCTTGAGCAGATATTTATCCAGTTTGAAGCGGCTGTTGTCGGCCTCGTCTTCCTTCCATTTAAGGAAATACTTCTCCTCGGTCCTGATCGTTCCGTATTGCAGCCCCTCGGAATCATTGCCGGCAAAAACGAACTGCACGGTGCTGAAAAACCACTCGTTGAATTGCGGCTGCTGGTTGGAGATGTTCTGGCGGATACCGTCGCCAATGGAGATGCGGCTGTTTTTCAGTTCGAGCACGCCCACGGCGATGCCGTTGACATACAACACCAGGTCGGGCCGCCGCTCGTAGTTACCGTGCAGGGTGACCTCCTCGGCAAGGGCAAAATCGTTGTTTGTCGCCTCATTCCAGTTCACGAGATGGACGGTCTCGGTGACCTTACCCGCTTCGGTCTTCACCGGTACACCGTAGCGCAGCAGTTGGTAGACCGCCTTGTTGTTGTCGTAGAGACTGCGATTGGGATTGTCCGCCTCGATCCGCAGCTTGTGGAGGGCGCTGCTGATCTGGGCCGGGGTGTACGCGTTTTTGCTGAGAAAGGCGGTGAGCAGTGCTTCCTCGATGTTGCTGTTGTGGGGGCGGTCGGTCCAGTCGCCGAGGTAGCGATAAAGGAGTTCGTCCCGGAACAGGGCTATGACGCGGTTCTGGGTGGTGCTCTCAGGTTGACCGATATTATTCATTATCACCTTCCGATACTTCCCAATGGCCGCCTTTTTGCGGACCGACATACCTCAAGCGTCCCTCTTTCACCAGCTTGGAACTAGCCAGTTCAACGGCACGTAGCGACTTTTTAATCTCGGCGGCAACCTCGGCAAGCGTCAGGGAGGGGTTTGCGGCCAAGAGTCGGAGAATTTTCACCGCAGTTTTCACCGAAGTTTTCACCGCAGTTTTTTGAGGTGCATCGCGCCATGACTGCTTCCATTCGATGTTCTGGATTTCTTTCATAGCAGACGAATCCTCCCGGTGAGCAGGTTGTGCATCATGCCTTGCTTAAATTGGCGGGTTTTGGCGTGCTTGGTTTCGAGGGTGGCGCGTTCTGGCTGGCCGATGTCGCTCACTGCACAATCTCCCAATGCCCACCCTTTGCCGGGCCGTGGCGCTTCACATACCCTTGCGTCTTCAGGTGCTGAATGTTTTTTTCCACCGCAGTTGTGCTTATCCCCAGGATTTCCGCCAGTCTCTTCGCGGTGACTTTTGGATTATCCTGCATGGCCTGGATGATGGCGGCGCGGGTTGCACCCAACTTTTCACCCAACCTTTCACCCAACCTTTCACCCAACCCGGATGACTCCATTGCTGGAGTCGTGACCGCTCCTTCCTCTGAGCCTTCCCGCTTGGGCCGGTACATGATGGTCACGAATCCGTCGGTGACGCGGAATTCCGGCTCCCGCAGCCCTGCCTGACGGCAACGCCGGATCATGTCGCCGGTACCCGTTCCCATGCGCTCGATGTATTTGGTCAGGTAGAGCGGTTCGGCCAACAGTGGATTGTGGGGAACGGAGCCGTGTGGTTCGCGCAATCGTTCCAGCGTCAACGAGGACGGCAGATTGCCGGGATTCCAAATTTCCAGGCGGTTGGCAAAGAGCATCACCTGAACGCTGCCGTTACTGGTGTAGTCGCGATGGGCGACGGCATTGACGATCCCCTCGGTCACCACCTCCCGCGGGATCTCATACGCCACAGGGGCCTGGGCACTCTCCGCCCGGGTGCCGACGCTGAGCGCCAGCTTCGACATCACAAAATCAACCGCCTGATCCACCAAGGTGAAAACCGTGCCCTTGTATACCTGATACGAGGGGATCGGCTTGGCAACCTCGATGCCATGGAAATGGGCGCATTTGATTGCCGACGAGGGGAGGAAGCGTTGCGGTTCCTTGCCGAACAGCAGCATCGCCGCATGGGTTGGCAAGCCGCCGTCCAGCAGGTTCAGGTGGGTGAGCAGTTCCTTGCCGGTTGCCGATTCTTTCAAAGGAAAACCACGCGAGGCGCGGGCGTCACGGATAAACAATTTCATGTCCGCTTCCCGCAAATCCCTGAGCGATGCCTCCCGGCAGGACGCCCCATCGAAGGGACCGTTGAGAATCAGCCGCTGCTCTTCCAAATACCCGATCAGCGAGGCATACACCGCCGGCAACAGACCCGCCGCGTCACTGAAACGGCGGCGGATCAACTGGGGCGAGGCCAGCCGGATGAGCGCCTGCATCTTCGGGTGCTTTTGTTTGTCGTCAGCGCCCTTGACATAAATCAGACGCGGCTTGCCCAGTTCGGTGGCTTTATTGAACTCCTGTTCCGTCGGAGAAATGCCAGCCGCATCTTCAAATCCATAGGCGTCTCCGAACAGACCGACGTAGAGATCGCAAACCGCCACTTCAGCCAGATAGACCTGATCCGTCCGACGGTCGGAAGCGGGCAGATCCTCAAAGAGGAACACCTCGAAGAATCGGCGCAGCAGCGGATCGGCATGCAGATAGTCCCGCAGGGCTAGCCGCTCTCCTTCGAATTCCTTCTGCACACTGCTGAGGAAGAGACGTCGCTTTTTCATAGCAGGCGAATCCTCCCGGTGAGCAGGTTGTGCATCATGCCCTGCTTGAGTTGGCGGGTCTTGGCGAGTTTGGTTTCGAGGGCACCGATTTCGGCATCCATGTCGGAGAGGGTGGTGGCGATGGCGGTTTGCTCGGGTTGGGGTGGACAGCTAAAATCGATATTTTCAATTCTTGATGCACTCAGGCTTGGCACGCCAGAGGCTTCGTTGTAACTACGCCAAGTTATTGTGTTGAATTTGTAAAAAATGAACTTTGCATCTGCTTCTGGAGCAATCTCTGTGAAGAATAGCGTGTCAATTGTCCAAAACGGGGTGTCGACAAACTGAGGGACATCAATCGTACCTTTCCTGCCAATGAGAACCGATGGCTTGTCGTAGAGGTAATTGTTAGACCGTCCAATTTCACCACCACTCGCAAGGATTGGATATTTCCCGCCAATAATTTCGACGTTATGTTGGCTTTTGCCGTGGCGGACCTTCAACACATCCCCCAACCGCTTCACCTCCCACCCATGCGGGACGTTCGGTAGGGGCGACCGGCCGGTCGCCCCTACAATGGCGGCATCATCGTCAATGCCAAACCCCGGCAGGCGCTTTTTGCCGGTGAGCAATTCCTGCATGGCGCCTTGTTTGAGGTGGCGTTTTTTGGCGATGAGTTGCTCCAGGGATTCGATGAGGGCATCCGTATCGCTCAACGCCTCGGCGATCGCTTCTTGTTCGGCTTTGGTGGGGGGGAGAGGAACTCGATATTGACGCAGACTACCAACCAATACGCTAGGTTGGCTAGAACTCGCATTAAATCGCCCGACCTCCCTCTCTCCAAGAAAACTCATAAGATAGTTCGCCAAATACCTTGAACTAATAGCAGCTGGATTTGGGGTTATTCGAGCAATATTCTGTTGAATGTGATACTTGCTATCTTCTGTAATCACAGCCGCGTTTCCAATTGAGCCGACACAGGGATAAACAACATCACCTGCGCAAAGACGTGAACGTTTCAACTTCAAAGAAAGCTCATTTGAAATACGAACAAAGTCCTTTTCGATTATCCTGCCCTTCCCAATATTGAATCCGCGTAATGCAGTGATCTCACCATCAGAAGTCTCTACCCAGACAGAAGTATATTCGGCACCGGCGAGGCGAGAGATGACTGAAACACTTTCTAGATTTCGTACCACCCAATCCTCCGGAATCACCCCGACTTCGGTCTGCTTGTAGCCAACCGGGACGTTACTCATGGCAACCTCCCAATCGAGGCACGTTCCGTAGGGGCGACCGGCCGGTCGCCCCTACAATGTTGCCATTGCCACCGACCTTGCCATTTTCACCAACATTGCTTTCTGAAACAATAAAATTGTCCGGGTGCAATCTGTCTTCAATCCATCGTTGCGGATTGGCGGCAACGTATTCGGCGATACGGTTGTAATCGGCATCGTTGCGGATAATATGTTCATGATAATTTCGCTGCCATACCGGTACGCCCGGAGATTTGCGAATTTCGTTGATACGTTTGGTGACGGCTGATTTGAAACCCGCCAACAATGCACCGATTGATTTCGGTTGTGGTCCCGGAATCGTGGTGGCAACCGGCATCTGGGCGACCGGCCGGTCGCCCCTACGATCATTGACGATGCGGACGATTCCATGAAAATGATTCGGCATGACTACAAATTCACCCAATGCAATTTCTGCACGAATTTCCGCTGACCGTACCCATTCATCCTGCACGACCTGCCCAAATTCATTCAAAACCATTTCCTGCTTGCCGACCATTTCCACAATCTCACCGAACAAGCATTCCCTGTTATGGGCACAAATCGTAACAAAATACACACCAACCTGCGAATAATCGTATCCCTTCAAGCGTACTGAACGACGATGGTGAATGTCAGGGTTAAACCGGCTCATAATGCAACAACCTCTCTCCATACAAAAAGTCAGAAGCCGTCTGACTTATTTGTGCAACGGAGTGCGGGCAACTCAAAAAGTGCGTCAGCGTTGCACCTATTTGATAGTCAGGAATAATGGTCAGTTCCATGAGAATCCCATCCTTTCCAAGTGGGCATTTACGGTCTCCTCCAACGCTGCCACCCGGCTTGCCGCCTGCGGCATCGGGGTCTCATAACGTTCGGCCAACTCTTTCACCCGCTGGGTGAGCGTCTGGCTGATGCGGTCCATCTCGCCATGGATGGCGGCAGAGATGGTTGCCAGCCATTTGTCTTCGGCCACCAGTGTCTTGATCTCTTCTATGCTGAGTTTGGGGTATTGGGCATAGGCCAGTGCATCCAGCGCCGCCTCGGCCTCTTTCACGGTTTTCTTGAGATCCGTCTCCTGGGTGCAGAGTTTCAGCCAGGCGTTGAGGATAGCCGCCTCTTCCTTGGCCTCCCAGTCGCCTTTGATGGCTTTCAGCCGGGCGGTAACGTTGGCCTTATTCACCTTGTCCAGTTCCGAGAAGGCCCCTTCCTCGCCGCCGTGCTCTTCTTCCATCTCGGTCATCTCGGCAGCCACGCTCTCCAGAGCGGCCTCCTGCTCACGGATAGCCGCCTGCTGCGCGGCGAAATACCGGGCCACGATCAGCGGCTTGGGCACCAGGTCGCAGGCCCAGCCCTTATCTTTCTCCTTGCCCTTCTTGTCCTTCTCAATAATCCGGTAGGTCTCGGCCTGCCAGCCATCAGCGGCGATCAGGTAGCAATCGTCCTGCATGGTCGCGGCCCAATAATCCATGAGGTGCTGATAAACGTCGTATTGAGCAATCAGCGGCTTATCGGCGTAGTGGGCCAACAGGTCTTCCGCCAGCAGGGCGATGACGGTCTTGGGGTGGCAACCCGTTTGCAGGTTCTTGAGGGTGGCCGTGCTGCGCTGCTGCCAGTCGGCAAACAGGGTGTTCATACTCTCGATAAAGGCGACGAACTCGGGATGGTCATAGATGGTGGGTTTGATGGCCTGCTTGGGGACAGCCAGATCAAGGTAGCCGGGACGGTTGGCTGTGAACAAGGTCTGGCGCAGGTTCGGGCAGACCTGCCAATACGGCTGCAAGGCATCCACGTCCACACTGGGGATGCCGCCTTTGAGGTGGGCCTCGATGTCCTGAATATCCTCGGCCTGCTGGCTGTCAATATAGCGCGGGATATTGAGGTTGAACTCGTTCTTCTCGATCTCCTCAACACCCACCATGCGCGAGTATTTGGCAATCTCCAGCCGCTTGTTGAAGACATCGACAATCTGATGGAGGTCGCAGTCGCGCAGGCGGTTCTTGTTGCCGTCCTTGAGAAAGCCGCGGCTGCCGTCGATCATAAAAATGCCCTTGCGGGTGTGGGCATTTTCCTTGTCGATAACGATAATACAGGCCGGAATGCCGGTACCGTAGAACAGGTTGGCCGGCAGACCGATGATGCCCTTGATATAGCCCCGACGGATAAGATTCCGGCGGATGTCGGCCTCGGCGTTGCCGCGAAACAGGACGCCGTGCGGCAGGATGCAGGCCCCTTTGCCGGTACTCTTCAGCGAGCGGACGATGTGCAGCAGGTAGGCGTAATCGCCCTGCTTGGCGGGTGGCGTGCCGAAATGTTTGAAACGTTCGTGCGGATCATTGAGCGGGTCGATGCCGGTACTCCAGCGTTTATCGCTGAAAGGCGGATTGGCGACCACATAGTCAAAGGTCTTCAACTGACCGTCATCGCTGGTAAACAGAGGATTGGCCAGGGTGTTGCCCTGCTTGATCAGGGCTGTGGGGTTGTTGTGCAGAATCATGTTCATCCGCGCCAGGCCGGAGGTGGCGGCATCCTTCTCCTGGCCGTAGAGCGTAGGGGCGACCGGCCGGTCGCCCCTACCTCGAGCTGCGTCGCCCACTTTGAGCAGCAGCGAACCTGAGCCGCAGGTCGGGTCATACACGGTGGTGGTGTTGGTCGTCTGCGCCTCGCCAATGCCAATGATCTGCGCCATGATGCGGCTGACCTCGGCGGGGGTGTAGAACTGCCCCTTGCTCTTGCCGCTCTCGGTGGCGAAATGGCGCATCAGGTATTCGTAGGCATCGCCAAGGATATCATCGCCCTCGGCGCGGTTCTTACTGAAATCGAGCGCCTTGTGTTCAAAGATGGCGATCAGATTGGTCAGCCGCTCCACCATCTCCGCGCCGCTGCCCAGCTTGCTCGGATCGTTGAAGTCCGGCATGTCGGAGAGCTTATTGGCATTGGCCAGCGGCCCGATGATTTTTTTATTCATCTGGTCGCCGATGTCGGGCTTACCCTTGAGAGCAACCATGTCCTGAAAACCAGCGCCAGCAGGAATGGTGATCGGCGCATAGGGCACTCCGGCATATTTGTCGCTGACATATTTGACGAACAGCAGCACCAGCACATAGTCTTTGTACTGGCTGGCATCCATGCCGCCACGTAGTTCGTCGCAGGATTGCCAGAGGGAAGAATAAAGTTCGGATTTTTTAAGAGCCATACCGTGTGTCGCGTGTGCAAGGGCCAGGAAAAATGGAGTATCCCCATGATACCAAGAGGGATGCTCTTTCTTTCCAAAGAGTTATCAAATTTTGCCATGGTATACTAAACAGTCAACCTTGTACAGGGCTTAAGCTTGGCGATTCGGTAGGCCATTTGATGAAAAAACTCAGTGAAAAAGTACCCTAATCCGGCAGCCCCTCATCAAAGAGAGATAGAGAGCAAGGCGGCAAGTATGCGGGGAGACGCTTGCCCTCTCTTGTAGAATGGTTACTTTTGAGCCTGGTGAAAAGGAAGGCTTTGAAATCCAGCTCATTTTTTGTTTTTATGAAGCAGAAGAGTATCGGCAAATAAAAACTTCTTTCGATACCATCACAGAGAACCAGGACAACAATAAGCGGGTCCTCGGTGCCCATTGCCGATGAACCCAAAGAGCGAGGATTCACCTTGAGTACAGAAGACCCATTTCAATATACACTTGTTCCTGCCCGCGAAATTTCCCAACGTGTTTCGAGGCTTCAACGCCGCTTACAGGAAAGGTCGGAGGATGGTGCACTCATTCTCGATCCATTAAACATGTATTACTACACCGGGACGATGCAACAGGGGGTTGTCTTTATCCCAACAGAAGGGGAACCGGTCTTCCTGGTCAGACGAAGCTATGAGCGCGCACTGCTGGAAACACCTTTGAAAAGGGTTATTCCCTTAAAAGGATTGAGCCAACTGCAGGCAACCCTTGCGGATTTTGGCCTGCACACCAACATCCTGGGAGTAGCGGAAGCCACCCTGTCCGTTGCCGTTTTTAAAACGTTGGCCAAGGCCTTCCCAGGTGGGACGTTCACGGATATCAGCGCCCTCTTGTGCATGGTCCGGGCGGTAAAGTCCGACTACGAAGTGGATCTTATCCGCAAAGCCGGGGCAAGGCATGAGATGGTCTATGACGCCATCCCTGCCATGATTCACGACGGGATAACGGAATGGGAGCTCGGGGCCGAGATCCACAAGAAGATGATGGCGTTAGGCTACACTGGGATTACACGGTTCGCCGTGTATGAAATGGAACTGTTTTTGGGGATCGTCAGTTTTGGCGAATCAGGAAACTATCCCACCGCTTCGATAGGGCCGGGCGGTCTGGTGGGGCTTTCTCCAGCCTTCCCCCTGGTGGGGGGAAAGAAGAAACTGGCAAGGAGCGAACCCATATTTGTGGATACCGGGTTTGGGTATGAAGGGTATTTCACCGACAAAACAAGGGTCTTCTCCCTTGGCGCTTTGCCCGCTTCGGCGGTGGATGCGCATCAGGTTTGCCTAGACATACAAGAGGCCGTCCGCTGTCGCCTCAAGCCTGGCGCCATCCCTTCTCAGATATACGAGGAGGTTCTCAACACATTCGTTCATCCCCGTGGCTTTGAGAAACACTTCATGGGTTTCGGCAGCAATCAGGTCCCTTTTCTTGGCCACGGAATCGGATTAGCTATTGACGAATTCCCGGTCATTGCAGGCAAAGTGCATACTCCCCTGGAGGCAAACATGGTCATTGCCCTGGAGCCCAAAAAGGCATTGGAAGGCATTGGATTGGTGGGGGTGGAAAACACCTTTCGTGTCACCGCTGAAGGGGGCGAAAAATTGACTCCCGGGTCCGACGAGATAACGATTGTGTGACCTGGGCTGTTCCCCTCTCAAGAGGCGCAAGGATTCAATACTATGCCATGACCCCAGCGATAACCGCAGTCAAAAAAGCCAAGGTTCCCTATCGGATTCATGCGTACGAACACGATGCCAGCTCAGAATCGTATGGCGAGGAAGCCGCTCAAAAGTTGCGGATTAAGACTGCAATAGTATTCAAGACCCTTGTGGTGGAGATCGACAACAAGAAGTTTGTCGTTGCTATTGTGCCTGTTTCCCATCATTTGGATCTCAAACTACTGGCAAAAGCTCTCAACGCCAAGAAAGCTGTAATGGCCCAAGCCCTTGATGCTGAAAAGATGACCGGATATGTGCTGGGCGGGATAAGCCCCTTGGGACAAAAGAGAAAACTGGAGACAGTGGTCGATGCCTCTGCAACCGCATATGATACCCTCTTCGTCAGTGCTGGTCGCCGTGGGCTTGAGCTCGAGCTTGCTCCCGCCGATTTGTGCTCGCTGACGAAAGGTACATTTGCGGTTATCAGCAGATAAATACGGCTCCTCGTCGTTTGAGGTGGATTTGATTTTTCAAGGGGTCAGATCCGCATAAAACGAGGAGCCGATTGTCATTAAAAATGGGCCCTTTCTTGTAAACCCAAATATCTTCTGTTGAGTGAATTGACGTTATGCCGATGCTCCCTTCCTCCCCGCCACACACCTCGTTTTCAAGTCTACTCTCCGATACACTCAAACTCGTCTGGAGTGATGAGTTTGAGGGGCCGAATGGTGCGGCACCGGACCCATCAAAATGGAAGCATGAAAAGGGGGGAGAAGGTTGGGGAAATAGAGAATTACAGTACTATACCGGTCAGACGGAAAATGTCGCACTGGATGGAAACAGTTGTCTTATTCTCACCGCACGGACAATAACGGAAACAGACCAGGCAAAACGCATGTGCTGGTACGGTCCGGGCCGTTTTACGTCTGCCCGTCTTCTTACGCACAAGCGATTTTCGTTTACCTACGGATTGGTGGAGGCTCGCATCAAGGTTCCGGCTGGACAAGGCATCTGGCCGGCCTTTTGGATGCTCGGGGAAAACTTTGGCGAAGTGGGCTGGCCGGCCTGCGGCGAGATCGATATCATGGAAAATATCGGCAAAGAACCCCGTATTGTTCATGGCACTGTTCATGGGCCAGGGTATTCAGGGGGGAACGGCATCGGAGGGATGCAGGTTCTGCCGCAAGGGCGGATGTTGAAGGATGACTTCCATATCTTTGCGGTAGATTGGCAGCCAGGGGTCATTCGTTGGTACATGGATAATCAACTGTATTTTGAGCTTGTGCAGGATCAGATCCCGAAAGGAACTTCTTGGCCGTTCGATCATCCTTTCTTCTTGTTGCTGAATGTTGCCGTAGGTGGAGAGTGGCCTGGCTCTCCGGATGATACGACCGTCTTTCCACAGGCTATGCGGATTGATTTTGTACGTGTCTATCAAAGGATGTGATGTAGGGTTGAAGCTCAGCAGTCATGCCATCGAGGCCACCCGACTTCCTTGGCAAGAAAATGAGTATCGAGTTAACGTAGTTCAAAATAATGACATTATGAGGTGGAGAATTATATGAAGATATTCCATGAACAAGAAATTCGTGATGAAGCCCTATTTGAAGTCGCACGAAAAATGATGACTGCTGCGAGAACGGCTCCCAAAGCTAAGGGCATTGATAATTTGGTTATCGCTTTGCTGAAAGAAGACGGCATTATAGAGGTATCCAACAAATTAAAAGAAATGGCTCGTCGAGACAATCTTCCCGATTTCTTCTTACGGGACGCGGTCAATATTCTCTCGGCCAAAGCAATGGTTGTTTTTGGAACAAAAATAATTCCACTGGGATTGACTCCCTGTGGGATGTGTGGTTTTTCCAATTGTGCCGAAAAGAATGAACATCCTAACCATCCCTGTGTTTTCAACACGGGCGATCTGGGGATAGCTATTGGCTCTGCGGCAAGTGTGGCCATGGACAATAGAGTCGATAACAGAGTCATGTATTCAGTAGGACGAGCTTTGCTGGAAATGGGTGTTCTTGGAGAAGATGTTAAGATAATCTACGGGATGCCTTTAAGCGTTAGCGGAAAAAATCCATTCATGGACAGAGATAAAGATGCATTAATCAAGAACGCCTAGCACGAGCGCTGTTGCTGAACCTCAATGTTCACCACCTCAAGATATTCCTGTACGCTGACAATCTGAAAATGGAAGTCTCTTTTTTTTCTGACTTCTGAATTTCTTTGTTTTTATCATTTTTCATCATCCCCCCTCATATTTTGACCAGAAGCTTCGTTTGCGACCATGTGCCTGAATGATCTGTTCCTTGAACGCTCCATGATTATTGTTATTTTTCCAATCTGTTATGGACTCGGACAGTTTATCCAGCTTCTTCAAATAGCGGACGCCATGCGGATAGGCCTTGAGGTAGCCGCGTTTCAGAATTGAAAGCAACAGGCTGCGATAGATCAGGCTGGCAACGAGATAACGATTTCCCGATTCCATCGTCTCAGCCAAAGAGAGCAGGCTGCCGTAATACTCGCCATTCAACTGGTCGGCACGTTTGAGCAGGTATTCCTCAGCTTCATCGACCCTTCCGATTGCAATCAGGAAGTCAGCATCCGACTCCCGGAATGCGTGGCCTTCCAGAATTAGAGCAACTTCATCTCGAATGACCTCATCTCGTCTGTCATTACCGATGACATCCAGAAGCGCCTGCAAGGTGTCAGTGGAATGATAGGATTTGAATTTTTGGAACAGAATATCAGTTAATTTTCCTGAGTCTCCCTGCTCTTGGTAAATTTCCCGCAGCAGTTCATCCCGTTCATATGCCTGAAAGGTTTCGCCTTCAGGAATTTTCTTAAGCCAAGAATGGGCCGTTTCAACATTACCGCTTTCCAGATAGACCCGGGCGATGTCGATAAGTGCAGCTGTGGAGAGTTTTCCCCAGGAAGCGATACGGGTTTTCTCAAACAATTCTGCATCCTTGATCTGCCGGGCTAATGATTCGATCAGCATCAAATAATGACGCTTGCCATAATCATCGTTTTCTTTACCAGCCAATCCCTGTAGCGTGGTAATCATTGTGCGGAGAACCGATTCGGGCAGGCATTCTGAGGCACAATCAATTAAAATATCTCGAATACCGTAGTCGTCCTTTTGATTCAGCTTCAGAATGATGTCTGCGATTGTTTCTTTATCAGCACAACGGGAGGCAAACGTAACAAACAGCTCTTTGGCATCATAGCGGAATACATCGCCAATATCCCCACCGGAGTCATCACACATCTCGAAAATGGTATTATCGGCCTCGTAAAACGCCGCAACAAGATCAACTCCTGTGAGCGGATCGTCAACACCGGCTTTAACATCCTGCAGCAACATTTCAAGTTCACGGGCAAAGCCGGCAGCACCTCTCCAATCAATAAAACGCTTTGATCGTTTCAGGCTGAAAAGCTTCTTCTTGAACCGCTGAACATTCTCTTTCGGAGTGGCAATCAGCCGCTCGATCAAGTCATCGGCTTCGTCTGAATGTACGGCAAGATCCAGCAGAACTTCCGCGAGAGATTCTGCACCCAGGTCGATCAATTTTTGTTTGCGGTCATTGTTCATTCGGCAACCTGTTCACCTCTTTAAGAGTGTTCCCGTATGGCGGATGATAAAGGCCCACTGCTGCTCGATGAGGGGAATGATCGACAAGCGGTTGCCGGGTCGCACCAAGGGGGAATCGGCCATTTGCGGTTGCTGTTTGAGCCAACTTAAAGGGATCACCTCGGCAAATTTGGCCACAAAGGCAACATCCACCTGGTACCAGCGCGGGTTGGCCGGATTACTTTTGGGGTCATAGTAACGATGTCCCGGGTCGAAAGCGGTTTGGTCAGGATAGCCGGCACTATGGATGCGCATGATCCCTACGATACCTGGAGTTATGCAGTTTGAGTGGTAAAAAAAGGCTAGGTCATCGACCCGCACCTGATCGCGGATCATGTTGCGCACCTGATAGTTGCGGACCCCGTTCCAAGGTTCCACGCCCACCCGTTGCAGATCATCGATACCGAACAGGTCCGGTTCCGATTTCATTAGCCAGTAAGCCATGGCGTTTCCTCTGGTTGTTTAATCTCCGAATGATTCTCGTAACCTAACATTTTGCGTTATCGCACACATCCCTTTCCTCTGCTGCTGAGCAATTGTTTCTGACTCGACTCATCGCGATGGGCGTTTTGCTTCCCGAAACCATTCGCGCACCGCAGTCATTTGTTTGATCTGGGCAGCCGGCGCATATCGGTGACAACTCGCGTATTCCTCTGTTCCTGCTTCCGCCCCCCAGCGAACCTCAACACAGTCATTGGGGTTGTATCCCATCTCAAAGGCGGATTTACGTGCTAAAACATCGGCAACGGAAAGCTCCCAAGGCTCACCATTACTGCGGATATACTGAATTTTCTTTTCTGTTATCAGTTGGTCATGCAACTGCTCTATCTCGGTTTTAACCTGCGGGGCGGAGTTGGCGTTCAAATTAAACAACTCCGGATAACTTTGGATTTTTTCTGGAAATTTGAGCAAGACATTCATCGCTATTATCAAACGCATATCCCGTGAGGGTGTGGCGAAATCTTCCCATGGGCCGACAGTTTCAAAATTTGATTGCATCAATGAAATACGGAAGAAAAGGTTAAGGGGAGGCAGGTCATACACCGCAGCACGATCTTTATCTTTTTGACTGCTTGCACCTTGGTGATTTAATTTTGACCAATTGTTATCTAATGTTAAGGAGGAGATCTATGGGGGCATTGAGGGCGTTTTCCTTGCCCATGGCCACGCACCCACCACAAGTGCAGTCAGCAACAGATCATACTCAGGAGCGCGCGCGCCCTGCTCATCCCAACATAGTGGTAGGAGCGCAGATTTTCCCTTAATCCTGGTCTCGGCATATCAACAAGAACAATCACTTCGCTCTCAAGGCCTTTGAAATCGCCAATTTGTGCAAAGCCAATGGAATGACGATGTATGTTGCGGGGTGAAGCATCGTCCAGAACAGAGATTGAACCTCGCAAATTTCCGGAAAGAGATGACGTCCAAGACTGTACAAATGGTAAAGGCGAAAGTACGACGATGTCTCCCGGGTTGAATCCCTCGGCATCCATTAGGTCGTGTAGCTCTTTCTCCAGGGCTTGGATAGCGCTGTCTGGGTCCGCGACACAAACTTCACGTACCGCAGGTCCATCACCAACTCCTGAGTTACCCACATCAGCGTCCAGATCACCTTGTATCCGTTGCAGAATCGACAGTGAATTCCGGCAATTCGTCTTTAGCGGTATTCGTACCGGGCAAATACTTTCCAGATACTCATAGGCATCGGGCACATAGGAGCCGCACAGGCCGGATTGATTGTTGGCATCGTGAAAAAAGCACCAACGGCCTTCCCTTATGCCACCATGTAAACAGCTATCCAGATGGGCCAACGCATCCATGTTCAATATGTCCTGACCTTCATCGACGATCAATGCATCGAATCTTTCAATACCTGCACGTTTAGCAGCGACATGAAGAGACTCAGCCAGGCTGACGATCAACCCGGGCACTGCGTTCCGTTCCAGGAACCGCTTGAGCCAGGGGGAATGGCAGGCCAGCGCGGTATTAATTCCTGATGCACCCCATCGCTTCGCCAGTTCAAGCGCCAGCATTGTTTTTCCTGTCCCTGCACCTCCAGAACATATTACCCGCGGATTGGCTTCGACGACATCGATCAACCTCAACTGATCCTCTGTCAGGCGAGCAATGCGTAATTCAACCTCATGGGCAGAAACATGCAATGGCACAACAGCCTCGAAATCAGGTCGCAAGTGTTGCTGCAATACCTTCAATTGCAAAGGGGTAGCGGCACTCTTTCGAGAATCCTTCACACGCCAGTGCTTAATAAATCGCTCCAGCCACTTCCCGAACTGTCTGAAATCCCGACCGTCAGCGAGGACTTCCCGATCCCACTCCGCGCTATCGGGAAGTCGGTCGACATCCGGCATGACGACACCGTAACCGACCACAAGGACATTGGAGAGAGAAGCGGGAAGCTTTCCCCGCAAACCATGCAGCGCCCCCTCCGCTTGCTTAAATGGCGACTCCCGCAATCGCTCAGTTTCACCATACCGGTTCGTAGTTTCCCAGATGCCATCATGGCAGGATACTCTGCCGCCTTTAATCTCCAACACAAAAAGTCCATCCGGCCCACATACAACAAAATCGATTTCTCCAAACCGCTTGTATTCATGACGTGGAAGGTTGAGTGAATGCACGGCGAACCAACCATTCTGGTCCGGCCTAGAGAATGCCGCGCGTAACTGGTCAAATACACGCTTTTCTGCACGACTATTGGTGTGCAGCGGCTCGCTAGGAATCATCCTCATCCTTGGCCCATTCCATCTTTTCTTAATAAATTCAAATCATTCCTAGCCTTGGCCTCCAACTCCATGTCAATTGGAGGCCACTCTCCAAGATGTTTCAAAAAAACCTCACGCTTGATTTTTATCGTTGAAGTCGTTTCCCCAGAAAAAATGAATTTTCCGCTCTCCTGCTTCGGCGCGTCTAGAGGAGAACCGTCTGCCGAGGCAATGATCGTCTCAGTGCAGTCCTGCCACTTGCTGACTTTGGCAATTTCGATAGCAACGTTCGTTTGGATCGGATGCCATGACTCTCCCCCAGCAGGGAATAAGGCGCGTAGCGGTTGTGGGCTTGGCATTTTGGGAACAGAAAAAACGTCACCTTGTTTTTGATGTGCGACATCCGTCATGCGGGACATGATATAAGTGGACAACGCCTGGTTGCGCATCTCGCAAGGCAGCCTCAGCCAACCATCTCTGATTCCAAATAATATGCCTGATAGCAGATACTCAGCGTCGCTCAAGAGAGGGTGTGAGAATTCCAATAGGTCTTTACAATGTTCGCGCAAGCAGAACAAAAGCAAGGGCCGTGACAGAGAACCTTTGTTGCGCTCGAAAAGATCCGTAATCGTTCCACCACCGAGGCCCAGGATACCTCGCATGTCCTCGATCAATCGTTCCAGACGGGACTTGTATGTCTCATCTGTCAATTGCGCGAGCTGCGCGTCAAGGTACGCCAGAACCCTATCCACTGGTTGTGCCAGGCTGTTTTCTTCCTGCGCAAGGGCATTCACACTCCCCCAAAACAGTCTGGTTGGCGTATTTGAATGCGCCGAGACGCCACCACCATTCAACCAATTTGGAAGTTCAGCCAATACCGGGTCTTGAATTGAGACAGCATCCACCGCTTGCGCTGTCGTTGTTATCAGTTGAAAAACCTTTACTCCCA
This sequence comes from uncultured Desulfobulbus sp., assembly GCA_963666685.2. Taxonomy (GTDB): domain Bacteria; phylum Desulfobacterota; class Desulfobulbia; order Desulfobulbales; family Desulfobulbaceae; genus Desulfobulbus. The sequence goes on from CAXXHZ010000003.1 coordinate 3,040,016, forward strand.
ACTCACTACGGTTTGCACAATGATAGAGCATGGCAAGCAGTCCACCCAAAGCCTGCTCAGAGATGTGAGGATGATCCATTGGGGCACCTGAATCGTGCTGAATATCCTTCTCCATCCCAGGCAACTTCGGTTGTTGATTGTCAGATTTCTTTTGACGGATGTTCTGACGCAGGAGATTGCCTGTGTGCGTCGGCGGCCAGGCAACGTCGCCCCCATTGCGAAACAAGGATTTTTCAACTTTAAAACGATATGGCTTCAAGTCCACATTGGAAACATCCTTGGCTGCTGTCTCGAATATCTGCTGGTCTTCATCCGATTGAAAATAAATATTGGAGAACAACGTCAGTGGCAAAGGTGCTCGGACAAGAATGCCTCTCCCTTCCTTCCCAAGACGTACGTTAGGAAAGTTGGCATCTCGAACCTTGCCTTCTCGGGATAACACTTGCACAGGGACGGAAACGCCCGACAGGTCAAATGATACAACGCAGGGGCGCAGGTGCTTTCGTTCGCTAACGGCCTGGTCCAGGGCCTTTGCCGGAATATCATTACGAAACAAAGGTATCCATCCGGGAATGGCACCCAGCGAATCGACATAGTGCTTTCCACGAAATCCGGAAGGCTCCATCACCAGACCGGCTGCCATCATATACAGCAAGTTCAGATGGTTGGTGACCAGATACCATGTCTGCGAGGGACTTCTTTTCTTTGAGTTTGTCGTGTTCATTGCTTTTTCCTAACAAGGGTGGTCGAATCAGTGGGGAGCAGACTTTCGACAATTCGGCAGATATTTCCGGTACGTAACAAAATCACCTGCTCCCGGGCACGCGCCACCATTACATAAAACCGTGACTTAAGCGCATACGGGTCGCGTTTGGGTTGATGTTGGTCGATATCAGCCAAGATGACAGTATCAAACTCCAGGCCTTTGCAAGACTGGGCGTTTATGATCATGATGCCGCCTTGACCAAAGTCCGGTAATTGCCGCTGGCCGGAAACAAAGGTCTGAATCGAAGGTTTTTCATTGTCCAGCTTGGGATTGGCATGACGAAGGGCTTCATTGAATTTCGTCCGCACTTTATTGTCCGGAGTAATGATTCCAATGAGTTTGCATGGATTGCGGTCACTCAGCTGAAGTATCCTATCGATAATTTCAGCAAGAGTCGGTGAGTTATCTTTCCCATAACCCCATAGTTCAGGTACCAATGCACCCGAGGTGTGTAGCGGAATAGCTATCGGCGAACTGCTTGGGTCATTTGGATTAAAATGCCGAGCCAACAATGCGATGGGGCGGGTGTTCCGGTAGTTGATTTTCAGCTCTAGAGTGTCATTTGTTTCGATAGCGAGGCAGTCCCTGATAGCATCAGGGGGACTACATCTTTCGATGTGCATCACTTGGTTTCCGTCAGCCGCCACATAGAAGTTCTCGAACCCGAGTTGGGTCAGAGTTCGATAAAAGGCTGGTGGCATATCCTGGCCCTCATCTACAACCAAAAATCTGTTGCTGTGATCCAGGATCTTACTTTCATCCAAGGATTGAACCAATTGTTCAACGGCCTCCCAATCTATTGAACGATAGCCTCCAGATTCCTCGGGTTCGTGCATTGGAACAGACCCACAAAAATACCTGATAATACTGCGAAACCATGACTCCCATGTCATGGCCGAGAATGGCTGTTCACTACCAAACAAATGCCGGTTTGAATAATCCAGCAAGTGATTGTAAACGAGAGTTCGATAGGTCTTATCGTTCTGCGAGAGTCGTCGCGCCCGTAACAACGCCACCACTGACTTACCAGTTCCGGGGCCACCGATAATCAGGTGTTGCCCCACCATCGGCAGCGCCAGCGCCTCATCCTGATCCTTGTTAAGCTCATGAATTCCCGGTAGTGTGAATCGGCGTGTGCGATCAATAGGCATCGTCAAGTCACTCCAAAAAATGAAGGCAGCCCGTTGGCGGCATCGCCCTTGACAAAGCCGCGGTCCAGCAAAGTATTGCCGTATTCGCAGGCAGGCTCGGGTACCAGCGCACAAGCATGGCAGGCAGCACGATTCAGCAAGCCTGGCCCTTGACCTTCATGCTCGCTGCAAACTGGATCAAGCGAACACCAGCGTGAATGCTCCAGTGCTCGAATCAGGATACCTAGAAAGCGCCGGGGTTCACTCAGTTCAGCCAGGCCACCCAGTGAACCAGCAATGTCGGGAACAGCGACATGGATGAGGATGCCGGCCATGGGTACGGGTGCGTTGGCACAGTAGATGCGTTCAATCAATGATGCAGCGGGATAGCCACCTTCGGACTCGATCTGTCGCATCAGCAGGTGTGACAACGTATGTAATAACATGAAGCGCGTTGTCACCGGATTGGGGTCATCACGACCGGATTGGGCAAATCGGGGAAGGAGTCGATTCAGTCGCGAAACAACCGCCGGTGTTTGCTCCCACTCCTTGAGCCGCTCCTCATCGAGCGCAAGGAAGATGCCCTCTCCGTACAACTCAATGGCCGGCAACCAATCGGATTCCCCTACGATGTCCGGTGGTACTATCTCCTCTCCTCCCAGGCGGCTAAAGCCCTTGAATACCTTCACCGCCTTGAGGCGGTCCACGCGGATAAGGTGACGCACGGCGTGGACAATTTTCTGCTCATCCGTGTTCAGGTCGACCGCCATCCCCAGTTCACGCCACTCATCACTTCTGTTGCGAGTCACCAGGTCTTCGTCCTCGCGCTGGTCGGGCAGCACCTCCAGAAATGCCTTAAACTCGCTTTCTCGCAACTGCCCGGGTGTAAGGTTCTCGCCATATAAGGGATAGCCTCTGTCAATATCAGCCAGTGCATCATCAATATCACTAAGGTCACAGCGATATTTAGTCGCTAGTTCCTTCTTAATGCTTTTTTTTCGTAGCGGCATTCGAGCTGCATCTATAGCCCTTCGATCATCAGAATTTCGGTATAACAGATCCACGACCGTTCCCTTGCGCACACGGGATTCCGGTGGAATCACTAGAACGGTCTGCGCAACTGGTGCGTAAACTCGTGTGTCATTGATCGATAGAACCCGCGCCTCGACTTTGTTGCCATCTTCCCCGGCCTCTATTAGCGGAACCAGATCGTCTTTGGTCCATGGCTGCATCCGGCCCTGGCCAAAGCCCAGTCGTTCATCACCACGAAACCGGGTTCCAACGCCGCAGGCGCCACACCGTAATATGCGCTCTTCGTAGCCACGCTCAATTAACCGTAATTGATTTTGTACTTTGCAGTTGCGCTGAGTAGGTTCGCGCGCGTCCCTATGGGAGAGAAAATGCCACGGCACATCAGCAAGGTACCCTGAAGGATGCGCGAGCACCCAGGTCACCTGCTCCAGCTTAGGGTGTTTTTTGCAATCCTGTTGATTGCAGCGGGGGACGTGATTGGGCTGATCGCTCCGCCACGGCCAGCGATACATGGTGCCACAGGCCGGGCAGCGCATCCAGGATGGGAACCGTATCGCCGGTACACAGGTGCCATCTACCTGGCCATTCGCCAGCTCTTTCGCCACAGGCGGCTCGCGCAGTTGCTCCTCAAGTCCCAGCGCGGCACGCACGCGCTCCACATACGGAATCAGCTTGCCCGCGAAAAGACCAGAGCGATCAGTCCATTGCCGGGTGTCCTGAACAATCACCAGCCCATTTGCCCCTCGCACGATGGCTCCGACGCCGCTATGGCCGAGCAGGTGTGACAGGCGTATGGGAATCAATTCATTGGCCATAGGTCATAGTGCCTTGAGCAGGGCGGTGTTTTCGACATTGCGCAGGGATTGCAGGGTCGGCCACAGGCCGCGAATACGATCATCATGGTTATACAACAGGCGATCTCGTCCATTGTCCGTTTCGGGGACTTGATACTCCAATTGTCTTCGAGCTAACCGGCAGCGTTCGACCTCAGCCTGCCAATCAGCAATGAGAGCGTCGATATGACCGCTCACCTCATAAACCTGATCGGGTGCTGACAGTACGCAACGTCGTTTGAATTGTGCAACGGCTTTGGCAACATGCGAATCGTTCGAGTCAAACTTGGAAGCTGCATCGTTATTCAACAATCCAACCCCACCGTGTCGCATCACGATGACCAGCGCCGCCGGCAGGGCACGAAGGCGGGCTTGGTAGGTATAAGGCGTGACGCTAGTAGGTTCGACGAAACGGTAGAAGGCTTCATGGTAAGGGCGGAAGCTCTCGTAATGAGACAGGCTGCGTGCCTGTTCACGGTAGTAGTTTGCGAACACCACGCCTGGCGTCTCGCTGCGCCCGACGCGGCTGCTAGCCTGAATGTATTCCGCCGTAGTCAAGGGCTGGCCGTTGATAATCATCAGTGCCAATCGAGCCACATCGAGCCCGACCGAGATCATGTTGGTTGCCAGAACGGCATCCAGGCAACCATCCTCTTTGCGCGTCCTGCTCAATCGGGAAAAAATCTCTGCATTCTGGGCAGCCGTTTGTAAGCTGGTAAGTTGCGCAATGCTGGGCGTCGAGCGTTCTTGTTTCTTCGCATTTTCTCTTTCATCGGACTGTGCATCTATGGTGCCAGACAACAATTGCATGAAATCGCGTACATCACTTGCAAAAGCCGTGTGACTATTTCCTACGCCCTTGAGGCTGCCGTGATAGACCACCTGGGTCCACCAGGCGTCCAACAGTTCCCGCTCGTGTTGATCACTATCGAACAGCACGTGCGGGGCCAACAGCAATGCCGCCGCCAACGGCGCCAGGCATTGCTGACGGTTCAGCATCGGTGCCAGATAGCCCACATAGATTCGCCCTGGTCGTTGCTCCAGAGGCACGGTACGCGCGAAATAAGCATCGTCGCAGTTCAACCCCGGCGGCGGGAACACGGCGACTTCACGTCCATACAGTCGTTTCACCTGTTGATCTGCCATGCGGATGGTGGCGGTCGATGCAATGTACTTCGGATACACTCCACGCAATTGAAGTACGGTGTCGATGGCGGCTTCATATAGACCAGCCACCGATCCCAACGCGCTGGCGATCAGGTGCAATTCATCCTGGATGATGAGTTCCGGCGGGCGGTTCTGTATGCCGCCGAAGAACTTATTCGCACGCTCTTCCCAGGCCAGCCTCGCAAATTTATCCACCGTTGCGACCAACATGGTCGGAGGTTCGTCATACAAAGCTTCATCAACGATATTACAAGGCAGTACGCCATTCGGGGTCACGCCAAAGCCGCAGTCCAGATTCCGGCAAAGAAAATGGAAATGCCTCGTGGTGCTGTCGTAGTTACGGCCGGCCTCGAAGTCCTGTCCGCACCAGGGGCAGTGGTCGAGCACCAGTTCGGGCTTTTCGCTTGCGGCCATCGCCTTCTTTACAAGTTCAGCTGCTTTCTGAAAGGTGTTGGGGCTGGTGGCTTCTCCCACCCACATGCCTATGGTAATCGGGACGGAACCGAGATCATTGCGTTGACGCCGTATCAACTCCAACGCACAGATCAGGCGGGTGGCACGTATGAACTGATCACGGGTCAACAGGCGAAGGGTGTAGCGCATCAAAACAGCTGTTCCGCCTCCAGTATCGGGATGGCGAAGACGCCGTAGCGCAATTTGGAATGCAATTAAGCCAAGATAAGCTTCCGTCTTGCCACCACCTGTCGGGAACCAGATCAGATCAACCGTATCTCGGAATTCACTGTCCTCCTTCACCGTGGATTCCAGCGTGGTCAACAGGAAAGCCAACTGGAACGGACGCCACCGATAGGCATTGTCTTCACGGGGTGAGCCTTGCAAACGATCGTGTTGGCGCATCTGGTCAAGCATGGCTCGATTGGCCAGAGCGAAGGCCAGCCTTGCTTGTGCATCTCTGTTCAGCAGGCGCAGGCCTGAACGCATGCGCACGATAGCCCTATTCATGCGGGCGACCAAACGGTTTCCAGCTTCATGATCCTCAAACGGCAAGACAGAGAGCTGCCCTTGTTGGCTTGTTACCCAATTGGTGTAACCATCCACGAATGCATCCAAACAAGGCAGGAGGATTGTGTATGTGTTGTCGATTTCCGCCAATCGCACCAGTGACAGCACAGGTTCGCCACCCGATCCGGTGTCTGCAGTCATCTGTGGAACCTCCACCACTGGCATCGTATCGGACCGCAATTCATAGACCTTGCCATCCTTTACATCCCAATCAGCGGCACAACCATGCCCGACGGCGTAGATATGCCTATGCGCATACTGAAGTTCGATCTCTTGCTCTTCAGGATCGAGCAGGCTACGATCAACACGGGGATAGACTCCAATTTCGCCGGAGTCGATCACGCATCGGAGACTGGCCTCGAATAGGGTCCTTTCCGCGCGCGCAAAGACATACCATCTGCCTGTCTCACTGTCAGCAAGCTCCTGCGCATTACACAGAGAAACGGTTACGATCCAGCCATCAACGAAGTTACGCCACTGGACATCTACGCGCGCTTTGTCTGCTAGTTTGAAAAAGCTCTGGCGCTGCTCTTTTCCAGGACAAGTAATGTTCAAGAACTCCTCGTCGTTCCCTTGTCCCGAGACTAGGTTGCAACGTTTCCATTCGTTCTTATAGCGTCCACGTTCATCGCGTTCTGTAGGTTCATACTCCACGGCACGACACAACACTTGAAACCGAATATCACTGCCCTTGATGAAAAACGAGAAGCCCAACGACGACGGTGGAATGTATCTCCGCACGATGGCTGGCTCAGCGCTGCTCTCACCAGTAACTTCGCACGAACCTGCAAACTCATCCACGTCTTCGCTGGCGGGATCGATTCCTTCTCCCCATTGGGATGTCGGGTAGAGCGCGCCGCAGGGGAATCGCTCTGTAGGCAGAACGCCACGGAGGTCCGGACCATCAGCCATTGGCTCAGATGGCCCGACGAGTTGCTTTCGCACCCACTCGATCAGATTCCTTCGCGGTTTAATGAACATTGGTATTAAATTTATGTCTCGCCATCAAATAATCCGAACGGCCACTTTCATTACACTCCCACTTCAGCGAGCTGGTGAATCTTGTGGGAGTGTGGTTTGGAATTATGTCCTGCAATTCAACGCTATGAAGGGGTTGCTATGTGTGCCTCGGCCACTGTTATAGGGCCGGTCCGTGCAGGCGCCGAGAGAGCGATAACCGAGCTCGTCCCGAAACAGGGCGATTACCCGTTCCTGGGTGGTACGTTCAGGCTGGCCGATGGTCGCCATCGGGCAAACTCTTCCGGGGGAACAAATTTGTCCCACAGCGCCAGTTTAAACCAATGGGGCATGGTGTCCGTCTTCATTTCCAGGTCATCCCCTTCGGTGATTTCCGCCACCCAGACCTTTTCATGCGAGGAGTTGTCGAAGATATAGGCCGTGGTTTCCACGCCATAGGCTGCGAAATCCAAAAAGTCGAAGCGGCGGATATCCTTCTCAATGTCATCCGGGTTGATATAGACCCCAAGCAACTCCGGCTCGATAACCCCCTTGCTCGTGCTTTTTCCCGAACCATTGGGCCCGGCAAACATGCGCATGCGGGGAGTCGCAGGGTTCATCGTTTCACCCGTACCCGCCGCTGTCCCGGAACAACCGGAGTGGGAGCCGCCAGGGGTTTGATCACTCTGGAGGTCCCATCGGTCAATACTATCACATAAAAAACGAATTATGCCAGAAGAGGGATGCTCATTATTTCCGGTCAGTTATCAAATTTCGTTATGGTATACCAAACAGACAATATTGTACAGAGTTAACACCTGATGATGGCCCGCCCATTGAGTGAAAAGACCGTATAGAAGACGCGACAATTCGCCAGGTTCCCGTTGGAAAACTTCAGCCTTTCAGTCTGAGCCCCGCCGGAGGCAGAGCGCCTCTTCGCCTTCGCTACCTGGGTAAGTTCGCCTTTTGATGCGCTACAAACACCAAAGGCCTCCACTTACCGGGGAGGTCTTTCACTGTGCATGCTCAATGTCCGCGTCGCGTTAGATTGCCAAACGGTCAGTTGATGCCGTGGCCGATGGTTATCGTCTGAACCACCGCGAGAAGTCACCTTCCCGATTCGCCCCCAAGAGTTCAGCGTGGGACTGTGGTCCCGCATCCACGAAAACCGAAACCGGAGGCAGGCCATGACCTACGACAGAAACCACCAGCAGGCACTCAAGGCGTACCGAGAAAAGCAGGAGAACATCACCCGGCTGATCGAGGGCATTCGCGGCAAGCTGGAAGCGGACGCGAAGCAGCCGGACATCACCTGGGCGAGCGTCCGCTCCCTCGGCCACGTCGAGGAACTGCTGCGGGAGCTGGACGAGTTCCTGTCCTGAACACACCGGGCCACCGACAAAGGAGACATCGACATGACCAAATGCACCGTGCATCAAGCCGCCGAGGCTTTCATCGGCTACCTGCGGGAATCCGGAAAGAAAGAGCGGACCCTTTACACCTACCGGAAGGACCTCGACGTGGTTGAGGCCTTCTTCGGCGCGGATCGCCAGCTCGCCGAGATCCGGCTCCCCCAGGTCGGAAAGTTCTACAAGTCCGACCTGCTGCTCAAACTCCCCGACGGCAAGGAGCGGGCCGGGCGCACCATTGCCAAGACCGTCCGGGTGTTCCGCATGCATCGGTTGCCGAGAAAGCTGCCGGTCTTCCTGACTGCCGCCGAAAAAAAACGTCTGCTCAAGGAGCTCAAGGGGCGGACCGATTTCTCCGCGCTGCGCGACCGCGCCATGAACGTGGTGCTGCTGGGCACCGGGACGTGTCCACCACCCAGATCTACACCCACCTCGTGGACGGCCAGCTCGAGGAAGCCCTTGAACGCCTTTGATCTTTCCGGACCCGACGATGGGAGCGGCCTCGGCTGCTCCTGTTTTCGTTGGGCGAGACAGTGTCGAAGACAGTGAATGACAGTGTCCGCAGAAGAACACATCCGCCGATGATGAATGATCATGACGATGGCCCGCTTGCCTCCCGTGTAGAGCGGGACAAAACGGCAGGACAGCCGTTTTGCACGGCCGATTGCTCTTTGCCTGCTCATGGTCTGTCCGGCCCTCGTTTCGGTGCCAGCGATCCAGATTCTGTTCGTCTTTTTTCGTGATGCCCAAAGCTATCTCCGGTTTGTCATCATCGTTACTCTCCACTTTCTTCAACCACGGCTGCGGAACATCCGGGTTGTGAAACCTGAGTGTGCTGGGACGCGGGGTGTCCGGGCTGTGGTTGATTTCGATATATCTTTCCGTCACGGCACCGATCTTCCGGTCACCGCCGACAAAGCTGCCCAGTCCGTAGTCCTGACCGCAGGGGAAGCGGTATCGTCCCTGATTCTGGTATAACCTGGCTTCAGACCATTTTCGGGACATGGCTTCCTCCTTGATGGCATCAACCTGGGCCAATGCGTCGGAGCTGACCTGCTCTATGCAATTCATTGATTTATTTCCGGGATAAATCCAGTTGTTCTTGGGAGGTTCTGCAGGTTTCTCGGGTTTTGCCGTGACATGACGGGGAGCTTGGTACTTTTGTGGGCTGATCTGGCGGGATGCCTGCTGTAGAGATTCCTTGCCGAATTTATGGACCGCGTATTCCTGAAGCGGGTTGAATCTGCTTTTCAGACTTTCCCATGTTGATTCAGGAAGCTTATCGGCTTTGAAGGCGGACTGGGCTGCCAGCATGCGTGACCGGAGCCATGCAAAATACTCCAGCTCGAGACGTCGATAGATTTTGCCGCCCGATTCAACATCGTTGGCGGACGTGACGGCCCACTCGAATTGTGAGGTATCCAGATCGGTGGATACAAAAAGATCGGGCTCCGGTGCGCTGCTGTCGTTTTCAGCAGGCGGAGCAGCTTGTTCGGAAGGCTCACACTCAGGGGAATCGAGATGCGTGAGCATGGTTTGTAAAAGGCTCATGGGTGACCTCCGGACTAATCCGCAGGATAATAGAAATATTACTCACACATAGCCCGTTTTTTTCAGGCATGCCTTCATCCCATGATTTGAAAAAAAATGAACAGTAAGGGGGAGTAACCTCTGAAATCTTTCCACACTTTCTACGCTTGCCGCGTAACACCATAAATATCAGCGACTTGCGCTGTAGAAAGGTGCTCTTTGGACATTCTACATTGTAGAAAGGTCTTTCTACACCGGCGGCCTTTGTAATGATTTTACCGTCCAGATGCCAATTCCTAATCGTTTTGCCAGCGGTGTAACAGTTTCGCCAGCCAGATGCCGATTTCTAAACGTTGGACACCTGCTCGTAATTATTTTACCAGACAACAGCCTAATTATAACTGTTTTGTTGATAAAATACCTAATTCTAACTATATTACCAGAAGAATAACAATTTTACGAGGAGACCGCATGGATATAAACGTTTTGGAATCTCGCCCGGCAGGCTACGCGTATCTGCTTGATATGATGGGGCTGACAGGCATGCCCCATTGGCATACCTCGTTTGTGTCCTCATCAGGAACTCACAGATCGAAGGTTCAGGATGGAGCAATAGAGGACATCTACCCTATAAGGTACTGGCCCGGTGAAAAGGTCGGTGATCATCTTGAATTCGCGCTGAAATATGACGGGGTCAATCTGGGCCTGCTGGCTCGCATCTTCGAAAAAGCTTCTCAGAATGAGATCACCGAATACATCAAATCCAAACCTACCGGAAAGTATGCTCGGAGGATTTGGTTTTTCTATGAGTTTCTGACCGGAAAGCAACTGCCCGTCGATGACCTGACTTCCGGAAATTATGTCGATGCATTGGAAACCAAAGATTATTACACCGTTCAGAACGGAGAGAAATCTTCACGCCACCGCATTGTGAACAACCTCCTTGGTCCCAAATCGTTTTGCCCTGTCGTCAGACGAACCGAAAAGCTTGCCAAACTGGATTCATCCGACCTGCGCAAAAGGTGCGAGGATATCGTCACCGCATATCCACCGGAACTGCTTCGCCGGGCACTGAGCTACCTCTACAACAAGGAAACAAAGTCATCCTTTGAAATTGAGCACATCAAGCCCAACGCCTCCAGAACTGAAAAATTCATCACATCGCTGGAGCTTGCTGAAAAGGAAGACTTCTGTGAAAAGGAAAAATTGATAGAGCTGCAGAACCGCATCGTTGATCCGCGTTTCAAGGATAGCGACTTTCGGGTGAGTCAGAATTATGTCGGACAGACGGTTGCCTATCAAAAAGAGATCATACATTTCATTTGTCCAAAACCCGATGATCTGCAAAGCCTCATGGAGGGATTGTTCGACTCCCATAAGCGGATGAAAGCGGGAAATGTATCCCCGGTCATTCATGCGGCGACCGTCGCCTATGGGTTTGTGTTCCTGCATCCGTTTGAAGATGGGAACGGGCGAATCCATCGGTTTCTGATACACAACATCCTGTTGCTGCAGAAACTGGTACCACGCGGACTCATGTTCCCGGTTTCAGCTGTCATGCTCAAAAATCCGGCGGACTATGATGTATCACTGGAAGCGTTCTCTCGACCCTTGTTGCAACTCATCGATTATCGGTTGGATGAAATGGGGCAAATGACCGTCGAGAACGATACGGCATGCTGGTATCAGTATATGGATATGACCGCTCAGTCAGAAGCCTTGTACGAGTTTGTAACCAAAACGATCGAAGAAGAGCTTGTGGAAGAGCTCAGCTTTCTGGCCAACTACGACAATACCAAGAAGGCGATACAGGACATCATTGATATGCCTGACCGCCTGATCGACTTGTTCATCCAGTTGTGCCTGCAGAACAACAGTAGCCTTTCCGCAAGAAAAAGATCCACTCACTTTGACTTCCTGACCGATGAAGAACTCTTGGCCATGGAGCAGGCAGTGAAAGACGGCTATAACCGAACCGATTAATCAGCACCCGTTATTGATTTCTGTGAGATTCCAGTATGCTTTCAACCAGTTTGTAGACGGTCGTCCCTGTGGTGCGCGGCCAGTCACCGCAGGGCGGGTTGTCCCGTTGTCTGGCTCTCCTGATGGCATCGGCAATCATCGTGTCCGATATTTTCCTGACATCGATGCCTTTATCATAACCAGGAAGATGGCGCTCCAGTTTTTGGGAGCATATCTGGGAACTGCTTACGCCACCGCCATCCTCGAAATGCAGAAGGAGCCAGAATTCAAATTTGGGATTACTGAGTGCAAATCCATAATTATCAGCCTGCTGGGACCATTGATGCAGCTGTGACAGTTGTCGTCAGTCCATTGGTCCTTGTCGACAACCAGCCATGCTTCATCCGACTTTTTCAAACCTTCCTTTTTCAGGTGGTTTTCCATTCTGGCAAGCACCTGAGGCGGCGAGCTGTCGTGTTTGCCTTTGAGACAATTCACCCTGATCACTGAATTCTGATCGTTGAAAACAGCAAAGTACTGAGGCTCCGTTTTAATGCCTTCAACAGCCAATATGAAGATCTTCCGATAACGGCGTTCACCCAGCGGCCGACTGAATTTTCTTCTCTTGGGAGGCATCAGTCATCCTCCCTTCGATTTTTCAGGGCGTTACTCAAAAGGATTCTGGGCACACCTCCCAACCTTCCTTGGAGATAGCTTTTACGGATATCCTTGTCATACCGGACATCCTTATAGTCGCTGAATGAAAGAAGCTCGGAGCTGCCTTTGCGGTTCCTTTCAGCAACCCACATTTCATCCCGCCGGAAAAGTCCCTGATCCATCAGAAGAACATCATGGGTGGTTATCAGCAATTGTGCCCGGCTGTCAGTGCTGCAGTTCGCCAGATATGCTTCGATGAGTTGCCGTGTCAGCAGGGAATGCAGGCTGCGGTCAACCTCATCGATGACATACACTTTCTTGGAACTGGTGGCCGATACTTCGAGAAATGCCGGTAGCAGGTCAATCACCCTTTGAGAGCCATCCGATTCCTGGCGGATATCAAACTTGGCTTCGGTTCCGTCGCTTCTTGAATGAAATGTGACCAGCTTTTTAGCAATCAGTTCACCGGCTTTCCGCGTAATGATAAACCGCTCGTTTGTCGGCGAAGCGAGAAAGCGGATGGTCATGCCTTCCTTGACGTCTTCCTGCAGCTTGCTTTTGAAGCTTTCCGGAAATGGAATGTTTTCGAAGGAAATTTCCTCTCCGGCCAGATGGGAAATACCTGGAGGGTTCCAAGTTTTTAGTAATCATGGTTTGCACAACACTCTAACCGGACTTGCCAAAACAACGCGTCCCTCTGTTTTTGCCGAGAAATCTGTTTAACCATACTTCCTGTTTCTTGCGCTACATTCCGGCCTGTATGGGAGGGTTCCATAATTGCTATGCTGCCGCCTGAAGAGTGGAAACCCGCCGGTAGGAGCGCAGCAAACCGCCCAATCGGTTGAACTCAACAATCTCTCCTTTTTCATCCTGTGGATATGGCTCAATCATCTTTCTACCCAGCCCCCGGTGTGGGCGTTCATGGTTATAATGCTCAATGTACTCTTTCACAATGTAGCGAAGCTGCTTTTCGCTGGTGACAATCATCTTGTTGATACACTCAGTCTTAATGCTTTTCACGAAGGACTCCGCAAAGGAATTCATCACGGGCATGAATGCTGGTAAACGCTTAATTTTGACACCGGAGCCTTCCATGATGGCATCAAACTGCTTTGTGTAGAGTGGGTCCCGATCATGAATCAGATATTTTTTACCCAGAAGAAAACCGTCGAAGGCATCGGTTTGGTTTCTCGCCATCTGTGCCATCCATTTACCGTCAGGAGCATGTGCGATACCCGCCAGCTCCACCTTGCGGGTTTTGATATCAATGAAAAACAGAACCATATACCTGAGCAAAGCTGTTGGCGTCATGACTTCCACGGTGAAAAAGTCGGTGGCCGCCAATATATCCATGTGTGATGAAATGAAACGCTCCCAATCGATACGCTTCTTCAGCTCCGGATCTGGAATAATCCCATAGTCATCCAGCACCCGTTTAACCGTGGAGGCGGAAACCTTCATTCCCAGATACTCCATGGTGGAGGCAATGCGTTTGTAGCCCCATGATGGATTCCGCTTCGCAAATTTCAGAATGGCATCGACATACTCCTGCGGAACTGGTTTGGGGCCGCGCTTGTTTTCAGGTGAACTTTTTGAGCTGTCATACTTCTGGCCAACCAGGTTTCGGTGCCAGCCAAGAATGGTTTCCGGTTTGAATATTCCGACAACGTCTTCCAAGGCATGTTTGTCCAAGGAGATCGCCTTCTGAGACAGTCGCTTTTTCTGCTGGTTTGAGAGTTTAACTTTTTTGCAATGGAAATCATCCCTGAGAACCTCCCGTAAAACAGAATTTTCCTCCATACAGTATTCCAGCGACTTTTGCAGGTTCAGAAGAAGATCCTTGGTCGTATCGTCAGAAACGCCTTTAATGATGGCTTTAAATTTGTTGTAGGTTTCTTTTATCATTTACAATCTCCGTTAAATGTTTCCATGCGCAATCCTCTGCATTTTTTTACGAAACATAGAACGGATGCCAATTCGATTCCCGCTTGAACACCCTGTAAAACACTCTACAAGCCAGAGTCTGAAAGTACCGATGTCGCGAATGTTGTCGCAAACTTTGTCATGAAGTTGTCGCAAATATTCAGACAAGCCTGTATTCCTGATGATGGGTTGCACCCTCACTGGCAATCAGCTCCTTATCCAACATTCCTTTGAGGTCGCGTTGGAGGCTGCGTCGATTTACATCGGGGCAGATACCTTCAAAGTCCTGAATGGTGAGTTTCCCGTTTTGCAGCAGGTAACCAAGAGCTTTGCTTTGGCGCTCATTCAGGCTGTGCTTTTGTACCAGAACATCCCGGCGGATAACCTGCTCGCCACGCTCTTTGACCTCGATCATCTGGGTTTCAAGGCCGGTGATGAAGTAGTCGAGCCAGCCGGTCATATCCATGCCGTTTTCACGGACGCTCTGGATCTTTTTGTAGAAAGTCGGACGGTCGCGGTCGTAGTATTCACTGATGGTGAAAAGCCGCTTGAAATCATATCCGGCTTTATAGAGGCAGAGCGTCGATAGTAGGCGTGACGTTCGGCCATTTCCATCGAGAAATGGGTGAATGTGCACCAACTGAAACTGGGCAATGCCGCTGATTAGTACCGGATGTATTTCAAGGTCAGCATTGAGCCATTTGACCATTTCCGACATCATAATCGGCACCTCTACTGCTGACGGCGGTGTGTAAATAACGTCACCGGTGGAAGAATTGGCCACATAGTTCTGAATTCTGCGGTAATTGCCGGGATCGGCTTTGCCACCGCGCACGCCTTCCACCAGTTTGCGGTGGATCTCACGGATCAGCCCTTCGGTGATTGGGTCGCAGCTATCCAGACAATCGGAAACAAATTCAAAAGCCGAGCGATAATTGAGCAGCTCCCGCGCATCATCCGGATCGGCTTCAGGAACGGCTTCGCCGCGCCAAAGTCGTTCCGCCTGATCCAGAGTGAGGTGCGTGCCTTCGATGTGGGTTGTATGATGCGCCTCTTTGATCAACGCTTCCGCCCCCATATCCCGCACCCAGTCGTCCGACAATCGTGCCGCTTCCAGAAAACCACGCGCCCGTTCAATCTGCGTAATCGCAGCCGTCATGCGGTTGGTGATGGTGAATTTAGGATTAAATATATTCATGCATTACGCCTCTTTCGCTTATTCTCCCGTAATGCCTGTTTCCATAACCTTGAACTATTAAGCCGTTCTTAACAGTTGCTTTTTGCTCTATATCGTGTTTACCATTCACGGCAGTTATCCGGAATTTTCGGATAACTGAATCTTTCTCGAGTATGCTGTCAGAAAATACCTTCTTCATTAAACATCTCCCCAGTTTTGATACCTATCCCTGGACCAGCGGAGGTATTTCATCATTTCCCAGTTGACCGAGTTGGTATCAAATCTTTCTCTGTCAAAGTCGCCACCGGACCATTCCATGTAACTGCGGATACCATGGGGATATGCTTTGGTGTACCCACGTTCCAGAATGGAGATAAGCAGACTGCGGTACATCAGGCTGGTGACAAGATAGCGATTTGCTGCCTCCATAGCTTCAGCCAGAGAGAGCAGGCTGCCGTAATGGTTGCCATCAAGCTGGTCGGCACGTTTGAGGAGATATAGTTCGGCTTCATCTATCTTTCCGACTGCAATCAGGAATTCCGCATCTGATTCCCGGAGTCTGTCGGCTTTGAGAATCACCTTCACCTCATCAGCAACGACTTCATCCCGCTTATCATGACCGATCACATCCAGAAGCGCCTGCAATGTGTCAGTGGAATGATGGGACCTGAATTTCTGGAACAGAAGCTCCGTCAGTTTTTCAGTATCGCCCTGCTTCTGATAGATCTCCTCCAGCAGCTTATCCCGCTCGTATGCCTGATAAGTTTCGCCTTCAGGAATTTTCTTCAGCCAGGAATGGGCCGTTTCAACATCTCCGCTTTCCAGGTAGACCTGGGCGATATCAATCAGCGCTGCAGAATTTAGCTTTTCCCATGACGCGATGCGCGTTTTTTCAAACAGCTTGGCGTCCTTGATCTGGCTGGCCAGTGATTCGATGGATCTAAGATGATGACGTTTGCCGTACTCATCCTTTGCTTTGTCCGCCCATTTCTGGAGCGTGGCAATCATGGTGCGGATAACTGTAATCAACGGTTGGGAAACCAGCCAAAATCGTCGATTAAAAACCAGCCATATTTTCAAAAAGGCGAAATCTTCCATCCATGGGCTTAGGTTCAAAAAAAGCCATGCGGTCTGTTTTCTATGAAGGAAGATACTGCTTGATACCTACCCGATATCAGATCTCCTTAATTCAGCTTCACAGGTTCATCTCTTGGAATTTCTAACGTGCTGCAAATGAATGGCTGTTGGCAAAGGAAGCTTGTCGGCAAGGAAGTGGAAATCTTCGTGGCCCAGCTTGTAGGTTGCTTTCCAATTTCAGTTGGCAGGTGCGAAAAAACAAGAGGTCCTCTATAAAGCTTTTTTTGTGCCGTTATTACATCTTACAGAATAACTGGTGGATAGCGGCATTGGAAGAAGTAAAAAAAGAAACTGCAAAGAAAAAAAATAGAAGAAAATCCACCTGATATGCATCAGGTTTCAAGAAGGAAAAAAGAGGTCAGTGGCTGGATTTCAGCCGCTGATTGTGTCGACTTTTATGCCGATGATTTTGGCTGGGAAGTAGATCGCTGGTTCCAGACAGGTTCTCTGCTTCTCCGGTATGTAAGGTGCAGAGAAACCCGAACATAGGAGAATCTGATGGATATTAATGACTTGTTTGACGGAATTGCCAAGGCGTTTCGGCAGTATCAGGCGGAAATGGCGGAGCAGGAGCAGGCTTTAAGTAACCCCAATCCCACTGGACTTGAGCCCAATGCAGAAGCTGAGAAAACGGAGAAGAAAGTGGCTACAGAGAAGAGAGTAGAAGGAAATTTCCCGAAACGGGAGTGATTGCGGAGCGTTCAGCAGAACGCACTATTCGGCGTAAGTCGCTACTTTATAGTAGCAAAAAACCGATCCCGTATGCCGGACT
Source organism: uncultured Desulfobulbus sp. (assembly GCA_963666685.2). Lineage (GTDB taxonomy): Bacteria > Desulfobacterota > Desulfobulbia > Desulfobulbales > Desulfobulbaceae > Desulfobulbus. Next base: position 3,057,491 of record CAXXHZ010000003.1, read on the forward strand.
CGGCAACAGGATCGGTTTGTTTAAAAAATGATGGTGGAGGCGCCGGGAGTTGAACCCGGGTCCGAAAACTCTCCCCTTATGTATCTACATGCTTAGTTCCAGGATTGGTTCTCGCATCCGCGTCTCACCCGGAACCGGGATATTCGGATGCCAGCCTGACAAATCTTATCGTTCGCGTACCAGGCACTCACGAACAACCAGCCTGTTGAGTCGACGCCCCGAGTCCGGTCTTACAGGCAAAGACCGGTGGAACGGCACAGCAGCTTACGCTGCCAGTGCGTAATTATAATCGTCTGCGATTATATTTAAATTCCGTCATTTTTACGAGCTGACAGAAACTCGGCATGCAACATTAAGCTTCAATATCCCCGTCGAATCCGTTTCGCCCCCGTGTTTTTATAAACTCAGGGTGTTGAGTTAATCTCTTTTCTGTTCGAAAAGAATGTACAATCAGTCCTCGCGGCGCATATTCCGCTCCATTTCGCGATTGGAATCCTTTTCCTTAAGAGCAGCGCGTTTATCATAGAGTTTTTTACCGCGGGCTAAAGCCAGTTCCACTTTCGCCTTGCCATTGGATATAAAGTATATCTTGAGGGGGATAAGCGCAACGCCTTTTTCATGGAGCTTACCGATCAGCTTGCGGATCTCGCGCCGATGCATCAGCAGTTTACGGACACGAAGTGGATCTTGGTTGATTTGAGTGGCGTACGAGTAGGGTGAGATATGAACATTGTAGAGAAAAACCTCACCGTCCCTAAGCTGGGCATAGCCATCGCGAAGGTTGACCTTGCCCGCCCTCAGGGATTTGACTTCCGGTCCGTTGAGCACGATCCCGGCCTCGAAGGTCTGATCGATGTGGTAGTCATGAAATGCTTTTTTATTTTTACTGACAATTTTTTGCCCTGTTGCCTGTTTTCCACTCATATCTTTCGATCATCCCGCCCGATTAAAATTTACTAACAACGCCACCACCGAAAAAAAAAATCAATTTGCCTCCATTTCCCCTGTCACCCTAAGGGCTTCTTCCACCGTGGTCAACCCTGCCTGCACCTTACGCCAGGCATCTTCCCGCAAGGTGGTCATCCCTTCCCTGATGGCGACTTTACGCAAATCAGAGTCATTGGCCCTGGCGGCGATCAGTTTCTTCATTTGCTCCGACATCGGGAAGAGCTCAAAAATACCGAGACGCCCCAGGTAACCGGTGTTGCGGCACTGCAGACAGCCCTTGCCTCGTTTGAGAGTAACCGTGTCGCCGCCGGTGACCGGGAAGCCAAGTTTGCGGAGGCCGTCCGCGTCAACGGCATACGGCTCGGCACAGTGCGGGCAGATGCGCCGCACCAGCCGCTGGGCCAGAGCGCCGAGCAGGGTCGAGGCGATCAGAAAGGGTTCCAGTCCCAGGTCCTGGAGACGAATGATCGTTGAGACTGCGTCATTGGTATGCAGGGTGGAAAAAACCAGGTGTCCGGTGAGAGCCGCCTGAACCGCATGGGTGGCGGTTTCTAGATCGCGAATTTCGCCGATCATGATGACGTCCGGATCCTGGCGAAGAATATTGCGCAGGATGGTGGAAAAGGTAACGTCGATCTGGGATTGGACCGCGATCTGATTGAATTCCTCATGCACCATTTCCACCGGATCTTCCACGGTGATGATGTTCGTTTCCGGCGAGGCGATTTGTTTGAGCGTGGAGTAGAGCGTGGTCGACTTGCCGCTGCCGGTCGGCCCGGTCACCAGGACAATCCCATGGTTCGAGGTCATGAAGGTGTTGTAGACCACTCGATCTCTTCGGGAAAACCCCAGATTATCGATGCGTTGAAAGATCACATCTGGATTAAGGATCCGCATGACCGTTTTTTCGCCAAAGGCGACCGGCACTGTGGAGACGCGCAGCTCGGCAGCCTTGTCCTCCTCCCGGCGGCCGATCTTGATCCGACCGTCCTGCGGCCGTCGTTTCTCGGCGATATCCATGCGAGCCAGACTCTTGATCCGCGAGGTAATGGCCGAGTGAACCGCTTTGGGCAATTTGTAAATCGTATGAAGAATGCCGTCAATGCGGAATCGGACCAGACAGATATCCCGCTTGGGCTCGATGTGGATATCACTGGCCCGTTGCTCCAGAGCATAGCTGAAAAGATGATTCACCGCCGCCTTGATGTGCTGATTGGTGGAGCTTAATTCCTTGGTCGTGGCCAGTCGCACATACTGTTCAAGATTGCCGATATCAACGGTGCTGCCGGTTCCGGTGGGAGCGAATTGGGTTTCAGCTGCGGAGATGGAGTGTTGAAACCCGAAGAACTCGGCCAAAATTTTCATGATATCGGTTCGGGTCGACAGGTAGGGTCGCACCTTTACCTGGTTAGCGCGTTCAATATCCTCCAGCACCAGGTCGTTATCCGGGTGATAGGTCACCACTTCAAGGACGCCGTTTTTCAATTCAAAAGGGAGAATCAGGTGGTTGATGGCAAAGGAACGGGGAATCGTCTTGGTGACGATATTCATATCCAGTTCCAGCGGGTCGAGTTTTTTAAAGGGGATAGCAAGGCCATGGCTAACGGCCCGCATAATCATCTCCTCGGTCAGGGGTACTTTTCCGGCACCACCGGACTCCAGACCGAGCGAAACGATGACATCAACCAGATCGGGCGCACTTTTGTCCTGTTGCGCCCCATCAATCTGCTTGCGACTCCCCCTCTGTTTCAGCAATTTCTGCCGCTGCCTGCCTTTCTGCAGGACGATCAGCTGCCGCTGCTCATCGGTGAGCACCTGCTCCTGGATGAGCAAATCGAGTAAGGCTTCGCTGTTGAGAAATGACATGGGGCGTAACCGATGGAATTAAAACAAATATTTTGCCTCTTTCTTCTCCGCCGACGGAAAAGAAATTTTTTCAATGGAGCGGTTGAACTTCAGAAAAAATAGGCTTTCCCGATAAATCGGAAAAAAAAACGAAAGGCAACGATGCGGACCCTGAAAGTCCGGCGGGGAGATTCGGGAATTCGAATCAGTTCGGCCAGCCGTGGGCGCCGATCAAATCAACAAATCGAACCTGTTCGATGGTTTGAACGGTAATATTGCCGTCCCGTTTTTCCACCACCTGCAGGTCCTGCACATCCTGACCACCCACCGGCATGACCAGTCGACCGGGATCGGCAAGCTGGACCAGAAGCGGCTCGGGAATGCGCGGACCACCTGCGGTCACCACGATGCAGTCAAAAGGTGCCTCTGCAGGCCAGCCGACCGTACCATCGTCAATACGCGACATAATATTATGGTAACGGAGCCGGTCAAACACCTTCCGCGCCCTCCCCACCAGACCGTCGATCCGTTCTACGGTGAACACCTTTTGACAGAGACGGGAAAGAATCGCCGCATGGTATCCGGAGCCCGTACCGATCTCCAAAATTTTTTCCGAGCCGGTAAGCTGCAGGGCCTGGGTCATAAGGGCCACGATGTACGGTTGTGAAATGGTTTGGCCGTTGCCGATGGGCAGGGGGAAATCACCATAAACATGAGCCTGCATGGCATCTTCGACAAAGAGATGCCTTGGGACGAGACGCATGGCATTCAAAATTTTCGGATCGGTAATCCCCCGGGGCACCAGTTGCTCTTCAATCATCCGCTCCCGGTTGATATCAAAGGTCGATGGTGGACTCACTTGACCTCTTCCCAGGTATAATCTTCAACCCACTTGTGATCCGCCTCGTTGAAATTGCGGAATTCGCAGTTACTGACCATATCCTTGTCGAGGGTGACGATGATCATCTCATAGCCGTCCGGACCGATCATAGGCCCGAGAACCGGCATATTACCAAACATTCCGGGCCGGTCTTCATAATAGACATATTCGGTCACCCCAGGCGCAACCTCCCGCCGTCCGTTGGGCTCTCCCAGATATTTCTGCACATCTTTAACCGTTGATTGTCCTGGTTTGATCAAAACAGCATCCGAGGCAAGATGCCTGACCTGCTTGGAATAACAGCCGCTAAACAAAAAAAGTGCCGCAACGCACACTAACAGGGTTGAACGCATCGAATTCCCTCCAGAAACAATCCGAACTAATAAAAAAAAAGGTTATGTTCCTATATCGTGAACACAACCTTTTTTCAAGGCAAGACTCTCTCGCTGTAAGAAATGCAACCCAAAACCGAGGTTTTACACCCCCGATCAGCACTCCCGGAACGGCTGCCGCCGGATGACGGCAGCCGAAACCCGGGCAGATCAGACGGCTGATGACGGCTCGCCGGCCGCCCGTTCGAGGATACGGTAGTTGCGCCGTACCATCTCCATCGGATCGATCACCAATCCGGCCTGGATCATGGCGTTGTCGTACAGCTGTTCCACCACGTCGCCGGCAAAGGGCGCATCGCTTTCGCGCAGCGATGCCAGTTTTTTGATCAGCGGGCTGGCGGCATTGATCTCCATATCTTTTTTCATGCCCATGCCAAAGGCCTCGTTCTGGCCCGAAGCCTTGAGAACCCGCTCCATGGAGGAGGTCATAAAGCCGTCGACATTGACGATCATGGCTGGGCTGTCCACCAGACGGCTGGAGGCCTTGACCTCCTGTACCCGTTCACCGAGGATTTCCTTCATCCACAGGCAGAGCTGTTTGACCACTCCCTCATCCAGGGACTCACCGCCCTCTTTGTTCTCCGGCTCGGTCGTGCTTTCGGTCGATTCGGGAAGATGAAGATCCGCCCGGTCGGCGGAGACCAATTTTTTGCCGTCGTATTCGCTCAGATGGTTAAGAACAAAATCGTCGATGGGCTCCAGGGTATAAAAAATCTCCACGCCCCGTTTCTTGAACATTTCAACATACGGACCGTACTCGACGGCGACTCGGCTCGGGCCGTTGATATAATAAATCTTATCCTGGCCTTCCCGCATCCGCCCGACATAGTCGTCCAACGAGATCATGGTGCCGGGTTCGCTGGCCGAAGATTCAAAACGAAGCAGCTTGCCCAGTTCGTTTCTGTGCTCGTAATCCGAGGTCACGCCCTCTTTGATGAAAATGCCGAAGGTTTTCCAGAATTCAAGATATTTGCCCGGATCACGCTCCGCCTCTTCACCGAGAAATTTGATAAACCGTTTGGTCAGGACCTTGCGCAATTTGGAAACCAGGGCGTTATCCTGCAGCGACTGCCGGGAGATGTTGAGCGGCAGGTCTTCGGAATCGACCACACCTTTAAGAAACCGCAGCCATTCGGGCAGGATATTTTCGCTGTGCTGATCGATCAGCACCTTCTGACAGTAGAGATTGACCCCGGGCTGCATCCGCCCCATACCCAGGACCTCGAAGTTCTCCTTGGGCACATAGACCAAGGCATTGATGGACAGAGGCGCGTCAGCGGAAAAGTGGAGCCGAAACATCGGTTCGTCGGCGGCATTGCCGATAAATTTATAAAATTCGGTATATTCCTCTTCCGTGATTTCAGACTTGGATCGGGACCAGATGGCCTGAACCGTGTTAACCGTTTTGCCCTCAACCTTGACCGGAAAGGGCACAAAGGTGGAATATTGCTGGATGATCCGTTCGATGGTGAATTTGGAGGCATAGGTCTGGGCATCGTCCTTGAGCTCAAGGATAATTTTGGTGCCACGGTGCAATCCCGGGCACGGGCTGATGGTGTAGGTGCCGCCGCCATCCGAGGCCCATTCAAATCCTTCCTCGCCGTTCCAGGAACGGGTCTGCACCCGTACCTTCTTGGCAGCCATGAAGGCGGAATAAAAACCGACGCCGAACTGACCGATAAGGTTGACGTCTTTTTTGGCGGCCTCGGCCAGCTGCTCGAAAAAATGCTGCGATCCCGAATGGGCGATGGTGCCGAGATTGGTTTCCAACTCCTCCCGAGTCATACCGATTCCGCTATCGGTAAGGGTGAGGGTGTGCTTTTTATCGTCGCAGTCAATGGTAATTTCCAGGGGCACATGCGCGTCGAATTCAATTTTTTCCACCAGGCTCTGATGCCGGAATTTTTCCAAGGCGTCGGCGGCATTGGAAACCAGTTCACGGACAAAAATATCGCGTTCGGTGTAGAGCGAGTTAATGACGATATCCAGGACCTTTCTGGTCTCCGCCTGAAACTGCTTGGTTTCAACCTGTGCTTCTGTCATGAGTCTGTTCCTCTTTTTTATTCATATTGGTAATGTATCGGACCGGAAACTCGAGATTTTCCGGACAACTGCGGGAGGGCTGAAGCCTCTTTCATTTATTCGGGCAAAATGGTAAGCACGATCAAGAGTGTGTCAAGATAACCTAAGACCGCCTGTTAGCGGCAAATACAGCAACAATGGAAACCCCATGAAACCATCAAGCTATGACGTATGCATCGTCGGTGCCGGCCTTTCCGGCCTGAGCACCGCTGCCTTTCTCCATCAGCAGCAGCCGGAGCTGCAACTGCTTGTCCTTGAAAAATCGCAACAGCCCGGAGGAGCAATCGCCACCTTCAACGAGTCCGGCTACAGGGCTGAATGGGGGCCGCATGGCTTTCTTGACAACTGCGAGGAAAGCAGAGCGCTGATCCGTCTGGCCGGGTTGGAAGCGGAAATCACCACGGCACCGCTGGGCACCTTTGTCCGCTACGTCTGCCTGGACGGCAAACTGCGGTGCATTCCGCAAAAACCGCTGCAGATACTGCGGGAGCCACTCATTCCCTGGAGCGCCAAACTGCGGATACTGGCCGATCTCTGGAAAAGCCCCTTGGCAGGAGAGCCTTCGGTGGCGGAATGGACGGCGCACCGGTTCGGCAAAGCCCTGCTCCCTTTTGCCGATGCGGTGTATACCGGCACCTATGCCGGTGATATCGCCCGACTGAAAATTGACGGGGTCATGCCGGGGGCCCGGGAACTGGAGCAGCAACACGGATCAATCATCCGCGGTGTTATCGGGACGATGCGCAGGGCAAGACGAAAAGAAAAAAAGAAAGGATTACCGGCCATGACCAGTTTCACAGAGGGCATGGCGATGCTGCCGCAGCGGTTGGCGGCCGCTCTTGTGAAGAAGGACAGCCTTGCCTACGGCAACGGCGTCCATGAAGTCTTACCGGAAAACGGCGGCTGGCGGGTGCGGGCAGAACAGGGGGAGGTCACCTGCCGTCATCTCGTCCTGGCCCTGCCGGTGAACCAGAGCCTGCAATTGCTGACCCAAGCTTTGCCGGGCATGCCGCCGCCGCTGCCCGCAATCCCGGAGGCCCGCCTCGCCACGGTTCTTCTCGGGTTCAACGGCAGTGCCAGCATCCCCTTCGGCTTTGGCTATCTCGCCCCGGAGCAGGAACAGCGTTTTACCCTGGGGGCCCTGTTCTCCTCCCACATGTTCCCCGGACGCGCGCCTGCCGGTCACCAGCTGATGGAGGCCCTGGTCGGTGGTCGCCGCCATCCGGAACGCCTTGAGCTCAGTGATGAGGAGATGATCGATTCGGTCTGCCGCGATCTCGGACAGCTGATGGAATTGCGTGAACCGCCCTGCTTTACAGCGGTACTCCGTCCCCGATCCGGCATCCCCCAGCCGGAGGAAGGATACACCGGCCTGCTGGCGTGGCGGCAAGCTGTTCATGCTGCCTGTTCCACGCTGCACCTCTGCGGTTTCGGCTGGAAGGGCATCGGTATCAACGACATGACCAAGGAGGCCCGGCGGATTGCGCTCAGGATCTGCACCCAGGCAGCAGCGCGGGAGGAAAACGAGGTGAAGGGGGTTTATTTCTAGAAAACAGGAAAGATTCCGTGCATCTGCAGTCTGTTAGCCGGGTAACCAACAGACTGCAGACGGCAATGCTATTTCTTCAACTTGGAGCAGAGCAAGTCCACCTGTTCCCGAACCGACGTCTCCCGGGACATGTCCTTGGTAATAACCTTGATGGCATACAGGACCGTGGAGTGGTCGCGGTTATACATATTGCCGATATCGGCCAATGATTTATCGGTATATTTCCGGGTGAGGTACATGGCCATCTGCCGGGGAAAGGTGATCGAGCGTTTCCTTGAACGGCTGCGCAGATCCTCGACGCTGACTCTGAACTGGCTGCCGATGAGATCACGGATGGATTCACCGGTGATTTCGGCGGTGGTGCCGAGGAGTCCATAGATCACTTCTCTGGCGATGCTCAGATCCGCAGGGGTATTGTGCAGGCAGGATTTGGCTTTGATGCCGATAATGGCACTTTCCATCCGCCGGATATCGCCTTGCAGTTTTTCCGCTAAGAAACCCACCAGGTCTTCATCCGTACCCAACCCGTGCAGCTGGAGTTTATGGCGGATGATCCGGGATCTGGTCGCATAATCAGGGGATTCGATCCCGGTGACCAGCCCCGAGGTCATCCGGCTGCGGAAGTCATCGTCAATGCCGACGATTTTGTTCGGAGCCACGGCTGAAGTCAAAATCACCCGTCGTCCCGATTTAATCAAATAATCGAGGATGGTGTTGAGCTCTTCCTGGGTTTTATTCTTGCCGGTCAAGGTATGGATATCCTCTACCAGCAGCATGTCGCAATCATTGACATATTTTTTCGAAAATTGCTCCATGGCATTGGAGCGGATCCCCTTGACCATCTCCGCGGAAAATTGCTGGGCGGTGAGATAATGCAAACGGGTGGAGGGCGCGGAGCGCAACACCTGATGAACCACGGCCTGGGTGAGATGGCTCTTGCCCAGTCCGGTTGAACTGTTCATAAAAAGGCAATTGCCGAAGGTCGAATCGCCGGTTGCCAGCGCCTGGCAAGCGGAACGGGCCAACAAATTCGATTCGCCGACCATGAACTGTTCAAAGGTGAAGGCTGGATGAAGCGAACGTAAACGGGCACCACCCGTGGCGACCCCGGGAAGCCGGAGTTGCCCGCGCTGGTTGCTTTCAACTTGCGCAGGCCGGGTTTCGGCGACGTTCAGCTGCACCTTGGTAACCGCACCCAATTCTTCGGCGGTACGGCGAATAAGGGTAAGATAGCGATCTTCAACCCAGGCACAGAAAAACCGATCTGGCCCCACAAGCTCAAGCATCTGTTTTTCCTGTCGCCGACATTCCAGCGGTTTAATCCACAGACCAAATTCGCTTTCCGTTAAGGCTCCGTGGAGAGATGTTTTGATCGCATTCCACAACATATACGTTCCCTTTATTCATTTCAGAAGTTCTTTCCTAAGACCAAGAAACAATCCGGCCGTGTGACTGGGGTTTGATCTACTAAAAAAACCGGGCAACGGTCAAAAGCAGTATGAGCTGATTTCGCACTGCAAACAAGATGCTTATGCACACTCAGGAAGCGCTTGCAACCGATAGAGTTTCCGAGGGCAGGGAGATGCAACTGGCGAGAACGACGTAAAAAATGAAAATTTTTAAATTATACCAAGTTATATCAATATGTTAATTGACAACCACAAAAGTTATCAACAGGTTGCCAACAAGATGTTATCTGCACATACCTCTCCATTATTCAACAAAGCTCTCCAATGCTCTATTTTTCATCTTAGAAGGCATCAAAATTCAGTAACCCCTTCCCATTCCATGGTTTCGGAAAAGTGTAAACGGAGAAAATAATTTTCGTTGTTTATACTTTCACTTTATCACATAAAAAACAGACACATACAGAGTTCCACCCCAAAACAGGAAGCCTCAACCTTTCCCGTGTGGGGAAAATCAGACGGTACTCCCATATCGGTCTTTGTTCACAGGGGGGAGGTCCTCCGTTGCGTGGCATTCCATGCCAAAATGCATGCGATCAGCCTGTTGCGCCGTCTTCCCTGAACTCTCTCTTGCAACGGTTTTTATTGCGACAGATCGTGTTGGTCTGCAATTGGATTGTTGCCATGTTGACAGGGGTGATGGCTGTGTACAAACCAGGGGAAAGGCTCTTGAATATTCTGGGGGTGAGAGGAAGAGAAAAAAAGGAAGGTGATGGAAGGGGTGGGAACGGGGGAAAAAGATACGCTCGAGGCGCTTACAGAGGAAGGGCAGGTAATGGCCACTGCACATGGCCACTACCTGTTTCAGCTCATTGCATCAGGAAGAGCGCAGTCAATCTGGAGGCGTTATTGTATAAACAGAATGGGACTTTCGTTTCGGATCGAAACTACCCAAGGTCTTAACCCCGCCATAGATTTCCGGCTGGTTCATGAACCGTACCCCGATTTCGGAATAAGGGAACATGGCCTTGACATCAAGGAAAAATTTATCGGAAAAGCTGTAGCCTGCCCCCACGGCACCCTGGATGTCATTGCCGCCGTAAAATCCGAGCAATTCCGCTGAGCCGTTAAAATTATTAAAAACCTCAACAAAGATGTTGCCCTCAAGCCCATAGACCTGATTGCCGCCATCTTTATGCGTGGCTTCCCATTCCTCATCAATATAATAATGTGTATATTTATCCTCTTCGACATCGGCATACTGGCAGGTCAGACCGAGACGAATCTTGTCGGGATCAAAGGACGGAAAACTTGAACCCAAGCCGAAGGGAACCTGGATGACCACACCGGCCCTGAGGTCATCGTCTGCATGAACTGGTTGCACCGGCAGGACACAGGCAAGACCGACAAGGACAGCGCAACAAAGTGAGGGGGAAACAATTCCATGGTTATCTGATTTTTTCATAGTATTTCTCCTGGTAAGGGGGCATTGCCTAAAGAAGCCAATATCGGAAAAAGGGAACCATTTTTTCACAATTTCATCAACAATATCTTGAAGAAATACGGTTTTTTAGATAAAAAATCGTATATTCCGGGAATGCAGTCATCTCCTTTTTTCGACTGTCGCCGCTGTACCACGTGGCACCATTGCCACAGCTTTCCCTGAAGGCCTGGAAACCAATACCTTGAACATCCGGCATCGCATCTTTGGGCCGTCTTTGGCTGCGGCTCAATCACAAAACCCTTGACGTCAGCACTGCTATGCCTGCGGTTTTGCACTGGTCGCCACAACCCAATCCGACCCAAATCCAAGCGCAATCGGGTCGGAGTTATTTACGACCAGGCCCGAAGGTTCAACGAAAAGCGGTTGACTGTTATCCGTCGATTATCTATTAGTCTTCCTTTCACCCTGTTCCGGGGCAGGATGCTCTTTGGCGCACGACCCGGAAAATATGTGCGCGGACTTTCTTTGCCTGTGACCACGGGCGAACACGGGGAGGACACTCAAGATGCAAGGCTTTGTCCAAGTTTATACCGGTGACGGCAAAGGCAAGACCACCGCGGCTCTCGGCCTGGCCCTGCGTGCCGCCGGAGCCGGCCTCAAGGTGTATATCGGCCAGTTCATCAAAAATGCCGAATACAGCGAGCTCACAGCCTTACGGCATCTTGCCGAAAACATCACCATCGAACAGTTCGGCCGGGGCTGTTTTCTCCTCACCGAACCCGAGCAGGCGGATATCGATGCCGCGACTCACGCCCTGACCGCTCTGGGCCGGGTTCTGGAGTCAGGTGCCTATGATCTGGTGATCGCCGACGAGGCCAATGTGGCGGTGGCCTTGGGATTGATTAGCGAAGACGATCTCCTCAACCTGATCGATCAGAGGCCGCCGCAGGTGGAACTGGTGCTCACCGGCCGGGGTGCACCGCCTCGGGTGCTGGAACGCGCCGATCTCGTGACCGAGATGCGGCTGGTGAAGCATTATTACGACCGGGGCATTCTTGCCCGCAAGGGAATTGAAGCATAAATAGAGGGCGAAGACGCCCGGTCATGGCCTCTGCCATGGTACTCTCCGGAGGAAGATATGTCGGAAAAAGCAGCCTGTCTGGCCGTGCTCGGTACCGGTTCGGATGTGGGCAAGAGTATTGTCACCACCGCTCTGTGCCGGATTTTTGCCAACCGGGGGATTCGGGTGGCCCCGTTCAAAGCCCAGAACATGTCGAATAACTCCGGGGTCACCCCCGAGGGTGCCGAGATGGGACGGGCTCAGATCGTCCAGGCCGAGGCGGCCCGGGTGGCGCCCCATGCGGACATGAACCCGGTGCTTTTGAAACCGGTCAGCGACTTGGGCTCGCAGGTGGTGCTCAACGGCAAAGCCTGGATGGAGGCCTCGGCGCAAGGGTATTACACGAAAAAAAGTTTTCTCTATGCGGAAAGCTGTGCCGCCCTTGAGCGTCTGCGCCGGGACTGCGACCTGGTGATCATGGAAGGTGCCGGCTCCTGTGCCGAGGTCAACCTGATGGACAACGACATCGTCAACCTGCGGATGGCCGCCCATGCCGGAGCCCCGGTGATCCTGGTTGCCGATATCGACCGCGGCGGGGTCTTTGCCCAGATCGTCGGTACCCTGGCCTGCCTGAGCCCGGAGCAACAGGCGCAGATCAAAGGCTTTGTCGTCAACCGCTTCCGGGGTGATATTGCCCTGTTCAAGAAAGGAATCGACTGGATCGAGGAGCGCACCGGTAAACCGGTCTTCGGCGTCCTGCCTTGGTACAAACATTTCCAGATCGAGGCCGAGGATGCGGTGGTGATCGAGAATGCCCGCCCTTTTGATCCGGGCACCTCCGCCGAACCGGCGATTGCCGTCATCCGCCTCCCCCATATCTCGAACTTCACCGATTTCGATCCGCTGGCCAAATTGTCGGGCTGCCGCCTGGTCTATCTCCAGCAGCCGCAGGATCTGGCCGCCTTCCGCGCGGTCATCCTGCCCGGTTCCAAGTGCACCTGCGGCGATCTGGAGTGGCTGGCAACCACGGGCTGGAGCGAGCGACTTCTCCGCTATGCCGAGGCAGACGGTCATCTCCTCGGTATCTGCGGCGGCTACCAGATGCTGGGCACCCGGGTCTGCGACCCCGACGGCATTGAAGGCACACCCGGCGACACCGCCGGCTTGGGGCTGCTGCCGGTGGAAACCGTACTCAAAGCACCCAAGACCACAACCCTCACGGATTTTTCCTGGGGCGACCTCCCCGGCCGGGGATACGAAATCCACATGGGCCGGACCGAACCACCGCAGGGCCGCAGTCTGGTGACGGTGCAGAGCCGCAACGGTCTGGCCGTCGACGACAGCGATGGCTGCATCAGCGAAGACGGCCGGGTGATCGGCACCTACATGCACGGCCTCTTCGACACCCCGGCGATCACCCATCGCTGGCTGGCCGCCATCGGACTGGGCGCGGTCAAAGTAGACCGGATGCATGGCCCCGCAGCCCGCGACCAGGCCTACGACCTGCTGGCTCAACACGCGGCCGAGCATCTCGACATCAAGGCAATCGCCAGTCTCCTGCCGCAACACCTTCGGGAGATCAGCCGATGATCCAGGGACATGGCGGTAACGTTTTCGCACTGGCCGAGCAGTTGGGCTGCCATGCGGAAGAAATCATCGATATGAGCAGTAATATCAATCCGTTGGGGACCATGCCCGGATTGATTGAACATCTTGCAACCCGTCTCGATCGCATCCGGGTCCTGCCCGAGGTCGACGGCCGGGCTGCGGTGCAGGCCATTGCCGCTCTCCTCGACGTTGCGGAAGAACGGGTCCTGGCCGGCGGCGGCACCACTCAGTTCATCTATTCAGCCTGTGCCGCCCTGCAATCGCAGCGGGTGCTCATCATCGGACCGACCTATGCCGACTACACCGACGGCTGTCGGGTGCACAATATTGAACCCGAATTTTTCCTGGCCGAGCCGTCCACCGGTTTTGCTCCGGACCTGGAGCGGTTGGAGGCGGCCCTTGCCGGGGTGGACACGGTCTTTCTCTGCAACCCCAACAATCCCACCGGCCAGCTGATCCCGCACACGGCCCTGCAGGCCCTCTGCCGGAGCCACCCGACCACCCGCTTCATCATCGACGAATCCTACCTGCCCTTTGCACCGGCGCAAGCGAATACCAGCATGAGCCGTTGCGGCCTTGACAATGTCATTGTCCTCTGGTCGGTCTCAAAAATTTTCGGCATGCCCGGTTTGCGGGCCGGATTTCTCGTGGCCAATCCCCCGGTGGTTGACCGTTTCCGCCGCTTCATGCAGCCTTGGTGCGTCAACAGCCTGGCCCAGGAGGCGGTCTGCTTTCTCGGTGCGCACAAGGAGGCAGCCACAGCCTTCATCGAGCAAACCCGGGCCTATCTCCTTCAGGAGGGCCGTTTGTTCCGGGAGCGCCTGCAGCCCGGCCGCTTGATCCTCTACCCGAGCACCACCTCCTATTTCCTTCTGGGCCTGCCTGCGAACCGGACCGCTGAAACCGTCTGCCGCCACCTGGCCGAGCAGCGCTTTCTCATCCGGAACTGCGCCAATTTCCGTGGGCTGGGCGAAGGCTACATCCGGGTAGCCCTCAAGGACGTTGCTACCAATCAGGCGGTGGCCCATCATCTGCTGGCCGCTGTCGGCACAACCCGCGAGGTCTGACCCTGCCATGAGCCTCACCTTTTTTGATTTCCTCCCCTGGCTGGCGCTGCCCACGGCCTTTGCCTTGGACGCCGTACTCGGCGACCCCCGTTTTCTCCCCCATCCGGTCCGCTGGATGGGCTGGGCCATCGAAAAGGCCGAACCTCTCTTCCGCAGGCGCTTTCCTGACGAATTCCGCGCCGGTCTCTTCTTTGCCCTTGCCCTCATCCTTGGCTGCTGGGCGCTCTCGACACTCACCATCACCCTGGCCTATCGGGTGCATGGCCTCCTTGGGTTTACGATTGAGACCCTCCTCCTCTTCTACTGTTTTTCAGCCCGATCATTGAGCCAGGCGGGGATGGAAATCCACACCTCTTTGGCGGCAGGCGAGGTTGACCGGGCGCGTACCCAGGTGGCCATGATTGTCGGCCGTGATGTCGAACGCTATCAGGCCGATGATATTGCCCGGGCCACGGTCGAAACCGTGGCCGAAAACGTGGTCGACGGCGTGCTCTCTCCGCTTTTTTTTGCCGCCCTCGGCGGAGCACCCCTGGCCCTGGCGTACAAGATGATCAACACCCTCGATTCGATGGTAGGGTACAAGAATCCGCGCTACCTGCTTTTTGGCAGGGCCGCGGCCCGCATTGATGATGTCGCCAACTTCCTCCCGGCGCGTCTTGCTGTGCCGCTGATTGCCCTGGCAGCCCGCTTTCTCACCGGTCTTTCTCCCCGACGCGCCCTGGCCACGGCCCGACGTGAAGGGTCGCACCATGCCAGCCCCAATGCCGGGTATCCGGAGGCCGCTTTTGCCGGAGCCTTGGGGGTGCAGTTGAACGGCCCCAACTTCTACGGTGGGGTCCTGGTGGAAAAACCGTTTATCGGAACAGGCCTGGGAAATGTTGCTCTCCATCATATCAAGCAGGCCTGCCGCCTTATGACCACAACCGCCCTCCTGGGGTGTCTGTCCGGCTGGTTGCTGTCCCTTGCCTGTCACCTCGCTTTTTCCTTGGGATTTTAAAAATTCCGGCCTCTTTACTGTCCCCCACTCCCCGACAATGGCCCTGTGCAGAAGGATTGCGACCAGCCCTTCCCACTCATCACGACCACGACATACCACTTCTGATGAGGAGGACTTCATTAAAAAGATTGACCTTCGTGTACCCTGCCCTTTTAATATGAAAGAGAGGGTACCCCCTCTTGAGAATACCTTGTCCGCCAGGCACGAAATTTTCCGGACCCCAATAACGAACGATCCTCATTGCATGATCGCTGACACTGCCCATGAAACTCCTCTCCAGTCTTGAAAAAACCCTGATATTAAGCATGACGGCCATTGCCATGTTAACCGTCGGCTTGGTCGGATCCTTATGGATGTACCAGGAATACAGTAAATTCGAGGCCGAGTCCCTTAACCTCAGGGATACGTATCTTGCCGGCCAGAAGGCCTTGGTCAAAGAGGAGGTCGACCGGGTGGTCGACTATATCGAATACCAACGTTCCACCACGGAAACAGCCCTTAAAAAGCAAATCAAAAACCAGGTCTATAGGGCCCATGCCATAGCCGACCATATCTACAACACCTACAAAGAGAGCAGGAGCGAAGAGGATATCAAAGGGATGATCAGGGAGGCGTTGCGACCGATCCGTTTTCACGAGGGACGCGGATATTTCTTTATCTATGACATGCAGGGTAACAATGTGCTCCTGCCGTTCTCACCGCAACTTGAAGGAAAAAATCTCTGGGACCTGCAGGACAGCAAAGGAGGATACACCATCCGCCGAATGACGGAGATGGTTAAAAACAGGGGAGAGGGATATCTCCACTGGTACTGGTACAAGCCCGGAGAAACCGGGGAGATGTCGGAAAAGATCGGATTCAGCAAGGCCTTCAAACCGTTTCATTGGTGGATCGGCACCGGCGAGTATGCCCATGACATTGAAAAAGAAATCCAACGGCAAACCCTGGACCGAATCAATACCATCCGTTTCGGCAAGGACAATTACATCTTTGCCTATGATTTCAAAGCCAATACCCTAGCCCACTATAAACCGGAAAATCTGGGAATGAATCAGTGGGATATTCGCGATTCCAACGGTGTCCTTGTGGTGCAGGAGTTAATCCAACGCAGCCAACAGGAGGAGGGGGGCTTCCTGCAGTACGTGGGGACTATCCGGCCGGCTACCGGGCAGCCTGCCCCTAAAATCGCCTATGCCAAGGCCGTCAAGGAATGGCAGTGGATGGTGGGGGCCGGTGTTTATGTCGATGAAATCAATGCGGTCCTCAAGGAGAAAGAGACGGCGCTCTCTTTGAAAATCAAACGGAATCTGGGCGGGATCGTGGCGATTATGCTGGTTTGCTGTCTCTTCATTGCGCTGGTCTCCCGTTATATCACCGCAATGATCACCCGAAACATCAGCGGTTTCACGACCTTTTTCGAACAGGCGGCCACCGGCTCCGGTAAGATTGACGACCACAGTATTCATTTCTCCGAGTTCAAAGGACTGGCACGGGCAGCCAACCACATGCTCGACGAGCGGAATAAGGCCACGGTTGCCATCGAAAATCTCCAGCAGCAATTGATCCGCAGCCGCAAGATGGAGGCTTTAGGCGTGCTTGCCGGAGGTGTGGCCCATGATCTCAACAATGTTCTGTCCGCCATAGTCGGCTATCCCGATCTTATCCTCGCCACCCTTCCCGCCGAGAGTCCGCAGCGCCGCTATGTGGAGGCCGTGCGCGAATCGGGCCTGAAAGCCGCCGAAATCGTTCAGGATCTCTTAACGCTTGCCCGGCGGGGGGTAAGCCAGCCGGTGGTGCTCAACCTCAACACACTCCTCGAACACTATCTGGCCTCGCCCGAGTATATCAAACTGCGCACCAACCACCCGGACATCAAGATCGAGATCCACCTGCATCCCGACCTCCTGCTTATTAAAGGGTCGCAGGTGCAGATGCAAAAAACGATCATGAATCTGATCGTTAATGCCACCGAGGCCCAGCCCCAAGGAGGCCTTATCCGTGTTACCACTGAAAATCGCTATTTGGAGCGGCCGTTACCGGGCTATGAGCAGGTGAAGGAAGGCGAATATGCAGTGCTTACCGTAGCCGATGAAGGAACCGGGATTACCGAGGCTGATCTTGAGCACATCTTTGAGCCGTTCTTTTCGAAGAAGACCATGGGGCGAAGCGGGACAGGACTGGGAATGACGGTTGTCTGGGGCACGGTCCAGGATCATAACGGCTATATCAATGTTTCCACCGCTGAAGGACAAGGGGCCTTGTTCGAACTGTATTTTCCGGCAACCCGCGAGACCTTGGCTCCGACAAGCCCGGAAACCTCTTGGGCCGATTACCGGGGAAGCGGCCAGAACCTACTGGTGGTTGACGATGTCCGGGAGCAGCGGCAACTGGCCAAGGCCATACTCGACCAGCTGGGGTACCATACCCGCACCGCAGCCGGCGGCGAGGAAGCCTTGGAGTATCTGGCCCGGCATCGGGTCGACCTCCTCCTCCTGGACATGATCATGACACCGGGCATGGACGGCTTTGAGACCTATCAACAGGCCCTGGCTCTCAATCCCCGACAAAAGGCAATTATCGTCAGCGGGTATGCCGAGACCGACCGCGTCCAGGCAGCCATGGAGCTGGGGGCCAGTCGGTATGTCAAAAAACCCTATACCATCAACGGGTTAGCGACTGCGGTGCGGGAAGCGCTGCAGTCGCCTGAAAAAAAGGCCTGAATCACGCCTCTGTTGCCGCCGGCAGGGTGATGGTGAAGGTTGCGCCCTTGCCGGGAATACTTTCCACTTCCACCGTACCGTTATGGGCCTGGGCAATGTGTTTGACAATGGCTAGACCGAGGCCGGTACCTCCTTGGTCACGACCTCGAGCTTTATCGCAGCGATAAAAACGCTCAAACAGCCGGGGCAGATGCTCACCGGCAATGCCGGGCCCGTTGTCGCTCACGCTGAGATGGACGAATTCCTCACCGCGCATGTTCTTGCTGCCGCAGCAACGCAGGGTGACCAATGAGCCCGTGGGGCTGTAGGCAATGGCGTTGGTTAGCAGGTTGTTGACCGCCTGTTCCAGGAGCTGCGGATTGATCGGAGCCAGCAGTTCATCGTCGCGTTCGACCTGAATGATGATCCCCTTTTCATCGGCTTGCACGGCACAGGTCTGCAGGGCACTCTCCAGAATCTGCCCGACCTCCCCCACAGCCAAGGCAATGTTCTCCTTGTCGGCCCGGTCTTCGATGCGGGACAGGGTCAGCAGGTCGTCGACAATCGCGTCCAACCGGTTGGCCTGACGGACCACAATGCTTAAGAAACGCCGGGCATTGTCCTTATCGTCCAAGGCCCCGTCCAGCAGGGTCTCGACATATCCTTTAATCGCCGTTATCGGCGTCTTCAGCTCGTGGGAGACGTTGGCGACAAAATCCTGACGGATATTTTCCAGACGGTTGAGCTTGGTCAGATCGTTCATCACCAGGAGCACCCCCATACTTTTGTTGTCCTCATCGCGCAGGGGAACGGCGTGGGTCTGGAGGAGAATGGGATCGGTGCCGTTGAACAGGGTGATCTTCTGTTCCTGCTGGCTGTTGTGCGAAAGGGTGAGATCAATCATCTCAAGCAGATAGGCATTGCGGATAACCCCCTGCACCGCCTTGCCCTTGACCACCTCCGAAGGCAGGGCAAACAGGTTGGTTGCCGCCTGATTCATACGGATGATCTTTTTGTCGGCATCAATGGCCACCACGGAATCGGCCATGCTCGAAAAAACAGCCTCCAACTGGTTGCGTTGCTGGATGATGATGCGGATGCGCCGGTTGATCTGTTCCGCCATTTGATTGATCGACCCGGCCAGCCCGGCCATTTCCATGGACATATGCTCGCTGCTGATTTTCACCAGCTGGTCAATACGCCCCTTGGTCAGCTGTTCGGCGCCGCGCTTCATCTCTTCCAAAGGACGGCTGATCCTGCGGGCACTGTACAGGGAAAGGAGGGCCGCCAGCCCGATCACGGCCAGGGCGATGGCGCATATCTTCCACTGCAGGGCGGAGAGCATGGCATCAATGGCCGTGGTGGGAATGGCGAGGCGAAGGACGCCCCGGTGATCGGGGGCTTTGAGTTCAACCGGGATGGCGGCATAGAGCATGGATTCGCTCAGTGTCCGGCTGCGACGCACGGAATAGCCGGTTTCTCCCGCCAAGGCAGGGATCACCTCCGGGCGCTTGGCATGGTTGTCCATCAGGGCATGATCCTCGTTCGAGTCGGCCAGGACCACCCCGTAGGTGTCGATGACGGTGATCCGGGTCGCTGCCCTTCTCCCGGTCTGGCGGACGAATTCCTGCAAGGGCTGGTCGGCTCCCATGCTCAGGGTGGTGATGGTCGGCTCGATCAGCAGGGCCCGTTCCCTGATTTCTTCTTTCAGGTGGTCGATGTAAAAAGAGCGGCCGGTGGTGGTCGCAAGCCAGGTGGCGAGCAGCAGCGAAAAAAAGGTGATGCCGACACAAGCAGGGAAAATTTGCCAGAAAAGACGAATGTTTCGCATGAGCGTCTCTGAAATAGTCTGTGATTGCGCCCCGAAGAAGCCGGAGCTAAAGGAAGAATGAAGGGACGAAAACGGTCGCTGCCGACGGTCTTCTATTCGCGTATCCGGTACCCGATACCGCGCACCGTTTCAATGCAGGCCCCGGAAGGTCCCAGTTTTTTTCGGAGCCCGAAAATCTGCACATCCACGGCCCTGGGGGTGATGCTGTAGTCATAGCCCCGGACCTGATCAATAATCTGCTGCCGGGAAAAAACCCAGCCCGGACGACCGGCCAGCAGTTCCAGAATGGCGAATTCCGAGGCGGTGAGAGCTATTTCTTCGCCGTTCACCCGCACCTCATGCCGGCCGGGATGAATTTCCATACCGGCGCGGTTGATAACGCCCTTGGTTTCATCCAACTCTGTGCTCTGTTCCGGGGTCCGGCGCAAGGCTGCCTCGATTCGGGCGATGAGCACCCGGGGGCTGAAGGGCTTGGTGACATAATCATCGGCACCGCATTCCAGGCCGCAAACAATATCATTTTCCTCGCTTTTGGCCGTCAGCATGATAATCGGCAGGGCCTTGGTCGCTTCCTGGTTGCGCACCGCCCGACAGACCTCGTTGCCGTCCTTGCCGGGCAGCATCAGATCGAGCACCATGGCATCGATTGGTTCCCGGCTGAGCAACTGCAGCGCTTCCTCGCCGGTGTCGGCACAGGTCACGTTGAAGCCGGATTTGATCAGGTTGTAGCTGACAAGCTGTTGAATGTCGGTGTCATCCTCGACAACCAGGATGCTTGGTTTCTTCACATGGTTCTCCCTTGAAATAGGTGTGGAAACGATTGTGAGGATATTGTTATGCAGTGCCGACGTGGTTGCAACAGAAAAGAAAAAAGCTAATGAGATCCTAACCTATTTTTAACAGGTCGGTAATCAACGCCCGGTATTGTTCCTCCCATTGCAATAGGTTAGGCATCAAAAGAATTTTCCGGAGGAAGCCTGTGAGTAGACACATGTATTTTCATCGCGAGATCGACCAGTTAAAACAAATGATTCTCCAGCTGGGCACCCTGATGGAGGACCGCCTGCGGCGGGCCTGCACCCTTTTGGAAACCAAGGATGAGGCGCAGGCCCAGTCGATCATGACCTCGGACTGGGAGATCGACGACATGGAGATTCGGGTGGAGGAGGAATGCCTTAAAATTCTGGCCCTGCACCAGCCGGTGGCCCGCGATCTGCGGTTGATCGTTTCCATCATTAAAATCAACAGCGAGCTGGAACGGATCGCCGATATTGCAGTGAATATCGCCAAACGAATCCTCACCATCAACAAGTGCAAAACCCCTGATTTCGTCTTTACACTCGATTACAAACCCATGGCCACCCAGGTTCTGGAAATGGTGAAAACAAGCCTGGATGCACTGGTCACCGAAGATGCGGCTTTGGCCCGGAAGATCTTTCTCATGGACGACGAGGTCAACCGGATGCGCGATGCAGCCTACAAAACCGTTATCCAGGAAATTGCCCTCCACGGCGACAATGCCGCCAGCCTGATCAACATCTACCTGATCGCCCGCCACCTTGAACGTATCGGCGACCGGGCCAACAATATTGCCGAAGAGATTATCTATCTGGTGGAAGGAGAGATCGTCCGCAGCAGCGAAGATCCGAACCAGGCATAAGGGGAAATCGGAAGACGCCGATCCGTTGCCTTCCTGCCCGCCCTTTCCCCCTGAGAGGCCTGCTCCAGCCTGCCCCGCCCTAAAGGAAAGTCTTTCCCAAGCAGGTCCCGGTTTCCAGGGCGGCCCGAAGCCAAGGATGGTCCAGGGGGACGGCCTTGCGTTTGCCGACCACCTCGGCAAGCGGGACCAGTTCCGTGGACTCGC
Organism: uncultured Desulfobulbus sp.; assembly: GCA_963666685.2. Classification (GTDB taxonomy): domain Bacteria; phylum Desulfobacterota; class Desulfobulbia; order Desulfobulbales; family Desulfobulbaceae; genus Desulfobulbus. The sequence continues at coordinate 3,079,163 of CAXXHZ010000003.1, forward strand.
CTTTTACCGCCACCATGCAGCCAAAATGTTTATCATTGACGGCGGCAGCGCAAGCGGTTCCGAGCCGGGTGGCCAGAATGCGGTCTGCAGCCGTGGGCGTTCCGCCTCGCTGCAAATGACCGAGAATAGTGACTCTGCTTTCCAGGCCGGTAAGCGTTTCCAATTGTCCGGACAGGCGCAGGGTATGGGTGGTGTGATTGGCCATAAAGGCATCAAGGGCGCTGACTATTTTCTTCTGCTTCTTTTCTTCCTTGGCGCTCTGCTTTTTCTCCTGCAATTGGGCCAGTTGCTTGGCATCATCCAGTGACAGCGCCCCTTCCGAGACCGCGACAATACTGAAATTCTTGCCCCGATGCCGACGTCTACGGATCGCCTCGGCCACCTCCAGGACATCATAGGGAATCTCAGGAATGAGAATGACATCGGCCCCACCGGCCATACCGGCACCCAGACCGAGCCAGCCGGTATTATGTCCCATGATCTCGACGACGATAATACGATGATGGCTGTGGGCCGTGGAGTGGAGGCGGTCAATGGCGTCGGTGGCGATGGACAGGGCGGTGTCGAAGCCGAAGGTGATGTCGGTCATGGCGACATCGTTATCGATGGTCTTGGGAAGAGTGAGCACATTCATCCCGGCCTGGGCCAGACGATAGGCATTCTTTTGGGTGCCGCCGCCGCCGATGCAGATCAGGGCTTCCAGATTATGGCGATGGTAATTGTCGATCATCACCTCGGTCATGTCCTGCACCTTGGATCCCACCGGCATCTTATGCGGTTTGTCGCGGCTGGTGCCGAGAATGGTGCCGCCGAGGGTGAGAATGCCGGAAAGGATTTCGCCTTCCAGACGCACCGTACGGTTTTCCATGAGGCCGCGAAAGCCGTCGCGAAAGCCGACCACCCGCATGTTGTAGGCGGTGAGGGCGCTTTTGCCGATGGCCCGTATAGCTGCGTTCAATCCGGGACTGTCACCACCTGCGGTCAGCACACCAATACATTTCCCCATATTCCCTCTCTGCTTGTTGAAGGTTGCACTGCGCTCTTCCTGCTGCCTCTGTCGAATTCCACACATTTTTAGAACATATCGAGCCGGGCAGCGCAAGAATCCTAATCAAATCCTAACAGACGTTAAATCCGGCTTTAATATTCCAACGATACCTTTGTTTTCGTTGTCTGTGAGATCGCCTCACCCCCTTATCAAAGGATGGAATTATGCCGCCGATACTGCTCATCACTCTTGTTCTTGCACTGTCCACCGTTGCCTACTGGCAGGGACGGCGGCGTGCCTTTGCTTTTTCGGTCGGTCCCTCTGCGCTCAAGATGCATTCCCGTCCGGGCTATTACGGCATGCTGACCGCGCTCTGGTGCGCCCTGCCCTCCTTGTTGATCGTTATCGTCTGGCAACTGGCCGCGGATCCCCTCCTGACCCAATTCGTGATGAAAGGAGTGACGGCTGCCAAAGGGAACATGACTCCGGATCAGCTCAATCTGCTCGTCAACGATTTACGCAATCTGGTTGCAGGCAGCGCCATGGGCCGAAGCATTGATCCCCTGCTGCAGACCGCCGCCGATCAGTACATCGGCATGCACCGGATCAGCAACATTGCCCTGGCCGTGGTTGCCCTGACCACAGCCCTGATTGCCGCCCACCTTGTCCAAGCACGGATCAGACCGACCCTCAGGGCTAGAAACCAAGTGGAATGGGCGATTGAGGTTTTTCTGACCCTGTGTTCCACCTTGGCGGTCTTTATCACCATCGGCATTGTCCTTTCGGTTTTGTTCGAATCCATCCGGTTTTTTCAGCAGATTCCCTTCTTCGATTTTCTCTTTGGCCTGAAATGGAGTCCACAAATGGCCATGCGGGCCGATCAGGTGGGGAGTTCGGGAAGTTTCGGCGCAGTGCCGGTCCTGGCGGGCACCTTTCTCATCTCAGGCATCGCCATGGCCATTGCCGTGCCCTTCGGCCTGATGTCGGCCATCTACCTTTCGGAATATGCAGGTCCGAAATCCCGCACCATCATCAAACCGCTGCTGGAGATCCTGGCAGGTGTCCCCACCGTGGTCTACGGATTTTTTGCCGCCCTGATCGTAGCCCCGTTTATTCGCGATGTCGGTATGATGAGCGGTTTATCCGTGTCCTCGGAGAGTGCTTTGGCCGCCGGTCTGGTCATGGGCATCATGATCATCCCTTTTGTCTCCTCGCTCTCCGATGATGTCATCAACGCCGTGCCCCAATCCATGCGTGATGGTTCCTACGGCCTCGGGGCCACCAAAAGCGAGACCATTAAATATGTCATTATCCCGGCTGCCCTGCCGGGAATTGTGGGTTCAATCCTGCTGGCCGTGTCACGGGCCATCGGCGAAACCATGATCGTGGTTATGGCGGCCGGCCTGGCCGCCAATCTCACCGCCAATCCGCTCCAGGCGGTCACCACCGTAACCGTGCAGATCGTTACCCTGCTGGTCGGCGACCAGGAATTCGACAGTCCCAAGACGCTGGCCGCCTTTGCCCTGGGACTGCTGCTCTTTGTCGTCACCCTGATACTCAACGTTATCGCCCTGTACGTGGTCCGCAAATATCGGGAAGAATATGAATAGCAATACCCCACAATCCAATCTCTTTGTTGGAAGGACACAGCCATGAGCGCAGGAAACATTTCCACCATGGATCGGGTCACCGTCGGTTTGGCCAAACGTTACCGCAAGGAACGACGGTTTCGCTTCTTCGGCCTGGCAGCCATTATCGCCAGCCTCCTGTTTCTGGCACTGCTGCTCGGCTCCATTGCCGCCAAAGGCTGGACCGCTTTTCTCCAGACGCAGATCCAGCTCAATGTGTATTTCGATCCCGCACTCCTTGATGTCAAAAATCTGGCCAGTGCCAACTATGCCGCCCTGGTGAAGAAATCGGTTTATGCCCTGTTCCCCCAGGTTGAGAACCGTCGTGACAAACGCTTGCTGGCCCAGCTCATCAGCAGCGGTGCGGCCTATGAGCTGCAGAATATGGTCGTCAGCAATCCTGAGCTGATCGGCACCACCAAACCGCTCTGGGTGATTGCCGCCGCCGAGGTGGATATGTTCGTCAAAGGATACATACCCCGCACTGTTCCCGAATCCGATCGACGCGTCAGCGATAAAGAAATCGCCTGGATCGATCAATTGCAGGCGGCAGGCAGACTCAAGAAGACCTTCAGCACCACCTTCTTCGAGGCCGGCGACTCCCGAGAGCCCGAGCTTGCGGGCATCCGCGGAGCGGCCATGGGCTCCCTGTTCACCCTGATCGTTACCCTCACCCTTTCCTTTCCCATCGGAGTGGCCGCTGCAATCTATCTTGAAGAATTTGCCCCCAAGAATCGGTGGACCGATCTGGTCGAGGTCAATATCAACAATCTCGCCGCCATTCCCTCCATTGTCTTTGGCCTGCTCGGCCTTGCGGTTTTTCTCAATTTCATGAACCTGCCACGTTCGGCATCCTTGGTCGGCGGCCTGGTGCTCACCCTGATGACCCTGCCCACCATCATCATTGCCAGCCGGGCTTCGCTCAAATCGGTACCGCCCTCCATCCGGGAGGCGGCCCTCGGCGTCGGTGCCTCGAAAATGCAGACCATCAGCCACCATATCCTGCCGCTGGCCCTGCCGGGGATGATGACCGGGGCCATTATTGGCATGGCCCGGGCCTTGGGAGAAACCGCGCCGCTGCTGATGATCGGCATGGTGGCTTTTATCGTTGATGTGCCCCAGAGCTTCAGCGATCCGGCAACTGTTTTGCCGGTGCAGATCTACCTCTGGGCCGACAGTCCGGAACGGGCCTTTGTGGAACGAACCTCAGCGGCGATCATGGTCCTTCTTTTCCTTCTGCTGATCATGAACGCTGCCGCGGTTTTCCTGCGCAACAAGTTCGAACGACGCTGGTAATACAATTAAAATGGTTCGCTAACACAAACAGAATAGAGAACGAGTACCTTGTAACCTGTCTATTTTACTTATTACTTTATTTAAGGAGATTCCCATGCAGAAAATCGGTTTATCCCTGGCAGCTGCTTCCCTGATGATCGCATCCGTAGCCAGCCCTTCCCTCGCTGCCGATGGTCGCGACTCCATTTCCATTGTCGGTTCATCTACAGTTTACCCTTTTGCCGCTGCCGTGGCGGAGCAATTCGGCAAGACCTCTAAATTCAAGACCCCGACAATTGAATCCACCGGCACCGGTGGCGGCATGAAGCTCTTCTGTGCCGGCGTCGGCGTCGATACCCCGGACATTTCCAATGCCTCCCGACGGATGAAAAAATCCGAGATGGAAAACTGCCAAAAGAACGGCGTCACCGAGGTTGTGGAAGTGAAAGTCGGATACGACGGTATTGTTCTGGCCAACAGCAAGAAGGCTGAACCCATGAAATTGTCCCGGAAAGACGTCTTCCTGGCCCTGGCCAAAGACGTACCGGATCCCAAAGGGGGAGACAAACTGGTCGCCAACCCATACTCAACCTGGAAAGACGTGAACCCGGTATTACCGGCCAACAAGATCGAGGTTCTAGGACCTCCTCCCACCTCCGGCACCCGCGACGCTTTTGCCGAACTGGTTATGGATGGCGGTTGCGAAGCCATTGACTCCATTAAGGCATTGAAAAAAACCGATAAGAACCAGTTTAAAATGGTCTGCCAGACGATTCGCGAAGACGGTGCCTATATCGAGGCCGGTGAGAATGACAATCTGATCGTACAGAAACTCGAGACCAATCCGAAGAGTATCGGTATTTTCGGCTACAGCTACCTCGATCAAAACGGCGACAAAATTCAGGGCTCGATTATTGACGGCGAAGCACCGACCTTTGAGAATATCGCCTCTGGCAAGTATGTGGTCTCCCGCCCGCTCTTCATATATGTGAAGAAAGCACACGTGGGCGTTATTCCCGGGATCAACGAATATCTGGCCGAGTTCACCAATGACCGTGCCTGGGGACCGGAGGGCTATCTTGCAGAGAAGGGCCTGATCCCGGCACCTGCCGCGGAACGGAAAGCCACTGCAGCGGATGCCAAGGCCCTTAAGCCGGTAGTGATCAAATAAGAAGCGCATGTGCCTGAAGCGGTGGGCGCAACGGTTTACCAAATGGGCGGGGCTTGCCGCTCCGCCCATTCTCGGTCTGATCGTAAGCGCCATTGCTCGGCGAGGCTTCTTTTTTGAAAGACAAAGGCTGCCAAGGATATGCAAGAGAGAACGAAGATGACAACAGCAACAGAAACGGTTTTAGACATGCGCGATGTTCTATTGGAGAGGGATGGTTCGGACAGTGCAGTGACGACGAAGGTGCGTAAGGTCGACCGCGACCAGCGACAGACCGTGGGCGTTCCGTTTGTCGAAGAACCGAGGATGATCTGCCGTGAAGTCAATGTGTATTACGGCGACAAGCATGCCATCAATAACGTGACCATCGACGTCGGCAAAAACGAGGTCCTGGCGATGATCGGCCCCTCAGGCTGCGGCAAGTCGACCTTTCTTCGCTGCCTCAACCGGATGAACGACACGGTTGCCAGCTGCCGGGTGACCGGGGAAATTATGCTCGATGATCTCAACATCTACGATAAAAAGGTGGATGTCGTGCCGCTCCGGGCGCAGGTGGGTATGGTCTTTCAAAAACCCAATCCTTTTCCTAAATCCATTTTCGACAACGTGGCCTACGGACCCAAAATTCACGGCCTGGTGAACAGCAAATCCGAACTGGCCGATATTGTCGAACATTCGATAAAAAAAGCCGGTTTATGGAACGAAGTGAGTGATCGTCTCGATCAACCCGGAACCGGACTCTCCGGCGGCCAGCAGCAACGCCTCTGCATTGCCCGGGCCATTGCCGTGCGACCGGAGGTGATTCTCATGGATGAACCCTGTTCCGCCCTGGATCCCATTGCCACCGCCACGATTGAGGATCTGATCACCGAGTTGAAGGAACAATACACCATTGTCATCGTCACCCATAACATGCAGCAGGCGGCACGGGTCTCCCAGCGAACCGCTTATTTTCACCTGGGCGATCTGGTTGAGGTCGGGCCCACGGACCGTATCTTCACCAATCCGCGCCACCAGTTGACCGAGGACTATATCACCGGCCGCTTCGGTTGAGGCATCCCCTTTCTCCGGCATCTCTTTTTTCTTCCTTTTCCCTCGGTACCAGCATCATTTGCCTGCCGTTGTTCAAAGGGCCGATACCATCATTTTGCCGCACCCCCTTCCCACCTCGGGCAGACGGCACTCCTTTTTTTTAACGACAAAACATTTCTTTGTGGGCCGCTTGATCCTGCGCCCCTGTCTTCCTTTTTCAAATCGTGTCCATCCGTTCAGCCCCTTGATGCGGCACGTCGTACCCGCAGCAGCTCCGGCAATATAAGAATACAGAAAAAATTTGACTGGAAAAACCTGTGAACCTGCTTACCGGTTTCCAAAGAATAGGACGAAGAATCGTTAGGTCTCATACTACCCAAAAATTACAGGAGATAGACATGAGTCAATATAACATTGCCGTTATCGTCGGCAGCCTGCGTAAAGAATCTCTCAATCGTGCTCTGGCAAACGCCCTCATCCAATTAGCGCCCTCGAACTTGCACTTCAAACATCTGGAAATCGGTGATCTCCCCTTGTACAATCAAGATGATGACGGTAATCCTTCAGAGGCGGTCAAACGGTTGAAAAACGAAATCAAGGCAGCGCACGGCTTGTTGTTTGTAACCCCGGAATACAACCGCTCCTTTCCCGGTGTATTGAAAAATGCCCTTGATCAGGCATCACGTCCCTATGGCCAGAGCGCCTGGGCCGGAAAACCCGCGGGGGTGATCGGTGTTTCAGTCGGCCCGATCGGCACGGCCCTTGCACAACAGCATTTGCGCAATGTCCTGGCCTATCTGGATGTGCCCACGCTTGCCCAGCCGGAAGCGTTTATCCAGGCAAAGGAAGGCTTGTTTGACGAGTCCGGGGCTATTGGCGCTGCAAGCCGGGATTTCCTGCAAAACTGGATAAATCGTTATGTTGCCTGGGTTAAACGGCATGCGGCTTGATTTTGCCTGCTGAAAAAGATATGAAACGAGTAAGAGGCCTTCTTCCCCTTCGCATGCCGGATAGCCTCTTGCAGAAGGTTTCCCGCATGTGTATCGATTGAAGCCGGAAAGAGGCATCTGCAACCCCCCTTTTTCCGTTTGTCCTTTCGACTGTCGGTGAGCATCTCAAAAGGCCTCACCGGCCTTCGGAATGACAAGAGCACGGAACAATCAACGTTTAAAACGGAGCAGCAGTACATGAAAATTCAAAAAGTGATCGATGATATCTTTCGTCTTTCCGTCAATATTGAAGATGAGCAGTATCTCTTTGAAGGTATTTGGCCTATTCCCCATGGCATTTCCATTAACAGCTATCTGATCAAAGGGGAAAAAAATGTTCTCATTGACCTAACCCAGAATGTTTTTGATTTTCCCCGGGAAATAGCCCACCAGATGGAAGGCGTTTCCCTCGGTATCGAAGATATCGACATCATCATAATGAATCATATGGAACCGGATCATTCCGGTTGGCTACGTGAATTTTGCAAAAAGAACAGCAAGGCCGTCATTTATTGTACCAAAAAGGCGGTCCCTCTGTTGCAGGCCTTTGCCGAAGTTCCGCCCGAACGGGCCATTGCCATTACCGACGGCATGGTGCTGGAAGTTGGGGATTATGAACTGCAATTCTTTGACACCCCCAATATTCACTGGCCCGAAACCATGATGACCTATGAACGAAAGCGAGGCATTCTCTTTTCCTGTGATGCATTCGGGTCGTATGGACGTATTGATGAGGATGCGATTTTCGACGATCAGATCTCCCATGAAAAACATGAATTTTTTGAAAATGAGGCCCTCCGCTACTATGCCAATATCGTGGCCACCTTTTCCCCCTTTGTTCTCAAAGGGCTGGAAAAGTTAAAAGGACTGGATGTAAAAGTGATATGTCCTTCCCACGGTATCATCTGGCGTGACAATCCCGCTGTCATCATTGATCATTACAAGCGTTATGCGGGATACAGCAAAGGCCCGGCGGAAAGAGAAGTGACGGTTGTCTGGAGCAGCATGTACGGCAACACCAAGCAGGTTTTGAACATGGTGATCGAGGTATTGCGAAAAAGAGCTATCCCGGTCCATGTCTTTCAGGTTCCAGGAGACGAAATCGGCTCCATTCTTGCCAGTGCCTGGAAATCTGCCGGTTTAATCTTCGGCATGCCCACCTATGAATATAAAATGTTTCCGCCCATGGCCCATACCATTGATGAATTGATGGTGAAAAAAGTCACCAATAAAAAGGTGTTCCGTTTCGGTTCCTACGGATGGGTTGGCGGCGCACAAAAGGACTTTGAAACAAAAACCGAAAAATCCGGCTGGGATATCCTCGGTCATTATGAATGGCAGGGCGCTCCCACGGAGGCAGACCAGGAAGCCATGAGAAAAGCCCTGGAAGACTACTGCGATACGCTGATCGATTTCACCAAATAGAGGCGCAAGTTGGTGAAACGAGATGTGATGTAATACGCTTGGACTGCACCTGATGATCCATCGGGAACGATTTTTCCCGATGGATCACACTGCGGGCTCAAGGCGGACACAAAGAGCCGGGCAATATTCCGAGGGCATAATACTGTTTATGGACTGAAATCCGAGGAAATAGTATGTGTCCCCTGAATATCCGCTGAATATCCCTCAAAAATACCCCTCAAAACCTGGCTAAACCGCAAAGTAAAAGCCCACGGATGCCGATGAGATTGCCAAGGCTGTTATCAAACAACTTGGCATGGTGGGATCAAAGAGCGAAACAAAAGCTGTACCGGCAGCATGATAAAGATTATCTATTGTTCTTAAGAATTATCGCCCCCCTGTTACATAAACAAGATTATACATTTCAATGTTTTATATGCACTCGCATATTCTACAATACCAGAATATTGCCGCCTGTTTTTAGACGGAAACATAAAGGTTCAAGACAGCAATGGTAGACTTCAAAGATAAAGCCAATCTCATCTGGAAGGTGGCCGACCTGTTGCGCGGCGACTACAAACAGTCAGACTATGGCAAGGTCATTCTGCCTCTGACCGTTTTGCGGCGTCTGGATTGCGTGTTGGCCCCGACCAAGCAAAAGGTGCTGGACTACCTGCCCAAGATTGAAAAACTCTCCGACAGCGCCAAGGATGTCACCTTGAACAAGGTGGCCGGGTTCAATTTCCACAACCGTAGCCAGTATGATTTTGCCAAGCTCATTGCCGACCCGGACAATATCGCCGCAAACTTGCGCAACTTCATAAATGGCTTTTCAGCAGGTGCCAGGGAAATCCTGGAGTATTTCAGTTTCGAGGCCCAGATTGATAAGATGGATGACCCCCAAAAACGATCTGCTTTTCCAGGTGGTCAAAGAATTTGCCGAGATCGACCTTGCAGGCATGGAATCCATGCAGATGGGTTATGTCTTTGAAGAATTGATCCGTAAATTTGCCGAACTTTCCAACGAGACCGCCGGGGAGCATTTCACCCCCCGCGAGGTCATTCGATTGATGGTCAATGTCCTGTTTATCACCGACCGCGACATGCTCACCAAGCCGGGCCTAGTCAAAACCATGTATGATCCGGCCTGCGGAACCGGCGGTATGTTGTCGGTGGCGGAAATATATTTGAACGAACTCAACCCCAAGGCAAAGCTGGAGGTCTTCGGCCAGGAGATCAACCCGGAGTCATACGCCATCTGTAAGTCGGATATGCTCATCAAGGGCCAGAACCCGGCAAACATGAAGTTCGGCAACACCTTTACCGTGGACGGCCTGGAGGATGAGAAATTCGATTATATGCTCTCTAACCCGCCCTTTGGGGTGGACTGGAAAAAGGCCCAGAAGATTATCAAGGCGGAAAGCGAGAATAAAGGCTTTGCTGGTCGCTTCGGCGCGGGGCTGCCCCGGATCAATGACGGGGCCTTTCTCTTTCTACTGCACATGATAGCCAAGATGAAACGGGACGGCAGCCGTATCGGCATTGTCTTTAACGGCTCCCCCCTGTTCACCGGCCAGGCCGGAAGCGGTGAGAGTGATATTCGCAAATGGATCATTGAAAATGACTGGCTGGAGGCGGTTATCGCCCTGCCGGACCAGCTTTTTTACAATACCGGCATTTCAACCTATGTCTGGATACTCTCCAACCACAAGGCCCTGGAGCGCAAAGGCAAAATACAGCTTATCAACGCCACCGGCGCAAAAGATGAAGCACTGGTGAAAGACGGCAAGCTCCCCTTTAACCGCTTCTGGCAGAAGATGCCCCGCAGCCTTGGCAACAAGCGCAAGGCTATTGCCGAGAACGGCATTGAAAAGGGCATCGGCCTTATCACCACCATCTATGGCGATTTTGCCGAAAACGAGTTCTGCAAGATTTTGCCTAATGCCTTCTTCGGCTACTGGCGGGTCACGGTGGAACGGCCCCTGAAGAATGACAAGGGCAAGATACTCAAAGACAAGCAAGGCAACCCCAAGCCTGACAGCTCCTTGCGTAATTCTGAAAACATCCCCTTTCTTAAAAAGGATGCAACCGGCAACCTGGTGCCGCATACCATTGAGGAATATTTTGACCGCGAAGTCAAACCCCATGTCCCGGATGCCTGGATTGACGAAAGCAAAACCAAAACCGGCTATGAGATCAACTTTACCAAGTATTTCTATGAGTTCAAGCCCCTGCGCTCCCTGGCGGAAATCAAGGCGGACATCCTGAAGCTGGAAGAGGAAGCAAAAGAGCTGGAAAAGAAGGTTCTGGCATGAACGAAGAAAAAGGACTGCAAACAACCTCGCAAATCCTGATCTACCAGTCCGAGGACGGCCAGACCAAGGTTGAGGTGCAGCTTCAGGATGAGACCGTCTGGCTCTCCCAGAAACACATGGCCGACCTCTTCCAGACCAGCAAGCAGAATATCGGCCAGCATCTCAGAAACATCTTTGGCGAAGGCGAACTGGTTGAGAATTCAGTTGTAAAGAAATTCTTTACAACTGCCGCCGACGGCAAGAAATACCAGACCTCCTTTTACAGCCTGGACGCCATTATCTCGGTGGGCTACCGGATCAAGTCCCATGTCGCCACCCGTTTCCGGCAATGGGCCACCCACCATATCAAGGAGTTTATCATTAAGGGCTTTGTCCTGGATGACGAACGGCTGAAAAACCCGGACCTGCCCTTTGACTATTTTGATGAACTGCTCCGCCGCATACAGGACATCCGCACATCGGAAAAGCGGTTCTACCGGAAGATCACCGATATTTATGCGACAAGCATTGACTATGACCCGACGCTCGACATCAGCATCAACTTTTTCAAAACCGTGCAAAACAAGATGCACTGGGCCATAACCGGCCAGACCGCCGCCGAGATCATCCACCAGCGGGCCAACCACACCAAACCCAATATGGGCCTGACCTCCTGGCGCGGTCCCAAGGTCCGCAAACAGGATGTGGTGGTGGCCAAGAACTACCTGAACGAAGACGAACTCCTGGCCTTAAACAACCTGGTTGAGCAATACCTGGTCTTTGCCGAGGGCCAGGCCATGCGCCGCATTCCCATGCACATGGCCGACTGGATCACCAAGCTGGACGGTTTTTTGACCTTGAACGACCGCAAAATTCTGGAACATGCCGGGAAAATCTCCCACCAGATGGCCAAGGAACTGGCGGAAGGCGAGTATGACCGCTTTCACCGGAACCGCTTGCAGCTTGAGGCCCAACAGGCCGATGAGGAAGATTTTGACCAGGTGGCCCGGCAGCTCGAGGACAAGAGCAAGGAGCGCCAGCCTTGAAGCCGTATCCGAAGTATAAGAATTCCGGGGTGGAGTGGTTGGGTGAGGTGCCAGAGACTTGGGACGTGAAAAAGATTAAATACCTTGCAAATCTACAAAGTGGCTATGCATTTAAAAGTGACACCTTCACAGAAGTTGGAATACCGATAGTACGGATAGGTGATATCAATCCAATTATTGACTGGGATCAATGCAAACGAATACCGGATCACATAGAAATAGCAGAAGAATTTCAAATAAGAAAAAATGATACATTAATTGCTCTTTCTGGAGCGACAACGGGAAAAACAACTTTTATTGAGGATGATCCTGAATACTCTTATATCAATCAACGAGTAGCAAAGGTCAGTTTTGAAAACAAATTGCTCTATTATGTCTTGGCAAGTGATATTGTTCAGAAATTGATTACTCTGACAGCTGGTGGTTCAGCGCAAGATAATATCAGTAATACCCAGATAGAAAATATCGATATTGCCTTGTCGGAAGATCCAAGCGAACAAACCGCCATTGCCAACTACCTTGACCGCAAGACGGCGGAGATTGACGGACTGATTGCGGGTAAAGAGCGGCTGATCGAGCTGTACGAAGAAGAAAAAACCGCCGTTATCAACCAGGCCGTCACCAAGGGCCTTGATCCCGATACCCCTATGAAGCCTTCCGGCATCGACTGGCTGGGTGATATTCCCGCGCATTGGGAGGTGAAGCGGTTGAAGTACCTAAAGCGGGCTGAACGCCCGCAACCCAATATTCCGAATGAAATGAGCCGCTTCTTTTGTATAATGAAAAATCATCACAAATTTCAAAAGATACAAAAGAGAGCGACTCATGAAAAAACTTATAGAAAGGTTTTCAGGTCTGGTCAAGAGTTCACTCAGCGGATTTGATCGCATTGTCTTCAAGGGTTTCATACTTCCCCTGATGTCAGCCGGAGAAGTCCTGCGTTTTTGTCGAAATCGAGGCATTCTCAACAAAGATTACAAATCCTGGATGATGGCTCAGACCAAGAACATCATCGGACACGCTGATCAATATGCAAAAGACAACTGCGGCGATGGCATCATCCATCTCCCGACGTGGCGTATCCGAAAGGAGACCGTGGCCCATGAACGACAGCAACAGATAAGCAGCGGACTGATCGGGGTGTGGTCCTGCCTGGAAGCCGGCTCATCCTATCGCGCCCGGTACTGCGCGGCAACAGGGTATCCACAGTTGCAGAATTACCAAACCCGATGCAACCATCTGTATTTTTACTTTGATGCCCCCGAGCTTGGCTTCATGAATATCCGGTTGCAAACATGGTTCCCGTATCATATACAGGTCTGCCTTAATGGCCGTGAGTGGTTACGCCGCAGCCTTGAACAGGAAGGGATTGAATTCCAGGCCAAAGGCAACAAGTTCCTGCATATTGGCGACTACGAAAAGGCGCAACAGCTTCTTGACCAGCAACTTGATATTCGTTTTGCCGAACGGCTGAACAGCTTTCTCCCCGTTGTTTTTCCGGCAATGACAGATATTCTCGGCCCGTATTATTCTTACTATTGGACCTTATGGCAAAGCGAATGGGCTACTGATTTGATTTTCACCTCGCCGGACAAACTTGCGGGCCTTATGGATTCCCTGCTCCACCATGCGCACATAACCGGAACAAGCACCGCTGTACTCCGTTATCTTGATCGCCCGTTAACCCGAGCAGGAAATCCTTATCAGCGATCAACGGATGAAGTTGTGACACGAATGACCGGTTTCAATGATGGTATCCGCCTTCGCCATTGGGTCGATCAGAATTCTGTGAAACTCTACAATGAACAGAATGTGCTCCGGGTGGAGACAACCATTAATGATCCTGGAAAATTTCGGGTATTTCGTCATAAACAGGGGCAGTCGGAGCAGGAACCCAAGCAACGACTCCCCCTGCGCAAGGGAGTAGCGGACATCCCGTTGCGGGCGGCTGTTTCCCAACAGGTCAACAACCGGTTCATGGAGGATCTGGCTACGCTCCAGGATGCAACACCTGTTCGCGATTTCATCAGCGATATGACCAAGCCTGCGGTAAAAGCAGGCCGTCGTTTTCGGGCTCTTGATCCCACGGGGAAAGATCTTGAGATCCTTCAGGCAATCAGTCGTCCGAGTTTCAGAATTTCCGGGCTTACCAATAAGATGCTCCGGGAACATTTGCCTGGATCCTGCTCTGGAGCACGGCAAACCGACAAGCAGTTATCAGCAAGAATCAGTCGCTCTCTGCGGCTTCTCAGAGCACATGGGATTATTCGAAAACTCCCCCGACAGAACAGATATCAAGTGACGACCAAGGGGGTGAAATTAACCAATATGTTGAATGCATTTCTGGCCGCATCTACCGAGAATTTATTGAAAATGGCCGCCTGATTTTCTTGTTTTTTATGTCAGACTTTCAGGAGTAAGGTACTAACGCCAGCCGAGGACGGTGAACTGGACGGCTTGAGCGAATCAGGAATAAAGCGGGAGAAAGACAAGAACGCCACTTTATCTGAAATCATAGATGTTTTGAATGAACGGTTCGGGACAGAGTTTGAAGAAGCAGACAAATTGTTTTTTGACCAGATTGAAACCGAATTGATGCAGGACGAGACTTTGCAGACCCAAGCCAGAGCCAACAAGATTGACACCTTCAAGTATGCTTTTGAAGAACTCTTCCTGAGCAAGCTAATTGACCGCATGGACCAGAACCAGGACATCTTTGAAAAAATTCTGGAGGATAAGGCTTTCGGCTCTTTGGTTCGGGAATGGATGATGAAGAAGGTATATGGCCAGTTGAATGAGGAAGCGAAGTAGGATATTCCGGGTAGAGTAGGAAGTTGATAGACAGGCTCCGGACCAGGACTTTGCCTGACGCCTCGCCGCACTCGACTCGATATTCCGGGGGCATAATACTGTTTATGGACTGAAATCAGAGGAAATAGTATTATGTTCCCGGAATATCCGATGATCCATCGGGAACGATTTTTCCCGATGGATCACACTGCGGGCTCAAGGCGGACACAAAGAGCCGGAGATTTCTTACCCGCTGACGGCCTGCCTCTGATTTTCCTGAAACGGTTTCACATCAGGCGCGAGAACTCACGGCTCATCAGCACAACCGGTTATTCCGTTACCCGGGCGAAAGCCGAATCAACCGATCCACTCTTCCACTTCAGTCTGCTTCGGCACCCTGCCGACACATTTGACCTCACCGTCCACGACAACCGCAGGTGTCGAGAAAATTCCGAGTTTGGCTATCTCCTGAAAATCTTTGACCTTGACAACAGTAGCTTGCACGCCCTTCGCTGCTATGGCTGCTTCAACGATTTTTTCCGTTTTTTCACAGGAGGCGCATCCCGGCCCGCATACGTGTATTTCCATGTTGTTTCCTCGATAGAATCAGACAATAAAATTAAAGAGAAAGCCGGTAAAAACAATACCGCTCCCCACCACAAGAATAAAAACTGCGATCAGCTTCGGTTTCAGTACTTTACGAAGGATGATCATTTCAGGAAAAGAGAGCGCAATCACGCTCATCATGAACGCCAGCACCGTTCCCAGGGCCGCGCCCTTACCCAACAAGGCCTCGACAATCGGCACAATACCGGCGGCATTGGAATACATGGGAATACCGACCACTACGGCTGCCGGGACAGACCACCAAGCGTCTTTTCCCATGATGGAGGCCATGAAATCCTGGGGCACATATCCATGAATAAGGGCGCCGACACCGATACCGGCTACCACATAGATCCAAACCTTGCCCACGATATCGCGAACCGCTTCCCTGCCCTGCTCAAACCGATCCGACCAGGTGAGCCGACGCTCAAAGACCAGGGCCTCACCGGCACGCATTTCCTGCACCCAATCCTCGATCCAGGATTCAAGCCGTAATCGGCCGATCACCCAACCGGCGATCATGGCAATCAAGAGTCCGGTGCCGAGGTAAATGGCCGCAACCTTCCAGCCGAGCAATCCGTAAAGCAGCACCAGAGCGATCTCGTTGACCATCGGCGCCGCGATGAGAAAAGAAAAGGTAACCCCAAGGGGGATCCCGGCCTGAACAAAACCAATAAAGAGCGGAACGGCCGAACAGGAACAAAAGGGAGTGACGATCCCGAGGAGCGCCGCCATGACATTGCCGGCGGCTTCACGTTTGCCGGCCAGATATTTGCGTGTTCGTTCCTGGGTGAAAAAGGAGCGGACAATACCGATGACAAAAACAATCAAGGTCAGCAGCATCATGACTTTGGGCGTGTCGTAGAAGAAAAACTGAACGGCATCCCCGAGATGCGTCCCCTGATCAATTCTGAAAAGTGAATAGGTCAGATAGGAGGAAAAGGGCGCCAACTGCTTATAGACAAGCAACCAGAGACCCAAACTCAGCAGGCTGAGAACAATGATCTTGCCCCACGGGGTGTTCTTATTAACGATTTCCGGATCGTCTACGGGTTTGGAACAACCGCATTCCAGTGGTTGAAGTGGTTTCATGGCTGCCTCATTTTTGTGCTGTATTCACACGGCGACACCCTGCCGTTGGTAGCGCCTCGATCATTCGTTGCAACTCCGGGTCTTCATTCAACCAGTCTTTCAAAACAGTCAACATGGCACCCGCATAGACGGAGTCGGAACCATCGGCATGGCTGAAGATCATCCATGTTCCCTGCCGCTCCTTCCGGACCAGCCCGGCATCTTCGAGGATTTTCATATGGCTGGAAACCGTTGGTTGAGCAAGGCCCAGCACATCCTGGATTTCACACACACAGAGCGGCCCGCGTTCCAATAATTTGAGCACCCGAACTCGATTCGGATCCGACAGGGCCTTCATGACACGTGAATATTTTTTCATAGATTGTATTCCAGTGAATATTTATATATCGTTATATATAAATATTTCGAAACATTCGATCTGTCAACCTCTTTTCCTCTCTGCAAAAAAAAAAAGAAAAGAGCTTTTTATGCAACTGTACAATTTCACGGAATCAGATTATAGAGGGGAGAAAAAGATATAGAGGGGAGAAAAAGAAGTTGGGGGATGTAGCGAGTGGCACAACCACTAATCAACATCATTTAATGGTCGATTTGACCATGAGGAGATCGATTTTGGCACACAATCACAGTCACGGCCATAGTCATAGCCATATACCAGGCAATTTCAATCGCGCCTTTGCCATCGGCATTGCTCTCAATCTCGTCTTTGTAGGTGTGGAAGTCGTCTACGGTCTGCTCGCTGAATCTTTGGCCCTGGTGGCCGATGCGGGGCATAATCTCAGCGATGTCATGACCCTGCTCATCGCTTGGGCGGCCATCGCTTTGGCAAAGCGTTCAGCCACCGCCAGACATACCTATGGATTTAAAAAAGGGACCATTCTCGCCTCTCTCGGCAGTGCCCTTTTCCTGTGCGCGGCCATCGGGGTGATTCTCTGGGAGGCGTTCGGCCGTCTGCGCTCGCCGGTGCCGGTTCAGGGCCTGACTATTACCCTGGTTGCGGCCATAGGCGTGGTCATCAATACCCTTACCGCCCTGCTGTTCATGGCCGGCCGCAAGAACGATCTCAATATCAAGGCGGCTTTTCTCCACATGGCTGCCGATGCTGCGGTTTCAGCAGGGGTTGTGGTGTCGGGATTAATCATAAACGCCACCGGCTGGAATATTCTTGATCCGATGATTTCCATTATCATCGCGCTCTTTATCCTGGCGGCCGGATGGGGGCTGTTGAAGGAGTCACTGCATCTGACCCTGGCCGGCGTCCCTGCGCAGATCAATGCGGAAGCGGTGTTAAACTATCTTACCGGCTTACCCGAAGTACTGTATGTTCACGATCTCCATATCTGGGCCGCCAGCACTACGGAAAATGTCCTGACCGCACATCTGATTATGCCGTCAGGGGGGAGTGATGCCTTCCTCCACGAGACAGCCGAATACCTGCATCACCATTTCGATATCCACCATACCACCATCCAGATAGAACGAAGTAATATCAGCGGTGCCTGCCAGGTCGGCAATACAGAAGGGCAAGGCCGCTGCTGGCCGGGAAGGTCTACTTCCTCACGGGAAATCCCTGCCGACGAGGAGAAGCATCATGCTCACGATGCGTTATTCTCTCTGGAATTGAAAGGGGGTTCTTTTCATTAACCGGCCCTGTCATTCGGCATGACGGTCTAATTCTCTCCTGACAGCCTGGCCTATTTTTTCAAGCGAATAGGGTTTTTGGACATACGCTCCGGCACCAAGGTGCAGGAGCGTCTTCACCCGCTCAGATTCGGAAAAACCGCTGGTGATGAGGGCTCGTTGCCTTGGCCTGAGGGCGAGGATTTGCTTGTATGTTTCCAAGCCGTCCATGCCACCCGGCATGATCATATCAAGTACGACCAGATCGGCAGTATGCGAATGCAGATAGGCCACAGCTGCCTCGCCGCTCGCCACACCTGTAACGGCATAGCCAAGTTTTGCAAGCATATTGGTGGCGATATGCAATTGTTCCGGCATGTCATCCACAACCAGCACCTTTTCCGTTCCTATATAGTCCTCCAAAACAGCCTTATGGGCAAAAGCATCCTCCAATTCGCTGGTAGTTGGCAAATACAAGGTGATCTGCGTCCCTTCCCCCTCACGACTCTGCAAGTCGATATAGCCGCCATGATCCTTGATGGTCGCCCAGATCACGGTCATCCCTAAGCCCGAACCGCTGCGTTTCATCGTCTTCTTGCTGTAGAACGGTTCAAAAACTCTCTGCAAATCTGCCCCGACAATCCCGATGCCTTCATCGGCAACACAGACACAGGCGTATTCACCACGAGGAATTTCTTCGTACAGCCTGAGGGGGCTGTCAACACACCGATTATACGAAGAGAGCGTGATCGTGCCTCCGGCCGGCATGGCCTCCGCGGCATTGATCAGAAGATTCATTATCGCCTTGGTGAGGTGAGCTTTGGATCCTTTTATTTTGAGGAGGCCCGGAGACAGGCTTTGCACCACATGTATATCCGGGTGGTGTTTCCAGCTGGTGGCAAATTCAAGTGATGCCAGATAGTCGGTTATAACGGAATTCATATTGACGATTTCATTTGCTTTCATACCCCGCCGACCCAGCGTCAGAAGATCCTGAACAACGGCCGCGGCACTTTTTCCAGACCGTTGGATTAAGGCAATCTTCTCACGCAGTGGACTGTCTGGGGGCAATTCCAACAATAACAGGTCGGGATACGTGACCAAGCCCGCCAAAATATTATTAAGATCGTGCGCGACTCCGGCGGCTAGGCTGCCGATGGCTTCAAGTTTCTGGGCATTCAGCAATCTCTCCTCTAACTTCTTATGTTCGGTGATATCCCGAAGGATTCCCTGCGTACCTAGAAATTGTTCGAAAGAGGGGGCACCTCCCTGATAGATTCCTTCCGCTGAGAGGCTGAAATGTCGTGCTTCTTCCGTCCCCTCTTCCCCTTTG
This sequence comes from uncultured Desulfobulbus sp., assembly GCA_963666685.2. Classification (GTDB taxonomy): domain Bacteria; phylum Desulfobacterota; class Desulfobulbia; order Desulfobulbales; family Desulfobulbaceae; genus Desulfobulbus. Next base: position 3,098,428 of record CAXXHZ010000003.1, read on the forward strand.
AACGGTAGCAGCAGACGTACTTCCACGCCATTGGTGGCCCGTTCGCCCGTCCTTCGCTCCACTAATTTGTATCGCACCTGAGGAAGATCATCCGGTGCCACCAAATTCAGTATGGGTTGCCCCATCAAGGCCTCGCTGGAAGTGGTATATTTTGAAATTGCCGGACTGAGGAACGTAATCCGTCCGGCAGTATCCAGTCGGAAGATGATATCCGGAACTGTTTTTATAATGGAATGCAGATTATTCTCGCTGGACTTCAAGAGGACCAAAGTGCTTTCAGCCCTTTCCCGGGCTGCACACTCGATTTTCCATGTTTTAAGAATAGTGAGAAGGGCAAAGTTCAACGGCACCAGCAGAGTCGGCAACAGGGGCGAAAGCAGATAACCATACAGCTGGAAAACGAGTATGATGCTGATCCAACTGCCGACCAGCAATCCTATAGAGGCGGCTGCACTTGGCAGAATGTTCAGCCGGGCAACGGACAGGCTGGTACACATCACGATCAGCAACCCGATCAGTACTTCCCATAACGGGACATCCGTGGTCCGAATTACCTGTTGGTCGATCAGGATAGTGTCCAGCACCTGGGCATGAACATCTGCATGGGTCGGAACCGGGCCAACAGGAGTCTGGTACGCTTGCCCCAAGCCGGCAGCAGAGAAGCCGACAAAAACGAATTTATTGTGAAGTTGGTCGGCTCCAATCGCTCCGTCCAGAAGGTCTGCAGCAGAAATCCTCGGAATGGCATGCATGCGAGGGGAGAACCGCACCAGCATGTTCCCCTGAGTATCGATTGCAATCGATCTCTTCTTCACCCTGAGATCAAGCCACCCCATTTTCCGCTGTTGTATCTCTATCTGGTGGCTTTTTGAAAACTTCATCAGCATTGCCAGGGGAAGCGACGGATAGAGCGTCTCATTGAAACGTATCAGCATGGGTACCCGCCGCAAAATGCCGCCGGCGTCAGGGGCCGCATTTAAAAAACCGGAGTGGGTTACGGCCTCGGAAAACATCTGCCGGTTACAGACAGCCCCCTGGGCGGTGAACAAGGAGGCCTGATCGCGATCCGCATCAGGGATATTAATCCAGGCCAAGCTCAGAGGGTGCAGCTTGCAGGCTGTGTGCACCTTTGCGCTGTTGCCGAACAAAAACTCGTATCCGAGAACAAAGGGACCATGGGCCAAGGTATCGGCGAGATCCTGGTCGTAGTCCGGCAGATCGCACGGCTCCACTGAGGGGTTATGAGGGACGCTGTGATCAAGAGTATTACGGGAAGGAAGATTACGAGGAGAGGTGCGATCAGGTTCGGCCAGGATCAAGTCCACGCCAATGCTGGTGGCTCCGGAACCACTGATTACACGGAGGAGCTGCGCGAGACGGCAGCGGGACCAAGGCCATTGGCCATAGCGGTTCAGACTGTTGTCGTCAATATCAACGATGACAATTGCACCCGATGTCGGCCTGGCTTCGGCCAGAGCCATGACGACATCCATTGTTCTGTGGTTGATTGCGTTGAGAAATGCCGGGAGAATCAGGTACACCAAGCTCACGGTTACGCTGATCAAAAAACCTGTAATCAGGAGGGCCTGGGTGACTCTCGGCCTTTTCTGTAAAGGTTTGGAAACGTCCACAGCATTTCGCTATCTGACCACAACTTCAACCCGGCGATTTCTTGGTTCGCTGACATTGTCTGCGGTTGCAATCAAAGGGTTTTCCTTGCCATGTGAAGTCGTTCGGATAACGGCTGATTCCACGCCCTGCCTGACCAACAGTTTCTTGATAAAGCTAGCCCTATCTCTTGAGAGAGTCGTGTTGTATTCATCGCTGCCCAGAGTGTCGGTGTGCCCGATCACCGAAATATCATTTGCGTTCCGTTCTTTGATTGCAGCCATGATGTCGGGAAGGAGTTTTACGGAATCAGGGGTAAGCAAGGTGTCTTGCCGAAAATAAAGCAGAAAATGAACAGGTTGATCGGGCTGAATGGAAAGGGCTTCTTTAAAGATTGTGTCGAGTTTTTCTTTACCAATGTTTTCCGGTGCGGAAGGCTGCGCTTTGGCATCTCCGATAGTGGTCGCCTGGTACGAGGTGTCAATGGTAACGCTACCGGCAGCACTCTCGACGGAGATACTGCCTGTTTTTCCATCAGGGTCGGGCACCAGGGCTACCAGCATTTTTTTGGCGCAGCCGCTTGTGAGTATGACGAGAAGCAAAAGGAGTATAAACCGTGCACTGATATTCATATACCGCTCCCTATCCAGAAGGTCTTGAGTGGATTACAGATCACGAGGTGATACAACAGGAATTTCAATAATAACAAAACTTCAATCCACTTTGATTAAAATATGGGTGCCCCGACTTCCAATCGTCGCATACGGTGTCTCAATGATCACCTGTTTGGGTGCCAGCTTGGCAATCTGCCCGGATAAAAATGAAACGGTTCCGTAAAAAACGCGGGAGATGAATGATAATTTCTTTTCATGCGGCTGAAACATGAAATTTTTAATGGCAATCTTGCTGTTAAAGCCCATGGAAATGACCGTATCGTCTTCCAGGATCAGGCCGGCTTTGCCGTTGGGCCCTGTTTGGATAACATCGCCTTCCAGCAGCCTCAAATTTTGTTCTGCCTTGAGTATCTGGTCGTTTCTGAAAATCAGCACCTCCCCATCCAGAGATTTGACAATACCGGCATGGTCCATATCCGATCCATAGACCAAGGCGCTTGTCAGCACCAGCCCCACCACCAAGACCATCCTGTAGAACGATTTCATGTCCAGCACCTCGAGGGAAAAAGTGAATCCGCCTGTATCTACCGGTTCTTCAAAAATCTTGTCAGATTGTGAAATAGTACCCTCTGAAATATATAATGTCAAAAAGAGAAGAGTCGATTTTGCAGGACCTTAGCTTATCAGCGCAATGGGAGAGCAGGAGCGAGCAGTTCAGCCACTCCAACCAGACGACCATCAAAGAGATCCCCCCCAAACAGAAGAATAGGGGAAAAAGGCGGGCATTCCTTTATGTCTTGATCGCCTGCACGAATGTCATTGATCTTATATGCAATAATTTGACATCGACCGCAGATTATGAGTGAATAGTACGTAGGATCAGTCAATAAATCGTTTAAATCACCTCCAAAGGAATTGATTCATGCTTAAAAATCTGAAAATCGGAATGCGGTTGAGCCTCGGCTTCGGTGCCCTTCTTGTGCTTATGCTCATTGTGGGCGGGTATGCAATTATGGAAATCAAGCAGCTCCGAGGTGAGATTGACCTGCTGGTCCAAGACCTGATGATCAAGGTCGAGCAGACTAATGCGATCATCGACAATATCAATATCGTTGCCCGGTCCACTCGCAATATGATTATCGACAGCAACGATAAAGAGAACCAGACAAAGGAGGTTCAGCGTATCGCCAATGCCCGCAAAAAAACCGGCGACCTCTTGGAGCAAATGAACCAAACCGTAAAAAACGACAAGGGCATGGCGATCCTGAACAAAATAACCAACGATATCCGTCCGGTTTACGGTCACCACCTGGACGCCCTATTGGAGTTGATCAAAGAGGGGCAAACCTCTGAGGCCAAAATACTAATGATGGGCGATTACCGGGAAATCCAAAACACCTACTTCAAAACGCTTGAGGAATTGATCATCTTTCAAAATGATCTCGCAAAAAAAGCAGGAAAGGATGCTGCCGATACTGCCGGTGCTTCAACCACCCTTATTGCAATCTTGCTGGCCATCGCCGTGGCCCTGAGTGTGACTCTTGCCTTCTTCATTATCCACTCGATCATCGGGCCGGTTGGCAAGGCCGCAACTCTGGCGGAAACCATGGCCAAGGGCGATTTCACCGCCAAACTCGACATCAACCAGAAAGACGAGATCGGCCTCATGGCCACGTCACTCAATTCGATGGTGGAGCAACTAGGCTCCATGATTAAGAAAATAGTCAGTGGCGTCAACAGTCTGACGGCCTCTTCCAACGATTTAGCCACAGTTTCCAGACAGCTTTCCGCCAACGCCAAGGACACCTCGGACCGTGCCGGCACGGTTGCCACCGCCACCGAAGAGATGAGCACCAACCTTCAGTCAGTGGCGGCGGCCATGGAGCAGTCGACCAGCAACGTCAACATGGTGGCCTCCGCAGCCGAAGAGATGACCGCAACAGTGGGAGAAATCGCTCAGAGTGCCGAGAAGGCCCGTTCCATTTCCGAGGGAGCGGTCAAGCAATCGCAGCAGACCTCGGAAAAAATGGCCGCCTTAGGCGAATCGGCCCGCAAGATTGGCCGAGTCACCGAGACCATCACCGAAATTTCCGAGCAGACCAACCTCCTGGCCCTCAACGCCACCATCGAGGCGGCACGTGCCGGTGAGGCAGGCAAGGGCTTTGCCGTCGTCGCCAATGAGATCAAGGAACTGGCCCGCCAGACTGCGGCCGCCACAGTGGACATCAAGAACCAGATTGGCGAAATGCAGGAGACCACCGCTACTACAGTGGAAGATATCGAGAGAATTTCCGAGGTCATCACCGAAATCAACAACGTCATCAACGGTATCGCCACCGCCGTGGAAGAGCAGTCCGCAGCCACTGGTGAGATTGCCGGCAACATCAACCAGGCTTCACAGGGTATCGCTGAGGTCAATGAAAACGTGGCCCAAAGTACGGTGGTGATCGCCGACATCACCAAGGATATTGCAAGCATCAACCAGCAATCGTCCCAAGTTGGCGAAGGGAGCGGGCAAGTGCAGCTGAGTGCACAATCCTTGGCTGAACTTGCTGTTCAACTGGAGCAATTAGTAAAACAATTCAAGGTTTGAGAGGGTAATGGTTCAGGTTTTTTTGTCCGACAATCGGCAACTCTTCAATCAGCTTGGATTTCTGAGCGGAAATATCAACCCCTGATTCCGCCATGACCCGCACCGCATCCCGGTTCAGTTCGTGCTTTTCAATACCGGCAGAGTAGGGTTCGATGCTATCCGGCCACAGGTGTCGAGCCCAGCCCTCGGCCATCTGGCTGCGACAGGAGTTGCCGGTGCAGAGAAAGAGGAGGGTCGTCTTGGGGCTCGATTCGGACATGGCAGGGTCCGACGAAGGTTCGTTTTTCATAATTTGCGGACTGAACGGGTTCGCTCCGAATGTGATCTCTTGCATCTTCCTTTTTCATGACAGCATACCTCTTCGCGGGGTGTGGGCTAAACGTGCCGCTCTATGCACATGTGTATAGAATTAGGCGGGGCGTATAGAGTACGTATGCCGTTTTAAATCAGGTTGCTCAACTTTCTTTATATTTCCAAGGCGTTTCAGTAGATGGTTCTTGCGTGGAACTCCTTGGATGGGATAGATCAAGGCTATCCATATCCAGGGCAGAGATACATTCATATTCAAATTGTCATGATCCGTCGACAATTGTTAAAATATACCGACAGTTCATAGCAGAAAAGGAAAAAGTCCGCACAATGGCTAACTCGCCAAAACATAAATGGGGTTTCTCCTCGCGCTTCCGCCGTCACGCCTTTGGCTGGCGCTCTCAACCGGCGGTGCAACGGGTGCGGGAAGCGGTGGCCGAAATCAAGACGGTTGCGCGTCATGATCCGATACTGGCCGCCGAAGGGGCGATCCTGTTTTTGGAAAAGGTGTCGCCATCCCTGGAGCAGGTGGACAGTTCCTCCGGTGCCATCGGCACGGCAGTCAATAATGCCCTCGATTATCTGGCCTCGATTATCGCCAAGGCCCCCGTCGATGACAGCACACGCGCTCGTTGGCTCGAACGACTCTGGAAAGCGGTGGAGGAGGATAACATGCCCTATATCGAACTGCTTCCCGAATATTGGGGTGAATTGTGCCGTTCTCCGGAACTCGCGGCTCACTGGGCCGATGAACTGATTACCCCGTTGCGGCTCACCTGGTCGCCGGACAGACGAGCCGGTGGCGGCTATTTCAAGGGGACATCGGCCTGTCTGAGTGCCCTATTCACCGCTGGCCGCCATGCCGAGATTCTCTCCCTTCTCGACCTTGCTCCCTATACATTCTGGCATCACCGGCGGTGGGGCGTAAAAGTCCTGCTCGCCATGGGGAAGAAGGCCGATGCCCTGCGGTATGCCGAGGAATCGCGGGGGTTGAATCAGCCTGATTCCGCCATTTCCGCCGCCTGCGAACAAATTCTCCTTGAAAGCGGCATGGCGGAGGAAGCCTACCGGCGCTATGCCCTCGAAGCCAACCGGAAAACCACCTATCTCGCAACTTTTCGCGCCATAATCAAAAAGTATCCCCATAAAATTGCGAAAGAGATTTTGCAAGACCTTGTCACCGCTTCACCCGGCAACGAGGGCAAATGGTTTGCCGCGGCAAAATCGGCTGGTCTCTTGCAAGAGGCCATTGAACTGGCGAACCGGACGCCCTGCGATCCTAAGACGCTCACCAGGGCGGCGAAGGAGATGAAAGACCGCGAGCCGCTTTTTGCCGTTGAGGCGGGCATGGCGTCCCTTCGCTGGCTGGCAGCCGGTTACGGCTACGACATTACCGGTCTGGACGTGCTCGCCGCCTGTCGGTACGTTCTGGAAGCCGCTCAACTTTCGGGATGCACGCCAGCAACGCACGAGCGCATCCGGTCGTTGATTGAGAATGACGCTTCCGATCCCTTTTTCGTTTCGATCCTGGAAGGAGCAATTGGCAGGGCTCACTGATGAACGGGTTAACTGAGAAAGGAGGAACCAACCATGGGCACATCACGGATCATCGACAGCCACATCCACTGCGGCATTCAGCATTCGGATCTTCCCTTTGAGGCCATCGAGCCCCTGCTCCGGCGGGATGGCATCACCTGTGCGTGCCTGTTTGCACCGGTAGAGGACATCTACGATCGCCATGACCCTGATTTCAAAGACAACAACGAGTGGCGGCAGACCAGGTGGGCGGCAAATCACTACTTGCTGGAACTGGCGGCTGCGGGCAAGCCGGTATTCCCCTATTTGTTCGTCTGGAATGACTTCGCCCTGGACGAATTGCGCCATCCCTATCGTGGCATCAAGTGGCACCGCCATTCCAACGAACCGGAATACCACTACGAAGATCCACGTTGCGCCAGAATGATCGAGGAGATTATCAGACGCCGCCTGCCCATTGTTCTTGAAGAGAGTTTCGACAATACCCTGCGCTTCGTGGAGCGACTGGCCCCGGAGGCAGTGATCATCATTCCTCATCTCGGCGGCTTGAACGGATCATACCCATCCCTGGACCGGGCTGGAATCTGGCGCCGCAACAATGTGTACGCCGACTCCGCCCTTGCCTCGACTTCCGAAATCCGTCATTTCATCGAGCACTACGGGCCGGAGAAGCTTCTCTTCGGGAGCGACTTCCCCTTCGGCACACCCGGCCAGGAACTCCGCAAGATAGAACACCTGAACCTTTCCGCTGTGGATTTTGAAAAAGTTGTCTCCGGGAATATTCTCGCCCTCATCGATGGCGTCGAGGACCCGAGGTGATCTTCAGGTTCTCAATGGGAAGAAGAGGAGGATTGAAGAACCCTCCCCCGGATAATCCATGACAAAATGGATGCCCGGCGAATGCGGACGGGTAAGAACGACAGATGAACCGTGAGAGACACGGATTGGAGAAAGTAAAATGAGTGATTCAGCTACAACTCCTGAGATATTCAAGCATGGCTCCAGTTGGCTGCGAGCTGATTTTCATCTCCACACCAGGGCTGACAAGGAATTTATATGTAAGAGTGAAGATAACAGTTACCTTGCCGAATATGTTACCGGTTTAAAGGCTGTAGGCATTCAGATAGGTATCATAGCCAATCATAACAAATTTGATAAAGACGAATTTAAGGCTCTACGTAAGAAAGCCAGAAAGGAAGAAATTTTTCTCCTTCCTGGTGTTGAACTTTCCATCAACGATGGCGCTAACGGTATCCACACGATCATCATCTTTAACGATAGCTGGCTGGAGAACGGGAATGACTACATCTCTCCCTTTATAGCCACTATGTTTCCAGGGAAGGTGCCTGCAGAATATCAACATGAAAATGGCAGAAGCGATAAAAACATTCTCCAGGTTGTGGAGGAGCTGGACAAGACAGCCAGAGACTATTTTCTCGTTTTCGCGCATGTTGAACAAAAAAGCGGCCTCTGGAATGAAATGTCCGGCGGAAAATTTGGCGATTTCGCACAAGGTCGCTACGAAAAGGTGCGGAGACGAACACTTGGTTTCCAGAAGGTTCGCACCTCTGAGGAGAGGAACAAAGTTCAAGTCTGGCTTGAGGGTTGGTATCCGGCCGAGGTGGAAGGATCTGACTGCAAATCCATCGCTGAGATTGGAAAAGGTGAGAAAAAATATCTCAAACTCGGGGCGTTTTCTTTTGATGCTGTAAAGTTTGCCTTGCTGGACAAAGATTGCCGGGTTTCAAGCAGGCCACAGCCTCACACACATTCTCACATACGCTCCATCAGGTTTACCGGCGGCACACTGGCCGGACAGGAGCTGCATTTTACCCCGGAACTGAACACCATGATCGGTATACGGGGAAGCGGCAAGTCCTCAATCCTGGAAGCTATTCGCTATGCCCTGGATATCCCTTTTGGGGAAAAGGCGGGGGATACGAAGTATAAGCAGGAACTCGTCGGTTTTACTATGGGTAGTGGTGGCAAGGTCGAACTTGATGTCGTTGATCGTTATGGCCAACCTTATTGCATTCGGCGAGTTTGGAAAGAAACCCATCCCGAGGTTTTGGTTGGAGGCAAGCTGCAGCCAGGCGTTTCAATACGAGAAACAGTTATACATAAACCCATCTACTTTGGGCAGAAAGACCTTTCAAGCACAGGTGAAGGCTTTGAAAAAGATTTGGTTGATAAACTTCTGGGTTCAAAACTCGATGATGTCCGCCGGGAAATTGACGAGCAGAAAACAAGGGTTATTACTGCAGTTGAACGGTTGCAAAAGGTTGTAAGCGTTTCTGAACAGATAGCAGAACAGACAACTATTCAACAGGATACGGAACATCGGCTCAAGTTTTATGCCGATCATGGCATTGAGGCTAAATTGCAAAAACGGCTCGATTTCGAGAGCGATATTCGGGCCATGAAGAAAGGAGTCGAGCTAGCAGAAAATGTAATCTCTGAACTGGAGAGTCTGCTGGCCAGCCATGAAGATGATATACGAAACTTCGTAGGCCATAGCTCCAAGCATAATCAACCACTATTTGATGCCTTCTATACCGATTATACGCCATTTATACAGGTGATCGACCGGATAAAAAATGACTTGAAATCCTTAAACGAAAGCAAGGAAAATCTGGTTAAAAGGCAAGCTGAACTGATAGGGATTCGTAAAGGGTTGGTAGAAGAGTTTGCCGAGATTGAGAGAAAACTTGTCGAAGAGTTAAAGAGCAACGGGACCCAGAATATCAGCTCCGAGGAGTTCCTTGCCTTACAAAAAAAGCTGAACACGACAAAACAGCTCATTGCTGAACTCAAAAAACAGGGTGATAAAAAGGAAACGTTGCAGATCGCTCTGCTAGAGGCGCTGCAGCAGTTGAATGCTCTCTGGCATAAAGAGTTTACTCTTATCAAACAAGAGCTTGATAAGGTGGGTACAGGCAGCACCTCTCTTTCGATCACGTCGGGCTATAAAGAAGACAAACAGGCCTTTCTTGGTTTTATAAAAGAGATCTTCAAAGGCAGTGGTGTTCGGGAAACAACCTACCAGGGTATTGTAGACCAATATCAGGATTTTGTTGATATATACCGCGACTTTGAAAATGCGGAGCACTACTTTGGCTCAAATCCGCAGCTATTGATTGATCGATTTATGCATAACCTCAAGTCTCTTCTCACTTACCAGACTCCAAATAAATTCACCATTGAGTACCGTGGTAAGGCGTTGCAACACCACTCTCTTGGACAGAGGGCTTCAGCGCTGATCCTCTTTGTCCTCAGTCAGCGGGAAAACGATGTCATTATTATCGATCAGCCTGAGGATGACCTGGATAACCAGACAATTTATGAAGACGTGATCAAGCTGATCAGGCAAATGAAGTCAGAGGTTCAATTTATTTTTGCCACCCACAATCCGAACATACCAGTGCTCGGGGACGCTGAACAGGTTCAGGCCTGTTCATTTATGGACGACAAAGTTTCGGTTCAGACTGGCAGTGTTGATGACGCTAACACCCAAAAGACAATCGTGAATATTATGGAAGGCGGCCAGGAGGCTTTTAATCGCCGCAAGGAGATTTATCAAATATGGAAGTCATAGAAATATTGACAATTCTGTCTCAAGGTGAAGATAGCCTGAATCAATTTAAAAAAAATATTACCAACGCAGATTCGCTTGCGGCTGAGATTGTTGCCTTCAGTAACGGACTGGGTGGAAGACTCTTTATTGGTGTCGATGATGACGGAACTGTTACCGGTTTATCGAAAGAAGATATTCAGCGCCTGAATCATTTGGTCTCCAATACTGCCAGTCAAAATGTAATTCCTGCCGTCAACCCGACGACAATAATCTCAACGGTGCGCGACCTGCTTATTCTCACTGTTGAAGTACCTAAAGGCCTCAATAAACCGTATCAGGATAAAAATGGCGCCTTTTGGGTAAAAAGCGGTGCTGATAAGAGAAAAGCAACATCTCGTGAGGAGATCCAGCGCCTATTCCAATCATCAGGGATGGTCCATGCCGATGTTAATCCTTCAGGCTTGACTGTGGCTGATCTCGATATGGAATATTTTGCACGTTTTTTTGAAAAGCGGTACGGCGAGAAGTTAGAGGACCAAGCACTACCACTTGAGCAGACAATCACTAATATGAATTTGGGCAATGCAGGTGAACTGAATCTCACAGGGGCTTTACTCTTTAGTAAAAATCCATCAACGAGGCTCCCTGTTTTTATCGTTAAGGCAGGGGCTTTTCCTGGCGAGACCATAACAACAGAATCATATCTCGATAGTCGTGACATCCTAGGGAAAATTGCGGATGTTTTCCAGCAGACACTGAGCTTTATTCTCTCAAATATAACGCATAATCAAGGTGACCAGACTGTCAACAGTGTTGGTGGGCCGGAGATTCCACGGATCGTTCTCGAAGAGTTGTTGACCAATGCCTTTGTGCATCGTGATTATTTCATTTCTGCTCCTATACGGGTCTTTGTCTTTGTCGATCGTGTGGAAATAATCAGCCCTGGACATCTGCCTAATAATCTCACTGTAGAAAATATTAAGGCAGGAAATTCAAATTCCCGTAACCCGGTCCTGGCATCGTTTGCCAATCAGATTCTCCCGTACCGGGGGTATGGCTCCGGAATATTACGTGCGTTGGAGAATTACCCTTCTATTGATTTCATTGATGATCGTGATGGAAACCTCTTTATATGTGTGATTAGAAGGGGTCAGGCATGATCTAAATTATCATGCGATGAACCGTCCTACTGGCTCCGCAAGGAGCAAAAAATGGGAGCGAATTTACGTCCCTTCTCACTCTCGTTCAAGTCCCGTATGCGTATTCCGGTTGAATCCGGCCAGCATTCCGGTGAATTCGGCCAATGTCCAATGAGAGAAAAATAGCGGGGTAACTAACCTCCAACCGGTATCCTGTCTTCTGTCAGTCAACGATGGCAACAGGCCGTCAATCTGTTGTCTTTTTCTATCCCCTGCGCCCATCTGTACAGTCAGGGCATACTATCTCGCCTTCTCCTTCGCAGAAGTCACAGGGCAAACCTAACTCATCAGGATTTTCACCTTCGCCGTTGCAATGGGGACACATAATGGCATTCTCGTCTTTGCATCTCTCACATTCATAAAAAACTTCATCACGATTACTCATAAAATTGACCTGTTAAAATTGCCAATGGGCGAGCTGCTTAAGCTTTCACGCCTTTGTCATGTTGATGGTTTGGTGCGATTTATTCACTCGTATTTCTTTTCTCAAGGGGAGCACCGAATAAAAAAGCACTTAACCTTAAAAGGCTAAGTGCTTAATATCCTGGTGCGCCAGGCAGGATTCGAACCTGCGGCCCACGGCTTAGAAGGCCGTTGCTCTATCCAGCTGAGCTACTGGCGCATATTTTTGTGGCAATGTACCGAGGAACAACGGAGAACGCAAGAATTATGAAAGCCCCCTTTCATGCTCCCCGCACACAACTCAATCAAAACGGCGCTCTCCCTTACGCCGGTTCCTCGTCGGTTTGCTCCCAGACCGGCCCCACGGCCGTATCATGGACGGTGACGCCCTTGCGCAACAACTCTTCCCTGACGGAATCAGCGGCTGTCCAATCCTTGAGTTGCCGAGCCCGCTCGCGCTGTCGAATGAGCTGGTCGATCTCCGGCGTCAAGGGACAATGCTTCAAACGAAGAATCCCGAGGACCGTATTGATCATCCGCAGGACCTCCAACACATCATTTTTCTGATCCCGGTCAAGATTTCGTAACTGAACAATCGGATTAGTCTGCTTGATGAAATTGAACAACGCTCCAATGGCTCCGGAAATATTGAGATCGTCGTTCATGGCTTCAATAAACCGTTTTTCCAATTCAGACACAAAGGTCGCCACCTCGGGATGCGGCAAACCAACGGGCAGGCAGCGGAGCTTGCAGGTATATTCGTCAATCCGCTTCAAAGCCGTTCGAGCCGCATTGAGCCGCTTATAGGAAAAAAACAACGGCTTGCGGTAATGAACGCCGAGCAGCATAAACCGAAGCTCCCGACCGCTGTAGCCCTGCTCCAGCACTTCCTTTAGAGTCACTACATTGCCGGTTGCAACCGCCATTTTGCGACCGTCTTTCAACAGTTGCCCGGAGTGCACCCAGTAATTCGCCAGCGGCTTGCCGGTGAGGGCCTCGGCAATGGCAATCTCGTTTTCATGATGCGGGAACACCAAGTCCTGACTCGCGGTATGAATATCTATGGTTTCGCCCAGATACCGGGTGGACATCGCCGAACATTCAATATGCCAGCCGGGCCGGATATTGCCCCAGTCGGTTTCAAAAAAAATACCTTTTTTCAATTCCGCCAGAGTTGAACGCTTGAGCAGGGTGAAATCACGTGGATTATCTTTCTCGTAATTGTCCAGATCCACGGTCTGTCCGAGCTTGATTTTGCTGAGATCGATGCCGGAGAGCCGACCGTATTTTTTGAATTTGGAAATATCGAAATAAATCGAACCGTGTTTTTCGTAGGCATAGCCCTTATGCATCAGGTTATGGGCTATCTCGATCATGTCGCCGACATGCTCAGAAGCCAGCGGATAGCCTGTGGCCTGCTCCACATTGAGGGTCTCGGAGGCCTGCTTGAATTCATCGATATATCTGCCGGTGAAATCACGCAGATCGGCATTGGCCTCAATCGCACCGGCAATGGTGTTGTCGTCGAGATCAGTAAAATTCATGTACGATTCCACCGTATAACCGCAGCAATGCAGATAGCGGTTGATGAGATCGGCTACAATCAAACGGCGGCAATGGGCAATATTGGGGGATTCAAAGGCGGTGGGACCGCAGGCGTAGAGCGTAACCCGAGTGTCGCTGATCGGCTGAAAGACCTCTTTTTTCCGGGTCATAGTGTTAAACAGCCGGAGTTGAGATGTCTTTTCAGGTGCCTTTTTCCGTTTCACGAACAACGAGGTACTGAGATATCGTTCGCCACCATCCGGCAGGATAGTGACAATACAACCCTTGGACAACTCTTTAGCGCGCTCCATGGCGATGAACATGGCCGCACCACTGCTCATCCCCGCAAAAATCCCTTCTTCAGCTGCCAATCGGCGAACCGTGCTGAAGGCATCTTCATCGGCGATATTGACGATAGCGGAAGGCAGGGTTTTATCGAAAATGCCGGGCCGGTAGGACTCCTTCATGTTCTTCAGTCCCTGAATCTTATGCCCGAGATACGGCTCCACCGCAATCACCCGAACTTCGGGATGATGATCCCGGAACCACCGGGAGATCCCCATGGCGGTTCCGGAGGTGCCCAGAGTAACGATGATATCGGTCACTTTGCCCTCGGTCTGTTCCCATATTTCAGGGGCCGTGGAATTATAATGCGCCTGCCAATTGGCCGGATTATTGAACTGATCGGCGAGAAAATACCGCTCCGGATACTCCCGGGCCAGGGCATAGGCCTTTTCAATGGCCCCATCGGTGGCTCGTTTGGCCGGGGTTAGGATGATCTCGGCGCCATAGGCCTGCATGATCAGCCGGCGTTCGATCGAGGCCGATTCCGGCATGATCAGCTGGCAGCGGTACTGCTTGGCCGCACACATCATGGCCATACCGATTCCGGTATTGCCGCTGGTAGCTTCAAGCAGAATTTTGTCGTGAGTCAATTCCCCGCTCTTTTCCCCGGCCTCAACCATGGACAGGGCAACCCTGTCCTTAATCGAACCACCGGGATTGCGAGATTCAAGTTTGCCGAAAAGCTGAACGGTTTCAGGGCAAGGATTGAGCCGGCGCAACTCAACCAACGGAGTGTTGCCTATTAATTCTATAATATTCATACTGTTCAAAGGATGTTTCAGTGGACCGGATAAGTACGTACGGGCGGCAGCATATCCTATTTGCAATCAAAGCGCAAAATAAGCGGCCCGGTACTGCAAAATTTACCCAAGAGGCGAGGGCTGCCTATCGCGAAAAAAAAGAGAACTCCGGAAGAAAGGTAAAAAAAAATCGTGATTCGAGCGAGTTTATTCTGAATAGGAGGCAAAAATCTGCCACAAACGCTGGAGCGCTTCCCGGCAATCCTGATTGGAAACGCTTTCGGCCATCCCCTGAAACGTGTGTTCCTGCTCGGGATGAACGGGATGGGGCTCGGGCAAGTGGCGCTCCGCAATCTGCGGAATTTGCGGGGGCAGCAACCAGCGAATATCGGTAACCGAATTTTCCTGCAGAACCCGGTTCACCCGGGTCAACAGATCGATCTTAATGAATTGCAGATGCTGCATCCAGGCGGAATCCTGGACAAAGATCCAAAGCACATCACGGCGAAAAAAAGCGGGCGATGTTAAACGGCCGA
This sequence comes from uncultured Desulfobulbus sp., assembly GCA_963666685.2. Taxonomy (GTDB): domain Bacteria; phylum Desulfobacterota; class Desulfobulbia; order Desulfobulbales; family Desulfobulbaceae; genus Desulfobulbus. Next base: position 3,113,429 of record CAXXHZ010000003.1, read on the forward strand.
TCTCCGTGCCGACAATTGTGGGCCAATCCTCGACGAGACGAAATAACCGCCACTGGCTCGTCCAATTTTTGGACGAGAAAACCGCGGACAGGGAACTGCCGAGAAAAGAGAGCTCGTGATTTCTTGATTTGTTTCTTTTTTCCATCATACCTGTTTGTAACAAGGGCCACAAATTATAGACCTCAACTGTCTGATCATTTCATTCATCCCACCGATAATTCAGATGAAAAGCCCGGGTCACTGCAAACGAACCACCCTGCTCGCCCCCTGCACCACCCTCCAACTTCTCCAATGAATGCTTACCACATTTGCCGCTCCACAATCCAGATGTAATCAACGCCCCAGCGTCTGTCCAGAAATAAGGTTTTTCGTTCACGTTCAAAGCATGCTAAAAAATTTCACTGCAGGCATACAACTGATATTACACGGATAATTTTTTAAGCATAACGAAAAAATTGGACAAAAAGACCATTTCCGGACGGGCATTCTTCAGATGAGGCACAGGTCACGCGGCATCTCTCAGGGATAGCCGCCATTTTTTTCTTGACTGTGCAGCCGGAAATCGGTAAGAAAAAACCGACTGAGCGCTCAGTCTAATTTTACCAGGGAAACGCATGACCAAAAAAGACGCCATTTTGCAAGCAGCCACCTACCTCTTCTCCCGAAAAGGATTCAAGGATACCTCCATGGGCGAGCTCTCCAAGATGACCGGCGCGGCGGAAGGCACCATTTTTTATCATTTCAAAAACAAGCAGGAAATCTTTCTCACCATCCTGAGAAACCTGAAAGATGGCATCCTGCCTGAGTTTGAGCGCTACCGAAAGGTGGAATCCGAGAAAACCGGTCTTGATATGGTCGAAGAATCCATCTCTTTTTATCTTTACATGACCAAGACCAGAGAAAATCTGTTTTCCATCCTCCATCAGCGCTACCCCTACGAGTTGGCTGAAACCAACTCCGAATGCCGGGATATCCTTGAAGCGATCTACAACTGTTTTCTCGATATATTCGAAAGTGCCATCACCACCGGCCAACAGGATGGCTCCATCGGCGATGTTCCGGCAAGAAAATCAGCGCTGATCGTCTTTTCCATGGTCGACAGTATGGTTCGTTTCCGTATGAACAATCTCTACGATGTCGATGCGCTCTTCAATGAGCTGATAGAATCCTGTCGACGGATGCTGGAAAACCGCAATCAATGATGAAACACCGGCAAATCCCGACATCCACCGCGTTAACGACAGACCGAATGACGGATGCACACCCGGAATGCACGATTGATGGACTCGTAAAAAGTCCATCACCATTGAAATGCACCACTATTGTATAGGCAGTTTACTCCACACTAACCATTGAATCACCTGAGGTAAGACGAACAGCATGATCAAACGGATTTTTCCTTTTCTTGATTGGTTTTCCGGTTACAACATGGCCTTATTCAAGGCGGATGGCATAGCCGGCCTGACCGTAGCCCTGGTGTTGATTCCCCAGTCCATGGCCTATGCACAGCTTGCAGGCCTTCCGCCCTACTATGGACTCTACGCCGCCTTCATTCCCCCTATAATCGCCTCCCTCTTCGGATCGAGCCGACAGTTGTCCACCGGCCCGGTTGCGGTCGTCTCGCTGATGACCTCAGCCTCACTGGCGCCTTTGGCCACAGCAGGCAGCGAAGGCTACATTGCCTATGCCATCCTTCTTTCCCTGATGGTCGGCCTGTTCCAGCTCAGTCTGGGTATTTTACGCCTGGGACTGGTGGTCAACTTTCTCTCCCATCCGGTTGTCAACGGTTTCACCAATGCCGCAGCCATCATCATTGCCACCTCCCAACTCTCCAAAATGTTCGGAGTCCATGTCGATAGCGCCTCGCACCATTACGAAACCATCATGCGGGTGGTGGGCTCCGCCGTCCATTACACCCACTGGCCGACGTTGGCCATCGGCGTTCTCGCCCTGGCTATCATGGTCGGATTGAAACGGTTGGCGCCCAAGGTGCCCAACGTCCTGGTTGCAGTTGTCGTGACCACGACCCTTTCCTGGATGATTGGTTTTGAACATAATACCTCTGCCGACAGCAGTTCTATCCAATCACCAGCGGCCCTCCAACTCGTCACCTCCTTCAATGAAGCTATTAAAGGGGCCGATCCCCTTTCTGAGGAACGAACCAAAACCAGCAAGGCTCTTGAAAATGCCCGCAAGGCACACGACCCCATTGTCCTGCTTGATGCCGAACACGAGGACCGGGTAGTGCAGTCCCGCCTTGAAGAGCTTAAAAATAAAGCCCGCCTGTACAGGCAGGAAATCAGAAAATTGCTGTTTAAGGCCGTACCACAAGCAGACAAGAGCCTCCTGTTTTATTCGGCCGACCAGGTACCGGCAGGCGCGAAGACCGACGGCCACACCTGGCGTTTAAAGGTAGGCACCAAGGCGCTCAAACTTGAAAAACTCACCATGACCGGCGGCGGCGAGGTCATCGGCGAAGTGCCCAAGGGCCTTCCCTCCCTGAGCATGCCCAAAATCGACCTCAAGGTTATGCTCCAGCTTTTCCCCTATGCCGCCATTATTTCCCTGCTGGGATTCATGGAAGCTATCTCCATCGCCAAGGCCATCGCCGGTAAAACCGGACAGCGCCTCGATCCCAACCAGGAATTAATCGGTCAGGGACTTGGCAATATCCTCGGATCCATCGGCAAGAGTTATCCCGCGTCCGGTTCCTTTTCCCGTTCGGCCGTTAACCTGCAAGCTGGAGCCATCACCGGTATGTCCAGCGTTTTCACCAGTCTGGCGGTTGTCATTGCCTTGCTCTTTTTCACCCCCCTGCTCTATCATCTCCCGCAATCGGTACTTGCGGCAGTGATCATGATGGCGGTCATCGGCTTGATTAATATTTCCGGTTTCCTCCATTCCTGGCGAGCCCAATGGTATGACGGTCTTATTTCCATTCTGTCGTTCATCTGCACCCTCTGGTATGCCCCCCATCTGGACAAGGGCATCATGTTGGGCGTTGCTCTCTGCCTGATGGTCTTTCTCTATAAAAACATGCGTCCGGTGGTAACATCCCTGTCCAGGGACCAAAACATGACCCTGCGCTGCGCACTGACTCTTGGCCTCAAAGAATGCCAATATCTTTCCATCATCCGCTTCGAAGGTCCGCTCTTTTTCGCCAATGCCAGCTATCTTGAGGACAAGATCTCCGATCTTATGCTGTGCAAGCTCACCCTCCGCCACATCATTATTGCCGCCAACGGGATCAATGATATTGACGCCTCCGGGGAAGAGACATTATCTTTACTGGTGGATCGGCTCCGTAGCGCCAAAATCGACATCTCCTTCAGCGGCATCAACGAGACGGTTATGCGGGTAATCGAACGAACCCACCTTCTCAATAAAATTGGTACGGACCATGTCTACCCAACTTTGGAAAATGCGTTAGAAAACATCCATCCATCGTTGCATTCGGAAGACGAAATAGAGATCTGTCCCCTGCAGATCACCAAATCCGCTCCACTACTCCAAATCATCCACCCTTGAGAGAGGATTCCCATGTCAGTGATTACCCTATTTAATGCGCTTTATTGCAATGAAGACCTGATCGTGCGGCAGTTGGTTGAAAAAACCGGCTATCAGCTTGTCAACGATAGCGAAGTGGTGGCCTTGGCTGGCAAACTGTCCGGAATCCCGACGGAGAGGATTACCCGTGCCTTTGCGGCAAAAACGTCGTTGTTCAACCCTTTTACAAACGAGAAGGAGCGTTCAATCGCCTATCTGCGTTTAGCCGTTGCTGAAATAATATCCCGTGACGGATTGGTCATTTCCGGATTCTGCAGTCATCTTGTTCCCGCTATCATTACTCATGTCCTGCGAATTTGCCTGATTTCGGAGATGAGTTATCGGGTCAAACTGGCAGAATCGCAATCCGCCCCGGAAAAGGATCTCGTGAAAACGATCCACAAGAGCGACGAAGACCGATCCGCCTGGACCTCACGTCTTCTCGGCAACACCGATCCCTGGGACCCGACGCTCTACGACATTGTCATTCCCACCGATAAAATCGCCGCGGAAGAAAGCGTCCACCTGATTATACGTAATCTCCAGGCCGACGTCCTTACACCCACCGAGGCCTCCCTGGCCGCCATTGCCGATTTCCGGCTCCAAGCCAAAATTCAGGTCGCGCTGGTCCTTGAAGGCCATGAGGTCACGGTCAGTGTTAAAAACGGGGTCGCAGAACTGACCATAGAAAAAAACGTGCTGATGCTGAGTCGGCTTGAACAGGAACTACAGGAAATCGTTTCTAAAGTGGAAGGGGTCAAATCCGTGACCACTCAGGTGGGAAAAAATTTCCATCAGGCGGATATCTACCGAAAGGTCGATTTCCAGGCACCTTCACGTGTCCTCCTGGTGGATGACGAACGCGAATTCGTCCAGACCCTGTCGGAGCGGCTGCTCCTGCGGGATATGGGATCGGCGGTGGCCTTTGATGGTGAATCAGCGCTTGAAATGCTGCGTGAGGATGAACCCGAGGTTATGATTCTCGACCTGAAAATGCCGGGTATCGACGGCATGGAGGTCCTGCGGCGGGTTAAGGAAACCCAACCAGCAATTGAAGTGATTATCCTGACCGGTCACGGCAGTGAAAGCGACAAGGAAATGTGCATGCAACTGGGGGCCTTTGCCTATCTGCAGAAACCGGTTGACATCGAGATCCTCAGTGAAACCATGAAAAAAGCGAATGAGAAAATCATGCTGCGGAATGAAGCGAAAAAACCTTAAGAAAAAAGCGGCTACAGGCGGACGGACCTACCGGGGAGTGTCGGCACAAAAATCGGGCTCCCCTGCCTAGGCGAAGGCAGCCGAAAGGTACAAACCGCCCGGTTGCAAACAACGAGGACAAAATTTGATCACAATTTTGTCCAAGTTATTTGCAACCGGGTTTAAAACAATCCTTCCACACAGGCTTGATCCGATACCGACGAACAGCAATGCAACCATTGCAGGCGTTCGCCGGTACATTCTTTTCCCTAAACCCGCCCCCGCAGGAGGATGTCAGCATGTCTCCCAAGCGCTTCAAACCCCGGTTCCTTGATCATCACGATGAGGAATCCGGCATGTATAAATCGCTCTTTAATTTCAGAAGGCTCTGGAAACAATCCATAGCCATCACCCTCGCGGTTGCCATTCTTCCCCTGCTCATCCTGGGGGTCGTTAATTATATTGTCAGCGAAAGGGCGCTGGAGGCCGAACTCCTCATGCGAACCTCACGCCTTGTTTCCAATGCGCGGCGCACGCTGACCGCCTATTTGGACGAACGAAAATTCGCGCTCAACTTTCTGATCCTCGACAACACCTACGATCAGTTGCTCGACGAACAACGGCTCAAACAGCTCCTCGAAAATCTAAAAAGCGGGTTGGGAGAATGGTCCGATCTGGGGGTGATTGATCACACCGGAATTCAACGTAATTACGCCGGGCCCTATCAGTTGAAAAACATGGATTACAGCAAGCAGGACTGGTACAAACGACTCAGCTATACAGACACGGAAACGTATCATGACAACATATCGATGCGCTCTAACATCAGTGACGTTTTTTTCGGTTTCAGAAATATGCCCCACCTGGTTATTTCCGTACTGCATAGCAACCCAATCGGCCTGGAGTGGTTACATTACGTCCTAAGAGCCAGCCTCGACATTGATTACCTCAATGGCATCCTGTCCCAACTCGAGATCAGCGGCAATGGAGATGCGTTCCTGATCAATCATGAGGGAGTAATCCAGACGCCGTCCCGACACTATGGGGGAGTGCTCGAAAAATTACAACTCACCGTGCCTGCAGCATCCGAGAGGACACAGGTTATTGAAAGCCGCGATCACCTGGGAAATCAGATCATTATCGGCTATGCCTACATTACCGGCAGCCCCTTCATTCTTATGGTGATTAAGCAAAAGCAAACTTTGATGAAGATCTGGTATAATACCGGTGCAAAATTGCTGTTTTTTCTTGTCGTCTCCATTGTAACCATCGTTGCCGTCGTTATCGGTATATCCACCTATCTGGTCAACAAAATTTATCAGGCCGACCAGAAAAGGCTCTCGACCCTCCACCAGGTGGAATATGCCAACAAGATGGCTTCCATCGGTCGGCTGTCGGCAGGGGTGGCCCACGAGATCAACAATCCGCTGGCAATCATCAATGAAAAGGCGGGATTAATTAAAGATCTCTTCACCTTTCGTCAGGAATATGCAGGTGATGACCGCCTGATCGGTTTGATTGATTCCATTATCAGCTCGGTGGAGCGTTGTGCGACGATTACCAGGCAGCTGCTCAATTTTGCGAGAAATATTCAGGTCAGTCTCCAGAAGGTCAGCCTGAAACAAATTGTAGCCGATGTCCTCGAATTTCAAAGAAAAGAAGCCGGCTACCGAGGGCTCACAATCGCGGTGGAGATTGCCGACAATGTCCCCGAATTTGTCAGTGACCGAGGGAAGCTGCAACAGATTTTCATCAATCTGGTGAACAATGCCTTTGCCGCCATGCAGGACGGAGGCAGGCTCGAAATAAAGGGTCGGTTGGGAGATGACGGTCAAACCATTGTGACTACGGTCAGCGATAATGGCTCCGGCATTCCACCGGAGAACCTCAAAAGGATCTTCGAACCGTTTTTTACAACCAAAAGCGGCGCAGGTGGTACCGGTTTGGGATTGTCGATTACCTATGGACTTGTCAAGGAAATCGGCGGCGAAATCAATATCGACAGCACGGTCGGCAAGGGCACAACTTTTGCTATAACCCTGCCGCTGAAATATAATGCCAACAAAGGAGAAACAAATGCGGGTACTATTGGTTGACGATGAGGAAGAGTTGGTTTCGACCTTGGCGGAACGACTGACCATGCGGGGAATCATTGCCTCCTGGGTGACCGGGTATCGTGCAGCTCTCGATATTGTCGAAAAAGAATCGTTCGATATTGCCCTGCTTGATGTCAGGCTCCCGGAAATGAACGGTCTCGAATTAAAACGGCTGCTGGCTGCTCGTTGCCCGGACATGAAGTTCATCTTTCTCACCGGGCACGGTTCGGAAGAAGATTTCAAAGCCTGCTCGGCGGAGAGCGGCAAAGACTATTATCTGATCAAACCGGTGCAAATTGAAGTCCTCCTGGCCAAGCTCAATGAGATCTCCCAACAATAACGCATTCGACAACTGGTGTTTACATGGAAAAAATACAGACTAACCCGGATGCCGCCTGCGTCCAGGTCTTTGGCAAAATTTCCGCCTCCCTCTCGCACGACCTGAAAAATGTTCTGGCGATAATCAATGAAAGCGCCGGCCTGCTGGATGACCTCGCTCTCCGTGCCGCCAAGGGGCATGAACTTCCTCTGGATCGGCTGACCGTTACGACCGGGCGTATCCTCAAACAGGTCCAGCGGGGTGATGCGTTCTTAAAAAATATGAACCGGTTTGCGCACACCACCGACACCCCTGTTCTGCAGGGAAATGTCGCCGAAACCATCAGCTTGATGATCGATTTGGCGGCGCGGCAAGCGGCGATGAAAGAAATCACCCTGACGACCGCAGCAGCAGCCGAAATGATCACAACCTTCCTGATCTATTTTGAGGCCTTCATTTACCTGCTGCTACGGCATATCATCGAAACACTCCCCGCCAGGGAAACCGTTGACATATCCGTCAAATCGGAGCAGGGCATGATTTGCATCCGGCTAGAGAATACCAGGGGCTTGGCGCTGACGCACGAAAAGGTTTTCCCCGGAGAGGAGGAGAAAGCACTGATGGCCCAAATCAAGGCGGAAATGACGATAACACCCGGCGCTCTCATCCTCCGCGTGCCGGCAACTCTCGAATAATGAGATGAGATCTTGACAGGGCGGGGCAACTTAGGTCAAATCCAGACAGAGGATATGCGAGAAGTCCCCCCCCTTCGTTGAAGGAAAGACACCCTTCATTTCTTAATGCCTCAGGGAGAACCCATATGGACGAACGAATTCTACTGATTGATGACGAACAGGATTTCATGGATGCCCTCTCCGAGCGAATGCGCAATCGGGGTATGCAGGTCACCACGACCACCTCACCGGTCAAAGCCCTAGAGAAGGCGGAAGAAGAAAACTTCGATGCCATCATACTGGACCTGATGATGCCGGAAATGAACGGACTGGAAACCCTGACCCGATTAAGGGAAATAAATCCCGATCTGCAAATTATTCTGCTCACCGGGCATGCCACCATTGAAAAGGGTATTGAAGCGATGAAACTCGGTGCCATCGATTTCCTGGAAAAGCCCATCGATATCCAGGCATTGAACGCCAAGATAGAGGAAGCCAAAGCACAGAAGATGCTCTTGGTGGAAAAGCGTACGGAGGAAACAATTAAAAAAATTCTCGGTTGTAAAGCTTGGTAGGTTCAAACCTCAAAAAAATATTCTTCTTGGGGACCACAGGAGTACGCCGATTCCTCAACATATCGCAGGGCCATTGCGCAGAGGCCTGACTGGACTTACTGTACCGAATATGATACCGTAAATTTTGGTCTGTCAGATTCAATCCCCACGATTGCCCGCCTCCGGGAGATCACCAAGCAGATCTCCTGGAAGTCTCTTTTGCTTTTGTTTTTTGGGCAGAAGCACAAGGGAGCAGGAAAGAGAGTATGCAAAAGAAACAATGGGATGATATTCCTTCTTTGGAAGGACTCCAAGTTGACTGGCAATATCAACCGGAAAATCCCTTGGGAAAAAGATCCTTTGTGAGGATGAGCGACAAAGAATTGCTGAAGCTGTTTGACGGTCAGCATATTCCGGTCAAGATTGCAACAACTGAAACCAACTTCACCGGTTCTCTCCTGGATATATGTGAGGGTGGGCTGGCCGTCAATCTCCCGGTTGCACTTGCTGAAAATCAGGCGATCAGGGTCGGATTCCATCTCGGAATGAAGAAAATTATCTCTCGAGCTCAAGTCAGGTATATCCGTCAATGCGGGCAAGGATATATAACCGGAATAATGTTTGTTCATCTCGATACGGAATCACGAGAGTTTATTGCCGGAATATATGCCTCCAGGGTGCTCAAACATAGCCTGTAGCCCTCCAACTTCGAATGACTCCAGGCTCAGCGTGTCCCTTCAACCCACCGGGGAAAAATAGTTCTATGCGCCTTATCTCCCCCCTGAAGGTTCAAGAGCAAAGGCAAAGAGGTCGAAATAAGCGATCCTGACCGCCAGAACACTTCCTTCTGAAAAATCAAAAAATACACCTCCGCTCCTTCTCCCTGCCGTTATACAAACGAAAAATCAATATTTTCCCTCCCTTCTCCATCCTACTCTCCGTTCATAACACGAATCAATTCGAAACATAAAGAAACATTACAAATCCTTAAATCGTTCCTATTTGTTTCACATCGCACCGCGCCCTCCCTCCCCACTCCCCCCCTTAACCGCATCCCTCTGATTTCATTCAAATAAAAATAAATAATATGCATGGCCACTAATTTGCAAAACAAAGGTTCGAGACAATGAATCACCATTCAGCGGCCGGAGACGGTTCCGCTGCCCGATCATATACGGGTTGAAACATGCTATCAAAGCAGAAAACCAAAAGGAGAGAATATGGATAAAGAATTTGAAGCAAGGGTCTTGCTGGTCGATGACGAGGAAGATTTTCTGGAGACGCTTTCCAGCCGTCTGGAAATCAGAGGATTAAAAGTCAGCGCCGTGAACAGCGGTGAACAGGCCATTGCCGAGGCAAAGCAGCAGGACTATGATGCGATCGTCGTGGATCTCTCCATGCCCGGAATCGATGGGCTGGAGACATTGAAACGGATCAAGGCGGATAATCCCAATGCGGAAATCATCATGCTGACCGGCCATGGCTCGGTACAAAGCGGGGTTGAGGCCATGAAGCTCGGCGCAGGGGATTTCCTCCAAAAACCGGTAGAACTCTCCGAGCTGATGAGCAAAATCGGCGAAGCCAAGGACAAAAAAATGCTGGTTTTGCAGAAGCAGTCGCAGGACGAATTACGAAAAATTCTCCAAAGCAAGAGCTGGTAACCAGGCAATCCACCCCCTCACATAAATACTACATAAGGAGAGAGGCATGAACACTCCATTGCCTGCCGTCAAAGACCTCATCGTCCCCCTGGAACTCTTCCCGCATCTGGGCAGTGACCAGTCGGTTAACGAAGCGGTTGCCCAACTCTTTTCCCATACCGCGAACGGGAGCGGCAAGTTGCTGTTCGACGAGTTGCTGGTTATCGACAGCGACAACCAGTACGTCGGCCGTTTGACCATTCAAGGCATTCTCACCTGTTTTTTCCCTACCTTGTTCGATGGCGGCCAAAAAAATATTTTTGCCGGGAAGAAAACAAACTTCTCCGATCTCGCCATTTTGCTGGAAGACAGTTTCCTCAATGAATGCAAACGCCAGGGAGCACTGCCGGTCAGTCAATTTATGGCTCCGCCATATAAATCGATCAAGGCCGACATGCACCCCTTGCATGCCGCTGAGATCATGATGGAAGAAAACGAAACCTGCCTGCCGGTGGTTGAGGACCAGGCATTAATCGGTGTCGTTCGCCTGATCGATATTTTCCGGACCTTGGCCAGCAGCTGCGCCCTGTAAACCGAACACCCCGAGACCCAATCACTCCATAAAGGAACTAACATGTCAGGTATCACTGTGAAAGAACTCCCGGAAGCCAAAACTCCCTTCGACTGGAAGAGAATGGTCTTCATTCTTGCCGGTCTTGCCCTCTTTGCCATTATTTACTACTGTCCGGCCTGGCCGGATGCCATCGACCCCAAAGGTGAACATTTTGTACTCAGCAAACAGGCTAAAGGCGCCTTGGCGGTTTTCGCCGTCGCCGCTACCTGGTGGATCTTTGAGGTTGTTCCCATCGGCGTGACCAGCCTCCTCATCGGGTCTCTTCAGGCACTCTTTCTGATCCGCAAGCCTGCTGTGGCTTTCAAGGATTTCATGGATCCTTCGGTCCTTTTCATCTTTGGCTCGGTGGTCATCGGCATGGTCTTCACCAAGACCGGATTAACCAAACGAATAGCCTATAAGATGCTTTCGATCATCGGCGAAAAGACCTCCATGATCATGCTCGGTTGCTTCATCATGACCGTAGCCCTGACCCATGTCATGGCCCATACCGCTGTGGCCGCCACCATGTTCCCCCTGTTGATGGCCATCTATTCCATGTACACCACTGAAACCAAACCCACTAATTTCGGTAAATGTCTGTTTATCGGCATGGCCTATGTCGCCGGTGCCGGTTCGATCATTACCCTCCTGGGTGCGGCCCGTGGTGCAGTAGCGCTGTCCTTTTACAAAGACATGATGCATGTGGACATCAGCTTCGGCACTCTGAGTTATTACATGTTCCCCTTGGGCTGGCTGATGGTCTTTCTGCTGTGGGGCTTCTTCATGATCTTCTGCAAACCGGAAAAAGACAGAATCCCGGGGCTGAAGGAGAAAGCCACCCGCATGTACAAAGAATTGGGCGGTCTGACCCGCAATGAAATCCTGGCTGCCGTCATTATCTTCTCGGCAGTACTGTTGATCGCCTTGAAAAATTTTGTCCCCATGCTGAAAGGTCTCGACAAAACCGGTATCCTGCTTTGTTCGACCATCTCCTTCTTTCTCTTCAACATCCTTAAACTGGAAGATCTGGAGGATATCCCCTGGAATATCATCCTCCTGTTCGCCGGTGCCATGTCCATCGGCTTCTGCCTCTGGGAAACCGGCGCCGCTAAATGGCTGGCTGTTAACTGGCTGGTCCTCTTCCAGAGCGCTCCAGGCGTGGTCTTCATCCTCGGCATGGCCTTTTTCGTACTCGTCATGACCAACTTCATTATGAACGTGGCAGCCATTGCCATCAGCCTCCCGGTGGCCCTGGTCATCGCCCCCTATCTTGGGGTCACCGGCGAGGTTATCCTCTTCTCCGCCCTGGCGACCGCCGGTATGCCGTTCCTTCTGTTGATCGGCGCGGCCCCCAATGCCATTGCCTATAACTCGAAGCAGTTCACCACCGGTGAATTCCTCAAGTTCGGCATCCCGGCCAGTTTGATGCTGATGGTTGTTCTCTATGTCTTTGTCGCCTTTATCTGGCCAATGATGGGAATGAAGGTGTTCCTCCCCGCTTCTTAAATCAAGGCCATTCCAATTGTCTCCGTACCCGATTTCCGGGTACGGAGATTTTGTGGTGAGGACGAGGGCCAACCGCTCTTTCCCCGTACGTTTCATTATACTCCGGCGAGGGTATCGAAAAGAATGGGTATGTTAACCGCCCCCTCTCCCGGTGCTGCAAACCGGGATGTGGAGGCAAGTTCTCCTCTGCGCAGGATCTTTGCAGCATTGCTTGTCAGAATTCATCCTTCAAAGAAAATCCACCTGACAAATCGAGGACGATGCACTACAACTGGATGCACCCCCCTGATAGTAACACTCCTCACACGTTGCCGACATCCAGCCTATGAAAGATACGCTTTTCACCACGTTACCCAATCTCACCATCAATAATCTGCTCGACAGCATTCCGCATGGAATTGCGGTGATCGATACAGAGCTGAAGATTGTGGCCATCAACCGGTTTCTTGAAGCCCTGACCGGTTTGGCCCTGGCGGATGTCAAAGGTGTCTATGTCGACTTTGTTCTGCGCTCAAATATTGCCAGTCGGGGCCGAACCTTCCGCGAAGTCTTAAGCTCAGAGGAAGCCGTGGTTCTGGATGGCGATATCGTCAGCCGCGATCGCCGTAAAATCCCCATGCAATTCACCATCTCACCTCTGCGTAACCGGCTGGAAGAGCTGGTAGGCCTGATGATCGTCCTCGACGACCTTTCGGCTGTGGTCAACTCGGCCGGGCTCATGCACGATGTCGACGAAACCGATTCCATCATCGGTCAAAGCCCGAAAATGCGTGAAGTGTTTGACCTCATACCCCTTATGGCCCATACCGAGGCCTCCGTGTTGATCACCGGGGAGACCGGCACCGGCAAAGACAAGGTCGCCGAGGCCATTCACAAACGTTCCAGTCGGGCCACCAAGCCCTTCATCAAGATCAACTGCGGCGCCCTGCCCGAATCCTTACTGGAATCGGAACTGTTCGGCTATGTCAAGGGAGCCTTCACCGGCGCAGTCAAAGACAAACCGGGTATGTTCCGTCTGGCCCAGGGCGGCACACTCTTTCTCACCGAGATTGGGGACATGCCCCTCCCGCTCCAGGTCAAGCTGTTATCGGTACTGGACGACCGCGAATTCTTTCCTCTGGGCGGTGAAAAAAAGGTCAAAGTCGATGTCCGGATTATTACGGCCACCCACAGATCCTTGAAACAGAGGGTAGCGGCCGGAGAATTCCGCGAAGACCTCTACTACCGACTCAATGTCCTCCATCTGCACCTGCCTCCCTTACGTGAGAGAGAAACCGACACTCGTTTTCTTCTCAATCATTTTCTGCGAATCTTTGCCGCAAGAACTGGGAGCAGCAGCAAAACCTTCGGTGACGAGGCACTCAACCTGCTGATGAATTATGCTTTTCCAGGGAACATCAGAGAATTACGAAATATTGTCGAATACGGAATCAACATCTGCCCAAACAGGCAAATCGATGTCGATCATCTCCCTAAGTACCTTTTTTCGAGGCTTGACCCCGTCAACACCGCCCGAAAAGAGCCGGAACCTGAACCCATACCGAAAAAGACTTCCTACCTTCCACATCAGGGAGAGGCCAGAGATTGGCAGGCCATCGAAAAGGATTTGATCATCACCACCCTGACTCAGACCCGGGGCAACCGTTCTCGAGCTGCCGAGATCCTCGGCTGGGGTCGAACAACCTTGTGGAGAAAACTTAAAACCCACGGACTGATATCCCCGCCCGATTCCAACAAAAGCAAGGATGAAGCATGAAAATACTGGTAACCGTACAGGACAACAGCATTGCCCCTCGATTTGACCAGGCCAGTGAGGTTATTATCGCCGAGCATGACGGCAGTATGTTGTTGGGCGAACCACGGACAATCATTCTCCCTCACAGAAGTGCCGAGGAACTGAGCGACCTTATCGTCAAAGAGGGCATCGATTGTGTGATTTGCGGCGGTATCGAAGATAGTTTTCACAGATTTTTCACCTGGAAAAAAATCACGGTAATCGACGGAGTCATCGGTTCCTATGCCGAAGCGCTCCAGAGGGTCTTCGCCGGTGAACTGCAATCCGGCACGATTTTGCCGTCGGCCAGAGAGGGAAACTGAATGAAGATACTCGGTTACCCTGTCAGCGTCCCAAGACCCTTGGTCAACATTACAAGCCGCTGATTGACAGCTCAAGCACCGAAGCGGTTTATGCAAAAAATCAAGGTATTGATCATAGACAACGAACTGGAATTCATGTCCATTCTGACAGATCGTCTCTGTTCTTGGGGCTTTGCAGCCACATCGGCAGCCAACAGAGAAGAAGTTCTGGAAGCACTCACCTCTGCCCGGCCCGAGGTGGTCGTTCTCGGATTACGGGGCCGGGACAGTCAAGCTCTGGATACCCTGCGCATGATCAAGACGGCAGACCCCTCCATCGAGGTCATTCTTCTTATCGGCAAAGGGGCCGCCATCGCCGGGATGCAGGGAATGGAACAGGGCGCTTTTGATTGCATTGCCCACCCGATTGAGTTGGCAGTATTGATAGATAAGATCAAGCAGGTCGCCGAGGTTGCATTAAACCGATAACCCATTGATTCCGTGTAAATTCATATCCCCCTTGTCCGCTGCAAAAAGAGAAAGGCCGTTTCCGGTGAGGGAAACGACCTTTCTTTTTTCTGTCATACGAGACTTATCAGCACAAAAGGCATCCCTTTCGGAACATCTCACGCGCAGACAAGGTTTTTACATCATCGGATCAATATTTACCCAGGTAACTTTCCAGTTCCCAATCGGTGACTGCGGTGCGGAAGGAATCCCATTCCTTTTCCTTTCCTTCAACATATTTCTCAAGGATATGCGTGCCCAGAGCTTCCTTGGCGATCGGATTGGCGCTGAGTTCCTGAACAGCTTCTATGAGATTTGCCGGCAAACTGGCAATACCCGCAGCCTCTTTCTCGGCAGGGGTCATCTCGAAAATATCGACATTGACCGATGCCGGCACAGGCAGATTATTTTTAACGCCATCCAGTCCGGAACTCAACATCATGGCAAAAGCCAGATACGGGTTGCAGGCAGGATCCGGGCAACGTACCTCGGTCCGGGTTCCGAGACCACGGGAAGCCGGGATGCGAACGAGAGCAGAACGGTTGGACGCAGACCAGGCAATATACACAGGAGCCTCATAACCGGCTACCAATCGTTTGTAGGAGTTAACCAGCGGATTGGTGACGGCACAGAACCCTCTGGCATTCTTCATAATACCTGCGATGTACTTATAAGCGACCTCGCTCAGTTGCAGCGGTCCTTTCTCATCAAAAAAGGCGTTGGTACCGTCGAGATTGAATAAGGATTGATTGGTGTGCATACCTGAACCGTTGATTCCGAAAACCGGTTTAGGCATAAAGGTGGCATGCAGACCGAATTCTGCGGCAATCGAACGAACAACCCATTTGAACGTCAGGGTGTTATCTGCAGCGGTCAGAGCATCGGCGTATTTAAAGTTGATTTCGTGCTGGCCTTCGGCAACCTCATGATGAGAGGCTTCGATCTCAAAGCCCATGGCCTCAAGAGTATGAATGATCTGGCGGCGGCAATCGATACCGGCATCATCGGGTTCCACGTCAAAATATCCGGTGACATCGTCGGTGATGGTGGTGGGCAGCCCGTCTTCGTCCCGTCGGAACAGGAAGAATTCGCACTCGGTGCCAACGTTCATGGTATAGCCGAGATTTTTAGCATCCGCCAGGACCCGCTTGAGATTATTACGCGGACAACCGATAAATGGGGATCCATCCGGTTTATAGACGTCGCAGATAATGCGGGCCGCATTGCAACCATCTTTTTCACGCCAAGGCAGAACAACAAAGGTATTATAATCAGGCTTGAGATACATGTCGGACTCATTGATTCGGACGAATCCTTCAATGGAAGAACCGTCAAACATGATTTGTCCGTCCAATGCTTTCTCAATCTGGCTTTTCGGAATAGCGATATTTTTCATAAACCCGAAAATATCGACAAACTGCAGACGAAAAAAATTCACATTTTTTTCTTTAATAATTTTCATTATTTCGTCACGTGTCATAACTCATCTCCTATCCTGGATGGTTGATTAATAAATCCGGCACTTTCCGGATTATGCCCTTATTGAAAACAAGTAGGTCTTAAGCCGCCAGCACCGCATCGGCAGCATCTTCATCAATAATGTGCACCAAGGTTGTCCGTACTTTCTCCATGATTTCAGGATCGACCAATTTCACTCCCGCCTGGGTGCGCACATAAAAAACATCAATCAACTGTTCGACCTCGGTGGCAATCCGGGCCCGGTGGATGGTCAGACCGAAATCCGCCAAGGTTTGGGTCAATTGGTACAGGGTCCCCCGACTGTCGCCGCCATAGACTTCAACCAAGGTATAAAGGTGCGAGGTCCGGTTATCGACAATCACTTTGCGCTCAAGCTGCTGCACTACCTTCCGTCCTGAAGTATAGGGCAGCGGTTGCTGTTTCTGATAGAGGTGATAGCCGATATCGAGGCGATAGTTGATTGCCAGATTCAGATCCCGCTCTACGGCTTGCCAATCAAATTCTTCGAAAGTCCGCACCGTTGCCGGAACGACCTCAAGGACATCGACCACCGTGCTGTCGGGCCAGGTGAAAATCTGTGCCGACAGGACCGTCAGGTTATGCAAGGCCAGAACACCGCAAAATTTAGCGAGCAATCCCACCCTATCCCGGCCCATGATCAAAAGAGACCAGGAACGCTCTCCCGCTTCCGGGAAGAGGAGAACCTGCTGCTGAAGGCGAGCCGCCTGCTCCCTGTGGGTTTGCAAATGCCGCAGCACGGTATCCAGGCTGAAACTCATCAGATAATCAGAGGGCAGGGCCTCGATATCGATCCGAGCAGGTTGCCCATCCAGTTTTGCCAAAATCTGTTGCCGCAGCCAACTGACCCCCTGCTCTTCCTCTTCCTTTTCAACGGCCTCAAGATGGCAATCAGCGCCAAGACAGGCCTTGAGAGTGAGGTATAACTCGGAGAGCAGACTGGCTTTCCAGTCCGACCAAGCCGATGGCCCCGTTGCCTTGGAATCGGCAATGGTCAACAGATAGAGCATGGTCAGGCGCGACGTATTTCCTATGAGTTCCGCAGACTGCCGGATAAATTCACGGTCACTGAAATCTCGACGCATTGCATTCTCCGGCAGAAAGAGGTGATACCGAATAAGAAAGGCCAAGGTTTCACAGGCAGACTCCGACAAGCGTAAACGCCGCCCAATGCCCATCACCATTTCCGCACCTAAAATCGAATGATCCGCCTGCTTCCCTTTGCCGATATCATGCAGCAATGCCGCCAGATAGAGGATCTCCGGTTCTTCGATCTCGGCAAATAATTCCGCATTGCTCTTCCGGAGCAGATTTAATTCCGCCAACGTCTGCAGTTGATGACGGTCAACGGTATACAGATGGTACAAATCATGTTGCGCCAGCGATTCCACCCCGGCAAATTCAGGGAGATAACGGGTCAACAGACCGGTGGACAGCATGCTTTCCATCAGCGGAAAAATGTCCTCGGACTGGGTCAGCAGTTCGATAAAAATTTTAGCCACCCGCTTCGACGAGCGAAAATGATCATCCACCAGATGCAGATGGTTGCTCACCACCTGCCGGGTGCGATGGTGCAGTTGCAACCCTGTACGTCCGGCCTGCAAAAAGAGCCGCAGCAGCAGATAAGGCCGTTCAGCTAAATCCTCCTTTGCCGCCAAGCGCACGGTGCCACTCCTGAGAACAATGGACCGTTCGAGTTGTTGCTCCGCAGCCGATCCGGTCGTGAGCCCCAGGACCTCTTGGACGTGTTCGAAAAAGAGATCGGTGACCACGGAAATCGTTTGCAGATGGCTGTAGACCTCCCGCATGAAGTGTTCGACGCCGAGCAGGCCGTCCCGATCCCGATAATCAAAGGTGGTTGCCATCTCTTGCTGGAACTCAAAGACCAGATGATCATTTTTCCGATGACAAAGAAGATGCAATCGATTCCTGATTTTAGCCAGCATGGACCAGGATTCCTCAAAGGCCTGTCGATTCGCAGCTTCAATCATGCCGGAGGCCTCAATGGCATCCAGATCCTGCAGCCCGAAAACACCTTTGGCCACCCAATGCATGGCCTGAATGTCACGCAGCCCCCCTTTTCCTTCCTTGATGTGCGGCTCCAGCAGATAAGTGTGGCTGCCGTATTTCCGCCATCGCTCCAACTTGAAGGTTTCCATGGTGCGGGCAAATTCATGGCGGCGGCCCTCAAAAACTTTTTTCGTATAGCGTGTTCGCAATTCATTGAAAAGATCTTGTGAGCCGACGAGCAGCCGGGCATCCAGGAGGGCCACCTGAAAATGAAAATCGTCTTGGGCAAACTGTACGGCATCCTTAACGCCGCGGACACTGTGGCCGACCTCAAAGCCCTCATCCCAGAGCGGATAAAGAAGGGCCTCGGTCACAGCCTGCATCGATTTTTTCGACCACCAGTCATGCAGCAGCAGCAGATCGATATCCGAGTACGGAAAAAATTCCCGGCGACCATATCCGCCCAAGGCAATGACGGCAATGGAGCCCCGGGCACTTTTCACCGCCGGTGCACTATGGAACTGTTTGACAATGAAGTCGTCCACCAATGCAGAGCAGCGGTGGAGGATTTCCTGTCCTGTGAGCCCCTCTCGCCCACCTTGGGCAAGAGCTTCCTGCTGCGAACGTATCGTCGATGCCATCAAACAGCCTCGCTGCCCGTCTCCCCGGTACGCACCCGTACAATTCGTTCCACCGGTAAAACAAAAATCTTGCCGTCGCCGATTTTTCCGGTTCTCGCTGCAGTGATAATCGTATCGATCACCTCTTCGACCTGCTCCTCCTGCAGAATGATTTCCAACTTAACCTTGGGGATGAAATCGACGACATACTCGGCCCCTCGATAAATTTCGGTATGCCCTTTCTGCCGACCATAGCCTTTGACCTCGCTGACGGTCATGCCTTTTATACCGATCGCATTTAAAGCATCCTTCACCTCGTCCAACTTAAAGGGCTTGATGATGGCCTCAATTTTTTTCATGGCTCTTTCCTCGCTAAAGTACCGTTCGATCCCAACTGCTCATTTCCGGCATCAACCTTGAATGCGGGCATCGGATACCGCTATTTGCAGGGGCAAACAAACGGGTGGACGTTAATTGTACGCCGTTTCCGAATGCTCCGTATAGTCAAGCCCCTGATGCTCAGCTTCTTCGCTGATCCGAAGCCCCATGACCATATCCGTGCCTTTGAGAATGATCCAACTGATCACAAAGGCATAGACACAGACCACCCCAATACCGAACAACTGGGTAACCAACTGGGCGCTGTTTCCAGCAAGCAACCCATCGACTCCGTTGGGGTTCACCGCTTTTGAGGCAAAAACACCGAGAAGAAGCGTTCCGGTCACGCCCCCCACACCATGGATGCCGACCACATCGAGAGAATCATCGAACTTGAATCTGCTTTTTACGTTGACTGCAAAATAGCAGACAACACCTGCGATCAATCCTATAACAATCGCTGCATTCGGTCCAACAAAACCTGCGGCCGGGGTAATGGTTGCCAGTCCCGCGATGGCACCGGATGCCGCCCCGAGAGTTGTGGGCTTACCCAGCCTGACCCATTCCAGAAGGGTCCACATGGCCATTCCTGCCATTCCGGCCAGATGGGTGGCAACAAAGGCTGTAGCCGCCACTTCATTGGCCGCCAGCGCACTCCCGCCGTTAAAGCCAAACCACCCGAACCAGAGCAGGCCTGTCCCCAACATGGTCAAAGGAAGGTTATGGGGCATAAAACTCGTATGGCCATACCCTTTACGCGGTCCGACAACGAGCACCGCAGCCAATGCTGCCGCCCCGCAGGTAGCATGTACCACCAGACCGCCTGCAAAATCGAGCACACCCATTTTTGCCAGCCAGCCTCCGCTGCCCCAGATCCAATGACACACCGGATTGTAGACCAAAACGGCCCACAACAGACTAAACACAACAAAAGATGGAAAACGAACCCGCTCAGCAAAAGCACCGGCAATTAAGGCCGGCGTGATTACCGCAAACATGCATTGGTAGATCATAAACACCGTTTGCGGAATCGTCGTCGCATACGTGGTACTAGGAGCATTCGAGACTCCTTTCAAAGCCAGAAAGGACAGATCACCAATGAGGCCTTTGACATCGGGACCGAATGACATGGAATACCCGAGATAGACCCATTCAAATGAAACAAGCGAGATCAGAATAAGACTTTGCATAATGGTGCCGAGCGCATTCTTACTCCGTACCATTCCCGCATAAAACAAGGCCAAACCAGGCGTCATAAGTAATACAAGCCCTGCCGCCGCCAAAACAAAGGCCGTATCCGCACCATTTATCATTTCCCTCTCCGTCAAATCACATTATTGTAATAATTTTTACGCGATTGTAACAAAGGAGTACAAAATAATCAAGCAGACACACCGCTACTCCGCTCTTTTTCAATTGTCAAATATCAAGACAAAACCATCCGGCGACAAAATAAAGGAAGGGGCGTCACTCAAGAAACCAAGAGCACGACACCAGCACAATAGGGCACAAGCCAACCTAATAGCGCTGAATACTAATCAAAAAAGATGCCAATACGAAATAAACGACTCAACCCACTTAAATATAAAAGAAAATTTTACATATCCATAGGATATAGGCGAATAAATATCCTACATATTTGTCACATCAGGGGATAGAGTAAACAATAATGTCGACCCGCTTTCTTTTTCATCGCCTGATTTGACAAAAACCAATCCGGACTGTACATTTTTAATAAAAAAAAATGCTGTCGAAAGAGTAAAGACTCGTTGGCAAAATATTCGCATGGCCCTGTGACTGCAAGACAGTAAGATGGGCTCACCGGACAGAACAAAAAAATCACTGTCCCATTCCTCCAATTTTCCCCCACGGGCATAACATGACCACTGAACGTAGACGCTACATCCGGCCGGAATCTTTGAATCTACTTGACTATTTGGTAGTTGATGAACAGGGACGGCAAGGGGATTACTCTATGGCGAGAACCTTGAACGTCAGCAAAGGTGGGATTTTGATGGAAACGCATATACCGTTGCCGCAAGGACAACAGGTGATGATTACCTTGGGTTTAAACGACCAATTGATCGATGTAATGGGGAGAATTACCTACACAACGACCGCATCCGGCCGCTATCAGAACGGTATTGAATTTTTTCATGTATCCGACCAGGACAAACGCATTCTTGACAATTACGTGGCCGCATTCCACAAACTCTATTCCGGAAAAACTGCCTTCCACCCCGTCCCTTTCGCGGAAGACTGAAGACCCGGTATCCACTTTTTTCAGCATTCGCCCGGAGAAATTTCGTCGTCACAGGCGAGATTTCCGTTCCGACGTGTTTTGCTCACGATCTTGTCCTGCCAAACGTAGCTGAGGAATCTCTGTAAAAAGGTGCCGTTGCATACGGAATGGAATTATTCCAAGAGACGGCCGTATTCGTCATCAATACGAACAATGTCATCCTCTCCCAAATAACTGCCGATTTGCACCTCAATCAGTTCCAGGGGGATCACCCCGGGATTTTCCAGCCGATGGACAGTACAGCTTGGAATATAGGTTGCTTCATCTTCTTTCAGCAAAATGGTTTGTTCTCCGTTCTGCACCTTGGCCGTGCCTGAAACCACCACCCAGTGCTCATGACGGTGATGGTGCATTTGCAGGGACAGACGTGCTTTCGGATTGACCGTAATTCGTTTGATCTGAAACCGTTCCTGCATCTCCAGGGTGGTATAGCTTCCCCAGGGCCGATAGACGGTTCTGTGTGTATAGAACTCGCTCCGCTTTCCTTTTTTCAGCTTTGCAACAATCTGCTTCACGTCCTGAGAGCGATCCATCGACGCAACCAAAACGGCGTCGGCGGTTTCCACCACCATGGTGTCCCGGAGACCCACGACCGCCACCAGGGTATGCTCGGAACGAATCAATGAATTGTGCACATCCTCCAGCACGACATCACCGCGAACCGCATTCCCTTGGTTGTCTTTTTCGGTGACCTCCCAGAGCGCCCGCCAGGAACCGATATCGCTCCAGCCGATATCGGCCTGAACCACTGCCGCCTTAGCAGTTTTCTCCATCAAGGCATAATCAATGGAATCCGCCGGACTGACTGCCATGGCATCGGCATTAAATCGAAAAAACAGGCCATCCGGTCTTCCCTTCGCAACCGCCTCGGTCATGCATTCGACAATTTGCGGCGCATAAATTTTCATCTCATCCAGCAGCGCGTCCGCGGTAAAAGCAAACATGCCGCTGTTCCACAGATACCTGCCGCTGGCCAGATACTGTTCAGCAGTCGTCAGATCCGGTTTTTCGACAAATTTGTCCACCGCCGTCCCCTGGCCGCGGGCGATATAGCCATACCCTGTCTCAGGATGGTCGGGCACGATGCCGAAGGTGACTATCTGTCCTTGCTGGGCCAGAATCACGGCTTCGCGAACCGCCTGAACAAACTCTTCGGTCTTAAGGATGAGATGATCGGCCGGAAGTACCAGCAACACATCAGCGCCCTTGCCCTGACTCATCACATAAGCAGCCGCACCGCAAATGGCGGGTGCCGTATTCTTGCCGATCGGCTCCAGCAGGATATGAAAATCGGTAAAAAGATGGAGCTCTTCGATCTGATTCTTGGTCAAAAATCGATGTTCTTCCCCCACCACAATAATAGGGGCCACCACGCCGTCAAGGGCTGCCACCCGTTGCATGGTCGTCTGCAAGAGTGATAATTCGCCCACCAGACTGATGACCTGTTTGGGATACAGTTCTCGTGAAAGCGGCCAGAGTCGGGAGCCGGTCCCGCCGGCCAGAATAATGGGTTGCAGAGCCACGCAATCACCTCTAAGGAGTGAGTTGTTGAGCGAAACCGGGTCTCGCGGAATTCACGATCTGATCAACTGAAGCAGTTCTTCGGTTTTCCTTTGCAAAAGTCCGGCATCGCCACGGGTTTCAACATTCAACCGCAAAACAGGTTCGGTATTGGACTGACGCAGATTGAAGCGAAAATTCGGATATTCAATGGAAATACCGTCAGTGGTGTCTTTCGCGCCATCGGCATATTGCTGCTCAATCCGTGCGATAACGGCATCAGGGTCGGCCACCTTGCTATTAATCTCTCCGCTCACCGGATAGGCGGCCATCCGTTCATCACAAAGCGTCGACAGTTTTTTCCCGGAACGGCTCATCAATCGGCACACCAGCAGCCAGGGGAGCATCCCTGAATCACAATAGCCGAATTCACGGAAATAATGGTGCGCCGACATTTCACCGCCGTACACCGCATCCAGAGCACGCATCCGTTCCTTTATAAAGGCATGTCCCGTACGGGTCATGACCGGAGTGCCTCCGGCGGCAAGCACCATTTCCCTGGTGTTCCAGGTCAAACGGGGATCGTGAAGGATGGTCGCCCCCGGATGCTGCTGAAGCATGGCGGTTGCCAGCAGGCCAACCATATAATAGCCCTCGATGAAACGCCCGTTTTCATCATAAAAAAAACAGCGATCAAAATCTCCATCCCAGGCAATGCCGAGATCGGCATGGTGCTGGCGAACGGCCTGGGCCGTAGCCTCCCGTTTTTCCGGAAGCAAAGGGTTGGGCACACCATTGGGAAAATGACCATCGGGCTCATGCTGCAACCGAATAAAGTCAAAAGGCAGAATCGCGGCCAAAAGATCGACCACCTGGCCGGCACAGCCGTTGCCGCTGTTGACCACCAGTTTCATGGGGCGCATGCCCTTGCAGTCAACCGTGTTCAGCAGGTGATGAATATAGGGACCTTTATCTGTAACTCGGGTACAAATTCCCGAACGCAATTTTTTTGGTGCGCACAGCGTTTGATACCACACTTCATCCGCAGCCATGGCAGCTATCTCATGCAGACCGCTCTCTCCGGAAACCGGACGGGCATCACGCTGAACAATCTTCATGCCATTATATTCCGCGGGGTTATGACTGGCGGTGATCATGATCCCCCCTTCCACCCCCATCGCAGCTCCGCTGAAAACCGCATGGTAGACTTCCTCCGTGCCACAGAGCCCGATATCGATGACATCAATACCTTGAGAGAGCAAGCCTGCTCTGATTGTATCGGCGATAAGGGGACTGGTGAGTCGCATGTCCCGGCCGATGACCATCTTGCGGACAACGCAATGTTGGGCAAAGGCCAAGGCGATCCGCAAGGCAATATGCTGATCAAGATCCTGCGGAACCCTGCCACGAACATCATAAGCAGTAAAACAGCGTAATGAAGCCGACATAATGCCTCCTCACCCGGACGAGGTTTGAAAGAAAGAAAAATATACGGTATAAATTAACGTCGCTTATCCTGGCAACGATTGAACGAGTTCCGCTCCCTAGCCAAACTCGCACCCTTGGCGAGAAGTTATTAAAAAAAGCGAGATCGTCACCGATTCGTTCGACAGCAAAAGAGCCGTTGTTATTGCCCTGATTTTTGCGGCTCCGGTTTCTTCTGTTCCGGTTTTACAGGGAGCAGGTCGGAAAGGATGGCCGGTTCTTTCTGGACAAAATATTTGCGCAACCGAGGATCATCAATAAACGACCGCAGCATTTCCGCCCCTTGCTTCAGATACGGTGAAGTGTAGGATTTTTTCAAGAGATCGTTGGTTGTCGACAAACTGGAGGCCAGGAACATATAGATGAGCGAGGCCACCACTGCAGCTTTGATGCCACCGAGGAACAGGCCGGAAAAGCGATCCAGCCAGCCGAGCAGCGTAATCTGCATAATGCGATACAGGATCTTACCGATCAGCGAAAAGACGATTGCCGCGACAAGAAAGACAATGGCGAAACTGATAAAAAAAGTCAATTTCGGATTATCAACAAACCGTTCGGTAAAAGGCAGCATTTGAGCCGCATATTGGCCGGCCAGATAGTAGCTCCCCACCAGGGCAAAAAAAGCGGCGAGCTGGCGCATGAAGCCAATCCACAGACCTCTGACCAGAAAAAACAAAAAGATACCAGCGACCACAAGGTCGAAATAGGTTAATTCGTTAAAAGTCGGCATATCCATTTTGAATATATTGAATAAAAATCAGGATCGCTCGGATGCGCTCCCTTTGGCGGTGTTGCCTTTGAACCGAAAAATAACGTCTCGGTTATCATGAACGACGCGATTATACCGGATCCATCGGTTATGACAAGGCCTTGTCCGGGCGTAATCCCGGCGTCCTGCCAAGGGATCTTTTCCAGCATGGATTGCCTTGCTACCCGTTTCCCCTCCTTGGCAGGAAAAAACGGTACGCTTTCCCTGCTTGACCTGACCCAACTTCCACCTCTTTTGAACCAGACCGAAAGTTTCGAATTTTTAAACAGCCTGCTCTCGCCCGCTGAGGCCGGCTTGTTCTCCGGCTTCCGCTATCCCAAACGCAGACAGGAGTGGCTTGGTGGCCGCCTGGTTGCCAAGCACTGCCTCAGCCGACGAACGACGGCCGGAAAAATGACGTCCTCCTTTTATTGCGAGTACTCGATTCTGCCTGATGGAGATGGTTGCCCGCGCCTTGACTCACCGCTGCAACAGGCACCTGCTCCGACAATCTCCATTTCCCATAGCCGGGAATACGCAGCTGCTCTCGTTACCGCAAACGCAGCCTGCGGCATTGACATCCAATTGAAAACCGCTCAGCTGATGACGGTACAGGAACGGTTCACCTCCGAGAAAGAACTAGCTCTGCTGCTGCAAATACCGGATCAGCTGACACGTCTGGGCATGATATGGACCGCCAAGGAAGCGGTTAAGAAGGGCCTGCTTTTCGATCAAGCTACTTTTTTCGGTACTATCAGCCTAACCGAAATTACTTATGAGCCCAAGGAAAGCATCTGGACGGCTCGCTGTCTGGTAACCAACCCCATCCAGAGCACAGCCGTGGTCCGTATCGCTGCATTCGGCGACTACCTCATCGCTTGCACAACGGGAGAAGAATATGCCTGAACTTCCGGAAGTGGAAGTGACCAGAAGGGGCTTACTGGAACAGCTGCCGGGAAGAACCATCATGCAGATATCCTGCAGTGCGTTTCGCCTCCGCACCGAAATCCCCTGCCTGCTGCTGCAAAACCACCTTCAACAGCAACAAATTCTCACCATCGACCGGCGGGCAAAATACCTGCTGGTGCGAATGATGAGTGGCGCGGTTTTGGTCATTCATCTGGGTATGACCGGCAAGCTCGGGGTGATGCCGCAAGAAACCATGAGACACAAACACGATCATCTTGTGCTGTTACTGGATAACGGTACGGAACTCCGCTTTAATGACAGCCGCCGATTCGGCGCCATTGGCGTCTGGCCGGCAGCACAGGCTGCGGAACAGGAACAAGCATTCTCTCAAAAAGAAGGGATTGAGCCGTTCGACATGGCCTTCAACCCAGAGACGCTGTTCCACCTGGCGCAAAACAGGAAAACGCCGATAAAGTCCTTTCTCATGAACGCACGGCTCGTTGCCGGAATCGGGAATATTTATGCCAACGAAATTCTGTTTGCGGCCCGAGTTCATCCCCTGACACCGGTCCGGCAGTTGTCACCCGAGGCCTGGCAGCGGATTATAAAGGAAGGTCGGCATATTCTGCAGCTGGCCATTGACGCCGGCGGCTCGACGATCTCCGATTTTCTCGGCACCAGCGGTCACCCCGGCTATTTCCAACTGCAGCTCAAGGTGTATGGCCGCAAAGAGCTTCCCTGTCTTCAGTGCGCACAACCCATTGTCAAAACGGTTCTGGCCGGCAGGGCCACCTATTATTGCCCGCACTGCCAACCAATAGAACCAATAGAGACTCCAACACAGTTTGTGCAACCTGATAAACTCTAGATGCTTTCCTGTCGTTGCGAGTGCAGCAAAGCAATCTCTCTCGAAATGCAATCGCCCCAACCTCTCTTCAGCGCAAACAACCTCAGCAACGATGCATCATATCTTTTCAAAGAGAAACTGTCGCAAAAAAACGACAACAAAATCTCTTGTTTTTTCGATCTATTTGCCAGTTCCCCGGTTCTCCCCGTCTCTCAAAAGAGACAGCTAAAAACCAAAATCAATCTTTATACAGTGCGGGAACAATATGGTGTCTGTTGAGCAATTTATAAAAGTCGGTTCTGTTGCGCTGGGCCACCCGAGCCGCCTGAGAGACATTCCCCTGGGTTGTTTGCAGCAATTGGATAAGATACTGCTGCTCAAACTGTCTCCGAGCTTCCATAAGCGGTAAAATCTTTTTCTGGTGTTGCTTAATGGCGTCATAAAGCAGATCTTCCGAGATCAAAGACGAGGTCGACAAGGCGACTGCATTCTCAATCACATTATAAAGTTGCCTGATATTTCCCGGCCACGGGGCCTCAACAAGAATTTTCATGGCCTCCGGGGTGAATCGTTTTCCTTGGCCGTCTTTTTTTTCGGTGAGCAGGGCAACAAAGTGCTCGGCAAGGAGCGGTATATCTTCCTTACGTTTGTGCAAAGGAGGAAGTTGCAGGTTGGATACGTTCAATCGGTAGAATAAATCTTCACGGAAGGTATTTTCCAGAATGGCTTCCTCCAAATTCTTATGGGTTGCCGAAACAATACGTACATTCACCGGAACCGGCTGAGCACTTCCCACGGGTCGAATCTGTCGATCCTGGAGAACCCGCAACAGTTTGACCTGGATATGGAGCGGCATATCACCGATTTCATCAAGAAAGAGCGTCCCGTTATGCGCCGACTGAAAAAGGCCGGCATAACTCTTGACAGCTCCGGTGAAAGAGCCCTTAACATGCCCGAACAATTCCGATTCCAACAATGTTTCAGGAATAGCGCTGCAATTAACCGGAATAAAAGGTCCCTTCCTGGAATTGCTCGCCTTATGGATGGCGATGGCCAGCAACTCCTTGCCCGTGCCGCTCTCCCCCCGAATAAGCACGGTGGAATCGCTTTCAGCAACGAGCTTGGCACGGGAAAGCAGTTCTTCCATCACGGCACTTTGAGAGATGATATCCTGTCGCCATTCTTCCCGGTCTTTCAAGGCAACATCGAGACTGCCGCCGGTTACCTCGATAGCCCTTTCAACTTCCTGCAGAAGCGCCGCCCCTTCGATCGGTTTGGTTAAAAAGGAGAAGACCCCTTGCCTGGTAGCCTCAACAGCTTCGGGGATTGAACCATGAGCGGTGATTATAATCACAGGAACCGATTTATTGAGCCTGCGGATTGCCTCATACAGGGCCAACCCGTCAATTCCCGGCATTCTGAGATCAGTGAGAACGACATCCGGCTTGAAGACGGAAAAGGTGGCCAAGGCCTGCTCACCGCTTTCGGCGACCGCAACTTCAAGATCCTTGCTTTCCAATCGCAGCTTCCACAAACGGAGCAGATCGGTTTCATCGTCGACCAGAAGTATTTTATAATGACGTCCCATGTCAACGCTCCCTGTT
This sequence comes from uncultured Desulfobulbus sp., assembly GCA_963666685.2. Taxonomy (GTDB): domain Bacteria; phylum Desulfobacterota; class Desulfobulbia; order Desulfobulbales; family Desulfobulbaceae; genus Desulfobulbus. The sequence continues at coordinate 3,142,063 of CAXXHZ010000003.1, forward strand.
CTTGATAATATTTTCGATATTTTTCAATTGTTCTATCTGTTTCTCCAGCTCTCTGATTCGCAGTTGATCTTGCTCGGCACTCTTTTCCAGCACATCGTTGCGCTCCTGCAGCTCTTTATTTTCGCTCTCCAATTCCCCTTTTTCATCAAGGTTTTTGTTGCTCTGTGCCCATTTACCGATCATTTCTTTATCAATCCGCTGCATCAGCATCTGAATTCCCTGGAGACCTGCGGCAGCCTCCGGGTGGTCTTTGACATAGTGGGTCAGGGCTTCTTCTCCTGCCTTAAATTGTTTGTACCTGGCATACTTATGAAGACTCAGGCAAATCAAACGCAAGGTATCGGAAGCCGCTCCATCGGCAGCCTGCACCGAGGCAGCCTTGTATGCCGCCTTAAATTCCTTGCGGGACATCTTTTGGTGTTCGGCCAGGCATGACAGAACCCTCTCAGCCTCTTTGGGAGGGGCAACGACCACTTCCTTTGATTGACCAGACGACCCTCCCTTCCAGAAGCCCCCAGCACAACTATTCAACAACAAACTCAACAAAACGACAAAAAATAAACAAAAGCCCTTCATTCAACTCCATCCTTTGCACATGGCAAGGTTACGGAAAAACGGGCACCTTGACTGCTGGGCAACAATCGCAGGGTGCCTCCGCAATTCTGTATATATTCTTTACTGATTGCAAGCCCCAGGCCAGAACCCTTAACGACGGATCGGTTTTTTTGATTCCCCTGAAAAAAAGGCAGAAAAATTTGCGGCCGGTCTTCATCGCTGATTCCAGGCCCCTTATCCTCGACTAAAACAGTCACCTTCCCCCCCTTCATTTTCATATAAATGCCGATATCGCTCTTATTCGGAGTAAACTTAACCGCATTAGCCAGAAGATTGTCCATAACGGTCTTCAGCTGTTTCCGGTTGCCGCTGACGGTCACCGGCTCCAGCCGGGTGAGCAATTTGATATTTCTGGCGAGCATCGCATTTCGATGATCCTCGATAACCTCCTCAATAAGCGTATCGAACCGGACATTCTGAAGGTCCAGGGGCAGCTGTTTTGCCTGGGCCATATTGAAGTCGAGAATATTTTGAATGAGTTTCTGTAACTTGGTGCAGTTATTATCGAGTATGGACACCACCTCAGCCTGATTCGCACTCAAGGGCCCGACCAGACCATCTTTCAGCAAGCCGGCCCCTTCTTTAATGGAGGACAGGGGGGTCTTCAACTCATGGGAAATGTGGGCCAGCATCTTTACCTTTTCGCGATCCAGCGTATCGAGCCTTTTCCGTAACCAATCAAGCTTGGCGCCAATGGATTCCAGATCACGAGGACCGGAAACAATAATCGGCGTGGAAAAATCGCCCTCGCCCAACAGCTCAATGCCTCTGTCTAACTGGCTGATCGGTCTATTAATCAACGAAATGAAAAAGACTACCAACAAGACACTGAAACCGATCAGGCCGGACACCTGCCAGACCAGCGCTTTTTTATTAGTCCGTACCCGCCCCTTGAGCAGATCAACCTCTCCGATCATCAAGGAATTACTCAAATGCTCAATTTTCGCTACAAGATCATTGAGTTCACTGTAACCGGCAAGGGCGGCTTCCTGTGCTCGCTTTCCGGATTCAAGATTGGTGAAGGCTGCGTTCAACGTTGCCACCAGGAGTTGCTCTTTTGTTTGCAACTGCCTGATCAACGGGGCCAAATCATTATCAGCATTCAGTACGACGACCTGGCGGAGCAACTCCTCCATTTCCTGAAAACTCGTATTCATCACTTTCAGCTGTTCCGCCTCGCCTAAGACACTATACAGCCTGGCGGCCCGCTCCTGACCATGAAGCAACTCACCCACCTTTCGACAGTTATCGATCCTGCTGACGGATCGAAACACGGCAACTGCGCTCTGCTGCACCAGTCCGTCAAGGATCTGGATGGAACTGACCAGAGCAATGACCAACGGCAGAGCAACGAAAATAAATCCGCTGAGCAACAGGGAAAAGAAGGAACGCGGACGATACAAACGGTTCACAATTCCTCACTCGCTGAGATAGATATAATCAAGGTACAACTCCATGGGGTGGGCCTGTTGAACGACGAACAAGCCAAATCCTTCAATATGCTCCATATCCATTGCCCGACCTTTGGGAGCATTTTTAACTTTTTCAAGTGAAACGACCAGATCGTTCCACCCCTGCCGGAGAAAAAACTGCTGGTTAAAACGATCGCTGAACTCGGAGCCATGCTCCTTATGGAGCGTATCGTGGATTCGGCAGTTCAACACTAAACCAGCTTCCAGCGGGTTATACACACTGCAATGCAGCGTTCCATACCCTCGCCAATCACCGGGAAAATAGAATAAGGAAATACCGGAAAATTTTGCGGTGGACAATTGCACTCGTACCGCTTGTTTTCCATGCCGCACCTTTTCTTTTTCCCGGCGCAACTGTTGAACATTGACCCAACGATACCGCTCAAAAGGGGTTTCGAAGTCGGCAAGCACCGGAAATTGCCTCAACGCGAGGTGTTCGTCCATTAACGATCGGGACAAAGGCCAGATGGCTATTGCCAGCAAAACCAACACCAGCCCCCTGAACACCACCTGCAGATGCAAATGCCGCCCCCCAATCGACGGCTGGATAAAAAAGGCAAACGCGGCCAGACACCCCAGCAGATTTCGCAGCACATCAAAAACACCGGGAGAACGGCCGCTTTTGATATGCTGCAGGACTTCAATCGAAAATCCGACAATAAAAACAATACCCACGGTAGAAAAAAATAGAGCAAAAGGGGATCGAAGAATATTCCTTCTTTGAAAAAAACCGCAAAGCCAGCAGGACAAGATAAAAAAATAAAGAATATGGCCGAGATCCCAGGCGGACTGATAGGAACGCGTCGAATGATATCCAGGGCCGCCAATGAAGAAAAAAGGAGCTCCGATCAAGAGGAGCACAATGAAAATGAGGGGGAAATAGGTATCGTTTTTCATTGCCGCAGGAAGGCAACCTCTTGCTCCTTAACCATTATCTTGACCTCGTTCACAATTATGCAAAAGGCATGCGTATTTAAAACCAAACTCAAGGTACTTTTCATTAGATTTTCAACAGGATTTGTTACCCAGGCGAGGAGGGATTTCCATGCAACGCATGGGAACCACGGCTAACACCTCAATGTCCGGTGCTCGCAACCAACCTCTGTAGGAGCCCACACCGTGGGCGATCCCGGTTTACCACTTATCACCCGAAATGCCGACAGACCATCCACCAAGGCAACCTCTTCCCGCCATTTTGATCGAAAAAAAAGAAACCCAAAAAACTTGCCCGTTCCAGATCGACTGCAGCACAACTGATCTCGACGATTTACAACAAAACATTAGTCAGTTGCACTATTTTTTAATTTGACATGCCTTGAGGCTTTTTCATACCATAAAACCAATTGGTAATGAACCGACTTTCCACACCCAACTAAAATCAAAGGAGGCATTTATGAAAAAGCTGTACCTCACCCTCATGCTCGTTCTCTTTTTTGCAACCGCCGCGTTCGCCAAGGTGAACATCAACACGGCGAATGCGGATGAATTGGCAACGCTTGCCGGGGTCGGCAAGGTGAAAGCGGAAGCCATTATCGCCTATCGCACCACCAACGGCAATTTCAAAACCGTTGAGGATCTCACCAAGGTAAAAGGGATTGGCGACAAAAGCATAGAAAAACTCAAACCCGAAATCACCGTCGGCGAATAAACAACCCTCCGGTCTCACCAGTATGGTGGGACCGGATACCACAAAACCGGGATGGTTAGTCTTGCAGGCAACGTACTCACTTGCTGGTAACGCTGACTACAGCAATGGTTATCAAGGTTGAATCCAAGGTCCGGTATTTTACGGCCAGGAAGGAGTTGGTCTACGAGCGAAGCTTTTTTCCACCATTAAAATTCGCACAATGCGACAGGATGCCGAAGAAAAAAGGCTTTGTTTGGGTTCTTGAGAACGACCGAATCACCCGGGTTGGCTATTGCATCAAAAAAGTGGAGCTTTGTGAGCTCTTCCAGTGGGATGAATTTCTTTCGTTGATGGTTTCGTAAAAAGTCTGGAGCCCCCCATTACCGCCATTCCGACGTATGCCGGAATCCAGCACTTTCAATGGGTTACGGACTTCATCCTGGGCTAGGGTACGTTGCGTTGAACTTTTTGCGAAACCATCTTCGTCGAAAACACGAAAGATAGAGGCGATTAAGTCCGAGACTACTTCTTATTCCCCCGACCGACACCGAAATAGCTAAAACCGGCTTCGATCATATTCCGCGGTTCATAGACATTGCGCAAATCAATAAAAACCGGAGAGTTCAGTAAGGACTTGATCCTTTCCAGGTCCAATGCCCGGTACTGATTCCATTCAGTCAGCAAAACCACGGCATCGGCATTCTCACAGGCAGCATATGCGTTTTCCGTATATACAAAGTCGGGAAAAAGTTGCGCCGCCTCCGCCATACCCTGCGGATCGTGAACCTGGAGCCTTGCCCCCTTCTCATAAAGGGTGGGCAGGATGGTCAGCGCCGGTGCATCACGCAAGTCATCTGTTTCCGGCTTAAAGGTGACACCTAAGATGGCAATGGTCTTGCCTGCTTCCGAACCACCTAGAGCGTCGCGTATTTTTTTAATCATCCTTCCCTTTTGGGCGGCATTGACCTCGACGACCGCTTCCACAATCCGCGCCGAAGTTCCATGCTCCTGGGCGATCCGCAACAACGCCATGGTATCCTTAGGAAAACAGGAACCTCCGTAACCAGGCCCAGGGTGGAGAAACTTTCCGCCAATCCTCCCATCAAGACCGATGGCTTTTGCCAGGTCTTTGACATCAGCACCCACCGCCTCGCAAATATTGGCCATCTCGTTGATAAAGCTTATTTTAGTGGCAAGAAAGGCATTGGCCGCGTATTTGATGAGTTCGGCTGTCTCCTGGCCTGTAACCACAAAAGGGGTTGAGTTTAGATAGAGGGGTTTGTACACTTCTTGCAGAATCTTGCTGGCCCGTTCCGAACTTGAACCGATCACGATTCTGTCCGGTTTCATGAAATCATTGAGAGCCGCCCCCTCCCGCAGAAACTCAGGATTGGAGACAACGTCGAAATCTGCAACCGGGTTTTCTTCACTGATAATTCGTGCCACCTGACGGGCAGTGCCCACTGGCACCGTGCTCTTGTCAACAAGCACGGTATATCCCTGCAGATGCGGAGCAAGTTCCTTGGCGGCCGAATAAATGTAGGTAAGATCCGCATAGCCGTCACCGCGCCGGCTTAACGGAGTGCCGACTGCAATAAAAACAACTTGCGCGCTAACAACGGCATCCTGCAAATCAGTAACAAAGGAGAGCCGTCCTTCCTGGATATTTTTAGTAACCAACCTATCAAGCCCCGGCTCATAGATAGGGATTTCCCCTCTCTGCAACCGCTCAATTTTACTGGCATCCTTGTCAATGCAGTCAACCTGATGACCAAATTCGGCGAGACATGCACCGGTCACCAGCCCGACATAGCCAGTACCAACAATCGCAATCTTCATAAATAATACCCCCGATACCATTCAACAAACCGTTGCAGCCCTACTTCTATAGGGGTTGACGGTCGAAACCCGACGTCTGCGACCAAGTCGTCTATATTCGCATAAGTTTCCTGCACATCTCCATCCTGCATGGGCAAGAAATTCTTAACAGCCTTCCTGCCGAGACAGTCTTCCAGCACCTCGATAAAGTATGCCAGCTTTTCCTGCTTGTTGTTCCCGATATTGTAAATGCGATAGGGCGCCCAACTGGTGGCAGCGTCCGGTCGGTTTTTATCCCAAGCCGGGTTCGAGACAGGCGGTTTGTTCATGACCCGCACCACACCTTCGACAATATCATCTATGTACGTGAAATCTCGCGCCATATTGCCGTTATTGAAGATGTTAATCGGCTCGCCCGACAAAATCGCCTTGGTAAAAAGGAAATAAGCCATATCCGGCCGTCCCCAAGGTCCGTACACTGTGAAGAATCGCAAGCCCGTCGCCTTAATTCCGTAAAGATGGCTATAAGCATGGGCCATCATCTCATTGGATTTTTTGGTGGCAGCATAAAACGATACCGGGTGATCGACATTGTCGTGAACTGAAAACGGCATACTGGTATTACCGCCGTACACGGAACTCGATGAGGCGAAAACCAGATGGCCTACCCCGGTGTGGCGACAGCCCTCCAGAATATTCAAGAATCCGAGGAGATTGGAACTGGCGTAAGCGTGGGGATTGGAAAGGGAATAGCGAACTCCGGCCTGCGCAGCCAGATTGACCACAGCATCGAATCGGTGGGAGGCAAAAAGCTGTTCCATCCCCTCTCTGTCGGCAAGATCAAGTTCAAGAAACGTGAACGCCGGTAAATCAAGCCATTCGAGCCGGGCTTTTTTCAGGGCTGGATCATAATAATTATTGAGGTTGTCAATACCAATTACTTCCCAACCTTGATCGACTAATTTTCTGGCGAGGAACGACCCGATAAAGCCTGCCGCCCCAGTGATTAATGCTTTCTTCATATTGCCTGCCAGGGGCTAAAAAGAGTAACCCTGTGGAAGTTTGCGGGTTCCTTTCAGTGTGCTTGCTCGCTGTCACTGGTATTCGCAGAATAACGGGGGTGCGTGACACATTCGACGCAACGAAACAATCGCAAAACAGCAGCCAACGAAAGGAGGTGAAAAATTCTGTTTGTGACAGCATAAAGCAGAAGGCGTAACGGTCATAAATACAGCATCAACCTTCAAATTTAAAGATCATCTTATACGTTTCCTTCTTTTTTCTCTTGAGTCCTATAACCGACATGCTATTGTGGTACAATACAATTATTTTACAGCTTTAAACCCCATGCAGAAGATTGGACAGTATTGCATCCCTCAAGATGACGGGCTGTAATCACGACAAAAAAAATCTTACAAATCCACCTCACCCACGCCAATTTTCATAAGGGTTAGACAATGTATCGCGCTATAATCCGTTTACTCTTCACTCTCATCTGCTGTTGGCCGACTCTTGCCGGAGCGGCAGCCGACTACTCCATTCATGCAGAATGGACGAGTTACACACCACCAAACGGATTTACCGTAACCGGCTTCAGACTCTACCAGGAAGGTACGCTCGCCTGCCAAAATCAGAATCCCAATGCCACAGCTATTGACTGCACAGTGTCCTTGACCGCTGACACCACCAATTTCACTCTAGCCGCAGCCTTTAGCGACGGCACAGAAAGTCCCCATTCCTTGCCCTTCCCCTTTTCCATCCCGACCGAATCCAACACAGCTACCGCACCCGCCGCTACAGTACCCCCCACGGCTGTGATTTCCTCCTCCGTGGCGGCAGGCAACGTCCCGCTGACCGTTGTTTTTAGCGGTGCCGGTTCTCAAGCCACAGCCAATGCCTCCATCACCGCTTACTCCTGGAATTTCAGCGACGGTACCTCAGCTGCCGGAGCAAGCACCTCGCACACCTTCACCACGGCAGGAACATACACCACAACCCTGACCGTCACTGACAGTAAAGGACTCACCAGTTCAGCCAACACCCCCATCGTCGCCACGGCGGCCAAGACTACGGCTACAAACACTCTCCCAAATAAAACCCCAACCGCAATAGTAAGCGCAACGCCTTCAATCGGCTCAGTGCCGCTGACTGTCACCTTTGACGGCTCCGCCTCCGCCGATACCGACGGCACCATCGCTTCCTATGTTTGGAACTTTGGCGATGGCAGTACGGCCATCGGCAAGACTGCCACCCACACCTACACCACTGCAGCAACTTTTAACGCAACCCTGCAGGTTACTGACAACCAGGGGGCAGCAGGTTCCGCCAATAAAATCATTACCACCACAGCCGCGGATCCGCTGGCAGATTTAAACATCGAATTGGGAGAGGTCGAGGTCAGCAGCACATGGGTACGGGTAACCTTCACTTCAACGTTTACCAACCCTATTGTGGTCGCGGGCCCTCCAAGCTTCAATAATACCGAGCCCTGTACAGTACGCCTTCGCAACGTCGACAGCACTGGTTTTGATATCAAACTTACTGAGTGGAACTATCAGGATGGTGCTCATTCGGAAGAAACGATCACTTTCCTTGTCATGGAAAAAGGACGAATTACACTGCCTGACGGCTCCGCTGTTGAAGCAGGTAGTTTTATCGGCACCACCATGTTTAAGACTGTTTTGTTCACTGGTGTTTTCGCCAAAGAACCGGTCATGCTGACCACGATTGCCTCAACAAATGAAGCAGACACTATCAGCGGCCGTATTAGAAATATCAAATCCTCCAGTTTCGATTATTACTTCCGGGAACAGGAAAGAAATAAAAATACTCATCTCAAAGAAACCGTCAATTTTATTGCCTGGGAACCTGGCAAAGGAAACATCGGCTCCGTGCAATTTGAGGTCGCCACAACCGCCAGGCAGGTCTCTCACGCCTGGTATAACGGGTCTTTCAAGCAATCATTTACAAGGGCACCGCTGTTGCTGATCGATATGCAGACAACCAGCAATATCGACACCTCGGCTCTGCGAGTGCAGGAAATTGCGTCAACCGGTTTCCAAGTGAAGGTTGAAGAAGAGCAATCCAGAGACAAAGAAGTCATTCATCCTGCAGAAACAGTTGGTTTTTTTGCCATCAATCCGACTGAAGACAACTAAAAGCAATGATTTTGGCAGCGGCATCCATTGCAGCAAAAGTGCCTGTGCGCGTCTTCTGACCCGGCTTAAATAGCGACGGCGAAATTCCCGCACACTTTCTTTGATAACCTTCTCGACCGTTTTCAATCCTGTTATTCGTCAAAAAACATGATCACATTTTTCAACAAATATTACCCAATCCGCAAAATCCTGTTCTTCCTCGGTGAAGGGTTCCTGATCTTCGCAAGTGTTGTAGGAACTCTTATCCTCTTTTCCGGATGGAAAATGTTTACCATCGTTCCTGAGGAGTATGCAGCCCGGGCGATTACAGTGACCTTGATTTTTCAATTATCGCTCTATTTCTATGATCTCTACGACCTTCGCAAACCAGGTTCTACCGCGGAAACATTTATTCGGATGATGCAGTCTTTTGGCGTCGGGTGCATTATTCTTGGAATTCTCTACTTCCTTTTTCCCTCAATCATTATTTCGACCCATGTTTTTTGGGGATGTTACCTTCTCATCTGCCTGACCTTATTAGGGTGGCGCTCGCTCTATTATTTAATTTTAGAAAAAAAAATGTTTGTCCGGGATGTTATTCTTGTCGGCACCGGAGAAACTGCAGAGAAGATCGTTCAGGCCATCAAACAAAACCAGGAATCCGGCTTTAATATAAAAGTAATGATCGGAACGTCTGCCCCGGTTTTCGATCATGCCGGCATTCCGGTGTTTGCCAGCTTTGCGGATCTTGCCGGCGACCCGCAATTTTCCTGTATAGACCGGATTGTCGTTGCCCTTGATGACCGACGCGGGAACATGCCCGTGGCCGACTTGCTCAGTCACAAATTGCGGGGCAGAATCATCGAAGACAACATTACCTTTTACGAGGCCATCACCGGCAAGATTCTCGTTGAAAAAGTCAATCCCGCCTGGTTGATCTTTTCAGAAGGATTTGATTACGGCCGCATGACCTATCTTATCAAACGGGCTGTTGATCTTACCTTTGCCCTTATTGGCGTCACGCTCAGTTTACCGGTAACGCTTATTACCGCTCTGCTCATCAAGCTCGAATCGCCGGGCCCCGTGTTTTACAAACAGGAGCGAATCGGCGAGCGGGGCGAAGTTTTTTCCATCATTAAATTCCGTTCCATGCGGCAGGATGCTGAAAAAAACGGCGCGGTATGGGCGCGCCAGAACGATGACCGGGTCACCCGGGTCGGAAAATTCATCAGAAAAGTACGCATCGATGAAGTGCCACAAATGTGGAATGTTATTCGGGGACAGATGAGTTTCGTCGGACCTCGCCCGGAACGGCCGATTTTCGTCGAACAGTTGGTGCAAAAACTGCCGTATTACTCGCTTCGTCATTCAGCTAAACCCGGCATTACCGGCTGGGCGCAGGTATGTTACCCTTACGGAGCATCAGAAGAAGATGCCCTGCGTAAGCTTGAATATGATTTATACTACATCAAACACCAGTCCTTCTTCATTGACCTGCTGATCATCTTCAGGACAGTTAAGACCGTACTTTTCCAAAAAGGCTCTCGATAATTTCTACCGTAACAGGATATTATCCACAGCGCGGGCTGACTGGGATTGTAATGTATGGCAGCGGAATTTTTCTTCTCTGTTTCCCTTTTTTTTATTCAACACCTTCCCGCATTCTCTCTGAGGTGTGATATAATAAATTTGAAAATTGGTGGTTTCGTAAAAAATGGAAAACACCCGTTTGGTCATTTCGACCGAAGGGAGAAATCTCTGGGATAATTGAGAGCTTTCTCGTCGCTGTACTCCTCGAAATGATGACAAAAATCAACTTTTTGCGAAACATCAAAATTGGCTCATAATACCAATTTTCAACATTTCCGCTCCGCGCTGAATCCACCAACCCCTCGTTTTCACTAGGAGAATCATCATGTCAGCAAAAAAACGTTTAGGCGAACTCCTGATCGATTCCAGACTGATCACCGAAGAAGAATGCAATCGGGCTTTGAAAATGCAGGTGGGCGGCAATCGCAGGCTGGGGAGAATCCTGGTCAAAATGGGCGCGATCACCAGCGACCAATTACTGGAAACACTGGCGAGTCAATTTGAACTTCCGATTATCGATGTAGAGCAGGAATATAGCCCTGCAGCACAGGGGCTGCTTCCCCGGTATCTCTGCACCAAATACGAGGTCTTCCCTCTCGGACTTGATAACGAAACCATCCTGAAAGTGGCCATGGCAGATCCCTCGGACAGCGAAGCAATAATCGACATAGAAAACTTCACGGGCAAAGCGGTGCAACCTTGCCTGTCGCGGCAAGCCGATATCCATCAAGCCATCAAACGCCACATTCGTTTGTCCGTACGAGATATTTTTAACCCGCAAAATTACACCCGATATGCCAAAATCGCCTCCTGTCTTGCGTTGGTGCTGATTCTGGTTGTTGCGGGCTTCACTTACCGTTTTTATATCCAGTCCAAATACGGCACCATTACCCGAACAGCCGATGCCGTCATCTATAAAAACCATGACCTGATGGTGGGAATCGACAAGACCGGCAAGGCCACCCTTCTTGGCCGAGGCGCCCATGCCAATGGTTATTATTCCATTGCCTTTGATTCCACCGCCGCATTGGCTAAATTCATCGACAATAAAAAAGACGACCTCTCAACCAATCAATACGAGTGGACAAAATGGGCAATTGCCAAGGCCTATTGAAGAGCTTAGCAAGTTACCCGCATTCGAAACCCAAAGTAATTACCAAAAGGTAATCTGCAATGTGGCCTAACAATCTCTACCAGCACAACGTCTTGCAATTCCTAAAAATACACTTATTGCCCCCTCTCGGCATGATTAATGCATTGAAACAGCTGACAACTTTTACGGTCAACTCAACTCTTCATACGGAGGAGACAATGCATAAGACAATAATCCGTTTACTCATCGCCCTCATCTGCTGCCTGCCAACTTTTGCTCAAGCAGCGACGGACTATTCCATTCATGCTGAATGGACAAGTTACACACCACCAAGCGGATATGTTGTCGCGGGGTTCAATCTTTACCAGGAAGGGGTGCTCGCCTGTCAAGTTCAAGACCCCGATGCCACCGCAATAGACTGCACAGTGTCCCTGACAGCCGACGTCACCAATTTTACTCTCACCGCAGCCTTTAACGACGGCACGGAGAGTCCGCATTCATCGCCTTTTGCCTTCACTGCACCGACGCCTGCACCAACACCAGTCCCAACACCAACACCGACACCTACACCCACCCCAGAGACAAGCAACTATTCCATTCATGCTGAATGGACAAGTTACACACCACCAAGCGGATATGTTGTCGCGGGGTTCAATCTTTACCAGGAGGGGGTGCTCGCCTGTCAAGTTCAAGACCCCGATGCCACCGCAATAGACTGCACAGTGTCCCTCACAGCCGACACCACCAATTTTACTCTCACCGCAGCCTTTAACGACGGCACGGAGAGTCCGCATTCATCGCCTTTTGCTTTTTCTCTTCCCAGCGGAACAACAACTGAATTGAGGGCGGTCATAACCACTAACACTCTCAGTGGCCAAACCCCGCTCTCTGTTGCTTTCGATGCCTCTTCCTCAACCGGCGCAATCGCATCGTACCAATGGGATTTCGGCGACGGCTCCTCAGCCACCGGAAACACCACCACTCATGTCTATTCCACTGCAGACAGCTATACTGCCACATTGACGGTTACCGACGCTGCCGGCCAAACCAGTACCGCAACTACCACAGTAACCGCTACCGAACCGCCTATCACCACTCCTCCCGCCGCAGTGATCTCTTCTTCTACAACCACAGGCCTCGCCCCGCTAACGGTCACCTTTGACGCCTCTTCCTCGACAGGTGCAATAGCCTCGTATCAATGGGATTTTGGTGATGGCTCCACAGCCACCGGGAACACTGCGGCTCATATCTATACCACCGCGGGTGCCTATGCCGCAAAACTGACAGTTACCAACGCTACAGGCCTGACCAGCACCGCCTCCACCACGGTAACCGTTACGGCACCGGTCATTGAACCAGCCCTGCCCCCTACGGCAAGAATTTCCTCCTCCACCGCGGCAGGCCAAGCACCACTGATCGTCACATTTGACGGTGCCGGCTCCACCGCCGCTGCCAATGCCACCATCGCTTCCTATTCGTGGAGCTTTGGTGATGGTGCCTCCGCTACCGGGGCAACCACCTCGCATACTTTTGCCGCAGCCGGAACCTACAACACGGCGCTGACCGTCACCGACAGCAAGGGCTTGACCAGTTCGACCAGTACCCCTGTCGTAGTCACAGCTCCAGTGGTAACTCCCAATAAAATCCCAACAGCAATAGCAAGCGCTACATCGCTGAGCGGCCCGGCACCACTAGCTGTCACTTTCGACGGCTCCGCCTCAACCGACACCGACGGCACTATCGCCTCCTACATTTGGAACTTTGGCGACGGCAGTACAGCCACCGGCAGAACAGTTGCACACACCTATATCAGTGAAGCATCCTTCACGGCCACCCTCCAAGTGACGGATAACCAAGGCGCAAAAAATACAGCCAGCATACCTATAACTGTTAAAAAACCCGATAATCCGTTGGCAGATTTGAACATAGAACTGGGCGAAATAGCAGTCAGCAGTAATTGGGTACGGGTACCCTTCAATGCCACCTATACCAATCCTATTGTAGTCGCGGGCCCTCCAAGTTTTGCCAACGCGGAACCATGCGTTGTCCGTCTCCGCAACATCGACAGCACAGGTTTTGATATCAAACTTACTGAGTGGAACTATCAGGATGGTGTTCATCCGGAAGAAACAATCACCTACCTCGTCATGGAAAAAGGCCGTATCACACTGCCCGACGGCTCCGCGGTTGAAGCAGGTAGTTTTACCGGCACCACCAAGTTTAAAACTGTGCTTTTCACTGGGATTTTCGCCAAAGAACCGGTAATGCTGACCACGATTGCCTCAACAAATGAAGCAGACACCATCAGTGGCAGAATTAGAAATATCAAATCCTCCAGTTTCGATTATTACTTCCGGGAACAGGAAAAAAATAGAAATACTCACCTCAAAGAAACTGTCAATTTTATTGCATGGGAACCTGGCAAAGGAAACATCGGATCAGTGCAGTTTGAAGCCGCCACAACAGCCAAAGCGGTAACCAATACCTGGTATAACGTTTCATTCAAGCAACCCTTCACAGAGGCACCGCTAATGTTGGCCGACATGCAGACCACCAGCAATACAGATGCGTCTGCTCTCCGAATGCAGAACGTTACAGAAACCGGCTTCCAAGTAAAGGTAGAAGAAGAACAGTCGAAAGACAGTGAAGTAACACATCCTGCGGAAATGATCGGCTACCTTGCAATCAACTCTACAACACTACAGGCGAGTTCCACCATCTGGCCCAATACAGCGGTTCCCGGGGTTACGGATATCGGTGATAATAGTGCAGTTGAGGTGGGAGTAAAGTTCCGCTCAGACTTGAACGGTTTTATTACCGGTGTCCGCTTCTATAAGGCGAGCACCAACACCGGAACCCATGTAGCTAACCTCTGGACGAGCAGCGGCACACTTTTGGCCACTGCAACCTTTACAAATGAAACCACATCGGGTTGGCAGCAGGTAAATTTCACAGCGCCGGTAGCTATAACCGCCAACACGGTATACGTGGCTTCATATCACACCAATTCAGGTCACTACAGTGATGATTGGGACTATTTCGCAGGCAAGGGGATGGATAGCGCCCCCTTGCATGCATTGGCGGACGGGACTTCCGGTTCCAACGGCGTGTATGCATACGGCTCTTCCAGCAGCTTCCCAAGCAATAGCTGGCGAAGTTCCAACTACTGGGTGGATGTGGTTTTCCATCAGTAACAGAGGGGAAGCTCACCCCCCTGGCCTCGCTTGTCGCGAATCTTGGGAACCCTGCCGGCTACACAGCCGATTCCGGTTTGAATCAGTCGCTCCGGCAAAATAGGCAATAAAAAATCACCTCCTCACTGTCAAAAGGTGTTGCAATGAACCTCAAAAATATGCGTAAAAACAATTGATTAAAATGAAAAAAGCCTCTATTCTGAATGAGCATTTCTTGCGAAGAAAAATCAAACAAAACAGAGGCTTTTATGCATCACAAGAATATCAAGGTTCTGGTACGGAAACAACTCAAAAAACAATATCCCCACTGGAATCGGCTTAACCATGCGGCCAAGCGCGAAATATCTAAGAAGGTGCTGGCGGAAGTGACCGCCGAATACGACTTTAATCAAATCATCTCTTGTTCCAAGGCAGAATCGCTCGGTATCGAACAGCAGGTTTCGACTAAGGGCCTGATAAAACTTGATGAAATGGCTCGATATATTGAGTTGTTCCGCACCAGCAATATATTCCACTTAAGCCGGTATCAACGCTCTCCTTTGTATATCAAGGATGAAGAACTTCGTTTTATTGATGAGTTGATTGACGACAGGCTCGTCAACGGAATCTTATCTCCCCCGGGATACAGCCCGGCCATGCGGGATCTTTTTCCCAGCACACTGCTCCGCGCCGAGTTGCTCAAAGCAATCAAGTACCCTGAGATCAGCTACCGTAAATTTTGCAGCGAGGAGTATTTGGGTCTGGACCGCAAACAGAACCGGATCTTTTGCGGTTTGCCGTTGAACCGAAAAGAGATGATTGACCATACCCGTCTCAGCAAGTTTCGCAGTGGCCTTTCCTTTGTGCAACAAGTCAATCTGCTGGTGTATTTCCTCCATCATTTTCACCAGTCCGGCCTGCTTGGCGACACTATCCTGCACGCAGTCGACTCCACGGAACTGGCCAGTGATTTTTGCAAGCGGCCATTGGCCACTGTGGAGATCAACGGGAAAAAAATTCGAATATACAACGACCTTGACTGTGACTGCGGCAAACGTCGCAATAAACGGGATAAGTCGGAGTACGTTATCGGTTACCGCCTGCATACCCTGACCGCCATTGACGCCGCAACCGGTCACAGTTATCCCCTGGTGTCTCTCTTGGCACCGGCAAATCATCATAACAGCCACTTTTTGCCATTTTTGGTCAACCTGGCTCAGGCGATGGGCGTTAATCTGCAGCTTGTTACCGCAGATGAGGCCTACCATGACAACGATGGTTATCTGTTTGAGAAAGCCGGGGTCCTGCTGACCACCCCTCCATCAGCCAGGGCTAAACCACCGGCGCACATTGATGCGGCAACGGGTGCGGTCTTTTGTGATGACCTCTGCGCGGTTGCGATGCAGCACCTGGGTGTTGCAGACGGCAAACACGAGTATAGGTGCGGAGCGGAGAGAGACGAATGCGGTCGAGCCGGAGTTTGTCCGCAATATCGGTTCATTCCAGTCGATCGCGGATTGTTTCAACGGATTCCTTTTTATACCGACAAGTTGGACGAAGCGCTCGCGATCCGTAAGAATTGCGAAAGATCGTTTAATCTCCTCAAGAATCAAACCGGTCTGGAAACCGTTCGAGTTCGCAGTCAACGGGCCACCTTGGCCCGATGTACCCTCGGCAGCATTGCCGTCTTGCTGATCAAAATGGCCGGAACCCGAAAGCAACACACCGTTAAGAGTCCGCAACAACCGTTGTTGCAGCAGAAAAAGGCAGCGTAATATGATAACCATATAATTTGACAGAGATTTAACGGAAATAATGTTCGTCGGCCTATCGTTGCCGTTCTTGAAGGTCTGCTCATCTAAAAAACAGGGACTGCCCAACGAGAGGGCTCAAATGTCCAAAAACGAATGATGAGAGTTGGACACCAAGCAGCGACAATCGATAGCCCTTCGAGAAAAAAGCTGATCCTGCAGCATACGGGGAGCTGAAAACAAGTCACTAAAAATTACTTTGCAACACCCTTTATTCATTTGAAATAATGCATTATTTCGCAAAAAGTTCTTGGCATGGTTTTGCGTTGATTTTTTCAAAATCAGCATCTGTGCCATCTAGTCATATTTTGTACTGGAGAAGGCTTCTGTCTGCTTGTCGAGGTTGATGACTAGAAATGGTGCAAGGTGGGGAGCGCGCAGAAAAATAGAATGCAGCACAGGTCAATATACGGACAAAAAATCTGATTTTAAAACCCGTGGTATAGTGAGGCAGGACATAATCACGGGTGCTGGAGTGATGATCGATAATATCAATGTGGAAGAGACGGTACAGAAGGTAGCCGACTTGATTGCTACGGAGAAGGGACTTTCTCCGGCACTCCAGGGGAGCCTTGAAGTGCTGCTGCTGTTGGTTTCGTTGTTGTTGAACCGGCTTGGGCTCAATAGTAGAAACAGCAGCAAGCCGCCTTCGGTGGATCCGTTTCGTAAAAAAGTGCCGCGCACGACAAACGGCCGCAAACCCGGTGGCCAGCCCGGGCATACCGGGGCCTCGCTGAAACAGGTGGCCGATCCCGATATCATCAAGGAGATCCCGGTTGACCGAAGGCAACTGTCCCTTGGCCATTACCGGGTATGCGAGCCTGAAAAAAGACAGGTAATTGATCTGGACATCACCACAGTGGTGACCGAATGGCGAGCCGAGGTCCTTGTCGATGAGCAGGGCAAGCGGTATGTCGCCCCGTTCCCGGAAGGGATCTCGCGGCCGGTACAGTACGGGATCGGGGTCAAGGTTAATGCGGTCTACATGTCCCAATACCAGATGGTCCCGTATAATCGAATCGAGGAACATTTTCTTGATCAGATGCAGATGCTGGTCAGTGCCGGGTCGATCGTCAATTTCAACAAGGATGCTTTCGCCAGCCTGGCGCTGTTTGAACTTTGGGTCAAAAAGGAATTGGCAGTCTCGGCGGTTGTTCACGCCGACGAAACCGGAATCAATATCGGCGGCACCCGGAGCTGGCTGCATAACGCCTCAAGCAAGAGCTTGAACTATTTTTATCCCCATGCGAAACGCGGAGGCGAGGCCTTGGACGAGATCGGGATTCTGCCGGATTTCCCAGGGTGTACTCTGTCACGACCACTGGAAGCCCTATTTCAAGTACGGACGAGTGCATGCCCTGTGCAACGCCCATCACCTCCGTGAACTGGAACGAGCTTGGGAGCAAGACGGGCAGCAGTGGGCGCAACAGATGAACGGGCTGCTCAAGCAGGCCAACCGGGCGGTTCATGACGCCGGCGGTTGCCTAGATGCAGCCGTAGCGGAGCAGTACAGAGTGCGGTACCGAGACCTGTTAAAAGAAGCCGAGAACGAATGTCCGGCTCCGGAACAGGTGAAAACAGAAGGAAAACGAGGAAAGGTTGCCCGGTCAAAAGCCAGAAATCTTCTGGAGCGGTTGCAGAAATTTGAGGCAGATGTTCTGAGATTCTTGGACGATCCCGTTGTCCCTTTCTCGAATAACCAGGCGGAAAACGATCTGCGCATGATTAAAGTGCAGCAGAAGGTGTCGGGATGTTTCCGGTCAATGGACGGCGCCAAAATATTCTGCTGTATACGCAGTTATATCTCGACCTGCAGAAAACAAGGTTTGACTGCGTCCGAAGCCTTGAGATTACTCTTTCAAGGCAAGTGGCCCGATTTCATGATGGAATTACCGAAAATCAATTTTACTGAATAGTTACGAACTTTGCAAATCCAATATGTCAAAAAGCGAAGACATGTAACTTTAAAATCATATTCTCTCAATGAGCTGTTTGCTTTCCCAACCCCTAAAAATTAAATCTGAAATTTGAGGTGAATTTAGTGCCTATTGATGCTTTATCTTTTGACAAGATCGATGGATTTATCCTCGATGTGGTCGTGGTTATACCGGTGCTTAATGCTGAAAAATATATAGCCTCATGCATGAAAAATATTGATGAGCTTGATTACCCGCGAGATAAATTCTTAGTTGTTGTTGTCGATAACGGATCTACCGATAACACACTTAAAATATTGTCAGGGTATGACGTAAAAATTATGGTTGCGCCTAATGTTAATGTTTCAAAACTTAGAAATATTGGGGCGTATAGCGTTAAGAGTAAAATGATAGCTTTTGTAGATGCGGATTGCTGTGTCGATCGGTCTTGGTTGAAGCATGGAGTTAAGAAATTGATGTCGGACCACACAATTGGGGTTTTGGGTGCCTATTATAGCCCCCCGCCCGCATCTACCTGGGTTGAGAAAACTTGGCACGAATTAAAAAAGGATGTTTCTGGAGATGTCTCATTTCTCAGCGCAGGCAACATGCTTCTTCGATCAGATGTTTTTTGGGAAGCAGGGGGATTTGCTGAGGAAGTTATTTCTGGTGAAGATTACGAGCTATGCCAGAGATTAAGGTTCATGGGGTATCGGGTTAATTGTGACCCATTAATGAAAACCATACATCTGGGAAATGCCAAAAAACTAGTCGATATTATAAAGAAAGAGAGATGGTATGGGGTTGGAATGTTTGACACGATTAAACATGGCGAAATGTCAAAACCATTACTACTCGTATTGATAGTTATTTTTTTAACAGGTTTGCTTGTTGCAGGGTTATTGTTTTCTACTACAATATCATTGATATCAGCCCTCTTGCTACTTTCAGTCGTAGTGTTTGTATCGTTTTATTTTGCGCGTAATGTCAAGCCCCTCACATGGTCAATAATATTGAAATGTTTTCCCATATCTTTATGTTATCTACTTGGTAGGATCCTTTCTGTTTATGATATATTAAAGAATCGGTTTTATGTCAAAAAGGAATGTTAACGATGAATATACAATATTGTTATGAAAAATTTCCCTATGCAATCCAAACTATTCTATTTAATTTACATTGTAAAATTCTTTACAGAAAACGTTATTGTGATTTTTTTTACTCTTCCATTGAAGAACTTGAACGGACACAATGGTTTTCTGAAGCAGATTTTTCCTGCTATCAAAATATGAAACTTAAAAAATTGATCGAGCATGCATATCATACTGTACCATATTACAATGAAATAATGAAAAAACATCGACTGTCGCCGTCAGATATAACCACTGTTGCGGATCTTGTCAAGTTTCCTATATTAACCAGGAAAGATGTATTGATGCACGGTGACAAAATGCTATCTACAAAATTCGAGAAGAAGGAACTCTTTCCAGGTCATACAAGTGGAACTACGGGTTCTCCTTTAAATTTTTATTGGGATCGGGGTATGTGGATTGTAAATCATGCCTATGATTGGAGACAGAAGCAGTGGGCTGGTTTAATGTTAGGGAGCCCGTATTGCGTCTTACTTGGCCGAGCCATCGTTGCCCCTTGCAAAGATAAGCCTCCCTACTGGCAATTAAATAAATATGATAATCAACTCTGGTTGTCATCATTTCATCTGAGTCAACAAAATATCGATGCAATTTTTGATAAAATATGTGAATTCTCTCCCGAAGTAATTGAAGGATATCCCTCTACTCTTTATGTGCTTGCCAAATTATTAGAGGAAAATAACTACTCATTTCCACTGAAGGCTACCCTTACTTCATCAGAAACACTATATAATTTTCAATTGGAAAAAATTCGATCCGTGTTTAATTGTGAAAATTTTGATTTTTATGGTTTGGCGGAAAGAGTTGCCTGGGCGACGGAGTGTGAAAAACACACTGGAAAGCATTTAAATATGGAGTACGGAATAACAGAGATAGTTAATCATGATGACGAGTCGGTAATTCCTGGCGAAAATGGTTTTCTGGTGGGGACGAGCTTGCATAATTACGGTATGCCCTTTATTCGATACAAAACCACCGATTTTACATCCATTTCGCTTGAAAAATGTCCATGTGGAAGAAAAATGCCCTTGCTCGGAAAAGTGACCACCAAAGCTGAGGATCTCATACGAACACCTAGCGGGAAATTTATTTCAAGTTCGACCTTAACACATCCATTTAAACCGTTGCATCATATTGAAATGTCGCAAATAATCCAAGAAGAACTTGGCCTGATAATTATTAAGATAGTTAAGCGTCAGGGTTATACAAGTCACGACTCAAAAAGGCTCCTGGAAGAGTTTGTCAATCGAGTAGGCCCTGGGGTTGATGTTCGGTTGGAATTTGTGAGCAGTATCCCTCGGGAAGAAAGTGGTAAATTTAAGTGGGTAATTTCAAGATTGGAAAAAACTGATCCATGAGACTTTCACTGATGATAGGTGCCGAGAAATTGGACAAGCCACCATTGACGCAAAAAATGGGAAAACACCCATCGTTTCATTTCGAATGTAGCGATAAACATATTAAATAATTAAAAATATCTTGTTGCGGTGTTCCTCATAATGACAGAAATCAACTTTTTACGAACCCATCATCATTGATGGACTCGTAAAAACTCAAACCACCATTTCCACTCGATACGGACCCGTCGGGAGGAAGCGTCTGTCTATCGCAACGGTTTTATTGAGTTGCTGCTAAATACGCTTTTTGAAAAGGTCCCAGATGGCCAAAAGAAGCAATAAAGAGCCCGGACAAGGTGGTAATGTATTGGTTTTCCGGCTCCAATGCCTGCTCGCCCTGAATATATTCAGACCAATAGCCTTCATGATGGCGGCAAACCGCACAGCTTTCATGCCACGAATGCACAGATGTTTGACACCGGTTCGCCGGTCGAATTCCGACATGGTCGCCTCGACCCCGGCCCGGTACCGATATTTGTCCCTGAACTCGGGGCTGTTTTCTTCCTGCCGTCCCCGGGCCAAACGGATATCCTTGTCGGTAAACAGCAGTACAATGACGACACTGACCGACTACGGTACCTGTTGCCAGTCGCTGTCGGCGATTTCCACCCCTTGGGGCAGGAGTGTCTTGTCAATCATCAGCAATTCCCGAGCGGTCGGGAAACGCTGAAATAGTGTAATCTGCAGAGATAGTCTTCGTAAACTTTTATTAAAATTTTCAGTAGTTAACGATTTTCCTTGACATGCTGACAAGGAAAAAAATTTCTTTTTGTAAGAAAAAAATCTTACAACGAGGAATTCATGTCAAACCAACTTGCAACGATTGTGAAAACACACAAGAACGAAATCGCCCGGGATGCAGAGATCAAGTTGCGTAAACATCTCAATGCAGATGCCCTCTTTGCAACCGTCAAAAACGGCTTGGCTCAAATTGAAGATCATCGGCCGGGAAATGTGCACCATTCTTTAGCCGATGTGCTCATGTCCGGTTTCGCTATGTTTTCTCTTAAAGATCCTTCTTTGCTCGCTTTTGACGAACGGCGGAGCATTGGGCCACATAACCTCATGACAATATACGGCATGGCCACTATTGCCTGCGACTCCTCGATGCGTGAAATTCTTGATGGTGTCCATCCCGATAGTCTCCGGCGGCTGTTCAAAGATGCTTTCCGACCACTGCAACGAGGTAAAATTCTTGAGAAAATGGTGTTCATGAACGATTGCTACCTGTTGAATCTCGACGGTACCGGTTACTTTTCATCCAACACGCTGTATTCCGATGCGTGCATGGAGAAAGTCAGCGCAAAAACCGGTCAAAGCACTTTTTACCTCCAGGCCGTCGGGGCGGCTCTTGTCCACCCTGATTTCAAAGAGGTTATCCCTCTCTGTCCTGAAATAATCAGGAAACAGGACGGAGCAACCAAAATGGATTGTGAACGGAATGCTATCAAGCGAATGCTTGTGAAACTCCGTCAGGACCATCCGCATCTGCAGTTTATTGTCAACGAAGATGCCCTTAGTTCCAATGCGCCCCATATCGAAGATCTTGAGGAACATGGTCTTCACTATATTCTGGGCGTCAAAGAGGGTGACCATAAATTCCTCTTTCAGCATGTCGATCAAGCAGTGGCAAGCGGAGAAGCTATCGAGCTGGCCATCACTGACGAAAAAAATGCAGCGATCACCCATTGCTTCCGAATCGTTTACGATGCCCCGCTCAACAAATCAAACCAGGACCGCCGGGTTACCTTTGTTGAATACTGGGAGGACAATGCAAAGACCGGGAAAACGCAACGTTTCAGCTGGATTACTGATTTGGAGATCACGGAAGCAAATGTTTACCGGTTTATGCGTGGTGCCCGTGCCAGGTGGAAAATTGAAAACGAGACGTTCAACACCTTGAAAAATCAGGGGTATCATTTCGGTCATAATTTTGGCCTGGGCAAGCAGCACTTGAGTGAAGTGTTTGTTCTGCTGATGATGCTGGCTTTCCTGGTGGACCAGATTCAGCAACTCTGCTGTCCCCTGTTCCAAGCGGCCTGGAAGAAATGGAAAACAAAGAGATCCCTGTGGGAAAAGGTTCGCAGTAAGTTCCATGAATTTCACATCGAAACCATGGAGGATTTGTATCGTGCGCTTCTCGATCATCGACCGGGGCCACTAATTCAATAGGCAGATCGAGGCCATTTCTTCAAAGATCAGGTCCCTCGCCTGAACCTTCCAGACGAGGACAAGAGGATAGTTGTGCCTGAAAAACGTAAAATTTCTCCATGATTGAACTGTTTTCAATCAAAGCGGTGGCATACTGGCCGGGTTGGTACGCTACAAGCTTCTGGCAGCAGAAAAATCACCTCGGGCGTGCTCATTTGGGCCCGTCCGGGAATAACTGGTCAATCATCAAGGAGCAACTCACGGAATTTGCGATCGAGAGGATAAAGGAAGACAGCCTTGACCGGATGGCCGGGGGTGTTGGGCCCGTACTTGCCCCGGCCGCGGGTTACGCCGGCGTGAAACCAGTTGGCCGCTTTGTAGCAGGTACCGGCAAATCTGGTAGTGTCAACGAAGGCCTCCAGGAGCACGATGCGTTGGTTGCAAAAGGCCAGCCAGCCGTGCGGCAGCCTGCGGACATTGGCGGCAAGTATCCGGGATGCGAGGTTTTTGACTTCGACCCAGGGAAAGATAAGGAAGCGAACGTTGCCGGCCACCTTGTGAAGGTTGACAAGCCGGTGCTAGTTATTCCAGCCGATGAAACTGTCGCGGGCAGCGACTCGCAAGGCGGCGCCCCCCCATCCCAAGGCGGCCACCGAGCGGCCATCGAGAGAGACGAGGTACTTGAGGTACGAGCCGACAATTCTGGGGTTGCCCAGATAATGGTGGGTCTCGATCAGGTGACCCCAGAAACCTTCCTCGGCGGTGCGGCGGACCATGGAAAAGTGGAGTGTACCAGCTCGGGATGCATAACCGCCGAGAGGGGTGGTATCGTAGGTAAATTTTCGGCGACGGGTTTTTCTGCCGGTCCTGATAATGGGCGATGGGTTGGGGGGATGTTCAATGCCCCCTTTTTGCTCCAAGGAAAGGAGCATAACCCGACAGGAACGGTCCTTGAGCGCGCCGTTCGGTTGAAGCCAGTTCCAGCGTTCGCAGAGAAGGTGGGAGAAGACCGTACGGCCCTCAGTCCAATTTTCGACAACCAGGCCACGGATAAGTGTCAAGATCGCTAGGCGTGATATCCCGGCCACGGATGCGATACGATTGCTCCATAAAAGTGCCCTCTCGTCGGTGGAATGCACTTAAGCAAATCGGAATTCATGTCGCCCGTAAAAAAATCACACCCTGTGATTGGTAGCCTTTTTTGCCTGCAGTGTGGAACGGCGTGACCTTAGCCTGATCGAAGCCATGCAAGGTCTCCTCCGCCTCGCCTTGAACAAAGTTCGGGCTGTTGGAATAATCGCAGAGGATGCAATGCTTTCCCTTGCTGATGCAGTCATTGGCGTTGCCGTTGATATGTTGCAAACAGGAAAAAATTTTTGCGAATTAATAACCTGATAATAGATTGTTAGATCAACTCAGAAGCTTGCGGCTTAAATACAGAAAACCTTGTTCAGACAAGGGGGGCCCCTTTGGTGGTATCTATGGATAAAATAAAGAAAATCAAATTACTATTAACGGTTTCCGAATTGATGCATGGGTCTAAAACCAGACAGTTGACAGATCTTTTAAAAGGTTTAGATCAAAATTTGTTTGATGTTGAGGTCGGTGTCAGTATCATTGACAATGAGGCATCTGAAGATATATTGAAGCTTGGCTTTCCTGTTAAACAAATTAGAATGTACCCTCCGCGGCACCCTTCGCTCAGTAATTGGATTGAACTGCTAAAAGCCCCTTTTAAACTCAGAAACGGAAAATATGATGTGGTACACTCTTTGCATTATTCTTCTTTTTTTTTAGAGGGATTATTAGTCAAGTTTTTTTCAAAAGGAGCCAAGTATATTTACAGTAAGTCTAATCCGGAGTGGAATAATCACCCCACGTTTTGGTACCTTAAAAGCATGCTTGCGGATGTCGTTATTGTTGGGTCAACTCTCCTTGAGGATTTATTGATTGCCAATGGTTTTGGACGGAAAATCGTTAAAATATTTTATGGGATAGACACTGATTTTTTCCAAAAAATAGTAAAAAGCGAAAAAATAGCCATACGTAATAGTTTGAAAATACGAGAAAATTTTTTTATTTTCGGATGTGCCTCACAATTTTTAATGTGGAAGAATCATCAGGCTCTCGTCAGGGCATTTAGTATTGTTGCGCTTCAGCACGAACATGTCAAATTATTACTTTGTGGCCAAGTTTCCGATAAGAAATGTTTTGCAGAGGTGATGAGTCTTATATCGGAGCGAAATCTTGAGGATAAGGTTGAAATTTTGGGTACCCTGCATGATATGCGGCATTTTTATGGTGCGATTGATTGTTTTGTCCTGCCGAGTATCAATGAAGCATTTGGACTTGTATATATTGAGGCTATGAGTTCAGGGATACCGGTAATTGCATGTGCTATGGGAGGGCCAAAGGATATTATTGTAAATGGTATCAATGGGTTTACTGTAACTTTTGACAATTGTGAGCAGGAGTTGGCAGACAGAATGAATATATATGTTGAAAACAACTCGTTGGCGGAAGAACACGGTGGGGAGGGGCGTGTCAGGGTACAAAAATATTTTAGCAAGGAAGGGCATGTTAGTGAGCACGCTAAACTATACAGAGCACTTGTCGGTGTTTAAAACGGCATGAATTTTGCTTAATTTTTAAGAAGGATGCCTATGTTCTCAGCGGAAGCAGGAAATATTCTTTGTGCAAGAGCGATACAGCGGTAACGGTTCGCCACAGAGCCTAAATCTGCCCCACAGGTGACTAAGGCTAGAGTCACCGCCTTATACATGGCGGTGATATTTACACTTGATAATTAATACGAGGAGCATGCTGTGAAAAAAATTATATTGTGTACCCTATTATTTAGTTCGGTGGTAGTTAATACCGTATTTTCTGCCGATTACTATATCTCTCCAACTGGATCAGATTCATCAGGAGATGGAAGCATAAGCAGTCCGTGGTTCAGCATAGATATAGCTTTGAATAAATACCGTAACGATGGCGTTAATTCTCGTGTCGGCCCTGGAGACACCCTATATATGCGGGGCGGTGTTTATGATGTTACTGCAATGACGTTAAATGATGGGGCCACAAATCGCATTCAAACCAACACCAATGCTCTAACATCTGCAATTACTGTTATGTCCTTTCCCGGCGAGTGGGCTATCTTTGATGGCGGGAATGCAACTGATAGCAACACTGGGCGGAGGATAATGGGGACCAACAGCCCAAATTACAACATAATCTTTCAAAATTTCGAGATGAGGTATGCCAGAACGACAGCGATAAACTCCTACGAAATGGGTAACAATAACCCGTCTTTCATAGGCTGCGTTTTCAAGAACCTGTATATTCACGGTTGCAAAGACACCAACGTGGATGCAAATCCATCAGGGATGCGGCTAGATATGCAAGATTCTGTAATTGAGTATTGTAAATTCTACGACAATGGAACAACTGGTTCGGCTCACCACAACAACGCCAATTTAATATTATACAACTCTTACCAGAACGCTGAAGGGGAAGAGGAGACAGCGACACAAGCAAGGAAGAGCAATGTAATAAGATACAATGTATTTGATGGAGCTGGGACAGGTATAAAGGACAAAGGTGATTCTAACTTTGTAACGACATCATCCCCAGACGAGAGTAATGCGATATGGGCAAACGATATACACCACAACATTATTACAAACACTCGCGGTGATGCTTATTACTCGGTTCAAGATTTCGTCAAATTCCATCATAACTTAATTCTTAATTGCAACAATGGCGTGAGGTTGCACGCGCCAGCAGAAACGACAAAAAGCATGTGGTGGAATGAAATATACAACAATACGTTTGTTAATATGAAATCTTGGGCTATCGCAGTGGAAACGGAAAGCTCAAGTGCATCTTCCCCATTAAACCACACTATAAAAAACAATTTGTTTTACAACGCCACTTCTGCAGCTCTATTATTTTGGACAGGACAGAGTGCCTACAGGGCCTCTGTTACATCGGACCACAATGTTTGGGATGATGATTTTAGCACAATTGGTCGCAGGGAATCTAACCCAGTTGCTTCTTTGTCAACTTGGCAATCGTACGGCTATGATACAAATTCTTCAATTGGAGCGGTTGCTTTTGTCGATGCAACATCAAAAGATTTCAGATTAGCACAAGGATCTGCCGGGGTAAACAATGCGGATGACGGAGGTAACGTAGGCGCATTTACAGATATTAACTGGTACCAACAAGCTGGTTATTATGGGGTTGGCAAGGCGGCAAATTCTACAAACGCACCACAAGTGCAAAATTTAATAATAAAAAAGATGTAAGACATTGGTCAATGGATATGAGTTTCGACAGCAACACTCTTTTTAGAATTTCTAATTTATCAAGCCACTTCTATACATAACTAAATGAGGATATCTTGTGCTGAGACGATTACTTTCGTTATGGATAAAAAAAATACAGGCATTTTGCTTTTTTCGACGTGGAGTTGTTGATAGCCGATTAAGCTTTTTAGCACAGAGTGGCAGCTTCCTTATTTTAACTTACCATAGGGTTTTACCTAAGAAGGAAATCAATGCCCGCATTGAACCGGGTATGTATTTGGATCCAACTACTTTTGAGGCTCATATCCGAGAAATCAAAAAAAAATTCTATATTTGTACACTGGAAGACCTTTTTGGTGTGGCATACATCGATTCAAGGCGAGAAGGAAAACCAAGATGTTGCATTACATTTGACGACGGTTGGGTTGATTTTAAAGAATATGTTTTTCCTATCTTGCAAAAGCATAATGTCCCCTGTACTGTTTTTTTACCAACTTCATATATAGGGACAAATCGGAGATTTTGGACAGATATATTGTTTGACATTCTCTTGTATAGCCAAAAAAAAACGCAGCCTCTGATTGCTTCAAAATTGTCGGAGAATGCAAAGGCTATTTTAGCTTTACAAGGTAGTTTGAATAGACAGTTTTCAGATGCAATAATCCTATTAAAATCTTTTCCTTTCAAAAAGATGAATTCAATTTTAAACGAGATGTCAACACATTTAAGTGTAAATCTTAAAACGACTGTCCCCTCCTTTTTAACTTGGGATGAAGTAAGATGGTTAGCTAAAACCGGGCTTGTTTCTTTTGGTTCTCATACTGTTAATCATACTATTTTGACTGAACTGGAAAGAGAGGTTGTTCGTTCAGAACTGCTTCTTTCGAGAGATAAATTATGTGATGAGGGGGTAGCTGATATTAATAGTATTTCGTTTTGCTACCCCAATGGTAATTACAATAAAGTAATATCCAAAGCGGTCCAGAAAGCTGGTTATCATTTAGCTGTTTCTACAGATTTTGGATGGAATGACAAGGCAGCAAATCGATTTGCCTTACGCCGAATAGGCGTTCACCAAGATGTTTCTTCAACCATTCCTTTGTTTTTAAGTAGAATTTTACAGTCCTGAGCAAAAAGGTCTTATGACTTCTTAAGAGTTGCGTTTACTCTTTCAGGCAAAGTTACCAGCCTTCATAGTAAAAATATCGGTATTCAACAGTGCTGAATAGTTAGTTAACCCGAATGCTCGGCGCTCGCTTTTTATCCCAGAAACCTGTCGGGTTTTGGGTTAGCGACACAGGTTACAAGCTGAAATCAAACAATTAAACATTAAAATTAGGTTGGTCAAAAAAAACAAAGCGCAGTATGTTAGGTAATTATCAGGTTGATTTTCCCCGCCGCCCATGGCAACCTTTCAACCTTCACGCCACAGGTTGGGTACTGCGCACCGTCTTGGAGCGTAGGGGAAGAAAACCAGTATGCCCCCATAGGGGACAAATGCAAAACTCCCGACACGCCGTGTAATATAGCAGGGGTCGTCTCTCGCCTCAATGTTGGCGGACCAGGTCTCACCATTTGCTGGTGTCGAAAATAAATCCGGTTATTTTTCGATACGGTTCAAGACTCCCCGACAACAAGGTAAGGCAGGATGCATTTTATAAAATCCCCACGGCAGGACAATACTGACAATAGTAGTGAGGCTCGGCTCTATCAAGGCCAAGCTCTGCGGGTGTGCTCGATGCGCACAGCTTTTACAGAGTCGAGCTTCCATGCTTGACCTGAAGATGACGAGGGTTGACGGGGTGGCAGGTGCCCATTCCCTTTACGTCCGGCGAGGCTCAGGTTCTGGGGCTAATTATCAAAAATTTACCCACAGATTCGGCGAACGAGGCTTAATACCTGCTTTGAGCGGATCCAAATCTTTCAAACCACCGGCTTTGCCGGTGGTTGCTAACTTATGCCCGGGGAAATCTTTTGACAGAACACACTGGCAAAATCCGAATAATGCTCTTCGCCTCCGGTGACCTCTGGGCTGGAGCAGAAGCGATGGTGTATCAGTTAGCCTCCGGACTTTTCGAAACGGAGGCTATTGACCTGCTAGTTATTTTGATGAATAGAGAGAAGCTCGCCGAAGAGCTGGAGCGTCTCGGTGTCAAAGTTTATATCGTTGATGAATCAAAAAAATCCTTTATAGATTGTATCTGTGTTGTCCGCAGGTTAATCAAGGATTTTATTCCAGATATAATTCATTCCCATCGGTACAAAGAGAATGTCCTAGCGTGGTGTGCCTCCTGTGGTATATCGGGTAGTAAGTTGGTGGCTACCCAGCATGGTATGCCTGAGATGGTAGGTAACCCCTCGATAACAGACTGGTTACGCAACGTTTTTTTTTTCAGGCTGCTTTCTTCTGGTTTTACTCGAACGGTTGTTGTGTCGATGGAAATGCAGCGTTCCTTAATCGGTCGGTATGGTTTTTCCAAGAGAGATATAAACGTAATTCATAATGGTATTAGTGTACCTGAGCTTGTAATTGCACAGCCTAGAGGCCGGGTGGTTGTCGGGTCTGCGGGGCGGCTGTTCCCGGTAAAGGATTTTTCCCTGTTGGTTGAGGTCGCCCGATTGGTGGTATGGCAAAACGATACCGTCGACTTTGTTCTTGCTGGGGACGGCCCTGAGCGTACCATGCTCGAAAAGAGAGTTTACCAGTATGGGCTGGGGGAACGCTTCAGATTTCTTGGAAACCAAGAAGATATGGTCACCTTTTATCGAGGGCTTGATTTGTACATCAACACTTCCCTTCACGAGGGGATACCTATGAGTGTGCTAGAAGCAATGTCCCATGGCTTACCGGCGGTGGTTCCTAATGCAGGCGGTTTTTTTGAGATAGTCGAAGATGGTGTTAGTGGTTACCTCGTAAATAATAGAGATACGAGAGTTTTTGCTCAGCAAATCCTGCAGTTGCTAGATCCTAAACTTAGAAGGTTGATGGGAAATGCTGCCAGAGTACGAATTGATGCGTTTTTTTCCCGGAAAACGATGACACAGCAATACTATCATTTGTATCAAGAGCTAATTAATGACAGTTGAATTTTTTTCAAAAAAACTAAAATTACCCATCGGCTAAATAATGGCCATCAGGTGGATTTCCGTTTATTATATTGAAATAATATAACTTCACATGACTTTTCCTGGTAAGGTTTTGAATTCAGCAAAACAGAACCAAGAAAACCGTCATGAAGCTCACGGAGTGAATATCATGGGGTGATGGGGCGTAAAGAGTTGAGGTCGCCACAGGAACGAAGGCGCCCCCTTCAAGGGAAGCCGTGGGAGGCAGCTGTCGAGAAGCGGCTTGATTGCTAGGTCCAACAGACCGTGGGTGAAGCTATCCGGTTCCTCCGCAGAATTTGTGGGTTAGCAGTAAGGAGTCGATCTGTAACAGCCTAATAAAAGGTGATTGTCCACTTGTTTTTGAGTGGAGACACTGGGATCGCTCGTTCGGTATAACTTGGCTTGGTTGAAAAACCATGACTAAACAACACTGCCTGGTAGCCTGGAGGCTCGACCTGATGGTGGCAAGGGTGAAGGGGCGGCATGTGCCCCCCACTTCACCTCCGGCGGGGCTCAGGTTCTGGGGCTAATTATCACAGATTTACCCACAGATTCTGCGGACGAGGCAGCTATATCCATAAGTTGCCGGTTGCCTGTGATTCGCGGTACCAAGAAGAATCCCAAGGAATACAAAATATCATGGGTCGGCTACAACCTGCATCTGGTTACAAACGATTTAGGCCTGCTTATCAGTAGTCTTGTCACCGTTTCGCTGGATGACAGTCAGATGGAATACCTCTACGATCCCCGATGGACACCGCTTATGATGCGAAGCTGATCGTTATTGCTCTTTTTGCCGCTCAGCTACCCCGACTGATCGTTTAAGTAACCAAAAAATCCAAAGGCTTGGCCGGTCAGGTTGGCCAAGCAGCTCATTTTGCAAGAGGCTCTCATGCTATTGTTTATTTCCTCTCTTTTCGGTGTATTTTATGCCTACTTTGGTTACCCCTTCACTTTGATCTTTTTTAGGGCGATAAGGAGCCGAAAGGTTGAGCGAGAATTTACGAATGTCGCCATTACTTTAATCATAACAGTCTACAATGAGGAAAAAAAGATCAAACAAAAACTGGACAATTCATTAGCGTTGGTTTATCCGAAAGATCTTATTCAGATTCTGGTTGCTTCCGATGGTTCAACCGATGCTACGAATGAAATTGTCCGATCTTATAGAAATAACGGTATTGAATTGCTCGAAGTCGTGGCGCGCGGAGGTAAAGAGAATGCTCAGAAAGAGGCTGTTCAGCATGCACGAGGGGAAGTAATCATTTTTTCAGATGTCGCTACTGTCATTGAGCCTCAGGGGCTGAAAGAGATTGTAGCCAATTTTGCTGACCCTTCAGTAGGCTGTGTGAGCAGCGAGGACAGGCTACTTGGTCAGGATGGCAAGCCTTGCGGGGAGGGTTTTTATCTTCGTTACGAAATGTGGCTAAGGCGCCTGGAATCGGAGGTGAACTCACTGGTTGGGCTAAGCGGTTCTTTTTTCGCCGCCCGCAAGAGAGTATGTCAGGATTTTTCCGGCGATGTACAGAGCGATTTCCGTACATTACTAAGCAGTATGAAACTTGGGTTACGCGGCGTATGTGATCCAAAGGCAATTGGCAGTTATTTGAATATCACTGACGAACGACTTGAATTTACCCGGAAGGTGCGGACTGTGGTTCGTGGGTTGACGGTGTTCTTCAACAATATTGATTTTTTAAATATTTTTCGTTATGGCATGTTTTCGTACCAGTATTTCTGTCATAAATTGCTGCGTTGGCTGGTGCCGTTATTTCTGCTTACTGCTTTGATCAGCAACCTGATCCTGGCCCGATCATCGATTTTTTTTATATTAATTCTTATCGGACAACTACTTTTTTATGGGGTTGGGATTTATGGTTGGCTCACTCATTCTTTGCGGGGATTGCTGAAAATTCCCATGTATTTCTTGGTTGTCAATACAGCCATCGCGGTTGCCTGGTGGCAGTATCTGACCGGGAAGAGGGTGTTGCTGTGGAAGCCTTCACAGCGATAAAGAGAAGTGGCCCAGAATATTTGAACAAATCGTTAAGTGGTCGACTTTGAAACATCCTATTTTCAGCTTGAGATCGGTATCAATTTGTAAAAGATCTGGGTGTTGGTATAAGCCGCACCACTTTTCAGACCATGGCACCAAGCTAGCAGCCTGTCGGAGTATCAAATCGGAAACGCGATAACATGTTGTTATTTCGTTGTTTTGTTTTCTGTGAAGAAAATTCAACAAAAGGCCAAAGCACGATAAAACAACGAGTTGAAATAAGGCTTGCACTATACTCCGACAGACTGCTAGGTAAAAGCAACGTTTTTCTCGACTTCTTGAGGATGGCGCTAACATCGTGTCTTGCGCCACAGAGGTGGGGCTTTAGTTTTGCTGCCTAGCAGTTCGTTTCGTAATTACTCAAGTTTCTGAGTTGATCTAACTGACCGTGTTTTGATTTTAATGCGCGACAACCTCTATCCAGTTTGCAGCATATTAACGGCAAAGCCCATGACTGCATCAACAATGGCAAGCACTGCATCTTCAGCGATGATGCCGGCAGTTCTGACTTTGTCCAATGCTAGGCTGAGCAGCCGCTGCATGGCCTCAATTAGGCTCAGGTCCTGCTGCTCTTCACTGTAGGCGTAAAAGAGCGAGCCAAGGGTGCGAGGATCGTTATGACAGCGCTGCTCAAAAGCCAGGAAGACATAGCGGCTCATGGCAATGGTGATATGACCGATGATACTATCAAAATCCCGCAGTTGTGTCTCCCGCTCGAGGTTGAGATAGTGCTTCATCATCTTGAAGAACACCTCGATATCCCACCGCTTGCCATAGATGCGGACGATTTCCTCATCCGCAAGATCGATTTTGGTGGAGAGGATGGCCAGCCACTGGCGTTTATGGCGGTGTCGGACAAAGACGATTTTGACTTTCTGTTCTTTTTTGGTTTCGACCACCACGCTGGCCAGAATCCTGGCCTTACCCCGCCGCTTCTTCAGTTTGGTAAAGAGCCTGCCCAGCCTCAGCCATTGCCCCTGATGCCGGTAAAAGACTTTCGGCATGTCCTTGCCCATGCAGATTACCGGCAGATGTTTGCCCAAGGTGGCAAGGAGTGCAGGGAAAACGAACCAACTGTCCATCAGGAGGTAGTCGGCTCGGATTCCCAGCGCCAGCACCCGTTTCACCATGGCTTCCAGGTGCTCGGTGGATTTGGCCAGGGCTTCCAACCGACGCTTGTAGCCGTAGCACCGCTTGTCCATCTTTTTCCTGATCCCCTGCAATCGCTTGCTTGCATCGGAGGCGGAGCAGAGGATGAAATCAAGCGGCAGGAAACTCACCCCATCCGACCAGCCCATGGTCATGAGCTTAAACCCTTTCAAGCTCCGGTTGTGATTGTGGTCATGCACCCAGGCGAGCAGTTCAACCACCTTGGAACGAGAGCGGTCATAGGTGCTGTCGTCGATGATCAACACCTTTTCGCGCTTTTCGCTGGTCAGTACGTCCATGACTCGAACCACCAGGGTCACCAGGCCCAGCAAAAACTTTCACCAGTTATAGCGGGGATTCTTCAAAAATTCGTAGGCGGTATCCTTCCGGAATTCCAGCTCCGAATTATTGACGATGCCCCGGGAAAAGTTAACCCCGCTAAACGGCAAGGAGAAAATGGCGGCGAACACTGCCAGCGGCTTTGCCCCTCGCAGCTTGCGGATACCGCTGCCGCTCAGCAGGGTTCCGACCTTGAAATCTTCCAGGAAGGAAGAAATCCGGTCGTGCAGTCGTTTTGCCTCTTGTTGCTCCTGATAGTATTGGGTATGGTTCATTTGAGCCTTTTCTTTTTGATATTATTGATGATTTTCGCAAATCCAATATAACAAAATGCAAAAGGCTTTTCACGTTAAAACGTTATGGTTTCAAGGTGTTGAACGTAATTTTTCTTTGATGACCCCAAGCCCGAAACTTGAGTAATAATTTTCTATACGCACATTCATCAGATCATAAATATTTTTTTTAAAATTGATGCATGTGGCATTTAGTGACTTTGTATTGTGCGACTATCAATACTTTAAATTCAGACCTCCTGATCTCGACAGTTTCGACGAGCACGTCTGCTGTGCTTTAACCATCAGGAATTAAATCAAATATCCAGAAAGACCCACAAAGGCGATTTACGACGGCAGCGGATTTCGATATGATAGCAGAAAATCCGATTTTCCAGATCCCCCGCATTGGACAGTTGCCATGCCTCAACTTCAACTCCCCATCTTCTCGGAAGGCCTGACCCTCATCAACCAGAATATCGGTTTTATCCGTAAAGACGCCTCTCTCACCTACATATACGGGAACCTTCCGGTATTCACGCACGCCATTGACGATATGCCGAGTTTCCGGATGTTCACAAGTCAGTTGTACATCAATGGCAGCGCCACCCAAGCCGAGATCTGTCGGGCCTTCGGGGTAAGTAAAATCTCTGTGTTGCGTAGCGTGAAACTCTATCGGGAAAAAGGGATGGCCGGATTTTTCGCACCACGGAACTGTCGAGGTCCGGCGGTGTTGACACCTCCGGTATTGGATCATGTGCAGGATTTGCTCAATGGCGGCTCGCCCATCACCAGCATAGCAGACGAACTGGGTTTAAAGGCCGATACCCTGCACAAGGCGGTACGTTCCGGCAAATTGCGCCAGCCATCAAAAAAAAAGAACTGAGTCTGCCACCGCCTGACGGCAACAGCAAGAGCGAGCGGAGTAAAACTGATGCTGCAGCTCCGATCGGCATGGGGGCAACGGACACCACGGGCAGACTGTTTGCAAGCTTGTTCCAATCCGGGCCGGTCATGCCGGAATTTGCGAGCAGCCTTGATGTCCCCAATGGCGGAGTTCTACTCGGATTGCCCGGACTGTTGAGCATGGGACTGCTTGCGCATACCGAGTATTTTGAACTGCCGGTCGGTTATTACCGGCTCGACAGCATCTTTCTGCTGCTCGCCTTCATGGCCTTGGCCCGGATCAAGACCATCGAGTCGTTGCGATACTGTTCTCCGGGCGAATGGGGCAAACTGCTTGGTCTTGACCGGATCCCGGAGGCGAGAACCTTGCGGAACAAGGTGCGGATCCTGACGGAAAACGGACAGGCACAGCAATGGGGCGGCGCCCTGAGTCGTGACTGGATGGCAATGTTCCCGGAAACCACGGGTGTGCTGTATATTGACGGCCATGTTCGGGTGTACAGCGGCAGCCAGACCGAATTGCCCCGCCACTATGTTGCCCGGCAGCAGCTGTGCCTCCGTGCCACCACCGATTACTGGGTGAATGCCATGGACGGCCAGCCGTTTTTCATGGTGAACAGGTCTGTTGACCCTGGCCTGCTTGCGGTGTTGGAAACGGAGATTGTGCCTCGCCTGGAGCGGGACCTGCCATACCAACCACCACTGTTTAGCCCGGAAGAGTCTTTAACGCCTCGTTTCACAATGGTTTTCGACCGGGAAGGCTACAGCCCGGATTTCATGGCCCGAATGTGGGAAAAGCGCATAGCCTGCCTGACCTACAACAAGTATCCAGGCGATGACTGGCCGGATGCGGAGTTTGTTTTACAAGAGGTTCGCTTGGTATCGGGTCAGACCGTGGCAATGCGTCTGGCCGAGCGTGGCATCATGTTTGGTAAAAAATTCTGGGTGCGCGAGGTGCGTAAGCTGAGTCAAGGTGGTCACCAGACATCGATCGTCTCCACCGATTATACCCGGGAGATAACCGGTTCCGCTGCGGCCATGTTTGCTCGATGGTGCCAGGAAAATTTCTTCAAATACATGCGTGAAAACTATAATCTCGACCGTCTTGCCGACTATTCCCTGGAGGAAATTCCTGGCAGCACACAGGTGGTCAACCCCCAATATCGGGAGTTGGACGGCGAGGTGAGGAAACAGGCGGCTCAGCTTGCGCGGAAACGGTGCGAATGCGACGGCATCATCCTTTGTGACGATATCGAACCGGCCAAGGTAACGGAGTATGAGGCGAAGAAGTCAGCCTTGCAGGAAGAGGTGCTGGAAATGACCGGGACGTTGGCCGACCTGAAGGCGTGCCGGAAAGCAACGCCCCGGCATGTGCAGTTTGCAGACCTGCCCGAGGAGGACCGGTTTAAAATGCTGAGTATGAAGGGGAAATACTTCATCGACACCATTAAGCTCATCGCCTACCGTACCGAGACGGCTATGGTGAATAGAGTCAGACCTCCTGACCTCGGAAGATTCTACTTGGCACTGAAATTACGGTATCGATACGCAATGCTATTTAAAAAATAGAGCAATCTTGAAAAGTTAAACAAATACACTCGGTGTAATTCGTAGCGATTAGATATCAGGAAAAAATCTTGGCCACTGATCCTGTATCCAGAGCTTCTCTGTATAACGATGTTTATTTTTAACGATTTTTCAATATATTATGCCGATCAAGTTTGATGCAGTCGTAGTGTCGAGGTCAGGAGGTCTGAGAGTACGGCAGGCCATGCACCGCCAGGACGATGCCCGAAGCCTCTGCTCCGCAGCCTTTACGCGACAGAGGCAGATATCCTGCCTGATCATAACGAAAATAAACTCACTGTTCGCCTGCACCAACCGGCTAATCATT